>NZ_SZQF01000010.1 GCF_005869935.1 Winogradskyella algicola
AGTAGAAAAGAGAGGGGATTATCATTGTTGTCGAAGTTACAGCTTCACCGTGTATACTAATCTTAATCCTCTCTTTTGTGCTTTCTGGTTAATCTTCTAAATATAATGGATTGTAAACTTAAGACGTGTATAGCTCATTGCTATTCAGTTGCTTAAACCAAAGTTAAGGCGTATTTGGAAAGTCGCCAAATTTTTAAATTTGACGATTTCCAACAAAAAAGATAAATAGTAAAATTTAAAAATCTGGCTTGTGGCTCAACCGAAAATAATCGCTAATTTGCACGCAACGAGCCATACACAAGACCGTTAGCCATAATTTAAAAATGAACGCAGATTCTCGCCTAAAATTTCCACTTATAGAATTATCTGAATGGATTTTCGAAAAGGAAAAAGTATTTTTTGAAATACTCGAATCTGAAATTGGAGAAATTCATCACGTGAAAGAATCGCAAATTGAAAAACATTTTGAAAGAGAAATAGTTGATGGAAATGGATTTTTGGTAACTGTTTCGAATCCTAAAATTGTGGAAAGGAAGAAAAGTTTTCTTTCATCAATATTTGAACCAAGAAGTAAAGTAACGTTTGAATTCAAAAATTCTGGAAAAAAAATTGATCTCGAAACTCTAAAAAAAAGAATACTATCAAAATCGAACCAAATATTTCATATAACCCATAATAAGATAATGTCTGAATCTGATTTCAGAAAAGAAGTTGAACAATCCGAAAATTATGAAAAGTTAATTTCGGTTGCGACATTTCTTAAGTATTTATAAAAACTAATTCAACAACAAGTCTATATGAGAAGATATACGCTACTTTTCATATACAACCATGTTACCCAACATTTCCAAAAAACTGTTTAAAATTTAATCTTTAGTACTATATAATTTGATTTCTCTTTCAAAGTAAACTTTTTCTTTTTCATCTGGCTGATCTAACACATCACAATAATAAACTTTACGAGCAAAAACCCTAACCTTTAAAGGAGTTGTTGGATTAACTTTCGCACAAACTATGTCACCAGATTTAAATTTATTTTCCATAATAATTTTTAAACTTTATTTTTTGCGTATTTTCTAATCGTTCTTAATTGTAGTACAAATCATTTTAAACGGTTGGTTGGCCTCAATTGAACTGTTAACCGTACCTGGTATAAGAATTGAATCACCTTTTTGCATAAAAGTTGAATTGTTGTTAATTACAACTTCAGCTTTACCTTCGATTATATAAATAAATCTTGAGAACGGTGACTTTTTATATATTTGAACTTTTCCGAAATCAAAGAGCATTACTTGAATAACACACGTATTTCTAACCAATATATTTTTAACTACAATATTATTAGAAATATATTGTACTATTTCAGACAGGTTAAATGTAACGTTTTCCTCAAACTCACCATTTTTCATCTTCCTTTTCTATTCTGAATGTTTTTTTAAATTTCTCTTCAAAATTTTGGCTGCTCTTTTTTCTTTGGCAGTTTTAGCAGCTGGAGTTTTTCCGTTTTTTTGTTTCCCTTTTTCCTCTCTAGACATTGTTTTTAATTATTTAATGTGTTCGCCTTAAGTTAATATAAATACCTTTTATTATGTTATAATAAAAACTAAATAAGTTACATACATCACAGATTGTCTTAGTGGTACAAATTCAAAAAGCAGACTAATCAGTCTGCTTTTTAATGCCAAATAAACTTATTACTTGGACTTCCCTAATTGATTAATAACATTACAAATATCGTTATCAATTACAATAATTTCGTTATATAATAAATACCTTTATTTATAGATATTACGGATTTTAATAATTAAAAAAAAGAACAGGTTATAAATAAACTGCTATTTAAATAAATTTTGACATTAATTAAATTAGATTGCTTTTGAAACTGTTGCATAGTTTGATTTTAAAATCCCAACCACTTCATTACGGTCTTTATCTAACTTGTTTTCTAAACGCTTTATCAAATCTAACTCTTTACCACTCTCAAATTTTACATCTTCTGATGTAAGTTTAGGAAATTTTGCTTTTAATGCTTTGGATTGCTTGTCCCAATCACCACTAAATTTAAATAACTCACTAGACTTTCTCTCACCTTCTTTGTTCTTGGTTTCCATAATATTGTATTTAACCTAATGCGTATTTGCATTATTACAAAGATGAGGACTTATGTCTTAATGCCTGTTACAAAAGTGGCTTATAAGATTACACATTTTACAGATTCTCTAGATTACGTTTTCTTTTTTCACCTATCTTTTTGTAGTAAGAAGCTGTATGACCTGTCACTTTTTTAAATTGATTAGATAAATGTGCTGTACTGCTATAATTCAGTTTATAAGCAATTTCGGTGAGATTAAGTTCGTTATATAGAATCAACTCTTTCGCTCTTTCAATTTTATGCTTAATAATGAAATGTTGAATAGTGATTCCTTTAACTTCAGAAAAAAGATTAGATAAATATGTATAATCATAGTCCAATTTTTCTGTTATATAATCTGAATAATTAGTTTTTGGCATTTCATCCGAATAATGAATCATTTCTATAATCACGTTTTTTATCTTATCAACCAGAATACTTTTTTTATCATCTAATAATTCCAAACCTGACACAGCTAAGTTTGATTTGAGTTCTTGTTTTTGAGATTCAGAAATGTCCTCACTTATTTCAATCATACCAAGTTCGACAGTTATATAATGTAATCCAAGTTTCTCTAATTCATGTTTTACCATAAGTTTGCACCTTAAACTTACCATGTACTTGATATATAATTTCATTATACTATAACTTTACAATCTTAATTTCTTTTATATCATTTAGGTTGATTATATAAGAAAACTATCTATTTAGATGGTTTTTTTCCTTTTAGACTTATGTAAATTAAACTACACTTACTCTTATAGCACTTAAGCCTTTTTCGCCTTTTTCCACATCAAACGTTACATTGTCATTCTCTTTTATTTGATCTATGAGATTTGATGTATGAACAAATATTTCTTCTTCAGAGTCTTTTACTGTAATAAAACCAAACCCTTTGGCATTGTTAAAAAATTTTACTGTACCTTCTTTCATAATAGTTACTTTATTAGTATTCATTAATTTATTTATAAATCTTTTTATCATAATTTCTTGTTTTAATTAATAATTGTTGTTATCCCAAATATTTTATTAATAGATGAGACTTATTTGATTTTTTGATTTTTAAAATTGCAGACTCTTTGATTTGTCTAACTCGTTCTCGTGTTATTCCAAATAATTGAGCTATTTCCACTAAGGTCATTGCCGATTCAAAACCTATACCATAATGAAGCTTAATGATGTCTGATTCTCTTTCTGATAGAGAATTCAATACAGCTACTAAGTCTGTATGTAGCGAGTCTAATAATAACACATTATCTGGTGGAGGATACATATCTGTAATAATAATATTTTGCATATTAATATCTGTTTCAGGAGATAAAGGTGCGTCTATAGAAACACCATATGCTGAACTCTTAATGCAAATATCAACCTCTTCAACAGATACTTCAATAATTTTAGAAATTTCGTATGAAGTTGGTTTACGACCTTGTTTTTGTTCAAAAAAAGTTACTGCTTTTTTTATTTTGTTAATAACGCCTATCTTATTTAGTGGCAACCTAACCATTCTTGAGTTTTCTGATAAAGATTGCACTATACCTTGTCTAATCCACCACACAGCATAAGATATAAATTTAAATCCACGAGTTTCATCAAATCGCTTAGCAGCTTTTAACAAACCTAAATTGCCTTCATTTATTAAATCTGGAAGTGATAAACCCTTATTTTGATATTGTTTTGCAACTGATACTACAAATCTTAAATTAGCTCTTGTGAGTTCATCTAAAGCACGTTTATTACCTGCTTTGATTTGTATTGCTAACTCAACTTCTCTCTCTAATGATATTAAGCTAATTTTACTAATATCATTTAAGTATTTATTAAGTGATTCTTCATTTCTAATTGTAATTTGCTCAGTTATTTTTAGTGATTTCATTTAAAACAAGGTTTTATTGAATCGTCCGAATAATAATGAGCCACCATTTTCAAAGGAACTTTCTGTTATGAAAAACATAAATTAACCTAGTAACAAAATCTGGTTAGGAAGGGAAGTTATAGGTAAATATTATGCAATCTGTGTAAAGAAACGTCTTATTAATGGATTAATATGAGTATATCACTTTTATTTTCAGAAAATATCAAGACGTACAAATTAAATTTAAGCAAACTCAAATATTTTAGGTTCAAAAATGATGAGTTTTAAGCACTGTGGTAAACGTTTCAAAAATACAGTATTGAACGTATAAGATCTAATATTAAACCGATTTAGAAACTGAAATAAACGTTGGGTAACACCGTGTATAATTCATTGCTGGTTATAGCCTATTTACGAAAGTCCTCGCGGATTTTCTATTCGGTTTTTATTTGCTAAATTAGTTGCTTAAACACGTAACGAAATCATACACAAACACGTTGTGTGCAATTTGACCAAAAATTTCGGATAAAAAAATCACAAGAACCTAGACCCTTGTGATTTTGTATTTTAATCAAACGATATCTTAACTACTCTTTAAAATTAATCTCAAGATGTGATTCTAGCCTTTTGAAATCATTATCAATATTTGGATTTTTCATTACATCAAAGCAAGCGAAAGTTGGCAATGGTCGCATACCAAAAAACTTGAAATTCATATGCTGTGCAAAGTATAAATCATCCACCGATTTACCTGCAAATAGAAATTCGTTTTTGTCGTTAAAAGACTCTTCTGGAGCATTGAAAGTTAATGACAGCATATATTTGGTGTCTTGCATTAATCCACCAGCCCCATAATTTTTCTTTGGTTTTTCTGCTGTTCTTCCATCATTCTGGCTCATTTTACCAAACATACCAGCGGTGTAAACTTCATCCATATATTTCTTGAAAATCCAAGGAAAACCCATCCAATTGGTAGGTGATTGTAAAACAACGACATCTGCCCAAGTATGTTTATCCACTTCTTCATCTGTATTCCATTCGTCTTTCATTGTAGTAGTTTTAATTTCGTAGCCAATACTTTTTAGATAGTTTCCAATACGCTTGGCGATTTCTTTATTCAATTCACCTTTGGCAAAAGGATATTCTTGATGTGCATTTATAATAAGTGCTTTTTTCATAATTATTTTCGTTTTTAAAATCCAAACATTCCATTATCATTCGCTAAATTTTCGGTAGGAATCTCTTGTATAACGTCCCAATGCTCTACGGCTTTACCATTTTCAAAACGTAATAAATCGTAAAATACATTTGTAGTTCCATTCCAGTTTCCTTCACTCACGGTGAGTACAAAATTACCTTCACCTAATACTTTGTGGATTTTAGTGTATTGAAACATATTATTCTGCGAAGTGAGGTACTGAACAGCTTCCACTATTCCATTTAATCCATCTTTAATGGCAGGATTGTGTTGGTCGTATTGCTCGGCACTGATGTAATCGGTAATTTTATTCGGATTTTTGCCCATTAAAATATCTTCTACCATAGATTTTGCCAAGGATTTGTTCGCTTCGGTTTTGTCTAAATCTACAATATCAGTTGCACCATCTACTTGAGTTCTTCCGCTTGCTGTTTGTGCTACAAAAGGTTGCAGGGCATCCCAATGTTCGGCTATTTTACCATTCTCATCAAATCGTAAAATATCGAAAGACACCATTTTATCTGCACCAAAAGGCTTGGCACCTGTCCATAATTGATGTAGCACTACAAAATTTCCGTCTTCGATGACACGAACTGCTTCGGCTTTGGTTCCATTTTCTTTTAGCATAGGAAACAGTTGAATAAAAGGTTCTAATCCTGTGGGAAGAAATGGATTGTGTTGAATGTAATCTGGATTGGCTAGTGCTCTTACTTTATCTACATCTTGCGAGGTTACGGCTTGTACAAAAGCCACAGCGGTTTCTTTTTTGTTCATTTTTAATGTTTTTGAATTAGAAGTTTGTGTTGATTTGTCGCTATTTGAATTTGTTTTAGTTGAATTACAACTTGCAAATACACTTGCGAACATTACTACCATTAATACTTTTTTCATTTAGTGCGTTTATATATTACTTGCATAACACAAGCAAAATTATAACAATACTTTTATTATGCAAGTAATATTTTAAATAAATTGCAAAGTGCAAGTGAAAATTATATTTTGTTATCTTTGTGCGTTTTAAGAGGAATAAAAGAGAATGGAAACAAAATTTAGATGCAATTGCCCTTTTACTTCGGCTTTAGATATTCTAGGCGATAAATGGATGTTGGTGATTGTGAAGCAAATCTTAATGGAAAACAAACAGACCTTTAAGGACTTTACAGAAAGTGATGAAGGAATTGCGACCAACATACTGACCACAAAATTGAAACAGCTTGAAGCGTTTGGAATTATTACTAAAACAAAACTTCCAAACAATAATAAATCGAACATCTATCTTTTAACCGAGAAAGGTTTGGCAATGACACCAATTATTGTTGAATTGGGAATTTGGAGCGACAATCATCTAAGAGACTTTAATCCAACTATTGTAAATAAAGGTGGTATAGAATTATTAAGACGGGATAAAGCAGAATTTACTAGAGTTATAGAACAACAGTACCGAGAAAAACTGGCTACAACAAAGAACTGAGTTAAAAAGCAAGTAATTTCACGCTAATTTTGAAACAAAGTTCTCGTCATATGGCAATCCTGATTTTCCTTTCGGAAAATCCTCGCGCTGAATTAATGCCATTAATTTTTAGGTAAATTAGTCGCTAAACCAACGTAACGTAATCATACACGAGACCGTTACACACATTCAGCGAAAAGCTGAACAAACTGGCTTACTTATCAAATTTTTTAGACTATTAAGAGGTTTTGCTGTTTAACACAAATACTACTCCCTCACCATAATTGGCACTTTACTCAACCGAACACATTAATAACTCAGGCGTATTTTATATCTTTAACCAAACGCCTTAATTTAGTGGTAAACAAAACTTAGATATTATGAAAACACAAACAGTTACACAGAACAAGACATTCAAAACTTTTGGTTTTGCATTGATTTTAATGATGAGCTTATTTACGTTTAATACCGCTTTTAGTCAAACTACAGAAGTTACACAAGAGCGTACCATAAAAGGACTCGTATCTAACGAAGATGGTCCATTACCAGGTGCTAACATTACATTAGATGGCACAATAGTTGGTGCTGTAACAGATGATGAAGGTAAGTTTACCTTTCCTAAAAAATTAAAAACTGGAGATGTATTGGTGTTTAGCTATCTTGGTTACGAAACCCAAAAGGTATCAATTACAGACAAAACAAGCTTTATTACTTTAGAACTTACACCAGATATGGTAGAAATGATTGGTGCTATAGACACTAATAAACCCTACAAATCTAAACGCAAAAAGAATTAAATTTAAGCTTTGCAGAAGACATCTTTATTACTATTACTGCTTTTTTTAAGTTTATGTAGGCTTAATGCTCAAATCTCGGATTTTGATCCTATAAATTTTAAAAAAGCAGATAGTATTGCCTTAAGTTTAAAAGGTGAAAACCTTACAAATCTACCTGAACTTTCTTTTAAACTTACCAATACACTAAATACAGATGCGGAAAAGTTTAGAGCGATTTACAGATGGGTTTGCGACAATATTGCTAATGATTATTCGCTCTATCTAAAAAACGACAGACAGCGACAACGTTATAAAGACGATAGCCTAAAGCTTGATACCTGGAACACAAAATTTAGAACTAAGCTTTTTAGTAGGCTGCTTAAGAAAAAACGAACTATTTGCACAGGTTATGCCTATTTGGTAAAAAGCTTAGCCGATTTTGCCAATCTTGAGTGTGAGATTGTGCAAGGTTTTGGGCGTGTAAGTACCACAAATATTGAAACTTTAGATTTACCCAATCACTCATGGAATGTCGTAAACCTCAATAGCAAATGGTATCTGTGCGATCCTACTTGGGCTAGTGGTATTCCCAACCCAAAGACCAATAAATTTAGTTTTCAGTATAACGATGGCTTCTTTTTGGCAAACCCAAAGCTATTTGCTGTAAATCACTTTCCTATAGATAAACGTTGGTGGCTATTAGATGATAGTGAAATTCCTTCATTTGATACTTTTTTAAAAGCGCCAGTGTTGTATGGCAATGCCTATAAATATCTAGAGCTACATAATGCTCCTCAGCAAATGCATCATACTATTAAGCCATATGAAAAAGTAATTTTTAAATATCAGTTAAAAGACCATACAAATGCCAAGGGTGTAAAACTTGGTTTTGACAACGGTTTTAGCACATGGAAAGACCAACCTACTTCAATTTCTATTAAGGATAAATCTCTAGAATTTGAGCATCAGTTTAACCAAACAGGATTTTATGATGTGCATCTGTATATTGATGATGATTTAATTTCTACGTATACTATAGAGGTTAAAAGATGATTACAACATCTTTAAGGTGTTAATCTCTTGTTCGGTAAGATGCTTCCAATGTCCGCGCGGAATATCTTTTTTGGTTAAGTGCCCAATTGCTACACAATCTATCTTTACCAAATCATATTTAAGCGTTTCAAAAATGGTTCTAAGTATTGAGTTTCCAGTGTTTTTAATCTTAATACCAATATTGTTTTTTGGTTCTCCTTCAATATAACTTATCTCTTCAACCGTGATTAAATTGCCATCTACATTAAAACCTTCTTGAATCTTTTTTAAGTCTTCATACTTCAAATTTCTATCCAACTCTACCTGAAACAAGCGTGCTACACCATTTTTAGAATTGGTAAACTTTTGTACTACTTTGTCATCATTGGTAAACAGTAAAAGACCAAGCGAATTTCTGCCCAAACGTCCTATTGGTCTAATGTTAGCATTGGTTGCATTAGCTACTAGATCCATAACTGTTCTACCTTTGCTTTCTGCTGTAGTTGTGGCGAACCCTTTAGGCTTATTAAGTAATACATAGACTTTAGGTTCTGGCGCAATACGCTGTCCATCAAATCGTACATCGTCTGTACGCTTTACTTTGTAACCCATTTCGGTTATTACTTTTCCGTTTACAGTTACCAAGCCAATGGCAATATTTTCATCGGCTTCTCTACGCGAACAAATACCAGAATTGGCTATGTATTTGTTTAAGCGTATTTCGTCTGGATTTGATGCTGTTTTTGGTTTTGATTTCTTTTTGAAAGGAGCATTACCTCTTGCAAAACTTTTAGATTTGCTGTTAGCCTGTCCTCTTCCTGAAGTTTTCCCTCTTCCTTTGCTATCTTGATGTCTGCTCATATTAAAATTTTTGGCAAAGGTATGATATTAGTTAATACTTACGACTTTATTTCTACAGTTGTTTGTCGTTCTCTATTCACTATAAGTTTTGTAACATCTGGTCTGGAGTAATGTCCTACAGGATCGAAATTCTGACGTTCTTTAAGTACACGATTAAAATCAATAGATTGAATAATTAAGCCCTCAGTATTCAAAACAGGTTCTACGAGCCATTCGCCATCCGGACCTGCAATACAACTACCACCATTTGTTAAAGTGTCTGGTGCGTTTTTTAAAATTTTATCTAAATGCGGTGTATCTTTTGGGAAGTCGGTTCGGGACATTAAACTTGAGACGGAAACAACAAAAGACCTAGATTCTCGTGCAATAAAACGTGTAATGTCTTTGGTATTATGGTCACTTCCTGGCCAGACTGCAATATGTAAATTTTCTCCTTGACCGTACAATGCTGTCCTTGGCAGTGGCATCCAGTTTTCCCAACAATTTAAACCACCAACCGTAAAAGCTTTTAAAGGATGAACCTGCAAACCGTTACCGTCACCAGGCGCCCAAGTTAAACGCTCATCATACGTTGGTTGTAGTTTTCTATGTGTAGATTTTATTTCTCCATGTTCATTAATATAAACCAATGATGCATAAATACTATGTCCGCCTCTATCCAATGGTCGCTCAATTATACCCAAATAAATGGCTATACTATTGTCTTTTGCTAACTGACAGACTGTATTTAATTCACCTTTTTCAATACAAATGGAATTATTTACATAATGTGCATGTAATTCTTTATTAACATCTGTGTTCCATTCTGCGCCACCTGTTAATGCTAACCAAAAAGGATAACCTGGTAGTAAAGCTTCACCAAAGACTATGAGTTCACATTTTTCTTCTGCAGCCTCTTTAATTGAGGCTTCAATCTTTTTAATAGTAGCTCTTTTATCTAACCATACAGGTGATATTTGTGCCATGGCAATCTTTAGTTTGGAATTCATTCTATAAACGATTTAATACAACTGAAACATCTATTAACAAAATGGAAAATACACCTGCAACTATAATAAACTTCAAAATATTATGAAGTATTAAATAGTGTATTCTTTTATTAGATTTCCATAGAATAAGTAGAAAAAACAGGAGTAACATTACACTTAAATAAAAGAAATAATACATATGTCCTATTTTGAAGAACAGTGTTATTACAACGCCTGATATAATGGTTAGAATAACCAAAACAGTAAGCATTAATTTGGAAGTTTTTTCACCATAAACTACAGGAACCGTTTTATAATCTAGAGCTAAATCACCTTTGATATTCTCTAAGTCCTTCGTCAACTCACGCATGGATACCAAGAGAAATAAAAAAATTGCGTGCGCAAAAATTACCAATTCAAAATTTTTGTAATAAATAAAAATGGCGAAAAATGGAGTTACAGTTAATATGGCTGATACTAAGTTACCTGTCATTGGCTGTTTTTTGAATTTGTGCGAATACAACCAAATCGCAAAAATATAAAGTGCAAAAAATAGCACAGCCTTAAATGAAACATAACTTGCAAAAACCACTGCTAAAAAATTCAACACAAAGTAAAATGACAGCTTTGTATTTTGACTTACCAAGCGATCTAGCATTGTTTTTCTAGGTCTATTGATTAAATCTTTTTCTGAGTCATAAAAGTTATTAATGATATAACCTGCAGCTATGGTAGCTGAGGACGCTAAAACCAACATTAGCAAGTTAACATCAAATAAAACTTGCTTTAAAGGCTTATCGGGTGCAAAAATGTAAATTGATGCTAAGTATTGTGCGATAACTACAACCAAAATATTGTAACCACGCACTACCGAAAACAGGCTGAAAAATTTTAACAGAATATGTTTCTGCTGTCTTGTTAGCATATAGATAAATTAAAAAACCTCACAAATTACTAGAATCTGTGAGGCTTAAATGTAATATTTTTAGTTTTAAAAGTTGTAAACAACTTCTAATTTCTGACCTTGTAAGGCTTCTTTAGCTCTTTCTATATCTTCTGTGAAACCTAAGATGTAGCCACCACCACCAGAACCACAAAGTTTAAGGTAGTAGTCATTAGTTTCGATACCTTTTTTCCATAACTCATGGAATTGATTTGGTATCATAGGCTTAAAATTATTCAGTACAATTTTAGAGAGCTGTTTTGTATTTCTGAACAATGATTTAATGTCTCCTTTTAAGAAATCATCAACACACGCATCTGTGTGCTTTATAAATTGCTCTTTTAGCATACTACGGAATCCTTCATTCTTCATGTTTTCCATAAAAATGCTAACCATAGGTGCTGTTTCTCCAACAATACCACTATCTAGTAAAAACACAGCTCCTTTGCCTTCTGTGCTTTGAGATGGTATGCCTGTAGCCTCAATATTATCTTTAGAGTTAATTAGTATTGGTAAACTCAAGTAACTATTTAAAGGATCTAAACCAGATGATTTTCCGTGGAAGAATGATTCCATTTCAGAAAAAATAGCTTTCAACTTTAATAGTTTTTCGCGTGTAAGGTTTTCTAATACGGTAATTTTTTCGGTAGCATACTTATCATAAATTGCAGCTACTAAAGCTCCACTACTACCTACTCCATAGCCTTGTGGTATGGATGAGTCGAAGTACATACCAGCCTCTACGTCTTCCTTTAGCTTTTCAGTATCAAAAGACACTAAATCTTCATCTAAACTTTCTAGATAAGATGCAAAGCGTTTTAAACTTTCGTTGGACTTGAGAGCCTCTTCGGATGGATTTTCATCAACCTTTAAAGCTCCATTATAAAAATTATAAGGTATAGATAAACCCTTAGAATCTTTAATGATTCCATACTCACCAAAGAGTAGAATTTTTGAGTAGAAAAGAGGTCCTTTCATATTGGTATTAAACAATTTCTTTTAACAAATATACGTATAAATCTACTATTTAGTTTGCAATCAACACTTAAGCCTAAGTTAATTTTTAATTAACTGCGCACCTTTACCTACAAAATCTGTAATAAAATGACCGTTTTGGCAAAATGTAGATAATTCATTCTTTATAAACTTTAGCACGCTTTCTTTTTCATTTTCAGGATATAAAACGTGTACATTGGCGCCTGCATCTAAGGTAAAACAAACATTAGAACTATTCTCCGATCTGTACTTCCAAAGTTTGCTTATTATTTCTAACGTGTTGGGCTTCATTAAAATGAAGTAAGGCATACTGGTCATCATCATAGCATGAAGGGTTAAAGCCTCACTCTCAACTATTTTAACGAAAGTTTGTAAATCACCTGATGCTAAAACGCTTTTGAGTTTAGCCAAATTATCATGCGCTTGGTTAAAACGTTGCTCTGCATAAGGATGACCAAACATTAATTTATGACCAACTGTACTGCTCACCTGCTTTTCGCCTTTATCTACTAAAAGTATAGTGTCTTGATAATTTTTGAAATTAGGATGTACTTCACCATCAAATTTAATGCCGTACAGATCTGAACTTTCTGTGCTTTCATTTTGTCCCCAAACTACCAACTCACCTTCAATACTTCTACATGCACTACCAGAACCTAATCTGGCCAGAAAGGATGCTTTTCTTTTAAAGTAGTTTTTTTCAGAAGACCTTTCGACTGCGCTCAAGGTGACATCTTCCCTTAATTTTTGTTCAATACTCATTAAGCACAATGCCAAAGCACTCATACCTGATGCGGAAGATGCAATACCTGAGCTATGTGGAAAGGTATTAGAGGTCTCAATTTTGAAATGATAATCTCTTAAAAATGGTACATATGCTTCAATACGCTCAAAAAATGTTTGAATTTTTGGTTTGAAGGCTTCATTCTTTTCTCCTTCGAAATACACATCAAAACTAAAATCTGATGACACCTTGAGCGCAGTTGAAAAGTCTTTTTTAGTGTAGGTAAGCTCGGTAATAGTCTTGCAATTAGAAAGCGTAAAGCTTATTGATGGGTTTTCTGGAATTTGATTTTCCTTCTTTCCCCAATATTTCACCAATGCTATATTACTTGGAGACTCCCATTTTACTGAGCCACTTTCTATGTGAGCGTTATAATTTTTAAGAATAAAATCTTCGACTATCATAATCTAATTTTCTGCCGACAAAGATAGCAACTTTAGCATTGTTTTGTAGTTTCTTGCTGTGGCATTGACATTTAGTTTTCTTTCAAAATAAATGAGACTGAATTTTGCATTGCCGTAACCCTTGTCTGAATAGAAATAAATGCAATCATTTATAATTTTATATTCTTCTTTCTCATAGACTTTTTCGTAAGCTTTTTGCACTAAATTTTCTTGTGGCAAATGAGATAATATTGCAAAATAACTGCTTAATTTTTTGGCTTCGGGAAAGGGACAATCGTCAAATATTTTTTGTAATTGCTGCCTTGTTCTTACTATTACAGAAACTTCAAAACCAAAATAGTCGACAATTAAATTTTGAAGAGAATTTTCTATCTTTTGGGCATCAGGTTCTGCAACTTTAAAAATCACATTACCACTTTGTATATAGGTTTTTACATTAGAAAAACCATTATTGGTTAGCAGATCTCTCAACTCAGCCATTGGCACTTTTCTGTGTCCGCCAACGTTAATCCCTCTTAGTAAAGCTACATATGTTTTCATGTATTTGCTATTGATTGGGATACAATATAGGCTCCCGTCCAAGCATTCTGAAAGTTAAACCCTCCTGTTACCGCATCTACATTAATAACCTCTCCTGCAAAAAATAAATTAGGTATTAACTTACTTTCAAACGTTTTAAAGTTTACTTCTTTTAAGTCTACTCCACCTGCTGTAACAAATTCTTCTTTAAAGGTACTTTTGCCTGTTACCTGAAAAACTGCTTGTGTTAACTGCGCTGCTAGTGCACTCAGCTGCTCTTTATTGAGATCTGCCCAACGTTCGTTCTCAGAAATATTTGAAGCTAAGACTAGTTTCCTCCACAGTCGCTTTGGTAAATCGAACTGCGCAGTGCCACAAATCTGTTTCTTGGCTAATTCTTGTTTTAAATCTTTTAATTGATTTATACAATTTTCAAAATCTTGTTTTATAAAGTTGATTTCTATTTCAAAATTATAATTAAGCTTTGCTAGTTCTACAGCTCCATAAGCCGATAATTTCAAGATTGCTGGTGCACTCATGCCTACGTGTGTTATAAGTAAAGGCCCTTCTGAAAAAAGATCTGTTCCTAAAACTTTCACTTCTACATTTTGTGCCACAACACCTGGTATATCTTTTATGCGTTTGTCTTTTATATCAAAGGTAAATAGTGATGGCACTGGCGGAACAATGGTATGACCCATATCTTCCAATAGCTTCCATACTTTTGGGTTGCTTCCTGTGGCCAAAACTATCTTTTTGACCTCAATGTCTCCTTGCAATGTGTTAACCGTAAATCCGTTATCAACTGGTTTTATTGATTTTACAGAATGATTATAGAACACCTCAACCTTATGCTTTTTAGCTTCAAACAAAAAGCAATCTATTATGGTTTGAGAAGAGTCGGAGATTGGAAACATTCTGCCATCCTCCTCTATCTTCAATTCTACACCACGCTCTTCAAACCAAGCAATGGTATCACCTGTCATAAAAGTATGAAATGGACCAAGCAATTCCTTTTCGCCTCTTGGATAATTTTGCACCAACTCTGAAGGTATAAACTCTGCATATGTAACATTGCAACGTCCACCACCTGAAATTTTCACCTTTTGCAGACCTTCCTTACCACGCTCTAAAATTGCAACTGATAATTCAGGATGTTTTTCCGCTATGTTTATTGCAGCAAAAAATCCGGCTGCACCTCCACCAATAACAATTATGTCTTTCTGTGCGTTCAAAAATTATGATTTAAGAAGATTTTATGAGTAAATCTTTGTTAAAATTAACTCCTATAGTTATTCTTAACCTATGAAAATATTTACAATGATACACTTTAAAAGATTAATATTAATAACGCTGATTGCGGTTTCTTGTCAATCTGCTGGTCAACTTAAAATAGAAGGTAGCATTAATAATTCTATAAAAGAGGCTTCTGCTGCAGAAACCACACCTCAGTCGGATTTAATTTGGACTATTGAAGACTCTGGAAATGACAGTGACTTATTCGGATTAGACTCTAGTGGGAAAATTGTAAAAAAAGTAGCAATAACTAATGCCAGCAATATTGATTGGGAAGATTTAACTTCAGATAAGGAAGGTAATATTTACATTGGTGACTTTGGAAACAACAATGAAAAGCGAAAGCATTTTAGGATTTTAAAAATAAATCACAACGACTTAGATAACGATACTGCTGAAGCTGAAATTATTGACTTTACTGTACCTAAAAAGAAGTATTCTAAAGACTTTGAAGCATTCTTTTTGCATAATAATTCATTCTATATTTTTAGTAAAGAAACGAAGAAATTCATCACCTTAAAAGTACCTAACTCACCAGGCAAACATGAAGCCGTGTTAAGATCTGATTTTAATTTAGATGGTAAAAACAATAAAATTACTGCTGCCGACATTAGTGATGACGGTAAAAGTATTTTGCTTTTAAATCACGATAAAGTTTGGAAAATCACTAACTTTAAAAATGATGATTTCTTCTCTGGTAATATCGAAGCGTTACCATTTGATCATAACTCGCAAAAAGAGGGTGTTTGTTTTAAAGACAGTACTTCAATCTATATTACAGACGAACGTAATGGTGGTGAAGGTGGTAATATTTACACTTTTAAATTAAACTAAGGAGGAGATCTTTTCCTCTAGAAATGTCTTAAAGTCTAATTGAGCGTTAATAGGTGATTTTCCTTTGCTTTGGTATTTGTTGATTTGTTTCCTATCTATAACTCTGGCTTTAGTATTATCATGCCATTGTAAATCTAAGCAAGTTAAGATTGTGTTGCGGATTTCATCGTCTTCAATTGGCACTATGACCTCTACACGTCTGTCTAAATTGCGCTCCATACAATCTGCTGAGCCAACAAACAGGTTGTTTTCCTCGTTGTTTCCAAAGAAATATACTCTAGCATGCTCTAAATATTTACCAACCACACTTATTACTTCTATGTTTTCGCTCAAACCGTCAACACCAGGAATAAGACAACAAATACCTCTTACTATTAATTGAATTTTACACCTGCATTTGATGCCTCATATAACCGCTGAATAGTTGCTTTGTCTTCTAAACTGTTCATTTTAAAAAACAGAAAACCTTCTCCTCCTTGTTTAGAAATTTCAATTTCTTTATCTATAAGATTAAAAAGTGTAGATCTTGTTACAAAAGGTGACATCCAAATTTTGGATAATTCAGGCTTGTAAGACGTATCTTTAAGAAATTTAAAGACCTCGTTTAAATCGTTGGTAATAGATTGCTTCGATGTTAACAACCCAAAGTCCGCATAAACTGTAGCACTTTTTTCATTAAAGTTACCTGTACCAATATACGCTATAGCTGATGTTTTTAACTGAATTCTTAATATTTTAGAATGTACTTTTAAATTTGACATGCTATATAGCACCTGTGCACCAAGATGCTCTAGTTTACGTCCCCATTCAATATTGTTTTCTTCATCAAACCTAGCTTTAGCTTCAACAAAAACAGTAACCTTTTTACCGTTTTCTAAACACGTTAATAAGCGCTGTGCCACAGCAGAATCATTAGAAATTCTATAGAGTGTAATGGCTATTTCCGTTACATCTTCCCTTACAGCAGCCTCATCTAACAGATTTAAAATAGGATTGTAGCTATGATAAGGAAAGCACAATAATTCATCTTTATTTAACAGGTGATTTATGATACTTTTAATGTTGGCTAATGCATGATGCCTTAATTGCTTGTTTGAAGCTCCCTGTATTCTACCTTCTATTTCTGGAAAATTAAAAAAATCACTAAAATTATGAAAGCGTCCACCTGGCATTAAATCTGTTTTTTTGAGACCTAAAGCTTTTCTTATAATTTTTAAATCTTCTTTAGGGATTGCCGCATCATATAGTATACGTGTTGGCAATCCGGATTTACGCTGTATTAAACTTTTTTCTATAAGTTCTACCAATTCTGCGTCATCGTCCTCGTTATAATACAACTCGCCATCTCTGGTTATTTTAATACTATAAAGGTCATTAGTTTTAGCATTTGGAATTAAGACCGAAATATTAGCTCTAATTACTTCATCTAAGAATGTAATGAATGTTGTTTTGCCTTCATTTTTAAAAACAATAAATCGCTCATAATCATCAGTTGGTATATTAATTAAGTAAGGTTCTGTAGTTTTTACGTAAAAGAAGAGCGCCTTATCTTGAACAAATGAAATATCTAAATCTTTGTTTAATGGATAAATTTTGAGCTTTGGTTTTATATTATTCTGAAATTCTTTTTGAGCAAAAAGTTTTTGTTCTGAACTAAACTGAGAAACGTCTATTAGCTTTACATTATCACTTTCTAAATCTACCAATATTTTATTTTTAAAGATACTCCCAAATTGCTGTTGCAATACATCTACTTTTTTCTGTATTGCTTTTAAGACTTTTTTAGGCTTTGTCTTTTTACGAATTGGAGACTTTTTTTTCAGCGCTCTAAAGTTCCGTAATTTTGAAACACGCACTCTGTAAAATTCGTCTAAATTAGAAGAAAAAATGGCTAAAAACTTAAGCCGTTCGTTGAGCGAATTAGAATTATCTTTGGCTTCTTGAAGCACTCTCTCATTAAAAGAAAGCCAGCTTAAATCTCTATTAAAGTATTTTATATCAGACATTTTGCAAAATTAATTGCTTAAGCTAAAAATGAAGTTATTAAAATATTATGTTATTACTAAGTCTTAAAAATTAAGCCCAAAACCAAAAGAAAATCTTAAACCGTCCTCACCAGTAAAGAAGTTAAACGTACCTGCTACAGACTCTGCTGCTGCTACCCAAAATCCTCCACCATAAGAGTTATGCCATTTTCTAGAATTGTCATTTTTCACCCATACTCTACCCACATCGACACCTGAAAAAACACCGATTTGCATAGGGAACCAACCTGTTTTAAAAGTATTAAAACTATAACGTAAATCTGCGTTAGTAACTAAAGAGTTTTTACCGGTAAATCGTTCTGTACGGTAACCTCTTAGTCCGGCACCACCATCTCCAATATTTGCACCTTGATAAAATAAAAAGTCATCTCCAAAACGCAATTGCGTTCTAATATCTGTCTTAAGAACCAGTTTTCTGTTAACACTTAAAGCGTTATAGAATCCTAAATGTGCATTAACATAGCCAAAAATGTTATTAAACTCTTCTATTTCTGTTTTTGCACCTGCAACAATATTAAAGTCCATTCCTCTTGAGGTAGCAATTTCGTCATCTGCACTGTGGTAATCATACTCAGTTTCTAGTGCTGTAAAAAAGCGTCTTTTGTAGAAATCTTCATTCGTAGCAGGAATAAAATCTGTAATAAATCTGTTTTCTGTAGCATCTAGTTCTATGCCTTCAAAAACTGCTCTAAAACCATACTCACTACCATAACCAGAGTTTTTAACAGCTCCTACATTCACACCAAAAATACTTGTCTTAACACGATTATAATCTAAGTCTAAATCATCATCATTGTTTACCGTTTCGTTTCCAATCCCAAAGAAGTTATTTGTAAAGTTGGCACTTGTAAATACACCACCTAACTTTAGATTCCACTGACCAAAAATATTAGCAAATTGCCCATTATATCTTAAATCGAAACCTTTGGTAGCGAAATAATAACCTGATCTAAATTTATGCTGCTGTGAAAATGGGTTACGCTCAAACCCTTTTTTTGTTTTTGTTAAGCTAATACCAACTTTAAATCCATCATCAGGATTAAAACCAACACTTGGTGTTACAACACTAGTTTTCTGTATAAACTTTTGGAAATCGTAAAGATTAGACGTGTAATTATCAGTAAACTTAAGCTGTCCACCCTTGTTAACTTCAACTGTATTCTTTTTAGATTTATGGTCGTATACCTTTATACGTCTACCATTATTAATTTTATAAATATCATTGCCTTGCCCACCAATTATGCGTGTATAAATTAAGTTATTAGCCTTACCGTTAACTTCAATAATATCGTCGTCATCTAGGGCATAAACCCAAATTTCTTTAGTAACATCTCTATGATATGTTCTGTCTACAATTACATCTGCTTTTTCGCCACCTTTATTTCGCCATATTTGAACTCTCGTTTCTTTATCTGCAGTTCTTGTAATTTCAATAAAATCATCCTTATCAGTAGCTGTTAAAATCACTAACTCATCTAAATAATTTGCATAGCGTGTTGCTATATCCTTTAGATTATCACGTCTTCCTTTTAGTTTAGTTTTAATATCTTCTATAACCTCATCCTGAATCGCTTCTGGTAAATTAGAAAATGCCTCTTCAATAACCTCATCTGTTATCCCGTTTTGAAGTAACTGAGCCTGCTCTAACCAAACTGACTTATCGGATTGTTTTATTAGTGCTTTATCTAACTTATGACCTGCACTATTCATCCATTTTATATCTTTTAGTTCTGCATCATAGACCTGAAGCTGATTGGTTGCACTAGATATTGTTCTGCCAATATCTAACAAAGTACCATCAAAATTTGAAAACACCTGATCTCTATCTCTGGGTATAGCTCTATATAATTTATCACCATTAGGTTGATCAAATTGTGCCCAGCGCCATTGATCTTGGTGTCGATCCCAGTCTCCAATAAGCATATCAAAAAGACGTGCTCTTACAAAGGCTTTTTCATCTATTTTATATTCTTCGTCTTTTCTTATTTTTTCAATAATATCGTGTGTGCTCTCAATGTCATCAGCATATCCAAAATTTTTATCATTGGTATAATTATCTTCTGGGCGTTCTTCTATCATATATAATTCGCCACCATACTCATCATTATATTTACCTAAATGCTTATGTTTTGGTATGTAATATAATTTAGGGTTAGTATGTAATACTTGAGCTGCATCTGATAATTTTGGAATGGCTAAAAACGCATAAGGATGCGCTGCTGTGTAAAAATCTAAAATGAGATCTTCTACAATGGTTTCGTCAAATTCATTTTCAACAAAATTATCTTTAAATACTACAGTCTGTATGTATTGTGTAGCACTCTTTCTAAGTGCGCGCATGTTTAATTCTCTACCGTCTTTTAACTTTAGTCTTAAAGAACGGGTTTGATGTCCTCCTCCTTTACGTACAACCTCCAAACCTCCATACAGCGTATCTAAAGTGGCTACTTTTGCTGTAATTTTTTTGCTGTAAACATCTCTATAATTTTCTCCCCAAATGGCTTCAAAAAAACCAGATTTATCTGTTTCTTCTTTAGAATAAATAGAAACTTCTACTGTGTTTGGGAAGCTATCTGGCAATGTTGAAGTATCAAAATCTGGCTTATTTGGTTCAATAATTTGTTTTTGGTATAGAACGTTTGGTTCACCATTTTCTGCTCCAAAAATTTGCACCCATGAACTTCCATCTTTATAAACAACCAACTTTGCAAAACCTTGCTTACCATAAGAAAACAGACCATTATCGCTTAATGTAGCATAAGATTCCTTAGCACCAGATCCAGACACTATCTGCTTTATTCTACCTTCTTCAATATATTGTAGCGTATGCTCATGACCAGATACAAATACTAATTTTGGGCTATCTACGGCCAAGGTTTCTAATCGTTTCATTAATTCATTATAACGCTCGTTATAACGGTCTTGAATAGACACACCTCCTTGAGTTCTAATTTGTGCAACTATAGTTGCCAAACCTGGCACAGGTATTTTCTTTTGCCCAGGAAACAAATGTTTTGAAGCTGCAAATTGGCCGCCATGCACTCCATTGGTATACATAGGATGATGCATTGCAAATACAATAGTTTTGTTTTGCGCTTTTTTTAGTTCGCCTTCTACTTCGAGAAAAAAACGTTCTCGTGTTTTTATTTCGCACTCATCATTTATTCCTGGGTTGTTGTTCCAGTTTTCTAAGTACCATTGCGTATCTATAATGATTAGTTGAACGGTTTCACTAACATCAATACTCTCTAAAGGACAACCATTTTCTGGTTGAAAAGTGTTTTTACCCAAAGCATCTTCTATATATTTTTCTTGTCGCTTTACTCCCTTTAAACCATCTGCATACCAATCGTGATTTCCTGGTATAAAAATAGTTTTTCCATTAAATTCGTTAACTGCTCCTACCTGTGCGTTAAGTGCATTTTCTGCATCTGCTCTATCTTTATGATCCTTTTTAAGCAAGCCAGCAGGATAAATATTATCACCTAAGTATAGTGTATAATCTTCTTTTGAATTTTTTTGAGTTTGAAGATGTTTTTTAAATGCCATTAAAGCATCTGAGTAACCACCCATTGGTGATTTTCCTGCATCACCAACTAAATAAAATACGTTATCTATTGGTTTATTAGGTAAACTTTGAATTATAAAATCCTCCTCAGCATACTGTGCCTTGTATGTAGCACAAGCATGACTTAAAAGTATTAAAACTAGGATTGTAATTCTTTTGTATATATGTTTCATGTATATCATTATATCTAAAAAAATAAACTCATTCTAAGGCTAAGAACTACAAGACAACATAGAGCATCCTACTTTATGCCTTGCCCATTCTGGTCTCTTGGCGAACCATTTCTCGTATTCTGGTTGGTTGTTATATGGATTTTTCAACATTTTAAACAAGTCGTCAATTAAATCATAATCTCCTACATTGGCCTTATCTATTGCCAACTGTGCCATATAATTTCTAAGTACGTATTTAGGATTTACAGCATTCATTTTTAATTGTCGCTCGGAATCTGTTAATGATTCTGAATTTAATCTTTTATCGTATGTATTAAACCATACTTCCCATTTTTTTTTCTTGTCTTCCTTTATTTCTTGTGGATTGTAAAAGGCATCTTTAACGGTTTTTATTCCCTCATCAACACTACCTTTCTCATAATTAGATAATAAACGATAAAACATCGTCATGTCCGTTTCTGAAAGTAAAAGGCAATCTTCTAAATCTTCAATTAATTGTTTATCACCTTCAGTTTTGATATCTAATCCCAATTTTAAACGCATCATTTCTAAAAATTCAACTTCAAAATCTTTTTGATATTGATTTAGAATTGTTTCAAACGGTTCCGCCTCTTCAACTAGAGGGTACAAAGCATTGGCAAGTTGTAGTAAATTCCAAAGTGCAATATTGGGCTGATTACCATAACGATAACGCTTATGCTCTCTGTCTGTAGTGTTTGGTGTCCAGCCAAAATCAAAACCTTCTAACCAGCCATAAGGTCCATAGTCTATTGTTAATCCTAAAATTGACATATTATCAGTATTCATTACGCCGTGTACAAAACCGACACGTTGCCAATGAATAATCATTTCTAAAGTCTTATCTGTAACCGCTTTAAAAAATTTAATATAATTTGCTTTTGATGGTAAACCTAGCTCTGGATAAAAATGCTTTATAGTGTAATCTGTAAGCTTTTTAAGATTTTCTGTATCGTTTCTAGAAGCAAATAATTCAAAATTACCAAAACGAATAAATGTTGGTGCCACTCTACAAACAATAGCCCCTTTTTCGTAAGCTGCATTACCATTATAAAGCATATCTCTTAAAACGTCATCTCCAGAAAGCATAAGACTTAATGCTCTTGTTGTTGGCACTCCCAAATGATACATTGCCTCGCTACACAAATACTCTCTCACCGAAGATCTTAAAACTGCCAAGCCGTCGCCTTGCCGAGAATAGGGTGTTTCTCCTGCTCCTTTAAGCTGTAATGCCCAACGTTTTGTGTTGTGCTCTATCTCAAACAAATTAATGCCTCTACCATCTCCCAATTGTCCTGCCCAATTACCAAACTGGTGACCTGCATAAGCCATAGCATATGGTTGTGTATCTTGATAGATTTTAGTTCCAGAAAAAATATTTAAAAATTCATTAGAAGTAACTTCTTCAGCATTAACTCCTAAATTTTTGCACATTTCTTGTGATGCATGAATTAGCTTTGGTGATGACGGTACTCTGGGTTTCACATAAGAGTACATGGCACCAAATACTTTTCTTCTGGTATTACTTAAATTAGTACCAGAAGGTAATTCTTTATTAAAAGTATCTGCAATTTTTAATTTCATATAGACGATAAGAAGACACTTAAGCCTGAAATGTAATGTTGGTTGTTACGACTTATTATAATATCTCAGTATAAAAATACAACTTAGCAAGCACTAACCGCACTAATTAAATGTTAAGTCTTGTAATTTTCGTAATTTAGACCTAATTAAACAATTCATCTTATTTATGGCAAAGTCTCTTATTGAAGACACACAAGAATATGTTTTTAACCTGTTAACCGATAAGCTCCCAAATACGTTTATATACCATAACTATACACATACGCAACGTGTATTAAAAAGTACAAAAGAGCTCATAGACAGTTCTGAAATCACCAAGGAAGAAGCCGAAATATTAGAACTTACAGCTTTATTGCATGACACTGGTTACACTGTGAGTTCTGAAAACCACGAGGAAGAAAGTGTAAAACTTGCAGAAGCTTTCTTAAAAGAAAAAGGTGTTGATGACAACATCATAAAAGCTGTTTCCGACTGTATAATGGCTACTAAATTTGATGAAGAGCCAACCAATAAACTAGAAGAAATTATAAGAGATGCTGATGCTTCTCACTTTGGTAAAAAGTACTTTGATGAGGCTAGTGAATTTCTTAGAAAAGAGCTTGAGTTGCGTAATATTAAAAATTACTCACCAGCTGAATGGCGCGCGGAAAATATTAAAGTTCTAACAGAACATAATTTTTACACTGAACATGCTCTAAAAAACTGGCAGCCTAGAAAGGAAAAGAACCTAGCCAAATTAATGGGCAAAAAGAAAAAACGCAAAAAGAAACTTGATGTTGAAAAACTTAAGGCTAAATACAAAGCGCAATATAAAAACGAAAGCCCAGAACGTGGTGTGCAAACCTTTTACAGAACAGCTCTGAGAAATCATATTAAACTTAGTGATATTGCCGACACAAAGGCTAATATACTACTATCAGTTAATGCGATTATTATCTCCGTTGTACTTGCTAATCTTATTTCTAAGTTAGATACGAATCCCTACTTAACGTGGCCTACCATTATATTTTTATCGTTTTGTGTTATCTCAATGGTACTTTCAATTATTGCTACACGACCAAACGTAACAAGTGGTGAGTTTACTAAAGAGGATGTTGAAAACCAAGAGGTAAATCTCAGCTTTTTTGGTAATTTCCACAAAATGGAGCTAAAAGAATTTGAGTGGGCTATTGGAGAAATGGTAAAAGACAAAGATTATATCTATAAGGCACTCACAAAAGATCTTTATTTTTTAGGTAAAGTTTTAGAACGAAAATATAGACTATTACGGATTACCTATACTGTATTTATGATAGGAATTATCATCTCTTTAATATCCTTTGCCATTGCGGTAAAAGATAATCCTAACGTAGATATTGAGGATGTTATACCAGAAACTAATACTGAGACAGGTTTTATAAATTCAAAAAAAGACAGCGGTATTAACCTTATGATTTAATGGTATCCATTAAGTCGTCGTAGGTGTAGAAATTTTTATCGTCATTTTCATTATGATATAAGATACTTACCCTTAACGCTTTTAAACCTGTTACACCTTGCAGATCTTCAAGCTCTAAAACCTCTAAGTCTTTATCTAAAATGTTTTTAGATTGAAGAAAGCTAATATATCTTTTGTACTCATCCTCATCTTCTTTTTGAGAATATACAATAGTTAACTTCCCTTTTTCGGTAATACGCTCTTCAGTTCCTTTAATAAATGCTTTATCTACTCGCTTCTTTACAACCTCGTAACGTGCATTGTAAGTACCATCTACATCAAAGCGCTTTTCGTCCATTCTAAAACGAATTGAAAGTGGCTGATTAAAAACTAATACCATTGATGCAACATCTAGGCTTATAGGATATTCATGCTGATTTTGATAATACGAATTTTCCATTTCGCACATAACCTGTAATTGCCACAATCTTAAATTGTAGAGATAAATCATATTAAAGCTATCTTGCTTTGTAATGGACTCACCTATATACATGTTATGCTCTACTCCATCAGTTTTAAAACGTTCAAAGAAATGAGGATACATTTTTTGAGCTTCGGCTTGCTTCTCATCAAGCAAAGAAGACATATTTGTGTTTATTAGCTTTACTGTATCGTCATAATGCTTTCGGTAAAAATAAATAACATTTAAGTCTTCATCTATTTTGCTGAAATAATCTTCTATATCTTCTTTAAGTTCTGGTTCGGTTTGTGCTATCAACTCAAAAACAGGTTTAACCTCATCTCTCAAAAACACAGTAATTGCATGCTCGCTATCTACTTTAAAATTTGTTTTTAAATCATTACAATATTCGTTAACCTGAAACCTAATTTGCTCTAGTATGAGTAAACTTTTCTTTTGAAGTGTTTTATTCAATATTTTCTCTGCTAAATTTAATTGAAGCGACAAATCCTTTTGTGTTGCTTCATTTCTAGCATTAGATGAACCTTTGACATCTATTTGCCCAAAGAGTGGATATACATTATCAAAAGTAATCTTTTTGAATGTTGGTGATTCACCTGTATTATACTCAACTTTTATGTAGTTTCTGGCCTCTTGGACAAATTTCCAATGTACACTTGGATGAATAGATGTACATTCTTTTTGAATAATTGCCTCTATTAAATTCTCCTCTTCGTTTTTAGAGCGTTCTACAGCAGAAACAATATAAGGCATTACATCAATAAGCTTATTTGCATTAATACTGTTTAATACCTTAGGTTCTTTAGACACAATTTCTAAAATTCCCATTAAACCTTCGTCATTTGCAATTGGAGCAAAAATGGCACTTTTATAACCTTGCTCGTGTAATACTTTGATATGAGGTGCTTTGCCCTTAGAACGCTTATATATTTTTTCTACATCAGAAATTGAAAAGTACGTGTTCTCCGTTAACAACCTGTTATAAGACCATTTGCAGAGCGCATCTTCACATGGTACTCGTTCTTCTTTATGCAATAAGAAGCTATTCATACCCGCACCATAAACACGCTCAAAAGCATCCTCTTCTTCATTGTAAATAGAAAAACCTACTTCAATATTTTTAAAGCCAAACAAGGATCTGAAAATTTCATAAAACCCTTGCATAAAACTTTCATCTTTACGCTTATCTTCTGCTATTAAAGAGGATTTTATGTTAGAAATAGACTGGTCATCCGTTACATCAAAAATATTTGAAATAACGAAACCTTTAAACTCATAACTGTTAGGAGGAAACTTCTCTTTCCAAAGTTCTAAATTTTCAAAATTATCTAATAATTCTTCGTAATCTTCGTAAGTGATTTTTGGCGCATTATCTTTTGGTATAATTTCAACAAAATCTGCATTATATAGGATTTTATAAAATCTTGTTATACCGTTAGCATCGGGAATTTCATAAAAGAAAGGACGCTTAAAATTTAAGTTATATCCGTAACAAAAATTAAGGATTATGGTACATGCAATAATATACCTCTGGTCATCAGGCATATTTTTTATTTGTAATTCAAACCCTTCTCCTGCGGTTTTTAAAATAGACTGAAAACGTTCTGAAGAATTGAAAATTATATCCTGAAAAGGTACAGACGCAGTTTTTATTTCGTTAAGCGTTAACACAGGACTAAACGCATCTTGGAGAATACCTTCAATCTCTTCCTCGTAAGTTTTGAGCAATGTTAGGTCACTAAACCCTTCTCTTAATACAGGATTATTATCGGCAATTTCTAGAACACGACGTGCATTAGCGGCAATAAAATGGTTATCAGTTTCAACTAATTTTTGATACTGATTAAGCAACTTATTAAAGCTTACCTTAATTATAAAGGGTGAATCAATGTTGTCGTTAATGTCCAAACCGTAATTTTTTTCTATACGCAAAGTTACAAATATTTAAAGTAGTCGTTTATGTTTAGACTACCTTACATACAGTTTGTTACATAAAAGGTAAATCAATCAAGCTTTTTTATACTAATTGCAAAGCCACCACCTTCTGCTAATTTTACACTTAAATCAGAACCTTTATTTACGTCAATTTTTTCAATGATGATATCTAACGGATTATCATCCCAATGAGCGTTTTCGCCATCTTTATAGATAATAGCTTCATACTTTTGGTTCTCATCTAAAAAGTCGAAAGTTATATCTAAGGTTCTTGCATTTTCATTTGTAATACCTCCAACAAACCAATTACCTGTTTCTCGCTCTTGCCTTGCTATGGTTACATAATCACCAACCTCGCCATTTAAGACTTTTGTTTGTTGCCAATCTACTCCAACATCTTTTATAAATTGAAATGGCTCAGGATTAGCTTCATAATGCTCAACCAAATCAGCTGCCATTTGTATTGGGCTATAAATAACCACATAAAGAGCTAATTGCTGCGCAATTGTGGTGTTTACTTGGTTATTTGGTTTGTATTCGTCAAATTTAATATTGAAAATTCCTGGTGTGTAGTCTATTGGACCTGCTAACATTCTTGTAAAAGCAACTATTGGTAAGTGTTCTGGTGGATTTCCACCATCGCTTGACCATGCATTAAATTCTTGACCTCTCAAGCCTTCGCGAGAAATGATATTTGGATAGGTTCTTCGGAGACCTGTTGCTTTTATTGGCTCGTGTGCATTAACTGCAACTTGATATTTAGCTGCTTTTATCGCAGCATTGTTATAATGATTTACCATATACTGTCCATGATGATATTCACCTTTAGGAAGTATCTTACCAACATAACCAGACTTTACCGAATGCATGCCGTATTTCTGCATTAAAGCATAAGCAGTGTCCATCTGCTTGGTATAAGTTTCAGTAGCTGAAGAAGTTTCGTGGTGCATTATGATTTCTACACCTTTTTCCTTGGCGTATCTTGTAACTCCATCTAAATCGTAATCTGGGTACGGTGTTACAAAGTCGAATACCCCTTCTCGATCTTCAAAACCAATCCAATGTTCCCAGCCTGTATTCCAACCTTCAACTAGGACTCCTCCTATATTATTTTTTGCCGAAAAGTCTATGAAGCGTTTTACATTTTCAGTCGTTGCGCCATGCTTTCCGTGTGCTCCTCCTGTGTCTGTCCATGTGCTCATATTTTGAGTCATTCCGTAATCCCAAGACGATTTCCCTAAATGCATTTCCCACCAAACTCCTGTGTACTTCATTGGTGTAAACCAAGACATATCATGTATTTTAGTTGGTTCATTAAGATTTACAATTAAGTTAGAGGCAATTAAATCTGGGGCATTATCTGTTATCTGAATAGTTCTCCAAGGGGTTTTAAAAGGTATTTGACGTTTAACTTTATATTCTGTATTATCAGAACCAACTAGGATGCTTTCAAAACTTAGATTTTCGGTATCTACACCAAGCGTCATTCCTGAATAATCAACTAAACCTGCTTCATGAAAACTTAAATGCAGTCCATCATCACCAACCAAAGTTACAGGTGTATTTACAGCATTATTTGGAATACTTGTTTGAGCTAAATCCTTATGATTTGCAAATTGCAAGGCGTCTATCTCGGAGAGCTTTGTTGTGTTATACAAGTGTTCATAAATATCCCAATCTCCAGGTATCCAAAATGTTTTGTAATCTTGGGTAAGATTGAATTGCGTCTTTTCTTCTTTTATTAAAGCTTCTGTCCAACCATCTTGTTGTTGAAATTCATACCTAAGACCAATACCATCATCATGAACTCTAAATATAACATTAACAGATCTTTCTGTATCCTTTTCAATTAAAAAAACAATCAGTTCGTTATACTCATTTTCTACTTTTAGCTGTTCTCCCCAAGGCATTTCCCAAGGGTCATTTTTTGAAACCGTACCAAAAGCTTTAATCTCAAAATTGTCTTTAAGCGGTTCTGCATCTGTAAACTCAAATCCTAAAAAAGAAGTGTCCACTACGACCTTATTTTTAAATAGTACTTGATATGTTGGTTCGCCTTTTTCAGTTAAATTAAAATTAACCGTTATTGCTTCATTTGGAGAACTAATGCTTGCTTTTTTTAGTGATGAACTACAAGCAACGATTAGAAATGCTATTGCAATTAATAAAAGTCTTTGTTTCATGATGGTATGTTTTGATTTTACACTGTAAAATTTCAAAATTAAACTTTATGTGTTTTTGTTTTAATACTTTTCAATAAGTACAATATCAAATTCAGAATCTATGGTTATTTTTCCGTTTTTCACATTCGCCTCTACACCTGAATATGCATCATGAAGTTTATCACCTTCTTCAAAAATTTTGGACACATCAATCACTTTTTTTCCTTTAAGTAAATCCAAACCTACAACCACCAAGTCTTTAAAGTCTCCTTTTTGATAGCTTCTGTAAAACAAATACGGTTCTTGAGTTATAATTTGATGCATGCCAGCTCCGATAGCAGGATGACGCTCTCTAAATTTACCTAATTTTTGCCAGTGCTCTAGAACTGCTTTTGTTTGTTCATCTGAATTTACAGCTTCCCAATTCATAAACGAACGTAAAGTTGCATCGCCTTCCGTCCCTTCAATAATCAAAGACCTGGCGGATTCATCACCATAATATACTTGCGATGTACCTGGTGACAACAGAAGTTTATTGGCTGTTTCAAATGGCTTTTCCCTTGAAGGGTCAAAAGGATTACCGTCATCATGAGAACTTAAATAGTTTAAAATACCGAAGCCATTTAATTCAGTATTCAGTATATCAGAATATCTTTTAAAAAGTGTTTCGTAGTTGCTTTCCTTAGCATTCCATTTGAATTCAAAATTGATTTGCTCAGTAAACATATCATCATAATAGTTCACTTTTTTATCACCATAATCAAACATTTTTCCTCCGCTTATACCGTAATTGTATACCTCGCCAACCAAATAAAAATCATTATCGTCTAAAACTTTTTCGGGATTCTTCTTTTTGTATTGTGTAAAGGCATAATCGCATTCTTTTTTGAATTCTTCCCAAACATATGCTTCTGTATGCTTTACGGTATCTGCTCTGTAGCCATCTATACCAAACTCAGTAATGTAATCTGTAAGCCATTTCATAATATAAAAACGTGGTGCTCTTGGATGACCTGTTCTTTCAAAAAATTCGTCTAATTCTTTTACCTCTTGTTCATAACGTCCTTCTGCTTTCCATTTTTCTACTAACTGAGGCGGTAAATCTACATTTTTGTTGCTATCGGTTTTAATGTCTGGTAAATTTTTCACCAACGTACACGTCACTGTATTTTCGTAATTATCATACTTACACTGTGGGCTTGTTCTTACCCAATCCTCTGGCCAAACTGGATCTTTTTCAGTAACAGGACCTGTGTGGTTAATCACAGCATCTAAAACAACGCGAATACCATTATTGTGAGCAGCTTTTACTAACTCGTGTAAATCTTCTTTTGTGCCATAATTTGGGTCTATACTTGTCCAATCTTTAGTCCAATAACCGTGAAAACCATAAGTGACTCCTGTCCCTTCGTCAGTTCCGCCGTGGATTTGCTCTACAATTGGTGTCATCCAAATGGCATTTATACCCAAATCAGTAAAATAGCCTTCATTGATTTTTTGAGTGACGCCTTTGATATCTCCACCTTCAAAACCTCGAAGCTTTCCTGTTTCTTTAGTTCTGTCGAAGTTGATATCATTAGATGTGTCACCGTTATTAAACCTATCGGTTAAGAGAAAATAAAGATTAGCCCCTTCCCAATCAAAAGGCGTTTGTTTGATAGTTTTTTCTTTAGTATTAGCATCTGCTAAACCTAAGTTTTGATTGTTTTTACAGCTTACCATTGCTAAAATGATAAGTACAACCCATCTTGTATTTTGCATTTTTATTTTATTAAAATATGATATTGCCATGGACCTATTTTAAAGGGATCACCCTTTAATTCTGCTTTTGTGTTTCTTATATAATCTAAATAAATGCCTTTTGGTAAAGTTATTGAGCTTTCTTTATCAGAAAAATTACCAACAAACAATAGCGACTGTCCATCTTTAGAACGCTCAAACATTAAAACATCTTTCTCAGAATCCAATCGTTTATAAGATGCTGCATTTTTTCCACCATTTAAAGCAGAATTGGTGTTTTTTAATTCGCCTAGTTTCTTTAAATAATCAAAATATGCACCTTTTCTTTTAGAAATTGAATCTTTTTCAAAAAACTTAAGGCGATGGCCCATATCGTACTCTTGCCCACTGTAAATTAATGGCATACCTGGTTTAGTATAAATTAAAGCAGTAAAGAGTTCTTTTTTATCACCCATTCTTTCTTTTATTGTACCATTCCACGAATTTTCATCGTGATTGGTTATAAAGTTCATTAAGATATCGTCTTCATCATAGTCTTTGTTGATTTTAGCTATGTAAGCATCAAAATCTGAAACTGACTTTTCGCCTTTAGCCATACCATTCATTGTATGATGACCATCCCAAGCATAAGCCATATCAAATAAGTCACCATCCAATAATTCTGGTTCCCAAGCTTCTGCTAGCATAAATACATCGTTCTCACTTCTTAATTTAGAAATAGCTGTTTCCCAAAAATCCAATGGCACAGAACCCGCTACATCACATCTAAAGCCATCAACATTTTCTTCCTTTACCCAATACAACATATCCTCAATCATTTCCTTTCGCATTTCTTGATTGTCGTAGTTTAAATCAGCAACATCTGTCCAGTCGGTACCTTCTGGGTGAATGATTTCCCCTTTTTCATTTTGGGTGTAATATTCTGGATGATTTTTTAACCACTCGTGGTCCCAACCTGTGTGATTTGGAACCCAATCTAAAATGACATAGATACCATTATCGTGAGCTGTTTTAACTAATTCCCTAAAATCTTCTTTGTTACCAAATTCCGGGTTGATTTTAGTAAAATCTGTTACTGCGTAATAACTTCCTAAATATTTAGCTTGTTCTTCTTCTGGGAATTCTGAAGCAAACTTTCCGCCTTCAGCCTTCCTTTTGGTTTCCGAAATTGGAAATACAGGCATTAACCAAATTACTTTTACACCCAACTCTTTCAATATTGGAATATCTTTGGTGAATTCATCAAACGTACCTTCTGGTGAATATTGACGAATATTGGCTTCGTAGATTACTGCCGTTTCTAAAATTTCATCTGAAATCGGTTCAATTTCAACACTCGTTTTTGGCTCGTCTTCTATTTTAGTTTCTTTTTTTTCTTCCTTACAACTTGCAAACAGCGCAATTGCAAAAAATGCAAATATTAGTTTTTTCATGTTTACTTTACTTTAAGTATTAATGATTCTAAAGGTTTTATATCTATTCTCACTTGGGCTTTGCCGTTTTCAACTTTTAAAGTAGATGTATATGTTTTATATAATTGGTCTTCCACTTGGTATTCTCCATCTTTCAAACCTAATTTTAAAACCAAATCTTCTTGTAATTGCAACTCAAAACCATAAGTGTTTTCTGCATTAAAGTTTGAAATGATAATAAGTTTTTCATCTTCACTCCAACGTGCAAAACTCAAGACTTTATCATTATACCATTCTGTATGTTGCTGATTATAGTGTTGCAAATCTTGATAGTCTCCCATTAAGGCATCACTAGTAATCGTGAAGTTTAACAAGCGCTTGTAGAAATCTCTCAATGATTTTTCATCTTCGGTAGATTGGCCTCCATCAAATTGTTTGTTGTTTACCCAACGTACAACGCTCGGCACACTTCCGTAATCGAAAATCGACGTTCGTGTTGGGTCACCAAAACCTAAGTCTTCTTCCGCTTTTTCGCCAAATTCCTGACCAAAATACACCATTGTTGGTGATGTGCTTATGGTTGCAGAAACGACCATTGCTGGTTTTCCTTTTTCAGCATTACCAGCAAAATCTGGACTTGCAATACGTTGCTCGTCGTGATTTTCTAAAAAGTGAAGCATATGATGCTCAATATCTTTTAAATCCTCTTGGATTGGCGGAATGTTGTACGTGCTTCCGTGACCTTGCATTACGTGTTTTAAGGTATCATACAATTGTACCTTGTCGTACAAATAATCCATTTTTCCTTTTTTGATGTAAGCTCTGTATAAATGTGGTTGGTAAACCTCAGCCAATAAAAACGCATCAGGATTCTGCATCTTGATGTGCGAATTCATATAACTCCAAAATTCCACAGGCACCATTTCTGCCATATCAAATCGAAAACCATCCACGCCTTTGGCTGTCCAATACAGGGCAATGTCTTTGAACTTTACCCAAGAACTAGGCACTGTTTTGTCTTTCCAAAAGTTATAATGTGCTTTGTAATCTTCATTATCAAAACCCTCTGGTAATTCATCAAAATCTTTTTGACCTTCTGGATTAATTCCATAATTAACTTTTACTGTTTCGTACCAATCGTTCATATTGGGCTGCGACGCTCTTGAACCATTACCTGTCCATTTTGCAGGAATTTCTTCAAACTTTCCGTCAGCTTTGGGATGATTTTCGCCACCTAACGGTTGATAGCCGTTTTCCCAATTGGGCACTTTAAACGATTCGCCTGGATTGTAATAAAAGTTGTTATTAACTGCGTAAGTCACGGTTTTGTCATCTTCTGCTCCAAAATCCGTTGTGCCTTCAGGATTAGTTAAACTTTGATAATTACGCGCCACATGATTTGGCACGATATCTATTAATACTTTTAAACCTGCGTTGTGCGAACGCTCGATTAAGGCTTCAAACTCTTGTAATCTATTCTCAACATTTTCTGCTAAATCTGGATTTACATTGTAATAATCCTTAACCGCATAAGGCGAACCTGCGCGACCTTTTACAATATCTGGATCGTCGTTAGAAATTCCGTATTTTGAATAGTCAGTAATTACACCGTGATGTGGTACACCTGTGTACCAAATATGTGTCACTCCTAAATCCTTAATTTCAGCAAGTGCTTTATCCGTGAAATCGTTGAATTTACCAACTCCATTTTCTTCTAAAGTTCCCCAAGGTTTGTTGTTGATATTGGTATTTCCGAATAAACGTGTAAACACCTGATATACGACTTCTTTCTTTTTCATCACTGATTTAGTTTCTTCAGTTTTTATAGTTTGTTTTGGCTCGTTTTTGCAACTAAAAACAAGCGATACTAGTAAAATTAAAGCAATTATATATTTTGAACGCATACTATTTGTTAAGCTTTATTTTAATTTCTTTTTCAGTTGTAGTATTCCAAATCACATTAAGCGTTAAGGTTTTATATTTTGAATTATAAGTTCCATTAACCTTTTCTTTTTCTACTTTGATTTTATTAGGCTTGCTCTGAATGTTGTGAATAGTTAAAGCAATCGTTTTTGTTTTAGCTGAATAGTTTTTGCCAGTTTCAGCTTCAAATTCTATTTCTAACCAATTACCATCAACTTCAGCTTCAAACTCTAAAATTTGAAAAGCTTCATTCGCAATTGGATTGGCTGTTTTTCCATCATCGAAATACAGTTCTCGCTCAGATTCTGCAATAGAATCATCATGGTAGTATTGTAATTGAAACGTACTATCATCATAATCTTCTGTAGTCTGAACCATATCGGTTAATGGAATAAAAGCGCCTGCTCTTACATAAACGGGAATAAAATCTTCTCGTAACTGAACGGTTTTTGTTGTGCCTCCTTCTGTAATCTCATCAGTCTCAATATCAAACCACTTTGAACCTTTTGGGAAGTAAACGTTTTGCTCTTTTTTGCCTGCTTCTAAAACTGGCGATACCAAAATATCATTTCCCCATAAATAAGTTTTGGTATAATTGAATAATTTAGGATTGCTAGGTTCTTCAAACAACAATGGACGCATTAATGGCTTGCCATACTTGTGATTTTCGTACACCAAATTATAGTTATATGGTAATAATCTGTATCGCATTGCAATGGCAAAACTCGCTAATCGCTTGGCTTTTTCACTTCTGTAAATTGGCTCACTTGGTACATCTTCTTGAGCGTGCGGTCTAAAAATTGGATTGAATACTCCATACTGCAACCAACGTACATAAAGCTCATCATCTAAATTTGCGCCTGCAAAACCACCCAAATCACTATGCATAAATGCCAAGCCTTGCATTCCCATTTGCAATGCAATTTCTGGCTGAATTTGCAGTCCTCCCCAAGTTCGGTTAACATCGCCAGACCAAGGTATCATGCCGTAACGCTGACTACCAGAATAACCAGCTCGCATTAAAATAAATGGTCTGGTTTCTGGAAAATCGCGTTGATAGCCTTCATGGATTAATCGCGCCCAATCGTGACCATAAGTATTATGCACTTCGGAAGCCGAACCTGTATGATGTTGTACCCAATCTGGGTGCACTTCTGGCTCACCTAAATCCCCCCAAACACCAGCCACACCTTTGTTGGCTAAATCTTTATAAATATTCCAAAACCATTGTTCACCTTCTGGTTTGTAGATATCAATTATGCCAGTGTTCCCAAAGTAAAAATCGTACCTAGCATCATTTCCTAAAGAATCTTTAGCTAATATATTTTTAGCCACAGCTTCATCCCACTTTTTAGAGGTCGTCAATATAAAAGGTTCTGTAATCGGAATGGTCTTGACTCCTTTATCATTGAGGCGTTTTACCATGCCTTCAAAATCTGGAAATGAATCTCGGAAGACTTCTAAATTTCCCATAGTGCCTTTAACTTCTTTCCCGAACCAATATAAGTCTAAAATGATAGCATCAACGGGAATTTTTTCTTCTTTGAATTTAGCTATAGTTTGTTCTACTTCCTCTTGTGAATGGTATCCAAATCGGCTCGAAAAATTACCTAAAACCCAACGTGGCAACATTGGCTGTTTTCCTGTGAGATTGGTGTAATTATTCAACATATCGCACCACGTATCTCCAACTATAATTTGATAGGTTTTACGACCAGAAACGGTTTCGTAAGTTAGAGTGTTGTCGCCTTTGCTGTCCAAATCCAAATACCCAATTGGCGCATTGTCAAAGTGAATCATATATTGATTGGACGACAGAACGATTGGTATTGTGTAGTTCATCAATTCGCTATGCGTTTCATAGCCATAATGCGCTCTATTAAACAATGGCAAACGATGTCCTCTACGATTCATACCCAATGCTCTTGCTCCTCCTCCATACAACACTTCATTTTTTGACAGGTTGAATTCTATTTTTTCAGTGGAATCGGCAACGATATTGCCTTTTACCATATCCATTGGTTCGTGCTTACTTTTGTAGTAACCACGTTTTTCGGAAGTGATAAATTTGTCTTTATAGTAGTATGAGATTTGGAAAGGTTCTGTAGTCACTTTTATTGAAAGATCCTCCGTTCCAAATTTGATGTCATTACCGACGTAACTGTAATTTGCTTTAACTACTTCAGGTTGAAGTGTTACAGCATGAGAGTCTGTGTTATATTTTTCATTTGTTGGAATAAAACTTGTTTGAATAATTTCTGACGTGTAAAACTGAAACTTATACGTTCCATCGTTAGTGACTACCGAAAAAATTCCGTTTTCTTCATTATGTGATTGATATTTTCGGTTTGGGTTTTGTGCAACTATTGAAACCGTTATGAAGAAAATTGAGATGTGTAGGATGATATGTTTCATATATAATAAAATAGATTCCGCATCACACTTCGACTACGCTCAGTGGGACAGTGTGGAATGACAAAGCCGATTAATTAGTTCCTAACAAAAACAATAAAGGTTGGTCTAACCTTGCATTCCAAGAATTTTCCGAATGGTCTGTACCTTCAAAAAACAGGTTCTTGGCGTTGTCTTCTGTGTATCCTTTTTGTTTTAAAATAGCGTCTACTCTTGGTGCGTATTTTGGATAATGTTCGTCTAAAGTTTTGTTACCGTAATCGAGGTACAATTTGTGTTGTCCAGCTTGTGGTAAATTGACTTCCATATATTTAAAAATGGCATCTGGATATGGATTATTGTCCATTGGCATTGCACCAACCCAATGTGTGGATATACAGGCTGCACCTCCGAACACTTCTGGATATTCACTAATCGCGTACATAGACATTAAACCTCCCATACTAGAACCCATTACAAAAGTATGTTCTTTATCCTTATAAACTGAATACGTGCTATCAATGGTTGGTTTTAATTCTTCAACCAAAAACTTTAAATAATCATTCCCGCTAAAATTAATTTTAGCATCTCCATTTTTAGCTTTCAAGTTATCCTTGTCTTTTTGAGATAAAAACTCGTGAGCGTTTTCTGGAAAAAGGTCAAACCATCGAATGTTTGCAATGTTATAAATTGCTACAACAATAAAGTCTTTAGTTTTTCCTTCTGAGATTAATTTTGAAGCCCACTCATCTACTTTCCATTCTTGCTTGTTCCAAGTTGAAGTACTATCAAATAACATTTGGCCATCGTGCATATATAGTACATTGTATTTTTTGTCTTCGGAATAGTCTTCTGGCAACCAAACATCAACTGGTCTCGGTTTGATGTATTCTGACAGAAAATCTTCTACTCGCAACAGTCTTCCTGAAGCTAGTTTAGCATCTTCAACCGTTTTGAATTCAACCATAGACTGTTCTTCAGCTTCCAGGGCTGGTGTTAGTGTCTCATGATTTTTAGTGTTCTCTTTACATGAAAACATTAACAACAGAATTAATATAGTTAGAGAATTAAAGCTTTTCATAACTATAACTTTGTTGTTAAAAGTGTAATTCCCTTCTCTTTTAATTCAATGACCTCTCCCCATTTTATTGTTTCGCCAGTAATTACATTTTTAAGCGTCTTGCCTTTTAATCCCATTTCCTCTTGGTAATTAAGGTCGATTGTGATTATATCTTCGTTCTTGTTCAAAATTAAAACAACGGTTTCATCTCCTAATGTACGATACAAAAAGTACGTACCTACGAATGGTGCAAAATGCACTGTTTTTCCATCGTGAATGGCTTTACTATTTTTTCTGTAATTGAAGAGCTTTTTAATGAACGTCTGCATATCTTTCTGTTCATCTGTTAAGCCTTCTCCTGTAAATGCATTAACAGCATCTCCTTCCCAACCACCAGGAAAATCAGTTCTGATTAAACCATGGTCACCAGGTTTTTCAAAATCGTCCATTAAGATTTCAGTTCCGTAATACATCTGCATAATTCTTGGCAATACTGCGTATGTTGCCATTGCCATTTTGGTATCGGTAATATCACCTTCCATTTCTGTGAATATTCGGCTCTTATCATGGTTACCTTCAAAAACCATAATGTCTTTTGGACTCGCATAATGGAAGTCGTTTGCCAAACCTTCGTAGATTTTTACCAAACCCTTGTCCCAGGCTTCATCTTCCTTTATACCATCAACAACGAGCTTTTGCATCGCAAAGTCCATTGTAGAACGCAAATTAGAATCGTAACCATCTCTGTTATTGGCACCTTCTTGCCAATACCCAATTAATAACGGATTGTAGCTCCATTCCTCGCCTACAATACTAAAATTTGGATACTCGGTCATAATCGCTCCTGCCCAATCGCTCATAAAATCCTTGTCTGGATAAGGATAAGTGTCTTGACGAATGCCACCAAGTTGGGCAGTTTCAATCCACCAAATACTATTCTGAATGATGTATTTGGCCATAAAAGGATTTTTTTGATTCAAATCTGGCATTGTCGCTACAAACCAACCTTGAGACATGCCATCATGGTCGGCTTTTGAAGCATAAATATCTTGATTTGTTGTACGTCTATGATTAGAATTAATTTTGAAATCGTTGCCCCAATTTTCTATGTTTTCCTCGTAATTTTCTTGAAGATTTACCCAATCCTTAAATGGTAAATCTTTCATCCACCAATGGTATAATCCACAATGGTTGGCAACTTGATCCATTACCAGCTTCATTCCTTTTTCTCTAAGCTTAGTAGATAGCTCTTTATACTCTTCTAGCGTTCCAAAACGAGGATCAATTTGATACAGATCTGTTACCGCATAACCATGATAAGACCCTCGTTTCATATCGTTGGTTAATAGAGGTTGTGGCCAAACTGCTGTAAACCCTAAATCGTTGATATAGTCTATTCGAGATGTTATACCAGCAATATCGCCTCCGTGTCTTGCATAATCATCACTTCTATTAATGGTCTGCTCTTGCAATTGTGGTTGCCCTTCAATACCAGCTGGTGTGTCATTTGCTGTGATGCCATTAACAAAACGGTCTGGCGTAATAAGATAAATGGCATCTGAGCTATCGAAACCTATATAGTCTTCTGCTGATTTTTCTCTAGCTTTTAATTCATACGTTTGAGTTAATTCGGTACCATCTTTCTGTTTAAAAACAATATTGAATTTTCCTGGCTTTGCACTTTCAGCAATTTCTAAATCTAAAAACAGATAGTTTGGACTATCGGCTTTATGAACTTCTTTGAGTGAAATTCCAGATTTTGAAATATCCACTTTGGCACTACCAATATTTGGATGTTTAACCAAAAGTTGAAGCGATTTATTTTTGAAACCTGTATACCAAAACGGCGGTTCAATTTTCTCAATGTCATTCGCTTCAACTACTGGTTGGTCTTCAGTTTCAGTCGTAGTAGACTCTGCCTGTTCTTTACAAGACCACATTAAAACGATTGAAAAAAGTGTAATAACTAATGATAGTTTCTTCATAATAATAAGTTTAATGTTCTTGTAAAATTTAGCAGCTTAAACTGTTACTAAGTTGTTTGGCGAAATGGTTACGTTTTCACCATTTACTACAATTTGTAAATCTTGGTCTCCGTCAACTTCAAAGTGAGTTTTACCTTGATTAACGATAACCTTCAAGATTTGATGTCTAAAATTCACTTTGAATGAGTAGCCTTCCCATTGCTCAGGAATGCGAGGTTCAAAAGTTAGCATATTATCCTTAACACGCATACCTCCAAAACCTTCTACAATACTCATCCACGTACCTGCCATTGATGTGATGTGAAGCCCTTCGTGTACTTCGTGGTTATAGTCATCTAAGTCTAAACGCGATGTTCTTAAGTAGAACGTGTATGCTTGCTCCATTCGGTCTAACTTCGCTGCTTGTATACTGTGTACACAAGGCGACAACGAACTTTCGTGAACCGTAAATGGCTCATAAAAATCGAAATGACGTTCTAATTCTTCGGTTGTAAAATGGTCTTCAAAGAAATAGAATCCTTGTAATGTATCAGCTTGCTTAATGTATGGCGAACGTAAAATTCTGTCCCAAGACCACTTTTGGTTAATTGGGCGTTGCGACTTGTCTAAATCTGCCACAGTGATTAATTCCTTATCTAAGAAACCATCTTGTTGTAAATACACATTGTGTTCTTCAGAATAAGGGAAGTACATATTATTTGACACTTCTAGCCACTCTTTAACTTCAGCTTTTGAGAGTTTAGCTTTGTTCATAATACGTGTGTAATCAGTATTATAATCAGCTTCAACCTTGTCTATGCATTCTGCAGTATACTTTATACACCATTGTGCAATGTAGTTGGTGTACCAATTATTATTGATGTTGTTTTCGTATTCGTTTGGACCTGTTACACCAAGAATGACATACTTATTTCTGTATGTTGAAAATGTAGCACGTTGATGCCAGAATCTTGCGATACCGATTAATACTTCTAGTCCCATTTCTGGCACATAACTAAAGTCTCCTGTATAACGGAAATAGTTGTAAATAGCGAACGCTATCGCACCATTTCTGTGGATTTCTTCAAAGGTAATTTCCCACTCGTTATGGCATTCTTCACCATTCATGGTTACCATTGGATATAAAGCCGCACCATTTTTGAAGCCTAATTTTTCGGCATTTTCAATGGCTTTTTCTAAGTGCTTATATCTGTAGGTTAACAACATTCTGGCAACACTTTGGTCTTTGGTTGCCATATAGAATGGAATGCAATATGCTTCGGTATCCCAATAGGTGCTACCACCATATTTTTCGCCTGTAAATCCTTTAGGACCTATGTTTAATTGTGGGTCAGTTCCTAAATAAGTTTGATTTAAATGAAAGATATTAAATCGAATACCTTGTTGCGCTTTTAAATCACCATCTATAGTGATATCTGCCATATCCCAAATCTTAGCCCAAGCTTCTTTTTGAGATTCTAACAGGTTTGAAAAACCAGCATTTTCGGCTGTATCTAAAACTGAACTTGCAGCATTGATTAATTGGTCTTTATCGTGGTTTCTATCAACCGTATAACCACCAAATTTATGAATAGAAACACTCTCACCTTGTTTAGCATCTTGTGCGTAAGTAAATGTTATTTTGTTTGACGTTTTATCAACCTCTGCATTTGCTTCAACCAAAGTCCCATTAAGATAAATTCGAGATTCCATAAACGTACAAGTATGGAATTCCGTTTTCATCGTTTTGGCTTTGATGAATGCCTTTTCACCATCTTGAACCACATCTTGCGTATCCCAAAACTGGTCGTCCCAGTTGGTATCTTCATTTGTAATTCCGCTATCTAAATAGGGTTGAAAGGTTACCTTAACATCAGAATTTAGTGGTTTTACTTCATAATTTATGGCACCAACTTCATCTTCAGTAAGACTTAGAAAACGCTTTACATTCACTTCGATTTCTACATCATTTTGAAGTGTTGCCGTAAAACTTCTAGACAGCCAACCTTCTTTCATATTAAGTTCACGCCTAAAGTTTTCGATCTTTTTACAGGTATGCAAGTCTAAGGTCTCATCATTAATCATAACGTTGATACCAATCCAACTTGGTGCGTTTAATACCTTAGCAAAATACTCTGGATAACCGTTTTTCCACCAACCAACACGAGTTTTATCTGGATAGTAAACACCTGCGATGTAACTTCCTTGAAACGAAGGTCCGGAATACCTCTCTTCAAAATTGGCACGTTGTCCCATTGCACCATTTCCTAAGCTGAAGATACTTTCTGAAGCTTTTACTTTGTTTGGGTCAAATCCTTCTTCTATGATTGACCAAGCGTTAGGTATGATATAATCTAAGTTCATTTATTTCTTTTTTGAGCCAAGAAAAAGGCTTAATTTTTATTTGTTTATAAGTTGTTCTATGAAGTCTTCTGAGATTTCAGTAAAATCCTTGAAGACATAATTTGCGTGACCCAATACATCCTTGCTACCAATACCTATAGATATCATATTAGCAACATTAGCCGCTTCTACACCAGCAACTGAATCTTCAAAAACAACGCAGTTCTCTGGCACTACATTTAACAGTTTTGCTGCTATTAAAAACACTTCTGGATCTGGCTTTGCTTTGGTAACATCGTTACCATCTACAATAGCATCGAATTGTTCTTTTAGGTTAACACGCTCTAAAATAGTTCTGGCATTTTTACTTGCAGAACCTAAGGATATAGGCTGCTTATTTTCACTCAAAAAGTTGAGTACTTTTGGCACGTCTGGAAGAATTTCAGATTCGTCCATTTTAGCAATATAGCTTAAGTAGTCATCATTTTTCTTAGCCATTTGCGCATTAAATTCTTTTTCTGAAAGGGTTTTATTTCCCCAAGCTAAAATCTTTTCAAGCGATTTTACTCGGCTTACTCCTTTTAGTTGTTCGTTTTCTTCTTCGGTAAAGTCTATACCTAAATCATTAGCTAGTTTTTTCCAAGCTAGGAAATGGTATTTTGCAGTGTCTACAATGACACCATCTAGGTCGAATATGAAGCCTTTTTTATTCATTAATTTACTGTTGTAATTTTATCTTTTGTATCGTTAATTTTGAAAGACAACAAGCCAGCCACAATTAAACTTACACCACTGATTACAATGGCGAAAATAGCTTGGTTACCGTAAACATACTTTACCAAAGGGCCACCTATAATTCCGTTGATAATTTGAGGAATTACAATGAAGAAATTGAAAATACCCATGTATACACCCATCTTTTTTGGAGATATAGATCCGGCTAACATAGCGTAAGGCATGGATAGAATACTTGCCCAAGCAATACCGATTAAAACCATAGGTAAAATAAGACCATATTCGTTAGATGTAAAATAAATAAGAATTAAGCCTAAACCACCTGCAAATAATGCGTAAGCATGTGTTTTTTTTCGGCTTATACGTTTGGTAACTATAGGAAGCAAAAATGCGACTATTGCTGATATACCGTTGTAAATACCAAATAAAATACCTACCCAGTTTCCTGCTTCTTGGTATTGTTCACTACTAGAATCGTCTGCTGGCAGACCATAAATGTGCTGTGCTATGGCTGGCACTGCAAAAACCCACATACCAAAAAGGGCAAACCAAGAAAAAAACTGTACCCAACTCAGTTGACGCATTGTCTCTGGCATTTTAACAAAATCTTCAAAAATATCCGTAAGCTTTGCTTTAGGCTGTTCGCCTTCAATTTTTACGGCTTCATCCTGTATATGCTTTGCATTTTCAAATTGTTGCAGTTCTTCTGGCGAGTATTCCTTGGTTGTAAATATGGTTACCAATATTGAACCAATAAGCACCATGGCACCAATGATAAATGACCATAATAAATTTTCGGGAACAGTGCCTTCTGGTGACGTTTTTTCAAAATTAAACCAATTGGTAAGCATCCAAGGCAACCAAGATCCGATAACAGCACCGATACCTATAAGGGCTGTTTGGATACTAAAACCCTTGGTCGTTTGCTCGTCAGACAAATTATCTGCTACCAAAGCTCTAAACGGTTCCATAGCAATATTGAATGAGGCATCCATTATCATGAGCATACCAGCGCCTACCCATAAGGCAGGTAGAATTGCAATCATAAAATCTGCTTGCGGAATGAGCACCATACCAATAGAAGCCAACACAGCACCTAGGAGAAAGAAAGGCTTTCTTCTACCAAAACGTGTCCAGGTATTGTCACTGTAATGACCTATAATAGGCTGTACGATTAATCCCATAATTGGCGCAATGAGCCAAAACCATGAGAGTTCGTGAACATCTGCACCAAAAATTTGTAAAATTCTGCTAGCATTGGCATTTTGAAGGGCGAAACCCATCTGTATACCTAAGAAACCGAAACTCATGTTCCAAATTTCCCAGAATCCGAGAATACGCTTTTTCATAAAATAGTATATTTAATTAATACTATTCTGACAAGCAAGGCTTATCAAAACTTATTGTGAGAAGTGAAAATATAAGTCTTGAATTGTCGGTAAAGATATAAAAGATTTTAGAACACCAATGTTAAATTTCTATTTAGTGGATTCGCGCTCGATCAATTCTGTAGCAATGATAACGGTTTGAAAATACTCTTCCTCAGTTTCTATATTGTTTTCTAATTTATTAATCAGTAAATCCGCAGCTTTCTCGCCCATTTGTTGCGCATGTTGGCTGACCGTTGTTAAGCTTGGAGTAGAATGTTTTGAAAGCACACCATCTGTAAAGCCTATAACCTGAACATCTTCAGGAATATTTAAACCTAATTTTCTTGCCACTTTCATAGCAGATAGCGCATACAACTCATTTACAGCGAACACTCCATCAATACCATTATTAGCCTTAAACAACTGTTTTATTTCATTTTCTAAGGCATCTAAACGTGTTTCATAATCTAATGTATCGTCAATTTTCAGAATAAGATCCGCTTTAGGTTGTATTTGATGTTTCTCTAAAGCTTCTAGATATCCTTGAGTTCTTAATTTACCGACGCTTACATAATCCTTAGTAGTTATTAATGCAATGGATTTACAACCATTACGTAAGAGTTTTTCAACGGCATTTTTAGCACCATTTAAATCATCTACAATAACTTTATCGCAGTTCATATCAGACACCACACGATCAAACATTACTATAGGCATTCCTTGACTCATTGTCTCATTAAAATGATGATAATCCTGCAATTGTTGTGTTTCTTTAGAAATTGATAATATAAACCCATCAATACTACCATTAGCCAGCATTTCCATGTTAATTACCTCTTTAGAAAACGACTCATTAGAAAGACCAACAATGACGTTATAGCCTCTTTTGTTAGCAACCAACTCTACCCCTCTAATAACTTTAGAAAAGAAATGATGTACAATTTCAGGAATAATAATACCTATAGTGTTAGTTTTACGGTTCTTTAGACTTAAGGCAATATTATTAGGCCTGTAATTATATAGCTTTGCAAAAGCCTGCACTTTCTGCTTAGTATCTTCACTTATTTCTGCGCTATTTCTTAATGCTTTTGAAACTGTAGAAATAGATACCTCTAACTCTCTGGCTATTTGTTTTAATGTTATTTTTCTTTTCATCTTTTAGGCTATAAATCAGTAAGCGAAGATAACCTTATTTAAATAAATTAAATTCTTAACTTCTCAATTTTAACTATAGGTAATTGCGAATTTCTTATTTTTTTGGTATTTTTCTTTAAATGTTAACGATTGTTAAAAAGTTTTTAACACGAAAACGTTTTCGTGACATATGTCATATTTTTTAACACTCAAATCACACTAATTTTACATAGATTTAACCCAAGAAGTGAAAATATAAATCAATTAACTAAGCAATTAACTTAAAAATATTGTATGAAAACATTCTTAAATGCCTTATTGTTCTGTTTAATAATGGTCCCTGCCACATTAATGGCACAAACAACCGTTTCGGGTACAGTAACAGATAAAGCAAACGCTATGCCTTTACCAGGTGTAAATGTGCTGGTAAAAGGAACTTCTAGAGGTGCATCTACCGATTTTGACGGTAAGTTCTCTTTAGAGGTTAACCAAGGTGAAACTATCGTAGTTTCTTATGTTGGTTACAAAACTCAAGAAGTAACCTTTAATGGTCAATCTAATCTTGATATTGCACTTGAAGAAGATGCAGCACAATTAGACGAAGTAGTCCTCATTGGTTATGGTTCTACAACGAAGCAAGATGCCACTGGCGCTGTTGAAAAGGTAGGAGACGAAGAGTTTAACCGTGGAGCCATTGTAGCTCCTCAACAACTAATCGCTGGTAAAGCTGCAGGTGTCCGTATTACTACTGGCGGTGGTGCCGCAGGAGAGGGTGGTGAAATTAGAATTCGTGGTGGCGCATCATTATCCGCTACAAACGATCCGCTTATTGTCATCGACGGTTTACCAATAGATCAAAGAGGTGGAGCCCAAGGAATCACCAATGCTCTAAACTCGGTTAATCCAGCAGATATTCAAGATTTTGTAGTGTTAAAAGATGCTTCGGCTACTGCAATTTATGGTTCTCGTGCGTCTAACGGTGTTATTTTAATTACCACGAAAAAAGGACAGGCTAACCAACCGTTTAAAGTAGAATATGGCTTGCAAGCATCTGTACGTAATGTTGCAAACACGGTAAACGTATTGTCTGCAAGCGAGTACAGAGCTCTAGCTTCTGATCCACGCTTTGATACATCTACTTTAGGAGATGCTAGCACAGATTGGCAAGACGAACTCTACCAGACTGGTGTTGGTATGATACATAATGTAACGGTATCCAAAGGTTATGAAAACTTTAATTTTAGGGTTAACCTTAACCACACCTCTCAAGAAGGTCCTTTAGATGGATTATTTGAACAAACTGGTGCTAATATGGCTTTTGTTCATCGTTTTTTAGATAACGATTTAAAGTTAACATTAACATCTAATCTTACTCAAAGTGAGTCTGATTTTGCTAACCAAGGTGCTATTGGAAGTGCCGTTAGGTTTGACCCAACCCAATCGGTTTTTGATGAGAATGGTAATTTTACACAATATCCTTCGAATCCTAATGCACCAGTCAATCCATTATGGTATTTAGATCCTGCAAATGACAATGATAGACAAACCGTTAAGCGTGCTATCACTAACTTTAACATTGATTATAAATTTTGGTTTTTAAAGGAACTTCGTTTTAATTTAAATGCTGGTATTGATTATGCTGAGAATAATGGTCACCGTTTTGAAGAGGCAAGACCAAATGTAGATAATAGTGTTCCTTTAAATGAAGTATCTTCTGGTCTTAATAGAAATACCTTATTAGACTTCTATCTCAATTATAAAAAGAATATCGAATCTTTAAATACAACCATAGATATTACAGCCGGTCACTCATTTCAGGAATTTTATATAGAAGGTTTCTTTGATAGAGTATCTAATGCGCCTATTAGCCAGACCGATATCAATAGAAACGCCTTAGAGTCGTATTTTGCAAGAGCAAGTTTTGATATCGCTGATAAGTATTTGATTTCTGCTACTTACAGACGTGATGGTTCTTCTAGATTCAGTGAAGATAACCGTTGGGGTGATTTTGCAGGTGTATCTGTTGGCTGGATTTTATCTAACGAATCATTTTTAAAAGATTCGTTCTTCTCTAATTTAAAGCTTCGTGCAGGTTGGGGACAAACGGGTCAGCAAGAGCTTAATGATCGTAATTATGGGTATTTAGGAATTTACACTCCTTCGCGCAACAATGCAGCCAATGTACAATTTGGCTACAACCAAGTTAATGGACAAGTTGATTTAACAGATCCTATCTTTATACAAACTTTACGTCCTGAAGGATTTGATGAAAATCTTAAATGGGAGCAAACAGATCAGTATAACGTTGCATTAGATTTTGGTTTCTTTAATAATAGATTAAACGGTACTATTGATGCCTATTACAGGGAAACAAAAGATTTATTATCCACCATCCCTACCGCTGCTGGTTCAAATTTAACTGACTTACTTACAACCAATGTTGGTGAGGTTACTAGTCGTGGTTTAGAATTTACTCTAAATGGTGTCATTTTTCAGCAAGAGGATTTTGGTTGGGATGCCAATTTTAACCTAACTTTCCAAGACCAAGAAATTACTAGTTTGAGTTTAAACAATGACCCTAACTATTTTATTTTAACTGGTGGTATATCTGGTGGTGTTGGAAACAACATTCAAATTCTAAGAGAAGGATTTGACCCAACAACATTCTTTGTCTTCCGCCAAGTATATGATAGTAATGGTGATCCTATAGAAGGAGCTTATGTTGATGTTAATGGAGATAATCAAATTACTGAGGCAGATAGACAACCTTTCAAAAAAGCGACTCCAGATGCTTTTATTGGTTTTACCAATAATTTTAGATACAAAGATTTTGATTTAAACTTTACCTTTAGAGGAAGTTTCGGAAACTATGTGTATAATAACAGTGCTTCTCAATCAGGTAATATAAATGCCGTAGTCAACCAAGCGGGTTATCAAGCCAACGCCCATGCTAGCTTCTTGGATACTGGTTTTGAAAATCAACAATTATTTTCTGATCATTATATAGAGCGTGCAGATTTTGTTAGATTAGATAATATCTCATTAGGTTATACCTTACCTTTTGAAAAAATGACCTTAAGAGCTTCCTTAACGGCAACCAACTTATTCGTCATCACTGAATATGATGGCTTAGACCCTGAAATTGGTAATGGTATTGAGAACAATTTCTATCCTCGTACTAGAGATGTTGTTTTAGGCTTGAACTTTACATTTTAAAGAAAGATGAAAAATTATATAACAAAAACAAACAAAGCTATGATGACAAGAATGATTAAAACTGTCTTGTTTGTTTTCACAACTGTATTATTTATGCAATCTTGTGAAGACCGACTAGACCTACAACCTGAAGATGCAAGGCTTACTGCCGATGCAGCTTTTGAAGATCCAGAAGCTTACCAAGAATTTCTAGGAAAACTTTATGCTGGGATTTCACTGAGTGGACAAGAAGGACCTTCTGGTTCAGCAGATTTAGCTGGTTTAGATGAAGGGTTTTCAAATTACTTGCGTTTGTATTGGAAAATGCAAGAGTTAACGACTGATGAAGCGCTTATTGCATGGAATGATGGTACTATTCAAGATTTGCATACACAAACATGGACCGCTGGTAACGAATTTATACGTACCATGTATAGTCGTATTATGTACCAAGTCGCATTATGTAATGAATTTTTAAGACAAACTACAGATTCTAAATTAGATGGTAGAGGTGTTGATGGTGACTTACGTGCCGAAATTCAAGAATATCGTGCAGAAGCCAGATTTATGAGAGCTTTATCGTACTGGCATGCCATGGATTTATACGCGAATCCACCTTTTGTAACGGAAGATGATCCTATTGGGGCTTTTCTTCCACCTCAAATTCAAAGAGCTGATTTATTTAATTACGTAGAATCTGAACTTTTAGATATCTTAGATGATTTAGCTGAACCTAATGCAGATCCAGCTACATATTATGGTAGAGCAGATAGAGCTGCAGCTTGGATGGTGTTGGCAAAAATATATCTTAATGCAGAAGTGTACACTGGGACATCGCGCTATGCAGATGTTATTACTTATACTAACAATATTATTAATGCTGGCTATTCTATACCAGATGTACCTTACTTCTTCTCATTTTTAGCGGATAATGATTCTAACGGTGCTCAAAACGAAGTGATTTTTACTATTCCCTTTGATGGATTAAGAACGCAGGCTTTTGGAGGTATGACGTTTTTAACACATGCTCCCGTTGGCGGTACTATGGACCCTGCTGATTTTGGTATCAACGGTGGATGGTTTGGTATTAGAACTACGCCTACTTTCGTTGAACAATTTCCTGGTGAAGAAAATTCTCTAGATGGTAGAGAGTTATTATATACTGATGGTCAAAACAAAGATATTGCAGACGTTAGTACCTTTACTGAAGGATTTGCTGTTGCAAAATTCAGAAATGTTGATACACTAGGTAATCAAGGTTCTGATAGTTCTGGTGACCACACTGATATTGATTTCCCAATGTTTAGATTGGCAGATGTGTATTTAATGTATGCTGAAGCTGTATTACGCGGCGGCGGCGGCTCTACAAGTACTGCTGTGGATTATATTAACGAATTAAGAGAGCGTGCCTATGGAAATACTAGTGGTAATATTTCTGCTGGTGATCTTACTTTAGACTTTATTCTAGATGAGCGTTCTAGAGAGTTATACTGGGAAGCACACAGAAGAACGGATCTTATACGATTTAATCAATTCTCTAGTAATGGCGTTTGGCAGTGGAAAGGTAATGTACAACAAGGCACAACCACTGAAGCCTTTAGAGATGTGATGCCTTTACCTCAGACCGATTTAGGTATCAACACTAACTTAGAGCAAAATCCAGGTTATAACTAAAATTAAATATAAATACAATGAAATTAATAAAAGTATTACCACTGTCATTACTGCTTGTATTTTTTGTTACCACGAGTTGTGAAAAAGAAGATTCAGAATTTGTAGCTTCAAATAGTACTCCTATTGCACTAGAAGATTTGACAATTTCTGATGTAGTAATTGATGGTTCTAATCCAAATAATCCTGCAGTAACCTTTAATTGGACTAATGCAGATTTTTCTGAAGCTGTTGTGGAAAATTATTCCGTTGAGTTTTCATCTGATCAAGCTTTTACAAGTCCAGTTGAAGGTACGAGTACTGCCGGTACTAGTTCTGTAACTATGACTATGAGTCAACTCAATTCAACAGCTGATAATGCTGGTCTCGCACCACTAGTGTCAAGCCCAGTATATGTTCGTGTTATTGGGTCAATAGGAGATCAAAGCCAATTACCTGTAGTGTCAAATACAATCAGTTTTAATGTAACACCATTCTTCAACTATTCGTTTAAAGACTTCTATTTAGTTGGTAATGGTACTTCTGCAGATTGGAATAACAACAATAATAATCCTGCTTTATTCAGAGATCCTGTTGATAGTGATTTCTACACCTTTACAGGCTATTTTACTAAAGGTGGTGGTGGTTTTAATGATGGCCGCTTTAAAGTCCTAGAGTCTCGCGGTCAATGGCAACCACAATGGGGAGTTTCTGCCGACGAAGGATCAGATAATATTGAGAATTCAGGTTCTATAGCTGGTAACCCTGCAACTCAAGATAGCGATCCAGGAAGATTTGGAGTTGATGCTGACGGTTTCTACACCTTTACTATTGACTTTGATGCTATGACCTATACCATGAATCCTTTTGATGCCAGTGGCGCAGCAGATTTTACAAGCATGACAATTCAAGGTTCTGCTCTATCAGCTAGTACGAGTATGCAGCAATCATCTTTCGATTCTCATTTGTGGTACATCAGTAGTATAACCTTAGTACCTGGTGAATTACAGTTTATGACGAATACAGGTTCAACTTGGGCAGGAACTACAGAGTTTTCTGGACAAGCTACAGAGGGATCAGATAGTATCCCTGTTATTGTAGGTGATGATTATGAAGTTTGGTTTAGCGACCTTACTGGTGACTATATTATGATCCCATTAACTCTCTAAAAAAATAATTATGAAAAATAAACTTTATAAATTTATCGGATTCTTCTTTATTGTTGCAGCTGCATTTACAGCATGTGAGGAAGATGATTCTGTTAATATTACTGAACCGGATCCTGCGCTAGTATTAGACTCACCAACGTCTACTAGTGTAGTATTGAATTTTGGTTTACCAGATAACCCAGCTCTTACAGTGACATGGACCGATGAAATTACGGGAAGTAGCTCATATGATGTGCAAGTGGATACTGAAGAGGATTTTAACAATGCTTCCACAGTAGGTACTTCGTCAACTAATTCATTTTCTCTTTCTACTTCCGAATTAAATTCAATTTTAAATTCTTTAGGAACTAGTTCATTAGAAAATGTGTCTCTTTATGTTAGGATTAGTGCTGGAGGTACTCTAAGTAATGTTATTGGTTTTTCTGTAACAGCCTATCCTATTGATGGTGCTGAAATTACTGGTCCAGCTGCAAATGATAGCTTCGTTCTATCATTATCTACTATAGATGATACTGCGATTACTGTAAGTTGGGTAGACTCAAATACCAGTTCTACTACTCACGAGGTACAACTAGCAGTTTCTGGAACAAATTTTACAAGTCCTGTTCCTTTGGGAAGTGTTACAGATGATAATAGTCTATCAGCTACTCATGGTGATTTAAATGCCGTTGCACTTGGCTTAGGTCTTGCATCTGACACAGCTAGTGATGTAGATATTAGAATAGTTTCTATTAGTACTAATAGTTCTGGAGCTACAGATACCCGTACTTCTGAATCTGTTACAGTTTCTATTACTCCATACTCAGTAGCATTTCCAAATTTATACTTAGTTGGTGACGCTACTACTCCAGGTTGGAATAACAATAACAACAATACTGTAGTTTTTAGAAATCAAAATGTTGCCAATAATTATGTTTACACAGGATATTTTAATGCAGGTGCATTTAAGCTTCTAGAAACTCCAGGACAATGGCAACCACAATGGGGAACTAATGATGGTTCTACGTTAGCTGTAAATCCTGGTGGTGGTTCAGACCCTAATGTTTTCAGTGTAGCCACTGCAGGTTATTATACTTACGATTTTACCATTGTAGGTGAAGGAGGTAGTTTCACAGTAACTCCATATGATGCTTCTAGCGATCCAACATATAACTTAATTGGATTAATTGGTGCAGCTATCGGTGGTTGGGGAGACGGAGATGAAATAGACTTGACTCAAGATCCTAACAATCCTCACTTATGGTACGCCTTGAATGTGAGTTTCGAAAATGGACAAGAATTCTTAATAAGACCAAATGATGACTGGGGTAATGGTGTTTGGAGATATACAGGGTCTGAAGAGCTTCATGGTCAGGCAAATTTAGCTGGCAGTGGTGATAATTTCCCATTTACTGCACCTACCGGCTCTTATGATTTTTGGTTTAATGACATAGATGGTAGCTATGTTATTGTTCCTAATTAATCAATAATATTTTTTGTTAAAAGGGCTGTTTTAATCGACAGCCCTTTTTATTAATTTTTTAAAAAACTTACTATGAAAAAAATTATACAAATCTTCTGTTTGCTTATTGCCAGTTTTATATATGGGCAACAACAAACAGTTACATATAGTGTAGTTCCTTCAGCTTTTGAAGAAACAGATGTCATTACGCTAAATTTCGATGGTGCTTCTATCAACGAAAGTTTGTGGGGTATTACAAACAATCAATTATATCTTTGGTCGTGGTCCTATGACATTAATGATACTAATGAACAAGATTGCCCTACAAATGGATCTTGGACGAATTCTAGTGAAGATAATGTACTCACTTACAATAGTGGAAGTGATACTTATTCTATAAGCTTTGTACCTACCACGTTCTATCAAAGAACAGGTATAGGTCGTATAGGATTTTTAATAAAGGCTAAAGATGGATCTGGTGACAAAAAAAGCCAGGATATTTTAGTAGAGGTTGGCTCATTTCAAGTGACTTTAAACTCACCCGTTGAAAATGAAGCTCAGGTTGTTACCTCCGGTTCAAATATTTCAATCTCTGCAACAAATACTAATGGTAATGCAGATTATGTACTTTCATCTAATGGAGCTGTGATTGATACTCAAAACAATATATCGAGCTACAATTATAATTTTAATAATATTACAGCTAATCAGTTTTTTAGTCTTGATGTAACACAAAACAGTACTACGATTACTAAGTCATTTTCTGCGATTGTAAATCCAGGCAGTAATAATGCCGCTCTACCTGCAGGACTAAGTGAAGGTATTAATTATAACTCTGGGGATGCAACAAAAGCTACTCTTGTTTTGGATGCACCACTTAAAGATTTTGTCTATATAGCGGGAAGTTTTAATGATTGGCAACCTACATCTACGTATGCTATGAAGAAAGACCCTAGTTCAACTAAGTTTTGGTTGGAATTGACTGGTCTAACACCTGGAGAGATCGAAACATACCAATACTGGGTACTCGATGAAACACCTATTGCCAATTCTCCTGCATTAGTTAAAACCGCTGATCCATTTTCTACTTTGGTATTGTCTCCTTTTGATGATGGTGGTGTACCTGCGTCATCCTTTCCAAACCTTCCTGCTTACCCAAGTGGTCAAGAACGCGAAGTAACTGTATTACAAACAGGTCAAACCCCTTACAATTGGCAGGTCACTAACTTTAATAAACCAAGTAAGGAAGACCTTATTATTTATGAAGTATTAATAAGGGATTTTGATGCCAATAGAAACTATCAAGACTTAATAGACCGAATGGACTATTTCAAAAATCTCAATATTAATGCTATTCAATTGATGCCAATTATGGAATATGATGGTAATGAAAGCTGGGGTTATAATACCTCTTTTCATATGGCTTTAGATAAATATTATGGTACACCAGATAAGTTTAAAGAATTTGTTGACTTATGCCATCAAAATGGCATTGCAGTCATATTAGATATTGCACTTAATCATGCTACAGGCCGAAATCCTCTAGTACGCATGTGGATGGACGATGCCGATGGTGACGGTTGGGGAGGACCCAGCTCTGAAAATCCTTATTTTAATACTGAAGCCCAACATGATTACAATGTTTTTAACGATTTTAACCATCAGAGTACTTTGACTCAGGATTATACGAAAAGAGTGGTACGTCAATGGATAGAAGAGTACAAAATTGATGGGTTCCGTTGGGATTTAACAAAAGGGTTTACTCAAAATTGTGGTCCTGGGTCTCCAGGAGGCTGTACAGATGGTTATCAACAAGATCGAGTAGATGTACTTAGGTCCTATGCAGATTATTCATGGTCTTTAGACGAAACCCACTACGTAATTTTTGAGCATTTAGGACAAGATTTTGAAGAACAACAATGGGCAAATTATCGCTTAAATGAATCCACCCCAAAGGGGATTATGATGTGGGGCAAAATGACAAGTGAATATACAGATTTAGCTCAAGGTTTTGGTGCCAGTATCAACCGTATGGGACACGAGAGTCGTGGGTTTAATGGCCCGCGTTTGATCGGTTATCCAGAAAGTCATGACGAAGAGCGCGTAATGTATGAAGCTGTCACCTTTGGAAACAACTCAAATGCTTCACATAATGTAAGAGACTTAAATACTGCTCTTTCGAGAATTTCTGCTATTGGTGCTGTATCAACAATGATTCCAGGACCTAAAATGATTTGGCACTTTGCTGATCTAGGAATGGATGATTCAATATGGACTTGTTCAGATGGAGTTACTGTTCAGGTAGGAAATGATGGCTGTAAGCTAGCCACAAAACCTCAACCACAATGGACTGAGAATTGGCTTTCGGATGCATTAAGAAGTCAAATTTATGATGATTGGTCTAAACTACATACATTAAAAACTGAAGAACCTGTATTTGAAGGTGATTATAGTATTACTGGAGGAAGCGGAAACCTTACACAAAGAATCGATATTTTTGATACATCAATACCTACTAATCAATTGAGAAATGTTATCATTTATGCCAATTTTGGTGTAACTACAACAAGTATGAATACTGATTTTCCTTTTGGTCTTACATCTACTTGGTATGACCTTATGGATCCTACTGGAAACACCACTGTAAGTAACTTAACGCTATCTATTACCATACCACCTGGTCAGTTTAGAATATTAGGTAATCGACCATCAAATGTTTTAAGCATAGAAGATAATGAGCTTAATGGTTTCACTATCTACCCTAATCCTTCTCGTACATCTTTTAGCATTGGTGCTAATGTTTCTGATGTACAGGTTTATGACTTAACAGGAAAGCTTGTAAAATCGTTTAGCGGTAGTTTTACCCGAACAGATGTGTTTGATATTTCGAACTTAAACTCTGGAATGTACATTGTGAAAGTTGAAAATGACAACAAGCGAACTATGACAACTAAGTTAGTCAAGCTCTAATTATTAAGTGTTTTTTTGAGCAAAAAGGCTTCTCACTGAGAAGCCTTTTTTATTCTTAGATGTCATTCGAGAACAAAAGTTTAAACCTTTTGTGAGATAATTAATACTCTCAATGATTTTTATAATTAAAAAAAATGAGATTTTAATATAATAGGATCTAAAATTAAAAAAATGGAAAACAAAAAGCCGAAACTAGAGTTTCGGCTTTTCTTTTGTACTGAAGGCGGGACTTGAACCCGCACGGCCATAATGGCCATTGGATTTTAAGTCCAACGTGTCTACCAATTCCACCACTTCAGCATCCAAGTTACAGACTGTAACTTAATTGGTATATATTATTGTAGAGCGAAAGACGGGATTTGAACCCGCGACCCTCACCTTGGCAAGGTGATGCTCTACCCCTGAGCTACTTTCGCAGTTTTTTAAGAACTATTTCGCTGTAAAAGCGGATGCAAATTTAAAATAAATCTTATAAAAGCAAAGCCTTTTTTAAAAATAAATACAATTTATTTTAAGCCTGTTTTTTATTCACCATCATTCGTTTTATTTCATTAAGTTTCATTAAAGCTTCAACTGGCGTTAAAGTATCAATATCTGTGTGTAAGATTTCGTCTTTGATCTCCTCTAAAAGAGGGTCATCTAAATTAAAGAAACTTAACTGCACATCATCCTTTAGAGATTTTACCTTATCCGTTAGTTCTTCACTTGAATGTGATTTTTCAAGTTTGGTTAAAATTTTATTTGCGCGTCTTATCACTTGTTTTGGCATACCAGCCATTTTTGCAACATGAATACCAAAACTATGTTCGCTTCCACCTTCAACGAGCTTTCTAACAAAAAGCACATTGTCTTTTAATTCCTTAACAGCCACATTAAAGTTTTTAATCCGGGCAAAGGTTTCTGTCATTTCATTAAGTTCGTGATAGTGTGTTGCAAAAAGTGTTTTTGGCTTTGCAGGATGCTCGTGCAAATACTCGCTAATTGCCCATGCTATAGAAATACCATCATAGGTGCTTGTACCTCTCCCAATTTCATCTAACAAGACTAAACTTCGGTCTGATATATTATTAAGAATAGAAGCTGTTTCATTCATTTCTACCATAAACGTAGATTCTCCCATAGAGATATTATCGCTTGCTCCAACACGTGTAAAAATCTTATCTACAAGTCCAATTCTGGCTTGTTCTGCTGGCACAAAACTTCCAATCTGTGCTAGTAACACAATTAATGCCGTTTGTCTTAAGATTGCCGATTTACCAGACATGTTTGGCCCAGTAATCATTATAATCTGCTGCGATTCTCTATCGAGATAGACATCGTTTGCAATATAAGCTTCACCTAATGGTAATTGTTTTTCTATAACAGGGTGACGACCTTCCTTAATATCTAGCTCAAAACTATCATCAATTTGAGGATAAGAATAGTTATTACTCTTTGCCAAGCTTGCAAAACCACAAAGGCAATCTAGCTGGCCAACTAATTGCGCATTTTGCTGTACTTGGATGATAAATTGATGCATCCAGCTTACCAACTCAGCAAACAACTGTTGCTCTATGGCTAAAATGCGTTCTTCGGCACCTAATATTTTTGCTTCGTATTCTTTTAACTCTTCAGTAATGTAACGCTCTGCGCTTACTAAGGTTTGTTTTCGTACCCATTCTTGTGGTACTTTATCTTTGTGCGTATTTCTAACTTCAATGTAATAGCCAAACACATTGTTTGATGCTATTTTTAATGACGGAATGCCTGTACGCTCACATTCGCGCTCTAGCATTTTATCTAGATAATCCTTGCCTGACTTTGACAAGCCTCTGAGTTCATCGAGTTCTTCAGAAAATCCTTCAGCAATGATATTGCCTTTTAAGACATTAACAGGAGCCTCTTCGTTTAATGTTTGCTTTATTTTTTCGCGAAGCAAATCGCAATTGTGAAGATTACTCCCAATAATTTTTAAGGCTTCATTTTCACAACTTTCCGCAATAGATTTTATAGGAACAATTGCTTCTAAAGAGTTTTTAAGCTGAATCACTTCGCGTGGACTCACCTTAGTGGTTGCAATTTTAGAAATAAGACGCTCTATATCTCCAATATGTTTTATTTGTCCTTGCATTTTTTGAAGCGCAACATCATGCTCCAATAAATACTTCACAACCTCATGACGTTGTTTTATTTTTTCAGCATGCTTTAGTGGCAAGGCCAACCAACGCTTTAAGGTACGACCTCCCATTGCCGAAATTGTTTTGTCAATAACGTTAATTAAAGTTACCGCATTGGCATTGGTAGAGTGGTATAATTCTAAATTTCTAATGGTGAATTTATCCATCCAAACGTAATCGTCTGTAGCAATTCTGGAAATAGTTGCGATATGCTCTAACTTGTTGTGCCTTGTTTCACTTAAATAGTGTAACACAACACCTGAAGCAATAATACCTTCATACAAATCTTCTACACCAAACCCTTTTAAGGTTTTAGTATTAAAATGCTTGGTTAATGTTTCATTGGCATAATCTGCCTGAAACACCCAATCTTCCAAATAAAAGGTATGAAAATCATTTCCAAATGTTTCACTGAAGGACTTTCTGCTTTTTTTGGAAATAAGCACTTCACTCGGATTAAAATTCTGAAGTAACTTATCTATATATTCGGCATCTCCTTGAGAGGTTAAAAACTCACCTGTTGAGATGTCTAAAAACGATATTCCGATGTAGGTTTTATCAAAATGAACAGCACACAAAAAGTTATTAGACTTAGAGTGTAAAATATCGTCATTTAATGCTACACCAGGTGTTACCAATTCTGTAACTCCTCGTTTGACAATTTTTTTAGTTTGTTTAGGATCTTCAAGCTGATCGCAAATTGCCACACGCTCACCTGCTTTTACCAACTTTGGTAAATAGGTGTTTAATGAATGATGCGGAAAACCAGCTAATTCAGTTTCGCTATCGCTACCTGCACCACGTTTGGTTAAGATAATGTCTAGTATTTTGGACGCTTTTACAGCATCACTACCAAAGGTTTCATAAAAATCCCCAACTCTAAACAGCAATAATGCATCAGGATACTTTGCTTTTATAGCATTGTACTGCTTCATTAATGGTGTTTCTTTTTTTGCCTTTTTAGCCAAGAGAAATGTGTATTTTTGCTTCATCCCGATTGTCATCAGGACTTGTAATTGTAAGATTGCTAATGTAGCCAAATAGCCTTATTATATAAAGCCATTTGAACATAAGTTATTTACAAAACACATAACATTTCAACATGCGTAAATTAAAAAATAGCGAATTAGACCGTCTCGATGTTTCTGAATTTAAAGAAGCTAAAAAGTCACCAATAATTATAATTCTGGATAATATTCGTAGTTTAAATAACATTGGATCTGTTTTTAGAACGAGTGATGCTTTTTTAATAGAAAAAATTTACCTCTGTGGCATTACAGCGCAACCTCCACATAACGATATTCGCAAAACAGCTTTAGGAAGCACAGAAACTGTTGACTGGGAATATACAGAAAACACAATAGATGTTGTCACCAATTTAAAAAACGAAGGTGTAAAAATCTGTGCTATTGAACAGGCTGAACATGCAACGATGTTAGATACATTTCAACCTCAACCTAATACTAAATATGCTTTTGTATTTGGTAATGAGGTTAAAGGCGTGGCGCAAGATGTAGTATCTGCCAGTGATGAAGTTATAGAAATACCACAATTTGGGACTAAACACTCTTTAAATATTTCCGTAAGTGCTGGTATGGTTATTTGGGATGTTTTTAGCAAATTGAAGAAGATTTAAAATTATTCATTCATAAAATTATAATTATGCCAATTATTAAACCCGTTAGAAATATACACCCTCAAATATCTGAAGATTGTTTTGTTGCCGACAATGCTACTATTGTAGGCGAAGTTACCATGGGTAGTCAATGTAGTATTTGGTTTAATGCTGTTGTTAGAGGCGATGTGCATTATATAAAAATGGGAAATAAGGTGAATATACAAGATGGTGCTGTAATCCATGCAACGTATCAAAAATCACCAACTACTATTGGTAATAACGTTTCTATTGGTCATAACGCTATTGTTCATGGATGCACAATACACGACAATGTACTTATTGGTATGGGAAGCATTGTGATGGATGACTGCGTTATTGAAAGTAATAGCATTATTGCTGCTGGTGCTGTGGTAACCAAAAACACAATTGTAGAATCTGGCAGTATTTACGCTGGTGTACCAGCTAAAAAAGTAAAGGATATTAGTGAGGAATTAATCTCTGGGGAGATTGACCGTATTGCAAACAACTATGTAAAATATTCTGGCTGGTTTAAAGAATAAAAATAAGTCTTAAAAATCTAAAAATGAGGCTTCAAAATTACCACCTACTAATGTATTTAAGACCTCAACGTTACTGTTAGAATATAGTTTTACTGAAGGTTTTTCATGACCAAAATTCAACAAATCTTGAGATTGTAAAACTGCTTTTGTTTGCTTGGCGACTGCCAATCCAGAATCAATGATTTTCACATCCTCAGGAAGCATTGTCTCTAACATTGGTATTAAGTAAGGATAATGCGTACAACCTAAAACCAAGTAGTCTATATTAGCCTTTAGCATAGGCTCTAAATAAAGTTGTAACAAATCTTTCATTTCACTTGAATTCAACTTACCTGATTCAATTAATGGCACTATACCCTCACCTATCTGCTCTATCACTTTTATGCCATTAGCATACAAATCTGAAGTTTTGTGAAAAAGCTGACTACTAAGTGTTCCTTTAGTGGCTAAAATCCCAACCGCTTTGGTCTTTGTATTTAAAGCTGCAGGTTTGATTGCTGGTTCTATCCCAATAAAAGGCACCTCATATGATTCCCTTAAATAGGTGATTGCATTTGTCGTAGCTGTATTACATGCAACCACAATGGTTTTACAACCTTTGCTTAATAAATATTCTGTATTTTTTATTGAAAGATTCTTAATCTCTTCTTGAGTCTTATTACCATAAGGCGCATTTTTACTATCTGCTAAGTAGATTATATTTTCAGTAGGAAGCAAGGCGTGTATTTCCTTAAAAATGGAAGTACCGCCAACACCAGAGTCGAAAATACCAATTGGATAATTACTCATACTTACAAAAATAAAAAGTCGCTTAGTTAAAAGCGACTTTCAAAAGATTTTATTTAAAACTTACTTATATTTTTAAGTGAGCCTTTACATCTGCCATTAGATCTTTACCATCTGCTACGATTAACATACCTGCGTCTAATACATACTGAAACCCTTGTGCTTTTGCTACTGCTTGGATTGCTTCGTCAGCATCTTCGAGAATTGGCTTTAGTAAATCATATTCTTTCTTACTTAAGTCTTGATTCATTTGTTGTTGGTATTGCGCAAGTGCTTGCTTCATACCTTCAACTTCTTTCATACGTTTTAAGTTTTCATCTTCAGTCTGTGCACCTGCTTCAGCATTATACTGCTTCACTTTACTTTCAATCTCTTTTAAGGAATCTTGAAACTGAGCTTCGTAAGTTTTGCCTAACTTTTCAAGTTCTGCCTGTGCAGTAGCATAAGCTGGCATTGCTTTAACTAACTCTTGCTTATCAATATGTGCCACCTTACTTTGGGCAGATACAAAACTTGATGCTCCAATAAAAAGTGCTACTGTAAATAATAATGATTTTAAATGTTTACTCACGTTAATTGTATTTGTTTTTGTGAGTTTGTGAATCTTTGATTTCATTTTTTCTAAATTGTATTTGTGTGTTATAATTATTAATTATTTTCTCCTTCTTCTTTCCTAGCGTTAGCTATAGAATCCCTTCGTTTGAGTTGTTTTTCACGTTCTTCACGTGCTTTTTTTCTTTGTTCTAATATTTTTTGTTTACGAGCTTCCAATTCCTTTCTCCTTCGTTCTCTGTCTTTGGCCTTAATCTCTGCAGCTGTAAGTGGTTTCTTTGTACTTACTGAATCTTTCTTAACTGTTGTTGAATCTTGCTTTTTATCATCTAGTGCTTTAACAGATTTATTTGCTTGTGTGGTACTATCTTTTTCTGTTGATTTAACATCGCCTTCAGTTTTATTTCTAGCATCTAACACCCTTTGTCTGCGTTCATCAGCTTCACGTTTTTTAGCAGCTCTAATAGAATCTTGTCTTGCTCTTCTTGCTTCTAATGCTTTTTCTCGTTCTGCACGTTTTGCTGCTAATTCTGCTTCTCTTGCGGCTTTACGTTCTTCTAAAGCTTTCTGTCTTTCATCTTTCTCTTCACTTACTAAAGGAACAACCTCCTCGTCTTCTAACTCTTTTCGCTCCTTTTTACTTTTTGCTTGATTACGTTTCGATGTTCTTGTAATAGTTCTCAAAACTTGTTCGCTAATATCATAACGCTCTGCAGAGTAGAGCATGACAACATCAGCAGACTTATCGAAAACAAAATCGAACTTCTTTGTCTCAGCAATTTGTTGAACAGCTGCGAATATTTGATCTTGTATCGGTTCTATTAACTGACGCTTTTGAATCATTAAATCTCCATTTGGACCAAAACGCTTTTGCTGATAATCCAATATTTCAGCCTCTTCAAAAGCAATGTCCTCCATGCGTTCTTCATAAAGCTCTTTAGTAAGAAGTACACTTTCGTTTTCAAGCTCCTTTTTCTTTTGATCGATGCCACTGAGCTTTTTCTCAATCTCAGTTTTCCACTGAAGCACTTTCTTATCTAATTGCGTTGAAGCCTCTTGATACTCTGGTACGTTTTGCAATATATATTCGGTATCTATATAACCAATTCTAACACCACGTTGTGCATTACCAATAAAGCTCGTAAGACCTATAATTGCCAATAAAAAAAGAACTTTATATTTCATCATTTTTTATTTGTGTTTTGAGACATTTTAAATTGTTTGTCAATTTTGCTGTCAGGTTTTAGTGTTACTAATCTTCAAATTTAACGAAATATATCCTTAAAAATTTTAACACCATGACGAAATACTTATTTAGCAGTTAGAAAATATCGTGCCAAAGTTAAAATTGTTGCCCAATTATGAAGTGTGTTTCCCATTTTCTTGGCGAAGTTCCATCAGGCAAATCGTCAAATGCATGACCAAAATCTATACCTAATAAACCAAAAGCTGGCATAAAGATCCTTAATCCTACACCTGCAGATCTTCTTACATTGAAAGGGTTAAAATCTCTAAAACTATTAACCGACTGACCTCCTTCTAAGAATCCTAAAGCATAAATCTTAGCTTGTGCGCCAAGTGTTATTGCATGACGAAGCTCTAGTGAGAATTTATTGTAAATAGACCCTCCATCTGTAGTTGATAAGGATTGGTTTGGGTAACCACGTAACTGTATAATTTCCCTACCATCTAAGGCAAAATTCCCTAAACCATCACCACCAACAAAGAAACGCTCAAATGGAATAACTCCTCTGTCATTGTTATAAGCGCCTAAGAACCCAAACTCTACACTTGGTCTTAGTACTAATTTCTTTGTTAAAGCTGTATACCAATCTGCTCTAAACTTAATTTTGTAAAATTCTAACCATTTAAAACGCTCTTGATCAATTTCACCAATTCTGGCAAAATCATCTGGATCTGATGGATCCAAGGCATCTCGTTCGTCTTTTAAAGCTTTATAATCTACACCATTGACTAAAGAGTATGGAAAAGAGAATTTAGCAGAAGCCGTAAAACTAGAACCTCCTGTCGGGAATATTGGATCAGTATACAGATTATTCCTACTTAAACCTATTGTATATGATAGGTTGTTAGATGTACCATCACCAAAAGTAAATAAGCCTGTATTATAATTGCTTAAATCGTAGTTTTGGTAACTTAAAGACTGAGAAAGCAGAAAATAGTCATCTGGCTTGGATAGTCTCGTTGACACACCTACTGTTAAACCTAAAATATTGAATCTCCTGCTTTTATCTGCTCTTCTCGTTTGTTGATTAAATAAAAATTGTCTTGAATACGATACAGAAGTAGATAATTGAAATGGCTTTTTTCCTCCCAACCAAGGTTCGCTAAAAGAGAAACTATACGTTTGAAAAAACTGACTAGCCTGTAACCTTAAGGCTAAACTCTGACCATCACCTCTTGGTACTGGTTTGTAGGCTTCTTTCTTAAAGATATCTTTAATAGCGAAGTTATTGAAAGACAAACCTAAAGTACCAATGAAGCCACCACCACCATAACCACCTTGTAGTTGTATTTGGCTAGAGCCTTGTTCTGCAACCTCGTATTCAATATCTAAGGTTCCATCTACAGGGTTTGGATTTTTTATATTTGGAACAAGCTGCTGTGCATCAAAGAAACCTAATTGCCCAAGCTCCCTTAGAGTTCTAATAATTTGAGATTTACTATATAATTCTCCTGGACGTGTTCTTATTTCTCTGTAAATAACATGATCATTAGTAACATCGTTTCCAACAACAGTTACATTGTTAAAGTAAGCTGGTTTACCTTCAGAAATGCGAATCTCCATGTCAATAACGTTACCTTCTGCACTAACCTCAACAGGATTTATTGTAGAGAACATGTAGCCACTATTTTGGTATGCATTTGCTAAACTTTGCGCATCTGGATTATTTGGGTCATCTATACGCTCCCTAAGCTCTACACCATTATATGTATCGCCTTCTTTTATACCTAATAACAGTGCTAACTGCCTATCGCTGTATACTGTATTACCGACAAAATCAATTTTTCCAAAAGTATATTTTTCACCTTCCTCTACTTCAATATTTAAACTAATGTTTTTGTCATTGTTAAAGATTATTGAATCTGAGACGATTCTGGCATCTCTATATCCTTTTTCTTTATAACGGTCTACTATACTTACTAAATCTTCTCTAAAGTCTTCTTCTATATATTTTGAGCGCTTAAAGATTCGTAATGGGCTAAGACTTTTTTTCTTTGTATTCTTCATAGCCTTACGAAGCTTTTTGTCTGATAGCTTTTCGTTACCTATAAAGTTGATAGATTTTACTTTTACTTTTTGACCTCTATCTATGTTAATCTTCATGTTAACACGCTCCTTCTCTACAGAATCAATTACTTCTGTAGTTTGAATATTAACTTTAGCATTTAAAAACCCCTTCTTCTTATACTTATTCGTAAGATAGTTTCTTGTTGTTGCGATAAGGTTTTCTGTAACTTTTACACCAGATTGCAGCTTGTTTTCGGTTATAATTTCATCCTTTTTACCTTTCTTAACCCCCTCAATCGTTAAATCTTTAAGTTCTGGTAGATCCATAAGACGAATTTCTAAATTCGCTGTTCTCCCTTCTATATTTGTCACAAAAATATCTATGCTACTAAACAGATTAGATTTCCAAAGTGTTTTTACAGCATTGGCAATTTTTTCTCCACCAATCTGAATCTCTTCATCCTTTCTTAATTTAGAATACGCTATAATAGTTTGTGGACTAAAATTGGTATTCCCTGTAACTGTAATCTCTTTGATTAAATATTTAGCACCTTCTTGTGCTTGTGCATTACCTAAAAAAGGTATTGTAAAAAATAATACAACACCAATTAATTTTGCAAGTGACTTTGATACTTTTTTATGAGGTAAGTTGTTCGCTTGTTTTTCCAAATCTTCGTTCTCTATTTTGATAATTTATGAGCGCTTCATATAAATGTTCCTTACTGAAATCCGGCCATAAAACATCCGTAAAATATAATTCTGCATAGGCTATTTGCCAAAGTAAAAAGTTACTAATTCGTTGCTCACCACTAGTGCGAATTAGTAAGTCTACATCTGGTAAATTTTGCGTGTAAAGATGCTTATTTATAATTGATTCATCAATACTTTCTGGAGAAATTATATTATTTTTAACTTTAACCGATAACTCTTTAATAACATTAACAATTTCTTCACGAGAACCGTAGCTCAAAGCCAAAGTTAATGTCATATTCGTATTATTTTTTGTCTTTTCTATAACATCTAGCAACTCTTGATGTGCTTTTTTTGGCAAATCATGTAGACAACCTATAGCTGACAACTTAATATTATTGTCTTGTAGCGTCTTAATTTCCTTCTTAAGAGACTTCACCAAAAGCTTCATAAGCGTTTGTACTTCGAGCTTTGGTCTATTCCAATTCTCTGTAGAAAAAGCATAAAGCGTAAGATTTTTTATGCCTAGCTCAGCACTCGCTTCTACCGTTTGTCTTACAGCTTTGGTTCCATTTTCATGACCTATAACACGCATTAACCCTTGTTGCTTTGCCCAACGACCGTTACCATCCATAATTATTGCAACGTGGTTAGGTAATCTTTTTTTATTTATTTTTTCTTTGAGGTTCATTTAAAATCCGCAATAACAAGGTCTTCTTCCAAAGGTGTAAGTTAATGTAATTCCTGAAAAAACATACCAATCATTACTATTTGTATTACCAAAACTGAATTGTTCTCTAAATTCATTATCAGGCACACTCCCATCTAGCTCATCAGAGAATGTATATCTGGCACCAACTTCTGCTGCCAATACTAAATGATTACTTATATTGGTTTTATAACCCAAAACCATTGGTATACCATAAGCCCAACTGCTAGTATCCTCAGATGTATACTGACCGTTTTGAGTAAAATAATAATTATTATGATTAGCTACAGAAACACCTGTATATAAATAGGGTGTACCCTTTATGCCTGTTGTATGTAAATTAAAGTCCCAAAACGTAAATTCCATCCCAGCAGATATTTCTAAAATGCTGGTATTAAATTTATAACCTCTCTGGATTCTTCTAGGATCATCAGATTTACCATCAACACCTTCTAAATCCGAAAATATGACAGACAATCTGAATGAATGCCTTGGACTCCTATTCCATTTAAAAATTCCGCCAACAGCAAGCTGATTTGGTGATATATAATTCGTAGCACCTACGTCTCCAATAAAATTACTCCCACCGACAAACACACCAACCTCATAAATTTGAGCATTAGTGTTTTGTATAAAAAATACACTGGTAAGAACTAGGAATAAATACCTCATAAATTTTTCAAAGTTTGCAAATATAATAATTATGATTAGCCTATTACAATTTGATACAAATTGTCTTAGAGATAAACAGTATTTACAAGCTTTTATTGTATGAAAAAAGGCTTAATTACGACGGTCTTCACCCCAAAGTAGCTTTTTCCTAAGCGTGTCTAAAAAGGTTTCTTCTAGCCGCTCTACCATCTTAATTGCGAAACTTGCTTTTTCTACAGTTACAATTGTCGTATTAGGTAGAGTTACAATCCTTGAATCTAAAGACATTAAAAATTGGTCTTCTCTACCGTCTACCTTAAAAGTAACTGATGTTTTATCTGGTATAATTAGAGGTCTTGCACTTAAATTATGGGGTGCAATTGGAGTCAATGCAAAATTATTTGCCTCAGGAGTTATTACAGGACCACCACAACTAAGCGAATAACCTGTAGAACCTGTCGGTGTAGATAATATAAGACCATCAGCCCAATACGAAGTTAAATACTCTCCATCGAGATGAGTTTCTACAGTAATCATCGAAGTAGTATTCTTTCTGCTTAAAGCTATTTCGTTAAGTGCAAAATTAGTTTCGCCTATTGTATTGTTATTAGGTGATGTCGTGACACTTAATAAAGATCGCTTAGATATTTTATAATCACCATTGAAAATTTCAGAAAGTGCGGATTCTATTTCGTCTGTTTGTATAGTAGCTAAGAAACCAAGCCTACCCGTGTTAATACCCACTATTGGAATACCTAAATCTCCCACATACGTTATGGCTCTTAATATGGTTCCGTCACCACCTATACTAACAAGCAAATCATAACTTTCATCTAATTCTGAAAAGGTGTTTAATTGAGTGTTTTTCAGAATTTCTTCTTTTTGTTGACTTAAAAAATCGTGTTCAACAAATATTTCAACACTATGTTTTAGCAACACTTCTACTAAAATCTCAAGTGCTTTTTGTGTTGAGTCTTTAGCGTAATTCTGACCGTAAATTGCAATCTTCATCATTACATATTTAGGTATTTGTCTAAGTACTGAGAGCGTTCTTTAAGACTTTCAATATAGGAATCTTCTTCGTGACCAGACACTATGTTATAACTGTAGCGTCTAAATGTTTGAATAACCTCATTAAGACTTGTATTGCCAATTTTTAAAGTAATCTGTGCTAAATCTGAGCCCATTTTCGATATAAACGCACCGAGGAGTTTAGCATCATTAGACTCTACAATTTGGCTAATTTCACTAAACGAATAGTCATGGATTCCTTTTTCTACGATAAGAATACCTCCTGGCTCAGAGAAAAAAGGTGTTTCATTAAAAAGGTGGATAATATCATTTAGCTCATAATAGCCTAAATATGTATTTTTCTCATCTAAAACAGGCATTATGTTAGAGTCATTTTGAGCAAATGCCTCAAGCACATCGAGCCAATTAGTTGTTGATCTTACAAAAAAACCCTCAATAGTATGACTACAATCTTTTATAGTTATGGCACTATCAAAACAATGCACGTCAGTCTCTGAAATACAACCCATATACACACCTTGATTTTGAATTGGGACGTGAGAATATGTTAGCTGATTAAAAAGCATTTGTAAGTCGCCTATTTTATCAGTGATATTTAATGGTTTTATGTCGTTTATAACAAAATCCTGTAACTGCATATTTAGAGTTTGAATATCTTGCAAATTAATCAAAAATAACTACAAAAACCCAAGATGAGTTCTGTATTTTTGTTATCTAAAATTACGATGAGATGGCAAAATTAAGTGTTAACATTAACAAGATAGCAACACTAAGAAATAGTCGAGGTGGCGATGCACCAAATGTAGTACAATTTGCAAAAGATGTTCAACGATTTGGTGCCGAAGGTATAACCGTTCATCCAAGACCAGATGAAAGACACATTCGTTATCAAGATGTTTATGATCTTAAACCAGAAGTCACTACAGAATTTAATATTGAAGGTAACCCAATACCTAAGTTTATTGATATGGTTTTAGAAGTAAAACCAACACAAGTAACCTTGGTACCAGATGCTGAAGACGCCATAACTTCGAATGCAGGTTGGGACACAGTAAAACACAAAGATTTTTTAATAGACGTTATCAAAGAGTTTAAAAACAATGGTATTAGAACTTCTATATTTGTAGATCCTGACCTCCATTATATTGAAGGAGCCAAGGAAACAGGCACTGAGAGAATAGAACTTTACACCGAAGCTTATGCGCATCAATTTAGTCTAGGCAACAAAGAAGGTATAAAACCTTATATGGAATGTGCTGGCTTAGCAAATACCCTTGGATTAGGAATTAATGCTGGCCATGATCTTTCACTTGATAACATCAAATATTTTAAAGAAAATATCACTGGACTTTTAGAAGTTTCTATTGGCCATGCACTTATATCTGAAAGCTTGTATCTAGGTGCAAAAAATGTTATTAAAATGTATTTAGACAAACTAAAATGATTTTACATTCAAACATTATAGGCAAAGGTAAACCGCTTGTAATTCTTCACGGTTTTTTAGGCATGGGAGATAACTGGAAAACCTTAGCCAAGCAGTTTTCAGAATCAAACTACCAAGTTCATTTAGTTGACCAACGAAACCATGGTCGCAGTTTTCATTCGGAAGACTTTGACTATGAATTAATGGCAGAAGACTTAAAAGCATATTGTAAAGAACACGACCTCAACGACATTATTTTGCTAGGACATTCCATGGGAGGGAAAACTGCAATGCTTTTTGCTGCTCTATTTCCAGAACTCGTTAGTAAACTTATTGTTGCAGATATTTCACCACGTTATTATCCTGTACATCACGATGCCATTTTAGAAGGATTAAGTAGTCTAGACTTTTCAGAAATAGAAAGTCGCGGTGCTGCAGATGAAGCATTGAGCAAGTACGTAAAAGAGGCTGGCACTCGTATGTTTCTTCTTAAAAATTTATACTGGGTAGAAAAAGGACAACTAGGCCTAAGAATTAATTTACCCGTTTTAAAAAATAATGTTTCTGAAGTAGGAGAAGCATTTCCAATACATGCTACTTTCAATAAAGACACTTTGTTTCTTCGAGGAGATAAATCTGAATATATTGGCGAGCAAGATGAAGCCATAATTCATCGTCATTTTCCAAATTCAGAAATTGTTACTATTAAAAATGCAGGTCATTGGTTGCATGCAGAAAATCCAAAGGATTTTTACGAAGCTGTAATTAAATTCTTATATTAAGTAAAATTAAAAACTTAATTGTATGAACTTATTAGTTAGATTGTTGTTAAATGCTCTCGCCGTGTTTATCCTCGCCCATATTCTTAGTGGTGTAGCTGTTAGTGGATATGCAGGTGCGCTTATAGTTGCAATAGTATTAGCAATTCTCAACCTCTTTGTTAAGCCAGTTTTAATAATACTTACCTTGCCCGTTACCATTTTAACCTTAGGCTTATTCCTTTTGGTTATCAATGCATTAATTATTCTTTTAGCAGATAAATTAATTGATGGATTTGCTGTAAATAGTTTTTGGACTGCCTTAATTTTCAGTATTCTATTATCCATTCTGCAATCCATCTTACAAACCATTTTTAAAGAGCCAAAAAACGACTAAAAACCAATTGTTTAAAGTGTTGTAGGGTTGTGAAAAATGTTGTATTTTTGCAGCCCAATTTTAGTTACTAAGTATAATGAACATTACAAGAGAAAACATCGACGCATTAAATGCAGTTGTAAAAGTAGATATCGCAAAAGAAGATTATAGCGATAAAGTTGAAAAAATCTTAACAGATTACCGAAAGTCTGCTAACATTCCTGGATTTAGAAAAGGCCATGTTCCTATGAGTCTAGTGAAAAAACAATACGGTAAAGCTGTATTAGTTGATGAGGTAAACAAGTTACTTCAAGATGCTATCGGTAAGTACTTAGTTGAAGAAAAGTTAGACGTTTTAGGTAACCCATTACCAAAACCACAGGACGATTTAGATTGGGATGCTGATGCTTTTTCTTTTGAGTTTGAATTAGGTTTAGCGCCAGAATTTGACGTAAAGTTAAAAGGTAAAAAAGCAATAACACACTACAACATTGTTGCAGATGACAAGATGATTGACAACCAAGTTGAGCACATCCAAAAGCAATATGGCAAGTTAGTATCTCAAACCGAAGTAACTAAAGATTCTGAAATTACTGGAAAATTCACTAACGAAGAAGAAGGTATTGAGAATGTTGCAACTATTACTTTAGATAAATTAAAAGGAAAAACAAACCCTAAGAAATTTATCGGAGCTAAAGTTGGCGATGTAATCGAATTAAAAACTAAAGGTCTTTTTAACGATGACCACGATTTAATGACGTTCTTAAAAGTATCTCACGATGACGCTCACGGATTAGACATTAAAGTAAACTTTGAGGTATCTGAAATTAATGAAAGAGAACTTGCAGATTTAGACCAAGAATTATTCGATAAACTTTTTGGCCCTAAAGCAGTAACTTCTGTTACTGAGCTGAAGAATAAGATTAAGGAAGATTCTGAAAAGCAATTTGCACAACAAGGTGACCAGAAATTATTAAACGATGTGACTGAATACTTATTAGAAAGCACAAAGTTTGATTTACCAGTTGAGTTCCTTCAAAAATGGATGCAAACAGCTGGTGAAGAGCCAATGACAGAAGAGCAAGCTAAAGAAGAATTTGAAAAGTCAGAAAAAAGCATGCGTTACCAACTTATAGAAGGTAAATTAATTGCAGATCATAACTTACAAGTTCAATTTGAAGAATTGAAGGCTTATGCAATGGAAATGATTAAAGGTCAAATGGCACAATTTGGTCAATTAAATCCTTCAGAAAAAGAATTAGAAGATATAGCAGCTCGTATAATGTCTAACCAAGATGAGGTAAAACGTTTATCTGAGCAATTAATGAGTCAAAAACTATTAAACTTATATAAGACTGAAGCTAATCTTAAAACAAAAGAAATCACTTACGATGATTTTGTAAAAGAATTCTATAGCTAAGTATAAAAATTCTCAAGGCTACGCCTTGTAACCAAAATTTGTGATTCCCGCGAAAGCAGGAAGCTAAAATAAATTAGTATCTTTAAGGCGTAGAACTGAAAAGTTTTACGCTTTTTTTTTAATCGAAAAATAAATTGAAAATATAATGAATTACGGAAAAGAATTTGAAAAGTTCGCTATAAAGGATCAAGGTATTAATAGTAATTATTATGAGAAAATAATTACAAGTATGTATCCTACTAATTTAACACCAAACATTATTGAAGAACGTCAATTAAACGCTATTGCTATGGACGTTTTCTCTCGTTTAATGATGGATCGTATAATATTCCTAGGTACTGGAGTTAACGATCAGGTGGCTAATATCATTCAAGCACAGTTATTATTCTTACAAAGCACTGATGCCACAAAAGATATTCAAATATATATTAACTCTCCAGGTGGATCTGTGTATGCTGGTTTAGGCATTTATGACACCATGCAGTTTGTAAAACCCGATGTTGCAACAATATGTACAGGTATAGCAGCATCTATGGCCGCAGTGTTATTATGTGCTGGAGAAAAAGGAAAACGCTCTGCTCTTAAGCACTCTCGCGTTATGATTCACCAACCTATGAGTGGTACACAAGGGCAAGTATCTGATATGGAAATTGCAGTACGTGAGACAATAAAAGTAAAAGAAGAGCTTTATAATATTATCTCTACGCACTCAGGAAAGCCTTACGAACAAGTGGAAAAAGACTCTGATAGAGATTACTGGATGCGATCTAGTGAAGCTTTAGAGTATGGTATGATTGATGAAGTTTTAGAGCGCAAGTAAATAAACTAATTATTTTGCGACTAAAATCCCCTAAACAAGAACCAAAATTATGGCAAAAGAAGAATTAGAATGCTCATTCTGTGGTAGAAAAAAGTCAGAAACCAATTTACTGATTGCTGGACTAGATGCACACATCTGCGATCGCTGTATTGAGCAAGCATATGGTATTGTTGTTGAAGAATCTAAACAATCAGGTAATTCTGAGTTAAGTGCAGAATTAATGCTCAGAAAGCCTAAAGAAATAAAAGCGTTCTTAGATGAGTATATTATTGGGCAAGAATACACCAAACGTGTTATGTCCGTAGCGGTTTATAACCATTACAAACGTTTGTTACAACCTCCTTCTGATGATGATATAGAAATACAAAAAAGTAATATCATTATGGTAGGCCAAACTGGTACAGGTAAAACTTTAATGGCAAAAACCGTTGCTCGTATGCTTAATGTACCGCTAGCTATTGTTGATGCAACTGTATTAACAGAAGCTGGTTATGTCGGTGAAGATGTAGAAAGCATTTTAACGCGATTACTACAAGCAGCTGACTACAATCTAGAGAAAGCACAACGTGGTATCGTTTTTATAGATGAAATTGATAAAATTGCTCGTAAAAGTGATAATCCATCAATAACAAGAGATGTATCTGGTGAAGGCGTACAGCAAGCACTTCTAAAATTATTAGAAGGTACTGTTGTTAATGTCCCGCCAAAAGGTGGTCGTAAGCATCCTGACCAAAAGTTTATAGAAGTTAATACAGAGCATATTTTATTTATTGCAGGTGGTGCCTTTGATGGTATAGAGCGCGTAATTACTAAGCGTCTTAATATGCAAGCCATTGGCTATAGCTCTATAAAAGATGATAATGTAGACGATGATAATATTCTTCAATATATTATTCCAAAAGATTTGAAAGATTTTGGATTAATACCTGAAATTATTGGCCGTTTACCTGTGTTAACACACATGGACCCATTGGATGCTAATACACTAAGAGCTATTCTAACGGAACCAAAAAATGCCATTATCAAACAATACAAAAAGTTGTTTGCTATGGACGAAGTAGAGTTTTCCATTACAGACGGAGCATTAGACTACATTGTAGAAAAAGCAATAGAGTACAAACTAGGTGCTCGTGGTTTGCGTTCGCTTTGCGAAGAGATATTAACCGAAGCCATGTTTGATTTACCTGGCTCTGGAGAATCTAAGCTTAATGTAACTAAGGCTTATGCTGAAGATAGACTCAATAAGTCTACTTTAAAGAAGCTTAAGGCTGTATCCTAAAAAATATCGGCTAATGAAAAAAGAAACCACAATTTTAATATTGTGGTTTTTTTATTGTTAGGATTGATTAATAAATATTGCTGACAATATGTTATATAAAATAGTTAGGGTATTAATTAATAGCACATTTATTTACAGCTAATATAGTATCATCTTTTAAAGACAAAACCTTTTTATTAAGATTTTGGTTAAAGTCATTTTAAATCTCGTTGTATGAAATTTACTTGATGATTTTAACGATAAATGGTAATTACAATTCTATTCTTGATTATTTAATTGCAACAACTCTTCAATATAATCTCTAGAATTTGACAAACGAGGTACTTTGTGCTGACCCCCAAGCTTATCATTTTCTTTTAGCCAATCATAAAACAAGTTGGTTCTAGCACTATGAATTTTCGGCTTATTCAAAGTCATGTTGTTATAGCGTTTGGCCTCATAATCGGAGTTCAAAGCTTTTAAAGCATTATCGAATAGCTCCTCAAAATAAGACATGTTTTTTGGAGGTGTTTTAAATTCAATAATCCACTCATGCGCACCTTTTTCTTTTCCTTTCATAAAAATTGGTGCTGCTGTATAATCTACAATCTCTGCAGCAGTTCTTTTACACACCTTCTTAAGTGCATCTTCCGCATTTTCAATAATTAGCTCTTCGCCAAAAGCGTTAATGTGATGCTTTGTTCTGCCAGACACCTTAATTCTATGTGGTTTTAAGCTTACAAATCTGATAGTATCACCAATTTTATAGCGCCAGAGACCTGCATTTGTTGTGATAACAACAGCATAATTTTTCCCTAACTCCACCTCGCTAAGCGGAATCACTTTTTGATCTTTTGTACCGTAGGTGTCCATAGGTATGAACTCATAAAATATTCCGTAGTCCAACATCAGTAATAGGTCACCAGAATAATTCTGATCTTGTATGGCAAAGAACCCTTCAGAAGCATTATAAATTTCGTAATATTTAAAATCCTTCTTTGGTAAGATAGATCTATACTGCTCTATGTAAGGATTAAAACTTACTCCTCCGTGAAAGTATACTTCAAGGTTTGGCCAAATATCAAAGAGGTTATCTTTTCCAGTTTTTTCCAATACATTGTTAAGTAACACTAACATCCAAGATGGTACGCCTGCTAAACTCGTTACATTTTCTTCTATGGTCTCCTCTACAATGGCCTGCATTTTGGCTTCCCACTCACTCATTAAAGAGACTTTACTACTTGGTGTACTGCTAAACTCTGCCCAAAAGGGCATATTATCGATAAGAATGGCACTTAAATCCCCAAAAACAGTTCCATTTTCTTTATAAAGCTCCTTGCTTCCACCTAAGCGAAGACTTTTACCAGTAAAAAGCTGTGCGTTTTCGTTGTTGTTTAGGTACATACACAAAAGGTCTTTGCTTGCTGCATAATGACAATCTTCCAAAGACTCAGTACTTACAGGAATAAATTTACTTTTAGAATTGGTTGTTCCGCTAGATTTTGCAAACCATTTTATTGGTCTAGGCCAAAAAATATTTTGTTCTCCTTGGCGAGAACGCTCTATCATAGGCTGAACATCTTCATAACTCACTATAGGTAAACGCTCGTTAAACTCCTTATAGGTTTTTATTGAAGCAAAATCGTATTTCTTTCCAATCTCTGTATCCTTAGCAAACTTTAGCAAACTAAAAAGCAATTCGTTTTGTACTTCGTTTGGGTATTTTAAAAACAAATCTATTTGATGAAATCGTTTTTTTAAAAACCACGAAGCAATAGAATTTACGATAGGAATTGGCATGGATTGGTTATCTTTACTCGCCAAGCGAGATTTTTTTCATTTAAATAAATTTAAAGCTTTTTCAAGAATATTCTTAAAAAGGCTTAATGGCTAAAAATAATAAATTTCTTTTATGATTTATACAGGTGTCCTCACTAAAATGCAGACTGAATTTATAGAACCAATTCAATATTATTTGGTGTTTGAGAGTGATTTTATTCACATGAATCAACTCATTAACAAAACTATTGAAATTAAACATGTTGGGTATCAATGTCTGAGTTGTGGACTAGACAAGCCTATTTACAGACAAGGCTTTTGTAAGAGTTGTTTTTTTGATAAACCTATTGCTGGTGATTGGATAATGCGACCTGAACTAAGCACAGCACATTTAGGCAAAGAAGATAGAGATTTAGAATATGAAAAAAAGGTACAACTACAACCACATATCGTATACCTTGCTAACTCTAGCAATGTTAAGGTTGGTGTTACCAGAAAAAGCCAAGTCCCAACGCGTTGGATAGATCAAGGTGCCCATGAAGCTATTGAAATTGTTGAAGTACCAAACCGTTATTTGGCTGGTATTACAGAAGTCGCTTTAAAAGACCATGTTGCAGATAAAACCAATTGGCGAAAAATGCTTAGAAATGATAATGCAGATGAAGATTTAACTGAATGGAGACAACGTTTAAAAACTTATATCCCTGAAGAAGTTAAAGATTACTTTATAGAGAATAATACTGAGACCCATCTTAATTTTCCGGTAGAACATTATCCTGAAAAACCTAAGAGTTTAAATATACAAAAGCGAGTTATTTACTCTGGAAAACTTGTTGGTATCAAAGGACAATACCTCATTTTTGAAGATGATACCGTATTTAACATAAGAGCTAACGAAGGCCTTGTAGTAAACTTAAGCGTTCTGTAAAACAGATTGTTAGGATTGCGTTAAAATTATTTTTGTTTAATTTTTTATTATTAATTTTAAACAAAAAAATGAAGCAGTCACCATTTATTTACATTGCAATCACTACGATACTTTTAATTACCATCACAATTATGTGCGCTATGGATTTCCCTTTTAATTGGGTATTCTACCTTACGGTTATAGGCCAAATTTTAGTTGTTGTTATGGTATATAAAGTATTGACAGACAATTACTCTACAGACAAAACTTTTGAGCATTTTTATGAAGACCGTCCAATTGAGCCAATAGAAGTTAGAGCAGAAAATGAAAATTTTAGATAATCTCTTTTATTTGATTATGGCAATGAAAAAAGAGCAACAATAATTTGTTGCTCTCTTAATATCTTAAAATAAAAAGCTAGAGACTTAGATGTTTTCTGCGTCTCTTAAACTTTGAATATATTCTGCTTTTTGAATCTCTCTTCTTCTCTTAACAGATGGTTTAGTGAAATAACGAGACTCTCTTAAGTTTTGCATTATCTGTACATTTCTGTGCTTACGCTTATAACGCTTAAGAGCTCTTTCTATATTCTCTCCTTCTTTGATTTCTATTTTAATCATCTATCGCTAGTTTTTATTATCTAATTCTTGCAAATGGTCGGCAAATATAGGCTAACTATTTTAAAATAAAAAATTATTTTCCTCAATAATCAACAAATTCATCTTTACCTTTCTAAATTATGCTTTTAGTTGTTTTTTTAAGCAAAAAACCAATGGTATTAGCCCAAGTATGTCTTTAAAATCTTGCTCTTGCTAGCATGTCGCAATCGTCTAATTCCTTTTTCTCTTATTTGTCTTACGCGCTCTCGAGTAAGGTCGTAAATGCTACCTATTTCTTCTAAAGTCATTGGTGGCTGGTTTCCAATACCAAAGTTAAGACGAATAACATCACTCTCCTTTTGGGTTAAGGTTTCTAGTGCTCGCTCTATCTCTGTATTTAAGGATGCACGCATTAGATTTTTATCTGGTCTTGGAGATTCATTCTCGCTTACAACATCATAAAGACTAAAGGTTTCTCCCTCTTTTAGCGGTGCATCCATAGATAAATGACGTCCAGAGTTTTTCATGGATTGTTTTACCTCTCGCGTACTTATATCTAACTCTCTTGCTATTTCTTCAGCATTTGGTGGTCTCTGATGTATTTGCTCTAAGTGCGAAAAAGTTTTGTTTATTTTATTTATAGTACCAATCTTATTTAATGGTAAACGTACAATACGAGATTGCTCAGCTAAGGCTTGAAGTATAGCTTGTCTTATCCACCAAACAGCATAAGAAATAAACTTAAAACCTCTGGTTTCATCAAAACGTTTTGCCGCTTTTACTAAACCTGCATTACCTTCATTAATTAAATCTGGAAGTTTTAATCCTTGATTTTGATATTGTTTTGCAACCGAAACCACAAATCTTAGGTTGGCGGTCGTTAACTTATCTAGGGCATCTTGGTCTCCTTTTTTTATACGTTGCGCTAACTCTACCTCTTCATCCGCCGTAATCAAAGGTATTTTACTTATGTCTTGTAAATATTTGTCTAGGGATTTGTCTTCTCTGTTAGTTACCTGCTTGGTAATCTTAAGTTGCCTCATGTAGTTTTCTAAAATTTTGTGAACCCATATTATAATCAAATAATCTAGATAAACAAGCATTTTGAGGAATAATTAACAGAAACTAATCACAAAAAAGTAGTTTTTACTTAAAATCAGTTCTTTTTTGTAGAATCCGGAGCCTTTTTGTCTTTTTTGTTCTTTTTTCCACCTAAAATATTTCCTAATACATTTCCTACACCTTCTTTTATGGCATCCTTAGGATCTTTCTTAGTGCTATCTGTTTTAACAGTGGTTGAATCTGTTTTTGTGCTATTATTTCCACCTAAAACATTACCTAGAAGATCGTTGATTTTATCCTTACCCTTACCAATCAATTTTTGCTTTTGAATTTCTACTAACTGTTTAGTTAAATTAGAAACACCACTTGTTAAATCTGTAGTAATTGCTGGGCTAGAAAATGTACCTCCAATATTTGCTGTAACAGGAATTGAGATTTTACTAACCTCACCATCATTAATTTGCCCAATTAAGCGATTAACATCGCTACCCAAATATTTGGCTGGTACTTGCAATACCGCACTATAATTCATTGTATTAGTAAAACTATGCGAACCTGAAACCTCAATTGGTATATCCTTATATTTTAACGTAAATGGTTTTACGCTCACTTGTCCGTTTTTAAAACTCAGTTTAGTTTTAATATCTTTTTGAAGCTGATTAAAGTCTATAAAATCTAACTTGCTATCTAAGCCAGACAGCAAAGGACTTTTACTAACATCTACATTAGAAGTCAATATTTCTGCCAAAGCATTACCTGAAATTGTAGCTAAATCTGGTGAGAAGTTTTCATCTAAAAGCCCACTCACATCAATAGTAGAGTTCAATTTTCCTTGCACTACTTTTGCTATTGGAGCCAAAGCCTGTAGCATCTCCAAATCTTTGAATGATTGTGAAATATCAAATTGCTGCATGGCCAATTTCATATCAAATTTTGGCTTCGCTTCTTTAGTATTTACATTACCAGAAATACCTAACTGACCGTTGAATATATCTGTAGTCATATTACTTAAATTGGCATTCTGGTCTTTGATAGATAGTTGTCCTTTGACGTTTTTTAAATTTAAATTATCATAAATAACCGTCTTAGCATTTGCCGTAATGGTGCAATCTAAAAAGTCTGGAATCTTAAGGGATTCTGAATCTGAAGTTGTTTTATTTGATGTTTCTGAAGCAGACTCATCTTCTACCATAAAGTCTGAAATTGCAAACGTATTAGAATTTACATTAAAACTTCCTTGAAGCTTCTTGTCACTCAATAAAAACCCAAGTAGGTTATTAATAGTTCCTGTTGCCGAAAAATCGCTTGTACCTGTTTGTGCATCAAAATTATTGAGGTTTACTGTACCTGGCTTAAAAGTAAGGTTGGCTTTATTTATTTGAATAGGATTTACAATATCTTCAGAAGAAAACACAAAATCTGATATAGACACACTTCCGTTGTTTTTGATACGCTGATAGGCATTGGTTTCAATAGCCTCCATATCAAAAGAGGTGTTGAGTTTTCCTTTTAGTATTCCACTTAACTGATTTTCTAATTCTACAGGATATGCTTTGGTTATATTAGCCAAATTTAAAACTCCATCTAAGTTAGCACTCACCAACATATTACCTGTAAGGTTTTTTATGTGAGCTTCAGACTTAAACACATCTTCATCTATCTTAAAATCTAACTGATCTAAATCTACATAGGTGTCATCAACATTTCCTGTTGTATTCTTTACCGATGCATTAATCATAATATTCCTAACGCTTTTTGGTAAATCTGGATATTTAAATGATGCGTCATCAGACTTCATATTAATGTCTAATGTTGGTATAGTTTCTTCAGAGACTAAACCTTTTATAACACCATTAACCGTGAAATTCCCTGTTGTCTCTACGTTTTCAATATTCTTGGCATAAGCTTCTGGTATTACAGCTAAAAAGTCTTTAAATGATGATTCGGGATTTTTAAATGTAATATTAATCTGCTGCCCTTCTTCTAACAGTTGCACAAACCCTTCAAACTCTAATGGCAATGCATTAATAAAGCCTTTATTTTCTTTGAAGGTGTATTTGTTTTGCTCTAAATCCATTGCAATTAAAGCATCTAATTTTATACTATTATTACTCAAATATTGCGTGCTATCTATGGACATGCTAATTTTTGCTTCGGTTTTGGTATCTAACTCAGAGACTTCACCAGAAAAAACACCTTTACCGTTATGATTAATTTCGGTAGCATACAACTTAGTATTAGTACCCTCATCTATATAAGTAAAAGCACTATTGTTCAGTTCATAGTTTTGAATATCAAAGCTAAAACCAGAAGATTGTTCTTCAGAATCGGGTGCTGTTGAAGCGTCTTCATCTTGTTTTACAATATCATAATTTGTAGTTCCGTTTTTATTGGTTTTTAGGGTTAATAACAATTCATCTGCTATAATTTCATTAACCACCAACGGTTCGTCAGAACCTTTAAACAATTCGCCTATTGGTATTTCAAAAGACAAGGCTTTTGCTGTTGCCAACGTTTCATCCTTAAAAGGTGCTCTATTTACAATTTTAAGATTCTCTACACTAACTTCTGCACTAGGAAAACTAGAAATTAGGCTTAAACTAACATCATCAAAACTTAAATCTGCATCTAAATTTTCATCTGCATAATTCTGAACAATAGCATCTATTTTAGACTCTAAAACAAATGGTACAGCTATAAGAATGGCAATAAATATTAGTAAAATAATTCCGACAATCTTTAAAAATTTCTTCATGGTTGTAGTGTATAGCTTTACTTATTATACGCAAAGTTGCGGAGAATAGTTGTGCTTTTAAGAAACTTTAGCAAGACTTTAATGATTTAATAACAGTTAGGTGAGATCAATCTCTTCGTTAACCTTGAGTTTAAATCGTTTTCTAAAAAGGTACACTCCCAAATACAAGAATGGAGTGTCAAAAAATGCCACTAAGACTTTAAATAAAAATCCACTAATCAATAATCCTTTGAAGCTAGACCATGGCAAAACTTCAAAATAGCATAACAAACTTATTATTGATAATGTATCTACAAACTGTGAGATCCAAGTAGAAAAATTGTTACGCAACCAGAGATGTTTTCCTTTTGTTAAGTTTTTCCAGAAATGATAAATTCTAATATCTACAAATTGAGCAAACAAGTACGCAAACATGCTAGAACCAACTGCTATAATGGTTTTGCTAAATACAAATTTGAAGGTTTCATCATTTAATGGCGAATTATCTAATGCTGGCACACTGTCTGCCGCCAAAATAATACCAACCGAGAATAAGGACGCAAAAATGCCTGCCACAACAACATCATTAGCACGCTTCTTACCATAAATCTCACTAATTAAATCGGTAATTAAAAATGTAATTGGATAAGGCAGGATACCTACCGAAATTTCGAACAATTTGCTACCAAAAACTTCAACATCTACAGGATACCAGTAAAAAAACTTCTGAAAAATAAGGTTAGACACCACCAAAGAGGTTATAAAAAGACTTCCGAGTAAAAGGTAGATGCGTTGGGCTAAAAGTTTGTCTTTTAATGACATTAAAAATGGTTAATAAATTGTTGTAGTAAAGATAAACTATTAATTTTTGTTTTAGTTATTTTGCTAATTCCATGACGGCAAGCAAAACGGTTTACATAGCATTAGGCAGTAACAAAGGTAACAAGCTGCAACACTTGCAACTGGCTATTGATGCTATTTTTAAAAGTGTAGGTACAATCCGTAAAATTTCTAAGATCTATGAAACACCTGCTTTAGGTTTTGAAGGCGATAATTTCTACAATGCTTGTATTAAGGTTGAAACTGAATTAAAACCAAAAAAACTTCTAAGAACACTTAAACAAATTGAGTCTAACTTGGGCAGAAGCATCAAAAAGTCTGACACTTATGAGTCTCGTGAGATTGATTTAGATATTTTGTTCTATGGAGATGAAACCTTTAAAGACACTACTTTAGAAATTCCACATCCTCATTTACATAAACGTAAATTTGTTTTACAACCACTTTGTGATATCGCTAAAGACATAGAACACCCAACTTTAAAAAAGAAAGTATCGGATTTATCTGAAGAATGTGATGACAACTCTGAAATTGAACCTATAAAAATTTGGCTTAAAAACCCAATGAAGCGTTTTAATTTTGGCAACTATAATTTTATAGCTATTGAAGGTAATATTGGTGCAGGCAAAACCAGTTTATCAAACAAAATAGCACAAGATTTTAATGCTAAATTGATATTAGAACGTTTTGCTGACAATCCGTTTTTACCAAAATTTTACAAAGAACCAGAGCGTTATGCTTTTACGCTAGAAATGTCTTTTTTGGCAGATCGTTACCAACAAATTAGTGACGATTTATCGCAGTTAGATCTCTTTAAAGATTTTATGGTAAGCGATTACGATGTACACAAATCACTGATATTTTCTAAAGTCACCTTAGCCGAAGATGAATTTAGATTATACAGAAAATTATTTTACCAAGTCTATAAAGATATTGCTAGACCAGATTTATACGTCTACCTCTACCAAAATACCGAACGTTTACAAGCCAACATAAAAAAGCGTGGTCGTAAATACGAAAAGGAAATACAAGACGAATATCTTGAAAAAATAAATGCAGGCTATCTCAACTTTTTACGAAACCAAACCGAGCTGAACGTAAAAATTATTGATATTTCTGATAAGGATTTTGTGAAAAATCGTGAAGATTATTTGTGGCTACTAAGAGAAATTAGTGCTTAATGTTCTGTCTTCCCAAACTCATTTCAATATTTAGTCTATATAATTTTATAAGGTAAACAAAGTTGTGGTTATTCGACTTTCATTATCTAAAATTACCTCATTTAGCACATTAAATTCCTTCACTTTAAAATTAAAAGGCTCTGCCAACACATCTACTCCGCTATGATGTTTTAATCGGTTTTGGCTATTAGCTATAATATCAATATTCGGTGTAAATTCCCCAACAGGAATATGTTCTGTTAGTATGAGATATTTATAAGCACTTAATTTGTCTAAAATTTGTTGAATCTCTTGGTTAGACAAATGCTGAAGCACTTGCCTAATAATTACACAATCTGCTTTTGGTAAATCATCTTTAGCGATATCCAGACATTTGAAGATTAAATGGCCTGCTTTAAATAATTGCTGGTTTCTTTCTATTAAACCTTCTACGATATCTATAGCAACATATGCTTTTGTAAACGGAACAAGGGTTTTGCCAACATTAAAATCTCCACAACCCAAATCACAAACCGAAAGTTGATTATCATGGGATTTTAAAAAATCGGTTACACTATCAATATAAGGTTGAATAATTTTAGGATTGTGAGAGCCTTCCCCTGAGTAGAAATCTGAATCGTTTCCTCCCCAAAAATGCTGCTCATAAATCTGCACCATAACCGCTTTGGTTGGCCATGGTGTTTTATGTTTTTTAGAGGTCATTATTTAAAATAAGCCAACAATTCAGCCTTTTTAGATGCAGATACCATAATTTCTTTGCCGTTACTTAGAATAACGCTTCCACCTTTTCCTTTTACATACTTTACCACTTCATTTACATTAACCAAATAACTTTTATGAACTCTAGCAAAATTGCCATCTTTAAGACTTTCTTCAATATATTTTAAAGTCTTACTTACCAACTTTTTCTTATTGTTATTGAGGTAGATTTCGGTGTAGTTATCATCAGCTTTGCAATACATAATATCTGCTGTTTCTATAACTTCAAAACCATCTTGTTGTGGCAAGGTTATTTTTCCATTTACAGCATTAGTTTTTGGTACTAAAACTTGGTCTTGTAGTGCTTCTTCTTTAGATTTTATTTCGGTAACATAATCAACCGCTTTTATAAGTTCATCAATAGAAATTGGTTTCATTAAGTAGTACGATGCATGTGCATTTAAAGCTTCAATAGCATAATGATTATAAGCTGTAACAAAAATGGTTTCAAAATCTATATGACCAACTTTATCTAATAAATCGAACGCATTACCATATGGCATTTCTACATCTAAAAAGACTACGTCTAAATCGTTATTTCTAATCAGCACCAAAGCTTCTTCTACATTAGCAGCTTCGCCTACAATTGAAATATTTGGGCAGTATTTGTTGAGATAATTTCGCAGAATAGCTCTACTGGTTTCTTCGTCTTCTACTAGTATTGCGTTTAGTTTCATGTTATACTTCCTGCGAAAGCAGGAATCTTTTTTAGTTTAACTTCCTTACTTAATGACTTCGACAAGCTCAGTCTGACAACCCAAAATAGAATGCATTAATCTTTTTTTAAAGTCACCACAACTTTGGTACCTGCATCTTCTTCAGTTTGTTGAAAATCTTCAATCGTTACATCTACCTTGTCTTTGTACATTTCGTTTAAAATTGCCACACGCTTCTTAATGTTGTTCATCCCTTTAGAATTCTGCTTTTTCTGATTCTCGGTCTTCATTTGTTTAGAACGTGTTCTGCCTATTCCGTCGTCTGAAATGGTAATTGTAATTTCGTCTTTTGACTTTGGTTTTATAGAAATGTTTAGATGTCCTTTTTCTTTCTTGTAACGCAGACCATGCCATACTGCATTTTCGATATAAGGTTGCAGTAACATTGGTGGAATTTGAAATTCATCGACATTTATACTCTCGTCTACATCTATAGAATACTCAAACTTATCTTGAAATCTAAAATGTTCTAGTTTAGTGTACAGCTGAAGCAATTCGACTTCCTTTTTTAGTGGAATAAAATCTTCTTCACTATTCTCTAAAACAGCACGCATTAACTGCGAAAAATCAGATAAATATTTGTTTGCTGTACGCTCATCGTTAGTGGCAATAAAACTATTCACAGAGTTTAAGGCATTAAAAATAAAGTGTGGATTCATCTGGCTTCTCAAAGATTTTAACGCCAAAAGATTATTTGCCAAACGTTGTTGCTTAATGTATTTATACATTAAAAATCCTGTAATTAGAAACAACACTAATCCGCCAAGTAAGGAATAAATGATTAACTGCTGACGTTTGTTGCGCTCTTGGGTAAGCTCGTACTTGCTTTTAGATAAGGCTCTATCGCTTTCTAAAGATGTAATTCTGTTTTGCTGTTCTGCTATATTACGGCTAAAACGCGCTGCTTGGGATATTTCTTGAACCTTCTTAGCATACAATTCGTCAACAGTATTTTTATATTCATTTAGCCACTTAAGCCCTTCTTCTGCATCACCAGCATCAATTAAAGCTTCGGATAGCTTTCTGGTCGCATCTTTTTTTACGTCTAAGTCTTCCTTTTTATCAGCCTCTTCAATACTCTTTTTAAATGATGGAATGGCATTATCTAAATCATTATTTAGCAAATAAGCATTACCTAGTTTATAATTTTGTTTTTGTGATGTTAACGGACTCTCATTAGGTAACACAGAGTCTTTTTCTATGTCTTCAAGTGTTTCCAGAACATTTTTTCTGAGTTCAATTTCACTATCGTATTCTCTATTTAAACTATTGAACTCAGCAACTTTAACCTGCTCCTCAACAGCACGTTTTTTGTTTTCTTTTTTTGCTAACTTAAGTGAATTGCTATAGAAACCTTTTGCTTTTTCAACTTCACCTTTTGCATTATACGCTTGTGCAATTTTTGAGTTTAAATCTGTAACCTTTGGAGCTATTAAGTGTTTCTTTGCAATCTCTAATCCCTTTTCATAAGAGCTTATGGCTTCTTGTGTATTTTTTAATTTTAAGTAAGCATCACCTAGACCTTCATACAACACTGTTTTTTCGTAGTTAGATAAGTCTTTTTCATTAAGGCTTTTATAAGTATCTATACTTTTTTGATACTCTTCATTCTTAGTATAGGCATCAGCTAATTTGAGTTTAGCAGAAGCCATTTCAAAATTCTGGAGGCTTACTTTATACGCAGATATAGCAAGATCATATTGTTTCCAATGAACATAAACATCTCCCAAAAGCTTATGTGCCTCTGCACTTTGTCTTGATGACACATTATAATTAAGTGCATCGCCAATAAATTTTATACTCTTTGCGGCATCTTTCTTTAAGTACGCATCTGCTGAATCAATCATTTGGTTAAATTGCCTTACAACATCATCTGATCTAGCACTTTTATAACGTCCTCTGTTTTGTTCTTCTACCAATATGGTAATCCGTTCGTCACTTAAAACAGTGTAGCGTACAGTTTCAAAATCATCATGCATTACGGTAAGCTCATCGCCTACTCTTGCTTTAACAACAAATTTCCCAAAGATATCTGTACGCGTATACCTACCATTATTCACTTGAATACTTACATCATCTATTGGCTCTCTTGTGTCTTTTAAATAAACCGAACCTCGTACTGTAAAAAACGCTTCGTCATTTTTATGTTGAGTGCGATTACTCTGCCCAAAACTCAAAAGTGTAAATAGGAAGAAAAATATAAGATTATATGTATGACTAATTTTTATCAAAATAAGGTATTAACAGGACTAACTTACATACTTTATTTGGTACCAAAAAATGGGTACTTCAATTTTATAGTCTTTTAAGTAGAAAAATATTAGGGTTAACTCATTTAAGATTTCACTTCACTCATTAACTAACCTCCTTTACTCATTCTAGATTTTTATTTCTCTTTTTTTAGCAGAGTTTTACTGCTCATTAATCAAAATAAATTCAAAATGAAAAAATTTAATCTGGCAGTTCTGCTCCTCTTTTTATTGGCTAACTCTATAACTGCACAACACAAAGGAAACTACAACCAAATTACACAAGACATTTCTAGACAAAATATTTTAACCTCAGGAAATGCCAACATTTACAACCCAACGGTTCAGCATCAGATGAACAAAACACTTCATCCAAGTGATGTGCTTACCATAGATGTAAAAGCATTACAAAATGTGAGCGCTTCAACGTACACAGCCATTTTCAATTTATCTCAAATCGGTGAAACCGCAGAATCTACTAATGCTCTCATGAAAGAGCGAATAGACAACATCAAAACCAGATTAAACACTCTCGGAATTACCGAAAAAGACTTTGCTATTGATGTTATTTCCTTCGTACCTGTGTACGAGGTAGAAGTCACAAAAAAGCTATTCAGTAAAACGTACACTGAAGTACCAAAAGGCTTTGAATTGCAACAAAACATTCATATTCAATTTACTAAAACCAGTCAATTCGAAGGCATTCTGGAAGCTTGTGCCAAGAGTGAAGTTTACAACTTAGTTAAGGTTGATTATTTTATTGAAAATATTCAGGAAGTTTATAAAAATCTTCAAGACCAATTATTGAAACTCATTGCAGATAAAAAAGCGTATTATACAACACTAGGCTTTGACATGGCTAACTACGACGTTAAAATTGCAGATGATAAGTACTGTTATTTTCCAAAAGATTTCTACCAAAGTTACCAAGCCTACAACAGTGTTTCTTTTGAAGCCTTAAAGACCAACAAGGGTGTTAGCAGCGCCAAAAAGCAAACGTCTTATTATTACCAACCACTGACTTATGAGCAGTATGATATTGTGGTAAATCCATCAATATTAGAACCTGTTGTTCAAATAGGCATGAACATAAAACTTTTCTACACGCCAAAGCCTAAAGAGCAAAAACCACAAACTATTACAAAAACCGAAATTGACCATAAATACTATGTGATTTCGCCTAATGGCACTATAGATGTAAAAGAATTAAACACAAAAAATTAATAACTATGAAAGCAATAACAAAACCATTTGCTGTAATGATGGGAATACTATCCCTTACTGCTTGCAATGCAAACACAAAACAAAATCAGCAAGATCTCGCTATCAATCAAACAGTGATTGAAACGAATTTAAAAACCGACAAACCAGAAATTAAAGTCGCATTATTACTAGACACCAGTAATAGTATGGATGGCCTAATTGACCAAGCTAAAGCGCAATTATGGGAAATTGTAAACGAACTTTCTTATGCCAAATGCGAGGAGCAAAACCCTAATCTTAAAATTGCGCTTTATGAATATGGTAACGACAACCTCAATGCTGATGAAGGGTATTTAAGACAAGTACTTGCTTTTAGTGATGATTTGGATGAAATATCAAAATCCCTTTTCTCATTAACTACTAAAGGCGGTAATGAGTACTGTGGCAAAGTAATTAAAACAGCTTTAGATCAACTTAATTGGGGAGATAAGAAAGAGGACTTAAAATTAATTTTTATAGCAGGAAATGAACCTTACACGCAAGGTACTGTTAGTTACAAAGAAGCCTCTAAACTTGCACATCAGAAAGACGTAACCGTTAACACTATTTTTTGTGGTGACTATAATCAAGGGATTTCAGGTTTTTGGAAGGATGGTGCAGATCTAACTCATGGCGATTACATGGCTATTAACCATAACAAAGCAACAATACATGTAGCATCGCCTTACGATGATAAAATTTTAGAACTCAATGAGAAACTAAACAAAACGTATGTCGCTTATGGATACTTAGGAAGACAAAAAATGGAAACGCAGGCAGAACAAGATCTTAATGCTATGAGTTACAACAAAGCTAATGCCGTAAGTAGAACTGTGAGTAAAAGTTCAAGACTTTATAAAAATAGCTCATGGGATTTAGTTGATGCAGAAAAAGAAGCTGATTTTTCCTATGAAGATTTAGATGAAAAACAATTACCTGAAGAATTAAAAGGAAAATCTAAAGATGAAATAAAATCTTATATTGAAAAGAAAAGAGTTGAGCGCGAAAAGCTTCAAAAAGAAATAGCAGAATTAAATGTGAAACGTAAAACATACATCGCTAAAAATTCGGACGATAAAAAAAATGGTTTAGAAAATGCTATGGTAAACGCTATAAAAACCCAAGCAAAAAACAAAAACTATGTCTGGGAATAGCACATAACAAAAAAGGCTCGATTAAAAACCGAGCCTTTTTTGTTTTAGTTAATTGCCGGACAATTACACTCAAACTTCTCTCGTTTACAATTAAAGTTGTAACCTAAAGTTATTTGATGAAAACCACCTGTATTAAAGTTTACTGTATTTGCTTGGTATGAATATGTATAAGCAAACACAAAATTGTTATAATCAACACCAATAAAAGGCGTGATATATTGTAGCTTTTGACTACTCACACCTGAACCGTCTACAAACTCAGCACCATCTAAGCTACGTCTATAAGATAATCCACCCCAAATTTTACCAAAATCCATTTCTCGATAAACCTTAGCGTTAACATCTATTGAAGATTCTTCAGTAGCATCTCTATACATGTACATTATTGAAGGTTCATAGCTCCAATCGCTTCCATATTTACTAAACGTATAACCTGTAGAAAATAAGTACGTTCTTAAGTTTCTAAATTCCCACTGATCGCCATTACGATTCCAGTTAATACCATCGTTTTCTAAAATATTCTTTGCAGTAAAATGCGCATAAAAATCTAAGAAATGGTAAGAAAAACCAGCATCTATATTAAAGTTCGTAGCTGTTCCGCTTGTTGCCAACGGATCAAATTGATCACCAGGACCTAGCCACTCACTTGCATCTACTTTATATTGTAAAAAACCAGCATTAATACCAAATGACAACATATTTAAGTCTATTTCATTTCTAGAAAACATTAAATGATACGCAAAACTTGCATATCCACCTAATGTAGAATGGTATCCATTAGAATCATTGAATAGAATTCCACCAATTCCAACAGGTGTATCGCCAACTCTACCATTAATACTTAATGTCTGCAGACTCGGTGCATCATCAACACCAAACCACTGTTGTCTAGCTGTTAATCTAACTTTAGCACAATTAGCAACACCAGCCATAGAAGGATGTATTAAATAGTAATTATCTGTTAAATAATCAGAATAAATCGGAACACCTTCTTGAGCAAAACTAAAATTTGCCATTAAGACTGTAAATGCTACTAAACAAAACTTTTTTAATCTCATAATTTCTTTTATCGTTTCAAGGTAAAATGGGCTTTAAACTCTTTTATCTGGTTGGTCAGGGGCTCTAGGTACTCTACCGTGAACCAGTAGTCGCTCGATGGCATGTTGTTGCCGTTGAACGTCCCGTCCCATCCCTGGCCTTGCGGGCTGATCTGTTTGAGCAGTTTCCCGTAGCGGTCAAATATATAAATTTTGGCAGTACTTCCAATGCCTTCTATGTTCCATGTTTCATGGATGCCATCTCCGTTGGGCGTAAAGTACTTTGGGTAATCCACCACAAAAA
>NZ_SZQF01000011.1 GCF_005869935.1 Winogradskyella algicola
AGCTCCGCTTTGAACATACTTCAAACAAAAAAATGCTCAAGCAAGCTTGGCAACTAAACAACTTCATTAACAAATCAGAGCTCAATGGATTGCTGACGCATCCCTTGAGCTCCGCTTTGAACATACTTCAAACAAAAAAATGCTCAAGCAAGCTTGGCATTTTTTCTTATTGAAGTATGTATTCGTGACCACGGTAGGATTCAAACCTACGACCGCTGGAGCCGAAATCCAGTGCTCTATTCAGCTGAGCTACGTGGCCAATTACTTTAGTTAGATAGTTTTGCTTTTACGATTGTAGAAATGGTCTTTCCGTCTGCTTGACCTGCCAGCTCTTTACTCACAATACCCATAACCTTACCCATATCTTTCATGCCTTCTGCACCAATACTGTCTATGGTCATTACAACAACTTTCTCAATTTCTTCTTCGCTTAAAGCTTCTGGTAAAAATTGGCTTATTACTTCAGCTTGGTCTAGTTCCGGTTGTGCCAAATCGTCTCGTCCTTGTTCTTGAAAAATAGCTGCACTGTCTTTACGTTGCTTTACCATTTTAGAAAGAATCTTTATCTCTTGTTCTTCTGTTAACTCATCACTACCATCAGAAGCAGTTTTGGCTAATAAAATCTCAGATTTTACAGCTCTTAATGCTGCCAATGCTGTTTGATTTTTTTCTTTCATAGCTGCCTTCATAGCAGTCATAACGTTATCTTGTAAACTCATAATTACCTTAATCTTTTAGAAGTACGAAGATACTAAAAAAGTTAGGTTTCTTCTTGATTAGGAACCTTTGAAAACAAAAAGCCCAAAAAGTTTGAGGGTACTTTTTGGGCTTGACATTGGTGTGATAACACTAAACTGAATTTGCTATTAATCTACGTTATCGTGTAAAAATGAATTATTACTTCTTAACTGAATGTCATCATTATCATCTGTACCAACAGACAGTCTAGAAGCATTGGTCTCAGAAGAATGCTGCGCATCTTCTAAATTTACACCTTGTCTTTTGTAAGCAGGCTCTTTTTCTATTTCGTCAATCTTAGCTGTATTGAACTTATAGTTAAATTCTTTCATGTGCTTTCTGCGTTCGTCTGCACGTGCTTTTATTAAATCTGAAATTGGACTGTTCATTGGGTCAATTTCATCCTCTGAAATGGCTTCTGTTTCTTCAACAGGAAGTACTTTCTTTTCAAAAACAATTTCCTCTTTAACCTCTTTCTCTACCTTTGTATTAATTGAGGATTCATAGGTTTCTACATCATCTAGCGCATAACGCTTTTCTCCTTCTTCATTAACTTCTGTTACTGATATAATTTCTACAGGCTCATTAACTTTGATATCTTTTACGTCTTCATCTAAACTAAAAAACATCATCTCCTCACCAGACTCTGGCTCTTCAATTGTTTCTGGTTCATTATTCGATAAAGGCAAATCAAAAGTTAATGTAATCTGCTCTTCTTGTTCTTCAATAATAGGCTCAGCTTTATTTTCAATTGGTGTAATAATGAATTCCTCTGGCTCTACATTTAGTTCTGCCTTAGCATCTAACACTTCATCATATACTACATCCATATTTCTCAATAAATCTGTAGTAGCGATTATATCCATATTATGCGTTGCTGAAGTTTCTGTGTCATCCTCATCTAAAAGTGTATGACGCACTATCGGATCTTCTTTCTTTTCTTCAAGAACTATATCTGGTGTAATAATCGCTGGCTCTTTTTCTTGTGTACTTACTTCTTCAATTACCTCTTCTTCTAAAGCATGAATTACTTTTTTGGTTTCGGTATTTGAAATTTCGTTTTGCTGATCGATATCAAAACCAGTAGCAATAATAGTTACCGCAATAGATTCTTCTAATGAATCATCTTCGCCAACACCCATAATAATGTTAGCACCATGACCTGCTTCATTTTGAATATGGTCGTTAATCTCACCGATTTCGTCAATAGTAATTTCCTGAGAACCTGAAACGATAAGCAACAATACGTTTTTGGCTCCAGTAATTTTGTTATCATTAAGTAATGGCGAATCCAAAGCTTTCATAATAGCTTCTTGCGCTCTGGCCTGACCAGAAGCTGTAGCCGATCCCATAATGGCTGTTCCGCTGTTACTCAATACTGTTTTAGCATCACGTAAATCGATGTTTTGTGTGTAGTGATGTGTTATAACTTCCGCTATACCTCTTGATGCTGTTGATAAGACTTCATCTGCTTTAGAGAAACCTGCTTTAAATCCAAGATTACCATAAACTTCACGAAGCTTATTATTATTAATTACAATCAGCGAATCCACATGCTCTCTTAGGTTTTCGATACCACGTTGTGCCTGCTCATTACGCATTTTCCCCTCAAACTGAAATGGCATAGTAACGATACCTACAGTAAGTATGTCTAATTCCTTAGCCATTTTTGCGATGATTGGCGCTGCACCAGTACCTGTACCACCACCCATTCCGGCAGTGATAAATACCATCTTTGTGTTGGTATCTAGCATTCTTCGGATATCTTCTAAACTTTCTACTGCTGCCTGTTCACCAACATCTGGGTTAGCACCAGCACCTAATCCTTCGGTTAAGTTAACTCCTAATTGTATTTTATTTGGAACACCACTACTTTGAAGCGCTTGTGCATCTGTATTGCAGATTACAAAATCTACACCTTTAATACCTTGCTGAAACATATGATTAATGGCATTGCTACCACCTCCACCAACACCAATAACCTTAATAACGTTAGATTGGTGTTTTGGTAAATCGAATGCGATGTTTCCAAATTCGTTGCTGTTACTCATATTTTTTGAGATTATGGGATTTTATATTTCTTGATTAATTAATGCTCTACTCTGCGTTATCTAAAAATTCTTTAACACGCTCTGTTAACTTATCTAAGAATGAACGACGCTCTTTCTTAGGTTCTTCTGTTACAATGTCTTGTTGCGCTTCAGAAATTGTTCCTTCCTCTTCAGCCTCAACAACCTCGTCAGCAACTTGTTCAGCTTTTTTACGGTCTTGTCGTTTAAGACCATCCATTACTAAACCTACTGCTGTAGCAAATAATGGGCTGGCAATATCTTCATCGCTATCACCTGCTAAATGCTCATTAGGATATCCTATTCTGGTATCCATTCCGGTAATATATTCTACTAATTGCTTTAAATGTTTTAACTGGCTTCCACCTCCTGTTAAAACAATACCTGCAATCAGTTTTTTCTTTTGCTCTTCGTGTCCGTAGTTTTTGATTTCTACATATACCTGCTCAATGATTTCCACCACTCTGGCATGTATAATCTTCGACAAGTTTTTTAAAGTAATCTCCTTTGGCTCTCTTCCTCGTAATCCTGGAATAGACACAATTTCGTTGTCCTTATTTTCGCCTGGCCACGCTGAACCAAACTTTATCTTTAATAATTCGGCTTGCTTTTCTATAATTGAGCAACCTTCTTTAATGTCTTCTGTAATAACGTTACCACCAAATGGAATGACTGCAGTATGGCGAATAATACCATCTTTGAATACGGCTAAATCGGTTGTACCACCACCTATATCAATCAATGCCACTCCCGCTTCTTTCTCTTCCTGACTCAATACTGCATTTGCGGATGCTAAAGGTTCTAAAGTGATGCCTTCCAAATCTAATCCTGCACTTTTAACACATCGACCAATATTTCTAATTGATGACACCTGACCAACTACAACATGAAAGTTAGCCTCTAGCCTTCCGCCATACATACCTATTGGTTCTTTGATTTCTGCTTGACCATCAACCTTAAATTCTTGTGGTAAAACATGAATAATTTCCTCTCCTGGAAGCATTACCAGTTTATGAACTTGGTTTATTAAACGGTCAATATCTGTTTCATCAATGACCAATTCAGAATTTGGTCTGGTGATGTAATCACTGTGCTGTAAACTACGAATATGCTGGCCTGCAATACCTACGGTTACATCTTCTATCTTTTCTGATGCAGCAGCTTCTGCTTCTTGCACTGCTTGCTGGATAGATTGTATCGTCTGTGTAATGTTGTTTACCACACCACGATGCACACCTAAACTTTTAGATTTACCTACACCAAGTATCTCAACTTTACCATACTCATTTTTGCGACCAATCATGGCCACAATTTTTGTGGTTCCTATATCTAAACCTACCGAAATTTGATGCTTGTCCATAGTCTAAATTTTGGTGCAAATCACTTGTTCGTCAAATTTGAGATTTACAAGCTTATAGTTATCTAAAATCTTATCTTTTAAAGCCTTCTGATAAAAGGCTTTGAAATTATTTATCTTCTTTTGAAGCTGATTTAAGGTTCCTAAGTGAACTTTAAAATTGCTTTTTCTAATTCTAAAATCAATGGTTCCATCATCGTTTTGATGTATTTCAATGACATGCTTTTTTAAGAATTCGTCCTCATCTACAGCCTTTGCAAATTGAAATACTGTATTGAGGTTATTTTTCTTAATATTACCAGTAACTAATGGCACTCTAGCTGCAAAATTTGAAGACAAGGGCATATACGAGCCTTCATCATCAATGTAATACGATGCATTAGTATGCACTCTAGCGATAGGTCGTTTTTGTTCAATTTCTGCTGAAAGCTCACCTTTTACTGACATAAACACCTCTGCTTTCTTTATCATCGGATTAGAATTTAGGGCAGCTTCTAAATCGTTCAAATCTATAATTTCTTTAGGTTGTCCCGTAACTGCGGCTTGATTTTGTATTAACAATTTACTAACAGTTGACTCGGTAATAAATAACTTATTTTCACTTGTAAATTCTATGTTTGGCTCAGACACTTTTCGGTTGTCATTTCTGTAATTAGAAAACGCAAAAAGGAAGCTAACCAAAATCAGCAATACCATGATTTTTATGTAGTTAAGATTAACTCGCAATACTAAAGGCTTCTTTTATATATTTTACTTCTACTCCAATATCTCCTGCACCTATTGTTAAAACAACATGTGCATCAGAAACTTTAATTTCATCTATAATAGCTGACTTAGAAATCAGCTTTTTATTAGGATTTTCAATTTTACTTAATAGCCATTCCGACGTTACTCCTTCAATCGGTAATTCTCTTGCTGGATAAATATCTAACAGCAGTATTTCATCGAATTTTGAAAGACTTTGTGCAAAACCATCAACAAAATCCCTGGTACGACTGTACAAATGCGGCTGAAATATAGCCAACACCTTTTTATCAGGATACATTTCGCGAACTGCTTGGTGCACTGCATTTATCTCTTCAGGATGATGTGCATAATCATCAATAAATACAAAATCTTCAGTTTTAATCTGGTATGTAAATCGTCGTTTAACACCCTTGTAAGATGCTAAACCCTTGGCGAGCTGGTTGTAAGGGCAACCGTAGTCAGCAGCCATCGCCAAGGCGATTATTGCATTCGACAAATTATGTCTACCAGGTAGGTTAAATTGAAAATCTTTATGTGTTCCGTTAGGTGTTTTCAAATCAAACACATAACTACCATTTACTATTCTAATATTTTTTGCGCTATAATCAGCGTTGTCATCCACTCCGTATGTAATACCTTTTAGTGGCAACCCATTTTTTACAAAAAGCTTACCATGAGGTTTTATACATTCAGAAAATGCTTTAAACGTTTTTGTAAGTTCATTAGCATCACCATAAATATCGAGGTGATCTGCATCCATCGAAGTGATGCATGCCAAATCTGGTGATAAGGTCAAAAAAGAACGATCGAATTCATCCGCCTCCACTACGGTAACCTCAGTACCATTTAGGATTAAGTTAGAATTGTAGTTTTCGCTAATTCCACCTAAAAATGCTGTAACTGGAGTATTACACTCATTCAATAAATGTCCTAAAATGCTGGTTGTTGTAGTCTTGCCATGTGTTCCTGCAACAGCAAGACATGTCGTTTGCTTGGTAATTTCACCAAGTATTTGAGAACGTTTATACACCTTGAAACCATTACTCCTAAAGTAGTTTAACTCAGAATGATCTTTTGGAATTGCTGGCGTATACACAACCAATGCCGTTTCTTTATCTAAAAACTCTTGTTTAACCTCTGAAATACTATCACTAAAATGAACCTCAACACCCAACTCTTGTAAACTCGTTGTAATATCTGAAGGTGTTTTATCATAACCAGCAACCTGTTTCCCGTTAGCCACAAAATAACGTGCCAATGCACTCATACCGATACCTCCAATACCGATAAAATAGATGTTAGAAGCCCATCCCAAACCCTTCCCAGAAGGAAGGGCTTTTTTACTGATGCTTATATTTTTTTTGTCTTTTTTATTCATTTGCTTTGAGTTTCTTCCCTTTGGGAAGACGGAAGATGGGCTTTATTCAATAATTTTTCTACCTCATCAACAATATCATTGGTTGCATTCACCAATGCTAAGGCTTCAATATTTTTACTAAGTTCTGTCTGTTTTTCTTCATTAGTAATTAATTCAGAAAAATGCTTCTGAAAGTCATTATCTAAATCACTCTCCTTTATTAAAATCGCTGCATTTTTTTCCGCGACAGCAAGGGCATTCTTTGTTTGATGATCTTCTGCCACATTAGGCGATGGTATAAAAATGGTTGGCTTACCAACAATACAAAGTTCAGAGACTGAAATAGCTCCAGCTCTAGAAATAATAACATCTGCAGCCGCATACGCCATATCCATATTATTCAAAAAAGCATGCACCTGAACATGTTTTAAGTCATTATGTTGCTTGTATCTATCGTAATACAACTTACCACACTGCCAAATGAGCTGTACGTTGTGCTCTTCAAAAAAATCGAGATTCGCCTCAATTAACTCATTGATGCGTCTAGCACCAAGACTACCGCCTAACACCAACAATGTATGTTTACTATGAATAAGATTAAAAGCATCTTTACCTTCAATATGCTTTCCCTTTACAGCCAACAACTCTTTTCTTATTGGATTACCTGTGAGCTTTAATTTTTCTTTTGGAAAGAACTTTTCCAAACCATCATAAGCCACACAAATCGTGTCAACTTTCTTGCCTAACAGTTTGTTTGTAATTCCCGGAAACGAATTCTGCTCCTGTATTAAGCAAGGCACACCTTTGGACGTTGCCATTTGTAATAGTGGTCCGCTTGCAAAACCACCAGTACCTATTACTACATCGGGCTTGAAGGTTTTAATGATTTTTCTAGATCTCAATAAGCTTGTCATTAACTTAAAAGGAAAAATTAAATTCTTTAATGTTAACTTTCTTTGAATACCAGAAATCCATAGTCCTTCAATTTTATAACCTGCCTGAGGTACTTTATCCATTTCCATACGGTCAGAGGCACCAACAAATAAAAATTCAGCATTTGGATAACGCGATTTTATTTCATTGGCAATAGCGATAGCAGGATATATATGACCTCCTGTACCGCCTCCTGAGAGGATGAATTTGTATGGTTTATTGTTGTTCAATTTTTTAAAACACCCCTAAAGTCCCCTCAAGGGGACAATCCATTCAATTAATTTTTTGTTTCAACTTTAAGTACTTAAAACTTTAGACACTTTTAACTTAAATCGTTTCACTTAAAATATCTAAAGGATTATCACCTTCTAAAACTTCATTTTCTTTTATTTCTTGACGCTTTGCGCTCACACTTAATATTATTCCTATTGCCATACAGGTCATCCAAATGGACGTACCACCACTACTTATTAATGGCAAGGTTTGCCCTGTAACAGGAAATAATTCAACTGCAACAGCCATATTAATTAATGCCTGAAATACAATCGGCAACCCAACACCCAGCACCAACAACATACCGAAAGTGGTATCTGCTTTTTGTGACACCACAACAATTCTAAATAACAGCCAAGAGTACATTGTCAATAAAAATATTCCGCCAAACAAACCGTATTCTTCAATGATAATTGCGAATATGAAATCTGATGACGATTGTGGTAAAAAGTTTTTCTGAACACTCTTCCCTGGACCTAATGGCTTTATACCTGTTGCAATTGCAATTTTTGCTTTTTCAATTTGATAGTCTGCTTCTGTATCTTCACCATTTGCAAAATTTTCAATTCTGCTCATCCATGTATCCACACGATTTGGCATGGCATCTGGAAATGCCTTCGCTACCAAAATAAATAGCACTAAAGCCAACAATCCTGAACCAATAATTACTGCGAGATACTTTATTGGATAACCACCTATGAAGGCCAGCATCATTACCATAGTAAAAATGATTGCTGTTGTAGAAAAATTAGCAGGAAGAATGAGAATTAGAACAAAAAAAACAGGCCCCCAAAGTGGTAAAATAGTTTCTTTAAAACTTACACTTTTCTCTCTAATCTTAGAAAGGTATCGAGCCACATAAACCATTAAAACAACTGCCGCAAATGTTGATGTCTGAAACGACATATTTACAATTGGAATTTGTATCCAACGGCTTGTGTTTGTGCCTTGACTGTTAGTTGAGCCTTGTAAAATTGTAATTAAAAGAAGTACTAAAACTACAGGAATCAACACCATAGAAAGTCCTTTGAAATACCTATACGGAATTTTATGAACCGCATACATTATTGCAAAGCCTAATGAAAGATGCATAAAGTGTTTCACAAAAAAAGAAAAGGTATTACCTGTACCACCAACATATGCCAAATTACTGGCAGCACTATAAACTGGCAAAAATGAAAATATCGCCAATAGTGTTGCTATTGCCCATATTGCTCTATCTCCTTTTATTTGTGAAAAAATATTTTGCACGCTTAACCTTTTATCGTTGCCTCCCTAATTCAACGTTTTAAATTTTTATAGGTTTCTCACAGCATCTTTAAATTGACGCCCTCGATCCTCATAGTTTTCAAATAAATCGAAGCTGGCACATGCTGGTGACAACAACACATTATCACCTGCCTCAGCTACTTTGTAAGCAATCTTAACAGCCTCACTCATGTATTGGGTTTCTACAATAACATCTACCATATTACCAAAAGCTTCTATTAGTTTTTTATTATCTACACCAAGACAGATTATTGCTTTTACTTTTTCGTTCACAAACTGAAACAATTCTTTATAATCATTGCCTTTATCAACACCACCAACAATCCATACTGTTGGTGCATCCATACTCTCTAACGCAAAATATGTCGCATTAACGTTTGTTGCTTTAGAATCGTTGATGTACTGCACTTTATTAATTTTAAGCACTTGCTCTAGACGATGTTCCACACCTTGAAAGTTCTCTAAACTCTCACGTATAGTTTGCTTTCTTATTTTAAGCAAATGTGCTACTGTAGAAGCAGCCATAGCGTTTTTAACGTTGTGCTTACCTTCTAAGGCTATATTTTCTGTTGGCATAATTATTTTGTTGTTATCTATTGTTATTATTATTTTATTGTCTTTATAGTATGTACCTTCTTCGATTTCTCTTGTTAGTGAAAAAGGCAACTTTTTAGATTGAATTTGATTGTTTTGCAACCAGTCCATAATCACAACATCATCTGCATCGTAAATGAAATAATCATTTTCAGTTTGGTTTTTTACAATTCTAAATTTTGAAGCGATATAGTTTTCAAACTTATAATCGTAGCGATCTAAATGATCTGGTGTTATATTGGTTAAGACTGCTATTTTTGGTTTGAAATCATGGATGTCATCTAACTGAAAGCTACTCACCTCCAATACATAGTTATCATGGTCTTTTTCCAAAATTTGCTTTGCAAAACTGTCGCCGATATTTCCTGCCAACCCAACACCTAACTCTTGTTTTAACACGTGATGTGTTAGTGTTGCCGTTGTTGTTTTGCCATTACTACCCGTTATTGCAACCAATGTGGCATCTGTATAGTTTGAAGCAAATTCAATTTCGGACACTACTTTAATACCCGCTTCTCGAATCTGCTTCACCAAAGCCACCTTATCTGGAATACCAGGACTTTTCATTACGATGTCTGCATTTAGAATTTTAGTTTCTGTATGCTGTTCATCTTCAAATTCAATCTCATTATTTAAAAGAACGTTTCTGTACTTTTCTTTAATTTTTCCTTTGTCGGACACAAACACGTCATATCCTTTTGCCTTTCCTAAAAGTGCTGTACCTACACCACTTTCTCCACCGCCAAGAATCACGAGCCTTTTCATTACCTGATCTTCAATGTCACTATAGATATTATGGCTAATAGGATTCCTACAATCCAAAAGCGAGTGACTATTTTACTTTCGTGATATCCTGATTTTTGATAATGGTGGTGTAGCGGAGACATCTTAAAAATCCGCCTGCCTTCACCATATTTTTTCTTTGTGTATTTGAAATAACTCACCTGCATCATTACCGATAAGTTCTCAGCTAGAAAGATGCCACATAGCACAGGTATTAACCATTCTTTTCTTACCGCAATGGCTATTACAGCTATGATTCCTCCAATAGTTAAACTTCCTGTATCTCCCATAAATACTTGTGCTGGATAAGCATTATACCATAGGAATCCGACGAGTGCTCCCACAAATGCTGCGATGTATATCGTGATTTCCTCTACTTGAGGGATATACATGATGTTGAGATATTTAGAAAAAATGATATTACCAGATACCCAAGCAAAAATCCCCAAAGTCAATACTACTATAGCAGATGTTCCTGCTGCCAAACCATCAATACCATCGGTTAAATTTGCACCATTGGATACAGCCGTTACAATAATAATGCTCACCAACACGAAAATGATCCAAGCGTAGCTTTCTAAATCTGGGCTTATCCAAGTGATTAAATCAGAATAATCAAACTCATTATTTTTTACAAAGGGAATTGTCGTTTTTGTTGACTTTTCAGCCACATCAAACAATTGCGCTTCTGGTATATTAGGATTTTCAGCCAACAATTCTTGTTGTTGCTGAAGCGGCAATTCTTCTTTTATGGTTACATCGTCATGAAAATATAAAGTCAAACCAACGATAAGCCCTAAGCCAACTTGACCTAGAACTTTAAACTTTCCTTTTAGACCTTCTTTATCATTTTTGAATTTTTTGATGTAATCATCTATAAACCCAATAGTTCCCATCCATAGTGTCGTAATGATGAGTAGAATGATATAGATGTTTTCAAGTTTAGCTATTAATAATACAGGAAGTAACGTCGCCAGTATAATTATAAGTCCACCCATAGTTGGTGTACCTGCTTTTTCTACCTGACCTTCTAAGCCTAAATCGCGTATAGTTTCACCAACTTGCTTTTTACGTAAAAACTCTATAATACGTTTACCATAAATAGTAGAAATCAACAATGACAAAATAACTGCCATTGCCGCTCTAAAGGTTAAGAACCCAAACAGTGATGCCCCAGGAAATTGGAATTGTTTTTCTAAATATTCGAATAAATAATAAAGCATCTACTTCTGTAATTGTTTTAAAAATTCTTGCACTATTTTATAATCATCAAAATCAAAGCGTTCGCCTTTTATTTCTTGATACGTCTCGTGCCCTTTACCAGCAATTAGGATGATATCCTTAGCTTCCGCCATCTGACATGCTGTTTTTATGGCTTGTTTTCTATCTGTAATTGATAATGTCTTTTTGAAATTTTGAGGCTCTACCCCTTTTTCCATATCCTCAATGATTGCCTCAGGAACTTCTGTGCGTGGATTATCGCTCGTAAAAATCACTTTTGTGCTTAATGCCGAAGCAATATGTGCCATCTTTGGTCGTTTGGTTTTGTCTCTATCTCCTCCACAACCAACAACTGTAATTAGCTCTTCATTTTTAGTACGAATACTATTTACGGTTTCGAGTACATTCTTTAGAGCATCTGGCGTGTGCGCATAGTCAACAATAGCAGTTATTTTTTCGTCTGAAATAAAATATTGAAAACGACCAGAGACATTATCTAATTCGCTTATTAACCTTAAAATTTCATCTTTTTCTAAGCCTAATAATTCTGCTGCACCATAGATTGCCAAAATGTTGTATGCGTTAAAACTTCCGATAAGCTTTGTCCACAGCTCGCTATCATTCACCTTTAACAACAAACCACTGAATTCGTTTTCTAAAATCTGTGCTCTGTAATCTGAATAATTCTTTAAAGCATAAGTATATTTCTTCGCTTTAGTATTTTGAAGCATTATCAATCCATTTTTATCATCCATATTAGACAATGCAAATGCATTTTTTGGTAAGTGATCGAAAAATGATTTTTTTACATCTCTGTATTCTGCGAAAGACTCATGATAATCTAAATGATCATGAGATAGATTTGTAAAAATGCCTCCTGTAAATTTTAAACCTTCAGTTCTGCTTTGATGTATACCGTGCGAACTCGCTTCCATAAAGCAAAATTCCACGCCTTCTTCATTCATAAGTTTTAGATACTTATTAATGGTTAAAGAATCTGGTGTTGTATGGGTTGCCTTATATTCGGTATTATCAACCATAATTTTTACGGTAGACAATAAGCCAACTTTATAACCTGCTTTTTTAAACAACTGATACAACAAACTCGTTACTGTTGTTTTACCATTGGTACCTGTAACACCAACAAGTTTTAAATTCTCAGAAGGGTGCTCAAAGTAATTTGCAGCCATAAAAGCCAATGCTTGGTTAGAATTAGCAACTTCCACATAGGTAATTCCATCTTGCAAAGTTTCAGGCAACACTTCACAAACTACTGATGTTGCACCATCTGTAATTGCTTTATCTATATACTTATGGCCATCAGTAAGCGTTCCTCTTACGGCCACAAAAACATCATTGGTTTCAACCTTGCGAGAATCGAATTCAATTTTATTAACAGAAACGCTCGTGCTTCCTGCAACAGCATTTATAGTAACCTTATACAATATGTCTTTTAAAATCTTCATGATGCTTCAAGAACTATTGTTTGGTTAGACTTTAATTTTTGATGTTTTTCAACAGATTGTGATTTTATTGTACCACTACCTTTTAATTTCACCTTAACATCTACCTGAAGATTTTCCAATAATGCCATAGCATCCATCGCTGGCATTCCCACAACACCAGGCATTAACTCCTTGTACTTATTTACATTATCGAAATAATTTTCATAATCTTCATTAACGAACTTACTCTTAAAATCTAATGTTTTTACCTCGTCAACTAATGGTGTGTCTGTGTATATTTTTTGAGCGATTCGTTTAAAAACAGGGCCAGAAACATCTGCACCATAATAGCCTATTTTAGTACTTGGCTTATGAATTACTACAATGCATGAATACTTAGGATTTTCAGCTGGAAAATAACCCGCAAACGATGAGACGTATTTTTTATCTTTTTTCCACTCTTCAAAGTTGGCATAATCTGTCCAAGCAGTTCCTGTCTTTCCTGCCATAGAGAATGTCTCAGAATACATACTTTTACCAGTACCTCGAATAACAACATTCTTAAGAATATCTTGAATTTCATTCAAAGTTTTATCTGAACAAAGCTTCTCAACTAAAACCTCTTTTTGAAAGGTTTCAATGGCCTTATCAAAAGATTTTACTGAACGTATAAACCTTGGCTTAATTAGCTCTCCATCATTGGCTATCGCATTATAAAATGCTAAGGTTTGTAAAGGAGTCATTTTCATATTGTACCCATAAGCCATTGATGGCAAGGCATTTTTACTCCAATTAGCTGCACCTGGTCTTGGAATATCTGGCTTGCCCTCACCAATTATAGACACGCCAAGCGGCTGGTCTAGTTTCCACTTACTTAAGCGATCTAGAAATTTTTCTGGCTTTTTTGAATAATAATCATCTACAATTGTTGCCAAACCAATGTTTGAAGATACCTCTAAGGCTTTTGCAGCAGAAATTTTACCATAACCACCACGATGCGAGTCGCTAATAGTTCTGCCATAAAAATACTTTGTTCCGCTTTTTGTATCAATTATAGTAGCGGTATCTATCACTCTATCTTCTAAAGCAGCCATTAAGGCCATGGTCTTAAAGGTAGATCCAGGTTCATGGCTCTCACCCACAGCATAGTTTAGTTTCTCGTAATATGTTCCTTTAGAAGTTCTTGCCAAATTAGAAATTGCTCTAATCTCACCTGTTTTTACCTCCATAACAACAACGCAACCATGCTCAGCTTCGTAAGTTTCTAGCTGTTTTAAAAGCGAATGATGTGCAATATCCTGAATATTCACATCTATAGTTGTATACACATCATAACCGTCTTGCGGTTCAACTTGATCAAAATCAGCAATTGGTTTCCATTGCCCATTCCCTATTTTCTGTTTTAAGCGTTTTCCTTTAACACCTCGTAAATATTTTTCACCGAAAGCACCATCAATCCCAACTCTGGTTGCATACTGATTCTCATCAATACGCTCATAACCTATGGATCTTGCTGCTATCTCACCCATTGGATGCTCGCGCCTTGTAGTCTGCTCCACAATTAAGCCTCCGCCAATAGCACCTTTATTAAGAAGCGGAAAGTTTCTTAATCTTATATAATCTGAATAACTGATATTTCGAGCTAGCAAAAAGTATCTATTCTTATTTCTACGTGCCTTACGTATAATATCTTTATAGTAACTTGCTGATTTACCTTTGTAAGCTGAAAGCGAATCTGCCAAAGCACTAATATGCTCATCAAAAACGGCTTGCTGAGCTTGTACCGCATCAAGTCTTATATCGTACTTAGGTATCGACGTAGCCAATAAACTTCCATCAGCAGAATACACATTACCTCTATTAGGCTCAATATCAAAATCTTTTACCGTACGCTTTTCTGCCAATTGACGGTATTCTTCACCCTGAATAAACTGAATGCTAACCAACTTAAATACCACAGCAAGTGCAAACACAAACATGCTACCTGCCACAAAGTATAATCTGTTTAATATGTTAGTTTCTGTTGTTGCCAAAGTTTATTTTTCAACTGATGATTTAACTTTAATTTTTGTTGGTGGAATCTCAGAAATGTGGATTCCTTTGTCCGCTACTTTTCTTATTATAGTCGATTCCATTTTTAACCGCATTAGCTTTGAACGACCATCAACGAATGCAGATCTTAATTCTTTTACTTCATTATTCAATTTTGCAATTTCATGTACTTTTTTATCAGCACTATGAGAGCTCGCAATCATTATAATGGCGAGGAACGAAATAAAAATGATGATGCGCCAATTTTTAAACGAATCATCACTGATTAGAAACCTACCTCTTAATATGCTGTAGATACTTTTCTTCATACGACTTACTGCGTAGGCAGGAATCTTTTATTCTTTATTCTATTTCGTTGTGGCTTCGAGAGCCTCAGCCACCACTCTCATATTTTTTCAGCAATTCGAAGTTTTGCACTTCGCGCTCTATTGTTCATTTTTATTTCTGATTCTGTTGGTACAATTAAGCCACCTACTTTTTTTAATGGCACTTCAAAATTGCCAAACACATCGCGTTCTGGCTCTCCTTCAAACATGCCGTTTCTTATAAAGCGTTTTACCAATCTGTCTTCTAGCGAGTGATAAGAAATAAAACTCAACCTCCCACCTTTTTTTAAAATCTCTGGCATTTGCAAAAGCAACTCTTTTAAAACTTCAATCTCTTGATTGACCTCTATTCTTATAGCTTGATAGATTTGGGCTAAAATCTTATTCTCCTTCCTATGATTCAGAAACTTCTTCAACACCAATTTTAACTGCTCACTTGTTTCAATGGGATCATCCTTGCGTTCCGAAACTATCACTCTCGCCATTGCTGGCGCTTGCCTTAACTCACCGTACTGCAACAAAACATCTCTTAGCTGCTCTTCCTCATATTCGTTGATGACCTCATAGGCAGATAACTTCTTATCCTGATTCATTCGCATATCCAACTTTGCTTCAAATCGTGTTGAAAACCCGCGTTCAGCAACATCAAACTGATGCGAAGACACACCGAAATCCGCTAAGACTCCATCAACCTCTTTCACACCATAAAACCTCAAAAAACGCTTGATATACCTAAAGTTTTCATTGATAAGAACAAAACGGTCATCATCAATTTTATTTGCTAAAGCATCTTTGTCCTGATCGAACGCATATAGCTTTCCTTCATCACCAAGTCTAGATAAGATTTCCCGACTATGTCCACCACCACCAAATGTGACATCCACATAAACACCATCTGGTTTTATGTTTAAGCCATCAACCGTTTCTTTGAGTAAAACTGCATTATGATATTCCATTGTCATCATCATCTTGTCCCATTACTTCTTCTGCTAAATCCGCAAAATCAGACGCAGCATCATCAATAGCCTGTTCATATTTGTCCTTATCCCATATTTCAATGATGTTTACCGCAGAAGCTAACACTACTTCTTTTGTAATTCCGGAGAAACCAACTAAGTCTTTTGGAATTAATAAGCGACCTGCACTATCAACCTCTACCACCTTAACACCTGCCGTAAAACGTCTAATGAAGTCGTTATTCTTTTTCTTAAAGCGATTAAGCTTATTAATTTTCGCCATCAAAGCATTCCACTCAGACATAGGATACAACTCCAAGCAAGGTTGAAACACAGCACGCTTAAGCACAAAACCATCTTGTAAAGCAGCAGACATTTGCTTTTTTAGAGCAGCAGGAACCATTAACCTCCCTTTTGCATCTGCTTTACACTCGTATGTTCCAATAAATGAATTCAATACCCTTGATTTTCCACTTTAACGTTTAAGAATCAAATATATTGAAAATTTTACCACATTTTACCACATACTCCCACTTTTGTTGATAAGTTTTAAATTTTCGAATTGAGAAAAATCAAAAAGCACAATGAAATAAACCTCCAGCGCTTCAATTTTGAAGTGGTAATTGTTAACAACGCTCAGTCGCAAAAAATCACTTCAAAAGCATTCAATAGGAATAATTGTATTTATTTTAAAAAGGATTTAGTTATATTTGTTTTTAACACTAAGCACTGATATTATAGATGGCACACCTTTTAAAAAAAGAAAAGGATTATAGATATATTGAAGTAGGAGAAGGCACACCAATCATAGTGCTTCACGGTTTAATGGGAGGTTTAAGTAATTTTGATGCTGTAACTGGTTTTTTTAGTAAGAATGGCTATAAAATTATCATTCCAGAACTCCCAATCTACACAATGTCGCTTTTAAAAACCAACGTTAAAAGTTTTGCAAACTACTTAAAGGATTTTATAGAGTTTAAGGGCTTAGAAAATGTTATCCTTTTAGGAAATTCACTAGGTGGACATATAGGACTCTACCATACTAAATTATATCCCAAAAAAGTAAAAGCTCTAGTAATTACCGGAAGCTCTGGCTTGTATGAAAGTGCAATGGGAAGCGGCTACACAAAGCGCAGTGATTATGAGGTTATTAAGAAAAAAGCCCAAGATGTTTTTTACGATCCTGCTGTTGCTACAAAGGAAATTGTGGATGAAGTTTACGAAACTGTAAATGACAGAAATAAACTTGTAAAAACGTTAGCTATTGCCAAAAGCGCCATAAGGCACAACATGGCAAAAGACTTACCTAAAATGAATACTCCAACGTGTATTATTTGGGGAAAGAATGATAATGTAACTCCACCTGAAGTTGCGGAAGAATTCCACGAACTTTTACCAGATTCTGATTTATTCTGGATTGATAAATGCGGACATGCAGCAATGATGGAACACCCTGAAGAATTTAATAAAATTTTGAATTCTTGGCTTGAAAAGCGTGGATTTTGAACCTCTCGCAAAGTTGCTATGGCAAAGATTATAATTCAATAAGTTTAACTTAAAAGAGATTCCCACTTTCGTGAGAACTAAAGATGAAGATAAAATCAGCTGAGTTTGTAATGAGTAATTCTGATGTGGCAAAATGCCCTAAGAATCGTATTCCTGAATATGCTTTTATTGGTAGAAGTAATGTAGGCAAATCTTCGCTTATTAATATGCTTACGGACAGAAAAAGCTTAGCAAAAACCTCTGGACGACCAGGAAAAACACAATTAATCAATCATTTTATTATTAACGATGAGTGGTATTTGGTTGATTTGCCAGGTTATGGTTATGCCAGAGTTTCAAAAACTTCTAAAAAGACCTTTCAAAAGTTTATAACCAATTATTTTGAACAAAGACAACAATTGGTTTCTGCTTTTGTTCTTGTTGATATTAGACATGAGCCTCAAACTATAGATTTAGAATTTATGCAATACTTGGGTGAAAATGGAATTCCGTTTGGAATTATTTTCACCAAAGCAGATAAGCTAAAACCCAATGCTATAGATAATCATGTTGAAGACTATTGCAAAGAACTATTAAAAACTTGGGAAGAGTTGCCTCCTTATTTTATTACATCGTCTTCTAAGAAGATAGGTCAGGATGATGTTTTAAACTTTATTGAGGCTACTAATGAAGAGATTGAGGCTTTGAAAAACGAATAAGACTAAGTTTTTACATCCAAAGCATCTCGCAAGGCATTACCTACAAGCATAAATGCCATTACCAAAAGCATGATACAAATCCCAGGTATTAATGCCAAATACGGTTTCCCAAGAATGATGTAATTGTAATGATCTTTAATCATTGCTCCCCAACTTGCCATTGGCGGTTGTGCTCCAATACCTAGAAAGCTTAAACCACTTTCTATTAAAATTGCTGCAGCAAAATTAGCTGCGGAAATTACGATTAATGGCCCAAAAATATTTGGTAAAATATGCTTTGTAATAATTCTATAATCCGTGTAACCTAAAGCTCTTGCTGCAGTGACGTATTGCATTTCCTTTGCACTTATTATCTGCCCTCTAACAACTCTTGCAACCTCAACCCACATGGTTAAACCCACGGCAATAAATACTTGCCAAAAGCCTTTACCCAATGCTAATGTTATCGCTATGACTAAAAGTAAGGTTGGTATGGACCAAGTTACATTGATAATCCACATAATTACAACATCTACTTTACCTCCATAATAACCTGCTAAACTACCCATGAGCAATCCCATAACCAATGAAATAAAAACTGCAATAAAACCTATGAAAAAGGAAATACGAGAGCCTATTAATATACGGCTTAAGTAATCTCTACCATATTTATCTGTACCAAAAACGAAACTCCTATTTTCTATAAAAGATTTGTAATCGGAATTAGGAAAACGATCTAAATTTATTGACTTTTCCAAGCCCTGGAGACCATCTGAGGCATATTCAACGTAAGTCAATACGTCATCTTTTACAGCATAAGATTGTATCGGAATTTCGGTATCAGTATTTTCAGAACCAAAAAAAAGTTTAGATAAAAAACCTTGCTCAGATTTAATACTTGAGGGAAGTGTAAGCATCTGCACTTTAAATCCAGGAGGTTTTGAATGAATAGACAAATGCATTTGATTGGCATTCTTAGAAGCATCTGGCGCAAATATGTATGCAAAAACCGAAACCAAACCTATACAAACAATTATCCCCAAACTGAAAACGCCCCAAAAGTTTTTTTTAAACTTTTGAAGCGCTAGACTTGTTAGTGAGTTGGTTCTATTCAAAATTAGCTTATAAAAAATGCTTCGACAAGCTCAGCATGACATCCAAATTTTAATTAATTCTTTACTTCTGCTACTTTATTTTTTATAGCATAGGTCATTTTTAAATCGTGCAGTACATTTAGAGCCTCCTCGATATAAACATCCTTGGCTAAACTTTGATGCCAGCGATTACGCTTTTCTTTAAGCACAGAGTCTTGTTCCATAAGCTTAATTTCGTATGGCAATGAGGTAAAGGTTAGATTTGTTTGATACTCTGATAATTTTTCAAAACGCTTTGCCTCTTCTTCATTGAGCTCCATTTCTCTTTTGTAGTTTTCATAATTTAAAGAATAGCTCTCGCGATCTCTTATTTTCTTTACCCATTTAGCATTAGCATCGATTAACTTTAATTGTTCGTTAGCTGCCATACGTGCCTTGCTTTTAGCAATAGTAGTATCGTAATCAAAATAATTACCCCAAACATCATAATCTACAGCATCTATTTTATCCCAAGGCAGTGGGTTTTCTTGATCTTTTTCACCTATATCGATATAGCTATATCTATCTGGCACTACCACATCACTCTTAACACCTTCTAGCTGGGTAGAACCTCCATTTACTCTATAGAACTTCTGCGTTGTAAACTTTAATGCTCCTAAATCTCCATTGGAATTATTTCGAACCAATCGGTTTAGGTCTAACACATTCTGAACAGTTCCTTTTCCGTAAGTTTGCTTACTACCAATCACTATTGCACGTTTATAATCTTGCATTGCTGCCGCTAAGATTTCAGATGCTGAAGCCGATAATTCATTTACCAAAATCACCAAAGGCCCATCCCAAACAATAGATTTGTCTCTATCTTTTAAAACCTCTTTTGGCTGGCCAGTCTCTTTAACCTGCACCACAGGTCCTTCTTCTATAAATAAGCCTGCTATATCTACAACCGTCTGCAAAGATCCGCCACCATTATTTCTTAAGTCGAGCACTAAACCTTCAACGCCTTCTTGCTTTAATCTAATAATTTCTTGTTTTATATCTGATGCAGCATTTCTGTTCTTATAGTCTTCAAAATCGACATAAAATTTTGGAAGGTTTATGACGCCAAATTTTTTATCATCCTTTATAACAGTAGATGACTTTGCATAGGTTTCTTCCAATTCTACGATATCTCTAGTAATTGAAATATCTTCGATAGTACCATCAACTTTCTTTAGGGTTAAAACTACTGTTGTACCTTTTGGTCCTTTTATCAACTTAATAGCATCATCGAGACGCATACCAACAATATTCACTGGCTTTTCTTCATTTGATTGACGTACTTTTAAGATTTGATCACCTACTTCTAATTCATTAGCTCTCCAAGCAGGACCACCACTAATGATTTCATTTACCATAATAGCGTCCATTTTCTTTTGAAGTCTAGCTCCAATACCTTCAAAATTACCAGACATCGCTACATCAAAACGGTCTTTGTCTTCTGGTGCAAAATAGAATGTGTGTGGGTCAAACTCTTCAACAATGGCATTGATGTAAACCGCAAACCAATCTTTGCGTTGTCTGTCATCAATGAAATCGTATAACTCATCAAGAGAACGTTTTGTTGCTTCTCTTGCTTCCTTTTCTAGGGCTTTTAAAGATTTTTTTTCTTTTGGTTTTGATTTTTCATTTTGAGCTGAAAAGACACTTTCTGGAAGCGCATTGGCCTCTAGATCTGTATTTCGCTGTGAAATGGCATCATCATAATTAGCAATGGTTGAAAACTTAAGTTGTTGCCTCCAACGCTCTTTCATTTCGCGCTTGCTCTTAACGTACTCTAAGGTTTCATAATCAGCCGTATAACTTTCGTCTTTTGTAAAATCGAATGGCTTTTCTAAAATTTCTGCATAAATAGCTTTAGACTCTTCAATTCGCTTTAACAAACGCTCGTGCGTTAAATTGAAAAATGCCACATCGTAATCCTTAATCTGATCATCTAATTGTGTTCTAAAGGCCTCAAATTCCTTGATGTCAGACTCATAGAAATAACGCTTAAATGGATCTAACTGATTTAAGTAATCTTCAAATACATTTTCAGAAAAATTATCATTTAAATCTTGTGGATTAAAATGACCATTATCCAGTACATAGGTAATTAGCTGTATAAGCAATTTATCTTTATCTGGATTATCATCAAATTTCTTACTCGTAAAGCTACATGAGGCAAATGCTATTAAAAATGCCAACAGTAAAAACTTATAATTCCCTTTCATGTTTCTAATTTTTCTAATTACAATAAGTGGATAGTGATTAATGTTACTAAAATAGAAGAAAAAACCATGCCATAAAAAATCATGGCACTAATTTTTTGTTAAAGGTATAAATACTTCTACTTCTTAAGGTTTTTAGTATTTTTACGCTAGTTAAAACCTCTAGTAGATTATGGCAAATCGCCCTTTAATTTTAGTGACTAATGATGATGGCATAACTGCTCCTGGCATACGTACACTAATTAGTATAATGAACGCTATTGGAGATGTTGTGGTCGTTGCACCAGACAGTCCGCAGAGTGCCATGGGACATGCTATTACTGTAAACTCAACACTCTACATAGAAAAAGTAAATATTGACGGAAAACAGCCAGAATACAGCTGCTCTGGCACACCTGCCGACTGTGTTAAACTGGCAGTTAGAGAAATTTTGGATCGTAAACCAGATATTTGTGTTTCTGGCATTAATCATGGTTCTAACTCTTCTATAAATGTGATTTATTCGGGTACTATGAGTGCTGCTTTAGAGGCTGGTATCGAAGGGATTCCAGCGATTGGTTTCTCGCTTTTAGATTATAACTGGAATGCTAATTTTGAGCATTGCAAATCTTTTGTTGAAACCATTACCAGACAAGTTTTAGAACATGGCTTACCTGATGGAGTGGTATTGAATGTCAACTTACCCAACCTTCGCAAAAAAGATATTAAGGGTATAAAAGTTTGTAGACAAGCACGCGCCAATTGGGTTGAAGAGTTTGATAAACGTATTAATCCAATGGGTAGAGAATACTATTGGTTAGCAGGAAAATTTGTGAATATGGATAATGGTGAAGACACAGATGAATGGGCTTTAGAACATGGCTATGTATCAATTGTTCCTGTTCAGTTTGATTTAACTGCTCATCATACTATTCAATCCCTCAATACATGGAAATTGAATTAATCTTCAGAATGAAATGACATTAACACCAACTAAAAATGCAAATTTAAATAAAGATATAGCTATTGGGTTTTTAGTTGCTATTATTGGTACATTTTTAGGGCTTTTAATAACTACACAAATTTTTGGAAATGACGATGATTGGCTATTAGTGTTAAGGCAAAGTGTACATCGTGGTATTTTAACCAAGATGATTAGTCTCGGTGCTTTGCCTAATCTGGCGCTTTTCTTTTTCTTTTTAAGAAAGAAAAAAGATCATAGAGCGCAAGGTGTTCTTATAGCGACAATGTTAATTTTTATAATAACTATGATTATTAAATTTTTTAATTAATAATGAAATATTACATCATTGCTGGCGAAGCCTCTGGCGATTTACATGGATCTAACCTTATGAAAGCTTTATTAAAAGAAGATCGTAAAGCCGATATTCGTTTTTGGGGAGGTGATTTAATGAAAGAGGTTGGTGGTAAATTGGTGTTGCACTATAAGGAGCGTCAGTTTATGGGTTTTGCTGAAGTGATTATGAATCTTAGAAAAATTTCTGGTCATATAAAATTCTGCAAAAAAGATATTGCGCAGTTTCAACCAGATGTCATCATATTTATAGATAATTCTGGTTTTAACTTAAGAATTGCCAAATGGGCAAAAGAACAAAACTTTAGAACGCACTATTATATTTCTCCTCAGGTTTGGGCATCTAGAGCAAGTCGTGTTGAAAAAATAAAACGTGATGTGGATGCTATGTATTGTATCCTTCCGTTTGAAAAAGCGTTTTATAAAACGTATGATTATGATGTTAATTTTGTTGGCCATCCATTAATTGATGCCATTGCAGACCGACCACAAGTTGACGAAACTGAATTTAGAAAAACACATCGGTTAAATAATCAACCTATTATTGCATTATTGCCAGGAAGTAGAAAACAAGAAATCACCAAAATGCTTGGTGTTATGCTGAGCCTGGTTGATGATTTTAAAGATTATCAATTTGTAATTGCTGGTGCTCCGAGTCAAGATTATGAGTTTTACAAAACCTTTATCAAAAAGAACAACGTTAGTTTCATTTCCAATAAAACCTATGACCTGCTGAGCATTTCTTATGCTGCTTTGGTGACATCTGGTACTGCCACCTTAGAAACAGCATTATATAAAGTTCCGCAAGTTGTATGCTATAAAGCAAATGCTATTTCTTATCATATTGCAAAGCGCATTATTACTTTAAAATTTATTTCGCTCGTAAACCTTATTATGGACAGAGAAGTTGTTACTGAGCTTATACAAGGTAATCTCAACAAAAAGCGTTTAAAACAGGAGTTAAACGCTATTTTAAATTCAGATAAACGAGACCAATTATTTTTAGATTATTTTGAACTTGAAAAGAAACTAGGAGGTAAAGGAGCAAGTGCAAAAACGGCTAAACTTATTGTTGAATCAGTAAACAGTATTCAGTAGATAGTATTCAGTATATAAAATCTTATGAAAAAAATTATATTACTTATTTGTGTTATTACCGTCTTAACGAGTTGTAAAGCCAAAAAATCATATTCTACCGCAAACAAGCGACAAACACATACAGTAAAAGTAAACCCAAATATTAAACCTACACAAGAAGGAGTAGCTATTGCCAGATATGCTAAAAAGTTTAATGGCACACGTTACAAGTATGGTGGCACTACAAAGCGTGGTATGGATTGCTCTGGATTGGTCTACACTACATTTAAAAACAATAACGTTTCTGTACCAAGAACAACTGGTAGCCTATCCTCTTATGGAGATTGGGTAGATCTAAAAGAAGTTAATGTTGGTGACTTGGTCTTCTTTGCTACAAAAAAAAATAGCAGAAAAGTTAATCATGTTGGTATTGTAACCAATGTACAAACTGGTAATGTAGAATTCATACATGCCTCAACAAGTAGAGGAGTTATGATTTCTTCTTTAGCAGAAAAATACTGGTATTTTGCATTTGTGCAGGCTAGGCGCGTACTTTAATGATACGACTTATTTATTATCATTCTATTTATTAATAATTAAATAACAAAGTTTACGATAGAAATACTTTTTCTTAATGATGCATTGAAAATGTGTTAATACTGTCCAAGTAGTTTTGTATTAATTAATCAATATAACTACAATGAAAACATTAAAACACATTACATTATTAGTCATTTTTGCTTGTTTTGCATCGTGCAAAAACGATGATAACAACAGCCAACCTCAAAATTTGGTTGAGTTAAACTCTCACTCTCAGACACCAGTTTTTTTAAAACTAGAACCTGAGTTTTCTAACGTAAGTATCTATAATTTTTTATCTTCCGAAGATCAGCTAGCAGACACACCAAACTTTGTATATGGTTCTATGGCAGATGGTGCTGGCCTCTTAAAAAACTCAGACAACACTTACACGCTTATAAATAATATTGAGGCAGATTACTCTATTGCTAGAGTTACATTAGATGAAACTTTTAAACCTATCGCTGGCGAATATATACTTAATGCCGCTGCCACTGCTGCTACTGCTCAATGCTCTGGCTCTTTAATCACAATGGAAGAGCATGGATTTGGCCCACTATATCTTTCTGGTGGTGAATGGGGAGGTGCATCCAAAGGTGTATTTGCAACAGACCCTTATAAACCTGCAAACTCTGCCTCTTCTGCGTTAATGTTGCCTGCTTTTGGGCAATGGTCTACAGAAAATGCTGTGGTAATAGGCAAAGATGCTTACCCAAATAAAACGGTTGCTTTTATTGGCGACGATCATTCAGACAACGCAATTCCTTCTGGACAATTAGGTATGTATGTTGGTGACTTTGCTGATTTAAATGGTGGACAGCTTTACGGACTAAGAGTAACACAAGCTGGTATTAACTTTGAAATGGATATGCAAGAAGGGCAATCTTACCCAATTGATTTTGTTGCTTTAAACGAAACTAATATCGATTTGTTAGATGCTGAAGCTAAAAACAAAGGGGTAATGGGCTTTTCTAGACTAGAAGATATTGATTGGAGAAGAGGCTCTGCATCAAACAATAGAGAAATTTATTTCTGTGTTACTGGCAGAAAAAAGCCAGATTTAGTAGGTAAAGGGACAATTTACGGCCGTATATATAAAGTTGTTTTAAATGATAATGATCCTACAGGTGCTGGTACAATAACATGCGTATTAGACGGTGATTTACAAAATGGCATCGCTAAAGCTTTTCATAGCCCAGACAATATTTTAGTAACAGAAAACTATGCGTACATTCAAGAAGATCCAAATGGTTACTTTGATAATGCAGACAAAATGCACTACGCTCGTCTATATCAATATAACCTAAATACTGGTGCCCTAAAAGTTGTACTAGAATGCGACCAAGAAACAGCTTCTGCTCAAGGCTACGGTACCACTACTGGTGTTTGGGAATTAACTGGTATGATTGATATCTCGGATATCATTGGTATAGATGAATCCTTTGTTTTAATTACCCAAAATCACGGTTGGGAACCTGCAGATGGTTCTGCTTTTACTGACCCTAATGCCAACCCAGCAGCAGATAGCAGAAAAGAAGGAAGTATGTTATACGTATTACAAGGATTAGATAGATAAGATGAATATAACCACATTAAAAAAGGCATACATTTTACTGGTATGCCTTTTTGCTTTAAATTACAGTTGCAAAAACGACAAAGATTATACTGCTGTATCTCAAAATGAGAAAGCAACTCCACTTGCGCTTTTAGAAAACCACTATAAGACAAAGTTGAGCCAATGCATTAACGCTCTTGAGGCACTTGAAAATGCAACAAGTTTTGAAACCGCTCTTTCTAATTACAAAGATGCTAGAAACAATTTTAAAAGTATTGAACCTATTTTGGCATTTGTAGACAAAAACAATTACATGTCCTTAAATGCACCTAACATTTTAAAAGTTGAAGAGGAAGACGCGACAGACATAAAAATCAAAAAACCATTTGGTTTTCAGGTTATAGAAGAAAAACTGCACGAAGAACCTTTAGACCTTAAATCTGTTGCAAAAATTACCGAAAAAACCAAAAATAGATTACAGCTTATTGAACAAAACACCTATGTAAAGCTTAAAGATTATCATGTCATTTGGCTTATTAGAGATCAAATTGCTAGAATTGCTCTAACTGGTATTACTGGTTTTGATTCGCCCGTATTAGAAGCTTCTTTAACCGAAGCTCAACTGGGTTATTCAACCATAGAAAGTATTTTTAATACATATACTGAAAACTTTTCTGACCCAGCGTTATTAAAAAAGTGGAATACTGAAATTAACGCATCAATTAAAGCACTTCAAGGAGACTTTAATAGTTTTGACAGGTATCATTTCATTAAAAATCATACACATAAGCAACTAGCACTACTCAATAATACTGTGAAAGATTGGAATGTAGAGTTCCCTTTTGAATTAGCTTTCAACAATACAATGACATCGCTATTTTCTAATAACACTTTTAATATCGATTTTTTTGCAGACTATATAGAAGTTGATTCTTTAAAACAAAATAAACAACAGCTAGGAAAGGCACTTTTTAATGACAAGAAACTATCAGCCAACAATGCGATGAGTTGTGCAACTTGCCACAAACAAGAATTAGCGTTTACAGATGGTTTAAAGATTTTTCCAAAGCAGAAACGCAATACACCAACGTTAACCTATGCTGCATTGCAGCAAAGCTTTTTCTACGATGGAAGAACAGGTAATTTAGAAGGGCAAATTGTAGATGTGGTAAACAATGTTAACGAGTTTCATAGCGATTTATCAAATTTGCAAACGGTAATAAAAACGGATAGCACTTACGTTAAATTCTTCAACAAACTATATCCAAATGGTGTTACAGATGCTAATATTAGAAATGCTATTGCAGTATACATTAGAAGTTTGAATACATTCAACTCTAAATTTGACAATAGCATCAACGACATTGAGCAAACTATTAGCCAATCTGAGATTAATGGTTTTAATCTATTTATGGGCAAAGCAAAATGTGCTACTTGTCATTTTGCTCCAGTATTTAATGGTACAGTGCCTCCAAGTTTTACAGAAACCGAGTTTGAACTGTTAGGTGTACCAAAATCAACCAATTTGCCTGCTATTGCAGACACAGATTTTGGAAGGTATGATGTGTTTAAAACCGAAGAGCGAAAGCACTTTTTTAAAACACCAACGGTTAGAAACATTTCTAAAACTGCACCATATATGCGCAATGGTGCTTACGCAGATTTAGAAACCCTAATGGATTTTTATAATAACGGAGGTGGTGCTGGTCTGGGCTTAGAATTTGAATACCAAACTCTCCCTCCAGATTCATTAAACTTACAACCAAATGAAATAAAAGATATTATTGCATTTATGAATAGCCTAGAAGATAAACAACCTATACTATAAATAAGAAACAGACTACAAATTTTATTATATTAGTAACTCACAATCATGAAGTTACTAAATTTTACCATAATAAAACTTACAGTTTGTCTTATTCTAGGCATTTGTATTGCCCATTATTTTAAACCAATTTTTAGCATAGCCATTTACCTATCCTTAGGTTTAATGGCTATACTTTTTCTCTACTATTTAATACTAAAAGGCAAGCATAGCAAACAACCACTCTTTGGATTAATTTCTTATTTCTGCATGATAAGCCTAGGAATTAATGCTTATAATTTTGAGAACGAGAAGATCCAACAAACCCATTACAGCAACTTAGATTTTAATGCCTCAATTGAATTAAGATTAAAAATCAAAGAGCGCCTAAAATCAGATCTCTATAACGATAAGTATATTGCTTCATTGATTTCTGCTAATAAGCGTGAAGCATCAGGACAACTACTTATTAATATTAAAAGAGATTCTTCATCAAGCCCACTATTTGTTGATGCTATTATTTACACTAAATCAGTTTTAAAAGATATTCAGAAACCGCTGAATCCGCATCAATTTGATTATAGCAGATATTTGGAACTAAGACAAGTTTATAGTCAAATTTATCTTCAACACAATCAATTCTTAATTCTTTTTGACCAACCTAATACTGTTTATGGTTATGCTGACTTATTTAGGACTTCCATCAACAAAAAATTGATTGATGCTGGTTTTAAGGATGAAGTTTTAAGTATTATTAACGCATTACTTTTAGGTCAAAGACAGACAATTGATAAAAGCATCTATAATAATTATGTGAATTCTGGCACTATTCATATTCTAGCGGTTTCTGGTCTGCATGTTGGAATTTTATTACTGATTCTCAATTTTGTTTTTAGACCTCTACTACTCTTTAAATACGGATACGTTCTTAGACCAATAATTATTATTACTATACTTTGGTTATTTGCCGTTATTGCGGGTTTGTCACCATCTGTAACAAGAGCAGTTGCAATGTTTAGTATTATAAGCATTGCCATGCATCTTAAACGACCTACAAATATTTACAACACACTAGCCATTTCAGCCTTTTTTATTCTACTTGTAAAGCCTACATTTTTGTTTGAAGTTGGTTTTCAGATGAGCTATTTAGCGGTTTTAGGCATTGTGAGTATTCAACCTATTTTATATAGACTCTGGCAGCCCAAATATTGGATTTTAGATAAACCTTGGCAAATATTTACAGTAACATTAGCAGCACAAGCTGGTGTTCTACCGATTAGTCTATTCTATTTTCATCAGTTTCCTGGCTTGTTTTTTATATCTAATCTTGTGGTGATTCCGTTTTTAGGATTAATTCTTGGTTTTGGTCTTTTTGTAATTGCTATGGCTTTAGTTGGTTTTCTTCCTAAACCTATAGTTGAAATTTATAGTTTAATTATAGAATCGTTAAACGGATTTATAGCTTGGGTAGCTCAGTTTGAAGACTTTTTATTTAAAGACATTCCCTTTACTTTAACTCAGGTGTTGTGTGCTTATAGCATAATAATAAGCGGTATTCAGATTTATAAATTAAGAACTTTTAAATGGTTGGCTATTTGCCTTGTTAGCATTATTGCTTTGCAAGGCACTTATCTTTTTAATAAGTTTCAAAATAAAGATGAAGCTATTATCGTTTTTAACAAAAGTCGCTTTTCTGTTGTAGGATTTAAACAGAGAGACAGACTTGTGGTTCATCATAATCTAGATACTTCAAAACTTAAAAATGATAACATTATCAAGAATTATAAAGTTGGGGAATTAATTGACAGTGTAGCTCAATCTAATCTGCAAGGTATTTATCAATTCAGAAACAAGCGATTATTAATTATAGATAGTTTAGGAGTATACAGAAATCTGTCTTTTCAACCAGACCTCATCTTACTTCGTGATTCACCAAAAGTTAATTTAGAAAGAGTTATTGATAGTATTAAACCTGAGCAAATTATTGCAGATGCAAGTAATTACAAGTCTTACATAAAACGTTGGAAAACTACATGTAGAAACAAAAAAATCCCTTTCCATTATACTAATGAAAAGGGAGCATTTATCTTGAAATAAAACCACTACTCCTTAAAAGAAGGTTCGAAGTTTTTATAATACTCATTAAACTTCTCTTGGGTATCCATTTCTTTGTACTTATCTGTCTTAAATAGTTTTAAGTACAATTCTATTTGGCGTGGTTTTAAATATCCAGAAATTGGGGCAATATACTCACCCTTTTCGTCAAAAAACACCATTGTTGGGTATGCTCTTACACCAAGTGTACGCGTTAGCTCGTGGGCACTATTACGTCTATTTGCCTTTGCAGGATCGTAATTAGGATTGGAGTATGTTTTGTCTTTATAGGTTACGGTGTCATTACCTTCACCATTAAATTTTACGGCATAATAATGCTTATTTATATAATCTACAACATCCGCATTATGAAATGTGTGTTTATCAAGCATTTTGCAAGGGCCACACCAATTGGTGTACACATCCATAATAATTTTTTTAGGTGCTTTTTCCTGAAGCTTAATAGCTTCCTCTAAAGTCATCCAATTAATCTCTTTTTCTAAGGGTTCACTTGCGTTTTGAAACGAAACCAATGTTCCAAAAGCTATAAAGGCTATAAGTAATTTTATTTTTTTCATTTTTATGCTGAATTTATTTCAGTAACTAATTTGTTGCAAATCTTGTACCGAACTTACAAAAAATGCTCCTAATGTGGAGCATTTTCTATTATTTTTAACGGTAAGTACTAACGTACTCCGTGCATTAAACGCTTTAATAATGGATGTAATGCAAATGAGACCAGTCCTAATGCAATTGGCACAACTGTAAATATTAAGAAGAAATATGACAGACCATCTTCTTTTGTAATTTTCTCAATATCACCACCTACATAATGCGCCATTTTATTACCTATCGCTATTGCTAAGTAATATACACCAAACATAAATGCCACCATTCTAGCTGGCACTAATTTACTTAGGTATGATAATCCCATTGGTGACAAACATAATTCACCAAGTGTGTGAAATAAATAAGCCAGCACTAGCCAAATCATACTCAACTTTGCTGTTTCTGCACCTAAAGGTACATTTCTGGTAGCAAAGGCTAACAACCCAAAGCCAATAGCCATGATTATGAGGCCCAAACCGTATTTTACAGATGCTGGCGGGTTGTATTTACTATCCCACCATTTTGTAAATAATGGAGCAAAAACAATAATAAATAATGAATTAAGAATTGCGAACCATGTTATTTCAACTTCTTTAGCTTCTGCACTAAAATTGATATAAAGCTTATAGATTACCAAAGCCCAGATAATAACAAAACTTATTGCTAAAACAATATTTGAAAAACCTATTCTACTAAATGTTTGTCTAAATAAGCTTATTAAAACATAGGTTATAATTCCGATAGGCACAATAGTCACAATTGCATCTATTATTTTGAATATTGAAGCTGCGTTTCCTTCTAAAACTCTATCAGTAAAATCTCTAGTGTAAATCGGCAATGAACCCGCTGCTTGCTCAAAGGCTGCCCAAAAGAAGATTGTAAAAATACAGAAGATCGTAAAAGCAATCATTCGGTCTCTAACAACTCTTTCGTAACGAGGAATTCTTACAACTAGAATTATAACAAATACAATTGCAGCTAATAATGCAAAAAACAGTGAGTCAGTCATACCTGCAACTGTAAAATTAAGTGTATTGATGCCACCTATTTTACTCAATGGATCGTTAACTATAAAAATGAGTACAGAAATGATAAAAACACCTATTAAAACATAATCAACAGTCACAAAATGATTCAGCTTACCACTTATCTTTTCTTTAGAAGCTTCTAAACCTTCAGACAATGTATCTATTATACCCTTCTTCTCATTTTTAGGTCTGGCGCCTACATCTCCAAATAATGGCTGAGCATAATAAAACTGAACCATACCTAAAAACATAAAAATACCAGCTAATCCAAAGCCATAACTCCAACCTACGTTTTCGCCAAGCCAACCGCAAAGCATAATTCCTAGAAAAGCACCAGCGTTTACTCCCATATAAAAGATATTATACGCGCCATCTTTCTTTTCATCATGACCTTCATACATTTTAGATATTATTGATGTCATATTAGGTTTAAAAAAACCGTTTCCTAATATTAAAAGGGCAATTCCTATGTAAAGAAAAGTAGGTGTTTCTACTGCCATAGATGCGTGTCCAAGTGTCATAAGCAGTGCACCTATAACAACAGCTAATCTATAGCCAATTTTATTGTCTGCTAACCAACCACCAAGAATTGGTGTTAAATAAACAAACATAGCGTACGTTCCTAATAGCGATAAGGCTGCTGGCTTATCCCAACCCCAACCAGGATTATCACCAACAAGAGCACCTGTTAAAAATATGACAAGAATAGCGCGCATTCCGTAATACGAAAAACGCTCCCACATTTCGGTAAAGAATAGAACAAATAAACCTGCCGGATGTCCCATTACTTTAGTTTCGAAGAAATTTTCGGATGAATTATTCATAAATCTTAAAGTATTTAGTTAGTAGAGAAAACCCTTGTAAAAGAAAATCTATAAGGGAATTGATTTATTGTTAGTTATTAATGTCTGGATCTGCTATTTCGTACTTTTCTGCTTCAAGCATTTCATGCTCGTTGTCTTCCGCACCGTGTGTTAATTTTTCTAATTTCTTTCTGAAAACCATGACCAGTAGCCCAAATGCAACACAAAAAACTGCAATACCTGTAAAGATGGTAAACTCACCTAACTTTTCTGACGCCTCACCTAATAATCCTGCTAATTTATTTCCAAAGCCAGTCATAGCAAAGTATACACCCATCATTAAAGAAGCATACTTCAATGGCGCTAACTTCGTTATATAAGATAATGCTACTGGCGAAATACAAAGTTCACCTACAGTATGAAACAAGTAGGCTAAAACTAACCAATACATTGCAGAAGACCCTGTACTTTCAAACTGAGCTGATGCAGCAGACATAAAGAAAAACCCTGTTCCCATGATTATGAGACCAATAATCATCTTAAATAATGATGTTGCTGTTTTTCCCTTTAATTTTCGGCTAGCCCAATAGCCTGCAACTGAAGTCCCCAAGAATATTATAAACATGGCATTTAAGGATTGAAACCACGATGCAGGAACTTCCCATCCCATTAACATCCTATTGGTATTGTCCATAGCATATATATTCATTAAACCACCTGCTTGCTCAAAAGCGCCCCAAAAAACGATAACTAATAAAAACGAAATGAATAGAACAACAACTCTATCTTTTTCAACTTTAGTTAACGGTCTTTTCATAGCGGCTTTTTCTTCTTCATCTTCAGAATCTCCAGAAAAATTCCCGACAGTCTTTAAGTATTTTTGACCTATTAGATATTGCAATAATCCTAGAGCCATTCCAATACCAGCAAGACCAAATCCGTAATGCCAACCATGTACTTCCCCAACATAACCGACAATTAAACTTGAAAGGAAGGCTCCAATATTTATACCAATGTAAAAAATCGTAAACCCTTTATCACGTCTAATATCCCCTTGTTTATACAATCCACCAACCATTGTAGAAATGTTTGGTTTTAACATTCCAACACCGGCAATAATTAGACCTAAACCTGTGTAAAACGCCCACATTTGTTCTATTGCAAGGATACTATGACCAGCTACCAATAAGATACCTCCATATAAAACAGATTTCTTTTGACCCAAAAACTTATCTGCTATCCATCCACCTGGTATAGAAGCTACGTACACCAACATAGTGTACCAACCATAAAGCGCTAGTGCCTCCCCATTGGTCCAACCCAAACCTGCATTATCACTAGTAGTCTGAGCTACTAAATATAATACTAGTATGGCACGCATACCATAGTAAGAAAAACGCTCCCACATTTCGGTAAAAAACAAAATGAATAAACCTACTGGATGCCCAAATAGTTCTTTTTGATGCGGTTGTTTAATTGCTGTTGACATATAATTTAATTTAGTTAGTTATTATTAGCTAGCCTTTAATCTTAGATGACTCTTTTTCTTCTTTAAGAGTATTTTCTCTTTTATCACCTAAAGTTTTATGGATAAAATTTGTCATCTTTTTATAAAGGTGTAATCTTGTGTTACCACCATATATTCCATGATTTTTATCTGGATAAATCATCCATTCAAATTGCTTATCTGCTTGTATTAAAGCTTCAACCATACGCATGGTATTCTGCACATGTACATTATCATCTCCTGTACCATGTACTAATAAGAAATCACCTTTTAATTTATCGACGTGGTTTATTGGAGAATTGTCGTCATAACCACTAGGATTTTCATCTGGTGTGGTCATATAACGTTCTGTGTAAATAGTATCATAAAACCTCCAACTTGTAACAGGTGCTACTGCAATGGCCATTTTAAACACGTCATTGCCTTTAAATAAAGCATTACTACTCATAAAACCTCCATAGCTCCAACCCCAAATTCCGATGCGAGAAGCATCTATATAAGGCAGTGACCCTAACTTTTTAGCCGCTTCTATTTGGTCTTCAACTTCATATTTCCCTAATTCTTTCTGCGTTACTTTCTTAAAGTCTGCTCCTTTAAAACCTGTTCCTCTACCATCAACACAGACTACAATATAGCCTTGTTGTGCCAGCATTTGATACCAATAATCATTAGCACCATTCCAACGGTTGGCAACCTGCTGAGAACCTGGACCCGAATATTGATACATAAATAATGGATACTGCTTATTTTCGTCAAAATCAGCAGGTTTTATCATCCACATATTTAAATCGTTGCCATTAACATTTATAGTACTAAACTCTTTTTTAGACGTTACATAGTCTCCTACTTTTTGAGCTAAGCGATCGTTATCCTTAATTCCTTTTACAAGATTTCCATTCTTAGAATCATGCAAGGTATATTCGTAAGGTGTGGTTGCACTAGAATGCGTATTGATAAAATAAGTAAAATCAGCACTGAAAGACGCACTATTAGTGCCTTCGGTTTTTGTTAATTGTGTTTTATTCTTACCATTTAGCTTAATGGAATACACATCTCTGTTTATGGAACCGTTTTCAGTAGATTGATAATAAATAGTATTGGCCTTTTCATTAAAGCCATAATAATCTGTAACTTCCCAATTGCCATCTGTTACCTGATTGATTAACTTTCCTGATTTGTCATAGTGATAAATATGATTAAAACCATCTTTTTCACTCGTCCAGATAAAGCTATTATCTTTCAGGAATGTTAGATTGAAGGTTACATCGATATACGCATCATCCTTTTCTTGCAAAACTAATTCATAATCTATAGCATAGGTATCTATAAACCAGAGGTCTAATTCATTTTGATGACGGTTCATGTATTGGGCACTTAGCACATTAGGATCGTTTGTCCACTTTATTCTTGGAATATAAAAGTCCTCATAAGTCTTATCAACCTCAAGTTCTTGTAGTTTATTTGCCTGTAAATCGTATAAATGAAGTGATACTTTAGAGTTTTTCTCACCAGCTTTAGGATACTTAAAAACCTGCTGTGTTTGATAAAGACCAGAACCATAAACATCCATAGAAAACTCTGGCACTTCAGATTCATCAAAACGTATAAAAGCGATTAAGTTGCTATCTGCATTCCAATCAAACGCCCTCACAAAACTAAATTCTTCCTCATAAACCCAATCTGTAATACCATTGATAATTTTATTCTTCTCACCATCATCAGTGATTTGTGTTACTTTACCTGAATTTAAATCTTTTATATAGAGATTATTTTCAAACCCATAAGCAATTTTAGTTCCATCTGGCGATAAAGTTGGTTCTTGCACCATTTGATCAGACACCTTAGTCAACTGCTTCGTATTGATATCGTATACATAATATTCACCTAAAGCAGATCTTCTGTAGACAGGAATTTCGTTGGTTGTTAAAACCACTTTAGACTCATCTTTGCTAAACGTATAATCAAAAAAACCTCGTATCTCTGGTATATCTTCAGAAGACACCAAGGTTTTTACCTTTTCTAAGGTTTTGTAATCGTAAATATCTATGGTAGCTGTACCGTTTTGTCTGTTGTAGTTTAATACGGAATACTGCGTACCGTTATTCATAGAATGTAAGGCTTGCATGCCTTCTGTTCTAAAGGCTCCACTCCAAATATCTTCGAGGGTAATTTGTTTATCCTGACTGTAAATCAAGGAGGTAGTTAGAAATCCAACAATGGCTACGAAGTATCTCAATTTCATATTAATCTTTTTTCAATAAAGCAATGCCAAGTTTACTAAAAAATATGCAAAAATCAGGCATTATTAACAGTAAATCGGCAATAATAGTGGAATAGGGACACATTTTATGCCAATCCTAAGTATCTTTGCAATTCAAAATCAATTTAACTATGCCAACCGCTATTTCTGGCTTCTCTAAACTATCTAAATCTAAAAAGATCGAATGGCTTTTAGACACTTATTTCTCAAACAAGGAAAGTGCTCGAAACCTAGTGCAACAGTATTGGAATTCCGATGCAAAACTTCAAAAGCTTCATGATGAGTTTATAGAAAACACCATTACTAATTATTATTTACCTCTTGGTGTAGCACCTAACTTTTCGATTAACAACAAGCTTTACACTATACCAATGGCAATAGAAGAGAGTTCTGTGGTTGCAGCAGCTAGTAAGGCGGCAAAATTTTGGCTAGATAGAGGTGGCTTTAAGGCTGAAGTGATTTCGACAGAAAAAATTGGTCAAGTTCATTTTACATATACTGGTAATTTCGAAGCGTTACAATCTTTCTTCGAAATTGTAAAACCAAAACTTATTGAAGACACCAGAGCCATCACTAAAAACATGGAACGTCGTGGTGGTGGTATTTTAGATATTGAACTTAAAAATAAAACCCAAGACTTAGAGCACTACTACCAATTGCATGCTACGTTTGAAACACTAGATGCAATGGGTGCCAACTTTATAAATTCTTGTTTAGAACAATTTGCTAAAACCTTTAAGGCCGAAGCGCAAGCACAATTAGAAAACGACGTAAATATCGTAATGAGTATTCTCTCTAACTATGTACCTAATTGTCTGGTTAGAGCTGAAGTGTCTTGCCCTATCACTGATTTAAAAAGTAAAGACATAACAAACCCATCACTGTTTGGAGAGAAGTTTAAACAAGCGGTTAACATCGCTGAAATTGAACCTTACAGAGCTGTAACACACAACAAAGGTATAATGAACGGTATCGACGCTGTGGTTTTAGCAACAGGTAACGACTTTAGAGCAGTTGAAGCTGGTGTGCATGCATACGCTTCAAAAGATGGAAAATATAAAAGCTTAACGCACTGTTCTATTGAAGACGATACTTTTAAATTTTGGATTGAAATTCCACTTGCTTTAGGTACAGTAGGTGGCTTAACAAGTTTACATCCATTAGTAAAGTTTGCTTTAGAAATGCTTGAAAAGCCATCAGCAAAAGATTTAATGCAAATTGTTGCTGTAGCAGGTTTAGCTCAGAATTTTGCTGCTGTAAAATCCTTAACTACTACTGGTATTCAAGAAGGTCATATGAAGATGCATTTAATGAATATATTAAATCAGTTTGAAGCTACCTCAGAAGAAAAAGAAAAAATAGTAGAGCATTTTAAAACTAATGTGGTAACACATAGTGCAGTTGTTGAAGCCATTGAAAATATAAGGGAAATTTAATTTAAACTGGTGACTGAGCGTAGTCGAAGTCACATTATTAATCATATAAATGCCAAAAGGATACGTTTATATATTAGAATGCGCTGATGGTTCTTACTATACTGGTAGTACTATTGACGTTGAAAAACGTATTGCAGAACACAATGAAGGTAAAGGTGCTAATCATACAAAAAAGCGTCTACCTGTAGCGCTAAAATATATTGAAGAGTTTCAAAGAATAGATGATGCTTTTTACAGAGAGAAACAAATTCAAGGTTGGAGTAGAGCGAAAAAAGAAGCTTTAATAAACAACAACTCTGATAAATTACCAGAACTTTCTTTGGCTTATAGAGATAAGAAAAATCAAGATGGTGGCTTCGAGAACCTCAGCCATCAAAAATACGAGGACAACAATAAGTTGAACAAACCGGTGCCTGAGGCACTCGAAGGCACATTATATTATAAAAGCAACGGAAAATTATTAATCACTGGTGAATACGTTGTGCTTGATGGTGCAAAATCATTAGCCATACCAACAAAATATGGTCAAAGTCTTAAAATTGAAGAAGACAACAACAATACCTTAATCTGGAAAAGCTATGATGAAAAGGGAAATGTTTGGTTTGAAAATAGTTTCACTTTAGAAAATGGTAAGATTCTTAAAACCATTGGGAATGATAATGATATTTCTTCTCGATTAGTACAGATTCTTGAATCCGTTCAGCAACTAAATCCTAACTTTTTAAAAACTCTAAAAGGGTATAAGATTTCAACGCATTTAGAGTTTAACAGAAAATGGGGTCTGGGAACCTCCTCTACATTGATAAACAATATTGCGCAATGGGCAGATGTTAATGCTTATCAACTTTTAGAAAAAACTTTTGGCGGTAGTGGTTACGATATTGCTTGTGCTCAGCACAACACACCAATTACATTTCAGTTAAAGCCAACTAATTCGCCTATTGTTAACGCAGTTGAGTTTAATCCATCTTTTAAGAACAACCTATACTTTGTCTATCTCAACCAAAAGCAAAATAGTAGAGATGGCATTAAAGCTTACAGAGCATTAAATAAACTAAATAGTAACATAATTAGTGAAGTCATTTGGCTTACGGAAAGTATTATCAATTGCACTGAACTTTCTATTTTTGAAAATCTGATAACTAAACATGAAGAACTAATAGGTCAATTAATTAATCAAACACCTATTAAATCAAGATTTTTTAGTGATTATAATGGATGCATGAAGAGTTTAGGTGCTTGGGGAGGAGACTTTATCTTAGTAACTTCAGAAAGTGATCCTAGCAACTACTTTAAATCAAAAGGACTAGATGTTATCATTCCTTTCACTGAAATGGCAAAATAATAGGTTTTAGACTTTTAGATCTTTAGATTTTTAGATTTTTAGACAAATAGCAAGTTATTAGAAATAAAAAAGGCTTCACATTTCTGTGAAGCCTTTTTTATAATGTACTATATTTTAGTAAACTGTTTTCGCTCTGTTATCTTCGATATCTGCAGCTTTTTCTAATGCCTGATAAACTTTTCCTTGTACAGCACCACGTCTTGTTGCGTTTAGCCTGTTCATTATAGATGTGTAGTTGTCTAACTCAGTAGCTTCAGTTACTTTGGTAACTTCAATTACATAAACACCTTTTTCTCCATCTATAGGTTTAGACGTTTTACCTTGCTCTAAACCAAATGCAGCACCAATTACTTTTGGCTCCACACCAGCACCTGCAAGCGTTGTGTTCTTTAAAGTAAGAGCTGCAGCTGTTTTAGGACTCTGACCTTGATTCTTAGCAATTTCATCTACAGAAGATGCCTTAATCTTCTCACGAATCATTTGAGCCTTCTTCTCTTTTCTAATTTCTGGTAAAGCAGAAACTGACGCATCTTCAACACTCATTAAACCTTCTTCGTTCTTCTCAACTAATTTTGCAACGATAAATCCAAAACCAGAGATTGGGAAATTTTTGTAATCGCCAACATCTGTAGTTTCTTCAAATGCCCAACGTACAACCTGTCTCTGACTTCCTAAACCTGGAATATTTTCATCTAATTCTTTAAACGTTATTGGTTTTACAGCCAACTCACGTTCCTTAGCTAATTCTGTGAAATCACCATCCTTTGCAGCGATTTCAAACTTAGACATACTGTTGAATACCTCATCCAATGTTTTTTGAGATGGTTCTATTTTTCTTGCTAATGTTCCAATTTTATAAGTATCGTTAAAGTTCTTTTGCTCTAATATTTCAATAATATGATATCCAAAAGATGTACCAACAACATCAATATCACCTTTCTTGTTATCAAAGGCAAATGCTTTAAATTCTGGTGCCATTCCTGCATTGTAAGCAAATTCTATTTCACCATCATCCTCATTACTTACTTTATCTGATGAAAGTTCTAATAAATCTAAGAACTTAGTACCACTTTTAATTTTTCCTAATATACTATCTGCTGTTTTCTTAGCTTCTTCTGGTGTTTTAGTAATAGACGCGTCTGCTCTCTGGCCACCAGCAAATGGTATTAAAATGTGTCTTACTTTTACCGTATCTGGCATTTGCTGCTTAGCAAGCATTTTTGAAAGTTTAAAATACTCACCATCTCTGTAAGGTCCATAATATTCACCTACCTGCAACTTCATTAAACTATCTTTAGCAACAGCAGGAATTTGTGCTGCTCTTAAAAATGTATCATTAAATTTAATGTCTGAATTAGAGTTAATGAACTCAGCAACATCGGTAACACTATCAAAACCTGGAATAGTATCAGTATTTCCACTACTATCGTTATATTCTGCAGTATCACTTTTTAATTTTAAAAGTGCGGTTTTAATAGCTTCCTCGTCTTCTTTAGATGCTTCCTCTTTAAATTCTACATAAACAACTTCTCTATTTGCATCTGCTTTAAATTGCTCTTCATGATCTTTCATGTAAGCCTTAATATCAGACTTAGACACTTGCACTAAACTATCTGCAATAGTTGTATATGGAATTTGAACAAAGCGAATATCTACATTTTTAGCATCAGCTAAGTACTCGTCTTCTGCCTCAGCTATAGTAGTACTTACTCCAGCCTTAATCATATTGTAATACGTTTGCTGAAGTGCATTTGTTGCAATAGATTGCTCGTTATTAGTCCAGATATCGTAATTGATATTGAATGATTGTCCTGCAGAAGTTAATGGAGCAGAATCTGGACTAATATCTTTTAAGTTACTAATGAAAGCGTTTAAACGGTTCACATCAAAATTACCGTTTTCATCCTGAAACTCTGGGTAAGACTGAAAGCTGTTTTTAAGTAAATCGCGCATTTCATCTTTTTCTACAGACAAACCAAGTGCCTCATACTCTTCAGTTAGAATGATATTGCGTAACTCTTGATTGTAGATAGCATTCATCGCCTGAGTTGAAGAAATTCTTCCACCAGCTCTATCTTGGTAATTCTTCACTTTTTGCTGAAATTCAGTTCTATCAATATCCTTTCCATTTACCGTTGCAACAACACCTTGAGAACCTGAGAATGCATTTGGATTATCAATTACTCCTTGTATAACAAACGCAAATAGTGCTAATGCTATTACTAATATTAAGATTAGTGAACGTTGTCTAATTTTATTTAAAATTGCCATTTCTTAAATTTTTCGTATAAATAAGTCTGCGAAAATAGTATTTTCTAAGAAATAATAAAAGGAGAAGTATAGTTTTTGTAAGCTATTGTTATTATTAGTCTACATCGAGGATTTTAAGTCTTACAATATCTATTTTGGTTGAAGACACTTCTTCAATGGTAAACTTAAAATTATGAATTAAAATATCTTCGTTTTTTTCAGGGATTCCTTCGGTTTCATCAACGATTAAGCCACCTAAAGTTTCATAGGTTTCACCTTCTGGAAGGTCTAATTTATAAGCTTCATTTATATAATCTACTTCTAACCTTGCTGAGAATCTATAGGTGTTTTCGTCAATTTGTTCTTCGGTCATTTCTAGAGTATCATGTTCATCTTCAATCTCACCAAATAATTCTTCAACAATGTCTTCTACAGACATAAGGCCAGACGTACCACCATACTCATCAATAACTACCGCAATACTTTGACGCTTCTTGGTTAAAATATTAAGTACATCTTTTATCAAAATAGTTTCAGGAACAAAACTAACAGGAATAATAATAGACTTAATATCCTTTGGTTTTTTAAACAACTCAAAGGCATGTACATAGCCTAAAATATCGTCTATGTTATCTTTGTAAACAATGATTTTTGTTCGCCCTGTTTCGATGAAAAGTTGCGTTAAATTATCAATAGATTCTGAAATATCTACAGCAGAGATTTCTGTACGCGGCACCATAACTTCTCTGGCTTTTACTTCGGAAAATTCCAACGCATTTTGAAAAATCTGTATTTCACTGTCAACCTCTTCATGGTCTTCGACAGATTCCATTTGCTCACTAATATAATTTCCTAGTTCTACCTTGGTCATTGCCAGTACGACATCTTCACCTTTAGCTTTAAAAACATATTTTAAAACCGCATCAGATATCCAGAGTACAAAATCAGAAATCCAACTAAAAATTATATAAAACACATAGGTTGGTAGTGCCAAAATTTTCATTAAGGTATTCGCATAAATTTGAAAAAACACCTTTGGTAAAAATTCGGCAGTGATTAAAATAATAAACGTTGATATTACAGTTTGGGTTAACAATTGTAAATCATAAAAAAGATAGTTTAAAACCGTACTGTCTGATGGCAACATGGACTGAAACCATTTTACTAAGACATCACCCATTTTTAGACCATAAATAACCAATGCTATATTGTTACCAATTAGCATTGTAGCAATGTATTTAGACGGTTTTGCTGTTAACTTGGTTAATATTTTTCCAAGAAAATCTTCCTGTTTTTTCTCAAGCTCAATATGTATTTTATTTGAAGACACATAAGCTATTTCCATCCCAGAAAAGAATGCTGAAAATATAAGTGTAACTATAATTATGACTATATCTAAAGTCATAAGTTAATCTTTGTTTCTATCTTGAAATTTGCTTGCGAAACGCTTTCTAAAAAAGAACATGAACACTGCCAGTGCAACAAAAAATAAAGACATGTATGACCTGTTTCTATCTACAGACCAATTTGTGATTGCATCCCAAAGAAATAGAATAGCAAAGATGATGTAAGCGAATTGAAATATCTTAAGAAGTTTCATGTGTAATTTATCTAAGTAAAACTAAGTTACAAAGATAGTTAATTATCGAGTTCAAAATCACCACCCATTTCCAACATCTGAAAATTCTTAAAGTCTTTATCAGAATCGAACCCTATTCCATGCAATGGACCTTGAGATCTATTAAACACCCAAGGTTCGTTTGTAAATACCCACTCTAACTTTTCGTTGTAGTACAACTGATCTGTTACCAGTTTTTCGTTTTGATGTGTTGTTATAGTAACATTACCTCTTAAATCTATAATATCTGTATCTGTATAAAAAATAGCATAACGTGAGGTAATGGTTGTCATTTTACCGTCATCGTCATAGAGTTTTAATAAAATTCCTTCTGGGAATTCAGAAAACGCAAAATCTCGATTAGAATAATCGAGCATTTTAGAGCTAATTAGATTTGCTTTTAGTCTTACCGAATCTTTAATAAATTCAGTATACTTTAAATCGATACTTTCGGCTTCACCTATAGGTTGATTTTGAAGAACTCCTACATTCTTTACATCGTTAAAGTTATTTTCACACGAAAAAAACAAAGTCACAGCTAATGCTGTGACTAAGTCTAATATAATATGTGAGTTTTTGATTCTCATTAAATATTTGGCACTGTTACAGAACGTCCTATCCAACATCCAATTCTAATAGTTTGCCCTGCATTACCTTCTGTAAATATATCTGATTTAGAAGGTGCACTTGCTCTATAACTAGCGGCAGATTTTGCTGCGGCAGATTTTAAACGACCATCTACTCTACCTGCTTTTTCTGCTTCTAAAGCTGCTAACCAGAATACTGCTCTTTTGTTAAAGTTAGTGTCACCACAACTGTTAGCACTCTTTGCGTACATTGCTGAGATCGCTAAATAAGGTGAACCGTCAGATGGATTTAATTTCATAGACTCCATGTAGTACTGTCTAGCTCTGCCATAGCTTCCTTTAGCCTTTAACTCATTAGCTAATTTTTTGTAAAGCTTTGCTTTCTTTAAAGGATCTGACTCTAAATCTAAGGTTTGATCAAAATACTTCTGCTCACCAGTTAAAAGATATAAGTAGTACGATGTATCTGCACTTGGCTCAATACTGTTCTTTTGCTGAACTAACTTTAAGAATAAAGGATCTTCTTTACAGCCTTTAGCATACATACGGTTCATTGCTCTTTGTAACCAAATACCATCAGTTTTGTTATCTTCATAATTCTTTTCGTACAAAGGAATTAATACATCGCAAGTAGCTCTATCTCCCAACTTCTTGTCCATACTTGGTATAACTTGTTCTTCAAAAGCGTTTATACTAGATTCATAATAATTTTTAAGTCTTCCTTCTTTTTTACTTAAGGTATTACCGCCTTCTTCTTTTTGCACCAATGCATTCAGCTTTGAAGTGTTCTCATCAACAATATTTTCTATGATTTCAATTATATCATCATACTTATCAAACATTTTTTGCGCTGGTAATATACCTAGGTCAAACAAATCTACCGCTAAAGAAAAATATGTGTAAAGTCCTTTTGCATTAGTAAAGCTCTTTTTATCTTTATCAAAAGCTTCTTGAAACATTTTATATTCATCTTCAACAGAAATTCCAAGTTCATCTCTGTACTTGTAAGCTAAGTTTGCTTTATCTACTAAAACTTCACCTAAATCGTATTTTGATGGAAAAAACTCTCTACTCTGGTCGTAAAGTTTCATTAAGTCATTAATGTGAGCAACTTGTTCAGTTCCTGTTGAATTTTCAATTTTATGTGTTAAAATTTTCTCACCATGAACATAAATAGCTCTGTTAAATTTTGGACACTTCTCACGAACTATTTTCCATGGTTCGTAGGCATCATCATATTTTTTTGTCTTTACATAACTATCAAAAATCGATAAGTTATTCATGCACTCCTCATCTTGCTGAGCTAAACTAATATTGAAGCTTACAAAAAGAGCCGCTAGTAGTATAGTAATTCTCGTCTTCATCTTTTTTTATTATTGTTAGTTGTACTTCTTTTGTCTAAACCATCTAGAGTTTAAAGATAAACTTACATTGAAGTTTATAAAATTCTCTTGAATTAAATTATTGTTAGTTGTTCCTCGTTTTCCAATTTCAAGACCTAGGTTTAAATTTGAGAATGGATCCCGAGATCTTTGACCAACTGGTAATCCTAAACCAAAAGATATGCCAAACTCTTTTATCGATTCATTTTTTACTACCAAGCCTGTATTTGCAAAGTTAATTCCTGCCCTGTAAACAACACGTTTAAAATATCCTGTAAAAGCATCATAATCAGGGATAAAAAATCCTCCTAAAGAAATTTGCGAGGCATTCTCAAAGGAAGAAACATCATTAGTATAAAATGGATTAGAAAAATCACTTGTGTTCTGAAATGTATACTCTGCTCCTACAAACCAAGATTGTGGTTTACCAAGACCTGTTCCAATAGACCATCTTGAAGGTAATGTTAAATCTGTTTTTTCTAAATTTTGACTTTCTAAATCTATTTCAATAGTATTAAGTACAATTTCTGAATCTGTTGTTAAGTCCAAAACCTCGACAGTTGATATAGAACGCCTATTATCTGACTTTAGTTTACTCTGAGGAGCAAATGTAGCCGTTGCTGATAATTCTAGTTTATCGGAAATCTTTGTTTTATACGCCAACCCAAAGTTAAGATTCAGACCGCTTAAATCAGACCTACTATCTTCTCTAGTTTGAAGCTCTACCAACTCACCATCTTGCGTGTAAGCAAACTCAATAGCTGAATTTTGGATATTACCAAAATTATAGTTTACATCAACTCCTGCACTAAATTTATTAGAAATTTGATATCCAAAACCTGCAAACACTCTGTTTACGCCACCCTCACCTCTAAAGCGATTAACAATATCATCATTATCGTTAATGTCATCTAGTTTATATCCCACTGAGGTATATGGCATAAGTCCAAAACCAAGACCAAATTTACCGATTGGAACTGACAATGCGATGTAATCGAAGGTAGAACTATTGCCTTCTGCTTCTCCTGAATCGCCTTTTAAGGTTACATTAGATGAAGTACCTGCTACAGCAAATTTTACTGGTCTACTCTCGCCATCATATGGATAAGCGTCTATATTTTTACCAACGTATGATGCTGGATTTCTAAGGTTAAGGTGAATACTATCTAAATAAACACTAATACCTCCCATACTACGATTTTCTACAGTGCCCTTAAACTTAAGGCTACCTATTCCGTAAAATGAATATGGTGATGCTGTACCCTGTTGTGCAAAAACACTAGAACTTATAATTGCAATACAAATTACAATGAGTCTCTTTATCATTATTTTGAATTAAAATCTAGAATATAATTCAAACCCTCCAATAGAAAATTTGAATTCGCAAATATGCTATTTTTTAATTGGTTTGACAAAAAATTGGTGTCACCACCTGTTAAAATAACTGTTAAATCTTGGTGTTCAGCTGTATATTGGTCTACAACACCATCAATTTCTTTAACAACTCCTATAATTACACCAGAGTGTATGGAGGATTCGGTCGAACTACCAATTATGTTTTCTGGTTGGTGCTTTTCTAATAACGGAAGGTTTGCAGTTAAATTATGAAGCGCATGATATCTTAGTCTAATTCCAGGAGAAATAGCACCACCCAAATACGCATTTTTATCAGTTACAAAATCATAGGTTATACAAGTACCAGCATCTATAATTAACACATTATTATCTGGAAACTGACTTACCGATGCACTTACCAATGCTATACGGTCTACACCTAGAGTTTGTGGTGTTTCGTAAAGATTTTTAAAAGGTAATTTTATCTTATGGCTTAATTCCAAAACTTTTAAATCTTGCTCAACTAAATCTATTTGCTTTTTAGATAATTTACCAACAGAGGAAATAATAGCCTGTTTTAATTTCGGAAAATCCTTTTTTAGCTTTTTATATTCCTTTTTAAATTCCAAAAGTTTAAAGCTAACCTTATGAATTAGCTCATCATTCTGAAAAACAGCTAATTTCACAAAAGTATTACCGACATCAATGATAAGATTCATATGCTTTTTATATGGAACAAATTTATAAAATCAAATTTTACAATTTTCTTTTTGGTAATACTAAAAATGAATTTATATTTGCATCCGCTTAATTAAGCAATTGGTGCCTTAGCTCAGTTGGTAGAGCAAAGGACTGAAAATCCTTGTGTCCCTGGTTCGATTCCTGGAGGCACCACCATCAAAAACCCGATTCGAATGAATCGGGTTTTTTGGTTTTTACAGATTACCGCTTTTCAAAAAACATCACGACCTTAGTTTTTATGTAATATATTTACTTAGACACCAATCTCTTTACACAATTTTTAATATACTTGTTAAAAGAATGATTTACAAGTGAAAGTACTTAAGTTCGGCGGCACTTCAGTTGCCAATTCAGAAAACATATCAAAGGTTATAAAGATTCTAGAAAGTGAATCTAAAAAAAATAAGATTGCAGTTGTTGTTTCAGCTTTAGGAGGCACAACGGACCTACTTATTGAAGCCGGAAATCTTGCCACAAATAAAGATGAAAAATACTTAGAAGTATTTCAAAACATTGTCAATCGTCACATTAACACTGTTGAAGAATTAATTGAAGACAAAAACAAAATAGCAGTATTAAATGAAGTCAACACCAAACTTGAAGAATTAAGACAAATTCTTCAAGGGCTTTATCTTATAAACGAATTTTCCAACAAAACCATTGATAAGATTGTAAGTTTTGGAGAACTTTTATCCTCTTTCATCATTTCTGAAGCATTACAACAAACTGTAAAAAACGCTTCTTTAAAAGACAGTAGAGAACTGATTTTAACGGATTCAACATTCACTAATGCAGCAGTAAAAACAAAAGAAACTACAACTAATATTTCTTCGTTTTTCAAAAAGAATAAAGACAAAATTGTTATCCTGCCAGGTTTTGTTTCCAAAAACAAAAATAACGAAACCACAACATTAGGAAGAGGTGGCTCTGACTACACAGCAGCTTTAATTGCCTCAGCTGTTAAAGCAGATATATTAGAAATTTGGACTGATGTTAGTGGCATGTACACCGCAAATCCCAAATTGGTAAAACAAGCATTTCCGATAGAAGAAATATCATATCAGGAAGCGATGGAACTGTCTCATTTTGGCGCAAAAGTACTGTATCCGCCAACTGTTCAGCCAGCCTTGCAAAAGAAGATTCCGATTCTGATAAAAAATACTTTTTCACCAGATGAAAAAGGCACTTTAATTACCAAAAAAGGCAAAGACAAAAAGCAACCTGTTAAAGGTATAAGTCATATTGAAAACATAGCTCTATTGACTTTAGAAGGTAACGGTATGGTTGGTGTCCCAGGGTTTTCTAAGCGTTTATTTTCCGCGCTATCAAGAAACAACATCAATGTGGTTTTAATTACCCAAGCGTCATCAGAACATTCTATTTGTGTTGGTGTTTTTAGCTCTGAATCTAAAAAGGCAAAACACGTTGTGGATGAAGAATTTGTTTACGAAATTTCAAAAAAGAAAATAAAGCCTTTACTCATTGAAGACAGCCTAGCCATTGTTGCTGTTGTTGGAGATAACATGAAAAATCACCAAGGTATTAGTGGCAGAATGTTTAGAGCTCTAGGCAACAACAATGTCAATGTTAGAGCTATTGCTCAAGGCGCTTCTGAGCGAAACATTTCAGCCGTTATTTCGTACAAAGACATAAAAAAAGCACTCACAGCATTACACAATCGCTTTTTTGAAAAACAGATTAAAACACTCAATCTTTTTATTGTTGGTGTTGGAAATGTTGGTGGTATTTTATTGAACCAAATCAGAAAACAACACGATTATCTTAATGAAAATCTCCTACTTAATGTTAGAGTTGTTGGCATAAGCAACTCTAAAAAAATGATTTTTGAAGAAGAAGGTATTGACCTAACTACATGGAGCGAACAGTTACAAAAAGGCAAAAAGCAATCTCATAAATTATTTTTTGATACCATAAAAGAACTCAACCTCAGCAATAGTATTTTTATAGATGTTACAGCAAATGAAGACGTTGCAAAAACCTACAAAAATTATCTAATGGAAAGTATTTCAGTAATCGCTTGCAATAAAATTGCTTGTTCTTCAAAATATTCAGATTATAAAGAATTGAAGGATTTATCAAGAAAATACAATGCTTCATTTTTATTCGAAACCAATGTTGGCGCAGGTTTACCTGTAATCAACACACTAAACAACCTTGTTAACTCAGGTGATAAAGTCACTTCTATTCAGGCTGTTTTATCTGGAAGTCTGAATTTTATATTCAATAATTTTGATGATACGAGCAGTTTTCATGACATCGTAAAACAAGCTCAAGAAGAAGGCTATACAGAGCCTGACCCAAGAATAGACCTCAGTGGTGTAGATGTTGTCAGAAAGATTTTAATTCTCACCAGAGAAGCCGGTTATAAACTCGATTTAAAAGACATTAAAAACCAATCATTTTTGCCTAAAGAAAGCTTAGCGGCTAAGACTGTTGACGACTTCTACAATACTTTAAAAAGCGAAGCTTCACACTTTAGCAAGCTATACAAATCAGCACAAAACAACGATTGCCAGCTAAAATATGTTGCCGAATTTAACAATGGGAAGGCAAGTGTAGGATTAAAAGAAATTGACAAAGAACATCCTTTTTACAATCTAAAAGGAAAAGACAATATTGTATTATTCTTCACCGAACGATACACAGAACAACCACTAATTATAAAAGGTGCTGGTGCTGGCGCCGAAGTTACAGCCTCTGGTTTATTTGGAGATATCATTACTTTAGGAAGAAATTAAAAAATCATGAATCAAATTAGAGTATTTTCACCTGCAACTGTTGCCAATGTATCGTGCGGTTACGACGCCATGGGTTTTGCATTAGAAACTTTGGGTGACGACATGATTTTCACTAAAACAGATAGCAAAGACGTTGTCATTTCTAAAATCGAAGGCGCAAATCTCCCATACGAAGCCAATAAAAATGTTGCTGGAGTTGTTGCTCTGCTTATGCTTGAAGACAGTAAGGCCAACTTCGGATTAGACATCCAAATTTTCAAAAACTTTAAGCCTGGTAGTGGATTAGGGAGTAGCGCTGCAAGTGCTTCAGGCACTGCGTTTGCTGTAAATCATTTATTAGGCAATAAATATTCAAATTTAGAACTTACTAAGTTTGCTATGCAAGGTGAAGTAGCTGCTTGTGGTTCTGCAATTGCAGACAATGTAGCAGCAGCAATTTACGGAGGCTTTATTCTGGTTAAAAACTACGAACCTTTAGACATAGTCAGCATACCAACACCTACAAATTTGGTCGCCACTATTATTCACCCTCAAATTGAAATTAAAACTGAAGATGCACGTAAAGTTGTACCAACACAAATCGATTTAAAAACAGCTATTACACAATGGTCTAATGTAGGTGGATTAATAAGTGGTTTACACAGAAATGACTTTGATTTAATTGGCCGTTGTTTGGTTGATTTGGTGGCAGAACCAAACCGGAAAAAATTAATTCCACTTTTTGACGATGTTAAACAATCTGCAATTGCCGTAGGTGCTTTGGGAGCTGGTATTTCTGGTTCTGGACCATCAATTTTCGCACTAAGTAAAAATCTTGAAACGGCGCAAAAAGTTGAAGCAGCAATGGATGCCGTTTATAAAAACTCTGGCATTGATTATAACACTTACGTATCTCATATAAGTAAAACAGGAACACGAATTCAATGACATATTTTAGCCTTAACCATAACTCACCAGAAGTTTCACTTGAAGAAGCTGTTATTAGAGGATTGGCGCCTGATAAGGGTTTATATTTTCCAAAGACAATTCAACAATTACCAGATTCTTTCTTTCAAAATATTGAAAACCTGAGTCATGTTGACATTGCTTACGAAGCCATAAAACAATTTGTTGGAAATGAAATTCCTGAAGAAGATTTAAAACCAATTTTAAAAGATGTTTTAAGTTTTGATTTCCCAATAGTTGAAATTGATGAAAACATAGCTTCATTAGAATTGTACCACGGACCAACTATGGCATTTAAAGATGTTGGCGCTAGGTTTATGGCACGTTGTCTTGGTTATTTCAACAGTAAAAATCAAAACACAAATAAAATTACGGTTTTAGTAGCTACTTCTGGTGACACAGGCGGAGCTGTTGCTAGTGGTTTTTTAGGTGTAGATGGCGTGGATGTTGTAATCTTATACCCAAGTGGAAAGGTTAGCGATATACAAGAAAAACAACTTACAACGCTTGGTCAGAATATTACAGCACTTGAAGTTGATGGAGTTTTTGATGATTGCCAAGACATGGTTAAGACGGCATTTTTAGACCAAGACTTAAAAGGCAAACGTAATTTAACTTCAGCAAACTCAATTAATATTGCGCGATGGCTACCACAAATGTTTTACTATTTCTTTTCATACAAAACATTAAAACAAAAGGACAAAAAACTGGTCTTCTCGGTACCAAGTGGTAATTATGGGAATATTTGCGCTGGCATGATGGCACAAAAACTAGGCTTACCTATTCATCATTTTGTTACAGGCACCAATGCAAACAATATTATACCTGAATACTTAAAAACAGGTAACTACCTAACTAAAGCCTCTATTGCTACAATAAGTAATGCTATGGATGTTGGTGCACCAAGTAATTTTATAAGGATTGAAGCACTTCACAACAACAATTTTGAGCAATTAAGAGCAAATCTTTCTGGCTACAGCTACACAGATTCTGAAACACTTGATGCCATAAACTTTTTAAAAACGCAGTACAATTATACAGCTGATCCTCATGGATCTATTGGCTATTTAGCATTAAAAAATTACATAACTCAACATCCTGATTCTTATGGTATTTTCTTAGAAACAGCACATCCTATTAAGTTTTTACCAGTAATGCCAAAACAAATAGCAGACCAAATAGAAATGCCTTCTCAGATTAAATCTATTCTACATAAAGAAAAGAAGAGTGTCAAAATTTCTAGCTACAACCAACTAAAACATTTTCTTTTAAACAACCCTTAATTTATTTTAACTTATTTTCAAATTACAAACCTCTTAATTTTTAGGGTTAAAATTTGATTATATCATAATTATATGTGATGACCCCTAAAAATTTAGGGGTTATATTTTTATTTATTATAAATTTGAACGCAAATCAAAATTTATTTCAATGAAAAAAGTTGAAGCCATTATTAGAAAATCAAAATTTTCGGCTGTTAAAAGCGCACTGCATGAAGTTGGTGTAAATTTCTTCTCTTATTGGGACGTTACAGGTCTTGGTAATGAAAAAGAAGGCCATGTTTACAGGGGCGTTTCATATAGTACTAGTGACATACAAAGACGTTATCTATCTATTGTAGTGAATGACGATTTTGAGGAAGTAACTATTAATGCCATTTTAAAATCTGGAGCTACAGGACAAGTTGGTGACGGTAAAATCTTCGTATCTGACATTAAGGAATGCTACAGAATACGAACGGGGGAAAAAGGCGGTCAAACTTTAAACTAAAACAATGGAATTATTTACTACAAACAATGTTTGGATGATGATTTGCACTGCCCTGGTTTTCTTTATGCATCTTGGGTTTGCTTTCTTAGAAATAGGATTAACACGTCAAAAAAACACATTAAACATATTATTCAAAAACATTTTTATCATCACATCTGGTCTTTTACTTTATTACCTTATAGGTTTTAATCTCATGTATCCTGGCGAGTTTAACGGTTTCATAGGATTCTCTGGTTTCGGGTTAGATGCACCATTGACAGATTCTGGTACTTTAGACTTAACCTATAATGAAGGCTACACGTATTGGACAGACTTTTTATTTCAAGGTATGTTTGCAGCAACCGCAGCTACTATCGTCTCTGGAGCCGTTGCAGAACGCATTAAGATTGGTCCATTTATGGTTTTTGCAGTTTTATATGTAGGATTAATTTACCCTATAGCTGGCTCTTGGAAATGGGGAGGTGGATTTTTAGACAAGCTTGGATTCTACGACTTTGCAGGCTCAACGCTTGTACACTCAGTAGGTGGTTGGGCTGCATTAGTTGCTGTATGTTTATTAGGTTCAAGAATCGGAAAATTTAAAGACGGAAAACTACAAGCTATACCTGGTCACAACATACCAATCGCCACTGCAGGAGTACTAATCCTATGGTTAGGCTGGTTTGGATTTAATGGTGGCTCTGTACTTTCTGCAAATCCAGAAGCGACATCATTAACACTTGTAACTACATGTCTTGCCGCAGCTGCCGGAGGTGTTTTTTCTGCCATAACCTCAACAATTATGTTCAAAAATCTTGACCTTACTATGTTTTTGAATGGTATACTTGGCGGACTAGTTGGTATCACAGCAGGAGCAGATGTTATGAGTCCTACAGATGCTATTATCATTGGCGCCGTATCCGGAATTATTATTGTACTAGCTGTTAGTTTTATTGACAAACTTAAACTAGATGATCCAGTTGGAGCTATAGCCGTACATCTTGTATGCGGTATTTGGGGAACTTTAGCAGTAGGGATTCTTGGTTTTAAACCATTAACTAATGATGCAGGTGATTTTTTAAATACAAACGGTAATGTGGTAGCTTCTGCATTAGAAGCCGCTAACGAACTATCATTTTTGCCTCAACTTTATGGTGTCTTGGCTTATGCTGCCATCTGCCTTGCGTCTTCATTTTTAATCATTTTTTCTTTAAAGAAAACTGTAGGTATTAGAGTTTCTGAACTTGAAGAATTAGAAGGTCTTGATGCACATGAACATGGCATGGATGCTTACCCAGACTTCAGATTGAACGAACATTAATCGTTATATAACTTGTTTTAATTTAAATTGTAAAAAACACCCTCTAACTAATTTTAGAGAGTGTTTTGTTTTATAAATTTTTCTGTCTGCTTTCTTAAGCAGAATTTCTACTTGCATTGATATTTCCGAACAAGGATCTTGTTACCATTTTTTCAAATACTGCAATCTTAGCTTCATCCTTCTCACCTGCATTTTTTAATTCTTGCATCTTCTTTAATGCATACTGCTGAATGGTCAATAATGGTAATACTATAGATTCTCTTACAGCAATAGAGGCCTTAGCCACAGGCTCATCTTCCATTAATTCTTCAAAACCAGTAAGTTTTAAAATAAGACGTTTTGTAGTTTCATATTCTTTGTAAATCAATTTCCAGAAATCTCCGTATTCAGGATCATCTGCCATATAACGCGTTAGGTCAAAAAATGACTTAGACAAGGACATCATGCTATTAGCAATTAAAGTTCTAAAAAATCGTGATTCTTTATACAAATGCTGCACTTTTTCAAACTCATCCTTATCTTCATAATGCTTTAGAGCTGTACCAACACCAAAGAATCCAGGTACATTTTGTTTTAACTGACTCCAAGAACCTACAAAAGGGATGGCTCTAAGATCATTAAAATCTAAGCCTTCAGACTTACCTCGCTTTGAAGGTCGACTACCAATATTTGTCTTAGCATAATACTTCAAAGTACTCATATGCTCTAAGTAAGACAAAAATTTAGGATGCCCTTTAAAATCTACATAAGTCTGATAACTCAACTCAGCTAAGTGATTCATAACCGCTTTATCTTCTGGAGCCATTTCTGTATTCTTATCATTAAGTCGATTCATAATACCCGAACTTATAAGTTGCTCCATATTGTATTGCGAAGAATCTAAAGTTCCGAAGTTAGAACTAATTGTCTGCCCTTGAATTGTCAACTGAATTTCTTTATCCTCTATAGTTGGACCTAAAGATGCATAAAACTGATGTGTTTTTCCGCCTCCACGCGCAGGTGGCCCACCTCTACCATCAAAGAAAATAACATCAATATCATACTTTCTAGATAACGTTGTTAAGGCTTCTTTCGCCTTAAAAATTGCCCAGTTAGCCATAAGATAACCACCATCTTTGGTACCGTCACTAAACCCTAGCATTATAGTTTGTTTGTTATTTCTATTTTCTAAATGTGCACGGTAATGCGGATTGGTGTACAACTCCTCCATTACTTTTGGTGCAGCAATTAAATCAGTCACAGTCTCAAAAAGCGGCACCACATCAGCGGTTAAATTATCATTAAATGCTACAATTTTTAGCATAGCAAACAATTGTAACACATTCATTGTGGTTTGATTATTACTAATAATGTAACGACTACAAGCTATTTCGCCATTAGTCTCTTGAATAGACTTCATAGCTCTTATGGTTTCTACAATATCTTGAGAAAGTTCTTCTTTAAACTCTATTGTACCAATTGAACCTTTTAAAGAGGCCAAATGTAATTTTTGGTCATCCTCGGATAATTCAAAGAAATGCTTCGGAAACAAATCACTTTCATTATCAATTAATTCACCTACGAGCGATCTAAACATTTTATCATGCACACGACTATCTTGTCGTATATCTAGACTCGCAAAATGGTAACCGAACAAAGTGGTTTTATTAATCATTGAAGTTACCTTGTCCAAATACAAAGACTGATGTTCTTCGACAAGTCGTGTTCTTATCTGATTCAAAGCTGTCTTTAATTCTTCAAGCGTTATTTGATTTTCCCTATTTAACAATGTATTATGAAGCTTATGGTTCACATCTATAATGTGCTCTCTAATACCTTTAAAGGTTAATCGTCTCCTTAAGTATTTAATGTCCTTAATGTAATTTTTTACAATAGATTCCTTTAATTTCTTAGCAACATTAAGTGTAATTTGAGGCGTCACAAACGGATTACCATCTCTATCTCCTCCAGGCCAGAATCCAATATTTACAATAGAATTATTAATATCTTGATAATCAAAAATGTTCTGCTGAACATAATCATAAATACTTCCGAATGAATGGTAGAAAACATTTTTCAAGTACCAAATTAGGTTAACAGCCTCATCATAAGGAGTTGGTTTATGATCTTTAAAGAAAGGGGTTTTTCCTAGTTGCCCTAATAGCTCACTAATCTCTGTTAAATTATCAGTCTTTATTGCTTCGGCTAAGTCTGTTATAATACCTAAAACAGCCCCAGGATAAAACTGAGTAGGGTGCGCTGTTAAAACAATTCTTACATTAAAAGATTCTAAATACTGTTTCAGCAACTCCTTTTTGTGCTGAGCAGTCGCATTTTCTTTTAAGCTTCTTAAAGAACCTACTCCTTCCATATTATTTACAATCGAAAATGCAGCATCTTCTACAGCATCAAATAACACAACCTGACGCTCTATATATTGAATAAAACGAAATAATAAGTCTATCTGTCCTTTTTCATTCAGCTGACTTTGGTATTTTTCAAAAAAGCTATTTACTATGGTCGTTGGGTCATTTTTTTCTTCAAAACCTATTTTACAAGTTTCATAGAATAACGGTAGTAACGCTACAGTTTTTGATAATGTATCAAAAGGAAGCGTCATAAATATACTATTGTAAATCTGATATTTAGACAACACATTTTGGTTGAAACGTGCTAATTTTGGCTCAGTGTGCATATGATTTTGGTTAAATTTTAAACAACAATTTCATTGGTGAATTATTAAAGATTAAAGATATTATTTTTAGATGTAACGCTAAAGCAAATACCTATTTTTAGTCATTAAATAATTGTTATTCAACATATGCATTACTTATTTTTACGTTATAAACAAGATTAACGATAGACTGACTTATGACAGAGAAAGAAAAATTTATGCTAGAAGCTGTAAATGCAGCTTTAAAGGGAATGCACAATAATGAAGGTGGCCCTTTTGGTTGTGTAATTGTAAAGGATGGAAAAATAATAGGCAGAGGCAATAATAAAGTAACCTCAACCAACGACCCAACTGCACATGCAGAAGTAACAGCTATTAGAGATGCATGCAAAAACTTAGGCTCTTTTCAACTCGAAGGCTGTACGGTTTACACCTCTTGCGAACCTTGCCCTATGTGTCTAGGTGCTATTTACTGGGCAAGACCAGATAAGGTGTATTACGGAAGCAACCAAGCAGATGCAGCAAACATAGGATTTGATGATGAATTTATATACAAGGAAATCCCATTACCATATAACAAAAGAAGTATTCCGTTTGAACAATTAGCACCAGAGATTGCCATTAAACCCTTTAAAGAATGGGAGAAAAAAGAAGATAAAACAGAATATTGATTAACTACAAGTTTAATGCTTCTCGTTTTTTTACTCGTTTTCTGTAATCTTTAAGAATTAACCTCGACAAAAAGCATTATATTGATTTTTCGTACAATTTTAAAACTATTTTGAATGTCTAAAACCTATTACGACCCAGCCGATTTAAGAAAATTTGGAAAAATATCTGACTGGAATGAAGAACTTGGAAGCAAATTTTTTGAATATTATAATTCTGTTTTTAAGGATGGAGCACTTTCAGAAAGAGAAAAATCATTAATTGCACTCGCTGTAGCACATACGATTCAATGTCCATATTGCATAGATGCTTACACCGGAGATGGTCTACAAAGAGGTATTACCAAAGAAGAAATGATGGAAGCTTTACATGTAGCTGGTGCTATAAGAGGTGGCGCATCTTTAGTTCATGGTGTGCAGATGATGAATAAGGTAAACAAATTAGATGGTTAAAAGTAAAACTCCCCAACCCTTATTCTCGTAGATATATACAAAAAAGATAAATTAATTAATGGCTACCAAATCTTTACATAAACACAAGAGTGATTTAGCAAATAGTAATCGACAGCTTGAAATTCTTTCAAATGGAATTTTTCAAAATGGTGAATTACCCACTTTTAAAGACAAAATCGCTGAAACCAATCAGTTTCCACTAAAAGCTAAAACCTTAGAAATTCTTCAAATAAATGTTGGCTATATGTGCAATCAGGTTTGTGAGCACTGCCATGTAGATGCTGGTCCAGATCGAAAAGAAATAATGACTAGAGCAACCATGGAACAATGTTTAGAAGTTATTAAAAATACTGAAGCACACACGCTAGACTTAACAGGAGGAGCGCCAGAGATGAATCCAAATTTTAGATGGTTTGTCGAAGAAGCTTCAAAAGCAGGCATTAAGGATTTTATAGTACGCTCTAATCTTACCATTATTAGAGCTAATAAAAAATATTACGACTTGCCAGAGTTTTTCAAAAAGCATAATGTACACGTTGTAAGTTCTATGCCTCATTGGACGCGTGGAAAAACCGACAAGCAACGTGGTGATGGCGTTTTTGACAAATCCATAAAAGCATTACAAGAGCTTAACGCTGTTGGTTATGGTATGCCAGACAGCAACTTACGGTTAGATTTGGTTTATAATCCATCAGGCGCTTTTTTGCCTGGCAACCAAGCTTCAATGGAAAAGGATTTTAAAAAAGCATTGATGGAAGATTTCGGTATTCAATTTCATAATTTGTTTGCCATTACTAATCTTCCTATTAGTAGATTTTTAGATTATCTTATTGCTTCAGAAAACTATGAAGATTATATGTATCAATTGGTTGAAGCTTACAATCCTGCTGCTGTTGCCAATGTAATGTGCACCAATACGCTTTCAGTAAGTTGGGATGGTTATTTATACGATTGTGATTTTAATCAAATGCTAGAATTGCCTGTAAATAGTAAAGTGAAGCACATTTCAGAATATAATGAAGAACTATTAGAAGGAAGAAACATCGTCATTTCACAGCATTGCTATGGCTGTACAGCTGGTGCTGGCAGCAGTTGCCAAGGTACTGTGGCGTAACATATTCCTACGAAAGTAGGAATCTTATAACCATGAAAAAGAAAATTATATACACATTATTCCTTTTCTCGGGGATTTTATCCGCTCAAGAATCCCTTTCAGAATTATTAAAAAAATACAATAACGAAAGTGTACCGTACATTTCTGTTCAAGAGTTAGCAATGCCAAAAACTAATGCCATTCTTTTAGATGCGAGAGAGCTTAGAGAATATGAGGTTAGCCATCTAAAAGATGCAATACATATTGGTTATGACGAATTCAATCTAAAAAACACCATTGAACAACTCAACAACAAAGACCAAATGATTGTTGTGTACTGCTCTTTGGGAATAAGATCTGAAGATATTGCAGAACAACTCAAAAACGAAGGATACACGAATGTTTACAATCTTTTTGGCGGGATTTTTGAATGGAAAAATAACGACTTTAAAGTTTACAATCTCAACAATGAGACCACTGAAAATGTTCATGTATTTTCTAAAGAATGGAGCCAATGGCTCTTAAAAGGCATTAAAATTTATGACTAAAACGCTCGTCATAGTGTTTGTAAAAAACACAACATTAGGTTCTGTAAAAACCAGATTAGCAAAAACTATAGGAGATTTTGGCGCACTTGAGGTGTATAAAGAACTTTTGAAAATCACTAAAAAAGCAATTTCTGAAATAAGATCAGATGTTCGTATATACTTTTCTAAAGAAATAGATGCTAACGAATGGACTAACTTTCCGAAGTACAAACAACAAGGCTCTGATTTGGGAGAACGGATGTACAATGCTTTTAATGATGGCTTTAATGACGGCTATAAAAACATTGTGTTAATTGGTTCAGATTTACCAGACATCAGCGCTAAACATATTAAAAATGGTTTAAATGCATTGCAGGAAAGCAAAGCAACTTTTGGTCCTGCAGAGGATGGTGGTTATTACCTTATAGGATTACAGCATGCGATTCCAGAACTATTCAAAAACAAACCTTGGAGTCAACCTCACCTGCTTCAAACTACGTTACAAGAGTTACATAATCTCAATATTTCTGTCAGTATTTTAGAGACCTTAAATGATATTGATACTTATGAAGACTTAATTGCTTCAGATTTTTACAAAAACAATCAAAAATTACAAGAAAAAATACAACAACTTAATGATTAAACAAATAACAGAAAGCACAGAATACCTTCAATCAAAAGGTTTTGACAATCCAGAGGTGGGCATCATCTTAGGTACAGGATTAGGAGAATTAATTAATGAAATAGACATCATAGCTCAGGCTAGCTACAATCATATCCCAAATTTCCCAACAGCAACTGTAGAGTTTCACAAAGGGAAATTAATTTATGGCACTCTAGAGGGCAAAAAAGTTGTGGTAATGCAAGGACGTTTTCATGTTTATGAAGGCTACACATTTCAAGATGTTACATTTCCAGTAAGAATAATGGAAAAACTAGGTATTAAAACGCTTTTAGTATCTAATGCTGCTGGCGCAGTCAATTTAGATTTCAAAAAAGGTGAATTAATGCTTATTGACGACCACATCAATTTACAAGGAAGTTCTCCTTTGGCATTTAAAGGAGTTTCAGAATTAGGTGAGCGTTTTGCCGATATGAGCGCTCCTTATGATACGGAAATTATTTCAAAATTTGAAAGTATAGCTGCAAAACACAACATTACACTTCACAAAGGTGTGTACGCTTCGGTTGTTGGTCCGCAACTAGAAACTCGTGCTGAATACCGAATGTTAAAAATTATTGGAGCAGATGCTGTTGGCATGAGTACTGTTCCAGAAATTATTGTAGCAAATCATCTTAACTTAAAAGCTGCTGCTGTATCTGTTTTGACAGATGAATGTGATCCAGATAATTTAAAGCCAGTGGATATTGCAGAGATTATCTCCATGGCCAACAAAGCAGAACCTGATATGATTACATTATTTAAAGAATTAATTAAAAGTATATAGTATTCATAAATAATACCACTTCTTACTTTTTACTTCATACTTAATACTTAGAAATATGAGTTACCTAGAAACCACAAAAGATGTTTATAAAGAAGCTGCACTAACACCAGATGTTGGGTTATGTTGTACCACAAATCCTATTTGGGAACTACCAGGATTAAAAATTCCAAGAATTATGCAAGAGATGAACTACGGTTGTGGTTCAACAGTGCATGCGCGCGATTTAACCAATAACCCTAAAACACTTTATGTTGGTGTTGGTGGAGGTATGGAGTTGCTTCAATTTGCATATTTCAGCAGACAAAAAGGAGGAGTTATTGGTGTTGATGTTGTTGATGAAATGTTAGAGGCTTCTCGTAAAAATTTCAAAATAGCAGAAGAACAAAACGATTGGTTTAAATCTGAATTTGTTGATCTTAAAAAAGGTGATGCTATGAATCTTCCTGTTGAAGATAATAGCATTGATGTAGCAGCTCAAAATTGTTTGTTCAATATTTTCAAAGCTGATGATCTAAAGAAAGCCATTGCAGAAATGTATCGTGTGCTAAAACCTCACGGACGTTTGGTAATGAGCGATCCTACTTGCGAGCAACCAATGAACGACGACTTACGAAACGACGAACGCTTAAGAGCACTTTGTTTAAGTGGTAGCTTGCCAATTGCTGACTATGTAAAAGCACTTACAGACGCTGGCTTTGGCACTATTGAAATTAGAGCACGTAAACCCTACCGAATTTTAGATCCTAAACATTACCCAACGGATGAATTGATCTACATAGAGTCTATTGAAGTGGCAGCTATTAAAGATCCTATGCCAGCAGATGGGCCTTGTATTTTTACTGGGAAAGCGGCCATCTATTATGGAGAAGATGATTATTTTGATGATAATGCAGGACACGTGTTGTTAAAAAATCAGCCCTTAGCTGTTTGTGACAAAACTGCTGGTGCGTTTGCTGCCTTGGAAAGAGATGATATTTTTATTAGCGAATCTACCTTTCATTATGATGGTGGAGGTTGTTGCTAAATAATTTAATACTGTAAGTGCGTTTTGTAAGGTTTAGTATTAATACTTGACTAACATTAGGCTTTACAGTGAAGAAGGCTTCCATAAAAGAATTGCTTTTAAAAGTCTCAAATTTGAGAATAACACATGAGATTTAACCAAGTATGAGGTATCTATTTATTTTAATAACTATATCGTTGTTTAACGCTACAGGTTTAGTGAAAATATCTGATAATACTGTAACTAGTGTGTTAATTAATCATTCTAAATGGTCAACACTATTGGAAAATTATGTATCAAATAATGGTGAAGTATATTACGAAAACTTAAAAGAAAATAAGGCAGAATTAGACTGTTATATAAAAACATTGCAAGAGGATTACGCTTTACTTGAAACAGCTTCTAAAAACGAAAAAATTGCCTATTGGATTAATGCCTACAATGCCTTAACCGTTGATTTAATTATTAGAAATTACCCTTTAAAAAGCATAAAAGACATAAAAGACCCTTGGGATCAAAGACTTTGGAAGTTTGATGACAAATGGTTAAACCTTAATGACATTGAGCATAAAATTCTAAGAAAAATGGATGAACCTCGTATTCACTTTGCTATTGTTTGTGCTTCAGAGTCTTGCCCAAAACTACAAAATACAGCATTTACTGCAGAAAACCTTGACGAACAGCTTACAAATGCCACAAAAGAATTTTTAACAGACACAACAAAAAACGAAATCTCAGAAGATAATATTAAGCTGTCCAAAATTTTTAGATGGTTTAAGAAAGATTTTGAACAAGACGGTAGTCTTATTGATTTTTTAAATCGCTATAGCGATATTACCATTTCCGAAAAGGCAAAAAAGAGTTTTAAAAATTACAGTTGGAATTTGAATGATTAAAACCTTAATCCTAAATATTCCGTAAGTAGAAATATGATTAGCATTATAATACCAGTATTGAATGAAGCCAATAACATTGGCAGACTATTGCTACATCTTACAGAGAATTCTTCACCTGAAAATATTTCAGAAATTATTGTGGTTGATGGCGGAAGCACTGATGGAACAATCGAAACTGTAAAAAAATTCACTCGAACTGACGTAAAACTTATCTCTTCACCAAAAGGACGTGCAAAGCAAATGAATATTGGTGCAAAAGCTGCAACTGGAAAAGTTCTTTACTTCTTGCATGCTGACACCTTTCCACCTAAAAACTTTGATAAGTTGATTGTCGACAAAGTAAAAAATGGTCATGAAGCCGGTTGTTTTAGAATGGAATTTGATAGTAGTCATTGGTGGCTGAGACTTGCTGGCTGGCTCACACAATTTAACTTCAAAGCCTGTCGTGGTGGTGATCAGAGTTTGTTTATTACCAAGTCACTATTTGATACAATTGGTGGCTACAATGAAAACTATATTATTTACGAAGACAACATCTTAATTGGCGAATTGTACAAACGTAACCAATTTACAGTCATCAATAAAAAAATTAAAACTTCGGCACGGCTTTATAAAAAAGTTGGCATCTGGAAACTTCAATATCACTTCTGGACCATACATATTAAAAAATGGCTTGGTGCATCTGCTGATGAGATGTTGGCTTACTACAAGAAGAATATTGTTTAGTTATTTATTCCTACCCAATTCATTTGGATACAAATGCATTAATGTATCACTTTGAAAAACCTCCTTAGTATTAACATCTATAGCAGATAATTTTCCCGTAAAAGCAGCACCTGTATCTACATTCCAAACATTTACTGCTTGCATTGGTTCGTACTTATTGAATCTTGTAGTTGGTGTATGGCCAATATAAATTTCTTTATAACGTTTTAACCTGTTTGGAAATAATTCAGAATTTTGTTTAATTCTTTTATCCATTGTTAAGGCCATTTCCCAGAGTGTTCTGTCGTAATAAAACTTTTCTCTGTGAATTTCTTTTTGTACACCATGCGTAGATGTAAAACCAGCGTGTAAAAACAAACGATTTTCGTCATCTATATGGTATAGCGGCATAGCTTCAAAAAAATCGAGATGAGTTTTTTTTTGTGTTTTCGAAAAGCCCTCATAACTTTCTATAGTTTCTTTTCCACCGTGCACATACCAAACATCATTAACACTACCTTCTGCTAACCATTGTTCGCACCAAACATCATGGTTTCCTTTTATAAAGATGCATTTATTATACGAGGAAAGCTCTATGAGATAATCAATCACTTGAGCGGATTGACTCCAACCATCTACATAATCTCCTAAAAAGATAAGACAATCATTAGTTGTAACCTCAGCTCTTTTCAAAACTTGTTTTAAACCTTTAAGTCCACCATGAATATCACCAATAGCAAATGTTCGCATATGATTATTTTTTTACAAAACTAATAGAATGAAAGAACGTATAATTTTTCTTCAATTAAATTATAGTTAAAAATACTGCCCTATTCCAAAAACCACACCATTATTAGCTTTGTTCCCAAGACTTATACCATAATCAATCCTAAAAACAGCATTAAAAATACGTTTATGTATAAACCGCAAACCTAAACCCGTAAATAAACTTGTGTTATTACCTTGTACTAGATCTTCTAATTCGCCTCCTGGATCTTGCCATGTACCAGCGTCTATAAAAGCATTGGTTTGCAAAGCAAACCAGCCTTTTTCAAAAACTGTATGCCTATATTCTGTGTTTAACACTATAGATGCTGTACCTCTATCAATAACATTACCAACACCTCTAATGTTTAGCTGATTATCTAGTGCAAAGGGAGCAAACGGTGTAGTATCATTGGTAGCATAACCTAGTCTTAAACGGTTTGCCCAATTACCTTTATCTCCTATCCGTTTAAAGTATTCAAAATCATTTCTACCAATAAAAAAGTTTTTAAGTAACTCTGTATTGCCTTCTGCTGAAGCTGTTAAATTAAATGTGAATACACTTCTAAAACCTTCAACATACTGATATTCGTTCGTTATGTTATTATATTCATACTCTCCTATAATTGAAAAACGATTTAAGCTAAGATGTTCTGGTATATCAGAAGGCAAGTTACCATCTAGATAATCATAGTCTTCATTAGCTATATTGAAACCGAGCTCAATCCTGTTGTTAAAATTATGCTCATAAAAAACCCTAAACTCAAAAGCTCTCGCATTGAACTTGTAATTAACATCGCGCTCATCTTCAAAAAATATAGGCTGCTGCAAAACGTTGTTTTGATAATTGAGCCCAATTCCCCATTTTCGTGTAAAAAGGTTTGGCGCTTCCCAAAACACACCGTAAGAATCAAATACATTTTTACTGTAAAAACCACCAATAATTTGATTTTGCCCAAATAGATTAAAATCGAAGAGTGATAGTCTATATGCCAAATCTTCATTTACATCTTGAGAAACATTGAGACCTGGAATTATTGCAAAATTCTCTACCACCTTATACGTTAGCTTATAAGTATTGTTATCTAATTTTTCAGTGGTAAACGACGCACTGGCAACAGAAGGCAGGAGTCTAAATCGCCTTACATCTGATGCTATGTCTGTGGAATCTAGATCGCTTCCAACTTTTACATAAGCCAATCGTTTTAAAAAACCGGTTTTAGTTCTTTTATTGCCTTCTATTTGAATCTCTGAAATGGTATTTTGAGCTATACTTAATTGACCAATTAACAGAACTATAGCTAACCTAAAACATTTAATGTTCATTGTTGATTACATAAATACCTAATGGTAAATTAGGTTGGTTCATCATTGCTTTTTTATAAGATTTAGACGAACCCTAACAATTTACATTACAAGTTTAATTTAAACTTTTCTATTTAAATTGAGCATATGTATCGGAAAGCACAGCTTCTACAGGCTTATTTTGCGGAGTAAACATTGGGTTATCATGTCCACCAACTTCATCATGCATAATAAACCATTTCCAAACAAAACCTCCCGCAAACCAGTTCTCGTACCAAAAGGTGTCTAGTAGTGCTTTAGTCGTATTTACTTGTGCTTCAAGATTCACATCTCTCATGGTATAATCTGACACCCAAGGTTGTCTACCAGAATAATCTACACTTCTGTAACCATATTCCGTAAACAATATTGGTCGGTCTTGTTGCTTAGAAAGTTTTTCTATAATTGGTTTATGAGATTTCCAACCGTTTAAACAATCCTCGTAAGTAGGCGTTTTTTTGTCGCTAAGTGGGAAATAAGCGTCAATACCAATATAATCTAATTGGTCCCAAAATGGTGTTTTGGCAAACTCATTCCAATTGGCTGCATACGTTAATTTTCCTTTATAGATTGTTTTTATCTTTTCTATCAATTGAGACCAATATGCTGGTCTAAATTTTACAAACAACTCTAACTCTGTACCAATACAAAATATCTCTGCATTAACTTTTTCTGCCAAATCTGCATATTCTAAAATAAAGCTTGTGTAAGACTCTTCTAAAGCTTTCCAGTCCGCTTCTGTTGTCATCATTATTTCACCTGTAAACTCACCTTTCCAAACCCAGATTTGTGGCTTAATCATCATCTTAATATTGGCTTTTCGTAATTCGGAAATGTATTGCTCTGCTCCTGCTCTGGTTTCACCAAACCATTGTCTGTCTGTGTTATGAATAATTTCGGGATGCTCAAGGTTTTTTATAAATCCAAAGGGCATAATTGCTGCATAATTTGCATTGACCTTAACTACTGGTGCTACATGCGTACTATCCACAATATCTCTCGCAGCAACAAAGCTTACGCCATTAATTTTACTTGGTTTATAAGGCGCTGCAGAGCACCCAAAAATTAAAACCACCAAAAAAACAACTACTATTCTCATATCATAAAAATAAAGAAAAGCCACGTCTTAATAAAACACAACACCTTACAAGAAATTGTTAATTTAAATACTTTCTAAATTGAATTCATTTTTTAAGGTCTTATCTTTAAATGCGACTTAAGCATCAACTAAACCAAAACAATGGAACACATAGCCATAATAGGTAACGGTATTTCTGGCGTTACTCTTGCCAGACATATTAGAAAGTTATCTAATAAAAAAATCACCATTATATCTGCTGAAAGCGATTATTTTTTCTCGCGTACTGCGCTTATGTATGTATATATGGGACATATGAAGTTTGAGCACACACAACCTTACGAAAATTGGTTTTGGAAGAAAAATAATATCGAACTGAAAAAAGGTTTCGTTAATGAGATTGATACTGATAATAATACACTTCATTTTGCTGAAGGAGACCAAATGAGTTATGACAAATTAGTCATCGCAACAGGTAGCAAACCTAACAAGTTTGGTTGGCCAGGTGAAGATCTAAAAGGTGTACAAGGCTTATACAGTAAACAAGATTTAGAACATCTTGAAATCTATGCACCAAACAACAAAGTCTGTAAACGCGCAGTCATTGTAGGTGGAGGACTCATTGGTATTGAATTGGCAGAAATGTTGAATTCTAGAAATATTCCTGTGACTTTCTTGGTGCGTGAAAGCAGTTTTTGGAATAGCGTTTTACCTGAAGGCGAAAGCCAAATGATAAACAGACATATTAAAAATCATCATATCGATTTAAGACTTTCAACTAATTTAAAAGAAATCATTTCTGATGATAATGGAAAAGTAAAATCCATCATTATTGAAGAAACTGGCGAAGAAATTCCTTGTGATTTTGTAGGCTTAACAGCAGGTGTAACACCTAATATTTCATTTTTAAAAGAAAGTAATATTGAAACCAATAAAGGCGTTTTAGTCAATCGCTTTTTAGAAACCAACATCAATGATGTGTATGCAATCGGTGACTGTGCTGAACAACGCCAAGCTATTGGTAATCGTAGACCGATTGAAGCGGTTTGGTACACAGGTCGCATGATGGGCGAAACATTAGCACAAACCATTTGTGGCAATAAACTAGAATATAAACCAGGACATTGGTTTAACAGTGCTAAATTTTTAGATATCGAATATCAGACCTATGGTTGGGTAAACGGTAAAAAAGGAAAGCCGGATTACGAAGCTCATTTTCATTGGAAACATGACGACGACACCAAATGTATTACCATAGCTTATCACAGAGACACTAACAAGTTCTTAGGCATCAACACCTTTGGCATAAGGCTACGACACGAAGTTTTTGACAAATGGCTTACCGAAAAGCGAGATTTAGACTTTGTCATCAATCATCTAGAGCAAGCCAATTTTGATCCAGAATTTTACAAGCGATTTGAAAACGAGATAAAAGAAAAATATAACAACACCTTACAAACTAACTAATATGAGCTTAAAATTAAATTACAGTATGTCTTTGGCTAATTCTTACGGATTAACAAAAACACAAAAAATAGCGTCAGCAGTTGGCATATTAGGACTTTTTATTTTGGTGTTAGCATTATTTAACGTTCAATTCCCTAACAAAGCTACAACTTTAACAATTGCTTTAAGTTTAATGTTTGTTGGGACTATATGGTTTTCTAATAGTTTATACTTAAACAAATCTAAAGGTATTAAAAATGATGGTGTTTGGTTTAAATCTTTATCTTCAAGAGGTTTAGTCGGTTGGCTAATTGGTGTCGTTTTAACCTTATTTTACATTGTACTTTATTTTTACCCTCAATATTTAGGATTAGCTCAAAAAGGTGAAGAAAACACAGGTTTAGTTGCTCTTTTTGATCCTTTAAGTCAACTTTTAAGTGGCAGAGACGCTAGTCAATGGTTTGTATATGGTACGCTATATACAGTTGCAATTTTAGTGTTTGGTTATAAATTCATTTTAAAATATAGGCACAATCGCTATGAGCAAATCCGTACTATTTCGGTCATGTTTTTTCAGTTGGCTTTTGCGTTTTTAATTCCAGAATTTATGTACGTAATGAATAGTGATTTACCGTACTACGATTTAAAAAACATTTGGCCTCTTAATTACTATAACTTCGAAAGTTATCGTGTAAAAGCATTTATTAGCGCAGGAAATATTGGTTTAGCAATGCTGATTTTTGGTATTGTTTCAATATTTGTCATTACACCTATTTTAACTTACAAGTACGGTAAACGTTGGTACTGTTCTTGGGTTTGTGGTTGTGGTGGATTAGCCGAAACTGCTGGTGATAGTTTTAGACAATTAAGTGACAAATCTCAATTTGCTTGGAAGGTAGAACGTTGGGTAATTCATTCTGTACTTGTTTTTGTTGTGTTAATGACAACAGCTGTAATACATAGCTATTTGGGTAATGACACCAGCAAATATTGGCTTACAAGATCGTCGTTTTTAATTTTTGTTGCTTCATTTTTAACCTTAATTTTTGTTGGGACATTTATTTTTAAACGTAAAGAATTAGCTAAAGACGCTAAATATGGTGCTATTGGCTACTTTGTAATTATCATGTCATTATTTGCTTTGCACTATTTTAGCAAAGACAATACTTTATTTTTATTTAAATCTGAAAGCTTAAGAAAAAGCTACGGATTTTTAATCGGCTCTATCTTTTCTGGTGTTATTGGTACTGGTTTCTATCCTATTTTTGGTAATCGTGTATGGTGCAGGTTTGGTTGTCCTATGGCTGCGATTTTAGGATTTCAGCAACGCTTATTTTCTAAATTCAGAATTACTACCAACGGTGGACAATGTATCTCTTGCGGTAACTGCTCAACCTATTGCGAGATGGGAATTGATGTACGTGCCTATGCACAAAAAGGCGAAAACATTGTACGTTCTAGCTGTGTTGGATGTGGTATTTGTAGCGCTGTTTGTCCAAGAGGTGTTTTAAAATTAGAAAACGACAGCATGAAAGGACGTATAAATCCTAACGAAATCCTACTAGGAAACGATGTCGATTTAATGGATTTGGTAAATCAGAAATAAGGCTTTTATTTTGCACTTCAAACAAACTAGATGCCCAAAATAGTTGTAATTATTCCGGCTTATAATGAAGAAGCCTCTATTCCTTATGTCATAAAAGAAATTCCTTCTATTGTTGATGAAATTATTGTTGTAAGTAACAATTCTACCGACAACACTGAAGAAAATGCAAGACAAGCTGGTGCTACAGTTTTAGTAGAACATCAAAAAGGGTATGGTCATGCATGTCTAAAAGGCATGGAATACATCGCTTCGACTTCGCTCAGCGACCAATCAAAAACACCAGATATTGTAGTTTTTTTAGACGGAGATTACAGCGATTATCCTGAAGAACTCACAAAAATTGTTCAACCTATTATAGAAGAAAACATTGATTTTGTTGTTGGTGCACGTGTTAAAGAATTGCGAGAAGAAGGCTCTATGACTGGCCCTCAAATTTTTGGCAATTGGCTAGCTACCAGATTAATGCGTATTTTTTTTAAATCTACATTCACAGATCTTGGCCCTTTTAGAGCTATAAAATATGAAAAGCTTCTAGTCCTAAAAATGGAAGACAAAACCTATGGCTGGACGGTTGAAATGCAGCTAAAAGCACTCAAGCAAAAACTAAGCTATAGAGAGATTCCTGTAAAATATAAAAACAGAATAGGTGTTTCAAAAGTTTCAGGAACGGTAAAAGGTGCTATATTTGCAGGCGTAAAAATCTTAACATGGATTTTTAAATATAGTTTTAAGTGATTTACCTACACTACTTTATTATTGTTGTTTATACTCTCGCTATCGTACTTATTTTTATGTACGCATTAGCACAATTAAACCTTCTTTATAATTATTTATCGTCTAAAAAGAAACGTAGTACTTGTGAAAAATTTGACTTAAATAATCCTGAAGAAATACCATACATTACTATACAGCTACCTGTTTTTAATGAGATGTATGTAATGGAACGCTTACTAGACAATATCGCTTTACTAGACTACCCTAAGGATAAATTAGAGATTCAAGTATTAGACGATTCAACAGACGAGACCGTCCATTCTACCAAAGCACATGTAGAAAAACTAGCTGCTACAGGTTTAGATATAAAACACATTACAAGAACCAACCGTGTTGGTTTTAAAGCTGGTGCCCTTAAAGAAGGTTTAGAAATCGCAAAAGGTGAATTTATTGCCATTTTTGATGCGGACTTCCTTCCAAAACCTAACTGGCTAAAACGCACAGTACCTTATTTTAAAGATGAAGAAATAGGTGTTGTACAAACACGTTGGGGACACATTAACAGAGACTACTCTTTATTAACCAGAATACAAGCGTTTGCATTAGATGCTCACTTTACTTTAGAACAAGTCGGACGTAACAGTAAAGGCCATTTTATTAATTTTAATGGTACAGCTGGTATATGGAGAAAGGACTGTATTATTGATGCTGGTAACTGGGAAGGAGATACACTAACAGAAGATTTGGATTTAAGTTACAGAGCACAACTTAAAAACTGGAAGTTTAAGTATCTTGAAGATGTTGAAACACCTGCAGAACTACCAATAGTTATTAGTGCTGCCAGATCTCAACAATTCCGTTGGAATAAAGGTGGTGCTGAAAACTTTAGAAAAATGCTTTGGCGTGTTATTAAATCTAAAAATATTTCGGCTAAAACTAAAGTACACGGTTTATTACACTTGCTAAACAGCTCAATGTTTTTAAGCATCTTTGTTGTCGCTATTTTAAGTATTCCTATGTTGTACATTAAGAATGAATATGCACATTTGAGAGACTATTTCTATGTTATGAGTTTCTTTATAATGAGTACCATCATTTTCTTTGTATGCTACTGGTTTATGTACAAAAACATCTACGGAAGTGGCTTCAAAAAATTCTTTGGATATATTGGTATGTTCTTTACGTTTTTCTCAATTGCAATGGGCTTTTCGCTTCATAACTCAATTGCAGTAATAGAAGGTCATATTGGTAAAAAGAGTGAATTTGTAAGAACACCAAAATTCAATATTAAGAAATTCAAAGACAATTGGAAAAACAACAAATACCTTAAGAAATCCTTATCTAAAAATGTGGTTCTAGAAGGCTTATTAATGCTGTATTTTGCATTTGGCCTTTATAGCGCATTTATAGTTGGAGATCAAGGTGGAGACTTTGGGTTGTTTCCTTTTCACTTAATGCTTTGTATTGGTTTTGGGTATGTGTTTTTTAAATCTTTAGGCTCTAAAGTTTAAATATTACTCTCTATCTTCAAAAGGCACGATTGTCCCTTTTTCTAAATAATCTTTTAATCCTTTTAAGAGCATTGCCCAACAAAACGACGAATGTTTAAAGTGTGTATTGCACTCTGGCCAATCTTTATGAAAGAAATGAAGATAAATTCCGTTACTCTTCTCTTCTAGATCAAAACCAAAGGTTGTAGCATTCCAATCATCATCAGATTTGGTCATTTTATAATGAATATGATCCCATTGCTTGGCACTTTTAACTTCAGCATACCAATCGTATTTATCTGTAAAATTAAAATTGTATTCTTCTCCCTCTTTCGGAATTCCAGAACATTTTAATGGCCACCAATTTACCAAATGCTCTGGCTCTGATATAGCTCTATAAACACTGAATTTGTCAGTATTGATCATAAAGTTGGAATAAATAGAATGACTCATAACTCTACATTTTAATTCCTTCTAAAGTTATTATTCTTTTTTTATCTATAAGACATAGCAGATTTAAATAATTCTATCTTTGGATATATTATGCTTGAATTAACCACTATTTACAAATACAAAAAGACAACATTAGCTTACACCTTAATAAGCTGTATACTTTACGTATGGTTTGCTTACTACACACAGCGAACTGATGCATTACAACTCATTTTACTATATAGTTTCTTATTTGTTTTAGGGTACCAAATTTTGAAAACGTCTGGATTCTATACTTCGACTTCGCTCAGCACAGGCTTTAGAATTTTAGTAATAGCTTCTATCTTATTCAGACTATTATTTCTATTTGCAACACCTAATTTATCACAAGATTTCTATCGGTTTATTTGGGATGGACACATGCTTTTAGAAGGGTTTAATCCTTATTTACACACACCTAATTATGTAATAAATTGGAACACATCAATTCCCTTGGCACAAGACTTATACAATGGAATGGGTGCACTGAGCGCCTCACATTATACTAATTACCCACCTTTAAATCAGGTCTGTTTTGTACTTGGCAATCTCTTTCCTGGTAGTAGTATTTTAAGCTCCGTTATAGGCATGAGACTTCTTATTATTGCTGCGGACATAGGAACACTCTATTTTGGAAAAAAGCTTTTAGAAGCCTTAAAATTACCTTCTAATCGAATCTTTTGGTACATATTAAACCCATTTATCATTATAGAACTTACTGGCAACCTCCATTTTGAAGGTGTTATGATTTTCTTTTTAGTCTGGAGTTTATACTTACTACATAAAGGCTATTGGAAATGGGCTGCGGTCGTTTTTGCCTGCTCTGTTTCTGTAAAACTGATCCCCTTGATGTTTTTGCCGTTGTTTTTCTGGTGGTTCACTTCGACTTCTTTGAATGATAAAAGAAACAGTCAACAAAAAAAGATTAGCTACGCTGAACCTAAAGATTTATCTGTCTTGGTAGGAAGGAAAAAACTAATTGTATTTTATTCCATTGTTGGCATAACCTTAATTACATTTTTTATTCCGTTCTTTTCTATGGAATTTGTAAACAATTACTCTAAAACGGTCGGACTGTGGTTTAATAATTTTGAATTTAATGCCAGTATCTACTATGTTCTTAGAGCTCTTGGCTATGCTATTACTTGTTATAATGAAATTGGTATAATTGGTAAGATTCTGCCTCTAATTTCCGTTTTAGTAATTTTAGGATTTTCGGTGTTTAAAACCAATAATTCTATACCTAAACTTAGCACATCTATACTAATAGTTTTTACAATTTATCTTTTTTTAAGTACTACAATACATCCTTGGTATATAGCTACTTTGGTAATGCTTTGTGTTTTTACCAGGTACAGATATCCTCTTGTTTGGAGCTTGGTTATAATACTTAGCTACCTATCGTATCTTGGCATTGGTACAGCAGACAAATCTGAAAACTTATGGATTATTGCTCTAGAATACTTCGTTGTATTTTCTGCATTTGTTTGGGAAGTGGTATTAAAAAAAAGACTGCCAATTTAATTAGCAGTCTCTTTTATCTTACATCTTTGTGATCTTTATAATAGTGTATTTTTCGTAGGTTTCTTTATAACCGTATTCGTCTTCTTCCTCATAAGTTTCAATCTTATACGTTATTTGAAAACGCTTACCAATCATATCATCCGATTTAAGGTTTACAGCTTTTAGTACTTCTGCAGTAACATTGTAAAAGTATATGATATCTTCATCCTCCTCATCATCTTCACCAGCTATTAAGAATGCATATCCATCTTCTTCATCGTAACCATCAAAAGTGCCTTTAATGGTTACATTTTCTTGTTCTTGATTGTTCTTATTGGTATCTATAATTGCATTAACGCTAAATGCCATTACTAAAAATACTAGTACTATAAATTGTCTGTTTTTCATTTTTAATTGATTTTTTTTGAAATTCTATCATACAACGTCTTGCTCAAGAATTTCTATTTATAATTTTATTTTGTAGTTGGGTATTTACCACCTCAAGCCCAAAACTTTTAGATCATTATCTAAGACAATGATAACTGTGGTTTGTTGCGAAGAATACTATCTTGGTCTAAAACAATTTTAGAATAAACATATCTATGACTTCTACCAAAATTAGAATGATAATAATCCACTCTAATCGGCTACTTTCTCGATGATCCATAATATCTTTAAAGAGTTCTAAATTTTCTTTTATAATTTCTATTCTATCATGGATAACGTGGTAACGATCCTTAAGATCGAAAGTCTGTTTTAAATCTGAATTTAACTTGTTTAACTGCTCGTCTTCCCAGGTTATTTCTGGTGAATCAAAGATGTATAGGTTTTCAGAAATCTTGTTCTTAATATTTAAAGTTTTACCAATAAATCGTTTTAATTTATTCCCTGAAATATCGAGTTTTCCTTTAGCTTCTAAGTATTTGGTATGTTCGTTAGTTTCTATCAAAAGCGCTTCGGTTATTTCAGAATAACGGTTTAGCGCTACAGATTGCGATGCATTAAGCATTACCAATCGTATCATTTCGCTATTAAACTCTGGCAATACGATACTTTCAAAATTAACCTGAAGTGTATTTTCTTGTATCTCTACATTAACTTCTTCAGAAATTTTGTCTGCAAAGTAGGTATCGCATAATGGTTTAATGGTATATAAAGCTTCAGCTATTTCAGTTTTTGAAAGGTTAAAGCAGCTTACCATTCCATACTGAAACAGATAGATATACTTGTCTTTTGAGTGTAAATAAAACAACTCATCACTATCTTGAAACAGCAACTGCCACTGCAATTGCTGTTTGCTCGCTTTTATATTGATAGTGTTTGCTACTTGATAAGCAACAACTGGTAACATTATGCTAAAAACATATCTTTAGGTTCTTTAAAACTTTTGAACTCTAACATATAATCATTAGGGTCTTTAATGAAAAACGAAAGATGCTCTCCTGTTTTATCTTTTAAAAAAGTGGTTTTGGTTACAACCTCTAACTTTTGCTTGGTAAGTTTGTTATAGATTTTTTTCCAATTATCAATATCTACAATAACACCAAAATGGAAGGAGGGTAAAATCTTACCTTCAAACACATAATTAGGGTTATTGAAGTTAAACTTTTCGGCTTTTATAAACGTAATCTGGTGACCAAATAGATTTATATCTACCCAATTTTCTGAGGTTCTACCTGCAGAAGCGCCAATGTTATTGATGTAAAAGTCTTGGGTTTCCTTTACACTCAAACACGGTAATGACATGTGAAATGACGTTTCCATAATTTAAGCATTTAGAGTTTTATAACTTTTTTATATTAAGTAAGTTACAAAATAAAATAACACCTATTACAATTACTAATCAAAATCATCTGAGTCCTCATCCGCAGCCATTTCTGGGTCTTGTACAGCTTCTGGATCATCATTATCAAAGTCCTCATAATCATCTTCATCGTAATTCTCCATAGTTACTGCAAGTTTTGTACTTACCTTAACCAAGTACTTGGTATCTTCGGTAGTTACCTCTACGGCTTCTACAACCTCATTCTTTGCATTTTTAAATGTAATAATGTGATCGTCGTCATAACCATCAGGATATTTCTCTACCAACATGGCAAGAATCTCTGGTGTTAGTTTTTTAAAGTCTACAATAACGCGTTTTAAATGTTGGTCTTTTCTGTTCATCTCGTTAGGTTGGATTTACATACCCAAAAGGTACGCAAAAATTAATGGAGCAACAATGGTTGCATCACTCTCTATGATAAATTTAGGTGTGTTTATATCTAGTTTTCCCCAGGTTATTTTTTCGTTTGGCACTGCGCCAGAATATGATCCGTAACTTGTTGTACTGTCGCTAATTTGGCAAAAATAACTCCAGAATGGTGTATCTGTACGCTCCATGTCTTGGTAAAGCATTGGCACTACACAGATTGGAAAATCTCCTGCAATACCTCCACCAATTTGGAAGAAACCTATGCCTTTCTCTGAATTCTCTGTGTACCAATCTGCTAAAAACGTCATGTACTCAATACCAGATTTCATGGTACTAGCTTTAAGTTCACCTTTTAGCACATAGCTTGCAAAAATATTACCCATAGTACTGTCTTCCCATCCTGGGCAAACAATTGGCAAGTTCTTTTCTGCTGCTGCGTACATCCAAGAATCCTTTAAGTCTATTTCGTAGTATTCTTCTAAAACACCAGACAATAACAGTTTGTACATATACTCGTGTGGTAAGTAGCGCTCGCCTTTGGCTTCTGCGTCTTTCCAAATCTTAACAATATGCTCTTGTATACGTCTAAATGCTTCCTCTTCTGGAATACAAGTATCTGTAACTCGGTTTAGTCCTTTTTCTAACAAATCCCATTCATCTTGTGGAGTTAAATCGCGATAGTTAGGCACACGTTTGTAATGGCTATGTGCTACCAAATTCATGATGTCCTCCTCAAGGTTGGCACCCGTACAAGAAATAATGTGTACTTTATCTTGACGAATCATTTCTGCAAAAATCTTTCCCAACTCTGCAGTACTCATAGCACCAGCCAAAGACACTAACATCTTAGCGCCATTATTAAGCTGATCTTCATAACCTTTGGCTGCATCAACCAAAGCTGCTGCATTAAAGTGCAGATAATACTTCTCTATAAATTGTGTAATATGTCCTTTATTAGTACTCATCTTCATCATTAAATTTAGAAAATTTATTATTTCCGTTTGAGTTGTTGTTAAAATTACTTTCAAAATCGTCTGTTGCATCTTGATCTTGAAACTTATAACTTAACATTTTGTAGTACAATTTTGCAGCTAAAAAGTCTGAAGACTTTTCGTTTTCATTTGGGCAAAGCTCTACAATATCAAAACCTACAACATTTTTTTCTTCAAACACTTGTTTTAAAAACTCCAGCGTTTCGTAATACAACAGACCTCCTGGCTCTGGTGTACCAGTACTTGGCATAATTGAAGGATCGAAAGCATCTAAATCGAATGTAATAAATACGTTGTCTGTCATTTGATCTATTGCAGAATCCATCCAACTATCGTCTACAGCCATCTCATGCGCAAAGTACGTTTTTTCTTCGTCCATTACTGTTTTTTCAATAGCATCCATAGAGCGAATACCAACCTGAATAAGATTTGTAGTTTGGCTCGCCTCATACACAGCACAAGCATGGTTACACTTAGAACCTTCGTAACTTTCGCGAAGATCTGCATGCGCATCGATGTGCAATACTGTTAAATCTTCAAACATTTCGTTGAAAGCTCTAATAGTACCAATAGATATTGAATGCTCACCACCAAAAACAGTTACAAACTTGTTCTTTTTTATAAACTTTTTGGTTGCTTGGTGCACTGCTTCTACCATTGCTTCTGGAGACGCATTTTCTGTTACTGCATCTGCCAAATGAATACCTTGAAGGTACACCTCAGAATCTGTTTCGATATCGTACAACTCCATGTTTTCTGAAGCGTGTAAAAATGCTTCCGGACCTTTATCTGCTCCTTTTTGCCATGTACTTGTACCATCGTAAGGTACTGGGATTAAAACAATCTTTGATTGATCTAATTTTGAATGCTCTGCTGGAATGCCAGCGTAAGTTTTTGTGTTCATTTTTTTAATTCCTGAAAGGGAAATTTGTTATTTATTCTTGTTGTTTAATTATTATTTTTGGGCTTCGATAGCACTTCGACAAGCTCAGTGTGACACGTTTGCCTTTATACTTTAATATCCTAAAATATTCAGTAAATCTTCACTTTTTTGTTGTTCTGCGAAAACTTCGGTTGTTAAGTTTCCGTTATCATCGCGTTGTATTAGTATATGTTTTGGACTTGGTATTAAACAGTGTTGCAATCCGCCAAAACCACCAATAGTTTCTTGATATGCGCCTGTATTAAAGAAGCCTATATACAAGGGTTTGTCTTTGTTATACTTTGGTAAATAAATGGCATTGACGTGTTGTTCACTGTTGTAATAGTCATCACTATCGCATGTTAATCCACCAAGTAATACACGCTCGTAGCTTTCTTGCCAACGGTTAATTGGCAACATAATAAAGCGTTTGTTTATAGCCCAAGTATCTGGCAACGTTGTAATGAAAGATGAGTTAATCATATTCCATTTTTCACGATCGTTTTGTTGCTTTTGATAAAGCACTTTGTAAATAGCGCCTCCACTTTCGCCAACCGTAAAACTTCCAAACTCCGTAAAGATATGTGGTACATCTACCTCTTCTTCTTCGCAAACGGTTTTTATTTGGTTTACAATTTCATCTACCATATAGGCATAATCAAAATCGAAAGCCAAAGAGTTTTTAATTGGGAAGCCTCCACCAATATTCAAACTATCTAAAGATGGACAAATCTTTTTTAAAGAAGTATACACCTTAAGGCATTTTGTGAGCTCGTTCCAATAGTAAGCGTTATCTCTAATACCAGTATTGATAAAGAAGTGTAACATCTTAAGCTCTACTTGCTCATTATTCTGAATTTGGTTCTTGTAAAATGGCACAATGTTTCTGTAACCAATTCCAAGGCGTGAGGTGTAAAACTCAAATTTTGGCTCTTCTTCAGACGCAATTCTTATACCTACTTTAAACTTACCATTGATTTCTTCGGTAAGTAAATCTAACTCTTCATAGTTATCTATGATAGGTATACAGTTCTGATGACCTCCGTTTATTAAATCGGCAATATTATTAATGTACTTTTCTCGCTTAAAACCGTTACTAATTACAAAGGTTTTGTCTGTGATTTTCCTTTCTTTCTTTAGGCTATTTACAATATCAATATCAAAAGCTGAAGAGGTTTCGATATGTATATTATTTTTTAGGCCTTCGTCTAATACATGCTTAAAGTGCGAACTTTTGGTACAATAACAGTAGTTGTATGATCCACTATAATTGTGTTTTGCAAACGCATCTGCAAACCATGTTTTGGCACGCTGAATGTTATTAGAAATTTGTGGCAAATAGGTAAACTTTAAAGGCGCTCCGTATTGCTCTATTAATTTCATAAGGTCTATACCATGAAATTGTAGTGTGTTTTCCTCTAGATAAAACTCTTCTTGAGGAAAGTAAAAGGATTGATCGATAAGATCAATGTATTTTGTATTCATTTTTGTTTTATTCTCGGTTGTTTTCTTTCAGAAAAAATAAAGGTATAAAGATCTATGCACAAATAGTGTTAACTCTATATCAAATCTGAAACTGGCTTTGTGTAGTTGGCACAAACGGATATATGTGCTGGCTGGCAGCTATTAGAGAAACGGAAGTTAGCTTTAAATTTCGGGCGCTTATCTTATAAGCTGCTTTTGAATATGACTTCCTAATTTTCAAAAGCCCGAACGTAAAAACAGTTTTCAATGTGTTCAGCTAAATCTAGAATCTGTTGTGTTATTGATTCTAAATTTCGCAGCAAATGTATGTTATTTTTTAATATGCAAAACTTTTTTGTGCTTTTTTTTACATATAGGCTTAATTAATGATTAATTACTCATAAGCAATGGAAAATAATCTTAGGCTTTTGGCTTATGGTTTTTGTGTATTTGCCCTTAATGATAGAGCAAGGAAACCAACATTTAATACGGCATAAAGTCGGCATATAGTCGGTATATAGTCAGCATATATTTAATGTAAATAGGGTTTGGTTAGTTATTTTTATCTTATCTAATCTTGTGATCGTGTGTTTTGTGAAAGTTAGGTGGTTTTTATCGATTAGAGCATATCTAACGGACTCTTTACGTTTTGTAGGGTTGTCTCTGCTACACGCGTATATGTAAGGGTTGTGTTGATGCTTTTGTGCCCTAACAGCTTTTGAATAATGCGTATATCGGTTCCGTTTTCTAAAAGGTGTGTGGCGAAACTATGCCTGAGCGAGTGTACGGTTATTGGCTTTGTTATTTTTGTTGCCGACAAGGCTTTGTTAAGGATTTTTCTTATGCTACTGTCGCTATATTTAGATTTTTTTTGTCCTTCGAAGAGGTATTCTTTTGGTTTGTACTCTTTAAAATAACGTCTTAACAAAACTAAAAGGTTATTGGGCAGCATTACCATTCTGTCTTTTTTGCCCTTACTGTTTTTGATGTGTACCATCATTCTGTTGCTATCTACATCTACTACTTTTAGAGCTATAGCTTCGCTTATTCTTAGGCCCAAACCGTAAATGGTTGCCAAGATAGCTTTGTGCTTAATGTTTTCTGTGGCTTGCAAGATTTGTTTTACTTCTGATTTTGAAAGGATTACTGGGACGTACTGTTCATTTCGGGATGGATAAATGACTGAAAAATCTACCTCTCTTTTTAAGACTTCTTTGTAAAACAACGATAATGCACCTATGAGTTGTTTTTGTGATGATATGCCATATCGTTTTTGTTTGGTAATATTTACCACTGTTAGTAGAATATCCTTATCTCTAAGATTGCTCAATGTATTAGGTTGAATTTTCAGGAACTCGGTAACAGATTCTACAAAACTTAAGTAGACTGCTACTGTATTAGGGCTATATCTTTTAAGCTCTAGAATGGTTTTGAATGTACTAAGGTGCGACATAACTCATTTTTATATGGTTATGTTACAATTTACAAAAAGGTACTGAATAACACACTATTAGGGTTGTATATACGTACTTTTTTGGCTAGGTTTGTATATATAACCGCTGGGCTTCATGCAAAAATGACATCGTACTTTAAATGAAAATTTATCTCACAGATCAAAAAAAGAACTTTGAACGACATCTCAACGACTTGAGACCAAAGTCTGTAATGGAGTACGATAAAAATCGGTTGACTAAGAATATATCGATAATTGAGATTGAAACAGACAGGATTGACTTTCAAACCCTTTTTGACTATGAAATCTTTCCTGCTAACATCATGACTCATTTGACAGAATGGAAATCTAAAAATAGAGAAATGACAGTCGGAGATATAATTGTTCAACAAGTATATATCCCACCAACAAGGATTTTCTCGCAAAAAATCGTTTTCGGAGTTAGGATAAGTGAAATCATTGACGAACCGACAAAAAAGGGTTTTAGTTACGAGACGTTAGACGGACACGTTGAAAAAGGAATTTCGACTTTCACATTGGAACAGACGAATAAAAAGACCGTTTTCAAAATCTTGACCTATTCAGAACCAGGAAATATTTTGACCCGACTTTTAGGACCGATTTTCTCGAGACCATGTCAAAAGTATTCGACTGAACAAGCGTTGAAGAATGTAAAACGACAAATAGAAAAAAGCACGAAAGCCCAACAACGCATATAGCTTATGGCGGGTGAACGGCTGCCAGCAAGGTTTTCGCTCTATTGCCAAGTTCGTCACGGGCGGACAGGAAGTAGCTTCGAAACCGCCACAAGCCATATGCAAACCGTTAGGGCACATATGAAAAATCCAGTCCATATTTTAATACTTATTTTACTTTTAGCATTTGTTTCGTGTAGTAAAGAATATAAAATTGACAAATCGGATTACTCATTAATACCTTATAACGGAAATGAAATTTTAGTATTAAAATCGACTGAAAACAAATTGGATACTATCTTCATAAATGGAATTGAAAGATACTTTGCGAGTTCTGACCCTTTAGCATTTTTTCCAGACCAACACGAAATTCAAAACTTAAACTGTAAAATTAGTGACCCAAATTATAATAGATACTTACCTGGAAAAGTATTAATTGAATTGCGTGCATCATCAGACGGAACACAAATCTGGTTCGACATAATAATGAAAGAATCTTGGTATTATGGAAAAAAAATTTATTCAAAAACCGAATTTGACAGTGTACCAATTACAAAAATGATAATAGATGACAAAGTATATAACGATGTTAAAATATTTGAATCTGATGGTTCTTATGAACAGCGAGACAATTATGCTGAAAGGTTTTACTGGAGTTTAAGTCAAGGATTTCTCGGACTTAGCAAGCGAAATGAAAAATGGAGATTAATAAAAAAATACGTGCCCTAACACCGTGTATAATTAATGGCTAGTTCTCGCCTACTTACGAAAATCCTCGCGGATTTTCTATTTGGTTTTTATTTACTATATTATGTGCTTAAACACGCCACTAATCATACACAATACCGTTGTAACCAATGCAAGAAAAATCGATACTGAATGGAAAAATCGATATTTGAAATCACCAAAATGGATTGTCCTTCAGAGGAAAACCTAATCCGAATGAAATTGGATGGAATCTCAAATATTGCGAATTTAGAATTTGACATTCCCAACAGAAGATTGACTGTCTTTCATAACGGAGAAATTCAACATATAGAAAAATCCATCTTAGAATTAAAACTAGGCGGAAAAAAAATATCGACTGAAAAAACCGACCAGACGGATTTTAAAGAAAACAAAAACCAGAAAAAGCTTCTTTGGTCTGTTCTTATAATCAATTTCATTTTTTTTATTATCGAAATGACAACAGGTCTGTTTTCAAAATCAATGGGACTTGTGGCTGATAGTTTAGACATGCTCGCAGATAGTTTTGTTTACGGAATTAGTTTGTTTGCGGTTGGTGGAACCTTAATAATGAAAAAGCGGATAGCCAAACTTGCTGGATATTTTCAAATAACACTTGCGATTATCGGATTTGTGGAAGTCCTTAGACGATTTTTCGGAGAAGAAAAATTACCAGATTTCTCGACTATGATTATTGTTTCTGTCTTTGCTCTCATTGCGAACGGAATATGTCTTTATATTTTACAAAAGTCAAAAAGTAAAGAAGAAGCACATATGAAAGCTAGTATGATTTTCACCTCTAATGATGTAATTATCAATTTAGGAGTTATAATCGCTGGAGTTCTAGTAAATTGGTTAAGTTCTAGCAAACCTGATTTAATCATTGGAACAATAGTTTTTATTTTGGTAATACAAGGTGCAGTCAGAATTTTGAAACTAGGAAAATAGAAAGCACAGGTTACAACAAAGAACTGAGTTAAAAAACAAGCATTATTAAGCTAATTTTGAAACAAAGTTCTCGTCATATGGCAATCCTGATTTTGCAATAGCAAAAGCCTGTTTTAACAGTTTGTTTGCTACTGCAATGAGTGCCAGTTTCTTGCTTTTCCCTTTTGCCACTATCC
>NZ_SZQF01000012.1 GCF_005869935.1 Winogradskyella algicola
GCGTAGAACAACGTGTATAGCTCATTGCGGCTGAATTCCTAATCGGAATTCATTGCAATTTGCTATCTTTCGGTTACGGCGGAAAATCATAGCTGATTTTCCGCAACGAGCCATACACAAAACCGTTATATGCAATGACGAAAAAACTGCAAGCAAAAGAATATGGAATTTCAACTCTAAAAGGAATGGTTGGAGCAATTCCGTTTGCTGGAACTTTTCTAAACGAAGTGGCTTTTGAAGCTCGTTCAAGAATTAAGCAAGAAAGAGTAAATCGCTTTATCGAAGAGTTTAGCGAATATATGAATGAACACTCGGATGGCGAAGACAACTTTGATACGCTGAATACTGAACAAATCGGAGATATTTTTGAAGAAATAGTTATTTCAGTTTCTAAAACATCAGCAGAACATAAAAGAAATGTTTTCAAAAGTATTCTACATAATCAACTGTATTCGGATGAAATAGATACAGATGAAACGCTAAGATTTATTAACATAACTAACGAACTGACTAATAATCAATTTAAAATATTAACTGCTTTCAGTTCTCTAAGTGACAACGTGTTAAAATATAAAGTTCAAATTATTGAACTTCAAGATGAAACAAAAAAACTTAAAGAGAAGATTCTTGATTTGCAAGAAAAATACTCTGGAGACGGAACAACAACAAAGAAATTAAAAGAAAGATTGAGTAAAATTCCACGTTTGATTAAGAAAAGAGAACTTGCGCTGAAAAGTGGAAATATCAATCCGAATTATCATACAACTTTTGATTTGACAAGAGAGGTTTATATTTCAGAAGTACAAGATTTAATATCAAAAGGATTGCTTTTTGACTTCGCATTGAGAACTCAATTAATTGACCCATTCGTACATTTTGGAATGACAAGTTTAGGAAGAAGTTATATGAATTATATAAACCAATAATCACTGCATATAACAATGGCTATAAGTAATTGCTTGTTATCGCCTACTTCTGAAAATCCTCGCGGATTTTCAGTTTGGTGTGTACTTGCAAAGTTAAGTGCTAACCCACGCAACTACTCATAGCCGAGACCGTTGTGCAACATTTGAGAAAAAACTATGGGCTGGAACATAACAGCAACATTTATTAAAGATATCGGAGATTTAGAGATCAATCTTGAGCTATTGAATTCTTTGGGTTTCAAAGACTTTGAATTTATAGGAGAATCTGACTTCAATATTGGACCTGAATTTGGAGAAACTCATATCACAAATTATAAGGGAAGTTTAATTATCGCTAATTCAAGTCTAGGCTGGCAATTTGCAAAACCGACTCAATCTCAAGCTGAAAAAAAGTTTCTAGAAAAATTTCCAAACTCTGAAATTATTCAAGTTTCTATTGGACACGGACTTTCCTACTGTGTTTTCCAAAACGGACAAAAAATAAGATTAAGAGAAGCTGGAGACGAGATTTATCAAGATTTCGGAAATCCATTACCAGAAGAAATCGAATCCAGAAAGCTTGAACTAATTTCAAAAGAGGACTTGGAAGAAATGCGCGAGGAATTGACAGAAGAGGAAATTCAAAATGAAATGGAATTAGAAGTAACTTATGACACGGCATTTGAACTGACAAAAAGAATTTTTGGAAAAAGGTATGATGAATTGGAAATTTCAGAATACAATATCAAAGGATTCAAATTTTTGAATAAAGCTGTTGCAACTGAAAAAGATTATGGAAAAAAATCAGAAATGCAATTTGAACAATAAAAACGTTGCACAACAATGTATTATATTAAGTAACTCTCATAACACCTATGAATAAAGGGTTTTATTAGTTAAAAACCAAAAAGGTACAACATAGGTATAACTTTTTACACCTTACGCTATACCCGTCTAAAACAAGTGTAGACAACAAAAAACCGCTCCTTTTTAGAGCGGTTTCCTTATTTCTATTTAGTTGTTATTAATTCGCCGTACCAGAGCCTAAATAGATACTGTTTGATACTTGACTACCATCTTCCGAAACAAACGCCATAAACAGCTCTACTGTGTCCCCTGCGTAGGTAGTTGGAATAGATACAATTTGTGCTCCAGCAGTTCGAGTAGCACCATCAAGAATGTATATCGATTCTTTCTTAATTGGATTGTAAACTAAGACCATTGCTTTGTCTGTTGGGTTTGCGTTACCTTCAGCTGAATTATCACCCCAACTAAAATCAACTTGCCCTGCATTTGATAGGTCTGTAGAGCCATTTAAAACGCCTGACAGACTACCTCTACTTAAAAGAGCATTAGCATAGTCAATAGTAAAATTGGGTGCAGTACCGGTGATTGCATTGTTTAGCAAATAAGACATAGCAGAATTAAATTCTGTACGCTTATTAGCGAAATTCTTGTAACCAATCTTTAGAAACGCTTTGTTTGGCTGTAGAAACTCCAGCACGCTTGAAAATTTGGTTCTTTGATTTACTTGCCCTTCCGTTCTTGGATTCGCAACGCTTGAAGGTTTGATTCTGATGTAATCAATACCTTTCCAATTACCTCCGATAACGTTTCCAACTTTACCAGATAGTCCTCCTAAAATTCCTTGAGAGATTTTGCCCATAACATATGTAGATTTAAAAATTACTTATTCGAACTTGGTACGGACTTAATTCGGACATAACAATACTTTCGCTTTGACCTTTAAGCAAATATAAAATCTTCTGCAAGGCTTCTGCCTTTGATGGTTGCGATTGCCTTAGGTTGCCCCCTATTACTTTACCCTTATATTTTTTTAAAAGAAAAAATGAAAAAAAAGAAAGCAATTTGGAATTGTGGCGTGGGTAATGGCGACAAGGTTTTTGGGTAAAAGTTTTTTTTAGCAAAATGTATCAATCTGTACGCAATAGATTATTGGAAAAAGTTTTATCCAAAACCCGTAGGGCTTGACCTTTTCGGCATTGTGCGGTGGGTGAAGGAAGCCACATATCTTAGTTTTCTTTTTTATTATTTTTTGAAGCCTGAATTTAAATCGAAGACTATGGAAAATCCTTTTGAAATTATCAATCAAAGATTAGAACGTATTGAAGCTTTATTAGAAAACATCTATAGAGCAAGTAATATTAACGAAACTGGAATTGCTACTACTCCAATTATGAACATTAAGCAACTTTCAGCTTATTTAGACCTATCTGTATCGGCTTTATACAAAATGACAAGCACCAAAGAGATTCGGCACGCAAAACGTGGTAAAAGGCTTTATTTCGACAAAAAAGATATAGATGCTTGGGTTTTGGAAAACAAAGTAACCACTTCAAGTGATATTGAAAGAATAGCTACTGAGTATATGCTCAAAAATCCTGTTAAGTTTCCTTGATGTTCCGCTTTTCTGGGGAATTAACACTTAAAAAAATAGGTCTTTACCTAATTGAGCGTTGGGTGGTGCGTTTGTAAGTGTAGCGTTTTAAATAGTTGTTTGATAAAACAGCGTTTAAATAAGCTACTCTTACAGGACTTTTAGCCAATAGCTTATTGCTTTTTTAAGGCACGAGAAAATGCAATGTGCTATGGCGTATGACAACACTTTATAGACCTATTTTTTTATATCCTATTTCTTGGGTGGTGGGGAAAAGTGGACAATTAAAGTGCTTAACGAAATGAGACAAACAAAGACTTGAGGTAAGGAATACTTGGACTTAACGATGGTTTTGTGCAGTTCGAATGAGATAAGTGCATTAATTGATAAGTTCGGATGTGCGCGTTGGAATAGCGGATATTTTACATAATAGCAGTTATAGCTACAAAATGCATAAACACTGCGTAGCAAACCTTTTAAAGTGCCGTTTGCTACTATAACTTCTATTATGTAAACATAGCTTAGGGTTGTTTTTATGGCGCTGTAATTGTTTGAGCCTTGGCAATAGCTCTTTACTTTTTTGAGTTACGAAGAAAAAGTAATGTGCTATTATAGCTATGCTACAATTACCGTGACATAAAAACAACAAGGCGGTGGAGAGCGGAACACAATAAAATACAGAGGCTTGTTGCCTTAGCAATAAACTGGATTTTATTGTGTGTGGACTTTACAAACATTATTTTTAATCAATATTCTGTATAGTTTTTAAAACTTCTGAAAAGCATTGGTTTATCAAAACTATCTTGTTATCAATAATATCTTTTTCTTCTGAATAATACTTGATATTATCTTCTGTCTTTAGGTCATCAAAGAACTCTTCAAATAAATCAAGCTGTGTTTCTAAACTATCTATACATCCACAATCTATTTCAAAAGCATTAAATATATTTTTAATAAAACCTACTTGATGAACAATGTCTTGACTAAAGCCCGAAAGCGTTTCTAATGGGACTTTATTATCTAAACTTATTACTTTAGCTAAGGATGAAAACTTAGTCCAACAAGCATCTAATTTACTTTCTAAAAAAGTATACTGATTTTGGTTTCTATTAATTTGTTTTTGAATAGTATCAGCAATTAATAAACCAACACCTAATCCTAAAACACCCATAACTAAACCTGGTACATCAAGCTCTTTTTTAATATCGAAATAATGAAAACGAGTTGTAATAAAACAAATAAGAACTCCAATGAAAAACGATATGAGTATAACCCATTTATTTTTTTTCCAACTCATAGACACCTTTTTTTATGCGTTCAATATATTTTGGCACTTCATTTGAAACAATAATTAAATTGTCCCATACAAAGTCTTTACCAAATTCTTTACCTAAAAGCCTGAAAGCCTCGTTTAAAAATGATGTAGTATAACCATCAGAGCCATCTAATATGACTTTGAGTTTTACACCTTCCTTTTTCGCATTAGCGAAACCATCTTTTAAAAGTTTATCAAAAAACTCTTGACCTGAATAAGGTCCATCATCATAAGTACGCCAACCTGGTGTTCTTGTGAAATCTCTTGGAATATCGATTACTATCATAATTATAAAAAATAGTTTGGTTCACAAGTCTGGTCTACTTTCCAAAAATAGTATGTGCCAGAAAAGGGAACATTAATTTCTTCAAATGTTTTTTCATCGAAGTCTAAATAGACGTTATTAGTAATAACTACAAGATTTGTAATTATATTATCTTTATAGAGTTCATATATTGTTGGTAATCCTTTTCCTCTCCAAGGTAAGCCTGTTTGAGACTCAATGCCATTTTTGTAGGCATTTTCTAATACTTTCGCATTTGTTTTAAATATATCTTTTACTTGTTTAAACAGTTTGTCCTCGTAGTACTTTTTAATAATACCCACACCATTATCTACGAATGAAAATTTAACTGCTTTTTCTTTTTCTAAATGAGAAACACCTAAATGCCAAGTAATTTTATCCCCATTATCAAAAGCGTGGTCGCAAGCATTTCTTAACATTTCTCCTATACCGCCAAATAATATAGGACATCTACCTGGAACACCCCAAACAGTTTCCATTGCTTTAGGCATCTCAGGTGATAATTCACGTTGTGAAGTATTTATATTTCCAGTACGTATTATTATGTTTTTTGTTTTCAAATTTTCTGGCGCAACATATCCTTTCATATATTTAAAAAATCCAGAACGTTCCAAAGCATTACGAGCATAGTTATTGTGAGGTTTCTCTCCGACTAATGCAACATCTTTTAATGTTAGTTCATTAATTACCGATAGTAACATACCAATTGCACCTTCGCCTATATCTGTTACATTATCCAATCTTATACTTAATTCTTTCTCTGTTTCTCCCAATTTTTTAAGTTGATTGATGAAACTTAACACCTCTTCAGAATAACCAAATTGCAAAGTCAACTTCTCAGGCGACCATATTTGAGGTAATTTACGCATTGCTTTACGCTTCTGCTTTTTACCAATAGCAATCTTTTTGAGTTGCTTTTTTTTCTCTTTGCGTTTGCGCTTTCTACGCTCTTCTTTTTCAGCTCTATTTTTCTGAAATTCTTTGTCTTGGTCGTTCTTTTTCAAAAGATATATTGTATCTAATTATTAAATAAACGAATTAATTATCAACCCCATTAATAAAAGTCTTTACAAAGTCTCTTATTTTTTCTGTGATTCTAATACTTATTGATTCTCTTTGTAGAACACTTGGTTGCTTTTCTAAGGCTTCTATTACCTCATCTTCAGTAGCCATTTTACCTGTGAAAAGGAAATCATTAATTATGTCTTCTACTTTATCCTGTTGTAATGCTTCTGTTTTACTTAGTTCTTTAAGTGCTTTCTTCGTTTCTTCTTGCCAATAGGTTTTAAATTCATCTTCTATCGCATTACTGTCTGAAATCTTAGGTAGATTGTTTTGAATAAACTTTTCAATTAGTACACGTTTACTTCTTAACTCAGCTTCGCCAGCTATTAAATCAATAATCTGCTTTTTCTGTTTTTCCTGGTCTTTTGGTTTTGCCTCTTTTAGCTTAGCCAATAAACGCATTATGTAGGCTACATTAATTTCATCACGATGTATTAACTCTAATTCAAAATCTATTTCCTCTAAAATAGACACAGATTCCTTTTGATTGTTTGTTTTTATTTTATCATATAAGTCTAAGTATTTGCTCGTATAATCTGCAAACTCTTGCTCTTTCATATAAGTGTCATCGAATGTAAACTCTATAAATGATGACAATATATTTTTAAGACGCATTATTTCTCTAAACGCTTTTGCGAAAGCTAACTCATCTTCTTCTGTTTCCAAATCGTTTACACTATCAACAGTAGGTGCAATAGCCATTAAATCCTTGTAAGCGTTATTGAACTTTTTAATTTGTTCTTCATATGGGTCTATTGTAATGGTCTCCTTTGCTTTTTTGTCTGAAAACAAAGCAATAGCATCATCTGTGTTTTTCTTTAAATTGCGAAATGCTAAAATATTACCTTGGGATTTTTTCTCATTTAATATTCTATTGGTACGTGAATAGGCTTGTATTAAACCGTGATAGTTTAAGTTTTTATCTACATAGAGTGTATTTAAAGACTTGCTATCAAAACCTGTTAAAAACATATTTACCACTAATAAAATATCAATCTGTTTATTCTTAACACGCTTAGAAATATCCTTTTTATAATTTAGGAAAGCATTACCGTCTTTTGTAGAATGTTTAGAACCAAACTGTTTATTATAATCTGCAATAAACTCGTCTAATTTATCCCTGCTGTGTTTGTTAACAGGCTTGTCATCATTTACATCTTCCTCCTGTATTTGACCATCCGCATCTTTATCTGGCTCATTAACGTTGTAAGAAAAAATAGTAGCAATATTCAATCGATGTTCTCCAGCTTCTTTCTTGGCTTTAAACAGCTCGTAATATTTTATAAGAATATCTACACTGCTTACACAAAACATCGCTGTAAATGTTCTATGATGCGTTTTACGGTTATGATTAGCTATGATGTAATTAGCTATTGAGCTTATGTAATCATCACTTTCATACACTTCTTGTTTATTAATGTCTTCCACTTTGGTATCATCAATACCTTCTTTTGACTTGAATACATTGTAATACTCTATTGAAAACTTTAATACATTTTCATCACGTATAGCATCTGTAATAACATATTGATGCAAACATTCGTGAAACAGATTAGCTGTTGTTTGTTTAACGCTCTTTTTACTAATCGCATTTTTTACAAATATTGGTGTGCCTGTAAAACCAAATAATTGATGATTAGTAAAGAAGTTTACAATGCGTTGATGTGTGTCGCCAAACTGTGAACGATGACATTCATCAAAAATGAAAACAATTTTTTCATCTTTTAAGGCTTCAATCTGCTTTCTAAATTTAGCCTTTGAGATAGCACTATTTAGCTTTTGTATGGTGGTAACTAATAATGGTCTGCTATTATCTAAAAATTGATTGATTAGCATTTTAGTATTTTCTGTACCATCAATACTATCTTTATCAAATGCTCTAAACTCTCTAACAGTTTGGTCGTCTAAATCTTGCCTATCAACTACAAAAACTACCTTTTTAATTTTAGGATTGTTTGTTAGTATCTGACTTGCCTTAAATGATGTTAGTGTTTTACCTGAACCTGTAGTATGCCAGATATACCCATTCTTATCACTATTCTTTACCCTGTCAATTATAGCTTCTACAGCATAAAACTGATAAGGTCTAAGCGCCATTAATATCTTATCACTTTCGTGTAAAACAATATACTTAGTGATCATTTTAGCAATATGACAAGGCTCTAAAAAGATATTAGCAAACTTGTCTAACTGCGTGATTTTTGCATTATTCTCTTTGCTCCAAAATGAGGTTTGTTTAAAACTTTGTCTTGGACTATTTGCATAATACTTAGTATCTACACCGTTACTAATCACAAATATTTGAACATAGTTGAATAAAGCATTGTTAAAGGCAAAAGATTCCTTTTGATAGCGTTGTATTTGATTAAACGCTTCTTTGAGTTCAATACCTCTACGCTTTAATTCTATTTGAACTAATGGCAATCCATTAATAAGGATAGTAACATCGTAACGGTTTTCTCTTTTGCCATTAATAGCAATTTGATTAGTTACTTGAAATTGGTTCTGACACCAAAAGTCTTGATTGATAAACTCTATGTATACTTTATCTCCATTATCCTTTTGAAGTACATATTTATCACGTAGTGTTTTGGCCTTATCAAAGATGTTTCCTTTAGATAGATGAATTAATATTCTATCAAATTCTGAAGCTGTAAATTTGGTCTTATTGTGCTTTTCTAATTGTGTTTTTAGGTTGCTTAATAAATCATCTTCTGTTTTTATAACAACTGATTTATGGCCTAAACCAATGAGTTGGCTTATTAAATTATTTTCTAATACTTGTTCTGGTTGTGTTGTCATAATTTATACAAACATCTTTTGCAATAATCCTTTTTTAAAGGATTTACTATGTTCTATTTTGGTATTTAAGACTTCAATCTTTACATCTATATCTGATAAAAAATTTGCTATTTTAATTTGTTCTTCAATAGATGGCAAATAAACTTTTAATTTAAGGAAAGAAGATTTTGAAATATTATACCTTGTACTACCTTGTGCTAAAGGAATCATTTTTTTTCTAAAACTATTACTTCTAAAAAGAAACTGGCTAAATGATGGATATAACACAGATTGTAATACCCTAAAACCAAAACAAAAACTATTTAGATACATTTCTTCTACTTCATCTAATAAAACTGATGCTGTACCTATTTCATTTGGTGTTTCAGAAGATGTAGTAAAAAATACATCACCATATTTCATTTTGGTTTGATTATCTGAAGGTGTGATTTCAACGAAACCACAATCTTCAATATTAATTTTTGAACTATCAAATATCTGTTTGTATTGAATATAAAGTTTACCACTACCAAAGTTTTCTTTTGTTTTACCTGTTAGACCGTTCAAGGTTACACCTAAATCACTTAATTTCTTTAATTCCCATTTAGGAAACTCATTACCATTATCATCTTTAAATCTTAATGCTTGACTAAAGGTTTTTTGCATTATACCTTTTTTGTATTGCTCTAAAAGGGTTTTCTTTTTGGTTAGTTTGGTAATTTTATCATCTACATCTGTAAGAAATGATGCTATTTTTTGTTGTTCTTTAAATTCTGTTTTATAATAAGGTATAGAGTAGAAATCACTATGGTTTAAGTCTGGAATAGCACCAACTCCAGCAGAAACCCACATCTTTCTTTGTACTGTATTGGTTAGAAGATAATAATAAAGAAATCTTTTGACTACTTCTTTTTTGTTGATTGGTTCAACTTTAAAAAAGTTATTATGAAAAACACCGTAATTATTTGTCCAAATCTGACCTAATCCACTACCTGTTCTTGTAATAATAATATCTTCTTTTTCACAAATTACAGATGTCTTAGGGTTTTCAATATATTCAATTCTTTTTCCCTCCAAAGCAGGGATAGTGATATATGGCAATCTATTCTCTGCATATTCTAAAAACCTTTCACTTCTCAAAATAGCTAAACCTTGATTTACCTTAACTACATCAGAAAAGAACTTTAATTCCCATTTATTATAAAACTCTGGAAACCTTAATATGGGTAATGCTTTATTTATATTAGCCATACTAAAAAGGTGTTTTAATATTTAACTCTTTACAATAGGAAGCAATACGTTTATCTGTTTCAGCAATTTCTATATCTAACGCTTGAATTTCTTCTGCTATTGCATTAATATCAATAGGTTCTTCTTCTTCAAAGGTATCTACATAGCGTGGTATGTTTAGGTTGTAATCGTTATCTTCTATATCTTTTAAGGTAGCCCTATAACTGTATTTATCTATAACTGTCCTATTGGTATAGGTGTCTACAATTTTATTGATGTGTTCTGGTAGTAGTTTGTTGTCTTTACCTTGTTTTTCAAACTCGTTACTTGCATCTATAAATAATACATCTTCATTAACTTCTCTACATTTTTTAATCACCAAAATAACGGTTGGAATACCTGTACCGAAAAAGATATTTGCAGGTAAGCCAATAACAGCATCTATATAGTTTCTATCTTCTATTAAGTAACGTCTTATATGTGCTTCTGAGCTTCCTCTAAATAGGACACCGTGAGGTAACACCGTTGCCATTATTCCATTTTCATCTAAATGATGTATCATATGCTGAACAAAGGCAAAATCTGCTTTGGTTTTAGGCGCTAACTTACCATACTGACTAAATCTATCATCTGTACTAAAAATACCTTTTGCACTCCATTTAGCAGAAAACGGTGGATTTGCTACAATAGCCTCTGCCCTTAGGTCTATTTCCATATGCTGAGGCTCTTCTAAGGTATCTTCTTGTTTAATATCAAACTTGCTATAATGCACGTCGTGTAATATCATATTCATACGTGCGAGGTTGTAGGTAGTACGGTTTAATTCTTGACCGTAAAACATACCTACATCATCTACTTCTTTGGATACCCGTAATAAGAGTGAGCCACTACCACAGGTTGGGTCATATACTGACTTTATGCGTTTTTTACGAGTGGTTACAATTTTTGCAAGTATGGTACTTACTTCTTGTGGTGTATAAAATTCACCTGCTTTTTTACCTGCTCTGGAAGCAAATTCACCAATTAAATATTCGTATGCATCGCCTAATAAATCACTCTCAGTATCTTTTAGTTTAAAATCTATTTCATCAAGATGCGTAATGATTTTTGCAATGGTTTCATTTTGGGCTTTTACGGTTCTACCTAACTTTCCAGAGGTTAAATCTAAATCCTCAAATAACTTAATAAAATCATCTTCTGAGTCTGTACCCATTGTACTCTGCTCAATGTTATTTAGAATACGCTCTAAATCTTCAATAATGAAAAACTGTGTAGCTTCATCATTTTCATTGGTTTCTATTTCGGTAAGGTTATTTCCTTTTTGGGCAATAGAAGTAAATAATTCGCTTGGTTTTAAAAAGTAGCCTAAATTCTTTACACAGGCTTTTTTTACTGCATCAATATACAGCCTACCATTATCTGAGTTTTCATCTAATTGCTCGTAGGTTAGATTATCAGGCGCAAGTATCTCATCTGCGTAAATGTGTAACTTCTCTGATAGGTATTTAAAGAATATAAAGCCTAAGATGTAGTTTCTATAATCGTCTGCATCCATTTTGCCCCTAAGTAGGTTGGCAATAGCCCATAATTGTTTTTCAAGTAGTTTACGTTGTTCTTCTGACATTTATGTGTTGGTATTGTTAGTTGTTGTTATTGATTAATTCTATTACTTGGTTTTTATATGGTTCGTCTTTTAAAACATTGTTAACCTTATCTGCTAACCATAAGACCTGTAACTCTTTCTCGTTAATCTGAAAAAAAGAACTGAGCTTTTTTAAATGATTTCTATTTATAGGCTTCTCACCACTTTCTATTTTACTAATAAATGCACCATCTACATCTATAATTGCACCTACTTCTCTTTGCATAAAACCTTTGGACTCTCGTAGTTCTTTGAGTCTTTTACCTAATGAAACTGAATTAAGACTTGTCATAACCAAATTTTTAAAGTATTGAAGCTAATTTATCTCTGTTAACCCATTCTAAGGTTTCTGTACCGGTATGCTTTTGTAAATGGATTAAATAATGGGCAATCTTTTCTTTCACAAATCCAGTAGCATTAGTATCAACAAGAGCTATTTTTTTACTTACGTGTTCTCTGTAAATAGACTCATCAGCCATTTCAAATAGTGTATTTGCTTTGAAAATACTATTTGAAAAATAGGAAACAGTACTGCCTGTTACATAGTTCAAGAGCGTTATTTCATTTTGATTCCTATAGTACATTGCATTAAACTTAATTTCTTTTTTCTCAGCGTTTAAGTAGCTATTAAATCTAATTTGCTCTGGTGTCACAATTGATTTTATATAATCATTAGCCAATGAAACAAACCTTGCTTTTGTCTCTTTTTCTTCTTTGTCTTCAAATGCAATTTGAGAAACACTCGCTATGTTTTGTACAAAAGTTGCTAAGTCAAATATTTTAGAAGCAATATCAATTTGATTTGTGGCCTTAACATAGTAATGATTTACTGTATCGCTGGATTTACCTTTAGAATTAGTTTCTTTAATATCATAAGCGTTTTGAAAATGAAACAGCACCTTATGAAAGCAAGATTCATCATTTGAAGGATTATTATCATACATACCAGAATTAATCCAACCACCATCTGAGATTATATAGTTGCCATCTCTTTGTAGTAAAAAGACTGATACAAACCTATTATTAGTTGTTGCGTATGGTGTAATTATCTCTAAAGACTTCCCACGTCGTTTTGTTCTCCAAATACCAGTAAAACTATTCTTAATATCTGAAAGTATTGCATCTATATTCATACATAATCTATATTCTCATTTGGGTCGTCACTTTTGAATGAAAGCCCTAATGAATTAGACAATATTTTTACTTCTGGAAAACTATCTTCTTTTAATCTTGTATTAGATTCGTGAAAGAAATGAATGATACATAGGTTAATATCTTCTAACGCTTTCCTTTCATTTTCATCTAAGAGTTTCTCTGTTTTATAAGCTATCTCAATGCCACTTTCATTGAACTTATGAAAGTGTGGCGGTGTTATTGCCTGCTCTTCAAAAGGAATGCCTTCTATACGATTTCTGTGTGTTTCTCCATCACTATCGAAACGAAAAAAAGGATTAGGTATGTAATCTTTACAACGCAGTTTAAACTGAAAGAAGTTGTGATTATTGAGTTTGACATCCACAATAAGTATTACCTCTTTAGATAACACTTCCTGCTTAACATCTTCTATTTGGCTTAATGTATTAGCATTATTACCAACCTTATTAACCTCTATAACCTCTGTAAATACTGACTTCCTCTCTTCAAGTAATCTATTGTAAAGCGAGTAATCTTCTTTTACTTTGAGACTTTTAGTTGTACCCATAATTAACCTATCTATGACTTGTCCTTTAAAGGTTAAATGTATTGATATTTGATGCTTCATCCTAAAGGTTTCGTTAGATATTTATTTATACTAATTAGAGATGTGTTTTTTACCCCTATTTTAGACTATACTACACGTCTTAAAAATGGCTCAATTGTTTATCGAGTAGTACGCTTTCGCTTTAAGCTTTTCTAATACTATATTTTCTGCTTGTAGGTCTTGATGCTTCGCTAATAATTTTAAGTACTGTGAACGGTCTTTTTTGTAGGTTTCCTTATGATACTGTTTCATTGCTTTATTTGATACATTACAATTCATATAGCCGTACAAGCGTGTTTCTTTAGTTGAGCATTTAGAGAAATCAAAATTGCCATTCTTCTTTATTGCGCTATAAAAATTAAGAAGCTCATTAGCCAGTAACTTATACTTGATAGGGTCTATCAAATCCTGCACAGTATAAATGCCAATAGGATTTTTACGATTATTGAAGTATCGATTATTGCCTTTCAATTCTACCCGCATTAATTGTTCATCGAGTTTTACACCAGACGTTTTGTTTGCTTCAAAGGTTTTATCATAAACTTTGAATTTATTATTAGTCTGCCTGAACTCACTACCATAAACACGATTATTTTTAATCATCGGCAAGGGTCGTTTTCCTTTATAGTCCAACCAGCTGTTAATTTCTTGTGCGGTGTCGTGATTAATCACAAAACCTATATCTGCCCTTAAAAGGGTGGTTTTATAAAAGTCTATGGGAAGTTGCTTATTGAGTGTATCAAGCGCAGTCAAAACCTGCGTAAAAGTGAAATCTTGATAATTGTTACCCATAAGGAACTTTTGCAATGAGTTCTCAATTTGCAATTCGCTACCGTATAATTTAAGATGTATATTTTGCAACTCCGTTTTATAGCCTATTACAAATGCCTTTTTGTTCTGAATAGGACGCCATAGGAAACCCGCCCAATCTATATTTTGAAGCTTTCCGGCATAGAAAATATTAGGTAGGTTGTCAATGGTGACTTTGGATTTGATAGTATCGTACAAAACAGGTACGGCAGATACATAGGAACTACAAAAAGAAAACCGCTAAAAACCGAAGTAATTAGCGTGTCTTTTTGAATGCCTTATTATAGTTCTTATTCAGTAGAGCTTGTACGTCTGACATACGGTAGTATATCTTATTCCCAATTTGAGAAAATGATATTTTACCTTCATCACGCCACGTTTGAGCGGTACGCTTACTGATGTGCATAAGCTGTAAGAAGTCGGCATTATCTAAGAACGTGTCTTCTGGCTTCTTAGATGCATCTACAATTTTAGAGTTGATTTCGTCAATACGCCCTAAAAGTTCTTGGTATTGGTCTTTGGAAAGAATAACTGCTTCCATAATTACTGTTTTTAAGTGTTAAACAAATTATTATGGTGCAAATCTGTGCAAGTGTATAAGGACTAAAAAGGTAGTCCTTATAAGACCTTATAAATAGCTGTTTTTATTTGAATGGATTGCTTTTTATGTAGTCTAAGGTTATTTTATAATATCTATCTGATGTATTGGATGCATCTAATTTTGAAGCAATTTCTAATTCAATTTTTTTCGCCACTAACTTTATTAGTTTATGTAAGTCAATATCGTGCAAAATACCTTTCTCTCGCAAAGCTTCCACAATACCTCTTATAGCTCCCTTGCGTTTTGTTCCCAAAGTTGATTTGTTATCTTGAGTAATGCCAATGGATTCAAAAAGATTTAGTATGTACTCTACCTTATCCTTAGAAAGTAAATCATCCAGGTTATCAATTTTTTTCGGTGCTAATAGTTTGGGCTGAGGTTGCTCTAAAACCACAACTTCCTTAATGGCACTTGTTTCACGGATAAAGTCTGTTTCTATATTTAAGAACTCTCGTAAAAGTTTTGGATATTTTTCTTCTCCTTTACTACCGTAACCCATTTCCCTATATCTCGTCATTTGAAATTCGCGCTGTCTCAACTCTTTAATTCTACTTTGTAGATATAGCATTTTCTTAGTGGGTTCTGCTTCATTAAGAACTTCTTGAAGTCTTGAAATCCCCTTATGAAACAATCTCGCAAATTGTTCTCTTGAGTTTTCAATATGCAATGGGAAAGGAAGGGATAGGGAATGAAAATGTTGCATAAAATCATCTAAAGACTGCTGAAGCTCATTATAGATTTCTTTGTCTAAAACCATCTGATGCAATAAGAACATAATATTAGTAGTTGCATAATTATTCCCAGAGGTTTGAAAAGTCTTGCTATCAAAAATGTCGTAATATATGCTTGTTACTTCCCAAAGAACAGCATCTATTTTTACAGCTTCCGTTAGGTCGTCCTTGAATTTCTGGTCATCATTATTAAAGAAACAATTAACCTTAAATGATGAATACAAGGCTTTTTGACTATCCTCTTTTAGCAACGCAAAAACTTGTTTTGGTTCGAAATTATTGAATAGCGTTCTGTACTCTTCGAAACGTTCAAAGAGATACGTTTTAATTTCCTTTTTAGAGTGGTTCGATAAGTAAGCAAAGTCGCTAATCTCTTCTTGGATAGTATCTGCCTCCTTTTTTCCTTTTTCGATTGCTTCTTCCAGTTCTTGTTTCCAATTTGGAAAGCTAAAGACTTGCTTGTGGGATTTACCTTTAATAACATCTTCTAACCAAAATGCAAGGTTTTCGATAGTGTAGAAAATTGTGTATTCATTGCCAATAAGACCGTTTAACGGTTGTTTTAGTTTCGTCAAAATATTGCCAACAGATTCAGGGGTTATCTTTTTGAAGTCAACTTTAGTACCGTGAAATAAAGCATAGCTTTTGAGTAACTTTTCATCTTCAAAAGTTTTTAAGTCGAACTCGTTAAATAAAAACAGCTTGGAAAGAATTGTTTTTATCGTCTTTGCATTGTTTATTTCTGGTAATAGTTCATCCTCAATAATCCTAAATTCTTCAGCAATAAAGTCTAATGGATTATCAATAGTTTTCAATTTCTCCTGATACCTATTGATAACATAAACCGTCTCATTTGAAACTATGTCGATTAAGCTGTTTGATTGCCATTCTAAAATATCATAGTAATCTTCACGCTCAATATTGTAAGACTCATCAAACTGGAAATAGTATTTGCATTTTTCGCCATTCAAAAATTGCTGAAACGTGTATTGTGGTATTTCCTTTTCTAAATTGTGAATTTGAGTAAACAACAAACTTTGGTATTCGCCTAAATAAACAGAATTAATAAACTCTTGCGATTCATCTTCTCCCAAAAGAAAGTATCTGCTGGCAAACTGAGTTAATAACCAATTTTCTGTACTGTGGTTTTTTACATAGTACGGATGCTTATCTTTTTCGATAAGCGCCTTAATGTTGTCATTTTCTTTTATGTAAAGCTTTAAAGCTTCAAAACCGTTTAGGTTTGTTGTTTTGTTAGCAATATTTGCATCAAAGTCAGTTCTTGCTTTATTCTTTGCCTGCTCATAAATATTATTGAAATATGCCTTTAATGTATTATTGATTGGTTTATGATGCATATGTAATTAGTTAATGTATTTATCTACTGCGTTATCTAATTCGCTACTTATGATTTTAGCGTAGACTTGTGTTATACCTATGTCCGTATGGTCCATTAATTTTGATACGTGTTCTATACGCATACCATTGTTTAAGGCTCTCGTAGCGAATGTATGACGGCTTATATGAAAGGATAAGTTAAACGGTAGTTCTAACTGTTTACCCATTCTACTGAGATACATATTACTGAGTGAAATAGCCCTATTAGTAATTAGACTTCTATGCTCTCTATCCTTAAAGTACTGTTCGTCTATTTTTGCAAATGGAAAAATAATATCGTTTTGACTTTTATTTTCTGTCGCATATCTGTCCAGAATGTCAATAGCTTTTTGCCCTATTCTTAGGCTGTGTTGCCTTTTGGTCTTGCGTATTGTTTTAGTGATACGATGATTTTTCTTATCATAGTTTTTCCATTGTAACTCGATAACATCGCCGAACCTTAAACCACCAGAGAATACAGAAAAAACAAACATATCCTTAATGACTTGTGCTTTATGCTTGTCTGGAACTTCTAAATTCATAAAGGCATCAAACTGTTCTGCATTTAGGTAGCGTTTAGTAGTTTTATTTTTCTTTACCTTGAATTTGGTAAAGGGTGCTAATTCGTTGGAAATAAGGTCTTCTCTTTTAGCTTCTCGAAACATTAAGTTTAAGATTCTAAAAGCGTAATTAATTGTAGTGTTGTTATTGCCTAATTTCGAACTGCAATAAGAAGCGTAGTTTTTTAAGGTTGTGGCTGTGATGTCATCAAACATCAATTCTCTATGGCCTACAAACCTTTCAAACTTCTCAATGTTATTTTTATAACTTCTGTAAGTGGAAAGGGTTACTGTATCTTTTAGCTTCTCGCATCTGTCAAAAGCAAAGTCAAAGAAATTAATTAAAGGCTTGCCTTTGATAGCTTCTTTAATTCGTCTTGCTGAGGTGGATTGATTACGTCTTTCTAAGTCGGCAATTTCCCCTTCTGCATCCGCTACCTTTTTTGAGATATAAGCATTTAACCTGGTAGAGTTTTGATGGTTCTTCTTTACCTTTTGTTTGTCATCATCCCATTCATTGGGATGCAGTTTAAGACTCAAAGAAATAAACTTTGTTCTACGGTCTTTGATTACTCTAAGATATAGAGGTGCATCGCCTGTTTTGTCTATCTTGTCTTTTCTCAGAATAATCTTTACCGAAGCCATAATTTCCCTTAGATTTATAGTGTGCAATCTGGTGCATTGCGATACTAAGGTACAACTTTTGGTATAACATTAGGTGCTTTTTCTTGTATTTCTTTGCATTATTTTGCTTTACAAAAATATGTAAAATACTGAAATACAGTAATTAAAGTGAATTTTAGGGAATATAGGTACAACTTCTATATAACAATGTATAACCGCAATTACGGCGGATTCGACTACGTCCGAATCCACTCGGAATTGCTAAAGCCAGTGCCAAACCGAAAATTAACGCATATTAACCCGTAACTGACGGTTATACGAGACCGTTACCTGCAAGCTGAAAAGCCATCGCGCAAACAGCACATTTATTTTTTTCCGAAACATCAGCCAACGCTTAAAAAAATAAAAGAGCTGTTTTTTTGCCAACACTCACGACTAAATTTGTAACTTTGGAACTATGCAAACAACGTTAGAAATAGAAAAAAACAAAGACACTTTACCAAGCAGATTTGCTGATATACTTGGCGTTAAGTACACTTCTACTGTTTCTAAAGAACATAAAAAAGGAAAAGGACAATTCTTTACACCAACTGAAATTTCCAATTTTATGGGAAGTATTGCAACCGAACCGAATTCTAGAGATATTTCTATTCTTGACCCAGGTTGTGGAACTGCGATTTTAACTTGTTCGCTAATCGAAAAATTAATTGAATTTGATTTAAACTCAATCCAATTAGTTGCTTATGAAACTGACATTACACTATTTCCTTACACAGAGCAATCTTTACAACATTTAAAGCTATGGACTAAAGAAAGAGGAGTAAAATTCAGCTATACACTTTTGACAAGTGATTTCATTGAAGATATGGCAAAATCAATGGAAAATCACATTGAGACTTTTGATTATATAATTTCAAATCCACCATATTTTAAACTTGCGAAAGATGATAAAAGAGTTAAACTTTTACAGAATTTAGTAAAGGGTCAACCAAATATTTATTCATTCTTTTTAGCTGTTTCAGTTAATCTCTTAAAAAATGATGGAGAACTAATATATATTGTACCAAGAAGCTTCGCTTCTGGTCAATATTTTAATTCTTTTAGAGATTATTTTTTCAGTAATATCAATTTAAATTTTATTCACCTTTTTAAATCACGTAGCGAAACTTTTGACAGAGATAGCGTTCTACAGGAGACTTTAATTTTAAAAGGAAGTAAAGACAATTTAACAGAAGTTATTGTATCAACTTCAGAAGGTCTTAAAGACATTCAAGAGCCATTACAAAAGACTTTTGATGTTAGTGATTTAATTGATTTAAACTCTAAAGCAAAAATACTTCATCTTCCAACAACAGAATATGAAGAAAATGTAATCCATTTGTTCAAATCTTGGAATAACAATCTAATTGACTTTGGCATCCAAATTTCGACTGGTCCAGTAGTTTCATTTCGTTCCAGAGAATTTTTATTTGACAACTACCAAAACTCAACCGTTTTTTTAGCACCTCTTTATTGGTTGCATAACGTTACAAAAATGAAAGCTGAATGGCCAAATTTTGCACCTGACAAAAGCCAATATATTAACAAAACAGAAGTTTCCAAAAAGATGCTGACCGTTAACAAAAACTATGTTTTTTTAAGACGATTTAGTTCTAAAGATGATAAAAGTAGATTAATAGCTTCACCCTATTTTTCGAGATTTAACGATAGTGATTTTATTGGAATAGAGAACAAACTTAATTACATATATAGACTTGATGGTGAGCTTCAAGAAAATGAAGCTGTTGGAATTTCCGCAATTTTAAACTCAAAAGTATTTGACACATACTTTAGAACTTTCAACGGAAATGTAAACGTTAGTGCCACAGAAATACGATTAATGCCATTTCCAAAAATTGAAGTAATAAGAGAAGTTGGTAATACACTTATTGAACAAAATGATTTTTCTCAAGAAAAAATCGATTCCATTGTTAATCAATGGTTAGAACAAAACATTTTAGCAGTTAATGAATAAAATTGAAGAAGCCCAAATTATCCTAAAAGATTTAGGACTACCGAAATCGCAGCAAAATGAAATGTCAGCTGTAACACTTTTAGCTCTTTGCAACATAAAGGAAACTGACAAATGGGAAAACGCAGAAAAAATCAGTCTTGGAGTAAGTAAAGGCATAATGAAATTTAGTGCTGACAACTACGATAGAAATTATGCACCAAATACAAGAGAGACATTTAGAAGATTTGTTCTTCATCAATTCGTTCAAGCTCGAATTGCTAATTACAATCCTGACATTCCTGATTTACCTGTAAATAGTCCAAGAGCACATTATGGAATTTCTAAAGAAGCTTTGGAAGTAATTAAAACCTTTGGAACAAAAAATTGGAAAGCAAATTCAAAAGAATTTAAAGCGTCAATTGGAGATTTATCGAAGAAATATGCGAAAAGAAAAGCTGTTGATAGAGTTCCAGTAACATTGCCAAATGGTAAAATTTTAAAACTTTCACCTGGTAAACATAACGAAGTTCAAGCTGCTGTCGTTGAGCAGTTTTTACCTGAATTTGCAGAAGGTAGCGAATTACTTTATTTAGGAGATACAGAAACAAAAGACCTTTATGCTGATAAAAAAACTTTAGCAGAAATAGGAATTCCAATCGACCAACATAGTAAACTACCTGATGTTGTTTTATATCATCGTGAAAAGAATTGGCTTTATTTAATTGAAGCAGTTACATCTCACGGACCAGTTTCGCCAAAAAGAATGCACGAATTAGAAGAACTACTTGAAAAGTGTGATGCAGGAAAAATATATGTTACAGCATTTCCAGACTTTTCGGAATTCAAAAAATGGTCAAAAAAGATTGCGTGGGAAACTGAAATATGGATTTGTGAAATGCCTAGTCATATGATTCATTTTAATGGCGACCGATTTGTGGGACCTCGTTAAGCCAACGCTAAAAGCCATACACATTTACAGTCGCATCATCCAAGCTTCACCAAAACTGTAAAAGAGTATGTCTTTGCCAACGCTAGCAAGTTTGCGGAAAGAAAAGCCAGCAGGTAACAAAGAACTGAGTTAAAAAACAAGCATTATTAAGCTAATTTTGAAACAAAGTTCTCGTCATATGGCAATCCTGATTTTGCAATAGCAAAAGCCTGTTTTAACAGTTTGTTTGCTACTGCAATGAG
>NZ_SZQF01000013.1 GCF_005869935.1 Winogradskyella algicola
GCGTAGAACAACGTGTATAGCTCATTGCGGCTGAATTCCTAATCGGAATTCATTGCAATTTGCTATCTTTCGGTTACGGCGGAAAATCATAGCTGATTTTCCGCAACGAGCCATACACAAAACCGTTGTAAGCAATTTGAGAAATGAGCATACTATCAAAAATATTTAAGAAAAAATCTGCTTCGGACAAAGCAAGTTTGATTTTGGACGACAACGGAATTAACTCAATTGGTGGAAAAGCAAGTTCCGAAATTAATATTCCAGAATTAGAAACAAGTCCTATAGTCTATATCGGATATATATCTAAAAAAGAAGCATATTTTCCGCAAATTGATTTTGACTTACATTTAGTTTGCCCAATATTCATTGACCTGCAATCACCTGTGTTTTTTGACTATTCTAATCCAAAAAAACCCAAATTGATAAGAGATAATGTAGATTCGAATTTCCATCAATTATTTGAGGACATTCCTTATGATGCCTATATTGAATATAAGAAATTGAATTTCAAGGTTGAAAATGCACCTTCAAGGAAAATAAAAGTTGGAGTTCACGAATTTGATATGGTGCCTGGAGAAATTGGTCACACTGGAATACCGAATTGGATTCACGATGAAAATTGGCTTAATTGCCCAATTTCTGGAAACAAAATGGAATTTCTATTTCAGATAGGAGATATTGATGACTCTGAAACTGTAAATGGACAAGAGATTTTAGATAAAGAATCATTTGACCCTTATCTACACTTTGGACACGGATATTTATATGTATTTTACGAACCTGAATCCAAAGTTATTGGATACATAAATCAACTATAAAAAAACTGCTTACAACAATGGCTATAAGTAATTGCTTGTTCTCGCCTACTTCTGAAAATCCTCGCGGATTTTCAGTTTGGTGTGTACTTGCAAAGTTAAGTGCTAAACCACGCAACTACTCATAGCCAAAACCGTTGTGTGCAATTTGAGAAAAAATTCGTCATTATACCAAATTTTGGTATATTTGAATAAATTTATGTCAAATGAACAAAAACACATCAATATCACTAGGAAATTATTTTGACCAATTCGTTCAAAGTCGAATAAGTGAAGGAAGGTTTAAAAATGTTAGCGAAGTCATTCGTGCTGGATTGAGACTTTTAGAAGAAGAAGAAAGTAAAGTAATTGCTTTAAAAACCGCTATACAGGAAGGAATTGACAGCGGAATTGCACACGATTTTGACCCAAAAAAGCATTTGGAATCTCTAAAAGCGAAAAAGCACTCGAATGGCTGAATATAAATTGACTAACAAAGCTGTCGAGGATTTATCAAAGATTTGGGATTATACATTTGAGGTTTGGTCGGAAAAACAAGCTGATAAATATTATGATGGACTGATTTCCAACTGTGCAGAAATTGCGGAAAACCCTGAATTAGGAAAAAACTACAAAGGAATATCAAAGCAGCTTCTCGGAATGAAAGCAAATCGACACATAATATTTTACAGAACGTTGGAAAAAAATTATGTTGAAATAACGAGAATATTGCACGAACGAATGGATTTGAAGAAAAGAATAACCGAATAAAAACTGCACACAACAATGGCTATAAGTAATTGCTTGTTCTCGCCTACTTTGGAAATTCCTGCGGAATTTCCAACTTGGTGTGTACTTGCAAAGTTAATCGCTAAACCACGCAACTACTCATAGCCGAAACCGTTGTGCATAATGCGGAAAATCGTGCAAAACATCAACATTTGAACTAAAAAAGCCAACCGCACAAACAGCACATTTGGTTTTTTGCCGACACATAAGCCAACGCTGAAAAAACCAAAAGAGCTGTTCTTTGCCAACGCTCAAAATAAACCGAACCGAAAAATAGAAAATGACCTAAATTCTAAATATATTTGCTTAAAATCCAAATATTTTGGCAAATAAGGAACTTAATAGAATTCGTGTTGTATTGGCTGAACTTAATGTTAAAAACAAATGGTTAGCTGAAAAATTAAACAAAAACCAGTCTACAATATCCTTGTGGTGTAACAATGCTAGACAACCATCGCTTGAAACTTTAAAAGAAATTGCCGAAGTATTAGAAGTTGACGTTCGCACATTAATATCCAGTCCAAAAACTGAAAAAGCGAGTTGAGACATCTAAATCAAATATTCGACAAATTAAACCTAACCAAAGAGAAAGGTTTATATCTCGCTGGCGAAGATAGAAGTCAACTATTTTCTAATAGAGTAGAAAGGCTTCTAAATAACGTTATTAAACCTGATGCTTTCTTTTGTATAGACAACAAACCTTTCATTCTTTTCTTTGAAAATCTAGGGACTCAAAAAAAATCAAAGCTAAAAGAGATTTGGAATTTTAACGAGACACCAATTGTTATCGTTTCAGAACAAGATTCTGTTGAAATATATAATGGATTTGAATATCTGACAAACAAAGAAACTCTTAAACTATTTGGAAATGAAGATAAATTAAATGACTTCAAATATTTCGAAATAGTAACTGGAAAGACTTGGGAAAAGTATCAATCTGATTTTGATTCGAAACACCGTATTGATTTTCATTTATTAAGTAACATAAAATCCGCTAGAGATATTCTTATATCTCAATCTTTATCTTCTGAACACGCAAACTCATTAATCGGGAAGATTATCTTTGTAAGATATATCATTGACAGAAAAATTAAACTAGATTTTGAGAAGAAAGGTAAATCACGAATTTGGACTAATTCAGAATTTTGCTCAATATTATCAGACAAAAATCAAGTACAAAAATTCTTTAAATACCTGAAAGATAAATTTAACGGAGACTTATTCCCTTTATCTAAAACTGATATTGAATCAATTCCTAATGAATGCTTTACGACATTAATCGAATTACTTTCTGGCGATAATGTAGGAACAGGACAAAAATCATTGTTTAATCTTTATGATTTTTCAATTATTCCAGTCGAATTTATTAGCAATGTTTATGAACTATTTATTGGAGTCGATGAACAAGAAAAACAAGGAGCATATTATACACCATTATTTTTAGTAGATTATATTTTAGCAGAAACTGTAGAAAAAAAATTCACCAATTACAAAGGTTATGATTGTAAAGTTTTAGACCCAGCTTGTGGTTCAGGTATTTTTTTAGTTGAAACTTTAAGAAAAATTATCGAAAAGTATCAGGCAAAAAATCCTAATTATAAAACTAACATAGACCAATATAAAGAAGATTTAAAGAAATTAGCTTCAGATAATATCTTTGGAGTTGACAAAGATAAAAGCGCTATAAATGTTGCTGTTTTCTCGATTTATTTGACTTTACTTGATTATCAAAACCCTTCTGATATTGAAAATTTTAAATTTCCACATTTAGAAAATCGAAACTTCTTTGTGTCTGACTTTTTTGATACAGAATCAGAATTTAATAAAGTTTTAAGGAAAAAAGAATTTTCATTTATTCTAGGGAATCCACCTTGGAAAAGAGGAAAAGGAGAAGAGAAAAAACCACTTTATGTAAAATACATCGAGAACAGACAAAAAAGAGAAAAAGGTCTTTTCGAAAACGAAATAAAGATAAGTAATAAGGAAATAGCGCAAGCATTTGTTTTACGTACAAGCGATTTTGCATCTGCAAATACCAACATTGGATTAATTGTAACAAGTAAAATTCTATATAATCAGAACGCAAAAGACTTTAGAAAATACTTTTTAGAGTGCTTTACTTTAAGAAAAGTGTTTGAATTAGCACCTGTTCGCAGAGAAGTATTTAATAACTCTAATGATAAAGCGATAGCACCTGCTTCTGTCCTATTCTATGATTATACGAGCAACAGCAATAATGATAAAAATATTGTTGAGCATATAACCCTTAAACCAAGTCGCTTCTTCTCATTATTTAAGGTTTTTACTATACAAAGAGCAGATTACAAAAAAGTTTCGCAAAAACAACTCAAAGAATATGACTATTTATGGAAAGTTCTCGTTTATGGAACTTATTTAGATTTTAATTTAATTAAAAGATTATCCAATAAAGACAATTTTCCATTACTTAAAGATTTGATAAGTAACGAAGATGAATTTCTAATTGGTCAAGGTGCTATGATTGGTGGTGGAGACAAAAACGATTCTACACACTTAATCGGCAAACCGTTTATTGATACTCGAAAGGATATTGAACCATTTTGGCTGAATCCGAATATCCGAAATACGTGGGATTATGAAACTGTACATAGACCTCGAAACGAAAAACTATATCAAGCACCATTTTTACTTATAACAGGTGGAACAGACACAATGTTTCGTTCAGTTTCGGCATTTAGCGAGATAGACGCTGTATTTAAAAGTTCATTAACAGCTATAAAAAGTCTCAAGAATAATATCAAACAATTAAAATCAATTTGTGGCATTCTCAATTCTTCATTCTTTTCCTATTTTGGACTTCAAACATTTAGTTCTTTAGGTATTGAGCGAGAAGAATCACACGATATTGAGAAATTCAATATTCCATTCGTTGACAAAAAGGAAGTTTCTGATGTGGTTACTGAATTATCATTAATAATGAATAAAATACATTCCAATGAAATTCTATTGGATTTAAATTTATCCAATCAACTGGAATCTAAAAAAACCGAACTTGATAGAGCAGTTTTATCAGCATTTTCATTTTCTAAACAGGAGAAAGACCTTTTAGATTATGCAACTGATGTTTCAATTCCTTCAATTATGAAACATAAGGGTTTTGAAAACAATCTTAAACCGATGGATATTGATAGTAAAACTTTATCCTCATATATAGAATTATTCCTTAACAGCTTTAACGAAATATATAAGAGAATCGACCAACAATTAGTGGTCGAAATAAAGTATACTAGACAATTAATTGGTTTGTTCTTCAAATTAGCACCTATCAATTCAGATATAAATAACAAATCTCAATCAATACAAGAAAACACTTCTATTCTAGAACTACTATCTGTATTAGGTGTTGAAAAAATTACGGATAAACTATTCATTCAAAAAGATGTTAGAGGTTTTGAAAATAACGGATTTTATATAGTAAAGCCTAATGAAAAAAGACTATGGCACAAAGCTATAGCACATTTGGATGTAAATGAATTTAGGGATGCAATATTAATTGCCGGAAAACATAGTACAATCAATGTTTAATAGTCTTGATGCATCCAACTTCAAAGGTTCAGTTCCATTTTACGATGCGAATTTTGAATATATTATGCATAAAATTAGTGTATGCTATTCGATGATAGTTGACTCAAAAATTCCATTACCAAAAGATGAAAATTTAATACGTGACGTATTGGTAAACGACTATCTTAACAATAATTTAATTAAGGAAAACCTAAAACTCAACTATTTCTTCAATCCAGAAGTTCCTGAAAAGAATATAAAGAGACCTGATATAAAAATTCAATCGCCTAATGACGTTTATAAAACAGAAGCATACTATTCAATAGAGTGTAAAGTTTTGGACAACAAATATGTAACAGGAACAAGTGGATTAAATGCTAAATACATTAAAAACGGAATCCGAAGATTTACCGATAAAGAATACACTACTCATTTCAGAGTAAATGGAATGATTGGTTTTATTGTAGAAGTAATGGATATTCACCAAAATACAAATGACATTAATTCGCTTTTGAATTCTTCGTTCGGACATATTAAAACTACGAAGCCTTTAACTAACGAAAAGTATTTTGACGATTTTGAATATCATTATTCTTCGACACACACGGACATTGATAATAATGGATTTAGAATTTATCATCTTATGCTAGATGTTAGTGGAAATATCCAACGCTAAAAGCCATACACATTCGCAATTCGCTCAAGCCAACGCTACGCCAAAAATTGCAAAAGAGTATGTCTTGCCAACGCTAAATCCGAACTAAATGAGAAACATCGGAAAATCAAGCTGAACGTGAAAAGCACTATGCACAACAACGTGTATAAAACATAGCTGTTATAGGCTTTCCGAGAGGTTTTTGCTTATTTGCAAAGTACGCCAAATTTTTTATTTGGTTATATTTAGAAAAGAAAATTAAACATAAAAATAAAAAATTCGGCTTGTGCTAAATCCGAAAAGTTAGCGTCTTTTTACACGCTACGTTTCATACACAAGACCGTTGCCAGTAATTAGAAAAACCGAACTTAACGATAAAAATGAATCTAGAACTATTTGACTTTTACTTAAAAGCGCCACTTTATGCAAAAATAGAAGTGAATCCAGAAAATTTTGAGGATTTTATCTATATGCTTCAAGTTCCAACCAAGTTTAACGGTTATAATCCATTGCGTAAAACTGCAACGACATACGTAACACAAGAACTTTATCCTGGAAAATATGAAAATGGAAATTTAGATTATTTTTTAGGTAGTGGAGGAATTTATAAAACATCTATTAAGTGCTTGCGTTATGATACAGTTTTTACCTTTTTCGGAAAATATATTCCGACAACTGAACCTGATGATGACGGAGACCATTTCAACGTTGAAAAAACAGGTACTTTTATAAAAATAGGACAAGATGTTCCATTAATGGAATTTGAATCTTGGAAAGTTAAAAATTATAGAAGTGTATTATCAAAAGAAAAACAAAAGGAATTGATAAGAGCTATTGGACTTGCGTCTCACGGAGTTGGAATTGGTTCATTTGTTTATTTAAGAAGAATTTTTGAGGATTTAATCGAAGAAGCTCATTTATTAGCAAAGACTTCAGATGATTGGAATGAAGAAGATTATTTGAGATTAAGAATGGCGGATAAAATTAATAGTCTTAAAGATTATTTGCCAGATTTTTTGGTTAGAAACAAAGCTATTTACTCAATTTTGAGTAAAGGGATTCACGAATTGAGTGAACAAATTTGTTTAACTTATTTTGACACAATTTTACTTGGAATTGAACGAATATTAGAAGCAAAATTAGAATTAATCAAAAAGAAAAAAAGAGACGAAGACGCTGAAAAGAAAATAGCGGAATTAAATAGCAAATTAAAATAACTACTGGCAACACCGTGTATAATTAATTGCTTTGGTCGTGCTTATTTGGAAAATTCCTTCGGAATTTTCTCGGGTTCGTATTTGTTTACTAAATTAGTTGCTTAACCACGCAACTAACCATACACAAACACGTTGTGTGCAATTTGAGAAAAAATTCGTCATTATACCAAATTTTGGTATATTTGAATAAATTTATGTCAAATGAACAAAAACACATCAATATCACTAGGAAATTATTTTGACCAATTCGTTCAAAGTCGAATAAGTGAAGGAAGGTTTAAAAATGTTAGCGAAGTCATTCGTGCTGGATTGAGACTTTTAGAAGAAGAAGAAAGTAAAGTAATTGCTTTAAAAACCGCTATACAGGAAGGAATTGACAGCGGAATTGCACACGATTTTGACCCAAAAAAGCATTTGGAATCTCTAAAAGCGAAAAAGCACTCGAATGGCTGAATATAAATTGACTAACAAAGCTGTCGAGGATTTATCAAAGATTTGGGATTATACATTTGAGGTTTGGTCGGAAAAACAAGCTGATAAATATTATGATGGACTGATTTCCAACTGTGCAGAAATTGCGGAAAACCCTGAATTAGGAAAAAACTACAAAGGAATATCAAAGCAGCTTCTCGGAATGAAAGCAAATCGACACATAATATTTTACAGAACGTTGGAAAAAAATTATGTTGAAATAACGAGAATATTGCACGAACGAATGGATTTGAAGAAAAGAATAACCGAATAAAAACTGCACACAACAATGGCTATAAGTAATTGCTTGTTCTCGCCTACTTTGGAAATTCCTGCGGAATTTCCAACTTGGTGTGTACTTGCAAAGTTAATCGCTAAACCACGCAACTACTCATAGCCGAAACCGTTGTGCGTAAGTTGAGAAAAACTGAACTCTGAATGAAAAATAGGCTTCTGAAAATATTAAAACGGATTTTAATTACCATATTGATACTCTTCGTTCTTGTGTTTATATCAAACGAAGTCGTTTATAGAACTTCAATTCCTGAAAATTTTGCGGAATCAAATTGGAACGGAAAATGGAACAGTTCTGAATATGCTCTCGTTAGTGGAAAAGTACTGACAACAATTCCTGAAAATCACAGCGCTGAATTTAAAAGCGAAACGTTGATTTATTACAATCTTTGGAGTCTTTATAAGCCTGGACAAAATAAAATAGTAGAATTATCAGGAAACTTTTCGGAATCGGATATTAATGGAAATAACGTTGGACAAAAAAGACGACCGAATGAAAATCGTGAATCTAATCATAGATTTTTTAAAGCTAAAATGTCAATAGGAAATGGACAGCTCATTGAATACGATGGAATGAAAGTTAATGACGGAACTGAAATAAGTGGTGAATATGATTCAAGCTACCCAAAAGACAAAGGAACATTTGAATTGAATAAAAAATAAAACCTACGCACAACAAAGAACTGAGTTAAAAAACAAGCATTATTAAGCTAATTTTGAAACAAAGTTCTCGTCATATGGCAATCCTGATTTTGCAATAGCAAAAGCCTGTTTTAACAGTTTGTTTGCTACTGCAATG
>NZ_SZQF01000014.1 GCF_005869935.1 Winogradskyella algicola
TAAAAATTTCTTCAATAAAAGTTTAAAAAGAATTTGGTGGTAATGAAAAGGGTTTTATATTTGCAGCCCCTAAACGGACACAATGTGGCAGGTTTGGGTAAGTTCATTCACACAAAGCGGCATTAAAAAAATAAATTTATTTTTTCAAAAAGATGTTGCGGGAATGAAAAAAGGGTTTTATATTTGCACCCGCTTAACGAAATAAGGTTAAGAAAAAGTAAAGAAATAAGTTCATTAACATATTGAATTGACAGCGTAAGAACCAATTGGAAACGGTTGGTTCATAACAAGAGAATAAATCATTTAGAGTACTGAGAGAATTCCTATTGGTTGTTAAGAGAACAAGTCGAAAGACTTAAAAATTTAACGATGAAGAGTTTGATCCTGGCTCAGGATGAACGCTAGCGGCAGGCCTAACACATGCAAGTCGAACGGTAACAGGAAAAAGCTTGCTTTTTTGCTGACGAGTGGCGCACGGGTGCGTAACGCGTATACAATCTGCCTTTTACTGGGGAATAGCCTTTGGAAACGAAGAATAATACCCCATAGTATCTAAATTTCGCATGTTATTTAGATTAAAGCCTCGGCGGTAAGAGATGAGTATGCGTCCTATTAGCTAGATGGTGTGGTAACGGCACACCATGGCAACGATAGGTAGGGGCCCTGAGAGGGGGATCCCCCACACTGGTACTGAGACACGGACCAGACTCCTACGGGAGGCAGCAGTGAGGAATATTGGACAATGGGCGAAAGCCTGATCCAGCCATGCCGCGTGCAGGAAGACTGCCCTATGGGTTGTAAACTGCTTTTATACGGGAAGAAACCCATCTACGTGTAGGTGGCTGACGGTACCGTAAGAATAAGCATCGGCTAACTCCGTGCCAGCAGCCGCGGTAATACGGAGGATGCAAGCGTTATCCGGAATCATTGGGTTTAAAGGGTCCGTAGGTGGATTAGTAAGTCAGAGGTGAAAGCCTGCAGCTCAACTGTAGAACTGCCTTTGATACTGCTAGTCTTGAATTATTGTGAAGTGGTTAGAATATGTAGTGTAGCGGTGAAATGCATAGATATTACATAGAATACCGATTGCGAAGGCAGATCACTAACAATATATTGACACTGATGGACGAAAGCGTGGGGAGCGAACGGGATTAGATACCCCGGTAGTCCACGCCGTAAACGATGGTCACTAGCTGTTCGGATTTCGGTCTGAGTGGCTAAGCGAAAGTGATAAGTGACCCACCTGGGGAGTACGTTCGCAAGAATGAAACTCAAAGGAATTGACGGGGGCCCGCACAAGCGGTGGAGCATGTGGTTTAATTCGATGATACGCGAGGAACCTTACCAGGGCTTAAATGTAGAGTGACAGGTCTAGAGATAGACTTTTCTTCGGACACTTTACAAGGTGCTGCATGGTTGTCGTCAGCTCGTGCCGTGAGGTGTCAGGTTAAGTCCTATAACGAGCGCAACCCCTGTTGTTAGTTGCCAGCATGTAAAGATGGGAACTCTAGCAAGACTGCCGGTGCAAACCGCGAGGAAGGTGGGGATGACGTCAAATCATCACGGCCCTTACGTCCTGGGCTACACACGTGCTACAATGGTATAGACAATGAGCAGCCACTTCGCGAGAAGGAGCGAATCTACAAACTATATCTCAGTTCGGATCGGAGTCTGCAACTCGACTCCGTGAAGCTGGAATCGCTAGTAATCGGATATCAGCCATGATCCGGTGAATACGTTCCCGGGCCTTGTACACACCGCCCGTCAAGCCATGGAAGCTGGGAGTGCCTGAAGTCCGTCACCGCAAGGAGCGGCCTAGGGTAAAATCGGTAACTAGGGCTAAGTCGTAACAAGGTAGCCGTACCGGAAGGTGCGGCTGGAACACCTCCTTTCTAGAGAAAGACGACTGATAGGAAGCTATCAAAAAAAAGAAATAATTGGTTTTATTCTCTTGCTGTTAATTTAAGATATCAATAATTAAGTAGAGTCTCATAGCTCAGCTGGTTAGAGCGCTACACTGATAATGTAGAGGTCGGCAGTTCGAGTCTGCCTGAGACTACTAAATTAAAGGAAATTCTAGAAGTTGAGAGGGTAGTTTGGTAAACTACTAACTACTATGTACTAACTACTAGTATATGGGGAATTAGCTCAGCTGGCTAGAGCGCCTGCCTTGCACGCAGGAGGTCACCGGTTCGACTCCGGTATTCTCCACAAGGCCGAGAGGTCAGAAGTTCATTGACATATTGAAAAAAGATACATGATAATTAAATAGAAATATTTAATAAAACAAAATAATTGTAACGAGCAATTATAACTCATTAAAAAGACAAAAGTACAATAAGCTAAATAAGAGCGTATGGGGAATGCCTAGGCTCTCAGAGGCGATGAAGGACGTGATAAGCTGCGAAAAGCTGCGGGGATTGGCACATACAAACCGATCCGCAGATATCCGAATGGGGCAACCCAGCATGTTGAAGACATGTTATCCGAAAGGAGGCGAACCCGGAGAACTGAAACATCTAAGTATCCGGAGGAGAAGAAAACAAAAGTGATTCCGCTAGTAGTGGCGAGCGAACGCGGATTAGCCCAAACCAATATTGTTACGGCAATATTGGGGTTGTAGGACTGCGATATTCGAGCTATAATGAACTAGAACTGTTTGGAAAGACAGGCCAAAGACGGTGATAGCCCGGTATAGGTAAAGATTAGTAAGATAGCAGTATCCTGAGTAGTGCGGGGCACGTGTAACCCTGTATGAATTTGTCGGGACCATCCGATAAGGCTAAATACTCCTGAGAGACCGATAGTGAACTAGTACCGTGAGGGAAAGGTGAAAAGAACCCTGAATAAGGGAGTGAAATAGAACCTGAAACCATACGCTTACAAGCGGTCGGAGCGGATCTATCCGTGACGGCGTGCCTTTTGCATAATGAGCCTACGAGTTACCGTTGCTAGCAAGGTTAAGCACTTCAGGTGCGGATCCGTAGCGAAAGCGAGTCTGAACAGGGCGCTTAGTTAGTAGTGGTAGACGCGAAACCGTGTGATCTACCCATGGGCAGGGTGAAGCTGTGGTAACACATAGTGGAGGCCCGAACCGGTTGACGTTGAAAAGTCTTCGGATGACCTGTGGGTAGGGGTGAAAGGCCAATCAAACTCGGAAATAGCTCGTACTCCCCGAAATGCATTTAGGTGCAGCGTTGATTTAGTTTTATAGAGGTAGAGCTACTGATTGGATGCGGGGGCTTCACCGCCTACCAATTCCTGACAAACTCCGAATGCTATAAAATGATGATCAGCAGTGAGGGCATGGGTGCTAAGGTCCATGTCCGAGAGGGAAAGAACCCAGACCATCAGCTAAGGTCCCCAAATGTATGTTAAGTTGAATAAACGAGGTTGAACTGCTTAGACAGCTAGGATGTTGGCTTGGAAGCAGCCATTCATTTAAAGAGTGCGTAACAGCTCACTAGTCGAGCGGTTCGGCATGGATAATAATCGGGCATAAACATACTACCGAAGCTATGGACTTGTAAAAGTGGTAGGGGAGCATTGTAGTGTCGTCGAAGGTGAACTGCGAGGTTTGCTGGAGAAGCTACAAAAGAAAATGTAGGCATAAGTAACGATAATGCGGGCGAGAAACCCGCACACCGAAAGACTAAGGTTTCCTCAGCTATGCTAATCAGCTGAGGGTTAGTCGGGACCTAACGCGAACCCGAAAGGGGTAGTGGATGGACAACGGGTTAATATTCCCGTACCTGCTCACACTAAAAGTGACGGATCTCCGTGGTTGCTGCGTACTGACGGAATAGTACGTTGAAGCGCAAGCGATAGTACACTGAGGCTACGGCCAAGGTGATAATGCAGCGAAGGAGGTTCCAAGAAAAGCGAGTGAAGCAGCCCGTACCGTAAACCGACACAGGTAGTTGGGATGAGAATTCTAAGGTGCTCGAGAGATTCATGGCTAAGGAACTAGGCAAAATAGACGCGTAACTTCGGGAGAAGCGTCGCCCATCTCCGGATGGGCCGCAGTGAAAAGGTCCAGGCGACTGTTTATCAAAAACACAGGGCTCTGCTAAATCGAAAGATGATGTATAGGGCCTGACACCTGCCCGGTGCTGGAAGGTTAAGTGGAGGGTTTAGAAGTTTACTTCGAAGATCTCAAATGAAGCCCCAGTAAACGGCGGCCGTAACTATAACGGTCCTAAGGTAGCGAAATTCCTTGTCGGGTAAGTTCCGACCTGCACGAATGGTGTAACGATCTGGACACTGTCTCAGCCATGAGCTCGGTGAAATTGTAGTATCGGTGAAGATGCCGATTACCCGCAGTGGGACGAAAAGACCCCGTGAACCTTTACTATAGCTTAGTATTGGCTTTGGATAAGTAATGTGTAGGATAGGTGGGAGACTTTGAAGCGGCGTCGCCAGGCGTTGTGGAGTCATTGTTGAAATACCACCCTTTGCTTATCTAGAGTCTAACTTCTTGCGAAGGACAGTGCTTGGTGGGTAGTTTGACTGGGGTGGTCGCCTCCAAAAGAGTAACGGAGGCTTCTAAAGGTTCCCTCAGCACGCTTGGTAACCGTGCGTAGAGTGCAATGGCATAAGGGGGCTTGACTGAGAGACATACAGGTCGATCAGGTACGAAAGTAGAGCATAGTGATCCGGTGGTTCCGCATGGAAGGGCCATCGCTCAAAGGATAAAAGGTACTCCGGGGATAACAGGCTGATCTCCCCCAAGAGCTCACATCGACGGGGGGGTTTGGCACCTCGATGTCGGCTCGTCACATCCTGGGGCTGGAGAAGGTCCCAAGGGTTGGGCTGTTCGCCCATTAAAGTGGCACGCGAGCTGGGTTCAGAACGTCGTGAGACAGTTCGGTCTCTATCTACTGTGGGCGTTAGAAATTTGAGTGGATCTGACTCTAGTACGAGAGGACCGAGTTGGACGAACCTCTAGTGTACCTGTTGTTCCGCCAGGGGCATTGCAGGGTAGCTACGTTCGGAAGGGATAAGCGCTGAAAGCATATAAGCGCGAAACCCACCACAAGATGAGATTTCTTTAAAGGGTCGTGGAAGATGACCACGTTGATAGGCTACAGGTGTAAAGGCAGTAATGTCATAGCCGAGTAGTACTAATAACCCATAGGCTTATTG
>NZ_SZQF01000015.1 GCF_005869935.1 Winogradskyella algicola
GGGGCAACGGACACACAGGATGTTCCATTGGATGGCGGACTGGTAGCTTTGGTTATCGGTGCGGCAGCACTTGGTGTTAAAAAATTACGAGATAATTTAAAATAACGTGATTTGATAAAGCTTAAAAATTTATTAAGCGACATACCATTACCAATAAGGCTTTTTTTAAAAAAAGCCTTATTGTTTTTTATTGTATGGAAAATAATATACATTGGTTTTTTGTTGAAATCCAAGGTAGTAGACCATCAATTAACAACTCACATCGGTAATGCATGTGTTGAGATATTAAATAATTGGACTTCTATGTCTGGCTTTAGAGCCGTTAGGGAAGCAAAAACTTCTGTTTATGAAGGAGAAACCACTACTGAAATAGCCTCCCTTATATTGCATAATGATAAAAGGGTCTTATATATAGCTGATCTTTGTAATGGCTTAGAATTAATAGCGTTGTATATTGGTTTCATCGTATGTATGCCTTCTTCGTTTTGGCGAAAAGTTAGATACATGATTATTGGAGTTATTATACTAGACGTGGTTAATATAGCTAGGTGTATTGGTTTAATTTACTTACAAGAGTATTACGAGTATTATTTTGACATTGCACATAAGTACATATTTAATATCACGGTGTATTCAGTTACGTTTTTGTTGTGGGTCATTTATACCAGAAAAATCCGTTTAAATAATGAAGCTATACAGGTCGGATAAGATTCGTTTTATAATGGGTCTTGTAATCATATTTATACTTTACTCTTGTTATTATATTTTTATAGCTGAGCATAGAGATACAGCTATATTACCAAGAAAGATGCGACATTTTATTAGTCTGTTATTTACGATTGCAGTTTATTTTGCGGGTACGTTTCACCTAGGAAAGCTCAAGGCAACCTGGATGTCAAAGTTTTGGCACATGGTGCATATCAGTGGACTTTGTATAATCACCGCTATTGGGTTATTTGACTGGTTATTTCTTGAAGGAAGTACCATACCAAGACTTAGCATCTTTGCGAGGTCAGTTCAAGAAATCCTAATTTCCCCCTTATTATATTTAGCTATGGGTCTGCTGAATAATTTACTCACAAAACCTGCAAATTAACGTTTTATAGATGTTAGTTTTTTTCTCAAACAATGCTAAAGGCTTTTTCTGTTAATTCCACCATATTATTAAAAGACTATATGTTGGAGTTTTAACCTACACTTTAAATGTAATTCAAACTACTGCTCCATAGGGCTAACTTAGATTGTAAAGCAAAATAGAAGACCTCAAAACAAGTAAGTCATTAAAAATTGATGACATATTTAAATCGTCTCGATGTAATAGCATAAACTTTAAAAGCTATTAACCATGAAACGAATTTTACTGCTCTTGCTATTGGGCATTTTTACTTCAATAGCATTTGCCCAGACCACATGGACGGGTTTGGGTGCCAATACCAATTGGAACAACACCGACAACTGGGACACCAACATCGTGCCCACGGCATCTGATGATGTCATCATCCCAACAGGATTTACGGTTACTTTAAATGTTCAAGGCAATACCAACTCTTTTGAATTGCAAGGAAACTCTGTACTAGAAATGGCAAATAACTTAGCGTTTGAGACAGATTCCAGCTTTGGGCCTGACACAACAGTGAATTGGAGTGCTGGTATTATCTTTGGTCCTAATTTTACCCTTACCAATCAAGGAGAAATAATTTTAATAGGTAATGCTTCTAAATTTATTTCTGCTGGAACTACCGTAACCAATGAAGGTACTATAACAATTGCTTCTGCTGGTGACCTTTTTATATCTGGTAGCACAGCTTCACTGAACAATCTTGTAAATGGCGTAATCGACATGCAATCTGATGGAGGAAATATCACTTGGAGTTCAAGCCCTGGGGTTTTAAATAATGAGGGTTTAATCAAAAAAACCACTTCTTCTGGAGAGGCACAAATATTTACTACTTTGAATAATAATGACGGCATCATACAAGTTGAAAATGGTATTCTATCATTTCAAAGTGCTAGTAAAATATTAAATAATGGGACATACAATGTGTTTACAGGCGCTACTTTAGATTGGGATACTGCATCAATCATTTCAGGAGACTTAACTGGGACATTGGATGGCGCTATGAACTGGAATAATAATGTTACCGTGGCTGCTGGTGATACTGCAGGTACCAACTTTACCCAAAATTTCAATTGGAATAGTGGAATCATAACGGGAGGCGGTACTTTGAATAACTTAGGAACAATAACATTAACAGGAAATGCAGGAAAAACACTAAGCGGTGGGACCACGATTAATAATTCTGGGACTGTAGAAATTATTTCCACTGGTGATTTTTTTATGGTTGGTGCAACAACGGTATTAAATAATTTGACTTCCGGTATTATAGATCTTCAAGCTGATGGCGGTAATATTACATGGAGCTCTGTTCCCGGTGTACTAAATAATCAAGGTCTTATTAAGAAAACTACGTCTACTGGTGAAGCTCAAATTGTAAATATTTTAAATAACAATGATGGTACTATTCAGGTAGAAAGCGGAACATTATCTTTCCAAAGTTCAACTAAAAATTTTATAGATGGTACCTACAATGTGTTTTCAGGTGCTATCCTAGATTGGGATACTTCAGCTACTATTTCAGGAGATCTAAATGGAACCTTGGATGGAGAAATGAACTGGAATAGTAATATTTCGATTGCAGAAAACGATTCAGCGAGCTTAAATTTCACTCAAAACTTCAATTGGACCGCAGGAAACATATCAGGTGATGGTATACTAAATAATAACGGTACAATGGAGTTGAATTCTAATGCTAGTAAATTTGTCACAGGTACAATCACCTTAAATAATAATGGAACTATTTTGGTTGTGACTACTGGGGATTTATTGCTCTCTGGTTCGGATGTAACCCTTAATAATCCAATTAATGGTGTTATTGATCTACAGGCTGCAGGTGGTAATATTACTTGGAGTTCTGCTTCAGGAACAATTAATAACTCTGGGTTAATAAAAAGGACCAACTCAATAGGTGAAGCGCAAATCATCGCCATTTTAAACAACAATAATGGTGTAATACAAGTGGAAACAGGTGTGTTATCTTTTCAAACATCTCCAAAAAATTTTACAGATGGTACCTATAATGTTTTTGAAAATGCAATTTTAGACTGGGATGTTACTTCTACCATTTCCGGTAACCTAACTGGAACACTTATTGGAACGATGAACTGGAACAGTAATATCAATATCCTAGCTGGCGATACGGCAGAAGTGAGTTTTGCAAATAATTTTAACTGGAATTCTGGTATATTATCTGGAGATGGAACACTTATAAATAGTGGTGTGTTATCACTTGCTTCTAATTCAAGCAAATTTATAACAGGTGCTATAACCCTGAATAATCAAGGTGAATTAAGAATTGTATCACTTGGAGATTTACTGTTATCGAGTGCAAATGTAACTCTCAACAACGAGATTGGCGCATTAATAGACTTCAGAGCAGATGGCGGAAATATTACATGGTCATCTGCCTCTGGAATTTTAAATAATTTCGGACTTATCAAACGATCGGAAACCTCAGGAAATGCGCAGATAGTAACAGACTTTAACAATTCGGGAACTGTTGAAGTGGCTTCAGGTGAACTAGAAGTAGCAGATTATAGACCCTTTGTGAATCTTGAAGATGGTATTGTTACAGGAACAGGTATTTTCGACGTACCAGCCCCTTCAAATTACATAAATAACGGAATATTTGCGCCAGGAAACTCTCTTGGAACACTAACGGTACAAGGTACATATACCTCTACAACATTGTCAAAATTAGAGATTGAAATTAATGGACTAACACCAGATACAGAACATGATGTGCTTGATATTCAAGGTAATAATGTGGTGTTTGAAGGTAGTGTTAATGTCACTATGGGCTTTGAAGCTAATATAGGTGATGCATTCACCATTGCAACTACTACGGGAACTATTGCATCAGCAAATTTACAATCTCCAATAGAAAATGTTGATTTTGAAGGTAAACGCTATACGTTTGATATCTCTTACCCAGATAACAATAAGGTGGTACTGACAATTTCAGATAAGCTAGACATTCTTCCACCAGATGTTATTACCCAAGACATTACTGTACAACTCGACGCTACAGGAAATGCAACCATTCTTGCTACTGATATTGATAATGGAACAACAGATAATTGCACGCCAACCAATGGGTTACAATTTGATTTAGATATTGATAGTTTTACCTGTAATGAGTTAGGCTTTAATACAGTGACACTTACAGTGACTGACAATGATGGAAATGTTGGTACTGCAACTGCAGTAGTAGATCTTCAAGATATGATTTCTCCTACGGTAATAACTCAAGATGTGACTATACAATTAGACGTTACTGGTAATGCTTCCATTACCGCGGCCGACATTGATAATGGTTCTAACGATAATTGTGAAATAGTTGTTATTCAATTAGATATTACTGATTTTACGTGTGCCGACTTAGGAGCAAATACGGTAACACTAACTGCAATTGACCAAAGTGGAAATTTAGTTTCAGAAACAGCTACAGTTACGGTAGAGGATGCGTTAGAACCAAACGTAGTTACCCAAGATATTACTATACAATTAGATGGTACCGGAAACGCATCTATAACACCAGAACAAATAGACAATGGCTCTACAGATAATTGTACAGCAGCCATGGACTTGCTATTATCTCTAGATATCTCTAATTTCACTTCGGCTGACGTCGGTGACAATATAGTGACTTTAACTGTCCAAGATGAAAGTGGTAATAATGCCTCTGCTACAGCTACGGTTACAGTGGAAGGTAATCTAGCTCCAACCAACGATAATTGTTCAGGAGCATTGCCATTGGATTGCGGCGTAACGGTAACGGGCAGTACAGAAGGAGCCACGGCATCCGGATTGGATGCTGAGTGTGACGGCTTTGCCTCTTCGGACGCCT
>NZ_SZQF01000016.1 GCF_005869935.1 Winogradskyella algicola
TGGTGTTGTGTGATGCCATAACCTTAGGGGATGAACAAGAAGCCTTCACGTTGGAAGATGCGAATGCCGAGATACTGAACGGACAGACAGGAATCACACTGACCTATTATGAGACCCAGCAGGATGCGGATGATGCAGAAAACCCAATAGCGAGTCCATATGTCAATACAATGAATGCACAGACGATTTACGTACGAGGGGAAAACGATGTTACGGGCTGTTACAGTACGATAACACTGACGTTACGAGTAGACCCTATACCATCACCAAGCCCAGACCCAGATCCAATCGAGGTCTGTGACGATGACAACGACGGCTTTGCGGAGTTCGATCTGGAGGTCCGTACGGTAGCGATCACCAATGGTGAGACAGATGTGGTGATCACCTACCATGAGACGGAGGAAGAGGCCGAACAAGGAGACAATGCCATTACAGGCTTGTACACCAACATTGTGGCGAACACCCAAGAGATCTATGTAAGAGCAGAGAATACCATTACGGGCTGTTACAGTTTAACGCAAAGCACTTTGGAGCTCATTGTAGTACCATCACCGGAAGTGCCGACAAATTTAGAACCGATAGAAATCTGTGATGATAACGATGATGGTTTTGCGCCGTTTGACCTTACCCAGCGCGACACCGATATTTTAGGCACACAAGACCCTGCGGAAGTGACCCTGACTTACCATGTAACGGCAGCAGATGCAGAGACAGGGAACAATCCGATAGTAAACGCAGGGAACTATACCAATACGGTGAATCCACAGACGATCTATGTAAGGCTTTACAACCCAACCACAGGCTGTGAGGACACAGGTGAGTTTGAAATTATAGTACAGTTACCACCAGAGCCAGTACAGCCAACACCATTGGAGCTGTGCGATGACCTGGACGAGGTTCCAGGAGATGAGATTACAGTATTCGATCTAACGGTCAAGGACCCTGAGATCACGGATGGCAATGCGAGCTGGTCCGTAGCGTACTACGAGACCGATGCCGATGCACAAGCACAGACTGATGCTATACCAGACCCAACAGCATATACCAATACATCGGTAAATGGACTTCCGGCAAACCCACAGACCTTGTACGTCGTGGTAACCGATACGGATACAGGATGTGTGGCATACACAACGATGACCATAAGGGTACTGCCAAACCCGACACCGACACCGAGCGATCAATTACCAGATTTAGAGCTTTGTGACGATATCAATACAGGAGATGGAGTAGAAGTGTTCGATTTAACGGAGAACGAAGTATTGATCTTAAACGGGGAAAATGGTGTAACACCAACCTACCATGAAACATCAGAAGATGCCTATGCAGGGGAGAATGCCATAGCAGACCCAACGCAGTATACCAATATAGATACGCCAGAGCAGGATATCTATGTGAGGGTGACCAGTGATGCAACGGGCTGTTATGCTGTAGTCAACTTTAAGCTATATGTACATCCGTTGCCAGAAGTGGTCGCAGTGACCGACTTTATACAATGTGAGCTAAACACTGATGGGTTTGATAGTTTTGATTTAACAACAAAGGACGAAGAAGTCTTAAACGGACAGGACCCTACACGTTATATCGTAACTTATCACGCAACCTTGGCAGATGCCGAGTCAGAGATGAACGCACTGGTAAGTCCATATACTAACATTAGCAATCCACAAGAGATCTATGTAACGATAACGGACAATGTTACGGGCTGTTCCATCAGCACGCAGCGTTTTAACCTTCAGGTGGACGAAGCCGCACAGGCCAATCCTGATATGGTAGATATAACCTATGAGGAATGTGATGATGATGTAGAGAACGATGGAGACCCAAGTAACGATAGTACACAGTTTACCCTATCGTCACAAGATGGGTTGGTATTGGATGGGCAGGACCCGGTAAATTACATTGTTACGTACTTTGCCTCAGAAGCTGACGCAAACCTAAACGTTAACCCATTACCGGATCTTTACGAGAACATTGTAAACCCACAAGTCATCTATGCAAGGGTAGACAACAACACCTTAGTAGTGATACCAATAGCACTAGACTTGACCGCACTAACGGCAGGACTGGATCTGGATGCGGACGGAACAATAGACACCTATGATACGGATGCAGACGGAGTGTTTGATTTAATAGACGTTGATGGGGACGGTCTGTCGGACGGCATTGATGCCAATGCAGATGGTCTGTACGAGTTTGTGGATGTAGACGGAGATGGAAACGGAGACCCAGTAGACCTTAACAATGATGGTACGTTTGACAACCAGCAGGACGGATCCATATGTTACGAAGTGGCACCATTGACACTTCAGGTGAACCCAAGGCCATACTTTGATCTAGAGGACAGCTATGTCCTTTGTATCGATACCAATGGGACAGAGATACTGGATGCACCAGTATTGGATACGGGATTATCGGATACCGATTACAGTTTTGTATGGACCTTTAATGGGGAAGAGATCGCTTCAGAGACAGGCTCTAGTATGATGCCGACACAAGGTGGTACCTATGGTGTAACGGTAACGGATATCAGTACGTCAACGGTAACGAATTGTGATAATTACGATGAGGCGACCGTCACAGAAAGTGCGCCACCAACATTAACGGCCGATTTTATAACACAATTTTTTGGAGAAAATAATGTTATAGAAGCATTGGCAACCGGAATAGGGGACTATGAGTACAGCTTGGACGGAGGTCCGTGGATGGATCCGTTGGAGGATGGTTCGATACGGTTTACTGGAGTATCGTCAGGGCTCCATGTGGTGACGGCAAGGGACAAGACAGGTTGTGGCATAGCGACACAGGATGTTTTTGTGGTGGATTACCCAAAGTACTTTACGCCCAACGGAGATGGCATCCATGAAACATGGAACATAGAAGGCATTGGAAGTACTGCCAAAATTTATATATTTGACCGCTACGGGAAACTGCTCAA
>NZ_SZQF01000017.1 GCF_005869935.1 Winogradskyella algicola
CAGTAATGGCAGGAACCGTAGTAGCGGGACCATACAACAGTGGTGATACCGTGACCTTAACAGTAGACGCTACGGATGATGCCTGTGATGCGGACCTGGGAGAGTTTACCTTTACCTGTCCAGAGCCAGCACCAGCCAACGATCTATGTGCAGATGCAGAGATGGTAGCATGTGGTGATACCGTTATGGGCGATACCACAGCAGCTACTTCGGATTCGGAGCAGGCATATTGCGGAACTTCAGCACCAAGTGCAACAAACGGTGGAGTATGGTATGCATTTATGGGAGATGGAAGTGATGTGACCTTTGATCTTTCAGGATCGTCTTTCGACACTAAGATTTTTGTATACACAGGAGTATGTGACGACCTAACCTGTTTGGATGGGGATGATGATGGTGGTGATAGTACAACATCGTCAATTACGGTAGAGAGTATGGCAGGTACAACATATTATGTATACGTAAGCGGTTTTGGTTCAAACAGAGGTGCGTACACTATGAGTGTTTCTTGTGAGGCACCTCCCCAAGCACCAGCCAATGATGACTGTTCAGGAGCATTGCCATTAGATTGTGGTGCAACGGTAACGGGCAGTACGGAAGGAGCAACAGCATCAGGATTGGATGCTGAGTGTGACGGTTTTGCCTCTTCAGATGCCTTCGACCTGTTCTATACATTTGAAGCCGATGGCACGAGCAGCTATACGCTAAGCTTGGACGATGCTACAGGCGGCTTCGCCTTTGATGGTGTGATGTTCGTTTATTCAGGGCCATGCGACGATCTTACGAGCCTAGCATGTAGCGATAGTGGCAGTCCAGAGGAAATCACCTTGGATGCACTATCTGCAGGAACCTATACGGTAAGAATATTCGATTATTTCGGAACAGCTGACTTTACGTTGGACCTAACCTGTGAAACGCCAGATCCATGTGCTGGTCCGTTACCACAATTAACGTGGACAGGTACTATGGATACCAATTGGGAAAATACAGGTAACTGGGATAACAACGAGGCACCAGGCTTAATGGTGTTTGCGGATGTGACTATTCCGATGGGAGCACCTAATTACCCAGTGTTAACGGTTGGACAGGATTTATACATTTCCGAATGCTCAACGGTAACTGTAGAAGACGGAGCGTCTTTAGGTGTTAGTCCTAACGTAGAAGTTACCAATGATGGTATTGTAGCCAATGATGGTACGGTAACCTTTGAATCTGATGCAACAGGATCTGCTTACATTGGATCGGGAATGGGCATGTTCATGGGTGATTTCACCGTAGAGCGCTATATTCCTGCAAAAAGAGCCTACCGCCAATTGGGCACACCAGTTACAACGAGTACACCAATATCTGACAACTGGCAGCAGGACACACATATTACAGGACCTGCAGGTAATACAGATGGATTTGATGTAACGTTTACAGGAAACCCTTCGGCGTATATCTTTGATAACATAGGATATGAGTATGTAGAGTTGACTAATACCAATGCTACTAACCTAATACCAGGAACTATGTACCATATTTTAATCAGAGGTGACAGAAACACTGATTTAGGAGATAACGATGCAACACCATCAGAAACGACCTTACATGCTACAGGTGAGCTGACTGCAGAAAATGTAGGCTCACAGATGATTGCTGTAAACGTACCAGAACAACGCTTCATAGCTGTAGGCAATCCATTCCAATCACAGATTGATATGAATACAGTGTTAACAACAGGTTCAACAAATATCAATCCTAATTTCTACTGGGTTTGGGATCCGACGTTAGGTATTAGAGGTGCTTACACGGCTATTATGGCAGCAACAGGAACTGCTTCAACGGCAGGTTCAGATGCGAATCAATATCTACAAGCTGGACAAGCAGGTTGGGTTTATACAGCTGCTGCAGGACAGTCGTCTGTAATATTTGATCAAACCAGTAAGAACAATTCTGGTTTCGAAACCTCGACATTTACAGATAATGGAGGAAGCACAAGTCTAAGTCAATTACGCTTATCGTTGTATGAAAGCAGTGCCTTTGCTAATAACGACACAGCTACTGATGGTGTGTTGATACTGTTTGGCGCAAATGGAAATAATGG
>NZ_SZQF01000018.1 GCF_005869935.1 Winogradskyella algicola
TCTAAGTAGAAAAGAGAGGGGATTATCATTGTTGTCGAAGTTACAGCTTCACCGTGTATACTAATCTTAATCCTCTCTTTTGTGCTTTCTGGTTAATCTTCTAAATATAATGGATTGTAAACTTAAGCCGTGTATAGCTAATTGCTTTTTTGAGCTTACGTACGAAAATTCCGCTGGAATTTTCTCGCGTTTGTGAGTTTTTTGCTAACTTAGTCGCTTAACCACGCAACTAGACCATACACAAAACCGTTGCCCACCATTTAAAACGAAAAATGTACGCTAAATTGAAATACGTAATATTGACAATTCTAATCGCAGGTGTTGGATTTGGAACATTTAGTTATTTGAAGTTTACTGATTATGGAAATGACTATTTGAACTTTACTCAATCTGAATATCTTTTACCGACAATATTGATTGGATTAATAATTGTCTTCTTCTTTTTACCAAGAAGTTTAAAAACGAAAAATCGAATTTTGACATTTTCAGCTCTTGGAATTTCGGTTATTAATTTAATCTTATGTTTAAATCTAACGCTTAATTACTTTTCTATTAAGAGAACTAGTAAATTGTTGGTCGAATATAAAAACTTGAATTGCGAGCAAATGGATAAACGATTTGAAAAAGATTTAAAAAATGATGAGTTGAAATATTTTTCGTTTGGTTTGGTCGGTTCTGGAAATTTAACGAATAATCTAAAAAATTATAATGTTGAAAATTTTGATTTAGGGTGTTTAATTGACAATAATCTATTGTGCTATAATGAATTTATTAAGGAACATTTAAAAGAAAATGAAAATATTGAAATCACTCAGCTGATTGAATAAAAAACGGTGGGCAACACCATGTATCTTCAATGGCTAGGTTTGGGAGCTGAAATTTAAGGTTTAGGATTTATTTTCTAACTTTACGACTGAAAATTAAGGGTTGTGCTTTTTTGGTCGCCACTGAAAGATACACTTCCCGTTACCTGCAAGCTGAAAACCAACATAGAGAATGCCGAAAACTCTGTTCATTTTATTAGCACTAATTCTTATCTCGTGTGACTCGGAACCTGAAATAAGCAATCTAAAACATTGGACTTACGAAATTGACTCTGACTATGAACCAGAAATCACACCGCTGAATGACACGATAAAACCAATTGGATTGATAAAATTCGAAAGGACAAAGTTTATTAAAGACAAACAAAGAGAAGAAATTTATTTGGAAGATTGGTTTCCTTCAATAGATTTTGAAATCTATGACAAAACCGAATTAGAGCATTGTAAAAAAATATCACAAACTATGAAACTTTTTTCGAGTTGTGAAAATGCAACGGTTGGCGGAGACTTAATTTTGATAAATAATTATGTATTCGTAAATCGCGGACATTGTTTGAATTGTGTTCAATCGGAAAACGAGACGGATTATTGCCGACCAGTATTGAATTTAATATTTTCTGACTTGAATTTAACTGGAAGTCGGGATTTACGAGAAATAAATGAAAAAATTGGAATTAAAATTAAACGTAAAAAATAAAGCCAGCAGGTAACAAAGAACTGAGTTAAAAAACAAGCATTATTAAGCTAATTTTGAAACAAAGTTCTCGTCATATGGCAATCCTGATTTTGCAATAGCAAAAGCCTGTTTTAACAGTTTGTTTG
>NZ_SZQF01000001.1 GCF_005869935.1 Winogradskyella algicola
CATCGCGGTCGCTCAGATCAAACTCCACAAAACCGTCGGTGTCGTCGTCGCATTCCTCCAAGGCCATTGGCATGTTCGCAACTGGATTGCCCAATACCTCTAGTTCTAAGGTGGTGACTGCATAACATTCATTATTAACATTATCTTCTAAACGCGCATAAATAGTTTGGTTGTTGGGTGTAACATTGTTATAAGAAGTAGGCAATGGAGATGCATTATTTTCAGCATCAGCTTGATTTAAATGATATGTTACAGTAACATCATCCGGATCGTTTGTTCCTATAATTTCAGCGTCTCTATCGGTTAGAGTGAACGTTCCTATTCCATCAGTTATATCGCCATCACAAACTTGTAATGGACTAATTGTATTTCCTATCGTAAGATCACTAAACAACAATTGAAATGAAGTAGTATCAAAACACTCTTGTGAATCATCAGCTATTCTAACCCATATGGTCTGTGGATTAGAAATGTTAATATAATTAGATGGTAAAGCACCAACATTATCGATAGCATCTTGTTCGGTGAGATGATAAGTTATGGTGAAATCATTAGAATCTTGACTTCCTAACACATCATCATCATTTTCTGATAAATCAAATTCTGCAGTGGCATCTGCATCACAAATAGATAAATCAGAAGCTGCATTTGCAACAGGACTTGGTCTAAACTCAACCAAAATACTGTCCGAAGTTTCGCAACCCGGAGCAAATTCAACTTCGACAAAGTAATATCCTTCGTCTGTTATATTAATTGTAGGACCTGTTTCTCCATTAATAAGAGTAGCATCATTAAGATCATCAGAATCTGGAGAATAATACCATGTATGTGTTGCTGTAGGAGCCTCAGTATCTAGGGTTATTGCATTACCACCACATTCTGCAGTACCAGCAGCAATTGTTATATCATCTCCTAAATCACCACCTAAATTGAAACTTCCAGCTTCTAAAAAGATAGCTGAATCCCATATAGAATCACCTTCATCGGCCGCCACCAATTTAATTTCGTAGGTTGTATTAGGAATTACTGTTGCTGATGCTGTAAGCACAACTGTTCTACCACCATAATTAGTTTCACCAATATTATATCCTTCAAAAAAAGCTGGGTTATCAGTACAGTTTCCTGAATTATTAATATTTGTTACATTTACTGGTGTACCATCTGGTAAAACAGCCAAATTGGTATAAGCAACCGTTCCTTCTTCACGAAGTAAAAATGCAAATCCATCTGCAAAACTACATTCTGTAGAACCATCATATTCTTCAGAAGCCATTAAATATCTAAAACTTATCTCATTAGAAGTAGGAACAAAGTTAAACTTCACAAATGTTGCATCATTTGTGTCACCTGCACCAAAACCTAATGCGTTTTCTAAATCTGCATCTCCTGCTTGGCCATTATTATTGGAAACTAAATTGGGATTAATATTATTCCCTGCCTGAGCAGCTACACCTGATGTTATAATAATACCTTCTTCGAATGGAAAATTAACTGCTCCGCCTCTAGTAAAATATCCGTAACTCTTAGTACCTGTGTCACCTGGGGCACCATTAACCTGAAATGAGAAATTATCAACACCTGAGCATCCACCAGACACTAAAACGTTCTCCACTAATTCTGGTAAAGACATAGATGATTCTGGAAAAGCATTATTATTTACAGACACGATTGCCTGTAAAACATTAACAAAAAAAGTAATACTTTCTTGACACCCTAAAGGATTATCATCTTGAACCGTAAGTGTAACTAAGTATGTACCTGAAGTGGTAAAAGTATTTGAAACATTAGTACCTGTTGCTGTATTACCATCACCAAAATTCCAGGAGTAGGTTGCATTTGTACCATCTACAGAGAATGTTGCTCCTCCAACAAAGTCAACAGTTTCTCCAGGTAAAATCTCAACAACATTTGGAGATGTCTCTACTGGTGTGGTACTAACAACTTGTGGTGTGATTGTTTGACAAGAAACGGCACATGTAATATCTGCCTCCCATCCTGTTGTATTACCTGCACCATTAGACGTGAATGTTATAGTTAAACATCCTGAAGCGTTAGTATCTGAGGCTATAATAGTTCCAGGAGAGGCTACACCTGAATATGTACCTAAAACAGCTGCAGTGGTATCGTCCCCATCATAAATTGTTAAAACATCTGCGTTTAGCTGAGTGCTAAAATCTAAAAAATCTAGTATAATGAATTCATCTGCATTAGGTGGACAGATCGTAGTTGTAAAATTTTCGTTATTTCCATATGGTCCAAATTCACCACCAGAATCAAAAAATTTATCTGGCGCACATCGTGTAAACGTTCCATCTTGCATTGAAAGATCTTGAGAAAACCCAAGAGACGAAATTATAAGCGTTGTTACAAATATTATCTTTTTCATAGTTAGTCAGAATTCATTTAAAAACCTTCAACAAATGTTATCGAATTAACACTTCATGTCCCGTTTTTGTAAATGAGGACGAAATTTAATCAAATAAAATGAATTGACTTAAGAAATTAGTTACAAAACATCATATATAGGATTAACGTTTAATGTTGATATTTCATATTTTTGTAGAAAAAAGAATGCCAAAGACAAAAATAACCATAGTACCTACCTCTAATGAGACCATATTAAAATTTGAAGCTGACCGATTTTTAACTAATCACAATAGCTTTGAATTTAACAACATAGATGAGGCCAAAAACTCTCCTTTAGCGCAGCAATTATTCTACATACCATTTGTTAAGAAGGTATATATAACTTCGAACTTTGTCGCTATTGAACGTTACAATATTGTAGAATGGAGCGATGTTCAAGAAGAAGTTGCTACTCAAATTGAAGATTATCTTTCTAATGATGGTATTATTGTTACTGAAGAGGCTATAAAACCAAAAGCAGCAGTAACTGTTTATGCAGAGAGCACTCCCAACCCAAGTGTTTTAAAGTTTGTTTGCAACAAAGTATTAGTTCCTAATATTTACGAGTTCACATCTATAGAAGAAGCTAAACCATCTCCGTTAGCAACAGCATTATTCCAATTTCCTTTTGTGAAGAATGTTTTTATGGAAAAAAACTTTATTTCCATTACAAAGTTTGATATTATAGAATGGGAGGAAATCACACTACAGCTTAGAGAATTTATTAAATCATATGTAGAAGAAGGTAAGACTATTCTTAATGATGATGCACCCAAACAACTTAATAAAACAGAAGCAGCAATAGAACAAAAATTTGAGGCGCTTGATGACACTTCTAAAAACATAGTAAATATCCTGGAGGAATATGTAAAGCCTGCAGTTGCAAGTGATGGTGGGAATATTGAATTTAGGTCTTACGACGAACAAACAAAAAAAGTTGAAGTATTATTACAAGGCGCTTGTAGCGGTTGTCCATCATCAACATTTACATTAAAAAACGGCATCGAAAATATGCTAAGAGAAATGTTGAATGATTCTTCGATTACTGTTAATGCAATAAATGGTTAAAGTTTTGTAACTTTAAGTGACTTTTTGCTCACAAAAGTTTCTAAAAAGAAAATAACCTTATAAAGCAACATATTATGGCAGTATTAAAAGTAATTGAAGTATTATCAAACTCAGACAAAAGTTGGGAAGATGCAACTAAAAAAGCAGTAAAAGAAGCCTCTAAAACTGTAAAAAATATACGTTCTGTATATGTGCAGGACCAAAGCGCTATTGTAAAAGGTGATGACGTTACTGAATTTAGAGTTAACCTAAAGTTGACATTTGAAGTTAAATAATTGTAAAACAATATTTTAAATTTACTCGGTTTTAAAGCCGAGTTTTTTTATTCAGCAAAAATTAATCAATATGGAAACACAAAAATGGATAGATGAGGGTTATAATCTAATTATAGAATTTGCACCAAAGGTTTTAGCTGCAATTCTGATATGGATTATTGGTAGTTGGATTATTAAAATGACAATGAGAGGCATAAAAAAAGCAATGACCAAAGCGAACTATGATGATAGCTTAAAAAAGTTTTTGCTCAATCTCATTAGCTGGATTTTTAAAATTGTTTTAATTCTCGTAGTACTTGGCACTGTTGGTGTAGAAACAACATCATTTGCAGCTGTATTAGCTGCAGCTGGCTTAGCTGTTGGTATGGCCTTACAAGGATCACTTGGCAATTTTGCAGGTGGTGTATTGATTATGATTTTTAAACCCTTTAAGATTGGTGATCTTATTGAAGCGCAAGGAGAAATTGGTGTTGTAAAGGAAATTGAAATCTTTACTACTAAGTTAACAGGTCTTTCTAACAAGGAAATTATAATTCCAAATGGTGCGCTTTCTAATGGCAATATAATTAATTACACTACTGAAGGCACAAGACGTGTAGACTTAGTGTTTGGCGTAAGTTATGATGCAGATATTAAACAAACCAAAGAAGTTTTAATGAATGTTCTTACCTCGCACCCAAAAGTTTTGAAAGAGCCTGATCCGGCAGTAACGGTAATAGAACTTGCAGACAGTTCGGTTAATTTTGCTGTAAGACCATGGTGCAAAACAGAACATTATTGGGATGTGTATTTTGATGTTACTGAAAACGCTAAAGAAGCTTTAGACACTGCTGGTATAGAAATACCTTATCCTCATAGCGTAGAAATACAAAAGAAAGCTTAGGCCTTCTTTTTAATCGCAACAAAGTCCTTTAAATAATAAGGTTCAAAATAGGCGACATCTTCGATGTCGCTTTTTTTATACTTGAGATCAGAAAGCAATCCCATCTCATTTGCTGATGGCAATTTACCTTCAATAAAAATTACATTTGAATGCTGTATAAGCTGGCTTGTTTTGGCGACACCATTTCCAACAAAATAGACTTTGCTTTTCTCTAATAAGTCTATATAACTGTCTTCTGTTAAAACCTCGGCTTTAATCTCTCTTATCAATTGGTGATTATGATTATAAATAGCCGAATACACTTCCATACGACGTGCATCTAACATAGGTATGATAAGTCCGTCTTCAATTATAACCTGATGGGATAAACTCTCTAAAGTTGAAATAGATATTAATGGTTTGTTTAAAGCGTAGCACAATCCTTTTGCAGTAGATACACCAATGCGCAAACCAGTATAAGAGCCAGGCCCTTTACTAACAGCTACTGCATCTATATTCGATGTTTTAATTTTTGCTTCTTCAAAAATGTTTTTTATAAACACATGTAAGGTTTCTGCATGAGAGTAACCAGAACTATTGTCTTCCCTTAAAACTAAAGTCTCTCCATCTTTAGATAGAGAGACTGAACAATTAGTTGTTGCTGTTTCTATATTTAGAATAATAGCCAATTCAAATATTTAAAATACACAAAGGTCTAAGATAAAGGTTCCGTTAATCTCACTCCCATCCTGACCAACTGCAGTTATAGTTCCTGTTAAAGTATCTGCATCAGCATCGTGCTCTGTAATAGTTACAGTACCACAAACCGCAAGTTCTGCAGTGGTAACAGGTACATTATTTTCTACAGCTACTCTATTGAAATTAATAGTATCACCGCCTGTATCAGAAAAAGTGTATGTTTGAAGGCTTAAATCATCTATTGGAAACTTTATAGAGTCCTGAGGGTCAGCATCGTTTCCAAAAATTGGGAACACACAATCTCCGCCAGTTCTATTTTCTACGTAAATAGTACAAGTGTAGCCGTTGTTTCCACCAGGTGCTAATATATAAGTTCCACCAGGTGACACGAAAGTTTCGCCTCTAAAATCTCCTTGAGCAGTCTGGTTTATTAAATCTGGACAATTACTTCCTCCTCCATCACCATCACTATCATCTGAACTACATGAAAATACTAAGACGGCTATAAAAGCAAATACGAATAAATTTTTTAACATAATTAAATTATTTCTGGTTTGTATTGAATGGTCACAAAACTACGAAAATTAATCATTGTCAGTTGCTTCGGATTCATCAGATTTCTTTTTATTCTTAGCCTCAATCATATCTCCAGGCTTTAATGTTTTAGAAACCATATTGTATGGTCCAGTAATAATTTTATCGTCTTTAGATAATCCTGAAGTAATTTCAATATTAGAATCATCTTGAATACCAGTTTTTACAACTCTTAGCTTTGCTTTACCGTTATCGTCTATAAACACACATTCGAACTTTTCTTCCTCTTTTTGAATTTCATCGTCATCAATCTCTACTTTCTTACCATAAGGCTTTTTAGTTGAACTTGTATCTGTTTTTATAACGATTGCACTAATTGGTACTGCAATAGCATCTTTTCTGGTTTGGGTGATTATATCTACTGTTGCAGTCATTCCAGGTCTAAAAGGGGAATACGTTTCTGGTTTTCCTTCTGTAAGGTCTTTATAGGATTCTTCAAGAATTCTAACTTTTACTTTAAAATTGGTTACTTGATCTGCTGTTAAGTTTCCTGCAGCAGAGTTTGCTATTTCTGTAACAACACCTTTAAATTCCTTTTTTAAGTACGCATCTACTTCAACTATTGTAGAATCACCAATATTTACTTTAACAATATCATTTTCGTTAACATCTACTTCAACTTCCATATTATTAAGATTTGCAACACGCAAAATCTCCGTACCTGCCATTTGCTGTGTACCTACCACACGCTCGCCAAGTTCTACATTAAGCATGGAAATTGTTCCGCTCATTGGAGCATAGATTGTTGTTCTGGTGAGGTTATCTTTAGCCTCATTTACAGATGCTGCTGCACTCTGCACGCTATAATATGCTGAACTTCTACCCGCAACAGCTGTTTCGTAATTAGCGATTGCCCTGTCCCAGTCAGCTTTAGAAATTACACCTTTTTCAAACAACGATTTGTTTCTGTCATAGTCCGCTTTGGCTTGTTTTAAAGTTGCTTCAGCTTGCTCTAAGTTAGCTCTTACATTTTGATATGTAGCCTGACTTCTGCTCACCGCAGACTGAATTAAATCTGGATTTACCCTTACTAATAAATCACCTTTTTTGACTTCTTGACCTTCTTTAAATGGAAGCTCTAAAATTTCGCCAGATACTTCAGAAGAAATTTTAACTTCAACTTCTGGTTGAATTTTACCAGTAGCGGAAACCGTCTCAACGATATCTTTTAAAGTAACTTCCTTTACTATAACTTCCTTGAAATTTCCTTTTTTACCAAACCATCCCATTGATTTTCCTGCTACTAACAATAATAGAAGTAGGACAATTATACCAATGATTATCTTTACAGTTTTACTCATTTTTAAAATTAGTTTAAGTCGGTTATTGGAAGCCCAAAATAGAATTCTAATATTTTAAGTCTAAAAATATAATCATATTTTGTTCTTACCACATCTGATTGTGCATTTTCATAAGCCGCTCTCGATTGGTTAAAATCGAATGAATTTGATAACCCTACATCGTAACGTTCTTTAGCATACTCAAAAGCTAAGCGACGAGCTTCTTCAGTTTTTAATGCAGCTTCATAAGATTTTTTAGAATTTTTAGCATCATTATAAGCTTGATATACCGTAGACTCTAAATCTAACTCGGTTTGTTCTAATTGGAATTTTTGACGCTCTATAGCTACTTTACCTCTTTGAACGTTGTTTCTAACACTGAATCCGTTAAAAACCGGAATCCTAAGTTGAAGTCCTAAAGAAGTTCCATCAAAAAGATATAATTGATCTATAAATGGAATATCTTCACCTGTAAACGGATTGGTTTGAGAACTCGCCCAACGAGTGTTATACTGCACAAAACCAGATAAAGTCGGAAAATAACCTGCTCTCGTTATTTCTAAATCTTTTTCAGCAACTTCTAAATTGGCTTTAGCTATTAATACATTATTAACTTCTTCCTTTGCTTTTTCTGCGATCTCAGAAGGTGTTCTATCTAAAATATCAGCAGCGACCAAACCATAGTCCACATCTACTATATCAAAGTTTAAATAATCTTTTAGTTGTAATGTTTGTGCAAGTCCTAATTTTGAAATAAACAATGTGTTCTCAGCATTAATGATTTGTTGCTCTTGTGTGGCATTTGTAGCCTGGATCTCTAATAAATCTCCTTGAGGCAAAACACCAGCATCTACTAAATCTTGTGTGTTTTTAATGTTTTCCTTAGTTACCTCGTTTTGGGCTTTTAAGACACGTAACTGCTCTCTATTAGCTAGAATTTGTAAAAAGGAATTTGCAACCATTAACGATATATCATCCTTCATTCTATCTAAACCGTACTGTGTTGCAATCTGATTGAGTTTAGCACGCTGTAATGTTTTCCAATTGGCTAAACCGTTAAAAATGTTAATACCAGAACTGATAGAGCCGTTAGCAGACTCAAAGGTATTGTTCTCAAACTGGTTTGTAGCTGGGTTAATGTTAGCACCCGTATTTTGTCCAAAGCTACCATTGGCATTTAATGTTGGCAGAAAATTACCAATTGCGTCTTTTTTGGCAATATCTGCTAAGTCTGTATCTAACTCACTTTGTTTAATAGAAATGTTATTCTCTAATGCATAATTAACACATTCTAAAAGCGTCCACTTTTTATCCTGTGCATTGGCAAAAGCTACAAAAAGCGTTAGTATTACTATGATTGATTTTTTCATCTGTTGTTTTTATTGATTTTATTATAGACAGATGGAATTTGTCATTAAATTTCTTAAAATATACCGAAAAATTATCTTGACTAATTTCACAATGCCTATATGTCTATATAAATTCTAATGTGTTACACTAAATGTTAAAATTATTGTTGCGCATATTTTGGCATTCCTTGCACCTGATTCCAAACTTTTATCTTATCGTCCTTGGTTATACCACTTTTAACTTCAACGAAAATACCATCGCTAATACCTAATTCCAGAGGTTTTTTCTCAAACTCCTGATCACCTACTTCAATCTCCACAAATGGCTTTTTTGTTTCTTTATCATATTGCACCAAAGCCTCTTTAATTGCCATAACGTTTTCGGCTTTTTCTAAAATGATCGAAGCATTTGCACTTAAACCTGCTCTTATAAATGTTGAATCTACCGTTTTAAGGCTACCTTTAATTTCAAACTGAATAGCACCATTTTCTGCTACACCCTTTGGAGCAATGTAATCTAAAACTGCATCAAACTTTTCGTTTTCAATGGCACCCACGGTAATCTCTAAAGGTAGTCCTTCTTTAATCTTTCCTACTTCACTTTCATCTACCTTACCTTCAAAAATCATTTTGGTAACATCAGCTAATGATGCAATTGATGTTCCCTCATTAAAATTATTAGCCTCAATAACCTGGTTACCAGCTTTTACAGGCACATCTAGCACCATACCAGAAACTGTTGCTCTTACTTGTGTTTGCGCTATATTACCTAAACCAGATGTTGTTCCTGTTTTTATAATGTCATAGTTTTGACGCGATTGCGTAACATTAATCCTTGCTTGCTCTACTTGTTGCTTAGCTTGTAAGTATGTATTATTTACTTGATCGAAATCATTTGCAGAGATTACACCCTTGTCAAATAAGGCTTTTTGGCGATCGTATATAGCTTTTTGTGTTTTATAATTAATTTCAGCAGTTTGCAAAGCTGTTTGATTAGATGCTATATTATTCTTAGCACTTGTTAAATTAGAAACGTTAGGTATTACTCTAATTTGAGCAATTAAATCTCCTTGTTTAACATATTCTCCAGCTTCTACAAAGACCTCATCTACAACACCAGAGATATTAGGTTTTATTAACACCTCCTCTTTTGGAACTATGCTACCTGTTGCTACGGTTTTAACCACAATAGTCTGTTCTGTTGGAGTTTCTGAAGTGTACGTTATTGGATCTTCTTGATTTTTTGACCATAGGTAAAAAAGGGACACCCCAAATACTACTACTATTAAAATTAATACGATGACGGTTGTTGTTCTTTTCATCTTTGATTGATATATAATTTATTTATCGATAAACGTTTTTTATTCTATTCTTAATGCGTCTACTGGTTTCATTTTTGTTGCTCTGTTAGCGGGAATTAATCCTGCTAAAAGACCAGAAACTACTAGTATTATAAGTGCAGTGAATACAACCTGCATACCCACACTTGGATTAGCAAAATTTTCTACATCACCAGCTTGATCTAATATGTAATTTAAAACCCATATCACCAAGGCTGCAAAGGACACTCCTAACATGCCAGATAAAATGGTAAGCACCAAACTTTCTTGAAGAATTTGACCTTTGATCATCCATGGTGTTGCACCCAATGCACGTCTTACACCAATCTCTTTTGTTCGCTCTTTAACAACAATCAGCATGATATTGTTAATACCAATGATACCAGACATTAACACCAATGCTCCTACAAAGTAACCCACTATCGTTAATATTGAAAAGAGACCGCTTATTCTACCAAACTGTTCAGATAAATCAAAATGACCAATAGCTCTATCATCTTCTGGGTGCACTTTGTGCCTTGATTTCATTAAATCAAAAATCTGTTGCTTAATTGAAGTTATTGGTACATCGTCTACAGCTGTTATGGCCATCCAACCTACATTTTCCCCTCTGTTAAAAGCTTGCGAAAAAGTTGTAAATGGTATATAAATAGTGCTAGCATCTTGCTCATCATCGCCTTGGCTATTACTCATTTTAAATGTACCAACAACCTTAAAATTAACTCCATTAATTTTAATATAGGTTCCTAATATTTCTTCTCCTTTATCGTATAGTCCTTTTACAACACCTGTTCCGATGACGCATATTTTTCTTTTTGAATTAATATCGGAATAACTTAAAAAACGGCCTTGGAGAATGTCCATTGGCTGTTGCTTAATGTACTCTGGATAGTCACCATAAATTTCAAAGGCACCTGTCTTTGTTCCTCTAATAACATTGTTAGCGCCTCGGTACCCACCTAATTGATTTCTTGGCGAAACATACTTAAGATTAGTAATTTCTGACTTTATAGCTTCGACGTCGTCTAGCTTATAATTAAAATATCGTCCTTTAGGAAGTCCTTTATAAGGCTTTGAGGTTCCTTGAGTCCACATAAACATAGAGTTTGTTGCAAAATCACCAAAATCTGCAGTCACACCATTTTTAAGACCATTTGTTAAGGCTAAGAGTAATACTAAGATTGTGATTCCCCAAAACACACCAAATGCAGTTAAAATAGTTCTAAACTTATTTGCATTTAGTGCTTCTAATATTTCGTTCCAACGGTCTCTGTTAAACATACTATTCGTCTCTTAATGCCACTATGGGTTTAATCTTTGCAGCTCTATAAGCAGGTATAAACCCAGCGAAAGCTCCTGCAATTACTAATATAAACACAGTTGTTAAAGCGATATTGAAATCTACCTGCGGATATTTAATAAAATCACTGTCTATTTGTGGACCAACTAATTCCAATAAACCTAACCCAAAAATCAATCCGAATAAACCTGCAAAAATAGTCACAAATACAGCTTCTTGTAAAATCATCCCAACTATGGACATTGGTAATGCGCCCAAGGCTTTTCTTATACCAATCTCTTTTGTACGCTCTTTTACAATTATTAGCATAATATTTCCTACACCGACTATACCAGCTATAATTGTTCCTATTCCCACGAACCAAAATACAGCTTGTATGGTCGCTATGAGAGAATATATTTTTTGGGCTTCTTCTAAGGTGTTGTTTACACGAACTGCGCTCTGGTCGTCTGGTGCTACAGTATGAAGCTCTTTTATCTGCGTTTCTATACCTTGTGCAATGGCAGTAGACTGTGCCACAGCTTCATCAAAATTATCTGCCATATTTACTGTAAACGACATATTTCTGATATTGTCTCCTGCATTAAAAACTTGTTGTGCTGTAGTGACTGGTATATAAACTTGACTTTCTTCTCGGTCTCCTCCCGGATCGTAGAAAACACCAACGACTTTAAAATTAACACCAAAAATTTGAATATTTTTGTCTATAGGATCTTCTTCTTTGAATAAATCCTTTTTCATTTTATTACCGATAACAGCTACTTTCTTCTTATCGGCTAAATCTAATTGACTAACAAAACGTCCATATCCTATATCTGCATTCTCAATAAACTGATTATCTGGCAAGGTTCCTCTAATTCTATAATTTCCTGATTCATTTTTGTAGGTCACAGTACCTCCCCAAATCATGTAATCCTTGCTTCGATATTCAAAATAGTCGTCATATTTTCGTTCTACAGATTCAAAGCTTGAGTTCTTAAGTTGAACATATCTACCAGGATTTAACCCTTTGTACCCTTTAGTTGTAACTCCTGTCCAAACAGAAATTCTATTAGTTGCATCTTGTTCGAACTGTGATTTTACACCATTTTCTATGCCTTTGCTAAAGCCTAAAAGGATAACCAGAATAAAAATTCCTGATGCTACCGAAAGCCCAGTTAAAAATGTACGAAGTTTATTTTTCCGTAAAGTTTCAAATATTTCTTGCCACCGTTCTAAATCAAACATGTGTTAAAGCTCTTACTTGTTCCACTTTACTATCATCTATTATTACACCATCTTTAAGATTAACGATGCGTTTGGTCATTTGTGCTATATCATGCTCGTGAGTTACAACCAGAATTGTTTTTCCTTCGTCATTAATCCCTTGAATAAGATCCATAACCTCGTAAGATGTTTTTGTGTCTAATGCACCTGTAGGCTCATCTGCCAAAAGCACTTTAGGCTCGCTCGCTAGTGCTCTGGCTATAGCAACACGTTGCTTTTGCCCACCGGATAACTCACTAGGTAAATGGTGAGACCATTCTGCAAGACCAACTTTTTCGAGGTAATGCATCGCTTTATCTGTACGCTCTTTTCGTTTTATACCCTTATAATACAATGGCATTGAAACGTTATCTAATGCACTTTTATAATTAATAAGATTAAAGGATTGAAAGATGAATCCTAAAAACTCATTTCTATATTTTGCGGCTATTTTTTCGTTGAGATTTTTAATTGGGACTCCATCCAAAATGTATTGACCAGAATCAGCTTCATCTAACATTCCCAGAATGTTTAATAACGTAGATTTACCAGAACCTGAAGAACCCATTATGGATACAAGTTCTCCCTCACTTACATTAAAATTTATGCCTTTTAAAACGTGAAGCGAATTGCTTCCCATATGGTAAGACTTATGCAAATCTTTAATCTGAATCATAACTTGATTGGTTAACTGATACAAGTTTAAGAAAATCTCAATATTTTTGTGCCAACAAATTGTTAAGACTTTAGCTTAAAACCCTATGATTAAGACTAAGAAAACAGAAATTTGTTACAAATTCTAAGTTGTTTTTTTTGATTTTTTTGAATTGTTAAAAGTTCGATATACAAAAAAACCTATGACCGCAACCAGAATATAAGGCACAGCCATTAGAAACATTATACCATCATTAATACCAGCAGCCGCAGATTGATCATCGCCACTTTCTAGCACTGCTCTACACATTGCACATTGGGCATTCATCTTTATATGAAAGAAAAAAACGATTAAAAAAAAGATGGTTTTCTGTTTCATTTTTATACGTAATAAGGAGAAATCATAAAGTAAACTATAACACCAGTTACTGCAACATAAAGCCATAATGGAAATGTTATTTTAGCTATTTTTTTGTGACGCTCAATGTTGTTAGTTATTGCCCTTACATAGGTAACTAGCACAAAAGGTATAATAACAACCGAAAGTAAGATATGAGTTATAAGAATGAAATAGTAAATATATTTTACAGCACCTTCACCTCCGAATTTTGTAGAATCGCTCGTCATGTGATAAGCCACATACATTACTAAAAAAATTACCGATAAAGCAATTGCAAACTTCATAAGGTTTTCGTGCAAGGTTCTATTCTTATTTTTAATTGCAACTACAGCCACGATTAAAACTATTGCTGTTAGTCCGTTAATAGTTGCGTAAATTGGTGGCAACATTGTTAAAGGTTCTACATCAAAGCCTAGCTCTCTAAGATTAATACCAAAAAGGGCTGCCACTGCAACGGGAATTATCACTGAAAGTGCTACAATCCACTTATTATATTTTTTTTCTTTTTCTAAATCAACAGTACTCATATTATTCTTTCAATAGTTTAGCAATATCTTCTTTTAAAATTGTTATTTCTTGAGGAATGCCTTCATCATCAACACCATCCTCTTCAGAGATTAGACCATTATAAAATATTAAAGGATTTCCAAAATTATCTCTTCTTGAACGTATATATCCTTCTTTATCTATTAAGGCAAAATTACCTGAATGTTCAAACCCTCCTTCGACAGATTCGTCTTTTGCTGTATATAGATTAAAACCTTGGTTGGCTAGTTTATAAATAGCATCTTCATTACCAGTCATTAAGTGCCAATTAGGATTATTAATTCCGTAGGCCTCAGCATAAGCTTTCAGAACCTCTGGTGAATCAACTTCTGGATTAATTGTAAATGAGGCTACTCCAAAATTTTCGAAATCTTTAAAATAATTTTGCACACTAACCAAATTACGATTCATTATTGGACATATTGTTGGGCAAGTAGTAAAAAAGAACTCTACAACGTACACCTTACCTAAATAATCTTCATTAGTAATGGTATTACCATTTTGATCTATAAAGCTAAAGGCAGGTATCTTTTTTGGCTTGTCACCAATATTTAGATAGGCTAAATCACTTTTAGTTCCTTTTATGTTATTAGAAACATTTTCGCTTCGACTTTCATCTCTAGTGATGTCATCATTGCTAATTCTACTAATGATTTTTGGAATAAATATGATGCCAAAAACTAAAATTATAAATGCTATACCTACGTATGAATAATTGGTTTTGCTACTCATTGGTTTGTTTTAAATCTTTACTTCTTCTTTGACTAGAATGGTCAAAATCTCCCTTACGCTTGTCTCTATATTCTTTAAACAGCACACGCATATCTTCTGCTGCCATTTTATTTTTTAACTCCGCTACTTCCACACAATCATAGCTATACAAACTATAAAGTGGCTTATTTGCTTCAATCTCTTTTTCAGTTCTATCATCTAATCGTCCTCTTTGATTCAAATCTCGGTCAATAATAAAAACCATACTACTAGAAAGATTATTATCCAACGCTTCTTCAGATTTTAAGCTATTAAACACACGCTTAATATCAGAGTCGTCTGCATAAACCAAATGCCAAAAGCGCAAATCTTCGTACGATTTGATTTCCTTAAGCAAGGCTTCAGCTTCAGTTTTTGCCTCATAAGGCAGTAACATTACTACCTGAAATGTCTTAAACCCTTTACTTCTATCGTAGACCAGCTCTTTCAAATTAAAAGCTGCTGTGGAATTTTCCATCGGTTTTTTTCCTAAAAACGACAGAATAGTAATGTGGTCTTTCAACTGTAAATTATCTTTATTATCAGGCAATTCCACGACCCCTTCCTTAACAATATCTAAAGGATTATAATTGTCCTTAGAAAGCAACATTACAAGTATAAATGCTACTGGTAGAAAGAATAAAATACTTAAGACAATATTGCGTTTTTTGCTACTTAATTCCATATTGCAAAAATAAAAAAGGTGGTTTAGAAAAACCACCTTTTTAATATCATTTAACTCAATATTTTGAGTTTAGAAGTCTCTTGTAATTAAAGCGTCATCTGCATTGTAAACTTCAAATACATAACCACCTTCTTGTAGTAAGATAAAGATTAAATAACAGATTAAGAAAACACCTGTCCAAACTACCATACGTCTCAAGGCTTTTACTTCATCTCTCATGTGCATGAAGTCCCATGTAATATAGTAAGCTTTTACAATAGTCAAGAGGATAAATATTAAGTTCAAAGGCTTCATGTATACAAATGGTGATAGAATAATATTACCAATTGTTGCAAAGAATCCACCTTCTAAAGGACTGATCCAAGTGTTCATTAGTATTTCTGGCTTGTATATACCAAGCACTACTTCTATAACAGTTACAAAAGTTAAGAATGCCAGTACACCCCAAATTTTTTGCGTGTTAGATTTAAATTTCCAACGTCCTCTAAATATCTCTAATTTATGTTCGTGTGCCATAATTTATTATCTAATTCTATTTTAAACTAAGTAGAAGAAGGTGAATACAAATACCCAAACTAAATCGACAAAGTGCCAGTAAAGACCAACTTTTTCAACCATTTCATAGCTACCTCTTCTTTCGTATGTACCTAATACCACGTTAAAGAATATGATAATATTTAGTACAACTCCCGAAAATACGTGGAATCCGTGAAATCCTGTAATGAAGAAAAAGAAGTCAGCGAAAAGTGAAGTACCATATTCATTGACTCTAAGGTTAGCTCCTTTTACCACAAGACTTCCATTCTCTTTAATTTGTTTCAATGACTCTTCTCTAGAAAGAACAGTCTTTTGTCCTTCTTCATTTATCAATTGTGTTCTGACTAATATATTTGGATTAGCTTCTAAACCTTGAAATATTTCGTTTACTGTATAAGGTGGCAGACTAGCTTCTTCCCTAAACCATAGACCATTCTTTCTTTCGTGCTCTTCGCGCACGTCTGGAATACTAACAGCAAAATCATCTATAGATACTCTTTTGAATTTTTCTGCACCATCTACTGTAACATACTCACCAAATTGTAGGATATTTCCACCCTTAGTCTGCACAGCTCCATAATCTCCCTGAATAAATGTTGCCCATTCCCAGGCTTGAGATCCAACAAATATTAAACCACCAATGATGGTTAAGAACATATACAAGGTTACTTTTGCCTTATTCATATGATGCCCTGCGTCTACAGCTAATACCATAGTTACTGAAGACATAATAAGAATAAACGTCATGAAAGCAACGTAAATCATTGGTAATTCTTGACCATGTAAAAAGGGAACGTGAGTAAACACCTCATCTGCAATAGGCCACTCTTTTATAAATTTAAATCTAGAAAAGCCATAAGCTGCTAAGAAACCTGAAAATGTCAATGCATCAGAAACGATAAAGAACCACATCATCATCTTACCATAACTTGCCTTTAGAGGTTTATTTCCTCCTCCCCAAATTTTCCCTTCTGTGCCAGTACTTGATACTGTAGAATCCATAGAAATTAATTAAATTTTAAGATTGGACAAAAATAATCAAATTATGTCTCTAAAAAAATATAAAAACAAAAAGAGCACAAGCCAAAGCAGGTCTACGAAATGCCAGAAATTTGCCGCCAGTTCTAATCCCAACATATTGTTGGTGTTGTACTTTTGTTTAAAATGATTATAAATAACAACAAGTATACAAATTAAACCAGCAATGACGTGCAATATATGCACAACAGCTATCAAATAGATGTAAGACATTGTGATGTTACTTGTTGGACCAGTAAAATTGTATCCTGCTTGGATGATTTGTCTAAAACCCTCAAACTGGCTAAAAACAAATCCAACTCCTAAAATAAAAGTAACTAACAACCATACGGTTGTCATTTGTCTGTTATTTTGTCTTAGTGCTTTTTTTGCTAATATAAAAGTTAAGCTACTCAACAATATAATAGCTACACTTATATAAAACGCGTTTGGTAGATCGTAACTGCTTAACCAATCTTTATCTTTTCTTTGTTTAGAGCTTACAATAAAAGCACTTATCAATGCCGAAAAGGACATTATTAAAGATCCTATACCAAACCAAAGCATCATTTTTTTTGATCTGGCTGTTTTTTCTTGACGTGTTCCTTCTGTTAAATCCATCTATCTCAAAAATTTATCTGCAACATATATAATTTGTAACATCGTAATATAAAATACGCTAGACAACATTAGTTGCTTAGCAGCTTTTACTGTTCGTTGTTTAAATAACCTTAATGCAAAAACCAACATCAGTACTCCTAATAAAAATACAACAACAGCACCTAGAATTGATAGTTTTAAATCTCCTGTAAAACCAAATACAGGAATTATAGATACCAAAACTGTCCAAACGCTATACATAATTATCTGTACAGCTGTACCCTTATCTCGTTTTCCTGTTGGCAACATAAAAAATCCTCCCTTTTCATAATCATCAAATAAAAACCAACCGATTGACCAAAAATGCGGAAATTGCCAAAAGAATTGAATTGCGAATAATGTTCCTGGCTCAATACCAAATTCTCCTCGAGCTGCTACCCAACCTAGCATAAAAGGAATAGCTCCCGGTATAGCTCCTACAAACACAGACAATGGTGTTTTTGTTTTTAGAGGTGTGTAAACACTTGTATATAAAAAAATGGAGATTGCTCCCCACATTGCTGTTTTTGGATTGATATTGTAAAGCGTAACAATACCTAAAATTGTAAATGCGGTTGCAATAATAAATGCTGTATTAACAGACATACGACCTGCAGGAATAGGCCTGTTCTTTGTTCGATCCATTAAAGCATCTAAGTCTCGCTCAATAATTTGGTTATAGGCATTTGAAGCGCCAACCATAAAGTATCCTCCAAGAGCCAGAAGCATAAGCGTGGTATAATTTATAGTGTCTGCCCCCAACAAATATCCAGCCAGTGCAGAAAACACAACACTAACAGACAATCCCATTTTGGTGATTTCCTTAAAATCTGTTATTACAGAAGTTTTTGATACCGAAGATTCTGTACTGCTCAAATCTAGTTATTTGTCCTATTCTTAGCGAGTGCAAAGATACTTTGAAAAAAGGTTTTCACCAACGCTATTAGAAAACTTTAATAAAGGTTAATCTTTAAAAATCGTTATACCAATTAAAAAGATCTGTTCGGATGCCTAAACTAAACCAAAGGGTGTTTGAGTCTGTTGTAGAAGAAGTAATAGTTTGCGGATTAAAATCTCGATAAATAATGTTGGCAAAAACTTTTAAATTCGTTTCAGGATTAAGTAAATAACCCACTTGCTGCTCCCACATAAAACTATTGGTTTTATTTCCTTGTCCAATAGTTATTCCAACATTACCAACACGATCATTTTCGTTAGTGTAGATATCTCCACCATATGCAAAGCTATCTTCATCAGTATTAAAATCGAAACCTCTTTGACCTATTATAAGCTTTGTATCTGCAAACCAACGTTTATAATTATAACGACCTATCAATACTAGTTCTCTAAAGTTTGCTCCCCAAAGATGAGCCATAGGCTGATTAAAATGACCATAGTTTAGAATTTCCGTGTTGTGTGAATACGTATAAGGGCGCACTTGATTATATTCTGCCTGAAGCAATAAATTATCTACTTTAAATGCATTGAAATATTTAGCACCTAACTGAAAACCAAACTTGTTTTTCCAGCTTTTATTTCCACCTGTGACATCACTTAATGAAAATTCATCTAGTATAAATTGACCATAAAGATTTACCTTATTATTCCATTTATATTTTGCACTTAGACCCAAAATAGCATTTCCTGCTCCTTGTCCAGTTTGAAACTCAATGGCTCTAAAGAAAATAATTGGATTAAGATAATTAACATCAAAACCTCTACCGTTGGTATCTGCCCACATCACTGATTCAAACAAGCCAATATTAAGCCTTTTGGAGACATTCCAGCTTAAATAATGATTTGCCATGTATTTTGTTAAAAAAGCGTCATCCACAACTACTTCTGGTCTAACATCTTTAAGCCACATCCATGTGCTTGTATATTTTATTTTCCAAAATGTAGTATTTAATTTTAAAAAAGGATATGGACTCGCTACATCGCTTTGAAATAATGAACGGTAACCATCACCAATAAAGTTTTTACCATGCCCAAACTGAATGTTTAGAAAATCTGCTGGCGTATAGGACAAATAAGCCTCTGCCACAGGATAGTCGTACGAATTTTCTTTAAACCTTTTTCCAATACCTCTACCAGGAATTATTGCAGGATCAGGACCAAAAGCCCTCAAACTTTCTGCATATGCATTAAAATAATCTGCAAACCTGCCTTGGCTTTCGTACACAGAAGTCGATATATTAAAGCGCTTGCCGAATCCTGCTTGTATAAATACACCTCTAGTGTTATTCCAAGTACCATCGTCACCCTCAGTTTCTGCACCAAGTTGTAAATCTACTATTGGATCTACTGTAAACCAGTAATCTTTTCCTTGTACCTGCACCAAATGCTCATTATAAAGCTTTCTCCCAAACCAACTATCGGTTGCTTTTGCCAGACTTTCTTTTTCTGCTTTAATGTCATAATATTTTGCAACATCTGTATGGACAAATGGTTTAGCAGCAGTATGACTATTAGTACCAATGGCATTCATTTCGTCATCAAAACGTGCATAATACGAATGTGTAAAAGGTATGTTTAACTGACTACTATACTCTAACTTTTCATAAGGTTTGAGACTTGCATTAACGTTATCAAACTCATCAGACAATGTTGCATTTAAGCTATCTTCTTCTTTAAAATTGGCATCTTTTTGAATGCCTTCTTCTCTACCTTCAGTTTCCTTAGTTGGTTTTTCTAAAGGTATCGCTATGCTTAAACTGTATTGAACAAAAGTAGGCTTAGAATTATATGTTGCTGGTTTTATTTTAGGTAAAGCGTCAAAGACGCGTTTACTTTCTTCCTTCAATTCGTCATAGATAGCATCTACATAAATAACCCTGAACTCTCCTTCTTTACTAACTTCGAAAAGAACCTGAACATCACCTGTATAATCTTCATTGGAAACAATTTCAGGGATTTTAAAATTGTTATAAATGAAATTGTTTAATGTAAAATTGAAACACGGTTTTAATTGATCTACACTTAGTGAATCACATTCACTAAAAACTGGTGGCTTTTCGTAAGTTGATAGTGTTTGCGCATTACTCCAAAAAGAAATTAATAAAACCGCAACAAGCCAAATATGCTTCATAAAACAGATCAATTATTAGTGCTCGAAAGATACTTATTTTTTTTAGTAACCCTAAAACAAAAAAACCGTTACTGCTAGTAACGGTTTTAAAAAATATGTAGTTTGTATTTAGTCTCTCACCATAAATTTAATTGGCAGATTATAGATAACACCAACTGGTTTATCTTGTTGGTAGCCAGGCTTCATCATAGGTATCTTATTAATAACTCGCAATGCCTCTTTTTCTAGTACTGGATGCGGTGTTCTAATTTTAACATTAGTAATGTTTCCATTCTTATCTACAGTAAATTGCGTTTGAATTTTCTGTAAGCCAGATATACCATGGTCGCTCGCAACGTCTGTATTAAACCTCTTACTTACAAGTTTACTTATCTTGTCTGACATACACTTCTTTCTGTCAGCATTCGTTTTCTTTTTTTCACACCCAGGATAGATTGGCGCCTTTTCTATCTTGTAAAAAGGCACATCAACAGGTTCAGGAATCTTTTCTACAACAATGTCTTCTGGTCTTGTAATCGGTTGATCAGAGGGTTTAGGATCATCTGGTGTGAAAATTTTTTGCTCTACGTCTGGTGTGTTGTTTTCAACTTCTTTATAAACATCTTTTAACTCTGTACTTCTTTCAACTTTAGGTTCGTTTTTTTTCTGAACAACCTCCTCAACACGATAATCTGGCGCTACATCAATAGTTGCCACATCATTAATTTCTACAGCATCAATTGTTACCTTTTTCTCTTGAAACTGCATTTCAAACAGTCCATAGGTAGCCAATAAACAAAGAATCAACCCTATTTGGAAATATAGGGTTGAGTTTTTTTGTAAATTTGCATCATGCTTTTGTGGTTTTCTCACCTCAGCAGTACTCTGACCAGTACTATTGAGATTTTTTTTCGAATTTTTCATAATACGTATTATTTAAAATGTTAATATTATGATAAAGTCACAATAAGCATACCAAAAAGAAAATCCCGTCCAATTAATTTTGAACGGGATTTTTATAATAAGATAATATCTTTTGTCTAATCTAATCTTGTACTTGGAATACAATTGGAATTGAGAAAGGCATAACTACAGCTTTACCTCTTTGCTTACCAGGCTTCATTTTTGGAAGCTTAGCCAAAACTTTCTGAGCTTCTTTCTCTAAAGCTGGGTGTGGACCACGTGTCTGAATCGCAGTAACATTTCCGTTTTTATCAACTTTAAACCTACAAAAGATTCTTTTCTTTCCTGGAGCCAATCCTAAGTCTTGTGCTAATTCTGTATTAAATTTTCTTTGAATAAATTTATTTACCTTTTCATTCATACATTCTTTCTTAGCAGCATTCCCTTTTTCGTTTTCACAACCAGGAAAAACAGCTACGTTTTCAATAACGTGAAAAGGTACTTCTAAATCTTCCTCTACTTCTTCTACTTCTACCTCTTCTACTTCTACTATTTCTGTTTCCATTTCAGTTTCTGTAGACTCAATAACGGTTTCTTCTACTTCTACCTCATCTTCAACTACCTCGATCACTTCAGGCGCTGCTGGTGGTGGTGGAGGTGGAGGTGGTGGAGTAACAATCTGTTCTGTTATTGGTGCTTCTTCTTCAAACTCATCATCTAGATTAAGCGTATCGGCAACAACATCAGCTTTATCATAAGTCTTGTAGTTTATTGCCATGTAAGTGATACCTAGCATGAGTGCTAATCCTACAGCAAAATACAAAGAACTGTTTCTGCTTACATCTGATTTTGGATTCTTCTTAGGTTCCATATTAAACTTTATTTTAAAGAGTTGCTAATTTAATTAAATAATAAGAAAAAAAGCAAAACTTCTATTTATTTTAACTTTATTATATCTAATCTTGCTGCAATTAACGTGCCAACTACAACACCCAAACAGTTTGCTAACAAATCGTATGTGTCATAGGTACGGTTTTGATTGAGTTGATGTTGCATAAGCTCTAACAAAACCCCAAACAAAATGACAACGACAAATACAAACCATAATGTTTGCTTTTTATGACTTGGTTTAAAATAGGTTGTCCATAAACCAGCCAAACCAGCATAGGCTATGAAATGATATATTTTATCATCAAAGGAAGAGCCTAAACTTGGTACTCCATTTAGATTTATAAACGTTGCAATAATCAGTGCTAATGTATAGATAACAGCAACTGATAACAGCAGTTTTCTAAGCACTTATTAAAGCTTTATAATCTTCAGCAGATAATAAATCATCTACTTGAGATGCATCAGAAAATTTTAATTTAATCATCCAACCGTCACCATAAGGGTCTGCATTTACCTTTTCTGGCTCGTCTTCAAGACTTTCGTTAAACTCAACAATCTCGCCAGATAATGGTAAAAATAAATCTGAAACAGTCTTTACAGCTTCAACCGTACCAAACACTTCTTCTGCCTCTAAAGTTTCGTCTACAGTTTCAACTTCTACATAAACAATATCTCCTAACTCTCCTTGGGCAAAATCTGTAATACCTACTATGGCGATATCACCTTCTATTTTTATCCACTCGTGGTCTTTGGTGTACTTTAATTCTGATGGTATATTCATCTTAAAATGTATAATATATTAGTGCAACAAAAGTAATTTTTTAATTGCTTGTTTTCAAACCAAAATCTCAAAATTAATTTCCAAAGTTATATCGTAGCGTAATACCAGACCTTAATGAGGTTTGCGGGAATGATGTAGATATTGCAAAATCTGAGAAAGTATAATCAAAATAGAAAATAGCTGTTAGGTTTTTACTGAATGCATAGTCTGCTGAAAACTTTCCGCTCCATATAGTTTGCCCTGCCGTTATTTGATTGTTATCTAAATCTAAATATCTAATAATTGTTTTATTATCTCTTACTGAGATATCTGCCCTCATGTTTAAATCGCTCTTCACAACTTGTTTTGAACCTGCCAAAGCAGATCTAATTCTAAGGTCCTTTATACGATAACCCAAGCCTAACGTATATTCCTGACCCTGAATCTCAGTAAGCAAATTGTTATCAAAACTTAACGACAACATTCTGTCTTTTTGAATTTCTGCCAAGACTTTAATAGAATTTTTCATTTCAAACTCTAAACGAACCAACGGACTAAATTGCTCTTCTAAATTGATATTGCTGTAGAGTGTTCTATTTTTTAAATTTCCATTAGCATCTTGGTTTGCAGGATTTATTGACCCTACTCCTGTACCTGAATCTACTACTAAATTATCTACCGAATCATCATAATCTAGGTTAGTTCTAAACTGATTAATTGTATATCTGGATCTATAACCATGCTGAATTGAAAAACGTCTAAAGGTCTTTTTAAACCAAGGGATTTTCATTAATCCAGTATACTTTAGAGTCCAATTTGGTATAGGCACATCTCTAAATGCTCTTGTGCTTACCTTTTCTGGATTAGTACCATGGTAAGCCGAAAGAAATGCAGGCAACAATACACGCTGGCTGTTCTTTCCAAATCCTATCGGATAACCTTCTGCATCTGTATTAAATGGTGTATTCCCGTAGAATTCTCTTGCAAGACGGTTAGCAATTATTAATCTATTGTCTCTAAATTCATCAAAAGCATCAGATTGGTTTTCATCACTTTTGCCAAATGCTGTCTTAATTAATGCTGTAGATATGTTGAAATTACCAAACGTATTTGGTGTAAGAGGAACATAAGTTAATTCATCATCAATTTCATCAACTCTAAAGTTTTCTGTGAAGTTCTCTGCGTAGGTTCTGTTTCCTATTAAATCGATTTTTAAATCGCGCATTGGCTCAACATTAACAGAATAATCTAAAGTTGTGTTTTTTACTGATGTGAACTGTTGATTAAAATCCGGGAATCTTGTTAACCATCCATTTCTCGCTACTAAATCTCTAATATCTCTTTGACTACCAAAGGTGTAACCCCAGGTTGGCCTTAACGTTCCTATAAAACCAGGTGTTGGTAAATATCCTGGTAAATATGTACCATTAGTTTCACTATAACCAAATTGAATACGCTTTACCATAGTAATAATATCTACCAATGTATTGTAAGCTTTCTTTCCTGTACTCAACTTACTAGGATCTCTCTTTTGATCGTTTTTGCTTAAAGATTTATCTGTATCTGGTGTTGCAGCTCTTGCTTTAGCCCTTGTATTTCTTGATCTTCCTCGCCTGTTATTTTTTCTAACCAAACCTATGGACTTATAAAAAGTCTCCATGTTTAAGGTAGAGTTAATATTATGGGTATTAGAATTTTGTATAGAATGTCCTAAGTTGAATGTTCCGATATCGGTTACTAAATTTTCATTTAAATCTGAACCTTTTTGCCATTGAAATGCGCCGTTATATGTATAGGTAGTTCTTAAGAAGCTTAAAGCAGGAATCTTGTATAATGGCAATTCATAATTAACTTGAAGCTGTTGCGTTTGGAAATTTGGATCACCAAAATCAAAGAAACCATCCCAAACATCTAGTGTTGGATCTTGTCTTCCATTGAGTTGGTCATCAATAAAGTAATTCCTAACAATGTTTGTATTGGCTGCAGTAAAATTAAGACTTAATGCATCTGTTAGATTGTAATTAATGACGTACTGAAAATCAAAAGTGTAGTTTCTTCTAAACAATTCTTCAATACCAATATTATCTCCTCCGAGCTCTACTTCTCTGAACTTTTGTTTACTAAACTGCCTATTAATATCTGTATTTACCGAAATGTTAGATGGCAATAAATTAAGGTTGAAATCTTTTAGAATCTTCCAATACTTTCCTGTAAATAAAGAATCATTCTTTTTAAATGGTTCTATTCTGGCAGGCTCAAAAGCATAATTATAATTAACACCTGCTCTTATGTTCTGGTCTAAAGAATTTTCAATTTCAAAATCACGATGCTCAACTTTATTGTACGAATAGTTAAAGGTTAAGTTTTCTACGTCATAGAAACGTTGTTTCTTTTCTCCTGTGCGCTGTTTTCTAACTCCAATAAAGTTAATACTCTTTCGTTTTGTATAATTCTCATTTACTCTAAGTATAGAATCTTGATTGGTAGTATTATCTAGCTGCGTTTGTAGTTCTATATCTCTGTAATACTCGTCGAATTGAGGTGTAATAATTTCTTCACTTTGCGAATAATTAAACGGAATTTGAATTCCCCATTTCTTAGGCAATAATTGTCCAAGCTGTACATTGGTAACAACGTCGTATTGTTTTACATCTTCTCTACTTCGCTCGTTTGGTGATTGCTCTATACCACCAAAACCAATAGTACTGCGTCTACCTGTAGCACTAATATCTGCAAAGTCTGCTATATTAGAATCCATACTCACAACAGCAGCCCAACCACCTTCGTTTTCTAAATCGGACATACGCAACTCATTAAACCAAACTTCACCACATGCATTTGTACCAGTTACACCAGAATTCTTAAGACCAACCATAAGTACTCTAATATCACCAAAATTAGGATTACCTTTTATTGCGACACGTTGTTGCCCTGTAGGTAAAGGAGAAAATTCTGCAACTGGTGTTTCATTTAGCACACCATCTACAACATCGTAAAATGTTGGGTCTTCATTAGATAAAGTTTGATCAAAAATTCCCTGAGATTTAATATCCTGAAGAATATCTAACGAGATATTAATTTCATTTACGGCTGGCCAAATACGTTCTTCAATTGATAAATTACCATCTACCAAATCGGTTGGCAATAAAGGGATTTCTATTTGATAAAAATTTTGCGTAAAGTCATTACCCATTCTTATAAAAGCAATCAACTCTCCTTCTTGAAGCGATTGACCCTCCTGCGCTTCGGCATGTAAGAACATGCGTAGCTTTTTGTACTGACGCATATCTACATTGATGTTTTTAAACACACCTCTAGAATCTTCGGGTTCTAACTCACAAGCCTCTAACACTAAAGACTGTTCATTCTGTCTTATAATGTTATTGTTATTATTTAGTTCTTCACGTCTTACACCAGGTGGTATAACATAATCCCCATCATTTTCTTGAACTCCAATAATACCTACGTTAAACTCTGCATTTGCACTGTTATTTGTTGGATCATTATCTAAATCTAATGTAAAACGTCTCCAATCACTTCTCACCAAATCTAAAGTTGCAAAACGCAATACCACGTCTTCAGTAAAATCTGTTAAATACATACGTGCAAAACGTACAGATCTAATGTCTGATATACCACCAATTGCGTTCGTAGGCTCATTAATAGGGATTCTAAACTGATACCAATTAACACTTCGTGTGTCTCCATTTGGAAGCGTTACTGGTATATTTTCTTTTGTGTCGTATATTAATGGGTTATTTAAATTTAAATTGTTTGGGTTTATTTCTACTTCATATTCGTAATAACTATCAATAGTATTCATAGTGTTATCACGATTAATATCCTCTACATCTGGTTGTGTTGTAGATCCTCTATTGGTATCTGTAAATACATCAGGAGTGTTACCTTGTAAACCATTGTACTGCTTGTAACGCTCAAAGATATCACCATCTGTATTAAGGTAATACGTATAGTTATCGTTTGCAGGATCATCACCAAATTGCGTACCGTACACAGCTATTTCTTCAGTATCATCATAACCGTCTAAACCAACATCTTGGTTAGTACGCTCTTGACCTGTTGTAGCAAATGTGTAAATTAAAGATTGGTTTTGAGGCACTACACTATTATAATCTGTAGGCTCTAGAATTGAAATATCACCATCTTCTGGAAGTCCGTTTTCATACTGTTTTTTTCCATCTTTTAAGACATCCTCAGAAATATTCCCAAGGTTAATAAAAAGCTTACCTCCTTGAGCAGATGGATTATCCATAAATGGATCTTGTACCCAAAACTCTATATATTCAACATTGGCTTGTTCAAAATCTGTAGAGGTGATTTGTCTAGATATACCTGCCCAACGTTGATTTGGTGTTACAGCTCCTTGAGCTTCAAGTGGGTCAAAATTATAAGGACCTCTTTCATCAGGATAATAGGCTAAGTCTAGTGTATTTATCACAGAGGTCTGCCCTTGTACAACATCAACCTCTGGAAAAATCTCTTCAATAAAAACACGTCTTGTATATAAATTTGATACATCGTCATCACTAATGCCGCCTGGACGTTGAGTGCTATAAAAAATAGGATCAACCGTATACCAATTTAAAAATCCTCTACCATAACCACTTACTTCTCCATTGTCATCACTACCTCTTATATTTCCAGGCAATTCTTTTGGTCTACTAGATAAGAACCATGACAAAGGACTTAATAAATCTATCGCTCCTTGAGTACCTTCAAAATCATCGATGTAGGCTGTAGCTTCACCATCGAAATCTGTACCTTTTGGCGCACCTGGTAACAAATAGGCAAACTCGCCACGAACAGATAAATTAGATGGTACATCTGTATCTATGTTTGGAAGTTTATTAACCAATCTCGTTAAAAACGGTACCTCTGTTGAATAATTACCATTAAATCCAAAGATGGTATTATTAATAGGCTCAGAATTAAAATTAGCCTTTTGAGTAATTGGTCTCTCGTTAAGATTTAAAAGGGTCGCTCCAAGGACAAAATTTTCATTGAATTGATGCTCAACGTTTATGCCTGTAAATCGTCTTGTTTGCTGACCAAAAACCGCATTATTTTCTACAGAAACATTAATTGGTGTGTTGGATGCTTTTAAGGCTTCATCTAAAATCTCTACGCGACCAAGCTGATAATTTACAGTATAATCTATACCTTCTACTAATACTCTTCCACCTGCTGTTACTCTCACTGAACCTCTAGGCACATTGAAAGCACCAATAGGAATACCACCATCGCCACCACTACTTTTAAAACGTCCCTTTATCTGAAACTTATTTTTCTCTGCCTCATCTAAGGCTTGCGTCTTTGTTGATTTGTAAAGCAAATCGTAAACGTATTTTTCCTGATTTTCGTTGGTATAGATGTCTTGTTCGTAATCCGTATCATTATTATTTGGATTGTTATCATCGTCTAAAACATCGAATAAATAACGACCAAAAGGCTCTGCTTTGGTGAAAATAATTTTACCGTTTTGCGTTAAAACCGTTAGACCAGGCACATAATCAAAGAAACCATCACCACCTTCTTGAGGGTCATTGTTAATATTTAATCGGTCTACATGAAATAATCGTATTAAAGGTGTTTCTTGTATTTCAGTATCATCGTTAGGATCTAATGGTGTGTTATTATTGTAAAGTGGAAATGTTGTACCCTCAACTGGTCTTATATAGTTGACTGGAGAGGCCTCTGTATAAAAAATGTTTAATCTAAAATCTTCTTGACTTAATTGAAAAGCACCAGTATCATAGATGTTTTTCATCATTAAGTCCCAAATAGGTTGCTCTACAGATGTTACAGCACTTTTTAGCATCTTTAGAATCAAACTTTGGTTGTTGATGACTTGGTTTCCTGTATTACCTTGACTAACTTGAGTTGCATCTACACCATCATTAGCAAATTCACCAACTTGGAAGACTTCACCTCCTCTTGTATATTGAAACGCAACTGCTAGAACCTCGTCATTTAACAAGCGTTGGTTTAATGATATATATCCCAACTCAGTATTTAGAACATAATCTCGTCCTTGCTCAAGCTTACGAGCTGCTTCGAGCTTACCGTAATCAAATCCTTCGTTAACGTTAACTGAAACACCAGCCTCTACATTAGTAATATCTCTAACTGCTTCAGTTAATAATGAACCTGCGCCACCAATATTGGTAGGATCAAAGTCGTTATTACCATTATCTGGAAGCGCACCAGGATTATTAATAAAACCACCAGGTAATGGATCTAAGCCAATATTATCAGCTTCTGATTCTCCCAAATCCTGAAAGGCAACGACATTTCTTACATTTTCAGTTTGATTGTTTCTGTTAGTTACCCATACCTCAACTCTGGTAATTTGCAGACCTTGATTATCTATAAATGGATACTGTAATAAAGCTTTGTCATAATTATCTCTAAAGTAATGCGATAAAAAATAGTGCCTATTTTCATCATAATCTCTGGCAAAAAACTCAAACTCTTCTAATGTACCACCACCTTGTGCTACTACAGATCTAGACTGCGATTGTTGTTCTGAGAAAACCGCTGTAACTCTTGTTTTACCAAATTGTAATTCTGTTTTAACACCAAATAGACTTTGCGCACCTCTAATTAAAGAACTGTTAAGTGGCATATTTACATTACCAACTTCTATCTTTCTTATGATATCATCCTCAGTTGGTGTGTATTCTAACTTTACAATTTGTTGAAAATCAAACGTTGCTTCTGTATCATAATTAGCCGTTACCTGAAGTCTAGTACCAACTTTACCAAGTAAGCTTAATCCTATTCTTTGATCAAAATCAAAAGTGAAGTTGGTTCGGTTTCTTGGGGAAAAGGCAGGATTATCTTGTCTAGAAAAAAGCACTCCTAAATCTACTTCTGCGTAACCACTAGGTATAACGCTAATTGTGTTACCTCCAAAAATAGTTTCAAAAAGTCCAGAATTGACATAAAACTCTGGCAATAGATTTTTCTGATCTTCTTCACTTCCTTCCTTTTGCCCTGCAGCAGCATCTGCCATACGCTTGTAATATTCTTTTAGCTTTTCTTCTAAAACTAAGCGTTGAAATTCTTCAGGAGTAAGAATTAAAGGGTAATTAATATTAAAATCCCCTATTTTTTCAGTGTAAACATACCGATCTAAAATAGGGTCATAGGTATATTTTGAAACAATACTATTGGGATTTGGCATTTTTAGCTTCCCTAATGCATAGGTTGTTTTTGTAGAATCTTGCTCTTCTGGTTCTTGTGAAAAAACAGACACACTCACTAGCATCATAAATACTAATGACACATAAAAACTGATTGATTTTAATTGATTGTAGTTAGTTATATTCAATTGTATTATAAGTTTTTAAGAGCTTCTTTTATGATTTGCTCTACAAGGGCATCGGGTTGGGCTTGTAATATTTTATCAACTACTTTTTCGGATTGTTTTTTGTTAAATCCTAAAACATCTAAAGCAGATAACGCTTCATCTTTGTTAGTATTGTTTGGTATGAGAGAAAGTTCGTCTATACCGTACACTTTTAACACTTTATCCTTTAGGTCTATGATAACACGTTGAGCGGTTTTGGCTCCAATACCCTTTACACTTTGAATTAAAGCTACATCACCAGCTGCTATACCTTCTTTAACTTGTTCTGGTGTTAAAGAAGATAACATTGTACGTGCTGTATTGGCACCTATTCCACTAACCGAAATTAAAAGCTTAAAGATTTCTCGCTCGGTTTTAGAAGAAAAACCATACAAGCTATGTGAATCTTCCCTTACTTGCAAATACGTATATAACTTAAGATTTTCTCTATCAGTAATTTGAGAAAATGTATGTAGAGATATATTAATAAAATATCCTACTCCATTGCAATCTATCACAACGTCTGTAGGATTTTTTTCTACGAGTTTTCCCTCTAAGTGTGTAATCATTTATTACCAAAGGTTAAAGTCCCAAATGTAATAAAATTATTTACAATAAACGGATTGCTACTAATGTAAGACTAGTTCTTCTTTTGCTCACGTTTTTCGCGCTCTTGCGCATCTATAACAGCAATAGCAGCCATATTAACAATTTCATCTACACTTGCGTCTAATTGTAGAATATGTACTGGTTTTGCCATGCCCATCATAATTGGTCCAATAGATTCTGATTTGTTGAGTTCTTTAAGTAGCTTATAAGTAATATTTGCTGCATCAAGGTTAGGAAAAATAAGTGTATTGACCTTACGCCCTGCTAATTTAGAGAATGGAAAAATATCTTGTAGCATTTTAGCATTTAAAGCAAAGTCGGTTTGCAGTTCTCCATCAACAACCATATCTGGATAGGCTTTGTGTAAGAATGCAACAGCATCCTGAACTTTTCTTGCTCTTGGATTTTCTGATGAACCAAAATTGGAATATGAAATCATTGCTGTTACTGGATCTATACCAAACATTCTAGCGACCCTAGATGTCATTCTTGCAATTCTGGCTAAATCTTTTGCATCTGGATCTATATTAATCGCTGTATCGCTTAAAAACATAGGGCCACGTTGCGTCACCATAACGTTAGTTGTTGCAATCCTATTAACGCCTTCTGCCATGCCAATCAACTCTAACATTGGTTTTACAACTGAAGGATAACTCCGAGAATAACCCGTAATAAGGGCATCTGCATCACCCACGTTTACCATCATTGCAGCGTAGAAATTACGTTCGCGCATTTTCTTTTTGGCGGAATAAAAGGTTACTCCTTGTCTATGTCGTTTTTCCCAATAGACTTTTGCATATTGGTTTTTACGTTCAGTTTCTTCATCAGATTTTGGGTCAATAATTTCAACGTCTGCATCAAACTCAATTTCAGACATCAAATTCTCTATAACATCCTTTCTACCTAAAAGTATAGGTTCTGCTACACCTTCCTCATATACTATCTGAGCTGCTTTTAAGACATCTAACTGATCAGCTTCTGCAAAAACTACTCTTTTAGGATTGGTACGTGCCCTACCCAATAATTGGCGCACTAACTTGTTATCTGAACCTAATCGCTCTAATAAAATGTTTTTATAACGATCCCAATCTTCAATTGGTTCTTGAGCGACACCACTTTCCATTGCAGCTTTTGCAACTGCGGGAGGAACTTCGGCAATTAATCTTGGGTCAAATGGTTTTGGAATGATATAATCTCTTCCAAAGGTTAATCTGGTTTCATTATAAGCTAAATTGACTTGTTCTGGAACTGGTTCTTTTGCTAATCTAGATAGTGCTTTAACAGCAGCCATCTTCATTTCTTCATTAATCTTAGTGGCTCTAACATCTAAAGCACCTCTAAAAATAAATGGAAAGCCGAGTACGTTATTAACCTGATTTGGATGATCACTACGACCAGTTGCCATAATGATATCCTCTCTAGTGTCTATAGCTAAATCGTAATTTATTTCGGGATTTGGGTTAGCCATTGCAAAAACAATTGGGTTTGCTGACATGGATTTTAACATCTCTGGCGTTACTATATCTGCCATAGATAAACCAATGAAGACATCTGCATTATTCATGGCCTCATCTAGAGTATTTATTTTTCTGTCTGTTGCAAACTCAGCTTTTTGAGACGTAAGGTTATCTCTATCTTTTCTAATAACCCCTTTACTATCTAGCATTACGATATTTTCACTCTTAGCTCCGAAAGCTTTGTATAATCGCGTACACGAAATGGCTGCAGCACCTGCTCCGCTAACAACTATTTTTACATCCTCAATACTTTTTTCAGCAAGTTCTAAAGCATTTAAAAGTGCGGCTGCAGAAATTATTGCAGTACCATGTTGATCGTCGTGCATTACAGGAATGTCTAATTCTTCCTTCAGACGACGTTCAATTTCAAAGGCTTCTGGTGCTTTTATATCCTCAAGGTTAATACCACCAAAAGTTGGTGCAATATTTTTAACCGTTTCAATAAAGTCGTCAACATTTTCGGTATTAACTTCAATATCAAAAACATCAATATCTGCAAAGATTTTAAACAGCAACCCCTTTCCTTCCATTACAGGTTTTGAAGCTTCTGGACCAATATTTCCTAAGCCTAAAACAGCTGTTCCGTTAGATATTACAGCGACTAAGTTTCCTTTTGCAGTATATTTATAAACGTTATTAACGTCTTTTTCAATTTCTAAGCAAGGTTCTGCAACACCTGGAGAATATGCTAAGGATAAATCGCGTTGAGATGCGTACTTCTTAGTAGGTACAACTTTTATCTTTCCTGGAGTTGGTTTGGCGTGATATAATAAAGCTTCTATTCGTTTGCTTTGTTTGCTCATAATCAATTTTAATTAAGATGCAAAGATACGCAAATGCTTAATCGTCTAAAAAGTTATTGTTTTTATAAAAAAAGTTTAATCCTTTAAAAATTCAATATTTCGTTTTAACCCAGAATACTTAGTTCGTTTTACAGCTGATTTTTTAAACACTTTTCTAAAGGTGTCTTCTGTAATTTCTTCCCAATCTTTTTTTGTCATTGCTAACAGCTCAGGGTGTGGGTTAAATAAAGGTTCTTTATGTGGTTTTGAAAAGCGATTCCAAGGGCAAACGTCTTGGCAAATATCACAACCAAACATCCAGTCATTAAACTTACCTTTCATTTCCGTTGGTAAATTGTCTTTTAATTCTATTGTAAAATAAGAGATACACTTACTTCCGTCTACAACATAGGGTTCTGTTATAGCTTCCGTTGGGCAAGCATCTATACAAGCAGTACATGTACCACAATGATCTGTAACTGGTGTATCATAATCTAACTCTAAGTCTATTATGAGCTCAGCAATAAAATAGTAAGAGCCTACTTTTTGAGTTAATAGATTAGAATGTTTTCCAATCCATCCTAAACCAGATTTCGCCGCCCAAGCTTTATCTAAAACTGGTGCAGAATCCACAAATGCGCGTCCATAAACTTCACCTATTTCTTCTTGAATAAAAGCCAGCAATAACTTAAGTTTATCCTTTATTACAAAATGATAATCTGTACCATAAGCATACTTGGACAACTTGTAAGATTCGTTAGTTTGAACCTCTGAAGGATAGTAATTCAATAGCAGAGACACCACACTTTTTGATCCTTCAACAAGTAGTGTCGGATCTAAGCGTTTATCGAAATGGTTTTCCATATAACGCATTTCGCCATGCATATTTTTATTTAACCAAGATTCTAACCTTGGGGCTTCTTCTTCTAAAAATCCTGCTTGACTAATACCACAAGATAAAAAACCGAGACGTTTTGCTTCGGTTTTAATAAGTTGTGTGTATCTAGATTTGTTGTTCAACATTAAAATGAGATGCTAAAACAAGTTCAGTATGACAAATTCAAAAAAGTCCGCCTTGTATTGACCCTTTTATCTTTCCAAGATGTTTATAAGCCTGCTCTGTTACTTCTCGACCTCTTGGTGTACGCATAATAAAGCCTTGTTGTATTAAAAAAGGTTCATAGACTTCTTCTATAGTTTCAGCACTTTCACTAACAGCTGTAGCTAGAGTTGTAATTCCAACTGGCCCTCCTTTAAACTTTTCGATTATTGTTGTGAGGATTTTGTTATCCATTTCATCTAAACCGTGAGCATCTACATTTAGAGCTTCCAATGCAAACTTGGAAATCTCTATATCTATTTTACCATTACCTTTTATCTGTGCAAAATCTCTAACACGTCTCAATAATGCATTTGCTATTCTCGGAGTGCCGCGACTACGACCTGCTATTTCTATTGCTGCTTCCATAGAAATAGGTACATTTAATATCGAAGAACTACGTTGTACAATGGTAGTAAGTAAGTCTGTTTTATAATATTGTAAACGACTACTAATTCCAAAACGAGCCCTCATAGGTGCTGTTAACAATCCTGAACGTGTGGTAGCGCCAACTAAAGTGAATGGATTTAAATTAATCTGAACCGTTCTTGCGTTTGGACCAGATTCTATCATAATGTCTATCTTATAATCCTCCATAGCAGAATATAAGTACTCTTCTACAATTGGACTTAAGCGATGTATTTCATCAATAAACAAGACATCCCTATCTTCTAAATTTGTAAGAAGTCCTGCTAAGTCACCTGGTTTATCTAAAACAGGGCCTGAAGTTACTTTTATGTTTACATCTAGCTCATTTGCTAGTATGTGTGCTAAAGTTGTTTTTCCTAATCCTGGAGGACCATGAAACAACGTATGATCTAGTGCTTCGCCTCTTAAATTAGCAGCCTGAACAAAAATCAATAAATTCTCTAGTACCTGATCTTGACCTGTAAAATCATTAAAAGTTAAAGGTCTTAACTTTTTTTCTAAGTCAAGTTCTTCTGGACTATAATTATCGTTAGATGGATTTAGGTTTTCATTCATACAAAACAAATATAAAGAAAAAGCCTTTCTTAAATCGAAAGGCTTTTTATAATTATATGTCTTAAACTTTAGTGATGTAATTCCTCTTCACCTTCTTTCATTGGTACTGTTTGCGGCACAAAGTCTTCATCATGGCCTGGCTTGCTGTAATCGTAAGGCCAACGGTATACGTGAGGTATTGCACCTGGCCAGTTACCATGCAAGTGTTTTACAGGAGTCGTCCACTCTAAAGTAGTTGATCTCCATGGATTTTGTTCTGCCTTCTTACCATAGAAGATGCTACTGAAGAAATTGTATAAGAATATGATTTGAGCTACACCGGCAATTAGAGCAAATACTGTAATTACAACTTGTGTGTTTGCAGTATCATCAAACAATGGGAAGTTTGAGTTTGTGTAATATCGTCTTGGTAAACCAGCCATACCAATAAAGTGCATTGGGAAGAATACACCGTATGCACATATTGCAGTAATCCAGAAATGGATATAACCAAGATTCTTATTCATCATTCGTCCAAACATTTTAGGGAACCAATGATAAACACCTGCAAACACACCATACAGTGCAGAGATACCCATTACTAAATGGAAGTGAGCCACTACGAAATATGTATCGTGCACATTGATGTCTAGCGCACTATCACCTAAAATAATGCCTGTTAGACCACCTGTGATAAATGTAGAAACTAGTCCAATAGAAAACAGCATTGCTGGGTTCATTTGGAGGTTACCTTTCCACAAGGTTGTGATATAGTTAAATGCTTTTACCGCAGAAGGTATTGCAATTAACAATGTTGTAAATGTAAATACAGAACCTAAGAAAGGATTCATACCTGAAACGAACATATGGTGACCCCAAACTATCGTTGATAAGAATGCGATTGCTAGGATTGATAAAATCATTGCTCTATATCCAAAGATTGGTTTTCTAGAATTTGTTGCAATAATTTCTGAGGTGATACCCAAAGCAGGTAATAATACGATATATACTTCTGGATGTCCTAAGAACCAGAATAAATGCTCATAAAGTACAGGAGAACCGCCTTGGTAATGTAATACTTCACCCTGGATAAATATATCTGATAAGAAGAATGAAGTACCGAAACTTCTATCCATGATTAAAAGTAATGCTGCAGATAATAATACTGGGAATGAAATTACACCAATGACTGCCGTGATGAAGAATGCCCAAATTGTTAATGGCATTCTTGTCATTGACATACCTTTTGTTCTAAGGTTAAGTACAGTTACAATGTAATTTAATGACCCTAATAAAGACGAGGCAATAAATATAGCCATTGACACTAACCACATTGTCATACCTGTACCAGAACCTGGTTGTGCCATTGGTAGTGCACTCAGTGGTGGGTATACCGTCCATCCAGCTGCTGCAGGACCTGCTTCGACAAAAAAGGACAATATCATAATAACACAAGACACAAAGAATAACCAATAAGAAACCATATTAAGGAAACCTGAGGCCATATCTCTTGCTCCAATCTGTAATGGGATTAAAAGGTTACTAAATGTACCGCTTAAACCGGCTGTTAACACAAAAAAAACCATGATAGTACCATGAATAGTAACTAATGCTAAATAAATATCTGCATCCATAACCCCTTCTGGAGCCCATTTACCAAGTAGTGCTTGAAAAACAGCATTTGGTTGTTCTGGCCATGCAATTTGCATACGTATCATCAAAGACATTAAAATACCTATGATACCCATAACAATTACTCCAGTAATTAAATACTGCTTAGCAATCATTTTGTGATCCTGACTAAAAATATATTTAGTCACGAAAGTTTCTTTGTGATGATGTACGTCGTGATCGTCGTGATTGTGTGTATCTACTGTTGCTGACATAATCTATTCTCTTTTTCTAATTTTTTTTTAATTCAATGATTTTGCAAAAGTGGTCTGCTCAGCCATCCAAGCATTATACTCTTCCTCTGTTTCTACTACTATCTTCATCTGCATATTGTAGTGAGACTTACCACATATTTTATTACAAATTAAAAGGTAATCAAATTCATATGGTTCCAAAGCTTCTTCACCATTTGCAGTTAACTCCTTGCTTTTTTCAGTTCTTATTTTATTAATATTAAGAACCTTATCTTTCATATCTTCTGTTTCACGCATATCTGCTGTTGTAACTGTTGGAGTGAAACCAAATTGGGTTACCATACCAGGTACACAGTTCATTTGCGCTCTAAAATGAGGCATGTAAGCCGAGTGCAATACGTCTTGAGAACGCATTTTGAATAAAACTGGTCTATTTACAGGTAAGTGTAATTCCGTTACAATAACGTCGTCTTGAGCGTTTGGATCATTTTCATCAACACCTAATATGTTGGCTCTATCTAAATCAATCAGTCTAACGTTTGCTTTTCCTAGTACATTATCCTCACCTCCGTATCTTGCTTTCCAGTTGAATTGCTGTGCATAAAGCTCAACTATTAATGGGTCTTCTTGGTCGTCGACGTTCATGATATCATTCCATGTAAATAACCCGTATATAATTAATCCTGCTAAAACAATTACAGGAATACCAGTCCATATGGCCTCTAGGGTATTATTATCTGCGTAAAACAAAGCTTTTCTGCCTTTCTCACCTTTATACTTAAAAGCAAAATAATGTAATAAGAATTGTGTTACGGTTTGTACAATAAAAATAACGACCATAGATATAGCCATTAGATTATCTATACCTGGACCATGTTCTGAAGCTGAATTAGACATCAATGGTAAATCACCTAAATACCAAAAACAAAGTATAGTAATTATATATATGAAGGCTAAGAAGCCCATCATTAAATAACCATTCATTTTATTGTCCTTATCATCAGCAATCTGAGTATTGCTTGCGCCTACTTGAGCTAAGTCAAAAATCTTTATCAATTGCCAAATGGCAACAGCTACAAAGAGTACAATTATAATTGTTAATAAACTAGTCATTATTACTTCTGTTCTTTTTTAAATATTAATAGTGGAAATGTTCACTTTCCTTCATAAATGGGTTTCCTTTAGCTAACAATGGAGCCTTACCTAAAGCAGTAAATACAATAAATAAGAATAATCCACCGAATAATAAAATAGCACCGATTTCTGGCATACCAATAAACCATCTATCTACTACTGTTGCAGGCATAATCCAATTGAAAACATCTAAATAATGTCCACATAAGATGACAATACCTGTCATAATTACAAACCAATTAATACGCTTATAATCGCTGTTCATTAACAACAGTAATGGGAAAATGAAATTCATAGCTAACATTCCGAAGAAAGGTAGCTTATAATGTTCAATTCTGGTAACGAAATAGGTGACCTCTTCTGGGATATTTGAATACCAAATTAGCATAAACTGTGAGAACCATAAATAGGTCCAGAAAATACTGATACCGAACATAAATTTAGCTAAGTCGTGTATATGGCTGTCATTTACAAATTCTAATAATCCTTTGGATTTTAAGTAGATGGTTATCATTGCTATAACAGTTATACCACTTACAAACATACTTGCAAAAACATACCATCCAAATAAAGTACTAAACCAGTGAGGATCTACACTCATTATCCAATCCCAAGCCATCATAGACTCTGTATAGATGTAGAATACTAAAAACGCTGCTGAAATTCTGAAATTCTTTTTAAAGTTTTTATTGTCGTCAGCACTGTCCTGTGCAATAGAGAATTTTCTTGAAAAATACCTATATAATGACCAACCGCCTAAAAAGATGAGACCTCTGATAAAGAAACCTGTTTTATTTAACCAACCAGATTTTCCTGCTACTAATTTATCATAGTTTTCATGGCCAACTTCTGTAACACCTTCTTTTAACCAAACAAACAAATGGCTATCTGCAGCAAATGCAATAGCTAGTACAATTAAACCGCCAGGTAAGACATAGGAGGTTATACCTTCCATAACTCTAAATAATACCGGTGACCATCCTGCTTGTGCAGCATATTGAATGGCATAGAAGGCAAGTACACCTAGAGCAATCATAAAGAAAAAGAATGCTCCTACGTAAAGTGCCGCATAAGGTCTATTGTGAATTTGATGAAGTGCATGTTCTTCATGATGTGTTAATCCACCATGAGCTTTATCGCTATTGTGTTCTTCGCCATGGGCTACAACTTCTCCATGTCCAGAATCTGCATGTTCGTTTCCATGAGATTCGGTTGCATGAGCATCGCCATGACCATGGTGTTCGGCTGCTAAAACTTCGGAAATATTGGCTTCTGTTACACTGTGCGAATCCATAAAACCGTATACAACGCCTATCAAGCCAAGCACCATCATAATGATAGCACCCATTCTTAATCGATTTGAAATTTTATATTCCATTTATATAATCTTTATCTAAATCTTATTTTTCTAAATCTGCTTTAAGTTTTTCAACATATGCTACCACTTGCCAACGCTCTTCTTCGTTTAACTGATTAGCATACGATCCCATAGTATTTTTACCATAATAAATCACATGGTAAATACTACCTGTTGTAATGGCTCTACCAGCATCATCATAACTTGGGACACCTAAAATCTTTTCGCGTTCAACTAATTTCCCTTTACCATCACCTTTAACTCCATGACAAATTGCACAGTAGATAGTGTATAAAGGACCACCGACCGCATAATCAACTCTAGATACATTTGGATCCGCTTTGATAGAATCTGCCATACTTAAAGGAATTGGATCTGCCAATGGGTTTTTTAAAGTTGCCTTTGCCATTTCATAGCCTTCATTTGTGTCTTCAATTTCATAAGGCATAAAATTACCTCTTGGGATTGTACCATCTACTGGTAGCTGTGCTTCCACGCCATTTGCAAAAGCATCAGATTCTTGGTAAGCTTCGTACCCAACAGATTCGTACATGTTAGGCATGTATTGATAGTTTGGTCTTGAATTCTTTTGGCAAGACACAAAACCTACCAATACAACTAGTACTCCGATATATTTTAATGATGTCTTCATATTAATGTGCATCTTCGTCTTTATCTACAATATTAATTTCAACAGCACCTGTTTCTTGTAATAATGAAGTTAATTCTCCTTCGTTATTATGAACAGCAATTTCCATTAAGAAATGATCGTCTGTTGTTCTGGGATCTGGGTTTTCAGCTTTTTTAAATGGCCACATTCTACTTCTTAAATAGAACGTAATAACCATAAGGTGTGCTGCAAAAAATACCGTTAACTCAAACATAATTGGTACAAATGCTGGCATGTTTTCTAAATAACTAAAGCTTGGCTTACCGCCAATATCTTGTGGCCAATCTTTAATCATTATAAAATTCATCATTAATACAGCAACTGTTAAACCAACACAACCATATAAAAATGCCGTTATTGCAAGTCTAGTTGGTGCTAAACCCATTGCTTTGTCTAATCCGTGAACAGGAAAAGGTGTATATATTTCTTCAATGTGATGTTTTTGAGCCTTTACCTTTTTTACGGCAGACATTAACACATCATCATCTGTATAAATAGCATGAATTACTTTTGAAGCTTCCATATACTATATTAGTTATTTAATAAATTTTTCGCTTGTCCCGCCCAATCATCACGTTCTGCTCTTCCCGGGAAAGAACCTGTGATCGAATCTAACAAATCGTATTCTGTTTTTGTCATCTTACTTACTTGTAAGTAGGTATAAATACCGATACTATTAAGCACTTCTTCCATTTTTGGGCCAACACCACTAATTTTCTTTAAATCGTCGGCTGTTTCAGTTGAGGAATCAAAGGTTCCTATTGTGCCAAGAAGATTGTTAACTTTATCATCGTTTACATCTGGTAAAGGGTTTTCAGTAGATGTTGTAAATTCTAGATTTGTATTGGAAGTTCTTGGATCTGCACCAGTTCCAACTAAGCTTTCACCTCTTTCTCTAATATTCTTGTAACGTTCACCTGAAGATTTTAAAATCGTCTTTACCTCTGCCTGTGCAATCACTGGAAAAGTACGTGAATACAGCAAGAATAATACAAAGAAGAAACCAATTGTTCCGATGAAGATCCCTATATCAACGAATGTTGGCGAGAACATTGTCCAAGATGAAGGTAAATAATCTCTATGTAATGATGTTACAATGATAACGAAACGCTCAAACCACATACCAATGTTCACGACAATTGAAATAAAAAATGAGAACATAATACTTGTTCTTAATTTCTTAAACCACATGAACTGAGGTGAGAAAACGTTACAAGTCATCATAGCCCAATATGCCCACCAGTAAGGACCAGTTGCTCTGTTTAAGAACGCATATTGCTCGTACTCTACACCAGAGTACCACGCAATGAATAACTCTGTAATATATGCCACACCAACAATAGAACCTGTAATCATAATTACAATGTTCATTAACTCGATATGTTGTACCGTGATATAGTCTTCAAGATTACACACTTTTCTCATAATAATAAGAAGGGTGTTTACCATCGCAAATCCTGAGAAAATCGCACCCGCAACGAAGTACGGTGGGAAAATCGTCGTATGCCAACCAGGTATAACAGAGGTTGCGAAGTCAAACGATACAATTGTGTGTACAGAAAGTACTAATGGAGTTGCTAAACCAGCAAGTACTAAAGACACCTCTTCAAAACGTTGCCAATCCTTTGCTCTTCCTGACCAACCGAAACTAATTAGAGAATATATTTTCTTTTGGAATGGTCTTACCGCCCTATCCCTCAGCATCGCAAAATCTGGCAATAAACCTGTCCACCAGAATACTAATGACACAGATAAATATGTAGAGATTGCAAATACGTCCCAAAGTAATGGCGAGTTAAAGTTTACCCATAAAGAACCGAATTGGTTTGGTATAGGCAATACCCAATACGCTAACCATGGACGACCCATGTGAATAATTGGGAACAAACCAGCTTGAACAACCGAGAAAATTGTCATCGCTTCAGCAGAACGGTTAATTGCCATTCTCCATTTTTGACGGAATAATAAAAGTACTGCAGAAATCAGTGTTCCTGCGTGACCAATACCTACCCACCAAACAAAGTTAGTAATATCCCAAGCCCAGTTTACAGTCTTGTTAAGACCCCAAACTCCAATACCAGTTGCTACGGTATAAATAATACAACCTATTCCCCAAAGGAATGCAACCAAAGAAATGCCGAAAACAATCCACCAAGCTTTGTTTGCTTTGCCTTCAACCGGTCTTGCTACATCTACTGTAACATCGTGATACGATTTTTCGCCAGTAACTAAAGGTCTTCTAATAGGTGCTTCGTAATGAGACGCCATAATTATATAATTGATTCTTTAATTTAAATTTATGCTTCTGTTGTGTTACGTACTTTTGTCTGATAAACCACATTTGGCTTAACACCTACGTGCTCTAACAAGTGGTACGCTCTATTATCTTCTCTTAGTTCAGCAATCTTGCTCTCTTTGTCATTAACATCACCAAATACCATTGCACCATTACCACAAGCTGCAGAACAAGCCGTTTGGAATTCTCCATCTTTAACCGGACGACCTTCTCTCTTAGCATCAAGAATAGTTTTTTGTGTCTTTTGGATACACATAGAACATTTTTCCATAACACCACGAGAACGAACAGTAACGTCTGGGTTTAATACCATACGACCTAAGTCATCATTCATGTAGTAATCAAACTCATCATTTTGATTGTATAAGAACCAGTTGAAGCGTCGTACTTTGTAAGGACAATTGTTTGCACAATACCTTGTACCTACACAACGGTTATAAGCCATATGGTTTTGACCTTGGCGACCGTGAGCTGTTGCTGCAACAGGACAAACTGTTTCACAAGGAGCATGATTACAATGCTGACACATTACTGGTTGGAAAGCTACTTGTGGATTATCCGCTGGACTTTCCATTTCACCAAATTCGCTTAACGAACTACCTAAACCAGAAATATTATCTTTTTTATCGTTATCACCTTCAAAAGTATCTTGAGAAGAATAATATCTGTCAATACGCAACCAGTGCATATCTCTACTACGTCTCATTTCAGACTTACCTACTACTGGTACGTTGTTTTCTGCATGACACGCAATAACACAAGCTCCACAACCTGTACAAGCATTTAAGTCAATAGATAAATTAAAATGATGGCCTATAGAACGATCGAACTCATCCCATAAGTCTACATCTGGAGACGTTACCGGAGTTTCAACATGGTTTAAAGACACTTCTGGAACTGCATTCCAGTAATGCTTATCTTTAGTGTTGAAAATCTCTAATGATGTTTCTTTGATGATGTCTCCACGACCCATCAATGTATTATGCAACTGTACACAGGCAAACTCGTGCATACCAGATGATTTCTCAACAGTTACCTCTTGTACCGTATTAAAGTTTTGATATAAAGGATAGGCATTTACACCTGTCTTCATTTCTTCTTTTAGTGCTGAAGATGTTCTACCGTATCCAAATGCTAAACCAACAGAACCCTTAGCTTGACCAGGTTGAATTAAAACTGGCACGTTTTCAATGGTTGCTCCGTTAACAGTAACCTTTGCGTAGCTACCATTTAAGCCACCGTTAGCAACATTTTCGTTTACTAAACCAAGTTGCTCTGCATCAGCTCTAGAAACTGTTAAATAGTTATCCCAGGTAGTTCTAGAAATTGGATCTGGAAACTCTTGTAACCATGGGTTGTTAGCCTGCTGACCATCTCCCATTCCTGTTTTTGTATAAAGCGTTAACTCCATACCACCAGACTTAGAAGAACGCGCTAAGGCTCTTGCCGTGTTACCGTTAGGCGTTTCAGATTCTTCAGTTGTGTCTTCTGTTGATGCTACAACATCAGCTTCAGAAGCTGAAGACGTTGACACAAAGAATCCATCTTGAACAGCTTTATTAAACGAAGCTCCGTTTAATATATCAGCAGTCCAAACTGATTTTAAGTAATCTCTATATGATGAGCTATTTCCATTCCATGCCAAAAGCACTTCTTGAAATTGTTTTGTATCAAATAAAGGACGAATTGTAGGTTGCATCATTGAATAATGACCAGACTTCAATTCGAAATCACCCCAAGACTCAAGGTTATGAGGTAGAGCTGCTATGTAATCACAAATAGTAGCCGTCTCATCTTGCTTCATCGAAAACGCAATTGATAATTCCGCTTTTTTCAACCCTTCTTCAAAATCATTGGAATTAGGAAGTGTATACATTGGGTTAACACCATTCATTATAACAGCACCAACATTACCAGCTTTCATATCAGCTACCAATTGCATTACTGCCTTATTACTTCCTTGTCTTGTATTTATTGTTGTTTTAGGATCAAACGCCTTACTGTTTAAATATTCATTGATTTCTAATGCAACTGTTTGTGCATTTACATCCTGAATACCTGTAACAACAACAGCATTACTTCCTGCTTTTGAAATTTCGTTTGCTGCAGATTGAACTGCTTTAGCAATATTTTCAGGCAGATCTACTGACACAGCACCACCAACAACCAAACTATATAATTTAGCTAAAGCTAATTTTTGTTGGCTTGGCGTTAAAGGCACACGCTTATCTGCATTAGCACCAGTTAACGACATGTTAGATTCAAACTGAATATGTCTCGACATCTTTCCGTGGTCTGGAATTCGCTTCTTAGCATAACCAGACTCAAAACCACCACCTTGCCAGTCACCAATAAAATCAGCACCAACAGAAACTATGGTTTTTGCTTTAGAGAAATCGTAGTTAGCCATTCCTCTTTTACCATATTTAGCTTGGTACGCATCTAGCGTTGCTGATTCTGAGACAGCATCGTATACTACATGCTTTACATTACCATACTTTTCAGCAAATTCAGAAACTAATTTCTTAGTCGATGGACTTGGCATTGTTGACGTTAAGAAAACAATTTGCTTATCGTCACTTAATCCGTTTAATTTTGAAGTCGTTTCGGACATGAAGGTGTCCCAAGAAATCTTAGCATCACCTTTCATTGGAGACTTAACCCTTAGATTGTCATACAACCCTAAAACCGACGCATTCACTCTGGCATTGGCTATTCCATTTGTTGCGGCATCTGTGTTGTTTTCAATCTTAATTGGTCGGCCTTCTCTTGTTTTTACCAAAACACTTGTAAAATCAAACCCATCTGCAATTGTTGTTGCATAGTAGTTTGCAACACCAGGAATGATTTCCGTTGGTTGCACTACATAAGGAATAGATTTAATTACAGGCCCTTCACATGCAGCTAATGAAGCTGCAGCTGTACTGAACCCTACATACTTTAAGAAATCACGACGCGATGTTGAAGAAGACTCTAAAGCTTCTTTATCACCTAAAAACTCATCTGTTGGAATTTCTTCTACAAATTCATTTTGTTGTAGCGTCTCAACAATAGAGCTGTTTTCGTTTAGCTCTTCAACACTTTTCCAGTATTTCTTGTTTGATGACATATAATTCTGAATTACTTCTTATTAAAATTAATAATGGCACTTACCACATTCTAATCCACCCATTTGTGCCGCAGTTAACTGATCAACACCATACTTTTTCGATAATTCTTCATGAATTTTAGTATAGTATCCGTTGTCTTTAACTTTTACGTTTGTCTCTCTATGACAATTGATACACCAACCCATAGTTAATGGCGAGTGCTGGTACATTATCTCCATTTCCTCAACCGGACCATGACAAGTCTGACACTCTACTCCTGCCACAGAAACGTGCTGTGAGTGATTGAAATATGCAAAGTCTGGTAAATTGTGTATACGAATCCATTTTACTGGTTTAGACTCACCTGTATAACCAGTACCATCCCAACCAACAGCGTCGTATAATTTTTGAATTTCAGCATCATAATCTACTCCATATTCTTTTCCTTCAGCTAAGGTTTCTGGCGCTACATTAGCGATCGATTTATGGCAATTCATACAAATATTTAACGAAGGGATACCCGAATGCTTACTTACTCTAGCTGATGAGTGGCAATACTTACAATCAATACCATTGTCGCCAGCATGTATTCTGTGTGAATAATGTATTGGTTGTATAGGCTCATAGCCTTGATCGACACCAATTTGCATTAAATAACCATATGCGAAATAACCACTTGCCAATAAAAAGAAAATAGCTGTTACCAATACTAAAAATTGATTTTCGATAAACGCTTTCCACAATGGTTTTCTTTGTTCCTCTACAGGGATTTGAATTCCCTTTGCATCGGCAAAACGATTTAAAGTACGTTTTACTAAAACAAGAGCCATCGCCAACAAAGCAAATAATACCGCTAAAGCTCCTAAAATAAGATTTTGTGATATACCACCTGAACCTGATTCACCCTCTTGCGTTGGAGGCGGAATATATCCAGGACAATCTGGTGAAGATTGAGGATTTAACTCACATGGATCAACAGCAGTATAAGCTAAAATATCAGAAATATCTTGATCTGACAGCGTAGGAAAAGCAGTCATTGCCACATTGTTCCACTCTGCATACACCTTGTTAGCATAAGCATCACCAGACTTTATTAGCGCAGAACTGTTACGAATCCAAGCATTAAGCCATTCTCTATCTAAGCCCTCTTCTTCAGCTAATCTTGCCTCAACATTACGAAGCGCAGGACCAGTCATTGGCTTGTCCAATTTATGACAAGCAGCACAATTTGTGTTAAATAAAGATTTTCCCTTTGCTGGGTCGCCCTCTTGAGCAGTCAGTGAAGTTGAAAACGTAAGTAATAAAATAAAACCAAGGCTAAGTATCTTAGAGGTTAAATTACGGTAAATCACCTGTTTCATATTGTTAGTTGAATTATCTTCTAAACTTTGGTACGATTTTTTCAGTTAAATATGACAAAAGTCATGTTTCTGAAACTCTGGCAAAAGTAAGATATAAAGTCGATTTTAGAAATCTTAGAGAACTGTTAATAACTAATTTATACACATTCTAAATAACATTTTTATGGCTATATCGTTGAATAATATAACTTTGCATTTAAACCATTAATTATGAGCAAAAAAATAAAATATATAAGCACTACAATTTTAACATTATTACTATCATTAACTTTAAATGCACAACAAGGTGAGGTCAATGTAGACCAAGACAGCGACATCGATAAACTCTTAGAGTATAAAAAAGATATAAAGACTTCAAAAGTATACAGAATACAAGTGTACCAAAGTATAGATCCAGACAAGGCAGATCGTGAAAAATCTAACTTTTTGAATGCTTATGATGAATGGCCTGTGGAAATCGTTTGGAATACACCAAATTATAAAGTTTGGGTAGGAAATTTTGCAACTAGACTTGAAGCTGATAGAGCTTTAGCGAAGATTAAAAAGAAGTATATGAACGCTATTATTTTTCAACCTAAATCGGACAAAAAATAGATAGACACAAAATAAAAACATAAAAAAAAGCGACTTGTACAAGTCGCTTTTTTCTTTAAATCTATTTTAGAAATTACTTTAATTTCTTTTTCACTTCTACTTCTTGGAAAGCTTCTATGATATCACCTTCATAAATGTCATTATATCCTTTAATTTGCATACCGCAATCATAACCTTTAGACACTTCCTTAACATCGTCTTTAAATCGTTTTAAAGATGCCAATTCACCTGTATAAACTACGACTCCATCTCTGATAAGTCTAATACCAGAATTTCTGTAAATTTTACCGTTTGTAACCATACAACCAGCAATAGTACCAATCTTAGAAATCTTGAAAGTTTCTCTTATTTCTGCTGTACCAGTAACTTCTTCTTTAAGTTCTGGTGACAACATACCTTCCATTGCATCCTTGAGATCATTGATAGCGTCATAGATGATAGAATATGTTCTGATATCTATTTCTTCTTTGTCCGCAATTGTTCTTGCATTACCCACTGGACGCACATTAAATCCAACGATTATCGCGTCTGAAGCAGATGCGAGCAGCACGTCACTTTCTGTTATTGCACCCACACCTTTGTGTATGATATTAACCTGAATTTCTTCAGTTGATAATTTCTGGAAAGAATCTGTTAAAGCTTCCACAGAACCATCCACATCACCTTTTAGAATGATGTTTAACTCTTGGAAATCACCAAGCGCAATACGTCTTCCGATTTCATCTAATGTGATATGACGTTGCGTTCTTACCGATTGCTCTCGTTGTAATTGTGTACGTTTAGCCGCAATTTGTTTAGCCTCACGCTCATCTTCAAAGACATTAAATTTATCACCTGCTTGAGGTGCACCATCTAAACCAAGAATAGATACTGGAGTTGATGGACCAGCAGCTTCTATATCATTACCACGTTCATCGTGCATAGCCTTAACCTTACCACTATTCTTTCCTGCTAAGACGTAATCACCTACTTTTAAAGTACCAGCTTGAACAAGTATTGTAGATACATACCCTCTACCTTTATCTAGGTAAGCTTCAACGACTGTTCCACTCGCTGGTTTATTAGGGTTTGCTTTTAATTCTAATAATTCAGCTTCAAGAAGTACTTTTTCTAAAAGTTCTTTTACACCTGTACCAAACTTAGCAGAAATATCGTGAGATTGAATTTTCCCTCCCCAATCTTCTACCAATAAATTCATATTGGCTAATCCTTCTTTTACCTTATCAGGGTTGGCATCTGGTTTATCAATTTTATTAATCGCAAAAACGATTGGTACTCCAGCCGCCTGAGCATGGGAAATAGCCTCTTTTGTTTGCGGCATTATAGCATCATCAGCAGCCACAACGATAATAGCGATATCTGTAACTTGAGCACCACGAGCACGCATTGCCGTAAAGGCCTCGTGACCTGGTGTATCTAAAAACGCTATTTTCTGACCACTTTCTAATTGTACACCATAAGCACCAATGTGTTGTGTAATTCCACCTGACTCACCTGCAATTACGTTTTCTTCACGAATATAATCTAGCAACGATGTCTTACCATGATCTACGTGCCCCATTACTGTTACAATTGGCGCACGTGGTTTTAAATCTTTTGGATCATCTTCTACAGTCTCAATAGACTCTTCGATATCTGCTGTTACAAACTCAACTTCGTAACCAAACTCTTCAGCAACTATAGATAAAGTTTCAGCATCTAAACGCTGGTTCATAGTCACCATCATACCTAAAGACATACATGCAGAAATAACTTGGGTTACTCCAACATCCATCATTGTGGCAACTTCACTTACGGTTACAAACTCAGTAACCTTAAGTATTTTACTTTCTGCTGCTTCTGCCTGAAGTTCTTTTTCAGATTGCTCTCTATGTCGATCTCTTTTTTCACGACGATTTTTAGCACCTCTACCTTTGCTAGACTTTCCCTGAAGCTTTTCAAGTGTTTCTCTGACTTGTTTTTGTACTTCTTCTTCGCTAGGCTCTTCCTTAACTACTTTTGGTCTAGAACCTCTTCCTTTACCTCCTCTTCTATTATCAAAGTTTGGTCTTCCACCACTATCGTTTCCGCCTTTGCTAATTCTACGTCTTTTACGCTTATTACCATCGTTAGAAGATTCTGTTTTCTTTTCTTCTTTCTTCTTTTTTGGCTTGTTGAATTGAGAAAGATCTATCTTTTTACCAGTCGTAGTTGGACCAGATAATTTTTGATATTGCGTTTTTAACTTTTCATCAGTTCTAGGTTCTGTAGGTTCTTCCTTTTTCTCAACTTTAGGCTCAACCTTTTTTGGCTCTTCTTTTTTAGGTTCTTCCTTTTTCGGTTTTTCTACTTCTACCTTTGGCTTTTCAACCTTAACTGGCTCTTCTTTCTTAGGCGCTTCTTTTTTCTCTTCTTTAGCTTTTGGTTTCTTATCTAAATCAATTTTACCAATTTGCTTTGGCCCACTAAGCTCAGCTTTAGCTTTAACTACAGTTTCTTTAGCGGCTTCTTTCTTTTCTTTTTCTTCAATTTCGCGTTCGCGTTGCTCACGGAGCTTCTCTTTCTCCTTGAGTTTTGCTTCACTTACTTCTTGAGCTTTCTCACGTTTAGATGCATCTGTTTGAAATTCATCAGACAACGTGTCATAAACCTCTTGCGAAATTTTTGTATTAGGACTTTTCTCAATTTCGATGCCTTTAGACTCTAAAAAGTCTACTGCACGGTCTAATGAGATATTTAGTTCTCTTAATACTTTATTAATTCTAATTTGAGCCATAAATTGCTGTAATATACTTAAATCTGTTTTATATCAATCTAACTTCTATTGTTTTTAAAGTTAAACTGCTATTAGTCTTCAAATTCTTCCTTAAGAATTCTAATAACTTCTAATATTGTTTCTTCTTCTAAATCTGTACGTTTTACTAAATCGTCAACATCTTGCTCTAGAATGCTTTTTGCTGTATCTAAACCAGCTTTACTGAATTCATCAATAATCCATCCATCGATTTCATCTGAGAATTCTTTTAACTCTACATCTTCTTCAGCACCTTCTCTAAATACGTCTATCTCGTAACCTGTTAATTGACCAGCTAAACGAATATTATGACCACCTCTACCAATAGCTTTTGATACTTCCTCTGGTTTTAACAACACTTCAGCACGCATGTTTTCCTCATCTAACTTTAAAGATGTTACTCTTGCTGGACTTAATGCTCTGGTTACAAAAAGTTGAATATTGTTTGTGTAATTGATAACATCTATGTTTTCATTACCAAGCTCACGTACAATACCATGAATACGTGATCCCTTCATACCTACACAAGCACCAACAGGATCTATTCTATCATCATAAGAATCTACTGCTACTTTTGCTTTTTCACCTGGTATACGAACTACCTTTTTAACTGTAATTAATCCGTCAAATACTTCTGGGATTTCTTGCTCAAACAACTTTTCTAAGAACAATGGTGATGTTCTAGACATTATAATTGCTGGCTTACTTCCTTTCAATTCAACACTTTCAATTATACCTCTTACATTCTCACCTTTTCTGAAGAAATCTGAAGGTATTTGTCTGTCTTTTGGCAAGATAATTTCATTACCATCATCGTCTAACAAAATTATTGCTCTATGACGAATGTGATGTACCTCAGCGGTATAGATTTCACCTTCTAATTCTTTGAACTGCTTATAGATGTTAGTATTATCGTGCTCGTGGATTTTAGAAATAAGATTTTGTCTTAATGCTAAAATTGAACGTCTTCCTAAATCAACCAATTTTACTTCTTCTGCAACGTCCTCACCAACTTCAAAATCTGGCTCTATTTTCTGAGCTTCTGATAATGCAATTTCTTGATTTGGATCCTCTACTTCACCATCTGCAACAACGATACGGTTTCTCCAGATTTCTAAATCACCTTTATCTGGATTTATAATAATATCAAAGTTATCGTCGTCTCCGTACTTCTTTTTTAAAGCATTACGTAACACATCTTCTAGAATCGCCATCAGCGTCACTCTATCAATTAACTTATCGTCCTTAAATTCTGAAAATGACTCTATTAACGCTACATTTTCCATAATTGAATTGAATTAAAATTTTATTTTAACTTTTGCTTCTTTAATGTTTTCAAAAGCAATATTAACTTCTTTTATTACTGTTACCTTGCCCTTACCTACTGGCTTTGGCTCTCTTGTTTTCCACTTTAACGTTATATCTTTAGCGTTAACATCTACTAGTTGCCCTTCAACTTTATCTCCTTCAACAGTTTTAACCTCTAAATTTCTACCAATATGCTTATTGTATTGCCTTGGTAGCTGTAATGGTGCTGTTGCACCACATGATGTTACTTCTAATGAAAAATCCTGTTCTTCTCTATCAAGGTTATGTTCTATAGCTCTACTGATAAAAATACAGTCTTCTACTAACACACCTTTATCACCATCGATCACAACTCTAATCGTATTGTCAGACAAAATTTCAAAATCTATAAGAAACAAATCCTTACGTTGATCTAACGCCTGATTTAACAAATCTTTTACCGTATCCTTAAACATCTCTTGATATAAAAAGAGAGGACTTTTCGTCCTCTCTCGTTTTCTTTCCGTAAACAATGGTGCAAATATACAATATTTATATCAATTTTTCAAAGCCAAATAAAGTGGATTTATTTTCGTAGATTTATAAGACTAATAATAATCATTCAATATAATGAACAGAATTTTAGTCCCTACAGATTTTTCGGAGCAAGCAACAAACGCTTTGGAAGTAGCTGCAATGTTGGCCAAAAAGCATAATGCTGATATTTATTTATTGCATATGATGGAAATCCCAATGCAACACATTGATCCTGGTGCTGTAAAGAGTGATATTCCTGAAACGTTGTTTTTTATGCGACTAGCTCACAAAAAGTTTGAAGACCTTTTGGACAGTGATTTTTTAGAAGGGATTACTGTACATGAAACTGTTAAAGCAGACATTACATTTAACGAAATAAAGGACGCTTGCAAGGATTTTGATATTGATTTGATTGTTATGGGTTCTCATGGTGCATCTGGCCTGAAAGAAATGTTTATAGGTTCTAATGCTGAGAAAGTGGTGCGTTCTTCGGATGTTCCTGTTTTAGTTATTAAAAATAAGCATCACAGTTTTGATATTAAGAATTTTGTTTTTGCATCTGACTTTAAAAACGATAATAGAGAAACTTACAAGCAAGCCATAAAGTTTGCCGAGTTATTTGATGCTAAAATTCATCTACTTTTAGTAAATACTGCTAATAATTTTATAACAACTTATGAATCTAGAACTCGAATTAATGATTTTATTTCTGGACAAACTTTTGAGAATTACACTATAAATGTACACAACGATACAAGTGTAGAAGAGGGTATATTAAATTTTTCTGCTGAAATAGACGCTGATCTTATTGGCATTAGCACACATGGTAGACAAGGTATTGCCCATTTTTTCAATAGCAGCATAAGTGAAGATTTAGTAAACCATGCTAAACGGCCTGTAATAACTTTTAAGATATAATTGAGAATTAATATTCTGAAAATAAAAAATCCTAATCGAAATGATTAGGATTTTTTGTTGGCCTACTAGGGCTTACCTCGACTGCGCTCGGCACAGGCTTCTCACCCTTTTGTGTTTTTTGTATTAAAAGCAAAAGTCCCAACTACTAATTGTAGTTAGGACTCTTTTTCTGTTGGCCTACTAGGGCTCGAACCTAGACTCTTCTGGACCAAAACCAGACGTGTTGCCAGTTACACCATAGGCCAATCTCTTAAATTGAGGGTGCAAATTTAATACAAAAGTTGTCTTGGACAAAAAAAAAGTAAAAAAATAATTGAAATTACTTAACGTTAACTTAAAAATGTAGGCATTACTGTAATAATTAGTAAATTCGCCAGCATCATTAACTAAGGTTTTCAATGACAGAATTCAACTTTAAAAAATGGAATAATATATTAGCATGGCTAGTATTTGCAATCTCTTGCACAGTCTATGCTTTAACTGTAGAGCCAACAGTAAGTTTTTGGGATGCAGGTGAATACATCCTAACATCTTCTAAACTACAGGTTGGACATCCACCAGGAGCACCACTATTTCAGATGATGGGTGCGTTTTTTTCCATTTTTGCGCTAGAGCCTTCTCAAATTGGTATGATTATGAATTTAATGAGTGCTGTATCAAGTGCATTCACCATTTTATTCATGTTTTGGACGATCAGTCTATTATTAGTTAAACTCGTAAAATATAATAAGGACTCTAGCACAAGCAAAGGCATGGCTATTTTAGGAAGTGCTTTTGTAGGAAGTTTAGCATTTACCTTTACTGATTCATTTTGGTTCAACGCTGTTGAAACAGAGGTTTATGCTATGGCAACTTTAATTATGTCTATAATGTTCTATTTAGCGCTGCGTTGGGAACAAGACATGCATAAGCCAAGAGGTAACCGTTGGTTAATTCTTATTGCATTTGTAATCGGGTTGTCGTTTGGTGTTCACTTTATGGGACTGTTAACCATTCCTGCTATTGGCCTTATTTACTACTTTAAGAATTATAAAACCATCACAGTTAAAAACTTTATAATTGCCAATGTTGTTTCAGCGGCTATACTATTGTTTATTTTCAAATTATTATTGCCTTCCACATTAAAACTTTTCGGTTATCTCGAAGTGTTTTTTGTAAACTCAATGGGACTACCTTTTAATTCAGGCACCATAATAACAGGCTTATTAGTTATCGCCCTATTCTATTTTGGATTGAATTACACTCGTAAAAAAGGTATGATTCATGTTAATACATTAGTACTGTGCTTAATGTTCATCTTTATTGGGTTTTCATCATGGATGATGTTACCAATACGCGCTAATGCCAATGTTATTATTAACGAAAATGATCCTTCTGATGCCAGAGAACTATTAGCCTACTACAACTTAGAGCAATATCCAGAAACACACCTATTTTACGGACCACAGTTTACTGAAATTTATTCTGGCGCTGATAAGGATGAACCCTACGTAGATGATAAAAAGAACTATGAACGCGATGAAAAATTAGGCGAGTATGTAGTTATTAACGATTGGGAAGGCACAAAACAAAACTACAATCATGAGCATGCTTCAATCTTACCAAGAATGTGGAGTAGCGAACATGCTGATAACTACATGATGTTTACTGGTTTTATTGACTTTAAGGTAAATCCAAATCTTCAAAAAAATGCTTTTGATGAGGCGTATAGTGTGTTTATGAATGATGCTATGCGACAAGGTCTGAGCGAAGCTGAAGCAGACCAAATCGCTTCGGAACAGGCAAGTTCTTATGCATTGCAAGAAAAACGTCGTTTTGACCAGATTGTTAATGATTTTAGAATGCGTATTAGAAAAGGTGAGGTTGACTATGAAGACTACGATAAGTTTTTAAGACGTTATGGTCAACAGTATTTAGTAGTGGAAAAACCTTCATTTGGTGATAATTTGGCGTACATGTTTCAATATCAGTTTGGTTACATGTATTGGCGCTATTTTATGTGGAATTTTACAGGAAGACAAAACGACATCCAGGGTAAATACGATGACTTTAATGGCAATTGGATTTCTGGTATTAAATTCATTGATGAGCTACATCTAGGCGTATCGCAAGATAATTTACCAACAGAAGTTTTAGAAAATAAAGCAAGAAATACGTATTACTTCTTACCGCTTATTTTAGGATTATTAGGCTTTTTGTTTTTAATGTATTCCGATGCCAAACGCTTTTGGGTGCTTTTAGTTTTCTTTTTAATGACTGGTTTAGCCATACAGTTCTACACAAATATTAGACCTTTTGAGCCTCGTGAACGCGATTATTCTGTAGTTGGTTCTTTCTATGTATTTGCCATTTGGATTGGATTTGGAGTTTATGCTATTTATGACCTATTAAAGTCTAGCGTAAAAACAAAACTATTAGCTCCTGCTGTAACTTTGGTTTGCTTAGTTATTGTTCCTGGTGTTTTAGCTGCAAATAATTGGGATGACCATGACCGCTCAGGAAAATATACAGCTAATGCTATGGCACGCAAATATTTAGAATCCTGTGCACCAAATGCCATACTATTTACAATTGGAGATAATGACTCTTTTCCATTATGGTATTTACAAGAAATTGAAGGAGTTAGGACAGATGTTCGTGTGGTAAATACAAGTTTATTTCAAACAGATTGGTACATCGATCAAATGAAACGTAAGGCTTATGAAAGTGATCCAATTCCTTCGCAATTAACACACAACCAATACAGAGGTAGCACAAGAGATGTAATTATCAGAAGAGAAATCACTAAAGACACGCTACCTATAAGTGACTTTATGGATTTTATATCTAACGATGATCCTAAAACCAAGTTTGGATATGTGGTTAAAGCACAAGGTGAGGATCCTAGACAATACCCAAAACACATTCAAAACACAAATTATTTTCCTACCAGACACATTAGCATTCCTGTTAACAAGTATCAAGTGCTTAAAAATGGTATTGTAAGTGCCAAAGATGCTGATAAAATTGAGGATAACCTATATGCTGAAATTGAAGGAAGTTACATTTACAAAAACAGATTGTTAATGCTAGATATTATTGCCAACAATAATTGGGAACGTCCAATATATTTTACTGGTGGTGCATTTGGTGCTGATGACTATGTTTGGTTAAAAGACTATCTACAACTTGATGGTATGTGCTATAAACTTGTACCCATAAAAACTCCTGTAGATAGAGCCAACCCTTATGACATGGGTCGCGTAGATCCAGACCTTATGTACAATATGGTAAAAGAATGGAATTGGGGCGGAAGCGGTGAAGATATCTATCACGATATTGAAACAAGAAGAAATGGTATTACATATAGAGGCAATCTTGCACGACTAATAGAAGCGCTTATTAACGAAGATAAATTAAAAGAGGCTGAAGAAATTGCAGATATAGCCATGGAGAAAATGCCAGTAGATAAATTTGGCTATCACTCACTCCTAGAACCTTACATAAGTGCTTATTATGAAGTTGGTAACACCGAAAAAGGAAGGGCATTATATAAAGACGTAGCTAAAGTCTATCAAGAAAATCTTGTGTATTACGGAGGCTTGGACGAGTATGACCAAATAAGACTAATTGATGATATCTACTTGGACATACAACGCTATAGAGCTTTAGTAGACCTACTGGTTATTTACAATGACAAGGAGTTTGCTCTAGAAGAAACCAAAAAATTTAATAGTTATTTGAGCTTACTTAAACTTATGGATTCTGATGAAGAGGATGAAGTGCCATTAGATGATCTGGATGTTAATACAATTTTAAACGATACTATTAAAGACTCAATTGTTCCTGAAGGATAACCAAGATGAAGATTATTCCTGCTAAGACACCTGGATTTGTAAAAACTCTATTTCCAAAATTTGTCTGGAATATCAATACCAAAAAAAAAGAGCTCTATCTTACATTTGATGATGGTCCAACACCTGAAATAACGGATTGGGTACTTCAGACTTTACAAGAATATAATGCTAAAGCTACTTTTTTTTGCATAGGAAAGAATATTGAATCTCATCCAGATATTTTTCAATCTATTTTAAAGCAAGGTCATAGTGTTGGCAACCATACGTATAATCACCTCAAAGGTTGGAAAACAAAAACTAAAGATTATATAGATGATGTTGAACGTACTCAGAATTTAATGAATTCAAAAATTGAAAATCATCGATCTTCATTAGAAAATCTTTTCCGACCTCCTTATGGTAAATTTAAAAGTAAACAATCAAGGGTTTTACAAGAATTGGGTTACGAAATTGTGCTATGGGATGTACTTTCGTATGATTGGGATAAATCAATAAGTGAAAAAGCATGTTTAGAAAACATTATTCCTAAAGCCAAGGAAGGAAGCATTATTGTGTTTCACGACAGCATAAAGGCTTCTAAAAACTTAAAATATGTGTTACCTAAAGTTCTAGATTATTATAGTAAAAAAGAATTTGGTTTTAAGGCACTTTCTAAAAGTATTCTTGAATAATACCTATTAATGTATCTGCATCTTGCTCACCACTATGGCGCCATTTCATTTCACCATTTTTGTAAATTATCAATGTTGGTAAACCTTTTACCCGCAATGCTTCTGCTAGTTCTTGGTTTTTATCTACATCAATCTTAATGACTTTGGCTTTATCGCCTAATGCTGCAGCAACATCTCTTAGAATAGGATGCATTGCAACAGACTGGTCATTCCCTTCTGTATAGAAGTCTAATAGTACCGGAATATCGACATCTATTAATTCCCCAAATTTTGACATATAGTATTGTTTTAGTCAAACGAGTTATTACAAACCTACATAAAAATATTGCTCAAAACATAGAGTAAGTTCATAATGAACTATATAAAAATAAACAATTGTTAGCAATTATGCCTCTTTTGACCCTTTTTTAAGCTCTATAACAGTAATCTCTGGCCATATACCAACCCTTCCTGGATAGGCTAAAAAGCCAAAACCTCTATTAACATTGATATATTGCCCTAAAGCTTCATAAATACCTGCCCATTGATTATATCTCCATTTTGCTGGGCTCCATTTTATCCAACCTGGTATTTCAATACCAAATTGCATACCATGGGTATGTCCACTCAGAGTTAAGTGGTAGTGGTAATCATCATTAACGACCTCAGCATCCCAATGACTTGGGTCATGCGTCATTAAAATTTTAAAATCATTAGAGCTTATTTGAGAGGAAGCTTTCTTTAGATCTCCAGCTTTTTTAAAACCACCTTTCCCCCAATTCTCAACTCCAACAATGGCGATTTTATCACCATCCTTTTCAAGATATCTATGCTCGTTGAGTAATAAATCAAAACCGATTTCTTTTTGAATATCTTTTAAGTCTTGCAGATTTTTTTTCTTCTCTGCAGCTGAATTCCAATCTACATAATCACCATAATCGTGGTTTCCAAGTACTGAATACTTACCATCTTTCGACTTTAGTCTACCAAAGGTTTCTTTCCAAGGCAACATTTCAGATGCTTTGTTATTCACCATATCACCAGTAAACAAAATAATATCAGACTGTTGCTCATTAATCAAATCAATAGCATATTCAATCTTTTCTTTGTTATCAAAGCTTCCTGAATGTATATCGCTGATTTGAGTTAATTTATAACCATCAAAAGCGTCTGGTAAATCTTCAAAATGTAAGGTGTAATTAAGCACTCTAAAATTGTATTTCCCTTTAACCATTCCGTATAACAAAGAAGCAAATGGAATAGCTGCCAAACCTAGACCAATTTGACTTATAAATTTACGTCGACTAGGCACATGCAAAACTTCATTTTTAGCTATAAACTTATCGTATAACCCATAAAAACCTCTTATAATATCCTCACCCAAAAGAATAGGCAACAAAACCAAATTTATAGACATGAATGATAATAAAAACCCAAGTGCATAGCTTTTTGCTGGGCTTAATACGCGTCCTTCGCTAGAGACTGTAAACTGAATAATAAAATTACCTACTACAATTACTGCAAGACCTAAAAACAAGTAATGTAACCAACTCTGCTTTGTTACAGTCTTAATAGCCTGAAAAGCATAAAGTGTGAGCAAAATATAAATGATAATAAAGATAATCCATCGTGTCATAGAACAAATATAAAGTATATAAAACCCTAAAGTTTAACAGTTACTTTATATTTAACGCTATGTTAAGATTTACTATCTTTCAGGAACTAAAATCTCTACCAAGTGCGTAATGTTTTGTTCTTAAGTGTCTTTAGCTTACTTCTTTTTCAATGTAATAATGATCAAGTCATTAAACCTGCAATAAAAGACCAACCGCTCATCAACTACGTCAACACATTTATAGGCACTGGTGGTCACGGCCACACCTATCCTGGTGCAACGTTGCCTTTTGGCATGATGCAACTGAGTCCAGATACGCGCTTAGAGGGTTGGGACGGCTGCTCGGGTTATCATTATACTGACAAATACATCTACGGATTTTCACACACGCATCTTAGCGGCACAGGCATCAGCGATTATGGCGATGTGCTTTTAATGCCAACCAATAAAGTGATTTTTAATAATGGATCTGATGGAAAATCTGGTTATCGAGCTCACTTTTCACACGAGAATGAAAGTGCTGAACCTGGTTATTATAAAGTGTATTTAGACTCAACAAATATTGATGTTGAATTAACAGTTTCTAAACGCAGTGGTATTCATAAATATCAGTTTCCATCAGCTGAAAATCAATATCTTATTTTAGATTTAGAACACAGAGACAAACTTTTGGGTTATAAAATTAACAAGGTAAACGACACAGAAATTAATGGCTACAGACATTCTTCAGCTTGGGCTAAAGACCAGCGTTTGTTCTATCATATCAAATTTTCACACCCAATAAAAGCCATTGTTTATGATGATGGCGAAGGTGTAGCTGTGAGTAAAAACTATAAGTTTGAAAGTAAAAAAGCCATCATTCAATTTGAAAACCCAAACAACGAACCAATATTCATTAAAACAGGAATTTCAGCCGTTGATGAAGCTGGTGCTTATAAAAATTTGGAAGCCGAAGTTTTAAACAAAGATTTTGAAACCGTAAAGCAAGAAGCACAACAAGCCTGGGAATCTCAACTTGAAAAAATTGTTATTGAAGGTAATGACTTAGACAAAAAAACCAATTTCAATTCTGCATTATATCATACAATGATTGCACCAAATATCTATCAAGATGTTGATGGCCGTTATAGAGGTATGGATTTAGAAGTTCATCAAACCAAAGATTTCGATTATTACACTGTGTTTTCACTTTGGGATACATACAGAGCTGCTCACCCGCTCTACACCATCATAGAACAGGACAAAACCAATGATTTCATCAATACATTTTTGGCAAAATATGATGAAGGTGGCATAATGCCAATGTGGGATTTAGCAGGAAATTATACTGACTGTATGATAGGCTACCACGCTGTACCTGTTATTGCTGATGCCTATTTAAAAGGTATTAGAGGCTACGACGCTGAAAAAGCTTTTGAAGCAATGAAACATTCGGCAACGCGAGATAAATTTGGGTTAGAAGCGTATAAAAAATATGGTTTTATACCTGTTGATGAAGAAAGCGAATCGGTTTCAAAAACCTTAGAATATGCTTATGATGATTGGACAATAGCTCAGATGGCAAAAGCGATGAACAAGGACGACGATTATAAAACCTACATTCAACGTGCGCAGTACTACAAAAATGTGTTTGACCCAAGTAGTAAATTTATGCGTGGACGTTTTAGAAACACGTGGTTTTCTCCTTTCGACCCTTATGAAGTTAACTTCAATTATACCGAAGCCAATGCTTGGCAGTATAGTTTTTATGTACCACAAGATATTTCTGGCTTCATAGATTTATTGGGCGGAAAAGACGCTTTAGAAGCACAGCTTGATGAATTATTTTCGGCAAAAAGCGAAACTTCGGGACGTCATCAGTCCGATATTACAGGTTTAATTGGCCAATATGCGCACGGCAACGAGCCGAGCCACCATATGGCTTACCTTTATAATTTTGTAAATAAGCCGCATAAAACGCAAGAGAAAGTTCATCAAATTTTAACCGAACTCTATAAAAACGATCCAGATGGTGTTTCGGGAAATGAAGATTGTGGACAAATGAGTGCGTGGTATGTATTAAGTTCTATGGGCTTCTATTCTGTAACACCAGGTTCTAATCAATATATCATTGGCGCACCACTTTTTGATAAAACCACCATTAATCTGGAAAACGGAAAACAATTCAACATCACAGCACATAATCTTAGTGACACCAATAAATATGTAGAATATGTGTATTTAAATGGCGAAAAACTGAACAACACCTACATCACTCATAACGACATAGTGAATGGTGGTAATTTGGAATTTCATATGACGGACAATCCAGCAGTTTGGGGAAGTCGAGACGGTCAAGAGCCAAAAACCGAAATAACAGATCATATTATTTTACCGTCTCCATTTATTGAAAAAGGCGATATCACTTTCAGAAGTTCAACGGAAGTTGTTTTAAATACTTCTGAAAAAGATGCTAAGATATTTTATGCTATAGATGATGAAGATTTTCAACTTTACCAAACACCTTTCAGTATAACAGAAGACACAAAGGTGAAGTTATATTCTGAAAAAGGAACCCTGAAAAGTCCTGTACTAACCACACCATTTTATAAGATTGATTCAAACCTAAGTATAACACTTGAAAGTGAATTTGCCAATCAGTATTCAGCAGGTGGAAATGATGCGCTTATAGATGGTATTAGAAGCACTAAAAACTACAGAACAGGCAGCTGGCAAGGTTACCACAATAGAGATTTAGTGGCTACCGTAGATTTGGGTGAAGAAAAATCTGTAAATCTTGTGACCATTAACTTTTTGCAAGACCAAGGAGCTTGGATTTTTTACCCAACAGAAGTGAACTGTTTGGGCTCAGTAGATGGAGAGCAATTTTTCGCAATTGAAAAACAAGCAAGAAAAATTGATGCAGCTAAAAGATCAAATGAAATTGAAATTAAAGAAGTTTATTTCAAACAAGTTCCAAAAAAATATAGATACATAAAAATCATCGCAAAGAAATTAGGCGAACTACCAGAATGGCATTTAGGCTACCCAATGGATGGCAGAAGCTGGATTTTTGCTGATGAGATTTCAATAAAATAAAACTGTCATTTCGAGTGTAGTCGAGAAATCTTTGATACTTAATTATCTTTAGCATCTCGACTTGCTCTGCAAGGTGCATTCAGTAAAAATATATTTTTACTTCAACCAATGCTCGATGTGACAGAAAAATAGAATTAAAAAAACTAACTAACAATTATATGAGCAATCAAAACAACAAATCAGCTTTAGCAACCTTAGTCACCGTTTTCTTTTTTTGGGGATTTATTGCTGCATCCAACAGTGTATTTATTCCTTTTTGTAAAACGTATTTTAATATTGACCAGTTTCAGTCGCAGTTGGTAGATTTTGCCTTTTATGGTGCGTATTACATCGGTGCTTTGTTATTATTTATTCTTTCTGGTTCTATCAAAAAAGATATTATGAATAGTTGGGGCTACAAAAACGGTATTATTTATGGGTTATTACTTTCAGCAGTTGGTGCTTTTGTAATGTATCCTGTAACTGCAGGTGCTGAACAAGGTCAAACAGGTGTATTTTATCTGGTGCTCATCGCGTATTTTATTGTGGCTTTAGGGTTCTCACTGCAACAAACCGCTGCCAACCCATTTGCTATTGCACTTGGTGACCCAAAAACGGGTTCACATCGCTTAAATTTAGCTGGTGGTATTAATTCCTTCGGAACAACCATAGGTCCTGTTGTGGTAAGTTTAGTCATTTTTGGTTCTGCAAGTTGGAGCACTGATGAATTAGCATCTATGATTGCCAATAATGAAATTACACTAATGACAGTACAACAACTTTATCTTGGTGTTGGAGGATTATTTTTAGCTGCAGCAGCATTATTCTACTTCTCAAAAAAATTACCAGCCTTAAAATCTGAAACCGCTTTTGAACCTGCTAATAAAGCCAGAAACCTACTCATTGTTTTAACCTTAGTTATTGTTGGATGTTTCGGTTATATTTTTAGCACTTATTCTGGTAATACTGAAGCCACAGAAGACCTTGAACATATAAGATTAATGGTTTTATTCATTGCGCTTTTAGCTGTTATCGCAGCAGTTTTTGTTGCTAATTCTAGTGCAACTAAAAAACCTGAAGGTTGGGGAGCGATGAAATATCCACAACTGGTTTTGGGTATGCTAGCTATATTCACCTACGTAGGTGTAGAAGTTACTGTGGGTAGTAATCTTGGCGAACTATTGAAACAGGAGTTTGAAAACTCAGGTCTTAATGCCTTAGGCTTACCTGTTTTGAATGACTCTCAACTAGGTTCATACATCTCGTTATATTGGGGCGGATTAATGATTGGTCGTTGGGTTGGTGCTATTACGGTTTTTAATCCAAGTAAAGGTCTTAAAAAAGCCTTGCTTATCATTGTACCTTACATTGCTTTTGGTGTTATCATCCTAGTAAATTCTATAAAATATAGCTTTAGTACTGATGAAATTTTGTTCTTTGCCGTTTGTATTGCCGTTCAAATCGGTGGTTTCTTCTTAGCTAAGGACAAACCTGTTCAAACTTTAAAAATTTTCAGTTTATTAGGCATTATTGCAATGCTCATCGGTTTATTTGCTTCTGGTAATGTGGCTTTATTCGCCTTTATTTCTGGTGGGTTATTTTGCTCTATAATGTGGCCTTGTATTTTTACCTTGAGTATTGCAGGTTTAGGAAAGTACACCTCACAAGGTTCTGCGTTTTTAATAATGATGATTTTAGGTGGTGCTATAATTCCACCTGTACAAGGGAAGCTAGCAGATGTATTTACCATTCAATCATCGTACTGGATTGCTGTTGTCTGTTTTATGTATTTATTATTTTATGCATTTAGAACAAAGACTGTTTTAGACAAACAAGGTGTTGAATATTAAATCTTAGATTTTGAAACGAAGAAACTTTATAAAAAATGCAGCATTAACAAGTGCAGGATTAGCCATTGGAAATTCATTAACCAGTTGCAATAATTCTGAATCTAAAGAAGAAAATAATGAGACTATCGTTTCAACAGATGAGGAAAAATCACCTTTAGTAATTGCCACTTGGCACGTAAAAAATGCTACTGCAAGAGCCATGGAAATACTACAATCTGGCGGAACTTCTCTAGATGCTGTTGAGCAAGGATGCATGGTTGAGGAAGCTGACGTTAAGAACAGTTCTGTTGGTAAAGGTGGATTACCAGACAGAGATGGAAACGTGACGCTAGATGCCTGTATTATGGACAAGCACGGAAATTGTGGCTCAGTGGTTTATCTTCAAGATATAACACACGCAGTATCCGTTGCCAGAAAAGTAATGGAAGACACACCTCATGTTATGTTAGCTGGAGAAGGAGCTAAACAATTTGCAATTTCACAAGGTTTCAAAGAAGAAGATTTACTTACGGATAGTTCCAAAAAAGCCTGGGAAGACTGGAAAATAAAAAGCGAATACAAACCGATAATTAATATTGAAAATCACGACACTATAGGTATGCTAGCCATTGACAAAAACGGAGATATTGCTGGCGCTTGTACCACAAGTGGATTGGCTTACAAAATGCAAGGCCGTGTTGGCGATTCGCCAATTATTGGTTCGGGATTATTTATCGATAATGACATCGGAGGTTGTGTTGCTACAGGTTTAGGTGAAGAAGTGGTTAAAACTGTTGGTAGCTTTTTAGTGGTAGAACTAATGCGTCAAGGTAAGTCGCCTCAACAAGCTTGTGAGGAAGCCATCAGTAGAATTGTTAATAAACCCAACAGTAACTACAAAGATTTTCAGGTAGGTTATATCGCAGTAAACAAAAAAGGAAAAACTGGTAGCTATTCCATACATCAATGGTTTAGTATGACCAAGTTTCAAGATGGAATTAATGAGCAAATTCAATCCGATTTTTATTATGAGGCAGAAAATTCTTAAATTAAAGAGCTATTAACTCTTAAATTTATTCAATTGAAATTTTTCTGGATTTTTCTTTTCATCCCTTTTCTTTCAATTTCTCAAAATAACGACCTAAAAGACCAACTCAGAGACGCAATAGAAAGCACATCTAATATCGAGAAAAAGGTACAGTTTCATGTTGATCTGGCTTGGGAATACATTATGGAAGAAAATGATAGTGCTCTCATATATTCTAATAAAGCCTATGATTTTTCTAAACTGAGCAACTACCCACTTGGTCAGGCTATTGCTAAAGAAACTAGTGGACTCTATTACGAAATTGTAGATGGTAATTACGATAGAGCGAGTAGTCTTTATTTTGATGGTATAGCAATCTGTGAAGAAAATAATCTAGACTATGACAGTTCAATTTATCATTCACTTGGAGTGATGTTTCACACATCAGATAATTATGAAAAAGCATTAGAATATTATACAATTTCTTACGATAAGGCAAAAGAAGTGGATGATTTAGAACTTCAAAAAAAATGTCTTATCAATCTAGGTACTATTAATTCCTCTCTAAACAACTTCTTAGAAGCAGAAGAACTTCTTTTAAAAAGTCTTGATATAAATACGAGAGAAGAATTAAATTTTGATACCTATGCCAATTTGGGTAATTTATACATTAGGCAAGAAAAGTTCAGAGACGCATTACCTTTTTTAGAGAAAGCTACTATACAACATCCTGATAACTATAATTCTGAAGAAAACCTCACGTATCTCATCAATGCAAAAATTGCACTAAAAGATACTTTGGGAATGCAACCTATTATAAAACGTGCAAAAGCATCGTTAGAAAGCACTACAGCTTTAAGAAACAATAGTATAATGACGATGTCGCTATCTAACTATTACAGAAGTATTGGTGATTTTGAAACTGCTTTATCCTACAGAGATGATTACTTAAAGATGTACGAGTCAATCAAAGAAAAACAACGAGATCAAACCGTCTATGAGTTAGAAACTAAATATCAGACTGAAAAAACAAAAGAAGCCCTCGAAAAAAAAGAAAAAGAAGAGCAATTGTATATAACACTTTTAGTTATAGGTGTTATTATCGCTTCAGCCTTAGCTTTTTTATTATACAATAACAGAAAGAAAAAATTACAACTAGCTAGACAAAAGCAACTCCTCGAAGCCACTATAGATGAAAAAAATGTGTTGCTTAAAGAAACCCATCATCGCGTAAAAAATAGTTTTCAAATCGTATCGAGTTTACTTTATCTACAGTCTGAAAGTGTTGAAGACAAAGAAGCTAAAATAGCCATTAAAGAAGCTGAAAATCGTGTGCGTTCTATGGTCTTGATTCACCAAAAACTTTATAACAAAGACGAACTTGTTGGTATAAATACCAAGGACTATTTTAACGATTTGGTAAGAGACATTTTTGAAAGCCATCAGTTTAAATCAGAGCCTATCACTTACAATCTAGATATTGAGCCCTTAGTATTGGACATCGAGACTATTACTCCTGTTGGTCTTATTTTAAACGAGCTCATCGTTAATACATTAAAGCATGCTTTTGATGAAGTGACTTCAAAAAGTAAAATCGATATCTATTTTAACAAAGTCGAAGACCACCTAGAACTAAAAGTAATTGATAATGGGAACGGATTTGAAGGCGAAGTAAAAAACACATCATTTGGTATTACATTGATGAAAGCCCTTTCAAAAAAGTTAAATGCATCGCTCAATTATATGTCTAAAATCAACGAAGGTACAGAAGCTCAACTTATCATAAAAAAATATAATTTGCTATAAATCCGCATTTCACTCACTAAAAAAAACTAGGCATTCACTAAAAAAAGATAATTGTAAATTAGTGTTTGTCTAGTTTAATATTCTAAAATATAAATAACCTTGAAATCTCTTAATATTTACATCGTTGAAGATGAGCCGCTTATAGTTTCAACAATTGAGGTGGCTTTGCGAAAACAAGGGTTTTATGCAATTGGTGATGCTGAAGATTTTAATACAGCATTAAAAGACATAGAGCGTTTAAAACCAGACTTAACACTCATCGATATTCAGCTTTCAGGCGAAAAGGATGGTGTGGATTTAGCCACGGAACTCGATAAACGACACAAGCCCTACCTTTATTTATCTTCACAAACGGATCCAAATACCATTGAACGTGTTAAACATACCAACCCTTTGGGTTATATTGTTAAACCATTTACCGAAACTGGTCTTAGAACCAATATAGAATTGGCTTGGCATAACTACAAAGATGCGCAACAGCACTATTTAACCATTAAGCACGAGGGTAGGTTACACCGTATTAACGAAAACACCATTAGCTATCTTAAAGCTTATGATAATTATTGCTATGTGATAACACAAACAGACACCTTTCTGGTACCGCATACCCTAAAACATGTCTCAGAGCAGTTAGAAAGTGAGGATTTCATAAAGGCACATCGCTCTTATGTTGTTAATTTAAGTCATATTATAAGTGTAGACAAAAATACAATTACATTAAAAAACGATACCATTCCTGTTAGTGCATCACACAAAAGCTTAGTAGTCAGCAAGCTAAAAGGCAAGTAATACAGATTATCGGCACACTATAAATAACACTTTTCTAATGATAATATGCATTGGCTAAATAAATAAAGCCGTTCACTAAAAATGCTATCCCAACAGCTAGGTTTTAAACTAATTTTATATAGCTATTAATCAAGTTATCTAGATTCTAGACTACTTCTCTACATTATTATTTTCAAGTGGTTTAAGGTCTAAAGACTCAAAACACTCTATTATGAAGGCAAAATTACTAGGCTTCGTACTGTTTACACTTTTATTTAGTTTTAATGCAAAAGGCCAAGTTGGTGTTGGCAATACAAACCCTCAGGCACAATTAGATATTAGTGCGTCTAATACTACTTCACCAACCAACTCAGATGGTATTTTAATACCACGTATGTCTAATTTACCAGCCGTATTTAGTATGACACCCAATCAAGATGGTATGATGGTATTTTACACAGGAACAGGAGAGGATGGCAAAGGATTTTATTATTGGGATGAGACAGCTAACAATTGGGTTAAAATAGTTAGTGGAACTGCAAACAATTGGACTCTTAACGGCAATGCTATAAATGGAACAAATTTCTTTGGAACAACCAATAATGCACCGATAATATTTAGAACAAACAATGATCAACAAATGGTATTAGACCAAGATGGAGATTTAGGGCTAAATCTAACCAATCCTAATGCCACACTAGATATTGGTTTTACCAACGGTAAAAATGTCATTGAGGCCAGAGGTAATTCAACAATTTTAGCTCCTACTACTATTGTGTCTAATATCTCAGGTGCTACTTCAAGTAACAGCAATGAAATTGAAAATGGCATGATCCAAACTTTTACCACGCCCCAAGATGGCGAATTAAATTACATTGACTTTCTCGCAAGAGGCTCGAGTAATGGTGACCAAGATACCAGAATTATCATTCGAAGAAATGGAACCATAATTTATAATAACGTATTTTCTATTTTCTATTCAACAACACCCACAGCAAGGCGGATCAACTTTCCTTCTGGGATTACCATTGCAACGGGCTTTACCTATTCTGTAGAATTTGAAGATGAGAGTTATGGTTGGGCAACATCCGAAATATATGGGTACTACTCTACTGGTAATACTTACAACAATGGCAATGCAAGCGGTACTGCTCCAACAAGTGGTGATCTGGCTTTTAGGGTAAACATTAATCGATTTATAAGTACAACTGATGAAGTATTTGTACTTAATGAGAATGGCCAATTAAGTGTAGGGCACGACAATCCTTCAGCTACTCTAGACGTAGTAGGCGACTTTCAATACCGTGATGGTAATGAATCAACAGGTGACATCTTAATTTCGGACAATATTGGTAATGCTACTTGGACAGATCCTACCTCAATATTTACAGACGACCAAACACTTACACTATCTGGTAATTTTCTGAGTATAACTGATGGAAATAGTGTAAATCTATCCTCCTTATTTACTGAGGATTCTGACTGGTACGAGGTCGGCGGCACAACAATACCGAACGATATTAACGACAATATGTATACCCAAGGCAATGTGGGTATTGGGGAAAATACGCCTCAAGCCAGACTTCATGTTAACGACGCTAATACACCCTTGCGTTTAGATATCGGTGGTACTGAACGCTTTAGTTTTAGAAATAACTCACTTGAATTTTTAAACAGTGGTAATTCTGTCTTCATCGGTGAACTTGCAGGTAATAATGATGATCTATCTGGCAACCAAAATACAGCTATTGGCTACAGAGCACTTAGAGATAATGTTACTGGTCAGCGCAATATAGCTATAGGAAGTGGTGCCATGTTGCTAAACAATAGTGGTGATACTAATATTGCCATTGGCGATGATGCGATGGCAGTAAGCACGTCAGGTTCTAATAATATTAGTATTGGTACTCAAACTTTATTTAGAAATACGACAGGAAATAACAATGTAGCTCTTGGAGGCACAGCACTCAGGGAAAACACAATAGGCATTAATAATGTTGCCTTAGGCTATAGAGCATTATATAACACTGAAACTAATGCCAATATAGCCATTGGATACGAATCTGGTTATACAAATTCTTCTGGAACTCAAAACACTTTTGTTGGAACTGGCTCTGGGCACCTTACCACAGGCAGCGGTAACTTATTTTTAGGTTACCAAGCAGGTTATAATGAAACAGGCTCAAATAAGCTTTACATTAGTAATTCCAACTCAGCTAACCCTCTTATTTATGGTGAATTTGACAATGATATACTTCGCTTTAATGGTAATGTTGGTATTGGTAGAACTCCAATAACAAATGCACTTGAAGTAGAAGGTAATGCTTCAAAAAACGTAGCTGGTGCATGGTTGGCTAATTCTGATCGACGCTTAAAAAAGAACATTAAAACCATTGATGGTGAAAATGCACTAAACAAACTTTTAGCGCTAAGAGGGGTAACCTATGAGTGGAATGATAACCAAACAGGAATTGACCGTCCTAAAAATATACAATACGGCTTCATTGCCCAAGAACTCATGCAGGTTTTTCCAGGAAAGGTGACCAAGGATAATCTTGGTTTTTACCAAACCGCTTATGGTGACTATGATGCGGTTTTTGTTCAGGCCATAAAAGAACTGAACACGAAAATTGAAACTCTTGAAGCTGAAAACATAACATTAAAACAGCAACTAAAGAAATATGAATCATTAGAAGCTCGTATTCTTGCATTAGAAAATGAGACAGCAGCTAACTTGTCTGTTGAAAAAGTTCAAACAAGTGAGGAATAAAAATTAAACAATTATGTTTTGAGACCGATCATAATAACTATGTCGGATAGTAGAAAAAGTCGCAGTAGGGAGCGACTTTTTCTTTTTTAACTATGCTTTGTTATTAGCGTTGACTAGAAAAAAGCGTTCATTCACTAAAAAAAGATGTTGCAGTTATACATTTTAAATAACTTTATAAAGCTATTAATCTATTTTGTTGGATTAAAAATATTGAAGCAAAAGTCGCTGTAGGGAGCGGCTTTTGTTTTTTAAAACCACTTTACAGTTAATTTGGCCAATTTCTCTTTTAATGCACTGTACGGTGGAAACAACAATTCATTGATTCCATAGGCATATTGTTTCACTACGGCACGCTGATTGCTAAAAGCTTTAAAACCAAAAAGACCATGGCTTTTACCAATACCGCTGTTATTTATTCCACCAAAAGGCAAGTTATGATTTGCATAATGAATCACGTTATGATTAATACATGTACCACCAGCTCTTGTGTTTTTAACAATCTTCTTTATATTTCTTTTATTTTTACTATAAATATATAAAGCCAATGGTCGTTCTTTGGAATTGACATAGGCAATTGCCTCATCCAAACTGTTATATGTAACAATAGGTAAAATTGGCCCAAATATTTCTTCTTTAAGCAGTGTAGCATCTTCTTTTAAATTTGAAATTATAGTTGGGGAGATATACCTTGAATTAGCTTCTAAATCGCCACCAACCTCAACATTGGCGTCCAAACTTCTTGCGTTTTCTAAATAAGATTGCAAACGTTCAAAGTGCTTTTCGGTAACAATCCTAGCGTAAGAATCTGATTCAATCGGGTTTGCGGTATAATAATGTTCTATCCATTTTTTGCATGCATTTACAAACTTTGTTTTAATGCTTTCTTCTATCAATACATAATCTGGTGATACACAAATTTGACCTGCATTTAAGAACTTTCCCCAAACAATGCGCTTTGCAGCTTTTTCTATATTGATTGTATTGTCTATGATGGTTGGGGATTTTCCACCAAGTTCAAGTGTTACTGAAGCTAAGTGTTTTGCGGCAGCCGACATCACAATTTTACCAACGTTTGGTGAGCCGGTAAAAAAGATATGATTAAAGGGCAATTCTAATAATTGGGTAGCGGTTTCTACTTCTCCTTCTACTAATGCTACTTCCTCCTCAGTAAAAATAGTTTTCACAATCTCGGACATTAAAGCAGAAGAGTTTGGTGTCATCTCCGATGGTTTAATAATTACAGAATTACCTGCTGCTATGGCCGAAACTAATGGTCCAAAAGTTAAGTTGAAAGGAAAATTCCATGGCGAAATAATTAAACATACACCCTTTGGTTCATATATATAATAAGAACTAGAGCCAAGCATTGATAAAGGTGAATCTACCTTTTGCTTTCGCATCCACTGACGAAGATTAGATTTTACAAATTTAATTTCATTTATAATGGAATATATCTCGGTAAGCTCCACTTCTACCCTGGGCTTGTTAAGATCTTTATGTAATGCCTCAATAATACGGTCTCTATATGTCGCTTCAATGGCAGTTTTAAGCTTTTTCAACTGTTTTATCCTGTGATTATAAGGTAATGTTCCTATGTTGAGCTGACGGGATTGTTGCTTCAGAAACAACTGATAATAAGTATTATCCTTAAAGTCTATATTATTCATATGCTTAATATTTTCTAATTCAATTACAATGGTGCAGTTTGTCGACAATATCCGCAAAGCATCTCTTTTAACCTGAAAATCAATGATTTTAACTTAACAAAACAACGCTTTTAAAGGGCTGAGCGCTCATTTTGGGTATTTCGTCGATATTTTTGACTAGCAAATGTCAGTTATCTAATTATAACTTGGTTTCGTCCAAAAGTTTCATAGAAATCTAACAAACCTATGTTTCTTTGAATCGAAATTAAAACAAAACGATTTAATAACAATGAAAAAAGGTTTAGTCATATTAGCATTCTTAACAATGTCTCTAGCAGGATTTGCTCAGCAAGATGTTGTAAGTAACGTTGAGACTGAATTGGTTGAAACTATTAAGCCTGAAAAACCTGAAGTTGCAAGAGCGACTATATCTGCTAAAGTGAAGGCAAAAGTTTTAAGATTAAATCACAAGAAAAGTAATGAAATAATAAGTATTAAAGCTTACAGAAAAAGTCTTCAAATCAAAGTTAAGACTGTAAAGCTTTGCTAATTAATATGCTATTAACCATTGAAAAAGCCGAAACATATGTTTCGGCTTTTTTGTTGTAGTATAAGAGTAAATGAATACTAGTGTATTAACATTAGGATTAAGTATTTTCTCATAAATCAAAGATTTATTACTTTGTACAACACTATTAATCTTTTATGACGAATTCTATAAATATTTGTTTTCATAGATTAAGTCACACTATTATATCCTTAATTTTATGTGTAGTCAGCTTAATTTCTGGTGCTCAAAATTTAACGTTTTCTCATTATGGATTAGACGAAGGGCTACCGCAAGAAACGATTCATTGTATAGAAAAAGATGCTAATGGATTTATTTGGTTAGGAACTTCTGATGGTGTGGTTCGTTTTGATGGAAAGGAATTTTTTGTCCCTCAACCAGATACTAATTCTAATCTTGATATTGCAGGTTATAGAATTGGAGACATTCTCGCAAAGGACAACTACATATATATAGGAACTGGTCAAAATGGACTTATTAAATATAACATCCATGATGAAACAATTTCACAACTGGGAGAAACTAACACCAATTGTACGCGTTTAATTCATTATAAAGACAAAGTCGTTGCTGCCTTTTATAATAATGGATTAGCCCTTATTGATGAGTTTCAAAACTTTCATTCTGATAGTTTTCTGAAAAAGTTTCCTAAAAAAATTACTGGTATTTCGGTTTACAATGAGATGATTTTTGTAGGCACGGACGAGGGCTTTATTTATAAAGTTAAACTAGACGATAAAAACGACTTCGTGTATGGTTTCTATTATAAAAAAGTCGCCAATTTAAACGCTCAAATTAATAACCTGCAAACCCTTAATGGACAACTTTGGGTTAGCACAAACGAAGGCATTTACAAATATTCTGATACCATAAACAGCTTTGATGCAATCCCTATTCATAAAAATAATCAAACTGTAAATTACAATACTAATACATTGGCATTTCATTATGAAACTTTCTACCTTGGCACGACATCAGATGGTTTATTATTAGGCAATTTTGATGGTGATAAATTTTCAGTCAGTCAACACTTTGTTGCTGATAAAAAATATGATGCATCTACGATAAATTCCGATGGTATTAATGAGCTCTTTATATCAGATGATTTACTATTTATTGGAAATATCAATCTCGATATTACCACAGTAAAAGCACAAGACGTATTTATTCAACCCACCGAAAATTTTGATCTAGACAACCCTTCTGTTTTTGCAGTTTATGATACAAAAGATTACTTATTTACAGGTTCATCAAGCGGATTAGTGATTTCTAGCAACAAGAATATTTCAAAATATAATGTTTTATCCGAGCATAATAGGGTTAGAGGCATAACAAGAGACAATCACAACAATATTTGGTTTGTGACCAATAAAGGAGTTTTTATTATTCCTTTAAAGAATTTAGATATTAAAAACCCTACCATCATTTCATGTCCTATTGATGCCAACGACAGCGCTCAACTTCCCGCAGAAAATATGCGAAGTGTTTATAAAGACCATGATGGAAATATATGGATTACCACATTTAATGCTGGGTTTTCAAAATTTATAGGTGACGTCACTTCAAATAATTTAAAGTTCAAAACCTATAGTTCTGAAGCGTTAGCTTCGGTGTTTACACTTTCTATGGTTGAAGATGCCTCTAGCAACTACTGGATGAGTACCCAAAAAGGACTGAGTAAATTAAATTTTAAAGATGACGAATTAATTTCAGTAAAAAACTACGATGAGTCATCTGGTCTTGCTACTAAAGGTGTTTTGAGCAGTTTTATAGATTCTGAAAATACGCTTTGGGTCGCAAGCAGAAAAGGATTGAACAAATACAATGAAGCATCAGATAGTTTTAAAAGTTATGGCAAGCGTGAAGGCTTAACCAACACCTTCGTTTATAACATTAACGAAGATAACTCAGGGAATTTGTGGTTATCAACCAATGGTGGACTATTCCGATTTAATAAAACCACGGAAGAGTTCACCAATTATAACCCAAAAGACGGCGTACAGAGTACCGAATTTAATCTTGGAGCGACATTTAAAAATGAAACCACAGGACAACTATATTTTGGTGGAATTAACGGATTAAATATTTTTGATCCCAATCGAATTTCAGAGTTAGATAAAGAAGGAACTCTTAAATTTACCAGTCTTAAGATCAAAGATGAGTATATTCTTCCAAATACCTCCAAAATTCTATCTACCTCCATAAGTAATGCTAAAGAAGTTAATCTGAATTATGATAGTTTCCCTGTCAACTTAAACTTTGCCGCTCTAGACTTTAGACTCAACAGTAACATTAATTATGTTTACAAATTGCTTCCTGATGATACTGACTGGAACAATCTGGGAAGCAAAAACAACATTCAGTTATTAAACCTATCTTCTAAATCCTATACGCTTCAAATTCAGGGAAAATCACGTAATGACCTTTGGAAAAAACCACCTTTAGAATTAAAAATAAGCGTAACGCCACCTTGGTACAAAAGTAATTTAGCATATTTATCCTATTTGCTTTTATTTTTAGGTATTGTTTATGCATTTTATAAAATTAGTCTGCAACGACAAATTGCTGGGCAAGAATCTAAACGTTTACAAGATTTAGATGACTTAAAATCGCGCTTCATCACCAATATCACTCACGAGTTTAGAACACCGCTCACCATTATTTTAGGATATCTAAGCAACTTAAAAGAGCGTTTCAACACAAAAGATGAAGTGAGTACATCACTAGAAACCATAGAGCAAAATAGTAACAACCTGTTAGATTTGGTAAACCAAATGCTCGACTTAGCTAAGCTTGAAAAAGGGCAACTTAACGTTAATCTTATTCAGAATGATATTGTTGCATATGTATCTCATATAGTTTACAGCTTTAAAAGTATTGCTGCTGACAAGGACATTTCTATAAAATTTTCATCTGAGCCAAATCAAATCATAATGGATTTTGATGCTGAAAAAATTCGGCAAATAATGACAAACCTCATTTCTAATGGTATTAAGTTTTCGCCTCAACATTCTGAATTGAATATTAGACTTACCAAAAAAGAAGTTTCAATTTTACAAATCGAGGTTACTGACCAAGGTTATGGCATTGAAGAATCTCAATTGCCTTTTATCTTTGATCGCTTTTACCAAGCTGAAAATGCTGTACATAAAGTCGCTCAAGGAACAGGTATTGGATTAGCTCTTACCAAAGAATTGGTAGAATTATTTAACGGTAAAATTAAAGTCGCTTCAATAGTTAATAAAGGCACCAGCTTTACGATTACTTTGCCAATAACAAATACTGCTGAAGCAAGACCTGTAGACCAAGACGAACGTCAAATCAATATTGGTACTGTGGTTCCTCAGATTGATGATGTTATTTCAGATGAAGACGCTAACGCTGTACTCATCGTAGAAGATAATGCTGATATGGCGAGATATGTTGCATCATGTTTAAAACCAAACTATAAGGTCTCCTTTGCCAAAAATGGAAAAGAGGGTTTAAAACTTGCTAAACAAAATATCCCAGATATTGTAGTTACTGACGTAATGATGCCTGTTATGGATGGTTTTGAGTTAACGCAAAAACTACAAGCAGACGATAATACCAATCATATCCCAATCATTATGCTTACCTCTAAAGCGATGCAAGAAGATCGGTTGGAAGGCATAACCAGTGGTGCAGATGCTTATTTAACAAAGCCGTTCCAAAAAAAGGAATTACAACTGCGCATGCAAATGCTTATTTCTAAACGAAAACAGTTACAAGAACGATATACAGTAAATTCCATTGTAGAAAAAAAAGAAGAACAACCAAAACCTTTGGATAAAAAGCTGGTCTTTTTAAATACAGTTGTCGATGCTATTCACCAACATATTGAAGATTCAAATTTTGGCGCAACCGAACTAGCTAGTTTCTTAGCAATGAGTGATTCACAACTCTACAGAAAGCTAAAAGCGATTTCTAATACCAGTACAGCTGTTTTTATAAGGAAGGTGCGTTTAAAGAAAGGCAAAGACATGCTTAAAAACAAAGATTTATCGGTTTCGGAAATTGCCTATGCGGTTGGATTTAACGATCCAAACTGGTTTAGTAAGACATTTAAAGAAGAATTTGGACAAAGTCCAACCAAATTTCGTAACTAATTTATTTTCAGTTATTTAACAAATAATAAAACAATTGATTCTTCTCATTTTTCTTCATTTTGACAAAATACTCCATGCTTTTGAAAGAATAATCAAGACGATTTTTAGAGTTCAATATTAGTTTTGAAGAGCTATTAATTATTAAATCGTTGTGAGATGAAAACCTCTACATTTCTTGTGTCACTTTTAATCATCAATTCTAGTTTTTTGGCTGGTCATGTATCCATCCAATTATTTGGAAGTATTAACCCTTTTATCTTAGGAGGCTGCGAAATTTTACTTGGTATTCTATACTATGTAAATAAAATAATTAGAGATGTACGAAACACTTTTGATGTAGAGGTTAAACTCTAATCACACAATTTTAACACCCTACTGTTATGAAAACAATTATAACTTTAGCTTTGCTATGCTTTTCAATCTTTATCTTTTCCCAAGTTGGTGTAGGTAATACAGATCCTCAAGCCAGACTGGATATTTCTGCTTCAAGTACGGCAACACCAAGTAATGAAGACGGTATTTTGATACCAAGGGTAAATAATTTCCCAACAGTAAACCCGACAGCAGACCAAGACGGGATGATGGTATTTTATACTGGCACATCATTATCAGGAAAGGGCTTTTATTATTGGGACAATAGCACAACATCGTGGACTTCTATTTCTGCTAAAGATTCAGATTGGCTCACTCAAATAACAAGTGCGTTACCAAACTCAATTAATGATAACATATACACTCTAGGCAATATAGCTATTGGTGGGATTAATTCTTATGGCTATAAACTTTATGTTGACTCAGGAAGTAATCTAGGTACTTATCTCACTGGATCAGGTTTAAATAGTAATTATACTTTAAGTGTAATTAACTCGGCAGGTCGTGCCGCTCGATTTCAAACAGGAAACACTTACTTCAGTGGGTATCTTTCCAATAATGTCGCTGTACATGGAACGGCCTACGGAACCGACGCTATTGGTGGATTTTTTAGCTCATACGATAATGGAGAAGCCCTTGTTGGGCAAAGTCAAGGATCAGGAACAGCCATAGAAGGCTGGGCCTACGGTACAGGATTATCTGGATATTTTCATGGAGGAGAGTTATTCGCGAATGATGGTTTTAGAGCTGAGCGGAATGTCATTTTTAATGATTATGGATTCCCTACATCTGATTTGCGTGTTGAAAGTGACACAGAACCATACATGTTATTTGTGGATGCAAGTTTAGACAGAATGGGAATTGGCTTAAGTAATCCTCAAACTCTTTTACATGTTGGCGGTAATACACGTATTGATAGTGAGCTCCAAATAGGAAACCCTTCTACAATAGGTTATACATTTCCAACAATAGATGGCACTAACGGCCAAGTGATGACTACAGATGGTGCTGGTAATCTAACTTTTCAAGATGCTGCCGTTAACACAGACAATCAACAAGTAGATACTTTTGGATTAGTCGGTAATAACTTAGGAATTTCCTTAGAAGATGATGGCGTACCTGTTCAAACAGTTAATCTTGATAACCTTAGCTTTAATGTTAATAATTTCTCATTAGCAGTATCCACATTGCCTGGGCTTTACATCCATGGTGGAACAGGTTATGAAAAAATGGCATTCAGCACTATTGTTGTAGATACACAAGGTGAATATATAACAACAAATAACAGGTTTAGAGCCACAAATAACGGTTATTATCGTATTAATGCAACCTACACTACCACTTCGAACTATTTTACAGGAAACTATGGTATTGCTGTATATAAAAATGGAACTTTAATAAAAGAAAACACCTTTACACATGTGTACGATGCGCCAGATGGCATACTACACAGATCAATTAATTGCATAGTACAACTAGATGCCTTGGAATATATAGAAATATACATGTACAGCACAATAAGTGGTATACTTATAGACCAAAATCCTTCAAAAACATATTTTGAGGTAGAACGTATTAGATAAAATATAAAGCATAATTGGATTGTCTTCAATTATATTCTTTTGCGCAAAGAAAGCCGAAGTAGGGATCGGCTTTCTTTTTTCATTCCTGCGAAAGCAGGAATCTTTAAAATCTATTCTCAATTTCATTTAGCATTCTTTTATTTCAAGATTTAAGTTTTGTAATTTGCAAATTGTCAGCGAGACCAATTTTCATTAGCTAAAATTTGTTTTCAAAAGGCTTTCGACTGCGCTCAAGCTGACATTATATTTCAAATCATATTTCAAAATGTCAGATCAAAAACGTCTCTTTTTAGTCGATGCTTACGCGCTTATTTTTCGTGGGTATTATGCTTTTATAAAAAACCCAAGAATAAACTCTAAAGGCGAAGATACTTCAGCTATTATGGGTTTTATGAACTCACTTTTAGATGTCATCAAACGCGAAAGACCAGACCATTTAGCGGTATGTTTTGATAAAGGCGGAAGTGTAGATCGTGTGGAAATGTACGAAGCTTACAAAGCCAACCGTGACGAGACGCCAGAAGGCATTCGCACTGCAATTCCTCATATTTGTAACATATTGGAAGCTATGCATATTCCAATTATGGTTAAAGAAGGTTTTGAGGCAGATGATGTTATTGGTACACTTTCCCGTCAAGCGGAAAAAGAAGGTTATAAAACTTATATGGTTACGCCAGATAAGGATTTTGCACAATTAGTTACCGAAAATATTTTTATGTATCGTCCAAAATCGTTTGGTGGTGGATATGAAACTTGGGGAATTCCAGAAGTTCAGAAAAAATTTGAAGTCGAAAGACCAGAACAAGTTATTGACTTTTTAGGAATGATGGGCGACTCTAGTGATAATATTCCTGGTTTGCCTGGTGTTGGCGAGAAAACCGCTAAAAAATTCATTAAGCAATTTGGTAGTATGGAAGGACTTTTAGCCAATACTGACCAACTAAAAGGTAAGATGAAAGAAAAGGTTGAAGCTAATGCCGAATTAGGTCGACTTTCAAAAGAATTAGCACGAATTATGCTCGATGTTCCGGTGGAATTCAATGCTAAAGATTTCGAGTTAGATCATCCAAATATTGAAAAAGTGAAAGAAATTTTTCAAGAGTTAGAGTTTAGACGTCTTACTGATAATTTCCTTAAAACGTTTAGTACAGGAGAAGAAACGGCTTCGACTACGCTAAGCCAACAAAATAAAGAAGCGGTGACTGAGCGTAGTCGAGGTCAAAGCACCAACAATCAAAATGCTGGTGCAGGACAATTCTCATTATTTGGTGGTGGCGATGATAGCTCAAACTCTGAAACAAACACATCTTTTACAAGAAATACAGCCGAAAACACAAGTCACTTTTACCAAAGTGTTGCAAGCGGAATGGCAACAAAACTGTTTGTAAAAAACCTGCTCAATCAAACTTCAGTGTGTTTTGATACCGAAACGACTGGTTTGAATCCGTTAACCGCAGAATTGGTTGGTATTGCATTTTCTTGGGAAACTGGTAAAGGTTTCTATTTACCATTTCCAGAAAATAAAGATGAAGCACAAGAATTAATCGAAGAATTACGTCAGTTTTTTGAAGCTGATAACATTCAGAAAATTGGTCAGAATTTAAAATACGACATCAAGGTTTTAGCCAAATATAACATTGAAGTCAAAGGACCTTTATTCGACACCATGTTAGCGCACTATTTAATTAATCCAGACATGCGTCACAACATGGATGTACTATCAGAAACGTATTTAAACTACTCGCCTATTTCCATTGAAACTTTAATTGGTAAAAAAGGTAAAAATCAGTTATCGATGCGTGATGTGCCTTTAGACAAGCAAACCGAATATGCTGTAGAAGATGCCGATATCACACTTCAACTTAAAGAACATTTTGAAAAAGAGTTAGGCGAAGCCAATACACAAAAATTGTTTGATGAGATTGAAATTCCCTTACTACGTGTTTTAGCTGCTATGGAATTGGAAGGTATCAACCTAGACAAAGACTTTTTAAATAGCTTATCAGAGCAATTAAATACTGACATTGCCAACTTAGAAAAAAGCATTTACGAAGCTGCTGGTGAAGAATTCAACATTGCATCACCAAAGCAATTAGGTGTTATTTTATTTGAAAAAATGAAATTGGTAGACAAGCCAAAAAAGACCAAAACTGGGCAATACTCTACCGCAGAAGACGTGTTGAGTTACTTGGCAAAAGACCATGAAATCATCAGAAACATTCTAGAGTTTAGAGGTTTATCGAAACTTAAAAGCACGTATGTAGATGCATTACCACTTCAAGTTGAAGAAGCTACAGGTCGCGTACATACTGACTATATGCAAACTGTTGCTGCAACTGGTCGTTTAAGTAGTAATAATCCTAATTTACAGAACATTCCTATTCGTACAGAACGTGGTCGTCAAGTACGAAAAGCATTCGTGCCTCGTAATGAAGATTACACATTATTAGCTGCCGATTATTCTCAAATTGAATTGCGCATCATCGCAGCATTGAGCGAAGAAGAAACCATGATTGAAGCCTTTAAACATGGCGAAGATATTCACGCGTCAACTGCTTCAAAAGTATTTAATGTAAAAATTGAAGACGTTACCAGAGAGCAGCGTAGCAATGCAAAAACGGTGAATTTCGGGATAATTTATGGTGTTTCTGCATTCGGTTTAAGCAATCAAACCGATTTATCACGTAGTGAAGCCAAAGAGTTAATCGATACCTATTATGAAACCTATCCAAAACTGAAAAACTACATCAGCAAACAAGTAGATTTTGCTCGCGATCATGGTTATGTACAAACGGTTTTAGGCAGACGCAGATATTTAAAAGATATCAATTCTAGAAACGCGGTTGTTCGTGGCGCAGCAGAACGAAATGCAGTAAATGCGCCAATTCAAGGTAGTGCTGCTGACATCATTAAACTAGCAATGATCAACATTTATGAGAAATTAGAAGTTGGTGATTACAAAACAAAAATGCTTCTACAAGTACATGATGAATTAGTATTTGATGTCTACAAACCAGAACTTGACGACATTTCAAAACTGATAAAAACTGAAATGGAAAATGCCTTTAAACTTTCGGTACCATTAGATGTTGAAATTGGTCTTGGCGACAACTGGTTAGAAGCGCATTAGACAAAAAAAAGCAGGATTAAATCCTGCTTTTTCATTTTAATATATTATATCTATTATGCGGTTTGCATTTCGTGCTTACCTTCATAGACTTCTTCTACTAACTTAGCATTAAATGCTGGTAAATCCTCTGGTGAACGACTTGTTATTAAACCTTCGTCAACAACAACTTCTTCATCTAACCAATGTGCTCCTGCATTTTCAATATCGGTTTTAATAGAATTATACGATGTTACTTTTCGTCCTTTTAAAACATCTGCTTCAGCTAACAGCCATGGTGCATGGCAAATTGCTGCAACAGGTTTCTTATTTTCAAAAAAAGATTTTACAAAGCCTACCGCCTTATCATTTCGTCGTAAAATATCAGGATTAATGACGCCTCCTGGCAGCATTAAAGCATTGTAACTACTCTGCGATACTTCGTCTAAAGTTTTATCTACTTTGTAAGCATTACTCCAATTTCCGTTATCCCAACCTTTGATTTCGCCAGTTTTTAAAGACACAATATGCACATCTGCTCCTGCCTCTTCTAACGCTTTTTTAGGTTCTCTTAATTCACTTTCTTCAAAGCCATCGGTTGCTAAAATTGCAACGGTCTTTTTTTCTAAATTTTCCATTATCATTTGTGATTTTTTGGGTTAATAATTGTCCATTTAAACTAACAGATCTATCAACCAAAACCAAAAAAAGAGCTTGGATTAACCTAGACTTAACAGCTATTGTTAAGTAATCTTAAATTTATGAGTTAGCGTTTCTTCTTTTTACTTCGGAATTTAGCCTTATTCTTTCGCTGGTTAAAAGGCACAGCATCATTAAAGGTATTTTTAGTTTTACCAGGCTTATTTTTACGCCACTTTTCGTCCTTTTTAGGCAATAGAACGTCAAGTAGGTCTTGTCTTCCTAATTTATTTAGGGTGTTTTTAATCCAAGCTTTGTTTTCATCTTTATACCAAAAGAAAAAACGGTGTTGTTCGTCCTTTTCCTTTCTGGTTTTTGGCGTATTTACTTTTTTAAGCGTATATGGATGGTAACCACTGTAATAAATCACCGTTGCTACCGTCATTGGTGTTGGCGTAAAGCCTTGTACTTGCTCTAGTTGAAAGCCCATATCTTTAGTTTCGGCAGCAAGATTTGCCATATCTTCAACTTCGCAAGCTGGATGATTTGAGATGAAATACGGAATTAACTGTAAGTTGAGTTTATTCTTAATATTAATTTTATCAAAACGTTCTTTAAACTTGTGGAAGTAACTAAACGATGGTTTTCGCATTAATTTTAATACTGGATCGCTAGTATGTTCTGGCGCTACTTTAAGTCGACCAGAAACATGCTTAGTCATCACTTCTTCGGTATAATCGTCTAACTCTTTTGGATCGGCGTTTTTATTGAATTCTGGCACCAACATATCGTGTCTAATTCCAGAGCCGATAAATGATTTTTTAACCTTCGGATGACTATCAACCGCTTTATATAATTCGGTTAACGGCTTGTGAGACGTATCTAAATTACTACAAATTACTGGCGAAATACAACTTGGCGCAACACATTTATCACAAATAGATTGTACTTTACCTTTCATTTGATACATATTCGCACTTGGCCCACCAATATCAGATAAATAACCCTTAAAGTCTGGCATATTTGCCACTTTATCAACTTCTCTTAATATGGACTCTTTACTACGACTTGCTATGAATTTTCCTTGATGCGCCGAAATGGTACAAAAACTACATCCACCAAAACAACCACGATGAATGTTTATAGACGTTTTTATCATCTCGTAGGCAGGAATAGGTCCGCGCTTATTGTATTTTGGATGCGGTAAACGCGTGTAAGGCAAATCGAAAGAGGCATCAATCTCAGCTTCTGTCATTGTAGGGTAAGGCGGATTTATCATCAGCATCTTATCACCTACACGCTGAAAAATTCGCCTTGCAGCTAACTTATTTGATTCTTGTTCTATAATCTTAAAGTTAGACGCATAAGCCTTTTTATTTTTTAAACAGGTTTCGTGAGATGCGATTTCAACATCTTCCCAATTCTTGTTTTTTGGGATATCGTTTTCATCATTAATAAGAATTGCCGTTTGGTTAACTGTATCTATACTATTAAAAGGTACACCACGTTCTAGTAAACGGACAATTTCACGAAGTGGTTGTTCGCCCATTCCATAAACCAACATGTCTGCTTTAGAGGTTTCTAAAATAGTTGGCATTAGTTGGTCGCTCCAATAATCGTAATGCGTCACACGACGTAATGAGCCTTCAATTCCACCAATTAAAACTGGTGTATCAGGCCATTTTTCTTTTAAAATTTTACTGTAGACGGTAGATGCGTAATCTGGTCTAAAACCAATTTCGCCATTTGGCGTGTAAGCATCTTTATCTCGACGCTTTTTATTGGCGTTGTAGTTGCTAATCATAGGATCCATGCAACCACCTGTAACACCGAAGAATAAACGTGGTTTACCTAACTTAACAAAATCCTGAAGATTATCATTAACATTTGGTTGCGGTACTATAGCCACACGTAAACCCATACTTTCTAGTAAACGTCCGATTACTGCAGGACCAAACGTGGGATGATCTACATAAGCATCTCCGCTAAATAGAATTACATCCAGATATTCCCATCCGCGAATTTTCACCTCTTTATTTGTGGTAGGTAACCAACTAGAAAGTCTTAATTCTTCTTGCATAACGGCACAAAGGTAAATAGAAAATGTATTCGTTCGTTTTAAATATAGTTAATAAGTTAGTAGAATTCGATTGGTACCTTACGATAGATTCTCTTTTTTAAAGTAATTTTGCATCTTGGAAGACATTATGAGCATTATATCAACAGATCTATCAAAAGCCGTAGAGCTTCTTAACAATGAAGAGCTTGTTGCTATACCAACGGAAACGGTTTATGGCTTGGCTGGCAATATCTTTTCTGAAAAAGCGGTAAAAGCTATTTTTGAAACTAAAGAACGTCCGTTATTTAATCCGTTGATTGTTCATATTCCCAATATCGATTATCTGGAAACAATTGTTGAAGCGATTCCTGAAAAAGCAAAACTATTAGCTGAAGCCTTTTGGCCAGGACCGATAACTTTGGTTTTAAAAAAGAAATCCGTAATACCAGATTTAATTACTGGCGGAAAAGACACAGTTGCTGTTAGGATTCCGAATCATCCTCTTACTTTAGACCTTTTAAGCAAATTAGATTTTCCACTTGCTGCTCCAAGTGCTAATCCGTTTAATAGAATTAGCCCTACAAAGGCTGAGCATGTTGAAAGTTATTTTAAGGATAAGATTCAAATGGTTTTAGATGGTGGGCCTTGTAAAAGCGGTATTGAATCTACAATTATTGGTTTTGAAAACGGTGAGCCTATTATATATAGACTTGGATCTACGTCTATTGAAGCTATTGAAACCGTAGTTGGAAAAATCGAAATTAAAAACAGTTCGGCTAAGCGTAGTCAAAGTCAAAAAGAAGTAGCACCTGAGGCTCCAGGTATGTTAGAGCGTCATTATGCACCTAAAACGAAAACAATTCTCACTACAAATATTGCTGAAGCCGTTGAAACTCATAAAGGTTTAAAAATTGGTCTTCTGACTTATAATGACATTTTGAATGATGATGCTATTCATTTTAAAATTGTGCTATCCGAAGGTAAAAACCTAGAAGAAGCGGCTTCAAAATTATATGATGCTTTGCATCAATTAGATCAACAACAACTAGATATTATTATTGCAGAACAACTACCGGATTATGGTTTAGGGAAATCCATTAATGATAGATTAACTAGAGCTACTAAAAACTGATACTTCTCATTAGTTTCAACAATAATATTTCTTAACTTATAAAACATAATATTGTGTTTATATGTTAATTTATTAATTGCCATGAAAAATATTTTACTTTCATTAGACTTTAATGGTGGAGAAACAATACTTGTTGACAAAACTCTAGAAATAAGTAAAAAATTTAATTCTAAAGTTTGGTTGATACATGTTGCATCACCTGACCCTGATTATGTAGGTTTTGATGCTGGACCACAATCGGTTAGAGACAATAGAGCCAATCAATTACGTGAAGAACATCAGAAACTTCAGGATTTTGCCAACGAACTAACAAGAGAAAGCATTAAATGCGAAGCTTTATTAATTCAAGGTAGTACGGTAGAAACTATACTAAAAAAAGCAGAAAAATTAAATATAGATCTCATCATAATTGGTCATGAGATACATGACTTTATTTACAAAGCATTATTTGGAAGTGTTTCTGAAGGTTTAATTAAAAAAACCAATATTCCTGTCTTAGTTGTACCTATAGATTAATTGGATTTTTACATCCATCCTAACATTACTGATTTTCAGTTCAAAAAAAACCATTTCATGGTTTGCCAATCCAATTGTTTGTCGTAGATTTGCAAACTCTTTTTCGGAAGAGGAATGTTTAATCTTTTGTACCCTTTGGTGCAATAATAAATCAAATTAGTGTGGATACATTAAGCTACAAAACAGTTTCTGCTAACAAAGCTACCGTTAATAAGGAGTGGGTTTTAGTTGATGCTGAAGGACAAACTTTAGGTCGCTTAGCTTCAAAAGTAGCAGTACTTCTAAGAGGTAAGCACAAGCCTAACTTTACGCCACACGTTGATTGCGGTGACAATGTAATCGTTGTAAACGCAGAGAAAATCAACTTAACTGGTAACAAGTGGACAGATAAAAGTTATATCCGTCACACAGGTTATCCAGGTGGTCAAAGAAGCTTGACTGCTACTGAAATGTTTGAGAAAGACCCAACCAGATTAGTAGAAAAGTCAGTAAAAGGAATGTTGCCTAAAAACAAATTAGGTGCACAATTATTCCGTAACTTAACTGTTGTTGCTGGTGCTGAGCACGCTCATGAAGCTCAAAAGCCAAAAACAATTAATTTAAACGAATTTAACTAATGGAAGTAATTCACAAAATTGGCCGTAGAAAGACGGCTGTTGCCCGTGTATATGTTGCCCCAGGTAAAGGTAACATTACGGTGAACAAAAAAGACATGGCGGATTATTTTACTACTGCAACTTTACAGTATAAAGTAAACCAACCTTTAGCTATGACTAACAATGATGGCAACTTTGATATTACTGTTAACGTATATGGAGGTGGTATCACCGGCCAGGCAGAAGCTATACGTTTAGGATTATCTCGTGCAATGTGCGAGTTAGATCCTGAAAACAGAGCAATATTAAAGCCAGAAGGTCTATTAACAAGAGATCCAAGAATGGTAGAGCGTAAGAAATTCGGTCAGAAGAAAGCGCGTAAGAAATTCCAGTTCTCTAAACGTTAATATCCAACAACACTTAATTCAGAACTTGACTTTTTCAAGTTCTGGATTATTTTATTTTATTGAAAACCGCTGTATAGTGCAGCATATTATAAACCAGTTATTGTTGTCCATGGCTTCACGGTCAGGATTTAGTTTAGCATCTAAATGATTAAGGCTAATAAAAACCACTTAATCATTGCTAATTCAACAGAACGTAAACTATTACAAAAATGGAAAAAGTAGAAGTAAAAGAACTACTAGACGCAGGTGTACATTTCGGTCACCTAACACGTAAGTGGAATCCAAACATGGCTCCTTATATCTACATGGAGCGTAACGGAATTCACATTATTAACCTTTACAAAACAGCTGCTAAGATTGAAGAAACTTGTGCTGCATTAAGCAAAATTGCTGCATCAGGTAAAAAAATCTTATTTGTAGCTACTAAAAAACAAGCTAAAGATATTGTAGCTGAGAAAGCTGGATCTGTAAACCAACCTTACATTACAGAGCGTTGGCCAGGTGGGATGCTTACAAACTTTGTAACGATTCGTAAAGCTGTTAAGAAAATGTCTTCAATTGATCGCATGAAAAAAGACGGTACTTTTGAGTCATTATCAAAAAGAGAGAAATTACAAATAGACCGTCAACGTGCTAAATTAGAAAAGAACTTAGGTTCCATCTCTGATATGACACGTTTGCCAGGCGCTTTATTTGTTGTAGATACTTTAAGAGAGCATATTGCTATTAAAGAAGCTCAAAAATTAAACATCCCAATCTTTGCAATGGTTGATACTAACTCTGACCCACGTCAGGTTGACTATTTAATACCAGCAAATGATGACGCTTCAAAATCTATCAATAAAGTTTTATCTATTGTTTCATCTGCAATTCAAGATGGGTTAAACGAAAGAAAAGCTGAGCGTGCTGAAAAAGACACTAAAGCAAAAGCTGAAACTAAGAAAGCTGAGAAAGCTCCAGTTGTAGAACAAGAAGAAGAATAAAATAACATTTAGAAAATATATAAAAGTCGTTTAATTCGTTTCTTCGCAGAACATTAATTAATCGACTTTTTTAAATTAAACACTATGGAAAATACTGTAAAAATTACAGCAGCAGAAGTAAACAAGCTAAGACAAGCAACTGGTGCTGGTATGATGGATTGTAAAAAAGCTTTAGTTGAAGCTGGTGGTGATTTTGATAAAGCCATTGAAGTATTACGTAAAAAAGGACAAAAAGTTGCAGAAAAGAGAGCTGACAGAGATTCTTCTGAAGGTGCTGCTGTTGCTAAAATAAATGCAGATAACACATCTGGTGTTGCTATCGTTTTAGGTTGTGAAACTGATTTCGTAGGTAAAAACGAAAACTTCGTGAAATTAGCTAGCGATTTAGCAGAAGCTGCTTTAAACTTTGACTCTAAAGAGGATTTCTTAGCTTCTGATTTTGGAGGTATGACTGTTGCTGAAAAATTAGTTGAGCAAACTGGTGTAATCGGTGAAAAATTAGACATCACTGCTTTTGAAAAATTAGACGCACCATTTGTTGGACAATACGTTCACATTAATAAAATTGCTGCTTTAGTAGGCTTATCTGCAAAAGTTGATAATGCTGAAACTTTGGTTAAAGACTTAGCAATGCAAGTAGCTTCTATGGGAGCAACAACTTTATCTTATAAAGACTTTGATCCTGCTTACGTGGCTTCAGAAACTGAGGCTCGTATCGCAGTTATCGAAAAAGATAATGAAGAACTTGCTCGTTTAGGTAAAACATTAAAAAACGTACCTAAATATATCTCTATGGCACAATTAACTCCTGAAGTTTTAGCACAAGCAGAAGAAGATGCTAAAGCTGAATTAAAAGCTGAAGGTAAGCCAGAGCAAATTTGGGATAGAATCTTACCAGGTAAAATGGAGCGTTTCATTTCTGATAATACAACTCTAGACCAAGAGCAGTGTTTATTAGACCAAAAATTCATTAAAGACGAAAAGAAAACCGTTGCAGAATACGTTAAGACATTTGGTGATGTTGAAGTAACTGGTTTCAAACGTGCTTCAGTTGGATAATTCGTTATTCAAAATAATTTATAATACTAAAAGCCTTTCAATTATTGAGAGGCTTTTTTTTGGCAATTTTTTCACTTTTACAGATGCTAATAATTATGTAGCTTTGTTCAACTTTCAAATCAAGTAATGAAATACAAAAGAATTTTACTTAAATTATCTGGCGAGGCCTTAATGGGAGAGCGTCAATATGGTATAGACCCTCAGCGTTTAGCAGAATATGCCCAAGATATTAAAACCATTACTGACTTAGGTGTACAAGTAGCTATAGTTATTGGTGGTGGAAACATATTTAGAGGTGTTGCTGGTGCTAGTAATGGTATGGATCGTGTACAAGGAGACCATATGGGAATGCTTGCTACGGTAATAAATGGACTAGCCTTACAAAGTGCTTTAGAAGATGCTAATATTCCTACTAGACTACAGACAGCTATTAAAATCAATGAGGTTGCAGAGCCATTTATAAGACGTAAAGCAATGCGTCATTTAGAGAAAGGACGTGTGGTTATTTTTGGTGGAGGAACCGGTAATCCTTATTTTACAACAGATTCTGCAGCTGTATTAAGAGCAATTGAGATTGAAGCTGATGTTATTTTAAAAGGAACACGTGTTGATGGTATTTACACTGCAGACCCTGAAAAAGATAGTTCTGCGGTTAAATTTGATCATATTACTTTTGATGATGTTCTAAGAAAAGGGCTAAAGGTTATGGATACAACAGCATTTACGCTTAGTCAAGAAAATAAATTACCAATTATAGTTTTTGATATGAACAAAAAAGGAAACTTACTAAAAGTAGTTTCTGGTGAGACCATAGGTACGGAAGTTAACCTTTAGTTTTGGCTTAACTTTTGATAACTCACAATTAAAATTTTAAAATTATGGACGAAGACATTCAATTTATATTAGATTCTGCAAAAGAAGCAATGGACAATGCTATTAAGCATTTAGAAAAGCAATTGGTAAACATTAGAGCAGGCAAGGCAAGTCCTGCCATGTTAGGAAGTGTTATGGTAGATTATTACGGTTCTCAGACACCACTAAACCAAGTTGCCAATGTTAACACACCAGACGGGAGAACGATTTCTGTTCAGCCTTGGGAAAAAAGCATGCTACAAGAAATTGAGCGTGGTATAATGCTAGCGAATCTTGGTTTTAATCCTATGAATAATGGAGAAACTATCATTATCAACGTTCCACCATTAACAGAAGAACGTAGAAAGGATTTAGCAAAACAAGCTAAGGCTGAAGCAGAAGATGCAAAAGTAGGTGTTAGAAATGCGCGTAAAGATGCTATGACCGATATTAAAAAGGCTGACGTTTCTGAAGATCTACAAAAAAACGCAGAAATTGATGTACAAGAACTCACCGATTCTTACGTTAAGAAAATAGATAAAATTCTTGATGTAAAAGAAAACGAAATTATGACAGTTTAAAGTCATCTTGCTTTAGATTTAGTTTTTGGTAAGACAAACTATCTGAAACAAGTTTCAGGTAAAGCTAAGTTTTTATATTAAGCTTTTCATATTAATCCATTTATATGCTTAAGCATACTCTTGCTATTTTTTTTCTTTGTCTTGCAACCTTCTGCATGGCTCAAAATCCTATTTCCAAAGAAAGTGATTCATCCAAAATAGCTAGAGATTCTATAAAAAAAGCCGAATTTTTAAAGAATATTGGAAATGGTTTTTTACCTGTTAATTTCTTTGATTTAGATTTAAGATACCTCGTTAAGTTTAATCAATATGAGGGTTTTAGAACAGGTTTAGGAGGTATTACAAACAAGCGTTTTTCTGAACGCTACCGCGTAAATGGTTATGCCGTTTATGGCTTTAAAGACAAACGCTATAAATATAGTATTGGTGGAGGATTTAGAGTTAATAAAGCCGCCAATACGTGGATTAACTTGTCCTATACTGATGACTTAAAGGAAACGGGAAGCTCTACTTTCTTAACAGACAAACGCTTCTTCACTTTTTTTGAGCCTAGACTTCTAAACATCAATTTGTTTCATAGACACATCACTAAATCAGTAAGTGTGCAACATAAATTATCTAACCACCTTTTATCTGAAACACAATTTTCAACAAGTAAAATTAACCCTACATACAATTATAACTTTGTATTAGATGGGAAGTCTTATAACACCTTTGACTTGAGTACAGCTAAATTTAGCTTACAATGGAGTCCTTTTAGTAAATTTGAGTTAAATGAAGATCAAATTATAGTTACCAAAGATGGTTATCCTAAATTCACATTACAAGTCACTCAAGGTTTTAAGTCTGTTTTTGGTAGTGATTTTAATTTCTCTAAGTTAGATTTTAGGACTATTCAGCAATTTACGCATAGCAATGATTCTAAAACAAATATTACTCTTGTAGCAGGTATTGCAGGTGGAGAGACACCTCTTACACATTTGTATCACGCCTATCCAAATAATATTACTAAAGAAACCATACTACAGCGTTTTTCTGTGGCTGGTCTTAATAGTTTTGAAACCATGTATTTTAATGAGTTTTTTAGTGACAAGTTCTCTACCATTCAGCTAAAACACTTCTTTAAACCTTTTAAAATTTCAGAGCGTTTTAAGCCACAATTAGTACTTATTTCTAGATACGCACTCGGAGACATGAAAAGCATCAATAGACACCAAGGAATAACCTTTAATAGGCTGAATCATCTTTATTCTGAGTCTGGTTTTGAAATCAATAAACTTCTGCTTGGGTTTGGATTGAGTTTTGCCTATCGCTATGGTGCATATCATCTTCCTAATTTTGAAGATAATATTGCTTTTAAATTTACTTTTAATATTTCTTTATAAGCTATAAAAACAAAAAGCCCTTCCAAATTATGGAAGGGCTTTTCTAATAGATATTATTTGATTTTGTTACCATCTTTATCAAAAAAATGGTATTCAAGATAAGTGTAAGCATCTCTGGGTATGATTTTTACCCATTTTTTGTGTTCAAAGAACCACTTTGTACGTACCGATGGATAGCCTTTGGTTAAAAAGGCTGCTATAAAAGGATGTGCATTTAAGGTTATCTTTTTATAGTCTTTTTTAATAATCCTTTCTAGGTCTTGCTTAATACGTTGCACCACTTTAATCGGCGCTTCTATTTCGTCTCCACCTACGAGATCAGGATTTTCTTCTTTTGTTTTAATATTACGCTCTGGCCTAACGCGCTGTCTGGTAATTTGTACTAAACCAAACTTACTCGGCGGCAATATTTTATGTTTTGCTTTGTCGTCTTTCATCTCTTCACGAAGATGATTGTAAAGTTGTTTTCGGTTTTCTGCTCTGCCCATATCTATAAAATCAACTACAATAATACCTCCCATATCACGGAGGCGCAATTGACGAGCAATTTCTGTTGCAGAAATTAAATTTACCTCTAAGGCTGTGTCTTCTTGGCTTTTTTCTTTGTTAGAACGATTACCACTATTTACATCTATAACATGCATAGCTTCGGTATGTTCTATTACAAGATAAGCTCCCTTTGCCATAGAGACGGTTTTTCCAAAAGATGTTTTTATTTGGCGTTCTATGCCATATTTTTCAAAAACTGGAATGCCGTTTTTATAATACTTTACGATTGACTCTTTTTTCGGTGCAATTTTTTGCACGTAATCTTTTACTTGTAAGTACAACTCTTCATCATCTACAACAATACCAGAGAATGAATCATTAAAAATATCTCTAAGAATAGAAGATGCTTTATTCATTTCCCCTAAAACTTTTGTTGGGTGATGTGCTTTGTACAACTTTTTACACATTGCTGTCCATCTTGCCAGCAAATTCTGTAAATCACTATCTAGCTCGGCAACTTTTTTGCCTTCTGCTACAGTACGAATAATAACACCAAATCCTTTAGGCGTGATACTTTTTACTAATCGTTTTAAACGATCTTTTTCTTCTTGAGATTCAATTTTTTGAGAAATTGAAATTCTATTAGAAAAAGGCACCAAAACAATGTATCTACCTGCAATAGACAATTCTGAACTAATGCGAGGTCCTTTTGTAGAAATTGGTTCTTTTACTACTTGTACTAAAATTGATTGATTAGATTTAAGCGCATTGGCTATACTACCATTTTTGTCTAAATCTTTTTCAAACGGAAAGTCTTTGAGACTGTAATCTCTTAATTTTCCTGTGCTTACACGTTTAATGAATTTTAAAAGTGAAGGTAATTTTGGTCCAAGATCATGATAGTGTAAAAATCCATCTTTTTCGTAGCCTACATTAACGAAAGCTGCATTTAATCCTGGAATAACTTTACGGATTTTGGCAATAAAAATATCGCCTACAGCAAAGTTGTTATCCTCTTCATCTTTATGTAATTCAATAAGTTTTCCATCTTTTAATAAGGCAAAATCAACAATATCTGAACTCGATCTTACGATTAATTCTTTGTTCATAATGTTAATTTATATCTATCTCTTCATTGAGGTAGATGGATTTTACTAAATTATTTGACACAGGATTCCGATAAAAATATCGGAAAATCCAAACAAATTAAGATGTACTCTATTAAATACATCTAATTTTATATCAAAGAACGCTTGTTAAAACTGAAAAAAGTAGTCTAAAAACTACTTTTTCCAGCTTATTTCTTTTTGTGACGATTAGCGCGTCTACGTTTTTTACGCTTATGCGTCGCTACCTTGTGTCTTTTTCTTTTTTTACCACTTGGCATAATAAATAATGCTTTTTTAAATTAATATTTTTTTTAATGTTTTTAGTTAACTTCAACATTAGATTTTACACCTTCTAAAAATACTTTAGCTGGTTTAAAAGCTGGTATGTTGTGCGCTGGAATTTTAATAGTCGTATTTTTAGAAATATTACGACCTGTCTTTTCTGCTCTGGTTTTAATAATAAAACTTCCGAAACCTCTTAAATATACATTATCACCACTTTCTAGAGATGATTTTACTTCTTCCATAAAAGTTTCTACTGTAGCTTGTACGTCACCTTTCTCCATACCTAACTTATCAGATATCTTAGCTACTAAATCGGCTTTTGTCATTGTTATTAGTTTTAGGGTTACTATAAATCTTAAGGGATGCAAATATATGTAATTTAATTTCAATATTTCAAGCGTAATTAATTAAAATTTAACGCAATAAAGATTTAATTTTGTCTTAGCATTTAAAAATTCAATGGATTTTAAAAAGAAACTAACTAACTGGTATTCAAACAATAAAAGAGATCTACCTTGGAGAAACACTGAAAACCCATATCATATTTGGCTCTCGGAAATAATTTTACAACAAACTCAAGTTAAGCAAGGATTACCTTATTATGATGCTTTTGTTAGGCAATACCCTACTGTTTTTGATCTTGCAAACGCATCCGAAAAAGATGTTTTAAAACTATGGCAAGGGTTGGGCTATTACTCTAGAGCAAGAAATCTACATTCCACCGCTAAATATGTGGCTCATGAACTTAATGGTAAATTTCCGGATAACTACAAAGATTTAATAAAACTTAAAGGTGTTGGTGATTACACAGCCAGTGCTATAGCATCAATAGCATTTAACGAAGTTACAGCTGTAGTAGATGGTAATGTTTACAGAGTGCTATCGCGCTATTATGGCATCAATACTCCAATAAACTCAACAAAAGGCATAAAGGAATTTAAAGAGCTAGCGTCTTCGCTTATCGATAAAAATGAACCAGCAACCTTTAACCAAGCCATTATGGAATTTGGTGCCACACAGTGTAAACCAAAAAACCCGTATTGCATTGTTTGTCCTTTAAATGAAAGTTGTGTTGCGCTTCAGAAAAATTTAATTGATTCATTACCTGTAAAACTTAAAAAAACGAAAGTAAAGAATAGATTTTTTAACTTTTTGGTGTGTATTGATAAAAGCAAGTATACTATACTCGAGAAAAGAACCTCAAAAGGTATTTGGCAGAATTTATATCAATTTCCATTAATAGAATCTAGTAAGAGTTTATCCCCTGAAGAATTTCATTTACTGAACATAGAGGATTCTGTTTTACACAATCTAGAGTTTGATTATTCCTTATATAATACAAAAGATAAAATACATAAATTATCACACCAACATCTTCACACAAAATTCTGGATTATTGAAACAGAAGAACTGTTAAAAAATACTATCTCAATTAAGGATTTAAAAAATTATCCTGTACCTGTATTAATTGGCGACTTTATCGAAGCTTTTAATTTCTAATACTCACAAGAATCACATTTTTTTATTAATTTTAAATGAGTGATTACAAATTAAGTAACTTTGTATGCTAAAACCATTTTAATATGTCAGGAACATTGAATAAAGTAATGCTTATTGGGCATTTAGGAGATGAAGTAAAAATGCATTATTTCGATGATAAGAACTGTGTTGGTCGTTTTCCTTTAGCAACAAACGAAACTTATACTAACAAAACCACCAATGAGCGTGTAACAAATACCGAGTGGCACAATATTGTTGTAAGAAACAAGGCTGCCGAGATTTGCGAAAAATACTTAAGTAAAGGTGATAAGGTTTATATAGAAGGACGTATTAAAACCAGAAAATGGACTGATGACAAAGGTATGGAGCGCTATTCTACAGAGATACAATGTACCGACTTCACCTTTTTAACCAATAAAAACGAACAGCAACAAGGACCATCTAATCCTGTTGCTCAACAACCATCTCAACCTCAGCAACCTGCTCAAAACAGCGTTGTTCCAGAAGAGGATGACGATTTACCGTTTTAATTAAATTAATTTTATTTTGGACCCAGAACCCTCGGTTTTACTTTCAAATTTATTAGTTACCAATACATCGTTTATAACTAGTATAATTTTACTTGTTGTACTACTAGCCTGCTCTGCTCTAATTTCGGGAGCCGAAGTTGCACTCTTTTCTTTAACTAAATCTAACATAAATAAAGGCATAGAAGAGAACTCTTCTGCAATGCAATTAATTTCTTCATTGTTAGAACGGCCAAAAAAGTTATTAGCGACTATTCTTGTTGCTAACAACTTTATAAATATTGCTATTGTTTTACTCTTCGCATATATTGGGGAAACACTCTTTAAAGATGTTACCAATACAATAATGCGATTTTTGTTAGAAGTTGTTACAGCTACGTTTCTCATTTTATTGTTTGGTGAAATTATTCCTAAGATTTATGCAAGTAGGAACAGTGTAGAGTTTGCTTCCTTTATGGCGAGACCTTTAAAAGTTTTGGATGTTATATTTTCGCCAATAAGTCTTCCTATGCGTTACACCACGCTTAAAATACAAGAACGGTTTGGCAAACAGCGCTCTAATCTTAGTGTAGACCAATTATCCCAAGCTTTAGAGCTTACTAATGACGAGGACACTACACAAGAAGAACAAAAATTATTACAAGGTATTGTATCTTTTGGCAATACAGACACCAAACAAGTTATGCGACCTCGTATGGACTTGTTTGCCTTAAATATTGACACTCCTTTTGAAACTATCATAAAAGAAATTGTAGATAATGGTTATTCTAGGATTCCGGTTTATGAAGAAAGTATAGATGATGTTAAAGGTGTACTATATGTAAAAGACCTTCTACCGCATCTCAACAAGAAAAAATTTAATTGGACAACTTTACTAAGAGCACCATTCTTTGTGCCAGAAAACAAAAAGCTAGATGATTTAATGGTAGAGTTTCAAACTAAAAAAGTACACTTAGCCGTTGTTGTTGATGAATATGGTGGTACTTCTGGTTTGGTGTCTTTAGAAGATATTATTGAAGAAATTGTTGGCGATATAAGTGATGAATATGATGATGAGGATTTGATTTACACAAAACTTGATGATAACAATTATAGCTTTGAAGGTAAAACACCTCTAAAAGATGTATATAAAATAATCTCCTTAGAGGATAATGAAGCCGAAGATTTTGAAAATAAAAAAGGTGATGCAGAAACATTAGCTGGTTTTGTTTTAGAAATATCAGGAGGTTTCCCAAGAGTTGGAAGTAAAATAAATTTTAAAAATTACGTTTTTACAATTGAAGCCTTAGAGCGCAAACGCATAAAACAAATTAAGCTTACCTTGCTTAGCACTAATAAATGAAACGTATATTAATACCTATAATCAGTCTCTTTATGTTAGGTTGTGGTAATGATCCATTACCAAAACCAAAAGGATTTTTACGTTTAGAGTATTCTGATGCCCAATACAAAAAAGTAACTTCATCACTTCCTTTTTCGTTTGATAAAAATGCTTTATTAGCATCAGTTTCTAAGGTCAAAACCTCGGGAGAGGTTAGAGGTTTAGATGTAAAATACCCTTCTTTAAAAGCTACGATTTATTTAAGTTATAAAACAGTAGATAATAATTTGGATAGTCTGCTACGTGATGCTCAAAATCTTACACAAAAGCATACCATGAAGGCAGATGAAATAACTTACAAACCTTTTGAAAATTCGGTAGATAAGGTCTATGGTATGTTATACGAGGTTGGTGGTGATGCTGCCTCTCAATCTCAATTTTATGTTACAGATAGCACAAGACATTTTCTTAGTGGTTCTCTATACTTTTATGCTAAACCTAATTACGATTCTATTTATCCAGCATCAGAATATCTTAAAAAAGACATTAAACGTTTAATGGAGTCCATAAAATGGAAAGAAAATTAAACTGAAGATTTTAGTAATAAAAAAAGCAGCCGATTGGCTGCTTTTTTTATTACTTTACTTATTAACTGGACTAGAAACTATAACGTACGCTAGCGTTAAATGTTCTTCCGTTAGTATTAAATAATCCAAAACGGTCTGAGTTCTGAATAGTAATCTCATCAAATAAATTGAATACGTTACCTGTTAAAGTAATTCTGTTTTCACCTAACATAAAATCGTATGTTAAGCCAATGTCTGTTAATGAGAAAGGATCAATTCTTCCTACATTTTCAGTCTGAACTGAATTACCATCGTTTAACCAATGTCTGTCATAGTAGTTAATGTTCCCATAAAAATCTAGGTCATCAATAATTTCAGCACGAACTCCGAAACCAGCTGTAAACTGAGGAGCGGTTGAAATTTTAACTCCCTCTCTATTAACACCGTCTGCAGTACCTAATAATTCTCCAGTATCCGAGTTATAAATTGAAACATTAGACTCTCCTTCAAACTCCCAACTACCAGAAGATATATAACCAGTTAGGTTAATTTTATCTGTTAATCTGTACTGTAAATCTAATTCTACACCTTTATGAACTTGTCTTACACCTCTATCAAAAATATTTAAGAAAATATCATCTGAGTCATCATCTGGTGTCCCATTGTCAAGCTGGTCAGAACCTAAAATTGTTCTATTATCCCAGTCTGTGTAGTAGAAGTTAAATACTGCTTTAAAGTTATCAACTTCAAAGATATAACCTAACTCTACACCTGTAATCTCCTCGTTATCAACCTCAGGATTATCTACAATAGCATTAGATCTTCTTATGTTTTCAAAGATATTATCTAAGAACGGTTGTCTCGAATAGAATCCAAAGTTACCGAAAATGGTACTTTCTTCACCAATATTATAACTAAGACCAGTTTTTAAATTATAGCCTATTTTACTTAGTTTATCAGAATCACCTGGATCTTCAAAACGTCCCTCTCTTACATAAGATTGATTAGACAATGCACCTTGGAAAAAAGCAGAGAACTTATCGTTAGAATATTCTATTTGTGAGAAAACACCTTGATAATTAATATTCTCAGAGTAATCATAATCAATTCTTTGGCCCTCATCAGCGAAATTGAAAAGTGCTGCCCATGGAGTTGGATCAAAAGCCTCAGTAACAACTGCACCATCAGGTCTGTCATTTGACCAACCAGTTAAGCCATAAAAATCTGCTACTTGTCTAAAGTGGTCACCTCTGTAGAATCTAAAATCAACACCTGCACTCAAGTTTAATTTATCGTTTAGTTCTGTTGAGAAATTAGAAACTAGACCATACCACTGGTGATTATTTACAGAAGATCTTCTAATGTAACCAGCACCTAAAGGACCACCATAATCACCACCAATACCGATTTGTTGGTTTTGTGCAGTTATTGCGTCGTAATCTATTTGACCATACAATGGACCATCACCATCAGGATCTGCTGTACGAATTCTTCCGTTACCTCTTGGACCGGTTCCTCCACCACGTCCCCATGATGCGTAAACTACTGTAGATAGGTCTGATTTATCTGATATATTCCAATCCCAGTTTAAGTTCATTACTGGCTTATGGTAATAGTTTTGTCTTTCTGACTCAATTCCATCATCTGTATATCCCCAATGTTGGTTAAATTTAGGGTCTGCATCAATAATTTCTTGACTCTGAGACCATCTCTGACCGTGTAATTGTGGTGCACCAGTCAATAATAAATTTAAGTTATGGTTTTCATTTGGCTTGTATCCTACAGAAAAGAAGTAAGTTTGACCTTGTCCATATGTACCTCTAGCCCATTTTCTATGAGCTTGCCAATGATCTAATAATACTGAGAAAGACCATCCTTTGTCATTAATACCAGAATCATAACCTACAGTACCTTTAGCGTAGCTGTCATTACCACCTAAAAATCTAACAAATCCACCTTGAGTTTTTTCAGAAGATTTCATCACTAAGTTAATTGTACCACCAACTGATGATATTGCTAACTTAGAAGCTCCTAGACCTCTCTGCACCTGTACTCCATTTGCTACATCAGCAATACCAGCCCAGTTAGACCAATATACACGGCCGTCTTCCATACCATTTACCGGTTGACCATTTAATAATACGGCTGTATTAGTTTGGTCAAATCCACGTAAAAATATTTGACCATCACCAAAACCTGTTTGACCAGAAATGTAAGCTGATGGTGTATTCTTAAGGATCTCAGGAACTTCAACATTACCAACTGCTCTTTCTTGAATTTCAGTTTTTCTGATAGTAGATACGGCAACTGGCGTTTTTCTATCTTCTGCTAAGTCAATAACACCTGAACCTACAACAATCACTTCATCTAGTGAGTTGTCTGGGTTTAAGGTTATAGTACCCACATTAGTGTCTCCACTAAACTTAATAGTCTTTGAACCAAAGCCTACGTAAGAAATTACTATCTCTCCAGAATTAGATTGTGCAGTAATAGAGAAGTTACCATCAAAATCGGTAGTTGCACCGTTAGTTGTACCTTTAACTAATACATTAGCACCTGGTAACGGTGAACTTGTCTCGCCATCTACTACCTTACCAGTAACAGTGACTTGAGCAAACGCTACTGTAGTGAATAGCATCATTACAGCTGCAAATAAAAATTGGTTAAATTTTTTCATATAAAATTTAAGTTAATTGGTTTCTATTAGTGGCGCAAAATTACATATAACAATGGTTATAATATTACCTAAATGTTAAGAAATTTAACAGTGTAATTTAATTATACTTTTCGCATTTAATATGCATGCATAATTAATTTATTGTGTTTTTTTAACAATTATTTGTGTTTTTCTTTATAGAAATCAATTAAATTTTGCGTTGAAGAGTCGTGTTTTACCGAATTATCACATGTGGTTAGCTCATTGAGGATAGTTTTTGCTAATTGCTTACCTAACTCAACACCAAATTGGTCATAGCTATAAATATTCCATATGATACCTTGTACAAAAATTTTGTGTTCGTATAAGGCTATAAGCTTACCTAAGCTTTCAGGTGTTAATTTTTGTATTAATATTGAAGTTGTTGGCTTGTTGCCTTTGAAAATTTTAAATGGTAGTAATCTTTCTTTTTCTAAGTCAGAAAGATTTGTTGCTTCAAACTCTGCCAATACTTCTTCCTTAGTTTTTCCATTCATTAAGGCTTCAGTTTGAGCAAAGTAATTAGACATTAATTTATCATGGTGATCTTTATTACCGTGCAATGATTCTATAAAACCTATAAAATCAGCAGGTATTAACTTAGTGCCCTGATGTATTAATTGAAAAAAAGCGTGTTGTGAATTTGTACCAGGCTCTCCCCAAATAATTGTACCTGTTTGGTAATTCACCTCATTACCTGACCTATCTACATACTTACCATTACTTTCCATAATACCTTGTTGTAGATATGTTGCAAATTGATTTAAATATTGCGTATATGGTATTACAGCCTCGCTTTCAGCGTTAAAGAAATTATTGTACCAAACAGTCAGTAAAGCAGATATCACTGGTATATTTTTTTCAAACTCGGTGGTTTTAAAATGCTCATCCATTTTACGAGCACCTTCTAATAGACTTTCAAAGTTATTATAACCTAGAGACAAACTTATTGACAATCCTACAGCACTCCATAATGAAAAACGACCTCCAACCCAATCTTTCATTGGGAAGATGTTATTTTCATCTATTCCGAAAGCTTTTACACTCTCTATATTGGTAGATACTGCCACAAAATGTTTAGAAACTGCATCTTCTGGTAAATGTTCTAAAAACCAAGTTCTAATAGAATTTGCATTAGATAGCGTTTCTTGAGTTGTAAACGTTTTTGAAACAATGACAAATAATGTAGTCTCTGGATTTAGATCTTTAACAATCTCTTTATGATGATCACCATCTACATTACTAACAAAGTGTGTGTTTAGGTGATTTTTGTAATACTGAAGCGAATCTACAACCATTGCTGGCCCAAGATCTGAGCCACCAATACCAATATTTACAATATCTGTTATGGTTTTATCTGTGTGTCCCTTATGCTTTCCATTTACAACAGCGTCAGTAAACGTTTTAATCTTTTGCCTTACTTCATAAATTTCTGGCATTACATTTTCACCATCAACAAAAACTTCTGAGTTTTCTTCAGCTCTTAAAGCCGTATGCAATACTGCTCTTCCTTCTGTAGCGTTAATAATATCACCTTTAAAATATTTGGAAATAGCATCTTTTAAATCTACCTCATTTGCTAGTTCAATTAAAATATCAAGGGTCTCTTGTGTGATTCTGTTTTTCGAGAAATCCACATAAAAATCATCCCATTTTATAGTCAACTCTTCTGCTCTTTCTGAATTGTTTTCAAACAGTTCTTTTAAATGAGTAGTACTAATTGTATCAAAATGAGCTTGTAATTTTTTCCAAGATTTAGTTGTAGTTGGGTTTGTAGATTTAAGTGCCATTATTGTATATCTGCTGTATTATCTTCTGTTATAGTATTTTCGGCTTCTTCAGACTCTGTTTCTAAAAAGAAAATGTTGTCGAGTCTTTGTTTTATAGGCTTAATATGTTCTAAATATCTTGCCTTTAAACTATCTGAAATTGGTTCTGCTTCGGGTAATTTTTGCTTAAAAGGATCAACTTGTTTACCGTTTTTCCAAAAACGATAACACACATGCGGACCACCAGTGTTACCAGTCATTCCAACATAGCCAATGATATCACCTTGTTTAACGTATTGTCCTTTTTTAACAGCCTGTCTACTCATGTGCAAATACTGGGTACTATAAGTAGCATTGTGCCTAATCTTTACATATTTACCGTTTCCACCTCGTCTGGTAGACTCTATGACTGTACCATTTGCTGTTGCCATAATGGGTGTGCCAATAGGTGCCGCAAAGTCGGTTCCTTTGTGAGGTCTAACTTTGTAACCATAATAAGCTATTCGTCTTTTTAGATTATAACGAGACGATAACCTCCCAAACTTTACTGGCATTTTTAAAAAAGCGCGTCTAAGATTTTTTGCCTCTTCATTAAAGTAGTCTTTAATACCTTTTATTGAATCTGTTTGAAATTGAAAGGCATATAACGAATCCCCATTGTGTTCAAAATAAGCTGCTTTTACATCGTGCACTCCTGCATAAATAGAGTCGTTTATGTATTTGTCTGTATAAATTACCTTAAATCTATCACCAGGCTGAAGTCTTCTAAAATCTATAGTCCAAGCATATATATCATCTGCCATCTTGTTTGCCAAAACCTGACTTAAACCTTTACTTTCTAAGGTTAAAGAAATATTGTTTTCTATAATACCAGTTGCTACTTTTTCTACATAAGTTATTGGTTTTGTGCGTGTGTAAGCCTGTATAGAATCTTTAAAATCTATAACCACATAGTCCTCTAGATTTTGTTGATAAATAAATGTTGTGGGCTTTTGAATGCTGTCATTTACATTCTTCTTATCATATAATAAAGTGTACGGTTTACCTACTTGAAGTCTTCTAGCAATATCAAAAGTATCTTTAGCTTTCTCTGCTATTTGAAAAATTTCTGGATAGCCAATATTATTTCGCTCTAGTATAATACCGAAAGTATCTCCTTTTCTTACAGTATCTCTTTTAAATTCGAACTTTTTTAAATCAAAACCGAACTCTAGAATTTTTTCTTCTTGTTTCTTTTCTGCAATTTCCTTTTTGTAATTCTCTTCAGAATTGTCTTCTTTACATGCATTAAAAAACACCGTAAAAACGGCAAGTACTATTAATCCTTTTAAACGCATTAATCGCTAATTATATATTATTTCCCCAATTTTCTAATTCTTCTTCTGACCAAAGATCTGGAAAGAAAATACGCCTTTGGTATCTTGGATGCATATACTTTTTCCAGTCGCTTCCTCCAGTTGCCTCACCATCACCAATTCCACTTTCTATATAATGCTTAGCAGCATTATAATGCGCCATTACCCAAGTTACATTAACTGTATAATCAAAATGACGCATGGCTTTAACCAAATCTCTATCTTTTTGATCTTCAGAAGGCAACTCTTTAAAACGTGTCCATAGATTCTTGGTATTGTATTTTTCCATGAATCTTAAAAACTCGTCCTTATAACGCTTTTCAAAATTAACTAAAAGTGTAGATTTTTTACCTGTTTTGTGATCTTTTCCTGCGGCTTGCCAGTATAAATGTTCAAAAGCGTGTGTATATGGAGTATTTCGGTCAATATCAGCCCTAAATCTATAATCTATAAGATTAATTAACTCTGTTGAAGCAAATTCTATAAGTCGATATTGAGCACTTTGAAAACCACTTGCTGGTGTTAATGTATACCTAAACTTCATGTATTGTTCTACCTCCATACCTTCTCTCATAATATTGAAAGAGGTCGTGAGCATATCAAAATAACGGCTTATTCGCATTATTTTATTTTCAAAAAAGACAACGTCGAGACTTTCTTTTTCGGCTACTTGAGAAATTTCCCAAAGTATCATTTTAAAAATGAGCTCATTTATTTGATGGTAAGCTATAAACACCATCTCATCTGGAAGCGTGGTGCGCTGTATCTGAAGATTTAGCAACGCATCGGTTTGTATATAATCCCAATATGTAATCGGCTTACTATATAGCAAGCCGTATAAATGGTCATCTGTATCTTGGTCTATCTTAACATACTTCTCGTGAAGTTGTTCTAAAATCTCATGGTAATTTGGTTGGTCTGACATAAATTAATTATCAAATACTATCGGAAAGGCATGCTTTAGTCCTTTAAACTCTTCTAAGTCGGCACGAAGCGAACCTACTGCTAGATCTGCCTTTATTTTTAGTGGTATTTTATTTTTATCTGCACTTACCCACAAAGTTAAACTTTCTTCTTCTTTAAACACACGACCAGCCATAACATAAGGTCTAAACTTTAAAGTATTTACCCTAACTCGTGAACCATTGATGTCTACTTTTATTGTCTCCTTACCTAGATATTTTAGTTTAAAACCATAGTTTTCTTCATCAAAAAACATGTTTGTTTTTATTTCATCTCCAATTTTAAGATTATCTGTATCAATACTATTTCTTAAATAGTAATACATAGAAACCATATCTTGGACATCTTTCTCAGTTGCAATAGTCTTAATCTTTTTGTGCTTTTTATTATTTACAACGGCTTTTTGCTCCTCATGATTAAACTCAATCTCAATATCTTTGGTATGCCCTCCTTCATCTATCTTTCTAATAAATTTATATGGCGCGCCAGTTTCTTTATCGAAATAACTTTCGTAACGATCTCTAACCTTAAAGAATAAGTTAACAGGACCTGTCGTTTTTCCTTTTCCAACAACGTGATATACTGACTTCCCCTTAAGCTTTTTTTCATCAACTTTAAGCGTTGCCTCACCTGCTTTGAACCAACCACTGTAACTCATCCTAAACTTAAACCACTCACCAGACTTAAATGCAGATTCTTGCTCTGGACTTGGTGCTTTAAGGCCAACTAAAAAAAGTAATACTGTAAGTATGTATTTCATAATATTCTGTTTGTAAATTTAAATAATGTAACTCGATTTTTGTGTTACAATTATCTTAATTACAATTACTATTCCAAATCTATTAAAACACTGAAATACATTCAAAAAACCTTATGTTAATTTATTGTTTTTTCGATTTAGTGCTCACATACTTAATATTTATCGATAACAAAGTAGAACAAACTACAACACATTAAGTATAGAAGTGTTTATTTTTTGTGTATGAATTTAAGAGTTGGTTTATTGGCGCGTTTAGAAATAGGGATCTAAACGCGCTTTGTTTTTTTATAATGTTCCTCTTTTTGCCTGTTCTCTTTCTATAGACTCAAACAAGGCTTTAAAGTTACCTGCACCAAAACCACGAGCTCCCATTCGCTGAATGATTTCGAAGAACAACGTTGGTCTATCTTCAACTGGTTTGGTAAAAATTTGAAGTAAATAGCCTTCTTCATCAGCATCTATCATAATTCCGAGAGATTTTAAAATTTCAATATCTTCTCGTAATTCATGACTAAACTCTTCTAATCGTCCTGGTACAGCTCTATAATACTCTTCTGGTGGAATTGACAAAAACTCTACTCCCCTTTTGCGCATTTCTGATACTGTTGTAATGATATCGTCTGTGGCAACAGCTATGTGTTGTACTCCTGGACCTTCATAAAAGTCTAAGTATTCTTCAATCTGAGAACGCTTTTTACCTTCAGCTGGCTCGTTAATAGGGAATTTTATTCTGCCATTGCCATTACTCATCACTTTACTCATTAATGCTGAGTATTCGGTATGAATTTGCTTATCATCAAACGATAAGAAGTTAACAAATCCCATAACATCTTCGTACCATTTTACCCAAGTATTCATTTCACCCCAACCTACGTTTCCGACCATGTGATCTACATATTTTAGGCCTACAGGTTCTGGGTTGTAATCAGATTCCCATTTTTCGAACTTAGGCATAAAAACTCCGTTATAGTTTTTGCGCTCTACAAACATATGTACTGTTTCTCCGTAGGTGTAAATTCCCGCTCTTACAACCTCTCCGAACTCATCAGTTTCTACTGTTGGCTCCATGTAAGATTTTGCACCTCGCTTTGTGGTTTCTTCGTAAGATTTTCGAGCATCTTCTACCCAGAGTGCTATAATCTTTACTCCATCTCCATGTTTTACAATATGATCGTTAATTGGGTGTTTTGAATTTAGCGGAGTAGTCAGTACCAATCTAATTTTGTCTTGTTTTAAAACGTAAGACACGGTGTCTTTACTTCCTGTTTCTAAACCCTTATAAGCATATGACTGAAAGCCAAATGCAGTTTTATAAAAATGCGCTGCTTGTTTAGCATTACCTACATAGAATTCTACATAGTCTGTTCCTAATAACGGAAGGAAATCTTGTGCTCCTTCAAATATTTTTTCTAATCCGTAATTGACTGATTTTATTTCTTTTGACATATTTAAGAAGCCCCTTCTAACTTCCCCAAGGGGAAGAACTCTCACTGCTGGGCCACAGAGTTTATTAAAAATATTTTTTCTTTATTCTTTTCATTAACAGTTCCTTCCTTTTAGGAAGGTTAGGTTGGGCTTTTACGCCAACCAAGACTTATAATAATCCTCATCGGCAATTTTTAAGGCATCTTCTGTAACCTTTAACGGTTTGAAAGTATCTACCATAACGGCTAGTTCATCTGTTTTTATCTTACCAATACTTCGTTCCATAGCTCCAGGATGTGGTCCGTGAGGTATGCCAGCAGGATGTAACGAGATATGACCTGCAGCAATATCATTTCTGCTCATAAAGTCGCCGTCAACGTAGTACAATACCTCATCGCTATCTATGTTACTATGATTGTATGGTGCTGGCACTGCTAAAGGATGATAATCGTACAAACGCGGCACAAAGCTACACACCACAAAAGCATCAGTTTCAAAAGTTTGATGTACTGGTGGTGGTTGGTGTACTCGACCTGTTATCGGTTCAAAATCATGTATAGAAAAGGCATAAGGATAATTATAACCATCGTAACCTACCACATCAAAAGGATGTGATGCATATACCATCTCTATAATTTCATCTTGCTTTTTTATTTTTATTAAAAAATCACCAGATTCATTGTAAGTTTCTAGTTCTTGAGGCTGACGCAAATCGCGCTCACAAAATGGAGAATGCTCTAATAATTGCCCAAACCAGTTTCGGTAACGTTTTGGTGTATATATTGGCCTGTAGGACTCTACAATGAAAAGACGATTGTCTTCAGTATCAAAGTCCATTTTATAAATGACACCTCTTGGTACCAATAAATAATCTCCATATTTAAAATCTAGGTTACCCAACATAGTGCGCAACTTACCAGTACCTTTGTGCACGAAAATAAGCTCGTCTGCATCTGTGTTTTTATAAAAATAGTCTCGTGTAGATTCTTTTGGCGCAGCCAGTATAATATTGCAATCGCTATTGGTTAAGACTATTTTTCTACTGTCTAAATAGTCACTTTCTGGTTGTACTTTAAAACCATGTAAGCGGTACGATTGCATGTTGTTAGCTTTAGCAACTTTAGGTGCTACGCTGTATTGTTTTCTAATTTCTTTTACTTGCGTTGGTCTTTGCTCGTGGTAGCTGTTGGTGCTCATACCATCAAAACCAATTGTACCAAATAATTGTTCGTAATAAAAACTACCATCTGGCTTTTTAAACTGCGTATGGCGCTTTGGTGGAATTTTCCCTAATTTATGATAAAAAGGCATTTTATTTTTGTTTAATTGTTGATTTGTTATTCGTTTAATAGGTGTAAACGAACAATGTTTTAAAGTTACAAAATTTAAGAGATTCCTGTGTTTTTAGGAAGAAACAAAAAATGCATAATTATTCTGGATTCCTTTTAATAAGGAAATGTAGATGAAGTTTTAAATTTTCCCAGAATGGTGTCATAGTGCTACAAAGTTTATAAATTTTAATTTAAAACCAAAACCCAAGATTAAAAAACCAGTAATCTTCACCTGTTTCTGGGGAATAGGTGTACTTAGCCTCTAATGGTCCCACAAAAGTTTCTAGAGAATAACCCAGAGCATAACCTGTGTAGTTAGGTGATGAAAGCCAATTGCCAGTGTCAAATAGTCCGTCTTCTACATTAGCGTAGTTTGCCGCTAGAATGATATGATGATTTTTTAACCACTCATAATCCAAGGTAAAACAAGCTTTCACAAAACTATCACCAGTGATATCAACAAAATCATAACCGTAGAAACTATAAAGATTATTTATGAAATTATTGGCATAACCACCTAAAGCGAAATCGAGTGTAGGTATTGAATTGTCTCCTATACCAAAACCGCCACTTGTTTCGAATTTAAAAGCTAACTTTTCAGAAAAACTAAAGGCATAACCAATATCTGCCTTGGCTATAGAGAATGGTCTAAAATCTGTATTAAACTTTGATGCACTGAGATACCAATGAAAATCACCATTGAAATAAACACCACTCTTAGGAAAAACAGGGTGACTGTAGCTGTCATATTTTAACCTGCCAAATACACTTAGATAGTCTGTATTTTCAAAAACAAAATCGTCTTCTTGGTTTTCAGAGAACAAGGTTTCAGAAGTTATTTTTAATCTTTTGTGTTCACCACCTAAACGTAAAGAAAAATCTTTCCTAAAAAGTGTTTGTAAATAAACCTGATTTGTAAAATCTTGAAGCTTGACGTCTATTTTATTTAAATTATCTAAAAGTGGTGAGCCTTCTTCTAGGGTTAATTGAGGATTAATATTTTTATCAAACTGATTATATCTTGATTTTATACCTAAACTTATATAAAACCCCTTATCTATAAAATAATCAAAATTAAATCTAGAATTATCACCAAGTATTACATCTAAAGAGGCAATATCATTGTTAAATAATAATCTTTTTTTAGTAAGGTTTGCGAGGACAGCACTTTTATAAAGAGCATCATAATGTATACCTAATTTTAAAAACATAGTTGTTTTAGATTCTCGAATATCACCGTATAACCTAAATTCATTTACGCTATCTGTTGGCTTCAGTTGATATCTAAAAGTCTCAAAATTATTTGTTGCAATAACATTGTTTATTCGCTTTTTAAAATCTTCATAGCTTAAAGTTTCATTTCCTCTTAATTTCAATTTTCCTAGGAGATATGATCTTGTGTAGCGCTCATTACCGTCAATAGTTATCGATTTAACTTTTATGCTATCTACTAGCTTTAAATATGGACGTGTAACACTATTTTTTTGTGATGATTTAATCCTATTTAGTGCATCTAAGTTTTGTCTGGCTGCCACTTCACCATTAGTGATAATGTCCTGACCCTCATCAAATGAAAGTACAGAAAAGCTAGCAATATCTGGTTTTATGTAAATATCCGCCATTGATGCTTTATTTTTCATGGCATTAATAGTTCTGAAATTATTAATCTGTAACAATATTTCAGGTGCAGTTTTCAAAGCCTCCCTATCTCTCAAATCATCTTGTACGTCTATACCTATAATTATATCCATCCCTTTGGCTTTTAATTCTTCAATTGGAAAATTATTGGTTACACCTCCATCTATTAAAATTTTATCCTCAATAACAACAGGTTGAAAAATTGAAGGCAGAGCGCCACTTGCTGTTACAGCTTCAGCCAACCTACCGCTATCTAAAATTAGAGACTCACCCGTTTCTATGTTAGTTGCCATACAAAAGAAAGGAATCGGAAGCTTTTCAAAATCTCTAACTTCGTTTACAGGAAGCATTAGTTGATATAAAAGATTGTAGACATTCTGTCCTCTCGATAAACCTGAAGGTAAGTTTATTCTAAAATTATCGAATGGTAGATTTATTGCATACTTCTCTTCATTTTCGCGCTCATAAAACGATTTTGCTTCTCTAGGAAATTCATCATTAATAAGTTCATCAAAATCTACAGTATTAAACAAATCTTCTAATTGCTGACCAGAATATCCTGTAGCATATAAGGAGCCGATTATAGCTCCCATACTAGTGCCAGCTACGTAATCTACTTTTATCCCTAAGCTATCTATTACTTTTAAAGCTCCTATATGTGCAAACCCTTTTGCACCACCACCACTGAGCACCAAACCTACTTTTGGTTCCTTGGCTTTGGTTTCTTGAGCACTTAAACTATTATTACAAAAAAATATTTGAAATAGCAGAAATGCATATAAGCCAGTTTTTAAGTAATGTTTGAAGTTTTCTTTCAACTTATTCTTTATGATAATAATTATAAACTTTACTTGCTCGTGACACACCTATTACTGCTTCTAACTCATCAAGTTTAGCATTGGCAATTCGTTTAACGGTTTTAAATTGCTTCATTAAATCGATAATGGTTTGTTCACCAACTCCAGGAATATTTTCGAGTTCTGTTTTTAAAGCTCCTTTACTTCTTCTGTTCCTATGATGTTCTATACCAAAACGATGCGCTTCGTTACGTAATTGCTGAATGATTTTTAGTGTTTCACTTTTTTTATCTAAATATAAGGGAATTGGGTCATCTGGATAAAATAATTCTTCTAAACGTTTTGCAATTCCGATAATAGCTATCTTTCCTCTTAAACCTAAGATATCAAGACTCTTTAAAGCCGACGACAATTGCCCTTTACCTCCATCTATGATTATTAATTGTGGCAATGGGTCATCTTCTTCTAGCAAACGCTTGTAACGCCTGTAAACTACCTCCTCCATAGATGCAAAGTCATCTGGACCTTCAACCGTTTTTATATTAAAATGACGATAGTCTTTTTTACTTGGTTTTCCATTTTTAAAAACCACACAAGCTGCTACCGGATTTGTTCCTTGTATGTTTGAGTTATCAAAACATTCAATATGTCTTGGTTCTTCAGACAATCGCAAATCAGCTTTCATTTGCGCCATTATTCTATTGGCATGACGGTCTGGATCTACTATTTTTATTTGTTTTAGCTTATCCATTCTGTAATACTTAGCATTACGTTGCGATAAGTCTACCAAACTCTTTTTATCGCCAAGTTTTGGCACTGATACCTTAACTTCTTCTCCTAAATCTACCTTGAAAGGCACAAAAATTTCTTTTGAATTAGAATTGAAACGTTGCCTTATTTCAGTTATAGCAATCTCTAAAAGCTCTTTGTCGGTTTCTTGTAATTTTTTCTTTAATTCTAGAGTGTGAGACCTTATAATAGAACCGTAACTTAATTGTAAAAAATTAATGTAGGCATACGTTTCGTCACTCACAATTGAGAAGACATCTACATTACTGATTTTCGGGTTTACAATCGTAGACTTTGCTTGGTAGTTTTCTAAAATTTCGAGTTTATCTTTAATTTTCTGAGCATCCTCAAACTGCATAGCTTCTGCATACTGTTTCATTTGCACTCTAAATTGCTGTAAAGAATCTTTAAAATTTCCTTTTAAGATTTCGCGTATAGCAACAACGTTAGATTGATATTCCTCTTCGGTTTCATAACCTTCACAAGCACCTTTGCAATTTCCTAAATGGTACTCTAAGCAAACTTTGTATTTGCCTGATTCGATTTTTGCCTCGGACAAATCATAGTTACATGTCCGTAATTGGTACAAGCCTTTTATTAAACCCAGTAAAGTTTTTACAGTTTTCATACTGGTATAAGGCCCAAAATATTCTGATCCATCCTTAATCACTCGACGTGTAGGAAAAACACGTGGAAATCGTTCATTCTTTACACAAATCCAAGGATAAGATTTATCATCCTTAAGCATTACATTATACTTAGGTTGATATTTTTTTATAAGGTTGTTTTCAAGTAGTAAAGCATCACTCTCAGTTTCAACAACAATATGCTTAATCGATGTAATATTTTTAACCAGTACTCTGGTTTTTCCATAATCATGGTGCTTAGTAAAGTAACTACTAACGCGCTTTTTTAAATCCTTAGCTTTACCTACATAAATCAGCTTATCATCTGCATCAAAATATTGATAAACACCAGGTTGGTGTGGAAGCGTTTTTATCTGTATATCTAGACTTGTTTTTGGCATGTACCCAAAGGTAACAATTAGATAATTTTTTTATGTTTTTTGAATAAACTTTATGACTATCTTGCGCCACTTTTTTAAAAAATAAAAATAGACTATGAAGAAAGTTTTGGGACGCGTTGATAAAATAGACTTCCCTGAATTACATCTCAATAATATTGATGTAAAAATAGATACTGGTGCCTACACCTCTGCTATTCACTGCTCTAAAATAAAAGAAGTGAATGGTAAACTTTATTGCACCTTTGAAAGCAAAGGACATCCTAACTTTAATGGTAAAGAAGTCATCTTTGAAAACTATTCCTTTACGGATGTTAAGAGCAGCAATGGGCACAGAGAAAATCGTTATAAAATTAAAACAACGGCTATATTCTTTGGAAAAAGCTACAAGATTAACTTAACTTTAAGCACTAGAGACGATATGAAATTTCCGGTCTTAATTGGTCGTCAATTTCTAAAGCAAAAATTCTTAGTCGATGTTGACTTAGAAAATCAATCGTTTAAACACACTGCTAATGAACATTGTCATTCTTTCGCGTAACTCGCAATTATATTCTACGCGTCGCCTAATAGAGGAAGGTGAAAACAGAGGTCATGAGGTTGAAGTTATCGACCCTCTAAAATGCGACATAATAATAGAAAAGGAAAAACCAACTATATATTATAAAGATCGCTATTTAGACTACGTAGATGCTGTAATTCCTCGTATTGGCGCATCAGTAACGTTTTATGGATGTGCTGTGGTTAGACAATTTGAAATGATGAATGTCTTTACAACCGTAACCTCTGAAGCTATTTTAAGAAGCAGAGACAAGCTACGCAGTTTTCAACGTTTATCTAAGGCTGGCATTGGCATGCCTAAAACTGTTTTTACTAATTATTCTAGAGATGTTGAAGAAGTTTTAGAACATGTTGGCGGTCCACCTGTAATTATAAAATTACTCGAAGGCACACAAGGTCTTGGTGTTGTTTTAGCAGAATCTAAGAATGCTGCCGAATCTGTTTTAGAAGCTTTTAACGGACTACAAGCAAGAGCATTAGTACAAGAGTTTATTGCAGAAGCAAAGGGAGCTGATTTAAGGGCTCTTATAGTAGATGGCCAAGTTGTAGGTGCGATGAAAAGACAAGGAAAAGAAGGTGAATTTAGGTCTAATTTACATAGAGGTGGTAAAGCAAATTTAATAAAGCTTACTGAGGACGAATTAAAATTAGCGATTAAAGCAGCACGTGCCTTAAAACTTCCAGTTTGTGGTGTAGACATGCTACAATCCTCAAGAGGCCCTTTAATTATGGAGGTAAACTCAACACCAGGATTAGAAGGTATAGAAGGAGCTACCCAAAAAAACATAGCTCGTGCTATCATTACCTTTATTGAAAGGAACAGAAGATAAAAGCCCCCTTGCCCCAAAAAGGGGGAATTTCTTAACAAATAGGTTTTATGGCAAACAATTAAACTAAGGGTAGATAAAATTAAAATAGGAAAACAAATAGCATTAATTTTGAAGTTTTTAATACAGTAAACATTTTTTTGATATGAAGATTTAGTGAATGATAATGGTTGACTTAGAATCTAATAAGAATAATATTGCAAACGGTTTGAGGACAGAAGAAATAAAAGTTCCTTCCCTTTGGGAAGGTTAGGATGGGCTTATGAGCGAAAAGGAAGTACTACATATCTTAGGAAAAAAGGTGGCACTTGGAGAAAGTGCTAAGGTTAGTTTTAGCGTTGCTAAACTACACACACAAAACACTATAGAAGTCCCAGTTATTATAGAACGCTCCAAAAAGCCTGGCCCAACCGTTTTAATTACTGCTGGCATCCATGGAGATGAGGTTAATGGTGTTGAAGTAGTACGCCAAATCATTTCTAAAGGCATCAATAAACCCAAAAAAGGAACTATTATTTGTATTCCTGTTATTAACGTTTTTGGTTTTATACATATGGACAGAGAGTTTCCTGATGGTAGAGACTTAAATCGAGTGTTTCCAGGTGCCAAAAGTGGTTCGTTAGCCAGTAGGGTCGCTCATAAATTAATGACTGAAATTGTACCACATGCAGATTTAATTTTAGACTTTCATACTGGTGGTGCAGATCGTTTTAATGCAGCTCAAATCAGAATCATTAAAAATGAAATTGTCCTTGATGAACTTGCTCAAGTTTTTGGTGCACCAATAATTTATTATTCTAAAAATCTTAATAAATCCTTTAGAAACACCTGTTACAAATTAGGAATTCCTATGCTTTTGTTTGAAGGGGGAAAATCCTTTCATATAGATAATACCGTAACAAACACAGGTGTTAACGGCACTAAACGTATTTTGAATCATTTGGGCATGCTCAACCGAAAATTCAAAGTCTCTAAACCAAAGAAAAACTGTATTAAAATTTTAGACAGCAAATGGATTAGAGCCAACCATTCTGGTATGTTTAAGGCTACTGTAAACGTAAACACTCAAGTAAAGAAAGGAGATGTTTTAGGCCATATTACAGATCCTTACGGCAGTTTTAACCATTTTGTAAAAGCACCAAATAATGGTTACATTTTTAATGTAAATGAATCCCCAATTATTTATCAAGGTGATGCTATTTTTCATATTTCAACAAAGATGAAATAATGACAAAATCAGAACTTCGTAAAAAATATAAAGCCTTAAGGAAATCACTTGGCTTAGAACAAGTTGAAGGTTTTAGTCTAGCCATTGCTAATCAATTATTACAACTTGATATTTGGAATAAGTCGTTCTATCATATTTTTTTAAGCATTGAAGAACAAAAGGAAATCAATACCGAGTATATCTTAAATATTCTAGCAGGAAAAGATAAAAATATAGTGGTATCTAAAAGCAATTTTGAAGATATTTCTATGACACATTTTCTTTTAACAGATAATACTACAATCAGAAAAAATAATCATAGTATTCCAGAGCCTGTTGATGGTATAGAAATTAACACATCAAAAATAGAAGTCGTATTTGTACCACTTTTAGCTTTTGATAAAACTGGAAATCGAATCGGCTATGGTAAGGGATTTTACGACCGATTTTTAGCAAATTGCAAACCTGAAACTATAAAAATTGGATTGTCATTTTTTGAAGTCGAAACCGAATGTTTTGAAACAGACGACAATGACGTTAGTCTAGATTATTGTGTTACACCGAATCTGGTATATCAATTTTAGAATCTTCTTTAAAAGCCTTTTTATTAAATAAAATCAGAATGAAGATACCTGTACTTATAGCCATATCTGCTACATTGAATACAGGATCAAAAAAAGAAAAATACTTTCCGCCAATTATTGGTAACCATTCTGGCAATACACCACTCCAGATTGGAAAGTGCAGCATATCTACTACATTACCATAAAACACACCCGCATAACCTCCATCTTCTGGAAGAAACTCAGCCACTTGCATGTGACTATCGCCAAATAAAATTCCATAAAAAACAGAATCTAAAATATTACCCAATGCCCCTGCAAATATTATAGAAATAGCAAATATTAATGTTTTAGATTTTTTCTTTTTAGTGACATCTACCAGCCAAAAACCAATACCTGTAACAGCAACAATTCTAAAAAGTGTTAAAATAAGTTTTGCAGATTTATCTGAAATAAAGGTAAAAAAATCGCTCAGTTTAGTGCCCCAAGCCATACCGTCATTCTCTACAAAAGCAATCTTAAACCATGAAAATATAGTAACATCATCATTTAACGCAAAATGTGTTTTAATGTAAATTTTACTAATCTGATCAACTAGTAAAATAAGGATGATAATTATTGAGGCTTTTTTTAAGGACATACCACATTCCTGCGAAAGCAGGAATCTCTTAATGTTAAACAATATCACAAATGTAACGGATTATTCTTGTCTTGCAACTAGATAAGAACAATGATATTCTTAAGCTAAACACAATAGACATGAAACAAAAGACCTCCAAGGTTTTAAAAACCTTCGAGGTCTAATATCGTAATCAAATTACCTAACTTTATCATGAGATCCCTTTTTTTAAAGGGATTCTGTTTACTTCTGCATATTCTTAGCTTCGATACTAAGCGTTGCGTGTGGCACAAGTTTTAATCGCTCTTTATTGATTAATTTTCCTGTTACACGGCAAACACCATAAGTTTTATTTTCAATTCTAATGATAGCGTTTTTTAAGTCTCGTATAAACTTTTCTTGACGAATTGCCAAAGCTGAATTTGCTTCCTTGCTCATCGTTTCACTACCCTCTTCAAATGCTTTAAATGTAGGCGAAGTATCATCAGTACCATTGTTATGATCATTCATATAAGCACTTTTAATTAACTCTAAATCGTGTTCAGCTTTATCAATTTTATCTTGAATTAAAACTCTAAATTCTTCTAAATCTTTATCTGAATATCTATTTTTTGTATCAGTTGCCATAGTCTCTAATGTTTTTGAATGAATAATTTGGTATTTACCTCATCGAAAGCAATTTCTATACCATCATTTAAATTATCCATTAATTGTAATTCTTCAGTTAATGTCTCCGACTTAATATAATCCTCATTTGAAGCGATTGCTGCTGCAACTTGGGCATCATTTTGTAATTGCACATCGATACGGTCTGTAACTTCAAATCCAGAATCTTTGCGCAAATTTTGAATACGGTTTACGAGCTCACGAGCAATACCTTCTTTACGCAGTTCTTCTGTAATTGTAATATCTAAAGCTACTGTTAATGCACCTTCATTGGCAACAAGCCATCCCTCAATATCCTGCGATGTAATCTCTACATCCTCAAGTCCTAAAGTAATGTTTTTTCCGTTAATTTCAACGTCTAAATTCCCGTTTTGCTCGATTTTTTTGATGTCTTCTGCCGAAAATGCACTTATTGTACTGGCTATCAACTTCATATCTTTACCAAAACGAGGGCCAAGTGCTTTAAAGTTTGGTTTTATTTGTTTTACCAATATATCTGAAGCATCTTGTAAAAGCTCTATTTCCTTGATATTTACTTCGTGTTTTATTAAACCAGAAACGGCCTCTATCTCTTCCTTTTGTTGGTCATTATCAATAGGAATCATTATTTTTTGAAGTGGCTGACGCACCTTAATCTTCTCTTTAGCTCTTAACGATAATACTAAAGACGATATTGTTTGCGCATTTTCCATTTTGCGTTCTAACACTTTATCAATCGCACTTTCATCTGCTTTAGGAAACTCTGCTAAATGCACACTCTCAAAACTTTCTTTTTGAGTAACTGCATTAAGGTCTAAATAGAGTCTATCCATAAAGAATGGCGCTATTGGTGCACCAAGTTTAGCGATGGTTTCCATACACGTATAAAGCGTTTGGTATGCCGAAATTTTATCAGCTTGGTAATCTCCTTTCCAGAAACGCCTTCTACTTAAACGCACATACCAGTTACTTAAATAATCTTGTGTAAAGTCTGAAATTGCTCTGGCAGCTTTTGTTGGCTCATATTCGGCATAATACTCATCTACCTTTTTAATTAAGGTATTTAATTCTGACAAAATCCAACGGTCTAACTCTGGCCTTTCATTAAGTGGAATATCTGCTTCTTCGTATTTAAAACCGTCTAAATTGGTATATAAACTGAAAAATGAATACGTATTATATAACGTACCGAAAAACTTACGCTTTACTTCTTCTACTCCATCTAGATCAAACTTTAAATTATCCCAAGGATTAGCATTGCTTATCATATACCAACGCGTTGCATCTGCTCCGTGATTAGCCAAGGTTTCAAACGGGTCTACGGCATTACCTAGACGCTTAGACATTTTTTGTCCATTCTTATCTAAAACCAATCCGTTAGACACCACATTTTTGTATGCTACAGAATCGAATACCATTGTACCGATAGCGTGCAATGTATAGAACCAACCACGTGTTTGGTCTACACCTTCTGCAATAAAATCTGCTGGAAATGCTTCTTTTTTATCAATGAAATTTTTGTTCTCGAACGGATAATGCCATTGGGCATAAGGCATAGAACCAGAATCGAACCAAACGTCTATTAAATCGCTTTCGCGCTTCATTGGTTTTCCTGAAGGCGATACTAAAACGATTTTATCAACTACATTTTTATGAAGATCAATTTTTTCATAGTTTTCTTCATACATATTACCGACTTCGAAGTCTGCAAATATATCTTCAGACATTACGCCTGCTTCTACAGCTTTTGCGATTTCACTTTTTAATTCTTCTACAGAACCTATGCACAACTGCTCTTTACCGTCTTCTGTTCTCCAAATTGGTAATGGAATTCCCCAAAAACGTGAACGTGACAAGTTCCAATCGTTAGCGTTAGCCAACCAATTACCGAAACGACCTTCACCAGTTGATTTAGGCTTCCAGTTGATTGAGGTATTCAGCTCGTGCATTCTGCCTTTGACGTCGGTTACTTTTATAAACCAAGAATCTAACGGATAGTATAGAATTGGCTTATCTGTTCTCCAACAATTTGGGTAGCTGTGCTTATATTTTTCTACCTTAAAGGCTTTATTTTCTATTTTTAATTTAATGGCAAGTTCTACATCTACACATTTCTCTGGTGCTTCGCCATCGTTGTAATATTCGTTCTTTACGTACTTACCAGCAAACTCACCCATTTCTGGTCTAAAACGTCCTTGTAAATCTACAAGTGGCACTAAATTACCGTTCTCGTCTTTTACCAACATTGGTGGAATTTCTGGCGTAGCCTGTTTTGCCACCAAGGCATCATCTGCACCAAAGGTTGGAGCTGTATGTACAATACCTGTACCATCTTCAGTAGTAACAAAATCTCCAGAAATTACTCTAAAGGCATTTTCAGGATTATCGTTTGGTAAAGCATAATCTAAAAGTTGTTCATACTTAATACCAACTAAATCTTTCCCTCTGAATTCTTTAACGACGTAGAACGGAATTTTTTTATCTCCTTCCTTGAATTCAATAAGTTCTGGCTTGGTTTCTACTTGCTTGTATTTTCCATCGAACTGTTTACCGACAAGACTTTTTGCCAACACCACATTCATTGGTTTGAATGTATATTGGTTGTATGTTTCAACTAAAACATAGTCAATCTTTGGTCCAACAGTTAAAGCTGTATTACTTGGCAACGTCCAAGGTGTGGTCGTCCAAGCTAAGAAATGAATATCTCCTTCATCTTGAAGAAAATCTGGTAATGTTTCGGCTATGGCTTTAAACTGCGCAACAACTGTTGTATCTGTAACGTCTTGATACGTTCCTGGTTGATTAAGCTCATGCGAACTTAAACCTGTACCAGCTTTTGGTGAGTATGGTTGAATGGTGTAACCTTTGTACAATAAGTTCTTATCGTAAATTTGTTTCAATAACCACCAAACACTTTCCATATATTTGGATTTATAGGTAATATATGGGTCATCCATATCCACCCAATAGCCCATCTTTTTGGTAAGATCATTCCAAATATCTGTGTAGCGCATTACGGCTTTTTTACACGCTTCGTTATACTCTTCAATCGTAATTTTAGTTCCGATATCTTCTTTGGTAATGCCTAATTCTTTTTCAACACCCAACTCTACTGGCAAACCGTGTGTATCCCAACCCGCTTTACGCTTTACTTGGAAACCTTTCATTGTTTTGTAACGCGGAAAGATATCTTTAATAGCACGTGCTAATACGTGGTGAACACCAGGCAATCCGTTTGCAGAAGGTGGTCCTTCAAAAAACACATAAGGCTCTTTGCCCTCTCTGGTAGTTACACTTTTTTCGAAGATATTATTAGCTTCCCAATAGCTATTGATATCCTCAGCAACTTTTGGCAAGTTAAGTCCTTTATATTCAGGGAACTTTGTACTCATTATTCGCATTTCTTTTCGAGGTGCGAAATTAATGATTTTTTGCTAAAAATCAGGTGTGTTTATTGAAAACAAAAGGCTATCTCATTATCTATGAAATAGCCTTTACTTTTATTAAGATTTTGAACCTTACTTTACAATAATCTTTTTCGTTAGTACTGTATTAGTGTCAGTGGTTAAAGTTATAATATATGCTCCTGTATTTATATTATGCAAATCATATTCATTGTAGCTTCCTTCAAATACATTATTTATTGTGTAAACTGACTGTCCTAGCATGTTGACAACATCTATTTGCTTTATTGCTCTGTTGTTTGGATTAAGAATTACCAGCTTTTTTCTACTGATTGCGTAATACATGTCTAAATCCTCTATGATTTCATCTGTTTGAGATAAAGAGGCTGACTCTCCCTGAAATACAATTTCTAATCTATTGTTAAACTCGCCCGCTTCAGACAAAAACTCATATGGTTCACCTTGTCTTAAATTATAATATGCATTTGTAAGATTATCTCTAAGATAGATTTCCTGATCCTCTGGAATGTTTTCGGTTTCGGTTAACTTAATTGTATAATTATATACACCTGAAGCATTAAGCACTAAAGGAACAACTTTATCTTCTTCTATGACACTGTACGCCTGAATGGTATACTTTTCATTAGCCATAACTAAATTAAGGTCGTCATCATTTTCTTCAGTATTTTTAGCTTCATATCCATAATCAAATTCGTCTGAGGTGTCTTCACTAAAACCTAATAGCAGTTCTCTTCTGGTTTGAGGGCCATCAACTGAATTAAACTCAATACGAATCTTTTGCATAACACTCTCTTCTGAATCTGAACTGTTTTGTTCCGTTGAAGTTTGAGGATTAGGATTTCCTCTAAAAAAGACTGAACCAGAATTATAAGTTCCGTTTGCATCTGATTCTTTTATAAATATACGCTGATCATTATTGAATATAATATTGCCATTTGATACAATCTCAGTCATAAATCCTTGTCCTACTGGCAAATACCTTGTTGGCACTTTGGTACCATCCTGACTGCCATTTGTATCACCTTCAATACCAACAAATTGGTATGCTCGTATTGCTCCTGTTTTATTAACCTGCGCATAACCTCCATTGTACTCATCTAATATATGAGAGTCACCACTCCATTGTTGCCAGAGCTGAAGAGTTCCATCTATAACACCAATATTATCATCTATAAACTTATGAATGTCTAATGCTGAAGGGTAGGGATTACCTAGCAGATAATCTGTTTTAGAAACTGCGGGCACAGAACCACTACCTCCCGTATCTGAAACTGGAACTATTATGGTGCCGTTGTTTGGCTTACCTTCAAACAAATATTGTTGTTCAGTGCCAACACCAGTTCCTTTTTGCGTGTAACCAACACCTGGCTCTACTGGATTCGAGGTGTTTAGCCATGCCCAATCATAATACGTAACACCATTCTTGTAAGTGTATAACCAATATGTACTTATTTTACCAACTTCGTGATAGCTATTGGTGAACTGAAAATTATTACCGTTTGGATGTTTTAACATTGATATATTAAAGTTGGTGTTATTGTTATTATTTGAAGATGTATTGTTATCAGATAATGTTGTTACCGATGTGCTCCCAACTGGTGAAGACCAATAGTTATACCAATAGACACTACTATTTCCTTCTTGACGTCTTAAAATTTTACCAGATGCAGAAGTTACTAAATCACTATGTTTTGTTTGAATAAGTTGAGAATCACCTTCTAAATCAATAGCACCATTTAATTCTAAATAATAGCTGTTCTCAATTTTATTATTTCCAGTAATTGTAAACTTTTTATCATACTCTACGATTAACCCTAAACTAGTGTGAGAACTATTTGACGTAATGTTATTGTTAATTTGAACAATGCTCCAATTTTTGTTGTCATTTACCTCTTCAATATCCCAGACATCTCCATGCAACCAGGTTCCTTCCGTTGTCCAAGGTCCGTCGGTAGTTGTCACATAAGGCATAGGAGCCGTTTGCTCTTGGACTGTGGTAATATTTACGAGTCTTAAGGTCTTATTATTCCCGGAATAATCTACAGTTGTGCTATTTTTTATTCCAGACATAGGATAATAGCCTATCAAATTATTCCAAGAAACTGTCTCTAGTGTTTTAGTATCTATAAGATCTTTTGGAATGATGCTTCCTGTTACAATTCCATTATTGTTTTCAATTTCTTGATAAACCATCTGCTGAATTTGCTCATCAGACAAGGCCTTATTGAAAACTCTTACCTCATCAATAGAACCGTCAAAATACTCTTTATTAGTAACATTAGTTGATTTTCTTCCAACCTCAAAATTTCCATTAGCATTAGCGCTACCGCTAAGCACACCACCAACCATTCCACCTTTGGTTGCACTAGCAACCTCAACACCATCAATATAAAGTGTAAGTAATCCTGTTGTATTAGTAAAAACTCCGGCTACGTGATGCCATTCATTATAATTAATTATTCCTGGTGCATATAAATTTCTACCGCTAGTAGCGGTATAAGCGCCAAAAACAATTTTATTACCATTTTGAGTAAATATTCTGTAAGCAATATCCTCACCTACAATTGTAGAGTATGTTTGGTTAGCATTATTAGGATCAATCTTTATCCATGCCATTATTGTAACCTCTCCAAGACTATTCATAAGACTATTACCTGTTAAATAATCATCTACTCCATCAAAATCTATAGTTGCAGTAGCAGAAGGATTAATATTAAATAAATCTCTATAATCTAAATCACCACCAGAACTTAAGTCCCCATCTGAATCTGGTAATATTGAAATATTAGGATTATCTATTTCGTCATTAACGTCTAATGGATCATTTGTATTCGCTCCTTCAAAATTATTATCTAATCCATCAAAGTCTGAATCAATGCCTAATAATACATTAGACATTCCGTTCTCTTCAATATCTGGAATATTGTCATTATCACTGTCAGTATCTACGTAATCATAAATACCATCACCATCTGTATCTTCTGGCACTAAGAAAGTACCATAAGCATCGTCAACTCCATCTTCGTTAAAATCTACAAACAAATTCCCTATACCACTTGGATCTAAATAAGTTATAGTTGGCTGCGCCTCAATATTGTCAGGAATACCGTCATCGTCCGCATCAATATCCATAAAATCTGGATTAAAAATTCCGTCTGTATTTATAGGCACGTTTCCTGTACCAGCTGTTTGTGGTATTCCCATGGTCGCAACTAGCTTCCCAACTTTACCATCTGCCATACCATCTTTATTGCTATCTGTCCCATTAGATTCTAGAACATCTGTAATGCCGTCATTATCGCTATCTTTATCAAAATGATTAGGAACACCATCTGAGTCGAAGTCTAAATTTTCACATATTCCATGCGTATTTAGAACACAAAAGTCTGAATCTTCGTAATTTGGAATACCATCTAAATCATGATCTGCTGAAGGATCTATATTATTGGATTCATCTACGTCTTTTATGCCATCATTATCATCATCTAGATCATCAACATCACTCATTCCATCCTTGTCGTAATCGGGTAAGGTAAGAATGAACATCTTACCATCACCATTATCTTCAGTAGCAGCAGTTATTGTAGCCTTAGTTATTAACGAACCAGTAGGTGCGATATCATCTAAGTAAAAAAGTGCAATTCCTATGGTCCCCTTATTACCAACAACCCTATCACTTAACCAATAATCAGTTCCAGTAGGTGGTGGACTCACAGCTCCTGGTGTACCTAAACCATTTGGTCCACCTGTACCTGTGCCGCCAAACCCATAACGAATAGTCGTTTGATTTATAAATGTTTCACCTAAAGACTGCTCAACAGTACTATCTTCTGGATAGCCAAAAAATTCTATATGCAAACAATTGTTTGCGTTACGCTCAGTAACTGCAATTACACCACTAGAACTGGCAACTATGCCGCCACTGTAAAATAAAGTGTGTTTTTGTGCATCGGTTGTTGCTTCAGAAATGAAATCGTTACAGATGTCATCACCATTTCCGTTAGCTTCGAAAAAATAATTAAGATTTAAAGACTGAAAAGCATCTAATGCGGTTTCATCCCAAGTTGGGCTGTCACTCTTGTTTTCGATTCTAACGCCATTTTTTGCAATCTTATTAATGTTATGGCCTGCAGGACCAAGTTGTGTCATTTCATAAGCTGATGGCACACCAAAGTTGAAATATATGTTACCGTTAACAGTAATACTTTCAATAGTTGCTGGGTGATTTTGATGAGTTTGTATATCGCTCCATTGAAATGTTACACCAGACTGAATGCTAGGTGCATTTGTTTGAGCCGTTGCACTTGAGACCGCGCCAAAAAAAAGAAAATAGAAAATAGTTTTGTACATAAGCCTTATAATTTAGGGACTAACTTTTATGCACTTAAAACAAATTTTATGTCAATGGAATTATAAACTTTGAGGGAAGTCTGTGTTTAATTTATATCGTTAGGAAAAAAACACACTTTACAATAGTAATGATTATCAACGAGTTAAAAAAATAAAATATCGATAAAATACATGTTTTATCCGACAAAATGCTGAATCTGCAGCATTTTATTATATTCTTACCAATATCTTTTTGGTTAAAATATCTTTAGTTTCTGTAATCAATCTTACAATATATACACCTGTACTCATATTACTAAGCGTATACTCTATGTGCTGATTTTCATTTTCAACGATCTTATTTTCAACTATTTGACCAGAAATAGTATACGTTTCTATATTGCTAATCTTTACATTTTTTGGGTTATGAACAATAATTGTATTTGAATTGGCAATAAAATTTATATCAATATCTTCAAGTTCAAACTCAGATTGCGATAATGTTTGGGTTTTGAAAAATATCTCGAATCTATCTGTAAAAAAGCCAGGATCTGATGAAAATTGAAATGCATCACCACTTCTTAAATCATAAATATTCCCTGTGTATTTGTCTCTCAATCTAATACTCTGGTCTCCCATATTATCCATAGAAGTCAATTGAATAGTGAAGTCATAATTTCCAGTACTTTGTAGAGCTAATGGCACTAATTTTTCTTCAGTAATTGGTCCATAGGCTTGTACAAGCATAAGTTCTTCATCTAAAATTAGGTTTAAATCGTCAGCAAGAACATCTAAATTTTTAGTTTCGTACCCATCATCAAAACTGTCAGATGTCATTGAGCTAAAACTTAGTTGAAGTTCTCTTGCTACCTCTAATCCGTCTAAGCTGATAAATTCTAAAGTAAATCTTTGCATTTCATCTGCAACACTGTTACTTGATGTGTTTTGTGCAATTGAAACTTGTGTATAGCTAAAAGCTAAAAGAACAAATAGTGTAACGTTTTTCAGGTTAAGTAGTTTTGTTTTCATAGTATAAGGTTTAATGTTGTTGAGGTCCTTTTTAACTATGTACTACAATAAAATTTTAAGTCTAATGGATTATTTTCTGAGGGAAAGAATTGTAATTATCTGATTTACAATTACAATACAATAGTAGCCTCAAGAAATTTAGTTGCAATTCTTATTCGATAAAGTGAGAATAAAGTCGTTAAATCATTAATTTTTAACCAAAAAGACAAAAAAAATCGACAAAAAGACAGTCATTCCCAAGTAGTTAGACCAAGAAATCTACCAAATCCTCGATCTTAGAAATGAGTTGCACTTTAATCGAAGGGTTCTTAAATGTAATTTTATTGTATTTAGAAACGAAAATTGTAGAAAAGCCTAATTTTTCAGCTTCTAGAATGCGTTGTTCCACACGTTGTACTGGTCTTATTTCGCCAGATAGTCCAACTTCAGCAGCAAAACAATAATCACTTGGTAAAGCCACATCTTCGTTTGAAGACAAAATTGAAGCCACAACTGCTAAATCTATTGCTGGATCGTCAACGGTAATTCCACCTGTAATATTCAAAAAGACGTCTTTGGCTCCCAATCTGAAACCAGCACGTTTCTCTAAAACTGCCAATAACATATTTAAACGTTTAGCATTAAAACCTGTTGCCGAACGCTGAGGAGTACCATAAACTGCTGTGCTTACTAATGCTTGAACTTCTATCATTAGTGGTCTTAAGCCTTCAAGCGTAGCTGCAATTGCATTACCCGAAAGTTCCCCATCTTTTTCAGAAATCAATATTTCTGATGGATTAGAAACTTCACGTAAACCAGAGCCTTGCATTTCGTAAATACCTAGCTCATTGGTTGATCCAAATCGGTTTTTATGTGCTCTTAAAATTCTAAAGACGTGATTGCGGTCGCCTTCAAATTGAAGAACAGTATCTACCATATGTTCTAAAATCTTTGGCCCAGCGATATGGCCATCTTTAGTAATATGGCCTATCAACAGAACTGGTGTTGCTGTTTCTTTAGCAAACTTTATAAGCTCTGTAGTGCATTCTTTTATTTGCGAAATACTTCCTGCAGAAGACTCAATATAATCGCTATGAAGTGTTTGGATAGAATCTATTATTACCAAATCTGGCTCAACAGCTTCTATTTGCTTAAAAATATTTTGGGTTTTGGTTTCTGTAAGAATATAACAGTTGTTCTCTTTGGGGTTGATGCGCTCAGCACGCATTTTAATTTGTTTCTGGCTTTCTTCTCCTGAAACATAAAGGGTTTTATACGGTAAGCTTAAAGCTACTTGAAGCAACAATGTACTTTTACCTATTCCTGGTTCACCACCTAAAAGTGTCAGAGATCCTTGTACCATACCACCTCCAAGAACACGATTAAATTCAGCATCTTGCATATTTAATCGAGCTTCTTTAGCTGTGTCAATCTCATTAATTTTAAGTGGCTTTGAAACTCGCTTAGTTGTTGATGAGCTCGGTTTCCAATCGTTTTTCTCTGGTTTTTGAATAACTTCTTCAGCAATAGTATTCCATTGCTTACAAGAGTTACACTGTCCTTGCCATTTGGCATATTGCGCTCCGCAATTCTGACAAAAAAAAGTTGTTTTTACTTTAGCCATGTACTTTTAAAACCACAAGATTGAAGCTGATTTTTAGAATGGCTAAATTAAGATAATTTTAATTGATGTCTTTAAACCAAGTTGCAATAGTTAAAAGTTTCACGATTTGTAATTTTGAGTACTTTTCAATTGACACAAAAGACTTGACTTTTTTATACAAAGCTTCAAAATAATAATCTGTAGATAGTCCTCTTTTAGTTTTCTTCATTGTCCTCCTCCTCTTCTTGTTCGTCTGTATCAACTACGGTTAGTTCATCTATTTTGGAAAAAATAAAATCCCTATCTATATGACTTACATCGCTTAACTCTAATGCAGACTCATATAGCTTTTTGGCTTTTTTGTTTTTACCAATTTTCTCTGAGTGCTGCGCTAAATAATAGGTTCCTAATAAAGATCCTGGATTGAGTTTTTTAGCTAACCTCCCTATTTTCTCAAGAGATTCTAAGTCGTTGCGTTGCTCAGCAACTTTAACAACTTTTTCGAACTCTTCTTCTGTAATTGGCTTTTTTATTCCGAATAAATCTTCAATCCTATCGTACCTATCAACAAGATATTTGTCTAGTGTGCCTTCGTATGGTAGCACCTTTTCTTCTAACTCTTTTTCACGAAGTGGTTTGTAGAGTTCAAAAATTTTATCAAAAGATCTTGCTATTGCACTATTAACCAAAGTATAATGGTTGTCGTTTTCAAAATCATCAAAATAATAGGTTAGGTACTGATTTTTTACTTGAGATATTTGAGAATTAGCATTTATTACAGCTTCTCTAATGTATGGCAAATCCTTGTCTGATGTTGCCATGTAATAGAAAATATCATCTTTGAAAAACTCTAATCGTTTACCCAGATAATCTCTTACTGTACCAGATAAATCTGGACTTATACATACATAAGCGTTAAACAACGGATCCTCTTTAAACAAATATGAATTAATAAAATTACCCATTAAATCATGACCTACAGCAACTCTAAACTTACTAGTGTTATACCTATTATCTAAATATGGTATAAGTTCTTCAGAAACAAAATCATGGAAGCGCAAACCAGATTCTTTTGGTAGACCTGTAACTTCATCGCAATATCCATCATAACGTCTTTCGCTGCCTTGTACTACACCTACTATGATAGAACTTGGCATATCATCAAAATATGTTTGAAAATCTACTTGACCTGCAATAGGTTCAAATAAATAGTCACCATCAAAAACAATAATTAAAGGATATTTGATTTCTGATGAAGGATCGTAATTTTTGGGTAACTTTATTTTAAGTTTACGAACTGCATTTAATTTTGATGAATTAATTTCATCATAGCTAATTTGCGCAAAAATTGGCATACAAAGGAAACATGCCAAAAGTATTAGGGTAGCTTTTTTCATTTATAAGTAGGTTTGACTTGGGGTATCAAACATACTAAAATATCGTTAACTTGTGAATTTTTTTCGATGAAATACAGTTAGTCGTCCATTGCATCTTGAACCTCGTACATTTTTTCTAGCATCATTTCCTTATCAATATACTGAGATGGCTCTAACATTAAGCCTGCTTTATAACGAAGTAATGCTTTTCTTAGATTTCCTTCCTTTTCGTAATACATACCCATGTAATAAGCGCCTAGCATAGATTTAGGAAACTCTTTATTAACCAATTTAGCTAACTTTTCTAACGAATCTAAATCATCTCGTTTTTTACATGCTGCAGCAATAGCTCTAATGTCATTTTCTGTCAGCTTTTTTTCAAAACCATAAAAATACTCAATGTTTTCGTACTTTTTTATTAGGTAATCATACGGTGAACCTTCATATGTGAGTATTTTTTCTCTGTATTCTTTACCACTAATCGGCTTATAGAGTGTAAATATTTCATTCAATGCTTTTGGAATGCCTCTACCTACGAGTGAGTAATGGTTGGCATCTTCAAAATTGTCGAACTTATAATGGAGTTTGTCATTCTGTATAGACTTTAACTTAGCATCACACTCAACAATATCATTTCTTAAGACTTTAATATCTGCGTCTGCAGTCGCCATGTAATAAAATGTTTCTTGCTCTAAACCAGATAAACGTTCTTGCAACCTATTAACCATTTCTGGCGCCAAATCTGGACTTAGACTAATATACGCTCTAAACAATGGTTTATCCTTAAAAAGATAGTAATTGATAAAGTTAGCGCCAAGATCATGCCCAATGATAACCTTAAAGTTAGACACTTTATAACTTTCTTCTACATAAGGTATTAATTCACCACTCAAAAACTCATAAAAATTAGCTCCTCCGTCAGAAGGGAAATACGTACTATCATCGTAAGAAAAATCTACTTCTCGCGTTGTATCTTGTTTAACGCCAACTACGATACAATCTGGAATATCTTCCCAATACGCCTGATAATCAATATTACCCGCAACAGGTTCAAAAAGATAGTCTCCATCTAAAACAATTACCAATGGATACGCTCGTTCTGCTTCAGGGTCATAATTTCTAGGCAATTGAATCTTTAATTCTCTAGTACCATCTAATTTATAGGAATCAATGGTCTTATAAATAGCTTGTGCATGGCTATTAATTAAAAAACATAATAAAAACAAGGAGGTGAAGAATGTCTTCATACTGATGGTTGACTTAAAAGTTAAAGCAAGGTAAAAAATATTTCTAAATACTTTCTTGCTTTCTATTATAGATTGGTAAATAGATTAAAGAAATACCTCCAAGAATAATAATAACTAAAGTTTGTGTAGACCACATTATCCAACCAAAGGCTCTGCTTGGGTCTTCAGCAATATTGAATAATGCGAAAGCTATTACTATGGCTTCAGGAAATGAGCCTATACCACCATTGGTTGCAGCAATGCTAAAACTTGCTAAAATAAACCCTATTAAAATAGCTGCCAATGGTATTTTATCCAATTCTGGCAAGGCGAATGTTGTAACATAAAACATAGATAGATACATCACCCAAATGAAGATTGTATGAAAAATAAAAGACCACTTCTTTTTCATTTTAAAAATACTAAGTGCACCTTCCACCAATCCACCTATAAACTCTTTAATCTTTAATGCCATTTTAGAACCGCTTCTAACGACAAAAATGTACGTTAAAATAACCAATGCAATAAGAGCTAATGCTCCTATTATTAACGTTGAAGAATTAAGCTTGCTGGCAAAAAAGTTATAAATAAACTCAAACTCTAACGCCAGTGCCAAACCTATAATTAAAAAAAGCATTATAGTATCCGCAACACGCTCGGAAACTATTGTTCCAAAACCTTTTTCAAAAGGCAAACCTTCATAGTTGGCTAAAATTGAAGCTCTTGCCACTTCACCCGCTCTAGGTATAGTTAAGTTTATAAGATAAGCAGAATACACCGACATAAAGCTATTGGCCAGCTTGGGTTTATAGCCTAAAGGTTCTGCCATAAAAAGCCAACGATATGCTCTAGACAAATGGCTTAAAACACCGAAAATGACACCTAGAATTATCCAAAAATAATCAGCATCCTTAAAATACTGAACTAACTTTGAAACAGAGATTTGAGATAATGAGTACCAAACCAGCACCACTCCTAAGAGTAAGGGAATCACAACTTTTAGGATGGATTTGAATTTGCTCAAACAAATTTATTTTAGGAGATTGGTAGCTTCGTCTGGGAATACTAAAGAGGGTTTAAACACTTTGGCTTCTTCAATATCCATAAAAGCATAAGTGATTAAAATTAAAATGTCACCAACTGCTACCTTACGTGCAGCTGCGCCATTTAATGTTATTTCACCACTGTTTCTTGGGCCAGGTATACAGTAAGTTTCGAGACGCTCACCATTGTTATTATTAACAATCTGAACTTTTTCACCTTGTATAATATTGGCAGCATCCATTAAATCTTCATCAATAGTTATACTACCAATGTAGTTAAGATCTGCTCCTGTACATTTAACGCGATGTATCTTGGATTTTACAACTTGAATTTGCATGAGGCTAAGATAATTAATTTAAGGCGATATTGTCTATTAGTCTTATATCACCAGCATACACTGCAATGAAAGCTCTGTATGTCTTTTTTGTTGATTTACGTTTTACTGGTTTTAAGGTTTTTGTGTCTGCAATAATAAAATACTCTAATTCTAAAAGAGGTTGTTTATTAAATTGTTTCTCAACCCATTCCTTTACTTTTTTAGCACTTTTTGTGCCAAACTTAGTTTTGGCAGTTTTTAATATTTTGTATATAAATGGCGCAGCATTTCTGTGCTCTTCTGATAATCTGGTGTTTCTTGAGCTCATGGCCAAGCCATCTTTTGCTCTATGAATCGGACAACCTATTACTTTTACAGGGATATGATAAAGCTCAACTAGTTTCTTGATGATCTGTAATTGTTGAAAATCTTTTTCACCAAAGTACGCTCTGTTTGGTATTACAATTTCGAATAGTCGTTTTACAATGGTGCCTACTCCATCAAAATGTCCATCTCTAAAAGCTCCTTCCATCTCATTTTCGAGTCCATCGAACTTAAAAGATTGAGACTGTACGTCATCGTTGTAAATATCTTCAACTGAAGGTGCGTACACTATAACTTTATCGGTGCTAACAGTTTTTAGCAATTTTACATCTGCGTCTAGAGTTCTAGGGTATTTAATTAAATCTTCTTTGTTGTCAAACTGTGTAGGGTTGACAAAAATACTGACCACAACAACGTCATTTTCACTAAGTCCTTTTTCTACAAGTGATAAATGTCCATTATGTAGTGCCCCCATTGTTGGCACAAAACCAACTGCTTTATTATTAGCCTTGAACTCATCAATAAGATGAGACAATTCAGATTTATTATGAAAAATTTTCACTTTGGTAACAAAAAATTAACGCGTGCAAACATAATATTTTACTGGCAATCTGCACAAATTTTTGTAATTTTGCATGTTTTTTACTTTTAATTTACAAAAGCAGCAGATTTATGAAAGATAAACGAATATTGTATGTGTCCTCGGAAGTAGTTCCATATTTACCAGAAACAGAGATTTCTTCAATGTCATTTGAAGCTCCAAGAATGGTAAACAAACAAGGAGGGCAAATACGAATATTTATGCCACGCTTTGGTAATATTAACGAGAGAAGACATCAATTACATGAGGTTATTAGACTCTCAGGTATTAACTTGGTAATTAATGACTTAGATATGCCACTAATCATTAAAGTTGCCTCTATTCCAAAAGAGCGTATTCAGGTATACTTTATTGACAATGAAGAATACTTTAAAAGAAAAGCGACTCTAACTGATGAAGATGGAAACCTATTCCCAGATAATGATGAGCGTGCTATTTTCTTTGCTAAGGGTGTTATAGAAACCGTTAAAAAATTAAACTGGGCTCCAGATATTATTCACGTCAATGGTTGGTTAGCATCCTTGTTACCATTGTATCTCAAAGAATTCTATAAAACAGAACCGTTATTCACTGAAAGTAAAATAGTGACCTCTGTATACAATCAAAGTTTTGAAGGTACGTTAGATAAAGGAATGATTAATAAGGTGAAATTTGACGGGATTGATGAGGAGTCTATTAAATCCTTAGAAAAGCCTGATTATATAAACCTTATGAAAATAGCTATCGACAACTCTGACGCTATAATTAGAGGTTCTGAAGAATTACCTAAAGAGCTAGATAGCTATATTAGTGAGTTAGAAAAACCTGTACTAGATTTTCATTCTATTGAAGAGTTTGCAGATCCATACACAGAATTTTATAAAGAAGCTGTATTAAACAGTTAACATATATCTATGAAAAAAAATAAATTTGCCCTTAACATAATCATCCTCAGTCTCTTTGTTGGTAGTCTTATCGCTTGCGATAATGATTTTAACAACCTAGAGACCGATGTATTAAATAGTGATGTAGCGACAAATTTCAATATTAAAAAGCTAAGTGAAACTAATCCCGAATTCACCGATGTAATCACTTATTCACAAGTCTTAGGACCTGTACAAACTAATAACAGTTTAGGCCTAAGTACATTAGGGATATATGATGATGTTTATGGTAGGGTTACATCTAGTTTTGTAACTCAAGTCTCTTTGTCTGCATATTCGCCAACATTCTTAGGTGAAGCTAACGAACTAGAAATAGACTCAGTTGTATTAACGCTTCCCTACTTTTCTACTATTACCGACATTGACGAAGATAATAATATTACCTACGACGTAGATTCAATTTTCCCTAATAGCGATACTAACAATCCTATAAGATTAAGTGTTTACGAGAATAATTATTTCATAAGAAACTTTGATCCCAATGCAGAATTCAATGAAGCACAAAATTATTTTTCTAACAAAACTGCCTCTTCCTCTGAAGCAATAGCACCGTTAGAAGGTGCAGAATTAACTTTTGTGGAATATAATTCAGAAACCGATGAATTTGATGAGATAAGCGACGTTATTGATATTAATAAACAAGGATATATACTGAGGGCTGAAAGCGAAGATGGAGAAGAAGATAACTCTTTAACTACATATGTTCCACCAGGCATAAGAATTTTATTAGAACCTAGCTACTGGCAAAATAAAATATTTAACCAAGAAGGACAAGCTGTATTAAGTAACGAAAACAATTTCTCTGAATATTTTAGAGGTCTTTATTTTAAAGCAGAAGCAGTAAATAATGACGGAAGCTATCTTATCTTAAATACAAATTCTCCAAATTCTAACATCACTATTTATTATACCACCACAACCGTAACTGAAGATGAAAATGGAGAGGATGTTGTATCAGAAGAACAGCAAAGTTTTGTCTTAAACTTTAATGGTAACAAAATCAACTTTTTTGATAATGAATTTAATATTACCATCCCTGATAGCAACCCTAACGTTGGAGATGAAAGGGTATACTTAAAAGGTGGTGAAGGTTCAATTGCAAAAATCAAACTCTTTAATGGTGACGACCTCAATGACGGTGACAACACAACTTTTGACGATTGGAAAAACTTTTTTGTAGAAACCGATGCTGAAGGCAATTTTGAAGGTATTAAACGCATTGTAAATGAAGCTAATCTAGTTTTCCATGTGGACCAAGACTTTTTAAGTCAGTCTGCCTCTTATCATCCTGAAACAGAACCAGATCGTCTTTATATTTATGACTTAAATAATGAAACACCTCTCACAGACTATTTTTTAGACCCTACTATTAGTACCATTCCATATTTTTCTAAATTCAATCATCTTGGCGCTTTACAACGTGAAAACGATGAGTCAGATGAAAATGGCATAAAATATAAATTTAGAATAACCGAACACATTAACAATCTATTATTAAACGACTCAACAAACGTTGAGCTTGGTTTAGCAATTTCATTGAACGTCAATTTAGAAGAGCTTATTCAACAAGAGGTTCAAACTAGTAATGATTCGGATTTAAAGACACCTATAAGTTCAGTTTTAAGCCCAAAAGGCACTGTCCTACACGGAAATAACACAGGAAATCAAGATAAAAAAGTTTATCTAGAAATATATTATACAGAACCAAACAATTAAATAAAATTACCCTATGTGTGGAATAGTTGGTTATATTGGTCATAGAGAAGCTTATCCTATAGTAATTAAAGGGCTTCAAAGATTAGAATATCGTGGTTATGACAGCGCAGGCATTGCTTTATATGATGGCACTGACATAAAACTCTCTAAAACTAAAGGAAAAGTATCTGATCTAAAAGAAAGGTTAGAAAATGAGATCTCAACCAACGGCACTCTAGGTATTGGTCATACACGTTGGGCTACCCACGGTGTCCCTAATGACATAAACTCTCATCCTCATTATTCTAATTCTGGTGACCTAGTGATAATTCACAACGGAATTATAGAAAACTACGATGCTCTAAAAAAAGAGCTTATTAAGCGAGGTTATACTTTTAAATCCGATACTGATACTGAGGTTTTAGTAAATCTGATTGAGGATGTAAAAAAGAATGAAAACATAAAACTCGGTAAAGCCGTGCAAATTGCATTGAACCAAGTGATTGGAGCTTATGCAATAGCTGTTTTTGATAAAAACAAACCTAATGAAATTGTAGTTGCTAAACTTGGTAGCCCTTTAGCAATAGGTATTGGTGAAGATGAATTTTTTATCGCTAGTGATGCTTCACCTTTTATAGAATTTACTAAAAATGCCGTTTATCTTGAAGATGAACAAATGGCAATTATAAGAAGGGGTAAAGATATTAAGGTAAGAAAAATCAAAGGAGACTCGCTTGTAGACCCTTATGTCCAAGAACTTCAATTAAATCTTGAGCAAATTGAAAAAGGTGGTTACGACCATTTTATGCTCAAAGAAATATACGAACAGCCAGAAGCAATTTTAGACACCTTTAGGGGAAGGCTCCTTAGTAATGAAGCTGTAATAAAATTGGCTGGTGTAGAAGATAATATGAAAAAATTCCTAGCAGCAGACAGAATAATCGTTGTTGCTTGTGGTACTTCTTGGCATGCAGGTTTAGTTTCAGAATACATTTTCGAAGATTTAGCTAGAATACCTGTAGAAGTTGAATATGCATCAGAGTTTAGATACAGAAATCCTGTAATTACCGAAAAAGATATAGTTATAGCTATTTCTCAATCTGGAGAAACTGCTGATACTCTCGCTGCTATTAAGTTAGCAAAATCAAAAGGTGCTTTTGTATTTGGAGTTTGTAATGTAGTAGGTTCGTCAATCGCCAGAGAAACAGATGCAGGTGCTTATACACATGCAGGGCCAGAAATTGGTGTAGCTTCTACAAAAGCATTTACTACTCAGATTACGGTATTAACACTTATAGCTCTTCGATTAGCCAGAGCAAAGGGAACTATTTCGAGTTCAGAATTTAGACATCATTTGATTGAATTAGAAACCATACCAAGTAAGGTTAAAGAAGCTCTTGAATCTGATGGGTATGTTCAGACTATTGCGGATATATATAAAGATGCCAAAAACTTCTTATATCTTGGACGTGGCTATAATTTCCCAGTAGCCCTAGAAGGCGCATTAAAATTAAAAGAAATTTCTTACATTCATGCTGAAGGCTACCCTGCTGCCGAGATGAAGCATGGACCTATTGCCTTAATTGACGAACAGATGCCAGTTGTTGTTATTGCTACCAAAAAAGGCCATTACGAAAAGGTTGTAAGCAATATCCAAGAAATAAAATCTAGAAAAGGTAAAATCATAGGAATAGTAACTAAAGGCGATAAGAGTGTCAAAGAATTGGCTGACCATGTGATTGAGGTTCCTGAAACTATAGAATGCCTAACACCTCTTTTAACAACAATTCCTTTACAATTATTATCGTATCACATTGCTGTAATGTTAGATAAGAATGTAGATCAACCACGTAACTTAGCAAAGTCAGTTACTGTAGAGTAATCAACTTTTTTTAAAATAATACAAAAGCCTTAAAATTGCAGAATCCTCAATTTTAAGGCTTTCATTTTTTTGAATATTGCTATGCGTGCATAATTTTTTGAGAATTTCTTATCTAATTTTCATATATTTATTTAAATTGGCGTCAAATAAATTAACTAATTCTCTAAAATGAAGACAATCTTAAAGCTTTTTACAATGCTTTTTTGCGTGGTATCTTTTGCTCAGTCCACGGTTAAAGGAAAAATTATTGATGAAACTGGGTTACCCTTACCTGGTGCAAATATTGTAGTAGTGGGTACTAGCACAGGTACCGTTTCGGATTTTGATGGTAACTACACCCTATCTGTAAATCAAAATCCACCATTTTCAATTCGTGTAAGTTACACAGGTTTTGAAGCTCAGACTATCGAGATAACAAGTAATGAACAAACTGTTGATGTTACCCTCAAGGAAGGCAACTCATTAGATGAAGTTGTTATATCTGCTTCACGTACACCAGAGCGTATTTTTGAATCTCCAGTAACCGTAGAGCGTTTTGGAATAAAGGAAATAAAGAATACCGCATCTGTAGATTTTTACGACGGTTTAGAAAATCTTAAAGGAGTAGACATAAATACTAACAGTTTAACCTTTAAATCTATAAACACAAGAGGTTTTGCGACATTCGCTAACACACGTTTTATGCAATTGGTTGACGGTATGGATAACTCGGCACCAGCACTTAACTTCCCACTTGGTAACTTGTTAGGTATGACAGAAACTGATGTACAAAGCGTAGAATTGCTACCAGGTGCTGCTTCGGCATTATATGGTGCAAATGCTTTTAACGGTATATTATTTATGCGCAGTAAGAACCCTTTTGATCATCAAGGTATAAGTGGATATTTAAAAAGAGGTATTACATCTCAAGAAGCAGCTGGTGATAATGACTATACCGATCTTGGGATTAGAATGGCATACAAGTTTAGCGAAAAGTTTGCTGCTAAAGTTAATTTTGGCTACTTAAAAGGCACCGACTGGTTTGCAGTAAATGAAGCCGATAAGCTTAATAGAGGACTAACCAGAGCTGATATTGATTACGATGGAATTAATGTCTACGGTGACGAAGTTAGTACAAACATAAATGATGTAGCACAAACATTAGAAGGCTTAGGGCTTGCACCTTCAGGTTCCTCTGCACTTGTGCCTTCAGTTGACGTAAGTAGAACAGGTTACAACGAAAGAGATCTAACCAATTATAATGCTGAAAGTATAAAAGCTGACTGGGGACTTTATTTCCGCCCTTGGGAAAATGATTTTGAAATCCAATATGTTGGTAAAGTAGGTTCTGGTAATACTATTTACCAAGGTGCTAACAGATATAATATCAAAAACTTTTTCTTACAACAACACAAACTTGAAATTAGAAATGACAACTTCTTTGTAAGAGGTTATGTAACTGAAGATAAAGCTGGCGACTCTTACGACATGGTTTTTACAGGTATTAATATCAACAGAGCATGGAAAGATGATCAAACTTGGTTTGGGGAATATGTAGCATCTTATATCGGAGCTACTCTAGGTGGCGCTACAGACACTCAAGCTCATGCTGCAGCAAGAGCTCAAGCTGACACAGGTCGTTATTTACCTGGTACACCTGAATTTCAGGCTGCTTTCAACAGAAGTATTAACGACCCTGATTTAACTACAGGTTCGAAATTTCAAGACAATTCAAAAATTTATCATGCGGACGCCAATTACAACTTTGGTGAATTAATAGATTTTGCTGAAATTCAAGTTGGTGGGTCATATAGAAGATACAGTTTAAATTCTTTTGGAACAATTTACACAGATAATGACGGCCCAATTAATTACTCTGAAGTAGGGGTTTACACACAATTACAGCGTTCTTTAGAATTATCTGAGAGTGTAGAACTTAAGCTTACAGGTTCTTTGCGATATGATAAATCTGAATTGTTTGATGGATTTTTCTCACCGAGACTGTCAGCTGGTTTTACAATTAACCAAGACCACAATATACGAGCTTCGTTCCAAACAGGATTTAGAAATCCAACGACTCAAGATTTATATATCGGTTTAGATGTTGGTAGAGCTATTCTTATTGGTGGCGCTGCTGATAATCCAGCAAGGGATATCAGGAACTACGACTTAAGTGCTAATGGTACGGCTATTACCGGTCAAAATAATATTGCTTTTGATGGTACTGGTGCTTATAATAACTCTTTCGCCGCAAGCTCTGTATCTAATGGCTTTGCCCTTACAGGTAACCCAGCTGATTTAGAAATAGCAAATTCTAATTTAGTAAAGCCCGAACAAGTAAGTTCAGTTGAATTAGGGTATCGTGGCAAACTAGATGGTATAATTGTAGACGCTTCGGTTTACTACAATCAATATCAAGACTTCTTAGCTAATGAAACTGTAATTGCACCTTTTTATGGTGATGTTGAACTTACGGAAACATTACCAGACGGCACACCATTAGCAGTAGCTGCAATTGCAAATGGAGACTTTCAAGCGTACCAGACCTATACAAATTCTGATGAAGATGTTAATTCTTATGGTGCAGCGATTCAAGTTTCTGCAAAAGTATTTGACGGCTTCGATCTTAGTGCCAACTATACCTATGCTAAATTAGATTTTGATGTAAAACAAAATCCTGATTTTAGAACGTTCTTTAATACACCTGAGCATAAAGTGAAAGCATCTTTTGGTAAGACAGAGTTATTTAAAAACTTTGGTTTTAATGTGTCTTGGAGATGGAGTGACAATTACTTCTGGGAATCTTCTTTTGGTGATGGGGATGTGCCATCTTTTAATGTTATTGATGCTCAAATCAACTTTAGAGTACCAAGCTTAAAATCTACTTTCAAAGCGGGTGCTACGAACTTATTACAGGACGAATACTTTACTGCATTTGGTACAGGTTTCATCGGTTCTCAATATTACGTGTCTTGGACAATTAATAACTTATAATAACGGAAAAGAAAATTAAGATGAAAAAAATTAAATATATAGCTCTATCATTACTAACCCTAGGAATGGTAGCTTGCGAAAACGAACTAGTAGAGGATTTAAGGGACAGAAACAACCTTGACTCTGAGCCATTACCAGAATTAACTGCTGGCTCAGCGGATTTTTCAAATTATGTTTCTATAGGTGCTTCTTTTACGGCTGGATTCACAGACAGCGCCCTTTTTGTGGCAAGCCAAGAAAATTCCTTCCCAAATATTATGGCAAGTAAGTTTGCCAATGTTGGTGGCGGTACTTTTACTCAACCTTTAATGAATGATAATTTTGGAGGACTCTTATTAGGCGGGAATCCTGTAATAAGTCCAGTCACTGGTGAGAGACTTTTTGAAGAACGTCTTGTATTTGGTGGTGCTGGACCAGTAGCATTACAATCTGTAAATCCTACTGCAATGTCTACCACAGACTTTGCTTTAAATAATCCCACAGGTCCATTCAATAATTTAGGTATTCCTGGTGCTAAAAGTTTTCATTTATTAGCTCCTGGTTATGGTAACTTAGCTAATTTCCCTGCTGCTGCTAACCCATATGCAATTAGAGTTACCGGCAACGCACCAAATGCCTCAATATTAGAGTTAGCTATAGCTCAAAACCCTACGTTCTTTACAATATCTGAAGTAGGAGGAAATGATGTTTTAGGTTATGCTCTTTCTGGAGGAGATGGTACAGACCCTATAACTGACTCAGCAACGTTTGACGCATCTTTAAATGCTTTAGTTGCTGGTTTAACTGCAAATGGTGCAAAAGGTGTTATCGGAAACCTTCCTAATATTACTAGTTTATCTCATTTTACGACCGTACCTCACAATCCAGTGCCTCTAGACGCAGCTACTGCAGGTTTTTTAAATAGTGCAAGTGCATATGGTGCATACAACGCAGGTGTTGCTCAAGCTTTAGCTGGTTTAGTACAGTTTGGTCAAATAACACAAGAAATGGCTGATGCTGAATTGGCAAAAAGAACAATCACATTTTCAGCTGGTGAAGGAAACGCTGTAGTTATTATGGATGAAAACTTAATTGACTTAACAGGTCTAAATCCTGCACTTGTAAGCATGAGACAAGCAACTTCAGAAGATTTGATAGTGTTACCTGCATCAAGCTTTATTGGAACAGAAGCTGTACCTGGAAATCCACAAACCGTAAATGGTGTTGCTATACCATTAGCAGACAAATGGGTTTTAACGCCAGAGGAGCAGCAAGAAATCGCCGATGCAACTGCAGCTTACAACGCAACAATATCATCTGTAGCTAGTTCTAATGGCTTAGCTTTAGTAGATTTAAATTCTATTCTAGAACAAGCGTCTTCTACAGGAATTATGTTTGGAGACTATAACATGAATACAGATTTAGTTTTTGGTGGTTTGGTAAGTTTAGATGGTGTGCATTTAACAGCAAGAGGCTATGCCTTAATGGCCAATAGCTTTCTACAAGCTATTGATACAACTTTCGGGTCTAATTTTGAAGCCTCAGGTAATCTCGCAGAAGCAGGGGATTTCCCAACTAATTACTCCCCAACTTTACAATAGAAACAACTTTTATTTATAACTAAAAAACACGCTCAATGTAAGCGTGTTTTTTTTATTCAAAAAAGAACTATTTTTTTAAATAAAACTATATCTTTGCAGCGCGAAAAATGCACGTATTTAACTTAATTGTAAGGTGTTGTTTTTCAGATTTAAATTATTGCAAAACAAAAACATATAAGTAATGTCTAAAGTTACAGGTAAAGTTGCACAAATTGTAGGACCGGTTATCGATGTAGAATTCGGTGCTGGAGCTGAACTTCCAAAAATTTATGATTCATTAGAAATTAGTAATCCAGATGGTTCTAAATTAGTACTAGAAGTACAATCTCACATTGGTGAAGACACAGTACGTACTATTGCAATGGACTCTTCTGATGGCTTAAGTAGAGGAACTGAAGTTGTTGCAACTGGTGCACCAATCCAAATGCCAATTGGCGAGGATGTTTACGGACGTCTGTTTAACGTAATTGGTGACGCAATTGATGGATTAGGTGATTTACCTAAAGCTGGTGAAGCGGGTTTACCTATTCACAGACAAGCTCCTAAGTTTGAAGAATTATCAACATCTACTGAAGTTTTATTTACAGGTATTAAAGTAATTGACCTTATTGAACCTTATGCAAAAGGTGGTAAGATTGGATTATTTGGTGGTGCTGGTGTAGGTAAAACAGTATTGATTCAGGAGTTGATTAACAATATTGCAAAAGGTCACGGTGGTTTATCAGTATTTGCTGGTGTAGGTGAAAGAACTCGTGAAGGAAATGACCTTTTAAGAGAGATGTTAGAGTCTGGTATTATCAAGTATGGTGATGACTTTATGCACTCTATGGAAGAAGGTGGATGGGATCTTAAGAAAGTAGATAAAACTGCTATGAAAGATTCTAAAGCTACTTTCGTATTTGGTCAGATGAATGAGCCTCCTGGAGCTCGTGCTCGTGTAGCATTATCTGGTTTAACTATTGCTGAGTATTTCCGTGATGGTGCTGGTGACGGACAAGGAAAAGATGTACTTTTCTTCGTAGATAATATCTTCCGTTTTACACAAGCTGGTTCTGAGGTATCTGCACTTTTAGGTCGTATGCCATCTGCGGTTGGTTACCAACCAACGTTAGCAACTGAGATGGGTGCGATGCAAGAGCGTATTACTTCTACAAAGAAAGGTTCTATTACATCTGTACAAGCGGTATACGTACCTGCGGATGATTTAACGGATCCTGCTCCTGCAACAACGTTTGCTCACTTAGATGCAACGACAGTATTATCACGTAAGATTGCTGAGCTTGGTATCTATCCTGCAGTAGATCCTTTAGATTCTACATCACGTATTTTAACAGCTGAAATTTTAGGTGATGAGCATTACGATTGTGCACAACGCGTAAAAGAGTTATTACAACGCTATAAAGAATTACAAGATATTATTGCTATCCTTGGTATGGAAGAATTATCTGAAGAAGATAAATTAGCTGTATCTAGAGCAAGACGTGTACAACGTTTCTTATCACAGCCTTTCCATGTTGCTGAGCAATTTACTGGTATACCAGGTGTATTAGTAGATATTAAAGAAACTATAAAAGGTTTTAACATGATTATGGATGGTGAATTAGATCACTTACCAGAGGCAGCATTTAACCTTAAAGGTTCTATTGAAGAGGCTATTGAAGCTGGTGAGAAGATGTTAGCTGAAGCATAACCTAGTAATGAGATGTGAGATGTTAGTAGTGAGAACTTCTAATTGCTCAATACTCAATACTCAATACTAAAAAATATGTATCTAGAAATTGTATCACCAGAAGCCACGCTATTTAGTTCAGAAGTTGATTCTGTAGTTGTACCAGGTATAAATGGTGAATTCGAAATGTTATCAAATCACGCTCCTATAGTTTCTATCTTAGGTGAAGGTACTATTAGAATCAATACGCATTCTCAAAGTCATTTAGTTTTTGATGAGTTGCATGAAGATGTTGTTCCTCATGCTGACGATAAGAAAGTGTTAAACGTAAAGATTAACTCAGGAACTATTGAGATGAAAGATAACAAGCTAATCATATTAGCTGATTAAGAATAATATTCTTTCAAAATAAAAAAAGCGCCGAACATTATGTTTGGCGCTTTTCTTTTATAGTTGATTTAAAATAGAATCCATTACCCAAGCAGTATGTGTGGCAGTTTTCCCTGTTGAAGGATGCTTAACATCAAATTGCAAGTGCTTTGCCATATTCTCAACATGATACTGTTGAATGTGTTGAGGATTATCTATTTGAAAAGTTTCTAAACCTTTTGAAGTTATTAATTGTATTGGTTCCTCTAAAAAAACCGAAAAAGATAATTCTCCTTTATTGCCAATAATCCTAACTTTATCTTCACGCTGATAAGTACCAAAACTCCACATTCCTGTTCCTAAAACTCCATTCTCATGCTCCCATGATGCTGAAATAATATCTTTTGCTGTGTATAGTTTTTGTTGGTTAGAGCTAATACCTTTTGCTTCTTTTATATCTCCCAGTAAATAGTTAAACAAATCCAACCCATGACTTGCTAAATCATCAAAATAACCAGCTGGTGCAATTTTAGCATCGGTTCGCCAATTATAAGTGTCAGATGTATCCAAATCACTTGGTGTGCGACTCAAATACCAATGAATATGTCTCACATTACCTATCGCCTTCTCTTCTAATAATGACTTCACCTTATTAAATCGTGGTAAGGACCTGCGGTAATACGCAACAAATAAGGGCAGACCTTTAGTCTTAAATATATCGGTAATTTCAAGGCATTCCTTATAACTCGGTGCCATTGGTTTTTCAATACAACATATTTTATTGGCTTGTGCCACCTTCATGGCATAATAATGATGTGTATCTGGTGGTGTGGCAATATAGACAGCATCAACTTCAGGATCGTTAATTAGTTTATCAGCATCATTATAGTAGCATGGTACGTCGTGCCGTCTAGCATAATCTTTGACTAGCTCTAAATTTCGTCGCATGACAGCCACCAACTCAAAACCTTTCGTCATTTTGTAGGCTGGTCCACTTTTAACTTCGGTAACATTACCACAACCAATAATTCCCCATTTTATGGTTTTCTTCATATATAGTTACCTTATAAACTCTTAAACCTAATACAATTTCTTGATTACATTTGTTACGATTCCCCAAATAACAAAATCATTCTCTTCTGTAATTTTCATTATTGGATAATCTGGATTTTCAGGTTGTAACCATACTTCACCCTTTTCTACTTTAAGACGTTTTACTGTGAACTCGCCATCTAAAAAACAGACTGCAATTTTATTATTTTCTGGTTCTAAACTTCTGTCTATAACTAACAAATCATTATCTTCTATACCAGCACCAATCATAGATTGACCACTAACACGCGCATAAAATGTTGCTTCTCTATTTTTGACTAATTCTTCATCTAATGATAAGCGTTGCTCCTTAAAATCATCTGCTGGTGATGGAAAACCTGCAGAAATTCCTGTGTCGAAGAAATTTACTCCGGCATCTTCAACAGGCTCTGGAATAAAAAATGTTAAGTTTTGAGATTGCAGTGTTTTCATAATTATTTGATTCGTTCTTTTTATAAGCGCTTGAATTTTGTCATTTCACCTTTCGACTACATTCAGCCTGACTATTCTATTTTACAACAATAATATCATTAATATTAGTTGTATATTTTGGTGACAAACGCTCTTGTCGCATTTTCCAAGTACGCTTTAAATCTTGATTGCCTATTTTAATTTTGTCCCCTTTATATTTCTTATTAATCTTATCTATGGCAGACATTAAAGGTTTGTGTTTAGGATCTTCGCTTTCAAACATATCTAGCTGATAATTGTCTGTTGGCACCAAACCTGTAACCACTACTCCTGCTCTTTTGTACTTAACTCCTTTTTTAAAAATTGTATCTACCGCTTTAACTGCTTGTTTGCTTATAATTAAAGACGAGTCTGTAGGATAAGGAAAGTTTATTATGGTACTTGCTCTATGCTGTTCCTCTTCCTTTTTGTGTCTATTACTACTTATAGATACAATAACCATGTGGCAGCTAGAGCCTTGTCTCCGCAATTTTTCGGCACAGCTTGTAGCAAAGGTAGAGATACGCTCTTTTATATAATTAATATCGTCGTAAGTATAATCAAAACTTCGGGTGGTTGCAATGGCGCGCTTACGGGTAGGTTCGTCTAATTCAATTTTAGAAACACCTTCTAAATCTTTTTTGAGCTTCCACTCTGTAATAGAAAATGTTCGTCGTACCCATTCGTCATCTAGCTGTGTAAAATCATATGCGGTTTTACAACCCTTAGCTTGCAGTCGATGTTTTAATTGTCTACCAATTCCCCAAACATCTTCGAGCTTCATCCATTTTAAGGCTTTAATTCTAGAATTTTCAGAATCTATAACATAAACACCATTGGTTTCTTTAGGAAACTTCCGCGCTATTTTATTAGCCACTTTGCTCAAAGCTTTTGTTGGCGCAACACCAACACAGGTTGGTATACCTGTCCATTTTAGAATACGCTTTCGGATTTGATTGCCGTATACTTCAAAATCGTAATCCTTAAAACCTTTGAATTGCAAAAAGGCCTCATCTATACTATAGACCTCAACATCTGGTGTAAACTGTTCTAAAATCTTCATTACACGGCTACTCATATCACCATATAGTGGATAATTAGATGAAAACACCTTAATATTATTTACCTTACAAAAACCTTCCCACTTAAAAATTGGTGCACCAAAGGGTAGTTCCAAAGCTTTTGCCTCATCACTCATAGAAATAACACAACCGTCATTATTGCTAAGTATAGCAACAGGCTTGCCGTTTAAACTAGGATTAAAAACCCGTTCGCAAGACGTATAAAAGTTATTACAATCTACAAGTGCATACATAAATGTAAAGATATAAAAAAGACCTGTCTGGTTTTGAAAACCTAACAGACCTAAGGCATTATTTAACACTTTTATTTTAATCCTCTACATATTCTAAAGTACTAGTTGGCACACAACCTAAGGTCTTAGTATATTTACTAAATGCAAAACACATTTAAAACCATCGCCAGATTCACCTACTCTAGTGAAGCACAAATCATAAAAGGTCGTCTCGAAGCTGAAGGCATTAAAGTATTTTTAAAAGATAATATTACCATAGATACTGATCCTTTGGTAAGTAATGCCATTGGTGGTGTAAAATTGAATGTTTTGGCTGAAGATGAAAGCAAAGCGAAAGCAGTTTTAAATTCTATTTCGGCTTATGCTTTAGATGACAATGGTAATGCTCTTATTTGTTCTAATTGTGGCAGTAATAACATTAGCCTCTACTCTACTATTAATAGTTTTAAATCCTTGGTTCATTTTATAATAGGTTTCGTTTTTGGCTCACTTCCGCTAAGTGCGCGTTACGAGTATAAATGCGATAATTGCAACACTATTGTTAACTTTAAAAAGCAATAATCCTATCATGGGCTTGTTTTAACCTAGACACTACAATCTCAATTTCATCTTCATCTAAATGCCCAAAACCAAACCGAATAGCACAGGTATCTTTATCTTGGTATAAAATTGTTTTTGGTAAAAACACATCTAAAGCTTCCGCTTCATTTGCTAATTGCACCAGAGAAATCTGTTTTAAAAATCTTAACCAAATAGCTAAACCGCCTGAAGGTTTTTCAAACTGAATAACATCTCCAAATTGTTGTTTTAGAGCGTCACACAAAACATCTCTTCGTCTTTTATAGGTTACGATATTCTTCTTTAACAGTCTGTAAATTTCGCCTTCAGCAATTAATTCCGATAGCATTTGCTCTTGTATAATATCGCCTTGCTCATCTAAAAGCGTCAAATAATTATGAGCTTCGGCAATGAGATTTTCGGGTGCTACAACAAATCCAGATTGAAAGCTTGGAAAAAACGACTGACCCATTTTACCCAAATAAATCACCATACCATTAGGATCTGCCGTTGCCATTGGTAGCATAGCAGAACCATTATACTGAAAATCATAATCATAGTCATCTTCAATTATAGCAAAACCATACTCCTTAGCCAACTCCAATAATTGTATGCGTCGTTCTGCACTCAAGGTTTTTGTAGTTGGGTAATGCCTATGCGCACTTACATACACACATCGAATTCGATTTTTCATAAAATGCTGCCTTATATAATCTACATCGAGACCATCATCATCTACAGGAATTGTCCTAATCGTGGCACCAGCTTCTTGAAAAATAGTGTTAGACGCATAATGACTCAACTGGCCAACCAAAACCAAATCGTTTTGCTTTATCAGCAATTGCGATACAATGTAAAGACTCATTTCAGAACTTCTTGTATTCAGTAGGTTGTTGGACTTTATACGAAATCCTCGTGTGGCATTGAGGTAATTACACAACTGCGTTTTAAATACTGAAGTTGATGACGTTGTGGTTCTGTTCCATTTTTGAATGAGTGGTTTACGTTTCATAGCTGCACTGTACCATCTCGAAAATTGATGTGTTGGGTGCAAACGTAAATCTGGCTTACCATCATTAATAATATATTTGGCTTGCGTTTGTTGAAGATTAGTCGCCAAATGAAATGACTGCTGAAATGGAAAACCAGCCTCCTTAGGATAATGATAAGCCTGATGCACTTGCTGTGCAGTAGCTTTAATTTTTGCTGTGGCTTGCTCTGGCAGTAACACAAAAGTGCCTTTATTCGCAATGATTTCTACCCAACCTTGAGATGCCAACTCATCGTAGATTGCAACGGCTGTGTTTCTATGCACCCTTAAAAGTTGGCTTAATGTTCTTGTGCCTGGTAATTTTGTTCCTTTTACCAAATAACCACGTTGAATAGCATTTATAATTTGCTGAGACACTTGCACATAGACAGGTTGCACGATAGTTTTATCGAAACTAATTAGCTGTTTTAAAATTGCTTCAACCGGACTATTCATTCTTTTAAAAGTGGACTATTTTAATCGTCCGGAAAGTTACGACTTTTGCACTTTCAATTTAAAACAAGACATGAGAAAAAATATTACGCTTTTTGTATTACTGTTTTTGGTCATAATTAATGTTGGTGCGCAAGAAGTCACACAAAAACTAGATTCGGTTACTTTAACTGGTACACGTATTGATTTACCTTTTAAAGAAAACTCAAGAACGATAAACATCATTACATCAGATGCTATTAAAAAAAGTGCCGCTGTAAATCTTGCAGATTTATTGCAGCAAGTGGCTGGTGTAGATATTAGAAGACGTGGCACAGGTGGCAGCCAAGCCGATCTTTACATAAGAGGTGGTGGTTTTGACCAAACACTTCTACTGATCGATGGTATAAAAATGGACGATGCACAAACAGGTCACCACACCATGAATGCAGCTTTGCCATTAGAAGTTATTGAGCGTATAGAAATTATTAAAGGTCCTGCAGCCAGAGTTTTTGGTCAGAATGCCTTTAACGGTGCCATAAATATTGTAACTAAGAAGAACCTCAAAAATTCAACATCTGTAAATTTTGAAACTGGCTCTTTTGGACAACTTAATGGTAATGTTACTGCTGGTGTAGATTTAGAAAACTCATCACATATTGTTCATGTTGGCAGAGTGACTTCTGAAGGTTACCGAATTAATACCGATTACGACAATGCTAATTACTACCTAAAAAGCACCTTTAACAAAAATGCTCAGGCTATTGAAATGACCGCTACATTTCTTGAACGTAAGTTTGGTGCACAAAACTTCTACACAACCAATCCTACGTTTAACGAGTACGAAGAAACGCAGAATAGCTTAATTGCATTTGGCACAACGTTTAGAACTGAAAAATTTAAAATTCAGCCAAGAGTTTACTGGAGACGTAATCAAGATATCTTTTTATTACGACGAGATGAACCAGATTTTTATAGAAATATGCACATTTCTGATAAAATTGGAGCGGAAACAAATGCCTCTTACACTTCAGAATTAGGTATTACTGGTTTTGGTGTAGATCTTTCTAAAATTTATTTAAGAAGTAATAATTTAGGAAACAGGCAACGTTTCATGGCCAATGCATTCTTAGAGCATCGCTTTAGTTTGTTAGAGAACAAGCTAGACATTACACCTGGTGTTGCTTTAACGTATTTTTCAGATTTCAAATTTCATGCATTTCCTGGTTTAGATGTAGGTTATGACATTACAAACAACTTCAAAATTTATGGAAACATCGGTTATACCTATCGTGTACCAACCTACACCGACTTGTACTATAATGACCCTGTAACCAGTGGCAATGAAGATTTAGAACCAGAAGAAGCGTTTGCACAAGAGCTTGGTTTAAAATACGTTTCACCAAAACTTACAGCTAGTATGGCTGTATTTAACAGAGACGCGGACAACTTAATTGATTATGTAAGAACGTCTGTAACCGAAGATGTATTTACTGCCGAAAACATTACTGAAGTTAACACCAAAGGTTTAGAGTTTGATGCTGCATACAACTTTAATATTAGCAACTACAAACAAACTTTAGCGTTTGGCTACTCGTACTTAGATGATAATATTTCAGACCAAAATGAAGAATTATCACGCTATTCACTTAATACGTTAAAGCACCAATATATTACACGATTAAGCACGCAGTTATTTAAAAACGTAAGTCAAAACATTGTTTACAAATATGCCGAACGTACAACAGGACAAACCTATAATGTCTGGGATGCCTCAATTGCTTTAAGATTTAATCAAGCGGAATTTACAGTAACAGCTAGCAACATTTTTGATGCTGACTACATTGAATCTGGCTTTACACCAATGCCACCAAGCAACGTGTTATTTGGTTTACGATATACGTTTAAATAGATAGTAAACAACATATCACACTATAAATCCTGTCCTAACCGACAGGATTTTTTTGTTGCAATTGTAACAAAAAGAATAACTAAAACACTAATAAATTGAAGGTAGTAATAAATCTAGCTTTTAAGAGCTCAAAAAAGAACAGATTTATTACTCGCTAAGACTAACCATCTCGCTTCTCTTTTATTGGATACATTTTTATCCTTAAATCAACATCAAAAAGCTAGAACTAATTAAGTCTTCTTGATGGTAATGTTTTTGTCGAAAACTTTCAAATATAAAGTCGAATAATCTTACAATGGTTGTATATTTAATAGCGCATTAAAACTTAGTAATTATGATAGAGTGGTTTTCAAATTTAGATTTTCTTTCAAAACTGTATTGGTCCGTTGCCACAGTAGGTTCATTAGTATTTATTGTTGTAATGATTATGGCTTTTGCTGGTGGAGATGCAGATGATTTAGGTGATGTAGACACAGATATCGACAGTGATGCAGGTGCAGGTTTTCACTTTATAAGCTTTAAAAATCTAGTCGGGTTTTTTACCATTTTTGGCTGGAGTGGTATTGCCTGTATTGATGCTGGTCTATCCACACCTTTAACCATTATAATCTCGGTCGTTTGCGGATTAATGATGATGGTCATAATGGCTGCACTGTTCTACTTTATAAACAAACTTAGTGATAGTGGTACGCTTAATTACAAAAATGCCTTAGATGCTGTTGGTGAAGTATATCTTACTATTGGTGCAGATCGCTCTAGTATGGGAAAAGTAAGTGTCAATGTACAAGGAACAGTTAGAGAGCTAGATGCACTAACAGATTCACAAACACCATTAAAATCTGGCACTATTATTAAAGTTGTAGATGTAACATCTAACGGTATTTTAATTGTAGACCACACGCGCAAGCCCATTGAGCCGACGTTAACTGAACATGAGACCTTACAACAAGGACAAAACAACTTACTAGAAAACAAATAACTATTAACCAAAACACACATTAACCTATGATTAATTTACTCATTCAAGACAATTTAAATTTAGAGGGCTTTGGTGGACCAATGCTACTCATTTTTGTTACGCTTTTTATAGTGCTTACTTTAATTATTCTTATTAAACGCTATAAACGATGTCCTTCTGACAGAATATTAGTTGTTTACGGAAAAGTTGGAGGTGGTAAATCTGCCAAATGTATACATGGTGGAGCTGCATTTATAATGCCTGTTATTCAAGATTATGAATATTTAGATTTAACACCTATTTCTATTGAGGTTAACTTAGTAAATGCGCTTTCTAAACAAAATATTCGTGTTAATGTTCCATCTCGCTTTACTATTGGTGTTTCTACAGAACCAGGTGTTATGCAAAATGCAGCAGAGCGTTTGCTTGGTTTAGGTTTACAAGATATTCAAGAATTGGCTAAAGAAATTATTTTTGGTCAGTTACGTTTGGTTGTAGCTTCGATGGATATTGAAGAAATCAACTCTGATAGAGATAAATTCTTAACCAACATTTCACAATCTGTTGAGTCAGAATTAAAAAAGGTTGGTCTTAAATTAATCAACGTAAACATTACCGATATTGTTGACGAATCTGGCTATATAGAAGCTTTAGGTAAAGAAGCTGCGGCACATGCCATTAATGCTGCACGTAAGTCAGTTGCTGAGAAAAACAGAGATGGTGCAATTGGTGAAGCTAATGCTGTACAAGATGAGAAAACACAAGTAGCTGCTGCAAATGCAAAAGCTGTTGAGGGTGAAAATACTGCAAAAATATCGGTTGCCAATTCTGACTCATTGCGTCGTCAGCGTGAAGCAGAAGCAGAGCGTGTAGCAATTGCCTCTGAGAAAGTACAAGCCGCAAAGGCACTACAAGAGTCTTATGCTGCAGAGCAAGAAGCAGAAACTGCCAGAGCAGAACGTGAACGTTCTTCACAAATGGCAGATGTTATTGTACCAACTGAAATTGCTAAAAAGAAGGCAGAAATTGATGCAGAAGCAGAAGCTGAGCGTATTAGAAGACGTGCAAAAGGTGAAGCTGATGCGATATTATTTAAAGCACAGGCCGAAGCAAAAGGACTTTATGAAGTATTAACCAAACAAGCTGCTGGTTTAGATGAAATTGTAAAAGCTGCTGGTAATAACTCTAAAGATGCTGTACTATTATTAATTGCTGATAAACTACCAGAATTAGTAAAAACACAGGCTGAAGCCATTAAAAACATTAAGATTGATAAGGTTACCGTTTGGGAAAATGGAGGAAGCAAAGACGGCAAATCTTCTACCTCTAACTTTATCTCAGGCATGTATAAAGCAGTACCACCTTTACAAGAAATGTTTAATATGGCTGGTATGGATTTGCCAGAGTATTTAAAAGGTAAAGATAAAAAAGACATTGAAGTAGATGATGTTGAAATTGAAACCAAAGAATAACTAATAAAGCCCACAAAATTGTGGGCTTTATTTTTTCACCATAGGATTTACTAATCAGCAATAAGTCATTTTTTATATACAATTTAAACCAATTGGTAACGTTTTCTTAACTTTGGCCTTCTAAAGTTTTAACTGTTGCAATTAAACCTTCAAGACATACCTCGCGTAAAGACAATTACAAAAGAAGATTTCATTAAAAATTACTTCAAACCACAAAAACCTGTGGTTATTGAGCGTTTTATTGAGGATTGGCCTGCCTATTCTAAATGGAGTTTAGACTACATGAAAGAAGTTGCAGGAGACAAAACAGTTCCATTATACGATGACAGACCTGTAGATTATAAAGACGGTTTTAACGAAGCTCATGCTGAAATGAAAATGAGCGATTATGTAGATCTTCTTAAACGTGAACCTACCAAATTCAGGATTTTTCTTTGGAATATTTTAAAGGAAGTACCTCAACTCCAAAAGGATTTTAGTTATCCAGATTTTGGGTTAAAATTAATGAAAGGCTTACCTATGCTGTTCTTTGGTGGTAGAGATTCATATACCTTTATGCATTACGATATTGATTTGGCCAATATTTTTCATTTTCATTTTGAAGGTAAAAAACAATGCATTTTATTCGACCAAAAGCAGAACAAGTATTTATATAAAGTACCTCATTCTTTAATTACGAGAGAAGATATAGATTTTGCCAACCCAGATTTTGATAAATGGCCTGCATTAAAGCATGCTAAAGGTTGGGTTTGTAATTTAAACCACGGAGAAGTACTCTATATGCCAGAAGGTTACTGGCACTATATGCGATACCTTACACCTGGTTTTTCTATGAGTTTGCGTGCCATTGCGCGTAATCCTAAAAATTTAGGTAAAGCACTTTACAATATATTTCTAATGCGTAATTATGATAATGTAATGCGACGTCTGAGAGGTCAAAAATGGATTGACTGGAAAAACGAAAAGGCGATAACCAACACGAAGCCTTATGTTTAATTTTCTTACAGACAATCTATTTGTATATTTGCGGACATTTTTAAAAAACTTATCACATGAAGAATATTCTATTAATAGCTGCATTATTATTATTTAGTTTTGGAAACGCACAGGCATTTGAAGGTAAAGGAGACCAAAAATTTCAGGTTGGTGCTAACTTTCAGGATGAAGCTACAGGTATTAACCTTACTTACGATTATGGATTAGGAGATAACATTTCTGTAGGTGTTTCTTCTTCGTATGCCTTAGGAATTGATGATGTCTTAGCTGATGCCGCTGATTTTGGAGATCGTTTTGACTTAAAAGCAAGATTTAACGCCAACCTTGGTAATGTTATAAACATTGACCCAAATTTTGATTTTTATCCAGGCCTTAGTCTTAGCTTAAAGAATTTTGGCGGACATCTTGGTGCTCGTTATTTCTTTTCTGAAGGATTTGGAATTTACACTGAAGCTGCTTTCCCACTTGCAAAATATGACGACGACGTCGATTTATTTTACAACCAATTTACATTTAACATTGGTGCAAGTTTTAACTTATAAGCTTGTAAAAATAGTTTTTTGAAGCGTTATTCAAAGTTTTAAAATTATACTAATTACAAAAAAGTCTCTTCAAAGTATGAAGAGGCTTTTTTTATTTCGGTCAATAATTAGCTATTGCTCAACCACTCAAAAGTGTTTTTAATCGATTATTTTACACACTTAAACTTAAGTGAATGTATTTTGTCGAAAAATACCGTGCTTTATCCATAAATAATTTTAGCTTTCATTTACTTTAAGAACAAATAGCCTAAGAGCAAAGTATTAACCCTTACAAATCTAATTAACTATGAAGACAACCTACGGTTTTCAGATGTTAGTTACTAGTCTATTATGTACGGTTTTTAGTTATTTTGGATATGGTAATACTACATTTGAATTTAAAAAAGAAACACTAATCTTTAATTCATTTCCAACAACGCTTTCAGGTTTTACCTATGAGGCAAATACTGGCCCCTCAGCAAATCAAACGTTTTCAATAAACGATGGTCTTTTACTAACACGGCCTTATACAGTAACTGCACCATCTGGTTACGAAGTCTCTACCTCTGCTTCTTCTGGATTCAGTAACACTATTGTGATTCCTGGTAATATTATAGATCTTGGAGATGTAACTGTATATGTGCGTCTTAGCTCTGGTTTGGCAACAGGTATTTACACAGGTAATCTAAATATTACCGCACCAGATACTACTGTTTTGTCAGTTTTTTATCCTGGAGTTAATGAAATTATTAGCTTGTCTGGTAACGTAACAAGAGTTATAACATCTTGGAATGGTAGCACATGGAGTAATGGAACACCAAACATCGAATCCATAACAACAATAAATGGAGACTATGACACATCAGTTAATGGTAATTTTAGCACTTGGTCTTTAACTGTTGGCACGGGACAAAATTTAGTTATTGGTGACAACTCTTACATAGAAGTAGAACAAGATGCTGTAATTAATGGCACTTTGCAAGTAGCGTCATCTGGCTCTTTTGTGCAAAATGACGATACTGGTACTTTTACAGTTAATAGTGGTGGCGAAGCTTATCTTAGTAAAACAACTTCTGTATTGAAAAACTGGTATGATTATACATATTGGAGCTCACCTGTTAGTGGTAGTACTGCCAATCAAATCTTCCCTTCTTCAAATTCGAGTTATAGATATTGGTTTAACGCACAAAATTATTTAGATATATTACAAGAAACCAACAACGGAAATACTTACGTAGCTGGACATGATGATGTAGATGACAATGGAGATGATTGGACAACCCTTAACGATTCTGATATTTTAATACCTGGTGTCGGTTATGCTATAACAAATGCTGCCTCTGGCTTTGTTACCGGAAACACGTATCAATACATGTTTTCTGGTCCTTTTAATACTGGTGTTATAAATACTTCTATATATTATAACGGTAATAATGGTGATAACGATTGGAATTTTATAGGTAATCCATACCCATCAGCAATTGATGTAGACTTGTTTTTTGCTGAAAACAATACTGTTGTTGGTGATGCTATTTATTTATGGTCCCACGCCTCACCTGCAAGTAACTCAAACAACGGTAATGAAATCTTAAATTTTAGTGCCGATGACTATGCCATTATTAATGCAGGAAGTGGTGAGGTAGCCGGTGGGTCTACTATTATACCCAGCAGATATATCCCGTCCTGTCAAGGATTTTTTATTCAAGGAAAAGTAAATGGAAATGTAGTGTTTAATAACGCTATGCGTATGAAAGATGGCACAAGCAATAGTCAATTCTTTAGACAAAATAATAACACAACACCTAATAAACTTTGGTTAAACCTAACATCAGACAACGGTGTGTTTAGTCAGATTTTAGTAGCCTACGTAAATGGGGCAACAGACAACAATGACGGTTTAGCATATGACTCTCCGCGTTTTCTATCTTCTGGTACAGCTGCCATATTATATACCACAATAGAAAATGAATTAGATAAAAAATATGCTATACAAGGTAAATCCATATCGAGTATTAATACTCAAGAAGTTATTCCTTTAGGGTTTTATACATCTATTTCAGACGCTACCATTTATAGTTTTTCAATACCCAAAAAGCAAGGCTCTTTTATAAACAACCAACCAATCTTTATAAAAGATAATCTTTTAAACTCCACTCACAATCTTTTGGAATCAGACTATACTTTTACATCTTCAACAGGTGATTTTACAGAGCGTTTTGAAATTGTTTTTAATGCAGAAACTCTTAGTAATAATGATAATTCTGTGAATGACTACGGACTTTCAATAATACCCATGAACACAAAAGACGTTAAAGTTAATATAAGTGGCAAATCTTTAATAGAGAACATAAAGCTCTATAGTACTGAAGGAAAGCTTTTTTACAACAATACTTTAGGTGCGCAAAGTACCATTATTAATCTACGTAATTACAGCTCTGGCATTTACATAGCGATGGTTGAACTTGATAACGGTGTAGTTGTTAAGCGAAAATTAATACTGTAATTTTTTTCAGTTTATTTTGGGACCTGAGACCTGTAGTGCCTTATGGCATTGCAGGTTTTGGATTATAAATACTCATTGAGTTTTTGATAAACTAGATGGCTTTCCCAGCCTCTGTACAGCAAGTAATCTGCAACTTTTTTCTTTTTCTTGTAGCTGTTTTTTTCTTTCACTTGTGCTATACGTTTTTGGGTAAGTTCATCTAAGGTTTCAAAATAATCCTTTTCATCAATTTCTCTTAGACCCACATCAATAGCATACTTTGATATATCTCTAAACTTTAATTCTCTAACCAACCGATTTTTTCCCCATTTTTTTATTCTGAATTTTCCGCGTACAAAAGCTTTAGCAAACCGTTCTTCGTTTAAAAAATTATGATCTATAAGATGTACTATGATTTTATCGATAGCCTGAGGAATCATTTTCATATCCTCTAATTTTGCTCTTACCTCTTTATGGCAACGCTCTTGATAAGCGCAATAATTCTCAAGCTTTTTTTGCGCTTCATCGACAGTATAGGTGGTTTGTAGGTTCATTTAGCGAAAATAACAATTTGTTAATACTTTGCAACACTTAACTACCTGTTAGTTAGGTAATTTTGATTTATCTTTGTGAGTGATTAATAGTTAATCCAATCCCTATGAAAAAGAACTACTTATCTCTTATACTACTCTTGTTTGCGCTAAATTTTAGTTTTGGGCAATCTGACGTAGTAATTAGTCAGTATATAGAAACTAATTCTGGTACCACACCAAAAGGAATTGAAATATTCAATATTTCTGGTGCACCTATTGATTTTGCTGTAAATAACTTAGAGATTTTTCAAGGCACAAATGGAGCTGCATGTAATTCACTTATTAATGTAACATCAGGAACTTTAGCAGCAGATGAAGTTTGGGTTATTGGAACATCTAATCTAACCTCATACGCAACAACAAATGGTACTGATTTGAGTGGTACTACTGATTATGCATTTGCATTTAATGGTGACGATGCCTTAAGGGTTGAATTAGGAGGTATTGTTCAAGATATGTTTGGGATTTGCGGTGCAGATCCTGGTGCAGCTTGGACAGGAGGTGGCGTTTCAACAGCTAATAATAACCTCCAAATACAAAATGGAATATGTGATGGAGATACCGATGGGTGGACTGATCCAAGCTCTAGGTTTGACCAGATAGCTGATGGATCTACAATGACTGGTTTTGGAAATGCTCCTGCATCTTGCTCCACCACCAACACAACCGTTCAATTCACTTCCACAACATCCACTTTACCAGAAGGTGGTTTGTTTATCGATGTTTGTGCTAGCATAACCAATCCTTCAACCACTGTAGCAACTACGGTAGATATAACTTTAGATGGAGCTTCAACTGCAACCAATGGTACCGATTATGACGATGGTGCAGGTACACCAGCTGCAATTGTTTTTCCACAAACTTTAACATTCCCTGTAGGTAGTAGTGCAGACCAATGCTTGACCATCTATATTTCTAATGATGATCTTTTGATTGAAGGCAATGAAACGGTTGTCTTGAATCTTACCAACCCTACAGGTGGTGATGCTGCGGCTTTAGGTATTGACACCCAACATGTTCTCACCATTACCGATAATGACGCTGCTTTTCCTGCGGATGTTGTTATTACAGAGATAATGTATAACTCTGCTGGTGCAGATGATGAATGGATAGAAATTTGCAATGTTTCAGGAAGCACACAGGTTTTAAATAGCTATACCATAGACTACAACGGAAGTCCAATTTTCACGTTTCCAGCTACTGGTGTTATTATCTTAGATGGCTCGTGCATCACAGTATCTTTAGGTAGTAATGGTGACGGCACCTATAATAATCTTTGTCCATTTACACCAGATTATGGTATCGATGCATTTACAAACAACACAAATAATTTATCTAATGCAAGTGGCACGTTGAGTCTGGTAGCTTCTGATGGTATTACAACCATAGATAACGTTGTCTATGATGATGGTGATGGAGCGGACAATACTGGTGAGTCATTACATATTGTAGATACGTCTGTTGATAATTCTGTAACTAACACTAACTGGTGGGAAGTTTTAAACGGTGGTTCACCTGGAGTAAATTCCTTAATATCACCATGTACTCCGCCAGGCCCAGAAATTAATGTTGAAGGAACAACTGCAAACTTCCCAGATATAGCAGATGGTGACACCACTCCTGCTCCTTTTGATGGTACTGATTTTGGTAATGTTCCTGTCTTTGGTACTAGCACAAATACGTTTAGAATAGAAAACTTTGGTGGCACACAAAATCTAACTATCACAAGTGTAACTGTTTTAAGTGGTGATGTAGGAGATTTCTCAATTTCGGCGTTACCTTCTTCTCCGATTGCACCTGCAGATCCAAATGGATTTAGCAACTTTGATATAGAGTTTAGTCCAACCACCATTGGTGTTAAAACAGCTGTAATCCAAATTATTAGTAACGATGCTGATGAAGATCCTTATACTTTTACAGTAGAAGGTAACGCAGAATGTGTGGCAAATACAATTACAATAAGTCCAAATTCTGGACCAATAAATACTGTCGTTACAGTCTCAGGAACAAATCTATCTACTGCTACAGCTTCATTTAACGGACTAGCTGCCTCTGTAAATAATATTTCTGCCACTTTGATGGAAGTTACTGTGCCGCCTGGAGCTATATCAGGAAATTTGGAAATTATTGATGATTTAGGATGTCCTGGTTCTACTCCATTCGCCATTATCAGTTCGCAAATATCGAGCTGTGAAGGATCTAGTGGAACTACGCCTACAGATCTTTTCATTTCTGAAGTTACTGATGCAAACACTGGAGGTCTTACCTATATTGAGATATTCAATGGTACCGGTGTTGCTGTCAACCTAGATAATTACAGTATACAGTTTTTTAATAATGGAAATGCGACACAGAATGGTGGGTTAATAAATCTAAATAATGTCAATTTAGCGTCTGGCAGCACCTATATCGTTGGCGTGAGTGCTGGCTCTACTTGTACTGGCATTACAGGCTCTGATGGTTCACTTGCCGATCAGACAGGATTTGGTGGCGTAAATTTTGGTGTTAATAGTGACGATCACATCCGTCTGTATGATGGAACAACTCATGTAGATTCTTGGGGAACCTACCTCTCTAATACATGGGCAGATACGTTAGGTATTGGTTCAGAGGGTGTTGTTTTTACCCGAAATAATAATGCTCCTAACCTTCCCGATACTACATTTAATATTACTGACTGGTCTTATGTAGATTGGGCGTCTTGTGCTGATAATGATTACTCTGATATTGGCAATTATGATTTTTCAACAGGGACACCTCCAACCGTCAATAGTATTACCTGTACCACTACAGCTTGTAATGAAGTAACAATTTCTGTTTCGGCCACAGAGGGATTTGTGACTGGTAATGCTTTAGCATATTTCTGGTATGCCTTCGATCCCTTAAACGCTGGTCTGGGTTGGCAGGCCATAAACAATGGAGGTATTTACACAACAAATCCAAGTTCGCCAAACTTAATCATTTCTAACCCAAATAGCGTTTTAGATTTTCAATTCTATTGCGAGGTAAGAGAGGATAATGCAACATGCTATTCGGCCTCAAATGCAATACAAATTACCTACGGCACTGCTACTTGGGACGGTACCAATTGGATTTGGAACGATAGTACACCTATTGACACCATGCCAACGACCATGAGTAATGTCATTATTGATGGAGATTACGATACAGCTGTAGGCGGCATACAAACCAGTTTTGAAGCCTGCGACTGTGTTGTAAACACAAGTTATGAACTAAATATAAGAAACAACACTTATGTTCTTGTAGAGAACGACCTAATCGTTAATGGAAATGTGGTATTGGAAACCGATGGTGCATTTGTTCAAATCAATGATACAGCTTCTGTAAGTGGTGATGTTTTAACGGATAAAACTAAGATTAGTGTTGAAAAGGAAACGGCTCCTCTAGCCTCTCACCTAGAATATACCTACTGGAGTTCACCTGTTAATGGAGAGCTAATAAGCGATGGTTTATTTGAAGCTAATGCCAATAGAATATTTTCTTTTGATGGTCAAAACTTTAGAGACTCAACAAGAGAGACAAATAATAATGACGCCACACTTTTAGGTCAAGATGATATAGATGATGACGCTAATGATTGGCAGTTTGTTAATGGAGCAACTGTAATGTTGCCTGGTGTCGGTTATGCTTCAACTCACGACCCTATAGGGTTTATAGGTCCAAATCAATATATATACACTTTCGAAGGTCCATTTAATAATGGTATATATAACATTCCTATTTACAGAAATGATGCTGAATTAAACGATAATAATTGGAATTTTATTGGTAATCCTTATCCTTCCGCTATAGATGCAGACTTATTTTTAGCTGCTAACGCTAGTGTAGACCAAACTATAGGAGCTACAAATGGTGCTATCTTCTTTTGGTCTCACAATACTGCAGCAGATGGTAACACCAATGGCAATGAAAACCTTAACTACGCTCAGAGCGATTACGCTATTATCAATGGCTCAGGACAAACAGCAGGAGGTGATGGAGTTGTACCGACTAGATTTATTCCTTCTGGACAAGGCTTCTTTGTGTCTATGGATGATGGAGTAACAGCTTCAGTACATAGTGGATTTGTAATGACCACAAATGTTGTGTTTAATAACAGTATGCGTGTCACAGGAAATAACAATCAGTTTTTTAGAACCGCTCAATACAACAAGTTGTGGTTAAATTTAACATCAGACAATGGTGTTTTCAATCAAGTACTAGTAGCATATGTAGATGGTGCGACTGATGGAGATGATGGTATGTACTACGATGCACATAAGAATTTATCAACTGATTTATACTCTGGCATCTATACTACTTTAGATTCATCTAATGACAAAAAATTTGCCATTCAAGGGAAAAATCCTAACAGTTTAAATATTGATGAAGTTATTCCATTAGGATTCAGTACTAGCATTGAAGAAGCTACCATATATACAATTTCAATTTATACGACTGAAGGTGATTTTATGGCTGAAAATGATATTTTTATTATTGATTATGACTTAAACATTATCCACAATCTGAAAACGGCTGATTATAACTTTACAGCTAACAAAGGTGAATTTAACAACCGCTTTGAAATTGTATTTACTTCTGAAGCGCTATCTGTAAATGATAATACTCTAACCTCTAATGATCTTATTATTACCGAACTCAATAATGGTGAAGTACAGATTAAAGTTAATGCATCGTACATCATAGAGAATGTAGAAATCTTAGATGTATTAGGAAGACGTATTTACAACTTGGTTGGGAATAATTCTATTGAAGTTTACAACTTATCTAAACTAAGTAAAGCAGCTTATATTGCTAGAGTTACCTTATCCAACGGACAAGTGATTAGCAAAAAAGCGATAAAACAACAATAGCATAATATAAAAATATAATATATTTAAAAGGCTTCTATTAACAGAGGTCTTTTTCTTTTAGAAGGCATATTGTATTGCTATAATTAAGTTTCTACCTGCCGCAGAAATACCGGATGAATACGGTCTATAGCGTTGGTCAGTAATGTTTTCTAAACTTCCTGTTAGTGTCAGCTTATCTTTATATTGGTACTGCGCTCTTAAATTGAAAGTATACCAAGAAGGTGAATAAGGGTTACCATTAGAATCCTTAGCATATAAGTAATCCTTTGACAACTCAGATGGTGCTAATTGATTAAAAGACAATTCATTATTATACACTAAATAGGCATCAAAACTTAATTTGTCTTTTTTCCAGATAAGATGTGTTCTTCCAAAATTTGGAGCTACATGTCTTACTGGTACTTCTACTCCGTTGTTGTCTTCTGTGCCACCAATAATATTATACTGAGAGCGTAGTTTTAGAGCTTTAGAAAAATTAACTTCAGCACCAACTTCAAATCCATAAATCCAAGCTTTAGAGGCATTTTGTATGGCTTGTACTGTACTTAATTCACCATCATAAACTATTTCGGTTTCGCCATCTATATCATAATCTCTTCTTATGAGTGCATTATCTAAGAAGGTATAATATGTAGCCATATCCAATACAACTTTGTTGTCAAAATTTAATTTTAAACCTAATTCACCACTATAAGCATACTCAGGTTTTAAATTATTATTTGGCACCACAACAGAACCTGGTTCAGAATCAAACACTTTACCAATATCGTCTATATTAGGTGCTCTAAAAGCTGTTGAGGCATTTAACTTCCATTGTATCATACTACTTGGTGACCATGTAATTCCTGTAGTACCCGTTAGTGCACCCGTATTGATATTGGTTTCGTTAAAAGGAAGGTTTAAAAAGGCATTGTTAGCTGTAAAATCTGCCTTAGCAATAATTTGATTATATCTTAAACCCGATTGCAGTACAAATTTAGAATTTGGTTTATATTTTATGCTAGAATAAGCCGCTAGAGATTGCCATGTTGCACCATCTGGATAGCGCGTTACATTTGGGACTTTCGTATTGGCTTCAATATTTTCTTCAAATCCTTCAGACCCTACACGATTAAATAAATATTCTAATCCATAGGACATTGTTGTTTTAGGACTTAATTTTTTCTCTAAATCTAAATTAAAAGATAAAACATCTACGTGCTCTTCTCTTACTTCGCGAATTACAGATTGAAAATCTCTATCTTTTCTACTTTCTTTAAAGTTTTGAAAAGCAACTGTTGCTTGGATTTTATCATAAATATTAGAACTGCTACTTGTTTTAGTAACCTGAAGATTACTCATAAACCAGCGTTGCAGCCCATAATCCCATTCTGCAGATCTTAAAGTTTCACCTCTTGGCCTCACCAATCTATCATACCTTGGATAATCTGATGTTGTGGTAAAAAATAAACCTAAATCGAATTTTAGATTATCTCTGGGCTCATACCTTACTTTTTGCATTAAATTGATTTGACTATACGCTGTTGGTACTTGTAGCTTTGGGTTGCTGTTCGCTATAATAACATCTTGCCCATTTTGCCTAACAACATACTCAGGTCTTAAATAATCTTCAGGTCCATGGCTTCCCATTCTTAAATCATCAAAATCTGTATAGCTAATATTGGTCAAAAAAGCCCATTTTTTGTAACCTAAATTAAAATCGATATGTGACGTTTTTTCATTATTGGCACTTGCATAACGTACCATAGCATTACCGCTAATTATTGATTCATCTTTGTAAGATAATTGTGGCTTTTTAGTATAAAAACTCATAACACCACCAATAGCATCACTTCCATAAACTACAGATCCTGCTCCTAAAGTAACTTCGGTACTTTGAATTGATAAAGGATCTATAGAAATGACATTTTGCAAATTACCTCCTCTAAAAATAGCGTTGTTCATACGGACACCATCGACAGAAATAAGTAATCTATTGGTAGAGAAACCACGAATCATTGGGCTACCTCCTCCCATTTGGCTTTTTTGAATAAATACGTTACCTGTATTATCTAGTAAGTCTGCACTGGTTTGTGGGTTGGCAAAAGCTATTTCTTTAGCGTTTACATTAACAATAGATTGAGGAATGTCTTTTTTACTTTGCTCAAATTTAGAAACAGATATTACAATTTGCTTGAGACCTTCTACTTTTGGTTTTAAATATACAATGAAGTTATTTTGAGAAATTTCAAACTTTCTTATCTCTAATTTTTCATATAACAGATTCTGAAAAAAGATAACCTCCCTATCATTAAACTTATCTAAAACAGCATTACCATCAAAGTCTGTAACCTCATATTTAGTTTTCTTTAAATTATATAAAGAAACACCAGAAATAGGCTGGTTAGTGCCTTCTTCTAAAACTGTTATGGTTTGGGCAAATGTACTATAGAAGCATAAGCACAAAAGGACACTAAAAATGATATTACATTTTAGTTTTATATACATCTTCAATAAAATCTTTGCGTAATAATTGGCTTAATGAAACACTTCATTTAACACTTGTAATGACTTCGGTTTCCTAAATCCGTCCAAATGTAATTCAAAATAATGCAATAACACATTCAAAAACTCTTGTCTTTGTTTTGCACTTATTTTAATACTGTGTAATGCATCAAAATTTGTGCCTAATAGCTGTTTTAACAATGTTAAACTTTGTCCTGAAATTGAATAAATGCTGTGATTGTTAGACTCAAAAACTCCTGATTCTAAGTTAAAATAAGGTAAGTCTAAATTTTTATCTTCAGGCTGAAACCCTAGATAACGGGTAAGTTTAAGCAAAAATAATAAGTGAAAATTTGAATACTGTTCTGAGGTATCAAGGTATTGGAAAGCTATTTCGACATAATTAAAAAGTGCTTCATTTTTTTCTTCTTCCCTTAGAGCATTAGAGAGCACTTCTGAAAGGAATAATACAATAGAGCTTTTATATATATTGCTATGTACACTACGATATATGTAGCTGAACTTAACTTCTTTTATACCTTGAAGCGATCTGTTAGATTTGAAATTCTCTTCGAATTGGAGTTGAGATAACGCTTGATAATAAATAGTCTTACTACTCCCTTTCCTAGATTTTAAAACTCCTCTGAGAAGATAACTTACAACTCCGCGCTCTTTAGTGTAGCATTTTATAATAAGGTCATTATCCCTATACCTTAATTTTGAAAGAACAATGCCATGGTTTTTTGTCAGCATTTTATCGCACTATAAGAACCTTTAGAACTTTTGTTTCAAACGAATCTAGATCTGATATCATTACTAAATAAACACCTGTTCTAACAATAGCATTTGCTAGATTTTTACCATTCCATACTGCAGTACCACCATCTACAGCAAAGTTATAGTTAGCACTAGACGATCTTAAATTTACATTAGACTGCGCTTCTGCAACAAGATTACCTTCAATATCTGTAATCTTAATATTTACATTTTCTGTTAAGCCGCTAATTTTAATGCCTTTATTAATATCGTTTAGGTCATTAAAACCAAGCACGTTGTATTCTGGTCGTACTGGGTTTGGATATACAAAAGCATTCTCTAGTGTTTCTTCTGGTTTTGAGCCACCAGCTCTAAACGAAAGCATACCCTTAGTAGTAGCGATATACACTATACCATTATTGGGATCTAAAGATATATCGGTAATCCGATTAGATGGTAGCGGCGAATTGTCCTTGGTAAAATGATAAATCGTATTCTGTCCATCTGGTGAAAAATAAAATACACCAGAATCTACTGTACCAACCCACTTATTATTAGATCCATCAGCTTCAATATCTGAAATTGTTTGGGACGCTAAGAGCTCTTGTGCTAAGCCATCTTCTAAAATTATGATAGAATTCAATGTAGGATTTGGATCATCGAAAAAACCTGATGTATTAAATAAAACCCTTAATCCTGAAAATGTACCAACCCAAAGCTGATTACGATTGTCAATTTCCAAGGCTGTTACTCTAGGGAAGGGAAGGTTTTGGTCTTCGGAAGTTATATTCTTTAGAGGGTTAGTTAAGTTTTCGTTATATGCATACAGCCCATTAGAATAACCTCCTATCCATTTTGTTCCATTATTATCAATGGCAATATCAAAAAAACCGAATTCATCTAACAAGGCATCTTCTATAATTGATGAAAAATCGTATCCTTGCCAGGTGCCAGAATTTGGATCATAAGATTTTAGAGGATTCGGTGCACGAGCCGTCATACTCCAAAGCACTCCATTATTATCAAAAGTAGACGCTGAAACTCTTATACTAACTACTTGGGGAGCGTTTGGCACTACTAAAGACTCTAAACCGCTGTTATCTTGATTGTAAAGGATTGTGGGAGAATTCTCATTAAGTTCTAAAATACCATTTTGAAAAGAACTTATAAATACCTGATTAGGATTAAAGGGATTGACTGATATTTCGGATAAATTTCTTGCTCCAAAAAGACTATCGTAAGGTATATTTTCCCATATTTCATCCCTTAGATAGCTTAGTCCCCAGGTTCGTTGTGGTGCAGGGTCAAATGACTCGGTGTAGTCGCCAAAGCTTGCCCAAACAACTTCTGACTCGGCATTGAGTCTGAATATTTCATTAAATAAAGGTCCATTAGGCTTAATTTCCACGTAATTTAAACCATCTGTAATAAGACTTTCTAAAACCCCAAAATCTTTTGTCCCTATGTAAATTCCATTGTTTACTAAAACAGCAGATGAAAAACGGGTGTCAAAATCTTCATTAGGTATATAACTCGCTATTAATTGAGCTGCTTCATCGTAAACTTGAATTGTATTAATATTTGATATTATTAAATTTTCTCCACTTACTTCTGTATCTGTTGGAATTAAGGGTAAAACAAATAATTGAGCGAAACTAGTATTAGTTATTTCAAAAAAAGCTTTATTTGCTCTTACAGCATAAGCTTGATCTCCAACTGTGTTGATATTTACGAAATTACCACCTAAAACCGTTTGCCATTGCGCAAAATCTATAAGATTGGGATTACTTAAATCTGCTTTTTTTAGACCATTACCGCTAGAGCAGGCAGCAAAAACCTCGTTGTTTAAGACTGTTACTTGATTCACTATAATTTGTGACCCTCCATTACCTAAAAAATAAGTATCCCCAAATTCTAATCTTTCTAAGTCATAAACTGAAACACCATAATCGGTAGAAATATAAACCAAGCCTTCATGCTCATAGAGATGATTGATTGATTTATTGGCTGGTGTAATGTTTTCTTTCTCTAAAATATCTACAATAGTTAATACTGAGCCATCGATTTCAGAATATACTTCTAAAAGGCCTGTTTCATAACCTACAACCAGATATTGAAATTCTTCACTGTAGAGAATGGTAGTAATCTGTTCTCCAGAAAGTCCTTCAACAGTTGTTATTGTAGCTATTTCTTCGGTTAAAGTATCATACTCAAACACCGCATTTTGAGCTGCAGCATAGATCTTATTAGGACCACTAACAACATCTACAATATCATTATAGGAGAAATGTGCTTGCCATAATGCAGAAAAATCTTGTGCGTCTATATGAAGGGATAAACCAAAAAAGAAAAGTAAAAGTTTAAAAACAGTTTTACGCATTATAAATTGTTTGCTCAAATATATTTAATAGTAACGATAATATTACGCTAATCATATAATATGTAACAAAAAAAGCTTCCATTTGTTAATGGAAGCTTTTTTATATTTTAAATTTTTAATTATATAACTCCTTGAGCTAACATTGCATCAGCAACCTTAACAAAGCCAGCTATATTAGCTCCTCTAACATAGTCAACTGTACCATCATCATTCTTACCATATTCAACACAAGAATCATGAATATCTTCCATGATATCCTTTAATCTTGCATCAACCTCTTCTCTTGTCCAGCTTAAACGTAGTGAGTTCTGGCTCATCTCTAAACCAGAAGTAGCTACACCACCAGCATTAGATGCTTTACCTGGTGCAAATAAAATCTTTGCATTGTTAAACTCATGAATAGCTTCTGGTGTTGATGGCATATTTGCACCTTCTGATACACAAATACAACCATTATTTATTAATGCTTTAGCTTCTTCGCCATTTAATTCATTCTGAGTTGCACAAGGCAAAGCAATATCGCATTTAACAGACCATGGTCTTTCACCTGCAAAATACTTTGCATTAGGATACTTCTTAACATACTCGCTAATTCTTCCGCGTTGGTTGTTCTTAAGATCCATTACAAATTGTAGTTTCTCTGTATCAATACCTTCTTCATCGTAAATATATCCGCCAGAATCAGAAAGCGTAAGCACAGTAGCTCCTAACTCAATAGCTTTTTCTGCAGCAAACTGAGCTACATTACCAGAACCAGAGATAACCACTTTTTTACCATCAAAAGAATCTCCTTTAGTCTTTAACATATTTTCAGCAAAGTAAACATTACCGTACCCTGTTGCCTCTGGTCTAATTAAAGATCCACCCCAAGATTGTCCTTTACCTGTTAAAACACCTGTAAATGTATTATTCAATTTCTTATACATACCAAACATAAAACCAATCTCTCTTGCACCAACTCCTATATCTCCTGCGGGCACATCTGTGTTATGTCCGATGTGTCTGTACAATTCAGTCATAAAGGCGTGGCAAAAACGCATAATCTCGTTATCTGATTTTCCTTTAGGATCAAAATCAGAACCACCTTTACCGCCACCCATTGGTAGCGTAGTTAAACTATTTTTAAATACTTGCTCAAATGCTAAAAACTTGAGAATACTAGCATTTACTGTAGGATGAAAACGTAATCCACCTTTGTATGGACCAATTGCAGAGTTCATTTGAACTCTATAGCCTCTGTTTACCTGTATTTCACCTGAATCATCTACCCAACTTACTCTAAACGAAATAAGTCGTTCTGGCTCAACCATTCTCAAAAGAATATTTTTACCATTGTAGATATCATGTTTGGCAATGTAAGGAATAACTGTCTCAGCTACTTCTTGAACCGCTTGTAAAAACTCAGGTTCGTGCCCATTTCGCTCTCTTACAAGATCTAAAAAAGCTTCAATTTTATCTTTCATATAAAAAATTGTTAAGAAATTGTGATTTATAGGGTGCAAAGATACGTTATCTTTAAAAATAAAGGCTTATTTTTTTTATATTCTCAATTATTTTTTAAATATTTCGGTATTGTAATAAAATTCTTCTCCCTAAAAGAAATTTGCATTTTATCCGTTTTATTTTGTAGTTCGTCGAGTTTTTATATATTTGTTCGGCAACCGCTTAATCATAAGTGTTATATGGCAAAACATATTAATAAACTAATAATGTTGTTTGGGTTGATATTTACAATTCAAACTTCTTCTGCCCAATTGGGTTTCTCTCACGAAATAGGTGCATTTGTAGGAGCGGTTGCTTTTCAATCTGACTTTGGTGTTAGAAATGATTTTGAAACCAATTCTGGTAATACTGGTATTGCCTTAGGTATTGTGCACTACATTAATTTTGCGTACAGAGCAGATTGTAATTGCTATAGTACTGACACCTATTTTAACGACCACTTTAAATTAAGAAGCGAAATTTCCTGGAATAAAACTCCCCTAGAGCATTTTGGCAAATGGGTAGATGATGCAAGAACAAGTGTTGATGCAGATAAGTTAAGAGCACATAGTGGTGAGGCTGAAAACTGGGATATTGGTATGCAATTAGAATATTTCCCAAGAAGTATTAGGGCTTTCTCAGCAGGCGCTTATTCTTTTGCTCCTTTTGCGGCTGTTGGTGCTCACTTTGTATCGTTTAATCCAAATGTTGAGACTACCTATGGAGATGGTAATATTTTAAACAACAACAACTTTTACACACCTTGGGACAATGTTTCTGAAGGTGATCCTTTTGTAAGTGCAGAATCTGGATCTACATGGTCTGTAGTTGCTAGTGTGGGAACACGCTACAAACTTACAATACTGTCTGACTTGTTTGTAGAGTTAAGATGGCAATATTATTTTGATGATTTCATTGATGGATTAAACCACAAGCTTTCATCTAACAAAGCTAATGACTGGAACCTTTGGCTAAACTTTGGTTACATTTACTACTTAGATTAACATTGAGCATTTAACCAATTGCCTGTTTTAAATCGTTTATAAGATCTTCCTTATCCTCTATTCCAACACTCAATCGTATTAATGAGTCAACAACTCCTGTTTTTTCGCGTTCCTCTTTTGGTATACTTGCATGTGTCATACTTGCTGGATGACCAGCTAAAGACTCAACACCACCAAGAGATTCAGCAAGTGTGAAGATTTTAAGATTCTCAACTATTTTAATGGCTTCCTTATAATTGTTTCCTTTAGTTGTAAAAGAAACCATACCACCAAAATCTTTCATTTGCGATTTTGCAATGTCATGATTAGGATGATTTTCTAAGCCTGGCCAGTATACGTTTTCAATTTTTGGATGACTTATTAAAAACTCAGCAACTGCTTTACCGTTTTCACAATGACGCTGCATCCTAACATGTAAAGTTTTTATACCCCTTAGAACCAAAAAAGCATCTTGAGGACCGCAAACGGCTCCGCTTGCATTTTGAATAAAATACAGCTTCTCTGCTAATTCTTTATCTCTAATAACTAAGGCACCCATTACCACATCACTGTGACCGCCTAAATATTTAGTAGCAGAATGCATTACAATGTCTGCTCCCAACTCTAATGGTTGTTGCAGGTACGGAGTTGCAAACGTATTATCTATAGCTAACAACAAATTATATTTTTTAGAAATTTGTGAAACAGCTTTTATGTCAATGATATTCATCATTGGGTTTGTTGGAGTTTCCACCCAAATGAGTTTGGTCTTGTTACTTATATAGTTTTCAATTTTATCTAATTTACCCATTCCTATGAAGTGAAACTTGATTCCAAAATCCTCATATATTTTAGTAAAAAGCCTGTATGTGCCACCATATAAATCATTTGTAGAAATCACCTCGTCACCTGGTTTTAACAATTTTAATACTGCGTCAATCGCTGCCAAGCCAGAGCCAAAAGCCAACCCGAAATTTCCGTTTTCTAAACTTGCGAAAGATTGTTCAAGAGCATGTCTTGTAGGATTGTGAGTTCGAGAATACTCATAGCCTTTGTGATTACCTGGTGATGTTTGAGCAAATGTAGTGGTCTGATAGATTGGTGGCATTACAGATCCATAAGCTGTATCGTGCTTTTGACCTCCATGAATAGTTTTTGTGTTAAATTTCATTATAATTTCTAAATGGTTTATCTTAATCGTGGTAACTTTACAGAAACAAGGTTCTTTAAGGCATAACAAATTTAATCTATAATTCGTTCTTAAATAAGCACTACAACACCTTTAATGAATGATTAACAAAAACCACATTTCGCTTTTATTTCTATACTTAACTTTATTTTTTTCATGCAGTAATGAAACGAAGACTATAAGTTTTGAAAACAATTCATATGAAAATCATTACGAAGCCGATATTTCTGTTTCTATTGATGAGGCTATTGGCAATAGTGAAGTGAGCAAGATTATAAACTTCAAAATAAAGGAAGCTATAATTTCAACACTAAGTGATGTCACAAAAAAAACAAGTCTAGAGTCTGTCTTAGAAGATTTTGATGCTGAATTTATAACTTTCAAAAAACAATTTCCAGAAGCATCTCATCCTGCTTGGGAACTACACATAGAAACCGAAAAGGTTTATCAGTCAGAAGAAATCATAACTTTATCCATTAACACCTATGAGTTTAAAGGTGGTGCTCACGGAAATGATAAAATTAAATTTTTAAATCTTAATGCTAATACAGGTGAGGTTTACAACCTCAGTGACATTGTAAATAATTCAGACGGTTTTAAGGCACTGGCTAAGGACCATTTTTTAAAATCTATTGATGTCGATAAAGAAAACAATCAAATAGAAGATTACTTTTTTGGAAAAACATTTCAATTACCTGAAAATATTGGCTTTAGTGACGATGGGTTAGTATTCTTATACAACGTGTATGAAGTTGCTTCTTACGACCAAGGTTACACAGAGTTTGTTATTCCGTTTGATGCGGTTGAATCTTATCTAAAAGTTGAATAAGCATTCTATAAATATTCGCATTAAAAGTCCGTTCTTTGCGACGTTATAAATACAAGCTCAAAAAACGCTATGAAAAAAATCTATCATCTAAGCACTTGTGACACTTGCAAAAGAATAATTAACGACCTTAATCTACCTGAGGATTTTCAGTTTCGGGATATAAAGACCGAAGCTATTACAGAAAAACAGATTGAGGAAATGCGTAGCTTAACTGACAGTTACGAAAGTCTTTTTAGTAAACGTGCGAGACTGTATAAAGAGTTAGATTTAAAGAACAAATCTCTTACAGAAGACGATTATAAAAACTACATACTAGAGCACTATACTTTTCTTAAAAGACCTGTGGTAATTTTTAATGACACTATTTTTATTGGCAACTCTAAAAAAGTAGTTGAAGCGGCAAAAAAAGCAATACATGGATAGTAGAAAGTATGCGTTAGTTGCACTGTTTACGGTACAGCTTTTATACGGTCTTAACTATACTATTGCTAAAACCGTAATGAACGAAAATTACATTAAACCATTTGGGTTTGTACTCTTACGAGTAATAGGTGCAACTGTTCTATTTTGGTTAATAAGCTTCTTTTTTCCTAAAGAAAAAATTGAAAAGAAAGATTATATCAAATTTGTAGTAGCTGCTATATTTGGTATGGTAGTAAATCTTTTATTCTTTTTTAAAGGTTTAGAATACACATCACCTATACATGCCTCTTCCATTATGACCATTATTCCGGTGATTATCCTTATACTTTCTTCCTATTTTCTAAAAGAGAAAATAACCTCAAAAAAAATTATAGGTATCGTCATTGCGCTATGTGGTGCCCTTGTTCTAACCATTTATGGAAAATCTGGTAGAGCAGGCGACAATATACTATTGGGTAATTTTCTTATCCTAATTAATGCCATTTCGTATAGTATATACGTAATTCTAATAAAAAAACTTACTGAAAAATACCATCCAGTTACATTTATAAAATGGCTATTTTTAATTGGTTTGTTTATGCTAATCCCTTTTGGCTATAATGAATTAGGAGAAGTGCAATGGCAATCATTTACCCCTTATATTACATTCTCTGTAATCTTTGTAGTTGTTGGTGCGACCTTTGGTACTTATCTTTTAAATCCTTTTGCACTAAGCCAGCTAAAAGCCTCAACTGTTGGCATTTTTATTTACCTTCAACCTGTTATAGCTGCACTTTATGCACTTGCTGTTGGAGCTGATTTTATAGATGCAATAAAAATCGGAGCCATGGTTCTTATTTTTACAGGTGTATATTTAGTGACTATGAAACGAAAGCAGAAAAAGTAGTTTGTCTCTTAATTCTGAAATATTTAAAACTGTTGATTCTATTCCAAAATCCTATTGGGACAGTCTCGATTGTACAAATAATATTTATTATTCACCAGAGTTTTTAAAGGCTTTTGAAATAGCAAATACAGATATCGACTTTAATTATATCTTCATTTTAAAAGAAGGTAAGGCTGTTGCTTTTGCAAATACTCAGATTGTAACTATTGGTATAGAAACTATTACCAAAAATATCGCTATGTCTCGTAAATTAAGAAACATAGTAAATAATCTATTTTGCAATAACCACATCAAAGTATTGTTTTGTGGTAATGTGTTTTTAAGTGGCGAATATGGCACATTTTTAAAGGATGGTGAACCAAAGGTAAAAACGTTTAAAGCCATTGCAAAAGCTGTAAAAAAACTCTATCGCTGCAAACGTCTCAGCACCATCTTTATTAAAGATTTTGAAGACGAATCTCTCTACATCACAGATCATTTAAAAACTTTTGATTATACATCCATGCATGTGGAGCCTAACATGATTATTTATCTTGATTCTGCGTGGAACTCTTTTGAAGATTACACTTCTGTTTTAAAGTCTAAATACAGAGTAAAAGCCAATAGAGCTGACGCAAAAAGTGAGTTATTAGAGGTTAAAAATTTCAGTAAAGAAGACATAGAATTTTATAAAGACGAATTACAAAGCTTATACCAAAATACCATTGATAATGCAGATTTTAATGCTCAAATACTAAACCTAAACACCTATACTCAACTAAAAAACACCTACAAAGAATCATTTATTGTTAAAGGTTATTTTCTCGATGGAAAGCTCGTAGGCTTTTTATCTGCAATGCAAAATGGTGACCACCTTGATGCGCATTTTATTGGCATAGACTATTCAAAAAATAAAGAATATGCTATCTATCCTAGAATTTTAAATGATTATGTTCGCTTAGGAATAGAAACTAAATCTTCTCAAATAAACCTTGGCAGAACAGCTTCTGAAATTAAGAGTACACTTGGCGCACAACCGAAAACCTTAACCTGTTATTGCAGGCATAAGTACGCATTGCCAAATAAAGTTCTTAGGCCTTTTATAAAGAATGTTCAGATAAAAACATTTAAGCAGCATCAACCGTTTAAGTAAATTCCTGCGAAAGCAGGAATCTCTTGGTCTTTATTTGCCAACCCTTTGAACTTATGTAAAAGAGTTTCTTGAGTTTAAATCTCTAGTGGTTTCGGTCTTACACCATGTTTCCTAGTATCTTCTTTGGTAAGCACTTTATAGTTTTCAGACTTAGGAAATGTATGTGCCATCTTTAATAATTCGTCAGGCAAAGCAGTCAGTTTTCTAGCTTTTAGGTCTATCCAAGCTCCTTGCATTTCACAATAAGCCAAATGCTCTCCTTTATGGTTATAAAAATTATGTTCAAACATAAAAAGCATACCATCCTCACTCAAACCAGACACTTCAATAGTAACTGTAATTGGCGTACCAATAAAAGACTCTTTAAAATAGTACATATGCTCATAGAATACTACAGGTCCAATATTGTGCTTCATAATTTCTGGCATAGAAAAGCCTTGTTCACTAAAAAAAGACATCCTAGCATGACTCATAAAATTGGTGTAAGCAGAGTTAGCCAAATGGCCATTAGCATCAACATCGCTCCAACGAATTTCAAACTGTTTTTTATACATGGTAAATCTTTGGTTTCGTTAAACAAAGTTAACAAACCTTATTATGCACGCATAAGGGTTTCTAAAAAATTTAAAATAACTTCAAAACGGTTGATTTTTGTACCTTTGCCAAACTTTAATCATATCTTTTAATGATACAATCCATGACTGGTTATGGGAAATCAGTTTTACAACTCCCTACCAAAAAAATATCTATAGAACTAAAATCACTAAACAGTAAGAATTTAGATGTTAATGCACGCATGCCATCCATGTATCGTGCTAAAGAATTAGACATAAGAAAACTTCTGGCCAAACATTTAGTTAGAGGAAAAGTAGATTTTTCGCTTTATGTTGAAATTACTGGTGAAGACACCAGCTCTAAAATCAATAAAACAGTAGTAAAAGAATATATTAAACAACTTAAGGATGTGGTTGATGGTGATGATACAGAACTATTAAAAATGGCTGTTCGTTTACCAGATGCAGTGACGACAGAGCGCGACGATATTGACGAAGACGAATGGTTAAAAATAGCAGATAGTATTAATGAAGCCATCTCTAAAATTGTAAACTACAGAGAAGACGAAGGTGCTATTTTAAAACAAGATTTTACCGATAGAATTGCTACGCTTAGAGAATTGCTAGAGCAAGTCATTGCAATGGATCCAGAACGTATAGAAGGCGTAAGAACGCGACTAGAAAAAGGCATTGCAGATATTAAGGAAAAAGTCGATGAAAATCGTTTTGAACAAGAGCTTGTTTACTATATAGAAAAGTTTGACATCACAGAAGAAAAAGTAAGGTTAGACAACCATTTAGATTACTTCATTAAAGCTTTGAATTCTGACGATTCTAACGGAAAAAAACTTGGTTTTATCTCTCAAGAAATTGGTAGAGAAATCAATACTATTGGTTCAAAATCTAATTATGCACCTATGCAAAAGCTCGTGGTGCAAATGAAAGATGAGCTTGAAAAAATAAAGGAACAATTATTGAATGTGCTTTAATTAAAAACAAATTACGTGTCTAAAGAAGAATTAAAAAAACAAGGCAAGCTTATTGTATTTTCAGCACCTTCAGGTTCTGGTAAAACCACAATTGTTCGTCATTTATTAAAACAACCAGAATTAAATTTAGAGTTTTCAATATCTGCAACATCTCGTGATGCTCGTGGCAACGAAGTGCATGGTAAGGATTATTACTATTTATCATTAAAAGAATTTAAAAACAAAATTAAAAACGATGAGTTTTTAGAATGGGAAGAAGTTTACAGAGATAATTTTTATGGTACATTAAAAGCTGAAGTTGAGCGTATTTGGGCAAAAGGAAAGCATGTTATTTTTGATATTGATGTCTCAGGTGGTTTACGTATAAAACGTAAATTCCCAGAACAAACTTTAGCCATTTTTGTAAAGCCACCAGATTTAAATGAATTGGTAAGACGTTTAAAAGATCGTGGAGAAGAAAGCCCTGAGAAAATAAGTATGCGTGTTGCAAAAGCACCTGCAGAGTTAGCAACAGCTCCACTTTTTGATGAGATTGTTGTGAACTCTAATTTAGACGAAGCTCTAGAAAATGCTTATAAATTAGTATCAGAGTTTATTAAAAAATAAATAGCCATCTGGTCATCCTGAACAGCTACACTGAGCACAGTAGAAGTGTTATTTCAGGGTCTTAATTTGTTAAAATAGATGCTGAAAAAAGTTCAGCATGACAAAATATTATGAAAATAGGTCTTTACTTCGGCACATTTAACCCAATACACATTGGTCATTTAACGATTGCAAACCATTTGGCAGAGCATAGTGATTTAGACCAAATATGGTTTGTAGTAACTCCTCAAAGTCCGTTTAAGAAAAAAAGTAGCTTGCTAGACAATCGACAACGCTACGAAATGGTTTACAGAGCAACTGAAAGCTATTTAAAATTAAAACCTAGCGATATAGAATTTGGATTAAAACAACCCAACTATACCATTGACACACTCATATATCTTGAAGAGAAATTTCCTGATTATGAATTTGCCTTAATCATGGGAGAAGACAACTTAAAGAGCTTTCATAAATGGAAAAATTATGAGTTAATACTAGAGAATTACAGCGTTTATGTATATCCTCGTATCTCTGAAGGCAAAACAGATACTCAGTTTAAAGATCACCCGAAAATTCATCATGTAGATGCTCCTATTATGGAGTTATCATCTACATTTATAAGACATTCTATTAAAGAAGGTAAAAACGTTCGTCCTATGTTACCGCAATCAGTTTGGGAATACATTGACGAAATGAATTTTTATAAGTAAAATTCCGTATTTCTCAGGAACTAGAAATGATAAAAAGCATTTTCTAAATGCTCAATCTTGTAGGCTTTATTTTCTTTAACAATGGCAATAATATCGAACCTAACCTCAACATCTAGGTCATTTTCGGTCACATATTCGTCAACTGTTTTTACGAGGTTTTTTATTTGTTTTGGCTTTACAAAATCTTGAGGATTACCAAACTCTAGAGAGCTTCTGGTTTTTACTTCAACTATTGCCAAAATATCATCTTTTTGAGCAATAATATCTACTTCGGCTTTATCAAAACGGTAATTTCGCTCTACAATATTGTAGCTATTCTCAATTAGAAAGTCTACTGCTAATTGTTCGCCTTTTTTACCAAGTTCGTTGTGTTGTGCCAAAACAGTAGTAGTTAGTAATTAGTTTTTAGTTACTTTGAAATTTGATGCTAGATTTTTCCTTCCCAACCTTCAACTCCACTACTCTACCCAACACTAATGCTCTATTATCTTTCTCATGTCCGGCTGGCATATTAAAAGCTATTGGAAAATCGTAATCTTCTAAAGCATCTAAAATCAATTGTTCTACGGAAGTTCCCCAAAGCGTGGTGTTTTTTCTCAACTTAGACATATCGCCAACAACCAACCCTTTAAGGTTTTCAAAATAACCTGCACGCTTCATACTTTGTAGCATACGATCTATATGATATTTGTACTCACCTATTTCTTCAATAAAAAGAATTTTTCCAGAGGTATCTAAACTTGTATCAGAACCTAACATAGTGTGCAACATAGTTAAATTGCCACCAACTAATTGCCCATTTGCTTTACCTTCTCTATTATACTTAGAACCATTTAAAACATAATTTTCAGGCTTACCGAACAGAGCTGCTTTAAAGGTATCTACAGATGTTTGTACTTTAGTAATATCTTGAGTTAGACTCACACACATTAACGCATGTAGGGACTCAAACCCTTCGTTATGCAACTGATTATGTAATGCTGTAATATCACTGTAACCGATAATCCACTTAGGATTCTCTTTTAGTTTTGTGTAGTCTAACTTATCTAAAATCCGCACTGTACCATAACCACCTCTTGCACACCAAATAGCACTAATTGTTGGGTCGTCCATAGCTTTTTGCAAATCTTCGCAACGTTCTGCATCAGTACCTGCAAAATGATCTGCCTTACTAAACACATGTTCACCAACAGTAGCGTACAAACCCCAACTTTTTAGTAAATCGACAGCCAGTTGTACTTCTCGTTCTCTGTTTTTTAGTATTCCCGAAGGTGCTACAATAGCAACTGTATCTCCTTCTTTTAGGTATGGAGGCCTAATTAATTCTGATGTCATTTTCAAAGTTTCCTCTTGTTTATTTTGACCATGTAAAACCAAACACAAAACTAGTGTAGCTGATAACAATATATGCAAAAAGCGTTGTCTAAATATCATATTTTGGGCTTTATGTAAATGTACATTTTTTTTCTAAATAGCCTTTATATTCCGTACTTTTGTGGCTTCAAAATTTTCTAAAAACATGTCAAAGAGATATACCATTACAGCTGCTTTACCTTACACTAATGGTCCAATTCATATTGGTCATTTAGCCGGTGTTTATGTACCCGCAGATATTTATTCGAGATATTTAAGATTAACAGGTAATGACGTTGCTTTTATTTGCGGTAGTGATGAGCATGGTGTTCCTATTACCATTAAAGCAAAAAAAGAAGGTGTAACACCACAAGATATTGTAGATAAGTATCATGCTATCATCAAAACTTCATTTGAAGATTTTGGTATTTCTTTTGACAACTATTCGCGTACATCAGCGAAAATTCACCACGATACAGCTTCAGAATTCTTTAAAACGCTTTATGACAAAAATGAGTTTGTTGAAGAAGTGTCTGAACAATTATACGATGCTGAAGCTAATCAGTTTTTGGCAGACCGTTTTGTTATTGGTACGTGCCCAAAATGTGGTTATGAAGAAGCCTATGGCGACCAATGTGAAAACTGTGGAACCAGCCATAACGCAACGGATTTAATTAATCCAAAGTCTGCAATTACAGGTAACACACCAACATTAAAAGAAACGAAACACTGGTTTTTACCTTTAAACAAGCACGAGGAATTTTTGCGTAAGTGGATTTTAAAAGGTCATAAAAAAGACTGGAAACCTAACGTTTACGGCCAAGTAAAATCTTGGATAGACGATGGACTTCGTCCTAGAGCCGTAACCAGAGATTTAGATTGGGGAATTCCTGTACCTGTAGAAGGCGGAGAAGGGAAAGTGCTTTATGTTTGGTTCGATGCACCAATTGGTTACATCTCAGCTACAAAAGAATGGGCAGAACGTGTAGGTAGAAAATGGGAAGATTACTGGAAAGACGAAGACACCAAATTAGTACACTTTATTGGTAAAGATAATATTGTGTTTCACTGTATCATATTTCCTTCAATGCTAAAGGCTGAAGGCTCATACATTCTACCTGAAAACGTGCCTGCTAACGAGTTTTTAAATTTGGAAGGCAACAAGCTTTCAACTTCAAAAAACTGGGCAGTTTGGTTACCAGAGTATTTAGAAGATTTTCCAAATCAACAAGATGTGTTGCGCTATGCTTTAACAGCAAATGCACCAGAAACTAAGGACAATGATTTTACATGGAAAGATTTCCAAGCCAGAAACAATAATGAGTTGGTGGCTATTTTTGGTAATTTCATTAATCGTGTTGCTGTACTAACCAACAAATATTATAACGGAGAAATTCCGCAACCAGCAGGATTTAAAGCGATAGATGAAGAAACCTTGGCAGCAGTAAAAGCGTATCCTGCAGTGATTTCAAGTTCTATTGAGCGTTACCGTTTTAGAGAAGGTAGCCAAGAATTAATGAATTTAGCACGTCTCGGAAACAAGTATCTAGCAGACGAAGAGCCTTGGAAAACTATAAAAACAGACGAAGAACGTACTAAAACCGTAATGTTTGTGGCTTTACAAATTGCTTCGGCTTTAGCTGTGTTAAGTGAGCCGTTTTTACCATTTACGTCTGATAAATTGAAATCAATTTTAAACCATTCTGAACTTGATTCTGAATTGACTTGGGAAGACATTTCAACAAAAGATGTTTTACTTCCTGCAGGTCACAGCATTCAATCCGGAAAACCAGAATTATTATTTTCAAAGATTGAAGATGATACCATTCAGAAGCAATTAGATAAGCTTGAAGCTAGTAAAAAAGCCAACGAAGCAGCTAACAAAAAAGTAGAGCCTCAAAAAGAGGAAATCACTTTTGATGATTTTACAAAATTAGACCTTCGTGTGGGCACCATTTTAGAGGCTGAAAAAATGCCAAAAACTAAAAAATTACTGGTATTAAAAGTTGATACAGGTATCGACACACGTACTATTGTTTCTGGTATTGCAGAAAGCTTTAAACCAGAAGACGTCATCGGCAAGCGTGTTACTGTTTTAGTAAACTTAGCACCAAGAAAACTAAGAGGTGTAGAAAGTCAAGGTATGATTTTAATGACCGAAGATGAAAATGGTAACTTAGTGTTTGTAAATCCTAATATTGAGGGTGTTGCTAACGGGCTGAAGATTAGTTAAAGTGTTTCGATATTAGCTTGATTTTTAATAACTTCATTAAAAATTGGCTATTATGAAATATACTAAAATCCAATCTTTCAGTCTACTATTAATTTATTTTATTATGTCACTTGGGTATCTCTCTGCTCAAGAATATGAACTAGTAGATACATACGAAGAGTACATAGACGCACCAAGAGAGGTGGTCTACCTCCACCTTAATAAATCTACATACATAAAAGGGGAGTCTATAGGATTTACCGCCTACGTATTAGACAAAAGAGATAAAAGACCTTCGTTATTAACAACAAACTTATATGTTAGTATTGAAGACACTAATCACAAGATTGTGAAACAAAAACTTATCAAGGTTAATAATGGCATAGCTTCTAATGTATTTAATGTAGACTCTTTGTTCAACTCTGGTTATTATAACATAAAAGCCTATACCAATTGGATGCGAAACTTTAATGAGCCTAATTATTACAACGAATCTATACGTGTTATTGACCCAGAAAAAGAAAACTTTATTGAAAAACCAATAATTAATAACGATATAGATGCACAATTCCTTCCAGAAAGTGGACATCTGCTCAATGGTATTTTAAATAAAGTTGGGGTTATAGTAAAAGATAATCAAGGATTTGGTGTGCCAAATACAAAAGGTGAAGTTATTGACCAAAATAACAAAGTACTAACAGCATTTACCACTAACGAACTTGGCATTGGTTCATTTTTCTTAATTGCAGACACTAAAACCAACTACAGTGTAAAAATAAACCATGCCAATGAAGATTTTAACTTTCCGTTAGGCCAAACTGTAGAAAAAAATGGCATTATTCTTTCGGTAAAACGTTTAAAAACCAAACTCTATGTTTCTATAACAACGAATGAAGACACCTTTGACATTATTAAAAGTAAAAGACATACTCTTTTAATACACAATGGTAGTGGTTATGAAGTTATGGATATCTATTTTACAGATGCGCCAGTCATAAACAAGGTTATTGAATTTAACAGTATACCTGCTGGTGTAAATATCTTAACCTTGTTCGACGAGAATGAAAAACCCATTGCAGAACGTATGTTCTTCAACTATGAAGGGATAAACATTGAAAAATCAGATAAGGTCTCAGCAACTGGCTATGGTGATTCACTTAATGTAAAACTGAACTTTAAAAATCTAAGTGCAGAACGGTTCCATAATATCAGTATCTCAGTCCTCCCACAGGAAACACAATCCTATAATAGGCACAACAGCATCCTGTCACAGACCTTTTTACAGTCCTACCTAAAAAGTGCCGTCGAAAACGGCAGGTACTACTTCAGCGATATCGACCAGAAAAAAATATTGGACCTAGACAACCTCCTCATAACCCAAGGATGGAGTAGCTATGACTGGAACAATATGTTTTTGCCTGATGAATTACCACATCCTTTTGAACAGGGAATTATGGTTAAAGCGAATATCAATGACCAAAAGTACCTCAATGATGTTTATTTATTGCATCACTCTGGTGATAATCCTCCACAATACAAGCAGACTTCAAATGGTAATAAAAGTATCATATTCGACAGTACATTTCCTATGAACAGTAATAAAGTTTATGTTTCAAGAATAAATGATAATGGTGATCTAAAGCCTGCTAATTTATATCTACAATCTTTCCCTAACAAAATACCAAAACTTAACACCGAACTTAACCCTAAAAAACCTAAATCCAGTTATAAAGTTATTGAATCTCTTAACACCACAAGACCTTTTACGTCGAGAGCTAAAAATGAGCAAATTTTGGATGAAGTCTTACTAGAAGCAAGTAATAATAAAGAATTGGTTAGATCTAGAAAACTGTCTCAATATTCTTATGGTACAATTAAAGTACCTTCTCAAAGTGATAAATTGGCTTATTTCTATTTAGAAGATTACTTAAGAGCCAATCGTGTTAGCGTAAGTTATAATACAACAAATCAACAAATGTATTTTACGGCTGGTAGAGGAGTGTCTTTTGGCAATGGAGGAGTTAGAAATAATACGGTTGTTGTGAGCGGTCGAAATGTTTCTCCCATACAAGACGATACAGGTGGTGGCAATAGTGCCATGCTAGTATATTTTAATGATGTTGCTTTATCAAGTACGGGTTTCTTATATCGTTTTCCCATGTCAGAAATAGATTATATTGAAATTAACAGGTCTGGTCTTGGCGCCTTTGGTGGTTCAAGAGGTGCCAACGGAGTTATAAAGATATATACATCTACAAAAACTATGTTTGATTCTATAGATACAAAAACAGCCCAAAATTATAATCTCCCCCTTACTTTCAGCCCATCCAAAAAATTCTATGTTCCAAAATACAGGTATTATAACGATGACTTTTACAAAGCTTATGGCACTGTAGATTGGAAACCAAATCTTACAACAGATTCCAATGGAAACATGTCTTTTAAAATTGTAAAACCAGAAGTACCTATCACCTTATTTATAGAGGGTATTACAAATGATGGTACGTTTATTTTTAAAGAAAAATCATTATCTCTAAATTAGCAGAAAAGCAAATTTCTTTATGCTAAAAATAGCATACCACCCAATTTATAAACATCCATTACCAAAAGGGCATCGTTTCCCAATGGAAAAATATGAACTTCTCCCACAACAGCTATTACACGAAGGCACCTGTAATGCGGATAATTTTTTTGAACCTGAAAGACCTAATGATAAATATATTTTGGCTATCCATGAACCAGAATATTACTATGACTTGGTTAATATTACCTTAGATCAACGTTCAGCCCGGAAAATTGGTTTTCCATTAAGCGAAGTGCTTGTAGAACGCGAAGTTATGATTGCAGATGGCACGATAAAAGCTTCCGAATACGCTCTAAGGCATGGTATTGCTATGAATATTGCTGGTGGTACGCATCATGCCTATACCAACCGTGGTGAAGCGTTTTGTTTACTCAACGACCAAGCAATTGGAGCTCGATATCTTCAAAAAAAGGCATTAGCAAACAAAATTCTTATTGTAGATTTAGATGTTCATCAAGGTAATGGTACTGCAGAAATTTTTCAGAATGATGATTCTGTATTCACATTTTCTATGCATGGCAAAGGCAATTATCCTTTTAAAAAAGAGTTAAGCGATTTAGATATTGCATTAGATAATGATACCAACGACAATACCTATCTCAAAATTCTAAAAGATACGCTTCCAAAACTTATAGATGAGCAACAACCAGATTTTATCTACTATCTCTGCGGTGTAGATGTTATAGCTTCAGATAAATTAGGAAAACTCGGCATGAGTGTAGAAGGCTGTAAAGAACGTGACCGCTTTGTGCTTCAAACTTGCAAAGACCTTCAAATTCCTATAATGTGCAGTATGGGAGGAGGCTATTCACCAGATATTAAAATTATAGTAGACGCACATGCCAATACATTTCGGTTGGCCCAAGACCTTTTCTTCTAATAAAACCAAAAGCGCTAGTTAGTACCAGCGCTTTTTTTTTACACCCACTTATTTTCCAGAGAAAATCTCTTTTAATTGTGTTACCATATTTCTATTACCTGAAACGGTGATTTCACCAATCTTTTCGGCAATTTTTTCAACATACTCCATCTCCTTTAGTTTGTACAACATATCATTCTCCTCCATCAACTTTGCCGTGTTTAACAAACTACGTGTAGAAGCTGTTTCTTCACGTCGCATAATAACGTTAGCTTGTGCTTTCTTTTGCGCAACTAAAACCTGGTGCATAATATCCTTCATTTCACCAGTTAAAATCACATCTCTTATACCGCAGTTTATAACGGTAACACCTAACTTTGATGCGCTTGCTTTTACATCTTCAAACACTGCTTCTGCAATATTATCTTTACGCTCTAACAATTCATCTAAGGTGTAAGCACCAACATATGCACGCAATACTAACTGCATTGTAATGTATAATTGCTTTTCGTAATCCTTGTTTTCTAAAAGTGCTTTTTCTACATCTGTAACTTTGTACTGTGTGTAAAAGTTGATACGGATAGCAGCTTTATCTTTAGTTAACAATTCTTGTCCTGCAATTTCTAATTGTAGCTGACGTAAATCGGCTTTAGCAATTTTAATTGAAGTATCATTTCTCCAAAAGCGGTAAGTACCACCTCCGAGTGTCTTTGTATATACATCATCTACTAAAAGCACCGCTTTTTCGTAAGCTGCAACTTCAAAAGTTCTGATGTATTTATTAACTTCATAATTACTGAAAAGTGATTTATCCAAGTTTTCAGTAATGTAAATTTTGCTTAAATCTACACGCACATACTCACGTTCAACCAGACCTTTCCAAAACACATAACGACCAGCGGTTAGAACATTCTTAAAGTTTCCTTTTTCATAAAGTAAAACAATCCCTCCGTCCTTTACCTCTACCACATCTAACATAGCAGCTAAAACCTCATCTTTTAAGAGAATTTCTAATGCTATTGGTGCAGTAAAACTAGTGCTCAAATTATACATTTGTACACGCTGGTTAAAGCCTAACCAGTGCAAACCTTCAGTAATAACTCTAACGTAATCACCTTTTTTGAATACCAAACCTACTTTTCCGGCATTAATTCTTACTCGTAACATTGTTTTTTAGTTTTTAAATTAAACATCATTTTTGCCAACTAAGGCGAATTGGTAATACTTGTAACGGACGGATTACCAGCTTCAAAATAGTATTGACGAGTTCAACATTTTTTTGAAGTTTATCTTTGTTTTAAATTCTATTTTTTAAAAAATAGCAGATTGCAAATCATCTCTTCTCTACGGAATTACTCATAGTAACTTCAGCCATAATCAGTGCGATGACAGCGCGCTAAAAAAGGAAATCATATTGATTTTGTCTTTTAACTTTTAGTCATAACAGTAACTACTTTTGAAATTACAAATCAGTAATTCAAAGTATATCTGAGATTGCTTATTGTTGAACACTAATAGTTACTATTAAAGCCAATCTACAATCTACTATTTCGTCATTTTTGTTGAGTAGTGTTACGGACTACTTGTCTATCAGTTTTATAAGATGATAAGCTTTGGTGGCCACCCTTTGCCCTAAAAGCTGCATTTACAGTGCAGTGTCTACTCTTCCAATTGAGTTACAAAAGCCAACGAGGATTTCCTCGAGCTAATGACCGGACTCGAACCGGTAACAAGACAACCTATTGTTCTAACCTACTGAACTATCTCATATGAACTGAGAGTGGGAATCGAACCCACGACCTATAGAATCGGAGACTATTTTTTGGTTAACAGTCAAAACCTTCAAGTCTAGTTGAACATAAAACGAGATACATCTCTGCATCGCATTATGCAATAGTGCTATACCGAAACACCCAACAAGACCAGCTTGATATTCTTTGCCTCACTCAAAATTTGAATGAGGCGGTTAAACTTATTTTCTTTGATGCAACGCATCTCTTCTATCAATTTCAGCTAACGGACTTCCCGTAAAAACTCCAATATTATTAAATCCGTTTTCTTCTGTTATTAAGGATTCCTCTTCCTTAACAGCACCTATACGTTTATTACCATAATCGCCAGTCAGTTTTTTTGTTGCAGGATCAAAATCTCCCCATAACGCATTTGGCTTGCCATTATCTATTGGCTCAACGAAATAGATAATACCTGTAACTTGAGATTTAACAATAAATCGTCCACTATCTTCCGTTTTAAACAAAAACCTTTTTAAAATGTCATTTCTCATAATTGCTAAATTTAAACTTTAGTGGAACAGACAGGACTCGAACCTGTATCGCCAGATCTTCAAACTGGTGCATTGACCAACTTTGCTACTGTTCCAAAACTTTAGTGTCTATCAAGATTCGAACTTGATCTAGGTGGATATACCTCCCGTCCGATGAACTTGTACTGAGCACAGTCGAAGTATTACACTATAGACACTTTTTTTGATAACCTGAATGGATTTGAACCATTACTTCAAGAGTCAAAGTCTTGAATGCTGCCCTTACACCACAGGTTAATATTGTAAGCTCAATAGGATTCGAACCCATACCTCAAAGTCCGTAGCTTTGAATGCTATCCATTACACCATAAGCTTATTGTACTCCACCCAAGACTCGAACTTAGACTTAAAGTTGCTTAAAACCAGAGCTACGCTCGGTGCCTTCGTAAAAACTATAGTTTTTACTTGCCAATCTCTTCCATTTGGGCTAGTGGAGCTTCAGTACAGGAAGAGAGATTCCCTTCGACTATACTCAGGATAAACTTCTCATCTTCTTCCTTACTTTGTACAGGAAGAGAGATTCGAACTCCCAATTTCTCGATTCTAAATCGAGTGCGTTTACCATTTCGCCATTCCTGCAAATTGTTGAGATATTAGGATTAGTTCGTTTTGTATCTATTTTTATAAATAGGTACTTATGAATGCTATGCATTTCGAACCTAAACTTTTCGCCTTATGAGAGCGATGCTCTGCCAATTAAGCTATATCTCAATTTGTACTCCGTAAGGGAATTGAACCCTTAATTCCACATAGAAAGTGTGGCGTCTTAAACCATTTGACCAACGGAGCAAAGCGGAGAGCAAAGGAATTATTCATGGCATACTTATTTTAATAATTATGTATTCATGAATGCATCGCATTTGAACCTTCATTACCAAAAAGGTAAACTTACTTAGCAGGTAAGCGCAACAAACCAATATTTGCCTACTCTCCAAACTGCAGTACCGACGAGATTCCCTTCGACTGCGCTCAGGGTAAACTTCTCATCTCTTGTTCTGCTTTGCAGTACCGACGAGATTCGAACTCGCAACTTCTCGGGAGACAACCGAGTGCTCTACCATTGAACTACGATACTAGTTGTGGGAATCATAGGATTCGAACCTATTAAGCCTATGCATCAGTTTTACAGACTGACTCCACTCTCCTACTTGGACGCATTCCCATTAAATCGGCAAACCGAGATTTGCCGATTTGTTTATTCTCCTTTCTTTTTTTATTACAATAAATTATTCAACCGATTCTGAAACCAACTTTTTGGTTGTGCTTCAGTCTCTTTTTTCACCTGATTTTCTAATATCCTGTTTTCGTTTGCCTGTGCTTTTCTTTTCTTTTTTACACGAGACAACACGTTATCAACAAAACTTATAAAATCATCATTCAACGCTAATTGCTTTGCTTCTTTTAAAGCGCGTTCTGCGTCTTCAAACTGAGCCATACTCTCAAACAATTGACCTTGTGCCAGCGCTATACCAGCCTTATCTATACCTTTTACAGTCTTGGCAAAATCAATAACTTTTTGAGCTTCTTCAAAGTCCTCGTTATTGGTTAATAACCGTATGTAATCTGGATAAATATCTGTTAAATCCAATCTGCTCGCTAAGGCACTTTCGTAATATGTCTTAGCTGTTTCGTAATCACCCAGTTGCTCTGCATATACTTTTGCCATTAAGTGCAAAGCTTTAGCATTTTCTGGGTCGTAAGACAACGCGTAGTGTAAGGCTTCTACTGCTTTTTCTAATTCCCAAGGGTATGCTTCAATGGCTCTAAACAAGTGTATGTTTTGTAATATATTTCCCATTTTTCCTTTATTCAGTAGTTAATACTGTCTTAAATGCATCGCCTTTAATGGATGCTTTTAAAACTGTTTGTTTTTGATTAAATATTAATATTGAGACATAAAAAAATCCGAAACAGTTTTATTGCTTCGGATTTTTCTCTGGAAGTTGATCTGCCTATTTATAAGCAGATATTTCAGAAATATACCGAAGCCATTTTTTATACGACTCGAGGCCACGTTCAACCATACTTGTTGGCTGATTAAAATTTTGAAATGCTATACAATGCTTTAGCATGGCTTCTTGTTTTTATTATTGTTTTTGTTTTATGCGAATCTGCTTGTTTGATTCTGCGGTGCAAATATAAAATTGATTTTTTGAAACTTCCAAATAAAATTGAATTTAATTTATTGATTATCAATTATTTAACTTCCTTTTTAAACAAAGAAAATCCTGTCCGCTTTATGCAGATACTTGAAGGTTTTTCGCAAAAGTTTGTCTCCCAATTGCTTAATCTTCAAAGCTTATATTTTAGTTGTTAAAATCTTGTTTCAATTCGTTTCGATATTTTTTTTCAGTTTTTATGTTTATTTCTATCAATCGCTTTGTTTTTACATAAAAAAAGCGCCCAATTTCTTGGACGCTTGTAATCTATTATAATGGTTTAAGTCTAAATCATCTGTTAATAATGACTAAAATAGATACATAACGTCCTTTCTCGTTGAAATAATTCGATACTATTTCCACGATAATCCCACTGACACATCAGTGATTTTGGTGCTCTATGTACTATTGATGTTTTCATTAGCATTACAAATATGAAATAATTGTGACGTAAAATCAAAAATCAAGTCCAAATTAGATTAAATCTGAATAAGTCCTAGAACAAACTATTAACTTAGTTTTTAGTTTTTAGTTACTATTTTTATAAAAAAGAAAGGAATTATGTTATCAAAATCAATAGAAACTGCTTTGAACAAGCAAATCCGTATAGAGGCTGAATCTTCTCAAGTATACTTAGCCATGGCAGTATGGGCCGAAGTAAAAGGCCTAGAAGGCATTTCAAACTTCATGTACGATCAGTCTGATGAAGAGCGTGAGCACATGTTAAAGCTTGTGAAATTTATTAACGAGCGTGGTGGCCATGCACATGTTTCAGAATTAAATGCACCTAATGTGACGTTTAATTCGTTTCAGGAAATGTTTCAAAAACTGTTGGATCACGAAATTTTTGTGTCAGAAAGCATTAATGAGCTTGTCCATATAGCCCTACAAGAAAAAGACTATGCGACACACAATTTCTTACAGTGGTATGTAGCTGAACAAATAGAAGAAGAAGCTGTAGCCAGAACCATTTTGGATAAAATAAACATGATCGGAGATGATAAAGGAGGGCTTTATTTGTTTGACAGAGATATACAGCAATTAACTGTAAGCTCTGCGGCTCAGACACCTGGACCAGGTATATAATGTTAAAATTTATTTAGAATAAATTAAAATAATTATTTTTGCCCTGTTGATTTTTAAGTCAATATGGGCAAAAAGAAAAAAGATAAAAAACTTAAAAAAGAACGCATTAAAGTTCTTGAAACTTCTGGTATAGAAACTTTAGGTAAAGTAAAGTCTAAATGCTGTAAGAAATATAAAAAGGCAGAGCATAAGCGATGTAAAAAGTGCCCTTGCTTTGATCTTATTAAAAAAGTTGCATAAAAACGTTTAACGGTGTAATGTTTTGTATTCTATGTAGACTTACTTACACATGAAATATACTTTTAGCGAATTTTCTACTGGTGCGATTTTTAGTATTGGTAATTCCGAAGATCTTACTCTATTAAAAAAAGCACAACAAGTTAATCTTTACACTTTTATTTGGGCTAAGTCTCAACCTATAGAACTCATTGTTGATAGTATACCTATTACGCTTCCACCAAATCATATTTTAGCACTCACACCAATACAATATGTACGATATATAAGTGGTTTAGACCTAATCGTATATCAATTCAATAGGGAGTTCTACTGCATAAAAGATCACGATCATGAAGTGAGTTGTGCTGGTATGTTGTTTTTTGGCAATACCAATATCCCAATAATAAGCCTAGATGAAAGAGAACAACAAAAGTACAATACACTTCACGAAGTTTTTATTGACGAGCTAGAGACCAAAGACAATATACAAGCCGAAATGCTTAGAATGTTGATGGGTCGATTTATCATAAAAAGTACACGCTTACTAAAAGCAAAAGAAGGTATTATTGAAACCCCAAAAAGTTCTAAGGTAGACTTACTAAGAGCTTTCAATGTATTAGTAGAGCAGCATTTTAAAGAAGAGCATAGTGTGTCTTTTTATGCTGAAAAACTCTTCAAGTCACCAAAAACCCTTTCTAATAATTTTACAAAACTTAACCGTAGTCCGTTACAAATTATTCATCAAAGAATTGTTTTAGAAGCTAAACGCTTGTTGACCTATACCGATAAATCTGCAAAAGAAATCGCTTACGAAATTGGTTTTGACGATGCTTCGCATCTTAGTAGATTATTTAAAAAGTATACTTCTCAATCACCTTCAGAATTCAAAAAAGCACTTCCTGCTTTTGTTTAGGAAATATTGACAAGACTAAGGGTAAATTCTTCATTCTATTCTCTTACTGCTTACTTCATCTTTGTAGTGTAATTTTTAAAACTATAAAAGATGAAACATTCCATTAAATCAATATTCAATCTCATTGAAATATTTGCAAAAAGCCCTAAACGTATTGTAACAAGCACATTATCTAATACGCATTGTGAACACGAGCAATTGCATGATTATTACTGTGACGCCGAAAAACCACACATTAACCCTTAAGGAAATATTGACATGTGCAAGGGAAGTATTTTCATTCTATTACTTCCCTTTCTACTGCAACTTTGTACTATCAAAAAAATCAAATAATAATCGCTGATTTATTCAGCATAAAAAATTAAAATTATGAGCACATTTAATGTACCTACAAGAGAAAACGTTAGTGAAAACAACCAAGCAATTTTTGACAACCTAAAAAAAGCTTTAGGATTTGTACCAAACTTATACGCAACTTATGCACACAGCGATACTGCTTTAGAGAACTACTTAAACTTTGCCAATGCAAAAACATCTTTATCGGCTAAAGAAAAAGAGGTCGTAAACTTAGCAGTAAGCCAAGTAAACGACTGTATCTATTGTTTATCTGCACACACTGCAATTGGTAAAATGAATGGTTTTACAGACGAACAAATTTTAGAATTAAGAGCTGGCTTTTCTTCTGTAAATACCAAATTAGATGCACTTGCAAAATTGGCAAAAAACATTACAGAAAATAGAGGTCGTACAGACGCTGAGGTTTTAGAAAACTTCTTTAACGCTGGTTACACCAAAGCTAATTTAATAGACACTATTTCTTTAGTGGGAGACAAAACCATCTCTAATTATGTGCACAGTACTACACAAGTACCAGTTGATTTTCCTGAGGCACAGCCATTAGAAACTGAAACTGTATAAAAAGAATTTTAAAAGTGTTTTTTATAGCGCAACTTCAATTAAGTTGCGCTATTTTTTAATAGTCACACCTTATTTAATATTAAATTTTATTAATGTTTATTTTAAAAATATTCATATATAATTAATAGTCATACTATATTTACACTAAAACAAAATCTATTAGTTATAGATTTATTTTTTATTTGTTAGTAAGATACGTTAATAAATTATGGTAGCATCAGACCAATGGGTAACCTACATGTATATTTTACTAGCAGTTTATGCTTTAGTTATACTCTATTTTGTAATACGAGGAGCTCGAAAAAACACCAATATTAAAGATTATGCAGTTGGGAATTTAGGTTTTCCTGCTTGGGTCGTTGGTTTGTCTTTAGCTGCGTCTATGACAAGTGCAGCTACATTTATAATCAATCCTGGTTTTATTGCACTTTATGGTTTTTCTGGAATTATTTCATTCGCTATTGTACTGCCTATTGCGGCATTTATTTCACTCATAGTATTTACTAAAGGTTTTGTAAAGCAAGGAAATGCGGTAAAAGCCACGACCATGGCACAGTGGATTGGCAAACGCTATAAGAGTAAAAATTATGCCTTTTTCTTCGGAATTATTGCCTTGCTTTTAATCACTTTTATTGTGCTTATTAATGTTGGTTTAACACAAGTCATCTCAAAAGCACTAAATGCAGACCCATTCTATATTTTGCTCTCTATAACTACTTTTGTGTTTGGCTACATGATGTTTGGAGGTGCAAATTCTATGGTTTATACCAATACTATTCAGGCAGTAATTATGTTTATTGTCGCTTTAATTTTAATAGGCTCTGGTTGGGAGTTCTTTTCAGAAGGTATAGGTGGTATAGTAAAAAAACTAAATGTAATTGATCCTAACCTTACAAAGCCTACTAACGAGAGTAGTTTTCTTTTTAGAGACTATTTTGAAATTATTGCCACACAAATAGTCATTGGCGTTGCTATTGTTTGTCAACCTCATATTATCACCAAATCGCTTTTACTCAAAGATTCTAGCAAAATAAACACCTATTTAGCTAGTGGAATCATCTTTATGATCGTATTCTTTTTGGTAGTAATTGTAGGCCTTTATGCCAGAATTAGTTTTCCAGATTTTATGGTAAACGGCAATAAATTAAAAATGGATGAAATCATTCCAACCTACGTAGTTACCAAGTTTTCTGTTGGTGTTGGGCTAATTATTGTTGTTGGCTTAATTTCAGCAGGACTTTCAACACTAGAAAGTTTAATTCAATCATTGTCGATCACCATTACTTCAGATATCATAGATCCTATTTCAAAAAACAAGCTAGGAAGCAAAACCATCATGGTAAATAAAATGGTTATTATCGGTTTAGCCATCGTCAGCTTTGTTTTGAGCTGGCAACAAATTAAGTCGCCCGACGTAAGCGTAGCTATTTTTGCTCAGAATGGTGTATATGCCTATTTCGCCGCAGCTTTTGTTCCTGTTCTATTTGGTACATTCTTAAAAAACGTAAGTACACGTTCTGTACTTATTGCTAGTATTACAGCTATTGTAGTGCACTTTGGCATATATTACGGAAGATTAACACCATACATGCAAGAACCTGTAAATAATCCTGGAGTATCAGCCGCTATCGGAATTGTTTCTTCGTTAATTATAGGATTCGTATTTTACAAACTAGATTTAAATAAACAACGTGAATACGCTAGACTGGACCGCTAAATGGGCTGATTACACGCCAAACAAAATTGCACTTACCTCTTACGATAGTGGTGAGCAATACTCATATAGCGATCTTAATACCTACGCTAATCGTTTAGTAGCAAAATTCAAAAAAAATGGATTACAAGAAGGTGACAGAGTAGCTGTTTTAGCAGAGCATGGCCTAGAATACATTGTTCTATTTGTAGCTTGCCAACGCCTGGGAATTATCTTGGTGCCATTAAACTATAGGTTCTCTGTTAACGAAATCCAAAAGCTGATTTTAGACTGTACACCTAGTCTATTTATTTATAGTAATAATCACTCTGAAAAGTACGAAGCGCTAAATATTACAAGTAAACATAGCTTTAACATTAAAGATGTTAGACATTTTTATTTAGATGATACTGTAAATAATGAATCTACAACTTATAAAATAAAGGAAAACAGTCCACTATTTATATTCTATACTTCTGGTACAACAGGACGACCGAAAGGTGTCATTTACACTAATAAAATGTTGTTTTGGAATAGTTTAAATACATCCATGCAGCTAGGGATAACATTTAGAGACTCTACTATAAATACACTTCCACCCTATCATACTTCGGGTTGGAATGTGTTTTTAACACCTTTGTTACACAAAGGAGCACATATTGGTATGCTAGAGAAGTTTAACCCCAGAAAAGTGCTTCAACTTTTAGAGGCTAACAGGACGACTCTTTTTATGGCTTTGCCAACCATGTTGTTAATGATGCAAAAAGAACCATGCTTTAAAACTATTAGCTTAAAAAAATTAAGATATATAATCTCAGGAGGGGAAAAAGTACCACCAGAATTAGTCTCGCATTGGAAAAACGAAAAGAACATCTACATAAGGCCAGGTTATGGCCTTACAGAAGCAGGTCCAAGTATTACTTCGCTTCATCATAAAATGGCACAATTAAAACCTAACTCTATAGGAAAACCCAACTTCTATCTCGAAACTAAAATTGTGGATAAGAACGGAAAAATTGTAAAAAACAACACCATTGGAGAACTTTGTATTAAGGGCAATATCGTAACTCCAGGGTATTGGAACAACTCTGTAGCCACGAGTAATAGCATTAAAAGAGGCTGGCTCTTTACAGGTGATTTTGCTTATAAAGATCGTGAAGGCTACCTATATGTAAAAGGGCGTAAAAACGACATGTATATTTCGGGTGGAGAAAATATTTATCCTCAGGAAATAGAAACCCACCTAGAAGCATTAGCTGGCATTAAAAAAGCTGTGGTTTTAAGTATAAAAGATGAAAAATGGGGAGAATGTGGCATTGCTTTTGTTACAGCAACAAATAAAGCATTAACAGCACAAGATATAAGAGAACTTTTAAAGGAAAGATTAGTGGCTTACAAACATCCTAAGTACATTTTCTTCTTAGACGATATACCATTAACGAGTATCGGAAAAGTATCTAGAATAAAATTATTGAAGTATTTCAATTCGATAAAAACTTAATAAAGATGAAACAACTAAAATTAGTTCTATTATTAACACTAATTAGCACTCCAATTTTCTCACAACAAGAATCAAAACCTATGAAAGAAGTCCTTTCAGAATATAAATTCGAAACAAAATCACTCACTTTAGACAGCTTAGACATTAGCTATGTAAAGGAAGGTAACGGCAACAAAACCCTCTTGTTCTTACATGGTTTAAGCAGTAATTCTGACGCATGGTCTAAAAATATTGAGACATTAAGTAAAAACTACACCTGCATTGCTTTAGATCTACCTGGCTATGGTAAATCTTCAAAACCAAAAGTGGATTATACTCCTACTTTTTTTGCAGATGTTGTTTACCAATTTCTTCAAAAATTAAAACTGAAAAATGTTGTTTTAGTAGGCCACTCAATGGGCGGGCAAGCTAGCATAAAAATAGCTGTACAATATCCTGAAGTCATTGACAAACTCATTTTAGTAGCGCCTGCAGGTTTAGAACAGTTTACAAAAACCGAAGGTGATATGATTAGAAATATCTATACTTCAGAAATGGTGAAGTATACCACAGATGAGCAAATAAGAAAAAACTATGCGTTAAACTTTTACAAGCAACCAGAAGATGTCTCTAAAATGATTGAAGACAGAATTAACATAAAATCCTCTTCTGATTTTGATGCACATTGCGAAGCCATTGTAAAGAGTGTGTCTGGTATGATTGACGATCCTGTTTTTGAGAATTTAAAAGATATTAACCAAAAGACATTAGTCATTTTTGGAAAAAACGACATGCTTATTCCAAATCGTTATTTTCACCCAACATTATCAGTAGAAAAAATTGGTGAAATCGCAAAAGAGCAAATCAAATCGGTAATCGTAGAGTATATTGATGAATCTGGGCATTTTGTTCAATTTGAAAAACCTGAAGGGATCAACACTCTAATTAATACATTTGTAAACAAGACTGATTAATGAAATGTTCCTTACCTGTGCTGAGCGCCGTCGAAGTATGACCATAAAAAATAAATATTAACGTTTGAAACAGAAGCTCAAGAAATTTACAGAGTTTAGCAAAACCATACTCCCACATGAAGCCAATTATTTAAAAAGAATAATTCAATTTACTGATGGAGAAAAGCTTCAAATCATAAATCTGTTAATTTCTAATGCACTATCTAAACTAGAATTTAAGGAATATGACACTACAATTAACAAAAGAAAGTATTCCTATATCAAAGATTGGATTGAAAAAAAGTTGCTTTATATAGATGTAGATGCCACTATAGATTGGCTCATTTCTCTCAAAAAGAAAATTCTAACAGATGCCATTACTTCAGCTGAGGAGTTAGAGTTCCTTCAGTACATTATTCAATATAAAGCTATCGAATACAACTTTCAAAGCCTTTATGAGCTTGCAAAAGAGTACAAGTCGTATTTATTGGTTAGAATGCGCTATAAAGACCACGAGATCATTGCGCGCTTTTTAAACAATTACGAATCAGCTTACAAAAAGTCGATCTCTATTCACGAAAAACTTTATGCAGCAACAACAGAAATCACCAACCAATATACACTAAATAATAACGAAACAAAGCATTTAGAATCTTGGCTGTCTGAAGTCTTTAACAATCAAGACCTTGATGGTAAAAACAGGTATCAAGCCTTTGTTTTATTGGCATTTATGTACACCAATTATAACGAAAACGAAAAGTTAAAGTCTCTTTTTGACCAAATTGACGTTCATTTTAGTAAGGGCGAAATGTACTCGAGACGTTTGCTCTCTAATTACTATGCCAGCAGAGTATTACTACATTCTAAGCAAAACGAATTTAAGGAAGCTGAGTATTACGGATACCTCTCCATTCGCCAAAACAATAATGATACATTAATGTACGTAAATAATTTGGCAGCTATCTTACTTAGAAACGGTAATTTTAAGCGGGCTTTTGAGCTCTTTGAAAACTACAAGGAGTTATACAGGGATGTAAATAATTACCATCAAAAAATAGGATTTTGTTCGTACTTAATCCGAATATATGCTGAATTGGACAAAGTAGAACTTGCAGAGGCCACTGCTAAAACATTTTTAAAAAAATATAAAAACGAAGTTCTTCAGCACCGTTGGCATCACTTTTTTACCTCATATATTAATATTTTAATTTCGAGAGAAAAATATGATGAAGTTTTAAAGCTGTCCTCAAAATTCAATCTTATCAAAAAAGAAAAGGAACATCAAAAGAAAAAGAATTATGTCCCTAATATATCTTGGAGCATATCACTCTCTAGGTATATGGAGGGCAAAATAAATTCTGAAAAATTATTTAACGAAATAAAGGAACCTCTAAAATGTATTGAGCCTACCTTAAACCAAAAACAGTTAATATTAAAGGTTATAGATCAGCTTTCTAAAAATCTACCTGAGGCATTTTTAAAGCTAAAGTCACACATCTAAAAAAACGTTTAAAAAACTACAAAAATAGAAGCTAAACCTCTTTTCTGATCTCATAACTATAAAAAGTCACATTTTGATACTTTCTTTTTTAAACGTGTATGTTTTCTTTTTCATAATAGATTGCAATAAAATGTAATCAAACAACTAATCTATAATTATGAAACAATTATTACTATTACTAACCCTTATTGGCTCTCTATTTGCTAGTGCTCAAAACACAGGAAAAATAGAAGGGAAAATAACTCTTGGAGATGGTATGCCATTATCAGGAGCAACTGTTTATATTGAAGCGTTAGACAAAGGTGCTGTTACAGATTTTGACGGTAATTTTACTATTAACGATGTTGCCGAAGGCACTCATAGTGTTTCAATTTCATACGTAGGTTTTGAAACTGTAACACAAGATATTTCTGTTACAGCAGGACAAACAACAATGCTAAATACAATATTAAAAGAGTCTGACAGTTTGCTAAACGAAGTTATTATCACTTCGAGCAAGCAGCCTCAAAAAATTACAGACGTGCCAGCTTCTGTTAGTGTTATTAGAGCACAAGACATCCAACAGTTCCCAAGTTTTAATATCGGAGAACTTGCCGCAAGACAAAAGGGTGTGGACTTTGTTCGTACAGGTGTTTTAGGAACAGGTATTAATATTAGAGGTTTTAACTCAGCTTTTAATTCAAAAAACCTTCAGGTTACAGATGACAGGGTTTCAATGCTCATAGCCACAGGACTACCATTCGGAACATTCTCAACAGTTACTAAAGATGATATAAAACGTGTTGAAATTCTTTTAGGACCTAACGGAACACTCTACGGACCTAACGCTCACAATGGTTTAGTGAGTACAATTACAAAAAACCCGAGAACATCTGAAGGAACTACTCTCGTTTTTGGTGGTGGTAACCAAAACGTTATCACAGGTCGTTTACGCCATGCTCAGGTTATCAATGATAGATTATCATACAAAGTTCATTTTGAAAGAACAGCTGGTAGGGAGTTTCAGTATGTGGACTCAGTCTACGTTGGTAATACAGCATATACAGAAGAGAGATTAGATCGTGATTTTGATATATTAAGATATGGTGGTGCAGTACACTACAAGACTGGTAAGCAGTCTGAACTTATCGGATACTATGGTCACAGCAATAATACCAATTTAGGGGTAACTAATGCAGGTAGAAACCAAATTAAAGATTGGACTATAGACCTTGCACAGTTAAAATTTGTTTCTAAAAACTTCTTCGCCAATGCATATTACACATGGAGTAGAACAGATGAGACTTACGCCATCAATCAGCGTACACAAAACTATGTTTCTTTTATTGAAAATGGTTTCTCTGAAGAAGAAGCTTGGGATCGTGCGCTTTTTGAGCAATGGGTACCTGCTTTTGGTATAGCTATACCAAGAGGGGCTTTATTTAGGGACGCATCCGAACGTTTTAACGCAGAAGCACAGTACAATAATAATTGGGGTAACTTTCACCTAACGGTTGGTGCGCAATACCAGTTAGACATGGCAGATTCTAAAGGTACTTATCTATTAGACCAAGATGGACCGATAGAAATAGGACAAACAGGTGTTTACGGACAATTTGAATATAAATTAGACTCTGGCTGGAATTTCTTAGCAGGTATACGAGCAGATAATCATGATTTGTACGGCACCAATATACTACCAAAAGCCGCTATTACAAAAGCAATAGATGCAGGAACGTTTAGACTTACCTACGGAAGAGGTATGGCGGTACCGTCGATACTTAACCTTAGTGGTAATCTATTTGGTGGTCTAGTTTTAGGAAATGGCGAAGGATTTACACGAAGTGATGGTTCTGTAATTGATCCGTTAGAAGTTGAAACAATTAACACGTTCGAACTTGGCTTTAAAGGACAATTAGCTGATAAACTATTTATTGATACAAGTGTTTATTACAACATGTCAGAAAATTTCATAAGTCCATTACGTAATATTGCTGATGCAGAGAATGGTATTTTTGTTACCGAAATAGGTGGTCAGCCAATTGATGATGTAGTACCTGGTGCAAGTGCTTCACCATTTTTACTTACATATAGCAATTTTGGACAAGTTGATACTTACGGCTTTGATATCGGGTTAAACTATTATTTCTCTGATGCAGTAAGAGCAACGCTTAATTATTCTTATTTTGGAAGTGCAATAGACACAGACGACCTCAACAACGATGGTAACCTAGATGGTGTGGTTTTAGAAAGCGAGTTACCAATAAACACACCTGCCAATAAAGTAAATCTTGGATTGCATTACACAAAAAATAAATTCTACGGTGCCGTTTTTGGCCGTTGGATAGAAGATTATGATTTCTTCTCTGGTATCAATGTAGCTGCGAAAACTCAAGATTTAGATGGTGATGGTGTTAATGAAATCGTAGAAAATGCCCAAGTAGGAAGAACATGGAACTATGGTCCACTAGGTGGCTTTGTAATTGATGCCAACGTAGGATACACCTTAAATGACAACGTTTCGTTTGGTTTAAATGTTACCAATTTGTTTGACACAGAAATGAGAGAGTTTGTGGCTTCTCCAGCAATTGGTAGGCTAATTTCTTTTGAATTAAAATACAATCTCAATTTTACAAAAAACAAAAAGAACCAGTAACAACTAAACGTTTTTCTAATGCCACAAATTAGAGTTAATAATATTGACCTAGATTATGAAAATGTAGGCTCTGGCAATGTTTTGCTAATGCTTCATGGTTTGGGCTCTACAAAAAAAGATTGGGACGCTCAAGTCCCATTCTTCTCTAAGTACTTTAGAGTTATAACTTTAGATTTACGAGGTCATGGCAAATCAACGATACCGAAAACGGATTACGGTGTACATTTAATGACTGAAGATGTTAAATGTTTTTTAGAAGCCCTAGACATAAAAAAAGCAACTTTAATAGGTTTCTCGATGGGTGGCGCAGTGGCTTTTGACTTTGCAGCAAAACATCCGGAATATCTTGATAAGCTTGTAATTGTTAATAGTGGCCCAGATTTTAATAATATGGGACAAATTGGTGAAGATCTACTCCATAGTCGTACTAAGTTTTTGGAAACTAAAGGGCTTGAAGCATTAGCTAAAGAGATTTCATTTAACATGTTTCCCGAAGATCACCAAATAGGTTTAAGAAACGAGTTTGAAGAGCGTTGCAAACTAAACGATTATAATGCGTATTACAAATCCTTCACCACACTTATGAATTGGGGACTGGGCGAAAAACTAAAAGATATAAAAACCAAAACTCTAGTCGTAGCTTCAGACATGGATTACACACCTGTTTCTTTCAAAGAAGAGTACGTATCAAGACTACCAAATGCTAAACTAGTAGTAATAGAAAACTCTAGACACGGAGCTGTTTTAGATCAACCAGAGGCTTTTAATCATGCTTTGTTAAATTTTTTAAATAATGAATAAAGTAGCTCTCATTACAGGAAGCACAAGCGGTATAGGTCTTGGTATAGCCAAACATTTTGCTAAGGAAGGTTATAATATTATGTTTCACGGCTTAGAAGATAATGGTGAAGAGATTGCCAAATCTATAGGTGAAGAATACAAGATTACAACTTCATTTTCTAATGCCAATATGTTACAGTCTGAAGCCATAGAGAATCTTGTTCAACAAACCATTGAAACACTTGGAACAATCCATGTTTTAATCAACAATGCAGGTATTCAATTTGTATCACCTATTGAGGAATTTCCAAATACAAAATATGAAAACATCATAGCTGTGAATATGAATGCGGCTTTCTACGCATCAAAAGCTGCTTGGCCATACATGAAATCTCAAAAATTCGGTAGGATTATTAATATTTCTTCGGTTCATGGGTTAAGAGCCTCAGAATATAAAACAGCATATGTCGCAGCAAAGCATGGTGTTATTGGCATGACCAAAGTATTGGCATTAGAAGGAGCAAACCATAATATCACATGTAATGCCATTTGCCCTGGGTATGTAAAAACACCGTTAGTAGAAGGTCAAATAAAAGACCAAGCAAAAGCGCACCAAATGTCTAAAGAAGAAGTCGTTGAAAAAGTAATGCTAAAAAAACAAGCTGTTAAAGAGTTTGTACCATTAAAAGCTATTGCCGATATGGCTTTATTATTGGCTAAGGATAGCTCTGCAACGATAACAGGCACTTCTTTTGCCTTAGATGGAGGTTGGAGTGCACAATAAACAAGGAATAGTATTATATAATTTGATAAGAGTTAGTTAATTGGTAAAGAGTATTTTTTCAAATTATTAAATACAATTTGTAGACCTATAATCTGCAATACATAAAGACATCAGAAGAATCTTTTAAGTTTTTATTTATCTTCTGATGTCTATTTTTTTATGTAATTACACTTTTACTTTCCTAACATTAACAACTCATTACAAACCACTTCTGTGGTGTAACGTTTCATACCGTCTTTGTCTTCCCAAGAGCGTGTTGTCAACTTACCTTCTATAGCTACTTCTTTACCTTTGGTTACAAATTTTTCAATAATCTGAGCTGTTTTTCCCCAAGCCACAATATTGTGCCATTGTGTGTCTGTTACTTTTTCACCATTGGCATTTTTGTAACTTTCATTAGTAGCGATGGAAAACTTTGCCAACATTTTACCAGACTCAAGGTTAATGATTTCTGGGTCTTTTCCTAAATTACCAATCAACTGTACTTTGTTTTTTAATGTGTTCATGTGTTCTAAATTTTATATGTTAAACAGTTAATACAATTGAACCTTCAATGATTCAACACTGCAAAGATGAGATGACTAGCAAACTTTAGTCGGTAGTTACCTATTTAATTTCGTTTGTAAATGTTTGTAGTCGTTTGCAAACGTATAATGCTTTGTTATTATAGGCATCTATATACAATTTACCACAAACATTATAAGTAATTTTACGTTAGCGAGATTTCGCTTTTTTGAGAAGTACGCAATTCATTTAACCGTCTTACCCTTGCCACTAATTCAGCAATTCGAGATTGAGCACCTTGCCGACCATTCAAGGTCTAATTAAACTATTGCAGTCAATGAACGTGACGATCTTATCTATAATTCTACTAACATTATAGAATTAATCATCCTTTTTATCTTTATTGTCCTCTTTAGGTTGAAGAACTGACACCTTTAGAACGTCGTCCAAAGTGCCTTTAATTTTTAAACTACCGTTTTTGTTGGTAGGTTTTTTGTCGTGATTTTTAGTCATAAAACAAAGATAGTCAATGTATTTTAAAAAAAATTATATATTAGCGATTCTATCCCTTAAGTAGAAATAAAAGTTAACGTATGAGTATTTTATATCTAAACATCGCATTAGATGTGTGCCTGACTTTGTTCTATGGTATTATATCTGGAGTAGTAGCGGCTGTTGTTTACTATTACATAATGAAGAGTATTAAGCCAAAAATTGAAATTAGTGATCACATAGCTAAAGAAAAAAAACTAGATGAAAATGGTAATCATATTAAAGATGAGCATGGCAACCTTCAATATGAATATGTTTTAAAAATTATAAATAGAACCAAATCTAACATTGAAGATGTGTCATATCAAATGTTTATAATGGAGGATTGGTTTGAAGGTCCAACTGTCGGAAATAAAAATTATGAAGCTAGAGATATTGCTTTTAAAAAAAGAAATTCAGTAAAATTTATAGTTGGTACAAAAGAAAAGAATACAACTTATTTTGATAATTGTCGACAAATTGCTTTAAATGGAAATTTAGAGAAAGAATGGGACAAAAACAATGAATGGGTAGAGTTTCAGATAGTATCATACCATTCTAAGTCTGGTAGTAGAAAAGTTCATAAAATGAAATATACTGATAGAAAGTCACATATAGTTTGTGGCAAGTTCAATTCTGGTGAAACAATGGAAATAATTCCAGATTAACACAACATTGGCACAATATTTACATTATTTATTATATATTTGTTTAACTTCAAAATTCTAAAATTATGAAATTCAATCATTTAAACGACATTAGACATTAATGTGTTAAGTGTCAAAAATTAGAAAATTAATTAATTCAAAATATAAAAGAGACCGCTATTGTAGCGGTCTCTTTGTATTTTATATATTAGTTAATCTCTTATAACTCAAAGTACTTTCACTATCTTGTAAAAACTTTTCAAAACGCTCTTGACTATCTAAAGAACGAGTATTAAATCTAGCCGAATACTCATCTAAATAACGTTCTAAATGCTTATCACTTACTTGGTGGTAAATACCATAAAGACCACGCTTTAAAACAGACCAAAAGTTCTCAATTGTATTGGTATGTACTTTAGATCCTCTACATAGATGTTAAATATCTGGAAATAAAAAAAGCACCTCCTAGCAGAGGTGCTTTGTGTTAGCTATTAATTTAAGAGTTCAATGGATTATATTAAGATTCCCCTTAAAAATCTTAACACGTCAAAAATAAAGAATAATAACCAGATACATGGTAAAATTTTATAAGAAAAATCTTTCAGTTTAATTACAAGCGTTTGTAAACGAATATTTTGTAATTTGTAGTATTCAAAAATTAGCTTATGCATAAAACGTGTCCTGAGTGCGGAGATCGAATTATTGGTCGGATTGACAAAAAGTTTTGTAGCGACAGTTGCAGAAACGCACATAATAATCGTATTAACAAAGACTCTAAAAATCTAATACGAAACACAAATAATAGGCTAAGAAAAAACTACAGAATTTTAGAAGCGTTAAACCCTAACAAAAAAACAAAATGCTCTAGAGCCAAACTCATAGAAAAGGGGTTTGACTTTAACTATTTTACAAGTATATACACCACAAAGGCAGGTGCTATATACTATTTTGTATATGACCAAGGCTACCTTCCTCTGGAAGGAGATTATTATGCTTTAGTAAAACGAAATGATTAACCTTTTGTGCTGCTATTCCAATTCTCTCCTTTAAGTTGTAAAGCGGCCTTAAGAATATCTTTCTGACTAATCTGACCTACCAACTTACCATTTTCTACAATAGGAAAACGTCTGCGTTTAGAGTTTAAAAACTTATTGGCTGCGTCAAAAACATCCATATTACCATCTATAGTTTCTACATCTCTTGCCATACGTTTTTCTACATTATCGTGTTCCAATGGCATATTATAATAACGACTTTCGCTAAGTTGCTTTAGACAATCACCTTCTGATATAATACCAACCAATTCTTGCCTCTCATTAACCACTGGTCCACCAGAAATTTTATACTTTATAAGAGATTCTACCACTTCTTGCACTGTTTGGTCTGGTTTAAACGTTATAAGATTAGTGGTCATGTAATCTCTTACTTTTAGTGCTGTTGCTGGTGCAGTATTCTGTTGCTGCTTGCGTGCTCCTTGAAAACTTTTTATTCCCATAACATTTAGTTTTTAGTGTTTAATTTAAAGTTACTGAAAATTAATCGGTTAGCAAAATCAAAAAATTCTTAAGTAATTGTTACGTACATTTATCATAAAACATAATTACATCTTGAAAAAGCAAATTAGTATAATAGGTTGTGGCTGGCTCGGTTTTGATTTAGCCCAAAACCTTATTAAAGAAGGTTACCACATTAAAGGCTCAACTACCACAGAAGATAAACTAAAAAAATTAGAAGATGCCAACATTGAAGCCTATCATATTCAACTAAATGAAGATGGTATAAGTGGAAATTACATCGATTTTTTAAAAGGAAGCGAATCGGTTATCGTTAATATTCCGCCTGGTTTAAGACGAAATCCTAATAAAAATCATGTGGCTGAAATACAGCATTTGATGGATGTAATAGCATATGAAAACATCAAAAACATTATATACATAAGCACTACTTCTGTTTTTAAAGACGATGTTGATTTTTCAACTTACAACGCTGATTCTGTTCCAAATGCAACATCCAACAGTAGTGAACAACTTATTACTGTTGAAAAGATGCTTAAAGAAAACACCAACTTTAATACTACAATCATTCGTTTTGGTGGTTTATTCGATGCGCAGAGACATCCTGCCATGTACTTAGCTGGTAGAACAGACATTTCTAACCCAGATGCACCTGTTAATCTTATTCATAAAGAAGATTGTATTAATATTATTTCTTTAATCCTAAAAAAAGATATTTGGAATCATGTTTTTAACGCAGTATTTCTTGAGCATCCTACCAAAAAAGAATACTATACTGCCTTTTGCAAACAACATCGGTTAGATCTACCGCAGTTCAACACTTCAGAAAAAAGTAAAGGAAAAATTATTGCAAGCACCAAAGTGGAACAACTTTTGAACTACAGTTTTAAACAGGCACTATAGAAATTAATAGTTTATTAAGAGCTATATTGACAAAATTTTATAGTTTTAGCCCTCAAAATTTTATTTATAATGAAACAGATTACAATTGCAGTTGTTATGCTTTTCTCGGTAAGTGTTTTTGCCCAGACTAACGCAGATTTAAAAGCACATTACGAGACTTTTTACAAAGAGATGAAAAAGCAAGGTGATGTACAAGGTATTATTAATGCATTAACGCATCTTAATATACTTGAGCCTTCAGTAGCAAGAAAAGATACTTTAGCTTATTTATACCTTTCAGAAGGTAAATATATGCAAGCTCTAAACACTATTGGTGTAGAAAAAAATGCTTCAGATTCTGATATGAATGTTGAAGTAAAAGCTTTAGCTCTTAAAAATCTTAATCAACCAAAACTAGCTTTAGAGCATTATGAGGTTTTATTTAAAAGAGATCCGAATGTGTATTTAGCTTATGAAATGGCTGATATGAAAATTCAAGTGAATGATTTAGCTGGTGCTAAAACTAATATTGAATATGGTTTGGCTAATGTAAAAGACGATATGAAACGTGCGTTTTACGAAACTCAGCAACCCTATGAAACGTCTATGAAAGCTGCGCTTCTTTGTTTAAAAGGCTTACTAATGTTTACTGAAAATAAATCAGCTAACATTGATGCTGCTATTAAACTTATGAATGATGCACTTGCCATTGATCCTAATTTTAATTTGGCAAAAGTTAGCAGACAAGCATTAGAAAGCCAAAAAGCACAACAAGCCGCTGCTAACAAGAACTAAATTCTTAAAAATATTGAACAAAAAAGCTGCCCAATGGGCAGCTTTTTTAGTTTTAATTCACCTTTAGTTTACCATATTCTTACACGCTCTTCTGGCGGTAAGTACATAGCGTCACCTTCTTTAATATCAAATGCTTCATAAAAAGCATCAACATTCTTTAAAGGCTGTGTAGCTCTAATATGACCTGGAGAGTGCGGATCTGTATTAATTTGTGTTCTTAAAGCTTCATCTCTAATAAGTGTTCTCCATACTGTTGCCCAAGACATAAAGAAACGTTGCTCTGGTGTAAATCCATCAATATCATCAGGTCTTCCGTTTTCTTTAAAGTATAATTGTAATCCGTCATAAGCACCTAGTACTCCACCTAAATCACCTATATTTTCACCTAAAGTAAAAGGGCCATTAACATAAACACTATCCAATACTTCTATCGCAGAGTACTGATCTGCTAATGCTTTTCCTCGCTTTTCAAACTCAGCTAAATCTTCAGGTGTCCACCAATTATTTACATTACCATCACCATCAAAACGCGCACCAGAATCATCAAAGGCATGTGAGATTTCATGGCCAATGACAGCGCCTATTCCACCGTAGTTAACAGCTTCATCTGCTGTGTAGTTGTAGAAAGGAGGTTGCAAAATTGCTGCTGGAAAAACAATCTCGTTGTTTAATGGATTGTGGTAAGCATTTACCATTTGTGGTGGCATTCCCCATTTTGTTTTGTCCACAGGCTCGTTGATTTCACTTAAGTTTTTGTTTTGAGACCATGCACTAACAGCCAACATGTTTTCTGCATAAGAATTTCCTTCTTTTACTTGTAGATCTGAGTAGCCTTCCCACTCATCTGGATAAGCAATTTTCACAGTAAACTTGTCCAGCTTTTCAATAGCTTTCTTTTTAGTTTCATCACTCATCCAATCTAAATTGGTAATTCTGTTTTGAAATGCTGTTATAACATTTTCTATCATTTTCTCAGCTTTCTCTTTTGCTTCTGGTGGAAATTTTGCCTGCACGTAAAGTTGGCCCACAGCTTCACCAACACTTCCATCTACAGTGCCAAGAGCTCGCTCATCTGCAGGACGCATAGCTTTAGAACCGTTTAAAGTTTTTCCATAAAACTCCCAATTGGCTTTTTCAATTTCTGTAGTTAAATAACCTGCGGCTCCGTTTAAAGTACTCCAGTCCATTAACGTCTTAATATCTTCTATTGAAGTTGATCTTAAAAACGCATCCATAACCTTCATATACTTTGGCTGCATTACCAAAAGCGTATCTACTTTCTTTTCAATTCCCATATCGTCCATAAACTTTTGCCAATTGATAGATGGTGCCATTTTTTGTAAATCAGCAACTGATGTTGGATTGTTGAAATTTCTAATATCTCTACTAGCAACTTTATCTAAACGTGGTTCAGCAAGTTGTGTTTCCATAGCAAGGATTTTCTCAGCTGCAACTTTAGCATCAGTTTCAGAGTAATTTATGTATTGAAGCATTCTTGCTATATGATCTACATATTGTCCTCTTATTTCTTTAGTTTTTTCGTCTTGATCTAAATAATAATCGCGCTGTAATCCTAAACCTGCTGGGAACAACCAGGCCATGTTCATACTACTATCATTAAGCCCAGGATTAGAGCCTATTCCTGCAAATGGCGCTCCTACTCCTAGTGTTGAAGCATAAACTGTCTGCATGTCGTTTAAGTTCTTAATCCCATCTATTTTATCTAATAATGGCTGTATTGGTTTTATACCAGCTTCATCTCGCGCAACTGTATCTAACTCAGATTCAAAAATCAACAATGCTTTTTGCTGGTCTGAGCCTTCTTTGTATGTTCCTAATTCTTTAGATGTATTTAAGATATTTAATACATCTTTTCTCGTAGATTTACGCAATACACCAAATCCGCCCCAACGTGTTTCATCGTCTGGAATGGTGTTTGTTTCTAGCCATTTTCCGTTAACATACTTGTAAAAATCTTCTTTAGGACTTACACTTGTGTCCATATTTTCCAAAATAATACCTGGAATTTTCTCTTCTGCCATGGCAGTGTCTTTCTTGGCTTCTTCCTTACATCCCAATACAGTAAAGAAAGCCAAACCTGATATCGCTAGAACGCGACTAAGATTGGTTTTCATGTGTTTTTAATTGTTTGATTAATTATGGTCACATGCAATTCGCTATTGATCATTCTAGAAAACGATTGTATTAAGAATGTGCTCGTGTCATAATTTGGTTTTAGTTAATTCGAATTAAACGTAATTAGTGATAAGACCTGTAGAACAGATAAATGTTACAACTTTAAAAAACTTTAACACAAATAAAGCGCTAGAATTCAGACTTTATTTTCTCATATAAATCGCGCTCTAACTTCTTATTTATTTGATAATTAAGATTAGAAAATGCGACTAACACTTCTTTTACACTTTGTAGTTTTAGTTGGTTGTCTATGTTATCTAGTATTAAATTTTCATTTAATCGTAAAAGTGTAGTTTCAATAATTGCGGTTCTCGATATGATAGGATTTGTTTTAAGTAAACTCGGAGTTTGTTTTTTAAATTCATCAATAAACTTTGTGAGTAGCTCCTTATCGCCATTAAAAAATGACAAATCTGCTTTTTTGAGATAATTAATCTGTATGGCCAATTCTTGATATTTTTCCCAATCTGCTACAGCTTTTTCACCTCTTGGGCTTAATACATAATCCGTGTATTTAAAACCCTCTATTGCTTTAGCTGTAATAACTGGTTGTTGAGTCGTATTTTCTTCAGTATTATCTTCAGAAGACAACTTATCATCTCCACAATTTATGAAGAGGAGAAAACATACATTTAGAAGGAAAAATCCAATTCTCATAACCGTTTTTATTTGATGTAAATATACTTAAACTATTATTTTCAATTTATAGTATATTCTTAAAATATAGATTATCAACTTTTTACTTAAACATCGTTTTTTTTGAAAATTTTAATTTTTGAACATATAAATTCTTCATATTTTTGAGAATACTTTAATTACACTTATGCCTTCTAAAATATTAATCATTGGAGCCTGTGGACAAATAGGCACAGAACTAACCACCAAGTTAAGGGAAATACATGGCGTTGAGAATGTTATTGCCAGCGATATTAATACCCGAAAATTAGATTTAGTAAACTCTGGCCCTTTTGAAATTATTGATGCCAAAAATTTTAATGCCATCAAAGATTGTTGTATTAACTACAATATCGATACAGTCTATCTGATGGCTGCGCTTTTAAGTGCAACAGGTGAAAAATATCCTATGGAAGCTTGGGATCTTAACATGAATTCGCTTTTTCATGTTTTGAACTTAGCAAAAGGTGGTACCATTAAAAAAGTATATTGGCCGAGTAGTATTGCTGTCTTTGGACCATCAACTCCAAGAGACCATACACCTCAGCACACAATTTGCGAACCAACCACAGTATACGGCATTACTAAACAAGTTGGTGAGCGTTGGTGCGAGTATTACCATAAAAAATATGGTGTTGATGTTAGGAGCATTCGTTATCCTGGTATTATTAGTCACAAAGCTATGCCTGGAGGTGGTACAACAGATTATGCTGTTGAGATTTATCATGAAGCCATCAAATCTGGTAGATACGAATGTTTTCTTTCTGAAAACACAAGTTTACCCATGATGTTTATGGATGATGCGATAAAAGCAACGGTAGATTTAATGGAAGCAACTGCTGAAAATTTAAGCATTAGATCTTCTTATAACCTTTCGGCGATTTCATTTACACCAAAAGAAATTTTTGAAAGCATAAAACATCACATTCCAGACTTTGAAATTACTTACAAACCAGATTTTAGGCAAGCCATTGCTGATAGTTGGCCATCAACAATTGATGATTCTGTAGCTAGAAATGATTGGAACTGGCAACACAGTTTTGATTTGGATGCAATGACAGAAGTGATGTTAAAAGAATTAAACAAAAGATATGCTAATGACTAGCCTTAACTGTCTAGTTTACATAATTTTATTATATTTAGCACTTTAAAGCCTCAAATGTTTTCAAAAGTTAAAAAAAGAGAGGTATTAATCCCTTTTTTTTCCTTTTTACTCCTCAATCTACTCGTTCTATTTCTATGGGACCAATCTGTTACTGCTCAAAAATTAGCATTACAGAAACGGGTGCACAACTCTGGCGAACTTCTTTCTAAAAAATTTCTTTCCATAATTAAAAGAGATATACAAAGTCTTGAGAACTTAAAATATAGGTTTGAGATTACCAATGGCGACTATTTTTACTACTGGGAAAATGATGCAGAATTAATATTGCAACAAAATGCTTCCTTTAAGTTTATAGAATGGATTGATAATCAAATGATAATTCGTAAAATAAACCCAACAAAAGGTAATGAAGCTGCAATTGGGTTAGATATATCTAAAATAAATTATCGTCGCGAGGAGTGGATTAGGCATAGTAAAGATGGCTCAACAAATATTACACCTTGGTCTAAAATGACTCAGGGTGGACATGCCTTTTTAGTAGATGTGCCTGTTTATTTTGATAATAAATTTAAAGGTACAATAACTGCTGGTATGGATTTTAAAAACAATCTTGATGCATTTGCAGAAAATCTCCCAGATTATAGTATTGAAATGCGAGACGAGAACAACAGCGTCTTTTACACAAAAAATGAACCTAATGAACAGGTTGTTAACCAAGATTTTGTGTATACCAACGTTTTTAAAGTAGATACTTTAGATAATCAAAATTGGGCTATTAAAGTTACTCCAGCCTCTGCAAGTTTCTTAAGTGATAAAAGCTCCTCTATAAACTATATGTTGCTTTTTGGTTTGATACTGTCTACCTTAATGAGTTTACTTATTTATTTCTATTTAAGGGCAAAACGAGAAGCATTAAGAGCTCTTAAAGCTAATAAAAGATTAAAAATAACAAACGAAAAACTCAGTGAACAGAGAAATAGAGCTGAAAAGGCCTCTAGAGCTAAAACAGAGTTTTTGTCTAATATGAGTCATGAAATAAGAACTCCGCTAAATGGTATTTTAGGGTTAATACAATTAGTAAAAAACTCAAATAAACGTGATAATCATGATCACTATATAGATTTAATGGATCAATCTTCTAAAAACCTTCTAGCCTTAGTGAACGATGTTTTGGAGATAGATAAAATTGAGTCTGGAAAAGCCAGTTTAAACGAGGTTACCTTTAAACCAAGTGAAGCGGTATCTAACTTAGTAAGTCAGTTTAAAGATGAGTTTGAAGCTAAAAATCTTTACCTAAATCTTAGCCCTGTTTCTGACTCTAATCTCTCTGTAATTGGAGACCAAGGTAAGTTCAATCAAATCATTATAAACCTTATAAAAAACGCTTTAAAATTTACAAGTACTGGTGGCACCATAGTAATTTACGAAGAGACTGTAAAAAATGATGGTGTAGTTATAAATATTAAAGTATCTGATACAGGCATTGGAATTCCTCAACACACACTTTCTAAAATTTTTAAAAGATTTACACAAGTAGATCAAGGTATTAAGAAAAAGCATGAAGGTAGTGGTCTTGGTCTAGCGATTAGTCAGAATTTAGTTGAGTTAATGGGTGGTGAAATTTCAGTAGAAAGTCAACTTGGAGAAGGTAGTACATTTCAGATTAACATCCCTTTTAAAGTATCAGATTTGGAGGCTAGTGAGATTAATTATGATAAAAGTTCAGATCTCAATTCTTCTGAATTAAAAGTTTTAGTTGTAGATGATAATAACATAAATATACTTGTCTTAACCAAGCTTTTGGAAAACCTTGGTATTAAATCAGAACAAACCAATGATGGTATTTCAGCAGTTAAGATGGCAAAAAATAATAATTATCAACTAATTTTTATGGATATACACATGCCTCAAATGGATGGTTATGAAGCTACAAAACTCATAAAAGAGAATAATCCTGAAACACTAATTATAGGGCTTTCTGCAGACGTTACGACACAAACAATCAATAAATCCTTATTTTATGGCATGCAGGATTATTTGGCAAAGCCACTATCTCAAGAAAAATTACATGAATTATTAATTAAGTACTTCGCAAGCAATAATAAGTAACTTACAGTATTTTTTAGTTTTAGTTTAATTACCAATAAGTGGTAGGAAACTTAATTTTTAATATTGGTTATTGGTAATTAAAACTTATGCAAACAAAAAAGCCTGATAAAATTATCAGGCTTTTTTTGCTCCTCAGGTTGGGCTCGAACCAACGACTGTAAACATCACTATATCTTTTATTTATATACTCTAAACTTCAAAGGGTATCCGAATTGTATACCTTTTTTATGTTTATTATCTATTTCGTATAGCTAAGTTATGAATTTTTAATCATGTGGAAAACAAGCTTCTTATTGATATGAATTGCAATTATTTAAAGTGAATTCAAGTACAAATGCAAGCACCAGACTCCGATTCTTTTTATTAAAGGTCTATAGTATTTTATAGAATATTCCTAGTTAACCCAAATTCACATCTAATTCCTAGGGTATTTAACCTACCTCACGCAAATTCTAACTGATTTACAAATCGAAGTGATAACATAAAATATATCTACCTGCAGGAATGCCAACCATCTTTAGAAAGGCTTCTGTAAATAATATAATATTCTAAAAAATTAGAATCTGTATTTCATTGTAGTCAATAATGCGTTCTATTGTATTTACCACTTTTGAATTACTCATACGCTACTAATATCCCCAGTCATTATGAACCACAGGCAGGCTATTCAGCTGATTACGGTAGAGTCTCCACTTTGGCATAAATGTATCCATATATTGAATAAAACGGTCATTGTGATGCCTTTCTAGTAAGTGAACAAGCTCATGAACTACAATGTATTCTAGACATATCGTTGGCTTTTTGGAAAGCTCTAGATTTAACCATATCCTTTTCTCCTCTATGTTACAAGCACCCCACTTGGTTTTCATCTGACGTACACCCCAATCGCTGGCTTTAACCCCTATTTCTTTCTCCCATTTGGAAATTATATCTGGAAGTTGCTTCTTCAGTTTTCTTCTATACCACTCTTTTAAAACCTTAGCTTTATCTTCTCTAGTTGATCCTCTCCTAACATAAAGGTCTAAGCACTTCGTTCCCCTTATGCTTACCTTACTTTTACCTTGATGCTCTATCACATTTAGAATATAACGCTTACCTTGAAAATAATGACTCTCACCAGAAACATAGGTTCTAATAGACTCTCTTGGCTGAGCTTGAAAGTTCTTAACATGCTTTTTTATCCACCCCAATTTTGAAATAGCAAACAGCCTAAGGACCTCCTCGTCTGTTTTGGAAGGCACTGATAGACGTATTTTACCATTGGGTGGATAAACGGCTAAATGCATATTCTTTATGTCTTTGCGGACAATATCTATTTCTACGTTAGCTATCTTCAAAGATTCCTGTTTAGTATTCACGTTGTGCTTTAATAATATCCATAACTTCTAAAGTTTTATCTGGATCATCCAGAACTTTATTTACCGCTAACATTAGCTTTTTCTCTTTTATGCCGCCATCACGCCATCCATCTAATTTTGAAGATTGAATGACTTCATGAAGTCTTAATGCCAGATACTCATCTTGGTCTAAGTTGTCGTAAAGTGATCGTTTGGCAGGGCTATCTAAAGTACTTGGATAGGATCCGCTATCTTTTGGGTTAGAAACTTTTTTTGCTAGTTCTTTGATGTGATCCAAGTACTCAACGTAATTTAAGACCTGTTCTTTTCGCTGCTTAATGATTTCATCTAAAAGCTTGGACATTTGCTCGTAGTACTTGGGATTGGTCTGGGATTCTTCAATAATTACCCTACGTACATTATTTTCTATAGTTTCTGCTACTGCTTCTTGTTTTTTTGAATTTGAGTATTCCTCTTCAGGTTCCCCCACCTTAACAATAAGTTCAACTAAGCTTTGATTTTCAAAATCAGATATTTTCTTGGAAGCTTTAGCGTCTAGATACATATCCATAAGCTGTCGCATACCTGGTTCAAATCGCTTAAAATCCAAATAGTCTCCACTTGCCCGTTTTATGGTTTCTCGAAGATCTGAGTAATATTTTACTTCTTCCTTAATACTACTAGCCTCCTTTAACGAATAGCCTAATTTATGCATTTCGTTTGCTACGTTGGCATAAGCTCTTATCAATTTGACGACAGCTTTGTATAGTGCGACACGTTTTTCTTCAGTAGCCTTAATAGCCATTGGATCTTCCGCATTACCACAAAAGAATTTGATAAATGTCGGTTCGTCTTTTGGCAATACTGGCTCGCACATAGCTCTAACCGATTCTAAAGCGGTTTCTAAGCGCTCTTTACTTTCTTCGTATCTATCCTTTAAAAGCCCCTTAACATCGTCTTCATCATAGTTATCAAAAACCTCAGAAGTGTAATCTGAGATGGATTTCTGAAGGCTCTTAAACAAATCTTTATAGTCTATTATATACCCATAGTCTTTACTGTCGTCATCCACTCTATTTACACGGCATATCGCTTGAAAAAGCCCATGATCCTGCATTGACTTATCAATGTATAAATAAGTAGCTGAAGGCGCATCAAAACCTGTTAAAAGTTTATCCACGACTATCAGTAACTTCATTTTTGAGGGCTCGTTTATAAATTTAGATTTGGCTAGTGCTTCAAAATCCTCTGTGGATTTTCCATTCAACATCTTTTTATAAACTTCATACTTTAGAAGTTTATCTGTTAGTCCTTCTCCTGTTTCCTCCCCTTTAATATCACCATGATGTGGCTGGTATGAGGTGATAATGGCACATTCTTTAAAACCTACCTTCTGAAATAGTTCGTAATATTTACATGCCTGATAAACAGAACCAGAGACTAACATTGCATTTCCATCTCCAGACGATAGACGCGGCTTTATCTTGAAATCTTTAACTATATCAATAACTATCTTATTTAGCCTAGACTCAGATCCCAATACCTTTTGCATAGTTCCCCAACGTTTTTTAAGCTCGGTTTTAGCAACATCTGTTAATCCTTTCGTTTCTGCTTCAAACCACTCATCGACACTTCTCTGATCTGTTACAAACTGTTCTACATCTCTCGCTTCATACAGTAAATCTAATACTACACCATCCTCTACAGCTTCATCAAACTTGTATGGTTCACCTATGTACGGTCCGAAAACCTCTATACTCTTTTGTTTATCCTTTTTGAGCAATGGGGTTCCGGTATAACCAATGAAGAGCGCATCAGGTAAAATCATTTTCATTGCCTCATGTAATTTACCTGATTGGGTTCGGTGGCATTCATCTACAAATACATAAATATTACCTTTAGCCTTAAAATCAGAGGGCAAATTTGCCCTTACTTCTTCGATATAGGAATCATAGTCCCCTTCTTCTGAATTACGACCAAACTTATGTACCAAACTACAAACTAGCATTTCAGTCTTATGATTGAGTACACTTATTAGGTCTCTCCCACTCTTGGTACGGTAGATACTTTCGTTGACTCCTTTGAACAGTTTTTCTATCTGGTCGTCTAGTTCATCTCGGTCTGTGATAATGAGTACCCTACTATCTTTTATGTTTTCGCGAATCCATTTTGTTAGCCAAATCATTGTAAGGCTTTTGCCAGATCCTTGTGTGTGCCAAAGTATCCCACCTGTATTAGTTAGGACATTGGTTTGTGCAGCCTTAACACCAAAGTACTGGTTTGGTCTTGCCAGTTTTTTAGTCCCCTTATCAAATACGACGAAATCATGTATAAACTCAATTAAGCGCTCTTTTTGAAAAAGCTGACTCAAATGTTTATCTAAGATATAATCATATTCTATGGACTCTTCCTCTTTCCATTTTAAATAATATTTTTCTGGTGTTTCTATAGTACCATAACGTGCTCCTTGGGTATCATTACCTGCAATTACCAATTGCATAGTTGTAAAAAACTTTTCAATAAAGTCTTTTTTCTGGTTGTCTAGATTTTGACGGATGCCTTCGCTAACACTTACCTTACTTCGCTTAAGCTCAATTACTCCTACGGCTATTCCGTTGATGTAAATCACTAAATCCGGACGTTTTGTATGTTTGCCTATAACTGTCACCTCTTCTGTTATGGAAAATTGGTTGTTATTAGGATTCTTCCAATCAATTAACCAAACTGTTTCCTTTAATTCTCCAATATCCTCTCTTACAGTTACACCGTAACGCAAAAGCCCATAAACCTTTTTATTAGCTTCGTATAATCCCTCAGATAAGTTTGTAGCTGTTGTAGTAAGTTTGCTAATTGCTTTTTGTGCGAGAACTTTTGAGTATCCTTTCTTTTGGGTTAAATAGGCAAAGAGTTCAGCCTCTTCTATGGGCTGGGTGCGTGATTGGTCTTCCCAATTACCCAAATAGGTGTATTTTAACTCTTCTTGGAATAGCTTTATTACTCGTTCTTGAGTCGTTAATTCTGATTTACCTATACTATTATTCATCGTACTTTGGATAAGGTTTGTAGTGTGTCTGACAATCTGGTTTTGATTTCTGTTTCATCATTGAAAGTTAGATATACTTTCTTTTCAGAATTGTCTATCTGCCATTCGTGCAGGCTTAATTTCTCTATTATATCTGAATTGATAATCGTATTCTCTTTGCTCACCAATTGCATTAAGAATTCCTTTTTGGTAGTGTAGGTAAGCTCTAAATTGTATAAATGGTCTCGATACTTCCAACCTTCAAAAATGATACACGAGAATGTATGTCTGGACATTGGGTTTTCCCAAAAGAAAATCTTTTTAAAAGGTTTGGGGTCCATCGCCTGCACCTCTTGAGTACAATAGTTCACATAAGATCTCAATTCTGCATGGCTTCCATAAATCCTAGTGGTTCGCAAGAGATAGATTTCATCTTCAGAGTTATACCTTATGAATCCTTTTTTACAAAAATCTATTGCGTGACGACTTGATATAAAGTACCACTTCCAATCCTTGGTACTATAATCACTTATTATTGCATTAAGATAGGTCTTTAAATCCCCTAAACTGTTTTCGATAGCGATAAAGAAGTTTTTAAGAATGTTTAACCCATTTTCACTATTGAATACTTTCTGCCAATTATCTCTTCTCGCTCTAAGTGAATCACCATTAGATAAAGGGATTAAATGATTTACCCGAACACTAGGTAAATAATCCCCAAAGGTTAACAGACTTCTCTGAAGAATACTCTCTTCATGACTTCTGATCTTTTCGCCAAACACTTCTCTTGCACAGTTACTAAAGGAAACGAAATTTTTATAGTTATAAACATTGTCTTCTAAAGATAGCTTTAATATGAAACCTATATCTCCTTTAAAGTACTTATGGTTTTCAGTCTCATTTATCTTAATTTCCCAATCGTTATCCGTATCTCTTTTTAGATTAAATTTGATTAATTCCTGCTTTACAGTATCACCAAAGAAAGAAACACTACCTCCTTCTTCCAACAAGTAATTGTCTATCGTATCTATATGTTCCCTAAGACTATACAAGGCAATTACAGCGTCAATGTAGTTGGAAGGGTTTTGGATATAGGTATTGAAAATAATATTTCTCGTAAACCGCATCCATTTTTTGAATTTGTCTTCTGAGTCTTTTTCTTGTGAGTAATTGAGGAATAGTAGCAATACATAATAAAAAACAGATTCTGGTCTGTCTATAGCTTGGTCATTGTTAAGGTAAAACTTTGTAAGATGAAGGTCTTCACCAAAGAATACCTCTCCCGTGATTTCCTGTAGCCAGTTTTCGTACTTAGCTATCAATTCCCGATTTGAAACTGCGTTTAGAGAGCTAAACAGAAAGTTGAGTGTTTCAATATTAAAAAAGTCCTTTTCTTCAAAAAGCGAAAATGGGATGTAGGCACTTTCTCTTACTATACGTGTAAATTCTTCATCAACCTTTTTACCCTCAGTTGCTATATAATGATATAGTGTTATTTGCTTAAAGGCATGGTACATAATATCATCTACATAAAATATGCTAGGACTCTTATTTTTCCAAAATACGTCTAGCCACTCCTTATCTAATTTCCTTTTCCAATCCTTTTCTTTAATATTATCGCTGTACTCATTTTTAAAAACATAATTTTGAAGCCAAGCCTTGAAATGCTCAAATTCTGACAACTGTTTTCCCCTTGCATTCATTTTAACATAAAGCTCATCTGTTTGGTTTAGCTTATCTAAATCCAAAAAATCAAAGGCAATACTTGGGTTTTCTATGTCAATCAATCTCTCTAGCAAGCGCTCTTTTTCCTCTGCACTACTTAACTGGCTGTCGAGTTCGTCTAGCATTACTAACATACCTCTGACAGTTGCATCTTTTAGCCATATATGCCTGAACCATACTTTATTTTTAATGTTTTCTGATACAGAAGATTTTCTACTTTTTATATCCTCTACATTCTCAAAATCACAGATAGCATTAGTAAATTCCATAGAACTCTTACGTGTTTTGTAAGTAAATCGTCTAAGGGTTTTTAAATGGTTTTTTAGGTCTGAATTTGCCGAATGTACCGCCAAGTACCAGTGCAGTAAAAACAACGTCGTAAGCCTTTGCTGACCATCTAAGGGTATAAATATAGGAAGGTTTACATCGTCGTTTCTTTCATTACTTAACGATTCTATTTTGGTAATAATCCCCATATCCAATTGCTTGGCATATCCTTCTACTGCGTTTAGTATATTCTCAATGGCTCTTTTGTTTCGTTGACGTTCTTCAACCTTTTCCTTACCATCTATCTTACCATAAACAAAGCCTAAGTGAAGGGGAACATCTTGTTTATCGGTTAGAGAAACTATAAGGTCTTTTACAAATTTTTGTCGAATAGTCTTAACCCTATCATCTTCTCTACCCTGAGCGTACTCACGCTGTATCACAGGTACTACGATCCTATTATCTTGTATTAACCTCCAAAACGTTTCGCTTCGTCTCATACTATAGCTTCTGTTTTTAGGAATTTTTCGATACTTGATTGGATATTCTGAAGATAGTCATCCCTGTCAATCGATCCCCAAAATGTCATGTTCACATCTCCTTGACTTGTAAAGTATTTTAAAAATACATGTTTTGTACTTATAGGAATGTAAGGTTTGATTTTTTCGCTTTTCTCATATTCCTTATTGTACTCTTCTAAGGTCATCTTATCTATGTTTAGTATCTTTTCCCTCTTTTCATTGAAAAACAAATTACCTACACTACTATTTGTGCGTCTGTCTAAAAGACAAAGATTGCTAAGACTGTCTTTGTTAAAATAACTAGAAACCGATTCATCTAGACTTCTTACAAGCCTTTTTAACTCTCTGTCGTTACCTGAAACACCTTCTTCCTTAGTTTTACTTCGTACTATCGCAATCCGGCTTTGAAGCACTTCTAGATTGTCTTTATTAAGTTCTTTTTCTCGACTAAAGTTATCCGCTAAAGCTTCAATATCCCTTAACCAAGATTCTATTTGTGATATACTTTCAAACAAGTCAGTATTCTGAGCATGTATATGTTCTAAACTCCAACCTTGTTCCTTTTTAAGCCTATCGAAAGGGAATCTGTAGTAGTTATCTGTATAGTAGTAGTTAATAATATTGTGCAGTACCAGTATGGTTTCTATTTGTTTGTTGCTTCCGCCATAGGTCACTGTTTCTAAATTGAATTTATCCTTTGCTTTGTCACCATACAAATAACTATAAATAGCTCGTTTTAAGCCTTCTACAAATTCAGACTTTATTAAAGTCTCTTCGTAATCTTTCTTAAGTTGCGATATTGTTGTTATACCTTCAAATACAATAAATCCTATGAGGTGATATAAATGTCTATCGTGATACCACTCGTATAGTTGATTGAAAAGCTCATTGATTTCTTGCCAATTAAGCCTTTCTTGGTCGTTATTTATTCTATGATCCTTGAATTCCTGCAAGTATTTATGGTAACTGTAGAGTTCGTCATTGTTACTCGCAGGTTTTTCTCTGATTAAATCGAATAGCAGGTCTATTCTGTTGGACTTTTTATTATCTGAAGTGTCATTACTAACAAAAAGCCAGAACGTATCGTCTTGCAGTTGATTTTCAATAAAATTCCACTCTTCGGCGAACTGGTTTAATTTAAAACTCCGTAGTTCTACGTTTTTTTCCTCGTTAAGCTGTAGAACGAATAATGCTTTAATAAGCTCTGCCTGTGCGAGCTCTATTTTTCCTTGATTAAATTTAATAAAAACCTCCTCGGGATTTTCCTCTCCTTTATGCTGATACCAGATGATCTTAACATACTCTAATAGGTTAGTTTTAAAGTATTGACGTGACTCTTGCATATAATCTAACCATGCTTTAATGTACTGATACGCACAGTAAAAATGGTAATTATCTACATTATCTATATCGTCTTCTTCAAAATCCTTAGCATACGCTGTCCATGCTTTTTGTAGCATTGGTGTAATTTGAGTATCCAAGTCAGCTTGTACATCTATACCTGCTACTCCATTTATTTGGGTTATCTCATTTAAAAATGCTTCACTGCTTTCCCTAGTTCTATAGGTTATACTGTAGATATTTTCTTTTAAGCACTTAAGTATAATAAAAATGGTTGTGAGCCTTTGCTGACCGTCTATAAGCTCATAAGTGTTTTCTTTGATGGGCTTTACCACCAAAGGTTGTAAACAATAAAAGGATTCATTTCCTCCCCTTTCAAACTCTAAGATATCTGTCAGTAGCTCATGAACCTGCTGTAAACCCCATTTGTAACCTCTTTGGTAATCCTCTACCAGAAAGTGATAGTCTTTTAAAGCCTCTATTGATACTATGTCTTCGTTACTTTTATCCAACCTCTATTTCTTTGTATTATATCCTAAGAAGAACTGCTCACCTTCTTTTAAATAAAAAGCTTCTTGTCCAAATCTGTTATACTCTTCTTGCCATGCCTCTCTAATAATCCGATGATTATTGTACCAGGAATTCATACCTGCTTCCCAGGATTTCCATAAATCTAGATCTATTCTCTCGTTTTTATACCAGTAATATTCTTCTGCACAGAGATTGAAATAGTCGTTAAGTTTATATCTTAAAAGCTTGTATTCATCTGGCTTTTGATCCATTAACATCTCCATAGACTCAAACTGGGTAATGGCTTCTAGATCGTCATTTAGCTTATCGTATCTTTTATTGAACTCACTAAAGAGCTCTTTTTGTAGCCTGTGCTTTGCAATATTGTTTTGTGTTCTGTTATAAATAATGGTTGCACCAAGAACACTGAAGCCTAAAATACTAGTGATAACGATTTCACTTAATTTAATTGCTGTATCAGAGTTTGTAGAGATTATGTCTAAGATAAAAGTCATTGAATACGCTTATTATATGATTAAAAGTTGTCATCTATAAAACCTATCTCTTCTAAGCTAAGATTAGGCATATAGTCAGAGTCCTTCATTTTAAAAATGGCTGAAAAGAACTTTCCTATCGTTTTTGAATCCCTGAAACACAGTTTAAGATCTTCGCTTATTTGTTTACGATACTGAAGCTTTAACAACCATACTTTAGTGTATATAGTTTCTAAATCCTCTGGATCTTGTGATATGCCTTTTGCCGCTTTTGTTATCTCTTGTTCGTGAGATTTAAAATTCATAAGGTTAACAAGCTCATTAAAATCATCGTAAGGATATTGATCTATTGTTACCTCTAGATAATCATGGCAGATGTATGTAAACGCTATGGCATATAATTTACCTTCTAAACTTTCTATCTCATTTTCTGAAATACTAGGGTAACCAAAAAGTGATTGCACAACCGCATAAAGGTTAGTACATTCTTTGCTATAGGCATCTAGCGTATTAAAGGGTAGGCTCGTTTTCATATACAGTATGTTAATTAACTAATCTAGTTTTACCGGTTAAAAGCTCTTGCATCATGCCCTGCTTAAGAGTTTGGTATTTTGCTTTTTTGATTTCAAGTAGTTCTATCTCGGTATCCATATCAGATAAGATCTCAGCGATAGCTTTTTGTTCTTTTACATCAATCGGGTAAGAACAATGAAACAATACTAATCTGCCTTTTTGAATATTAGGCAATCCACTACCTACCCTAAGAGACATTATTGAATTTTCCATGTATTTCAAAAAAAGATACAGATATTGTTGATTAACCTCTGGCGTTTTCAGTTGCAAAGTATAACAATGCCCTCCGCTCCAAAATTTTGTTTTTAATAAATTTACATATCCACAAGAATTTCCTCCCTCACTTATAGTTATGGTATTTTCTCTTCTATTCCATTTTTCACAATATCCAGATGGTTCTACACCTCCATTAATGACAGGATAAGCCCCACTTGAAGAAAGTCTATCCCTATTAAGTTGCTCTCCTTTATCAAGCTTTATTATTTCTCCCAAAGTCTTCTCTGTCCACTCCTCATTAAATCCAGGTAAGCGTTTACCTCCTTTTTGGGGTGGTGTGAGCAACTGTTGCATGGCTCCTTGCTTAATGGCTTTCTTTTTTGTGATTAGCTCTTCTAGGTTGCTTATAAGGGCATCTACATCGCTTAGGGCTGTCGCTATGGCTTTTTGTTCTTTTAGGGTTGGGGGAAGATTTATAGGCAAAATTTTGGCTATTTTCCCAGTATAACTTTGCTGTTTGGTACCTTGACAAAATTTAAATGCAAGTAAATTTCCATATTGAACATAGAAATGATAAAGGTATTCTGTCAAGATTTTACCTGCTAAAGGAAATAAAGCCATGCAGGACTGATTTGTAGTTGCCTCTATACCGGTAACTCCACAACTACCTCTGGTACCCGCAGCTTCAAGTCCCGTGATAGCCATCAGAAATGTACCTACTGGAAGAAGTTTTAAATTTGTTTTTACAACCGCTTCATTTGTGATTTTTTCTTCAGTATCACGGATAATGTTATACTTAAGTTCACCACTAGTTATCCAAGGAATTTTACCTTTATAAAACTCTGGGTTTCCTCTATACGGCGTCATTCCACTGCTGAAACCCGTTAGAACATCTTGAAATTCGCAAGAAACCCAATCAGAAGGAATAACCCCCAACTCAGTTTGTTTATAGCCTACAGGTGCGGATTTACTATGGTTTGTACTTTGCTCTTTATTTATTTGCTGTTCTAACATTTTACTACTCGTCTTCTATACTTATCGATAGCTCTATTTTAGAGTGCTCTTCCTCATTTTCGAGGCGATTTAATATTAAAATGGCATCTTCCTTAAGTTTATAGATGTCTCCATATTCCTCTGCAGCAAGATCGCTTAAAACATATTCGTACAGGCAGGTTCTATGACCTCCAAACTTAGCATCATAACTATACGTTGTTTCTTCTATTACAAAATTTTCGCCTTCCATTGAAATTGTTATATCCATGGATTCGTTATTATTTCTATACACTATGGAAAAGGAAAACTCAAGTTGTGATTCATCATGGTCAAACCAGTGCAATACTTTCTCTAAGGCGATTAATTCACTTTTTGTAAAACGCTCAAGGTCTGCAGCGCGAGCGATAATCTCTCTACTTATTTCTCTCTGTTTTTTCTCTATTGGTACTTCTGAAATCAATTTATGTTTTTTTTAGGTTACACTTGAGGCACTGTTAGCCCCATTTTTTTTAGATGTTCTTCTACCTTATTTTCTAAGGATTTGGTTTGGGCATCGATTTCAGCCAGGGTATGCTGGTAACGCTCTGCCAGTTCTTTTATACGTCCTGTTAAGCGTTGTGAAATACCATCTATTTCGGTCTGTACCGAAGTTTTAATGCTAGATAACCACTTGTCATCTACCACGAGGGTTCTTACCTCTGGTTCTGTAAGCTTTCCGTACTGCTCTAAGGTGAGTTTGTCGAGCTCTTGCTCTTTGGCTTTAATTTCCTTTTTGAGTTTTGTTTCCTTGTTGAACTCTTTTAAAACTTTAGACCCAAGTTGGTAGGCTTCCTTCTCATCTTTGTCTTCCTTAATTTGTTTTAGGTACTTGGTTAATGTAGCTTTAGTAATAGTTCCCTTATCTGTAGTAGCTTCGTTTAACAGCCCTTCTTCGCCTGAGTGTTCTTCCTGGTATCCACTTATTGTAGCTTGGGTATTTTCAAGGTCTGTCTGTAAATCTTGAAGTTGCTGAAACTCGTCTTTAAGGTACTTTTGTATTACTAAATCCTTAGGGATAAGATCGCAGGTCCACCCTTTATCTATCTCGTTTCCTTTTTTATTTTTCTCTATAATGCGTTTTACCTTAGCTTCCCAACCATCTTCTACGATCAGATAGGTATCATCTTTCATAATCTCCTTCCAGTAATCTAGTAACAATTGGTAAATATCGTAATGGTTTATCAATGCTTTGTTACGGTACTGGTCTAAAAACACTTCTGAGATGTGATGGATAAACTCCTTAGGTGCTGTAGTTTCATCTATGCCCTGAAGATGGTCGTAAACTTTTGTTTTCCATGATTTAAACACCCGTTCTAGTTCTTGACTGTACACTTCAAACTCTTCATGGTTATATATGGTATCCTTAATTTTAGGCACTTGAACCATAAGCTTAGAATAGCCTTCTCTTAAAGGCTGAAAAAGTGTTTTCTTGAGGCTTGGATACACTTGCCAGAATTGATTTAGACTCTCGATATCTTCATTAGGAATGCCGCCATTGAGATGTGCATTAAGGTCTTGTTTGTCCTCCTCTTCTTGCGTATCTATATACCTTGGGATATTGAGGTTGTACTCGTTTTTTTCAATCTCGTCGTACGGAACCAATCTCGAGTACTTGTCCAAGGGCTTTTGGAATTTGAAGATGTCTACTATTTTGTGTAGATCTTGTTCGCGAAGCCTATTTTTATTGCCGTCTTTTATGAAGCCCTTACTAGCGTCTATCATAAAGATGCCCTTACTATCCTCTGCATTCTCCTTATCCACTACAATTATACACGCAGGAATACCTGTACCATAAAAAAGATTAGCTGGCAGCCCTATGATACCTTTAATCCACTTGCGCTTGATTATGTTTTCTCGGATTTCTGCCTCTGCATTACCTCTAAATAGCACACCATGAGGAAGAATGACCGCACCTTTACCAGAACTTTTTAGAGACGCCAGAATATGCAACAGAAAGGCGTAGTCTCCATTTTTTTCAGGTGGAACACCGTAGCCTTTAAATCGATTATACTTGTCATCCAAAGGCGAAATTCCACTCGTCCAATTCTTAACCGAGAACGGTGGGTTGGCAACTGCAAAATCGAAACGCTTAAGTTGCCCATCATCTTCTTTGTACTCTGGTTTTGCAATAGTATTACCGCCAGCAATTGAAGCTTCCGGGTACCCATGCAACCACATATTCATAATTGCCAATCCTTTTGTAGCAATGTCCTTTTCTTGACCATAAAGTGTTAAGCCATGAGGGGCTTCGTCAGCAACTTTTAAGAGAAGCGATCCAGAGCCGCAGGTTGGATCATAAGCTGTATAAGAAGGCTTGTCAGCCTTTTCCACTCCGATAACCTTAGCGAGTATCCTAGAGACTTCTGCAGGCGTGTAAAACTGTCCTTTACTCTTCCCTGACTCGGTTGCAAAGTGACGCATTAAAAACTCATAAGCATCACCTAGTATGTCGTCATCTTCTGCCCGGTTGTTCTTAAAGTTAAGAGCTGGGTTTTCGAATATAGCGATGAGTTTTGATAAGCGATCTACCTTCTCTTTATCAGTTCCAAGTTTATCGTCATCGTTGAAGTCTGCCAGTTCCATAGCTCCTTCCAAGCCATTAGCAGCAAAAAGAGGTCTGAGTATTTCTTTATTGATACGGTCTCCTATATCAGGTTGTCCCTTGAGAGCCACCATATCATCGAAGGAAGCACCTTCAGGCACCTCTATAAGACTCATTACATTTGTAGTTCCTGCGTACTTGTCGCTTACGTACTTTACAAAAAGCATAGTAAGCACATAGTCCTTGTATTGTGAGGCGTCCATGCCGCCTCGTAATTCGTCACAACTAGCCCACAGAGAGCTGTAGAGTTCGGATTTTTTTATTGCCATTGATTATTTTAGATTGATCTGTAAGTTTAGAATGTGAAAATAGGAAAATGTCTGTTTTTATGAAAGGTTTTTTGTCAGGTACCGGAGATAATGAATTGAAAAATTAATTTGGATATGTGGTATTATTCTTTACTTTTAAAATATGCAAAATTTGAATCCCAAAGAAACTCAAGAAGAAATACTCGAAAGACTTAAAAAAGAACACAAGCCAAAAGGTATCTCAACATCTACAATAATAATTGGCTTAGCTTTAGTTATAGGAGTTATCACAAAACAACAAATAGTTCTTCCTGCAATAATAATCGTGGGGTTAATCTTTTTAGGTAAGCGAGTGCTTAAAAAGAAAAGGTAGATATCGAACATTTGTGGATCAGTCCTATTAATTTTTCATCTAATTCTCAGAATAAAAAAACAGTATTAAATTATATTTATATAATACGAATACTTTTTTTAATAAGTTACTGATTATATTATATTTAATGTAACTTAATTTGCAATATTACATTAATAATAACCGTTTTTTAAGTAAAAAATTACATTATTTTGCTATTTTTGTTTCTTTAAAACCACAATATTATGCCCAAATCAGAAGATATCAATCCCTTTGTATTAGCTAAAAAAATACTAGCTATTAAACTACACAAAAACAGCAGATTAAAGTCTAAAGATAAAGAAGAGGAACACTCTTTTTCGAACTCTTACATTGTTGATAGAGACTACTCGACAAAACTTTATCGTAGTAGAGACACTGAAGATATAATATTTGCTTTATCAAACTCTGGTCAAAAGCTTTTTTTATACCTCTTACTCCATATCCAAAGAAAATCCGATTCCATACAATTAATACCTTCTAAGATTGAAAAGAAAACTGGAATGAAGGAGACTAGCTTTAATAAAGCCCGTAGTGAACTTAAAAAGAAGGGAATAATCAAGAAAAAAACGGGAAGAGACAGAATGTATTGGGTAAACCCTCATATATTTTTTAACGGTAACAGACCCAAATTCTATTCTAACCATATACTAATGGCAACTGACAACTCCACAAACATGAAAAAGATGATTCAAGATTAACCTTGTTCAATAACAATGTAATACTTATCTTTTTTTGACTTCTTACAGAAAAATAGCTCATTATTAAAAAAAGGACAGCCTAAGCTGTCCTTTACACCATATTACACCCTATTTAACGGAACAGGAAGAACCGACTGTCTCTTCTCAAGTACTGAGAACACCTTAAAATCTAACACCACCTCTTTTGAAAGGATACAAGACTCACACGATCTCTCCCACTCCTCTTTGCTTTTAAATACACCAAAAAGGACATAATGAGCTTGTTTTAGGTCTATACCGAATAAACTTTCACATTCTAACTGGTAGTATTCTCGTACCCGAGAATATGCTCTTAGAAGCTTTAAAAATGCTTCCTTTTTGGATGAGTCTACTACACAGTAAACCGTTACGTAATAATAGTATCCTAACAACCTCCAGTTTACCTGGTATCTGGAATCTAATAGGTGTTTTGAAGCCTTTAAATGGTTTGTTCTAACTAAAGTTGCAGGTGGACTTAAGCCTACTCTTCTCGCAAGTTCTTTGTTAGTAATAGCTCCTTCTTGCTGCAGGATCTCTAAGATTGCATAGTCGTAATTGTCTAAATTCTTTTTTCTTGACATGTCTTTGGTTTTAATATTAAACTTGGTACGGGGACTTCTTCCCCAGATTTAGGAGGGGGAGTGATTCATGGGCATGTCTGCGTTTACAAAAAGGGGAGGTTAAAATTTTTTTTGGGATTTTTTTTAAAGTATTTAGTGTAGATACCAAGTTGGTATCTTAAAGGTTATTTTTTTATCACCTTAGAAGACTGCAATATTTTTAACTATATTTATGGTTGTCAACCAATTACAATGAGCAAAACAACTCGAGAGGCTATATATCTATATAATGGCTTTAGACCATACGTACCAAAGAAAAAGCTTAACGACTATGACACCACTTTCCTGAATAGAAAGGTGTACACCGTGAAGTTTATGACGAAATTCATCCGTGACTTTGTAAATCTTAGGTACTATAGAAAGAAGCTTAAAGACCCTAATGATGCTCCCTTGTTCAATTTCTTTCTATTAGAATTTTCAGAACGATATTCTAAATCTACCAAAGCTATAAAAGACTTTAGAGATACCCCTAGAACACTTGACAGGTCTTTTATGTACAAGAATAAGTAGATTAAAATACGTAACGTTACGTATTGACACACATTGAGAATTACGGTATGTTTGATTGATTGTAATAACCCTGTAAAACGGTTCTTCATTATCTCATGAAACTCAAAAAAAATCAACTTATTTATTCTCCATCAGATCTTTCTGCTCACGCTAGCTGTAAGCACCTTACTCAACTCAACAAACAACATGCAAAAGGCGAAATTCCTGACCCACAACCATATACCAATCGCGTATTACAATTACTAAAAGAGAAGGGTATTGAATTTGAAACACGTCACCTTCAAGACATTAAAGATTGTGGTAAGAATGTAATAGAAATAAGCAATGAAGATCCTCATGCTGAGAAACACACCATTGATGCTATGAAAGCCGGTGTTGATATTATTTACCAGGCAAGTTTAAGGGAGGACGGTAAATGGAGTGGATGGGCAGATTTTTTGAAAAAGGTTGATAAACCTAGTAATCTTGGAGATTGGTCCTATGAAGTTTGGGACACGAAGCTGTCCAATGAGACTAAGGCAGGAACGATTTTACAAATTGGACTATACTCAGAACGTGTTGCACAAATACAAGGCTGTACACCAGAGTTTATGGGCGTAATAAAGCCTGAAGGTGAAGAACTCTATCGTTATGACGAACATGCAGCCTATGTAAGACTCGTGAAGCATAATCTGGAAAGCGCAATACAACATGATGAACAAACGTACCCAGAGCCTGTAAACCATTGTGACATCTGTAAATGGTGGGGGACTTGTAATTCCATAAGACGAAAAGATGACCACCTCACGTTTGTAGCCGGAATGAGTACATCTCAGATGAAAGAACTAAGAGCGCACGACATCGATACATTAGAGCAATTAGCACAGCTTCCGATACCAGTACCTTTTGATCCTAGCAAAGGTCATAAAGAGACTTATAACAATCTTCGTGAACAAGCCCATCTACAGTACAAGAGCAGAAACAGAAATTTTGAACCCATCTATGAAACATTAGACGTCGAATCAGGGAAAGGACTCAATAAGTTACCTAAACCCTCCGAAAACGACATCTATCTTGACTTTGAAGGTGATCGGTTAGTTGAACCCGATGGTCTAGAATATATGATTGGCTTCGTACATAAAGGCATATATCACGCGTATTGGGCTAAAAACGAAAAGGAAGAACTAGAGGTTTTTGAAAAATTCGTAGACTTTGCTTTTGCTTTAAAACAAAAAGACCCCTATCTGCATATTTATCACTACGCACCCTATGAAGTTACAGCTTTAAAGCGTTTAATGAGTAAGTATGCCTCCCGAGAAAACGAAATAGACACCTTTTTAAGGTCTGATACTTTTGTGGATCTGTATAGCGTTGTTCGGCAATCTTTACGAGCGAGTGTAGAGAAATATTCAATAAAAGATTTAGAAGTCTTTTTTGAGTACGAGCGGAAAATGGATTTACGAGAGCTTTCTAGTCATAAGTCGCAACTAGAATTACTACTTCAAACAGGAAACATTGACCAATTAACCAAAGAAACTAAAGATGCCGTTCAACTCTACAACCAAGATGACTGCGAATCCCTGATAAAACTTCAAGACTGGTTAGAAGGAATTAGAGCAAAACTCATTGCGGATGGCAAAACCATTCAGCGTCCTGTGGATGATGATGGTGAGGCGAGCGAAAACATTACAGCACATCAAGAACGTATTCAACCGATAATGGACCGTTTGCTTGATGGCATACCCACTATTAAAGCAGAAAGAAGTAAACCTGAACAAGCGCAATATCTCTTAGCTCACATGTTAGATTGGTATCGTAGAGAGAAAAAGTCATTTTGGTGGGAATACTTTAGGTTAAGAGACCTTCCTGTAGACGAGCTTCTGGATGAGAGAAAGGCACTTTCTTATCTTACATATACTGGTATTCGAGAACCAGAAAAGAGAAGTGTAGTTGACACCTATAACTTTCCCGTTCAAGAGTGCGATTTACGTGTAGATCAGAGTTTAAAAGATCAAGAAGGTAACAAGATTGGTTCCGTTTATGAGATTGATATTGATAAAGGTATCCTAAGAATAAAAAAGGGTCCTTCTATTGTTGATTTACCACACCCAGCTTCCGTGTTTAGTTTGGAACATATTTCTACAAGTACTAAAGAAGAAGCTATAATCAGGTTGGCAGAATGGGTTGTAGAAAATGGAATAGATAGTAAGGATACAACCTATAAAGCTGCAAGAAACATGCTTATGAGCGCCCCACCTGACCTTAAATCAGAATTAGGGAATTACAGTAATGTTTTAGAAAGAGCATTTGACTTTGCAAATCTGCTAAACCACAGTTACCTTCCTATTCAGGGTCCTCCTGGTTCAGGTAAAAGTTATACAGGCAGCCATCTTATCTTCAAATTGATTCAACAAGGAAAGAAAATTGGCATTACCGCTCTCAGTCACAAGGTAATCACCAACCTACTCTCCAATGTTTGGAACGTATCTCAAGACTTTGGCACCTCACTCGAAATAATTCAAAAAACAGAGCCAGATGAAGACAACCCAGCTCCTTGGATAGTTAAAAATGATGAGAAAACTATTCAATCTTACATAGGCAAAGCGGATATCATTGCCGGAACTTCTTTTATGTGGAGCAAACCACCTTATGAAAACAGTGTGGATTACCTGTTCATAGATGAAGCCGGTCAATTGTCATTGATAGACACACTTTCTGTAGCTCATGCCTGTTCTAACCTAGTACTCCTCGGTGACCCACAACAATTAAAACAACCACAACAAGGAGTACATCCAGACGGTACAGAAGTCTCAGCCTTAGAACACATTCTACAAGGCGAAAAGACTATTTCTGATGAACAAGGGGTATTCTTAAGTGAAACATGGCGAATGCATCCTAAAGTTAACCGATTCGTTTCAGAACTGTTCTATGAAAATAGACTAAAATCAAAAGCTCACTTAAATGTTCAGAAAATATTAGGCTCTAAGTATCCTGGTGCTGGATTATACCTAGAAAATGTTGAACACTCTGGAAACACCAGTTCTTCCAATGAAGAAGTTGATAAAGTGGAAGAAATTATGACACAACTAACAAATGGTAATGTCTCCTTCATAAATGAAAAAGGTGAAGAAAATGTCCTAACTAAAGATCATATAAAAATAATAACACCTTACAATGCTCAAGTACAAGCTATAAAACAACGTTTACCGCATTTAGAGGTTGGTACAGTAGATAAATTTCAAGGTCAAGAAGCCCCAATAATCATCTATTCCGTAGCCACATCTAGCACAGAAGAAGCTCCAAGAGGCATGAGCTTTTTATTTAGCCCGAACAGACTCAATGTAGCTGTATCTAGAGCTCGTACTTGTTTTATAATGGTATCCAATCCAGCTATCTTTGAATCGGAATGCAAAAGTCCACAACAAATAAAACTCGCTAACGCTTTTTGTAGGTATAAAGAGCTTTCTGAGTGAGAGAATGATGGAAAACACCAGAAAACTTAAAATTGTTGGTTAAAACTAATAGACAAAAGGATCTAAGTTCGATAAAAAATGGTATCTATATACAATTTACCACAAACTAAGAGAGAGATTCTATGTTAGCGTGAAATATATTTATTGAGAAGTACACAATCCATTCTATCACCTTTCATTCACAATTGATTCAGCGAAATTAGATTCGCTATTTCTGACTATCCAAAGCCTACTCGAACTATTGCAGTCAATGAACGTTATCATCCTTTCCATTGCTTTTGGAACTCCGTTTCCTCTGCACCTAATGGAAAAAGGACATGATTCCATAGGCAGTTAAGGTAGTATCTAATTATCCTTATCGTCCTTGGTAGTTTTCTTTTCATCTTTTGGTATAGACACTTTTAGAACGTCGTCTAACGCACCATTTATCTTTAATCTGTCTTTTTCTTCTTTAACAGGTAATTCCTTTTCAAAGTCTTTTTACAAGCTGCTTGTATTTAAAAAACCATTATCCCATAGAGGTTGTTTTATCCAATTTTCTGGAAAAGACATACCTTTATAAATATCAATATTATCATATTTACTAAACAAATCCAACAATCTTTCCCTTAATGTGTTTTTTGGATTTACTCTATCTAATAAATACTTTATTATACAAATATAAACATAAGATGAGTTTTTTGGAACTCCTGTTAAGTCAACCCAATTATAAGTAAGTTCTTTCTTAAATTTTGCAGCTTTATGGGATAAATTTCTGTTCCAAAACCTTGAATGATGAGCACAAATATTCCTAGTGTAAGTTAAAATCATCAACCAATTTTCTAAAATAGGTGTATGCAAACCATAAAATGATGCTATTTCACTTTTAGCTGAAGAATCCTTTAAGTTACTATAAAGTTTAGATAAATGCGTAAATGTAACAATCTCTAGAGCCATCCAACTGGGTAAGTATGTGTTTAGATAGTTTTTTCTGTATTCAAGTGCAAAATCTTCAGCACTATCGATTGACATATCATAAGTACTCTTTAAACTATTGTTGTGAAGACTTGTGTCTTTAAACAATCGTTTATGAGTGTACCAAAAAGAATCATACTTATGTGATAACACATATGTTAATTTTGCTCTGAAAGAAATTTCTATTTTCTCAATATCACTAGAAAGTAGCTGTTTTAATTCCCTGTCAAAGCAATAAATTTTAAATGCATTTTCAAAGGTACTCCCTTCCTTAAATTTATGTTCGCTTTTTGGTTCCTTTAGCATAGGATATAAATATCCGCTAATTCTATAATAACTTAAATTTTCTAGCAAGTGAAGTGCTTTTTCCTTATTTTTAACCTCTAAACCTCTAGAAATAAGTCTTTCTAGCTGTTCTTCGTAAGTAAGAGCTGTTTTTTTATAAACTTTCAAGACTTCTTAAAAATAAAATACCACCCCTAATGCGCTTCAGATGACGAATCATGTGCTAGGCGGGAGTGGTTTGTTGTATGCGAAGATAACTTAATTTGTTGTTGTTGTTGGCAACAAACAATACTTTTTATCTATAATCAACAGGTCTGTAATAGCTAATAATTATATTATTAGCAAATTAGTATCAAATTATTATTACCTTTTTATTAGTCGCTCATAACTCAAAGTACTTTCACTATCTACTAAGAACTTTTCAAAACGCTTTTGGCTATACAAACTAGGAGTATTAAATCTAGCTGAATATTCATCTCTAAATTACGCTTCAAATGGTTATCGCTAACTTGGTATAACGTGTAGACCACACTTTAAAACAGACCAAAAGTTCTCAATATGATTAGTATGTACTTGCCCCTTTATATAGATATTCTATATTGCATATAAGTTTTAGGTATATTTATAAGCATTGCCAGCAAGACTTTTTATATGTCTAAGAAGATTACTTAGTGACAACTTTTTATCTCTGTTGACATTACAAGATGTTCAGAACAAATTCTGAGCTCTCATAGTTACCCTTAGCATAAAGCCTATACTTTATATCCTCAATGCTAGTACAGAGACAACACATGTAAACATCAACGAAGAGGTTGTTTCTTTCATAATAATCGTACTCCCATTGTCTTGGCAATATCTCCTTACAGTACTCCTCCAGCTCTCCAATTGTATAATGAACAGTAAATGACACCTTATTAAACACGTGTTTCTTTTCTTCACTATAAAAAGCGTGTACCAGGAAGAACATTCCCTCTATTCTATCTATTTTGTAATGTGTCGTTATGAACGTTAAGTATGCTTTTAACTGCTGATCAAAGTTTAGTCTTTTTGCCATTTATTTATGTTTAGTTTGTTTTAGTTTCTCGATTTGCTCGCTAACCTTTAGCTGAACTACTTTACCATAACTATCTTGTGTAATTTTCATACTAGAATGCCCTAACAGCTCGCTTACAATTTCCATAGGAACATCGTTATATAATAGCACAGTACTGGCAAATGTACGCCTAGCCATGTGCGTTGTCATTCGTTTGTCAATACCTATGATATGGGCTATTTCCTTTAGGTAAGAATTATACCTCTGGTTACTAATTTGAGGAAGTACTTTAGATTCTGAATTAGAATACCGCTCTATGATCTCTAATGCCTCTGGAAGCAGAGGAACTGAAATTTGCTTACTTGTTTTCTGCCTTTTCATTTGGATCCATGGGTTTCCATCAAAACCTTTCACTATATGATCCTTGGATAGACTCATAGCTTCTATATACCCTAGCCCAGTGTAGCAGGAGAACACAAATAAATCTCTTATAACACCTAGTCTAGACTGAACAAAAGAAAATTCCTTGACTTTTTCCAGCTCTTCTTGACTGAGGAATATTACCTCTCGATTCACTCTTTTTGCCTTATGCAATAGAAATGGATTTTCGCTTAGTACTTTCTTGCCAATAGCAGCTTTAATCACCTTTTTAAATCTCTGAAGTTTCTTATTAATTGTGACCTGCTTCAGCTTACGGGTTACTTTGTAATAGTACTCAAGGTCATCTATGAATTGGATATCTAGTGATGTAATGGGCACATCTTTCTTCTTGTACCTTATATATATAAACCTTTCTATGTCCTGATAGATGTACAGAAACTTATTCCAGGTTACTTCCTTTAAATCGACTCCTACAAGGGCTTTATTTCGCTTTAGATAACCTCTATAGAATTCTAATAAGCCTATCTGATTTACTGCCTTTTCACCTTTAACAAGCCTAACTATGTCTACTACGTCATACTGTCCTTTACGCACTTCTAATTCCAACTGAGCAGTTAGAATTTTAGATCGAATTAATTGTAATTTTCTAGTGTGTAGAACCTGATCTTGGCAGGTACCTAAAATTGACTGTTTTTTTGCATTCCAATGCTCAGGGTTAACAAAAATTCCGGTAGAAAAGGGCTTCCTTTTTCCATTAAATGTGATTCTACATGATAAAGGACATTTACCCTGTTTATTCTCTTTAGACCGCATTAACACGAATCTTATGCTAACTGGTTTGCCTAGTGATTCCATAGTTACCATGGTGTTTTACTAGGTATGTTTTTCGGATTCAATTTTGGGTACCTCCAGATTTTTTTTTGGGTACCCGAATTCTCTACCTTTTTTAAGACAAAAAGCCTATTTTTCTAAAAAAGGTTATTTAGTGTAGATTATAAAGATATTCGTGTTATCGTACTACAGGTAAGGCTTTAACAAAAAAAAGACGCCACTTTTGAAAGTGACGTCAGGCTTTTTTTGCTCCTCAGGTTGGGCTCGAACCAACGACCCTCTGATTAACAGTCAGATGCTCTAACCAACTGAGCTACTGAGGAAGGTGTTTTTTCGCTTTAGCGAGCGCAAATATAAATTATTTTTTAATCTCTGCAATATGAAAACTTATTTTTTTATTGTGTAATTGCTTTAAATATATCGTTACCGTTTGCAAACAATACTAACGCTATTAAAATAAAGAACCCAACAATTTGCGCACGCTCTAAGAATTTTTCGCTTGGTTTACGACCAGACACCATTTCATAAAGTAAAAACATCACATGCCCGCCATCTAATGCTGGTATCGGTAATAGATTAAGTATCGCTAACATTATTGACAAAAAAGCTGTTAATCCCCAAAAATAAGGCCAACTCCAAACTGGTGAAAATTGATCGTAAATTGCTTTAAAACCTCCCAATCCTTTGTAAGCTCCTGTACTTGGATTAAAAATTGCCATTAATTGGTCTCCATAGTTACTAATGGTTTTAGTAAACTTTCGCCATCCTGCACCAAAACTTTCACCAAAGCTATACTCTTTTCTAAAGATATCATAGTAACCTAATTCTTCAAAACGTTTAGGATTGTTGTAAGGTATAATCCCAAACTTCCCTCTTTCATTAAGTTGAAGTTTCATTGTTGAACGTGTATTGTCCTCATGCAATACCTCAACAGAAATACTCGTATCTTTTAAGTCTCCTTTAACTTCATCTAGTTGATCGTAATACTTTAATGGTTTTCCGTTAATACTCGTTATAACATCTCCTTGCTTTAAGCCTTTATCTTTGTTTAAAGAAGAGTCGGCAACTTTACCAACCATAAAAGGTATGCGATATTCGAAATTAGTTTTTACACCACTAGCAGAATATTGTCCTAAAAAATCTTCAGGTAAATCAATGGTTTGTTCTTTACCATCTCTACTTATTGTAATAGACTGTGCTTTAATGAGATTAAAACCAATGTCAGAATCGTTAATAATTGGCTCATCGTTTATAGCTAAAACCTTGTCTCCTGTCTTAAAACCTAAATCACTTAACAACGGATTTTCTATTGAATAACCATCTTTTAAGCTTTCAACTTTAACATCAGAATCACCGTAAACAAAGGATATAGCTACGTAGATAACATAAGCTAAAATAAAGTTTACCGTTACACCACCAAGCATAATAATTAAACGTTGCCAAGCAGGTTTAGATCTAAACTCCCAAGGCTTTGGTGGTTGTGCCATTTGCTCTTTATCCATGCTCTCATCTATCATTCCGGCAATTTTCACATAACCACCTAAAGGCAACCAACCAATACCATAAACGGTATCACCGATTTTCTTTTTGAATAGTGAATACTTTACATCAAAAAAGAGGTAAAATTTTTCAACCTTAGTTTTAAAAAGTTTTGCTGGTATAAAGTGACCCAACTCGTGCAATACGATAAGAAGGGATAAACTTAGTAAGAATTGGGATATCTTAATTACAAATTCCATGTAGTCATTTTCAAATTTCGATTGACAAAAGTAACGTTTTCAAGGCATTTAGAAAACAATTGTATTTCCAAACAGAATATTTTTTACAATGAATTATAAATCACTGTCTTACAGCATTATATTTCTGTTAAAAATATTTAAGAAAATTTACCTTAATCGTATCTTTGCAATTCATAATTTTTGAAGCTTAATCTATGTCTTTCCTCTCTTTTTTTAAAGAATATAAAAAATTTGGAATTTTCTTTACCGTATTGTCTCTTATCATACTAGCAATCATCTACAATGTACTCAATGTTCCTACACCTCTACCTATCTATCAACCTGCTATGGTAAGTGAAGAGTTGGTAGATAGTACTATACAACATCAGGCAAAATATCATAAGATTGCAGATTTTAGTCTAATTAATCAAAATGGCGAAACCATTACTCAAGACACCTACAAAGATAAAATTTATGTTGCTGATTTCTTCTTTACAACGTGCCAAACCATATGTCCGATAATGACAGACCATATGTACCAAATACAAAAAGAAATTATTAGTGATGATGAAGTGATGCTACTTTCGCACTCTGTAACACCAAAAATTGATAGCGTTGCACAGCTTAAAAAATATGCCAAGAAAAAGGGTGTCATTGACCGTAAATGGAATTTAGTAACAGGTGATAAAAAACAGATTTATGAATTGGCAAGAAAAAGTTACTTGGCTGTAAAAACAGATGGCAATGGAGATGAGTATGATATGATCCATACCGAAAACTTTATGCTTATAGATAAAAAGCGCCAAATCAGAGGTTTCTACGATGGCACCAATCCTGAAGACATCAAAAAAATCCTTGAAGACATCAAAATCTTAAAGCAAGAAGACTAAATTCTTCTAAAAGCACTTTAAACACTTGAATATTTAGCTTATTTTTGCTTCTTTAAATTCAATCTAAATAAGGATAGCTTGACACTTGCAGATTTAAAACGCGGAGAACAAGGCATCATAAAAGATGTATCATCAATACATATTCCATTAAAATTATTAGAAATGGGATGTTTGCCTGGTAACACAGTTGAATTGGTTCAAGTTGCGCCATTTGCAGATCCTATGTACCTCAACATTAATGGTACACACCTCGCCTTAAGAAAAGAGACTGCAATACACATAACAATAGAAATCGTCAATGGGTAAGCAGATCAACGTTGCGTTAATAGGAAATCCTAATACTGGTAAAACTTCGGTATTTAATGCTTTAACAGGTTTAAACCAAAAAGTTGGTAATTATCCTGGTATTACTGTTGAAAAAAAAGAAGGGATTTGCAAACTTCCGCGTGGTGTTAAAGCACACATCATAGATTTACCCGGAACATACAGTCTTAATGCTTCTTCTTTAGATGAAAACGTAGTTATTGAGTTATTGCTTAACAAAAACGATAAAGATTTCCCAGATGTTGCTGTAGTAGTTAGCGATGTAGAACATCTTAAACGTAACCTTTTGCTCTTTACACAGATTAAAGACCTGGAAATCCCGTGCATATTAGTTATTAATATGTCTGATAGAATGGCTTACAAAGGTATCACTCTCGATATTCCTTATTTAGAAAAGCAACTAAACACTAAGATTGCACTTGTAAGCACAAGAAAAAACAACGGAATATCTGAACTAAAAGAACTAATCACCAATTTTAAAGAGCTTTCTACAGAGCCTTGTATGAATGCCTCTTCCATAGACGAAACTTACTTTAATAACCTAAGAAAGGCATTTCCTAATCAGTTACTATATAAACTGTGGTTAGTAATAACGCAAGATGTCAACTTTGGTAAAACAGATAGAAAGACTATTGAATACGTTACCAATTTTAAAACAAAAACCAAAGCCGATTTAAAACGTCTTCAGCAAAAAGAAACCATTAAGCGCTATCAGTTTATAAACGACACCCTTAAAGAAGGGCAAACAATTGACTTAAAATCTGCTAAGGATTTAAGAATTAAACTCGATAGAATTTTAACACACAAAGTTTGGGGTTATTTAATATTTGGAATAATCTTACTTACCATTTTTCAGGCAATTTACGATTGGTCTAGTGTACCAATGGATTTTATAGACGAATCTTTTGCCTCTCTAAGCGAGTGGACTAAGAGCATTTTACCACAAGGAGCTTTTACAAGTTTGCTAGCTGAAGGTATCATTCCTGGTTTGGGTGGTATTGTCATTTTTATACCTCAAATAGCCTTTTTGTTTCTCTTTATTTCAATCTTAGAAGAAAGTGGGTATATGAGTCGTGTTGTTTTCCTAATGGATCGTATTATGCGTCGTTTTGGGCTTAGCGGAAAAAGTGTTGTGCCTCTAATTTCTGGTACAGCTTGTGCCATCCCAGCAATTATGGCTACTCGTAATATTGAAAGTTGGAAAGAACGTCTCATTACCATTTTAGTAACACCTTTTACAACATGTTCTGCTAGGTTACCTGTATATCTTATAATCATTGCATTAGTAATTCCTGAAGGCAGAATTTTAGGCCTCAGTTATCAGGCATTGACTTTAATGCTCTTGTATTTAATTGGTTTTGGTGCTGCAGTTGGATCTGCTTGGGTACTTAACAAAGTATTAAAAATTAGAAGCAAAACCTTCTTTGTGGTAGAAATGCCTAATTACAAAGTACCATTAATAAAAAACGTTGCGCTTACAGTTTTAGAAAAAACAAAAGCCTTTGTATTTGGTGCTGGTAAAATCATCTTAGCTATTTCGATAATTCTATGGTTTTTAGCCTCTTATGGACCAGGAAACGATTTTAATAATGCTGAAGAAATTGTAACAGAGCAATATGCTTCTAATAATCTTTCAGATGAAGAATTACAACAAAAAATAGCATCTCATAAATTAGAGCATTCGTTTATTGGTATCACAGGAAGAGCCATAGAGCCTGCTATTAGACCACTAGGTTACGATTGGAAAATAGGCATTGCAATAGTATCTTCATTTGCTGCTCGCGAAGTATTTGTTGGTACTCTTGCAACCATTTACAGTGTAGGTAGTGATGAAGAAGAGACTATAAAAAACCGAATGGCTGGCGAAGTAAACCCTATTCTTGGTGGACCACTATTTAATTTTGCATCTGGGATTTCCTTGCTACTGTTTTACGCCTTTGCAATGCAATGTATGAGTACGCTCGCTATTGTAAAACGTGAAACTAATTCGTGGAAATGGCCATTATATCAATTAGTAGTAATGAGTTCTTTTGCTTATATTGTAGCATTGATTGCATTCCAGATCTTAAAATAGATGAACGATATTATTCAAAATATACTAGTTTTTTCGGCACTGCTGGTTTCTTTAGGGTTTCTAATCAAAAAATTCATCTGGAAACCTAAAAAAGTATCAAACAAATCTTGTGACTCTGATGGTTGTGGGTGTAACTAATCTACCATAACTGATATATATCAAATTTTCTTTTTAAAAATTCACTAACTTTGTTTTCGTGAATAAACTGATTGCCATACTATTATCGGGTTTTATACTTACACAGAGTTTTCAGATAAGTATAGATGATATCATGCAATTAGATGAACTCATTGAGCATGCTCAGTTTCACAAACAAGAGTATGGTGATAATTTCTTTGTGTTCCTTTCTAAACATTATGGCGAATTAAAGGTCGAGCATACCGAGCACAACCATAAAGAGCAAAATGACCACGAACAATTACCGTTTCAATGCCAAGGACATTATGTCTCGCTTTTGGCTATTGTTCAATCGCCTTTTCAACCTTCATCAGATACTTTTGAAATAACTTCAACTAATGAAGCTAACTTTCATTATTTAAACCTATACGCTTCCATAAGCGACACTCAACTTTTACAGCCACCTCGGCAAGCATAATTCATTTTAAAATTTTTCACTGTTTATGAACCATAAACAGGCAATTTTTCAATTTTAGTATTATGAATTATGTTAGAAAAGATTATCAAGTTAAGCTTAAAAAATAAGCTTATCATTTTCATATTTACCACATTTATTATTGGTTTCGGAATTTTCTCTTTAACCCAAATTCCTATTGGTGCTGTACCAGATATTACCAATAACCAAGTTCAAGTAATTACTACGTCACGCAATCTATCCACCCAAGATATTGAACAATTTATTACCTATCCCGTAGAGCTAGAAATGGCTAATTTACCAGGTGTAGAAGAGATTAGGTCAGTTTCAAAATTTGGTCTTTCAGTAGTGACTATTGTGTTTGAGGATGACATGGGTACGTATCTGCCTAGACAACTCATTTCCGAAAAAATAAAATCTGCTTCAGAGAAAATACCTGATGGTTTTGGCTCACCAGAAATGGGACCAATTACTACAGGTTTGGGTGAAATCTATCAATACATTTTGGATGTAAAGCCTGAATATAAAGATCAATATTCTATTACCGATTTACGTACCATTCAAGATTGGATTGTAAGACGCCAATTATCTGGTATTCCTGGTGTTGTTGAAGTAAATACTTGGGGTGGTTTTTTAAAGCAATACGAAGTTGCCATTAACCCAAACAAGCTAAATGCGATGAACATTTCGGTTTCCGAAATTTATCAAGCTTTAGAAAAGAACAACAGTGTTGCTGGTGGTGGTTATATTGAAAAGACTAACGAAGCGTATTTTATTCGTGGAGAAGGTTTGGTTAAAAACCTTGAAGACATAGAACAAATCGTAGTCAAAAATGAAGGTACACCAATTTACATTAGAGATGTTGCTAAAGTTGGTTTTGGTAGTGCTACACGCTTTGGTGCCATAACTGGTAATGGCGAAGGCGAAAAAGTCCTTGGGCAAATTATGATGCTAAAAGACGGAAACTCTAAAGCCATTATCGACGCAGTGAAAGAACGTGTAAAAAGCATTCAAAAAAGCTTACCTGAAGGTGTTTACATCAACGGATTTTTAGAACGTAGCGAACTGATAGGGAAAACCACTTTTACCGTATCTGAAAACCTAATTTTAGGATCATTAATCGTCATTTTTGTTGTGGTTTTATTACTTGGTAATTTACGTTCTGGTTTAGTGGTCGCTTCTGTCATTCCTTTGAGTTTATTATTTGCTATTTCAATGATGAATATTTTTGGCGTAGATGCCAATTTAATGAGTCTTGGCGCAATAGATTTTGGGATTATTATTGATGGTGCTGTCATCATTGTAGAGTTTATTGCTTTTAGAATTATTACCGAAAGTGAAAAACTAAAATCACTAAAAAAAGAGGCAAAACAATCCGAAATTGATCAAATCACACTAAAAAGTGCCTCAAAAATGATGAATTCTGCCATTTTTGGACAATTAATCATCTTAATTGTATTTATTCCTATTTTATCATTAAGTGGTGTAGAAGGTAAAATGTTTAAGCCAATGGCGTTGACATTCAGTTTTGCGTTAGTTGGTGCAATGTTACTTTGTCTAACATACGTTCCCGTAGTATCATCTTTATTTTTGAAACCTAAATCACCAAGTAAAAAAAATATTTCTGTTAGGTTAATGAAAGTGCTTAACTCTTGGTACAAACCATCTATACACTGGGCTTTAAACCATAAAAAAATAGTGATTGGTTTAGCAGGAATTTTACTAGCTTTTAGCGTCTTTTTATTTAGCAGAATGGGTGGTGAATTTGTGCCAACTTTAGATGAAGGCGACTTCGTAATTCAACCTGTTTTAAAAACAGGAACATCGCTTGGAAAAACCATCGAAATTACCACCAAAATCGAAAAAACACTGTTAGAAAATTTTCCTGAAGTAGATCAGGTAGTGAGTCGCATTGGCGCTGCAGAAGTGCCAACAGACCCAATGTCTATGGAAGAAAGCGATGTGATTATAAAACTAAAACCAAAAAAAGAATGGGTAAGCGCAAAAAGTAAAGACGAACTAGCCGATAAATTTAAAGAAGCACTAAGCATAATACCTGGTATGGAAGTCGAATTTACGCAACCTATTGAAATGCGTTTCAACGAGCTAATTACTGGTGTTAGAGCCGATGTAGCTATTAAAATTTTTGGTGAAGATTTATCTGTTTTAGCAAATAAAGCTGATGAAGTTAAAGAACTCATTAAAGACGTTGAAGGTGCTTCAGATATCATCATTGAAAAGGTAGAAGGTTTGCCACAAATGAGTGTGTCTTTCAACCGAAGTAAAATTGCACGTTACGGACTTAATATTTCAGATGTTAATCAGTTGATTTCCATGGGATTTGCAGGTGAAGCTATTGGACAAGTATTTGAAGGCGAAAAGCGCTTTGATCTGGTTATGCGCTTAGACCAAAACAATAGAAAAAATCTAGCCAGTCTTCAAAATTTATATGTTGATACACCAAGTGGAATAAAAATCCCACTTAGCGAATTAGCAGAGATTACTTACACTACTGGTCCTGCAAAAATTTCAAGAGATGATACAAAACGTCGTATTGTGGTTGGGATCAATGTTCGTAATAGAGATTTACAATCCGTTGTAGACGATGTAAAAAGCATAATTGACAATCAACTCAAAATACCTGTTGGCTACAACATAACGTATGGCGGACAGTTTGAAAACTTACAAAGCGCCAAAGCGCGACTCTCTGTAGCTGTACCAATTGCTTTAGTTTTAATTTTTGTCTTACTCTATTTTGCGTTTGGCTCTGCTAAAGAAGCCTTATTAGTTTATACAGCAATTCCGCTAGCTGCAGTTGGTGGTGTACTATTATTATGGTTACGAGATTTGCCATTTAGCATCTCTGCTGGTGTTGGTTTTATTGCGCTTTTTGGTATTGCAGTACTTAATGGTATTGTCCTTATTGAGCATTTTAAAGAACTAAAAGCACAAGGCATCACCAACATAGAAGAGCGCATTAAACGTGGTGCTACAGACCGTTTAAGACCAGTACTGCTTACCGCGTCTGCTGCTGCTTTAGGCTTTTTGCCTATGGCCATTTCTACAAGTGCTGGTGCCGAAGTACAACGTCCGTTAGCAACTGTAGTCATTGGCGGATTAATCACTGCAACCGTACTTACCCTACTTGTTTTACCAGTGTTATACGCCTGGTTTGAAACTAAAAAAGACATAAAAATGAATAAAACAGCAATCATTAGCATAATTGGTTTCTTTTTTATGCTGAATGCTAATGCTCAGCACTCATTAACTATTGAAGAAACTTTGGCGTTAGCCATAGAGAACAATGCCAGCTTAAAAGCGTCGAATCTTAAGGTAGACGAAAGTAATGCTTTGATAGGAAGTGCTTTTAGTTTTGATAAAACGTCTATTTACTACAGTTATGACGAAAATAATCTAGCTATAAATAATGAGCCTATTAGGGTTTTTGGAATTTCGCAAGATTTCAAGTTTCCAACAGTGTATTTTGCAGATAAGAAGACCAATAAAGCAAAAGCGAGTTTAGAAGAAACACATTACAATCTTCGTTTTAAGCAATTACAACAAGCTATTTATGCTAACTATTATCAGTTAAGTTACGCTAAAAACAAAGCGAAAACCTACAGATATTTAGATAGTTTATATCAAGATTTTGCTAGTAAATCAAAACGTCGTTTTGAACTTGGTGAAACGAATTATTTAGAAATGATTACCGCTAAATCCAAACAAAAACAGTTGGAAACCTTGTACAAACAAGCTTTAAAAGAAGTTTCGTTTTCTAAAGAACAACTCAAAAGTGTTGTGCAAGTAGATAGTTTAGATATCCTTGATCAACCGCTTGAACAGTTACAAATTGAAACTATTTCAACACAAAACAATATTGGTTTACAATACTTTGAACAAGCAAAAAACTATCAAAACGCTATCTATCAACAGGAAAAGCAAAACCTGTTGCCAGATATTAGTATTGAGTATTTTCAAGGTACAAACGACCAATTAAATACCAATTTAAAAGGATATCAAATAGGTTTAAAAATACCATTTTTGTTCTCTGGCAATACTTCAAAAATAAAAGCTTCAAAAATTGCTAAAGACATTATTAAAGAGCAGCAACAAGATTACAAAACCAAGTTAAATACTAAGTACAATGCACTTTTAGCGACGTTAGCGCAATACGAAGAAGCTGTAAATTATTATGACAATGAAGGTGAAGATCTAAAAAATCAAATTATAAAAACAGCAAATCGCACTTTTAAAGAAGGTGAAATTGACTTTTTTCAATACATACAAAGTCTTGAAACCGCTAGCGAAATTGAATTATCGTACCTAGAAAATTTAAACGCTTACAATCAAACCGTAATACAAATTAACCACCTTACCTTAAACATTTTTTAAGATGAAATATATATTTATACTTCTTTTTTCGCTTTTACTTTTAGCCTGTGGAAATAAAGAAAATAACACAGGAACCGTTGATAACACTACAACCAAAAGCAATATTATAACCGTAACTAAAACTCAATTTGAAAGTGAAAACATGGTTTTAGATACTTTAAAAACATTTGATTTTTCAACAGGAATTGCTGTTACCGGAATGATAGACGTACCACCAAAAAACAAATCGAGCATCAGTACTTTTGTTGGTGGATATATTTCTAACACACCGCTTTTAATTGGCGACCAAGTTAAAAAAGGACAACTTTTAGTGAGCTTAAAAAATCCTGAATATGTCGAAATTCAGCAAAACTATTTAGAAGTCGCTGAACAACTTAATTACCTAAAAGCTGAATTTGACAGGCAAAAAACATTATTTGATGAGGAAATTACTTCAGAAAAAAACTATCTAAAAGCGCAAAGCACTTACAAAAGTAGCCTTGCCACTTATAACGGACTAAAGAAAAAACTACAAATGATGAATATAAGTCCTACAGCTGTAGAGCAAGGACGTATAACCTCAACTATAAATTTATATGCACCGATTAACGGAAACGTAACGAAGGTAAACGTTAGTAATGGTGCTTATGTTGCACCAAACGATGTGATATTAGAAATTGTGGATATTGACCATATTCATTTAGAATTATCTGCTTTTGAAAAAGACATTATGCGCATCAAAAAAGGTCAAAAAATACGGTTTAAAATTCCTGAAGCTTCAGAAAAAACCTTTGAGGCAGATGTACATTTAGTCGGTACAACCATTGATGAAACTACTAGACGCGTTAAGGTTCACGGACACGTAAATAAAGATCTAGCTAATTTCATTGTAGGTATGTTTGTAGAAGCTAACATTATTACGAACAGTAAAAAAGGGATTGGTTTGCCAAACGACGCGATTATAGAAGAAGGCAAAAGCAAATACGTACTAGTTTTAGACCAAGCAACTACTGACAATTACCAATTTAAAAAACTAAAAGTCAGCATAGGACAACAAGACGAGAACGTAACAGAAATTTTAAATCCTGAAACTTTACAAAACAAGCAAATGTTAGTTAATGGGATTGGGATGTTGCTAGAAACACCAACTGAAGAGTGAGTCTCTTTAGCCAAGACCTACGTCTAAAGTCATCATAATAATAAAGCCACCAATAAAGCCAAGTGTGGCTAAATCAGTATACTTATCGCGTTGGGTTTCGGGTATGACTTCCTCAACGACAACAAAAATCATAGCACCTGCAGCAAAAGCTAAAGCATATGGTAAAATAGGTTGAAAGAATGTAACCGCAACTGCACCACAAACTGCAGCGATAGGTTCTACAATGGCTGAAAGTTGCCCATACCAAAAACTTTTAAATTTGCTAACTCCGTGACGGCGTAATGGCATAGATACCGCTAATCCTTCAGGGAAATTTTGAATACCAATACCCAATGCTAAAGCTACAGCACCACCAATAGTGGCTTCTGGTATACCTGCAGCAACACCACCAAACAGTACACCTACTGCCAAACCTTCAGGAATATTATGCAAGGCTATTGCCAAAACCAAAAGTGTTGTTCGTCTCCAAGGTGTCTTTACACCTTCTTTTTCTTCTTCTTTAAAATTAATGTGTAAATGAGGTAGTAACTTATCTAATCCAAAAATAAAGAGTGCTCCTAACGAAAAACCTACAACAGCGGGAATAACCTTTACAAAGCCTTCGCCTTCGCTCATTTCTATTCCTGGAGCTAATAAACTCCAAAAACTTGCAGCTACCATAACACCACCTGTAAATCCTAACATTGCATCCAAGAGTGCTCTATTCATTCCTCTAAAAAAGAATACCAATGATGCTCCTGCAGCAGTAACAATCCATGTAAAAAGTGAAGCGTATAATGCACCTAATACTGGATCTATAGTTTCAAAATATTGTATAATACTTTCCATTTATTATTTGGTCAATTAATTGGTTTAATTAGTAGTTACTATTATGGGCTTAATGCTCATTATGAGCTTTTACATAAATATTGTTTGTAATGGACTTAGACATTACCATTTCTTTCTTGTTAATTTTTAAAGTCATAGACTGATCGAATTCTTCTTTATCCTTAACTTCTATCTCTGTACCAATACCTATTTTATGCTTATCAAGATACTTTAAAAATTCACTCGAAGAGTCTAGCACACCAACACAAGTATAGGTTTTGTCAATTTGCGCCATAGACAAAACAATCTTTGCGGTACGCTGTATTTGTCCATTTTTATCTGGAATAGGATCTCCGTGAGGATCGTGGCTAGGGAATTTTAAAAAAGCATCTAACTCATTAATCAGTTTTTGTGACTTAATGTGCTCTAATTGCTCTGCCACATCATGGACTTCATCCCAAGAAAAATTCAATTTATCTACCAAAAAAACTTCCCAAAGTCTATGCTTACGAATAATATCTACTGCAGTTAATTTTCCTTCTTTAGTAAGATTAACTCCTTTATATTTTATATAAGTAATGAGATTCTTTTCAGCTAATTTCTTGAGCATATCTGTTACTGAAGAAGCTTTTGTCTCAATCTTTTCAGCAATAGCATTTGTGCTTACTGCGTTTCCTTCTCTACTTTCTAGATGATAAATTGTTTTGAGATAATTCTCTTCTGATAATGTAATCATAAGCTTTAAAACTTTATACAAATATACTTTAATTTTATTTAAGTAAATATTTTTTTAGTCTTGTCTAAATTTTATTTTACCTTTGCTTCAAATTTTGTTGTGATGTATCGAATACTATTTGTTTTTCTTATTGCTTTTCAACTCGTAAATGGTCAAACTACATTTACGATAAAAGGAAAAGTAACCTCTGGTAACGAACCTATTACCTATGCTAATGTGTATTTAGAAACTACATCTTATGGAACCAATACTGATGCTAACGGATATTATGAAATTATGAATATTCCATCAGACAATTATACAATTGTGGTTTCAATGGCTGGTTATATTACCCAACGTAAAACAATTAAAATTGAAGAAAACTTAACAATTAATTTTGATCTTGAAACAGAGTCATTAGATGAAGTTGTTATAACAGGTACCAGAACCTTTAAACGAAAAACAAACTCTGCAGTAATAGTTAATATTTTAAATAGCGAAAGTCTAAACACACTACAAGCTTGCAACCTTTCTGAAGGCTTAAAATTTCAGCCTGGATTGCGTGTAGAAACCGATTGCCAGACCTGTAATTACACCCAATTAAGAATTAATGGACTTGGTGGTGGATATTCACAGATTTTAATTAACGGAAGGCCTATTTTTAGCCCTTTAACAGGTCTTTATGGATTAGAGCAAATTCCTGTAAATATGATAGAGAGTATAGAAACCATAAGAGGTGGAGGCTCATCGCTTTACGGTTCTAGTGCTATTGGTGGTGTGGTTAATGTAATTACCAAAGTGCCTAAAACTAATAATTTTGATGTAAGCTATACCTACCAGAACATAAATGGAAAAACGGATGACCATATGGTGTCTGGCAATGCAACTGTTGTATCAGATTCTAAAAACGCTGGTGTATCATTGTTTATAAACAACCGTAATAGGGATTTTTACGACCATAATGATGATAATTTTTCGGAATTAACCAAATTAAAAAACACTGCTCTAGGTGCCAACTTTTTCTTCTTACCATCAGAAAATCAAAAACTAGAAGCCAGTTTTAGCAAACTCAACGAATATCGTTATGGAGGTGAAATGGTAGACCAACCTGCTTTTTTAGCCCAACAAGCAGAAGAAAGAACACACGATGTACTTATGGGAAGCCTAGACTACCAAATAAATTTCAACAATGACGATAGTTCTTTTATATCTTATTTTGGCGCTCAGCAAACAGATAGAGACCACTATACTGGTATTTTCCCAGATGATGAAACCGAAATAGACACTCATATTTCTAATCCACCTTACGGAACTTCTAAAACTGTGACTTTACAAGGAGGAATTCAATTAAACCATAGATTAAAAGACTTTTTAAATGGTACCAATGTACTTACCATTGGCACAGAATATTTAATAGATGATGTATTAGATGTTATTGAGTCTTACAATTACAGAATTGACCAAACTACAAAAAACTTAGGCACATTTTTTCAAAGTGATTGGGAAATAACATCAAAATTAAATTTGCTTTCTGGTTTTAGAGTAGACAGCAATAATTTGGTAGATAATTTAATTTTTAGTCCACGGTTTTCTTTGCTGTACAAGTCTGAGTCTAACTTACAACTAAGAGCAACTTGGAGCACAGGGTTTAGAGCTCCACAAGCTTTTGATACTGATTTGCATATTGCTTTTGCAGGAGGAGGTATCTCAAGAATCTCTTTAGACGCTGATTTAACACAAGAACGTTCTAATAGTTTCAGTGCCTCAATTAATTACGACAAATCAAGCGAAAAATTTATTGCTGGCTTTACACTCGAAGGATTTTACACCAAACTCGATGATGTCTTTTACCTCAACCCAATTGGTGAAGACGAGTTTGGGCAGCTTTTTGAAAAACAAAATGGTGATGCCGCTGTTGTGCAAGGTATCACTCTTGAAGCTAGAGCAAACTACAACAAAAAAGTGCAATTAGAAGCTGGTTTTACTATTCAAAAAAGTGAATTTAATACAGCTGTAGAAACTATTGAAGGTTTAAACCCAAGACGTGAATTCTTAAGAACACCTAATCATTATGGATTCGCAACCTTAAGTTTTATGCCTAATGATAGATTTAATAGCAACTTAAATTATGTCTATACTGGAGATATGCTAATTGCGCATTTTGCGGGTGCACCAGAACAGCTTATTAACGAATACAAAACCACGCCTTCTTTTCACGAATTTAGCTGGAGAAGTAGTTATAAATTTAATCTCAAAAATCTCAATACGGATTTAGAAATTTTTGGAGGTATAAAGAATATCCTTAACGCCTACCAAGATGATTTTGACACTGGCAAAAACAGAGACAGCAACTTCGTTTACGGACCTGGTATGCCTAGAACATTTTTTATTGGTTTAAGATTACTTTCTATTTAGAATATTCATTACAAAAGCAAAAGTCCTTCTAAAAATCAATCTTCAAACTGCATTTCAAAAATGATGTAATGTTCAAGGTTGAATTTATCTCCCCATTCTTCTGGCGGAATACCTTCTTTTGTTAACTCACAATAAAATAAATAGTCAGGATATTTAGGATCTTTATAAGGTAAGGTATAAACCAATAATGGAAATGATTTTCCTAATTGAAAATTCGTTTCAATTCCATTAGATAAATCTCTTGTAGAATAACTATTAGCCTCTGTCGTTTTATATTTTCTATTAGTACTAAAAAGTCCTTTAAATTTAACGAACAACTGCAAACTATCCTTACTTACTTTTTCAGTTATAATATTTAAGGAAAGTGTATCAGCCTCAATTTTTCTTGGAGAATTTTTTAGATTAATAATAGTATCTGTTTTTGTTAATTCCTTATTCCAGTATTCTTTTGAAACAAGTGTAAAGGTTTTTCCTTTTAGATTTTTGTTTGAAATATTTACTTTATAAAAATCAATATTCTTCATAAGCAAATAATCTTGAAATTCTTCAGACGCTACTCCATAATCGATCTTTACTTTAAGTGAATCTTGATTTTGAGAAAAGCAAACCGTAAAACTCAAAAAGCTTAATAAAAACAATGCTTTCATAATATATTTTTTTTAAAAGTTAGAGTTAAGTTTTATGAGCTCCTTTTTCAGTTCGCTTAAAGACACCTCCTTAAAATCTATATCCTGTTCTTCTGAAGTTGCTCTTATTCTTAACTCTTTAAGACCTAAAAATATTTTATCCCCTTTTTTCTTTATACCAAGCAGAATAACTTCTTCGTTAACAGGCACTACGCCAAAATCATAAAATCCGTTTGAGGCTCTACTTGGCAGAATTGAACTCATCGACTTAAAAATCAACTTTACATTGGCACCTTCAGCATTGCTAATGTTAATGTTATATTTAATTTTATTTTTTCTACTGTTTATAAAACGGTCGCAATTAATCCAGCCTAGCTGTGTTGTTGAAAGTGTATAACGCTCAAGGTCTGATTTACTAACTTCTGAAATGGGTTTTTCTTCAATCTCTTTCTGAACTTCTTTTTTGTTTCCAATGATTAATGCAGAGTCTTGTTGAAAAATCATTCCAGATGTTCTCGTGACTGGTATTGAGTTTTCACTACCTAATATTCTATATGCTATCGGAAAACGATATTTAACATTAACATACCTGCTATTTATTTTACCAGGAACTACCTTCGGAAACAATTCTAAAACTCTTATTGCTTCTGCAGCAAGCGCATCATATTTAGATCTGGCTTCTATTTTACCAATATTTCCTCTCCTATCAATTTCAAAGGAAACGTATATATTTTCTTTGGTTATTAGGTTTAGCTTCTCACCTATTTCGTGATTAAATTTTCTAGCCACAAACTTTGTTATCTCTTCATTAAAACATTGCTTTAATTGTTCATTATCTCCTGGCTCGCAATTAGGATGTCGAGGCACTACATCTAAAAACTCAAAGTTTGAAGAGCTATCAGTATTCTCATAGTATTCGCTAGACAAACTAACTTCTTGTGATATACTTTTGGATTGACTTGACAATATATCTATAGATTCTGGCAAATTCCAATTCATCACTCCATCAATTTTATCTCCATTAAAAAGCTGCATATCCTCTTTGCCCTTGTTATTAAACACAATCTCTAATTCTTTGCCTTGTTTTAATTTTAAATTAGAATTGTTCTTCTTGGCTTCTATATACAGCATGCCTCCTGTTTCGAGAATTTGGTCATATGATTTTGTACTTAAATCTGCCAATAGCATATCTGATAGTTTATAATACTCTGTAACTTCTAAGCTAACATTTCCTGTCACCTCTTTTTGAGTTTTAGAATTGATAAAGGCATTGGCAGGTATTAAAATTTCGGTGCCTTCTTTTAAGGTGACTTTATAATCTTCACTAGCGTTAAAAGTTACTATTTGTGCTTCCTTTTTAGTTGGATTAAAAAAAGATTCTACGTTTTTAGAAACTGCCTTGGTAGCTTCATTATTCTTATTTTCTTTCAGGACTATTTGCTGTGCTTTTTCAAACTCAATAAGAAGATTTGGATTAACAAAAATGGTATCGTTTTCCTTTTTAAAATCAATATTTTTTGGAAAGGCTGACTTGAATTCTTCAATCGTATAACTACCAATTACTTCCTTTATAATGGTATCTTTTACAATTTCAACACCACCAAAAGCTTTGGTTCTTTCTTCAAGAAAAATCTGCTTTTTATGATATTTAACTGTAATGCATTTTGAGATAGAGTCTGCTATAGTTTCATTTAAAACTGAATCCTTAACAACCTCAAAAGAGGTGTTGTTATTACTTTGTTGTTCTCCGCTTTGAGCACTAAAACACAAACTGTATGCTATTATTGTAATTGTAATCAATAGTACAAATCCTCCGAAATACTTTAGCCATTTACTTATGAGATACTTATTCTTAGAGGTTTTTATTTCTTCAAGTAATTCTACACGCTCAATCCCTTTTAAAATTGTTTGGTGTTCAACAAAAAACTCATAGAATGTTGCGTCTGTTTTAAGCCTATTTTCAAAAGCTAATCTTTCGGTTTCAGAAAGGCTATTGTTTAAATATGCGTTGATTAGATCTATATCTTTTTCCATAGTATTTCCGAATTAAGATTGAACTGTTTTTGATTGAGTTCTGTAGATGTCTTTTGCCTTTTGCAAGCATTTGTACTTTTGGTTTTTTGCAACTTTTTCGCTTTTAAATCGCATTTGCTCTGCAATAACCTTAAAAGTCATTTTCTTTACATAAAACCATTGTAGTAACTGTTGACATCGTTCTCCTAATTCGCGAAACGCCTTTTCTGCCGACTTGTATTTTTGCTCTTCTAAAACAGCATCAAATACTAAAACTTCTTCACTTTGTAAATTATGTAGTTCTTGTTTGGTAAATTTTCTTTGAGTGTCTTTCCAAACAAATCGAGATACCGAGTAGAGATAGGTGTAAAATGAAGATGTGAGTTTAAAATCTGATTTTTCCAGATTTCTATTTAGAATAATTAACGCTTCCTGAAAAACATCATTAGCGTCTGCTTTTGTTCCATTGTTGGACAGGATGAGTTTTTCGATACGTGGATAGAGTTTGTACAACTCCTTAAACGCTTTTTCGCGTTTACCATTTTTAAACAATGCCATTATTTTGTCGTCGCTCATAAGAGTGGTTTATTTATTAATGGCGTTTTGTTTAAAAGGTCACCTAAATATTTTTATTTTTTTACCGCCTACTGAACACTTTACACTGTTTACTAGTTTATTTAAACCCTCTCTCCTTCTGAACATGTTCGTAGGCTTCTTGTACTTGTCTAAACTTTTCTTCGGCACCTTCTTGATGTTCTTTTCCTAAGTGACCTACACGATCTGGATGGTATTTTTTAGCCATTTTTCGATAAGCACTTTTAACAGCATCATCTGAAGCCGTTTTATCTACTTCTAAAATTTTATAAGCATTATTTGTCATGTCATAGAACATGGCTTTAATGCTTTCAAAATCTTTTCTGCTAATGCCTAGATAACCAGACATGGTATAGATTTGCTTTATCTCTACCTCAGCGACATGACCATCTGCCTTTGCGATACCAAATAAAAAATGAAGTAATTGTAAACGCGAAGCATGATCCATCATTTGTTTAATCTGCAAGCATACCTGACGCATAGATATATTTTGCTTAGAAATACGTTTAAATAATTCAAAAGCATGATTGGCTCTCTCCTTACCATACATATTTCTGAATTGCTGACGCACAAAGTCTAGTTCTCTTTGGTCTTGCTTACCATCTGCTTTTATAATTATTGATGCTAAAATCAACAAACTAACCTCAAAATCTCCAGACTGTGTTTGAGGTTTTTGATCTCTGCGTGTTTGTTTTGGTCGCTGACGATATGGATCACGATTTCGGCTTCTACCTGTTTGTCGGTTTCCTATTAAAGGGGTTCCGTTGTCAGATAAATTATCTACAAAACTTCCTAAAGCTAGTCCAATAATAGCACCTATTGGTCCTCCAAAAGACCAACCTATTGCTCCTCCTATCCACTTTGCAAAACTCATATATTAACTATAGATTTTATGAATGCATAAATATACTATTAGTTAGTGTATTACTTCTATTAATTGTTACACATTTGGTATCTTTGCACTTTAAAATTGATAATTAAAAAGAATAAGATATGTATCCAGCAGAATTAGTAAAACCAATGCGTGAAGATTTAACAAACGTAGGTTTTGAAGAATTACATACAACAGAAGCCGTAGACCAAGCCATAGCAAAAGAAGGTACAACATTAGTGGTTGTTAATTCGGTTTGCGGATGTGCTGCTGCTAATGCAAGACCAGGTGCTCGTATGAGCCTAGAAAATGCAAAACGTCCTGATAATTTAGTGACTGTTTTTGCTGGTGTTGATAAAGAAGCAACTAACAAAGCTAGAGAGTACATGATACCTTTTCCTCCAAGCTCACCAAGTATGGCATTATTTAAAGATGGTGAATTGGTACACATGCTAGAGCGTCACCATATTGAAGGAAGACCTGCGGAATTAATAGCAGAGAACCTTATGGACGCATACAATGAGCATTGCTAAGATGTAGTCGACGCAAAAAAAATTAGTTAAAAACCACGAAAGTATTCGTGGTTTTTTTGTGCTTAATAGTCATTGGTATACTTTTGTGGTATGCAAAAAATTTTGGCTTACCCTATTACTATTTTATACTTTATTTGCTTTGGATTAACCTTAGTGATATTTCATCCTATACAATGGTTTTGCAAAAATGTCTTCGGATACCAAGCTCATAAAATTAGTGTAGATTGGCTTCAGTTTTTTATAATGCGCAGCCTAAATGTATTAGGCACAACCTTTTCTTTCACCAATCCGTATACCATAGAAAAAGATGTGCCGCTGATCATTGTAGCCAATCATCAAAGCATGTATGATATACCACCATTAATTTGGTATATGCGTAGACATCATGTAAAATTTATAAGCAAAAAAGAACTAGGAAAAGGCATCCCTAGTGTGTCCTATAATTTACGTCATGGTGGTTCTGTACTTATAGATAGAAAAGATGCAATTGGTTCTATAAAAGCCATTGAAGATTTTGCAAAAAGAATAGAGGATAATAAGTGGGCTGCGGTTATTTTTCCAGAAGGTACAAGAAGTAGAGACGGAAAACCAAAACCTTTTAAAACCAAAGGTTTACTTACCATGATAAAGCATGCACCAAATGCCCTAATTGTTCCTATTACCATTAACAACTCTTGGAAAACGCTTAGATATGGTAAGTTTCCTATGGGTTTAGGTACTCGTATTTCTTTTTTGGTACATCAACCAATACAAGCTAATCATTACGAAGACAAGCTTGAACTAATTAATATTGTTGAAGCTCAAATTAAAAGTAATATTGAGTCATAGAAGCCCTTTGTAGCCATTTGGCAGTCAAAGGAGATACATAGCTGCTGATCTTTAAAATCTAAATAGATGGAAAAACAAAGCTTAATAAAAGCTACAAAAGATTTTGTAAAAAAGGAACTTGAATATGCTGAAGGCGGACACGATTGGTTCCACACACTTCGTGTTTACAATAATGCCAAACTCATTTCAAAAAAAGAAGATGTCGATCTTTTGATAGTTAAACTAGCTGCTTTACTCCATGATATTGCAGACCCAAAATTTTATGGTGGAGATGAAACCGTAGGTCCCAGAAAAGCTTCTGAATTTCTATTAAAACAAAATGTAGACAGTACTGTTATTGAGCATGTAACCCAAATCATAGAGAACATGTCTTTTAAAAACTCTTTTGATTTGGATGTCTCGTTTAACTCTAGAGAAATGGAAGTTGTACAAGATGCTGATCGATTAGACGCTATTGGTGCTATAGGCATTGCCAGATGTTTTAATTATGGAGGATTTAAAAACAGAACTTTATACAATCCTGATATTGCACCAAATCTTAATATGACTAAAGCCGAATATAAAGCCGCAGAAGCACCAACCATCAATCACTTCTACGAAAAATTATTGTTGCTCAAAGACCAAATGAACACTAAAACCGGAAAGCGAATTGCTTCAGACAGACATAAGTTTATGGAACACTATCTAAAACAGTTTTATGCTGAGTGGGAAGGTGACAAATAAAAAAAGTGATTTTAAATAATTTAAAATCACTTTTTTTATTATTGAATATTAAATGCTTACTCTCTGTAAGTATATGTTGCAGAAAAAACACCTGTTTCACTAACAGGGTTGCCGTCATAATCTTCATCATAACTTGTTCCTGTTACTGTGGCAGAGGTTGGATAGTCGTCAGAATTATATACATAATCTGCTTCTATTTCATAAACAACATTACCGTCTTCATCTCTGTAAGTAATGCTACTAACATTATTTAGTGGTAGCAAAGCTCTGGCTTGTATAATTTCAGGATTAGATACATTCATTGAAAAATTTAGATCTACCTGATCCATAGCATCGATAATTCCAGCTGCATCTAAAGTATAGAAATATGGGTTTGGATTAGAGTCATATGTTATCTGTGCAGTGTATTCCACCTGATCCTCTGTATCTGTTTGCCAGTCGTATTCATACTCATAAAATGTAATATTAACAGGATTACCATTAGAATCATACTGATTAACAATACCTGTCTCAAACGCATCATAAGGAGATTCGTACAATTCTTCAACATTAAGATTATCTCCTTGTCCAGTAATATTGCTCAACTCACCATTACTGTATACAAACAAACTTGTATCTACACCATCTGTTACACTAGACACTCTTCCGTTAGCATCATAATTAACTGTAACTGTCGTGTTTTCTGATGCATCTTGGGCAGAAACGACGCTTATAGTTTCAATATATCTTGCAACTGCATCTGGATTTGCGTCATCAAACTCATCTGATGCAGATTCGCTACAGCCAAAAAGAGCAATTAGAAATAAAAAAGCAATGGGTAATAAAAATTTGTTATTCATAATTAAAATTAATTGATTAATAGTTTCACAAATATATATTTTAAAACAGGAAAGTTATGATGAAAGCCTATTTTTATTGAAGCATCAATTTAACTTCACGTCTATACTTTGACGCACTTTTACCTGTAAATTCTTTAAACAATTTATTAAAATGAGAAAAGTTGTTGAAGCCACACTCAAAACTAATATCTGTAATACTCATTTGGCTTTCAGTTAGTAGTTTGGTTGCATGTACCACTCTATACTCATTTACTAGTTTAGTAAATGTCTTTCCTGTTACTTTTTTAAAATATCTGCAAAACGCTGGTACTGTCATACTTACCTTATCTGCTATTTCGTCCAGACTAATATGTTCTTTAAAATTTTCGTTTACATGTTTAAAAATTGTATCAATTTTTGCACTGTCTTGTGGTTCTGTTTCAAATCTGTAACCATCTGCATTCAATATAGTATAGTCCTCTGCTTTGGCTAGACTATGTAAAACCTCAAGTAGAATAAGAATTTTTTTAAAGCCTTCCTTTTCAGACAGCTTTTCAATTTTTTTACCTAGCTTTTGTTTAGTAGGAATACCAAAAAGAATTCCACTCTTGGCGCGCTCAAATAAATTATTGATTTTTTCCATTTCTGGAATATCAAAAAAATGTTCACCTAAAAACTCTGGCTTAAACTGAACAATGGTTTCTGTACCATTTACAGTAAGCCTATCTGTAAATCCATTATGAGGTAAATTAGATCCAATAAGTAAAAGCTGGCTATTATTAAAATACGATAAATGATTACCTATATGTCGCTTTCCTTTTCCTTTATTAACATAAACCAATTCAATCTCTGGATGAAAATGCCAAAATGGTTTCTTTTCACCTACATATGCTCCATGCTTGATAACTTTTATAGAGCTTCCAAATTCTGGACTAATTTTTTCTAGTATAGGTTTTCTTGTATTCACTGCTAATATTTTAGTACAAAGTTAGTGTATTAAAAAAATCAAATATATATAAAATTATCACCATTGTATACTATTTTAACCACACAAATAGAATCAGAGTTTTTTTGGGTTAATTTTATATATAAATATGCCAAAATTGTTGTTTTCAGCAACCTCTTTTCATTATACATTTGTAGTGTTAATTCAGTTTAACCTTAAAAAAGGAAAAAGATGAAAACATTAATTAAAAGTATTTTGGTAGTAGCAGTGATGTTGGGAACATACACAAGCTATGCAAGCGAGACATTAAAGGATTTACCAACATTTAAATTTGTAAATGAAGGGCATAATCTTTCTGTAACTAATGATTCGGGTGAAGTTATTTTTAGTGGTCGTATTAAGCATGATGGAAATCTAGTTAGACTCTTTGATTTTAGTCAACTAAGCAATGGAATATATACTGTAGAAATCAGTAAAGATTTTGAAATTGAAGTTGTTGATTTACAGGTAACTAACAAGAGTGTTAAAATCTTAAATGACACTCAGACAAAAATTTATAAACCTGTTATAAGATCTGAAGAGGGTTTACTTATCGTTTCAAAAATTGGTTTAGACACTAATGAAATGGTAGTTGAACTTTACTTTGAAGATGAATTAATTCATACTGAAAATGTAGAGGGAAAAGACGTCTTAAACAGAGTTTATAAATTAGATAACACCATCTCAGGCGACTATACAGCTGTTATTAAATCTAATGGCAGAGTATACACTAAGAATTTTAAGATATAAATTTTGATTGTTTATATATTAGTTATTTTTTTACTTCGGAAGTGGGCTTTATGCCCACTTTTGTTTTTTAAAATAGTTTCATTTGACCGTCTTTATATTGCTCGTGCAGACTGGTATTAAGATGAGGCATGGATCTACCCTTAAAATATTTTAACCTAGCCAAAGCCATAAGATCATTAATTTGTTTTGCTATTTGTCCTTCACCTCGCATTCTCACTCCATATCTGCTTTCATTAAGGGTTCCGCCATGACAATTTTCAATTTGATGCAAAACCTTATCTGCTCTATCTGGTAGTGTTTTTCTAATCCAATCTGTAAAAATCTCACCAATCGCTCCGTTTAACCGCACAATAGTATGCGCAATACTCAGTGCGCCAGCTTCTGATACTGCCTTAGCCATTGGTAAAATTTCGTGACTATTTATTGAAGGGATTATTGGTGCCAACATCACATTTACAGGGATTCCGTTATCGCTAAGTTCTTTTACTGTTTGTAATCGCCTTTTTATAGTTGCGGTACGTGGTTCTAAAATACGTCTCGTTTCCTCTGATAATGATGTTATCGATATATTTACGGCAATTAAATTATCTTTTGCCAGCGCTTTTAAAAGCTTTATATCTCTTAGTATAAGGGCATTTTTTGTAATTATTGCTACAGGATGCTTGTACTTTAAAAAGACTTCTAGGCATTGTTTTGTTAACTGAAACTTTTGTTCAGCAGGTTGGTAACAATCCGTATTCCCAGACATTACTATAGGATGTGCTTTCCAACTTTTCTTTTTTAAGAGACTCTCTAAGAGTTTTGGCGCATCCTTTTTAACTAGGATTCGTCGTTCAAAATCTAGACCTGCACTAAAACCCCAAAACTCATGGCTATTTCGCGCATAACAATAGATACAACCATGTTCACAACCTTGGTACATATTCATTGAATAAGCCATACCAACATCTGGACTTGTAACCTTGTTAACTATGGTCTTAGGAAAAACATTCAGATACTGGGTCTTGTTTTTATCTGCTATTTCACCTTCTTTTTGGCAAAACTCTAAGAAATCATTTCGCATTTCATGAGACAACTCAAAAAAACGATTGTGAACATTTTTTTGAGCTCCACGACCTTTAATGATTTCTTTATTAAACATATCTAAATTTTATTTGTAAAAATACAAATAAAACTAAATCAAAATTACAAACATATGTTTAATTTATTAACATCTAAAGTATTACACGCAAAAGAAGTGGTAACTATTTATTTACCAGGAAAATCAGCCTTACGTTTTTCTAAAAATGCTGTTGTACCTTCAGTAAAATCCTCAGTACCAAAACAATCGCCAAAGGCTTTAATTTCTACTTCATATCCATTAACTCCAGCTTTATAATTAGCATTAACTGCTTTAATGGCTTCAGATATTGCAACGGAAGAATTGCGCATTATTTTACTAGCTATACTTTCACAAAAATTTAATAAACCTTCTTGCTCAACAACATGGTTTACCAAACCATAGCTTAAAGCCTGATTAGCTTCTATCATCCCAGCTGTCATAATCATTTCCATAGCTCTCCCCTTACCTACCAATTGCGGTAAACGCTGCGTACCTCCATATCCAGGAATTACTCCCAATGATGTTTCTGGCAGTCCCATCTTGGCATTGGTGCTGGCTACTCTAAAATGGCAAGCCATTGCTAGTTCTAACCCACCACCTAAAGCAAAACCATTAACAGCTGCAATTACTGGAGTGCTTAAATTTTCAACAAAATCGAATAATAGTTTTTGGCCTTCTGCTGCTAATCTTCCACCCTCTGCAACATTGAAATCTGCAAACTCACTAATGTCTGCTCCTGCAACAAATGCTTTTTCACCACTACCAGTAATAATAATTACTTTTGTGTCTGCATCTTTATTAGCTGCATCAAAAGCCTCGTGCAGCTCTTTGATGGTCTCCTTATTTAAAGCATTTAGTTTTTTGGGCCTGTTGATTGTAATGGTGGTTATACCATTTTGGTAATCGGATAGTATGTTGTTAAAAGACATAATGTATTATTGATTTAATATGTGAATTGTTAAACAAATTCAGGGTAATAAATTTACTCCTTAGGAAAAGACACTGTAAATATTGTACCTTCTCCTTCTTGAGATGTAAAGGTAATACTTCCTTTAAAGGTTTCCACAATATTTTTCACCATTGCCAGTCCTAAGCCCATTCCACTGGACTTTGTAGTGAATTTTGGTTCAAAAATTTTAGACTTTGTCTCCTCTGCTATTCCGTTACCATTGTCCTCTACGGTAATTTTAACCTTCTTATTGTCGGAAAATACCTTCACCTTTATACTTGGATTTTTACTAGTGTCTGGAATGGCTTGAATAGAGTTCTTCACCAAATTAGTAACTACTCTAATTAGCTGTGTTCGGTCAAACTTGGCTATTATCTCTTCTGCTTCAGCTTCAAAAGAAATGTAATCTTCATTAAAAATATCTAATGCCAACTTAACAATATGTACTACATTAAGATTTTCTGATTGTTGAGCTGGCATCTTAGCAAAGTTAGAAAACGCTGAGGCTATAGAGCTCATAGTGTCAATCTGTTGAATTAGCGTACTACTATATTCATCTACTTTTTGATGAATATTTTCATCATTAGGATCAAACTTGCGCTGAAAGCTTTGTACGCTCAATCGCATAGGAGTTAAAGGATTTTTAATCTCGTGTGCTACTTGTTTTGCCATTTCTCTCCAAGCCTGTTCACGCTCGCTTGTGGCTAACTTCACAGCACTAGCTTCAAGCTCATCTATCATACTATTATAAGAATTAACAAGCGTTTCTATTTCTTCACTTGTTGAGTCTACTTGTATTTTTTTATTGCGTTTTTCAAGTCGCGTTTCATTCATTTTATCACTAATGGTCTTTAGTGATTTGGTAATATATTTTGAAATAAAATACGCAAACACAATTGCCGCTAGTATCATGGCTAAATAGGCGTAGCCTAAACGCATTAAGAACTCATTCAGCTCCTTATTTAAAAAGTCATCGTTTTCTAAATAAGGTAAATTGAGTATGGCTAGATTTTTGAATTTTTTATCGGTGATGTAAGAATATGATGATTGAAAAACCTCCCCGTTTTCCTCTTGTTTAATAACATAACGATGCTCTGCAGTATTGGATAGAGCATTTAAGATTTCTGCATCTAAGCACTGCTCCGTAGTGTCTCTTTGTATTGTACGTTTAGAACTTTTTAACAGCTCACCTTCTAAATCATATAAATTAATCTGAAGGTTGTGTATGGCGTCAATATCAAAAATTGCGTCTTTAAATATTAACGGAATATTCTCTGTTGTTACAGGATAAGTCGTTTCTTGTATAGTGAACTCGATACTTTTCCTGATTGCCTTTTCTTTTCGATCTAAGCGTTCCCTGTGATAATCTCTAGCTTCTTCGTTATATTGATATATTGTTACTGCAGCAATTAAAACAGATGCTAATAACACTAAGAGTATCATAGCAATGAATATCCGAGATCTTAAAGAGAGTTTTTTAATTTTCATCAGCTCATTAATGGACTAAATATAGCAATAATCACACCAAAAGTGCAGCGCATAAATTTTCAAATTTTAAAAACAAAATTCCAATCTTACATATTTGGAATTTATAATTTTAGCCTTTGGATTTTGTTTTTATGCATCTGGATTTTTTTCGCGTATACGCTTATATACTTTAAACCCTAACATTATAAGTATCCCAAGAACAACAATACCAATGACACCAAAAATCCAATTAATAGTACTTTTTAGAATGACTAAAAAAACAACTGCAAAAAGTATAAATGTTGCACCTTCATTCCAAATACGCATATAATTTGAAGTTACTTTTACCTCATCATTTTGAAGTTGTTTGTAGTATATATGCGTTTTATAGTGGTATATGAAAAGTAAGACCACAAAGGCTAATTTTACATGCATCCAACCTTGCTGAAACCAACTAGGCATTAAGATCATTAACCAAACTGCGAATAACGTTGCCAAAATTGCAGAAGGCCAGGTGATAATAAACCACAAGCGCTTCGCCATAAGCTTTAGCTGCTTCCCTAAAATTTCCTTTTCGGGTGATGGTTTATGAAATGCTTCAATTTGATACACAAATAATCTTGGAATGTAAAACAAGCCTGCAAACCAAGTAATCACAAAAATGAGGTGTAATGATTTAATGTAGTTGTAGTATTCCATAGCTTTACGTTGTCACCCTAAACTCGTTTCGGGTCTATCTTATTTTTTATTAGATGCTGAAATACACTTCAACTGTGCTCACGCTAAAGCTTCAGTAACACGAGTGCGCTCAGTGGGACAATTCAGCATGGCAAATTTAGACTTAATCTTCAACAAATAAGTAATTCAGCTGCTTAGAATTAAAGGCTGCATTAAATGCTTTTACCTCATCATTGAGAATTGTATTAAACTGAGATAATTGTGTTTCAATTTTTGAAGTCAATTCATTTTTAACAGCAACATCTTGATCGGTTGGTGCAAAATCTCCCATCCTTACCAAAGAATTGAGATGACCTAATTTATTAGTCAACCTAATCGGAAAATTCAAAGGGTCTTGACCACTTCTGTTTTTTGTTTGGTATAATTCTTTTTCAATGTTTGAAAGTTGCTCCTCTAAAGCTTTGGCTTTTTCCACCAGGTCTTTCACATTATCATCGTCCTTATATTGCTGTTGAAATGCACTTAGCTGACCATTAATATTTCTTATTTTTTTAATGGATTTATGTGCCTTATCCATAGTTTCATTAACATCTTTTATAAACTGAAACTGTTTTTCCATATCGGCAAGGGTGCTTTCTGCTCTTGGGTCTGCAAGAATTGTAAATTGTTGTGATTGCTCATCTCCGTTAACATTTAAACTCACTTTATATTTACCAGGAATTGCCCTTGGCCCTTCTAAACTTGCCCACCACAATATCATACCTGGTAAACGTTCTGCACCATCATAGGTCATATCCCAAACAAACTGATTTGCTCCATTTTCAACTTTAAGCACATTCTTTTTGTCTTTGGTTGAAAAGGTCTTAATGGTATCTCCTTTTGTGTCAAAATAGGTTAGAGATACTTCGTCATCTTTCTTGTAATCTTTTAAATTGAAATACGTGATCACACCATTTGGATGATTAGCACCAGATGTTAAACTACCACTTCTTCCGCCACCTCGCATTCTGTAGGTGTCTTTAGGCTGAAATAAAACAGTTTTACTTAAATCTGAATCGTATAATTGATGTATTACGGTTAAATCGTCTATCATCCACAAGCTACGTCCTTGAGTTGCCACAATTAAGTTATTGTCTTTTATCGTTAAATCAGTTATTGGCACTATTGGTAAATTCAATTGAAATGGTTTCCAATCCTTACCATCGTTAAACGAAATATACATGCCTGTTTCGGTACCTGCATACAGTAAACCTCTACGTTTTGGATCTTCTCTTAAAACTCTTGTAAAATGCTCTCCGTTAATACCAATAGTGATTTTTTTCCAGGTTTTTCCGTAGTCGGTGGTTTTGTACAGATATGGTGCAAAATCACCTGTTTTATATTTAGTACCAGCCACATAGCAGGTACCTTCATCAAAAGCACTTGGCTCAATACTGTTTATCATCATCCATTCTGGCATTCCCTTAGGAGTTACATTATCCCAAGTTTTTCCTCCATCTTGTGTAACGTGAATTAAACCATCATCACTACCAACCCAAAGTAATCCTTCTTTAAGTGGTGACTCTTGTGCTGCAAAAATGGTACAGTAGTATTCTACTGATGTGTTATCTTGTGTAATTGGTCCACCTGAAGATTTTAATTTTTCAGGATCATTTCTGGTTAAATCCGGACTAATAATATCCCAAGATTGACCTTCGTTTTCAGTAACGTGTACATGCTGCGAGAAGGTATATAATCGATCTGGATTATGCTTTGAAAATATTATTGGGAAATTCCACTGAAAACGATATTTCATGCCTTCAGCCCCATGACCCATTGGATTATCAGGCCACACATTAATAGCTCTAACAGTTCCTGTTTTATGATTCACTCTTGTTAAGAAGCCATCGTAACTTCCGCCATAGACAATATCATTATCCTTCGGATCTACAGCAATATGTGCGCTTTCACCTCCTGCTGTACTTTCCCAATCATCTTCTGTAATAGCATAACCATCTGTTCGATGCGGAATTCTTATGGTAGAGTTATCTTGTTGTGCCACATAAATTCTGTACGGAAAGGCATTATCTGTTGTTACTCTGTAAAATTGAGAGGTTGGTTGATTATGATACGTACTCCAGGTTTCTCCACCATCGTAAGTAACTTGTGCTCCACCATCGTCACCAATAATCATTCGGTCTGGATTTTCTGGAGCAATCCATAGATCGTGATGATCTCCGTGTGGTGCGTTGTAGGTACTGAAATTTTTGCCGCCATCTGTACTTTTATGGTAACGCACATTAAGTACATAAACCGTATTTACATCTTTAGTATCTGCATAAACTCTGGTGTAATACCAAGCGCGCTGACGTAATTTTCTTTCGCTATTTACTTGTGTCCAAGTTTCACCACCATCTTCGCTTCTGTACAAACCGCCTTGATCTTTATTTTCAACAATTGCCCAAAGACGTTGGCTATTTATTGGCGATACTGTTATACCAATGATGCCCAAAACACCTTCAGGAAACCCTTTATTAACTGAAATTTCGGTCCAAGTTTCTCCACTGTCTGTACTTTTCCACAAAGCTGAACCTTCACCACCAGAACTTAAACTGTAAGGTGTGCGCTGTACACGCCAGGTTGAAGCATATAAAATTCTAGGATTTGTTGGATCCATGATTAAATCTACGACACCAGCATGTGCGTTAGAAAACAAGGTTTTTTTCCATGTTTTTCCGCCATCAGTACTTTTGTAAACACCTCGTTCTTGTGTTGGTTTATAGATGTTACCTAGCACACCAGCATAAACAATATTATGATTCGTAGGATGAATTGCGATACGTGGTACGTGCCTACTTTGAGGCAAACCAGATGCTTGCCATGTTTTACCAGCATCTACACTTTTCCAAATACCATAACCAGAAGATACATTTCCTCTGACTGTTTTTTCACCACCACCAACATAAATAACATTTGGGTCGCTTTTAGAAACAGCTATAGAACCTATACTACCACCAAAATAGCCATCAGAGATATTTTCCCAGGCACGACCTCCGTTCGTAGTTTTCCAAATACCTCCACCAGTAGCTCCAAAATAATACAAGTTAGGTTGATTTGGCACTCCTGTAACAGCAGCACTTCGTCCGCCTCTAAAGGGTCCGAGTAATCTGTATTCTAAGGCTCCGTAATCTGATTCCTGAAAATCTTGTGATTGTAGGTTTAAGCTAAAACATGCTATTAAAACAGCTAACAAATAAGATGAAAATCGCATAAAAACTAGTAGTTGGTTAAAGAACAATAAAATTACGGATTTAAAATTATTATGCTTCCTTCGGTAATAAATTTAACTTTACCTCTCTATTTAAAAAGTAAACAGTAACTATGGTTGCTAAAACGTCTGAAATTGGAAAAGACATCCAAACTCCTAATTCACCATAAAAACGTGGCAGTATAAAAATTAACGGAATAAAGAATATGCCTTGACGAAGCAACGTAAGTAATAAAGCTGGTGTTGCTTTACCTATAGCCTGAAAATAGGCTGCACCTATTAATTGAATACCAATGATTGGTGTTGCTGCAAATACCCAACGCATAGCTGGTGGAGTTTCTTTTAATACTTCAGCATCTTGTGTAAAAAGTCTGGTAATAGCATCTGGGAAAAGCATTAGAAAAACAAAAATAACGGCAGCTAATAAAACTCCATACTTTATTGCCGTTATTATAGATTCTCTGACGCGTGTGTAGTGTTCTGCGCCATAATTATAGCCTGCAATTGGCAAAAATCCTTGGGTGATACCGTAAACTGGAAATAATGCAAACATGAGCATTCTTCCAACAATAGCATATGCTGTTACAGAAGTTTCCCCTCCTAAATTGAATAAAATATTATTCATTAAGAGATATGTAACACTTACAATAGCTTGCCTCGCTAAGGTTACAAAACCCAAACCACCTATTTCTTTGATGATCGGGAAATTCAGTTTATAAAAACACTCAGTGATTTTTAATTCTGAATTATTGGATAAAAAATACCAGATAATAAACCCCAAACATAGCATGTATGAGCCTGTTGTTGCCCATGCCGCACCATGCATACCGAAGCCCAATATTTTTATAAAAATGTAGTCTAAAATAAGATTGCCAACAGAAGGAATCATCATGGCATACATCGCAAATTTTGGTTTTCCTTCTGCACGAATTACGGTATTTCCCATCATGCACAAGGCCAAAAATGGCACACCATAAAGCACAATAACATAATAGATTTTTGCAGGATTAAAAATGGCTCCCTTACCTCCAAATGCAGGTATTATAGAATCTACAAAATATAAACCTGGAATAACGAATGAAATTGTAAATAAGAGCGTTAAGGTTATTTGATTCCCAAATGTAGTAAGTGCTTTTTCTCTATTATTTGCACCTAGTGCTCTAGAAATAATTGAGGAACCACCAATACCTATAGCCATACCCAAAGCCGCAATAAAAAACGACACTGGCAATACCACATTTATGGCAGCAATAGCATTAGGTCCAATCCAATTACCAACAAAAATAGTATCTACAAGAATGTTAAGCGACATTACCAAAATACCTATAGAGGCTGGTACAGCTTGTTTTACAAGCAGTTTACCTATTGGTTGACTACCTAAATCTTGTGAGGATACTTTAGCCATTTATTACACAGCTAAAGTTTCAGATGTTGCCCATTCTTCAATCATATTAGTTAACACTTGTGCAAAATCATCTCTGTCATTAAGGCAAGGAATTACGGTAAACTCTTTTCCGCCTACTTCGTGGAAAATTTCCTCACCTTCCATGGCAATTTCTTCTAAAGTTTCTAAACAGTCACTAACAAAGGCTGGAGTAACAATGGCCATTTTTTTAATACCTTCTTTACCCATACGCTCAATGGTTCTGTCGGTATATGGTTTTAACCATGGATCGAAACCTAATCTAGATTGAAAGGTCGTAGAATACGTTCCATTTTTGAGTTTTAATTTTTTAGCCACATGTACTGTGGTAATTTCACACTGATGACGGTAACAAAACTCATGTTGAGGACTACCCATTTTAAAACAACATTTACCATTCATTTTGCAGTTACCATTGGTAATATCGCTTTTTCTTATGTGACGCTCTGGTACACCATGATAACTGAATAAAATGTGCTCGTAATCTAAACCGTCTAGCTTTTCGGCAATGCTTTGCGCTAGGGCCTCTTTGTAATCTTCTCTATGATAAAATGCTGGAGTTCTGGTTATTTTTAATTGTGGAAAGTGCTCAGCAACCAACTCGTCTACCTTTACATCAATCGTTTCGGTAGTTGCCATAGCAAATTGTGGATATAGCGGAATTGTCTTTACTTCTGTACAACCTTTATCAACCAGTTCTTGCAGTCCTTTTTTAATGCTCATGCTTCCGTAACGCATGGCCAAAGCCACAGGATAATCTACTTTGTTTTGCACTTTTTCCTGAAGTCTTTCGGACAACACAATTAATGGTGAGCCTTCTTCCCACCAAATTTTTTGATACGCTTTAGCTGAAGCCTTTGGTCTGGTATTTAAGATGATTCCTTTTACCAATAATGTACGTGCCCAAAGCGGAAGATCTATAACGCGTTCATCCATTAAGAATTCATCCAAATATTTTTTCACATCTTTTGGATTAGGACTATCTGGCGAACCTAAATTAACTAGTAAAACTCCTTTTTTCATATTCATTTTTTCTTATAACAAAAATACAACCCTTTATACATAGAATAAAATCACTTGTATTAGTTTTATTTATAATGCTATGTTAAATACTGTTTTTACTTTTTTTGAGTTGTTATATTTAACAAGTAATATCCATAATATTAGTTTTTAAACGAGTTTTAGTGATTGAGCATGGCTATTTCAATGATTTAAATATCTTTACAAGTCCTGATTATAAAGTACAAAATGAAAAAAATTCTTACAGCCCTAATATTTACAATTTCAATAACAGCTTTTTCTCAACAACAATATCAAAGTCTACTTTGGGAGATTTCTGGTAACGGCTTAGAAAAAACGTCATATTTATACGGCACCATGCATGTAAGCAAAAAGGTAGCCTTTAGATTAGATGATGTGTTCTACAAAGCGCTTAATGAGAGTGAATGTGTTGCGTTAGAATCTGACCCTATCACATGGCCAGGTTTTAACTACGACATGATGATTGATGAAATGGCCTTTTATAACAATTACAGACAAGGGTTCTACACCAATCTTTTCAAGCTTACTCATCCTGAAGAAATGGCCGTTAGAGCTTCGGTTAGAATGGATAATGGCGCTGTCAATGCTTATTTGTACAGAAAAAGTAATGCAGCAGATAATTTTGAAGAAGAAACGTATCTAGATATGTTTATCTATCAGGCAGGAAAGAAAAACGGCAAAGAAATTTATGGACTAGAAGACTTAGCTGAATCGCGTTATTTAACTACTAAAGCGGCTTATAACGCAAACAAAAAAGATATAGATCCTTGGTTACAAAAACTATATGCCAAAGAGAATCCTTACCTCATACAAGAAAATCTTTATCGCGACAGAAACTTAGATCTTTTAGATTCGATAGGCGCAGGTTCTAATACAGAGTTTTATAGAGAAAATATGCTCTTTATTAGAAATGAGAATATGGTAAACTCACTCGTAGATTTAATGCCTAAAAAATCTGTGTTTGCTGGCGTTGGCGCAGCACATTTACCAGGTGAAAAGGGAATGATTAATATGCTTCGCGAAAGAGGTTATACCGTTAGAGCTTTAACATCTGAGCAAACTGATTTTAGTAAAACCGAAAAAACAAAACTCGACAGCCTTTTTGTAGAGCCTATTCTAAAAAAGCACATTACACCAGACGGTTTTTTAAGCCTAAATACTTATGATGAATTACGCGAATTCGCCTATGGAGGACAGAAGTATTATTTAGATCCGGATATGACAAACGGTGCTTATTTAACAGTAAATCGAATTAGTCGCTTTACTTATTTGCCAAACGAAAAAGAGAACATGACACTTAAGGAAATAGATGATTTATTGTATGAAGATATACCTGGTGATATTGTAAAAAAAGAAGAATTAAAAGAGCCTTATCCTGGACTAAGTATCGTTAATAAGACTAAAAAGGGTGAATTTCAGAAATACCATATTTACCAAACACCTCTTGAAATCATCATTATAAAATATGCAGGGCGAAGTGATTTTGTGCTTAAACACGAAGCCAAAATATTTAATTCAATAGACATAAAAACACCTACAGATTCTTTAATAACGTTTGTATCACCTGCTAAAAAGTTTCAAGTTAAGTTTCCTGAATATTACGTTACAAGTAACATGGCTAATAAAGGAAAAAAGCTATTAGAAGGTTATAAAGATGATGCTTACTATTTTGCTGAAGAATCCACACTTCATGACTTAAGCTATATCGAAGAAGACAGCTTTGAAGCTAAGTACTTCCATCATGCACTTTATTTAAATTATAAACTTGAAGAAGCTGAAGGTGGATTCAAAAGAGGTGATTATAAAACCTATGAATCTCGTGCTGTTTTAGACTCAACATCTGGTAAGAATTTACACTTAAAGACAATTGTTAAAGATGGTAGCTACTATCTTTTAGGCTATGTTGGCACTAATACTGATGACAAAACTGAATTTTTTAAATCTTTTAAATTCAATGAAACAGATTATTCAGGGTTTGAGAAATTGGTAGATACCTCACTTTATTTTACGGTAAACACCAATGCTAAATCTCCTATGCCAAATCCTTACGGTTATGGCTATTATGGATCTGATAAAGACGATAAAGATTACGAAGAAAAAACAAAGTCTACCACCTACTCCACAAAAGCCAATGAGCAAATAGAAATTACCAGAACCAAATTTCATGACTTACAAATGTTTCATAACGTTGATAGTCTTTGGAAAGATGTTGATCGAAAAGCCAATGGAGCTACGCGTTATTATACACCAAAAAAGAAATTTAGAATTTTCAATAGGTCTATGTCCAATAAAGATGGTATTTATTCCTATACATTTAATTACACGGACAGTAATAGTGCCAAGCAAGTAATGGTGAAGAACATCCTCAAAGAAGGTGTGCTTTTTGAACTAAAAACATTAATAGATTCTATTAGTGGACCATCTAAATTTGTAACTGAATTTTACGATTCATTTACACCAATTGATACCTTAATGGGTAAAGACGTACTAAAGGATAAAACACACCAATTTTTTGAAGCACTAAAAAACAAGGATAGTATAATTTTAGAATCTTACGATCTTGTTAAGTTCAAAAAATACAATAGCAGAGATATTGTTTCTGTATTAAAAGATTTTGAATTCGATAAAGAACGTTTAAATATAAAGTCGCACTTAGTAGGTCAACTTGTAGAGATAGATCTTAAAAACAATCTAGACTTTATAAAACAACTATACTACGACAGCTACTCAGATCCACAAACCCAGTCTGCGATATTAGAAGGTTTGTTTGACACCAAGAAGAAAGAAAACTTTGAGTTGGCTATGGATTTAATGGAACGCGATTTACCACTTGGTGGTATTGGTAGCATTTTTTATAGCTACGCTAAGAAAGATTCTTTAGAGCTAAAAGCCGATTTGTTTCCTAAAATTTTACAGTACAGCACTATTAGCGAATACAAAGAAGCGCTCTACGGTTTGTTGGCTCGTGTTAAAGATTCTGGTTTGGTAAAAACAAAAGATTACAAAAAATATAAAAACCAGATAATAAATGACGGTAAGATAGAAGTAAAGCGCAGCCTAAGTAACAGTGGTTATGGTTACTACTCTGATGATCTTTCAACTTACGTTAATTTAATTTTTCCTTATAGAAATGAACGTACTGCTAAAGACTTTTTTGATAAAATGCTCAACGTAGATGATACCTCAGCACTAACAAGGTATTATGTGCTATTGGCTAAAAACAAAGAAAAAATCCCAAGCGAATTAAAAGAGAAGCTGGTAGAGGATGAAGAAAATCAATACAAACTTTTAGAAGAACTGGATGAGGCAAAGCTCTTTAATTCTATAAGGTCACTTAATATTAGTCAGCAACAATTTGCAAAATCTAAACTCATAGGTAATGCAGATTATGAGAAAGAAAAGGATTCCCTTGTTTTTTTATTGAAACGCGATTTTAAAACCGACAAAGGTAACAGGGATGCTGTAATGTACTTCTTTAAAATAGATAAAGATGATGAGTACTCTGGTAAATCCGAAGTACTACATTACATCTCTTTTATAAAACCAAAAGACAGTAAAAAACTCATTGTCGACTATTATGATATAAGCAACAGCTATGGAACTACTGTTGATGAAACCAAAGAGCTAGACGAACAAATTGAAGAAATCATTAACCTTGCGATTTACAAAGACCGAAAACGGGTAACACCAACCTCACGCGGCTATAATGGGTATTATGATTATTAGGTTTAATGAGAAAAACTTCGTCTTTGCTAGTCTTTTTTTATTGATTTTCGGACTTGGTTTTTCTCAAAACTCATATATCTTACAATTAAAGAAGTTTCAGAAAGAAATAGACTCCATTGAATATTCATCTGATGATTTCAATAAATTAAAACAGCATTTCAACAATAACAAAAAAGTGCTAAAATTAGTACTACCTTAACTAGAAGCCGTAATATACTTCTTAGGCGTAGTACCAAATTTCTTTTTAAAAGCTGCAATGAAATGACTAGCTGTACTGTAACCTACCTTTAACCCAACCTCATTAACATTATGGTCTCCAGACTCTAAAAGTTTGCGAGCCACTTCCATTTTATAATCAAACAAAAAGCCATAAACAGTATCGCCGTAAATCTGCTTGAATCCTTCCTTAAGTTTTTTGAGGCTTAACCCAATGGTTTCTGACAACTCTTGTAAAGTTGGAGGTTCAGCCATGTTGGCAATAATAATATCTTTTGCTTTTTTGAGTTTAGCAACATTAACCTCATCTACCAAAAAAGGACATTGCTCAACATCTGCATCTTCATTTCTATTAAAATACAAACTCAAAAGTTCGTAAACTTTACCTTTAAAATAAAGTGGTTTTACAGTTTGATTAAGATTAAAACTTATCATTTGGTTTAATACGACAGCCATAGATGGGTTTATATTTCCGTCTGTATAGTACTTTTTATTTTTATTCTCATCCGATAAAAAGGTTACGTAGTTAGCGTCTTGGGAAAACAAACTATGAAACTTTTTTATAGACATTACGAAAGACACCAACCAAGAATGAGGCTGCATTTCTAAATGAATTGGTAAATCGCGTTGCGGATTATAGAGCAGTAAAGATGTTTCTTCCTTAATATTTAGGTTGTAGGTTCCGTTATTAAACACAAAATTGGCTGAACCTTTAGTACAAAAATGAAATTGTATATATGTGCTATCAATCTCACGTTCAAGAATTTCAACAATATCGTTTTCATTCTTATGTGTTAATACAAAAAAGCCATCTTCAATAAAAGTTTCTTCAAAAGCACCTCTAGCGACACTTTTTGAAGCCGTATTTTCCAATTTCATTTTCTTGTTATTTAGATTTGTTCTAAACAAAGAGTTGAAAAACCCTTGGTTTTACGGTAAAAATATGACAAAAATCATGTTTTTTAAAAAAATAACCTTAAAAAACCAGAAACGACACTTTAAGTTCTTTTAGCGTTATTTTTTTTGTAGCATCAAACATAAATTTGCTGTGTTAATTTCCAAGTCAGGTAAACGAGCGAATGCAACAACACAAAAACACATATTTTTATGCCATTGGTCTCAGCTATCAAAAAGCTGATGCCGAAGTGCGTGGTCATTTTAGCTTAAGTGATACTGCTAAACAAAACTTGTTAGTAGAAGCCAAGCAAAATGACATAGAAAGTCTTATTGTAATTTCTACGTGTAACCGTACCGAGCTGTATGGTTTTGCTGAGCATCCATACCAACTTATACATTTACTTTGTGAAAATACGAGAGGTACTGTAGAAGAGTTTCAGGATGTGGCTTATATACACAAAGGTAAAAGCGCCATACATCACATGTTTAGAGTTGGCTCTGGTTTAGACAGCCAAATCTTAGGTGATTTTGAAATTATTAGCCAGTTAAAATTTGCGGCAAGAGCTTCTAAAAAAGAAAACTTATTAAACTCGTTTACTGAGCGCCTTTTAAATTCTGTAATTCAAGCAAGTAAGCGCATTAAAAACGAAACCGAATTATCCTCTGGAGCAACATCAGTGTCTTTTGCGGCTGTACAGTACATTATGAATAATGTAGAACATATTTCTGAAAAAAATATTCTACTTTTTGGTACTGGTAAAATAGGACGAAACACTTGTGAAAATTTAGTAAAACACACTAAAAATCCGCACATCACGCTTATTAACAGAACAAAAACCAAAGCTGAAGAAGTTGCAGGAAAATTCAATCTTATTGTAAAAGATTACGAAAACCTTGAAACTGAAATCAACAATTCTGATATTGTTATTGTAGCTACAGGTGCACAGAACCCTACGGTTTATAAAGATTTAATCACTACAGAAAAACCATTATTAGTTTTAGATTTATCAATCCCTAAAAATGTAAACGAGGATATAGCAGCATTAAAAAATGTATCTTTAGTACATATGGATGATTTGGCCAAAATCACAGATGACACTCTAGAAAAGCGCAAAGCATTTATACCAAAAGCCGAAGCAATTATAGAGGAAATTATGGCCGATTTTAACACTTGGCTAAACACCTTAAAGTTTGTACCAACAATACAGGCTTTAAAACACAAGCTTACCGATTTAAAAAATTCTGAATTAAATACACAGCGCAAGAAAATAGCCGATTTTAACGAAGATCAGGCAGAACTGATTACCAACAACATTATTCAAAAGATAACCAATCAGTTTGCACACCACTTTAGAGAAGACAATGATACGTCTGATGAGAGTTTAGAGCTCATCAAAAAAATATTTCAGCTAGAAACTCCACAGAATGTCTAAAATTATTCGCATTGGCACACGCGATAGCCAATTAGCATTGTGGCAAGCTAAAACTGTACAATCACAATTAGAACACTTAGGTCATAAAACCGTATTAGTGCCTGTAAAATCAACAGGAGATATTGTACTAGATAAACCGTTATACGAACTAGGTATTACTGGCATTTTCACCAAGACTTTAGATATTGCCATGCTTAATGAAAGCATTGATATCGCAGTACACTCACTAAAAGATGTCCCTACAGTTTTACCAAAAGGTATTGTGCAAGCTGCTGTTATAAAACGTGGCAATGTCAATGATACTTTGGTATTTAAAAACAATGAAGAATTTCTATCTGCTAGAGACGCTGTTATAGCTACAGGCAGTCTTCGTAGACGAGCGCAATGGCTTAACCGTTACCCTACACATACCGTTGAAAACATTCGTGGCAACGTTAATTCAAGATTGCAAAAACTTGAAGACAACGAACATTGGAATGGTGCTATTTTTGCTGCTGCTGGTATTGGTAGATTGAATATAAGACCAGAGAATGCTATCAATTTGCATTGGATGATTCCTGCCCCTGCGCAAGGCGCCATTATGGTTACTGCTTTAGAAAAGGATGAAGAGATCCTAGAGATTTGCCAGGAAATTAATCATGAAGAAACTCAAATTTGCACAGCAATTGAGCGCGAATTTTTAAATAGATTAGAAGGTGGTTGTACAGCACCAATTGGCGCCTTAGCCTTTATTAAAAATGAAGAAGTCAACTTTAAAGGCATTCTTCTAAGTAAAGATGGTACCAAAAAAATAGAAGTTGCTAAAGTTGTGCCTTTAGGAAAGCATAACGATTTAGCAGAATTTTGCGCCAGCTATATTATTGGCAAAGGTGGTAAAACACTTATTGACCAATTACAACGTAGCAATAAGGAAACCAATATCTATTCCACAAAAAAGCTAACAGACGACCAATTGTTATTATTTCATAATGATGTTGTTGCAGATAGCAATGATGCAATTAAAATCAGTCTCAATCGTATTCCAAAAACAGTTGTTCGTAATGAAATTAAAAATGTAATTATTACCAGCAAAAATGCTGTTGAAGCTTTGCTTCATAATTTTTCGGCAATAGAATTACGATTCAAAAATATTTATTGTGTTGGCAGACGTACAAAGCGTTTGGTTGAAAAACGAATAGGCAAAGTTACACATACAGAATCTAACGCTAAAAAATTAGCCAACTATTTAGTTGAATATATTGAAGGCACAGAGGTTACCTACTTTTGTAGCGACTTGCGACTAGATGATTTACCAAACATTCTGTCTGAAAACAACATAACAGTTAACGAAGTTGAAGCCTACCAAACCAAGTTTGATGCTGATAAAGTTGAAGCTAATGTAGATGGAGTAATGTTTTATAGTCCTTCAACAGTAGAAAGTTACTTAAAACAAAATAAAGCAACAGGTATTGCATTTTGTATTGGAGAAACCACCGCAAAAGCAGCAAGTCACTATTTTGAAGATGTTAGAGTTGCAAAAGTACCGACTGTTGAGAGTGTTATTGAGTTGGTGAATGATGAATTCCTGCGAAGGCAGGAATCTTAAAAATTAAGTTACACTTAAACTAGATTCCTGCCTTCGCAGGAATGTCATAATTATGATAAAGAACGACCTATACCTAAGAGCATTAAAAGGAGAAACTGTAGAGCGTCCACCTGTTTGGATGATGCGTCAAGCTGGTAGATACCTTCCGGAGTTTATGGAAATTAAGGCTAAATACGACTTTTTTACGCGTTGCCGTACTCCAGAATTAGCAAGCGAGATTACTGTACAACCTATTCGTCGTTATGGTATGGATGCTGCTATTTTATTCAGCGATATTTTGGTGATTCCACAAGCCATGAATATTGAGGTAGAGATGAAACCTAATTTTGGTCCTTATTTACCAAATCCTGTGCGTTCTCAGAAAGACGTGGATAATGTTATTGTTCCAGATGTTCATGTTGAGTTAGATTATGTAATGCAAGCTATAAAAGCTACCAAAGAATTACTTAACGACGAAATTCCACTTATTGGTTTTGCAGGTTCGCCATGGACTATTTTATGCTACTGCGTACAAGGGCAAGGTTCTAAAAACTTTGATAAAGCCAAAGAATTTTGTTTTACAAATCCTGTTGCAGCTCATAATTTACTTCAAAAAATAACAGACACTACTATTGCTTACTTAAAAGCGAAAGTGGCTGCTGGTTGTAATGCTGTTCAGATTTTTGATTCTTGGGGAGGCATGCTATCTCCTGTAGATTATCAGGAATTTTCTTGGCAATATATTAACCAAATCATTGAAGCTTTAAAAGACGATGCGCCTGTAATCGCTTTTGGTAAAGGTTGTTGGTTTGCACTTGGTGAAATGGCAAAATCTAATGCGTCTGCTTTAGGTATTGATTGGACGTGTTCTGCTAAAAACGCACGTTATTTAACTGGTGGTAATATTACATTACAAGGTAATTTTGACCCAACACGTTTATTTTCACCACCTAGTGAAATTAAGAAAATGGTGCACCAAATGATTAATGAGTTTGGAAAAGACAAATACATTGTAAATTTAGGCCATGGAATTTTACCAAATATTCCACTAGATAACGCCAAGGCTTTTATTGATGCTGTGAAGGAATATAGAAGCTAGCCCATCCTAACCTTCTTTAAGGGAAGGAGCTGTTATTACTACTAAATTTTAAATATCTTGTAGGCTATAAATAAAGATTTGATAGATCTGATTTATGTAACATAGTAGAGCTCAAAACGTCTAGTTATATAGAGCTAAAGTTTAATTAAAAAGATTCCTGCCTTCGCAGGAAGTATTATGATACAAAACATTTTTAGAGGACTACAGGTTTATACAGGAGCTTACGGATTAATTTCAAAATTAAAATTGTGGAAATACTTCGTTATTCCTGTAATAATAAGTGTTGTTGTATTTGCTATGATTTTTGTATCGGCTTACGGATTGTCAGATAATCTTGGCGAATGGCTGGCTGGTATTTGGATTTGGGAAACCGGCAAAACAACGTTTACAGCCATTTCAACCTTTATTGGTGGCATTGTCATTTTTGCCATAGGGCTAATTCTCTATAAGCATATAATAATGGCATTGTCTTCGCCTTTTATGAGCCCAGTTTCAGAAAAAATTGAAGCTTACTTTACTGGCAAACCTGCCAAGAATTATGTGAGTACTAATTTTAGCAAACAGCTTGTTAGAGGCATTAGAATTGGTTTACGAAACCTATCCAAAGAACTGCTTTATACACTGCCAATATTAATACTTAAGCTTATTCCTGTTGTAAATATTTTTTCAACCGTTTTACTCTTTTTAGTTCAGGCGTATTATGCAGGTTTTGCCAATATGGATTACACACTCGAGCGTCATTTTAAGTATAAAGAAAGTGTTGCGTTTATAAGACAGCATAGAGGTTTGGCCATTGGCAATGGTATTGGGTTTTTACTATTATTACTCATTCCTGTGGTTGGTGTTGTTTTAGTGCTGCCACTTAGTGTTACCTCAGCATCAGTAATTGCTGTAGATTTATTGTTTGATGATGACGAAGAAATTGGTTTTGAACCTTTTGATAAAATAGATCTTAGCTAATGATATTACGTTTTAACGATTTTGAAATTAATGCTGTACATGAAGGTGATGCCTGGAAGATTTGCGACTTTTGCGTTGCGAATTCAGATCGATTAAAACGCTTTTTTCCATTAACGTTGCAACAGAATTTAAACCCAACTTTATCACAATTATTCGTCGATAAAAAGGTAAAACAATTCAAAAATAGCGAAGAGTTTTTATTCACATTAAAGCATTCTGAAACCCGAAAACTAGTTGGTCTTATCTACATTAAAGAACTCAATTGGGACGCCAAGCAAGGTGAATATGCTTATTGCATTGACTACAACCTAAAAGGCAAAGGGTTAATGTCTGAAGCCATTGCAGAACTTAATAAATATGCGTTTAACACTTTGGGTTTAGAAAACCTTCAAATTATAACACATAAAGACAATATTGCCAGTGCTAATGTTGCTAAAAACAATAATTTTGTGTGGCAAAAGACACTCTTAAATGAATATACTCCTCCTGGTGAACAGCCTTTGGATATGGAGTTATATGAACTGTATAATATCTAGACCTAGCAGGTTTTTAAAACCTTGCAGGTCTATATTTTGAAAAATGGAAAAATTAGAAAAAGGAAAATTATATCATATATACAATAGAGGCATTAACAGTACTGTAGTTTTTAAGAATGACGATAATATGTCTTACTTCTTACAGCTTGCACAAAAGCACTTAGACTCTAAAATAAACATACTTGCCTTTTGCCTTTTAAACAATCACTATCACTTTGCTGTTGAAGTCTTAGGTGAAACAAAAGAAGTTAATCAAGCCTTATCTAACTTTTTTAATGCCTACACCAAAGCGTTCAATAAACAAAACCAGCGAACAGGAGCATTATTTGAAAGACCATTTAAAAGAAAAGAAGTTAAAGATGAAACATATTTAAAACAACTCATTTTATATATTCATCAAAACCCTGAAAATCATAAAATAGTAACAAATTTTGAAGATTATAAATTTTCATCATATAACTCTTATATATCAAACTTAGATTTTATTTCTAAAGCATCTAGAGACTACATTATAACTCTATTTGATAACTCAGATAATTTTAAATACACGCATCAAACAATTATGTCTGATTTTGACACTCAAATCGATAACGAAGAAAGCGCAAGACCTGCTAGGTTTGAAAAACCTGCAAGGTCTATGAAAGAAAAATTTTACAACTACATACAAGAATTACAAGATACCATAACCTCTAAACTTGAAGCTATTGATGGCAAAGCAAAATTTCAAGAAGATCTTTGGAAACGACCAGAAGGAGGTGGTGGCAGAACTCGTGTGATAGAAAACGGCAATGTATTTGAAAAAGGCGGAGTTAATATTTCTGCTGTTCATGGTGCGTTACCAAAAAGTATGCAAGCCTATTTTGGTGTTAAAGATGCTGATTTTTTTGCCTGTGGATTGAGTTTGGTCTTACATCCAAAAAATCCTATGGTACCAACCGTACATGCTAATTGGCGCTATTTTGAAATGTACGACCAAGACGGCAATATTGTAGATCAATGGTTTGGTGGTGGACAAGATTTAACACCTTATTATTTGTTTGAAGAAGATGCAAAACATTTTCATCAAACTTGTAAAACAGCTTGTGATAAGCACAACACAGACTTCTACCCAAAATACAAAGCACGTTGCGATGAGTACTTCCATAATGCGCACCGCAATGAAGCTCGAGGCATAGGTGGTTTATTTTTCGATTATTGTAAAGCAACTAATGAGATGACCATGGAAAACTGGTACGATTTCGTCACTGAAGTTGGTGATAGCTTCTTAGAAGCTTATGTTCCAATTGTTGAAAAGCGTAAAGATTTGCCATACACTCAAGAACAACGCGACTGGCAAGAAATTAGACGTGGTCGTTATGTGGAATTTAATTTAGTACACGACAAAGGCACACTTTTCGGACTTAAAACAAATGGTAGAATTGAAAGTATTTTAATGAGTTTACCACCACACGTGCAATGGGTTTACGACCATCATCCTGAAAAAGGAAGTGAGGAAGAAAAACTGATTGATGTTTTAAAAAATCCTAAAGAGTGGGTTTAGTTCTACTGCCAAACTGTAGAAGTATCTAAATTATTTTTTAGTTCATTAGACCTGTGGAATAATCTGGCTTTTAATAGCAATCGTCTACCTTCAGGTTGTCTTGTGTAAACCAGTTTGGTTTTTCCCATATGTTTTACCCAATGCTTCAGAAAGCACTGCGCATCCTCTTTGTTTTTACCAAACACTTCTGGAACTGGATAGAAATTTTCAATATTAAATCCCTTTTTAAAAAAATTGGTGTTGATAATTATATATCTCGGAGATATCACTGGCTCTAAAAGTTCAGTTAATGTCTTAACAAAAAAGGCTTCTTCATAATTACTAGCACCTTTTAAATTACAAACCACAGCATTAGAGACTAATTTGTGCGTGTAGACTTTAATCCTGTTTCGATCTGTATTTAAAAGTTGCATCTCATCCATAGTATCTACAATTGTTAATCCCATATTCTTTATTTTTCTATGTAAAAAACCATGTCTTAAGTAGTAAACTGTAGCCTTGTAAAGTTTATAGCCAAAGTATGCCAAAGCAATACAACCAATAATCTTTAATCCTGAAATAACCTTTGGCGGAGCTGTAAGATTGAATGCTAACAAAATACTACCGAAAAAGAATACTACTAAAACTAAAACTATTTCGATGATGATTAACTGCGATGCTTTTGCAAAATAGAACTGTCGTTGTGCATTAAACTGCGGTGTTTTAAAATCTTGAAGTTGTACTTGTCTGGTTAATTTATTGCCTTCACCTATTGAATTTTTCCAATTCACAAAGGTCTGTGCTCTTCCTACAGAATTGGTTACACTTGATGCATTTAAAGTCTCTAAATCTTGCACAGATATTTCATTTGGGATACCCAAACGTTCAAAACCATTTGTGATGTATGGTAATTTTGTATTGGTAATACCAACAAAGGCTTCAAACCTTCGCTTTAATAATTCTAACTCTTTTCCTCCATATTCATCCGTAGGATCAATGCAAGCTAAATGCCAGATATTACTGGTTTTTTGAGGATTATTTGCATCTCTTCTAATGGCTCTTCCTCGCATTTGGTTAGACGACACAAAAGACCCAACAAAAGAAGCCAATATTAAACTGTTTATAGATGGTGCATCCCAACCTTCGCCAAGCAAGGCTTTTGTGCCTATTAAAACTTTAAAAACACCATCTTCAAAAAGTTTGGTTACAATACCTACAAGGGCTTTTCTCGCTTTATCAGATCCTGTAACTAAGACAAAATTATCGTCTCCTTTTAAGGTTGTAAACACATACGAATTTTCATTGCCATAGGCTTCAATAGCGTGCATTTTAGAGTAGTGAATTACAACAATAGTACCTGTAAGTACAGCCAAATCCGTGTTATCTACAGAGCTTGTTCTCAGATAATGAAAAATAGGAACAACACCTATCTTATTAATTTGCTCAAAATCCTGATCTGAAGTGTTTAAGAATTCTTTCCGAACATAGTCCGTTAACACCACACAGCGTAAATCATCTTTAAGTGATAGTCGTTCTGAGTTTACAATTTCTACAATACTTTCAAGCTTACTAGGACTAAAAGCCAATGATTTGTAAACTGTATCATTACCTGATAAATTAACCTTGTTTTTTTCTAAAAGATTAAGTTGTCTTAATTGTTTTCCGAGCTTTGAAAGATATTCTTCATAATCTTCAAGTTGCTCTCTGTCTTCAACTAAAAGGTTTTGCAACAAAATTTCTAACCATTCAATATCTAAGTTTGGGAAACTAACATTATCTGTTTTACTCAATCCTAAAATGCTCAATCTATAATTATCTACAGGAATATTAACTGCATTAAGCGTTATAAGAAGTGATGAAAAAAACGTGGTATTGGCATAAATTGCATCTTCATAATCTTCTGGATTAGTGTAAAAGCGATGATTTTCAATAAGCGAAATAAACGTCTCATCGCTTAACAAATCTGCTTTTAGCGTTTCAATATTATCTCTATATTCTTGAATGTGATACAATTCAGAATCGTATGGTTTTGAGAAATAAACAAAATCTTGATGTGGACTCAAATCCTTTTCCCTTATAAGATTTGGTACTGAGATTTCATCATCTACATCACCACAGAGTGTAAAATATTTACTTACCTCTAAACTCGAACTATCGTAAGGTGGTGTTGCTGTTAGTGCTACAATAAAATACGATTTGCTCTTTTTTAGAGCGATCAAACAATTCCACCACGCATTTTTTAAATGATGTGCCTCGTCTAAAACGAGTGTTTCAATATTGTGCGTTTTAAAAAATTCAAGAAAGTCCGTTTTATCCTCAAATGATTTGTAAAATGAATGCAGAGACTGATAGGTAGAGAATGTGATATCGCTTGGATCTTTTACATCAAACGAAAAGGCTTCAAACGCCTTGTTATCTGTAAAAAACGACTGTAATCTATCTTGCCATTGATCTCTAATGGTTAATGTTGGTGCAAGCACAAGCGTCTTTTTTCCTATTCGCCTTAAGATTTCAATACCTAAAATTGTTTTACCAGAACCAGGTGGTGCAATAACATGAAAATGCTGATCTGAAATGTGTGTCTCAAAATTATCTAATAGTTGCTTTTGGTAGCTTCGCCAAGGAAATTGAAATTCTAAAAGACTGAGACGTTCTGACACTCTTAAATGGGTTATATTGATTAACTTTGTATTTGCTAAAAATAAGCATATTCACTTTTATATTCAGATTTACAATTATGTTCCCAATACGAAGAAACCGAAGATTAAGAACAAGCGAAGCAATTAGAAGTTTAGTTAGAGAAAACTACATAACGCCAAACGATTTTTTGGTACCGCTTTTTGTGGTTGAAGGCAATGGTGTAAAGGAAGAAATTGCTTCTATGCCTAATTACTATCGTTTTAGTTTGGACTTACTTAAAGACGAAGTAAAAACACTTTGGAGTTTAGGGTTAAAATCGGTTTTATTATTCGTAAAAGTTGATGATAAATTAAAAGACAATAAAGGTACTGAAGCATTAAACCCAAATGGTTTGATGCAACGCGCTATACAAACCGTAAAAGCCGTTTGCCCAGACATGTTGGTAATGACAGATGTGGCTTTAGATCCATTTTCATCTTATGGACACGATGGTATTGTAGAAAATGGAAAAATTATCAATGACGCTACCGTTGAAGTTTTAGCCGAAATGAGTCTTTCTCATGCTGAAGCTGGCGCCAATTTTGTAGCACCAAGCGATATGATGGATGGTCGTATTCTAGGCATTAGAGAAGGCTTGGACCAATCTAACTTTTTAGATGTTGGCATAATGAGTTATTCTGCAAAATATGCCTCAGCTTTTTATGGGCCTTTTAGAGATGCTTTAGATTCTGCACCTGTAGATATGATAGATGTACCAAAGGATAAAAAGACGTATCAAATGGATTTTGCTAATCGTGAAGAAGCGCTTAGAGAAACTGAAATGGATATTAACGAAGGAGCAGATATTGTTATGGTAAAACCAGGACTTTGCTACTTGGATATTGTAAGAGATATTAAAAACACTTTTGATGTACCTTTAGCTGTTTACCAAGTATCAGGTGAATATGCTATGCTTAAAGCTGCTGCAGAAAAAGGTTGGTTAGACCATGATGCTGTAATGCTAGAGCAAGTTACATCTATTAAGCGAGCTGGTGCTGATATTATAGCTTCTTATTTCGCTAAAGATGTTGTCAGAATTTTAAATTCTTAGACGAAATTCTAAATTAATTAAACTTATGTCATCCTGAGCGTAGTCGAAGGGTTGCTAAGGATGTTGTGAAATTAATACAATAAAACTTGAAACGGTTTGCCTCTATAGCATTAATTATAATTATTGGAGGCTTAGGAGTTTTGTTTATTTCCTTAAAAACACTACAACCTCAAGTTTGTGGTGTAAAAGATTTTGAGCCATTTTGTGGAACAACAAATCTATCTGAAAATGCTTATGAAGGCAAGCAAATCTTTAATGCCAATTGTGCTGCATGCCATAAGTTAGATCGAGACATGACAGGTCCTGCACTACGTGAGATAGGTAAGAAATATGATACTTTAACAATTATAAAATTCCTTCATGGTAATAAAACCTTAATTAAAAGTAAGGGGTATAATAACGTTTGTGTAAACTTCCCAAATTTGACTTATGAGGAAGCTTCTAACCTGCTGAAGTATACACAATGATTCATTATCTTTATTGGGCTTTAGTTTGAAAACAACCCTTCACCTATATCTAGTCCCCAATTTATTCCGAGAATCGTGACAAGATTGTCTTCTACTTGAAAATCTTTACCAAAACCTCCAGTAATATTAATTTTTTTATTGAGCTGATAGGTAATATTACCTACCGATCTAAATTTATTATCACCATTGGTTCTTCTTAGATATTCGTAAGAAAATTTTATCTTTTTAAGCTCAAATTCTAGCTTTCCACCAACATCCCAGAAATCTTCTTCAAAATACATGCCTTCTGAATTTATATTAAACCCATTATCTATATATCTACTTATTCCGTAGATGTGTAAATAATCTTGGTCGTTAAATTTAACTGCAAAGTCTGCTGTAAACCAACTACCAAATCTATTGGCAGTGGAAGCGTTAAATTCATTTTCTTTAAATAAAATACTATAACCTAAGGCTGCATCTAATCTAAAGATAGGCTTTACTGCTTTTGCGTTGTTAGCAACAAAATATTCTATTAGGTTACATCTTTCCTCTAAATACTCAGCAACTACAAATTCTTTAGTTATATCTTCCTTCTTGCTAACATTCATTGCAAGTAGAATTTGCATACCTTTTTCCGCAATCTCATCAGGATCGTCTGGATCCTGTTCTTCAAAAATTCTATCTAACATTGCATCTGCTTCTTCATGTATCTTTTCTGAGTAGCTTTCATCGATAGATTCACAAGAACCAGAAGCAGGCAGATTCAAATCACTTGCTATTAGAAATTCTTCAAAAAGTTGATTTAAAGGTTTTTGTACACCTTCTTCAATTTTTTTAATTGAACCCTGAATCTTTTGTAATCTATTTGAATTATAAAATTGTAAAAGCGTAGTTCTTAACCCTAGAGCAGCTACTTTTTTTTCGTCATCGAATCCCTCAAACTTTTTATCTAAGTAGCCCATAGATATTGATGTATTAGTTTTTATACCTATAAATGGGTCGATGTAGAATTCCCCTTTTTTATTTGTTTTAATCCCTCTAAAACGCTCATAGGATCGCTGCCTTTTTAAGTCAACTAACCAATATGGATTTACTTCTACTGCAATATTATTATTAGAAAATCCATTTGATAAATATACACCAAGGGCTCTAATATTATCTGGTGTGTTTATCTGGGTCGGTGTCTCTTCTAACAAACTAAAAGCAGGATTGCTAGTGCTTTCAAAATTAAAACTATTAATAGACGCTTGCTCTTGTGCGGCCAATAATAAGCCACAAAAGCAAAATACCAGTGTATATTTTATTCTAGTCATCAAAAATTACTTTTATTTTTTTAACCACGTTAAATGTCTGGTCATTTGAACTTCCCATATTAAAGTCATCATCATATTTTGATTCATATAATTCAGCTTTTGTTGGGTCATTAGTATCGTTAAGATGATAATCAATTTCAGTTGTTTCAGCTATTTGTTCTTTAAGATTTAAATCATCTACTATAAGACTTATTCTTATTTTAATAATGGGTCTTGCGACCAAACGCTTTTTGGTAATTATAGCCTCAAATTGGTCTTGGTCATTAACATAGACTTTAACTTTTCGCCATTTTCTTGGACTATCTGGACGATAAATTGATATATATACGCCATTTGGCCCATCAATTAAAGCGTCTGTATTGATTGATAAATTAATTTTTATCAGATTGTCATTTAGTTTCGTTTTAAAAGTTTCCATTACTTCTTAAGTATTTTAAATAAAATCAATAATGTATTCTCAAGACTTCAACTTTTTAAAACACATTATTTTTTCAAAAATTAAATTATGCTACCAAATTAGGTCTAAAGGGAAGGGAGATAAATACCCAATTACAGGTATATTAAGTTTAAAGTTACAAAAATGTATACTATTATTTAAAGTGAAAAATAGATTTTGTGTTTTTTATGACTATATACTAGCGTTCCGCTTCTTTCACTGTATAGGTTTTTTCAACATAACCTATTTTACCATCCTTAGAAATTGCTTCAACAATCACGGAAACCTCACCTATATAATCATCATTATAAAATTCTAAATAATATTTACCCTCATCGTTTAATTTAATATCTGGTTCCCAGTGGATGACGCTTCTATTGTCTGGTATTACCCAATCTTGGTTAGATAGGGTGTCATAATTTGGAGCATAAAAGTCTACTGATTTTGAAAATCCTTTAATGACATCTATTTTTGCTCCTTTTGTCTTAACAATACCATTGATTCCATTACCAGATTTTGTGTAAATATTTATAAGAGCTACATAAGTTGGACACGTATGTGCCCTTAGGACCTCATCGCAATATTTATTCTTATTTCTTGGAGATTCTAAAATATCTATACTTTCTACTTCTTCTACAGGAATGCTTTGAATAAAAGGATACTCTCGGATGGCCACAGGAATATTATCAACCAACACATATGTAAAACCACCTGCATATTCTGTACCTCTTACAACTGGTCTTAGAAATTGGCTATGTGGTGGACCCTCGTCAATAATCATTACCTTATCAGGAAACTTTGATCTAATTACACTTAAGACTCCAAAATTCCATTTTGGCGCTTTTTCAACTAAATCTTTGCCATTAATAACTTTTGTTGGTTCCCCATGTTTTTCTATAAACTCTTCTCGCTTTGGGGTTAATTTATAACCTTTTACATTTACTTCTCGCAATGCAACAGTATTGCTATAAGTGTCTTCAAAATCTTTAATTGCTTTATTTGCTGCCTCTATTTCTTTAGTGATGCTTTGTTGTATATTAGCTAAAATTTTAAAGTTATACTTCTTTTGTGTTACAGCAGGAAACCATTTTTTGTCTACATTTATTTTAAAGTCTATTGGTTTCCCCTTTTTGTCAACCACTTGCATAAAATACTCGGAAGTAGTTTTATAAATATCATCTATTTGGAAAGAATAGTGACCAGTTGATGCTATTTCTTCATTGTAAAATATTGGATTGTTGTCACCAGACACCATGAGATTAATATCTAAAGGCTTATTAGGCCTTTTATTGGGATTAAAGTACTCACCAATAGTACCTGATAATTGTAAGTGTTTTTCTGGCTTAAAGGTAAATGAAACCAGAGGCTTTTCATTCTCATAAATATAGTTTCTCCAACCTTGAGTAAGCAATAACGCATCTAAGTCTAATTTTCTAGTTCTATTAGAGTTTTCAAAATAGTAATCTGGATATTCAATAAATCCTTTTAACTCAGAGTTCAACAATAAATGTGCTAAAATATTAGAAGTATGTTTTTCTGAAGCATCTCGTCTTTTTTTATTAATTACCAATGCCGAAATAGTTGTTCCTTTATTGACATAAATACTATCTAAACCTACTTGGACCCTAACTTTCTCGCGTTGCGAATAATTGGTTTTATCTGAGCTTAAGCTTATGTATAAGCGTTGTTCGTCCCTATTATTAAAAACCAGACGTTCGCACAATATCTGGTCTTTATCATTACGAACAGTAATCTTTATAATACCATCTGGAAGTGATTCTTTGGGAATAGCTGTGTTTATATTACTTGTTTTATCAAACCTAAATCGCTGGTATTTTACACTACGAGATGACACATCAATAATTAGGTATTTTGATTCTTCATTTTTTGAAGAAACAGACAGCCTCAATTGATCTTGTAGGTCGACAATTGTTATAACACTACTTTTAAAGTATACATTCGGTAAACTATATTTGTAAGTCGTCTCGTCCTTTTTTATCAATGCATAGTAGGACATTCCTGCTTTGGGTTGTAATTTAAAAGTTCCCATACCCAAAGCATTACTTCTAAATGAGGTAATCTCTACGTTGTTGTTATCTTTTATAACTCCATTTACTTGATAACCCAAACCATTGTAATCTAAAGCCTTAAAGCCAACTGTACTTAATAAACCACTAACTAGTTTTCCGCCTTCTGGAAAAAATTGAAGGTCTACATAATCATTATCGACAATAATGGTTTCTGTATAAATATCATCTCCTGTATCAATGAATTTATTCTTCGACTTAACCTTTAATTTTATTTCAGCTTTAGTTACTGTTTCAGGTAATATATGGTCTAATTTATAAATGCCTTCTTCATTTTGTTCTAATGTAAGTGAGTCGATGGTTGTTGCCGTTTCCAAACAAACTTTTAACTCCCCTTTAAAATCTTTATTTAAGATTTTAGGGTTAATATCTGCTTGTATTGATTTATAGTTACCTGTACCAACAACTACATTTATAATTGCTTTTTGTCTTTTGATATCTTCTTGTAGGTTAACAACCTCAATAGCTTTGGAAAACATAAAATCTTCCTCAAAATTTCGATTCCAATATGTGTAGGCTCTTATTCGATACTTTCCTGGTTTGTAACTATTCTCTAAAACAAAAGATCCATTAGAGGCTCCATTAACCAATTTCAGCAATTGACTTTGAATAATATTTTCATTAGCATCTATTAAATCTACATGTAAAATACCACTAAGATCCGATAAGCTGTTGTCATACGATTTTACAACTACAGCTTTATACCAAACAGTCTCACCCGTCTGATAAAGTGTATTATCTACTTGCAAATAAATCTTTTCGGCTAAGCTAGTTCTAGATAATGAGGGCTTGGTAATATCATTAAACACCTGTCCACTACTGTACAAAATTGAAAATACAACAAAGAATAATGCTATTTTTTGTTTCATCGCAAAGCATTTGATATGTAAGATAATCAATTTTCAAATAAAATAGAGTTACTGTATTTCTAACACTATATCATAAGAGTAAATAAAAACACTTAGGAGTATTAATACCGAAGTAAAGTTCTTTAAATTCTTTTAGTTTCAAACTTTTATTAGTTTATTTTGAAAGCACATAAAATTGTCAAAGATGTTGTAAAATTGATTTTGTAATTTAGCACTAACTAAAATTTTAATACATTAATGGGCTTACTCATATTTTACGCCATCATTTCTATTTTCTTTTCTTTTCTGTGTTCTATTCTTGAGGCAGTGTTGCTAAGTATTACACCAACGTTTATTAATGTAAAAAAGAAAGAAGGCAAAGCTTATGCAACTGAGCTTGAAGAACTTAAAAAAGACGTAGATCGTCCGTTAATTGCAATACTAACCCTAAATACTATTGCGCACACAGTTGGTGCAATATTGGTTGGTGTACAAGCTAAAGTGGCTTATACAGAATTATATGGCAATACTAAAAGAAGTATTCTTGGTATAGAATTTACCGAAGATGTAATGGTTGGTTTAGTCTCTACTGTAATGACTATTCTTATTCTGGTAGCATCAGAAATTATCCCTAAAACAATTGGTGCAACCTTCTGGAAACAACTTGCCAATTTTACAGCAAAGGCACTAAATGTTTTAATTTTTCCGTTAAAATGGACAGGCATTTTATGGGTATTACAATTAACCACAAAACTAATAGGTGGCAAAGGTCATGGTAGTGTATTAAGCAGAGAAGGTTTTGTAGCTATGGCAGATATTGCTCACGAGGAAGGAGTTTTTGAAGAAAGTGAAAGCAAAGTCATTAAAAACCTGCTCAACTTTAAAGAAGTACAAGCCAAAGACATAATGACTCCGCGTACCGTTTTAAAAACTGAAAACGAAACCATGAAAGTTAGAGACTTTTTTGAGGCTAACTCTAACATACGTTTTTCAAGAATTCCTGTTTACACAGAAAACTCAGATAATATCACTGGTTTAGTTTTAAAGGACGAGGTCTTCAAAGAAATGGGATTGGGGAATGGAGATAAATTACTGTCTGAAATAAAGCGAAGTATTATTATTGTAAACCGAAGTCTTCCTATTCCAACATTGTTTGAACAACTTGTTGAAAGCCGTAACCATATGGCTTTAGTAGTAGACGAGTATGGCTCTGTAAGCGGTATAGTAACTATGGAAGACGTTATTGAAACACTTCTAGGACTAGAGATTATGGATGAAAGCGATAACGTTTCCGATTTACAAATGCTCGCTAGAAAAAGTTGGGAAAGTAGAGCAAAACGCTTAGGTCTTATAGAAAACGATAACCCTGAAAATTAATGGATACTTATTTTATTGAAACACCCATTGGTTATACTAAAATTTGTGGTGACCAAGATGGTATTTCTTCTGTTTCAATAATAGACAAGCCTGAAAATACTTCTGATAGTATTCCTGAATCTCTATTAGATTGTGTATCTCAACTTAAAGCGTATTTCAACAATCAGCTTACAACTTTCGATTTAAAATTAAATCCTGAAGGCACAGATTTTCAGAAAAAAGTTTGGAACCAACTAAAAACAATTCCTTACGGAAAAACCATTTCTTACTTAGAGCTAGCCAAACAACTTGGAGATGCAAAGACCATACGCGCTGCAGCGAGTGCTAATGGTAAAAATCCGCTATGGATAATTGTACCTTGCCATCGCGTTATCGGTACAGACGGAAGTCTAACAGGTTATGCTGGTGGTTTACATAGAAAACGATGGCTACTAAATCACGAAAGTGAATACAAACAACAAACACTTTTTTAATGTATAAATCTGGTACCGAATTTTTAAAACGTTTTTTTAAAATATCTACCATTTATAAATATGGTTTTAACTGGTCGCCAATGTATCGCAGGACTACTGCTAAACTCATTGAGGTAAGTGACGATTTACATTTTGTAAAAATTAGAATAAAACTCAACTGGAAAAACAGAAATTATGCAGGTACCATTTTTGGTGGAAGCATGCTCTCTGCCACTGACCCTATTTATATGATTCAGCTTATACAAATCCTAGGAAATGATTATGTAGTTTGGGACAAAGCTGTTGAAGCCAGATACAAGAGGCCTGCTAAATCAACAATATATGGTGAATTTAATTTTTCAAAAACGGAAATAGATGATCTCAAAACTAGAGTTGCTCAAGAGAATGAAATAGACCTCTTAAAAACCATGCACTTGGTAGACGAGGAACAAAATATAATTGCTACTTTTAATAAAACACTTTACATCGCTAAAAAGTCGTTTTATAAAGAAAAACTAAAAAACCGTAAAAAACCCTAATATTCCAAAATGAAATTCTTAAAAAAGCTACTCAAATTTTTAGTTATACTTATTGGACTAACTGTTGCTGTACTTTACATAACAGATACAGATTATTTATTAAAAGCTGTTAGAACTATTTATTTAAACGGACATACTACAGCATTTTTAGAAGACTACCAGTATTTTGATAATAAAGAAATTAAAGCGAGTGATAAACCGGAGCCATGGCCACATCACAAAGATTACAATTCCGTAAAACCAACTGATGAACTTTCTAAAGCAAACAAAGATTGGGGAACAATTGCTTATGTCATCATAAAAAATGACAGCATTTGGTTTGAAGAGTACTATGATGGTTTTGGCGAAGACTCTAAATCCAATTCCTTCTCAATGGCAAAAAGCTATGTATCTGGTATGTTAGGCAAGGCTATTATGGAAGGTTACATAAAAAGTTTAGACCAACCTATTTGTGATTTTCTTCCTGCATTTTGTGAAGGTAAAGCAGCAAAAATGACTGTTGGCGATTTAAGTAGCATGGCCTCTGGTACTAATTGGGATGAGCGCTATTATTCACCATTTTCTATTACAACACGTGCTTATTTTGATGACGATTTAGCAAAGGTTAGTAATGGCTTAAAAGTTGTTGAAGAACCAGGACAGGCCTTTAAATATGCTAGTGGTGACACACAAATGCTTGCTATGGTAATTGAAAAAGCAACCGGTAAAAAACTGTACAAATACTTGGAAGAAAGCTTCTGGAAGCCTCTTGGAAGCGAAAATGATGTGCTTTGGCAAGTTGATAGTGAAGATCATGATTTGGTAAAAGCCTACTGCTGTATAGCCGGAAATGCTAAAGATTTTGCACGTTTTGGAAAGCTATATAAAGACCATGGCAAGTGGAATGGTAAACAAATATTAGACTCTGCATTTGTTGCCAAATCCATTACTCCTCGTTTTTCAGAAAGTCCAGAATACGGTTACGGTTGGTGGATGAAAGATGTTAATGGCAAAAGCTTTAAGATGATGCGTGGGCACCTTGGGCAATACGTTATTGTACAACCAGAGGATAATATTATTATTGTTAGACTTGGACACCAAAAATCGCCAGACGCTGGTATTGGTGCCTTTACCTATGATATTAGTTTATATATTGATGAGGCTTATGAAATGTTAGGCTTATGATCTCAAAACTCAATCTAGAAAACATATTGTTCTTAGATATTGAAACCGTTCCAGAGACGGAAAAGTTTTCAGAACTAGATGCTACCAAACAAAGTCTTTGGGAAGCTAAATCTAGATATCAACGTAAAGAAGAGTTTTCCGCAGAAGAGTTTTATAACAGAGCAGGCATTTGGGCAGAGTTTGGTAAAATCATCTGTATTTCTGTAGGTTATTTTAAAATGGAAGGTGATATCCGAAATTTTAGAGTGACTTCCTTTTATGGTGAAGAAGATAAAATCCTGAAAGATTTTAAAAACCTTGTTATTTCTCATTTCAGTCAGAATAAACATTTGCTTTGTGCGCATAATGGTAAGGAGTTTGACTTTCCATACATTGCAAGACGTATGATTATTCATAATATAGAATTGCCATACAAACTCAATCTTTTCGGGAAAAAACCTTGGGAAGTACCTCATCTTGATACTTTGGAGTTATGGAAATTCGGAGATTATAAAACTTATACTTCTCTTAAACTATTAACTAATGTATTGGGCATTCCTTCACCAAAAGATGATATAGATGGTAGTGAAGTTTACCGCGTATATTACGAGAAAAATGATATTGATCGCATTATTACCTATTGTGAAAAAGACACTGTAGCTGTAGCACAGGTTTTCTTAAGGTTGCGAGGAGACGATTTACTTCACAAGACTGAAATAAAACATATTTAATAGTGTATTTTTAATAAAAGAGATGTGATAAAAAAAATAAAGTCCAAACAAAATTGTTTGGACTTTATCATTATTTACAAAGAAGAAGAACTACTGTTTAATGAACTTTTTAGAAATTACTTCATCACCAGCGCTAACTTCAATGAAATAAACACCTTGAGTAAGTGACTCTACATTTATTTCTCTAACAGCATTTCCTCTTAGCACTGTTTGTCCAAGCATATTTACAATACTGTACGACGTCTCAATATCTCCATTACCATTAAGACTTAAATGTAAGACATTTTTAACTGGGTTAGGGTAAATTGTAAGTGACGCTAATGTCAATTCATCTTCATCACCTAAAATATCTGCTCTAGTTCCAAACTCTACCTTTCTAGTACCAGAACAAGAAGTTTCGTAAACCTTAACATTAGAGAATGTAGAGGTATTACCAGAGCCAGCATCATTGTCATTAATAAATACAAGTCTATCCATTGTTCCTGTGTAAGAATCACCAACAGGTATTACATAAGTAGTTGTACCACTCGTATAGTTATCATAGTTAGTAACACCATAATTCTGTGTTCCATAGAATTTAAAATAGAATGAAGACGTTAATGAATTATCATTTTCAAATCCTATTCCATGTATTTCTCCTTCTGATGTACTGCTAAACTCTAATTCTATCACGGTATTAGCTGTTACGGTGTAAGGGAAATCAATATACTTCCAAGTGTTATTAGTTAATGTAAGTGATGCGCCTCCACTACCAATAGAGTTTGCACCATTATTATCTTGATTAGAGAACGAGTTAAGCGTGTAATCATTAAAGTTTATAGTATCGCACTCTGTTCCTCCACCAGAACCATCTGTACTTAATTGTAGGTCGTCTATAGCAATATCACTAGACCAGCTAGAGCCTGTTGTACCAACAAAACGTAAACTTACAACCTGACCTACATAAGAACTTAAATCTATAGACTCTGAATTCCACTGATTACCTTGGTTACCAGATAATGACCATAAGGTAGACCATGTGTCGCCTTCATCGAGAGATACTTGTAAAGTTATTGAACCTACACTTGTACCATACATATGATTTTGGAAACTAAATGTAGCTTGTGACTCATTTGAAAGATCAAAACAAGGGCTTTCTAAAATAGCTGTAGCATTTGCACCTATTTGTCCTGCACTTCCATTTGTAGATGCTTCTAAGAACATATAAAAAGAACCATCTGCACCAGAACTTGGTCCTGTATTAGAAGAAGGTGTACCATTAGAATCATTTATCCAATCACCATCATCTCCACTTGCTTGTGTCCATCCATCACCAGACTCAAAACTTTCAGAATAAGGAAATGATGTCACAGTAGAAGTACAATTTGAAGGTACAACACAAGGTGCACAAGAACCTCCACAATCAACACCTGTTTCATCACCATTTTGAATACCGTCGTCGCAGGTAGGTGCAGCACCTCCGCCAACACAGAATTGAGTTGCTTCTGAACTACCAAAAGAACCACCTGAAGCTAAAGAACCCGAAGCGTCTGTTACTGAGTAAGAACCATTTCCGTAAGAACAACAAATACCATCACCATATGCATCGTTTATTGTAAATGTGTAACAACCATCCGGTAAACATAAATCCTCACTGATTGTAGAGCCGTCTGGCTGAGAACCATAAGTTCCACCTGAAGCTACTGTTTGACCAGAATCGTTAGTTACTGACCAAGATGTTTCTTCAGGGTAATTATCAAATGTAATAGAAACATTAACTAAATTATCGTTACATCCTGTTTGACATGGAGCGCATGAACCACCACAGTCAACACCAGTTTCATCACCATTTTGGATACCGTCTGAACATGTTGGAGTTGTTCCTCCTCCACTACATTTATCAGATAACGCTAGACTTCTTCTTACACCGCCTGGCTCTAAAATAGCACGCATTCTGTCTTTTTGTCCCTGCGTAAATAGGTTCATACAAGAGTCATCACTATAATCCATATAGTTTTGAACCATATCAGTAGTTCCACAAGAAACGTGTCCTGTTGCACAACCATAATTTGCAGCATCAGAAGTTGGAGTGTCACTTACAAAATCATCAGCACCACAAGCGCCATCTCCCCAAATATGTCTTAGGTTTAAGAAATGACCTACTTCATGTGTTGTCGTTCTACCCTTATCAAAAGGAGCTGATAAATAAAACCCTGAACCACCATCACTACTACCAAAATACTGAGGACTCATTACAACACCATCAGTAGATGCGCTTCCGCCTGGGAACTGAGCATAACCCAAAATTCCACCTCCAATATTACAAACCCACATATTTAGGTATTCTGATGTGTTCCATGGATCAACACCACCTTGCGAAGAACTTTTCATAGCGTCATTGGTTCCCCAAGATGTTCTTGTAGATGATTTTCTTGTAATTCCGTTTGTAACATTCCCACTTGGGTCCACTGTCGCCATACAAAACTGTATTTCTGTGTCAGCTGCCTGAGACCAAGTATTATCTGCATCAGAATTTAATCTTCTAAAGTCATCATTTAAGACTTGTATTTGAGATAAAATCTGTGCGTCGCTAATATTTTCGTTAGCATTGCTATAAATAACATGTACAACAACAGGTATGGTAATAATATTACCATCAATTCTGTTCTGTGTCATTTGAGAAATTTTAGCCTGAGTATATTGCTCAATTTCTTGCATCCTATTTTCTAAGCTAGGATCAAGCTGTTTTCGATATTCTAAATTTTGCATAGTTGAACATTCCCTTTGTTGGGCCAACAAGCTTCCAAAAAATAAGAAGCACATAAAAACTAATGTAATCTTGTTTTTCATGTAAAATGTTTAAATAATTAATGATTTTTTTGTTAAAATTTAAATGAAACTATTAAAATTTTGTTAAAACAAAAATTCAACGAAAACGTTTTCGATGAAATACATCCACTTTAAAAAATATTACGTTTTTACCGTAAGGCGTCTGAAGAAAATGACTACATTTACTTATGGCGAACAAAAAAATTCTGAGTGTAAACGGCTTGAATATTTCCGCATTTAAGTCTAATCATGAACATAAAATCATTAACAATATATCTTATGATATTTTTGAAAATGAGATTGTAGCTATTGTTGGTGAGTCTGGCTCAGGTAAATCAGTATCTTCTCTTGCTATAATGGGTTTATTGCCAAAACATGTGCTGAAGATAACTTCTGGTAGTATCCACTTTAAGGAAAAAAGTTTAACGGATACATCTGAAAAAGATTTTCAAAAAATACGAGGCAATCAAATTGCGATGATTTTTCAAGAGCCTATGAGTTCTTTAAATCCTTCGATGCGATGTGGTAATCAGGCTGAAGAAATTTTAAAACAGCATACTACATTATCTGCTTCAGAAATTAAAAACGAAATTTTAGAACTATTTGAAAAGGTAAAATTACCAAATCCCAAACGAATTTATAAGTCCTATCCACATGAGATTTCTGGTGGGCAAAAGCAACGTGTTATGATTGCCATGGCTATTGCTTGTAAACCAAAAATCCTTATTGCTGACGAACCTACAACAGCTCTTGATGTTACAGTACAAAAGGATATTTTATTACTTCTAAAAGAGATACAAAAGGAAACGAAAATGAGTGTTCTGTTTATATCTCATGATTTATCTCTTGTCTCGGAACTTGCAGACAGAGTTATAGTAATGTACAAAGGCGAAATAGTTGAACAAGGTGATACTATTTCAATTTTTAACCAACCAACACATAATTATACCAAAGCATTAATAAACGCAAGACCTTCAGCTGATTACAGACTTAAAAAACTACCTACAATTTCGGACTTTATGAGTGGTGAAATTAATGAAGACATAATCTCAAAAGAAGATAGAAGAGCCAATCATAAAAAATTATACGCTCAGGAACCTTTACTTGAAATTATCGATGTTGAAAAAGTTTACCTTTCAAAAAAAGGGTTGTTTTCAAAAGAGATAGCATTTAAAGCAGTAGATGGTGTTAGCTTTAAAGTATTTCCTGGTGAAACAATTGGTTTGGTTGGTGAGTCTGGTTGTGGCAAATCTACTTTGGGCAATGCAATACTTCAATTAGATAAAGCAACTTCAGGTATTATTAAATATAAAGGACAAGACATTACAAATTTAAGTAAGACAGAGCTTAGAGCATTAAGAAAAGATATTCAAATTATATTCCAAGATCCATTTGCATCACTAAATCCAAGAATGACCGTTGGGAATGCTATAATGGAACCTATGAAAGTGCATAACATTGGTAATGCTTTTGAAGATAGAAAAGAAAGAGTCTTAGATATTTTAAAAAAAGTTGGTCTAGAGACTTCAAGCTTTTATAAGTATCCTCATGAATTTTCAGGAGGACAAAGACAGCGTGTTGGTATCGCCAGAACCATAGCGCTACAACCTCAGCTTATTGTTTGCGACGAATCGGTTTCTGCTTTAGATATTTCTGTACAAGCACAAGTACTTAATCTATTGAATGATTTAAAATCTCTGTTTGGATTTACCTATATCTTTATATCTCATGATCTTGCTGTAGTTAAATACATGGCAGACCAATTATTGGTAATGAATAAAGGTAAAATTGAAGAGATTGGAGATGCAGATAAGATTTACAATTCTCCTGAAAAAAAATATACTAAAAAATTAATTCATGCTATCCCAAAAGGGTTATAGCATGAATATTTTCTTAGTTAACTTTAAAACACCTGAAATTACTCTCATAGTGTTTTTTAAGTTTGAAAACATAACGTTTTCGTTTAAAGTAGGTTCTGGTAGATTTGGTTTAGTTTTCATAAGCTTTAGTTTATGCTAGATTTGGGGCAAAATCTATAAATTAAGTTTATGGTAAATTGGGGTTAATTTAGTTGTTGATTTGGGATTGCTAATATCTAATTATTTTTGAATATTTCAGTTAAAATACAATATAAATCGATTAAATACATACAATTTTAACATTTGTAGTCTATTTCGCCTATTTTTCCTACAAAAAAGCCACATAGCATTATGTGGCAAGATGTAATTTCACACTTAGGATATATTACGTGGACATTTCAGGTATTTCACCTTCAACAATTAAGTGTCCTTCAGTAGCATTTTTTATGTCGTCCACAGTTACACCAGGTGCACGTTCTAACAACTTAAAACCTTTTGGTGTAACCTCAATTACAGCCAAGTTAGTTACTATTTTCTTAACACAACCAACACCTGTTAATGGTAAGCTGCACGATTTTAAGAGTTTTGAGGCACCCGCTCTATTGGTATGCATCATTGCAACAATTATGTTTTCGGCACTTGCTACCAAATCCATAGCACCTCCCATACCTTTTACCATTTTACCTGGTATTTTCCAATTGGCAATATCCCCATTCTCAGCAACTTCCATTGCGCCAAGAATAGTTAAATCAACATGCTGACCTCTAATCATTGAAAAGCTCATCGCAGAGTCAAAAAACGAGGCTCCTGGTAATGTTGTAATGGTTTGTTTTCCTGCATTTATAATATCAGCATCTTCTTCACCTTCAAAAGGAAACGGTCCCATTCCTAAAACACCATTCTCACTTTGAAACTCAACTTCTATGTCATCTCTTACGAAATTGGCTACTAAAGTTGGTATACCAATACCGAGGTTTACATAATAACCATCCTTTACTTCTTTTGCAATTCGCTTTGCTATTCCGTTTTTATCTAACATAACTAATTTCTTTGTCTTACGGTTCGTTGCTCTATTCTTTTTTCGTAGTGAGGTCCTTGGAAAATCCGCTGCACAAATATGCCAGGAATATGTATTTGATTAGGATCTAACTCTCCAACAGGAACGAGCTCTTCTACCTCAGCAACTGTAATATTAGCTGCACCACACATGTTGGGATTAAAATTGCGTGCTGTACCTTTAAAAATAAGGTTACCTGCAGCATCACCTTTCCACGCTTTAATAAACCCAAAATCAGCTTTAAAAGCATGTTCTAGCACATACATTTTACCGTTAAACTCTCTTGTCTCTTTCCCTTCTGCCACCTCTGTACCATAACCTGCAGGCGTATAAAATGCAGGAAAACCAGCTTGTGCTGCTCTTGCGCGTTCTGCTAAAGTTCCTTGAGGAATTAACTCTACCTCGAGTTCCCCTGAAAGCATTTGACGTTCAAATTCGTCGTTCTCACCAACATACGACGAAATCATTTTTTTTATTTGTTTTTGTTGAAGTAATAATCCAAGACCAAAGTCGTCAACTCCTGCATTATTAGATATACATGTTAAGCCTTTTACATTTAACTTAACAAGTTGTGCAATAGCATTTTCGGGAATACCCGATAAGCCAAAACCACCAAACATAAAAGTCATATTGTCCTTTACACCTTGCAAAGCTTCAGTAACATTAGCTACTTTTTTATTAATCATGATTGTATATTTTTTCCTTTTGGAAAAATACGAAACAATGCTATAAATTAATAGTTTCTTGTAAAATAAATAAGGGTGTGACTATAGAGTATTTATTCGAAATCTATTTCAATTTCTCCGTCGTTAGTCTCATCATCAGTATCATCACTAAGATCTCCCTCATCTTTTGCAGTGCAATCTATATTTATTAATAATTCTGAAGGTTTTTCGAATTCAGCTTTGGAGACATTGAGTGATTCATCCGCATAACAAGCTTTCATATATAGTCCCCAAATTGGCAATGCCATAGATGCACCTTGTCCATATGTAATTGATTTGAAATGAGCAGCTCTATCTTCTGCACCAACCCAAACTCCTGTTACTAAATTTGGAACCATTCCCATAAACCAACCATCACTCTGGTTCTGGGTGGTGCCTGTTTTACCAGCAATAGGATTGGTTAATTCATAAGGATAGCCAGTCATTATCTCTTTATACATGGCATTCCACTTATCAAAACCTTTGTGTCTAAGTCGTCTTCCTGAACCTGCTTGAGTCACCCCTTCCATGAGGTTTACAGTAACATAAGCCACTTCTTCGCTCAGAACATCTTTACTTTCTGGTGCTACTTGATAAAGTACTGTACCGTTTTTATCTTCAATACGCGTTACCATTACTGGCTTATTATAAACACCTTTATTAGCAAAAGTAGAATAAGCAGCCACCATTTCGTACACACTAATATCTGGTGTACCCAAAGCTATTGCTGGTACTGGCAAGATATCTTGCTCTACACCTAATTTTTTCGCCATTTCTACTACAGGTTGTGGGCCAATTTCATTCATTAAGCGTGCGGTAATAGTATTTGTAGAACTAGCTAAAGCATCTTTTAAGGTTTGTTTACCTGAATAGTTACCATCTGAATTTTTGGTTGTCCAAGATTCTGGATTACCAAACTTATTGGCTTCGATAGTAATTGGAGTTCTTGGGAAAGAATCGCAAGGCGAAACCTGTAACTGATCTATAGCGGTAGCATACACAAAAGGTTTAAATGTAGAACCAACTTGTCGCTTGCCTTGCTTAACCATATCGTACTTAAAATGCTTATAGTTCATACCACCAACCCAAGCCTTTACATGGCCATTAGAAGGATCCATAGACATCATACCAGGACGTAAAAAGGACTTGTAGTATCGCATAGAATCTATTGGTTTCATAACGGTATCAACTTCACTTGGCTGGCCGTCTAACCATTTAAAAACTGTCATTTCAACAGGTTTATGAAATGAAGCTTCGATTTCTTTATCAGATTTGCCTTGGTTTTTTAAAATTCTCCAGCGTTCACCTCTTCGCATTCCTGCTTTGAGTAAATCGTTTACTTCAGATTTTGTTAATTCTAAAAATGGTGCAGTTGGATTTCTGTCTGGTGTGTTTTGGTGGTCAAACTCTGCTTGCAGTCTTGGCATGTGCAGAGCAACAGCTTCTTCGGCATGTTTCTGCATGCGTGAATCTATAGTTACGAAAACCTTTAATCCATCACTTGTTATGTCATATTTACTTCCATCTGGCTTTCTATTGGATTCTTCTTTAACCCATTCCTTCATGAAGCTTCTTAAATACTCCCTAAAATATGTAGCAATCCCTTGATTGTGTGTTTCTGGCGTGTAGTTTAAATCTAACTCTGTGGCTTGTAATGAATCTTTAACTTCCTCTGAGATATACTCATATTTATGAAGTTGAGATAAAACCACATTACGTCTATTTTTTACACCAACTGGGTTTCTCATTGGGTTGTAAAGTGATGAGTTTTTAAACATCCCAACCAACATAGCAGATTCTTTTAGGTCTAGATCTTTTGGCTCTTTGCCAAAATAAATCCTAGCCGCAGAACGTATTCCATCGCCATTATTTCCAAAGTCATAGATATTAAAATATTGAGCAATGATTTCCTCTTTTGTGTATTGTCGCTCCAAACGAATAGCAATAATCCACTCTCTTACTTTTTGAAGTCCTCTTTCAATTTTATTTTTTGAAACCTGATCTGTAAATAATTGTTTTGCTAACTGTTGCGAAATTGTACTAGCTCCACCACCGCTTCCCAACTTAAAAATGGCGCGTAACGTTCCTCGTCCATCAATACCCGAATGATCATAAAAACGTATATCTTCAGTTGCTATTAAAGCGTCAATTAAATTTTTTGATAAATCTTCATAACTGACAGGTGTACGGTTATCGTTAAAATAAAATTTACCTAAAGTAACACCATCTGAAGAAATAATTTCTGTGGCTAAATTGGTCTCAGGATTCTCTAATTTGGTGTGATCTGGCATTTCTCCCAAAAGTCCCCAAGAGGCAAAAAGAAACAATAGCACTACAGCTAGTAATCCTCCTGTAAAGAGCATCCAAAACCATCTTACATACTTTGAAAAATCTACTGTCGCTGCTTTAGATTTTGATGTTTTCTTTTTTGCCATAATCTTTATTTTTGAGCCTGTTCTACCCTAAAACCAATATCTGTAATGCCTTCTAAATTTTCAACTCCGTTAACTTCTCCATTTTTTCGCATAGCGTGTTGGATATTTACATTGTAATCCCCTTTTTCAGTAAACTTAAAAGGAGCTTTATATCCTCTATACCATAGCTTGTTTTCTTTAATATCTGTAAATCCTGAACCTAAAAGTTCTCCATTAGGCGCAGCCATTTTGTATTCTAAAGTATCCGTTACTGCTCTACCGTTTGGATAATTTAGCTCTACGATGAGAAATAAATTACTGAATACATAATCGTTATTATTTCTAAGATTGACGTAAAGATTATAATTATTGGTAGTGTCTGGTGCTTTAAAATTAAAGGTTGCTACAGAATCTTTATGCCATTTATTTGGAACAGATTTATACTCATCGAACACTGCGTTAGAATCGCAACTTGCTGCCAAAAACAAACTTACAAGTGCTAGTAACAACCTATTAGTTCTTCTTTGCATTTTGTTTTTGATTGCGGTTTCTATTACGATTTTTGTTTCTGTTCCTATTCTTATTACGTTTCTTTTTCGATTTTGGATTATCGAAGCGTGTTAAACTGTCTTGACCTACAACGTTTTCAAATTCTGTTTTAGTGTCTTGTAAGTGTTCTGCTGCATATTCTTCAAGACTTGGAACTTTTTCCTTTTTCTTATTTTTTGCAATTATTTCATTGGCTTGTTCGGTAGTAATAACGTGCCAGTTCATCCATTCGCCTTCATAGGCATACCACATAAGGCCTTTAAAAATGTCTGTCTTCTGACAAACTGCAGTTCCTTTTTCGGTATATAACTTTGTATCGTTTTTAGGAAAAGACTTCAGAGCATCTAAATAGGCATCTAGCTCATAATTAAGACAGCATTTAAGCTTACCACATTGTCCAGCTAATTTTAATGGGTTTAAGGATAGTTGTTGATATCTGGCAGCTGAAGTACTTACGGATCTAAAATCTGTTAACCAGGTAGAGCAACACAATTCTCTTCCACAAGAACCAATGCCTCCAAGTCTTGCTGCCTCTTGTCTAAAGCCAACCTGACGCATCTCAATCCTTGTTTTAAACTCTCTGGCAAAAACCTTGATTAGCTCTCTAAAATCTACGCGTTCTTCTGCAGTATAGTAAAACGTGGCCTTACTACCATCTCCTTGATATTCGATATCAGAGATTTTCATTTTAAGATTAAGGTCTATAGCAAACTGACGTGCTTTAACCTTCATTGGTTCTTCCTTATCTCTAGAGCTCGACCAAATATCGATGTCTTTTTGTGATGCTTTACGGTAAATTTTTAAGACATTTTCTGGGTCGTCAATGTCAATTTTTTTGCGTTTCATCTGAACACGCACCAATTCACCGGTTAAGGTTACCATACCAACATCGTGACCAGATTTTGCTTGGGTAGCAACAATGTCTCCAATGCTCAGGGTAAGATTTTCTGTGTTTTTATAGTATTGTTTTCTGCCGTTTTTAAAACGAACCTCAACACCTATAAAAGGTTCTTGTCCGTTTGGAAGCGACATATTAGCCAACCAGTCAAAAACTGTGAGTTTATTGCAGCTATCTGTGCCACAAGTCCCATTGTTTTTACATCCTTTTGGCTGACCATCTTTACCAGTTGCACAACTGTTACAAGCCATATAGAATTATATATATTGAATCTAGACTATCTAAAGTCTAAATAAAGGATTCATAAAATTATTAAAGAGTAAAGATACTATTATTTCTTTAGTTAACTATAGCTAGTATTTAGAAGTGGGAAACTCTTTTTTAGAATTACCTTTCAAACCATGCTCACATTTTTTTATCCTTCCGATATGGTTATAAACCAACACTTAAAAAATCATGAAAGCAAAAATTACTTTACTAGCTATTATTATAGTCTTTAACCTAAATTATTCTCAAAATGCACCTTCTGAAGTCTTCGGAGGAGAATTCGTTAGAACTACACAAAATTCACAATGCTTAACTTCTGAGCAACGTAATGCTATCTATAAAGAATTAAACGAAAATATTGCATTATTAAAGCGTAATAACAACTTAGCGTTTTCTAATTCTAGTAGAGGAAACCACCCTCTTTTTATATGGCCTGTACAGAAGGCATCAAATGTAGACTATAGCTCTATTTGGGGAATTTCCAATTATGTTGACCACAATCCTAATACACCAAACCAGCTTACGGACTACGATTGCGGAACAAAAACTTACGACACTACAAACGGTTATAATCATCAAGGTGTCGATGTTTTTTCTTGGCCTTTTTCATGGTATGCTATGGATAATGACCAAGCAGAGATAATTGCTGCCGCACCAGGACAAATAATTGCTAAAAGCGATGGAAATTTTGACCGTAGTTGTGATTTTAATACGACAACTCCATGGAATGCGGTGTATATTCAACATAGTGATGGAAGTATTGCTTGGTATGGTCATTTAAAAAATGGCTATTTGACCACTAAGAATATTGGTGATATGGTAGCAGAAGGTGAATTTTTGGGCATTATGGGAAGCTCTGGTGTTTCAACAGGTCCTCATTTACATTTTGAAGTACATACCGATAATACTTATAATCAATTAATAGATCCTTATACTGGTACTTGTAATACAATGAATATGGACTCTTGGTGGCAATCTCAAAAACCATATTTAAATCCTGCGGTAAATGCAGCACTTACCCATACAGCAGATCCCGTTTTTAATACATGTCCGACTACTGAAAACCCTAACTTAAGCGATCAGTTTAATCTGAATGAGCAGGTTTTCTTTACTGTTTTTCTAAAAGATCAGGAACCTGGCACATCATTAAATCTTAGAATCATAAAGCCAGATAATACTGATTTATTTAATTGGAATTTTGATTTAACAGACTATTATCAATTATCATGGTGGAGATGGAACGCTTTTCCAAACATTGAAGGGGAATGGAAATGGGAAGTCTCTTATTTGGGAGAAACAACAACACATACTTTTAATGTTGGAACTCTAAGTGTTGACGAAGCAAATTTAGAAAACACCTCCATTTTTCCGAATCCTTTTAAGGATATTGTAGACATTAATTCTACTGTTAAAATTGAAGAGCTGAAAATTGTAGATGTCTCAGGGAAGTCTGTTTTAAGTCTAAAAGAAAATAATTCTGAAGGTATAAAATACGTTAACTTATCGCATTTGTCTAACGGATTGTATTTTGTGACACTTTATGGTATACAAAATGAGCAGAAAACTATTAAACTCATAAAGAAATAAGTAAAATATTATAAATTGAAAAAGTGCTTCAATAATAAAACTGAAGCACTTTTTTTAAATATCTTTCACCGTAATAATATTTACTGGACAAGCTTTTGAAGCATTTTGACACGACTCTAAAATCTCATAATCTTTTGACTTTAGCGTGAAAAAGCCTTTTTTTTCTTCAGCATGTAACAACACTGATTTTCCATCTTTTTTAGACATCTGAAATTGTTGTGGAGCCAATTCTACGCAATAATTACAACCAATACATTTATTACGTTGTAAGGTGATAATAACCATTAGACCTCAACTTTATTTTCTACAATTTTGTAGAGCTTGTCCGATGGTCTTACCCTAAAATCCAATGGAATGGTTATGGCATCTCCTTTAGTACCTTTTTCTTGTTGTTTGTCATTGACCAGCATTTCTTTCAACTTAAATTCTTTAGCTCCTGTTGTAGGCCCTGTAATTAAAATGGTATCACCAAGGGAAACATCGTAAGCCTCAATCTTAAACTCTCCAATTTTAGCCTTAGGAAAATAATGCACACCTTTACCTATATAAACTTTCTTTTGGGTAGCGTGACTGCCAGAACCTTTGCTCCACTCTCCTAACTTCTGTCCTAAGTAATAACCACTCCAAAATCCTCTGTTATATACTTTTTCTAAATCTTGCATCCAAGAAATAACTTGTTCTTTAGAATACGTTCCATTTTCTAAACTATCTATGGCTTCTCTATAGCATTTAATTACTTTAGCTACATATTCTGGCGCTCTACCTCTTCCTTCAATTTTTAAAACCTTAATACCTGCATCTGCCACTTGATCTAAAAAGTCTATGGTACATAAATCTTTTGGTGACATTATATACTCATTATCAAGTTCCATTTCTATACCTGTTTCCTGATCTATAACCGTATACTTTTTTCTACAATTTTGCTTGCAAGCACCTCTATTAGCAGAAGAATTATAAGCATGTAAACTCATATAACATTTACCAGAAACTGCCATGCAAAGTGCTCCATGACCAAAAATTTCTATCTCTACCAATCTACCTGAAGGACCTTTGATTTGTTCTTTCTCTATTTGCTCTGTAATGTGGTTTACTTGGCGTAAACTTAACTCTCTGCTCAAAACCATAGTGTCAGCAAACATGGCATAGAACTTTACAGTTTCTAGATTGGTGATGTTTATTTGAGTTGAGATATGCACCTCCACATCAAACTCTCTCGCTATGGCAATGACTGCCTGGTCCATAGCTATAACTGCCGTGATATCTGCTTCTTTTGCTCGTTTTACCAAAGTTTTTACGATAGATAAATCATGATCGTATATAATGGTGTTTAGCGTTAAATAGGTTCTTACATTTTTGGCCTTACAACGTTGAGCAATTTCTTCCAAATCGTCTAATGTAAAATTTATCGATGCTCTGGCACGCATATTTAGCTGCTCTACCCCAAAATATATAGAGTCTGCTCCATTATCTAACGCTGCCTGAAGGGATTCAAAATTTCCTGCAGGCGCCATAAGTTCTATCTTTTGCATCTTTTTGTGCTTTATTCTTAATTAAATTCTATCTCGTAATTGAGTTTATTGGATAGTGATCTAAGCTTGGATTTAGTTTTGAAAACATTAGATAACAATAATTTACTCCATCCTATTTTCTTAGAAAAATCATTAAAAGACTCTTCTCTCCAATTAAAACCTTCTTTCCAAAATTTATTTGGTGATATATAACAAAAAGTATAATCGAAAACAAAACTAGAGTCGTTTTCTCCTTTTAATACAGATAAACTATCTGGTGCCATTAAAGTAATATGATGACTAGAGCACTGTTGCCTCACATTTTTTATAAGGTCTAAATAATCATCTTCTAAAGAAGAAACATCAAAGTCATTATACTCAGTATTTCCTATCTTTTGAATTGGTCTTAATTGAAGAATATCAAAACTTTCACCATTAAAATACTTAAAGAAATCCTTGAGTTCGTAAAAGTTATCTTTATTAAAGGTATAGTTTATTCTTACCTTAAAATCATAGGTTTTTTTAAGCGCAACAAAGGCATTTAAAGCATTCTGAAATTTTTCGTAACTGGCTTTTTTCATGAAGCTTTCATAACTCTCTTTGGTCACTCCATGAAGCGAAATTGTAAACTCATCAAGTCCTGCTTTTAAAAGCGGCTCAATGTTTTCTTTAGTTAGTAAGTTTGCGTTTGTAGTTATAGAAATATATGGTACTTTATATTGTTTTCCTAATTCTACAATTCTTACTAAATTTTTATATAATGTTGGCTCGGTACCACAGCCTATTTGCAGTTTTAAAGCACGATTAAAAATCGTTTTTGCAACCTGTTCTAAATCGTCTTCTTTAAACTGTCCTTTAAGTGTTTTTACATAATCTGCATCTGTGAAATAACACATTTTGCAGCGTAAGTTACAAGCTAATACAGGATCTAAATTCACCGCTAAATAGCGCTTGTTGAATTTATGTAGCAGATAAAGCCCTAGAAACTTAATTCTATGGCTTTTTATTTTTCTGTTGAGCTGTAATAGCTTATAAATATTCATTTATTTAGCGGTATTACTTTGTGCTTCAAAAATGTTTCGCAAATCCTTTTTGTATGGTAAGTGATCTGCTCTACCCTTTTTAAATATATCATTGCTGTTACCCTGTCCTTTACGTAATGCTTTTTGTTCTTCGTAAGGCAGTTTTATGATTTCCTGGCAATGTGAAGAACAACAGTTGTCCATTTTTTCCTTACACTCATCACATTGAATAAATAATAAATGACAAGCTTCATTTACACAATTAGTATGTGTGTCTGCTGGTTTTCCACATTGGTGGCAGCTAGCAATAACATCATCACTAATACGTTCTGAGCGTCTTTGATCGAACACAAAGTTTTTGCCTATAAACTTGTTTTCTAAACCTTCAGATTCTACCTGACGTGTATAATTTATAATACCTCCTTCTAGCTGAAACACATTTTTAAATCCCTTGTGTTTGTAATAAGCACTGGCTTTTTCGCAACGAATTCCACCCGTACAATACATCACTACCTTTTTATCTTCCTTGTGCTCTCTTAAATCTTCTTCTATAAGATCTAACGACTCTCTAAAGGTGTCCACATCTGGTGTAATGGCATTTTTAAAATGTCCTATCTCGCTCTCATAATGATTTCGCATATCCACTAAAACCGTGTCTGGATCTTCAATAAGCGCATTAAACTGTTCGGCATCTACATGAACACCTTTGTTAGTTACATCAAACGTATCGTCGTTAAGACCGTCGGCTACAATTTTATGACGCACTTTTACTTTTAATTTCAAAAAAGCAAAATTGTCATGCTCTATGGCAATGTTTAACCTTACATTTTCTAAAAACGTAATGGTGTCTAAATGGTTTTTGAAAGCTTCAAAATTTTCTGCCGGAACAGATAGTTGGGCATTAATACCTTCGTGGGCTACATAGATTCTACCCAAGACATCCAAAGCGTCCCATGCCAAAAACATGTGGTTTCTAAATATCTGTGTATTGCCAATTTTGGCGTACTTGTAGAAAGAGATCGTTAAGCGTTCTTCTCCTGCTTTTTCGATAAGGTCTGCTCTTTCTTTAGCACTTAAGTTATTGTACAGTTGCATGCTATACTAATTTTAAGGTTAAAGAATTATAAAGTACATCGTCGCTAAATCTATGATGTATCTGGGCACAAAGGTATTATTTTTAGACAACTAGCATAAAAAAGCACCTTGAATTTATCAAGATGCTTTTTAACTAACCACTAACTTAAAACTTTTCTGAAAAAGTAAATCTATCTTAGGCACTCAGCTACTGGCAAAACCAGTAGCCTCATTACCTATACCTTATTATAGAAAATTAAAGAACTATTCAGCCTATCCCTAACTTTTAACTTAAGATATTCATAGCAATTATTTCCTTTTTCAATTAGTAGATGTAAAAAGTGTAAAATGGTTGCGTCAAATCTTTAAAAAAATAAAATAAGTGGTATTTTTGATAACAATATAATTTAGAACATAGAAAGAAATGAGTAGTGAAAAAGATGCAAAGTTAAAAGCGCTAAAATTAACCTTAGATAAGTTAGATAAAGCCTACGGAAAAGGAACCGTAATGAAAATGAGTGATCAAGCTATTGTAGATGTAGATGCTATATCTTCAGGTTCTTTAGGCTTAGATATTGCTTTGGGTGTTGGTGGTTACCCAAGAGGAAGAGTTATTGAAATATATGGTCCTGAATCTTCTGGTAAAACAACGCTGACATTACATGCTATCGCAGAAGCACAAAAAGCTGGTGGAATAGCTGCTTTTATTGATGCAGAGCATGCCTTTGACCGTTTTTATGCTGAAAAGCTTGGTGTAGATTTAGAAAACTTAATCATTTCACAACCAGATAATGGCGAGCAGGCTTTAGAAATTGCAGATAATCTTGTACGTTCCGGAGCTATTGACATCGTTGTTGTGGATTCTGTAGCTGCATTAACTCCTAAAAGTGAAATAGAAGGAGAAATGGGAGATTCTAAAATGGGCTTACACGCACGTTTAATGTCTCAAGCCCTAAGAAAGCTAACAGCTTCTATTAGTAAAACAAACTGTACCATGATATTTATTAACCAATTGCGAGAAAAAATTGGTGTAATGTTTGGTAACCCAGAAACAACTACTGGTGGTAATGCCCTAAAGTTCTACGCTTCAGTACGGTTAGACATTAGACGTTCTACTCAGATAAAGGATAGTAATGGTGATGTAATGGGTAATAAAACAAGAGTTAAAGTTGTAAAAAACAAAGTTGCTCCACCTTTTAGAACTGCAGAATTCGATATTATGTATGGAGAAGGTGTTTCTAAGGTTGGTGAAATTTTAGATTTGGCCGTTGACCACGATATTGTAAAGAAAAGTGGTTCATGGTTTAGTTACGAAGATACCAAACTGGGACAAGGACGAGATGCTGTTAAGTCATTAATTAAAGATAACCCTGATTTGATGGATGAATTGGAAGAAAAAGTTCGAGCCTTAATTAAAGATAATCAGTAAATTATAAAAAAATCCTGCTAAAACAGGATTTTTTTTGTTTTAAGACGCAACCCTTTTACTCTTTTTGCATCTACATGTTGAAATTAATTTTTAAAAGACAATGAAAACACGTGTTTTTTTACTTTTTATAAGTTTAACGTTTTTAACTTCATGCAGCTTAGAAAATTCTGAGCCTGAAGTGCGTACCGAATTCATGCCTGTTGAGAGTGTTGAAATACCTGAATATTTTATTCAAGGCAATACTTACGAGATTTTATTGTCTTACATTAAGCCAAGTTCGTGTTATGTCTTTAATAATATTCTTTTTGATATTGAAGGGCATGAAAGAACTGTTTCTATCTTAAATACAGTTTATGTAAATGACAATTGTGAGCTTCAAAACGAATTAACAACGGTAGGATTTGATTTAACAGTCTCTGGTGATAATGTGTATTTGTTTAAATTTTATCAAGGGAAAGATCAAAATGGTGTAGACCAATATCATTTAGTAGAAGTTCCTGTTGTAGATGGTAGAGAAATTGAGTCGATAGAAAACAGATAATTATTAATTAATTCCAATAAAAATGTGAGTTTAGAACAACTCATTAAAAAGTGTATAAATCAAGATGCTAAAGCTCAAAGCCAATTATACAAGCAATATGCAAGTAAATTATTTTCGGTTTGTCTTAAGTATTCTAAAAACTATGTTGAAGCAGAAGACAATCTGCACGATGCATTTATAACTGTATTTAGTAAAATAGATCAGTATAAAAATAAAGGTTCTTTTGAAGGTTGGTTAAAACGTATTGTAATTAACACATCGTTACAGCGCTACAGAGAAAATGTCGGTGTTTTTGATATCGTTAATGAAGAAAAAATCGAAGATGTTAAGGTAGATATTAATGATAAAGATATTAGTATAGATTTTTTATTAAAAATTATACAAGAATTACCTGATAGATATCGATTAGTTTTTAACTTATATGTTTTAGATGGTTATTCTCATGTAGAAATAAGTGAGTTAATCAATATTTCATCAGGAACCTCGAAATCTAATTTGGCAAGAGCCAGAATGATTTTAAAAGAAAAAATTGAAGATTATAAAGCGAGTTTAAATTCGCAATCGTTATAAAATGAACGAAGAGAAAAATATAGATAGACTTTTTCAGGAAAAGTTTAAAGACTTTGAAGTAACGCCTAACGATGCAGTTTGGAATCGTATAAGCGAAAGTCTACCTAATAAAAAGAAAAAGCGTAGAGTTATAGCTTTGTGGTGGCAAATTGGTGGTGTTGCTGCGGTAATTGCTTTACTTCTAACTGTAGGTATATCTCTATTTAATTCATCTGATGATAGTGAAGTGTTGCCTATAATTGTAGACACTGAAAAAACAGAAGACAACTCTAAAAAGGATACTGAATTAAAAGGTTCTAATGATGACAACAACAGCTTGGATAATGGTTCTCAAGATGTAAATATTGCAGATTCTAACGAGAATGAATCAAATAATACTAACGGAAATGAAAAATCCACAACAGAACAAAAAAATAGAAAAGAATTAACCTCTTCTAAAACAAATAAGTCGAAGGGTGTTGCAAATTCAACTGAAAATAAAACTAAAGCAGCTTCTAACTCGCATAAGAGTTTAACAGAATTGAATAACAAAGACAATAACAGTAGAGTCGCTTCAAGTAATGAACATTCTGAAAATAAAATAGAGGAGCAAATCATTAACGATTCTGAAATAAAATCTGTTATCAAGAATACTATTGATAATAAAGACTCAGCAGTAACAGACAAGACATCACCTAATGGCAGTGAAAACGATTCAGACACTCAAAATAACAAAGGGCTAGAAAAAGACACCTCCATATTAAAAGAGGATAACCAAAAAGAATCTATTCTAGATGCTATTGCTGACAATAGCAATAATGAAGAAAATATTAATGAAAAAGAAAAAGAAGATGAACAAAACAGGTGGAGCATTGCACCAAATGTTGCGCCTGTTTATTACAGTTCCCTTGGACAAGGTTCATCGATAGATCAACAATTTAATGGTAATTCTAAGCGTGGTGATATTAACATGAGCTATGGTATAACTGGCTCTTATGCTATTTCTAATAAATTAAAGGTTAGAGCTGGTATTAACAGAGTTAATCTTAGTCAAAGCACCTCTAATGTATTCGCGTTAAGCGGTAGTGAAACTGCCTCAAGAAATGCAGAAGTATCAGTTATGGGTAATATTAACCCAAGAGCTGGGTTTGAAAATATTTCGTTAATGAGTACCGATATGTTTGATAGAAATACCACTCCCGAAATTTTTAACTCAAGGTCATCTGGAAATATAGATCAACGCTTCGGATTTATTGAAGTCCCTCTAGAGTTAGAATATCGTTTACTAGACAAAAAGTTCGGTCTCAATGTTATTGGTGGTTTTAGTACATTCTTCTTAAATCAGAATGAAATCTACGCAGATGTAGACGGTAGCTCTACGTTAATAGGCGAAGCTAATAATATGAACTCTACAAGTTTTAGTGCCAATTTTGGTTTAGGGCTTGATTATAGTTTATCTAAACAATGGAATTTTAGTCTTGAACCTCAGTTCAAGTATCAAATAAACACATTTAATAACACATCAGGTAACTATAGACCATTCTTTATTGGTTTATATACAGGATTGAGTTATAAGTTTTAGGTTTAAATTTTAGGTTAGGTTATTGCAAACAAACAAAGCAATGATGAATGCAATGATGACAAAAGCTACTCCTGGTTAGAGTGGCTTTTCTTTTTTATTCAACTTTTGGTAAATTTTTATTAAGCTCAGTTAAAATAATTGCTTTTGCTTCTTGATTTAAAGCTTTTGTATCTTCTATTTTTAAATGTTCTGTTTGAAGAAACTGATGAATTTTAGCTCTCATTCGCCCAGGACCTCCACTAAAAAATGTGTAAGAAAATCGTTTTTTGTTATCATAAAACGTTATCGGCACTACAGGAATCTTATGGTTTATTGCTAAGCGGAATGCGCCATCCTTAAAATCGTCTAATACAATGTGTTCTTCTGGCACTCCGCCTTCGGGAAAGATACAGATACTCAAGCCTTGTTTCAATCTTCTTTGAGCCCTTAAGAAAACCGCTTGTCTACTTTTAGCACTACTCCTATCTACCAAAATACAGGTGCGCTTATAAAAAAAACCAAATAATGGAATGTTAGCCAATTCCTTTTTTCCTACAAACACAAAAGGGTTTTTCACGGCGACCAACATTAACATAGTATCGGTCATTGATGTATGGTTGGCAATAAACATATAGCTTTTCTTTGGGTTAGGAACTTCTTCTTTTATAACCTTGTAGTTAAACCCCATACCAACAAGAATAAATTTAGCCCAAAAACGTGCTAATTTAAAGAAGAGTGGATACCATTTCTCTCTAGATATTGAAATTAAAAGAATAGGAAATAGTACGATAATTGGTAACGCTACTAAAACATAGAACCAAATGCGGTACAAAACCCAAAACGGATATTTAACTATTGCCATGGCACCAAAACTAGCGAAATAGTTTTGTTAAAAAAATTATCTTTGTAGCTTAAATTATTTTACGCTGTCATTTCGAGCTTAGTCGAGAAATCTCATAATACTTTGAGCTTTTTCTTTTGAATTGACGAGTTTTCAATAGAGTTTAATTTTAATAAGATACCTGCTTTCGCAGGCATTGTTATGGCAAGAATATTAACAGGCATACAAAGTACAGGAACACCACATTTAGGAAATATTTTAGGCGCAATTTTACCTGCTATAGAATTATCAGCAAAAAGCGACAATGAATCGTATTTATTTATCGCTAACCTACATACCTTAACACAGATTAAAAATGCAGAAGAATTAAGACATAATACTTACTCTGTAGCTGCTACATGGTTGGCATTAGGATTAGATGTAGAAAAATCAGTGTTTTATAGACAAAGTGATATCCCACAAGTAACTGAGTTGGCCTGGTATCTCAATTGTTTTTTTCCTTATCAACGAATGAAACTAGCACATGGCTTTAAGGACAAAGCAGATCGATTAGACGATGTTAATTCTGGTCTGTTTATGTATCCAATGCTTATGGCTGCAGATATTTTGTTGTATGACGCAGAAATTATTCCTGTTGGTAAAGACCAAGTTCAACACATAGAATTTACAAGAGATGTTGCTTCTCGTTTTCATGCTAAAATGGGTGAGGTATTTGTTTTACCAGAAGAAAAACTTCAAGAAAGTACAATGCTTATTCCTGGTACAGATGGTGAAAAAATGAGTAAGAGTAGAGATAACTTTATCAATATCTTTTTACCAGAAAAACAACTACGCAAAAAAGTAATGTCTATACAAACCGACAGTACACCTCTAGAAGAGCCTAAAGACTGGAAAACATGTAACTGCTTTGCTATCTATAGCCTATTAGCTTCTGAAGTGCAAATTGAAGAAATGAAAGCTAATTATGAAGGTGGTAATTATGGTTATGGTCATGCCAAACAAGCACTCTATGAGCTTATTTTAGAACGTTTTGCTGAACCAAGAGAGCGTTACAATTACTATATTAGTAATCTAAACGAACTCGATGCTATATTGGCTAAAGGTGCTGCTAAAGCCAAATTAGTTGCTGATGATGTACTTCAACGCGTAAGAGAAAAGGCTGGATATTAAATAATCTCAAACTGCTTTCCAGGTAAAGGCCTTATCACACCTTTTAATTCCATATTGAGTAATATTCCTGCTAATTTATAAGTAGGAATGTTACACCCTAAGGCAATAACATCGAGGATCTCTTTACCGTTTTCTTTTAGATAGTTATATATTACTTTTTCGTCATCATTTAACTCAACAAAAAGTTGCTTTTGCACAGCAGGTTTTTTCTCGTCTTCTAATTGCCAATTCAATATGTAGGGAACATCTAGTGGATTAGATAATAAATGTGCTTTCTGAAATTTTATAAGATTATTACAACCTATGCTCTGGCTGTCTGTTATTCTTCCAGGTACGGCAAAAACCTCTCTGTCATAAGAATTAGCGATATCTGCTGTAACTAGACTACCACCTTTTTCGGCCGATTCAATTACAATGGTAGCTTCACTCAATCCGGCTATAATACGATTTCGTTTAAGAAAATTTTTTCTATCAAATGCGTCTGTACTCCAAAAATCGGTGTAAAATCCTCCATTATTTTCTACCTCAGCAACATATTTTTTATGAACCTTAGGATAAATTTGATTTAATCCGTGTGCCAAACAACCAATGGTTTGCAATCTGTGTTTTATGGCAGCTTTTTGAGCTGTTATATCAGTTCCGTAAGCAAACCCTGAAACAATTACTGGATTGTAGGGCACTAAGGCTTCGACTAATTTTTCGCAAAAGACAATACCATTAGTAGTTATTTTACGAGCTCCAACAATACTGATTATGTGTTTTTGGTTTAAATTAATGTTACCAGATTGAAACAACACTATTGGTCCATCAATACAATGTTTTAGTCTTTCAGGATAAGTGTCTTCGGTAAAATAATGGGCTTTGATGTTGTTGTCTTTAATAAAGCGTAACTCATTTTCAGCTTCTTCAAAATGAATAGCATCAAAAAGTCCTTCAATTGTAATTGTACCTATACCATCAATTTTAAGAAGATTCGATTTTTTCTCTTTTAGTACAGCTTCTGCAGAACCACAATGATTAATTAATTTTTTAGCTGTTGTTGCCCCTATTTTTGGTACATGTTGTAGCGCTAAAGCATAAATTAAATCTTGTTCTGTCATTTAAAATATTGGTTTTCAAACCTACAAGAAACTAAATTTTTCTGATGTTAATAACTAAACCTGCTCAAACTTTTTTCACTTTTAAAAATTTTTAACTTTGTTTTACTATGCAGCTAGAAACTTACATCAGTGATCTTTTATACCGATACGATTGTATTACAGTGCCTCAACTAGGTGCTTTTTTAACTAATCGTGTTTCGGCAAGAATACATAACTCTACACATACATTTTATCCACCAAAGAAGGTATTGTCGTTTAACGAACAATTACAAAATAATGATGGATTACTAGCTAATTACATTGCTGAAGTAGAAAAAGTACCTTATGCTACTGCTAATGACAAGATTTCTAAGCAAGTAAAAGCCATAAAATCTTACCTTATTGAAGGGGAAACTATTCAATTTGAAAACATTGGAGAGCTTGTTTTAAACACTGAAGGTAAAATAGTATTTAATCCTTCTAGCCATATCAATTACTTAACAGATTCTTTTGGTTTATCTCACTTTACATCTCCTGATATAAAACGTGAAGTATACAAAGAAGAGGTTGAGGCTATTGAAGAAACTGCCCCTATTGTATTTACACCAGAAAAGCACTCTAACAATAACTGGTTAAAATATGCTGCTGCAGCTGTTATAGTTTTAGGATTAAGCGGTTTTGGTGCTTTTAAGTATTACAACAATACCATTGAAAATCATAATCAGTTAGCCCAAGAAGAAGCTAATGCTCAACTAGATGCTAAAGTACAAGAAGCCACTTTTGTTATTAGTAATCCGTTGCCTGCTGCTACACTATCTCTAGAAAAGCAAACTGGCAATTACCATATTGTTGCAGGTGCATTTAGAGTTGAATCAAATTCTGATAAAAAGGTAAATCAACTCAGAGAAAACGGTTATAAAGCCAGAAAAATAGGTAAAAATCGTTATGGTCTTCACGAAGTAGTTTATGCTAGTTTTGAGACTAGACTTGAGGCCCAAAGAGCACTCTATAAAATCCGTCGCGAGCATAACAAAGATGCATGGTTACTGATTAAGAAATTAGATTAACCTTTTCTTATCCTTTTATTTACTTAAATCAGCATATCTTTGCACAAATTTTAAAAATTTATGCAACCAAGAACCGCATTTCAGTCTAAAACTGTTGTAACCGACCTTGTCCTACCTAGCGAGACCAATCCTATAAATAATCTCTTTGGCGGTGAATTATTAGCACGAATGGATAGAGCTGCTAGTATTGCAGCAAGACGCCATTCTAGACGAATTGTCGTAACCGCATCGGTAAATCACGTTGCATTTAATAGATCTGTACCACTAGGTAGTGTCGTTACTATTGAGGCAAAAGTATCTCGAGCCTTTACCTCTTCAATGGAGGTCTATATGGATGTTTGGATAGAAGATCGTGAATCTGGAGAATGTGTTAAAGCCAATGAAGCCATTTACACATTTGTTGCTGTTGATGAAACAGGTAGACCTGTAAAAATCCCTGAGCTTATCCCAGAAACTGAACTAGAAAAAGAGCGTTATGATGCTGCCCTAAGACGAAAACAATTAAGTCTTGTTTTGGCTGGCAAAATGAAACCGGCTGATGCTACTGAATTAAAGGCACTTTTTGAGTAGTAGATTCTGAATCAAGTTCAGAATGACAAATTTTTTTGAAACGAAAAATTGCTATGCTGAATTTATTTCAGCATCTTCGTTTTAATTCAATTAAACCTTTTCTAAAACCAATAGTCTTATCATTAACCAAATGTATTAATGATGAAATATTTAGTTTACACCTTAATTTTAGTATTTGCTTTAAATCTTAACTCTTGCGCAAGACGTGTAGTTGTAGCACAACCAGCGTCAGTAACTGTAGTTAAGAAATTACCAAGACAATATAAAGTGGTTAGAGTAAAAGGAAAACGCTATTACTTCTTTAACGGAAAACACTACAGAAAAACCAGAAATGGATATGTTGTTGTTAAAATTTAATTTTTAGCCAACCAATACTCTGGATTTAGTTTTTGGTTATTCTTATAAATTCTAAATCCTAAAAGTGTTTCACCAGAGGTTTTATTTGTAAATGCCTCACCAATAGCTTGTCCTGTTTTAATTTTATCACCTTTCTTTACGTAGATTTTTGAAAGATTGGTGTAAATAGTTAGATAATTACCATGTCTTATCATTATTGCTGGATTTCCTCTTTTAATGACAAGTATTTCAGAAACTTCACCATTAAAAACTGCTTTAACAGTTGCATTCGTCGTTGTTTCTATCTTAATTCCTGGGTTATTGACCTCAACTGAACTGTCTGTTAACGATCTTCCCTTACCATATTTTGCCTTAATCACACCTCTTTCAACTGGCCAACCTAACCTTCCTTTATTAGCTTCAAAGCTTTCACCTACAATTTTGTCTGCTGGTGTTAAAATAAACTTTCCTGTTGAGGTTTTCTTTCCAGCTTTTTTATTTGATGCGGCAATAGCTTCGCGAATCAATCGATTTATTTCTTTATCTAATCGGTCTGCCTCTTGCTGTTTTTGTTTTATTTGAGAGGCAAACTTTGTCATGTCTGCCTTTATAATTGCCATTAACTTTTCGCGCTCTTCTAATTCTTTTTCAAGTTCTCGTTTAGCAATTCTATTTTCCTGAATTAATTTGTCTTTATCGGCTTTTTGCTTAGATAATTCTAAGTTTAGGTCTTGTAACTCTTTTGTTTTCTTTTTTATCAGTTCACCTTGTTCTTTTTGATAATTGGCATATTGTCTAATGTACTGCAAGCGTTTGTAAGCTTGTTTAAAATTATTTGAAGACAATAAAAACATCACTTTACTCTGCTCTGACTTACTTTTGTAAGACTTTACAATCATTGCTGCATAATCATCTTTTAACTCCTGTAATTGTGCTCTAAGGCTTGTTATTTCTTGCTGATTGGTATTTATCTCTCTCGTAAGTAAGTTAGCCTGTTCGTTAGTGATTCTTATAAGATTTTGTCTGCGTTGTACCTTATAGTTAAGGTCCTCTATTAATGAAATTTCAGATTTCTCTTCTTTCTTTTTACCAGCATAAAACGCCTTAAACTGTTTTATCTCTTTTAGTATTTGCTGACGTTGCGCTTCAAGCTTTTGCTGTTTATCACTTTGTGCAATTAATATGCTAGACGAAAATAACATCACTAATACAAATGCAAAACAAATGAAAGTTTTCATTTTTTTAAAATTAAGAGATTTCTCGTCGTTCATGCTTCACTCTGTCGAAATGACATTTAATTTACTTAATAACTATTTCTTTATATCCTGCTGGTATTTTAAAAGGAAATCTAACATCTTCATTCAATGTTAACGATTTAAATTCCATTGTAATGGCAACTTCATCAGAATCTTCGACAGCAATAATTCTAATATCTTTTGGTAAAATTTGGTTTTTCACCTCTTGATATGTAGTATAATCAACCTGAAGAATGCGTTTTTTTAATTGCTGAAACAATTGTAAACTATCCATTTTAAAATGTGATGGATTAATTAAATAAAATAACTCCAATAGTGCACTTTGATCTTTGGGTTGCAACGCATATGAGTTTTCGTTTACAGAGACCTTGTGTGGTTCTTCCTTTAAATCAAATATAGCCTGACCTAATAATATATTCTGCACTTTGTTGAAATCTAAATCCACTCCTACAAAATCACTCAACAATTTATAATCTCCATCAAAGTATTCGTTATCAAGTTTGTTGTAAAATCTAACTTTTTCTGGTGTAATCATCATACGTGCTAAACCAAGCTTAGCGCTTAACCATATCACTTTATCTTTTTCTATTCTAAGGTTAAACGTTGAACCATTCTCTTTTTGGTTTTGAGTAATATCAATTTTTACCTTGCCTTGGAGTGTCTTAAAATCTGCATCGCTTTTTAGATGCTGTTTTATCACTTGCTTAGCCGAAAGCTTATCACTTGCTTCACCTGAAGCCACAATGCTTTTGGTGGATTTACAGTTTGTAACAAATAACAGCATTGCTAAGGCAAATACGATTTTGAATGTATGATGTATTTTGTCGTTTAGTTTTTTCATTCTCTAATGAGATTCCCACTTTCGTGGAAATTTTATTGTTGTGCTTTTATGTCTCTTGCTTTTTTAGCAAACGCTTCAGACTTACTTATATTATTAAGGCCTTTGTGAGCTATGCTTAATTCTGTATAAAAATCGGACTCCATTTTAGGGTTTTCAATTAAATAATCTAATCCTATTTCTAAGTTGTCTATTGCGTTTTTAAAATTGCCTTGTTTATTGTTTGCTACTGCATTTACTAAATATAAAATAGGTTGTGCAGGATACAAATCCAATGCTTCTTTGCTACCCTTAATCACTGCATTATAATCTTGAAGATCTATTTGTAACAACAACACATCTTTTATGAGCTTAAAATCATTTGGGTCTTGTTTAAGCGCTTCTTTAAAGTTTTCTAATGCTTTTGCCTTATCGCCTGACTTTAAATAATACTGCCCTAAGTCACTGTGTGTTTGCGCATCTTTATTATCATCTATCAAGGCTGTAATCTCGACTAAATCTGACTCATATTCTGGGTTATTAGCTACAAAACCAACAAAATCCTTCAGAACTTTTGCCTTAGCATCTGCATTAATTTCTGGACTGGTTAGAGCTATTTTTACAGAGTTTATAGCATCTTCTACTTTACCGTCTTGTAAATAGAATTTATACAATGCCAAATGCACAAACTTTGAATCTGGCTTTATATTTAAGAGATTCTGTGCAGCCTTGTAGGCCTTCTTTCTATCACCAGATTGACTGTATCTGTAAATGAGTTTAAGGTGGTTTTCCTCATTGTTTGGATTGTTGGCTACGCGTTGCTCCAGATTTTCAATTCGGTCGTCTGCATTGCCTGTAATGCTATAAATCTCGTTACGCATTGCATCTCTGGCTTCGCTAACACCTAATTCTTCATCTAATTCATCTAAAAGATTAAGTGCTTGCTTATAACGTTTTTCTCGTATGTACAATGTTGCTAAATCTTCTTTGTAATCTGGATGATATTTTACCAATTGCTTTATAGTTTTAATAGCATTATCTATATCATCTTGCTGAAAATACACGTCGTACAACTCATCTAAAAACCACGCGTTGTCTGGTTGCATACTAATAGCCTTTTTAAGGTTGTCTTCAGCAGCGCCAAAGTTTTTGAGTTTGTTGTAGTTTTTACCAAGCTCAAAATAAATGACAGGCTTTTTAGAATCTAGATTAAGGCATTTATGAAGTGCTTCAACAGCTCTCTCATAATTCTCGATGCCCTTTTGTTTTAAGGCTTCAAAAAAATACTCTTGAAATTCGTCTTCAACATTGCCTAAATCGTCATCTGGTCGTTTATTAAAATCAACTTGAGCCATAGCAAAGCTTGGTACTAAAAATAGTACTAGTAGAAGTTTTGTTATGTGTTGTTTTAATTTCATATTTAGATTCTACGATTTGGCTTCGACAAGCTCAGCCTGACAACTGCTTGATTTCAAAAGTTGTTCCAAACTTGTTTGAATAAGGTTTTTTGCTCAAAATCGGCTATGTTTTTTCGCCGTAACCGAAAGATAGCTAATTGCAATTAATTCCGATTAGGAATTTAGCCGTAATTAGCTATACAAATTGTTGTTGCACATTTTTTTATTCAGCTGGATACATTCTCATATTTTCCATTTCAAATGTTGGTGGATAAACAATTTCAAAGTTTATTGATTGAAAATCATCATAGCTCACGTCAAAACGTTTAAGAATTAGGTAATTACTCCTTATTTCATTCCACTCATTATTTTCTATAGTTTCTTTAGTTAAAAAGAAAAAGGATAAAGTATCATTTAATGCTTCATCAAAAATTTTATCTTGTGTTCGAAATCCACCTAATCTAAAAGTAGACATAGGTAAGATTTTGTTTGTAGTATTTTCAGTACTCAATGTAGTGTCAGGATATTTATAGTCGATAGTAAAATATAATTCAGAATCTGATTCGTTACGTACATTAAACTTATAGGTTTGCTCGACTAATTCCTCACAGCTAAATAATGTAATCAGAATAAAAATCAGAATGAATTTTTTCATTTATAGTACAGTTTTTCATAAATATGCTACAACTAGTGATATATAGACTCCTGCATCACTTCGACTTCGCTCAGTGACCTACACGGGAAGACTATTCCAACACAGTGTAATCTCCAATACTAATTTTGGTAAACTCTCCATTATACTTTACGTGGTTACCAATCATAGCTTCGTCTAAATTAGCATTTTTAATAGTCGTCTGATTCTGTATTAAGCTATTTTTAACGGTTGAATTTTCGATAATGCAATCTTTACCTATAGAAACGTTAGGGCCAACCGTAGCGTTCTTTAAAACTGTTCCTTTGGCGATGAAACAAGGTTCAATCACTTTTGAATTCTCTAAAACGACAGAATCGTCAACTAATTGCTCTTCGCCATCTGCTTTTAAGAAACCTAGCATCTTGGTATTGGTTTCTAGCGTTACGTTTTTGTTGCCACAATCCATCCACTCATCAACTGTACCTGTTTTGAAGATTTTACCATCTGCCATCATGCGCTTTATACCATCGTTAATTTGGTATTCGCCACCATTCATAACGTTTTCATCTAAAACCTCTTGAAGTTTCGCTTTTAAAACTGCGACATCTTTAAAGTAATAGATTCCGATTACAGCCTGATCACTTACAAAGGTTTCTGGTTTTTCTACAAGCTCAACAATCTCTTGTTTGTCGTTCAACTTTACCACACCATAAGCTTCAGGATTATCCACTTGTTTAGTCCAAATCACACTGTCTGCACTTGGGTCTAAATCAAACTCTGCTCTAATCAAGGTATCTGCATAAGCAATAACCGCAGGACCAGAAAGTGATGGTTTAGCACTCATAATAGCGTGACCTGTTCCTAACGGTTGATCTTGTCTGTAGATAGATGCTTTTGCCCCTAAATCTTCAGCCAACTCCGTTAAACTCTCAACAACATCATCTCCAAAAAATGCTGGGTCACCAAGAACAAAAGCGACTTCTTCTATAGGTTGTTTTAATACTTTTGCTATATCTTTTACCAAACGATGCACGATGGGTTGACCTGCTACCGGAATTAATGGTTTTGGAACTGTTAAACTATGTGGTCTAAGACGTGAACCTCGACCTGCCATTGGTACTATTATTTTCATTTTATGAGTTTATTCGTTGATTTGTTTAGTCGTTTATTTGGTGCCAGTACTTCCGAAACCACCTTCTCCTCTATCGGTTTCAGAAAGTTCTTCGACTTCTATCCATTCTGCACGTTCGTGCTTTGCAATTACTAATTGTGCTATTCGCTCTCCGTTTTGGATGGTAAATTCTTCATTAGAAAGATTTACTAAAATCACTCCTATTTCACCTCTATAATCTGCATCTACTGTTCCTGGTGCATTGAGTACTGTGATTCCTTTTTTTGCTGCTAAACCGCTTCTTGGTCTTACTTGAGCTTCATAACCAATTGGCAATTCTATAAATAAGCCTGTGCCTACTATTGTCCGTTCAAGTGGTTTAAGAATTCTATCTTCAGTGAGGTTGGCTCTTAAGTCCATACCTGCGGAGGCTATAGTTTCGTAATGCGGTAAATCGTGAATGGATTTATTTATGATTTTAATTGTCATCTTCTTTTTAGTAATTGTTTAAGTTCTTCTCTTTCTAATAAAGCAATACCTGCAATAAAAATAAGCATTAAAGCAACGTTGAAAAAATAGTTGCCTCTTAGATATTTATAAGACACATAAGATAGCGCTATTGAAAATCCTATATAACCTAAAATTCTTGAAATTTGATAAGGTACTTTATAGTGTTTTTGCCCTAATACATAAGACATCATCATCATTATTGCATAGGCTACAAGCGTAGTCCAGGCTGCTGCTATAAAACCATGTTTTGGTAATAAAATAACGTTAAGCACAATGGTAATAACAGCTCCTACAATTGAAAAATACATTCCAAAACGTGTTTTGTCAGTGAGCTTATACCAAATTGCCAGATTAAAATAGATGCCTAAAAACAAATTAGCAAGTAATACAATTGGTACAATTTCTAAAGCAACCCAATATGCTTCGTCTCGCACAATCAACGCTTTAAAAACATCTATAAATCCAACGATGAATAACAGCATTAATGCGCCACAAATAACGAAGTATTTCATGATTAGAGCATAGATGTTTTTGGCATTTTTCTCTTTTGCATGATTAAAGAAGAAAGGCTCTGCTCCTAGCCTAAAGGCTTGAATAAAAATGGTCATAAACACGGCTAGCTTATAACAGCCAGCATAAGCACCGTTAATGTCTTTACCCAACACATCTGGAATTAACCATTTATCAAAATTCTCGTTAATGACATAAGCAAGGCCTGCAATCATAATCGGTAAGCCATAATTAAGCATTTTTTTGAATATCGCTTTGTCAAAAACCCATTTCGTTTTCAAAAAATAAGGTAACAACAATACTATTGTAACAGCACTTGCAGCAAGGTTTGCAATGAAAATATATTTTACTAAATCTGTTTTATCGTATCCTGAAAACTCAATATTGAACTTTGGAATTCCCCAAAGAAAAAAGAAGTTAAGAACTACATACGTAAAGATATTACTTAGCTTAATAAATGTGAATTTAATTGGTTTTCCTGTTGCTCTTAAATAGGCAAATGGTGCTACCACTAAGGTATCTAAAACCAATACCCCTATTAGATAGTTAAAATAGTCTAAGCGCAGATTTACAAATTCTGCCAAGGTTTGACTAAAAATCATCACAACGACAAACACAAACAATGTAGAAACCAACAGACTTATTAAAGTAGTAGAATATACTTTGTTTTGGTCCTTCTGTTTGCTGAAAAACCTAAAGAATGCCGTTTCCATACCATATGTAAGCAATACATTAAAAAATGCAGCGTACACATAAAAATAGGTGTTGTCAGAATAGCTGGCAGTATCTAATGTGTCTGTGTGTAGCGGTACAAGTACAAAATTCATGAGCCTAGGCAACACCGTTGCTAAACCGTAAATTATGGTGTCTTTAAAAAAGGATTTGAGTACGCTCAATTGCTTAATAATGAAATCGCTTCAAAAATATTAAATATAAATGGGTCTTTGGATACTTAAATAAAAAAGCCTCACTAAAAAGTAAGGCTTTGCTTCTGTTTGTAATATTTTAATTCTCTTCTAACTCTTCATCTAGAGTTGCCATACTATTTGAAGCACTCCTTGAGTAAATAGATGGTGGACCATTTTCGTAGTAAGTACCTGCTACCTCGTTAATTTGGATCACTTTGTGATATTTTAGCTTACCACTTTCTGTATAACTTATAACACACTCATCATCTTTGAGGTCAAAAGGGTAGTTTGCAGGTTTTTCAGGTTTCTGAAATGTATAGTGTCGAGAAGGGTTTTTTAATACCGAAGTGTATTTATTTCCATTTTTAACAAGCTTTCCTTTTAAGTTTCTAAAATAAACTTCGTTTAAAACTACATTATCATTAACGTTAGAAACAGGAACAAAAACATTGATTCCTGTACCTCCAACTTTGATTCCTGCATACCATTCCTGAAATACTACAGACTTCACTGTAAAAGGTGTTTGTTGTTCAAAATTGGTTGTAGCTACCTTAGGACTAGCACATTGAAATAAAGAAGACAATGTACAAGTAAAAATAATGGCACATACTGCCTTTTTTAGATTCTTCATTATAAGTAGGTTAAGATTTGGAAAGACAATATATATGAAAATAATTTATTTTATCGTTGATTTCGACATATAATCGATTAAATACAATTTTATGTAAGACAAATACTAAAAAAACCCAACCATTAAGGTTGGGCTTAAATCTATTTGTATAAGTTAGCTGCTAATTGTTCAATGCCTCTGCACTACTTTATCATTTGGCTTTCGCCTAATTATTCAATGCCTCTGCACCACCAACAATTTCTAAAATTTCGTTAGTAATAGCAGCTTGTCTTGCTTTGTTATAAGTTAATTTTAACTGATCTCTAAGCTCTGTTGCATTGTCTGTTGCTTTGTGCATTGCTGTCATACGCGCACCATGCTCTGAAGCAAAAGAGTCTCTAATAGCCTTGAACAACTGTGTTTTTAATGACTTTGGAATCAATGTTTCAACTATTTCTTGCTTAGAAGGCTCAAAAATATAATCTAAATTAACATTGGCATCACTCTCTACAGGAACAATTGGTAAATACTGTTCGGTCATTACAATTTGGGTTGCTGCATTTTTAAAGCTGTTGTACACTAATTCTACCTTATCAAAATCGCCTTCAGTGAATTTATTCATTATCATTTCAGCAATTTCAGCAACATTATCAAAAGTTAAATCATCAAAAACTTCGCTTTTGTTTGCAATGATATTCCCTTGTTTACCAAAAGCATCATTAACTTTTTTACCTATCGCAAGAATAGAAACATCTTTACCAGCATAAGTCTCAGACAATAATACATTAACTTGCTTAATAATGTTAGAGTTAAATGCGCCTGCTAGACCTCTGTTTGAAGAAATAGCTACTACAAGTACTTTGTTTATAGCTCTTTGCTCAGCAAATTTACTTCCGCTATCTGCATCTAATGTTGCACTTAAGCTTTGAAGTAGTTCTGTTAACTTATTAGAGTAAGGACGCATTGCAGTAATAGCATCTTGAGCTTTCTTCAATTTAGCAGCAGATACCATTTTCATAGCACTAGTAATCTGCATCGTTGAAGATACCGAAGATATTCTATTACGTATTTCTTTTAAGTTTGCCATAATTAGTAATTAGTATTGAGTATTCAGTAGTGAGTGCTATAACATCTCACTACTCAATACTAAAATCTATTTATTATGCTTTAAATTTCGCAGAAAGGTCTTTAGCTACTTTAGTTAAAGTATCAATAACCTCATCTGTTAATTTACCAGCCTTTAATGTGTCTAAAGTATCTCTATGCTTAGCATTTAAGTACTCTATATAATCTCTTTCAAATTCTTTCACCTTCTCTACAGGAACATCTCTTAATAAGTTCTTAGAACCTGCGTAAATAATTGCTACCTGATCTTCTACAGTAAATGGATCGTTTTGGGCTTGCTTTAAGATCTCTACGTTACGCTTACCTTTTTCAATAACGTTAAGTGTAGCAGCATCAAGGTCAGAACCAAACTTAGCAAACGCTTCTAATTCACGGAACTGTGCTTGGTCTAATTTTAATGTACCTGCTACTTTTTTCATAGATTTAATCTGGGCAGAACCACCAACACGTGATACAGAAATACCTACGTTAATTGCAGGACGCACACCAGAGTTAAATAAATCACTTTCTAAGAATATCTGACCATCTGTAATAGAAATTACGTTTGTTGGAATATATGCAGATACGTCACCAGCTTGTGTTTCTATAATTGGTAATGCCGTTAAAGAACCACCACCTTTTACGATTGGCTTTAATGACTCTGGTAAGTCATTCATGTTTTTAGCGATTTCGTCATCTGCAATCACTTTTGCAGCACGCTCTAATAATCTAGAGTGTAAGTAGAAAACGTCACCTGGATACGCCTCACGTCCTGGTGGACGACGTAATAATAATGACACCTCACGATACGCAACGGCTTGCTTAGATAAATCATCATAAACAATTAAAGCAGGACGACCAGTATCTCTAAAGTACTCACCAATTGCAGCACCTGCGAAAGGAGCATATACTTGCATTGGTGCAGGATCTGATGCGTTTGCCGCTACAATAACTGTATAAGCTAAAGCACCTTTATCTTCTAATGTTTTTGCAATGTTTGCTACTGTTGAAGCTTTTTGACCTACAGCAACATATACACAGAATACAGGCTCACCTGCATCATAAAATTCTTTTTGATTTAAGATGGTATCGATACAAACCGTAGTCTTACCTGTTTGACGGTCACCAATAACCAACTCACGTTGTCCTCTACCTACAGGAATCATAGCATCGATAGATTTGATACCTGTTTGCATTGGCTCATCTACTGGTTGACGGAAGATAACACCAGGTGCTTTACGCTCTAATGGCATTTCGTATAAATCACCACCTATTGGTCCTTTACCGTCTATTGGGTTACCAAGTGTATCAACAACTCTACCAACCATTTCTTCACCTACTTTAATAGATGCGATACGATTAGTACGTTTTACTGTTGCACCTTCTTTAATCTCTTTTGAAGGCCCTAACAATACGATACCAACGTTATCTTCTTCAAGGTTAAGTACGATACCTTCTAAGCCACCTTCGAATTCTACTAATTCTCCGTATTGTGCATTAGAAAGTCCATAAGCACGTACAATACCATCACCAACAGTTAATACTGTTCCTACTTCGTTTAATGAAGCACCTGCTTCAAAACCTGAAAGTTGTTGTTTTAAGATTGCTGATATTTCAGCTGGTTTTACTTCTGCCATTTTATTATGTTTTGCCGTAGCGTCGCTTCGAGAACCTCAGCGACCAGCTATTTTAATTTAATGTAAATTCTCTTTTTAAATTATTTAGTTTGTTAGCAATACTTGCATCATATTGCAAATCGCCAACTCTTAGGATAAAACCTCCTAAAATCGATTCATCAACCGTGTTTTCTATTTCGGTAGTTTTGCCTGTAAGCTCTTTTACTTTAGCTAACACTTTTTCTTCTAATTCCTTAGTTAATGGTGTTGCTGAAGTTACCTTAGCTATTTGTGTGTCCCTTAACTGATCGTATAATTGTGTATATTTATTAGCAACATCTCCTAATAATGCCACACGCTTATTTGCAATTAAAGTATCTATTAAGTTTGTTGTAGCAGCATTAGCATTTTTAAACACTGAAGTTAATACTGCTTTTTTGTCTGCAGATCTGACAATAGGATTTACCAAAACTGCATTTAACTCACTGCTTTCTGCAATAGCATTTGCAATTTGCTTCATATCAGTATTAACAGCTTCAGCCACCTTATTGTCGGTAGCTAAACTTAGTACTGCTTTTGCATAACGTATTGCTGCTCTAGACTCTGCCATCTATAATTAGTTTAAAGTGGTTTCACCTAACATATCTTCAACAAGCTTTAATTGCTTGTCTTTGTTAGATAGCTCTTCGCGTACTACTTTTTCAGCAATTTCGATAGATAAACCAGCTACATGACTTTTTAACTCTGCCATAGCAGCTTTCTTTTCAGTCTCAATTGCAGCTTGCGCTTGCTCTATCATTTTGCCAGCTTTTTCTTGCGCTTCGTTAGTAGCATCAGAAATGATTTTATCTTTCATCTCTCTTGCTTCCTTTAAAAGTGCTTCTCTTTCAATACGCGCTTCTTTTAATAAACGCTCGTTATCTGCGTTTAGGTTTTCCATTTCTTTTTTAGCATTCTCAGCAGCATCTAATGCACTTTTAATACCCTCTTCTCTATCATTTAAAGAGTTAAGAATTGGCTTCCACGCAAACTTCACCATTAAAAAGATTAATAGTAAAAACAGTATGGTTTGTACTATAAATAATCCTGGTGAAAAATCGTTTAATAATTGCTCCATTATATATTTACTTTGATTTTTTTAATTTTTTGTAAAACACGTTCCTGCAACCAACCGTTGCAGGAATTCGTGTTTATTAGTTTACATTTTCGATTCTTATTTTCCTAAGAATAAAGCACCGAATGCTAAACCTTCTAATAATGCAGCGATAATAATCATCGCAGTCTGGATCTTACCAGTAGCTTCTGGTTGACGCGCAATACCTTCCATTGCACTTCCACCAATTTTACCTAATCCGATACCAGCACCGATTACAATTAAACCTGCACCTACTAAATTTGGAACTGTCATAGCCAAATAATTTAAATTAATTAAACAAATCTATTAGTGATGATCGTGCTCTTCAACAGCCATACCTATAAATAATGCTGAAAGCATTGTAAAGATATAAGCCTGTAAGAACGCAACCAAAACTTCTATTAACGTGATAAAAAATGATAACACAAGTGACAACCCTGTTGCACCTACTGTACCTAATTCATTCTTTAATGTGAACATAATCGCAATTAAACTCATTACTACAATGTGACCTGCTGAAATGTTTGCAAACAAACGCACAAGTAGTGAAAATGGTTTAATTAAGAAATGACCAGCCAATTCTATTACTGCCAATACTGGTTTTACAAAAATTGGCACTCCTGGCATCCATAATACGTGTTGCCAGTAATCTTTTTTAGCACTAAATGTGTATATGATTAAGGTTAATACCGCTAAAGCTGCAGTAACGGCTAACTGACCTGTTACGTTAAAACCAAATGGCATTAAACCTACTAAATTCATTATCCAAATAAAGAAGAATACCGTTAATAAGTAACCTGTAAATCTTCTGTAGTGTTTGTCTCCAATGTTTGGTCTTGCGATTTCATCACGCACATAAACCACAAGTGGCTCTAATACTCTGCCGAAACCAGTTGGAATACTTTTGTTCTTATATTGCTTGGCTAGTCTAGAGAACCATAGCAACATTAAAAGACCAATTATTAAAATACCAAATACACTCTTTGTAATAGAAAAGTCTAAAACTTTGTAAGCGTTTGTTGGATGATGGTGATCGTCAAAATTAACGGTAGTTGCACCTTCTTCTAATTCGTAAATCTTACTGTGAATCTTAACAAACCTAGAGTCGTTTTTCTCTACGATAACATGACCAGAATCATCATGGTGAAATTCAGAAGACATAAATGTTGTTAAACCATTTTCTCCCCAAACAATTACAGGAAGTGGAAAACCAACGTGTTTTCTTTCACCATCGCTAGTGTATGAAAACAAATGAAAATCGTGAGAATCTTTTAAGTGATGAAGGATGTAATCTTTAACCTCTTGCTCAGTATCTACAATTCCTCCGTCTTGCGATTTTACAGGATCACTAGCATAACCAAAAAAAGCTGTTAACGCTAATACAATCAGTAAGTAAGATTTGATAGGTTTATTTGCTATCTTCATTTTTTTCTTTTGAAAAATATTACTCTAGATAAATTCGGCGCAAAAGTACATAATTTATTAACAATTAAACCAATTTTATTGAGATAAATTAGAAAGAAGTTTTGTTTAGGATTTTTGCTACAAAAAACACCTCGATAAATAAAAAGATTGACATAGGAATAATTAGCGCAATTCGTTGAGCATTAGTAAGGTCTACGGTAAAAACAGACTTGTAGAAAATAACCGTAAAAACTGTGATTTTAAAAATTATAGTGCCAAGATAAATAAAGCCTAATTGCTCTTTTATTTTGTTAATAACGCTCCCTACTTTAAATAAAAAACAGATAACCAAAGAAAAAAGTACAAAGAACAGATATACTTTTTTTAATGAAAAGGGGAGGGAAATATTCTTCTGTTCAATAAAATTATTGTGAAGCAAATACGTTGACACTCCTACAATAGTAAAAATCAGAATGTAAGTAATTAGATTTTTAACCATTACTCTTTAGAAACTTTTATAACCTGAGCAATAACCATATACATTGATGCAAAAACTGCTAACAAAGTTATACTTGGTTCAAATTTATCTGAGTTGTATTTAGAGTCTAACCACATACCTAAGAAATTGCCTGCATAAATGGTAAGTCCCATTTGCAATGCAACACCTGTAAATCTTAAAAATTTATTGTACTTACCCTTGCTGTCTTTGGGCTGTTTGTTCTGGCTGTTTTGGTTTTGCTGGTTCATTAGGTAATGCTTTTACAGTGCCTTTCATGCTACAAGTAGCATTAAAGGTTGCTCCGGGTTCAACTGCTAATTTACTTGTATGTACCTCACCCTCAATGTGTGCAGTAGACTTTAAAGACAATGTGCCAGATAAGATTAATTTACCTGAAAATTTACCTTCAAAATCTGCATTCTCTCCTTGTAATGTACCTTTAATAAAACCCGATTTGCCAATCACTACTTTGCCAGAAGTCTTTACGTTGCCTTCAACAGTACCATCGATTCTAAATGGTCCTTGACTAGCTATATCACCAACTATTTTGGTGCCTTGCGCTATAATGTTTTGTTGTGTACTTGTTTCCATACTCGTTGCGTATTTAGATTTTTTGTTGTCTGAGGAAAACATCGTTGATTTGGTTTTAATTTACTCTAGTTTCAGGTATGCATTTAAGTTTTTATGACGTTGAATAATAGCATAGTTAGGTGACGAAATAGCAAAGTACTCTTTTGTAATTTTAGGTTTTACAGGTCTGCCTCTACTATCTTTTTCGTCTGATTGTAATAATTGAGCAAAACCGCTTGCTCCTTGTATACTTGTAAGACCATGCACTACAACAAATGTTGTGCTTTCATCATATACATCAATTGATGTTGTTAGGTCAAAATATTTAATCTTTTTTTCAATCTCTTCATTGAGTGTTTTTACAAAAGCATCGATATCCTCTCCTGAGCCATTTTCAAATTGATACACGACATTGAAATGCGAAGCCTTATCATCTTCAATAAATTCTTTTTTAGCCAATACTGGAATGGCATTATTAAGCAGTTCTTGTGCTTTTTTGCCTTCGTCTGTATTAGGATAAGTCAGTGCAATGTAGTCTATACCCTTTTTATAATCTTCGAAACCATAAAGGCGTCCTCTGGCAGAGGCTTTTAGAATTTCAAATTTTGGCAGGAAGTCATCTCCTTCTAAACGCTTAATTTGTTTTTCCGCTTCCTCAATAACCTCAGCATATTCTTGTTTTTCAAATTGTTTGTAAAGATTTGTATAGATAGCTTCGGGACTATTCTCATCTTTAGCTAATTCAGATTCTGGGTTTAGTAAGATTTCTGCGTAGCGAGAATCTGGATAATTAGCTACTATGTCTGACTTCATGGCTTCTGCCTTTCTAGATAAGCCTAGCTCTGTGTATATTTTATATAAATTGTATTTAGAAGGTAAAATGAGGCGTTCTTCTGGTGAGTTTTCTAGTAAGTCTTCAAATCGAGATTTGGACAGAGAAAGCTCTTTGAACTTCTCTCTATATATGATACCTAATTGATAATATGCAAAGTTTCTCTCTTTTGCTATACTATCAATGACCTTCTGCTCTTTTGGTAAAGACGCTATATACGCTTCAGGATTATACTGATCTTCCTTACCAGTTACTGAAGCTATAGTTTCTGTTTTTTCTGAATTTTTGATTCCCGATTTTTGGCTGGATAATCGCCAATTGTCTTGAAGCTTTCGGTCTCCCCAAATCTTTAAAAACTCGTTCTTTCCGTAAGCAACAGTTGTAGAATTGTAGAAGTAAAAACTACTTGCTTCGTCTCCACCTTTAGAAGTAAATTCTCCTGGTAACCCTCTAGGGCTTAAGTTAGGCCTTGCATTTTTGCTTTTTGCGGCATTTAAAGCCATGTTTTGTCTAGATTCTTGTTGTCTAGATTCCTCTTCTTTACGCTGCTCTTCTTTAAGTGCTTTTTGCCTTAATTCTTCGGCATACTTATTGTAAATGGCTAATTGTTCTTCTTTTGGCAAACTCACCATACGAAGAATACTATCGTTAACCTGAGCGACACCTTCGTAGTAAATAACATCATCTAAATTTTCGCGCTTACGTTTTAAAATTCTGTAAGGCTTGGTGTTTGGTGTCATTGCTGTTAGTGTACTGTCGTAGTAAGCTCCTGCTGTTTTATACACGTTCTTATCAAAATACATATTACCAATGGTCTCAAAATTGAGCGCTCTTAGAAATTTGTCTGATGTAATTTTACGCAACGATTTGTTATAGTAAGCTTCTGCTAAGCTGTCTGAAGCTTTATTTCTATGAAACTCAGCAATTCGGTGATAAATCTTGTCTAAAAATGGTCTGTTTTCTCGGTTTTCTTCTAACTCTGTTAAATACTCCAAGAATTCTACTTCATCACCTTCGGTTGTATCGAAATTATAAGATTTTTCAAGATGTGCGTTAATGTAAAATGCTCTAGGAATTTGCCTATGCATATCAATAATAGCATCAAATTCCATATTGGCACTGTCTTTTTCTTTGAATTCATTATACAATTGCCCTCTTATAAAATGAAACCGTGCTTTTTCACTTTTAACTTTAGTATTTTCTGCAGCAATACCCAGCAACGGTATAGCACTATCCTTTGCTTTTATATTAATATAGGCTTGTGCTAAGGTCGCGGTTGCATCTGCTAAATCTTGACCTTCAATCTCTTCTTCGTCGAGAAGGCGCTTAAGTTTTTTTATGGCACCTTCATTATTGTCTAAACGCATGTTAGATTTTTCGCGCCAAATTTTTACCTGATTAATCTTGTCGCTTGTGGGATATTTGTTTAAAATATTGTTGAATGCTGCAAGCGCAGGCACAAAACGCTGATCGTAATAACGTGCTTTACCTAGTAATAAGTAGGCTTCATCAATTTGAGGGTTTTTCTCTTTGCCATCAATATTCATTCCGTGTTTTTGTATGGCTTTTATGGCCTTTTCTTCGGCACGTTCAAAATCTGCATTTTTAGATTGTCCTGGCAAGAAAACATCTTCGCTTACTTGCATGCGCTCTACTGGCAGTAATTCCCAAAAATTTTCTGTAAAGGCATCATTGACAGCTAGTTTTCCTCTTTCTAAAGCTATGTTTCCGTTATACAGAATGTTGTATTCGGTACCTAAGGCATGAAAATTTCTGTTGATGAAAGTATCTTTTTTTCGAGAACAATTTTGAACAATAATCGCTACCAAAAAAAGATATAATATGTGCTTTATTTTGAATTTCAACGTTGATTCTATTTAATTAATAGATAACTAAACTTTAGCGCTTTTAGTGTGCTAAGTGGTAAAAATAAGCATCTTTTTGAATTTACGGTGTTATTAAGCTGTTTTTCGAGAAAAGACAAAGCCTAGCTAAACAAAAAAGCCTGTGGATTTTTAAATCTTCACAAGCTTTTTAAAATTGATTGATTGCGTAAATTATTCCTCTTCTTGAGTAGCCATACTGCCAGAAAAATGAGCTTCTAATTCCTTTAAGGTGGTAGGGTTAGTTTCTAAATCTTTTACAACATTCCCTTTTTCCAGGACAACAATGCGTTCGCAAACATCTGTAACGTGCATTAAATCGTGACTAGATACCAAAATAGTAACACCTTGTTTTTGGGCCAAATCTTTAAGAATTTGCTTTAAGCGAATTTGCGTTGTTGGATCTAAATTCGCAAACGGCTCGTCTAAGATAATAACCTCAGGATTACCAATAAGTGCTGCAACAATACCTGCTTTCTTTTGGTTTCCTTTACTCAAATCGCGCAAGTATTTTTTCTTCCCAAGGATTTCTCCGTTAAAGAAATCTTCAAACTGAGACGTTAAGGCATCTATATCAGCTTTGTTTTGTCCTCTTAGATCTCCTATAAAGTAAAAATATTCCTCTGGTGTTAGGTAACCAATTAAAAAGCTTTCATCTATAAATGCAGATGTAAAAGGTTTCCAATCTTCGCTTTGGTCTACTACAACTTCGTTACTGGTAATACGTCCTGTTGTTGGTTTTATTAAATCTAATAACAAACTAAAGTAGGTTGTTTTACCAGCTCCATTATTGCCCACCAAACCAAAACTTTGGCCCTTTGGTATGGTTAACTCGTCTATATTTAAAACTGTGGTTCCGTTGTAAGCTTTTGAAAGGTCTTTTGTATGTATCATGGTTGTGTTGTGTAATTAGTTATCTTGACTAAATGCGTCAATCATTTTGTATTTTGAATCTAAGTAGCGTTGCGTAATAGATTTCATGAGTTTTTTGTGGAGTACTATGCCTGCAACTCCAATTACAATGAGAATTGCAACTCCAGCTTCAAAACCAATAAAGATATTACCTATTGTAAAAAGTACTAGAGGAATTAGCATAATCGGCAACCCAATGATCCATTGCACAGCTCCAGTGCCTTGGTAATTAAAAGCTGCACGTTGATTAAGGTCTATCTTTTTTCTATTGAAAGAGCCTCCGTACAACATTACATGCGAGTTAACACCAATATTGTAAACAGCAGCTGCAAAATGCATTACTAGTATTTTCCAACCAAAGTAAACATAGGGAATTCCTAAGACAAACATAATAACCACACTCAGTATCATTAACACAAATTTTGAACGTAAGTACTGTTCATATTTAATGTTCTGACTCATTAGCATTTTATAATAGCCACTGTCCCAAGCTGGAATAAACTGCCCAAAACTGATTAGGAAAATACCTGTTGAAAAAATGCCTACAAACGACGCTGCATACAACGAGTCTCTATAAATTGGTTGCGTGTAAAAAAACAAACCATATAACAAACCAATAAGCATAAGAAATGCTGAAGATTTGGTGCGCTTATTTCTCCAAATTAGTTTTAGGTCTAACTGCATAAAAGGGGCAATGTCTCCAAAGCGATTAGTCCAAGATAAATCCGCCGCTTTCACTTCTGTAACCTTGGATTTTAATCCACTATCTAAGAATAGTTTTTCTTTTAATATTTTAAAATTGAAAGCATACGCTATCGCTAATAATACTATTGGAATTAGGATTAAAACTGAATTGTTGGAAATACCCATAAAAGCATCACCTACCAAAGACGTCATTGATACAATACCGAAATACTCTAAACCATATAGTACACCAACTGTTGCCAATAATGGTAAAAATGGTAGATCGGTTTTTGAAGATAAAGCTTCAATAATAAAGTTTAGGAAATTAATAATGAGTACTACAATTATTAAAGTAAACATCCAAGGCAGTATCTGAGCGGTTTCGTAACCTTCCCTAATAAGCATTATACTAAATGGAATTATAGCAAATAATGGTAAAAAGTTAAAAAAGGACAAAGCAGATTTACCCAATACAAAATGCACAATGGTAGAGCGTTTTATTGGTAACGTAAGTAATGGCTTAACGCTCATTACTGGTAACTTTTGTAAAAAGAAACGCATCATTAAATCTACTATAAGCCAATAAAACAAAAAGCTGTTGGCAATTACAAATGGATCTTGATCTGGATAAGCTTTCTTTAAAATAAAAAGTAAGCCAAAGCCTAAACCTAAAAACATAACAATAAAGTAAAGTGCAAAAAAGACCAGAAGAATATTTAATGCCAAACTCTTTTGCCAATATGATGAACGGAAATACTGCTTCCACTCTAAATTAAGAAAGTGCTTTATCATAAGCTATTGGTTAGTTGTTTATGTGTTAGTCTCTAAAAGTACCGATTTGTTACAATGAAAACTCTGGGTAAGTTTCATTGAGTAACGCTTCGGCTTTATTTGGTATAAGTTGAAAGCTTATATAATTGATTAAGGTAAGTAACGTAAAGATTATTGAGAAAAACAATATAGCTGTAAAATTTCCAGAAAATCTGTCCGAAATAAGAAACACATTATAAACCTGAGACATAAAAACCAGTGTAGTACCTCCTGCTTGTTTGTAAATCATTTCTTCTAGCATCCATTTTTTATCTGACTTTTCTTTGCGTCTTCTAAACTGCCTGTTTAACTGAACACTTTTGAAAATAGACCATATTGCTATTATTATATAATACCCAACCGAAAGGAATTCTGTGTATAAAGATGAAAATGATAAATAGTACACACAAAACAAACCTAATGTTGTTATAATTTGTGGTACCCTAAACCAAAGCTTAAGCTCATTCCAAAAGTAACGCATATAACGTTTGTTCATAGCTTTTTGCTTTTGCTCAATGGCTTCCATAAACCCAAAAATGCCAAACTTTTTAAAGGCTTTGTCTCTAGCTTCTTCAAAAGTAAGATTGGTGTCTGTTTTCCACATGGTTTCAATATCATTTGCCAGGTGATCTACCAACTCAGTTTGTAAATCATAGTGCTCTACAAAGTGTTTTCTGGTAAACGCGTAGAGATCTTGTATTTGAGATTCGGTAAGTTTCATCATTACAGACATTTTAATTTCAACATCTTTTTATAAGCGTATTTATAAACTTTATAACCAGCAACCATCATTAAAAGATAAACCGTCATAAGGAATGGTAACCATAAGTGTAAGTACGACTTAGGCAGTAATTGAAGTGGTAGGTTTATCATTATCAATCCGAAAGAAAAATAGAACAATCCGTACTGCATATTTACCGACTTGCCTAACTTTTTTATCCATGTCTTAAAAGATTCATACAAAAGCACTAAAATTGGTACAAGTAAAACCGTAAAAGCAATTAATTTTAAGTACTCAGAAAAAATAACAGCTATTCTATTGAACAAGAAGTAAAATGCAATAAAACCAATAAGTGTTGAAGGATTTTTGAGCAGTTTTAAAATTTCATTAAAATGTATTTTTCTGTAAATCTTGTTTGTAGATTTCCAACTTTGCATATGCACTGCCTTTAGATTTTTGTCCCAACCAGCATTAACAAGGCTGTGATTAAAAGCGGTTTCAAAATCTGCAGCACCTTCATAATTTTCAATATCAGAAACTAAATGATCTACCATTTCTAGGCGTACATCCCAATATTTTATACCGCCTTTTTTAAGGTAATTGTCTATAAAATCTATGTTTTCTTTTGTTAGCTTCATTTTTTAAACCAATTTTTCAAATCTATTTTGATATTCGCTTATCCTACTTTTTACCACTAAAACCATGGCTACTAAAAGAGCTAGTGCTAAACTAGACAGAATATAGACCACATAATTATTTTCAACCTTTTTAAAATTTGAAATGTTCCAACACAAATGAAACAAGTGGAACGCCATAACATAAATAAAACCCATGCGTTCTAAGGCAGAAAAACGCTCTAGCTTAAACCATTTTAATTGCACGAAATAAATTACACCAAAAAACACAAAGCCAATAAGTGGCAATACACCAACCCAACTTTTTAATACACTAATGTTAGTTACCATGTTAAGGCTTGTAAAAAGCAACATACAAATAAAAAACGTGAGCAGACTTGGCCATTTTAGTAAGGCTTTAAAGATACTTAGGCTTAATTGTTTATCCGTTGCTTTAATAAACGATTTATTGTTTGAAAGCAAGCTGTGCTTGTTGGCGACCATGTAATCTTTAAAAATAAAATAGAACGCTCTTTGGTCTCCACCCACCATCATAGCTTCAATTTCTGAAGCTACATGGTCCGTCATTTCCATTCTAATGTCTACATGTACAACATCAGAATTTTCGAGATACTGGTCTATAAATTGTATATCTTCTTTTGTTAATTTCATTCTTAAGCCAATTTAGGATTTACCAAAGCTTGCATTGTTTTTATGTATTCCGCTAATTCTTCGAGCTTGTTTGCGGTTTCTTTGGTACCATTTTCGGTTAGCTTGTAGTACTTTCTTAATCGATTATCTACTTTTGCCACCTCAACGTCTAGTAAACCTTGTGCTTCTAATTTGTGTAATGCAGGATAGAGTGCTCCTTCAGTAATTTTAAGCTCACCCTTAGTTAACTCTTTAACTTTTTGGGTAATCTCGTAGCCATACATCTTATCATTTTCGTTTAGCAACTTTAAAATGATGGTATTTAAACTCCCTTTATATAATTTTGAATTACTCATAGTAGCACAAATATACATAATTTTCTTATGTATAAGTTTCTTAGGTATTATAATAATCTTAAAAAAATCGTCAAAACAACCATCCTTCCTTATTTTTGCATAAATTTTTTTGCAATGGCACAATTTTACAACCTTACTATAAAATCTATTGAAAACGTTACTGAAAAATCGGTAGCTATAACTTTTGAAATTCCTGTGGACTTAAAAGACACTTTTTCTTTTAAGGCAGGACAATACATTACTCTAAAAACAGATATTAATGGTGAAGCTGTTAGAAGAGATTATTCTATCTGCTCCTCTAAAAACAGTGGAGATCTAACTGTTGCCGTAAAAGCGGTTGATAGTGGTACATTTTCGGTATACGCCAATACCGCGCTAAAAGCAGGAGATACTATTGAGGTTGCTGAGCCCAACGGTCGCTTTGTTTTTGAACCCAATGAAGCTAAAACAAGAACCGTTGCTGCCTTTGCTGTAGGTAGTGGTATTACACCGATTTTAGGCATTGCCAAAACACTTTTAGAAGAAGAGCCGTTTAGTAATTTTATTTTAGTTTATGGTAACAAATCTTCAAAAGACACGATGTTTTTTAAAGATTTAGTAGAAATGCAAGCCAATTATGGTAATCGTTTTCATGTCCATTTTATTTATAGCCAATCGCGCGAAGAAGGTGCACTTTTAGGTCGTATAGAAAAAAGCACGGTTAATCTTATCATTAAGAACAAGTACCAAGGTGTTAATATAGAAGCATTTTATTTGTGCGGACCAGAAGCTATGATTCATACTGTAAAAGACACATTAATTGAAAACGGTATTAAAGAAAAAGCCATTTTCTTTGAATTGTTTACAGCTCCTGTTGTCGCAGAAAACGAAAATTCGGTTGAAGATTTATCTGGCAATACCAAAATAAAAGTATTGGTGGACGATGAAGACTTTGAATTTGAAATGTCTAAAGAGCAAACCATTCTTGAAGCTGCATTAAAACAAGATATTGACGCTCCGTACTCTTGCCAAGGTGGTATTTGTAGCAGTTGTATAGCCCGTATTACAGAAGGCGATGCTAAGATGCGACAAAACAACATTCTTACAGATAATGAAGTGGCTGAAGGTTTAATCCTTACGTGCCAAGCACATCCTACATCTGCAACTATTGTTGTGGATTATGACGATGTGTAAACTAGATGCTTAGATTTTTAGATCAGTAGACTATTAGACTCTTGCTTAGGCAGGAATTACAGACTTTATTTTTGAAATAATAGTTGTTACAGCAATGCTTCCTGCTACGTTTTTATAGCCTTCAGGATAGTTGTTACCGTAAATAGATGTTGGTATTTTTGGGTATTGGCTGCGATCTGCTGTAAGCTGAAAATCTTTAGGTTGATTAAAAGGCACAAAACCAGCAAAAGGATGGGTAACTCCCCAAATCGTAATCACTTTTACACCAAACATAGCGGCTAAGTGTCCGTTTCCAGAATCCATGGCAAGCATTAATTCTAAATTTGAAATTAACTCCAACTCTTCATCAAACGACATTTTTCCTGCAATAGAAACCACATTATCATACTTAGCCTCAATGTCATTAAGTATTTCTATTTCTTTAACACCACCTCCAAATAAGATAACCTTGTACTCTTTAGATAATTCTGAAATAACGGCCTCCATATTTTCAAGCGGATACGTTTTACTTTCGTAAGCTGCAAATGGTGCAATACCTATTAAAGTTTCATTGCTGTTAATACCTAAATTTAAAACTGTTTTGGATAAAGGTTTTGCTTTTGGAAATTTTGGCTGTGATAAATCAACTAGAAAGCCTAATGCTTTAAACACATCTGCATAACGTTGATGTGTAGTTTTTAGTTGTCTTACTGCTTCACCAGAAACTAAAGCCTTCTTCTCTGCTCTGCCTTTATCAATCTGAATCACTTTTTTTCCGAAGAAAAATAGCTTCAAAATTTTACTTCGTAAAACGTTATGAAGATCAGCAACAACATCAAAACCTAACGTTCTAAGTTCTTTTGACAGCTTATAAAGTCCTAAAACACCTTTGTATTTGCCTTTAAGGTCTGCAGTAAAAACCTCAACGTTTGGTAGGTCTTCAAACAAAGGTTTAAAAAACGCTCTGGTAACAACGGTTACTTTTACTTGTGGATGTTGTGAGGTTAATGTACGCAACACAGGCACCGTCATAGCAACGTCTCCCATTGCCGAAAATCTTATGACGAGTATGTGTTTAGCTGCTGACATTAATTTCAGAAAAGAGATCCTAAAACACGTTCAGGATGACGGCTTATTTTTGCCCTCTTAAAACAGGATTAAGCTCATCGTCGTTGTACATTTTCATTTGTTTATAAACTTTCATGTACTTATCTCCGTTGGCGATATCGTTTAGTAAATCGTCAATTGCAGTGCTAAGATCTTTACGTTGTTCTAGTAAAACATCTAATTTCTTTTGGCAAGCTGCTTTATGAGCTTCGGTAGCGTCTTCTCTCACAGTCTCTAAGTGCATATGATAGATTTTCAATGCCAAAATAGAAAGTCTGTCTATAGCCCAAGCAGGACTTTCAGAATTAATTTTAGCATCTGGCTTTACCTCGACATCTTTATATCTATCTAGAAAATAACTATCAATGTATTCAACAGTATCTGTTCTGTCTTGGTTAGAAGCATCAATCATACGTTTTAATTTTAATGCCGCAACAGGATCTATATTTGGGTCTCTAATAATATCTTCGTAAGCCCATTGTACAGTATCTATCCAACATTTTCTGTATAGTAAATGTGCTATCAGATCTTCATTTTTATCATACTTATTTGTAAATGGTTGATCTACGGTATTTAAAACTTTATAGGTTTTAATTACGTCTTGAAAAATACTGTTTGCTTTATCTGAAAACATATGGAATAATTTGATTTGAATATGCAAATATACTTTGAATTATTAACTTAGCCATTTAAGAAAAAGACATCATTATGCAAATTCATAACCTTTCTGAAACGCCTTCAATTTTAAATACTTTTATGTCTGAAATTAGAGCGGTTAATGTTCAAAAAGACAGTATGCGTTTTAGAAGAAATATAGAGCGTATAGGTGAAATTTTAGGTTATGAATTAAGCAAATCACTTCATTTTGAAGCACACAAGACAGCAACCCCTTTAGGCAACCACAATACAAGTTTATATAAAAATAATATTGTATTATGCTCAATCTTAAGAGCAGGAGTTCCTCTGCATAGTGGCTTATTGAATTACTTTGATGCAGCAGAAAACGCATTTATTTCTGCCTACAGACACCACAAACACAATCCTGAAAGTTTTGAAATTATCGTTGAATATTTAGCTTGCCCAAGCCTTGAAGACAAAACCTTAATCCTTGCAGATCCTATGTTAGCTACGGGACAATCCATGGTAGCTACTTACGAAGCGCTTAAACCCTTTGGCACACCTAAGGATGTTCATTTGGTAAGTGTTATTGGTGCACAAGAAGGAGTTAATTTTGTTTCTAAGCATTTTGATACAAATGCGCACCTATGGATTGCAGATATCGATGATACGCTAAACGAGAAAGGTTACATTGTACCCGGTTTGGGTGATGCTGGAGACTTAGCGTTTGGTAATAAATTACAGCAATAAACTAACAATAGGTGTTATTATTAGTAACGAAATGAAAACTTCTTTGAACCATTTTTCTGAAACAACTTCGATATAATTTGCCATAATTACAGAAAATGGTGCAAATAAAAAGATAAATTCACTCCCGTTCTTAAGAGGCGCAATTATAGCGATTAGAATAGCAATAATAGAAGACCAAGCAATAAGAAAAAGAGAGGGCTTCAATTTTTTGTTTTTGTCTTGTATACTTCTAAAGAAGTAGATCAGTATCCATACAAAAGACGTAAATAGAACTGTAAACTTTAAAATAAAAGTTTTGTTATTATATACAGCGTAATCAACACTTGCAAAACGGCTAAAATTAGTTGGTCTTATATACATATCGTATACACTAATATTATAGGCAACTAGTAATAAGATTACTGTAGCGACACCGACAAAAGGAATAATTACATTTTTTAAGTTGTTTTTAGAATGGTAAATTAAAGCCACTATGACAACAGCGAAAAATAAAATGGCCCAGAAATAAAACAGTGTTGCAATCATAATCCAAAACCCAGCATCAAAAAGCTTTTTCTTAATATGCAGATTGGTTTGTAAACTAATAAGGCGTCTTAAGGCAAATAATATAAATAGATTAGCAAGCAATAAATCTGAATTTTTTAACGCCTCTGGGAACATACCAAACAACAAACCAAAAGTCATTATGGCATAACTATTTTTCTTGTTAAGATTATTTTTTGAAATAATAAAATCTAAAAGAAAAATAAAAAAAACAGTAATAACCAGTCTACTTAAAGCCTTTAAAATTAAATTTATATCTGTAAAAAGTACGCTAAAATTAGAAGTAATAAAGAGTACAACCACAAAACCTGCAACCATTATAAAGTTTATGGGCTTAGATTTACTAAAAATGCTTGTAATCATTTACTGTTTTTGTATTTTTGTTATCCAATTAGATGTTTTAGCTATTTAGCAAAGCTATATTGGATGTGAGTATAAATATAATTTAAATCTCGCTAGCCGAGTAAATTTATAAAGTTATGAAGGATTTCTTTTACGCAATACAAGATTTATTTGTTAATGTATTGTTTGCACCATTAGATTATTTAAGAGAATTAGAGCTTTCTTCTTGGTTTGCCGCAAACATTATGTCTTGGTTTTTTATGGCTATTGGTTTTGTTGCATTTGTTTATTGGATGAAGCAATTAGCAAAATACAACGCTAACAACGAAGAGGACAAGAGTATTACTTCTCACTCTTATTTATAAATCGAATCCAATATCTTTACGATAATACATCTTATCAAAATGTAGTTTTTCTATATTTTGATAAGATTTTTTTATGGCTTCTTGGTACGTGTTTCCATAAGATGTTACAGCCATAACACGACCACCAGAAGTTACCACTTTACCATCTGTATCTTTTGCTCCTGCATGAAATAAGATAGCGTCTTCAATCTTTTCTAGTCCTGTAATTTCCTTACCCTTTTCATAAGCTTCAGGATATCCACCAGATACTAGCATAATTGTTGTTGCGGCACGCTCGTCGATATCTATAGACACATCGGACAGTGAACCGTTTGCCATGGCAATAAAAATTTCAACTATATCTGATTTTAATCTTGGTAAAACCACTTCAGTTTCAGGGTCTCCCATTCTTACGTTATACTCAATGACTTTTGGATCGTTGCCTACTTTAATCAATCCTATGAAAATGAAACCTACATATGGTAAATTGTCTTTCTGTAAACCATCAACTGTTGGTTTAACAATTTTATTTTCAATTTTATTTAAAAATTCATCCGTAGCAAATGGCACGGGAGACACAGCACCCATGCCTCCAGTGTTTAATCCTGTATCACCTTCTCCGATTCTTTTATAATCTTTGGCCGTTGGCAGTATTTTGTAATCCTTCCCATCTGTTAGCACAAAACAACTTAACTCAATACCATCTAAAAACTCTTCAATAACCACTTTAGTACTTGCGTTACCAAATTTGGCATCAACGAGCATATGTTTTAATTCGGTTTTTGCTTCTTCTAAATCATTAAGAATTAAAACACCTTTTCCTGCTGCTAACCCATCTGCTTTTAAAACGTACGGAGCCTCTAGAGTTTCTAAAAATTTATAGCCTTCTTCTACATTATCTTTGGTAAAGCTCTGGTAAGCTGCTGTAGGAATATTATATCGCGACATAAACTCTTTGGCAAATTCTTTAGATCCTTCTAACGCTGCGGCTGCTTTTTGAGGGCCAATTACAGCCACATTTTTTAACGCTTCGTCTTCTAGAAAAAAGTCGTGTATACCTTGTACCAAAGGGTCTTCTGGCCCAACAACAACCAATTCTATATTATTAGCTAGTACGGCATCTTTAATGCCTTTAAAATCGGTAACCGAAAGGTCTAAATTAGTTGCTATGGCACTTGTACCTGAGTTTCCTGGTGCAACGTAAAGGTTAGTGCACTTGCTACTTTGCGTAATTTTCCATGCAAATGTATGTTCTCTTCCGCCAGACCCTAAGACTAAAATATTCATGATTGTGTTTTGTTTGCGCAAAAATAATTGGTTTTACGATGAAAAAACAATTAATTTACATAAACCTTATTGCTCATTTTAGATCTTGCAACTATTCAATTTTTCCTTAAAACTTAATGGCTTTGATATTACCAAGGCTAAATCTGCTTTGCAAAATATTCAAATGCTCAATAATGATGAATTTAAGGTCTATTTAAAGACTAAGCGGCGAGAAATTGTATCCTTTCATACAGAAAATAACAAGTTCTATAAATCGTTTAGCAAGACGGCTAATATTAACAATTGGGAGTCCTTACCTGTTATGACCAAGCGTCATTTACAGCAACCCTTAGAGCAACGCTTAAGTGATGGCTATACGGCAAATTCTGTGTATGTAAACAAAACCTCTGGTAGCTCTGGAGATCCTTTTATTTTTGCAAAAGACAAATGGTGCCATGCGCTTACCTGGGCAGAAATCATGCATCGTTTTGGGTGGTTTGGTATTGACTTTAACACCTCTAAACAAGCTCGATTTTACGGGATTCCTCTGGATAAAAAAGGCTATTATAAAGAACGATTAAAAGATTGGTTTAGTCATCGCTATCGGTTTTCGGTTTTTGATTTGAGTGATAACGCTTTTAAAAACGTATTAGCAAAGTTTCAATCTACATCTTTTGACTATATCAATGGCTACACAAGTTCTATAGTACAATTTGCCAAATTCCTTAAAAGAAAAGATATTGTTTTAAAAACTGTTTGTCCTACTTTAAAAGTCTGCATCGTTACTTCTGAAATGCTTTTTGATGATGACAAAACACTGTTAGAAACACAATTTGGAGTGCCCATTGTAAACGAATATGGAGCATCTGAATTAGACCTCATCGCTTTTCAGAATACAGAAGATCAATGGCAGGTTAATAGTGAAACGCTGTATGTTGAAATTTTAGATGACAACGACAAAATACTGCCTTATGGACAAGAAGGGCGCATTGTAATTACCTCGCTTTACAATAAAGCGCATCCCTTTATTCGATATGATATTGGAGACATAGGGATTTTAGGTGAAAACAGCACCTTAAAAAAGCCTATTTTAAAACAATTAATAGGTCGTACTAACGATATTGCTCATTTACCAAGCGGAAAAACTGCAGCTGGACTTACCTTTTACTACATTACCAAAAGCGTTATTGAAAACGATGGAAACGTATCCGAGTTTGTTATAGAGCAATTACAGTTAGATGTTTTTAAGATAACATATGTGAGTAAAACTAAACTCCTCTTAAGTGAAGAAGAAACTATTAGAAAGGCGATGGTTCAATATTTAGAACCTAATATTTCTATTACTTTTGAGCGTGTTGTAAAATTAGACCGTTCAAAATCCGGGAAACTAAAACAGTTTACATCATTCATAAATTAAGCCAATGAAAAACATAATGATAGTAACGAGTTATTTTCCACCAGAAATTGGTGCGGCTTCTAACCGTATTTTTCATTTAGCTGAAGGCTTACAATCTGACTATAATGTTACTGTAGTAACTCCTTTACCAAATTATCCTACTGGTAAAATTTTTGATGCTTACAAGGGCAAATTTAAAGTGAAATCTCGTGAGAATAATATCACTATTGTTAGGCTTTGGCTATATGCTAGTAAATCTAAAAACAAGTTTGTGCGTTTATTTGCTATGCTATCTTACAGTATGAGTTTGGTGTGGTTTTTTATGTGGCATAAAATTCCGGATAAAGTCATTGTGCAATCTCCGCCGCTCTTGGTTGCTTTTACTTGTATGTTTTTTTTACGGTCTAAAAAACGAAAACTCATCTTAAACGTTAGTGACCTTTGGCCTAGTGCTGGTTTTGAACTTGGCGCTTTAAAACAAGGGTTTGGTTATAAAATGCTTCAAAAACTAGAACATTTTAATTACAAAGCTGCTGATTTGGTTTTAGGACAGAGTAACGAGATCTTAACTCATGTGGGTAAGATTACCTCAAAACCGCAATTGTTTCTTTATAGAAACTATCCAAATATCAACCGACAAGACATTACTGAAACCTCCTTAGATAATAATACTTTGAAAATTGTATATGCTGGTCTTTTGGGTGTTGCGCAAGGTATTTTAAAGCTTTGTAAAGAACTTGATTATGACAATATAGAACTACACATCTATGGTTCTGGTGCTGAAGAAAACGACATCAAAGCATTTATTGAAAACAACAAAGACTTGCCTATACACTTTTATGGAAGAGTTGACAGAGCTAAGCTTCACAGTGAGCTTAAAAATTATGATATCGTGATTATTCCACTATTAAATAGAATTTATGGCTCTGTACCTTCAAAAATATTTGAATACGCTAAATTAGGCTTACCTATGCTTTATTTTGGTGGAGGCGAAGGTGAGGGTGTAATTAATGAGTACAACCTGGGATGGGTTGCTAGAGCTGGTGATTACAATGATCTAAATTCAACAGTAAAATCTATAGAAAAAGAAAAGTTGAATGTTGATTTAAAACAAAAGATTCAACAAACAGCTTATAAAAACTTTGATTTTGAAATTCAGTTAAAACTATTAAAAAAACTGCTCTAATAGGCTTTATCCTCTCCCTTTATGGCATTAATGAAGGTTTGGGCAATAATTTTTATATCTAGCAATATAGACCAGTTTTCTATATAAAATATATCATACTTAACTCTCCCTATGATATCCTTGTCTGTTTCTACCTCTCCCCTAAACCCACTTATCTGAGCTAGGCCTGTGATGCCTGGTTTCACAAAGTGTCTTACCATAAATTTATCAATCTTTTTGGCATACATATTTGTGTGGCTTACCATATGTGGTCTTGGTCCAACAACCGACATGTCGCCGAACAATACATTGAAAAATTGGGGCAATTCGTCTATACTAGTTTTTCTGATAAATCTTCCCACCTTAGTAACACGCTGATCTCCTCTTGTTGCTTGATGTAAATGCGCCGTTTTATTAGGTGTCATTGACCTGAATTTATAACAATCAAACTCTTTATAATTAAAACCGTTTCTCGATTGTTTGAAAAACACTGGGCCTTTTGATTCTAATTTTATAAGTATGGCAATTATAGGTGTAAGCCATGATAGAATAAATACTATAACAATACTAGAGAATAAAATATCAAACGTACGTTTGATAATCATATTTACTGAGTCTTCTAAAGGTATATTGCGCAAAGTAAGTACTGGGATGTAATCATAGTATTCATACCTTAGTTTTTTTGAGTATATCTCCTTACTATCTGGTATAAACTTAAGAATCTTAAGATTGTTATCTGCAAAGTCCACTATATCTGCTATTTGTGAATTTGTTAACTCTGATATAGAACAATATATTTCATCTATATTTTCGCTTAGTATGTATTCAAAACATTCATTTAGAGTTTGCTCTTTATTTTTAAAGCTATAAGTTTTTTTATGTAAATAACCATATTCTGGATTCTTATTAAAAAAATTCTCTAGTGCTAGGGTTTTCTTGTTAAGACCTATAATCACGGTAGACCTGAAATTACCACCAAACGAAACTCTATATTTTTGTAATAAATAATAAATCGCAAATTTAAAGCCTGTGATTAGTGTAAAACATAATAAAGAGTACTTAACAATAGGCCTTGGATAAATTTTTAAGTTATGATATAAACCAGAAAAAGCAAAAACAAGGAGTGTAAAAAGTATTAATTGTTTAACAATTAATGACAATATGTTAACTGGTCTTGTGTATCTGTAAACCTCATAGAATTTAGAATAAACTGACAATAAAACCCAGCCCACAGTAATAAAGGAGATAAAAATAAATGAGTCTTGGGTCTTAAAAAGGTATAATGCCGCAACAGTATTTATGATGCATAAATCTATTAAATAAGAAATAGGTCTTAAATACCCTGAATATCTTCCGTGTTTAAATAAACTCAAATTACTAACCTTTGTTTGAAACTGTAATTTTTTTAATCAGCAAATATGATAAAAATAAAAAAGATACCCGAATATAGCGAATCAATATTTGTTTAATCTACCTCTTAAAACTAAAGCTTTAGTCTCTTTGCTAGTCTTTTTTTTAAACTTTCTCTAGAGCCTAAATAAGAATTTTTTTCTCCGACTTTATGTGGATTAAAAACATACGTATTAGTATCTTTATTATACTGAACATTCTGGTTGTTTTTGAAATACAAATAAAACATTTCTTGCTCTATAAACATTTGTCTGCTCGTGTTTTCTAGTAATACGCTGAAAACCTTTAAATCAACTTTCTCAACACTCTCTATAAAATAAATTTTAAACTCTAATGGTTCCTCTTCTAAACAAAACTCAACAAATTGAGACTCTTCTATTTTTACTATCTCGGATTTTGCAACTAAGTTTTTAGAATTTTTAGAATTATACTTAAGAATTAATAATCCGCTTTTTGAGGTTTCTAGCTCTAGTCTTATTCTAAACATAAACCCACTATCTAAGCAGTTTTTAATACATGAGTTAAGCGAAAATAATGTAAAGAAGAATATTATAAATAAATAGTTTTTAGTTTTCATCTAATAAAATTAGTCTTACTATAAATTAGTATCTTTTGGTGTTCTAAAATTAAACTTTAGTAATTTAGCCGCCAAATTATGAGTAAAACAAATGAAAATAGGGATTGATGCCAAATGGTACTTTAATGGGCACCCAAGCGGTAAAGTTGTCGTGGAAAACATTGTGAATCATATTGTAAAAGAAGATCCTACTATAGACTTTTATATTTTTTTAAGCAAAAAAGATCGTCATTTAAAATTTCCTATTGAACAACCTAATATACACCTCGTATACATACCAAACCTTTTAAATGCTGTAACGAACATTTTTATTATGCCATTTTATACATCTAAATACAATTTGGATGTATGCATATATCAAAACTACGCGCCTCTATTTGGCGCAAAAAAAATTGTAAATTATGTTCATGACGCACTATTTATAGATTTTCCCGAATTCTTCACTTTAAAAGAAAGAATTTACTTTTATCCAATGAAATATCTCTCTAAACGTGCAGACCATGTTATTACAATATCTTATTCAGAAAAAGAACGAATGCTAAAGCACGGGTTTTGTAAAGACAAAAATATTACTGTAGTATATCATGGTCTTGGCTTGGCAAATAATAAACAATCTTTAAATAAGGTAAATATCTTTAAGAAATACGATTTACCTAATAAATTTATACTTTATTTAGGAAGATTGAATGTAAGAAAAAATATTCAAAACCTTATTAAAGCATTGCCTTTAGTCTCTGAAGAAATTTCTCTGGTTATTGTAGGCAAATCTGATCATAAGACATCCAATTTAGACCAATTAATCAACCATTTAAAAGTTAACGACCGAGTCTTTAAAGTTGGTTACATAGATTTTGAGGATATTGAGTTTTTCTATAAAAATGCTTTGATTTTTTGCTTTCCTTCTTTTGCAGAAGGATTTGGCTTGCCGCCTTTAGAGGCTATGTATTATGGGACGCCAGTTGTTGTTTCTAATAAAACTTCTTTACCCGAAGTTTGCGGTGATTCTGCACTTTATATTGACCCAAATGACCCAAGCGAAATTGCCAATCAAATTAATCTTTTATTAGAAAACAATATCCTTAGGAACAACCTTATTGAAAAAGGAAAACAAAGATCTTCAGAGTTTAGCTGGAAGAGGGCCTCTAACGAGATTCTAAACATTTTAAAAACAATATGACAATTAATGAAACTATCAATAATAATTGTTAATTATAACGGGGAAAAATATTTAGCTGACTGTTTAGACTCAATTGAAAAGCAGTGTTGCGATTTTTTATATGAAATTATAATTTGGGACAATGCCTCTAAAGATAATTCTATAGAGTTTTTACAAGCTAATTATAGTGATAAAGTTAAGCTTTTTGCTTCTAATGATAATTTAGGTTTTGCGGGCGGTAATAATGCTGCCGCTAAACACGCAAAAGGAGACTATCTGCTATTGTTGAATAATGATACTATTTTACTTAATCCTTTAAAATCTATTTTAGATTTAATGGATAGAGATTCTAAAATAGGTGTTTTAGGAATAAAGATGTTGAATGGAAATAGGGATTATACTATTTCTACCGGTTTATTGCCCGAACCTTATCATCTATTTTATTTTAAATGGTTTTCAATAATTAACAATGAGTTTGCTTCAGGAAATTTTTTAAGCCACAACCCTATAGAAGTTGGTTGGTTATCAGGTTCTTTTTTAGTAACTCCGAAAAATTTATGGGACGATATAGGCGGTCTTGACGAATCCTTTTTTATGTATGTTGAAGATGTTGACTATAATATGGAAGCGGCAAAACGGGGTTATAAAAGAGTATTTGTTCCCTCTTTGGAGTACATACATTTTGTTGGATTTAATGGTGCAAAAAACAACTTACTCGTAAAAGGATATCGTATTTATATAGCAAAGCATTTTAAGGGTATGAGTAAAATAATAGCTAATGTGTGTTTAAATGCTAATGAACTTGTAAAAAAGATAAAAGGAAATTATTGAAGATTCATTACTTTTTTCATTTTACTTATAACCGTGCTTAACAACTCTACAGTATTTTTTCTAATCCTAGAAATTAAAATACTTGGACATTACTAAAAACCTAGATTAACATACAAGCTATTTATAACCATAACTAGCTATTTGACTTCTAATAATATCATTTAACCATTTCTTTTCTTCTTCACTCAATGCACTACTCCAATTTCCAATCTTTCCCTTATTAAAGGTAGAGCTCTTGACAGAATATATCTTATCACAGACATCTTCCAATTGCTGTGGATCTAACTCAATGGATATGTGTTTACAAATACTTTTTACAGCTGCCTCTTGTTTATGTCTATCTCCACCTCCATTTGGACCTATTAGATGTTCAAATTTTACACACAAAACATTACTAGACTTTGTCCAGGGTAAAAATTTATCTAAGACTTCTGGGAATGGCTCTAGTACATCTTTTTTCCCCTTAACCATTGCTTTTAATTTTTCGATCCTAGAGTCATAAGACGCAATGAATTTATGAGATTTTTGGGTTGTATCCATTTTCTCTATATAATTTAAGTGAGATAATAGTACATCTCTAGGGTCTCGTACTAAATGGATGATTTTTGTATTTTTAGTATTTATAGTTTTTAGAGCCTTTTCATGATATTGCATGTGGCCAAGCAAGAATTGTCCGTTCTTAATTGAAGATAATACCTTAAGCTTTGGTTCAATAGGGTTTTGAGTTTCTAACCTAAGTGTTTTTTTTCCACAATGTCTCATAAATGGCAACTGTAAAAAGAGGCTTTCTAAAAGATGTGTACCAGATTTAGGTAAAGAATTTAATACTACTTTAGGCCCTTGCTTTCTTCCTTTTATCTGTGACTTTTTAAGGCTATGGAAAAAAATCTCTATTCGTTTAGAGAAATAATATCTGTATTTATCTAAGTTGTTCTTTGCTTTCATTTTGGTTATCTAATGTAAAATGTAAAATGTAAAGTGTGCCAAAGAAGAGTATTCCTCTTTGTCTCCATATAACCGACTCGGTTATAAATAATGATATACTTATAATTATAAAGGGTAATAAGTATTTGATTTTAAATGCTCTTTTTAAAGCCAGCGTAAGACTTATAATAAACATTAGTAGTCCAACGATACCAAGTTCTGCAAAAATCTGTAAATATTGATTATGAAAATTATAAGTATGGAACCTTATAGGCGTATTTAATCTTGCATGTATATTTTTTATTTCTTTTTTTGAAGCATCTAAGCCAACACCTAAAAAATATTTTTTTGGTGAGTTCATTATTTCATTAAAAACTCTTACCTGCAATAATCTTGCCTCTATACCTGTATATACCCTACCTTTTTCAAACTTTTTTTCATTTAAAATCTCTGTATAAGATGTATTAAACTCAGAAACAAATCTATTTTTTATTGGGTTTGCAAAAACTAAAACGAATAACGAGGTTATGAAAATAAAACCAAGTAATAGCAATCTATGTAAATTTCTTTTAATTTTAAAAAATACCATTATGGCAGATATAAAAACCGTTGTGGTCAGTATCATTTTAGAAGAGAGAAGAATTAAAAAAAAACCTAAAACTAAAAGCTTTATCGTCTTAAGAAGTACTTTACCCTTATTATCCTGAAGCGTGTATAAAAAACAAAATGAAACCACATAAGATACATATATTGCGTTTAAATCTAAAGGTGATACCAATTCATGGTAATACAAAAATTCTTCAAATTCGTACTTATAATATCTTAAAATAGCTAGTATAATTAAGGTCGCTGCTAAGCAACACACAAAAACTGAAAACCGATTGAATATTTTTCTAACTTCTAGGGGAGATATTTTTGGCAAAAACATACCTGAAATAGCATAAAGAAATAATGGAATTTGCCTCCCTATACCATGTATTGTTTGCGGTTTATCTACAGACCAAATCACCGAAATAATAGAGAACAAACTAAAACACAAAAAAGGAATAATTGCTTTTTGAATATGAAATTGTTTCATCTTAACAATCCATATAATCGAGAAAGCAAACCAAATTCCAAATGCAAGACTACTAAAAAAATAACCTAGCAGAATAGAACACAATAGAACTAATGTTAGGTAACCAAATATCGTTTCCCATATATCATTTGTTCTTCTCATTAAAACAAGTATTAAAAAACTTTAAATAACTTTCATTTATATATTCCCAGCTAAATTTTGTTTCAATTTTATTACTATTTCTTTTAATTAAATCAAGCCTATCCTTTTTGTTTTCATTTTTAATGAGCTCTGATACCTCATCGGCTGACTTAAAATAAAAAGCATCGTCTTCAAGTATAGCATAGTTAAAATCATTGTGATGAGCTGCAATAAGAGAATGAGAACCCATTGCCTCCAATAATGAAGGATTAGTCCCTCCGACAGAGTGTCCATGAAAATATAACCTTGAGTTAAACCTTAAGTTGTCTAAAGTTTCTAAATCATAAATTGCTCCCAAAAATCGTATACCCTTATGTTTACTAAACTTCTTTTTTAAATAACTTCCAAAGGATGTGGAATCTACGTTTCCTATTACACAAAATGGATATTCTGAATTGCTTCTTACATAGCCATCTAAAATTATTTCAATATTATTCTCGGGTTCCATCCTTGCAATGAGTAAGAAGTATTCATTGGTTGCTAAATCCTCGTATGTGAAACTAGCTTTTTCGTTTGGTATAAAAACATTAGCTCCATAAGCAATATACTCAGAGTTCTTATTATATTTTTTTTTAATATATGATTGAATTCCTATAGAGTCTGAAATTAAGTAATCACTTGTTTTAGTGGCGAGTTTTTCTGCATATAATAAAAACTTTTGTACCTTTTTAGAGTATTTACTTCTTTTCCACTCTAAACCATCCATATTCGTAATAATGGTAGGCTTTGAAGGCAACAACCAACCCCAAATAGAACTACTTGTATAGCCTAGCTGTAAAATGATATCATAGTCCCTTTTTCGAGAATCTCTAATGCAATTGAAATCATAAATAAATTGGCCAGCTGTACCTATCTTAGACTCTGGATCGTAAGCATGAATAATATTTACTCCTTTATAATTACCCTTTTTATATGGATGAAGATGAGAGTTGTAGACATATACATCGTGTCCTTTTTCTTTAGCATATACTGCAAAAAAATCGGCAAATTGTTCGAAACCTCCATGATGGTTAGGTATGCCCCTTGTTCCTAAAATTCCTATTTTCATTCTACTCTTTTCATTTTAGACTCCATACTAAATGAAGAGGTCATAGCTAACATCATGCCTAAAATTACTGGCATTATTGGTCTGAAATTATAAATACCGTTAATTACAAGCGTGGAAAAAAGCAGATATAATCCTATACCCGAAACACTGACATAATATATATTTTGTTCAGCATTTAAAGGCTTCTTGTAAATATATGTATACATATAAAAAATCCATAATAGTAATATCACAACTCCTGTTGACCCGGTCTTAAAAAAAATATATCCATAACCATTATGAATATGAGGAATATACTGCATTCCTTCTCTATTCAGCGGAGCTACAAAATCTAAATCTACTAATGAGCCAGCACCCATTCCAATAAAAAAGGGAATATAACTATCTTCTTCGGCCATTGTTTCAACTGCCTTTTTTACTTCATAGGCTCTCCATTTATCCCATAATTGTGTATGGTCATTTATATCAATATCAGCATTAAAAATCTCTTGAGGTGCAATTTTAAGTTTATATAAAAATGACTCTACTCCCTTAGAATCTCTTTTTATATCCATAAATTGAAGAGATACTATAAATCCTAAAATAAAAAATAAAATGCCTATAAAATATATTACTTGTTTCTTTGTTACTTGAGTAACTCTATTAAATGAAATTAAAAATAGAACAATAGCAATCATCGTTGTTCGTGAAAAATAAAATAATATTGATAGCGTAACAACAACAATAAATAAGTTGGTAAACATTTTAGAAAATATTCTAAATTTCCTTTTTCTATAAAAAACTAAAAAAAGACTATAAATAAATGCTTCTTCAGGGCTTCCTTTACCTCCTATTTCCCTTATTCCAGCTGTATTCCAATCATCATCTAAATTTAGATATACTTTGACAATATGTATAACTGAAACTAAAAAACAGTAAAGCATCAACCATTTTATAATAGTGTTTTTATTACTATGGTCTGTACTTTTTATAAAATAATATCCAAAAATTATTGCAAAAATAGGTGTTGTTAAATGTACACAATCCTTTATAAAATCAACTATACTTGGGAAACGGAAAACAGAACCAACTATTGCCAATAAAAAAATTAAAATTAATGGAAATAGTATATTAATAATTCTATTGTAAAATTTGATATGTTTTAAAAAGAAATAAAAAGACACTATAACTAAAAGCATAAAGTTAAGTTCAATAGTAAATTGACTTATCGCAATTAAAATTAGAATCAAGAAGAGTCCTAGATTGTTGTTTCTTGATGGTATTTTAATTATCAGTTTTTCCAAGCTTCAAGATTTAAGTTAAATTTTCTTTCAAGATCATCAATTTCTTTTTTATAGTATGTTAGATATAAATTTTTTCTGGTAGTATAAGGTATTTTCTTTTTGTCCGAAGCTTTTAAGTTTAAACTTTCCAAATACTCTGCTATACGACGCTTAGTTTCCTTTGAACGTATTAAACTTCCTATAGATTTTTTGATTTTGTTGTCTTTATGTATGAACTTTTGCACTTTCTTTAACCTGGGTTCAGATGCAGGATTACTTACTTTCTCTATCTTATACTCAAAATCACTCAATCCAATAAATTTGGCAATATCAATTATGCTCTCTTTAGTTTTCTCAATGAACTCCTCAAAAAGCAATACTTTTATATTTTCCATACCAAAATATTGTTCATATGTTAAGAGTTGTTCTGAATAAAATCCTCTAGAACGGTAACTGTAATGCATTTTATCTTTCTTATTGCTTATTCTATCACTCTCTTTGTCCATTGCCTCTTCAAATGAAAGATTTTCTAATCCCCTTCTCTTTGTCATTAAATAATGGGAATATGCCCTATCTATAGGGTTTCTGAGTATAAATATAATTTTGATTCGTCCAAAAGTATCAAATATACGCTCTGCTGATTCTATAAAATAAGAATATTCTGGATCAACTTCACCATAAAACTCATAAGGCTTAGAATGATCAAAATATTTTAAATAATGGGGGGTTCCCTTACTGTAAATATCTTCATCACTAAAAAAATGAGTTTCTTTTTTTTCAGGTAGACACAATTGATGATGCTGCCCTAAAACATTATGCAATGTGGTTGTGCCTGCTTTTTGGACACCTACACACAGAAAATCAATTTTGTTCATCCCTATATTTTAAAATTTTTGCGGGTACGCCACCCATAATGGCATTTTTTGGCACATCTTTAGTTACAACAGCGTTTGCTGCTATTATTGAGCCCTGCCCTACAGTAACTCCCTTAGTAATTACTGCTCCATAGCCTATCCATACATTATTTTCTATAATAACATTGCCCGTAACTATACCTTGTTGAATCATTGGTAAAGTTGGATTGTCAAATCTATGGTCTGAATCTCTTATTGATACATTTTGAGCTATCATTACATTCTTACCTATAACTATTTTTGAGTTTACCCCAATGGTTGAAAAAGATCCAATAAAACTATTTTCACCAACCTCTAATTTACCCGAACCCTGAATTATAACATCATGTTGAATACTAGCCCCCTGTTTTAAATAAACTTTTAGTTTTGAATTTTTAAAATTAAATGTCTTTATACTAAATCTTTTCTCTATAGAGCTTTTATTTTCAAATTTTATAATTCCTAAAAACTTAAGCCTGTAATAAATAGTATAAAATCTTTTAGACATTTTTTGTCTATATTTTTGTACAACGTATATCATATTCTGAAAAAAGCATAAAAATCAAATTTTTGTTTCACAAAAATTAAACACATTATATTAATCATTAGATTAGACACTAGGCTGGCTATTGCAGCGCCTTCTATTCCATATTTATTTATTAAAAAATAATTTAAAACCACATTAATTATGGCGCTTATTATTGTAAAGTTTCGAAATTGCTTCTGGTAGCTAGTCATGTTTAAAATTTGCCCCACACTACCAGACATAGCATTGAATAACATTCCCAAAGAAATAATTATCAACACCATTTCGCCTGCAATAAATTCATCACCAAATAATCTAAGTATCGGTATTCTAAATATAATTAGAAGAAGAACAAAAGGCAAGCTCATAAACGAAATAATCTTAGTTGCCTTGTGTACTTCTTTCCTAATACCATCTAGGTTATTTCCTTCAAAAAAAGCAGAAATTTTAGGTGCTAATACAGTATTTACGGCGGCAATAATAACTAAAACTAAACTACCTACTTTAAAAGCTACATTATAAATACCAACATCTTCTTCTCTTACCATTGCGCCCAACATTAACACATCGGTCCAACTAGATACAAATAAAAAAGACGAACTAATCATCATTGGCGTAGAGAGTTTTAAAATTTCCTTATGGCCTATACTAATTCTTTTTTTTAAAGGAATTTTAATTAAAGATACTAGCTGAATTAAACCAAAAATACCATAAGATAAAATATATCCAATTATTATAAAGTATGGTGGCCATTTAAAATAATAGCAAAGTAAAACGAATAATAGAATACCTATATTGGGATATAAAAAGTAAAAATTACCATATCGATTAAACTTTCCCTCAACAGTTAAAAAACTTGTGAATGCCTTATGAGATAAAAATAAAATAGACAGTAAACTTACCCATATTAAGTAGTTAGATAATTCTTCTTTTTTAAATACATGAAACGTTAAACTATTTTTAAGTAAGAAAACAGTAATTGTACATAGAGATGATGAGATTAAAACTATGCCTATCGATTTTCTTAAAAAAGTAGAATGACTAATACCCTTAGAATAATGCTTAGTCATTGAGCCTAATTTAATTAAAGCAGTATCAATTCCTAAACAAAAAAAAACACCTAAAAAGCTAATCAAAACTTGACTAATAGATACTAAACCGTATACTTTAGATCCATAAAGGTTTGTAATGGCGAAAACCCAAACAAAGCTTAATGCCATACCTATTATCCTTCTAAAAAAAACACTTCCGGAATTTTTTATTAACTTTTCTAAATCATAATTATTTAGAAATTTTTGTATTTGACTTGTTACTTTAAGTCTCATTAAAACATATTTATTTCCCAGTAATAATTAAGGCAACTCTAAATATATTTTGTCTTCTAAGGTTTTTCTTGATACGAAAAACGGATCAAAAACTCCATCTTTCTCAGCTGCAATAGCTGTAAAGCTTTCTCTATCGTAATTAACAAACTTATTAGGGTTAAAGTTCCAGAAAAAATCTTCTTTAGTGATTAATATCTCATTATCATTACAAGTGATTAAAATTTCATTAAAAACGATAGTTTGAGATTTTTCTGAATTTCCAAACTTCAAAATCAATCTTGTCGGTAAAATATCTTTATCTATTCTAAAAGTTAAAGTTTGAAAATTTTCATTTCCTACAACAGGTATATTAACCGAGTTTTTTCTTGTTATTTTGTTTTGTCCGTCTTCTAGATAAAATAGTGTTAAATCCCCATCTTTTTTTACTGCAGCATTCATTTTTAGAGTAAAGAAACTGTTAGTATCATTACTTATATTATCTTTGGTCTCTATTAAGTCTATTGTGCTTTTTTCGGGATTTTTTCTATCATCATTACAACCTAAAAAAGCAAACGCAATAAATAAGTATATATAAAATTTATTCATGGTTTTTATGAGTGTTTATTAAACTATCATTCCAGCAGCCACAGTCTCATTAGTAGTGTCGTCTACCAAAATAATACTTCCTGTGGTGCGATTCTCTCTATAAGGATCTATCATTAAAGGTTTTGTAGTGCGTATTTTAACTTTAGCAATATCATTCATTGTTAAATCACCGTCCTCATTATTTCGCTCTAAGGTACTAATGTCATATTTATAAACTACTTCTTTAATCATTGCTTTTTGATCGTTAGAAGTATGCTTGATTGTATATTTAGCTCGTGGCTTAGCTGAACTGTTATTTAACCAACAAAGCATCACTTCAATGTCTTGAGATGGTTCTGGTTTATTATTAGTGCGAACTATCATATCCCCACGACTAATGTCTATATCGTCTTCTAAAGTTATAGAAACTGACATTGGTGCGTAAGCTTCTTCTAATTCTTTATCATAAAAATTGATGCTTTTTACTTTTGATGTAAACCCTGAAGGCATTACAGTAACATCGTCACCTTTTCTTAAAATACCACTTGCCACACGGCCAGCATAGCCTCTGTAATCTATGAAGCCTTCTCGTTGTGGTCTAATAACTGTTTGTACAGGAAACCTAGTATCTACTTTATTTATATCGCTACTAATGTGCATTGTTTCTAAAGTGTGTAACATAGGAGCGCCTTGATACCAAGGCATATTTTCTGACTTGTTTACAACATTGTCTCCTAATAGTGCTGACATTGGTATAAAACGAACATCTTTTACAAGCATTTTTGAAGATACTTCTTCAAATTCTGACACAATATTATTAAATACTTCTTCTGAAAAATCAACCAAATCCATTTTGTTTACACAAACAATAATGTGTGGTATTTGCAATAAGGACGCTATAAATGCATGACGTTTAGTTTGCTCAATGACACCATGTCGTGCATCAATTAGAATAGTCGCTACATTAGCTGTTGAAGCTCCAGTAACCATATTGCGAGTGTATTGAATATGTCCTGGTGTATCGGCAATTATAAATTTACGCTTTGGTGTTGTAAAATATCTGTAAGCAACATCAATAGTAATACCTTGCTCTCTTTCGTCTCTTAAACCGTCTGTAAACAGTGCTAAATCCACACCTTCATGACCTTTTTTCTTACTTGTGTTTTCAATAGCTTCAAGCTGGTCTTCAAAAATAGATTTAGAATCGTATAGCAAACGCCCTATTAATGTACTTTTTCCATCATCTACACTTCCTGCAGTGGTAAAACGTAATAATTGATTGTTGTCTAACATGTTATTCTTTATATGAGATGCCAAATATAATTTGGCATAACAGTTAATTTTTTATTTAATATTGATTAAAAGTATCCTTGACGCTTACGGTCTTCCATAGCAGATTCTGATCGCTTATCGTCACTTCTGTTTCCTCGTTCGGTATTTCTCATACCTGCAACTTCAGCAGCAATTTTCTCTAATGTGTCGGCATCAGACTCTACACCACCAGTAATAGTAATATCACCTAACGTTCTAAAACGTATTTTTTTAGTCACCACTTCTTCATGGTCTTCTAGTACTAAAAATTCAGAATTTGGAATCCAAGAGTCTTGTCTCCAAACTACTTCGCGTTCATGTGCAAAGTACAATGAAGGAATTGCTATATTCTCGCGTTTTATATAATTCCAAACATCCATTTCTGTCCAGTTACTTATTGGGAATGCTCTAAAGTGCTCTCCTTCAAAATGCTTTCCATTGAAGATATTCCACAGTTCTGGTCGTTGGTTTTTAGGATCCCATTGTCCAAAATCATCTCTATGAGAGAAGAAACGCTCTTTAGCTCTTGCTTTTTCTTCGTCACGACGTCCACCACCAATAGCACAATCAATCTTATTTGCCTCAATAGCATCAAGAAGTGTTGTAATTTGAAGTGCATTACGCGTAGCATTTTTCCCTTTCTCTTCAGCAACACGACCTTCGTCAATAGATTCTTGAACAGAACCAACAATAAGCTGCGCACCTAATTCTTTAATAATATCATCTCTAAACTGAATGGTTTCTGGGAAATTATGACCAGTGTCAACATGCATTAATGGAAATGGTATTTTTGCTGGATAGAATGCTTTTTTTGCTAAGTGTGTTATCAAAATAGAATCTTTTCCTCCTGAAAATAATATTACTGGGTTTTCAAATTGTGCCCAAACTTCACGTAAAACAAAAATTGCTTCACTCTCTAATTCATCTAAATAATTTAAATAATACTTACTCATTGTTGCTTTGACAATTTTGGTGTAATATAATCTACGATTCGTTGCGCAGCTGCCTCAACCGATTCGTTTTCTGTTTTTATTTCAATATCAGGGCTTTCTGGTGCCTCATAAGGAGCTGAAATTCCTGTCATATTTTTTATTTCCCCAGCGCGTGCCTTCTTGTAAAGCCCTTTTACATCACGACTTTCACACTCTTTCAGACTGGTATTAATAAATATCTCGACAAAGTTAACATCTTTAACGATACTTCTAATGTTCTCTCTGTCTTTTTTGTAAGGCGACACAAATGCTGCAAGTGTCACCAAACCCGCATTTACCATTAAATTTGCAACTTCAGCAATCCTACGGATATTTTCTGTTCTATCTTCGGGAGAAAAGGTTAAATCATTATTAATTCCTTTCCTAATATTATCGCCATCAAGCGTAAACGTTTTTATACCTTTTTGATGAAGTTTTTGCTCTACTACATTCGCTATTGTGGATTTACCTGATCCTGACAAACCTGTAAACCAAAGAAGAAAAGAATTGTGTTGATTGCTCTTTCTTCTGTCATTAACAGAAATTTGATAATTGTGTGGTATAATATTTTTGTTCATATTAATCTTCATTTCTTTTCGTTAAACCAAAATTCACTTTATACCATGCGCGTTCATGCAGATAGTATAATATCATTTTAGTAATCACTTCTGCAAAGCCTATTTTTAATGCAGAGAGAGGATTACCTGAAATAATCCAGGCCAAGGTCATAGTGTCCAAAGTTCCTATAAATCGCCAAGTAAACGTTTTTGCTATATGGCGTTTTCTGCTTTCTAAAATAATTCCATCCTTAGATAAATTAATCTTAAACCAAACACGCTCATGAAGATAATATAATACACTTTTAGTTGTAACTTCCGCAACACCTATTTTTATGCCTGCTAAGGGGTCTCCTGTAATTATCCATGAAAGAACAATAGTGTCTAAAGTTCCTATTATTCTCCAAGTAATCGTCTTTGCTATATGTCGTTTGTAAGAAGCGTCAGCCATATTATTTGCTAACTAGGAAATAACTGTTTAATAAGTTTTCTTTATTATATTTTAATGGCTGATTGGTGTCTTTAGAAATAACCTTTATACCTACCGCGTTACAAATGGCTTGACCAGCGGCTGTATCCCATTCCATTGTGGGTGCGTATCGTGGATACACGTCCGCATTACCTTCTGCCACCAAACAAAACTTTAATGAGCTTCCCTTGGATACAATCTCAACTTCTTTTCCTTCATTTTTTAAAGCTTCAACAAAGTTTAATGTATCTTCATTCATGTGGGATCTACTTCCAACAACTTCAATATTTTTTGAAGTGTTAAGCTTAGGCTGTATTGGTTTTGATAATTTCAAAACCTCATCTATGGTGGTATCGTGTGAACCTAACTCGGCTTTAAATGCGCTTCCTTCTTCTACATTGCCGTAGTAAATTGTCTTAACAGCTGGCACATAAATTACACCTAACTTTGGTATGCCATTTTCTACAAGTGCTATATTAACCGTAAACTCACCATTTCGTTTAATAAACTCTTTTGTTCCATCCACAGGATCTACAACCCAACAGGTATTCCAGGTTTTCCTAACAGTATAATCTATCTGCTTATTTTCTTCTGAGATTATTGGTGTTCCTAATGGTTTTAGAAACAAATTAATTACATTATTTGCTCTTTTATCAGCTTCAGTTAGTGGAGATTTATCATCTTTAATTTCAACATTAAAAGCAGTCTCATAAACATTCATGATAACTTTTCCTGCTTCTAAAGATGCTTTAATGGCTATTTCTAATTGTTTATTCATTTTTCAAATTTTGAATTGCTATTTCTAGACTATCTCGCCAGTATGGTATTCTTGTGTTAAAACTCGTTTCTGCTTTGGTTTTATCTAACACACTAAAGTGTGGACGTTTTGCTGGAGTAGGAAATTGTTTTGTAGATATATTATCTAATTGAATCTCTATGCTGCTAATATCGAAAATGGCTTTAGCAAAATCATACCAACTTGCCACTCCATTATTGCTGTAATGATAAAGCCCATAATTTGAAAAATCATTTTCTATAATATATAAAATTGTCTCTGCAAGATCTTTTGCATAAGTTGGCGTACCTATTTGATCTCCCACAACGCCCAATTTGTTCCTGTCTTTGGACAAACGAAGCATTGTTTTTAAAAAATTACTTCCGTGTTCTGAGTAAAGCCAAGATGTTCTAATAATAAAATACTCCTTTATGATTTGAGTTACTTCTTTTTCTCCTTTTAGTTTAGTTTCTCCATAAGCACCAATAGGCTTGGTTTGATCGGATTCTTTATACGGTATATTATTATTTCCATCAAAAACAAAATCAGTAGAAATATGTATTAACTTAATACTATATTCCTTGCAAGATTCTGCTAAATTTTTTACACCTAACACATTGACTTCATAAGCTTTATCGTAATCAGATTCAGCATTATCAACTGCCGTATATGCCGCACAGTTAATGCACCAATCTATTTTGTTCTCTTTAAAAAAATTCTTGACTTGCTGACGATTAGTTATATCAAGCTGTGTTGAATTTACATATTGAATATTAAATTTTTTACTCTCAAGGTCTTTGATACACATTCCCAACTGCCCATTACTTCCGGTAACTAATATTCTTGGTGTCATTTGAAATATTGCTCTATGGTTGGTAAAATAACATCCTTCTCTGACAGTTGCTCCTCTTCTTTCTTTATTTTCCAATCAATATTTAATGAGGGGTCATTATATATGATTCCTGCTTCGGCTTTTTTATTGTAAAAATTATCGCATTTATATGAGAAAATAGCGGTATCGCTTAGTACCGAAAAACCATGGGCAAAACCTCTTGGGACAAACAACTGTTTTTTGTTTTTTTCATTAAGCTCAACTGCTACATATTGTCCAAAAGTATCAGATTCGGGTCTAATATCTACCGCAACGTCTAAAACTGCACCTTTTACAACACGTACAAGTTTTGCTTGAGCAAACTCACCAATTTGAAAGTGTAATCCCCTAATTACACCTCTTGATGAAAAGGATTCATTATCTTGAACAAAACTAACAGTCTTACCAATCAAGTTATTAAAAGTTTCTTGATTAAAACTCTCAAAAAAATAGCCTCTGTCATCCTGAAATACTCTCGGATCAATAATAAAACAACCTTTAAGTTTTGTTTCGCTAGCTGTCATTTTTTATTTTTTATTAGGCCCAAAAGGTTTTTGCCATAACCACTTTTCAGTAATGGCTTTGCTAAATCTCGAAATTTATCTTCTGATATGTATCCCATTTCATAGGCTGCGGCCTCAATAGAACCAATCTTTAAGCCTTGTCTATTCTCTATTACCTCTACAAACTGTGATGCCTGCATCAAAGAATCAAAAGTACCTGTATCTAACCAAGCGGTGCCTCTATCTAAGATACTTACACTTAGCTTGTTTCTTCTAAGATATTCTTTGTTTACATCTGTGATTTCTAGTTCGCCTCGATGGCTTGGTTTTATGTTTTTTGCGATATCAACAACGTCATTATCGTAAAAATAAATACCTGGAACGGCAAAATTAGATTTTGGTTTTTTAGGTTTTTCTTCAATTGATATCGCTTGTCCTTTTTCGTCAAAATCTACAACACCATAACGCTCTGGATCATGAACCCTATACGCATAAATGATGCCACCATCAGGATTATTGTTGCTCTGTAGGAGTTTTGAAAGACCTGTACCGTAAAATATATTATCCCCTAAGATTAAAGCAACTTTGTCGTCGCCAATAAATTGTTCTCCTATTATAAAAGCTTCCGCGAGACCATTAGGGGACTCTTGTACTGCATATTTGAAAGTACAACCATATTTTTTACCATCACCAAGTAAATCATTAAAAAGAGGTAGGTCTTTAGGTGTTGATATGATTAAAATTTCATTAATACCAGAATACATTAACGTAGACAATGGATAGTAAATCATTGGCTTATCATATACCGGCATTAATTGCTTACTTACAGATAATGTCAAAGGATGTAGTCTAGTACCAGATCCACCGGCTAGTATAATTCCTTTCATTGGTATTGTTTTTTATAATAGGATTGATATTCTCCACTTGTTACATGGTTCAACCATTCTTGATTGTTTAAGTACCAATCTATTGTAATAGACAAGCCTTGCTCAAATGTTACAGATGGTTTCCAACCAAATTCTTTATTTATTTTGCTTGCATCTATAGCATATCTCAAATCGTGTCCTGGTCTATCTTTTACATAAGCTATGAGTTTTTCAGAAGAACCTCTTTCTCGACCTAGTTTTTCATCCATTTGCTTACACAACAGTTTAACCAAATCTATATTTTTCCACTCATTAAAACCACCTATGTTATAAGTCTCTTGATTTTTACCTTCGTGAAAAACTAAATCAATAGCTCTTGCATGGTCTACAACATAGAGCCAGTCTCTTGTGTAATTACCGTCGCCATAAACAGGTAGTGGCTTATTATTTATAATGTTGTTTATAAAAAGAGGAATAAGCTTTTCGGGAAATTGATTTTGCCCATAATTGTTGGAGCAATTTGTAATAACATAAGGGAGTTTATAAGTTTCGCCATAAGCCCTAACAAAATGGTCTGAACTTGCTTTAGATGCAGAGTAAGGTGAATTGGGTGAGTAGCTAGTAGTTTCGGTAAACAAACCTGATTCTCCTAGAGTACCATAAACCTCATCTGTACTCACATGGTAAAATCTTTTTTCCTCTAAATTGTTGTTCCACAATTTCTTAAACGCATTTAAAAGATTTAGGGTGCCTATAATATTGGTTTTAACAAATGCTAAAGGATCTTTTATAGATCTGTCTACATGAGACTCTGCGGCTAGGTGTATAACACTGTCAAATTGGTGCTCTATAAAAAGGTCCTCAATAACTTTTTCATCATTTATGTCTGCTTTAATGAAGTGATAATTCTCTTTATCCTCAACATCTTTTAAATTCTCTAAATTGCCTGCATAAGTTAAGCTGTCTAGGTTGTAAACATTGTAATTAGAGTACTTGTTTACGAATAGTCTTACAACATGTGAGCCTATAAAACCTGCGCCTCCTGTAATTAATAGGTTTTTTTTATACTTCATAAGACTTGACATACCTTATTATTTTCTTTGCTAAATATAAAATAGATAGGAAAATAAAAATTAGAATTGGAAAAATTATGGAATATCTTTCACTTAAATCAACGTATTTAGCGCCTACTTCAGGAAAACTTGACAAAGTATCGAAAAATTCGTCCTCTTCGACTTTTTGAGTTTCTAGCGCACTAAGATCTTGTTGTAATTTTATTTGCTTTTCGATTAACTCATATTCTTTAGTTTCCGTACGTTGTTCTATGTAAGTAAATCCATCTTGTGTGGAAAAAGACTTTCTATCTGATTTCGACTCCTCTTTTTTTATGCCTATATAAACCTTTTTCAAAGAATCAACCTCTTCCAAAGACGCTAAAATTCTATTTTTCTCAATTTTTAAAATAGAATCTCTTTTTTTCATTTTTTTGGCCGAGTAGGCATTGGAGAATGTTGAGTTTAAGCCTACTTCTAGGGATCTAAAAATGTCTTTTTTATGAGATTTTACACTTATTTCAAAAATATCGCCAGAATAAATACTTCTGTTTTCAATAAAATTTTCAAATGAAACCTCTTGAGCTCTTAGACTGTCAATTGATTTTAGAAACTTATCATACTGCGCTATTTGATCATTCTCATTTTCTGGTCCAGGGTGTATTTCAAAATCTATTATCTTTTCGGCATCTGATTCTGAAATATTGAAAATACGTTGTAGCTGAGAATAGTCTTTATCTGCTATTAAGGCATTATAAAAATCTATATTAGCAACTAGTTGAAATTTAGAGTCAAAATAAGGCTTTACCAACATTTTCGAAAGGTAAACGTCTTCTTTTGTTTTCTCTAATCCGTACCCTATAACTGCCGCAATTAACATAGAGCCAAAAACAATTTTATAATTGTCTATTATGGCTTTAATAATTTGAATTATAATAGATAGAAAACCTTTAAAAATAGATTTAAAAAAGTTATAAATACGGTCTAAAAATTTCCCGAAATATTTAAAAATTTGTATTAAATCTACCTCCTCATTTTGAGGGCTTTTTGGTGCTTCTTGATTCATTTATTAAGAATTAAATATTTGTTCTAGTATTTTCTTTGTAATTACGTATGTAGGTCTTACTCCTGACGTGCCTAATCCACCAGAGGCTAGGGTACTCCCTGTTTCTAAAGGATTATCACTGGCGTAGTAAGCGTATCTAACTTTAACATCCTCGTTTATACTTCCTCTTACTTTTGATGCAGCTTGTATGGCTTTTTGATAATGAGCACCTTCCATTTCTAAACCGATAACATTCCAAGTAGATTTTTTAAAGAACTTTAAAATCTCTTTATTTTGTAAGGATGTGCCCAAAACTGTTATCATGGTTCCTTCATAAACATCAACTCCACAATCTACTAAATCCTGTTTACTAAGTTCATTTTTAAAAGGATAATTATCTGCAGTACCTTCAAAAATATGAGCGGATGGTATCATTACATCTCCCTTTCCCCCTTCTAAAATTCCTGCCTTACCCATTATAGAAATAGACTTTACATCTAAGTGGACTTTTCCACCATCAACTTTAATTGGTTTTAAAAACTCATCTAAAGTCTCGTAGGCCTGTTCGCCAAAGGCATAATCCATAACAAAAATTACAGCTTTATCGTCTTTGTTTGTTTCTAAATAATTAAAATCTGTTTTAGAAAAATCTATTTTATCTGTATCAAAAATTTGAACATCTATGTTGGTTCCAGAAGTATCCTTAATATATATCATTCCGTTTTGCAACGCAGATTTCTCTACTTTATTGCGCATTGCAGAACTTTTTGGGCTACTCAAGGTCTCAAAAACTTCAAAAATATTCCTTTTAGCCTCTTCGCCCCTGAGTGTTCCTTTGGCAAATAAGGAATTCATTACACTGTGCATATTAGCACTAATAATATGAATTGGCCTTTGAAGTAAACCGTTTTTGTGTAATACAGATTTTATGTTGTCTGCCCAAATCTCACCGTGGATATGATGCCCTAATCGCTCCCTTAAAACAGGGCTAAATGTAATGGTTCTTTTATTGCCTTTTATTATTTCTTCTATTGCTAGTTTTCCAAGCCAATATACTATATGTAATAATCGCTCAGGTTGACTGTCTATAGCAAATTTAGGGTAGACTTCTGTTAACTCATTAAATGTTCTACCTAAAATATTTGCGGTGTGGGTGATGGCAATTTCTCGTTCTTTTTGGGTTAATTTTTTTGTTGAGATAACTGCCTTTTCAAGCTTTTGCCAATCCCTTACCGTTGAACCTTCTTCATCAATTAAAACTCGCTTACTAATCTTGTGCGATTCAACAAACAAAAATGTGAGATGAGTTAAAATATCATATATTTCTGAACGTCCTCGAGTAATCTCAATATTCATTTGCTCATCATCTATACGATAACAATTACGCCTTCTTTTGGGTGGTATAATTGGCTTAAAGTGAGAGTTTGCATAACCTTCATCACTTGTTAAATTAATAAAGGTACATTCTTCAATGCCTTGAGGTAAACGGTCTATAACATAAAGCAAACCATCTAATTCAGCTTTCTCCTCGCCAATAGATCCATATATTTCTGGCCTTAATAATAAAAGGGCCTCTCGCAAAGTTTCACCAGAAACACCCATTGGTTTATAAAATCCACGATTAAATAGATGACGCATTGTTATATACATGCGTTCTATAGCATTAGAGCTCTCTTGCGCCCTTGTTCTTTCATGTCTCGTGTTAGCTGTACTCATACTCTATTTAGCGTGCAAATATAGCTTTATTTAGTTAATTTGAGATCATTTAACTTATTCGCTATTTTTCTGTCGTTTGACAGTCTTGGTATCTTGTTCTGACCACCAAGTTTTCCTATAGACTTCATATAGTTTTGAAATCCATCTTTTTTAATTTTAGTGATTACCAAAGGTCTTAAAACTTTTCCTTCAATTAAATCAAAGTAATAACTATTCTGTTTTTGAAGTGATGTCTCTAACTTACATATAAACTCTGGTTCATCTTTTGGTTCGTTTTCAAACTCTATAAACCATTCATGGTATGGTAACCCTTTAGAAGGGTTAATTTGTGGAGCTACAGTAAATTCGTTTACTGTAATATCGGTATTTGCCGTAGCCTCTTTAAGCGCTTGCTCTACTTCCTTACCTATAACGTGTTCTCCAAAAGCTGAGATGAAATGTTTTATTCTTCCGCTTACAATAACCCTATAGGGTTTTAATGATGTAAACTCTACCGTATCACCAATATTATAAGCCCATAAACCCGCTGTGGTAGAAATAATCATTACATAGTTAACTCCAAGCTTAACATCTTTAATGGTAACACGATTTGGGTACTCATCAAAGAAGTGTTCTGCTTCTATAAACTCATAGAATATTCCAGAATTTAATTGCAGTAGCATGCCTTTTTGGTCTTGTTTATCCTGAAATGCAAAAAATCCTTCACTTGCGGGATACAACTCTATGCTATCTACTTTTCGACCTATTAAATTTTCAAATTTTGCTCTGTATGGTTCATAATTAACTCCTCCGAAAATAAATAAGTTGAAATTTTTGAATATATCTCCCACTTTTTGCCCTTTCTTATCAATCAATTTTTCAAAGTACATTTGTACCCAAGATGGAATTCCGGATATGATGCTCATATCTTCATTAACCGTCTCTTCTACAATAGCATTAACCTTAGTTTCCCAATCTTCTATGCAATTAGTTTCTAAGCTTGGCATTCTGTTTTTTTGAAGATACTTTGGCACATAATGAGCTACTATACCTGAAAGTCTCCCTAATTTTATACCATGTTTTTCTTCTAAAATTGGACTTCCTTGAAGAAAAATCATCTTACCATCTACAAACTTTGCATTTCCTGTCTCATGTATATACATTAAGATTGCATTTCGTGCTGCTTCTACATGAGTAGGCATGCTTTCTTTGGTTATTGGAATATACTTAGCGCCAGAGGTCGTTCCTGATGTTTTAGCAAAATAAATTGGCTTGCCGTTCCAAAGTATGTTTTCTTCACCATTTACAACACGTTCTACGTAAGGCCTTAACGCTTCATAATCTCTTACAGGAACTTGCTTCTTAAAATCTTCATAAGATTGAATCGTATTGAACTTATGATCTTTTCCAAAAACAGTGTTTTTGGCCTCCTTGATTAAATTTTGAAATACCTTTTCTTGAGTTTCTATAGGTTGAGAAGCCCATTTATTTATGCGTTTTGCAATTAGTTTTGCAAAAGGTTTAGATAGTGCTGCTTTAATTGATTGCATTACTGAAAATCAATAAAATTGGTTGGGTTTACTGGATAGCCTTTACTCCATAGTTCGAAATGAAGATGTGGTCCTGTACTAAATTCGCCTGTGTTGCCAGACATAGCAATAACTTCTCCTGCTTTTACCAAATCACCTTGTGCTTTCGTTATTGCAGCATTGTGTTTGTAAACAGAAATTAACTCTTGGTTATGCTCAATGATAACAACATATCCTGTTTCTACAGTCCATTCGGCAAATATCACCGTTCCATCTGCTGTAGCTTTTACAGGTGTATTGGTTGCAACAACAACGTCCACGGCATAGTGTTTATCTTCTATATTGTAACCTTCTGAAATGGTTCCGTTTACAGGTGGGAATAACACAAAGTTAGTTTGGTTTGAAGCGTCATCAAAAAGATTATATTTATCCTCTTTTTCAACCTTATCTCTTAGTAAAGAATCTTCTCTATTAGTTGTGGTCTGAAGAATTTCAGGATCATTTTTTGCGGCTTCTATAACAGAATCTCTATTAAAATCTACTGTTGATACATCTCCTGTAAGTACCTTTCTAATAGATGCATAATAGCGTTTGTTAAGCTCTAATTCTTGAACTAAGGAATCTGTTTTATAATTAAGCATTGTCGCTTCTTTTTTGAGCTTTGCCGAAGAATAACCCGGTATGTACTCCCTTAATGGTGTAAATGCGATTAAAAGTATTGTAAGGAAAATCAGTAAAATTGCAGATATGGACGTTAAAACAAACACATTGAGACGCGTAAGTTTTATTGCAAAACGTTCTTCGAAAGTGTCCTCGTTTAATATAACGAGACGATACTTATGAAGCAGTTTTTTAGTAAACTTCTTTTCTTTTTTTTTCTTTTTTGCCATTAAAACAAAAATAAATAAAATAGTGAAACAGCATTGGTAATAGTTATTAAAGTTAAAGTAACAGCGCTATTATTAAAGTTTAATTATTAACTTTGCAGTCTAAATTTGAAGTTATGATTTCTAGTAGTATATTTTTAGGAGCCTTTGGACCTTGGCAAATAGTATTAATTGTTGTGGCAATATTACTTTTATTTGGTGGAAAAAAGATTCCTGAATTAATGAGAGGTTTAGGAAGCGGCATAAAAGAATTTAAAGATGCCAGTAAAGATGAAGCTTCCGATAAAAAAGAAGAACAATAAATATTGTGTATATTATTAAAAAAGCCAACTTTAAAAAGTTGGCTTTTTTATTACTTAATTTTAATGGATTTTATAATCGATTCTAGCTCAAAAACATATTCTGCTTTTTGCAATGATGGTGCATAAACATAACCATCAGCAATAAGATAGCGTTTGTTTACTTTATCTTCTATTGCATATGTGATAAATGGGCCAGCCATTGTAAACCCTTTCATTTCCCAAATACCTCTTACCTCGTAAGCTGGTTTATTATCTACAATGGCATCAAACATTCCTGGCGCGTACGCATCATCCACTGCCATATAAATATCATCTTCTCCCGGTATTCTGGTTTTTGTAATGTTGTCTCTCATTTTTACAATATCCACCACAGTACTATCTCCTTGAGATATTGTTTCTAATGGAACTTCATAAAACATGACCTCGATAGTCTTAGAGTTGCTAAGATTTTTTCTAATCCAAAAGAAATCATCATCTGCTTTTGCGATTCTGTAAGCAGAAGGAATATTAACGGTAAATCCTAATTTACTCTCTATGGAGCTTACATCTAACAGATCTAATTTAATACGTCTTTGTTTTTCCTTAACTTCTTCTTTATTAAAAGCATCTATAATTTTATCCTTAGCTTCGGTAATTTGATAGATAATGTCATCATTTGTTTTACCACCAACAATTGCTACCGTTTGAGGTTTTGCAAAGGCCTCATTTGCAATTTTAGTGGTAGGCTCAATAGTTTCACCTTTTTCAATCTTAAGGATTATTCTGCTTCGTGTTGCAAATCCGTCAAATACTTGTGGTGGTATTTGGCGAAGTTTAAACATAGGCTCGTCCACTGGCAAACCATAAATAGAAGCTGCAAAGGTTTTTCTAATGGTTTCCCCTATTTTACCTTCCCACAAATCGTTATCTATAACTACGGAAATACTATTTAAGTTTCCATTAGATTCTGGTAAGTACCTTTTTTTATCGCCTTGCTTTTCTTCACCACAAGCTGTTAGCAATAAGCATAATACAAGTGCATAAAGCGTTCTCATAATTTATATTTTTTGTTGGTTTATTACTCAGACACAATAAGTGTCATTCCTATTTTGAGTTTATTACCACTAATATCGTTCCAATCTTTAAGATTTTGAACAGAAACTCCAGAAAATTTTTGTGCTATACTCCAAAGTGAGTCACCAGATTTTACTTTATATGTTTTTCTGCCACTTGTACTCACTGATGTTTTGGGTTTAGCAGTTTGAGTTGTTACTACAGGTTTTCTTGGGTAGATGGTTAAACGTTGTCCTATTTTTAGATTGTTGCTTCGTAAACCATTCCATCGTTTTATTTGGCTAACCCTTACTCCGTAACGCCTAGCAATTTTACCTAAATAATCTCCGCTTTTTACACGATAGCGTACCTTAGTATCTGCATTAAAGAGTTGTGGTAATGGTTTTTCACGTTTATCAAATTCCGCTTTTGCAAAAGCATAAATTTTATCCTCGTTTGTAGTAAAAACACCGACAGCTTCTCTAGGTAACCGTAAGACATACGTTTTTCCTTCTATTTCAGGTATAATATCTAATTTGTATGAAGGGTTTAAAAACTGAAGTTCTTCAATATTTACACCTGTAGTTTCTGCAACCTGATCTAAAGTTATCATTTGCTTTACATGAATGGTGTCGGTTTGTATTAACTGAAAAGGTGGTCGTTCTGGCTTAAAACCATGTTCTTCAGCATACTCAAAAATATACATAGTTGCCAAAAATGCCGGAACATAACCTGCTGTTTCTCGTGGTAGATTTGCCCTAATGTTCCAATAATTTTTATATCCACCAGATCGTCTAATGGCTTTATTTACATTACCTGGACCAGAGTTGTAAGCTGCTAGTGCTAAATCCCAATCACCAAAAATCTTGTACAATCGCGCTAAATATTTTGCCGCTGCTGTTGTAGAACGTATAGGGTCGCTACGTTCATCTACATAACTACTTACATCTAAATCGTACTCTTTCCCTGTGCCAAACATAAACTGCCATAAGCCTGTTGCGCCTACTCTAGATCGTGCTCTTGGTTTTAATGCAGATTCCACAATTGATAGATACTTCATTTCGAGTGGAATGTTGTAATTATCAAATTCTGCCTCAAACATTGGAAAATAAAAATGACTTAATCCCATTAATCGTTCTAATGAAGTTCTTCTGTGTTTTAAGTAGCGTTTTATAACACTTTCTAAAGACGGATTGTACTCTACGTTAAATGGTGTTCGCGCATTAAGACGCTCTAATCTAGCCTTTAAGGTGTCGGTTGATAATTCTGGATAGTCAATAGGCTCATAGGTAAGCTCTGTAACTGATTTATATATTGTATCGTAAAGAGCGTTACTGTATAATTCTTCAAGCCACTTTTGATCTAATTCTGCAGCTTCAGGATGATCCTTAAGGTCTTTAATATTGAGAGTATCTGGTTCAGCAGGAATAATTTTTCCGCTATTAAGCAACTTTCCATCAATTATAGAATCTCCAGTTTTATGTATTGGAATAATTGTGTCTGTTTTTATTTGAGAAAAACCAAAGCTTACTAAAGCAAAGAGTATAAATGAAATGTTGTATTTGTAATGCATATATTTAAAAAAAGACCTACTATACGTAACGTTAGTAGGTCTAAAAATAGTACTTTTTATAACTAATACTCAATTTAAAAAAGTTGAGCATCTAATTTTTATCATTCAATTATTCTAAAATTGCTGCAATTCCAGGTAGTGTTTTTCCCTCTAGGCTCTCTAACATTGCACCACCACCAGTGCTTACGTAACTCACTTTATTTTCAAAACCGAACTGTTTTACAGCCGCAACAGAATCACCACCACCAACTAATGAAAAAGCTCCGTTTTTAGTAGAATTTGCAATAGAATCTCCTAAAGCTATTGTTCCTTTTGAAAACGATTCTAATTCAAAAACACCAAGAGGTCCATTCCAAAGTATAGTTTTACTTTCGTTTACAACTTTATCAAAAATTTTAAGAGACTCTGGTCCTGCATCCAAACCTTGCCAGCCATCTGGTATTTGTCTTACGTCACAAATCTGCGTATTTGCATCATTACTAAAAGCATCCGCAGCAACAACATCTACAGGTAAATGAATTTTAACTCCTTTTGCTTCGGCTTGTTTCAATATATCTAGAGCTAACTCCATTTTATCATCTTCACAAATAGAATCTCCTATTTTACCGCCCAAAGCTTTAATAAAGGTAAAAGTCATTCCACCTCCAACAATAAGGTGGTCTACTTTATCTAAAATATTCTCAATAACTGTAATTTTTGAAGAAACCTTTGCACCACCAAGTACCGCTAATACAGGTTTTTCACCATCTTCTAATACTTTTTTAATACTTTCAATTTCTTTTGCTAATAAATGACCAAAACACTTAGACTCTGGGAAAAATTGTGCTACTATTGTTGTAGAGGCATGTGCTCTATGTGCTGTACCAAAAGCATCATTTACATAGATATCTCCAAGCTTAGATAATTGTTCGGCAAAGTCTTTATCTCCTTGCTTTTCTTCTTCATGAAAACGCAAATTTTCGAGCAGTAAAATTTCACCTGGTTGTAATGCATTAGCCTTCTCTTCTGCTTCAGCACCAACACAATTTGGTGCAAATTTCACTTCAACACCAAGTATATCTTCAACCTTAGATTTTATGTGTTTTAAAGAGAATTCATCTTGTACGCCTTTTGGTCTTCCTAAATGAGACATTAAAACACAACTTCCCCCATCTTCTAAAATCTTGATAATTGTTGGTTTTGCAGAAACAATTCTTGTAGCATCAGTTACGTCAAAATTATCGTTTAGTGGCACGTTAAAGTCTACTCTTACTAATGCCTTTTTATCTTTGAAATTGAAATCGTTTAGTGTCTTCATTTTTTTATAAAATTTGTATCACAAATATACACGCATATTGCTCAAAAGCCAACTGTATAATTTCAATATAGGCAGAAAATAATGAAGTCGTAACATAGCATAAGTATATCTATTTTAAAACCATAAAATATTACTAGTTTTGCCACATGCAGTTTTCAAAGATTTTAGGACAAACTCACATTAAAAATCACCTCACTAAAAGTGTAGATGAAGGTAGAATTGCACATGCCCAATTATTTGTTGGTCCTGAAGGCTCCGGAACTTTACCAATGGCTATAGCCTATGCACAGTATATCTTATGCAACAATACCAATGGTGAAAATTTGGGTGGTAATGAATCTTGTAATCTAAAATTTAAGAATTTTTCTCATCCAGACCTACACTTTGCTTTTCCTGTAACAACAAGCGACAAGGTAAAAAGCAAACCCGTTTCTAATTTTTATTTGGAAGAATGGAGGCAACTCCTTGATGAACAGCCTTATGGAAATCTTTTTGACTGGTATAAATTACTTGGTGTAGATAATAAGCAAGGTCAAATTGGTGTAGATGAAGCTTATGAAATCGTAAAATCTTTATCCTTAAAGTCTTACGAAGGCGGTTATAAAGTGATGATTATCTGGATGGCAGAAAAAATTAATACTGCTGCCGCCAATAAGTTGCTAAAATTAATTGAAGAACCACCTGAGAAAACCATTTTTATACTCATTGCTGAAGACGAGGAGCAAATTATAAATACAATTAGATCTCGCTGTCAAATTTTACATTTTCCGCCTTTAGCAGAGGATGTTATTTCTGATGCTTTAGTTGAAAATTACCACATAGAAAAATCAGTTGCCAGCAGAATCGCACATCAAGCAAATGGAAACTATAACAAGGCTTGCGACCTTATTTATCAAGATAGTGAAGATATTCAGTTTGAAAAATGGTTTGTTTTTTGGGTACGATCTGCTTTTAAAGCAAAGGGTAATAAAAAATCCATTCACGATTTGATTTCTTGGTCTGATGAAATTGCCAAAACTGGTCGTGAAACTCAAAAGAAATTTTTGGCGTTTTGCCTTAATTATTTTAGACAAGCATTACTTCTTAATTATAGTGCAAATGATCTCGTATACCTAGAACCTCGTTCTGAAAATTTTCAGCTAGAAAAGTTTGCTCCTTTTGTACACAATGCCAATATTATGGATATCTTAAACGAAATACAAGATGCCATTTATCATATTGAACGCAATGGTAGTTCTAAGATAATTCTTACAGATTTGTCCATTAAATTAACGCGTTTACTTCATAAAAAAAGCCAAGCGTAAGCTCGGCTAATTTTGCTTTATTTAGTAAGTATTAATTACTTTTTATAATCTTCATTTAATGCCTTAATTACAGCATCTGTAATATCAGTAGTCTCAGATCCATACATTACAGAATTTGTTAAGTCGCTAGTGCCTAAAATAAAAGTGTAACCATTTGTTTTGCCATAATTCTTAACAAAGGTTTTGAACTTTGACATTGCTGAATCAATTTCGGTTGTAAACTCTTTTTCTAATTCTTCTTTTTCAAACTGAATTTGTTGTCTTAATAACGCATCTCTTTGTTGAAACTCCTGAGCTAATTCTTGTTGTTTTTTAGGACTCATCCTTTGAGCTTTCACAGCTGCGTTTTGATAATCAAATTCAAATTGTTTTACCAAACTGTCACGTCTTTTTATATAAGCGTCATTTTTTGGCTTGTATTTATCTTCAATATCTTTTTTAGCTTGATATTCGTTAATGGCTTTTGTTCTGTCTATAAATCCGATTTTTTGTTGCTCCTGGCAAGACGAAAATGAAATTAAAATAATTAATAAGGCAATTGCTCTTTTCATATTGTAGTTTGAATTAAATTTTTGCAAATGTATAAAAGTTGACTTGTGTTTTGGAAATTTTTTACACCATAGCCAAAATCTATGGTTGCTTTTATTTTAAATAATCAGCATCAATTAAACATGGGTTAAAATAAGGCGTTTTAAGACGCTTTTGATTTTTAGTAATGCGATTGCGTGTATTAAAACAGAACAAGCTTTTATTGGTTGTAATATTAAATATTCTTAGATTTTAAGACGTAAATATGCGAAGAATACTCCTTAGTGCGGTTTCCTTCGAGATTTGAGCGCCATCCAATCCAAAATGCTTTAACAGGATTCATAAAACCCGATTTGTATTTTTCTGAAAGTAGACTCACATAGTAAGCATCAAACTTCATTGGTAAGCTTTTCACCAGTTTTAATTGTTCCTCGTGAAACAATTTTTCTATCGATGTATTTGAAAAATGCCAAAGGTGTCTCGGCACATCATAAGCAGCCCAAAAGTTTTTGTAATGTTGCGCATCGTAACTTTTAAAATTTGGCACAGCAATTACCAAAGTTCCGTTTGGTCTTAATAAATACTTAAAAAGCTTAACGTGCATATCTAAATCTGGTAAATGTTCTAAAACGTGCCAAAGTGTAATAACATCGAAACTGTTTTCTTGTAAAGTTTCTAAATGTTGAATATCGAAAACCGAATTATTGGTTTTAGAATTTGCAATTGCTCTTGCTTGTTCGTTTGGCTCAACACCAACAACATCCCAATTATTATTTTTTGCAATTTCTAAAAAATCGCCTGTACCACATCCAATATCTAAAAGTGTTTTTTCTTCAGATTGAAATGAATTAATCAGTTTCAGTTTTCGTTTTAAAGAAATCATTCTGACTAAATGATACACTTTTTCAAACAGATTTCGCTTGGCATCTGTGTGCGAAATGTAGTCTTCACTTTTGTAATATTCTGAGAGTTTTTCGCTCTGAGGTTGTGGAAATGTTTCCAACATATCCAATGCCTCATTGTGCAATAATTGAAATTCTTCTCCAGAAACGGAATGATCTTTTACGGTGAGATATGTTGGTTTGTCGTTTATCATTAGTTGGTCATTTCGAGAGCCTCAATGACCAAAATCGGTGGCTGAGGCTCTCGAAGCCACCATCGTTGTTCCACGTGGAACATATATGTTTTTAATTCTTGAAATTCCGGCATTCGCAGGAATTTTACCTACCTAAATACACCAATAAAACAGAAATATCGTTAGGTGATACTCCACTAATTCTTGATGCTTGTGAAATGGTTACTGGCTGAATTTCGGTTAACTTTTGCCTTGCTTCCATACTCATAGATTTCAGTTTTGAGTAATCGAAGTTCGATGGAATTTTTACATTTTCAAGACGGTTTAACTTATCTGCATTGTTCTTTTCCTTTTCAATATAACCAGCATATTTAACCTGAATTTCGGTTTGCTCTATAATCTCAGAATCTAAATTGTTCTCAGAAATATAAGCATCAACAGAAGCCACTTTTTGCATATCTTCAATCGTGATATTTGGTCGCGCATACAACTTAAACATCTTATCTTGTTGCTTCACTTTAGCAGAATCTTTTGACTCTAAAATCGGATTTATTTCATCTGGAGTTACACTAGTATCTTTAAAAAACTGAACGAAATTTGAGGCTTTAGACTGCTTCTCTTCCATTCGTTTTAATCGTTTTTCAGAAGCTAAACCAAGTTCGTATCCTTTTGGTGTTAATCTAAAATCTGCATTATCTTGCCTTAAAAGCGTTCTATATTCTGCACGAGAGGTAAACATACGATAAGGCTCTTCTGTACCTTTTGTAATTAAATCATCTATTAAAACACCTATATAAGCTTCATCTCTTTTTAAGGTAAATGGATCGCGTTCTTGTACTTTTAAACTCGCATTTATACCTGCCATTAATCCTTGAGATGCTGCTTCTTCATAACCTGTTGTTCCGTTAATCTGACCAGCAAAATATAAACCCTCAACCAACTTTGTTTCCAAAGTATGCTTTAATTGTGTAGGTGGAAAATAATCGTATTCTATTGCGTAACCAGGTCTAAAAAATTTCACATTTTCAAAACCAGCTACAGAACGTAAAGCATTAAACTGAACATCTTCTGGTAAGGATGTTGAGAAGCCATTCACATAAACTTCAACTGTATTCCATCCTTCTGGCTCTACAAATAGTTGATGTCTATCCTTGTCTGCAAATCGATTAATCTTATCTTCTATCGATGGACAATAACGAGGTCCAACACTTTTAATTCTACCATTAAACATTGGCGATCTATCAAACCCTTCACGAAGTAAATCGTGCACTTCTGGACTGGTGTAAGTCATATGACAAGAACGTTGTTCAGTCAAAGGTTTTGTATCATCTAAATATGAAAACTTCTCTGGGTTTTCATCTCCTGGTTGTTCAATCATTTTAGAATAATCTAAAGATCTTCCATCTACTCTTGGCGGTGTTCCTGTTTTCATTCTACCAGAATCGAAACCAAGTTTAATCAGGTCTTCGGTAATTCCAGTAGCAGCTCTTTCTCCCGCTCTACCTCCACCAAAGTTTTTATCTCCAATATGAATTAAACCATTTAAAAAAGTACCGTTTGTAAGTACAACCGTTTTGGCTTTTACTTCTATTCCGAGAGAGGTTTTCACACCAACAATTTTATGGTTTTCTATGATTAATCCAGACACCATTTCCTGGTAAAAATCGAGATTCGGTGTTTGCTCTAACAGCAATCTCCAGTCTTCTGCAAAACGCATTCTGTCAGATTGTACTCTAGGACTCCACATTGCAGGTCCTTTAGATTTATTCAGCATCTTGAATTGAATTGCAGACGTGTCAGACACAATTCCGCTATAACCACCAAGCGCATCAATCTCTCGTACAATTTGTCCTTTAGCAATTCCACCCATTGCCGGATTACAAGACATCTGTGCAATATTTTGAAGGTTCATTGTAATTAACAACGTCTTACTTCCCATATTGGCAGCAGCAGCAGCAGCTTCACTTCCTGCGTGACCTGCACCAACTACAATTACATCGTAAACTTCATTAAACATTCTGTTCTGCTTTTATCACTTCGAGAGCCTCAGTGACCATTTCAGTTTGGTGGCAGAGGCCCTCGAAGCCACCAAGCAATTGTTCCACGTGGAACAACTAGAATTTCATTAAAAATAAACGTGCAAAGATACATCGAAAACACAAGACTAAGAACGCGTACTCAAATAGTACTCTTCCTTAGAGCGCATCAACTTAGCATCTTCCTCACTCTTGTCTTTATATCCACAGTAATGCAGAATACCGTGAATCATTACACGTGCCAGTTCATCCTCAAAAGACACATCAAAATCTATAGCATTATCTTCTACACGTTCTACTGAAATGTAGATATCTCCGTGTAGTTCTTTTCCTACCGAATAATCAAAGCTGATGATGTCTGTTAACGTGTCGTGATTTAAAAAATCAACATTGATTTTATGCAGATAATCATCGGAACAGAAGATGTAATTCAACTCTCCTTCTTTACAATTTTCTGAATTAATGCTTTTAGAAATCCACTCGGACATCTGAGTTTCATTCTCTAATTTAAAATCGGTTTCGTAATTAAAACTAATCATTGCTTTTGAAATATTCTTGAATCTTTTTCTTGAAATGATTCTGCAAAGGTAGTGCTTGTCTGTTTAATATTTCTGTAGTGTTAAAGTATTGTTTTGCTGTTGGAATTTGACTTGGATTGTTGGTGTCGAAATCCTTCTTATTTGTTTCAGATTCACGCTTCGTATCCTGACCTTGCATAAAGGTGGCATTTTCCAATTTTAATAATTGATGTTGTACATCCATCATCTTTTGAAGCGTTTGATTTGTGAAACCGTAGTTCAATAAATCCAACTCTATATCTTCCATTTGCTTTATCAATTCGCCAGCAGATTCAATCTTACCTTCTTTAGATAAGCGGTCTTCTAGGGCCTGACGTAATTGTTGTTGTTGCTGATAAATTTTGAATAATTCTTCATTTTGTTCTTCTCTTCCACCTTCACCATAACCATCATTTTGTTCTTCTCCATTACCATCTCCATTAGAACCATTTCCGTTTTTACCATTTTTTCCTTTGCCGTCTTTTCCTTTGCCGTCTTTTCCGTTTTTACCTTCACTACCTTCTTGATTACCGTCTCCATCCTGTTGGCCATTTTTTCCGTTCCGCCCACCTTTGCCTTGCTGTTCTCCAGACTGTCCATTCTCGCCACTTTGTCCACTCTGTCCTTGCTGACCTTCTTGTCCTTGTTCTCCTGGCTGTTTTCCCTCGCCTTCTTTGCCTTCGTTGCCTTCTTGTCCTGGCTTTTCACCTTCGCCTTGCTTGCCTTGTTCGTTCTTTTTTACACCCTCTTCCATTTGCTTGTTGAGCTCTTCCTGACTCATAATAATATCCGGAAGTTGCTGTCCGCCACCACCTCCAGATCCTGGCTGCATATTCATTTGCATTTCCATATTATCTAAAACATCACTCAGAAAGCTCGCCAATTCGTTACTAGCTGTAATGACATATTGCTGAGAAGACACACCTTGATATAAACGGTTTTCAGTCAAATGACCAAGCGCTTTATCTATATTGAAATACACCTCTGTGATTTGCTCATTAACTTTCTCAGAAATTTTTGGTTGACGCAGGGACAATGCAAACAAACTATCATCAATGTGCTCAAAGTGCTCTCTTAAATTACTTTGGTTAATGATGTATTTACCGTATTTGTTATTGTTGATATCAATACTTTCAAAAGTATTCATCAGCGCTTCTTGGTCGAAAGAAAACAATAAAAGATTCTCAAGAATCTGACGCAAAGCATCAGCATCTTCAGAGGCTTGGTCGCCTCCACCTCCGCCACCACCAGACATCATTTGCATCATCTGCTCACTCATCTGCTTCATCTTTTTAGCAGCTTTTTTCTGCTTTTCCTGAGCGTTTTGTTGCTGCTCTTGTGCTTCACTAGGCTTACCTGCACTTTCTTTCTCTTGCTTCTTCTCAAGTGCTTCTTTAGCTTCCTTTTGATCAAACTTTATACCATCTTCTAAAAACTCATCTACAGGAACGTTCATCGGTTTCTGCAATCGTCTGTCCTCTTGTTTTAAATCTTCGATATCTTTTTGAAGCTTTTGGAATTCTTTATTTAATTCGTCTTGCTTTTCTTTGGTGTTCTCTTTGTCTTTATTAGAAAGTTCTTCTTGCTTCTTCGCTAAATCGTCTAACTGATTAGCAATTTTTTCAGCCTTTTTCATCACATAAAAACGCTTGGTCAACTCTAAGAGTTGCTTCATACTTCGTTTTTTATTTTTGTTTTGTTTGGCTAGTTCTTCAAGTTTTTGGGTAAACTCTTCTTTGTTGATTTTATCTTTCAGCTTTTCCAGTTCTTCAAGCAATTTTTCATCTTGCTTTAGCTTTTCTTCGTTCTCTTTAAGACGCTCTTTTAAGTCTTCTTTAAATTGGTCTTCTTTCTTTTCTTCCTGAAATTCTTCTAAATTATCCTGCAATTTTTTGTTGAAATTTTTCATCAACTGCTCTTGCTGTTTTTGACGTTTTAAGAAATCTTCAAATTTCTTTTTATCGTTGAAGTTAAGCTCTTGCTTTTCCTTTTGGGTTTTAGAAAATTCTTCAAGCTTTTTGTCTTGCTCTTCTAATTTTTCAAACGTTTTGCCAATATCTTTTATCGTTTCATTTTGCTCTTGTAACTGCTTCTGCTCTTCTTCGTCCTTAGTTAATTTTCGGTAACTAAACACGCTACTTTTTGTGCGCTTATAATTGTGAATAGCGTCGTTATCATAAACCTCAAAATACAATTGGTAGCTAACGCCTTCTTCTAAATTGAATTGATTTGGAAACGCACTCACAAACTCACTAAAATTAGATTTTGAAATGCTAATCGGCTCTACAACTTTCTGAGTTTCATCTTCAGTTGGATAGTACACCAAATTCAGTTTTGACAGACCAAAATCATCACTCGCCTGACCATAGAAGTACATACTTTGCTGATCTAAGGAATCGATTTGCATTTTAATGTTGAGCTCAGGGTGCAAATCCTTAACCACAGAAATGTTGTAAGCCAGATTTTCGTAATCCTTTAGGTTCTCATTACTGGTTGAAATGCTGTAATTATAATTTCTAAATAATCGCTTGGTCGCCTCATAATTGTTATTGTCATTTTTTGAAAACGTTAAGGTATCTTCAGCATAAATATGAACCGCATTTGTGGCTTTGGTCATTGCTTTCCAAGTGACTTTTGTCCCTTCTGGAACAACCGCAGAACCTGTACTTTTTAATACCTCATCTTGCTTTTGTGTGTAGGATGGATAGTCTAACAGCATTTCAAAATTGACCAAGTTTGGTGTGTTTACCACTTGTAATTCATACGGTTTTGAATTGACGTCGTTGGCAGATAAACTGAATTCTATATTGCTTTTCGGTAGATTGAATGTGTATTGAAATTCGCCTGGTGCAACCTGTTGCAAATAATATGATTGACCATTAAACTGAATCTGAGCATTCTCTGGAATAACATCGCCTGCGGTTTTCACCTTTAACTTAAAGTCCTTACCTTCAATAGCTTGAAGGTTTTCATTCAACACAAAAAACTGAAAAGGCGCTGGTGGCTCATAAGCTGTTTTGTAGTTAACCACACGCTCGTAACTATCACTAAACCAATCGATTTTTCCTGTGATGTAAGACAACAAAATGATGACCACAGGAATAGCGGCATATTTTAAATACTTAGTATTGGTCTTAAAATTGATTGCTGATTTAAACGGAATGGGTTGCAATTCTTGCGACTTCTGCTCTATACTTGCCAATAATAAATCGGATTGCTGTGGACTTTGATTAAGCTGAAGTACATTCAATAGTTTATCATTGACTTCAGGAAAATGATTGCCAATCAACTTTGAAGCAGTTTCGTAATCTATACCTTGTCTTAGATTGAATAAATGTGCTAACGGAATAGCAATAAACTTAACAAACAAAGCCACTTCCACAGCTACAAACACCCAAAATAAAATGGTTCTTGCTGTTGGGTTAAGCCAAAACACATATTCTACAAATAGCGTAATAATGAGATATAACAAGCCAATGGCGAAAAATAAAATGGCGCCTTTTAGCAGTTCATTAGTATAATATTTTTTAATGAATTGCTGTAGTTTGTTTTTTATGGTTTCGAAATTGCTCATTCTTGGCTGTTATTTCTTTCTGTCAGTTCGAGCGCAGTCGAGAACCTCATTATCTCACAACAAAAACATCTCGACTGCGCTCGATGTGACAGCGATGTGACATTCTAACTTACTAAACTACAATTTTATTTTAATTGATGATTTCCTAAATTTGGTAAGATTGTGTTAATTTAGAGGGATTAACTGTTAATAATCAGCCTATAAATGAAAGACCTTAAATATTTAGCGGCATTTTCAATCCCAATTATGGCAGTTTTAGGACTTAGTTTTCAGAGCTATTGGGTTTGGGCTACACCTGTTTTTGCATTTGTTTGCATTCCCGTTTTAGAGCTTATTTTTCCTGTGGATACTACTAATCTTCAATCTGAAGAAGTAGATAGCAGACTAAAACGTAAGATTTTCGATTGGTTACTTTACCTCAACTTACCAATCGTTTATGGTATTGTGATTTATGCTTTGATATTAGTTGCTCGTCAACCTTTGGAAACTTATGAGTTTGTTGGACTCATTTTTTCTGTAGGCATTGTTTTAGGCGTTAACGGGATTAATGTTGGTCACGAGCTTGGACACAGACAACAAACTAACGAACGCTTTTTGGGTAAAGCCTTGCTTCTACCCTCTTTTTATATGCATTTTTATATTGAACATAATTTTGGGCATCATCTTCACGCTGCAACACCAGAAGATCCTGCAACTGCAAAATACAATCAAAGTGTGTATTCGTTTTGGTGGACGTCTACGATTAGACAGTATTTTAATGCTTGGAGCATTCAGAAAAAGCTCTTAAAAAATAATAAGAAAACTTTCTTTTCTTTTGAGAATGATATGCTGTGGTACACCATTTTTCAACTATTATATTTAGTTATAGTTCTGGTATTTTTAGGGACTACAGCTTTACTGTTTGCTGTCTGTGCAGGTGTAGTTGGCTTTATTTTGCTTGAAACTGTCAACTACATTGAGCACTATGGTTTACTGCGTTTAAAAACCAAGTCTGGTCGTTACGAACGTGTAAAAGAAATACACTCGTGGAACTCTAATCACGTTATAGGTCGCATTGTGTTATATGAATTAACACGCCATAGCGATCATCATTTTAAGTCTTCAAAAAAATATCAAATCTTAGATTGCCACGATGATAGTCCGCAAATGCCATTTGGCTATCCAACGTCGATGGTATTGGCAATGGTGCCACCTCTTTGGTTTAAGATTATGAATAAGCGTGTGCCGAGAAGCATGGTGTTAAATTAGTTTTCAGTCTCAGTCTTCAGTTCCCAAAACTTTGAACTTTAAACTTTGAACTTTGAATTTCAAAAATTTATCTTTGCCACTGTTCTGGTTGGCACTTGCTTTTGAAGACACTTCGACTACGCTCAGTGTGACAATCAGACTTAATTTTTGAAATTATATTATGTCAAAAAAAGTACGTGTGCGCTTTGCGCCTAGTCCAACAGGACCTTTACATATTGGTGGTGTAAGAACTGCTTTATTCAATTATTTATTTGCCAAAAAACACAATGGCGATTTTGTGTTGCGTATAGAAGATACCGACCAAAACCGTTATGTGGAAGGTGCAGAAGATTACATTGTAAAATCCTTAAACTGGTGTGGTATTCCGTTTGATGAAGGTCCTACTTCGACTACGCTCAGTACAAGCTCTAAAAACGAAAAATTTGGTCCTTATAGGCAAAGTGAGCGCAAGCATTTGTACAAACAATATGCTGATCAATTAATTGCTGAAGGCAAAGCCTATTATGCCTTTGATACTGCTGAAGAACTTAACGCACACAGAAAACAACACGAAGCAGAAGGCAAAACCTTTATCTACAACTGGCATAATCGTGAAAAAGGACGTTTGGTAAATTCTTTAGTACTTTCTCAAGAAGAAACCCAGGCAAAGCTAGAGGCTGGCGACGATTATGTAGTGCGTTTTAAATCGCCACAAGATGAAACTTTGCAACTAAAAGATATTATTAGAGGTGATATTTCTATAGATACTAACATTCTTGATGACAAGATTTTGTTCAAAAGTGATGGAATGCCAACCTATCATCTTGCTAATATTGTAGACGACCATTTAATGGAAATCACACACGTAATTCGTGGTGAAGAATGGTTACCATCATTGGCTTTGCACAAATTACTGTACGATGCTTTTGGTTGGGAAGCACCAGAATTTGCTCATTTACCTTTAATCTTAAAACCAACAGGAAAAGGAAAATTAAGTAAACGTGACGGTGATAAATTAGGGTTTCCTGTGTTTCCTTTGGCTTGGACAGACCCAAAAACCAACGAAGTTTCCAGAGGTTATAAAGAGGATGGCTATTTTGCAGAAGCTGTAGTGAATTTCTTAGCCTTTTTAGGATGGAATCCTGGTACTGAGCAAGAGATTTTCAGTTTAGAGCAATTGGTAAATGATTTTGATTTAGCAAGAGTTAACAAAGCAGGTGCACGTTTTGATCCTGATAAAACCAAATGGTTTAACCATCATTATATGCAACAGCAATTAGACTTGGAACTGGCAGCAGAGTTTCAAGCAAAAAACATCTTGTTGAAAGATATTGATGTGAATTACATTGCTTTAGTTGTGGGCTTAATTAAAGAACGTGCAACGTTTGTAAGTGATTTTTGGGAATTGAGTCACTTCTTCTTTGTGTCACCTACAGATTATGATGAAAAAGCATCTAAAAAGGCTTTAAAAGAAGGTACCGATGAGATTTTAAATAAAGTGATTGAATTGGTAAATTCAACCGAAGATTTTACGGTAGAAAATCTTCAAGCCAATATAAAAGGTTGGATTACTGACAACGACATTGGCTTCGGAAAAGTGATGATGCCATTACGTTTAGCGCTTGTAGGTGCTTTACAAGGACCAGATGTATTTGATATTATGTATATGATTGGTAAAGCCGAAACCGTTAAGCGTATTGATGCTTTGGTGAAGACGATTTAGTTGTGTCATTACGAAGAATGAGGTACAAATGACGTGGTAATCTTTTTTTTTTGAGATTGCCACATCACGCTTTTGGCGTGATTCGCAATGACAAACAATTACTAAAACGTAATAATAGCAGTAAAGGCAATCATAGACTGGTTGCCTTTAAATTTGTTATTATTTGTACCAACATTAAGGTCTTCATCATTTAATTTTCCTAAAATATTAGTAAAACCATAAATATATTGTGCTCTTAGTCTAAACGCACCAAAACCAGCAGACAAACCCACTGCTCCATTTACGTTGAAGTTTGAAATTTTAGAAATATCTTCGGTTAAAAGGGTATCGTAATTAGATATTATATAACCTTCTTTGGAGCTGTCTTTAAGTTCTAAATCTCCGTTGTATTGTAGCATTGGCCCTAAATCTAAGGTTAGGTTACTTCCTATTAATTTAGCATGAAATAAAAATGATAATTGAGCCGTGAGCAACTTGTATTCTACAAATTCTTCTGTTGGATTAACTAATGAAAATGCAGCAATATCAATATGATTTTGAGAAAGCGCAATGTTATAGCTTACATTATACCATTTGTGAGGAATATCTACAGAAGCAGATAAGCCCCCTATAAATCCGGTGTTCTTTTTAGTCACAAAATTATCTGTGATAATATCAAACTGTGTTACACCACCTTGCAGACCTATTCCATTTTTTATGGCATAACGCTTATGTTGAGCAATGCAAAGTGTAACAAAAGCCATACAAATAACTACTAATAAGGTATCTCTTTGTTTTTTCATGATTTACTTATCAATTCGAAACAAATATAGCTTAATTTAGTACAAACATATTTATAACCGTTATTTAACAAAATCGCTATGGATTTTCCTATTTACTTAATACCAATTGTTTTTTTTGGACTCGTTATTTTAATTTCTTCTTTTTTTATTGTCAAGCAACAAACTGCAGCCATTGTAGAACGCTTTGGTCGTTTTCAGTTTATAGCGCAATCGGGTTTAAGATTAAAAATCCCTTTGGTAGATCGTATTGCTGGCCGTTTGAGTTTAAAAATTCAACAATTAGATGTTATCATAGAAACTAAAACTTTAGATGACGTTTTTGTGCGTTTAAAGGTCTCTGTTCAATATAGGGTTTTAACACAGAAAGTTTATGATGCTTTTTATAAATTAGACTATCCACATGAACAAATTACATCTTACGTCTTTGATGTGGTGCGCGCGGAAGTTCCAAAAATGAAACTCGATGATGTTTTTGTTAAGAAGGATGACATTGCGTTGGCGGTTAAAGCTGAATTGAATGACGCGATGTTAGATTACGGTTTTGATATTATAAAAACCCTTGTAACAGATATTGATCCTGATGCTCAAGTAAAAGCTGCTATGAACCGTATTAATGCGTCTGAACGTGAAAAAATCGCCGCACAATTTGAAGGTGATGCACAACGCATTTTAATTGTTGAGAAAGCTAAGGCCGAAGCTGAAAGTAAGCGTTTACAAGGTCAAGGTATTGCAGACCAAAGACGTGAGATTGCTCGTGGTTTGGAAGAATCTGTAGAGGTTTTAAACAGAGTTGGTATTAACTCGCAGGAGGCATCTGCTCTTATTGTTGTAACCCAGCATTATGATACGCTTCAGTCTTTAGGTGAAGAAACTAACAGTAACTTAATTTTACTTCCAAATGCACCACAGGCTGGTAGTAACATGCTTAATGATATGGTGGCATCTTTTACAGCTAGTAACCAAATTGGAGAAGCCATGAAAAATGCCAAAAAGAAAAACGATGACGAATAGTCTCTTCTCTTATAAACAAAAAATCGGAAATTTTCACTTCGGATTTTTTTTATGGTTTAATTTATTATTTCCAACCACAAAGTATGGCTCCCATAATAGCTAAGGTAATTACCCAATAACCAACATTGATTAAGATATACTTCCACCCTTTTCTTTCAAAAAGTGCATTAATTCCTAAAACCGGTAGGACAAAAAATAATGCTCCTATTGCACCATGTAAAGCTCCATGACCATAGTTGCGATGCATATTACCAAACTCTGTCATAAATGCTTGAAATGATTCTGCATCAGGATTTGTAAACGCTAATTGTTGCGCAGCTACTTGATGAATTACCATGCCGTTTACAGTAAAAGCTAACATAAATGATAGTACCAGTGTTATACCAAATATTATAGCAATATTACCGCTTTTCATTTTTTCTTCAGTCATACCAGAAGCTTTCATCCAAGCTGTTCCTAATACGCTTGGGTTGTACCAAATCGCACCAATTAATAAAGGTACAACGGCCGAAACCACAATAGCTAAATAATTTAATTCCATAGTGTTATAGTTTTAGTTAGTTTGAATTAAATGTACAAAAAAACCTCTAAGTCTAATACAAAGAGGTTTATATGAATACGAAAATTACCGTTAAATTAGCTTTCCTTGTTATGATTTTCTATTAATGATTCTAATTGCTCTAAATAGTTCTTTAAATCACTATCATTTAAAGTAGCCTCACCAGAATTATTAGGTAAAGTGCTTCTGGTTTCATCAAGATATTTTATAAGTTCTGGTTGATGATCTTCAATCTCTCTAGTTAATGTTGCTATTTTGGTGAGTATTTTCTGTTTGTTTTCCATAATTAACAGTTTTCTTTAATATAAACATTATAGAATACAATCTCTGCTAAACAATTGTTAAACCTCTGAAGCTTCCGCAACTAGTAGTTCGTTTTTGTCTTCTAAGGCTTTTGTTATAAACTCATTAACAGCATCATTTCGTTCTAAGCCATTTTTAAGCAGTTCTTTTAACGCAATCATTACAGCGATACGTGTACCTGCTTTTTTAACAGCAGTGGCAAATAAGGGCTCTAATTCGTCATAGGACACCTCTTTGGCTAGAGCAATAATTTCAGCTTTTACTTTGGTTTGTTTGTCTTCAGGATAATTAGTGTATTTTTTACCTAATTGTTGAATGACGCTGATTGCTGAACGCTTTTGTTGTTGTGGCTTTGGCTTTGCTTGTATAGTAGCTTGTGGTTTCTCTTTTTGCTTTGCCCAACTATCTCTTAATCCAACAGTTCTATTAAACACAAGCTTTTCCGAAGTGGAATCTTTATCCACAACAAAATAACCCAATCGTTGAAATTGAAAGCGCTCTCCCATTTTAGTATCAGATAAACTTGGCTCTAAGTATCCTGTTTTAATATTTAATGAATTAGGATTTAAAAATTCCATAAAATCTTTGTCCTTATCACTATCTGGTGCTTCGTGCATAAATAAACGATCGTATTCTCTGACCTCTGCAGTTATAGCGTGCTTTATAGAAACCCAATGCAGTGTTCCTTTTACTTTTTTAGAAGTATCTGTGTCGTATGTACAATGAATTTCGGTTACTTCACCGTTTTCATCCTTAACAACATCATTCGCTTGTATAATGTAAGCGTTTTTTAGTCTTACTTCGCCTCCAAGCTTTAATCTAAAAAATTTACTACCAGCTACTTCTTTAAAGTCTTCTTTTTCGATATAAAGTTCTCGTGAAAATGGTACTTTTCTATATCCTGCTGAAGCATCTTCCTGATTATTCTCGGCCTCTAACCATTCTTCTTTATCTTCAGGGTAATTGGTAATAACAACCTTTACAGGATCTAAAACAGCCATGACACGGTTGGCTGTTTTGTTTAAATCTTCTCGAATGCAAAATTCTAATAATGAGACGTCAATGACATTTTCGCGTTTAGCTACACCTACTTTTTTAATAAATTCTCTAATAGAATTTGGTGTATAACCTCTTCTTCGCAATCCAGAAATTGTTGGCATACGCGGATCGTCCCAACCAGAAACTACCTTCTCTTCTACCAATTTAAGCAACTTACGTTTACTCATAATGGTGTAAGACAAGTTTAATCGCGCGAATTCGCGCTGCTTTGGTGGTAAAGGTAAAATCTCTTTAGCATATTCATATACATTGTCCCTAAACCAATTGTAGAGTTTTCTATGAGGTTTAAACTCTAATGAACATAAGGAATGTGAAATTTGCTCTATGTAATCACTCTCACCATGCGTCCAATCGTACATTGGGTAAATGCACCATTCATCTCCTGTTCTATGGTGGTGTGCATACATAATGCGGTACATAATAGGATCTCGCATTAGCATGTTAGGATCTTCCATGTCGATCTTAGCACGCAATACATGTGTACCTGCAGGGAATTCACCAGCTTTCATGCGTTGAAATAAATCTAGGTTTTCCTCAATACTTCGGTCTCGATAAGGACTATTAGTACCTGATTGTGTTGGAGTACCTTTTTGCTCCGCCATAACTTCAGAAGACTGGCTATCTACATAAGCCTTTCCATCTTTAATTAATTGTACAGCCCAATCGTAAAGTTTATCAAAATAATCTGAAGAATAAAGTTCATTCTCCCATTGGTAACCCAACCAAGCAATATCACGTTTTATTGCATCTACATATTCTTGTTCTTCTTTTGTTGGGTTGGTATCATCGAACCTTAAATTTACAGGTGCATTATACTTTTCTCCCAAACCAAAACTAATGCCAATAGCTTTAGTATGACCAATGTGTAAATAGCCGTTTGGTTCTGGTGGAAAACGAAAACGAAGTTTATCTTTTGGTAAACCGTTTGCTAAATCTTCTTCTATAATATGCTCAATAAAATTGAGTGATTTTGTTTCTTCTGACATTATTTAGGTATTAGGAATTAGGTTTAAGATGTTAGTCAAAATGTACTAAAACACAATTACTAATTCAGCTGACAAAATTAAGTAAAATGTAACATTAATGCACCATATGTTACTGATAGAATGTATATAACCAAAATCAAAAAATATGAATTACAAATGTCCAAAATGCGATAACACCACTTACGAATTAGGTGAAATGAGGGCCACTGGAGGTACACTATCTAAAATATTTGATGTACAGAACAAGAAATTTACATCAGTGACTTGTAAAAAGTGTACTTATACAGAGTTTTTTAAAGCTAAAACTAGCGCTATGAGTAATATTTTTGATTTTTTTACGAATTAAACCAAGTTATGAACTAAGCAACGCTTCGCCATACAAATTTCTTGTAGAAATTCACTCGAAGTGACAGAAGGTTTATCTTTGCAGCATGGGAATAATAAAAGTTGAAAATATCCGCGTATTTGCTAATCATGGTTGTTTAAAAGAGGAAACTACTATTGGTAGCGACTATCGAGTAGATGTTGTAGTTAATGCAGATTTATCTAAATCTTCTCAAACCGATAATTTAAGTGATACTGTAGATTATGTGTTTTTAAATAAGGTAGTACGTGAAGAAATGGCAAAACCTTCGAAACTGCTCGAAACTGTTGCACAACATATTATAGATAGAATTCTTAATGAAGATAAACTAGTTTCTAAAGTTTCTGTTTCTGTGAGTAAAATTAATCCTCCTATTGGTGGTGATGTTGAAATGGTAACGATTAAACTTTCTGAAAAACGAAAAAAGTAAGTCTGTATAGGGTAAAACAGTAATAATTTATATATTTGCCCACGCAATAAGGTGTCGTGGCCGAGTGGCTAGGCAGTGGTCTGCAACACCATCTACAGCGGTTCGAATCCGCTCGACACCTCAAAAAAGTCTTTAACAAATGTTAAAGACTTTTTTTAGTTTATAGGATTTACTTTATCTATTTGTTCCTTCCCTTTTTCGTAAAGTTCTGGAAAAAGTCCTTGAGAAAGTAGTAAAATGCCAAAGCCAAGAATAACTAAAGCCACTATTTTTTTAGTTTTAAAAATACGTCTTGGAGTTAGCTTATTTTTTAAACGTTTTGCGGCTGCAATTTTGAATAAATCACATACAAAATAAGACACTAACATAGTGATTATAAAAACAGTTACACCATTCTCTGATTTAGTAATGGAAGTGCCTATAACAATAAATCCTAACCACCCTAAAAGCACACCAATATTAATAAAATTGAGTAAAAATCCTTTTACAAAAAGTTTTCCATAGTCTTTCTTCGGAAGCTTAATTCTGTGGTGTTCTCTAACAATAGATCTAAAAGATTTAGAAATTTTTACAAAAGAAATTAAACCATAAACTACAAGTAACACACCTCCAAACACTAACAATTTAGGATCATCTTTTATTTTATCTAAAAGTGTATCTGTACTCATAAAAATGAGTAATATAAAAACTATGTCAGCTAAAATTACACCAAAATCAAACGCTAGTGCACTGGTAAAACCTTTAGTTGCACTGGTTTCTAATAATACAAAGAAAACAGGACCAATAGTAAAAGCTAAAATTACACCAAAAGGAATGGCTCTTAAGATATCGTCTAACATGTAAACTTGCGGTTTACACAAAAGTAGTAAACAAATTAAGAAATGTTAAACGAAAGCTATCTAGATTTTTTGGTTGAAAGTCTTATTGAAATTAATGTAGAGCGTAGAATTACATACGCTTTACTCGACCACCTAAAACTTTACTTTCATTAATTTGTTTTGGTTTTCCGTAGATATAGACATCACCTCCTGCTTTAATTCTAACATCTACAAGTTCTGAAGCATTAACATAAGCTTCTCCACCAGCATTAACACTTACTTCTGTTTGTTCGGTGCTTAATTGTTCACCATTAAAAACACCACCTGTGTAAATAGAAATGTCCTGATTTTTTGAACTTCCTGAAACATTAATTATTCCACCTGTAACTGCTCTAAAATTAGCATAAGAAGTTTTAAGTTCTGCAGTAATTTCACCACCTTCTTGAGTTTTTAAATCGATTTCAAACTGTTCTATAGGATCGTTAACCACAACATTTGCTCCTTCATTAGCATCAATAACTTCTACAGCTGTGTAGTATAATTTTACTACAATGTCATTACCATCATAGCTTTCTTCTAGTTTCATTCTTATTTTTAGCTTGCCGTTGTTATTTATAACCTGGACATCCTCTTTATTATCTCCTGCAATAACCACTTTATTTTCATCTGATTTTATCATTTTGAGATTGATTAAATCATAGACTTTTACAGTTGAAAATTCGCCAATAGATTTCTCAATAGTATCCTGTGCATTTGCTACTAATCCTAATACTAACGTTAATAATAAAGCATATTTCTTCATAATTTATTTGATTTTGTTTTGCTAAGCAGCGACTTTTACGGCTGTTCCTGTTACAGATACCATGGCATAATTACTTGTCATAAGTTCTATTTCAACTTTAATGCCAACAACAGCATTAGCATTTAATTTTTTAGCATTTTCTTGTAATTGCTGAAAAGCTTTCTCTTTTGTAGCATCAACACTATTTCTTATGGAGTTTAAATATTTAGACATGCTAAAACCCATCACTATCTTTTCTTCAGCTAGTGCTACACCTGTAACTATACCTAGATAATCTACTATTTTAAAGTTTTCTATTGAATTGGTTGTGGTTAGTATCATAAAGAATTATTTTATTAATTATTCTAATACAAGATGCTGAAATAAATTCAGCATGACAAATTATAACTAAGCTAACAGCTTTATTCAGGTTTACCAACTAGGTAAAAATCTAAATGTTTCTTTACTAAATCGGTATCTTTTACTTTAACAATAACCTCATCTCCTAGTTGGTACATGTTGTGAGTATTACGACCAATCATAGCATAATGCGACTGATCAAAATCGTAAGTATCATCTTTCATATCTCTAACACTTACCATGCCTTCGCATTTATTAGATTCTATTTCTACGTAAATTCCCCAATCCGTAACTCCAGAAATAACACCTAAAAATTCTTCATCTTGATGATCTTGCATAAAACGAATTTGCATGTACTTTATAGAATCGCGCTCTGCTTTGGTAGCTAGATATTCCATGTTACTACTGTGCTTACATTTTTCTTCGTAAACTTCTTCATTTGCAGATTTACCGCCATCTAAATAATGCTGTAATAATCTGTGTGCCATAACATCTGGATAACGACGAATTGGTGAGGTAAAATGACTATAATAATCAAACGCTAAACCATAATGACCAATATTATGTGTAGTATATTCTGCCTTAGACATGGTTCGTATTGCCAATGTATCTACTAAATTCTGCTCCTTCTTCCCTACTACATCTGTAAGAAGTTTATTTAAAGATGCAGCAACACTGTTTCTATCTTTAAAATTTAATTGATGACCAAAACGACCAACTATAGTTTGTAGTTGAGCTAGCTTAGCTTCGTCTGGCTCGTCGTGTACACGATACACAAAAGTTTTCTTAGGGTTTTGCTTACCAATAAATTCTGACACTTTACGATTAGCTAACAACATAAACTCTTCAATAAGTTTGTTAGCATCTTTACTCGTTTTAAAGAATACTCCTACTGGATTTGCTTCTTCATCTAAATTAAATTTCACCTCAACCTTATCAAAAGAAATGGCACCAGTTCGCATACGCTTAGAACGCATTTTTTTAGCTAAACGATCTAAAACCATAACAGCCTCTGCAATTTCTGGTTTAGTATTATATTCCTCACCTGTTAGCGATACTTCCTTAGGAATTGTTGTATTTAATTGAGATGCTTCTATAGAATTTAGCGCAACTTTAGGATTGTTTTCAATTATAGCTTGTGCTTCTTCGTAAGCAAAACGTGCATCAGAATACGTTACCGTTCTACCAAACCATTGGTTTTTAATTTCGCACTTATCGTTCATTTGAAATACTGCAGAAAAGGTATATTTTTCTTCGTGTGGTCTTAATGAACATGCGCCATTAGATAAACGTTCTGGTAACATTGGCACTACACGATCTACTAAATAAATAGATGTAGCACGTTCATAAGCTTCATCATCTAAAACAGTTCCTGGTTGCACATAGTGCGATACATCTGCAATATGGATTCCTATCTCATATAAGCCGTTTTCTAAAACTTTAAAAGATAATGCATCATCAAAATCTTTTGCGTCCTTAGGATCTATCGTAAAGGTTAAATCCTTACGCATGTCTCTACGTTTAGAAATTTCGTCTTCTGTGATAGAAATATCTAGGTCGTTGGCAAATTTTTCTACTTCGTAAGGAAACTCATGTGGTAAACCATACTCGGCTAGAATAGCATGTATTTCGGTATTGTGTTCCCCTGGTTTTCCTAAAACTTCTAGTACCTTACCGTAAGGTGAATCAGCTTTTTCTGGCCAGTCTGTTAGTGCTACCAACACTTTATCACCATCTTCTGCCTTTTTAGTTTTGTTAATTGGTACAAAAATGTCTTTGTACATTTTACTACTATCTGCAACTACAAAAGCAAAGTTTCGGTTTTGTTGAATTTGAATGGTACCGACATATTCGGTTTTAGCACGCTTAAGGATATTGGTTATTTCACCTTCAATTTTACCACGTTTTCTGCGTTTGTATGCGTAGAATTCTACTTCATCACCATCTAAGGCCTTGTTAATATTATTTGATGCTATAAATACATCTTCTTCAAAATCGTCTGAAATAATGTAACCGTTTCCTTTAGAAGCTAAATCTAAAATCCCTGTATAATACTCAGCTGTAACTACGGCTTTAAACTTCCCACGATCTACTTGTTCTATTTCTTGCTTGGCAGCAAGTTTTGCTAAAGTTTTTATAATCTGGTTACGGCTACTAGCATCGTTAACACCAATAATAGAAGCTATTTGTTTATAATTAAACGGTTTGTTTCGTTCTTTTTTTAGAATACTTAGAATTGTATTTGTAAGGTTAGAAATCTTTTTTTTACCAGATTTCTTTTTTCTTTTTCTTGTCATTTAATTTTAATCATATTCATTTCCTAAAAGTGTTAGGAATTCTTCATTTAAAACTTAATAAAGGTGGAAGTGAAGTTATTAAGTTTGTTACAAAGCTACACTATTAAAATTTAAAAGTGTTTAGATAAGGTTAAATAAATGAAAATTCACTTATTCACAATTATATATACTATTATCATTTTTCTTTTAAAATTTAAAAAATAAAGTAATGGTTATTATAGTCTGTTAATAGTTAGTATAACTTTTTTAACTTTTATTTTGATAAGTTGAAGTTTACACTTTATTACGGTTTAGTTAACATTAAATTTACATCTAAGGGCTTGATTTTGAATGAACGTAAAATTATTGTAAACAACTGTTAATAACTCATGTTAATAGAAATGACTCATATTTTATTTTCAAAGGACTGTTAATTTCGTCTGTTAGGAGTATGAATAACTTCCTCGAAAAAAGTGATTATTAAATTTTGATTTTAGAATTAAATTCTTGTTTGAAAAAATAATGGAACATTCCTAATTTTTATTTTCAAAACTTGTGAACACTTATTAACAAGTAATTAGAAATTGTATTAACCACATTTTATTATTTGTAATTTTGCAGCACATAACAAACACTTATTAACATGACAATTTCTATCGGTAACGACCACGCAGGACCAGATTATAAACAAGCTATAATACAACACCTTGAAAGTAAAGGTCATACCATTACTAATTACGGTACAGACACAACTGATAGTGCAGACTATCCAGACTTTGTACATCCTGTTGCCAAAGATGTTAATGATGGAAAAGTAGATTTTGGAATCTTAATTTGTGGTACAGCAAATGGTGTAGCTATGACGGCTAATAAATACCAAAATGTTAGAGCTGGTGTTTGTTGGATTGGTGAAATTACAGAATTAACGCGCCAGCATAACGATGCTAACATTATTTGCATTCCGGCAAGATATACATCTATACCACAAGCTATAAAAATGGTAGATACTTTTCTTAATACTGAGTTTGAAGGAGGCCGTCATAAAAGACGTATTGATAAAATTCCTTTATCTTGTTAATACCAATGAGTATATTGGTATGACATGGGTCATTCTCACACACATAATCACTCTGATTTAAAAAGCAAAAAGCTTTTAATAGCAATAGTACTAAACATTGTTATAACTGTAGCTCAGGTAATTGGTGGTTTAGTATCTGGTAGTTTATCTCTTATTAGCGATGCAGTGCATAATTTTAGTGATGTTCTTTCACTTATTGTGAGTTATGTTGCGGCAAAATTATCGCAACAAAAAGCGTCTATTAATAAAACTTTTGGGTACAAACGTGCAGAGATACTGGCTGCTTTTATTAATGCATCTACATTAGTTATCGTCGCTATAATTTTAATAAAAGAAGCTATTGAGCGTTTTCAGAATCCGCAGTCAATAAATTCTAATTTAGTAATATGGTTATCGTTAATTGCAATTTTTGCTAATGGCTTTAGTGTATTATTATTAAGAAAAGAATCTTCGAATAATATTAATCTTCGTTCTGCTTATTTACACTTATTAACAGATATGTTAGCTAGTGTTGCTGTATTAATAGGTGGTTTATTAATGAAATATTATCAGCTGTTTTGGGTAGATAGTTTACTAACATTGTTAATTGCATTATATCTAATTTATGTGGGCTATGATTTATTAAAAACATCAACCAAAATGTTGATGCTTTTTACACCAGAACATATCAATATTAAAGATGTTGTGCGGACTGTTAATAAACTACCAAAAGTTAATAAACTACACCATGTACATATATGGAATCTTAGCGATCATGAGTTACATCTTGAAGCACACTTAGATCTTACAGAAAATATTAGTACTACAGAATTTAATGAACTATTATTACAGATTGAAGCACTCCTTCACGAAGAATTTGATATCAATCATGTTACTATTCAACCAGAATACAATAAAGAAGATCCAAAAGAAGTAATTGTACAAGACTAATGTTAGAAATACAAACCAATACATTCAATCAACTAAATATAACAGCGCTTTATGACTTACTTCAACTAAGAAGTGAAGTTTTTGTTGTGGAACAAGACTGTGTTTACCAAGATATTGATGGAAAGGACCAAAAAGCGTTACATATTTTAGGTTATAAAGATGATAAATTAGTAGCATACACACGTATATTTCAACCAGGTGACTATTTTGAAGAAGCTAGTATTGGTAGAGTAGTGGTAAAAGAAAAAGAGCGACAATTCGGTTTTGGTTATGATATTATGAATGCTTCTATCGAAGCTATTAAAAAGCACTTTAAAACTTCAGAAATAAGAATTTCTGCTCAGACCTATTTAAAAAAATTTTATAACAATTTAGGGTTTAAAGAAGTAGGAGAGGAGTACCTAGAAGATGGTATTCCACATGTAAATATGATTAAGAATTAGTTTGAGGACTTTTTTATAATTCGTGTTACAACAATTTCTACTCGTCGATCTAATTCTGGCTCACCACCAAGTGGAAATTTACGTCTTTGGCCTACAAACTTCATTCTATAGCGTTTAACACCTTTGTCAGCTAAATAATCGTAAACTGTTTTCGCTCTAGCTAAAGAGAGATTACGCTTTTTAGTTTTTCTATCTATAGCATCTCGTGAGCCTTGTGTACAACACACATGGCCTTCTATATTAAAGTAAATATCTGTACGTTCTACTAATATTTCTGCAATCTTATCTAATTTTGCTTTAGATTGTTTGGTAAGGTAACTGTAACCCGTTCGGAATAAAATATTCTCTAATTGAATTTTATCACCTTCCTTTAATTCTCCTCGCAGTAATTCTTCAGTAGTTTCTTTTTTAGGTGTTTCAACAATTTTTTCTCTTGGCGGATCATAAGGTTGTACAATAATTTCAACTTTACGGTTTAAACCACGAATTTTATAGAGATCATTATCATTAACAACATTAAGTAAAATTTCACCTTTACCATCTACATTGGTAATTACAGATTCATCAAATTCATTATTAGAAAACACTTCTTTTATAGCATCTGCGCGTTGTTGAGATAATACCATGTTATAGGAATCACTGCCTCTATCGTCACAAAATCCATAGATAGATATCTTTTGAATATCCATATTTTCTATTTCAGACAAGAATAATAGAAGTCGGCTTTCTTCAGTTTCAGGGATTTCGTATTCATCAGTCAAAAAATAGACCTGGTGCTTTATCTCTTTTTGAGCAAAAGCAAACTGAAAACTTAGGGATATGATTATAAGTAGGGACTTCATTTTTGATTAAATTTTCTAGTATTTTGAAAATTTATATAACATTAAATATAAATAATTTTTTGCAATACGTGTTTTTGTAACTATGCAAGCGTCTAAACATTACCTCAAAATATTTGCATACTGACTTGGGTTATTGAGTATACTCAAAGCTTTTTTAATCTCTGGATTGTTAGCTGTGTAATAGGTGTATAAGCCCTCGCTGTAAAAATAACGTTTAATAATTTCGTCCGTTAATAACGATTTTAATTGGGTTTTATTAGCATCTATAGCATTAGATTTATAAGCTTGTAAGGCTGCTGATAGATTATGATATTCTGAATTAATAACTCCCTCTAATTCTTCTTCTTTAGCAATTTCCATGGCATCACTAATCGCTTTTTCTGTTTTAGTTTCAAAATTAAAACCAGTAGTTTTTAGGTAACTTTTAAAGGATTTAAATTCACTATCTGATAGTTGAAATGTTTTTAAGTTTTCAACTGAATTTTGATAGTAATAATCTGTAGCAAAGTTAAAAACTAAGTTTTCGCTTAAAATAGCTTTTGTTATTGGTGTTTGTTTAGCAAACTCTACTTCAAGATCGGGTTCTATTCCGCCTCCATCATAAACTGGTCTTCCGTTCTTGGTCTTAAATTCGTTGTAGTTTTCTTTTTTAACACGAGTAGCTTTTCCGTTTTCATCTCTATTCCAATAGTCTAAAGATTGTATACAACGACCAGAAGGTGTATAGTAACGTGAAATTGTAATCTTCATTTGTGTCCCATAAGTTAATGGTTTAGGACGCTGTACTAAGCCTTTACCAAAGCTACGTGTGCCAACAACAACAGCTCTATCCATATCTTGTAAAGCACCAGAAACAATCTCACTTGCAGATGCGCTTCTACCATCTATTAAAACGACCAATGGTATTTCTGTATCAATAGCATCGCGTTTTGTGTAATACGTTTTATTGTACTTTTTTACCTTGGATTTTGTAGTAACTACCAATTGGTTTTTAGGTACAAAAATATTAGTGACATTTACTGCTTCGTGCAATAGACCACCAGGATTTCCTCTTAAATCTAAAATAAGTTGTTTAGCACCTTGGTTTTTTAAGGCTCTAAGCGCTCCCAAAGTTTCTGAAGATGCTTTGTCATTAAATTTTCTTAATACAATGTAGCCTGTTTTATCATCTATCATTGAGTAGTGTGGTACAGCTTTAATCTCTAAGGATTCTCTAATAATTTTTACCGTATTGGTTTTACCTTGTCTTTTATAAGTAATGTTAACTTCTGTACCAGCAGCACCTTGTAATAAATTTGCAGCATCATCTTTAAAATCTGATACAATTACATTATCTACTTTAATTATCTCGTCTCCAGCTTTTAAGCCAGCTTTGTCGGCTGCATAGTTTTTATAAGGTTCTACGATAACCAATTTGTCTTTTAGTGTTAAAACTTTAGCACCAATACCTGTATAATCACCAGCATTGTTTATTCTAGAAGCTTCAACATCTTGTTCGTTATAAAACTGAGTGTATGGATCTAAATCGTCTAGCATACTCTTTATAGCAGTATCCATAAGATCTCCAGGATTGGTTTCATCAACATAATTCATGTTTAACTCTTTAAACATGGTTGTGAAAATTTCAATCTGCTTAGCAATTTCAAAGAAGTCATTTTTAAAAGCTGTAGTGCTTAAAAAGATAACCACAGCAACTACAGGTATTGCTATTTTTTTATGTAGTAGGTTTTTCATTTTTTCTTGTTTTATTTAAGAATTTCTCAAATAACAATTTCATTTTGTTATCTATGTCATCAAAAGTTGTTCCATCCTTACTAAGATATAATATCATAAACGCATAAGATGTTGAACTATTGTTAAAATATAAAGGCTTATTAAGCCTGTAGGCTTCTCTAAGTAAGCGTTTTATTTTATTCCTTGCTACAGCTTTTTTATGAAGGCGTTTGCTTACAGAAACACCAGTTTTTAAAATACTGTTGTCTTCAAATTCTGTTTGTAGAAAAATGAGTTTTAAAGGATAGACTGTTACGGACTTACCTTCATTAAACAATCGCTCAATGCTTTTTTTACTTTTTAGTTTGTCTTTTTTTCCGTATTTAAATTGCATTGGCAAATGATGAAGATAACTAATTAAGACCTTTTCTTTGAATTACACCCTCCAAATCTACAACCTTACTTTCTAACTCGTGTAGTCGATCATAGATATCTACAGGTTCAGGCATTTGTTTAGAAGCATACATAGTAACGTACCAAACCTCAACAACCTCTTCTGTATTTATAGTATAAGTTGGATAGTTACCATCTTTATTGTCACTTTTTAAAATGAGTTTATCACGTTCAGCAATTCTATTAATAACACGCTTTAAGACAATACCATCATTTTTACTAACAATAACATAGACACGACCATCTTTAATATCTCTTAAATCTTCCACATATTTACCAAAGACTAAATCACCATCAAAAAATGTTCTTACCATGGAGTTACCTTTAACCTCAAAACATCGATATGTACCATTTGTAAGATGTGGCATGTTGAAAGACGGTAAAGTTTCAATATATTCTGGATCTCCATAACCATTTAGATATCCTGCTCTGGCCTTAACAGGTACATAAATTACATTTTCATTTCCGGTTTGATTTACTGCAATTACCTGAGGCATTCCAGAATATGTTGGATTTATAGCAACCTCAGATTTTAGCATCACGTCACTTTTTCCAAAGAGATAATCAGGATTAATATCAAACTCTTCAATAATTGATGACAATACATCATAACCAGGTTTGGTTTTCTTTCGAGATCCGTCAGATTGAGGACGACCATTAACAATACTGTCTATGGTGGTACCTGTAACACCTATGCGTTTAGAAAAAGCAAAATTATTAAGATTAAAGTGATTAATGATTGCTTTTATTTTATCGTCTATTGCTTCCATGAAGTTGTCAATTTTAAAATAAAACTTTTTACAAAATAATTTAAAATATGTTTGTTTAAATTTGTAAAATGATGTATATTTGTACTCTATTTTGTTGCTAATATAATTAAATTAGTAGTGAATTCAAACATTTGTAATAATTATAAATGTTTTTTCTAGATTTTATTCCAAAGACGTCTTTAAAATCTTAGTAGAAATTCCATAAATCAGTAAAAGCTGAATTATGGAATATTTAAAGTTTATGCCTTGTATTAAGGCAGTTGTACACACATAACCTGTTGGAGAAGCGAAAATTAAACAGTTCTGTGTAAAGAACTTAAATGAATGTATAAACTTTAAAATTAAAAAATGAGTACAAAAATTAAGAATACGCTTTTTCGATTTGTGTCGATGAGAGCGCCTGAATTATTAGATGAAACAAATCAGCAAGAAGGTTTTATTCACAGACAAGATTCTGCTGCTAAAGGAGTTTTCGATACTGCTGTTTCTAACTTAACAGCAAATACTACAAAATGGCAAGCCATGAAAGAAACTGCGGTTAGCTTTGAACCACTAACTGTAGATCGCTTAAAAAAAATTAATCCAAAACTTTATGACCTATCTGTTTGGATCGCAAAAAACAGATTATCCTATGATAAAGAGGTTTTATTACAAAAGATTGAATCGGTAGGTGTAATAGGAGATGGAAAAACGCAAGGAGAGCTTTGGGATAATTTATTTTACCAGATTCTTACTCAAAAAGAGTTTTATGCAAAAGAAATAATCATTCAGCTTTTAATTGCTAATAATTTTATTTCTAATTATAAAGGAGACGAAAGCACTATCAAGAGTTTACTTAATGCTAAAGTTGTATTACCTAAAGCATTATTTGTAGAGGATGAAGGTGATAGCTCTGTTTCTTCAGAAAACAAAGTTGCAAAACCAAGAACATATCCGCCGTCATTAGATATGGTTCAGCAACAAACAATAGCTGAAGCAAGATTATATAACGGAAGACTAGAGCAATTGTCTAAAGAATTAAAAAGAGTAGAGAAGGTTTACAGAAAAGAATATGAGTCATCACTTAAAGTAGCAGAAGAAGATCATCAAAAGGCTATAAAACCGATTTTAGACGACTATAACGCAAAGCTAGAAGAAGAAAGAAAAAAATGGTGCGAGATGCGAGACCCAAATAGCGTATATGATCCTAATGACCCATGTAAGCAACCCAACCCAGTACCAGAGCCACAGCTACCAGAATTTAAATTTGATTTTAGAAGCGAATTAGACTACAGTTTTTTACAATCTAAATTAAGTGCCGAAAGTTTTGATACACTTTCTGAATTAATCTCTCAAAACCTTCCTTTAACAAAGAGCGGAGAACAACTGCGTTTAGATGAGTCTGGTTTTAATTCTTTTGCTGAAGATTTAGCCGGTTTTGCTGATTTGGATGGTATTATACAAGATGTAATTACAGATAATGAAGATACTATTGTAGATAATACACCTGAGGAGGGAAATACTCTCGTGGGTATTGGAGGGGTAATCATTCCTGTAGAAACGACTGACACGGAACAAGATTTTAGTTACAACCTTTGTTCTAGACCAAAAAATGCCTTTAGTTCTGGCTCTGGATATATTGCAAGTATAGGAATGAAAATTCCTGATGCATCATGGACCGTTGCAGATTTAAGCTATACTTTGCATCGTACCGATCAAGATTTTAGTGGCAGTGGAGCGGTATTGCACTCTGTTTCTGGTAATGGACAACGTTTATATATAACGCATATTGATATTGGTTCACCTGAGTTAGCGAATCAACCTAATATAGAGTCGTTTTCTGCAACAATTACATTTACTAATGGAGAAGTAAAATCGATTAGCACACCAGAATTTACATTAGGCACTTGTACTAAAGGATTAGCATCTAATGATATAGATGACCCTAAAAATCCAAACACATCTAATGAAGTTCCGTTTATACCAACAGGTTTTGGCATTAAGCAATTAGGTGTTGCAGACTACAATAAAGTTGAGCAAACCACACAAGGTTATGTAGAAGGAGACGTAGCGCACATAGAAAATATTATGGCGCGTGAGTACAAAAGCAGAAGCACCAGGCGTTTAAGACGACAAGAAGACACGTTTACATCCTCTTCTGAAACGGAAAGTGAGCAACTTACAGATACCACTTCTGTTGATCGTTTTGAAATGCAAAGCGAAGTGGCAAAAGTTATTCAAGAAGCTAAGGATTTCAGTGCAGGAACAAGTTTTAATGCAAGTTATGGAACTAGAAATAAAGGTATTCAACTTGGAGCAAATGCAAATTATGCTACACACAATTCTAGTGAACAAAGCACACAGCAAGCGGTTACAGAAGCTAAGGAGATAACCGAACGTGCTTTAGATAGAATTGTAAGCAAAGTAAAAGAAGAGCGCATTGAAAAAATTGTTGAAGAGTTTGAAGAAAACAATACTCATGGTTTTGACAACAGGAAAGGCGATAAGCATGTGGTTGGTGTGTTCCGATGGGTAGATAAAGTCTTTAAAAACCAAATTATCAATTATGGTAAGCGTCTAATGTTTGAGTTTATGGTACCGCAACCAGGAAAGCTCCATAAATTAGGAATGATTAGTGCACAAAATACTGATGATACATTATTAGTTGAACCGATAGATCCAAGAAAATCTTCAACACAGACTTAAAGATTTCTCTGAGTTAACCGATACAAAACTCAAATATTGGGCTAGTAAATATAATGTAAAAGTTGAAGCTAAACCAAAGCAGTTTATATCCCTTGGAGAATCATTTTCTATTAACCTAAGTGGAGGAGCTTCATTGAGTCATACAGAATCAAACTCAGGAGGAGGGAAGATTAAAATACCAGAAGGCTATAAAACAATATATGCTAATGGAATTTTTAATGCATCGAGCGATAGAGATACGCAAGGAAATATTCTATCACTAACTATAGGCAACAAAACAAAAACCCATACTTCACGTTTTTATAGTTATTCATTGAAATTAAATGACACTATCAATGAATATATTAACGAAGTTCCAGTATCCTATACTTTAGGAAATCATGTGAGTGGTGATATTTCTGCTTCAGTAAAATGTGAATTAACTTCGGAATACTTAAACCAATGGAAGCAGAAAACGTTTAAAGCTATTATTGACGCTTACGAAGAAGCAGTTGCTGCTTTCAATGAAAAATTAGCGCAAGAATCTGCTTTAGGTATTGAAATAAAAGGAACTAACCCAGGGTTTTATAGAGAGTTTGAAAACAAAATTTTACGCAAAAACTGTATATCTTATTTATTAGATCAAAATCCAAGTGCTCTTAATACTTATGGGAAATCTAATCTATTCTACACAAATAATGGTGGCGCACCATCTTTTGGAAATACTGAAGTAAAAGTAAATGAAGAGTTAGATAACTATGCTGCATTTGTAAAGTTTATGGAGCAAGCTTTTGAGTGGGAAATAATGTCCTACAATTTGTATCCATATTATTGGGGCAGTCGCCAAGATTGGCCAAGCCTATATCAGTACGATGAGTCTAACGATCCATTATTTCGCAACTTTATGCAAGCAGGTATGGCAAAAGTTATTGTTACCGTTAGGCCAGGTTTTGAGGAAGCTGTGCGCTACTACATGCAAACCGGTCAAATCTGGAATGGAGGCGAAGTTCCTGTAATTGAGGACGAACTGTACTTATCGCTCATAGATGAATTACGTAAGCCAGAAGGTGAAAAACTTGGTAAAGCTTGGCCAACAAGAGTACCAACAGCTTTAACCATTTTACAGGCACAAAGTATTGGCTTAAATGTCACTAAAGCGTTACCGTTTAACAACGACTTGTCTGATTTTGAAAACCCAGAAGAGGTACCACAATCAGCAGAGATTGAATTGTCAGAAGCGCAAATTGGTATTTCTGAAGGTGATGGAGAACGTCATATTGAAAATGTAGATATTGTTGATGGCTATTTACAACTCAATACAGACGATGAGCCAAGGCAAACCGTAGCTCAAATCTCTATTCAATCTATCAAGAATGCTATAGACGATTTAGTCTAATATAAACACCCTTACCCTTTTACTTGTGCTAAACCAATTTTAGCACCCAAAAACTATTCTACTCTCAATCAATTTGAGAGTAGAATGGGTAAGGTACTAACATAAAACACTATAAATAAAAAAATGGAAGACACAAACAATATGATGGTTACGTCGGTAGGCAATGATTTTGGAGTTGATGCTAAATCACTTGCAAATCTTATTGCTTATGGCACACCATACAAGCCAAAACCCAATGTCGCTATAGATCGTTCTTTGCTTCATACACTTACTATAGAAAACGGCATTACAGTCTGGACAGAAAATATTATTGAAAAAGAAACAATAGGTAGTGGTTTTATTTCCTTGTCTCAATTAGGAAATTATGATATATTTTATGTAAGCCTTCATGAAAGTGGTTATATGCGTATATATGTTGACCCACAAGAGTTTACTGTAAATGATGAAGTACAAATATGGTATCGTAGATTATCTCTAACGGCAGGAGGCATTTTAATACAACCAGAATATGTGCCACCAGAAAATATTACAGAGTTTTCTGGTTTAGATATAGATGGAGAGTCTATTTCTGCAGAGCGGCTATATTATGGTGCAACTTGGAATACCATAGTCTATATAAACGATATTACAGATTTTAATGAAGTTATTATTAGTGATGGGACGTGTAGTCTTTATTATAATTATGAGGAGTTTAAAGTATTTAATAAAAGAACTATAAATCTAGACTTCACAGACCATGAAGGTTATGGGGCGGGTTTTATAGAACAATGGGGAAAGGGTACTACGGATTTTGACCGAACTAAGACCGCAAAAGATATTATTAAGCGCCAAATGAAAGTTATCTTAAGCGATAGAAGTGGCTCTATAAGTCAGTTACCTATGATTAGATTATCACGATTAAATAACAATCAGTATGTTTTAGAATACAAATATGAAGAACAGGCGATGTGTAAAATACCTGACAGTGATTGGGCAATAAAGCTAGAATTTCAATCTTATCAAGGGTTATTATATTTTCTAAATCTTTATTACTTCAACAATAGTCCATTTAATACTAATGCATGCAGATACGAAGCACTTTTTTTAAATGACTACGATAGTTTGTTGGCTCTAAATTTAAGAGCCACAACAGAAGAGCAACTCACTATATTGTATTATCTGCCTTACGACGTACTTATCAACCAAAACCCCATTGACTTATGGCATATTCTTGGTAAGGCCCTAAGGCGTAAAGTAAGTAATAATGGGCTTAACATCGAAGATATTCTTTTGTCCATTTTAAGGGCTATTGTATATAACTTAAGAATAAAGACCACGTACGAAGCCTTTTTAAACGCACTTTTAACAAAAAGAATTAATAACAAGAGCTATCTCTACTTATTGTTCGACAAATTAAACAACGACCGTTTTAGAACCTATATACACTTTTTATGGCAAATATGGTCAGATAGTGCTTACAGTAAAATTGATGACGATAATACAGCACTAACACACGGAGGCGATAACGCAGGGCCAATAGTCGTTCCTTATACCTCAAACAAAACCATAGGCATATATAACACCAGTGCGAGAGATGCTAAATATAATACAGATAGTGATGAGATAAATATAGAATTAGTAGTAGACTATGAGGATATAGGCACAGGCAATTATGACGAATTTCATAGTGTAGAGCAAGCCATTACAGCAAAATACACTTTTCACCCCTTTTCGCCTCTAGCAATAATAAATAACGAAAACCCAAAATTCATTTATGGCACTAGCCAAGAAGGGCAGTTTACACTATTGCCAGCCATTGTACTATTAGCTAATGAAGAAAGTAAGTTTTGGAGTAATCTTATTACCGCTGGCGAGTATGCCATAGACATAGCAACCACCTTGAGTGGAGTAGGAAATATTTTAAAGTTTAGGCACCTCGCTAAACTAAGCTTATTACAAAAAGCTGTAAAAATTGGGGGCTATATTGAGATGACAAGTGGCACGATTAATGCGTTGTTAAAACTCTCAGGTCTTAATGACACTAAATTTGGGCAAGCCTTATCAGAGTATCTTTTTTATTTAGAACTACTCTCACTAGGAGCAGAGTTAAGCAACGCTATTGAAAAAGGGCTTAAAAAAGCAGCAGGTGATGTTTTAAAGCACGAAGATGACTTTATAAAACATCTTGATGAGGTGGAGGTGGATGCGCCAAATGGACAAAAGCGTAAGCTAACGGAGGAAGAAAAGATAAAAATTATAGAGGATATAGGAAGTGCTACAGATGTAAAACCCAAAAGACAATTACAATACAAAAACTTCATTAAAAAATGGAAAGGAAAAAGTATTGCTAACCTTAGCAGGGAAGAAATTGCAGATAATTTAAAAGGGTTTACCGAACAGGCCAATAGAGTAGCAAAAATCATTGAAGATGGTAAAATGGAATTTTATATTTTAGACGAAGAAGCTTTTAAGAATAAATATCTACAGCTAGGAGGTAAGGAAGGTGATTACAAAAAGTATAAAATTGAGGCTTTTTCCTCTGGTAGAGAAAACTATTTTAGATCAGATAAGCCTATTGAAAAATTTATGAGCGAACTGGTACATGAAGGAACACACACACTAGATAATATAAAAATGGACGCCCTTATTGAAAAGGCAAAAACATTGGACGAAATGTTGAAGATAGAGAAACAATTTGGAAACCAATGGTCTTTTGAAAAAAGAGCGTACTTCCATGAGCGGTCTTTTCAGGAAGCCACAGGACTAGGTACAGAATATAAAACAATAGAAAAAATGTTAGAGCACATATTTAAAGTTTATCCAAAGCATTATTAATTATGAAAATAGAGACGAAAGAATTATTCGACGAAATGTTGACTTATAAAAGAAGAAATAGCTTACCAAAACTATATATGAAGCATCTTTTAGAAGCTTTAGAAAAGAGTGTAGATGATAATTTTTCCATATCCATAACAAGATTGTTGAATTGGATTAAAAAAAGTAATAGAAACTCTGTCAATAAAGACACTTATGAATTTTATCACGAAAGTGATAATGGCAGATACCAACAATTATTCAAATATTGTACTGCAATACACAATGTTTTTGTGTTAAATGAAAATAGCATAATATGGCAAGAGTCTGTAAGCGAGGAAGAAAAGTTAGAAATACTTGACTATATAGATAAAAACTATGATTGGAAAATGAGGGTAAGAGCAAGAAAAAAGAAATAAGGATAACTTTTGGGTTTTCTAATCCATAAGAACAATTGTAATTAACAAAAGCCCCACGCTGGCGCTCGTCTGTGACGAGTGAGTTAAATAACAAGTAAAAACAAAAGCTACGGTATTTAATCGTAGCTTTTGTTATTTTAAGGTTGAGCACAGTTAACAGATGCTATGAGCGCAGGGCTTAAAAAAGCTGCAGGTAATGTTTTAAAAGCATGAAGACGACTTTATAAAACATTTGGATGATTTAGCGGTTGAGGGCGAGATTGATGAAGTTGGAAAATTCAGAACCGTTTTAACTCTTGAAGATGTTGCAGAAGGAGGTATAAAGAGATTTAAAAATGTAGACGAAATATTTGATATCTCAGGAGGCAGGTTACTTTTAAAAGATGAACTCAAACGGTTAAAGCATCACTTATGGAATAGATACGGTGTAAGATTAAGATTAGTAGATGTTGACCAAGCTTTAAAAACTAAAAAAACCATCACTAGAAATGGAAAGAAGATTAGTAAATTAGAAGACTGGAACTCTAGAAATGTAGTTGGTAGTTTTAGAGAAGGTCCACCACCAGAACTCTTCTTAAGAAGAAGTTATGCATCAGAATTAACAGTATTCCATGAAATGGTACATTTGAGGTATTGGTTTGATAAAAAACCAAAAGTACATTTTGCTCAAGAGGAAGTCATTGTTTTTGATGAAATTTGGAAGACTAAAGACAGATGGACTAATCAAGAACTGTTAGAATCTTATGAATATGTGTTTGATATTTTGCAACAGAGTTCCCTTAAAAAAGACTTTAAATCATTTACCGACAAATATTCTTCAGAAATAAATCAAATAAGAACTAAAATACAATTTGGAATACAATGAATACTGCAGAAGATAAAATTAAAACAACAGCCTTAAAAGTAATGAATGATATTGATTGGGGGTTTGACACATCAAAAGATATAGAATGCTATTTCGAATCGTTTGATGAACAAGTTGAGCAATTAAAATCACTTAAAAACCATGAAAAATATGAAGAAATATTAGCTTCAATATTTCCTATATGGAAAGTTTTTTTTGAATTTGAATCAGATACCGAAATAGATAATAATGTTATGATTTTAAAAATAAATGATGAAACAAGTGAACCCTTTCAAATACGACACAAACAAGCTAGGTTCGATATTTTAAAAAATGACGAGGGAAAGTACTATACAAAGTTAGCTTGGAGTCAGTGATTTAAAATGATACCCATCGTTAGTAGTCGCCTGTGATGAGCGACATAAAAAGACAAGTAAAGATAAGGGCTACGTGAACATGCGTAGCTTTTATTATTTTGGTGTTGGGCACGAGTTGCAAACTCGCGCCAGCGAGGGTCAGAAGAAGTAGCTAGAATTTTTAAAGATGACCCTACTATTGACGCAATGTTTAGGGGCACAGACATACCGCCAACAATTTGGATAAGAAGAGGTAGAAGAACTACAGATTTGGTCTTGTTTCACGAAACAATGCATTTTGAAGACTTCTTGAGAAGAGGAAAAGAAAATTATTTGCGAGGAGGAACAAGAAGATTAAAAAATGGTAGAATTGTCGAAGTACCAAAAAGGGATGAATTAATAAGGTCTTATCTTCGTGAGAAATATGTTCTTGAAAAAGTACTTGAAGAACAAGCGAATTGGGTCGAAAAATTTGGTAAAGGAAGATGGGCTGATGAGGAAATAGAAGCAAGTATTAATTATTTTTATAATGATTATTATTTTAAATGCTTGAAAGCAAACATAGATGTTACAAAATTAATTTTAAAGTAAATAAATATGAATATAGATGATATTTTAAAGGAGTCTGAGGATCAGTTCAAAAAGACAGAAGAATATTTAAACAGCCTCTCTGAAGAAGAAAGAAATGAACTCAAAGAAAAAGAATTGGAATTGTCGCATAAAGTCAAGGAATTATTAGATAAAAAAGGAATAGGTGTTTCAGATATAGTAACTCATTTTCACAAAGATTATACAATAGGAAATAATGAAGTTATCGATGCTTTTAATACCGTTTACACACCTACCGAAATTCAAAGAGCAAGATCAGTAGTAACGAATGCTGAAACTATGGAAATGCTTTATGTAAGAGCCGGAATAAAAGGGCTAATACCAGTAGAAGAGTATTTCGAGGGTATAGACAATAATTAGATAATTTTTTTTGCAATTAAGTACCTCAGAACCACATAGCGCGGACTTGTAGTCCGTGAACTAATGAACACAAAACAACCACGAACCTTAAAACAAAAGGCTTGTGGTTGTTTTATTTCTGCTAATAGTTTGTGTTAGAGCTTTGGTCTTAAAAATTAAGTATAGTTTTCCCGACGCTATTCAAAAAGGGCTTAAAAAGGAGGCAGGTGATGTTTTAAAGCACGAAGATGACTTTATAAAACACCTGGATGAAGTTGAAGTGGATGCGCCTAATGGAAAGAAGAGAAAGCTTACCCTAGAAGAAAAGGATAAACTTCTTGATGATTTATATAAAGCTTCTGAAAAAACTAGAAACTCAGGAAAAATTACTATTAAAAATGACGGAGTCATTACGGTATCAAAGTTTAATAAAATAGCTCAACGTATTAAAAAGGAGTATGGCGTAGAAATGTTTTTAATAGACAGAAACAATGAAAAATTTTCTAACTTATTTAAAGCGTGGCAAAATAAACCTTTAGAAGGGTTTTGGGCCGATCAGCCATTACGTACAAAAAATTACGGAATTGATGTTGATGGACCAGCGCTATACTTATTTAAGGGTACATCCACACAAGGAATTTATGAAGTAACAAGTTACACTGTGCAGCATGAATTATATCACATGGAAATGTGGCTAAAAGTAAAGGAACGGTTCCCCAATGATTTTATTCGTAAATTTCATCAATTACCAGACGAAGTACACGAAGCCTATGTCTTAAGTGAATTTGTTAAAGCAAGAAAATACACCAAAACTTGGGATGAAGCGGATATTTTAAATGATTTAGATGCTTTTAATTTAAATTTCAGATTTGGTAAATCAAAAAAAGCACTAAAGGATTTTGAGAGCTTTGATTTAGAAACATATTTAAAAGACTTATAACATGAATTATACAGAAGATTATTGTAAAGAATTATTATTGAAAGTGATAAATGATTTAGAGAGACAACGAGGTAAGGAATATTATGACGAAAACAGGCCTTTTGAAGCATATTTTGAAAAAAATCAAAAAAACCTCTATTCTAAAGAGATAATAGAAAATTCTTGGTTAGTATGTGCTCACCTAGAACAAGATGATTACTGGAAAACAGGCAAAATTATTGTGCTGATAGATGATGACTCTGGTAAGGCGCTTACTTTTGTTAATACAAAGTTTGGCCGACCAATTACATTTCCCCTAGAAATAGATGAGGAAGGTAAATATTATATTCCAAATGAGATTTTACCAGAATAAAACCTTCGTTAGCGCTCGTCTGTGGTTAGCGCTAATAAAGTAAGTAAATAAAAACTCCGATTAGATATCGTGGCTTTTGTTATTTTAGAACAATGAGCAGAAAATACAGGTTTTTTTGCAGAGTTTTTCCTGCGTTATAACTATGCTTCTGAATTAACTGTATTTCATTAAATGGTGCATTTAAAATACTGGTTTAACAAAAAACTAAAAACCCATAGGATACAAGAAGAAATTATAGTTTTTGAAGAAATATGGAAAACAAAAAATAGATGGACTAATCAAGAGTTATTAGACTCGTATCATTATGTGATTAGAGAATTAAGGAAAGAAAAACTTTCTAAAGATTTAGAAAAGTTTACTAACAGTTACAAAGCCGAAATAAATCAAATAGAAATAAAAATACAATTAGGGATATTATGAGACACACACCTGAAGAGATAATAAAAATAGCGAAGCACACAATGGATTAGAAAGATTGGAGTGACGAATACATAAAAGAGGAAATAGAATTAAAGTTTAAACGTATATTTCAACTGCACGAAAAAAAATAGGAAGTATGAAATATTTAAAACCAATAATTATATTGTTTTTTTTGTTCAATTTAATGTGTTGCAAAAAATGGGATAAGTCGCAAGGAGAAATGGAAGACATAAGAACATATCAGAATTTAGGGGTTGACGGTTTTTATTATCTCAATAAAAACACAGAAGATATCTCTATTTTACCTTTAATTAAACCGTATTGTTTAATGAGAATTGTAGATGGGGTTTGGAGTTTAGACACTGAAAGTTTAGAAAACGAACTTGGGGGAATTATTGATCCTACACAGTATTTCGGAGTTCAGAACATCTATATTTATGGCTACAAGCCCTACAAAAAGGGTAATAGTGGCCCTGAATTTGATGTGCCCGAAAAGTGGTTTGTAATCAACACGGAGAAACACACGCTTACTTATTTTGATACTAAGGATACATTTAAGGCAGAACTCATGAAGCTTGAGTTAACAGAGGAGTTTCTTGGCCCAGATGAGATATATCAGTCTTTCAAAGAAAACCCCATATTACCATGGTTTCCCGAAGAGATAAAAAAGCAGATGAAGGAGGCAAAAAAGAAAATCGAATAAAAACAAATAGGAATAGCCACAGTGTTTCTGTGGCTATTTTATTGCATATATGTATTTAGCCCTAAACATTCTCTCGCCAACGCTCGTGTGCGATGAATTTTAAAAAGACAAGTAAAAATAAAAGTTAAGTGGGTATCCGTAGCTTTTGTTATTTTAACCCAATAATTTCTAAAAGAATGCTACTTGCTATAGACATACATTATAAATCTACCTATGCCAAAGCTGTTGGTGTATTGTTTCATTGGGAAGATGAGGTTCCACAACGTATTATGACAGATATTATCAATACTGTTGCAGATTATGAACCAGGTCAATTTTATAAACGCGAGTTACCTTGTATTCTTCAATTACTAAAACAGGTAGATGTTAACGCGCTCGAGGCAATTATAGTGGATGGCCATGTGTATATAGATAATGACAAATCATTTGGTTTGGGTGGTCACTTATGGCAAGCCTTGGGAGAGAAGGTCCCAGTTATTGGCATGGCTAAAAAAGCGTTTCATAATACAGAGCAAGTGGCGACACTTATCTATAGAGGTCAAAGTAAAAATCCGCTCTTTATATCTTGTATCGGCATATCTAAGGAAAAAGTTTTAAAAAAAGTGAAATTACTACATGGATCTTATCGCATACCAACGATTTTAAAAACACTAGACCAACACACAAAGAACCAATAAAACAAATTACAAAATTTAACATATTTTATTTGTAAAATGTTTATATTTGTATTCGCTTTTCTAACAACGGTTATCCGTTTGTACAATAAATTTTGTGTTAAGTAGAAACTAATAAACCTAGGTTAAACCCTATTCTGGTTAAGATAATAATAACTAATGTAACCTTTGGTACAGGTTTGGTCTGCTTAAATCTTTAATTTAAACATATGTTTAATAACTAAGGAATAATTCTATTCCAAAATCAGTAATCTTTTAAACAAACAGTAAGATGAACATTATTAATAAAGCGCTATCAGAATATGGCGTTAAGGAAATTGTTGGCTCCAAAGACAACCAAAGAATTATAAGATATTTTACAGATTTAGGTTTTGATGGTAAAAAACTAAAAGATGAAACAGCCTGGTGTAGTGCTTTTGTTAATTGGGTGGCAAAAACCTGTGGTTATGAATACTCAGGCAAACTCACAGCACGTAGCTGGCTATCTGTAGGCGAATCTATCATCAACCCAGAAATCGGTGATATTGTGGTTTTTTGGAGAGAATCTCCAGAGAGCTGGAAAGGTCACGTGGGCTTTTTTATTAAGCAAACCAAGGGCTATGTATACGTCTTAGGAGGAAACCAACGTAACATGGTATGTATAAAGGCATACCCAAAAAACAGAGTGTTGGATTATAAAAAACTAAGAAAACCATGGAAAAAGCCATAAAATTTTTATTCTGGTTACTTACGTTGTTATCACCAGTCAATGGTGTTATGGTCACCATGGTATTTTTAATTGTTGTAGACTTTATTACAGGATCGTACGCCTCATTAAAAAATAGCGTGCCTATTAGAAGTTCTAGAATTGGACATACCATATCTAAATTCTTTATCTACAATTTGGTGATTTTAGCAGCATTCTTTTTAGAAAAACACATCGTTAACGAAGTGCCTTTTCTAAAGATAATCGCAGGCTTTATAGCTATAGCAGAGATAAAATCTATTCTAGAGAATTACAATGCTATTTATGGGATTAACCCATTTAAAGCATTAGCTAATCTTATGAAGTTAACACCCTTAAAAGATGCTATTGAGTCTTTAACCAAAGAAGATTCAAAAGATAAGGATAAACAACAGTAATTCAGACAAGTATTAAAAGCCTAAGAACCTCTCTAACTGAATTTTAGTAAGCAAAATAAGTTAGAGAGAGAGGCTTTCTTTTAAAGCTAATCGTTAGTTAAAGTGTTCCGACTATTGTTGGATTGTATCGTGAACTGGCTAAAGAAAAAATAAATAATCATGAAAGCAGAGAAAACCATATTATATATCATTTTAGCAATCGTTTTAATAAATTTTTTTAATCGGCAGTGCAGTTCGTCAACCCAAGAACAATCACCCAAAGTAACAGTTGTAAAAGATACGATTTGGCAAACCAAAACAGATACGTTTAAGATTCAAACAACCAACTATAAAACGGTTTATGTAGACACAACAAATGTTTCAAAAATTATTGAAGACCAAACGGGTAAACAAATCGTACCAGACCATTTTGTAGAAGCTAAAGCTTATAGAGATACGCTGAGCAACGACGATATAGATATTTTTAGCTATAGTTTGGTGGAAGGTAAACTTTTAAATAGCGAATTATCATACAAACTTAAAGTCCCTAGAGAAATTTCAGTAACCAAAACCATTGAATATCCCAAGACGTACAGAAGTGGTCTATATGTATTCTCAGAAGCAGGCGGTAATATTTCTCAATTTGATAATCTTAGTCTTGGGCTTCAATACAACCGAAAAGTAAAATGGTTTGCTAGTTACCGTCTAAATCTTAATGCTATACAACAGCCAACACATAATGTTGGGATTGGGTTTAGGCTATTCAAGTGACAAAAGTCATGTTTTAAGCATTTTATTTAGAGTAACTTACAAGATACTAATCAAATACAGCTTTATAATTATGGGACATTTAGACGTAAAACAACTTAAAAGCCCCAAGGATAAAGCATTATATATTCGGCATCTTATAAGAGATTTAGAGGCTTTAGATATAATGCTAAAACAAGATTTGATTGAGAAAGAACCTATTAGAATTGGTGCAGAACAAGAATTTTGTATTACAAACAACCAATTTTTTCCCAACAACAATAATATTGAAGTTTTAGAAGCCATTAACGACGATCACTTTACCACAGAAATAGGAAAATACAATCTCGAAATTAACTCAGACCCTTTACTGCTAAAAGACAATTGTTTTTCACTTCTACAACAACAGCTTAAGGATTTACTCATGAAAGCAAAAAAGGGTGCTAAAGCAAGTAACTCTAAAGTTGTACTGACAGGTATTTTACCAACCTTAAGACTAAAGCATATCCGTGAAAACTATATGACGGATAGACCTAGATATCACGTATTAAATAATTCGTTAAAATCTTCTAGACGCGAACATTTTAATATTCACATCAAAGGTGTTGATGAGCTTAATTTAATTCATGATTGTGTAATGTTAGAGGCTTGTAATACAAGTTTTCAAACCCATTTACAGATCAATCCAGATGAGTTTGTAGATAAGTATAATTGGGCACAAGCTATAGCAGGACCAGTGCTTAGTATATGTACAAATTCTCCTATTCTATTTGGTAGAGAATTGTGGGCAGAAACACGTATTGCCTTGTTTACTCAAAGTATTGATACCAGGAGAAATTCATTTATTCATCATGAGAAAGAGTCGCGCGTTAGTTTTGGTGTCGATTGGGAAAGAGGCACGGTAACAGATATTTTTAGAGATCATATTTCGCGGTTTAGAAGTTTGCTAACCTCAAATGAGCACGATGATAGCTTAGAAAAATTAGAACAAGGAGAGATACCAAAACTTAGAGCATTACAGCTACACAACGGAACCGTTTATAAGTGGAATCGCGTTTGTTATGGAGTAGGTGGCGGAAAACCACATTTAAGGATAGAGTGTCGTTATATTCCTGCCGGACCAACACTAACAGATGAGATTGCCAATATGGTATTTTGGGTTGGCTTAATGCTTGGTCAATCAGAAGCATACAACATGGTTCATGAAAAGATGGATTTTAAAGATGTAAAAAACAATTTCTTTAAGGCAGCTCGTAATGGCATGGAAACACAATTTAAGTGGAATAATAAACGCATTTCACCCCAAGACCTTATTTTAAACGAACTCTTACCAATGGCTTTAAAAGGCTTAGAAAAAGTAAATATTTCTTCCGACGATATTTCAAAATATCTATCTGTAATTGAAGCTCGAGCAAAATCACATACAGGTGCACAATGGATGGTAGATAATTATAGAAATCTTCAAAAAACGAAAACCAATTTTGAAGCGCTTCAGAATATAACAGCGTATATGTATAAGCATCAGCTTGACGAGAAAACAGTTGATCAGTGGAATATTTTTAACCCAGACGATAATCTAAAAATTGATGTCAGCCGAATCGTAAAACACAACATGAATACTAAAATACTACTCGTAGACCAAAATGATAGCCTAGAGTTAGTGAGTAGTATAATGCAATGGAAAAATATTCACCATTTACCAGTTATAAACAAAAAGAAAGAGCTCACAGGATTATTAACTTGGACAGATTTAATAAAGCTTGGCGATAAAGATTTAGGCCTAAGGGTTAAGGATGTTATGACTACTGATTTAATCACCATAACTCAAGAAGCACCACTAAATAAAGCAAAAGACTTAATGCAAAAACATAAAGTTAATTGTTTACCTGTAGTTAGAAATAAGGAGCTACTAGGTATTATAACTTCAAGTGATTTTTGAAAGATGAACGTTAACCTACAAGAACATATCAAAACATTGGAAGCTTCAAACCGTATTTTTCATCATATAAAAGGAATTCAATCTGGTGCAACAGTCATTTTTTTTGCTGGTATTCATGGTAATGAGTTTGCTGGAGTTAATGCGCTAAACGCTATAATGCCACAACTGAATAAAAAAACTATTAGAGGAGAAATATTTGGTGTTTATGGTAATATAAAAGCACTTAAAGCCAACAAACGATTCATAGATTCAGATTTAAACAGGTTGTGGACAACTAAACAACTAGAGCGCTTAGAAGCGGAAAAGAATCCAGAAAACGAGCTTTTAGAACAAATAGATTTATTCAAGTTTATAAAAGGTGTTTTAGCTTCTACAGACAATCCAATTTATTTTATTGACCTACACACCACATCGAGTAAAACACTGCCATTTATAACCATCAATGATGCCTTGATTAACCGTAAGTTTTCAGCTTGTTTTAATGTACCTGTAGTGCTTGGTATAGAGGAATATTTAGAAGGTCCTCTATTAAGTTATCTCAATACACTTGGCTATATATCTCTTGGGTTTGAATCTGGTCAACATACAGACCCAAAAGCCGTAAAGAGCTGCGAGGCGTTTGTTTATTTGGTTTTGAGCTATACTAATAACTTAATAAAGCCAGAAATAAAAAAAATTGAGGATTATAAAAACGAATTAAAAAGCGCTTCAAAATCTATAGACTCTATTTTTGAAGTTGTTTATAAATACCATATAGAGCCAGAGGAAAACTTTAAGATGTATCAAGGATTTGAAAGCTTTCAATCTATAAAAAAAGGAACCATTTTAGCTCGCTCTAACGGTCAGGACATTCGTTCAACTTATTCAGCTAAACTGTTTATGCCACTATATCAAAAGTCTGGAAAGGACGGCTTCTTTATTATTAAAACAATACCAAGATTCTTTCTAAAATTATCAGAACTTCTAAGAATAGTAAAAGCAGATCATGTGTTAACTTTTTTACCTGGTATTACCTGGCACAACAAGCAAAAAGGAATTCTAAAGGCGAATCTAAAAGTTGCTCGATTTTTAGCAAAATCTATATTTCATCTTTTTGGTTACAGAAACAAACAAATGGACGAAAATCACCTCTTATTATACAACAGAGAGCGTGTGGCTAAAAAAGCCATGTATAAGAATGAAAAGTGGTATTAAAAAGAGTTAACAGCTATATTTTATCATAAAATTCTTTAAGTAATTCTGAGCTTTTCGCAGTACTATCTTTTACCATACCTTTTGGTGTCTTTTGCATTTTTAATTCATATTGATCGTAAACACCTATATAACGTTTATAGTTTTCGTTTTTCAATACGTTGTCTAAACAATTATCAACTTTTTTATAAAAAACATTTTTTTCTTGGTCAGTTAGTTTACTTAAGTTCCAAGGCTGAAGAAGTATTAGAATTTCATCATCTTCAATTCTGTAGTAATAACCAACATCTTCTTTTCCTAATTTTAGGGTTTCTGTATCTAAACATTGCTGTAACGCGTAACTTATTGGTTCGGTTTCTTTTGTAGGATAAAGTTCTGATTCTAGAAGGTCTTTTTTTAAGGCTTTTATCCAAGCAGGATCTGGCGCCTCTACAACATATTCATAATCATCTGTTGCATCTTCGGTTTTTGTCTCTTCATAAGTAGGATAATCAGTATCGTAATCTTCATCATAATCGTCATTAAAACTCGAATAGATTTTTGCATAAATCACCATGCATATGATAAAAATCACAAAAGCCAGAATAACAAAACAACCCAAATTAAGCCACCTGGCTTTTTTTGGAGGGTTTTCAATAAAAGAATTTTGAATTGCTTTTTGATTATCCGGAGATAAATCTTGTAAATGATATGTTTTTTTACAGTGATTGCACTCCACCACAATAGCCTTCCCAGTAGAAAAAACAGGTATCCAAAATATGTGAAAATAGTTTCCATATACACTTGCAACAAATGAGTTTTCACTATTACAATGTTCGCAAGTTGTATTAGCATTTACTTTGCGAGACTCAATGCGCGCAGACCTTAAACCAAAAAATACAATCATATGTTATTCAGATGAGTAAGTGTTGTTTTCACGCTTTACATCTGCCATCAGTTGTGAAGGGTCAATCTCTATAGATTTGATTGATTTGTTAGCCTCAAAAGAATAAGTTGGCATTGCCCAAGCCCAGTCACTTATAATAGTTGCTGAGGTTGGTTTTTCGCCACGCATCATTTGTAACGGAATGTAAAACTCTTCAGTAGTACCATCTGCGTACGTAACAGAAAGATCTATTGGCATTGGCATTAAACCGATACGCTCTAAGGTAATTGTATTGCCTTCTACAGATTTAACTCCGTAATCTACTGTATTTGTTGTTTGTGCAAAATCAATAAGATACCAGTCTAGCTCAAAATCTGTAACACGTTCTGCAGTACGTACAAAGTCCATTGGTTTAGGGTGCTTAAATGAAAAATCCTCAAAGTACTTTTTTATGGTTTTCTTTAGGTTTTCTTCACCAATAACATAACCTAACTGAGCAATAAATACTGTGCCTTTACTATATGCAGCAGCACCATATACTTGGTTGTATTTATAACGATCTGCATGTGTAGTTAGCGGTTGCTCATAACCAGAGTTAGCAAGCCCAATATAACCTCTGTAAGATCCGCTTAAAGGATTATCACTTTTACTAGATCCAAATTCGTTTTCTGCTAATGTAGAAATGTAGCTGGTAAAACCTTCGTCCATCCACTCATGCTTAGCTTCGTTAGTTGCTAATAAGAACTGAAACCACGTATGTGCCATTTCATGGGCTGTGACTCCAAGTAAACTGCCATAAGATCTTTTCCCCGTGATTAACGTACACATGGCATACTCCATTCCGCCATCTCCACCTTGTATTACTGAGTACTGATCGTAAGGATATTCACCTATGTTTTCACTAAAATAAGTCATTAATTTTGCGGTATCTGGTTGAAGTTTTTTCCAGTTTTCTATGTACTTAGGTTCTAGATCTTTTTTGTAGTAAAAATGAAGTGTTGGCCCATTTTCCATTTCAAACGTATCGTGAATAAAATCCGGATCTGCGGCCCAAGTAAAATCATGAACTTTTGGCGCTTTAAAATGAACAGTTTTCTTGCCTTTTTTGGCTTTTGTTTCACTTTGAATGTAACCTGTGCCACCAACTACATAATCATTGTCTATGGTTAATTTTACATCGAAATCTCCCCAAACACCATGAAACTCTCTACCTATGTAAGGATCTGCATGCCAACCTTCGTCATCATATTCTGCTAATTTAGGATACCATTGTGTCATAGACAGCGCTACACCTTCTTTATTATTTCTACCAGACCGACGAATTTGTAAAGGTACCTGGCCATCAAAATCCATATCAAAGGTTACACTTTCGCCTGGTTGAATAGGTTGACTAAGTTTTACCTCAAGTACTGTACCTACAGTTTCGTGAGCGATGTCTTTACCATTTTGTTTAAGGGAATTTACTTTTATATAACCTATTTCGTTAGGTTGAAGTTTACTTATTCTATCACCAACTCTAGGATCTGGATCAGCTATGGTTCTAGACCTAACATCCATTTCACTTCCTGGCTGAAACGCGTTGAAATACAAATGGTAATACACACGATTGAGTACATCGGGTGAATTATTGGTGTATACTAATTTTTGCTTACCTTGATATTGAAACGTCTCAACATCCATATCAATTTCCATAGCATAGTCTACATGTTGTTGCCAATATCCATAAGAAGAAGTGCTAACGGTAGACTTTGGTGTGTTTTTTACTGGATTTTCTGTGGCTCCACACGATAGTATTATAGCAAAAACAGAAAGGTTTAGAAGTAATTTTTTCATTTCAAAATGATTTAAAATTAAAAGGTAACTATTCTAGTTTAAAAAGTAGAACAGTTACCTTATTTAAAGTCCCATTAGGGTTTATTTTATTTTTGAAGCCATGATTAATGCATTGTAGGCATTAACAATTTTCCCAGATTTAGATAAATCTGCAAAAGGTTTTACGTTGTTAGCATCACCACCCACAATAACTTTAGTTGTTAATGGTAACCCAGAATCTAAGATTACTTGCTTAACCTGAGCAGCAGTTAGTTTAGGATATTGCGAACGAATTAAAGCAGCAATACCAGCAACACCTGGTGCTGCCATAGATGTACCTCCTTTAAAGTCGTATTCGTTTTCTGGTGTAGTAGAATAAACAGAAGAACCAGGTGCAAAAACATCTACATTCTGCTTCCCGTAGTTAGAAAAACCAGACACCATTTTAGAGCCATAATTTTGGGTTAAAGAACCTACTCTAATGTAGTTATCTGCTACTTCAACAAAATTTACATTATCATCTGGGAAATTTGGTTCTACATCAATGTCATTACTATCATTACCTGCTGCGTGTATAAAAACTACATCATTATCTGCCGCGTACTTAATAGCATCTCTTACCCACTTACTATGAGGGGAAAATGATTTTCCAAAACTTCCATTTATAACCTTTGCACCATTATCTACCGCATAACGAATAGATAGCGCCACATCTTTGTCGTATTCATCTCCATTAGGTACTACACGTAGCGCCATAATCTCAACATTGTTAGCCACACCATTTGCGCCTAAACCATTGTTGCGCTCAGCCGCAATGATACCAGCAACGTGTGTGCCATGAGACTCAGATTTTTTTACATGCTTTACGTTTCCATTTCCATAACCAACGTCTGATAAGTCATTGATATCATCATTAGTTGTTCTACCAGAAAAATTGATGTTTAAGTTATAGTTTAAGCGCTCATTGATAGACTCTAATGCTTCTTTAATTTCTTTTTTGGCATCTGCCATAGACTCTAAACCGTTACTATACATGTACTGCGCCATACCTTTTGCTTGTTGTACAGCTTCATCTTCAGAATCTATTGCGTTAACATCTTCTTTTGTGTAATCTTCTTTACCTGTAGCTTTAGCCAACGTTTCATCAGCAGAAACTACTCTTTGGTGAATTTGATCGTATTGTGTTTTACGACCAGTCCATAGTTCGTATTCAGATGCTTGTAGCGCTACAGCCTCATCATATCTTGGGTTTGAAGTGTCTTTGGCAGCAATCATACGTACATATTCCAATTGCTCGTCGTAGGCATCACCTAGGAAATTCCACCCATGAATATCATCAATGTAACCATTTTTATCATCATCTTTTCCATTGTTCGGCACTTCGTCTTTGTTGGTCCAGATAACGTCATCTAAGTCTTCGTGGTCTATATCTATACCAGAATCAATTACGGCAACGATTACTTTTTTACCCTTTTTGCCTTTAATTATTTCGTCATAGGCTCTGTCTACAGCCATACCAGGAATGGTATCTCTTTCTAAATCTAGATGTCCCCAATTTTTCTTTTCAGCTTCGGTTAACTCAGTAACTTTTAATGGAGAAGTATCAATATTTTCTACTGGTGTAGATAAAATATCTGCTGTACCACCACAACCCATAAAGAGTGCTGAAGAAACAAATAGGTACGCTAATGGTTTAATGTTAAATTTCATGTGTTGATGTTTATTTTTAATTAAATATTTCCTTACAAGTATAAGTTTCGTTAAGCCTTACACCTTTTTCAGTATGTTTTACAGTAATAATTTCGTTATGAGCATCGTGCTCTAAGAAGAGATAATAATTTTCATCTGCTGCCATATTTAAAAACAACTCTTTTTCATCTAAGGTTAGTAATGGCCTGGTATCGTAACCCATTACAAACGGTAGGGGTAAATGACCTGCAGTTGGTAATAAATCTGCCATAAAACAAATGGTTTTTCCATTGTATTGTATCATAGGAATCATTTGCTTATCGGTATGTCCATCGGCAAAGAAAATGTCAAAATCTAATTCTGAATTTTTTAAAATCTTATCTTCAGGTAGAGCTGTAAATTTTAATTGTCCACACGCTTCCATTGGAAGAATATTTTCTTTTAAAAACGAAGCCTTTTCTCTTCTGTTAGGTTCAGTTGCCCATTTCCAATGATCAGCATTGCTCCAAAAATGTGCATTTATGAAAGCAGGCTCGTAACCTGTTCGGTCTTTATTCCAGTGAATACTACCACCACAATGGTCAAAATGTAGGTGAGTCATAAATACATCTGTAATATCGTCTCTATGAAAACCGTATTTAGCTAATGATTTATCTAGAGTGTCATCTCCCCAAAGATAATAGTAGCCATAAAACTTATCACTTTGTTTGTTACCCATTCCTGTATCTATCAATATTAACCGATTACCATCTTCAATTAACAAACAGCGAGCCGCAATATCAATCATATTGTTGTTGTCAGCAGGATTGGTGCGTTGCCAAAGCGATTTTGGCACTACACCAAACATAGCACCACCATCTAGTTTAAAATTACCAGCGTTTATAGGATATAACTTCATAGTCACGCAATTTACCAAATTAGCTTGTAAAAGAGAATATCCTTTTGAATTTATTAGGATTTTTACGGTTATAAAAAAAAGGCTATTTTCGAAATGATTTTAAAAATATCACTATGGTTGAGTTAGCTGGCATAATTATTCTTGGAATTTTAGCACAATGGGTTGCTTGGAAATTTAAAATTCCAGCTATTTTACCATTAATACTTATTGGTCTTTTAGTTGGGCCTATTGCTGCCGAATTTATAAACGAAGATGGAACAAAATGGATTGAACCTATTTGGGACGAAGAGCAAAAAAAAGGATTATTTCCTGGTGAAGGATTATTCTATTTTGTGTCATTGGCCATTAGTATTATTCTGTTTGAAGGAGGTTTAACACTAAAACGAAGCGAAATAAGAAATGTTGGGCCTGTTATAACCAAGTTGATTACGGTAGGTGCTGCAGTTACGTTCTTTGGCGCTGCGGTTTTGGCCCACTATTTATTTGGCCTCAGTTGGGATTTATGCTTCTTGTTTTCTGGATTAATCATCGTTACTGGACCAACTGTAATTACACCAATTCTAAGAAATATTCCTTTAAAACGCGATGTCTCTACAGTTTTAAAGTGGGAAGGTATACTTATAGATCCTATAGGCGCATTAGTTGCCGTATTGGTGTTTGAGTTTATTTTTGTTGGAGGTGAAGTTGGTTTTACAAAAACTGCATTGGTAGAGTTTGGTAAAATTATTCTATTCGGAACAACATTTGGATTTACTTTTGCCCATGCATTAGTGTTTGCTATTAACAAAAAATTCATTCCGCATTACCTTCTTAATGTGGTTTCCCTTTCGGTAGTGCTTTTGGTTTTTATAGAATCTGAAATTTTTGCACATGAGTCTGGTTTATTGGCTGTTGTGGTTATGGGAATGGTAATAGGAAACAGTAAACTAGACAACATTAAAGAGTTACTGTACTTTAAGGAGTCTTTGAGTGTGTTGTTGATTTCTATCTTATTTATACTCCTAGCAGCAAATATCAATTATCAAGACTTAATGTTATTATACAGATGGGAAACTTTAGCCCTTTTCCTAGCTGTGGTTTTAGTAATAAGACCGCTGGCAGTTTTCATAAGCGCTCAAGGATCAACACTAAGAACTAACGAAAAAATGTTTATTAGTTGGGTTGGCCCAAGAGGTATTGTTGCTGCTGGTATTGCTTCTCTTTTTGGCAGTAAACTTAGGGCAGAAGATGTTGTTGGGGCAGAATACATCACTCCTTTGGTATTTATGATTGTATTGGGAACAGTATTACTAAATGCAACTACAGCGCGTTTGTTTGCAAGGGTTTCAGGAGTATTTTTATCTAAATCTGAAGGTATTTTAATTATAGGAGCATCTAGAGTATCTCGTATTGTTGCTCAGTATTTGATTGACAACGGAAGACATGTTGTTTTGGTAGACAGTAACCAAAATAATGTAAATGAAGCCCAGGCAATGGGTATTGAAGCACATACGGAAAACATTTATTCAGAAACATTACAAGACAATGTGGAGTTCAATGATATCGGCTATTTATTGGCATTAACAGGAAATGCAGATATTAATCGTTATGCGGTAGAAAAATTTGGTGCTCAGTTTGGTGAGAACGGTTCATTTAGATTGGCGTCTAAGGCTGAATTAGAGAATAGCTCTATTTCACCAGAAGATGGAGTGTTTACATTGTCAGATGACTTCAATAATCTCATGGAGGTTACAGAAGAGTATCCAGAAATACACGAAGTTGCAGTAAAAGATTTAGATTCATACCACACTATTTTAGAGACAATTAAATCTGATAAAGATCAAATTCCTTTATTTCTTAAAACAAACAAGGGAGAAATACACATTATCCCTTCTATCGATGATGATGTAGAAAAAGAGATTGACGCTAAAAGCCGATTGGTGTATCTTGGCAAAGGAATTACAGACTAGTCATTTAACTTTAAAACGGCCATAAAAGCCTGTTGAGGTATCTCTACATTACCCACTTGGCGCATACGTTTTTTACCTTTTTTCTGCTTTTCTAACAGTTTACGTTTACGTGAAATATCACCACCATAACATTTTGCCGTAACATCTTTACGAAGTGCTTTGATTGTTTCGCGCGCAATAATTTTGGCACCAATTGCAGCCTGAACAGGAATATCAAACTGTTGTCTTGGTATAAGCTCTTTTAGTTTTTCAGTCATCTTTTTACCAATCGTATAGGCATTGTCGGCATGTACTAAAGCAGAAAGTGCATCAACGGTTTGAGCGTTTAATAAGATATCTACTCTTACCAGTTTTGAAGCGCGCATACCAATTGGCGAATAATCAAAAGATGCATAGCCTTTAGACACGGTTTTTAAACGGTCATAAAAATCGAATACAATTTCAGCTAGAGGCATATCAAAACTAAGTTCAACACGTTCAGTTGTTAAATACGTTTGATTAGTTATTTGTCCGCGTTTTTCTATACAAAGACTCATTACAGGACCAACAAAGTCAGATTTTGTAATTATAGTTGCCTTAATATATGGTTCTTCGACACGATTTAAAGTAGAAGGTTCTGGTAAATCTGAAGGATTATTTACAATAACAATCTCATCAGGGTTTTTATTAGTAAAAGCGTGGTAACTTACGTTTGGTACAGTAGTAATTACCGTCATATCAAACTCACGCTCTAGACGTTCTTGTATAATTTCTAAGTGAAGCATACCAAGGAATCCACAACGGAACCCAAAACCTAAAGCAGCAGAACTCTCTGGAGCAAATACCAAGGATGCGTCGTTTAGCTGAAGTTTTTCCATAGAGGCGCGTAGCTCTTCATAATCTTCTGTATCTACAGGATAAATACCAGCAAAAACCATAGGCTTTACATCCTCAAAACCAGAAATAGCATTTTTAGTGGGTTCTTTTGCATCAGTAATGGTATCACCAACTTTTACCTCGCGAGCATCTTTAATTCCTGTTATTAGGTAGCCAACATCACCAGCTTTTATTTCTTGCTTTTTAACCTGAGTTAGTTTTAGAGTACCTACCTCATCGGCAAAATAGTTTTTACCAGTATTAATAAATTTAATGTTTTGCCCTTTTTTAATAGATCCATTTATCACTCTAAAATAGGTTTCTACACCTCTAAAAGGATTATAAACAGAATCAAAAATAAGTGCCTGCAAAGGCTCGTCTGGATTACCTTGTGGCGCAGGAATGCGCTCAATAATTGCTTCTAAAATGTTTTCTACACCAAGTCCTGTTTTTCCACTTGCAGGAATAACTTCTGAGGGATCACAACCTAATAAATCTACGATATCGTCTGTTACCTCTTCTGGATTTGCACTTGGTAAGTCTATTTTATTAAGTATAGGAATGATTTCCAAGTCATTTTCTAAAGCTAAATATAGATTAGAAATGGTCTGCGCTTGTATACTTTGTGCAGCATCAACAATAAGTAATGCACCTTCGCATGCCGCAATAGAACGGGAAACTTCATATGAAAAATCTACGTGACCAGGCGTGTCAATAAGGTTAAGAATATATTGCTCACCTTTATAGGTGTATTCCATTTGAATGGCATGAGACTTTATGGTAATACCACGCTCACGTTCTAAATCCATATTGTCTAGTAGCTGATCTTGTTTTTCTCTATCAGTTACAGAACCTGTAAAATCTAATAAACGATCAGCAAGTGTACTCTTACCGTGGTCTATATGTGCAATGATGCAAAAATTGCGAATATTCTTCATTTCTCTTTTTCTAAAGCGACATTAAGTCTGCAAATATAATTGATTTCTGGTGCTTTATAACAACAAAAAATAACAATTAAGCGTCGATAAACTGTGTAAAAACCATAATATAAAGTAAAAAACAATGTTTATATTGCAGTTACAAACCTAACTAATGATTGTTTACCTACGCTCTTTTTTAAGCGCATTTCTTTTTGTGCTTTCTTTTAACACTTTTGCTCAGAATTATTCCATTTTAGGCAGGGTCATTGATGCAGAAAACTCACCTATTGAATTAGCAAATGTTATTCTTTTGCGAGGCGAAGAAAAAGAATTTCTAATTGGTACATCTACAGATGACAATGGTTATTTTAATTTGGTCAACTTAAGTCCAAACACATACTACTTGAAAATAAGTTTTATTGGCCTAGAAGAATTTGAGCAAAAAATTATACTCACAGGCGATTTAGATTTAAAAACGATAATACTTAAAGAAATTTCGGAGAGTTTAGATGAGGTAACTGTTGTTGCAAAAAAGCCAACCATTACCCGAAAACCTGATCGCTTAATTTTTAACGTAGAGAACACAGCGCTAGTTGAAGGCTCTACGCTTGGTGTTCTTAAGAATACTCCTGGTGTTATCGTAACAGAGGGAAGTATAAATATTAAAAGTGCCTCAGCAGCAATTTACATTAATGGAAGAAGAGTTCAGTTAACATCAGATGAACTAATGCAGCTTTTAGAGAGCGCGCCAGCAAACAGTATAAAGTACGTTGAAGTTATAACCAATCCGCCAGCAAGTTATGATGCCGATAGTGGTTCGGTTATAAATATTGTAATGAGTAAAAATCTCGTAACCGGATATAGAGGTACTGTTTTTACAAATTATACACAAGGCGTATTTCCTAGGTATAATGCTGGTACGAGCCACTATTTTAAAAATGATGATATTAACCTCAACCTCAACTACAGTTATACTAATCAAAAAATAAATAGAGATCAAGATGATACAATAAATTATCTGGACAACACTGGTGATATTGATGAAGTGTGGAAATCTAATGTGAATAGAAACACATGGACTGAATCCCATAACCTTAATCTCAATTTTGATTATTTTATAGATGAGCGTAATACGTTGAGTCTAACCAGTACAGGACTATACACGCCTTACTTTAAATACAAGATTCATAACAACACCAATATCTTTGATACCGATAGTAATTTCTTATCAAGCTTTACTGCCGATAATTTATCAAGAGACGACAAGTATAATATTGGGACTGATTTAATCTATAGACACGATTTTAAAGATAAATCTAGCTTGTCTTTTAATGCGCACTACACGATTTATGATTACGAGCGCAACCAGAATGTATTTCAAGATGAGCCTTTAGAAATTAATGATTCACAATTTCATACTATTGCAAATCAGGATACCCAAATTTTAACAGGTAGAATAGATTATGCATTACCGCTTAAAAACACATCTAGTTTAAGCGCAGGGTTAAAGATTTCTAACGTAAACACAGAAAGTGATATTACACGGCTTGATATTACAAATGGTGAAGAAGTATTAAATACTGAAAATTCAAATGCCTTTGATTACGATGAAAATGTTCTTGGTGCTTATACCAATTTTAGTAAATCTTGGGATAAATGGGATATTAATATTGGATTGAGAGTAGAGCAAACTAATATCGAAGGAAAATCCATAACACTAAACGAAACAAACACTCAAGATTACTTTAATTGGTTTCCTAATGCTAGTATAACCCATAATATTTCAGATGACGTGAGTGTTTCGGGCAACTATAAACGAAGTATTTCTAGACCAAGCTATACAGATCTAAATCCATTTACATTTTTTCTTAATGAGAATACTGTAGTTTTGGGAAACCCTAATCTACTACCAACTTATACAGATGATTATAAGATTAGTGTTGACTTTTTGAAGAATTTCACCTTTTCATTTTATTATACAAATTATGATGGCCCTATAGAAGAATTGCCAAGACAAGACAATGAAACCAATATAATTGCTTTCACACCTACTAACATAGATAAAAGAGTGGACTATGGTTTTGATTTAGAGTTTAATTATTATCCGTCAAACAGGTTTAATATTTATGCAGCATCCTCAACATATAATATTAATGAAGAAGTGAATTTTGGAGAAGGTTTTGTTGAATTAAATCAGTGGTCTCAATTATTTATGATATCGCCTGGCCTGACACTTCTTAAAGATAATAGCTTAAATATTAATGCAACATTTTTTTGGTTTGGGAAAAACCTTCAGAGTTTACAGACTGTTGAAGACAGATTAGTTTCTACAATTAGCGTTTCAAAATCACTTTTAAAAAACAAAGCAGTATTATCTCTGAGTATAGATGATCCGTTTAACATGCAGGATTATGAAACAACCATCAATTATCTTAATCAATCAAGCTTAAGACTTGATGATATTGATAATAGATTTGTAAGAGTCGGATTCAGTTATAAATTTGGAAACACTGAGCTCAATACTAACGAACGCACAACTTCAGAAGAAGGACGCGAAAGGTTAAAAGATTTAAAAAACTAATCTTGCCACTCAGCGATAAATAAATTAGTATCTCTTGTGCCACCATTATTTCGGTTAGAAGAGAAAACTAAATACTTACCATCGTTAGAAAATACAGGAAAAGCTTCAAAAGTATTGCCATGAGTAACACGTCTTAGGTTTTTCCCGTCAATATCAATCATGTAGAGATTAAAAGGAAAACCGATTTCACTTTCAAAATTAGAAGAAAATAAAACCTTCTCACCACTAGGATGAAAAAATGGACTCCAATTAGCATTACCCAAATCCGTTAATTGTCTCATATCGCTCCCATCTGCATTACAGATAAAAAGCTCCATGTCGCTAGGCTCTACCAATCCTTTAGCTAATAAATCTTTATAGTCTTTTTGCTCTTTTTCCGTTTTAGGACGCGACGCTCTAAAAATAAGCTTACTTCCGTCTGGAGAAAAGAATGCACCACCATCGTAACCAAGCTCGTTGGTAATTTGTTTTACGTCTGTACCGTCTATGTTCATGGTATACAGTTCTAGGTCACCACTTCTTGTAGATGTAAATACAATTTTATCACCTTTTGGAGAAACCGTTGGCTCGGCATCATAACCATCTTCAAAGGTTAATTGTTTCACAATGTTACCCTCTAAGTCGGCCACAAAAATGTCGTAAGTATCATAGATTGGCCAAATGTATTTACCATTTTCTTTTACAGGAACTTGTGGGCACTCATCACCTCCCAAATGTGTAGATGCATAAATAATATGTTTATTATCTGGTAAAAAGTAAGAACAAGTGGTTCTTCCTTTCCCAGTGCTTACCATTGGTGGAGCAATGCTGTCGGTAAAAGTTTCTTCTGCATTCATTAAAAACATTTGATCGCAATTAACTCCCCATTTTACATTGTTAGACTGAAACACCAATTGTTTATCATCAAAACTCCAGTAAGCTTCTGCATTATCACCACCATAAGTAACCTGTCTTAGCGATTTAAAGTTAGTTTCTTCAGGATAGATTAATGATTCGTTCGTCTTTGTTTTGCCAGAGTATCCATCTGTACCAGATGATTTAGTTTCGTTTTTACAAGATAGAAATGAAACACAAATAAGAAGAATAACAGTAAGTCTGTTCATGGTTTATAATTATTATATGAGCTTTAATACTTAATTTTGCAAAAATAATATTTAGTGATGAAAAATATAGTGTTTTTGTTTCTTTTAGTAAGTGTGTTCGCTTGCAAGAAAGAACCTAAAGTTGCAGAGAACAAAATAAAAGAAGATGTTTATTTTTTAGCTGATGACAAGCTAGAAGGTCGTCAAACAGGCACTGAAGGTGAGAAAAAAGCTTCTGAGTACCTGATTAAGCGTTTTAAGGAAATTGGGCTCGAAGCAAAAGGAACAAAAGGTTTTTTACAACCTTTTTCATTTAAACCAAAAACAGACCCTCACAAAGAAGTTGAGTTTACTACTAATGCAGACAGCACAATTACTGGGAATAATGTAATAGGTTTTATAAATAATAATGCTGAAAAAACAATCATTATTGGTGCGCATTACGATCATTTAGGCTATGGTGGTGAAGGCTCTCTTTATAGAGGAGAAGAGAAAGCCGTGCACAATGGAGCAGATGATAATGCGAGTGGTGTAGCTATTATGTTGAATTTAGCCGGAAGACTTAAAGTTAAGAACGATAATGCAGAAACGAAGGATGAAAATAATTATTTATTTATGGCTTTTTCTGGTGAGGAAATGGGTTTGTTGGGTTCTAATTATTTTTCTAAAAATCCAACTATTGATGCCAAGGCTATCAACTATATGATTAACATGGATATGGTTGGAAGATTAAAAGCAGATAGCACTTTAGCGGTTTATGGAGTAGGCACTTCACCGATCTTTAAGCAAACCATAAAAGCACACAATGATAGATTTAAATTGGTTCAAAATGAAAGTGGAGTAGGACCAAGCGATCACACTTCTTTTTACTTAATAGATGTGCCAGTATTGCATTTTTTTACAGGCCAACACGAAGATTATCATAAGCCTGCAGACGATTCAGACAAGTTGAATTATGACGGGATGAATCTAATTTCTGATTATATTTTCGATATCATATCAGATCTCGATGATAACGGCGAATTAGCGTTTAGAAAAACCAAAAATGAAAGTGAAGAAACACCACGGTTTAAAGTTGGTTTAGGTGTGGTGCCAGACTATTTGTTCGACGGAAAAGGTATGCGTATTGATGGCACAAGAGAAGAAACACCAGCCTTTAACGCTGGCTTACAAAAAGGTGATATTGTTGTAAAACTTGGGGATAGTACAGTTACAGATATGATGAGTTATATGCGAGCGTTATCCGTCTTTGAAAAAGGGGATGAAGCAGCTATTACTGTTAAAAGAGGAAGTGAAACAATCGAAACAAAAGTGAATTTTTAAACCAGTCAACAAGTCTTTTCTTTAAAAAAAATATTTAATTGTACATTTAAGCCTAATCTAGATCAATTATAATGAAAAAATTATTATCACTTCTTTGTTTATTTACACTTTTCTTTGCCTTTACTTGTGAAAACGAACCTTTAGATTTTGATGCCGAAACAGGCGGAATGGATTCTGACTTATTGGGCGAATGGAATCTTGTAGAATTTGATGTTGAAGTAAGTACCTCTACTAATTTTCAAGGACAAGAAATTTCTTCGGACGTAGAAGTTTATAGTACAACTGTAGATTATACCTTGAATTTTACCGAAAGTAATTTTACTACAAACGGCAGTTATAGTTACGTAGCTGATATTGTTGCTAATGGTATGAATATTGAAGGAGAACCTTACACACTAGAAAATGTTTCTGGCAGTGGAAGCTATTCCGTAAATGGAAATGAAATGACAGTAGACGGATCTTTCTTTGAGTTTTCTTTTGAAGGAATGGATTTTGCTGAGCTCAACGGTGAACAAACAGCAACATTTGAGATATCTGATAATGGGCAAACATTAATATTTAGCCAAAACGAAACAACAACAGAAACCGATGCTGCAACAGGAGTTACTTCTACAAGCACCCAAGTGTCTAGTTCTGTATGGACAAGAGGTGCTAACTCATCTCCTGATTGTACAGCAGAGGAAGCAACCAACGAAGCTGCTGCCGCATATAATAACGACAACACTAATGAAAATTTATGCATAGCATACAAGGAAGCCTTAGAAAACCAAATAGCAGAATGTGGTGATCCTGACGGTAGTTTACAAGATATAATAGATGATCTAGGAGATTGTTCCTCTGGTGCTGCCAGTTCTGGTGTATTAAAGGTAACAACAGGAACTTTACCAATAGACTTTACTCAGCAAACCGTTTCAATAAATGAAGGAATAATTACTGTTGAAGGTGTTAGCGAAGGCGGTAACTATCAAATTTATTTTCAAGTTACTGAAGGAGACACAGGTACAGATGTTTTTCAAAATTTTGTACTAACCATAAACGGCACAGAGTATTTTCCATCTACGCAAGGGTTTGACGATTTTACTTCAAACACAACCGCTAGTTCTGAAAACATTTTACAAGCAACATTTTATGGCATAGTAGAAAGTGCTGCAGGTGCTGACTTAAGCCTTACCCAAGGCCAAGCAGACGTGATGTACTAAACATGAGTAGAAAGAAGTTTTGAGCTTCTTATTTATACATAAGTGGATTTTGATATATATTATGAAACAAAAGCATATAGTAACTAAAATCCACTTAATTATTTCTGTTTTGCTTGTAATTCCTGCAGCATGCATTTATGGTTTTGCTCCTCAGTATTTTTTGGACATCTCTCACCAAACAATAGATGAACGCAATTTCTCAAAAGCCATTATGGGCATTTATTTAGCGTTTTCAATATTATGGATTCTAGGTATATTTAAAAGAAGATTTCTAAGTTTTGCATTATTGTCTAATGTTTTATTTATGATGGGTCTTGGCTTGGGCAGAATAATTAGCTTAGTATTAGATGGCACACCTTCAATTATTTATGTCATAGGAATATTTGGGGAATTACTTTTAGGTTTTTATGGACTTTGGGTGTTGAATAGTAAATATTATAAAAAGATGTAATTTTGCTCCAAAATTTTATACTTGGCAAAAATAGGCGACATAGAGTTAGGTGAGTTTCCATTGCTATTAGCACCAATGGAAGATGTGAGTGACCCTCCATTTAGAGCATTGTGTAAAGAACAAGGAGCAGACGTAGTATATACAGAGTTTGTATCAAGTGAAGGTCTTATTCGTAACGCGGCTAAAAGTGTCATGAAATTAGACATTTACGAGAAGGAGCGTCCTGTTGGTATCCAAATTTTTGGTGCTAATATGGAAAGCATGCTACAGACCATAGATATTGTTGAGAAATCTAATCCAGATATAATAGACATTAATTTTGGCTGCCCTGTAAAAAAAGTAGTTTCCAAAGGTGCAGGTGCTGGAATTCTTAAAGACATCTGTCTTATGGAGCAGCTTACTGCCGAAATGGTAAAACGTACAAACCTACCCGTTACCGTAAAAACTAGGTTAGGCTGGGATCACGATTCAATAAGAATTGTCGAAGTAGCAGAACGACTGCAAGATGTGGGCTGTAAGGCTATAGCCATTCATGGTCGTACAAGAGCGCAAATGTATAAAGGTAATGCAGATTGGAAACCAATTGCTGAGGTAAAGAACAATCCAAGAATGCATATTCCTGTGTTTGGAAATGGTGATGTAAACACACCGGAGCGCGCTGTAGAAATGCGAGATGAATATGGTTTGGATGGAGCTATGATCGGTAGAGCAACGATAGGTAATCCTTGGTTTTTTAAGCAAGTAAAACATTATTTTAAAACAGGTGAGCATTTAGCACCAATATCTATGCAAGAACGTGTAGAAGCCGCACGTCGTCATCTACAAATGTCTATAGATTGGAAAGGAGAAAAATTAGGTGTTTTTGAAACCCGAAGACACTATACTAATTACTTTAAAGGCATTCCAAACTTTAAGGAATATCGTATGAAAATGGTAACTAGTGATGACTCTAAAGATGTTTTTGATGCTTTTGATGAGGTCTTAGATAAGTTTGGGGATTATCAGTTTGCTTAAATCTGTATTAAGGTCTTGGTTATTCTTTGAGAAGCTAGTCGAGACGCTATGATGCCTAGCCCAAAAATGGTTATCAAAACCAAAAAGACATTAAAAACTTGTAATCGTACAGGATAAGCCAATTCTGGTGTTAGCATAATGAGCTCAAATTGCTGCTGAAAAAATACGATTAGCAAACCAATTACCACACCCACAATGCCGCTAATGATGGTCATGAGGCTACCTTGCCAAAAGAAGATAGATTTTATTGTTTTTGGTTCTGTACCTAAGTTAAAAAGCGTATTTAAAGACTTCTTTTTATCTAAAATCATCATAATTATTGCACCAATTACATTAAATAAAGCAATAATAATAACTAAGGTAAAAATGAGGTAAATGGCGAGGTTTTCGGTATTTAACATTTTAAACAAAGCATCATTTAACTGTTCCCTGTTTTTTATGACAAATCTATTTTTAAAGTTAGCGTCTATAGTATTTCTAATGTCTTCTTCATTTGCCTCAGGGTGTATTTTTAATTCTAAAGCACTTATTTGGTTGTCTTTATAGTTTAATAATTGTTTGGCTAGAGAGATATCAGAAAAAATATATTTATCATTTAATTCCTCATTAATATCAAACAAACCTACATTATTAACGTAAACAGCGTTGTAAGCACCTTTAATAGAACTAATCTGTCCTTTTCCAGGTTTAGGAACATATAAGGATAAGGCGGTTCTAAAATCTAATATTCCAAATGAAAGGTTATGAGAAATCCCCCAACCAGAAACCACTTCGTTGCTGTTTGGGGCAAACCAATACCCTTTGCTAACCATTGAATCGATTTGTGTTACATTTAGGTAGTTAGCGTCCACACCCTTAAGCGTAGCAAGTAAATTCTTGTTTTCAGATTTTATTATGATGCGCTCTTCAATTATTTCAGAAGATGATAAGATGCCATTAATATGTTTTAGGTTGTTTCTATCTTCCTTAGAAAATGTAAAGGATTTGCCCTCAACAGGAAGTAACTTTAAATCAGGATCCACAAATGATGAAAACTGAAGACTATAATCCTTTAAACCTGCAAATACAGAAAGAACAATAAACAAGGCAGCAGAGGCAATAATCACACCACCAGACGCAATTAAGGTCATAATGTTTATAGCGTTGCTACTGCTTTTAGAAAACAGGTAGCGTTTTGCTATATATAACGGAAAATTCACTTAAGATTTTTTACGCTTGTCTAATAAGTCTGTATTGTCTAACGGGTTGTCTTCACCCTTAAGAGAACGCTCTATACCGTCTATATATTCTAAAGAATCATCAATAAAAAATTCTAATTGAGGCATTCGCCTTAGTTGATGACGTGTGCGCTGAGATAATTCGTGTCTAATTAATGGCGTGTTAGACCTAATACCTTCTAATAGTGATTTAGCCTCTTTATTAGGAAAAATACTTAAGTATACCTTAGCAATAGATAAGTCTACTGTTACATTAACTTTTGAAACAGAAATAATCACACCCTTTAGCCCTCCAGAAGATGCAGCATGCTGTAACACCTCTGCTAAATCTTGTTGTAAAATACCTGCTATTTTCTTTTGCCTATTACTTTCCATATTGCAAAAGTAGAGCATATTTAAAGATTATGGTATTTTTATATAACAAAAATCATAGTTTGAAAGAAATGAAATCCATTTCTTTGGCAGATGTTAGAATTCAACACTTAATAAAATGAAAAAAATTGAACATATTGGTATTGCGGTAAAAGACATTGAAAAATCAAACGGATTATTCAAGGCATTGTTTGATAAAGCGCATTATAAAATTGAAGATGTGGAAAGTGAAGGTGTAAAAACATCTTTTTTTAAATGTGGGCCCAATAAAATAGAATTGTTACAGGCCACAAATGAAAATAGTCCAATAGCTAAATTTATAGAAAAAAAAGGCGAAGGAATTCATCATATCGCTTTTGCCGTAGATAATATCGAAGAAGAGATTAAGCGATTGACAGAACAAGGGTTTGAAATGATCCATAAAGTTCCCAAGAAAGGTGCAGATAACAAAGTCATAGCATTTTTGCACCCAAAATCTACAAATGGCGTTTTGATTGAATTATGTCAAGACATTAGGGATTAAAATTCTTGTAGAGTTTTAAAATATATAGTAATATTGCAAACTCTTTAGAAATAAAGAGATTGGTAACAACCAATAGGTCCTATAACTCAGTTGGTTAGAGTATCTGACTCATAATCAGAAAGTCCCTGGTTCGAGCCCAGGTGGGACCACAAAAAGCCCTTCTGAAACAGAAGGGCTTTTTTATTTTTATATAATATTTATTTCATTTAGGATTGTTTAGACCTTCTAAGAATAAGAATTAATATTATATTTGCGTTAAATGTTCGTGATTTTTGTGCGTATCTTCCCTAATTTTAGCACATTTTAAGTATTTCATCGACAATATTTGCCGTTTAAAGACGTTTTTTAATTGAATTTATTTTGTTAGATAGGTTTTTTTATTACATTTACGCACCCTTAATTGATAATATGAATAATAGAAAGGTAGTTGTCCTAATTTTATTTTTATCCATGGGTTTCGCCTCTGTGGCACAAGGAGCTACACCTCCACCACCTATGCCTCCGCCTCCGCCAGGTCTTCCAATCGATGGTGGTGCTATTCTGTTATTTGCCTTAGCGTTAAGTTTCGGAATTTATAAAGCGTATAAAATTTCCAAGAAAACAGCTTAGTTTCTCAAGTCGTTGAGACGTTTTACGTATTTCCCTATAACATCAAATTCTAGATTTACTGTATCACCCACTTTTAAGTTTTTGAACGTAGTGTGTTCATAGGTATAAGGAATTATTGCTACAGAAAATTCGTTTATTTTAGAATTTACAACTGTTAGACTCACACCATTTACAGTAATAGATCCTTTTTCTATGGTTATGTTGCTCAGAGACGTATCATACGTAAAGGTATAAATCCAACTTCCATCTTCTTCAATGACGGCAGTGCACTCAGCAGTTTGGTCAACGTGACCTTGAACAATATGCCCATCTAAGCGATCACCAAGTTTCATAGCGCGCTCTATATTTACAAGATCACCTGTTATTAACTTTCCAAGATTAGTTTTGTCCAATGTCTCCTTAATTGCTGTAACAACGTAGTTATCATCATTAATAGAAACAACGGTTAAGCACACTCCGTTATGAGCCACACTCTGGTCTATTTTCAGTTCAGAAGTTATAGAGGTTTCTACCGTAATATGAAGATTTTCTCCCTCAGCAGTAAGATTTTTTATAGTTCCCAAATCTTCAATTATACCTGTAAACATAGTATCCGCTTTATTTAGTTAAATTTGCATTTGCAAAGTTAAGGACACAATTCAACACCTTTGCACCTTTTAATAAAAAAATAGGATAATTTGTAGTATGAAGAAAGAAGAAAAAGTTGTTGTAGGTATTTCTGTAGGAGATCTTAATGGAATAGGCCCAGAAATTATTATAAAGGCTTATGAAGACAATAGGTCTTTAGAGTTAAGTACACCTGTAATATTTGCTTCCGGAAAGACAATGCAGTTTTTTAAGAATCATTTTAAAAGTAAGATAAATTTTTTCAACATTGACACACCAGAAAAAGTAGTTCATGGTAAGGTAAATGTCGTTAATGTTTGGAAAGAACCAGTAAAGGTAGAATTTGGGAAAGAAGACAAAAAGATAGGCGAATATGCTATAAAGTCTCTAGAAGCAGCAACCAATGCTTTAAAAAAGGGCACAATAGATGTTTTAGTAACCGCACCAATTAATAAGCACAATATACAATCAGACAAGTTTAAGTTTCCAGGACACACTGATTATTTGGCAAAAGCTTTGGGTGGTAAAAGTTTAATGTTTATGGTTGCGGGAAATCTACGTGTAGGTTTACTTACTGACCATGTACCTCTTAAGGATGCCGCCAATCATATTACTGAAGATTTGATTAGAGAAAAAATAGCAACAGTAACAAAATCTCTTAAACAAGATTTTGCCATTAATAAACCAAGAGTTGCTGTTTTAGCAATTAATCCTCATGCAGGTGATAATGGTGTTATTGGGAACGAAGACGATATTGTATTAAAACCAACACTAGAAAAGATAAGAGAAGAAGGAAGTTTGGTCTATGGCCCATATTCAGCAGACAGCTTTTTTGGTTCTAATAATTATAAAAGTTTTGATGCCGTTATTGCTTCGTATCATGATCAAGGATTGATTCCGTTTAAAACAATAGCATTTGGAGGAGGTGTAAATTATACCGCAGGACTCAATAAAGTTAGGACTTCTCCAGACCATGGAACCGCATATGAAATCGCTGGAAAAGGAAAGGCGGACGAAAATTCGTTTGTGCAGGCTATTTATACAGCTATCAGAATTTTTAAAAACAGAGAAGAGTTTAGTTATTATTCAAAAAACCCACTGAAAAAAGCCTCAAAATAGATATTAACAAAATTTGTTGACATCTGAGCTTTAAATAACTAAAAATTTATATATTTGCAGGCTCAAAATGAGTGTGGTAATGAAGGCATTAAAAGATTTTACAATTCAATTTGTTGGATTAAAAGAAGGAGAGCACAATTTTGATTACACCATAAGTAATACGTTCTTTAAGAATTTTGAATACGAAGAGTTTAATGAAGTTGATGTAAAGATTGACTTAAAACTCATTAAAAAAACAACATTATTAGAGTTGTATTTTGATGCATCTGGTTTTGTTAATGTTAATTGTGACCTAACAAACGAACCTTATAACCAAGACATTGAAGATGAATTTAAACTTGTTGTTAAGTTTGGCTCTGAGTACAACGATGATAATGAAGATATCTTAATTATACCTCATGGTGAATATGAGATTAACGTAGCTCAGTATATTTATGAGCTCATTGTTTTGGCAGTACCTGCTAAACGAGTACATCCAGGTATAGAAGATGGTACATTAAAATCTGAGATACTTTCAAAATTAGAAGAATTAAGCCCAAAAGAGGTAAAAGAAGATAGAACATCAGAGGAAATAGATCCTCGTTGGAATAATTTAAAAAAACTATTAACGGATAAATAACATTTAAAATGGCACATCCAAAACGTAAAATATCTAGAACAAGAAGAGATAAAAGAAGAACACATTACAAAGCTTCTGTACCTCAAATAGCTACTTGCCCAACAACTGGTGAGCCACACTTATATCACAGAGCACACTGGCATGAAGGAAAATTATACTACAGAGGACAAGTATTAATAGATAATTCTGCTGAAGAAGAAAACTTAGCATAAGTATTATGCACGCATATAATAAAACGCTCACTTGTGGGCGTTTTTTTTATTTAAATTTTCTGAATAAGTGAAAAACCACTTAATTTGCATAATTATTTGCCAAAAAATGCTAAAAACTGAATAAAAACAGTTTGTTTTTGTCATTTTTCAATACTTTTAATTAATATAAAAGCTAATAATGAGTAAAATCACAGCGGCAATAACAGCTGTAGGAGGTTATCTACCAGAATACGTGCTTTCTAACAAAATCTTAGAAACCATGGTAGATACCAACGACGAATGGATTACAACACGCACAGGTATTAAAGAGCGTAGAATCCTAAAAGAAGAAGGTAAAGGAACATCATTTTTAGCTATAAAAGCAGCTGAAGACTTAATCCAAAAAACAGGATTAGATCCAAAAGAGATTGATTTGGTTATTGTTTCTACAGCAACACCAGATATGAAAGCTGCATCAACCGCAGCTTATACAGCAACCCAAATAGGTGCTGTTAATGCATTTTCTTACGATTTAGAAGCTGCATGTTCGAGTTTTTTGTTCGGAATGTCAACAGCAGCCGCATATATTGAATCTGGGCGATACAAAAAAATACTTCTTATAGGAGCAGATAAAAATTCATCATTTATAAATTATAAAGACAGAGCGACTTGCATCATTTTTGGTGATGGAGCAGGTGCTGTTTTGTTTGAGCCTAATGAAGAAGGATTGGGACTTCAAGATGAGTTACTGAGAAGTAATGGTGAAGGGCGTGAGTTTTTACAAGCTACCTACGGCGGCTCATCATATCCTATTACACAAGAAGCTTTTGATGAGGGCAAACACTACGTTTTTCAAGACGGAAGAACTGTGTTTAAAAACGCCGTATTTAATATGGCAGATGTAGCAGAGCGCATCTTAGAAAGAAACAACTTAACAAATAATGATATTTCTTGGTTAGTTGCACATCAGGCAAACAAAAGAATTATTGATGCCACAGCACAGCGGATTAACTTAGAAGACAAAAAAGTAATGATGAATATAGAGAAGTACGGAAACACGACTTCTGCAACATTACCATTATTACTTAATGATTATGAGTCCCAACTCAAAAAAGGCGATAATTTAATATTTGCAGCCTTTGGAGGAGGATTTACTTGGGGTTCAATTTATTTTAAATGGGCATACGACCCAAAATAGAAACTAACTAACAAAAACTATTTAAATATTATGGATTTAAAAGAAATTCAGAACTTAATCAAATTTGTAGCTAAGTCAGGTGCAAGTGAAGTTAAGTTAGAAATGGATGATGTTAAAATAACAATCAGAACAGGATCAGACAATGAAACAACAATTGTACAGCAGGTACCTGTCCCTGCAGCAGCACCAGTTGTCCAACAACAAGCTCCGGCTCCCGTAGCAGCAGCGCCAGAAACACCTGCTGCAACTGCTCCCGCAACTGACGATTCTAAATATATTACTGTTAAATCTCCAATCATAGGAACATTCTATCGTAAACCATCTCCGGACAAGCCTGTTTTTGTTGAGGTTGGTACCGAGATTAAAGAAGGTGACGTTCTTTGTGTTATTGAAGCTATGAAGTTATTTAACGAGATAGAATCTGAAATATCTGGTAAGATTGTCAAAGTTTTAGTAGATGATTCTTCACCGGTAGAGTTTGATCAACCGTTATTTTTGGTTGATCCATCATAACAATTGAAAATTCCAATTCACTAAACCCAAATCCAATTATTTGGTTTTTGGTGCTTGGAAGTTGAATTTTTAAACTAAAAGTTATGTTCAAAAAGATACTTATTGCAAATAGAGGTGAGATAGCACTTCGTGTTATTAGAACCTGCAAGGAAATGGGTGTTAAAACCGTGGCAGTTTACTCTACCGCAGATGCAGACAGTCTTCATGTTAAATTTGCAGATGAAGCTGTGTGCATTGGCCCAGCACCTAGTAGCGAATCTTATTTAAAAATTTCAAATATAATAGCAGCTGCAGAGATAACCAATGCAGATGCCATTCACCCAGGGTACGGTTTCTTGTCCGAAAACGCCAAGTTTTCAAAGATATGTGAAGAACACGGTATAAAGTTTATTGGGGCATCTGAAGAAATGATTGCTAAAATGGGCGATAAGGCCACAGCCAAGGCAACAATGAAAGCAGCTGGTGTACCATGTGTTCCAGGTAGTGAAGGTATTATAGCAGACTACAAAGAGTGCGAGAAATTAGCCGAAGAAGTAGGTTATCCTGTAATGCTAAAAGCCACAGCAGGTGGTGGCGGTAAAGGTATGCGCGCTGTTTGGAAAAAAGAGGATCTTAAAGCCGCTTGGGATTCTGCGAGACAAGAATCCAAAGCAGCGTTTGGAAATGATGATATGTATATGGAAAAACTTATTGAAGAGCCAAGACATATCGAAATTCAGATTGTAGGTGATTCTAGGGGTAAAGCATGTCATTTGTCAGAAAGAGATTGCTCAGTTCAAAGAAGACACCAAAAACTAACGGAAGAAGTGCCTTCACCGTTTATGACAGACGAGCTTAGAGATAAAATGGGTAAAGCTGCAGTAAAAGCTGCCGAGTTTATTAATTATGAAGGTGCAGGTACTGTAGAGTTTCTGGTAGATAAGCACAGGAATTTCTACTTTATGGAAATGAATACTCGTATTCAAGTAGAGCACCCAATTACTGAGCAAGTTATTGACTTTGACTTAATCAGAGAGCAAATTTTAGTGGCTGCTGGCGTTCCAATTTCAGGAAAGAATTATACACCAAACCTACATTCTATTGAGTGTAGAATCAATGCTGAAGATCCATTTAACGATTTTAGACCATCACCAGGTAAAATAACAACTTTACATGCGCCTGGAGGTCACGGTGTACGACTAGATACACACGTTTATGCTGGTTATAGCATTCCGCCAAATTACGACTCTATGATAGCAAAGTTGATTACTACTGCGCAAACAAGAGAGGAAGCAATTAACAAAATGAAGCGTGCTCTAGACGAGTTTGTTATAGAAGGTATAAAAACCACAATACCATTCCACAGACAACTTATGGAACATCCTGATTATTTAGCTGGTAATTATACCACTAAATTTATGGAAGACTTTAAAATCAAGCCTGAAGAAGAATAAAAAAAGCGACCCAATGGTCGCTTTTTTGTTTTCAATCTTTAGCAGTAGATCGATAATATTTTAAAATTATCCACTTCGGTTGTAAATATCTTAAAGAATTATGGTTTTTTTTGTAAAGTCTTAATAGAACCAATACCTTTGTTACCACAATTAAAATATTCAATAATGAAAAATAATTACCCAAAGTTCTTTTTAAGCTTTTTGGCGACCTTATTCTTTATGTCGTTAACTAATGCGCAAAAAACAGAGCTCACCTGGTCTATAAATAAAGACCAAATTAATAAAGAGGATGTAAATTTTTATAAGTCGAAACCAAAGCATTCAACGTTAATAAACATTGATATTGACGAATTGAAACAACAATTGACTAATGTTCCTAAGCGTCAATATTCAAATAAAAACGAAGGTATTGTTCTTCAATTTCCAAACCAAGACGGGAAGCCACAATCTTATTTGGTACAAGAGGCTTCGGTAATGGAATATGAATTACAAATGCAATTTCCGGAAATAAGATCTTTTGTTGGGAAGGGTATTGATAATCCTGCTGCTATAATGAGATTTAGCATATCACCTCAAAAGGGTTTTAGTGGTATGGTATTGTCTGATGGAAAAACAGTTTTTATAGAGCCTTACACATCAGATTTAAGAACTTATATTTCTTTCATTAATTCTAATGAAGATGGCCCAAGAGAAAGTTTCATTTGTGATACAGAATATGACCCAGCAGATCTTAAAATCTCTCAAGATGATATTTCTGCTTTAAGAAATGCTAATGATAGTACATTAAGAACATATCGTTTAGCTTTAGCTTGTACGGGTGAGTATGCTCAATTTCATGGCGGAACAGTAGCTGGAGCCTTGGCAGCTATGAATGTAACAATGAACAGGGTAAATGGTGTTTTTGAGAGAGATTTAGGTGTAACTATGGTTTTAGTCTCTAACAATGCTAGTGTCATTTTTTTGAATGCGGTAACTGATCCTTACACAAATAATAACGGAGGTATAATGTTAGGGCAAAATCAAACTACATGTGATGCAAATATAGGTTTTGCAAATTATGATATTGGACATGTATTTAGCACAGGCGGTGGCGGGATAGCAACATTACGTTCACCTTGTACCATCAATAAAGCAAGAGGTGTAACTGGATCTCCTGTGCCACAGGGTGACGCTTTTGATATAGACTTTGTTGCTCATGAGATGGGTCATCAGTACGGAGGGAATCATACACAAAATAACAATTGTCAAAGGTCTCCAAACACATCTGTAGAGCCAGGTAGTGCCTCTACAATTATGGGTTACGCAGGTATTTGTGCCCCTAATATCCAAAATAATAGCGATGATTATTTTCACAATGTAAATATTATAGAAATGTGGGCTAATGTTTCTACAGGAAATAGTAGCTCGTGTTTCGCCGGAAGCGCTACAAACAATGTAGCTCCTGTAGCTAACGCAGGTGCAAATTATAGTATTCCTAGATCTACAGCTTTTGTATTAAGAGGTACAGCAACAGATGCTGATACTGCTTCAGGACTAACGTATTGTTGGGAACAAATAGATACAGCACCAGCAACCATGCCACCAGTATCTACAAACAATGCAGGCCCAATGTTTAGATCTTTAGATCCTTCGACGTCTCCAGATAGATATATGCCGCCATTGAGTACGGTTTTGTCTGGTTCTTTATCTTCGACATGGGAAGTTGTACCTTCAGTTGCAAGAACAATGAATTTTTCTTTAATAGTTAGAGATAATGAAGCTGGTGGTGCAGCTACAGACTCTGATAATATGGTTGTTGATGTACAAGGCGGCACACCATTTACAGTAAATACTCCACCAACTTGGGGTGCAAACTCTAGTCAACAAGTAACTTGGGTTGTTGGTCAGACAAATTCAGCACCAATTAACTGCCAGACAGTAAATATTTTGTTTACTACTAATGGCGGGTTTTCATTCACAACTCTTGCTTCAGGTGTTCCAAATACAGGAAGTGCTACAATCACAGTTCCAGGTGTTGGTAACACAAATAATGCAAGGATTTTAGTAGAAGCAGCAGATAATATTTTCTATGCTGTGTCAAATACTTTTTCAATCTCAAGCGCTCAAGATTTTAGTATTAATGCTACAAATGGTGATATAACCGTCTGTAACCAAGACACAGCCTCAATAGATTTTAGTTACGTGACCTCTAACGGTTTTTCTGAAACAACATCATTTAGTGTTTCTGGTGTACCAGGTGGTGCAGGCTCAAACTTAAGCCCTATGTCATTAAATTCTGATGGCACAGTAACCTTAAATCTAACAGGGTTAAATGCTCTCCCAAGCAATACTTATACGATTACACTTACTGCTAGTTCGCCTTCAATAACAAAGCAAGCTACAGTAGATATAACAATCACTGATGGTGTTTGTCCTTCTGAAGGTGATTTGAGTTTTCAAACAAGAACTACTGGTGTTATATTTAATACGATTAACAATCTAGATGCAGGTTCAAAGACTTCACCATATTCAGACTTTACAAATATTTCAACAGATGTTGAAGCGGGTATGGATTACGATTTATCGGTTAGAGCCAACTCAGATGGCAATTATCAGATAATAACTAGAGTTTGGGTAGATTGGAATCAAAACTGCTCATTTGATGACCCAGGAGAAGAATACGATTTAGATTTAGGTACCACAGCTAATATTGCAGATCAATTGACAGATGGATCTCCGTTAACAATTACTGTACCAATTGACGCAGCAGATGGAACAACTACAATGAGAGTAAGTACAAAGTATACTCCACCAGGTGCTAATGATTTCCCTACATCATGTGAGACAGGTTTTGATGGTGAGGTGGAAGATTACTCACTAAATGTAATTAATAATCTTAGTGTAGATGATAATGAGTTAGATAATTTGAGTATTTATCCAAACCCAAATAATGGAACTTTTACCGTTGGTTTCAACCCGAAATCTGGTGACGACATTAATATCGAAGTACATGATATTAGAGGAAGAGCAATATTTACAAAAATATTCAATGGTACGAATAGGTTTGATGAAGTTATTCAGTTAAATAACACTCAATCTGGTGTTTATTTATTGAGTATTTCAGATGGTCCACAAAAAGTAACAAAGAAAATTGTTATTGAATAATTAACTACTATAATATTTAAAAAGCTCCTAAATTTAGGAGCTTTTTTATGCTATGAATTTATCGTATTGGGAAATAAAGACTTGGTTATCCAATGTTGACTTTACAGTTGTTGGCAGTGGTATTGTAGGTTTAAGTTGTGCACTAGAGTTACGACAGAAGTATCCAAATGCTAAAATAATTGTGCTTGAAAAAGGCATTTTACCTCAAGGAGCTAGTACAAAAAATGCAGGTTTTGCTTGTTTTGGAAGTTTAAGTGAGATAATCGATGACTTAAACCATCATTCTGAAGATGAAGTTTTAGATTTAATTACAAAGCGTATCAATGGCTTAAAACTGCTACGAGAAACTCTTGGGGACCAACAGATAGATTATAAACCTCACGGTGGTTACGAGTTATTTTTAAATAGTGATACTCAACTTTACGAATCGTGTAAAGAAAACCTTGACAGAATCAACCGCTTATTAAATTCTATTTTTAATGCTGATGTTTTTTCATTCAGACCCAATAATTTTGGTTTTAATCATGTGAAAAATCAATTGAGTTTTAACCAATTTGAAGGTCAGATAGACACAGGAAAAATGATGGATGCGCTATTAAAAAAAGCAAGCTCAGTTGGTATTAAAATCCTGAATAATTGTAATGTGAAAACTATAAGTGAGGATAATGGACGTGTACATATTCATACAGATAATTTTCAATATACATCCAATAAAGTCCTTATAGCAACGAATGGTTTTACATCACAATTAATTTCTGAAAAAGTAAAGCCCGCTCGTGCTCAGGTATTAATCACAAAACCCATCAAAAACCTTAAAATTAAAGGCACTTTTCATTTAGACAGAGGCTTTTATTATTTCAGGAATATTGATAACAGAATTCTATTTGGTGGTGGTAGAAACCTTGATTTTAAAGGAGAAGAAACCAACCAATTTGGCGAGACAGAACTAATTCAAAACAAGCTTGAAGAGCTTTTGAAAACAACTATAATTCCAGAGACAGAGTTTGAAATAGAGCATAGTTGGTCTGGCATTATGGGAGTTGGTAATCAGAAAAAATCAATTGTAAAACCATTAAGTGAGAATGTGTATTGTGGCGTACGCCTTGGCGGCATGGGTGTAGCCATTGGTAGTTTGGTTGGTAAAGAACTCGCAAATTTATTAGACTAATTAAATTCCTGCGAAGGCAGAAATCTCATAGGTAATTCATGGCGGAAGAAATCAGAATAAAACAACACCTATATACTAAATGTCAAGACGCCTTAAACAGCCGACTAAAAGTCTTACGACAAAAAATCCTAGACCTGCAAAGCGACTTGCAATCAGAGACTAAAAGTTCTGCAGGCGACAAACACGAAACTGGTCGTGCTATGTTACAATTAGAGCGTGAAAAAGCTGGTCAACAGCTTGCTGAAATTCAGAAGCAATCTGATTTACTGAATAGAATTAATACTCAAAACATCCAAGATACTGTAGCTCTAGGCTCTATTGTATACACTACTCAAACTAATTATTTTTTAGCGGTAAGTGTGGGCGAAATAAATTTTAATGAAATTTCTTTTTTTGCCATTTCTCCTGCAACTCCAGTTGCTAAATTATTGATTAGTAAAACTATAGGTGATACTGTAAAGTTTCGTGACAAAGAAATCGCCATCACAAAAATTCTTTAAAATACAGTTATTCCTTCATTGCCTCTAAAAACTATCGTAACTTCACAATAAAAAGTTTGCTGTGTTACGTTTAATTTTAGTCTATCTTGTTTTTGTGTGTTCAAATTTTGGCTTTAGTCAGAATAACTCAAGTATTGATTTTATTATAAAAAATTTAGGAATAAATGTAGATGGTCATTTCAACACATTCACCATTAATACTGAGTTCGATGCAGATAATCAATTAACTGAAATTTTAAGTAAAATTGAGGTTGCGTCTATTGAAACTGGGATTGATAGCAGAGACGAACACTTGCTAAAGGAAGACTATTTTCATCAGGAAAAACACGAGTATATCACGCTTCAAAGCACATCGATTAAAAAGGAAAGCACTACAGAATACCTTATCTCAGCCAACCTTACCATAAAAGGAAAAACAAAGGTAATTTCAATACCTGTTAAGGTGCAAAAGACGGATTCAGGCAGAACCAAAATAACATCTTATTTTGAAATTAACAGAAGTGATTTTGATGTTGGTGGTGGCAGTTTTGTAATGAGTAAAACGGTAAAAATCAATGTAACACATTACCACGAGCAATAATGCAAAAGCAATATTTTGATGTTATAATTATTGGTGGTGGATTAGCAGGCTTGTGTTCTGCTATTCACTTATCAAAACATGACTTAAAGGTGTTGCTCATCGAAAAAAACAGCTATCCAAAACACAAAGTTTGTGGTGAATACATTTCCAATGAGGTGTTACCATATTTAAATTATTTAGGCTTTAACCCATTTGATTTTGGCGCTAAGCGCATTTCAAAATTCGAGTTAACCACACACAACAATAAAAAGATTGAAGCTAATCTACCACTTGGTGGATTTGGGATGAGCCGTTATGAAATGGATTTTCAGCTCTATCAATTAGCATTAAAGTATGGAGTTTCGGTTGAGCAGGATACCGTAGTGGACGTTGCATTTAAAAATGATGAGTTTCAAGTCGAAACAAAATCTAACACCATCTTTACTTCAAAAATTGCCATTGGTGCCTTTGGGAAACGCTCAAATTTAGATGTAAAATTCAAACGTGATTTCATTAGAAAGAAGTCGCCATATCTAGGAGTGAAAATTCATGTATCAGGAAATTTCCCAGAAGATAAAGTAGCGCTTCATAATTTTAAAGGAGGTTATTGTGGCGTTTCAAAGGTTGAAAACAACCATATCAATCTATGCTATATTACTAGTTATGATGCCTTTAAAAAGCATAAGGATATAGAATCGTTTCAAGGTGAGGTGGTTTTTAAAAATTCCGCATTGAAACATATTTTTCAGCATACAGATACTGTGTTTGAAAACCCCTTAACTATTAGTCAGATTTCTTTTGAAACAAAAAATCCTGTTGAAAATCACATATTAATGTGTGGTGACTCTGCCGGAATGATTCATCCTTTATGTGGCAATGGCATGGGAATGGCTATAAGAAGTGCAAAAATAGTGTCTGATGGCATTGTAGAGTTTTTAAATGAGGACACTAAATCTAGAAGTCAACTGGAGATATCTTATACCAAGACTTGGCGCAAAACGTTTGCCTTTCGATTAAAAATCGGTCACGCTATTGCGTATTTATTCAGGCAAGATTGGTTAGCGCCAAAATTACTTGTACTTTTAAGAGTATTTCCGTTTTTGGTGCCTCAAATCATAAGAATGACGCACGGTAAATTGATGAAGATGCCATAAGTTAAAATATAATGTAATTGTCATGCTGAGCTTGTCGAAGCATCTATTTAAGAATTAAAAATGTTTATTGACACCACATATCGAAGTGACGCCACAGAAATTATGGACGATTTTACCATGAAAGGTGAGTTGTTGCGTGATACACTCGATAAATTGGGTAAAATTAATAAATGGTTAGGAGGCAATAGTGTCACTATTAATGGTGTAGAACAACTATTAAAAGACTATTCAAAAGCAGAACTTATTACCATAATTGACCTTGGTTGTGGCCATGGCGATATGTTGCGTTTACTGGCCGATTTTGGTAGAAAGCATAATTATAAATTTAGACTCATTGGAATTGACGCCAATAAAGATGCGATTGACTATGCCACGGAATTATCTAATAGTTACCACGAAATAAGCTTTCAAAATCTTGATATTTTTTCTGAAGAATTCAAAAATTCGAATTTCGATATTGCGCTATCAACGCTTTTTTTACATCATTTTAAAAGTGAAGACATAGAACAATTATTAAAATTACTGACATCTAAAGCAACCTTAGGAGTTGTTGTTAATGACTTACACCGAAGCAAACTCGCATATGGTTTATTCAAATTATTAGGTCTGGTAATTTCAAACGAGATGATTGTACAAGATGGCCTAACGTCAATTTTGCGAGCATTTAAACGCAAAGATTTAGAAGAATACGCAAACCAATTACAACTTAAGTCACAAATCCGTTGGAAATGGGCTTTCCGCTACCAATGGTTGATTAAAACATGATGAATACTAATAAACAGATTCCTGCTTGAACAGGAAATTAATATGGCTGTAAGAATAACATCAGTTGCAAAGCAACTACCACAATATACAAGAGAAACCAAAGATATCCTGCCCTTTGTGGAGCTTTGGTTAGAGGGACAAGAAGAACGTTTTAAACGTAAGGTCCTAAAGATTTTTGAGAATGCCGCAGTGGATAAACGTTATTCCATTATGGATGCCGAAGAGGTATTTTTAAAGACCTCATTTGAAGAAAAAAATGACATATATACTAGAGAATGTATAAAGATTGCAGAAGCGTCATTAATAAAAGCACTTGATAAAGCACATCTACAACCAACAGATATTGATTATATCATAACCGTTTCCTGCACTGGAATTATGATTCCGTCATTAGATGCTTATTTAATCAACAGGCTGAAGATGAAACAAGATATCGTGCGTTTGCCTGTAACCGAAATGGGTTGTGCAGCAGGAGTTTCTGGAATTTTGTACGCCAAGAATTTTTTAAAAGCAAATCCGAGCAAACGTGCAGTTGTCATTGCGGTCGAATCACCAACAGCAACCTTTCAGCTAGAGGATTATTCTATGGTTAATATTGTAAGTGCCGCAATTTTTGGAGATGGTTGTGCAAGTGTAATTTTGTCGTCATATAAAGATGAACAAGGGCCAGAAATTATAGACGAGGCTATGTACCATTTCTTTGATGCAGAACATATGATGGGTTTTAAGTTGAGAAATTCAGGACTTCAAATGGTATTGGATCAATCAGTGCCGCAGACCATTGCAGATCATTTCCCAAAAATTATTCATCCCTTTTTAGAACGAAACAATCTAACCATTAAAGATATTGACCATTTGGTGTTTCATCCAGGTGGAAAAAAAATTGTTCAAACCGTTGAAGAGCTATTTGGTGATTTAGGCAAGAATATTGACGACACAAAAGAAGTGTTAAGACTGTATGGCAACATGAGTAGTGCAACTGTGCTATATGTGTTAGAACGATTTATGGATAGAAATTTACCAAAAGGAGACAAAGGTGTTATGTTAAGTTTCGGACCTGGATTTTCTGCACAACGTATATTATTAGAATGGTGACAAAATGGGTGTTTTGTTATGCTGAACTGTCACGCTGAGCTTGTCGAAGTGTTGTTTCAGCATCTCACTGATACAAAGAAAAATGACTAAAGAATTTCAAAATAAAAACTATTGGGCCTTAATTTTAGGTGGAAGTAGCGGTCTCGGTTTGGCAACAGCAAAAAAGTTAGCCAAACACGGCATGAATATTTGCATTGTGCACCGAAGCCCAAGATTGCAACAGGAGGTGATTTTAAAAGAATTTGAAGTTATAAAACAAGAAGGTGTTCAATTTAAATCATTTAATAGTGACGCGTTTAAAACCGAAAAACGTAAGTCAATAATCGAAGAACTGAAATCATTACTTGGAGATAGTCACAAAATCAGAACATTGGTTCATAGTGTTGCAAAAGGTAATTTAAAACCAATGATTTCAGATGAAAACACTGAGCTCGAACATGATGATTTCGTACTAACTATTCAAGCTATGGGAATTAGTTTGTACGACTGGGTTAAATCGGTTTTTGAAGCAAGATTATTTGCTGAAGACGCTCGTATTATAAGCTTTACAAGTGAAGGGAATTCAAAAGCTTGGAAAAATTATGCCGCTGTTTCAGCTGCAAAGGTTACACTTGAGGCCATAACTAGAAACATAGCCTTAGAATTTGCACCACATGGCATTAAAGCCAATTGTATACAAGCAGGAGTTACGGACACAGTTTCTTTACGAATGATTCCTGGAAATGAGCAAATAATAAAGTACACATTAAAACGAAATCCAAACAAGCGCTTAACCAAACCTGAGGATGTGGCCAATGTTGTTTATTTACTTACAAAGGATGAGGCTTCTTGGATTACAGGAACGATTATTCCAGTTGATGGCGGCGAACATTTATCGTAGATAAAATTCCTGCGAAAGCAGGAATCTTTTTTAATTAGTACAGAACTGTCACCTTGAGCGCAGTCGAAAGGTCTTAAAAATGAAGAAAGAAGAAATCATAGCATTATTACCTTACGAAAAACCATTTTTATTTGTAGATGGTATTGATTCAATTTCTGAGGATGGCATTTCTGGGCATTATACATTTAAAGACGATGAGTTTTTTTATAAGGGCCACTTCAAAGGCAATCCTATTACGCCAGGTGTTATCCTTACAGAATGTATGGCACAAATTGGTTTAGTGTGTTTAGGAATTTATTTATTAAAAGATGAACTAAGTGAAACTCAAAAACCACAGATAGCCTTGACAGCTAATCAAATGGATTTTTATTTACCAGTATTACCAGGTGAAAAAGTGAATGTACAATCAGAAAAAACGGTATTTCGATTCAATAAATTAAAGTGTAATGTAAAAATGGTTAACAAGGATGGTGAACTTGTTGCACGAGGAACCATTTCAGGCATGTTAAAAGTATGAGTAAGCGAGTAGTTATAACAGGATTAGGCGTTGTTGCACCAAACGGAGTTGGTGTTTCAGAATTTACAGATGCATTAAAAAATGGCACGTCCGGAATTTCATTTCACCAAGAATTAAAAGACCTAAACTTTTCCTGCCAAATAGGCGGTATTCCAAAGGTAACAGATGATCTAAAATCTGAATATTTTACTGATTTACAATTGCGAGGTTTTAATAGTTCGGGTATTTTATATGGCTGTATTGCAGGTGTAGATGCATGGAAAGATGCAGGACTACAAATTGATTCTAATGGTGATGTTGATTATGAAACAGGACTCATATTTGGTACAGGAACTTCTGGTGTAGAAAAATTCAGGGAAGCCATTTACAAGCTCGATGATGGTAATGTAAGACGATTAGGAAGCACAGTTGTTATACAAACTATGGCAAGTGGTGTAAGTGCTTACCTCAGCGGTATGCTTGGATTGGGCAATCAAGTAACTACGAACTCTTCTGCGTGTACAACAGGCACCGAATCGTTATTAATGGGTTATGATCGAATTAAAAGTGGAAAAGCAAAACGCATGCTAGTAGGAAGCTGTAGTGATCACGGACCATATATTTGGGGCGGTTTTGATGCCATGCGCGTTATGACTTATAAACACAATGATAGTCCAGAAGAAGGTTCAAGACCAATGAGTGCGTCAGCTTCTGGATTTGTTCCAGGAAGCGGTGCAGGTGCTTTGGTTTTGGAGTCACTGGATAGTGCTCTTGAGCGTGGTGCGCATATTTATGCTGAGGTTTTAGGTGGTGAAGTTAATTCAGGCGGTCAGCGCCAAGGCGGAACCTTAACTGCACCAAATCCTGAGGCAGTTCAGCGTTGTATAAAAAATGCATTAAAGCATTCAGGTATAACAGCAAAGGATATTGATGTTATAAACGGCCATCTAACTGCGACTTCAAAAGATGCCTTGGAAATTGAAAACTGGACTAAAGCCCTAGGAAGACAACATAAGGATTTCCCATATATCAACGCTACAAAGTCACTGATTGGTCACTGTTTGGCTTCGGCTGGGTCAATTGAGTGTGTAGCAAGTATTATTCAGCTTAAAGAACAATTTGTGGCGCCAAATATTAATTGCGAGGATCTTCATGAAGACATTGCAAATTTAATTGATTCATCAAAGGTGCCAACGCAAATCATTGAACACGATATTGACGTGATTGCAAAGGCTAGTTTTGGATTTGGAGATGTTAATGCTTGTGTTTTATTTAAGCGATTTATAGCGTAACTTTACAATTCAAAAATACGCTATGAACAACGACGAATTAATTACCAAATTAAAAACTATAATAGCACCTTATATTCAAGATGAGGAAGCTTTCAAAAACCTTTCTGAAGACACAGATTTTGTAAAAGACTTAAAGATTAACTCTGCAAATCTCGTGGATATTATTTTGGATATTGAGGACGAGTTTGATATTCGTTTGGAAAACGACGATATGGAAAAAATGCTAGATGTAAAATCTGCCATGGCGATCGTCACTTCTAAACTCAACAAATAATGATTGGCAACGACATTGTTGATCTTAGCGAAGCTCAGAGGGCTTCAAACTGGCAACGTCCTAGATTCTTAAAAAAGTTATTTTCTGAAGCTGAACAACATTATATCAAAACTTCTCACAATCCATTCGTAATGGTTTGGCGTTTATGGAGTATGAAGGAAGCGTCGTATAAATTGTATACACAACTCAATCCAAGTCGATTTTACAACCCAAAGGAGTTTCAGTGCAGTATTAAAGGCAATAAAGGAACTGTAAGGTTTAAAGATTTTAAGTGTTACCTTGAAACTAAGACCACATCAAATTACATCATTTCTGAAGCCAGATTAGAACCAAACAAGCTAACTTCAACAATTGTAAAATTCAGCACAACTAGCCATAAAGAACAGAGTGCAGTTCTTAAATCGAAATTATTAAATCGATTTGGAATTGAATATCACTTAAAAAAAAGAGAATTTAATATTCCTTTTTTGTCTAATGGCAAAGACAATTTTAATATCAGTTTAACGCATCACGGTAATTATGGTGCTTATGCCATAGCATAATCATGAAACGACTAAAACGCATCATACCAGTTATCATTAAATTCAGAATCGCAATAATTGCTGTTTTGGCTGTACTTATGGCGTTTTCGGGTTATCAAACGCTTAACAAGTTAAGTGTAGATAATTCATTGTCGATTTGGTTTCTAGAAGATGATCCTAGTTACAAAGCTTATATTGATTTTCAAGAAAATTTTGGGTCTGATGAAATTTTTATTGTCATGCTTCCTGTTGAAAATGCTATTGGCGAAGCAGAAGTGAGCAAACTAAAAGAATTACATCAAACGGTTGAGGCCTTACCTTATGTAAAGACAACTTTTAGTCTTGCCAAAGCGAAATATCCTATATACTCAAATAACAACATAAGATTTGATGATTTATATAACCCAAAACGAAGTGAAAAAGGCTTAAAAAGTCTGTTTTCAAAATTATCAAATATCACGTCACAATTGGTTACTGAGGATTATAAAAATCAGTTGTTTTACATTCAAATGAAACCGACGCCAACCATCGAGGAAGACCGTCAAGAAATTGCTGTAGAGATTAAAAATGTGATAGATCAAACGTATTCAGATTATTATCTCACGGGTCCACCAGTATTGAATGAAGCCTACAGTAAAGGAATTTATAAAGAGAGTTTAATCTTTGGGATTCTTACGGTTTTAGTGATAACCATATTGCTGTTATTTTTGCTTCCAAGCAAACGCTACCTGCTTATTGCGTTACTCTCTGTTGCGGTTCCGGTTAGTTTATTATTTGGATTAATCACATCGCTAGGTTTTGCCTTGAATATGATTTCCATGCTGATTCCTACAATTTTAATGGTCTACAGTGTTAGTGATGCCGTTCATATTATAAATATTTACCATAAAGAAGGTCTTGCCAATGGTTCTTTTTCAAAAATTGACCTCATAGCTATTGCTATACGGAAGAGCTTAACACCGTGTTTTTATACTACTTTAACAACGCTTGTTGGTTATTTTGCTTTGTATTTATCACCATTACCAGCCTTTAAGAATATGGGTGTTTTTACCTGTATTGGCCTATTGTTGAGTTTCTTTTTGGTATACATCATTACGATAATAGGTTTTAGTTTTATGAATTTAAATTTCGAAAAAGCCAAACCTATTTTAAGTTTCAAAAATTATTCTCAGTCGCGTTTTATTGAATGGTTGAATGGTTTTACGAGTCAATATAAAAATTCACTGATTGTAGGTTTTACGGCAGTGCTTTTATTCGGAATATATTCTATTTTTCAGGTTAAGATTGATACTAATTCTAGAGATTTATTAGCAGAAGGAAAAGCTAAAACAGATTTAAGAACTGTTGAGGTTGAATTAGGTGGAAGCAACAGGCTACAGCTCAATATTGCAATAAAAAATGATGAAGTTATTTTAGGGAAAGACGCGATAAATAAATTAGAAACGTTTCAGAACAAGCTCGAAGCTAATCCTTTGATTTCCAATCCAGTTTCTGTAGTCACCATTAAGTCTTTTTTAGAAAAACGCAATCCGGTTTTGTTTCAATCTAATGTTTCAGAAGCCAAACTCAAAAACACACTTAAGAATGTAGATTCTAATGACAATAGCTTCTTTAAATTATTTTCTGAGGATTTATCAACCGCAGGTTTTACGTTGACCTTAATGGAAATGCGAACTTCAGAATTAGAGCAGGTTTTAGAGGATATAAAAGAAGCTTTTCAAGCTACATTCGACACAGACAAATACGAGCTCAAAATCAATGGATTTGCAGTCGTCTTTGCACAATTGAACAAATTTATTTTAGAGACACAGTTTAAATCCTTTTTTGTCGCCTTCTTTGTCGCCTTTTTATGTCTTTTGATATTTATAAAGAATTTTAAAACCACCATTTTAGTACTTATTCCAAACATTTTACCATTGGCTATGCTGGCTATTTTAATGAGTTTATTGGATATTCCATTGGATGTTACTACAGCCATGATTACACCAATTATGTTAGGAATTGCGATGGATGATACCATACATTTAGTCCATAAATACAGACGAAGTAAATACATAACAGGTACACCAGAAGAGCGCATGGATAATGCAATGCGCTATACGGGAAATGCCTTATTTTCAACGACCATTGCATTGGTTGGTGGATTCCTTATTATAGCATCGAGCGCTACACCTTCAGTACAAGATTTTGGATTGCTTTGTGCAGTAACTGTGGCTATGGCATTAATAACTGATGTTTTTTACTTACCAGCCTTGTTGAAAAAACTAGACAAATAGCTTATTGAACAATTTCGAAACACACATTTGAACCCGATTTTATTTCGGTGTGATGTGTGATAAAAATTGAATGCGTTTGATACACTGCTTCAATCAGCCAAGAGTTTCCGTTGAAATAGGAATGCTTTACAACTGCTTCAAAGTTTGATTGGTCTGTAATTCTGAGCTGATGTGCGTAGTATAAAGTATTATCAATTTCTGAAAACTCACCAAAAAATGAAGCTACTAGTGGCAGTTTAGGATTGTTGTATATATTTTGAGGCGTGTCCTTAATAACGATTTCTTTATTATGAAGCACCATCATTTCATCAGCAAATCCAAGCACATCATTTTTGTCGTGTGTTGCCACCACACAGCTGATATCTTTCTCTTTTAAATAACCAAATATACTTCGTCGTAAGGACTGCTTTTTAAAATTATCGATATTGCTAAAAGGTTCATCTAACAATAAAATCTCAGGTTCCTTAGCCAATGCTCTTGCCAATGCCACACGTTGTTTTTGGCCACCACTTAGATTTTTGACTTTTCTATTTGCAAAAGCTTCAAGTTCAACAACCTTAAGTAATTCATTTGTTCTTAGTTCTTTTTGTTCTGGGTAGAAACGTGACAGGTGTTTCCCAATATTCTCTGAAACGGTTGTGTATGGCATTAAATCGAACTCTTGAGTCACATATTTCATAAAATCGTAACCCACAACCAAATTAAAAGCTGGACCAAGAATTTGTTCGCCATTCCACCAAACTTCACCCTGTTTTAAATCGTATTCACCAAAGATGAGCTTAAGAAGCGTGCTTTTGCCAGAACCACTTTCGCCAATGATAGCAAGCGTGTCACCTCTTGGAACATCGAAACTGATGTTTGACAACACTTTAGATTTGGTATAGGCAAAAGAGACGTTTTTAACTTGAAGCATGGTGCAAAAATACCACAAAAAAACCGCTTGATTTCTCAAACGGTTTTTTTAATGATTGATTATTTATATCATTTTTTGATAAACTTTCTCCTGATGCTTCTACCATCGGATTCAATTCTAAGGAAGTAAACACCGCCTTGAAGACTAGAAACATTTAACTCATTATTAGTTATCATTTGATTGAAAACGCGTTTGCCAGAAACATCAAAAATAGTTGCAATTTTTTCTGTTAAAACAGCCGAAGCTCTAATTTTTAAAACATCTTCAACAGGATTAGGATAAATAGAAATATCAGCGAATGCTTCCTCCTCTATACTCAGAGGGGCTGAACCTTCAACAAGAATATGAGTTGAATTAATACTTGGATTTTCAAAAACATCTACCACTCCAGATGGCCAGTAAACTCTAATTTCTGTAATTGAGGTCTCGGTGCCGAGTCCAAAGTGCACGTTTAATGAGCTCATAAATTCAAAACCTTCACCGCTTCTCACATCTCTTATTTGAGTTCCGGAAGGTGTAACCAGTTCAACACGTGCTCCAATACCATTTCTGTTACTATAATTTGGTGTAACATGTGCCATACCTACAGTGTTTATTTTAACCCAATTGTTACTATTACCTTGGTTATAATATCTAACACCATTGTAGTACGCGTCTATGAATCCGTCATTGTTTAAATCACCAAAACTACCGTTCTTATAGTTAATCTGTTGATCATCTGCATCCTCAAACGTCATATCTCCTTTTCCGTACATTATAGAGCCATTGCTAATAATATCAAGGTAACCATCGTTATCAATGTCGTGAACAGAACTCTCCCACCCTGTAGGTGCGACAATTCCAGCTCCAGAAGTAACATCAGTAAAAATGTAATCGTTATTAGGGTTTCCATCATCTGAAAAACCACTGTTTTCCATTAATTTATGAGTACCAGAACTCGCACCAACAAATACATCCATATCACCATCATTATCAAAATCGCCCCAGGCAGAGGACCAGGTTTGCATTGGATCTGCCAAGCCTATAATAGCAGCATTCTCGGTAAACGTACCATCACCATTGTTGGTCACCATAATATTTGTTCTTCTTTCAACTGCTCCACCACATTTTGCAACAAATAAATCAATATTTCTATCATTATTATAATCTATCCAGATAGAACCATAATCACCTCCTGAAGGATAATTGCCCAACGAATAAGGTGCACCAGGCGTAACATCAGATTGATAAAAAGTTAAGTTTCCTGAACCGTCGTTTATAAAATACACGTTTGGCTCTACGTCGTGACAAACAAAGGCATCAAGATTACCATCATTATTTATGTCAACAAAATTTGAGCGTTGGGAGAATACGTACTGCGTTGTGGATTGCTCTGTAAAACTTGTACCGTCATTACTCGCTTGCATAAACGTAACACCACTACCAGCACCATAAAGCAAGTCTGTTTTTCCATTAGCGTCAAAATCTGCCGCAGCCATACTCCATGTTGGTAAATAGTCGGCGTTTGGTGTAGTTATATTAATATTTGTAAAAGACCCATCTGTATTTTGTTGTTGTATGTTAATATTTGTTGAGGTAACACCAACAATATCATCTAAAAAGTCACCATTCATGTCTACCACCGCTAAGTCAGATCCACTAACACTTATAGGTTGCTGAGAGAAATTAATTCTTGAAGGAGCTTGTGTCGTAAACGTATAAGGACCAGAGAAACCAGATGTTTCCCCTGTACAATTAGATTGAACATAAAAATCATAGCTAGTACCAGATGATAATCCATTTAAATTATAATTTGTTGCATTAAGATTGTTTACAGCATTTCCTGAGCCTTGCGTAAATCCTTCTGTTCCCCATTCAATATTCCATGAGTTTGCTATACCATTTTCTGTCCAACTCAAAATAGCTGAATCTAAAGATATTGAAGTTGCATCCAAACTACTTGGATCAGGACAACTCGCTCCTTCTTCTATACATAAGTCAGCAGTTCCGCTTTGCTGATCCTTCCAAATCACAGCATAATAGGTTGCACCAGGTGTTAAACCTCCTACTAGACCAGACGAATCGCCAGCATTGAATCCATTATTGGTACATACAGATACAGAAGCACCACCGCAAGAGTCGTACACTTCTAAACCAATACTATTTGCAGCTCCACTAAAATTAAAAACTACTGAACCAATGGTAGGTGCGGTAAAACTCACAAAATAGCCATAGTTTCCTACAGCATCACAACTAGGGTTTTCATTAGAAGCATCGATATCAATTGCTGTACTGAAGTCAAAAGTCGTCGGTGTTGCTGTGCTACAGTCTTGTTCTACGGTCATGCTTATTGCGGAAGCACATGCTACACCAGAAGGCGAGGCTGTTCCAAAACCAATTGGTCCAACAAAATTTGATAAATTACTAGCTCCACCACAATCAGATTGTATATAAAACTTATAATCTGTATCTGCTGTTAAACCTGTTAAAGTAAAGGGATTTGATGAGGTTGTAATAACATTTCCCGTTCCAGGTGTAAATCCAACCGGACCCCATTCAATATTCCATGCTGTTGCAACACCGATTTCAGTCCAAGTTAAGTCTGCAGTGGTTTCAGTAATGTTAACAACATTAAGGTTAATAGGGTCTAGGCAAGAATTAGAAGGGTCTAGAGACGTAATTGTTGGAGAAGTTAAGCACCAGCCCCATTGCCAACCATTTTGATCATCATAATTAATACGATATCTAAAACCTGATAATTGTGTAGCAGTAAATCCTGTTATATCAAGAACTCCTGTTGTGTAAGATTCTGTATTAGAACATGTTTCGTAATCAGAACCAGCAGAATTACCTGTGAATGTCCACAATGTGTACCATGTTGTTGTGTCAGCATCATAAGCTTCTATTGATAATACATCGTTTCCTAATGGTCTATATACGTAATCACCGCTTATAATGATCCAATTTTCACCAGCAGAACTTGCTGCAGTTAGATCAATTACAGGTGACGTCGCTTGTATCGTGTCATCAGAGCTTGATCCCGCAGCGTCATCATCAAAAGTAAATGTTGAGCCAGTAGTCGTAGGGTTAGATAAAAGCCCAGTAGCAGTATATGTTCCTGTTAAAGACCAGTTACTATTTGGCCAATTTGCGTTTTCATTTAAAACCTGAGCATTGCCCAAGCAAAATGTAAAAACCGCGATAAGTAAGAGTGTAATTTTTTTCATATCTTTTTTTGTGTTAGTCGCAATTATTTAAAGAATTTATCCATTCTTCTATTAGGTCAATACCTTCTTCGTGGTTAGTTGTTCTTCCTAATAAAGGCATTCTAAAAGATTCATCAGTAGTACTTATTCTGTAATAAAGTATGGATAGGTCGGTGTCATTGGGCTTTACAATATAAGAATTTGGAATGAATTGAGTTTCAGGCTCTACACAAACGCCTAAATTTGCTAAGTCTTCTGTTAAATGAAAAGCAAATCTCATGGGTCTGTAATTGCAATGACCATCATCAGAGTGGCAATGTGCACAATTTATATCTAGATAAGAGCGGACCCTTGCTTCAAGAGGTTGAGAATTATCATCCCAAGCGACAGTGGAATTTATATCATCTGGAACATCAGAGTTTAAATATCCAAATTCTATAAGTTTACGCAGTTGGTTTGCAGCACCATCAGTGTAGTCATAATTCTTATTCAAATTCTGAGGCTTTAAACCTATAGTTGTTGGATCGTCTAATTGGTTGTGACAAGTAAAGCATTCGGCTCTAGAAGGTATTCTATAATTTGTCGTCTTTATATCTTCACCCTCTAACCAACTTAGATTAACGATACTGCCAGAGTTTGTAAAAAAAGCTTCCGTTTGTGCTTCATTCCAGACATAATTTGCAAAATCCCATCCAGTTTCCTTTTTATACATGAGTCGCGTCTCAATAATTTTTGTCGAATTATCGGGCTGTACATTGTTGTAAAAGAAACTTTTTATAATAACACTTCCTACAGGAAAATCTAAAGGTGTATAATCATTAATATAGTTAGCTTTTACTCCATTAGGCATCCATATGAAACGTTTTTTCTTTGCATAATCTGTAAATAAAGGTGAAATGAGGTCATATGGAAAAACACCAAACGTAGGATTAAGGTTATTTAAATCTCCTTCGAAGAAATTATATGATGACAAAGTTTCGTGCGGAGTATCACCTTCAAACATATTTACAGTAGATAAAGATGAAATTGATAAAGAGATACTTTCTGTTGAGCAATTTTCAGATGTATCACATATAATGTATTGCATAGAATCTTGACCAATAGTGTTTGAATTTGCAGTGTAAACTATGAAATCATCATTAACATTATCTGGTGTATTATTATCATTAATTACTGCAGAACCTAAAGATGGCTGCGTTATAGATAGCGTACCTGATTGGGGAATATTAGAATCGTTATTGAATATAAATATCTCAATTCTAGAGTTTTGAGATAAGAAAACTTCGTCTGGATTAGTTTCAATAGATAAAGGCGTTGTGCTGTCGTCTGATTCACTACAAGATGACAATGATAAGATAGTTAAAAAAAACAGTTTTAGAATGTAATTCTTTTTCATGTATTGATGACAACGTATTAGTAAAACAGCTTCAACAAAAAAACTCCTACTTTTTTAACAAAAATAGGAGTAAATCTAAGACTTTTTAATTAAATCTTTTATAATCAATTAAAAAAAGATAAACGACAATGTAAAATACCTTAAAATTAAAATACGTGAAAGGTTAACCTTTTACTTTTTCCTTTGTTTTACTTGGTAGTACATCAAAGCCCATATTATAAAGAGTAAACCCGAAAATATCAGCGTATTGTTCAATGGTTTTACTTACAGGAGTGCCAGCACCATGACCAGCATCGGTTTCAATTCTAATAAGTGTTGGGTTGTCACCAGATTGCTTGCTTTGTAACTCCGCAGCAAATTTAAAACTGTGAGCTGGAACCACTCTATCATCATGATCTCCAGTTGTTACCAAAGTTGCTGGGTATTCAACCCCTTCTTTTACATTATGCACAGGTGAATAGCCTTTTAAGTAATTAAACATTTCTTTACTATCCTCTGCTGTACCGTAGTCGTATGCCCAACCTGCACCTGCAGTAAAAGTGTGGTATCGTAACATATCTAAAACTCCAACAGCAGGCAATGCAACTTTCATTAAATCTGGTCTTTGCGTCATTGTTGCGCCAACTAATAAGCCTCCGTTAGATCCGCCTCTAATAGCTAAATAATCTGATGAGGTATATTTTTCTGAAATTAAATATTCCGCTGCAGCAATAAAGTCATCAAAAACATTCTGTTTTTTCATTTGAGTACCTGCATTATGCCATTTTTTTCCATACTCTCCACCACCACGCAAATTAGCTACAGCATATATTCCACCTTGTTCCATCCATACGGCATTTGTAATACTAAAACTCGGTGTAAGAGAGATATTGAAACCACCATAACCGTATAATATAGTTGGGTTTTTACCATCGAGCTCTAAACCTTTTTTGTGCGTTATTATCATAGGAACTTTTGTGCCATCCTTAGAGGTATAAAACACTTGTTTGCTTTCGTAATTTTCAGGATTAAAGTCTATGTTTGGTTTACGATATAATTTAGATGTTCCTTCCTCAATATTATATTTGTAAATACTGCCAGGAGTAACATAATTTGTAAAAGAATAATACAATTCTTTTTCTTCTTTTTTAGCACCGAACCCACCAGCACTCCCAACGCCAGGTAGCTTTACTTCTCTTACAAGTTTTCCATCGTAATCATACTGCAAAACTTTAGAAACAGCATCTACCATATATTCTGCGAAGAAATAACCGCCTCCTGTAGATGGGCTAAGTACATTTTCGGTTTCGGGAATGAAATCTTCCCAATTTTCTGGTTTTGGGTCTGATGCATCTACGGTAACAACTTTTTGATTAGGTGCATTAAGGTTTGTCATAATATAGAGTTTAGAACCTACATTTTCTATGATGTTAGAGTCTGAGTCAGTATGTCCTAAAATTTCAACAAAAGGAGCGTTTGGTTTGGTAAGGTCTTTTATATAAAGCTTATTTCCTGACGTAGAGACTCTAGGCGTGATGATGAGATAGCGGTCATCTTCCGTTACGCCACCATAAATATAGCGATGCTTTTCTTCTGGAGTACCACCATATATTAATTGGTCTTCAGATTGTTTAGTACCTAGCTTATGATAATAGACTTTGTGTTGGTCTGTTTTTGCAGAAAGCTCACTCCCTTTTGGTTTGTCGTAGCTTGAGTAATAGAAGCCTTCGTTTTTGTACCAAGACATACCACTAAACTTAATATCGACTAAGGTGTCTTCAACGATTTCCTTGGTCTCAGTATTCATTATTAGAATTTTCCTCCAATCACTACCACCTTCAGAAATTGAATATGCTAGTGTTTTTCCATCTTTAGAAAAACTTAGACCACCTAAGGAAATTGTTCCATCTTCTTTAAAAGTATTTGGATCTAAAAAGACCTCTGCAGTCTCTGGATCGGCATTATTTTTATATCTGTAGATGACGTACTGGTTTTGTAACCCATCATTCTTGTAGAAATAGGTGTAATCACCTTCTTTAAAAGGGGAACCAATTTTTTCGTAGTTCCATAGTTTAATAAGACGTTCTTTGAGCTCTTCTCTGTAAGGGATGTTATCTAGGTAGCCAAACGTTGCTTCATTTTGAGACTTTACCCAGGCTTCGGTTTCGGCACTTCTGTCATCTTCTAGCCAACGGTAAGGATCGGCTACATCTTCACCAAAGTAATTGTCTACGGTGTCAACCTTTTTGGTTTCGGGATAGTTTACAGTAATAGGTTTCACTTTTTCGGATTCGTTTTTACAGGAAACAAAAATACTTAGTAATGCAGTACTTAGAAGTAATTTTTTCATAATTGGTTTTTAAAATTAAACCTCAATAAAAGCCTGACTTAAGACTGTATTGAGTTGAATATTTTTAGATGTAGATGAGTTTCTAACATCTTCGTTAGAAAACGAGATTAAAGATACAAAATTTTAAGATGGGCCTAAAAATTATAGAAAATCTAAATGAGATTATTATTAACCAAGTATTCTGCAATTTGTATGGTATTTGTAGCAGCACCTTTTCTAAGATTGTCACTAACTACCCAAAGGTTTAGAGTATTAGGCTGAGAGCCATCCCTTCTTATTCTGCCCACAAACACATCGTCTTTACCATTAGCATACATTGGCATTGGATATACATTTACATCTAAGTTATCTTGTACAGTAACACCTTGGGTATTATCTAATATTTGCCTTACTTCGGTTAAGTCAAAATCATTTTCAAATTCCACATTTACAGCTTCGCTGTGTCCTCCTGCGGTTGGAATTCTTACAGCAGTAGCTGTTACGGCAATAGTTCTGTCATCAAGGATTTTTTGAGTTTCCCTTACCAGTTTCATTTCTTCTTTTGTGTATCCGTTTTCTTCAAAAACATCACAATGAGGTATAGCATTTTTGTGAATTGGGTAATGGTAAGCCATATCTCCTTTTTTACCAGCTATTTCATTTTCTAATTGCTCTACAGCTTTTACACCGGTTCCAGAAACAGATTGATATGTAGATACAACAATACGTTTTATTTTGTATTTACGGTGAAGTGGTGCCAATGCCATAACCATTTGTATAGTTGAACAATTAGGATTGGCAATAATTTTATCTTCTTTGGTTAATTCGCCAGCATTAATCTCTGGTACAACAAGTTTTTTAGATAAATCCATTCTCCAAGCTGAAGAGTTATCGATAACAGTTGTACCAACCTCTGCAAATTTTGGTGCCCATTCTAAAGACGTACTTCCTCCAGCTGAGAATAGTGCTATATCTGGTTTTTTTTCAATTGCAGAAGGTATGCTTATAACTTGATGTTGTTTCCCTTTAAATTCTATGGTTTTACCAACAGAACGCTCAGATGCTACCAAAAGCAATTCATCGATTGGAAAGTTTCGTTCTTCAAGAACATTCAACATAACATTACCTACTAATCCAGTTGCACCTACTACAGCTATTTTCATCTGTTATTTTTAAAAAATTATGTGACAAAATTAAACAAAATAAAGCCCTCAATATTAATAAAAGAGAAGCTTTTAACATTAAAAAAGTATAGTGTTAATTATTTAACTTTTTAGTTTTCAAAAAGAAAAACCCAGACCTTAAGTCTGGGTTTAGTTAATAGATATGTAGTATAGCGGTAGCTATATTTTATTTACTTTTTTAAAGAATCTCTGATCTCCATTAATAAATCTATTTCAGACGGACCTGCAGGTTCTTCTGGCGCAGGCTCTTCTTTCTTCTTCATTTTGTTAACACCTTTTACAACCATAAACATTACAAATGCTACAATAATAAAGTCTATAACATTAGTTAAAAAAGTTCCGTATTCTAACCATACTTCGCCTACCATTTCTCCTGCGTCGTTTAATTCCCCATCTTTTAATTTGTGTCTTAATGCTTTAAAGTCAGAATCGAATATCAAACCAATTAATGGCGATACAATTCCACCTGTAAATGCTGTAACTACTTCTTTAAAAGCAGCACCCATTACAAAACCAACAGCAATGTCTACAAGGTTGCCCTTCATTGCAAATTCCTTAAATTCTTTTAACATAATTTAGTGTTTTAAATAGTTAGTATATATGTTAGTGAGATACTAAAATAAGTAAAAAGTCACAATTTGTTAAAAAAACCTTAAGTAGAGATAATGTTTCTACTAACACGTTGAGATATTGCGGTAATAATTTCATAAGAAATTGTACCTGAAGATTCTGCAAGATTAGAGGCCTTGTGTGAGCCATCAAAGATGATAACTTCGTCTCCTTCACTACAGTCAATATCCGAAACATTAACCATGATCATGTCCATGCATACATTACCAATGATTGGAGCTTTTTGTCCGTTGATAAACACAAAGCCTTTCTCTTTACCATAAACTCTTGTAATGCCATCAGCATGGCCAATAGGTATTGTAGCGGTTTTCTCTAATCCTTTAGCCTTATAAGCTCTATTGTATCCTACGGTTTCTCCTTTTTCAATATTATGGATTTGAGATATTACTGACTTTAAACGAGCAATAGGTTTTAATTTTTGGTCTTCTAAAACGGAGTTTCCAAAGCCATAAAGTCCTATGCCACTTCGCACCATGTCTAAATGTCCTTTGGGATAGTTTATAATTCCTGAAGTGTTACATAAATGCAACCATGGCTTGTAGTCTAATTTAGACTTAAAATCTTCAGCTATAGACTTAAACGATTTTATTTGATTATTAGTGAAGTCTGTTTCATTTTTGTCTTCACTGGCAGCTAAGTGCGAAAAAAGAGACTTCACTTTTATGGATGTAGTTCTGTTGAGTTGTGAAGCTATATAATCCACATCATTTCTACCAAAACCAAGACGGTTTAAGCCTGTGTTAAATTTAACGTGGATAGGATAGTCCTTTTGAGATTGATCTTCTGCAACCGAAATGAATTCATTTAAAATTCTTGCACTATAAATACTGGGCTCTAAACAGCGTTCTATTAAAGTTTTGAAATTAATTGGCTGTGGATGAAGTACCAAAATAGGTGTCGTAACACCAGCATCTCTGAGTAAAACACCCTCTTTAGCGTATGCAACAGCTAAGTAATCTACATTGAGTGATTCTAAATGTTTGGCTATAGCAACGGAATCACTGCCATATGCAAAAGCTTTAACAACAGCTAAAAATTTAGTGCTGGGTTGTAGTTTGGATTTTAAATAATTGAAATTATGTGTTAAGGCACCTAAATCAATTTCAAGAACAGTTTCATTCGCTTTTGGCATCAGACTTATTTTCTTTAGCATTGATTTCTTCAGCGTCTTTTACTTTCATTTGTCTCACTTTATCTCTAAGCATGGACTTATAAAAAGCAGCACGACTTAGGGGTTCGTATTCTTCAACTTCACCAAGCAAGACCAAATCATCGCTCTGCGCTTTTCTGTAACTATACTGCGCTAAATTTCCTGTTTTGGTACAGATAGCATGCACCTTTGTAACATACTCTGCAGTTGCCATAAGGTAAGGCATAGGACCAAAAGGGTTTCCTTTAAAATCCATATCCAAACCAGCTACAATAACACGAATGCCTTTGTTGGCTAAATCATTACAAACCCTAACAATTTCATCATCAAAAAATTGCGCTTCATCAATGCCAACGACATCACAACCATCTGCTAAAATTGGAATATTTGCAGCTGCAGGCACTGGAGTGGATCTGATTTCATTAGAGTCGTGAGAAACCACCATTTCGTCATCATACCTTACATCTACTGCAGGTTTAAAAATTTCAACTTTTTGTCGGGCAAATTGAGCACGCTTTAATCTGCGAATCAGCTCTTCGGTTTTACCAGAGAACATTGATCCACAAATCACTTCAATCCACCCAAATTGTTCTTTATGATTTACCGTATTTTCAAGAAACATTTCGTAATTTTAGCACTAAAACGTAGTCAATTTTCGTTTGTATAAAGGTCAATCAAAAATATTAAAAATCAAAAGCAATTAGGATGAAACATATACTATTTATTTTTAAATAAGAATAGTATAGTTTGAAATGTTACATCTGACTTTGTTTAACATTAAATCAAATGATATGAAAAAGAAATTAGAATCAGAATTAATAAGTATAGCACATAGGATTCTAAAATTAAAAGGACGAGAAGATGTCGATAGAATGCATGAAGAGGTTGCCAAGCTTTATGAAAAGCTAACGGTTTTAAAATTTGCCCACGAAAATTTTGAAGATGACATGCCAACTATTGGTAATGATTCTTCATTTTTTGGGATGCTAGATACAGCTTTTAATAATACCGTAAGTGATAATATTGAGGTTGGAAACAAAACCTATGTTAATCTTGATGAGGTAGAGGACGACGGCATTATGGAACCTGTAATGGAAAAGATTAAAGACATGGTAGCTCAGATGCCAGGCGAAAGTCAACAGGTAGATATCATGGTTGAAGAAGTGGTTGCCAATGAAAAACCAAAAACTATAGAGTTTGAAACCATTAGTTCTGATTTTGGCAATATTCCAGAGTTTGAGCCTATTGAAGATGCTAAAAAACGTGAAGCTGAGCAAGCTAAAAAATCATTAAATGATAAATTAAAAGGGAACGGATTACAGATTGGATTGAATGATAAATTAGCCTTTATAAAACATCTTTTTGAAGGTAAAAGTGAAGACTATGACCGTGTCATCTCTCAAATTAACACTACAGACTCTCTTGCAGAAGCCAGAGCACTTATCTACGAAATGGTAAAGCCAGATTATAATAACTGGGAAGGCAAGGAAGACTACGAAGAACGCTTTATAGAAATTGTTGAAGGTAAATTCAGTTAATAATTAAGATAAACATACCCTTGTAGAGGCCTTGCTAATCCATTAATTTCTAAAATGTAAAAATACGTACCAACAGGAAGTAATCCTGACGATGCAGGTATGCCTCTATTTGCTCTACCATCCCAAGTATTGTCGTAATTATTGGTTTGATAGATTAATGTACCATAACGGTTATAAATTTTAATTCTATTATCAGGAAAGCGTTCTATGCAAGGAATTACTAAATAGTCATTTTCTAAATCTCCGTTAGGAGAAATTCCTTCAGGTACAGACAAGCAGTTAGATATTTCTACAATGGCTTCATCTTCATTGTTAGTCTCATCTCTATCCACTTCATTTAAAGTATTGAGAAAAGCAACATTCAATAAATTGGTTGACGAAACTACCAAGACCGTAATCTGTAAAGTTTCGGATTGGCTTGGGTTTAAAACAGGGATTGCCCAAGAAAATGTATTATCATCAAAAACTCCAGAGCTGACTGTAGCGGAAATGTATTCATACCCAATTGGAAGTGCGTCTAAAACTTCAACAGCAGACGCTTGAGTTGTACCCACATTTGTTGCAGTGATAGTAAATGTTACTTCCTGACCAACAATAGCTTCTGTTGGCTCAACAGATTTTAGAATTTCTATATCTACGTTAGAAGTATCTACAATAACATTTAAAGTAGCACTGACTTGTGATGCATCTAGGTTATTGGTGTCACTTATGTTTTGAAAGTCATTAAGGTACGTACCAGCACTGTCTGATGTTACCATTACTGAAAATGTACAACTCTCAACTCCGTTCGGAAAGGCTAAATCCGTAATTCCAACAAAAGTATCTCCAGCAGCTCCAGTAAATGTAGCTGTACAACCATTAGCCTCTACCCAAATCGGAGATGAAGATAAGGTTACGCCTGCTGGTAAATTATCCGTAAATGCGATTCCATTTTGAGTTGGATTGGTTGCGATGTTATAAACCGTAAAAATCAATTCGCTTTCACCTCCTTCTAAAATTGTATCTGGCACAAACATTTTTTCTAATATTGGTGAAATCACCTGAACACTATTTACCGAGATATTAGTTTCTGGAGTCAACTCTTCATTGTCTGCTGCACTCGGAAAAGCTTCGGCAATATTGTTAAACCCACCACCAAAACTTGGAGCAGCAACAGGAATAGTGACTCTAACCGTAGAACCTGCTTCCATTGTGGGAATAATACCTGTTATAGAATTGCCACTAATGTTGAATGTAGAAATACAGGTAGCACTACCAGATGTAACGCTACAGTTTGGTGTACCTAAAATAGTAAAAGCATTATCTAAGATACTTTCAAATTGTACATCAATAGCGCTAGAGCTTGTTACACTATTACTAATATCTACAATCCAATCAAAAGATTCTCCAGTATCTACTTGGGCAAATTCAGGATACGTTTGTACTACTAAATCTATACAAGGCGCAAAGTATGTTTGTACAAAAGCAGTGTTATTGCCAAGATTAGTCTCAGGAACATTGTTTACATAATTAACTCGCACATAATTTGTGCCAATCATAGGTAGTGTAGAACATTCTGGCTGCCAATCTATGGTAACGATAAATGACACTGAACTATTTGCTGGGAGTATCCAATTGTCCTCGGGCAAAATTTCCCAAAAGGTGTCAAAACTACCATCTTCAGTTACACCATCAAAAGTAACACCTATGTTAGTATTTGCAATAGTAAAACAGGAAGCAGTACCAGTTGTTCCCGAACATTCCACACTCACTAAAGTTCCAGTAATAGGTACATCACCAGCCAATGGAACAGGCATGTGGTCTTGTACTTGTATAGGTTCATCTGTATTACCATCATTGGTTACAGTAATTTCATAGGTTATTTCGCCCCATTCTGCAGTATTTGTTTGCGAACTTCCAATAGGAGATTCAGGGAAAATTTGAGTTTTTGTAACCTCAATATCAGAAATATCCTCTTCATCGCAAGGTTCCTCCGTTGGAAGTGTAAGATAGTTATAGTAATAATTGTTGTCTGGATTTATATCTATGGTTTGAGTAGGTAAGAGTACTATCTGACTTTTTATTGTAGCGTCCACCTGATTTGGAAAAGGGTTGCATGGTGGTTCAAGAAAAATAACTACAGTCTCAATAGTTATTGTGGTATTAGGTTGAAGTACAAACTCACTAGTAACCCATAATTGACCATTATCTGAAATTGTAAAATCTTCACAAGTAACAGGTCCAGTAGTTGCTGTACAACTAACAGAAATGATGTCCCAATCGACATTTGCGGATAAATTTTGGATAAAGAAAAACAAAGGAGCTTCAGAAGGCCCATTATTACATGCTGTTGTAACTAAAGAAACTTCTTCATTATAGTCTATATCTGTAGTATCTGTGGGATCAACAATTTCGGTTTCAATACAAACATCTGTTGTTGGGCATTGGTCTGCGTTTGGAAGAATAGTTTCTACAAAATTAGATAGGTTTGATGAGACATTATCATGGTTTAAACCTATTTCAATAAAGCTATCAACCATAATAGGCATAGGGTCTGGCGAGCATGTAAAGTTGGTGTAGCGATATACCATTTCAAAAGTAATACTTCCTCCAGAAGTAATTTCAGCACCATCATTAAAATTAAATAATGTTGGAGCAGTAACACTATTTGATGAGTTTACAGTTGTAGAAGCCGTAGTAAGACCTGTTAAATCAGGACACATAGTTCCGTTAGTACTATCTATACACTCCAAAGAAATGAACTCGGCAAATGGCTGACCGTTACCAACCATTGATGTTAAAATTAATCGACCTCTAATAATGTCCACAGGAAAGTCTATCTCACTATTATTGGTAATAGTAAATTGATAAGTAACCTGGTCTCCCCAAGCACTAACAGGCGTTCCCGGAGTAGGTGAAATTTGGGTGTGAGTTACTTCAAAATCAATAACAATATCCAACACATCTATAGAAATAATAGATTGGTTATTACTAGTGTTAGTATCGGTAGTACCTGTGGGTGGACTTATTGTTCCATTAACTGCAATACCGCCTAAGTTGGTTGGTGCAGAGGCTAAAACCAAGAGTTCTACACTAGAGTTGTTGGGCATATTAGCCACAGTAGCTGTCAAAACATTTGCTGTAATTACAATACCTGAAACATCGGACGCTCCGTTAATATTATTTTGAGAACTTGTTGAAATTATAGTAATCTCATCATCAAAATCTATGGAAATACTTGCGTTACTAACAGTATTACCAGAATTAGACAGCGTGATTAAATATTGAAAATCTTCATATATATCTACTTGCGAAATAGGAGTGCCATCAAGATTTTGAGCCTCAATGTTTATAGATAAATCTGTGGTTTGGGTAAATAAAAAAGAGGCATTACATAAAAGGAATAATAAAAGACAAAGTGATTTCTTCACAGGTTGGTTTTCTATCTAGATGTAGTTTCTTACAAATGGTTGCGTTAAGATATTCAAAAGATTGTAAATTTGAGATTAAGATTTATAACACATGAAACTATACCTAGTTCCAACACCAATTGGAAATTTAAAGGATATCACTTTTAGGGCCATTGACGTTTTAAAAGAAGCAGATCTTATACTTGCCGAAGACACTAGAACATCTGGAAAGCTTTTAAAGCATTTTGAAATTACCACTCCTATGCAAAGTCACCATATGCACAACGAGCATAAAACGGTAAATAGTATTATTGAAAAACTAAAGTCTGGACTTACAATTGCTGTGATTAGTGATGCTGGTACGCCTGCGATTTCCGATCCTGGATTTTTGCTGGTTAGAGCTTGTGTAGAAAACAATATTGAGGTTGAATGTTTGCCAGGCGCTACAGCCTTTGTGCCAGCTTTGGTAAATAGTGGTTTGCCAAACGATAAGTTTGTGTTTGAAGGGTTTTTACCAGTAAAGAAAGGTCGCCAAACCCGATTGTTACTTTTAGCCGAAGAAACCCGAACCATGATTTTTTACGAAAGTCCACATAAGTTGGTAAAAACCTTAGGACATTTTTGTGAGTATTTTGGTGAAGACAGACCAGTTTCTGTATCAAGAGAGCTTACCAAACTTTATGAAGAGACTGTAAGAGGAACAGCAAAAGAAGTTTTAGAACATTATACCAACAAACCACCAAAAGGTGAGATTGTTGTTGTGGTTGGTGGGAAGAAATAAACCTGTATTGATATGCTAGGATAAGTCATAGATAAAGCCACAATATGGTGTTCAGAGAAATCTTTAAACGAAACCACTACTAAAAAACAGCATTTAAAATGGCAATCAAATCTTCTGGCTTATATATGAATAGTAAAATAAAAATTATTATTAAAGGATAAATTAGTTTGTAAACTAAAAAGCGTATTATCTTTAGTGAATACTTACCTCTTATTTTAGGGAAATTTGCCATAACTAGTTCATTTTATGCTAAACTAAATCAAGCAAAAATGTTTTGCTGTGACATGGTTTGCAATATGGTAAGAAAAAACACAACAGAAACTTTTTAATACACTGATAATTAGACTACTAAGTTTTAAAATTTTTTCATAAAATAGAAAAAACCTCACCATTTCTGATGAGGTTTTTTAACATTAAAATATTTGAGAAGTTACTAATCTTTAATCTCAATACTATTCCCTGAGATCCAAGTTTTGTTGTCATCTCCATAATACAGATAAACAGTACTTGCAGGTGCTTGGTATTGGCCAGCAATATCAGCTTTTAAGTCGAGCCTAATAGTTTTGGTTTCTGAAGCTTTAAATTCTCGCCAGTAAAACACCAGATAATTATCAAAAACCTCATAAAAAGCCACTTTATTTTCTTCTAAAATCTTTTTTAATTGCCATGGTTGAGCTGTTGTTCCAGATGGTATGCCAACAATTGTGGTGACCATACCCAAGGGTTCTGCATTGGTGTTTGCCACAGCGATATTAAAACTCACATTATCGCCAACCATGTGGTTTTGTCCAGTAATTGTTGTTTCGAGTTGTAAAGGACAAGCCTCTGAACTATCTGGTAACGTGCTATCCCAATTTACATTCAAAGTATAAGGAAATGTTGTCTTTGGGTTATTAAACTTAACTGCAATAGTCTGTTTTCCTTGTTGTAGATAGTTCTCAAAACCGTTAATGGTAATTTTTCCATCGTCTGAAAGTTCTAATTTTTTAGTTATCGATTTACCATTAATTACTAACGTGATATCATCGTTTTCCTCAAGTATTTTTTGCTTTTGACTTTTTGTGTAATTAATCAGTGCTTTAAGAGCCATTGCTGTTGCTTGTGTAGATCCAAAACGGTTGTTTTTACGTTGCTTAATCAGATAATCTATGCCTTCTGTTACAAGCATAGTATTTTCGTTTTTTTCATCCATTAAAGCTAGTACTGTAAGTGCTACGGTTTCTATCTGTTTAGAGTTACCATAAGATCTAGTAATTGTATTTTCTACAGGTATTTTTTCAAAACCATACTCCTCAATATTTGTTTTTATTTTGGTTAAAAGTGTTTTAAAGTTCGTTTCTTTATTGAGGTTATGACTAGCCATGGCCAGTAATGCCATTTTATAAGTATCACTACTTTTTATGGCATCTGCATAGGCTGTGTTATATTCTAACATATAATCTGCATTGACACCAGATTCGCTTAATGCATAGACAATGTAGGCGTTGGCAACATCTGTTGGAGAACTAGCAAAACTATCATAGCCTTTTTTACTTTTTTTGAAACCACCTTTACCGTCTTTTCGGCTTAAAAGCCAATCTACAGTTCTGGAAATCATTTTGTCGCTTACACCATCATATACTTCTTTCATTTCAGTAAATTCCAAAATACCATAAGCGGTTAAGGTTTCGTGAGGAGGAGTATGACCAAACCATTCAAAACCACCTTTAGAAGTTTCAAAACCAATAAGTCTTTTGTAGCCTTGTTTTATAAAATCTAGGGCTTTAGCTTCAATTTCAGGATTGCTTTTGCCAGCTTCCTTAAGGTATTTTAAGACCATAATATTAGGATATGTTGAAGATGATGTTTGCTCAAAACATCCATAAGGCTGACGGATTAATGACTCAATACCATCCATAACATCACCTACAATGTCTGTATAAATATTAAACTCTGTGGTAATACTATTTTTAACAGCATGGTTAATTTCAAAGTCAAACAGTTGAGATTCTGAACCAGACAGTGATAAAGAAGTTGGGAAATAAGGGCTTAAAATGGTTACCTTTTTCTTGATGATATCCTTATAATCTTCAGATTCTGCAAGAATGGAAATGTCTAAGTCTCTACCCTTTTCAATAGGTATAACTTTTATGGTTTTGGTGACAGCGTTTTTAGCTTCCACGTTTAGTTTTTCGTCAATAGACGATACCAACTTTAAATGTTTCCGTAATAGAAACTTTAAATTAGTTGCCATGGCTTTTTCAGTTTCATTGGTAATGGTAATTGGTAGTGAAACGGTATCATTCAGCACCATGTAATTAGGTGTTTTAATGTCTATGTTCAATAACTTCTTTGTAGCGTATAATTTGTCAGCTTTACCTACAAGGCCATTATAACCAATGCCTTCAGCAGAAATTTTAAATGACGTTACAGCATCAGAGTTATAAAATTCAATTTTGGCAACACCATCAGCATTAGTTTGTACCACAGGATTCCAGTATATGGTTTGTCTAAAATCGGTACGCTCTTCTGGTAGATTTTTTCCTTCATAAATTGGCATGTAGAAACTTCTTGGAGTGTTTGTGTAGTTTTGGTTATAGTGATAAAATTGCTTTACAGCGTAATTTTTATAATCTCTGTTATTTAATCGTTTTATTGCGCCACTACTATTTGGGTATTTTCCGTGTTTTGTATTTATAAGAATAACACCATTAGAACCTCTACAACCATAAATGCTAGTTGCAGCAGCATCTTTTAGAATTACCACATTATTTACTTGCTGCGGATTGATGTCACCCAAGGCCGAACTATCGTAAGGCACACCATCTACCACAATAAGAGGCTGATTATTACCAGATACACTTCCAAAACCTCTGATTCTAACCGTTGGCGCGCTTCCTGGTTGTCCACTACGATTAATTACGTTTACACCAGCAACCTCACCAGCCAAAGCATTTAATACAGAATTACCATTTGATGCAATCTCTTCTGAAGACACAATTGATGCAGCACCTGCAAAGCTTTTTTTACGTGTAATACTGTAACCCACAACGACAACTTCGTCCAAGCCATTTTTATTTTCTTCTAAACCGACAGAGATTTGTGCCTTTTGTTTAATAGCCTTTTGTAGCGGTTTTTCATTTTTAATAAAAGATTTAATATTCTCTTTGTTTTCTATGGTTTTAGTTGGTGTTTGGCTGTAATAGTTTCCTTTTTTTAAGGTTGTTTCTTTAATAGTAACATGTTCTCCATTGTCATTATAGGCTAATAAAGTCAAATGATAATTATTGTTGAATTTAAAAGTAAAAGAACCATCTTCTTCGGTGTCAAAAACCAAAACTTTATTTCCCTTACTATCAAAAAGCAGCAAATGTGCTTGTGTTGGTTTTCCTTTTTTATTGAGTACCACACCAGTTTGTACGGCACTTTGTTCTGGTAGGTATTGTGCATTTTTTTTAGTAACGGTAGGCGCATTAATATAGTCTCGCCAACCATGAGTTAGCATCACATAATCTATTGCTTTTTTTGATTTTGGCTCTTTTGGATTCAAGTAAAAATCTGGTTTATGAATTTTACCTTTCAATTCAGAAGACACCAATAAATAAGATAAAATATGGTCTTGCTTGTCGTCAGTAAAGGACAGTAATTTATTATCCGCAACGGCTAATGATAAGTTTGCAGAGATAGGATTCTGCTTCTCATCGTATGTTTTTATACTAAGTTTTACTTTTTCTCTAGTATTGTACACTTCCTTATCTAGGCTGAGGTCTACATGAAGTTTTTTGTGAGGATTTAGAAACACCAAACGCTCTGCAAATGTACTGCCATATTCATTTTTTAGACTGAATTTGGTAATACCCATAGGATATTCTGAAGTGTTTAAGCTTATATTTTTCTTGAGACCGATTTCCTTTTTTAAAAGCAATGTACTTGCATTAGAAACCTCAAGAAATAAAGGAGTGCTATAAGTTGAAAAAATATCTAAATTGGTGGATAGACTATCAGTTGTAACAGAAAACCGAACACCATTTTCATGCACTTTTGGTAGCTGAATTAATTCCTCAGAACGAAAAGGTTCTATGATCTTAGCATAGTAAACTTCGTCTTTAATTGGGTTAAAATTGAAGCTTCCCATACCATCATGATAACTTCCAAAGTTTGAAACGGTTTCTCCTTTCGCATTTAGAATATCGCCTTTGAGATCTACAGGTTTTCCAAATTCATTAAGAGCTTTAAAAGCAACGTTGTTTAAAGTACCAGCTATAATTTTACCACTTTCGGGCAAAAACTGAAGATCAATTGTATTTAAAACCACAGGAACAGCTCTTGAGATAGATTCTGTAGTGCCTTTGTGATATACCAAAGCGTTTAAAACCACATCAACGGACGCCAAGTTCTCTGGTAATGTAAAGCTAGGTTTGGCTTTACCGTCTTTGTCAGTAACCACTACATCATTTATAATGCCTGTGCCTTTTACACTCACTTTATACGTAACTTCTGTGTGCGATAAAGGTTGATTTTTTAAATCCTTAACTTCAAGATTTGCTATAACCTCAGAGGATTTTCCGTAGCCTTCTTTTTCGAATTTTAAATTAAGCAACAGCTTAGGTTTTACCACTTTTTGAATAGTGATTTTTTTGGTGAAAAATGAATCTTCACCATAATTACGCATCCAATTGGTGTAGCATTTTAAAGTATAAATCCCACCAACCCAATCAGAGTTTATATCAAAATTTCCGTAAGCATATCCTTGTTTTACATTAAGATTTAAGGATGTTACAACAGCACCTTTAGGCGAAATTAATTCCGCATGCATTACATCGCTAATGGTCGTAATAGTATTGTCTGTACCTACGATATAAGATTTAAACCAAATGGTTTCTCCAGGAAAATAGAATGGTCTGTCGGTTTGTGTGTATATCTTCTCTAATGGATTATTAAAGGCTTCAAAAGCTTTATAAGACAGTAACGTAAAGAAGCAAAGTCCGGCAATTACCAAAAGTTTGGTATTTTGTATACGTTTTTTCATGGTGTTTAAATTTTTAAGTTGACTTTTAATCCAACCTCACTCATTAAAGGAGTATTGAAAAAGTTAAGATTATGTCCAGAATTGGTATCAAAAAGTGATGAATAAGGAGATGCTCCTCTGAATTTTGTAAATGTGATGAGGTTATGAGCGTAAAGTCCTATTTCAACTTGTCTGAAAAAATCATGATTGTTTTTAGCAAAATCATAAGATAGTTCGACGGTTCTTAGGTTAAGATAGCTGGCATCTTCAATGGCTTCTTCTGCAACACCACTGAAGCCATAGCGAACAAATCGGTTGTTTTCAATACCATCTTCAGGATTATAAAAATCTACAGGAATTGTATTGGTATTCCCTTGTGCGTTTACACCATTAAAAACATAATTTGTAATCTTTCTTTGATCTGCAGATTGTTGTGATGTTCCAAAATAGTTGAGTACATTTTGAGTACCATTCCATGTATCTCCACCTTTTTGGAAGTCTAATGTGAAATTGAATTTTAATTTCTTCCAGGTAAACTGATTAGAAAATCCAAGTGTAAAATCTGGTATAGGATTGCCAATAATCTGTTGTTCTATATCTACAATTGGGTAGCCATTGCTGTCTATTACTATGTTATTTTGAGTATCTCTTTCAAAAGCAGTTCCTACAATAACACCAGCAGGTTGACCAACGATTAAATTTTTAGATACATTCTGAAAACCTGCAATTGGCACACGCCCTTCATTATTATATAGTTTGGTAACCTTATTTTGGTTGGTCATAAAGCTTAATCTGCTACTCCAATGAAATTTGTCAAACCATTCAGAAACTTCTAGTTGTAGCTCTAGACCTTTATTGGTAATATCTGCAATATTTTGAAGTTGAAATTGATTACCTTCTAAAACAGGGAACACACTTCCTTTGGTTTTTGAGCCAAAATAGCTTGTAGTGAAATTCCAATTAACATCCCATAAATAGAAATCTAAATCGAGATTTAAGGAATAATCGTGTCGTTCTTCTAAATCTATGCCTTCGTTAATAAATAAATCTATATTACTAGTGTAGCCAAGACTTTCTGAAGGTAATAATTGCAGACTGTTATGACTCTGATTGTTGTGAAAAAGAGGCATTTCATTAATATCAAAAGCACTTGTTGCGCTGAGGGAGAAATCGCTAAAATCATAGATGTCTAAAATATTTGCTAAATCAACTTTTATAACAGATGAAGGTAAAATCAATTTATTTTTCTGAATGGAAGAGATATACGCGGTATTACTAAATACAATTTTAGAGTGTCTCTTATACTCTAGAGCGATAGATTGATGTGGTCTTAGCACATTTCTATTAATACGATTAGAAATTACACTTGTATTGTTTGGGTTTGAAAAGGTAAATGCATCAAATCCTTCAGATTCTTTAAATGTATAATCTAATAGCTCATTTTTAAATCTAGTAACGGAACGTACATCTATTGTAAAATCTCCCAAGTATTTTTCATAGTGTAAGTCTAGCAAAGCATTGAAGCTATTGTTTTTTATGGTTTTGTTACTTAGATAACCGTTTTCAAATCCAACAGTATTGGCAAACAAACCAAAGTTTTGCTCGTTTTCTGTTGTTTTATAGCTGAGTTGACTTCCTATTGAAAAGTTATCACCAATATTTATGTCATTTTCTAGGTTGGCTACAAATAAGGTGTTGGCATCATAGTTTTTATTGTTAAACAACCATTCAGAATTGTTATAATTGGTTGGACTAAAACTACGTTGTGTATTGTCTGGTAAAATGCTGCCCTGACTATTGTCAAAAGTCACAGGTGTTACCCAAGCATTTAAAAGGAGGTTGTTTCTAAATCCATTTATATTAGGTTGGTTATTTTTCCAGTCACTATACTTAACAAAAGATTTCCAACTTAGTTTTTCACTATTACCATAAAGCGTTTTAAAATTTATTGTGAGATCGTTATTTATTTTTTGTGCTCTACCAAAAATATCATCTGTATTGTTATGACTAAAGTCAATTCCAGTTGTCCATTTATTGGTTTCAACATCAAAATAGACATTGGTAAATCTATTGATAGCAGTATTTAAAACGCTATTGTTGTACTGTTTAGAGCTAACGCCAGTTCCATTGCCCAGCGCAACCAATTTACCGTTCTTGTCATATATATAATTACTTCCGTCAAACTCTAAAGTATTTAGGTTTGGTCCATAGGAAAAGATATTTCCCGTTTCTGGTCCTAAAAAAGCTATAGATCCATTTTCGGTGGCACCTTGGCTAAAAGAAGATTGTAATTTTGGCAAGTTACTTTCCTTAACAAATTGAAAACTTAAGTTAGATTTTACACCAACCTGAAAATAAATATCCGGATTAAAATAGGTTAGAATAACATGTTTTGGGTCAACATTAATGTCTTTAACCCTGCGTAAGGAGTTGTAATAGTCTTTTTTATTGTAACGGTGTTTTGCATCTGCAATAGAGGGTATTTCAAAGCTTTTCTTTTTTTTCTTTTTCAAAGCTTCACTATAAGCGTCAGCTTCAATAAGTTTTACTTTTACTCGCTTAACCTCTATTTTTTGGACGGCTCCAAACATATCAGCTGTTACTGCAATTTCCTTTGGATCCATACCAACATAGCTAATAACTATAACATCACCTACGTTACATTTTATACTGTAATTACCATCAAAATCAGTAACTACTCCATTGGTAGTTCCTTTAATTAATATGCTAGCACCAGGCAAGGGCAAGCCGTCTGATGAAGTAGTGAGCGTGCCTGTTACTGTTCCTTCTTGAGCAAAACAGAACACTGGGAATAATATGAGCAATACGAATATTTTAAATGAAATTCTAGCCATAGTTGAATGTGTTGGTTAATTCAAATGTATAACCAACTTCATTGGCTAGAAATAAGGAATGAGTGAAGTACCCAAATGAATGAGTAAAGTGTATAAAACAAAAAACCTCACCATTACTGATGAGGTTTAATAAAATGATACAAGAAAAAAATCTTTTAGTTAAACAACTTAGAATATTGGGCGGCTTCAACAGGATTGGACTGTACATTAACACGCTTTATTTCCTTACCGTCATCGTTAAGCTCTACTATAAAAAGGCTATCGCGTTCTTCAATTTTCCTTAAGTATGCTTTGGTGCTTCCGTCTTCGTTAAAGAATTTTATGGTTTCATAATCATCGTAATTAGAAGACACCATTTCAGAGTATAATTTTCCATCTTTGAGGCGTTGCGTAATGGTTCGGCTATTTTTTATATAAGATTGTGATACTATATGACCCAGCATATTGTAATAAAGCGTTTCCACCTTTTGACCGTTTTCATATTTTATTTCAGACTCTACCTTTCCTGTATCAAAATACGTAAATTGACTATCTACTAAAACCCCATTTTTATACATACTTTTTTTGGTAAGGTTTCCTAAAGGGTCGTACCTTAACTCTTCACCGTTCAGTTTTCCATTTGCATATTTTGAAAAAGAGAAAATTTCACCATTTTCATGAAATACTATATAATCTCCATTCAATAAGCCTTTTTTACATTCAAACTCTTCCCACTTTTTAGTTTCGTCACCTACAACATAGTAGCCGTCCATAAGCTTGGTGGTTTCGGCTAAGCGATAATAATCTAAACCGTTGTAACTATCTACTAAGTAAGAATTACGTTCAATAAAGGTAAAGGAATCATCTTTTGAGGTTTCCTTTTCTGACTTACAGCCGAATAATATGAGGCTTAAAGTTATAACAAGACTATACTTTTTTAGTAACATAATTTTTTTAGTATTTGGTTCCATCATGCTTTCCTTTCTCCCAACCATGTTTACCTAAGTATTTGTCCGCACTCTCTACAGCACCAGTTTCAATATCTGTACCCATAGAGTCGTTCCAACGGTTGAGGTAACCAAATAATGAAATTACTCCAAGCATTTCTACAATTTCACCTTCATCCCAATGTTGGTAGAGACGTTCTTTTATTTCTGCATTAACCGCATTTGGTACTTGGCTTGCAGCTAAACTAAAATCTAAAGCTGCTCGCTCTGCCTCATTAAATGCAGGATGCGTTCTGTACTCCCATATATTATCTAATTGCTCTTGTTCGGCACCATAACGTTCTGCGGCTCTTATAGCATGAGCCTGGCAATATCGGCAACCGGTAGCATTACTGCTAACCCAAGCAATCATACGTTTTAAGGCTGAAGTTACACGACCTTCGTTTGCCATTACGGCTTTATTCAAATTAATAAAGGCCTTGCTAATGGCTGGTCTGCGCTGCATTGTTAAGACCGAGTTAGGACAAAATCCTAGTGTTTCATTAAAGAATTCTGCTAATGCTTTGGTTTCTAAATCGTGTTCTGGAGATAACGGAGTTACTAGTGCCATAGTTATTTTTTTAGTGGTATTTTTGAATGTACAATATAGCAGTTCTAAAAATTAAAGTAAAAGAAATGGCACATAAAATAGTTACACATTGGCAAGGAGGACTAACATTTGAATCGGACAACCCTAGTGGAAAAACCGTAAAAATGGATACAGATATTGAAGGGCAACCAGAACGTTTTGGATTGTCTCCTAAAGCCATGATGTTATCATCTTTGGCTGGTTGCTCTGGTTTAGATGTGATTTCTATTTTAAATAAAATGAATGAAGAGATTGATGATTTCAAAATTGAAGTCTCAGGTGAATTAACCGACGAGCATCCTAAATATTATCACAGTGTGCAGGTTGACTATCATTTTTATGGCTCAGATCTAAATAAGAAAAAGTGTGAACGTGCCGTTAATCTTTCAGTCGAAAAATATTGTGGCGTCATGGAGATGTTTAGGCAGTTTGCTGAAGTAAATACTGAAATTTTTTATCACATAGGAACTAAGCACAACATGTAATCTTGTATGCGTTGGATTTTAAAACCTAAGCCAGATGCTTCAAAAGTCGAAGCTTTAAAGAACGCACTTCAGGTTGATGATATTGTAGCAACATTATTGTTACAACGCGGCATCGAAACTTTTGAGGATGCCAAGACGTTTTTTAGACCAAGTTATAACGATTTGCATAATCCATACCTTATGAAGGATATGGACAAGGCCGTTGCACGCATAGAGGAAGCCATTGCAGAGGGTGAAAATATTTTGGTGTATGGTGATTATGATGTGGATGGTACTACGGCTGTGGCTTTAATGTCCTCGTATTTAAAAACAAGAACGGACAATGTTGCTACCTATATTCCAGATCGCTACGAAGAAGGTTACGGTGTGTCTTACCAAGGTATTGATTTTGCTCACGATAACGATTTTACACTTATTATAGCTTTAGATTGTGGAATAAAGGCGATTGAAAAAGTAGTTTATGCAAAAGAAAAAGGAATTGATTTTATTATTTGCGATCACCACAGACCAGGAAATGAAATTCCTGATGCAGTTGCGGTTTTAGATCCCAAACGAGAAGATTGTGAGTATCCTTTTAAAGAACTTTGTGGTTGTGGAGTTGGTTTTAAGTTAATCACTGCTTTAGCCACTAAACAAGGGCTAACCGTAGAAGATTTAACTGAGTATCTCGATTTGGTAGCCACAGCAATAGGTGCAGATATTGTACCTATTGTTGGCGAAAATAGAGCACTAGCTTATTTAGGTTTGCAGGTTATTAATGCCAATCCAAGACCAGGTATAAAAGCCATTATTGCAGAGGTTAAAAAAGAAGAACTTTCCATTATTGATGTGGTCTTTATAGTAGCGCCACGTATTAATGCAGCAGGACGAATGAAACATGGTAACCATGCTGTAACCTTATTAACCGAAACCGATTTTAATCTGGCAGCGAGTTATGCTGTGGATATCGATCAATTTAATACAGACCGAAAGGAAACAGATCGACTTATTACTGAAGAAGCCTTACTTCAAATTGAAAAAAATGAAGAACAAGACCGATTTACAACTGTAGTTTATGACCAAAATTGGCATAAAGGTGTTATCGGTATTGTTGCTTCTAGACTTACTGAGACCTATTACAGACCAACATTGGTATTTACAAAAAGTGGAGAAAAACTAGCCGCTTCGGCACGTTCTGTAAAAGGTTTTGATGTGTATAACGCTTTAGAAGCATGTTCGGAATTTATAGAACAGTTTGGCGGCCATAAATATGCTGCAGGTTTAACGTTATTGCCAGAAAACTACGAAGCATTTAAAGCAAAATTTGAAGCTGTTGTAAAAGATACTATAGATCCGAAGCTATTAACACCTGAGTTAAAGGTAGATTTGAAGATAGAACTTAGCCAGATAGATCATAAACTTTATAGAATTGTGCGACAATTTGCACCATTTGGACCAGGAAATATGACGCCAGTTTTTATGACACAAGGTGTACAAGATACTGGTTGGGGAAAATGTGTTGGAGAAGATGATAAGCACTTGCGTTTTACTGCAAAGCAAGCTGATAGTGACCCTATAGTCTGCATAGGTTTTGGACTAGGAGATAAACTAGATATTATTAAAAACAGAAATACCTTTGATGCAGCCTACACCATTGATGAAAATCATTGGAATGGTAATATAAGTTTACAGTTAAAATTAAAAGATATAAAAGTATAACTCTTGGCAAAAACAGATCCATATGCAGCACTCCGCTTTAAGGAGTTTAATATATTTTTATTAGTAAGATTTGCCTTGGTATTTGGTTGGTCCATGCAATTTGTTGTTATAGAATGGCAGGTCTATTCTTTAACGAATGACGAATTAAGTTTAGGAATCATAGGGCTTTGCGAATTTTTACCAGCGTTCTTTTTAGCACCTTTTGCAGGTCATATTGTAGATCGAAAGGAAAAACGTAATCTTTTTACATTATGCATAGCACTATTCTCTTTAATTAGTTTTGGCTTGTTTTGGTTGACTTCAGAACAAATCGAAGCAAGTTGGAGTACTAAAAGCATCTTAATTGGTATTTATAGTTTGGTGTTTTTTGGAGGTGTTTTAAGAGCATTTTTTGGTCCAACCATTTTTTCATTAATTGCTTTAATAGTACCTAAGTCGGCCTATCCTAATGCAGCAACATGGAGTAGTAGTACTTGGAAAGGGGCAAGTGTTTTTGGTGCTCTGTGTGGAGGTTTCTTGATAGCTTGGATAGGTGTACACTATACCTTAGGAATTATTTTTGGATTAGTAATGTTAGCTTTGCTGTTTGTGTTTAGAATAGGTAAAAAGCCAATTTTAAACAAAGCAACAAACGAATCTATAAAAGAAAGTCTTAAATCTGGAATTAAATTTGTCTTTAATGATAAGGTTATTTTAGGCGCATTAACTCTAGATATGGTCGCTGTACTTTTTGGTGGAGCAGTAGCCATTTTTGCAGTCTTTGCCAAAGATGTATTGGATGCAGGTCCTAGAGGATTCGGAATTTTAAATGCGGCTTTGTCTTCTGGAAGTATTATAACCATGGTAGCTACAACTTATATTCCAATCACAAAAAACACAGGAAAGAAACTATTAGTAGCTGTATTCGGTTTTGGTGTATTTATGATTGTGTTTGGCGCTTCAAAATTACTGTGGCTTAGTGTTATTGCCTTGTTCTTTTCTGGTGTGTTTGATGGTATCTCTATGGTGGTACGTCAAACCATTCTTCAACTTAAAACTCCAGATCATATGCGAGGTCGAGTAGGTGCAGTAAACTCTATGTTTGTTGGGTCTTCTAATGAGTTAGGTGCAGTAGAGAGCGGTATAGCAGCACGTATTTTTGGCGCACCTTTGGCAGTTGTTCTAGGTGGTTCGGTTACGCTTTTAACGGTTGTTATTATGAGCTTAAAAAACAAAGCATTAAGAGAGCTCGATTTACAAGAAGATATCGAAGAGAAGTTCGATGAAATAAAGTCTTAATATTCTTTCAATTCAAGCGTAGAGCCATCAAAAACTCCATAGGTATAATATTGAATCCAGTCACCTAGGTTCATATATCTTGAATTAGTATTTAGCTGAATATCTAACGGCAAGTGCCTATGACCAAAAACAAAATAATCATAGTGTTGTTGTTTAAGTTTACTTTTGCAATAGGTGACCAACCACTCATTGTCTTCCCCTAAAAACGTGGCATCATCATCACCAGAAATCAATTTGTTTTTTACTGATAAATATTGAGCTATTCTCACTCCAATATCTGGATGTAACCATCTAAATAACCATTTAAAAAATGGATTAGTAAAGACTTTTTTCATGCGTTTATAGCCCTTATCGCCTGGCCCTAAGCCATCTCCGTGACCAATAAAAAATGTACTTCGACTACGCTCAGTATTCATTTTAAATGTGAATTCTTGAGGTTTATGGAAAACAGGAATATTGAGTTCGTCTTCAAAATAACCACTCATCCATAAATCATGGTTACCCACAAAATAATATACTGGAACTCCTGAGTCTGTAATCTCTGCTAATTTACCTAATGTCCTAGCAAAACCTTTTGGAATAACTGTTTTATATTCAAACCAAAAATCGAATAAATCTCCCATTAAGAAAATCGCTGCAGCATCATGTTTTACGTGGTCTAACCAAGCTACAAACTTTCTCTCTCTAGGACGAGAAGCTTCCATGGTTGGCGCACCTAGATGGTTGTCTGAAGCAAAATATATTTTCTTGCCTTTTGGGATTTCTATGTGATGATTTTTACTCATTTTCAGAAGCATACCACTCAGCGAAACTAGTGGCCGTTTCTTGAAGTTTTAAGGAATGTAGTTCTATATTGTTTGGTAAACGCTTTTTGATTTTTTGGGCAAAATCAATAATCATCATTTCAGTTGTTGGCTGGTAATCTACCAGAATAACATTATGACCACGATTTTTTAAGTCTGTTGCTAGTTCGAGATGAGGTGTGTTTTTGTTAAAAATCATGCTATGATCAAAAACATCAACAATTTCATCTTTGACAATTTTTTTTAAATCGCCAAAATCTATCACCATCCCGTGCTTCACGTTTTTGTCGTCTTGGATTGGTGAGCCAATAACAGTAACATATAAATAATAGCTGTGACCATGTAAATTTCTACATTTACCATCGTAACCATGCAATGCATGGCCAGCTTCAAAAGAGAATTGTTTTGTAATTCGGATTTTACTCATTTCAAAAAAATAATACTGCAAAGATATTATAAATGTAAAGCGAATAACTTTTTAGATTACATTTGCGCACTTTTTTAGAAATTAAATATAAAGCTAAATGAAAACTCTCCTTAATTTTTAGACTAAATTGAAAAGTCTATTTGAATCTATTTCGTTTTCAGAAAACGTTCTGTACGAGAATATTATAGCAGATCTAGGATCTAAACAATACACCATTATTGATGATTTTTTTACGAGAGATGAGGTAACAGCCTTAAGAGCCTCGTTATTGCAAAAGTACGAGGAGGACAGTTTTAAAAAATCAGCAATAGGTAACCGAACTAATGAAGTTATAAAGGCCAAAGTAAGAGGCGATATTATCCTTTGGATTGATGAGCAAAATATTAATGTGTCTGAGCAGTTGTTTTTTGATAAAATAAATGACCTAAAAGATTATCTCAACCGCACCTGTTTTTTGGGTATAAACCAAAAAGAATTTCACTATGCTATTTATCCAGAAGGGACATTTTACAAGCGCCATTTAGATACATTTCAGAATGATGATAGAAGAAAACTCTCTTTTGTCTGCTATTTAAATGAAGAAAACTGGAAGCCTGAAAACGGTGGAGAACTGGTATTATATTTAGAAAATGGAGAAAAAACTATTTATCCTTTTCCTGGTAAGGTGGTAATTTTTGAGAGTCAGATTTTAGAGCATGAGGTAAAACCTGTTAACATGCAAAGACTAAGCATTACTGGTTGGTTAAAAACAAGATAGATTAACGTCTTTTGTTTCTGTTATAAAAGTAGATGATAATAAGTACGATTGCTAAGATTAAAAAAAGTCTATTTCCCATATTACTCGTCTTTTACTCTTTTTTTGTTATATCTATAAACTAGATAAGCAATTATCACTAAAACTACAAATGGGATCATTGAGCCAATAAACACTCCAATACTATAGTTGTCGTCTGGTGCGTTTTTTAGTTTTTCTTCAATATTAACTTCTTGTAGAAGTGATACTAATAAGTTCATAAATAATAGCGTTTATGCTTCTTAATGATTATTGTTCAAATTTAAGTGTTTTGGATTAGTGTATTGAATGTTTTTCTAAATTTTATAATTAGTGGAAGTCCTCTTGCTATAATCCAAAGTGTAAAGGCGATGAATATACCGTGAAGTTTATAATCTAAAGCATCAGTAGTAAAAATAACAGGAATAAATACAAGAAGCGTTGAAAATAACAATACGTTTCTTAGGTATTCCATCTTTCCTAAACCTTTAAAAACACCATCAAATATAAAGGCAAGCGCACATAAAGGTTGCATAGCAAGAATCATCCAAAACACCTTACTAAATTCTTCTAACACAGCTTTATCGTCTGTAAAAATAGAACCGATTGGATAATAGAAAACCGCACCAACTAAGCCAATAATTACTCCGACGACAATACCATATTTTATGAGTTTATTACTTAGGGCTATGAGTGTTTTATAGTCTTTAGCACCATACAATTTACCTGATAATATATTTCCTGCACTTGCATAACCATCAATAAGAAACGCCCCTAAAAACCAAAGATTAATAGCTATTGTATAAGCTGCGATATATGTAGTGCCATACTTTGTGGCATAGCTTGTGCCAAAATACAAAGCTACATTAAGCGCAATAGTTCTAATAAATAAGTTGGCAATCATTAATGTAAAACGATTAATCTCTTTGTTAAAAGGAAATTTAACCAACAAAGGAATGTCTGTTTTTTTAAGTATGTAATAAACAGAGAGAAGTGCCATTATTACCTGAGCAAAGACACTTGCATAAGCGGCTCCTTTAATATGCATAGCAGGAATGAACCCTTCGATACCATAAACCAAAACAACATCCAAAATAATATTGGCTACTGCACCAGTAATAGCAATAAGCATTGGATGATAGGTGTTTTGCAAGCCTCTAAATGTACCAAAAACAGCTATAGTAAAGAGTGTAAACGGAAAACCAAACACACGTATATGGTAATAGTCTACACTGTATGTTAGAATTAAATCTGAAGCATTATAGAGTTTAAAAATCTGTGAAGCTAACGGATAAGTTATAGCAATAATGATTACACTAAGCGATGTGATAATAAATATGGCTTGTGCAGGTAGGTTTTTTACTTCGCTTAGTTGATCTGCGCCTAAATATTGAGATACAATAGAAGATATTGCACTACGCGTTTGTCCTAAAACCCAAATGAGCATGGATAAAAATGTGGTAACGATACCTACAGCAGCTAAAGACTCTGTGGCATTTAAGTCCATATTACCAATAATTGCAGCATCAGTTAAAGATAAAATAGGCTCAGAAATACCAGAGATTAATGCTGGTATAGCAAGTTTATTAATTTGTTTTAAAGTAATTTTTGTTGTGCTCAAAGGACTAATTCGTAACAGTGAAAAGGATATTCGCTTTGCTTAGGAAAATAAATATCTCCCAATCGTTTATAGCCACGAAGTTCGTAAAACTTTTGGTTTCTTTTGTTCTGAGAAAAGGTATCTAATCTTATAGAGCGATAGTTGTTTTCTATAGCGTATTGCTCTGCAAAATTCATGAGTTGCTGCGCAAAGCCTTTGCCTTGTATAGAAGGGTGAATAGCCAAACGATGAATGTAAAGATTGTGGTCGTTTTTTGTTAACCATTTTATAGGTTTATATTCTTCATCCATAAAGGTTGAAATAACAATTGTACCTCTTATCTCAGCGTCTAATTTTAAAACATAGAGCTCTCCTCTTTCAACATCCTTAATAAAAGCTGAAGCATTAGGATAATGCTCATTCCATTGATAAATACCATTAGCAATCATGGTTTTTGCACAGGCTTTTGTTAACTCCATAATCGTTTCTATATCTTCAATCTTCCCTTTTCTAATCATTTTTAAATTGTACTTTTGTTTTAACGAATTATAACTATGAAACATCCAGGATTAAGCTTTAATGATAAAGCGAAAAATATGTTAGGATGTTCCATGTGACCATTGAAAAACAATAAAAATTAGCACATGAAAACGATTTTAGTTCCTGTTGGGTCTTCAAAAAACGCAAAATCGCATTTGCAATATGCCGTTGATTTTGCCAAAGCATTTGGTGCAAAGTTATATGTGGTTCAAATATATAACGTTTACACCAAAGCAGGAACTATGATAAAAGTAGATCATATTTTAGAGCGAGAGTCTAAAGCTTTTTTAGAAGCACACGTTGCTTCTATTAATACTAGAGGTGTTGAGGTAGTTACCAAAACCTTTAAAGGAAAATTAATTGATACCATTGAAAAAGTTAGTCATGCTTTAGATGTGGATTTAATTATTTTAGAACCAAGGACCAACTCCATTAAAGATGAAGTTTATTTAGGAAAAACCTCTGGGAAGATTATAAAAAGAACTCAAATACCAGCATTAATTGTTCCAGAAGGTTATGTTTACAAACCAATAGTAAAGATGTTATTGGCTTTAAAATCTGCTATAATTAAGCGCGAAGGAGTCTTACAACCAATTCACAGTATAAAAAACCAGTTTAAAGCAGTTCTTAATTTATTATTAGTAAAAACACCGTATCATAATCCTGAAGATTTTGAAGTAAATGAAGAACTAAAGGCGATTATTACTAATACGACTAAAGCTGAAAGCCCAACAACCTTTCAGGCTGTATTGGAGCATTACAAGAATCATAGTCCAGATTTGTTGTGCGTGGTAAGGCGCAAGCGAGGGTTTTTCACGAAACTTTGGGAAGATGATGTCATTTTGAAAAAAGATTTTCACAGTTCTACTATACCTGTTTTAGTGTTGAGTGGATTAAAGTAATGTTAATATTAAATGTAGATAATACCAAAAGGATATATATTTTTATTATGTATGTTTTCTTATGTTTTTATTTTAGGATGGCTACATAATAAGAAGTTTATGAAGTCTCGGTTTTATTTAAATAAAATAAAATCTAAAGGTTATTTTTATGAACTAGGCTTTTATTTATTAGTTTCAATAGTGTTTATAATAACTCTTTTTTTAATAAGTTTTATATTGTTAGAGATATTGAGTATATATTGAATTTGGGGCATTAGCTCAGCTGGCTAGAGCGCTACGCTGGCAGCGTAGAGGTCATCGGTTCGACTCCGATATGCTCCACAAAACTCGTCATTTTAGACGAGTTTTTTATTTTATAAATTCAATTATAGAAGAAACTACATTACTTAGTTCAGAAGTAAGCGCTTCCTCATTCCAAGGGTGTCTAATATTAAACACATGATCGGCTCCTTTTATAATTTCCAGTTGACTTTTTGGGTTCCATTTATGCAAAGCATAAGCCTCATCTATTTTTACAGAAGTATCATTATCGCCATGAATTATTAAGTGTGGCACTAATAGTTGTTTTTCTGCTTTCTCTATATCTAGTCGTTCCTTATTAGCTTTAAAATCTTCGTAAAATTGGTAATAATGCGGCATTTGTTGTTTGGTTCTACCATTAACAACATATTTTACACCATCCTCTTCCCATTCTTTTAGATTTCCTATTGTAGCAGTTCGTTTTGCAAAATCGCAAACACTTGCTAAGGTGATAAGTTTTTTTACTCTTTTATCTTCTGATGCTTTTAGAATAGCAATACCACCACCTCTACTATGGCCAAGAAGAGTAAGGTTGTTTATATCAACAAATAAGTTGTCTTTAAACTCAGTGGTAACCCAATTAATAACATCGTTAAGGTCATCTAATTCAATAGAATAATTGTTTTTTCCAAAAGCTTCTAAGTCTGGAAAATCTATAGGATTTTCCATAGTACCTCCATTATGCGAAAAATTAAATTTTACGAAACAAACACCTGCCTCTGCAATAGATTTTGCCATAATATTCCAAGCTCCCCAATCTTTAAAACCTTTGTAACCATGACAAAAAATAATAATTGGTTGATTAGAGATTTTTTCAGAATAGAATGTGTCTAATAGTATTGGTTTTTTATCTGTTCTATGTAATATTTTATTTTTCTCTATTTGCATTAGTCTAGTTCTTTTTCAATAAAGTTTATATTAGGATTACATATTTCTGTTATGAGTTTTTTAAGTTCAATTTCAAAACTTTTTAATGTTTCTTCAGTGATGAGTTGATTCTTGTTTCTACTATAAGTAGACTCTTTTTTACCAAACTTTAAGAACCCACCATTTAAATTTTTAAAAGAAATGATACCTGCTTCTATAGGTAAATCAATCTGTTTTTTCTTGTGCATCATGTAAGCGTAACATAAAACTTGGAAAGATTTACTATACTTATCATAATCTGTTGTGAGGTCTTCCCAATCGACAATTTCTACTTTACCTTGGTCTACTTTACCAGATTTATAGTCTATAACACGTGTTACTCCATTAAATTGATCTATTCTATCAACCTTACCAGTAAGACGTATTGAGTAAGGAATAGTATCAATATTCAACTTAATTTTTTCGTCAGCTTCAATGGCAAGTATTTTAATTTGGTTACCTGCTTTAAGTTGTTCAATTTCAGAATTTATAAAATTTGAAATGTAACGTTGGGCAATTTCAAAAATGATGAGGTTTTTTCCAGAACTAAAATCTCCATCTTTGTATAGCTTCTTAAAATGGTGTGTTACGGTATCTCTTATATGAGATTTTAACTCTTTAAGTGCATCAATAGTAAGTAATTTACTAACAAAAGGTTTGTAAAAGTCCTCTAAAGTATTGTGAATTACTGAGCCTAGCGTGTTAGCAGCAATGTTCTCTTCTACATCTATAAAATCTTTAATACCTAAAATTTTTTCGTAATAGAAGTCTATTGGATTTCTAATGTAATTGGTTAAAGATGAAGGTGAAAAACCGTTACTAGAAAGTTCCTTTAATTTTGAAATGACAGATTCGGTTTTTGAAATTTGTCTTAGATTTTTTTCTAATACAGGCACATCAGGAGAGACGACTGTATGATTAATCTTGTGAATGCCTTCTACCTCCATTTGCGTTATAAATCTACTTTTTTCACCACCTTTTAGCGTGTCAACTTCTGTGTTGTATAAGATATACACATTTTTTGCACGTTGTATTAATCTATAAAAGTGATAGGTGTAAACAGCGTCCTTTTCTTTATAGGTTGGCAGTTTGTTTTGAAGCTTAACATCAAAAGGAATAAAAGAGTTGTTTGTTTTACCTGAAGGCAATATACCTTCATTTACAGAGCTAATTATAACAGTTTCAAAGTCTAGAACACGAGATTCTAACATTCCCATTATTTGAAGCCCTTCTAGCGGTTCTCCTTTAAAGTCTAAAGTTTCTGTTTGTAAAAGATCATTATAGACGCGATATAAACTCTCTATAGAGTTTAAGTAATGGTAGTTGTCGTTGAGTTCAGTTAATTGGTTAAATAAGGAATGAAATCTGTATAAATATTCGAGCTCTAAGCCTTTATCGTTTTTATCATTGCTGACATTGTTTTTAATTAAGTATATTAAATCTGAACAGTAGTTTAATGCTGTTTTTGGATTGTTTTTCCAGGGTTTAAACATTAAATCTAATATTCCATGAACATCTTTATGGGAAATCTTTTTAAGTTCTTCCAATGTTATGTATACTAGATTGTTTTTTTGAATATATGCTGATATACTACTTAAGTTGTTACCTTGTTCTGTTTCAAATAGACTGTAAATAGAAGAATGCGATATAGGGTCTATTACCTCTCTAAAATAGTATCGATCTGTACTTTTTTTATGAATGGAAAACAAAAGATCAAACAACGAAGCTAAGGGAATAAATTTAAGTGGAAGCCCCATAGTGACGTTAATTTGATTAATCTGTTTGGGTATAGAATTTAAAACAGGGATTAATAAATTTTCTTCTCCAAGAACGACAGCAGTATTCTTTAAGTCGTTATTCTCTAAACCGATTTTTTCTAAAATTTGCCCAATATACTTTGCTTGGCCTACCAATTTAGGCACACCAATAACTTGAATGTTTTTCTTTTCGCTGTAATTCGATGCTATCCAATTAAAAGGATTTGTTTTAAAGAAATTCCATTTAGCTCTATGTTGCCTTATAAATAGGCCAGCATCATGTATATCATCTTCTAAATAAACATTATCAACATCCCAATAGATATGTGCCATATCATTTTGCAATAAGCCTTGAATAATAATAGACTCGCTAGTGTTAAGAGCATTAAACCCTAAAAAAACATGCTTTTTGTCAGAGTTATTTTCTATATATGCCTCTAAATTTTCTACAGCTTCTCTGTAAACTAAACCTTGATATCCATGTTTTTCGTTAAGGAGTTTGTCTGTAAAAACCTGATAATAGTTTTTTAGCTGCCTCCAAAATTTTAAATAAGACTTTACTAGATTGGTTGGTTCTGTTTCTAACGACCAATGATCTAATTCCTTAACAGCAAGTAGGTAGTCAAAAATAGCATGTTGATTTCCGAGATACCGATCTATTTCATTAAAGTCTTGTATTAGTATTTGTGCCCAACCTGAAAAAACTTCGAATGGTTCTCGACTCTCTTTTGGTGTAACTTCTGCGTAAGCACTATATAGTTGGAATAGAGTATCTGTATTAGACAAACTTTTTAAACCTGACATTTCCTCAACAAATTCTTCAATACTAAGAATATGAGGTGAAAAAACAGGACGATCGATTATTTTAGAAAGATGGTGTTTTAAAAAAACACCCGCACGTTTGCTTGGAAGAATAAAATATAGTTCATCTAAATTGTTGCTCTTGTATAGGAGGTCTAATAGTACAGACTTAATAAAACTACTCATTATATAAAAATAAAAAACGCTCCGAATTTCGGAGCGTTTTATTAATATATTTTAAGTTTATTTACTTAGTTTCTCAACTTAACTTCTACACGTCTGTTTTCTTTTCTACCAGCTCTTGTTTTGTTATCAGCTATAGGATTCTCTTCGCCATAACCGGTAGCGGTCAATCTTTCAGCACTAATACCGTTAGCGATCAAATAATCTCTTACTGCATTAGCTCTTCTCTCAGATAGCCTTTGATTGCTAGATTTAGAGCCCACACTGTCAGTGTGACCACCTATATCAAAGTTAGCCTTAGGATATTGTTTGAAAATAGCTGTCATAGCCTGTAAAACTTGATCTGTTTCTTTTTTGAAAGAAGCTCTTCCAGTATCGAATAAGATAGTTCTTGCATAACTATTTAATTCGTCGATGACTTCTTGAGTTGGGTTAATTTCTGGACATCCATTATTAGCCGCTACACCTGCTTCATTAGGACACTTATCGTCTTTATCTAAGATACCGTCACCATCAGAATCTGGCCAAGGGCAACCGTTGTTAGCAGCAGGACCAGCTTCGTTAGGACAGTTATCATCACCATCTGCTACACCATCACCATCAGCATCTGGACAACCCATTAAAGATTTTAATCCAGCAACAGAAGGACACTTATCGTCTTTATCCATAACACCGTCACCGTCAGAATCAGGACAACCGTTAAATTCAGCTAAACCAGCAGTATTAGGACAATCGTCTTTAGAATCCTGAATACCATCGTTATCAGAATCTGGACAACCATTAAAAATCTCTAATCCTGCCTCTTCTGGACAAGCATCTTCTTGATCGTATATACCATCACCGTCCGTGTCTGTTCCACCAAATTTAAATACTACTCCTAGAGAATGTTGAAAATGCTTAGGAAGGTAGTCTTCGAAAGCGTGTTTATACATTGAATTAACATCAATACCGACTTTCTCACTAACCCAATATCTTAGACCTAGTGATCCGTTTAAAGTACCAGCACCAATGTTATCTAACCAAGTGTAACCACCACCAACACCAAGATATGGGTCGAATGACTTTGAATTGATTAAATCCATGAAACTATAAGAAATTCTACCGTCAATTCCGAAGTATGTTAAGTCATCAACTTCATTAGTTCCAGCTTCTGTGCCGTCAGGATTTAAATTAGTTCCAAACTTATCAATTTTGTTCAAAGAACCTGTAGCAGTAAACGTAAAACCGTCACTAAGGTATCTAGAGACAGAGATTGAAGATAATGATCCCATTATGTTCCAGTGATCTGTTACGTTAAAATACTCGTCAAAATAGTCACCTTGAGGTGCGTTTTCACCTACAGGGTATGGGTCTACTGCGTTAGTACCTATTGTTACAGCCCATGGATTATTCCTGTCTTGAGCATGTGTAGTACTAAAGCTTATAAGTAGCACCACAACAAAAAGTAATCTGCTAAGATTTTTCATATTCTAATTAATTTTAATTTTAAGTGTTAATTGTTGGCAAATGTAAGTTGTTAAATGTTATTAACAAAGACAAATATATAAAAATATTGTTACATCGCCCTAAAATAAAGAGTTTGTAACCATTTTAAATAATTTCGAGTCTTTTCCCAACCTTAATGAATGCACTTATTGCTGTATCTAGCTGTTCTTTTGTATGTGCAGCAGATAATTGTACGCGAATTCTTGCTTTTTCTTTAGGGACAACCGGATAAAAGAAACCTATGACGTAAACACCTTCTTCTAAAAGCATATTTGCCATAGTTTGTGAAAGCTTCGCATCATATAACATGACAGGTACAATAGCAGAGTCACCGTCAATGATGTCAAAACCAGCTTCTTTCATGCCTTTTTTGAAATATTTAGTGTTCCAATCCACTTTATCTCTGAGGGTTGTATCATTTTTGAGCATGTCAAAAACTTTGATAGAGGCGCCAACAATTGCAGGTGCTAAAGAGTTTGAAAAGAGATAAGGACGAGAGCGCTGACGTAAAATTTCAATGATTTCTTTTTTGGCAGTTGTGTATCCTCCCATTGCACCACCTAATGCTTTACCAAGTGTTCCTGTTATAATATCAATTCTACCTAAAACTCCTTTTTCTTCAAGTGTACCAATACCTGTTTCTCCAATAAAACCAGTAGCATGGCATTCATCAATCATTACCATGGCATCGTATTTATCTGCTAAATCACAAATCTTATCTAAAGGTGCTACTAATCCGTCCATAGAGAATACGCCATCAGTAACAATGATTTTAAAGCGCGCGCCATTTTCATTAGCAGCAATAAGTTGCTTTTCTAAGTCTGCCATATCGTTGTTTTGGTAGCGATATCTTGCAGCTTTACATAGTCTTACTCCATCAATAATAGAGGCATGATTTAAAGAGTCGGAAATAATAGCGTCTTCAGCAGTTAAAAGGGGTTCAAAGACTCCTCCATTTGCATCAAAAGCAGCTGCGTATAAAATGGTGTCTTCAGTACCATAAAAATCCGCTATTCTTTGCTCTAACTCTTTGTGTATGTCTTGCGTACCGCAAATAAATCGAACAGAAGACATTCCAAATCCATGGGTATCTAAAGTCTCTTGAGCGGCTTTTATAACTTCAGGATGAGAAGAAAGTCCTAAGTAGTTATTTGCACAAAAGTTAAGGACTTTTTGCCCAGTGTTTAAAGTAATTTCTGCACCTTGAGGCGAAGTGATAATTCGTTCTTCTTTAAAAAGACCTGCATCTTTAATAGCTTCAATTTCTTGTTGTAAATGAGCTTTAATATTTCCGTACATAATTTTTGTGTTAGTTGTTTCGCAAAGATACTATCTTGAAATTAGACTTCAACGACTTCAACAGTTTCATTTATGTAAACAAGAAATTTGCAAGTTACATCATGGTTCATTGTTTTTAGAACAGAAGCATAAATGTTGAGTTGAGATTTGTGAGAGGGCATTTGATCACCCGTTTTATAGTCAATTATCACAACTTCATTTTTTTGATTGATATTGATACGATCTGGTCTGTGAAGTTCTCCAGATGGTGTTACAATATCTCTTTCGTTGTAAACCTTGTGGTCGTTGTTATAGTATAATTTAATTTTTGGATGTTCTATAACTTGCATTACAATTGTTCTAAGAGTTTCTTCATCTGAGGCTGTTATATCTCCAGAGGCTAATAAATCGTCAATGGCAAAGTCAATATCTTCTTGTGTTACGATTTTGGATAATAAAAGATGCACTAAATTACCACGCTCTATAGCTCTTCCTTGTTTGGTATCCCAAAGTTGGCCGGCTTTTGTTATGATTTTTAAATTATGATCTTCTTTTGGTACAGAGATTAAATTAATAGAAGATGTTTCTGTTTCTGTTTCTGTTTTTTGGTTTAGATTTTTTGAAGTGCCAAAACTGTATGTAATCGTGCTGTCGGACCATAATCCTTTGTTTTGTAAATAAGAAATAAACATGCCTGAATATGTTTTTTCGCTCACAACACCTTTAGCGCTAATGTCTTTTTTTGTTATGATATATAACTGCTCTACAGCTCTGGTTAAAGTCACATACAGAAGATTAATGTTGTCTAATTCTAATTGAGATTTTCGAGTTTTATAGAGCGCTTTACCATCATCACCAAAGTGTTCAACATCACTATTGTAGTTGAGTAATAATGTTTCAAAATTATTGTAATTATTTTGCTCTACAGGAAACCAAACTTTTGGTTCTATTTCTTGATAAATATTTAGATCTGCAAATGGAAAAATAACCACAGGAAATTCTAACCCCTTAGATTTATGAATGGTCATAATCTGTACGGCATTATTATTTTTTGGAGAAATAACACTGAGACTGTCTTTTTTCTTTTCAAAATAATTTATGAACGACGACAAATCTGAATTTTGCTTTTGTGTAAATTCTAAAATAACATCTAAGTAAAATTGAAGAAAGGCATCAGATGAGTTGTGAAGATTAAATGTCCTAATAAGTTCTTCAACAAGATCGTATAGAGGCACTTGTAGTAGTTTGTTTTTGTCTATGTAGATATTTAAATCTTCAAGTTTTTTGAGCATTTCATCAAAATCAATGGCTAAATGAGCGCTGTAAAATGAATGCTTATCCTCTACATTGTGTTGATTTGCAATAAAAGTTAAAATATCAATTTTTAAACTATCATTATCAGGTTGAAGCAATAGTTTTAGAAAAGCATCAAGAAACTGAACTTTGTCAGAGTTCTTTAATAGTAAGGTTTCAGAAGAGGTGATTTTAATGCCTTTTTCACTCAAGAATTTAGCAATCTCTATACCTTCTTTTCGTTTTCTTACAATGATACAAATGTCGTCTAAAGAAAAGCCGTTTTTAAGGCATTCTTCAATATTTTTTAAAGTGCTATTGGTGTACATTTCACTAGCATTATCCTCTTTTGAAATGTCTAAAAACTCAATGTTAACATAACCTTCTGTATTTTGAAATTGCTTTTGTTTAGAGTTTAAGTAAAGTTCAGCATATCTACTATCGTTAAAATAATTTTGACTCAAAAACAGAAAAAAAGCATTGTTAAAATCTATAATTTCTCTAGCGCTTCTGTAGTTTGCATCTAAGCTTAGTACTTCTGCTTCAATCTGAAAAGGTTTGCTAGATCTGTTATATAAATCAATAAACTGTTCTGGCTCACCACCTCTCCATCTGTAGATAGATTGTTTGGCATCTCCTACAAGCATTGCAGAACCATTAGATGCAGAGAGCGCATTATCCAGAAGTGGTACCAAATTTTCCCACTGCATATTAGAGGTGTCTTGAAACTCATCTATAAAGTAGTGTTTAAACTTTTCGCCCAGACGTTCATAAATAAATGGTGTAGGTTGGCCTTTTATTTCATTGCTTATAATTTTATTAAATTCTGAAATAAGCATTTTGTTTTGATCCTCTTTTAAGATGTTTAGTTCTTTCTGAATAGCATTTAATACAGAGAGTGGAGTTATATTTTTATAGAGGCCTTGTTTTAGTTTTAATTCAAAAACTAAATCTTTTGTTTTTAGAAAAGCTTCAGCCAGGTTCGGTTGAATGCTGTTTATGGTGCTTGCAACTGTATCTGTAACACGTTTTGGGTAAAGCGTATTGCCTTCTGTTAGGTCGTTTTGCCATGCAGAGGAAAAAGAAATGCTAAAATTACCTTGCGCTAAGTTGTGAAAGTGATTAGGAAGCGATTTTCTATTAAAATCATCAAACTGTAACCCGCACTCGTCAATTAGAGAAAGTACTGTCTCGGCCGTAGTTACAATATCCTTTTCGATTACAGTGCTATCCTTTATTAAGGTAGATTTTAAGGTTTTAAAGTCTTCAATCGTTTTGTTTTTAAACGTCTCAATGGCTTCTAAGTCGTTTTCATTAACAAGAAGTTTGGCTATTTTGTTAAAGTCGTAGCTAATGTCCCAGCTTCTGTCATCATCAGCTTTTTCAATCGCAAAATCAACTAGTGTTTGGGTTAAAACGTTGTTATTTCCAGCTCTAGAAATTAAATTATCAACCGCTTCGTTAAGAAGACGTTCTTGGTCTAGCTCTACTTCAAAATTTACAGGAAGTTTTAGATCGTGAGCAAAAGTTCTAATAACTCTGTGTGTAAAACCATCTATTGTAGAAATATCAAAAGCACCGTAGTTGTGCATGATGTGTTTCAATATTGTCTTAGAACGATTTATTAAGAATTCAGGTGATATAGATAGTTCATCACAAATTGCGCTAAACATAGGATGAGGCGCTATAAGGCTCTTTTCCTGAGAAAAGACTTTTAGCATTTCTATAATACGCTCTTTCATCTCACCAACAGCTTTGTTGGTAAATGTTATAGACAAGATGGACTTGAACTGTTCATTGTTTTTGGACTGAACAAGAATTTTTATGTAAGTCTTCGCCAAGGTAAATGTTTTACCACTACCAGCAGAAGCATTGTATATTTTGAAGGCTGAATCTTGCAAAAGATAAATTTTATACCAAAATAGGGAATCTTAATAATTTATTTAGAACTTCTTGTTTTCAAAATTGTAAATTTGTTAAAATCGAAATACTAACACTAAAAAACATACACACTATGGCTTTTGAATTACCAAAATTAAAATATGCATATGATGCACTAGAACCACATATTGACGCACGTACAATGGAAATCCATCATACTAAACATCACAACGGTTACACAACAAAGTTAAATGCTGCCATTGAAGGAACAGATTTAGAAGGAAAATCTATTGAAGATATTTTAACTAACCTAGATATGAACAATGCTGGCGTTAGAAATAATGGCGGTGGTTTTTATAACCACTCTTTATTTTGGGACGTAATGAATCCTGAAGATAAAGGTTATTTATCAGGAGAATTAAAAGATGCTATTGAAGCAGAATTTGGTTCTAAAGATGCCTTTATCGAAGCTTTTTCAAAAGCTGCAGCTACACAATTTGGTTCAGGTTGGGCTTGGTTGTGTGTACACAAGGGAGGTAAGGTAGAGGTTTGCTCTACTCCAAACCAAGATAATCCGCTAATGCCTGGCGTTAGTTGTGGTGGCACACCAATCTTAGGATTAGATGTTTGGGAGCATGCTTACTACTTAAACTATCAAAACAGAAGACCAGACTATATCGATGCTTTTTTCAAAGTAATCAATTGGAATGAAGTTGAGCGTCGTTATGCTGAAGCTAAATAATATATTTATTAAATATAGTACAAAAGCCAGACTAAAAACGTCTGGCTTTTTTATGATGTGAAATTAAAATTCTTAAGAGAATTAAAAATGAAAAAAGGTGAACAGAGAGTTCACCTTTTTTGCCCCAAATCTACCATAAACTTAACCTACTTATGTTATGGTGAGTCAAATATAAGTTTACAATAATTTAATAATTAAATTTTTCGGATAAACGACTTATATATTAGTCTAAGCGTGGATAATACGTTGATTAATGAAAACTAAGTCTAAAAGTGAAAATTAATTTAAACGAAATGAGTTAAAGTAATGCTTTAATAATGTCAATAAAAAAAGGTGAACACTGTTCACCTTTTTTTGCCCCAAATCTACCATGAACTTAACCTACTTATGTTATGGTGATACCAATGTAATTTTAATTTGTTAAAATGGATGTAAATATTAGACGAAAAGCATTTATTATCGATTAAATACATATTTTTTCGGATTAAAAGCTGAATTTACATGATAATTAGTAAGCGCGCTCTTTGTTACCTTCATAGAAATTAATGAATGCTCTGTTAACTACTCTATTGCCTCCAGCTGTTGGATAATCTCCTGTAAAGTACCAATCGCCCAAGTTTTTAGGGCAAGCTTTGTGTAGGTTTTCAACAGGCTGGAAAATGATTTTTACTTCAGCATTAACAGATTCATCACTTAGTAACTCGGAAATCTTATCTGAGATTTGTTCATCTGAGAAATTGTTATAAATCTCCTTAACATAGTTAACCACATTTTTGTCTTTAAGGTCAACTTGCTTTAAGCATTTTTTATACACTTCCTCAACTATGTGGTATTGCTTGTTGTCCTTCAATAACTCTAAAGCGGCTCGAAATGCAACTAAACTTTCTAGATTTGCCATATCTATACCATAACAATCCGGATAACGTATTTGTGGTGCTGAAGACACTACAACTATTTTTTTAGGTTTTAGTCTATCCATCATTTTTATGATACTCTTCTTCAGAGTAGTACCTCTTACAATACTATCGTCAATAATAACTAGATTATCTGTTGGTTTTATTACACCATAGGTTACATCATAAACATGAGCCACTAAATCGTCTCTACTACTGTCTTCTGTAATAAAGGTTCTCAGCTTAACATCCTTTATAGCTATTTTTTCTATTCGTGGTCTCTCTGAGAGAATTTCTTCAACTTTTTCTGCTGATAATTCTCTTTGACCATTAAGTATAGCTTTGGTTTTTTTATGATTTAGGTGCTCTTCAACCGTATCTATCATTCCAAAAAAAGACGTTTCAGCTGTGTTAGGTATGAATGAGAAAACAGTGTTTTGTGTGTCATTTTCAATAGCTTCAAGAACTTTTGGCATTAATAGCCTTCCAAGTTCCTTTCGCTCTTCATAAATTTCAGCATCACTTCCTCTGGAAAAATAAATACGTTCAAATGAACAGGCTTTTCGTTCTAATGGCTCTAAAATTTTCTTAATCTGTGTATCACCGGATTTTTTAGTTATGATAGCATGTCCAGGATCTAACTCCTTAACATCATCAAAAGCAACGTTAAATACAGTTTGTATTACAGGTCTTTCTGAAGCTACAACAACAACTTCATCATCTTTGTAATAATAAGTAGGTCTAATACCAGCAGGATCTCTTAAAACAAAGGAATCTCCATGGCCTAATAAACCTGCCATAGCATAACCACCATCCCAATTTTTAGCAGCACGTTTTAAAATCTTGCTAAGTTTTAAACGTTCTGCAATAAGCGGAGAACACTCAATTTTGGAATATCCTTCTTTTTTTAGGTCTTTGTAGATTTTGCTAACCGCATCATCTAAGAAATGACCTATCTTTTCCATAACAGTTATGGTGTCTGCCTTTTCTTTGGGATGCTGACCAATGTCCACTAAGTTGTTAAATAGCTCATTGACATTAGTCATGTTAAAGTTACCTGCAACAATGAGGTTTCTATGCATCCAATTGTTTTGTCTTAAAAAAGGATGAACACTTTCTACACTATTTTTTCCAAAAGTACCATAACGCACATGACCTAGTAATAATTCTCCTATGTATGGAATGTTCTTTTTCTGTAGTTCAACATCATCCTTATATTCAGGATTTTGTACCATTTCTTTGTTAATACGCTCATTGATTTGAGAGAAAATATCTTGAATAGGTTGCTGAGCTATAGAACGTACTCTGCTTATATAACGTTCTCCAGGTTTAGTGTCTAATTTAATACTTGCAAAACCAGCACCATCTTGTCCTCGATTGTGCTGTTTTTCCATCATTAAGTACATCTTATTCACACCATAAAACGCACTACCATACTTTTTTTTGTAATAGTCTAATGGTTTTAAAAGCCTAATAAGTGCAATACCGCACTCGTGTTTTAAAGCATCACTCATGTTATGTAATAAAAAAACGCGCTAAAAAATTAAGCGCGCTGGTTTTTAAGTTAATTCTATATCAAATTGTGTTAGACTTTTAAATTGGTCTAAACGTTTATGCACTTCTTCAGTTTTCAAATTTTCCATGCGCTTTGTGCCAAATTTTTCAACACAAAACGAAGCCAAGGTAGAGCCGTAAATTACGGCTGTTTTTAAATTTTCAAAAGAGTAATCTTCAGTTTTCGCCAAATAACCTGCAAAACCGCCAGCAAAGGTATCACCAGCACCTGTTGGGTCAAAAACTTCTTCTAATGGTAATGCCGGTGCATAGAATACGCTGTCATCATGAAATAATAAGGCTCCATGTTCCCCTTTCTTAATAACCACATACCTTGGTCCCATTTCATGAATTTTTCTTGCGGCAACTACCAATGAATACTCACCTGTTAGCTGTCTGGCCTCTTCGTCATTAATGGTAATCACATCAACGTGTTTGATGGTGTTGTGTAAATCTTCTAGCGCACAGTCCATCCAAAAGTTCATGGTATCTAAAATTACCATTTTAGGCTTGGTTGTCATTTGATTTAATACACTCATTTGGGTTAATGGGTGTAAATTCCCTAGCATAACCACTTCAGCATTTTTGTAATTTTCAGGAACTTTTGGTTCAAAATCCGCAAGTACATTTAGCTCAGTTACTAAAGTGTCCCTTGAGTTCATGTCATTATGGTATCTTCCACTCCAAAAGAAGGTTTTTCCGTCTTTTACAATTTCTATACCAGACACATCAATATTCTTATCAGATATAAGGTCTAAATATTGCTTTGGAAAATCACCACCAACTACTGAAACAACTGCGGAATCTACATTAAAATTTGAAGCAGCTAAACCGATAAATGTACCAGCTCCTCCAAGGATTTTATCGGTTTTACCAAAAGGTGTTTCAATAGCATCAAAAGCTACGGTTCCGACAATTACTAATTTACCCATTAAAGTAAGTTTGAATTAAGGTGCAAAAGTACATAAAATATATTGCTGATGAAATATACAATGTAACATCTAAATTTAACTATTTCCGACCAAAATCCGCAGGAATTTCTCCCCAAGCTTTGGTTTCCCATTTAGCTATGGTTGTTGAATAGTCATTTGTTTTTAGCCACTTTACAGCGCGATCTACAAGCCCGAAAAGCGCTTTGTTCTTGTCGTTGCGCTTTAACTTAGAGTTACACATTTTTTTGCGCACCCAACTCATGGCGGTTTTAGAGTCTGTGTAAATAATACGGTCGCTATTATGTTGTTTTAAAAATGCCAATCCGTGAACAATGGCTAAAAATTCGCCAATGTTATTAGTGCCTTCTTCAAAAGGACCTTGTATAAAGAGTTGTTTTTTTGTTTTGGTATCTACACCACGATATTCCATTTTACCAGGATTGCCAGATGAAGCAGCATCAACAGAAATGGAATTATAATTGGGTTGTCCTATTTTTTTGAGTTGTTCAGCAGAGAGTTCACTTTTAAAACTCTTGGATTTACCAATGTAATCTTTTGGGCCATCTCTAAGAGCTTTTTTTGCAGCTTCAAAAGTGGCAAAAGATTTATACTGAGCCCCTTTAAAATCTTTGATTTGAGCTTTACAATCATCCCAAGATTCAAAAACACCAGTGTTATGGCCTTTCCAAACCGTGTAATATTTCTTTTTCTTTTTTGACATTTTTGTCATCCTGAACTTGTTTCAGGATCTCATTATTAATACACTGTTCAGTGATTGTTTAACAATTCCTCAACAACCTTCGGAAAATGCTCCATTTCCAATTCATGAATTTTAGCAGCTACATCTTCTGCAGACTCTAATGGTTTCACCTCGCATTTGGCCTGAAAAATAATTGCTCCTTCGTCATAATTTTCATTTACATAATGAATTGTGATGCCTGTTTCAGTTTCTTTATTTTCCACAACAGCATTGTGTACGTGCATACCATACATGCCCTTTCCTCCATATTTTGGCAGCAAAGAAGGATGAATATTTATAACTTTATTTTCAAATTCTTTGAGAATAAATTCAGGGAATTTCCACAGAAAACCAGCTAGCACAATTAAATCTGGTTGAGCTGATTTTAAAACATTAAGAACATCTTCAGACTTACTGAATGCTATTCTGTTAAATGACAAAGCGCTAACATTTAGTCTTTTACACCTTTCTAAGACTTTGGCATGAGGATTGTTGGTCAATACCTGAATAACAGACGCATTATCGCTGTTTTGAAAAAACTTAATTAAATTTTCAGCATTAGATCCGCTTCTGGACGCAAAAATTACAATACGTTTCATAAATTGGCTATCAATGGGCTATTATTCAGAACAAAAAAAAGAATAATAATTAACAATTAGGCGCAAAACCGAAATACTTATACCGATTTTCGGCATTAAGATGCACATTTTATCGGTAAAGATGATTTTTAAAATAAAGTTTTTTATTTTTGCGGTCTAATTAAAACTTAAAATTAAAAGATTATGTCAGACATTGCATCAAGAGTAAAAGCGATTATCGTAGACAAATTAGGTGTTGATGAAAACGAAGTTGTAACTGAAGCAAGCTTCACTAACGACTTAGGTGCAGATTCATTAGATACTGTAGAATTAATCATGGAATTTGAAAAAGAATTTGATATTCAAATCCCAGACGATCAAGCTGAAAACATTGCAACAGTTGGTCAAGCTATATCTTATATAGAAGAAGCAAAATAAGACTTTTTTTATGGAATTAAAGCGAGTAGTAGTTACTGGTCTAGGTGCACTTACACCTATTGGCAATACCAAAGACGAATATTGGAATGGTCTTGTTAATGGAAAAAGTGGTGCTGCCCCAATCACGCATTTTGATGCTGAGAAGTTCAAAACGCAATTCGCTTGTGAAGTAAAAAACTTTGAAGTTACTGACTTTATTGATAGAAAGTTAGCGCGTCAAATGGACAAATTTTCGCAATATGCAATGGTGGCGTCAGATGAGGCAATCGCAGACTCGAAATTAGATTTAGACGCAATAAATAAATACAGAGTAGGAGTAATTTGGGGAGCTGGTATAGGTGGTTTAGAAACATTTCAGGAAGAAGTGCTTAACTATGCTGCTGGTGACGGTACACCTCGATTTAGTCCTCGTTTCATTCCGAAAATGATTGCAGACATAGCGCCAGGAAACATATCTATTAAATATGGTTTCATGGGCCCTAACTATACAACGGTATCTGCTTGTGCCTCTTCTGCCAATTCAATGATTGATGCTCTAAACACTATACGTTTGGGTCATTGTGATGTTGTAATTACTGGTGGAAGCGAAGCGGCAGTTACTATCGCTGGTATGGGAGGATTTAACGCTATGCATGCTATGAGTACTAGAAATGATAGTCCTGAAACTGCCTCAAGACCTTTCGATGCAAATCGAGATGGTTTCGTATTAGGTGAAGGAGCAGGTTCTATTGTTTTAGAAGAATATGAGCACGCTAAAGCAAGAGGAGCTAAAATCTACGCAGAAGTTGTAGGTGGAGGGTTGTCTTCTGACGCGTATCATATGACAGCGCCACATCCTGATGGAATTGGTGTTGTTGCGGTAATGAAAAACTGTTTAGAAAATGCAGGTTTAAAACCCGAAGATGTAGATCATATTAATACACACGGAACATCCACACCATTAGGAGATGTTGCCGAATTAAAAGCTATATCAGAAGTGTTTGGGGACCATGCTAAGAACATTAATATTAATTCAACTAAGTCTATGACTGGTCATTTGTTGGGTGCTGCTGGTGCAATAGAAGCAATTGCCTCTATATTAGCATTAGAAAACGGCATTATACCACCAACAATTAACCATGAAACAGTAGACGAAAATATAGATCCAGAATTAAATTTAACGCTCAATAAAGCTCAGAAACGAGATATTAAAATAGCAATGAGTAATACATTTGGATTTGGCGGACATAACGCTTGTGTATTATTTAAAAAATTAGACTAAATCCCGAATGAGTTTCATTCGTAACATATTAAAAAATTCCCGTTCATTCGATGACGGGAATTTTTTTTTAAAACTCAAAGATATTCTTGGTTTTAAGCCAAGATCCCAAAATTTATACATTAAGGCCTTCACACATCGTTCGATGAATATTAAGGATAAAAAAGGAAATCCTATTAATTACGAACGCTTAGAATTTGTTGGTGATGCTATGATAAGTTCGGTTATTGCGGCTTACCTCTACGAACAGGTACCACACGGTGACGAAGGTTACCTTACCAAAATGCGCTCTAAAGTAGTAAGTAGAGAGCATCTCAATGAATTAGGTAAAGAGTTGAATCTTATTGATTTAGTGCAGAGCAGGATACCAAAATCTAATTTTGGTAACAATATACACGGTAATCTTTTTGAAGCTTTGGTTGGTGCTATTTATTTGGATAAAGGCTATAAGACATGTGAAAAGTTTTTATATAAAAGAGTTATTAATCCTCATGTAGATATAGAAACTTTAGAGGGCAAGGTTATTAGCTATAAAAGCCTACTGATTGAGTGGTGTCAGAAGGAGAAAAACACTTTTGATTATGAAGTGTACGAAGATACAGGTAATGACGAGTTAAAACACTTTTCTGTTAAGCTTAGTATTAATGATAAAGTGGTGTCTAAGGCTAGGGCAACTTCAAAGAAGAAAGCTGAAGAAAAGGCTTCTAAACGCGCTTTTTTTGCTTTCCAAAAACAAATCACCAAGCTTATTTAAATAGTGGTCAATAGAGGTTAATATCTAAAGTTAAAATCTACAACGTTTTCGTAGATTTTATGGGTTAAGATTAACTAAAAGTTGACATTATCAACCTATTATTGTGCTATATTTACCAATTAAAGGAATAACTGTATGGCGTTGCATAAACTTTTGGTTGATGATTTTTATGACGATACCTACAAACTCATTGCTATACATTGTGTGTTAGAAGATTATCGTTTAGCCTATTTACTTAATCATAGTTTAGACCTCAGATTACAAAGAAAAACAGAAGATTTAGATATGGAATATTTAAAATCTTCGTACAGTATTTTTGAGTGGAATAATGCTTCGCAATATGTAACCTGGAACTTAGTATCCAATGTTTGTAAAAAAGAAGAAGATAGTTTGTACAGTACAGGCTTATTTCAAACCAATGAAAAAGTAATTAAGACATTTAATCTTGTTCCGGAATATAAAAGGGTAGATTATTTTATTAAGATTTCTGATGAAATTCAGAATGTAAATGAAAAGCTTATTCTAAATAAGCTTCAAAATATTCCTCAGATAATTACAAGTTATTCTGTTAATCCGACTGAATTAAAATCTAAAAATCATTTAATTTTTTGAATTGATGCCAAACAAAAAAACCAAAATAGTAGCCACATTAGGCCCAGCAACGAGTAATAAACAAACCTTAAAAGCAATGCTTGATGAAGGGGCTAATGTGTTTAGAATTAATTTCTCTCATGCTAACTATGATGATGTAAAAGAGCGTATTAATATGATCCGCGAACTTAATGAAGAGTTTGGGTATAATGCAGCTATATTAGCAGATTTACAAGGACCTAAACTTAGAGTAGGTACTATGAAAGGTGAGGTAATTGTAAATGAAGGAGACGAAATAATTTTTGCTACCGGAAAGCGCTTCGAAGGCACAAAAGAGCGTGTCTATATGACTTATGAGAAGTTTCCACAAGATGCAAAACCTGGTGAGCGTATTTTATTGGATGATGGAAAACTTATTTTTGAAGTTGTTTCAACTGACGGAAAGAAAGAGGTTAAAGCCAAGGTAATTCAAGGAGGACCATTAAAATCTAAAAAAGGTGTTAACCTACCTAATACGAACATTTCTCAACCTGCTTTAACTGAAAAAGACATTGAAGATGCCATTTTTGCAATTGGTCAGGAAGTAGATTGGATAGCATTATCTTTTGTGCGTCATGCAGAAGATTTAATGGAATTAGAAGAACTCATCAAAGAGCATAGCGAGCATAAAATTCCAATTATTGCAAAAATTGAAAAACCAGAAGCCGTAGAAAATATAGATAAAATCGTTGCCTATTGTGATGGTTTAATGGTGGCTCGTGGTGATTTGGGTGTAGAAATACCAGCGGAAGAGGTACCGTTGATTCAGAAACAATTAGTATTAAGAGCTAAGCGAGCCAGAATTCCGGTAATTATCGCTACCCAGATGATGGAGACTATGATTACCAGTTTAACACCAACTCGTGCAGAAGTAAATGACGTGGCTAACTCAGTAATGGATGGTGCCGACGCAGTTATGCTTTCTGGTGAAACTTCAGTAGGTCAATATCCGGTTCAGGTCATTCGTCAAATGGCAAATATTATTAGAAGTGTAGAGGATTCTCCTTTAATTGAAGTGCCTCAATCTCCACCACACATTCGTACAAAGCGTTATATTACCAAGTCTATCTGTTATCATGCGGCTAATATGGCTAACGAAATTAATGCAAAAGCCATTTCAACATTAACAAATAGTGGTTATACAGCTTTTCAAATTTCTGCATGGAGACCACAAGCACATATTTTAGTTTTTACTTCTAATAAGAGAATTCTTTCTCAATTAAGTCTTCTTTGGGGAGTTAAAGCATTTTATTACGACAAATATGTAAGCACTGATGAAACTATTGAAGATGTAAATGCCATAGCGTGTAAAAAAGGCTATTTAGAAGTAGGTGATATGTTGATTAGTTTAGCTGCTATGCCAATTCAAGCAAAAGGTATGGTCAACACCTTACGTGTTACTGAGATTGAGAGCTGTAGCTTTTAAGAAAGAAATTAGCATTAAATATTCTAGAAGCTTTCTAAAAAGTATGAGAATCTGTCATTCTGAACTTATTTCAGAATCTCAATAAACTGATTTTCAAATTGTTTTAGAATCTGAAACGAGTTCAGATTGATAAAGCATTAATTCTTTAGACAATCTCTTTTTATTTAAAAGTCAAACCTTAACTGTACACTAACAGATTTTTTATCTTCTATATTTGGTTTAGAGGGTTTGTTTTTATCTGTATTTAGATTAGACAATGATATCCCTAAAAGTCGAACCGAGTTGTTCAATTTTTCTTGATATAAAAGCTCTTTCGCGGTTTCTAAGATTATAGATTTGTCACCGACAAAATAAGGAAGTGTTTTGCTACGCGTTTGTAAAGTAAAATCACTGTATTTAATTTTTAGTGTTATTGTTTTTCCTGCTACTTTACTTTTTTCTAATCGTCTAGAAACTTCTTCTGCGATGTGATCTAACTTTTCTAGCATAAAAATTTCTGAAGAAAGATTTTCACTAAAAGTACGTTCTGCTGCTAACGATTTTCTAATACGATTTGGTTTTACTTTGCTATTGTGAATACCTCTGACAATATAATAGTAGTAACGACCAGATTTTCCGAAATTCCTATCTAAATATTCAAGACTTTTGGCCTTTAGATCCTTACCAGTAAAAATTCCTTTTTGATACATTTTTTCGGCAGTAACCTTACCAACACCATAGAACTTTCTAATATCCAAATCTTCTAAAAACTGAAGCACATCTTCTGGGTTAACAGTCTTTTGCCCATTTGGTTTATTGTAATCACTAGCAACTTTAGCAATAAATTTATTGATAGAAATGCCTGCAGAAGCTGTTAAGCCCACTTCGTCATAAATACGCTGTCTTATCTTTTGAGCAATTAAAGTGGCGCTTGGAAGCCCTATTTTGTTTTCGGTGACGTCTAAATAGGCTTCATCTAAAGACAAAGGTTCAACCAGATCTGTGTAGTCAAAAAATATTTTACGAATTCGGTTAGAGATTTCCTTATATCTGTCAAATCTCGGTCTAACGAATATAAGTTCTGGGCAGAGCTTTTCAGCCAAACGACCAGACATAGCACTTTTTACACCAAATTTTCTGGCTTCGTAGCTTGCTGCACTTATTACACCACGTTTTCCGCCACCGCCTACAGCAATAGCTTTACCTTTTAGTTCAGGATCATCCATTTGCTCAACAGAGGCATAAAATGCATCCATATCTACATGAATTATCTTTCTAATTGGTAAATCGTTTAGCATAGTGTAAATTTAGGCATTAAATACCGTTTAATGACTGTAGAAATAGAGCGTAAATTTTTAGTAACTTCTAATGATTTTAAAAAAGAAGCCGTTAAAAGTTATAGTATAAAACAAGGATTTTTAAATAGCCATAAAGAGCGGACAGTTAGAGTTAGATTAAAAGAAAATAAGGGATATTTAACTGTAAAAGGAAAATCCTCAGACGATGGATTGGTTCGTTTTGAGTGGGAAACTGAAATTACAAATCAGGAAGCAGAGCAGCTATTGTTACTTTGTGAAGAGGGTATAATTGACAAGAAGAGATACGTAGTAAATTCTGGTTGTCATACTTTTGAAATAGATGAGTTTTTTGGTGATAATGAAGGTTTAGTTATTGCCGAGATAGAATTACAATCCACAAATGAAGATTTTAACAAACCGGATTGGTTAGGTAAAGAAGTTACAGGTGATATACGATATTATAATTCACAATTAAGTAAACAACCATTCAAAAATTGGAATAAATGAAAAATATATTATTAACGATAATATTATTTTGCTTTTTAGCATCATGTAAAAATGATAAAGAATCAGGTAAAATTAAGGAAACAGTTACAGAACAAGCGACTATCAAGGCACCAGTTGAAAAATCTAACGTTTCGAAAGAATCAGGAAAGTCAGTCGCAGAGCTAAAGGCAGAACTTATAAGTAAGGGTTATCAGGTATTTGATTATGTAGATGAAAAGACTAAGGATACAACTTTAATGCAGCAGTATTTTATAGCTTTTTTAAAAAACGGACCAATTAGGAATCAAAATGAAGAAGAAGCAAACCAATTACAAAGTGAGCATTTGGAACATCTAGGTAAAATGTATGAGTTAGGATACGCAGACATTTCTGGTCCTTTTGGAGATGACGGAGAAATAAGAGGAATTACAATCTACAACGTGCCAACATTAAAAATGGCAGATAGTTTGGCTAATGCTGACCCAATGGTAAAAGCAGGACGCTTGGTTATAGAAGTCCATCCTTGGTGGGCAGCTAAAGGTTTTTCATTGCGTTAATAAAAAAACGCTCTGATTTCTCAGAGCGTTTATACTTTATTTATTTTATTGAATTTACTATTGCGCTTGAGGTCCTCCACTCACAATTTTAAACTCAGAACGTCTGTTTTGAGAATGTTCTTCATCGGTACAATTAGAGCCACAATTAATCTTAGGTTCATTTTCACCTTTACCTTCTGCAGAAATGCGAGAAGCATCAATACCTTTTGAAATCACGTACTGTTGTGTGCTCTTAGCTCTGCGCTGAGATAGTCTCTGGTTATATGAATCTGATCCTCTGCTATCTGTATGAGATGTGGCATTGATTACCAAATCAGGATATTTTTTCATGATTTGAACTAGTTTATCTAACTCAAATGCCGCCTGTGCCGTAATATTAGATTTATCAAAATCAAAATAAATTGGGTTTAGCACAATTTCTTCAGGAGTTATAATTTTCTCTATTGGGTCTAAAGAAATTTGAACTGCTAATTCTTCTTCACTTGTTCCTTTTACAGGTACTTTTTTGCTCTCAAAATCATCCATTACAACTTCTAGTTCAGTGTCTTGTTCACACTCAACTATAAATTCTGCCACACCTTCTTCGTTTGTAGTTTTTGTAACCACTTTATTTCCTTCAGCATCATATAACGAAACAGAAGCGCCATTTACAGGCTCTCTTGTTTTATCATCTAAAACAGTCGCGGTAATTAAAACATCACAAAGTGGTTGAAGTTTTTTAAACGCGTAAACGTCATCACTTCCTTGGCCGCCATCTCTGTTAGAAGACACAAAACCTTCTTCTGTTTCTTCGTTAATCATAAAGGCAAAGTCATCACCATTACTGTTAATAGGAATACCAACATTTCTAACAGGTGCCATTTTACCGTCTATCACTTTAGTGTAGAAAACATCCATACCACCTAGTCCTAAATGACCGTTAGATGAGAAGTAAAGTGTATTGTTACTACTTATGTAAGGGAACATTTCTTGGCCTTCAGTATTAACTTTTTGCCCTAAATTTTCAGGCTCACCTAAAGTGCCATCTTCATTGATTGGTGCTTTATAAAGGTCAAAGTTACCATAACCTCCAGGCATATTAGATGAAAAATATAATGTTGAACCATCTGCACTTACAGAAGGATTTTTAACAGAATAATTTTCGCTATTTATATCTAAACTTTCAACCGAATCCCAATCACTTCCCAACTTAGTAGCTTTAAATAAATACAGTTGGCTATAACGAACTTTGCTTAAAGAATCTTTTTGAAAATCTTTTTCAAAGTAACTCTCTCTAGAGAAATACATTGTTTTACCATCTGGAGTAAAAGATACTAGACCTTCATGATGTTTAGTGTTAATCTGGTCGTTCATTAAAGTCGCTGTACCATAAGAACCATCCGAGTTTTTAGTCAGTGTATAAATGTCTAAGAATGGTTCTTCGTTCCAACCGTAAGTTTTACGATTGTCATTTCTTGCAGATGTAATATAAAGTTTGCCATCATTTTCAATACCACCAAAATCAGATTGAGCGGAATTGAACCCAGCATCCTGAACATTAAACTTTTTACCTTGCTCTAAAATCTTCGGTAAGTAGTTAGGGTTTTTTCTAAAAGCAGTTGCCCTATTATCGGATGGACGCATAGAAGCAAATTTCTCCATTTGCTTATTAGACTCTTCATACTTTCCGTTAGCTTTAAGCATTTCAGAATATTTATAAATCATCTCAGGATTGTCACTACTCTCTAAAGCTTTTGCATACCATTTCTCAGCTTCAACGGTATTAAAGATATTATAATAACATTCAGCTAACTGCCCATATACGTATGAAGAAGTTTCTCCTTTGTCTATAAGCTTTTTATAGCTTTCAGCGGCATCTACATATTCGAACCTAGCGAATTCTTTGTCAGCCTTTTTAGTGTTTTTGTTTTGAGCAGTTAAGCATAAACTACTCATCAACGTGATAAATAATAGTGTTTTTAAGTTTTTCATAATTGTTTAGCTTAACTGATTAAAAGTATCTAGGAGAACGTGAAACTCGTTTCGGAAAATTAAGATCGAATAGCAACATAACTTCATGTGAAGCAGGTGCAAATGCTTTTATTTCCGAAGAAACAGCATCATAGGCATAGCCTACTCTAATCGATGGGGATAACGCAAAATTAACCAATCCTGAAAACGAATCGTCTAATCTGTAAGAAGCACCAATTTCAAATTTCTTGAAGAACCTAGCGTTGAGGTTTACATCAAAAGACGTTGGCGCATCAAATGCAGACTTTACCATGAATGATGGTTTTAATTCTGTATTTGGTGATAAATCGAAAACATAACCACCAGTTAAGAAATAGTGTTGCGTTTCAGATCCTATTTTGTTTCCATTAGAATCTAAGTGTACCGAAGACAACATATTAGGTACCGATAATGACAAGTAATACTTATTTGTATAATAAAAGAACCCAGCACCAATGTTTGGTGTAGTTTCATTTATTTGCATCCCAAAGAAAGGGTCACCTGCATCAATAACATCAACGTTACCACTGGTAAGATTTATATCATGGAAAGTGGCACCAGCTTTAACACCAAATGCTAAGCGGTGTTCACCACCTAATTTTAAGGTATAAGATAAATCAACATAAGCATTGGTCTCTTTTACAGGTCCTATTTGGTCTGCAATTAAAGACACACCTAAACCTAGATTGTTTCCTATTGGTGAGTGTCCAAAAAATGTTCCTGTTTCAGGACCACCATCTATTTTGGTCCACTGATTTCTGTATAATAATCCAAAAGACAGATTTTCTCTTGAACCAGCATAAGCTGGATTTATAATATTCATATTATACATGTACTGTGTGTACTGTGGATCTTGTTGCCCGTACATTTGAAATGCTAGGAGCAGAACCGCTATTATCGTGAGTTTTTTCATTATAATTTAAGTTGATTCAGTTAGTTGATTATCTGTTTATATATACCCATGCGCTCTTTGTCTTCGCACCACCTTCATAGACAACAGTATAGAAATACGTTCCTACAGGTAGCTCTTCACCATCGTTAGTTTGGCCTTCCCACTCATCTACATAGTTGTTTTTAGAGTACACAAGTGTTCCGTTTCTGTTAAAGATTTCAAGCCTAACAACATTGAAGCTACTTAAGTCAAAACTATCATTTAAGTCATCATTATTTGGTGATATACCTTCTGGGAATATACAAGACTCTAATTCTTCCACAAAAGTGGTCACAGTATTTGTACAACCAGTAGCATTAAAAGTAATTTCGGCAGAATAATCTCCTGAAACTAAAACAGTATCTAGAGTTAAACCATTAGCTCCTGCTATAACCACATCATCTAATAACCAAGTAACAGAAACATCAGAAGCAGAGAAGTTGTCAGGAATAATACCTATTGAAACTGGTACAGTAGCATTAGGACAAACTTCGTACTCAAACTGTGGGTCAAAAGTAGCCTGCGGAACAGTATTTACAATTAATTCGAATGAATTTACAACGTAACAATTAGGGAGTGTTGCATCTTCAACTCTCACATATATAGTTGTACTTCCTGAAGAATATAAACCAGGTAGTGCATCAACATTATTCTCAGCATCCTCTTGAGAACTATGATATGTAACGTTGTAACTCGATGCATCTTGCGTTCCTAAAACAATACTGGTATGCGCATCTAAATCAAAATCAGCCATATCGTCAACTAAACCATCCGAGTCATCACATTCCTCAATGTTTTGACTAGTTGCTGTTTGAGTTGGCGCATTTATAACAAGACTAAAAGAAGCAACGTTATAACACCCTGTAGCATTATCTTCTAAACGAACATAGATGGTTTCAGCGTTCATTCCATTATATGGAGACGTCAGTTCTGCGGTATCAGCTTCAGCATCTTCCATACTTGCATGATAAGAAACCGTGTAGTCTGTTGCATTTAATCCATTAAGAACGGTAACATCATTATCTGTTAATGAGAACTCTGCAGTTGTGTCAGCAGAACAAGTTTCTAGATCCATTGGTGAGCCTATTGCTGGCGCAGGTTGTACTACCAATTCAACTTCTGATAGTTGTCTACAGCCTAAGAAGTTGTCGGCTTGTGCAGCAGTATCTTCTATTCTTATTATTAGTGTTTCTCCTGAAGACATATAAGGCGATGATACTGGATTTATTGCTTGATTAGCATCAGCAGTGCTAGTGTAATAACTTACCGCAAATTCAGAGCCTAAGCCTAATGAAGCTGTTAAGGCATCTAAGTCAAACATTTCTGTACCGTCAGCTTCTAGACCATCACAAACTGTAATGTTTTGAGGATCTACAGTTGGGGATTCGTTATATAATTTAACATCAATCAGTGCTGAGAAGTAGGTTTCACTTTGGTCACAAATTCCACCTAATACCTGAACTTGATATGTCCCAGATTGGGTTACGGTTAGGTTAGGTTGGTTGTAATCAGGAATTATAAAACCGTCTTGGTACCATCTATACTCATCCACAGAATAGAACGTACTAGCTGTTAATTCTACGCTTTCAAATCCACAGAATTCAAAAGTTTCATCTGGTGTCAAAGGATCTTCTATGTCATCTTCTACATCACCACCTTCTATAGCTAAGGTAACATCACATACAACATCACAATTCGTTCCATCGGTTGGTCCGGAGTCTTGAGTAAACGTGTAGAAACCTGATTGCTGTGAGAAATTAGTAATTAATATAACATATACTGAATTTGCAGGCACACCAGTTAGCGTAATAGTTTCACTAGCAGTTGCTGAGTAACTACAATCTGCTATGGTTTCTGGCAATAAGTCCACACAACCGTCTTGTTGATCTACAAAAGGTCCCCAAACAATAAAGTCGATATCTAATGGAGTGCCAGTTGTACTTGTTTGATCTAAACTAAACTCATAGTCTCCAGCTTCATCAAAATTAATTGTGTTCCATTGTGGATCTGGTTGAGAGAATAAACAATCGTAATCTAAATAAGGAGGAGCAACCTGATCACCAACAATACTTTCGTACTGTATTGAAGGATCGGCACAGATTGGTAAAGCGTCTAAACAATAAGCAGGTATACCTAATGTACTTATACAAAGGTCAAAAGTACTAGTCTCAGTTGTACTACCAGCAGAGAAAATTCTAATGTAGTATGTGTCGCCAACAACTAAGGAAGGTGTTAAACTAAACGTATCATCAGAACAGTAAATTTCAGTCAGGTTATTACAATCACCACTATATAATGCATGGTCTAAGTTGGTTGTGCCACCTGTTATGTTCTGAATATCTATTATTTGCTGATCACCAGCAGCTGTAAACTGGAACCAAACATCATCATCTGGATCACCACTGCAGCTTCCACTTGGAACTCCAGAAGGAGTTGCCGCTAAAATAGTTCCAGGGTTTACAGTATCACAACTTTCATCAGTATTAACCACTGCAACTGTAGCTGTCGTACACTCATCATTATCAGGTGGACAAGCTAGTACTTCATAAGAGTCACTACTTATAGTACAATTATTATCTTGTTCGTTAGCAACAAAAACCTTAACAGAATTTCCAAAAGGGAATGGGCCAGCTTGGTAAACACCAGTAGCTAAAGCCTGTACTGTACCAGCGTCAAAATCGTTTGAGATTTCTAAAGAGGTTGCATCACCCATACTAGTTACATCTACATCAATATAGAATTGATCTGTAGTACAGTCTGTATTGACTGAGAAACTAGCCTCAGGTAATGTACATGTTAACTCTTGAATATTAACCGTAAAGTCTAGCGTCACACCCCAAGAACCATTATAACATGGATTAGGAGGATCTTGACCAGCATCAGCTGTACCTATACGCATTCTATGAACGCCAAGTGGTGCTGTTAATGGCATAACAAATGATGCGTCTAATGTTGTTGGGTTTGCGTTAGTAGATTCACCAGAGAATACAAGTTCAGTAGCTTCAAATTCTAAGTTATCATTAAAGTCTATCCAAATATTAGTATCATATGTAAAACCAGTGGCAAAAGTAACTGCAACATTGGTTTCGACACCTTGGAAGACATTAACTGTTGGAGACGTTTGATCTTCATAAGTAACATCTCCTAAACTAGGAAAGTCTGTGAATCCAATAGTGACATTCGTAACTCCCTGACCATCATTACTTGATGGTTCTGATTGACAATAACCAGTATAGAATGAAGCTGGACCAGCAAAAGAACTCAAGTTTGTAGGGTCACATTCTGATTGTACGTAAAAATCGTAATCAGTATCAGAGGTTAATCCTGTTAAAACATAAGGATTAGTTGTAACACCAGTAACCAATGTACCTGTTCCAGGTGTAAATCCTGCAGGCCCATATTCTATGTTCCAAACTGTAGATGTTCCTGTTTCAGTCCAACCAACTTCGGTAGATGTTAAACTTAAGTTATTTGAAGTTAAATCTGTTGGTTCAGGACATGTAGGTATTCCTCTTACACGGAAGTTATCTACAAAAACATCATTATCTTCAGGGTCATCAACAGTACCTTCAGAACCTAAGATACCGAATTGAACAGTTTGACCAGCATATGCCTCTAAAGTCACTACAGGATGTTCACCAGTAGCAGGAACAACCGAAGTACTATCGTAAGTTAGAAGTGGAGTCCATGTGGCTCCATTATCGTTAGTAATAAGTAGTTGAACGATGTCATCTGATCCTAATGTACCAGCATTAGTTGAACTACCAAATTGCATAATTCCAAAATCAAATTCTACTTGGAAAGGTCCTCCAGTTAAATCAAACTGAGGGGAGATAATCCAATCACTCTTAGTAGCAACCCATAAATTAATTTTGTAAGCACCTGTAAAACCATTATTAAGGAAACCATCCGCTCCCCAAGCACCAGCACCAAAATCACCAGGACCTGTTGTGGCATCACCACTATCAGCCTCATCCCAACAAGTTGGTATAATAGTATCAAATTGTTCTATGTAATCAGGCGTAAAAACATCACAAGCTGTTGTAAAGGTAAAGGCTGTTGAGAAGTCACTTGTATCTCCGCCACCACAATCGGCTTGTACGTAGAAGTCATAATCTGTACTTGCCATTAAGCCAGTAATGGTGTATGGATTAGTAACACCTGTTACAGTAGGCACACCAGTAGGAGCATCTCCTGAAGGGACTACCTCAATATTCCATACTGTAGCAGTACCATTTTCTGTCCAGCTTAATTCAGCACCATCAGTAGTGAAATTTGCCGCAGCTAAATTTGTTGGGAAAGTACAAGTAGGACCTTCCTCTATACACACATCTGCTGTTCCAGCTTGAGTATCACTCCAAATAACAGCAAAATAAGTATTACCAGGAGTAAGACCTCCAATAATATCAGAACTGTCACCAGTATCAAATACGTTGTTAAAACAGCCAAGGGATGTTCCGCCACAAGCATCTAACACTTCTAACCCAACACCATCAGCAGCACCACTGAAATTAAAAACAACCGAACCTACTGCAGGAGCAGTAAAGCTCACCCAGTATCCAAAGTTTCCAAAACCATCACAAGAAGGGTTTTCATCTGCTGCATCAATATCTTCTCCAATACTAAAATCGAAAGTTGTAGGAGTTGCAGCATCACAGTCAGCCTCAACAATCATAGGAAATGCTGATGCACAAGAAGCACCAGGAACAGCAGTATTGAATGTAATAGGGCCTACAACACTTGAAGTAGAGCCGCCACAATCTGCAACTAAGTAAATATCATATGATGTTCCAGTTGTTAGACCTGTAAAATTAAATGCTGTACTAGTCAGCCCTGCTTCTAAAGTGCCAGAACCTGGTGTAAATCCAGCTATTCCCCATTCTAAATCCCAAAGCGTTTCTGTTCCACCAGCAGTCCAACTCATATCTGCAGTTGTTTCGGTAACGTTTACAATTGTAATATCTGTAGGTTCAGGACATGAAACTTCAAAAATATTTATATCATCAAAGGCAAAACCTTCATCTACAACAGAACCATCAGAACCAAAAGCTATTCTTAAAATAACATTAGACTGACCTCCTAAACCAGTGAGTGCATGTCTTGCTGTTACCCAAGCATTTGTTCCAGCTGCACCAGTTCCAGACCAACCTTCTTGTTGACCACCAGGATTACCGTTAATGGTATCATCAGTGTACCAGTTATTTGGATCACCGTTAGCACCAACGTTAACCCATGTAGTACCACCATCTATAGAAGATTGAAGTACTGCACCATCCCAACTAAACTCAGCATCATACCAAATACTTAATTCTATTGAGGGAGCAGCCAAGGCTGAGAAGTCAAAAACTGGACTTGTAACCCAAGAATTTTCGTTTGTGTTATAAGTGCCCGTGAGATTTGTTACCCAGGCATTTGTTCCGGAAGCTGCACTATTAATTATAGGAGCAGCTGGTGTGCCTAAAGCCCAAGTACCATTTGTAGTGTTTTCGGCCACCCAACCACCATCACCAGACTCAAAGTCCTCAGTGTATGGAAAAGTAGTTATTTGTGCTTGTAAACTTGTTATCGTAACAAATGAAAGCAGAAATAAAAATAGAGTAATCTTTTTCATTATTAATCGGTTTGTTAGAAATTATTTAACCCTTTATAATATGTTGATTATAAAGGATTTATTTTTTTTAATTTTTGTGAGGCTTGGGGAAGCATTTAAGGACGTTGATTAGTCGTTCTTTTTTGCTCATTCGAATATATAAAAAATGCCTAGTAACGTAATGTTAACATTACTATAATAGATGAACGGCTTTATTTATCGACAAATGGTTTAAGGGGTTTTAAATTGTAAATAAACAGGAAAATGATCACTATATCCTCCTTTGTATTTTTTGCCAACGTATGTCCTAAAAGGCTGCCCTTTGTATTTACCATGGTATTGCGTTACAAACTTAGAATTAAAAACATCTGCTTTGATAAATTTTAAGTTAGTACCATCAGGATCAAAAAAATTTCCGCTGATAAGGATTTGATCGAACATGTTCCATTGAAAATTGTGATTTAAGCTACCTTTATTATAAGAAAGTACGGTATTGAAAGGGTTATATAATTTACTCTCTTCTTCTAACAAAGTAATACTGCGATCCCCTGGGTTATCATTAAAGTCTCCCATTACTATGACTTTAACATCGCCCTCTTCATTTTTAAGTCTCGTAATTATTGAATTTACTACTTTAGCAGCAGCAAGTCTTTTATATTCTGTTTCTTTTTCACCTTCTCTTCGAGACGACCAATGATTTACTATTATATGTATGGTTTCATTATTTAATTTTCCTTTTACCAATAATATATCTCTGGTATAATCTCTTTCACCAGTTTCGGTTTGTAGAAATACTGAAAATGTTTCTGAATATTCTACTTTAAAAAGATTGTCTTTATATATTAAAGCAACATCGATTCCGCGTTCATCAGAAGAATCATAATGAATATAACTGTATTTTTCAGAGATCAGATTTTCACTACTTACTAAATCTGATAAAACTTTTTTGTTTTCAACTTCAGCTAAGCCTATGATTGCGGGAGCTGTCGCTGTATTTTCTTCCCCAATTTTGGCAATAACGCTTCCTAATTTTCTAAGCTTATTTTTATAGCGTTTGGGAGTCCATCGTTTTGCTGACGTTGGTAAAAAATCATCATCATTTGTTAAAGGATCATTTTCTATATCAAATAAATTTTCGATATTATAAAATGCTATAGTGTGGGTATTAGAATCTTTATTCATGCAATAAAAATATAGCTTTTTAAAAATATACTGAGGAAAATCCATTTCCTTAACTTTGTACTTTATTTAATATATGCTAGAGAAAAAAGATATAGAATTAGAAAGTGTTGTACTCATTGGTATTATTACTCAAGACCAAGATGAAGAACAATCTAAAGAGTATTTAGATGAGCTTGAGTTTTTAACCTACACTGCAGGAGGAGATGTTGTAAAGCGATTTACTCAAAAAATGACCCAACCAAACCCTAAAACCTTTATAGGTACAGGTAAGATGGAAGAGGTAATGCACTTTGTAAAAGAGAATGAAGTTGGTACTGTAATATTTGATGACGAGCTTTCGCCAGCGCAAGAACGCAACATCAGTAAAATATTGAATTGTAAAATTTTAGATAGAACCAATCTTATCTTAGACATTTTCGCGCAACGCGCACAAACCAGTTATGCCAGAACTCAGGTAGAATTGGCGCAATGCGAATACCTGTTACCACGATTAAAAGGAATGTGGACACACCTTGAAAGACAAAAGGGTGGTATTGGTATGCGTGGTCCTGGTGAAACGGAGATAGAAACAGATAGACGTATTGTGCGCGACAAAATTGCATTGCTAAAGGCTAAGATAAAAACCATCGATAAACAAATGGCTGTGCAGCGAGGCAACAGAGGTAAGATGGTGCGTGTGGCTTTAGTAGGTTATACCAATGTTGGTAAGTCTACATTAATGAATGTGATTAGTAAAAGTGAAGTCTTTGCTGAAAACAAACTCTTTGCAACCTTAGACACAACGGTTAGAAAGGTAGTAATTGGCAACTTGCCATTTTTAGTAAGTGATACTGTAGGTTTCATCAGAAAATTGCCAACGCAATTGGTAGAGTCTTTTAAAAGTACCTTAGATGAAGTTAGAGAAGCCGATTTGTTATTGCACGTGGTGGATATTTCGCATTCTAATTTTGAAGAACATATAGAGTCGGTAAATCAGATTTTAGATGAAATTGAAAGCAAAGACAAGCCAACTATAATGGTTTTTAATAAAATTGATGCTTACGAGCCAGAACCTTTTGATGAAGAAGATTTGCTAGAAGAACGAACCAAAGCAAACTTTACCATTGAAGAATGGAAAAAAACTTGGATGTCTAGAGTTGGCGATAATGCCCTTTTTATTTCGGCATTGAACAAAGAAAATATGGACGAATTTAGAAAACGTGTTTATCAAGAAGTACGAGAAATTCATGTTACTCGTTTTCCATACAATCATTTCCTATATCCAGACGTTGAAGATATAGAGTAAATTATCTTCAAGATGACTACAAATGCCAACCAATTTAAAATTCGGATAAAAAAGATTTTTAAAAACAAGTGGGTAAAATGGCTTTCTGTTTGTGCAGGTGCCATTTTGCTGTTCTTGGTTGGTCTTTATATCAGTATATATTTAGGATTCTTCGGAAAGCTACCAACAACAGAAGAACTCAGTTCCATAAAACAAGAGCAGGCTACCCAACTTTTGGACCACAATGGTAAGTTAATTGGCAAGTATTACATTTATGATAGACAACCTGTAGAATTCAAAGATTTCCCCAAGCATTTAATAGATGCTTTAGTTGCAACAGAAGACAGCCGTTTTTACGAGCACGATGGTGTAGACAATATTAGTCTAATGCGTGTGTTTGTAAAGAATTTAATTCTCAGAGATAAAAGTGCTGGTGGTGGAAGCACGATAACGCTTCAACTTGCCAAGAATTTATATGGCAGAAAAAATTATGCACTATTTAGTATGCTCATCAATAAGTTCAAGGAATCTATTGTAGCCAAGCGTATTGAAGATATTTACTCTAAGGAAGAAATTCTAACACTTTACCTGAATACGGTTCCGTTTCCGGATAATACTTATGGTATAGAAAGTGCTTCGTTAAAGTTTTTCGACAAATCCGTAAAAGACTTATCGCTAAACGAAGCTGCTACTCTAGTCGGAACCTTAAAAGCCAATACTTATTATAATCCGCGAGTACATCAACAACGTAGTGAAGACAGAAGAAATGTAGTGCTCAACCAAATGTTTAACTATGGCTACTTGGCAAAAGATTCTTTAGAGTTTTATAGTAATGAAACATTAGAACTCGATTATAAATCCTACAATCACGATTTAGGTTTAGCGCCTTATTTTAGAGAAGCTGTCAAACAAGAGCTTTCAAAAATATTAGATACGCTAAAAACACCTGATGGTGAAACCTATGATTTGTATAAGGACGGATTGGTTGTGCATACAACGTTAGACTACCAAATGCAACAATATGCTGAAGACGCAATGAAATCGCACCTTACAAAATTGCAAAGTGATTTTGAAGCCTCTTACGGAAAGTATGCACCTTGGAATGATAATTCTAAAGTTTTAAAAGCAGCCATTCAAAAGTTACCAATCGTTAAAAAGTATAAAGAAGCAGGCTTGTCTGATGCGCAGATTAAAGATTCTTTAAGCGTAAAAAGAAACGTTGAATTATTCGGTTGGAAAGGAGATACAATCAAAAATGTTTCTGTAGTAGATAGTTTGAAGCATTATTTGAAGTTTTTAAATACAGGAATGCTATCCATAGACCCAAAAACAGGTGCGGTTAGGACTTATATTGGCGGCATTGATTATCGGTTTTTTAAGTACGACCACGTTTCTCAAAGCGAGCGACAAGTTGGTTCAACCTTTAAACCTTTTGTCTATACAGCAGCAATTGAAAATGGTTTAGACCCTTGTACGTATTTTGCACTTAGCGAAGTAACCTATACCAATTATGATGATTGGACACCAAGCAATGCTGGCAGCGATGAAGAAGAACCTCATATTAATTATACTTTAGAAAACGCTTTGAGTAATTCTGTAAATACCATTGCAGTTAAGGTGTTGGAAGAAGTTGGTATACCAAAAACCATTAAGCAGGTCGAAAAATTGGGTGTCACGCACGAGTTGCCCAATAAGCCGTCTTTGGCATTAGGTGTTTCAGAAATAAATTTGAAGGAACTCACAGGTGCTTATGCGAGTTATGTCAATAAGAGTAAACCTGTAAAACCATTTTTAATCACAAGAATTGAAGATAAAAATGGAAATGTTATCGCTAATTTTGAGCCAGAAGTTGCTGGAGAGCAAGCTTACAATGATTATACAAGGCAAGTAATGCTTCAAATGATGAAATCTACAGTAAATTCTGGTACAGCAACACGATTGAGAAACACCTACGGATTGCGCAACGACATCGCAGGAAAAACAGGGACAACACAAAACAATAAAGACGGTTGGTTTGTGGCCTTAACGCCAAAATTAGTAACTATTACTTGGGTAGGTAACGATAACCATAGTATAGGTTTTAAATCAACAGGAATAGGACAGGGTTCAAATTCGGCATTGCCAGTTTTTGCAAAGTTTTACCAAAAGCTCAATAAAGATTCAGACTATAAATCTATAACTAACGCTAAGTTTGAAAGTCCATCTGAGGATGTCATAGAAGATTTGGATTGCGAACCAACCAAACGCGATGGGTTTATTAAGCGTCTGTTTAAAAGGAAGAACAAAAAGAAAAAGTTTGATTAAATAAAAGGTTGTCTAAAAGAAAGAAATCTGTTATTCTGAATTTATTTCAGAATCTCATTTTAATTGATTTCCAAGATATTTAGAATCTGAAACGAGTTCAGATTGACAAAATAGAACTTTTAGACAACCTTTTATTTGTGCTATAAAGCTAATAGTCTTAGAATTTGTAGCTTAAACCTATGGTGTAGTAAGACTGTAAATCATTATCAGCATCTTCTAAATCTACACCTTGAAAGTTGGCAGCTTCTTGTTGGTTGCTTCTTAGGGCAAAGTCAAAACCAACACCTATCATTTTCCATAAGGTATAGCTAAAGGAGTTAGTCCATGTCCAGTTAGATAATTCACTTTGCTCGTAACTTTGGAATGTAGAAAAGTTCGTTTTAAAGGCAATAGCACCAATTTGTCTTGTATAGTCAGCAACAATCTTGGCACCAGCCGAAGAATTAAAAGCTGCACCATTATCCGCAAACACAAAGTTGTAGTTAAGTGGATGGATGACTACAATTAAGTTTTCTATTGGTGTCCAAGTGGCACCAATACCAACATCTAGAAATCCAGGATCGTTAAAATTATCAATTATTGTTGTTCTATATTCCATTAAACCAGAAATAGCCCATTTTTCACTTAGTTTACGTCCATAAAGAGATGATAAATTAAACACATCTGTTGTTGCATTAAAGTCATCGCTGTCGGTATCAATATCAGTATTATCTAATTTTACCCAAGCCAAATTTGACAGGAGTGAATTTCTCCAAAAGTACTTGTCTTCAATTTTGTTGGCAAACGCATTAAAGGTAATGCCAATATTACCAGAGTTGTTATTTGGTGCACCTTGAGCGTACCAATTATTAAATCCGGATAAACTACCGCCAATAGTACCAAAAGCACCAACTCTCCAGCCAGGTAAAGCATCTATCTGGGCTTGTAAAGCATCTGCTTCTGCCTGAAATTTGTCAGCTTCCGCTTGTTTCTCAGCTTTTTGTGCTTGTAGCTCTTCTTTTGTCTGAGAAAAACCAAACGAAATCGCAAGTATTAAAAATGCTGTTAAAAGTAATTTTTTGTTCATAATGAATTCAATTTTAATAATTTAAGTTGTTATAAGTTTTACAAATATACGTATTTACAGACCTTTTTTGATACCGTAAAACAGCTAATCATTACTGATTAGACCTTAAATTAAATAAGAAGTCACAATTATTTTTTCTGTTTAAATAAAGGAACAGCAGAACAGGCTTCACCAAACATTATGGATTTGGCAATAGGTTTTAATTTTTGAGATAACAGTACTAAAGCGTTGGTAGGAACAGGCTTATGAGAACAACCTTTAACAATTACAGGGACGTTTTGATATGTGCTTAAGTCTAATTCTGAGATGATTTTTGAGTATAATAGCGACTCTAAATGATCTAAAGAACCAATAACCGTTAATTTTGAGAACTCTCTAAGTTCTAAGGAAATAAGCATATATGCCCAGTCTGGGACAATAGCATCTGTTGAGCAATATACGGCTACATAACAGTCTTTATATTGAGACCAATTGTGTTCTGCTACATGTGCTCTGTATTCTTTCTCTCTTAGTACGAAACCTTCAAGCAACCAGTCCTTTATGTCAAACAGAATTCGCTTTCCTTCTGGGTAGAAATCTTCAAGATCAATGACTTTTAACTTACTGTTAGCAACTCTATTTATAATTTCTTCTGCCATAAATTATTTTACAATGTAACGACGCAATCCGTAGTTTGTCTCATCTTGCTCTATAAAATCTAGAGAAATTTTACTTCCATTATGGATTGGACTTTGGATTTTAGAACGATGAATGTTTTCATAGGTCTTTACATCTATAGAAGTCCTTTGGTTTAAAGTTTCAAAAAGATTAATAGAAGCTAACTTAGAAGTCCAATTTTCTTGTACAACACCATCAAAAACTTTTGATTTAGAGCCACTACCGTAGGCTATAAAACCAATGGTTTTTCCGGTTAATTCTAAGTTATTATCATAACTATCAGATAATAAACTTAATAGAGACATAAAAATTGATGCCGTGTACATATTACCAATTTCTGAAGAAGCTAGTTCTCCCTGAGCAATTTTAGTATCTACAAAACGCCTATATAACTGAGATTTATAAGCTTTTTTAGACCAGTCTTTAAGATCTGAATCTTCAGGTTTACCAATTTCATTTTCTAATTCTTCATAGGTATTAGATGCTTTTAACCATTTTAACCAATTATCAAAAATGATGCGTCTTCCATGAAATGCATAAGGTAAATGAAATACTATTTTATGCCAATCATTATTAAAAGTTATATCCTTCTGAGTTCTAAAATGGGTAAGCGCTTCCGTGATCCTATCATTATAACAAGTATTAGAAAACTGACCATCAAAAACAGGCTCTTCTTTGAAAATTTCAACGATATCACTATTGTCAGACCAGAATTCTGAATCTGAGGATGCCATAAATTCATTCATCTTTTCATCGGAAGTATCCAAATTTAAATCCTTGAATACAGCCTTTAAAAGCTCAGCTTTTTTAAAAATTCTTCTTGGTTTAAAAAAGTCTCCTTCACTCTTTGAGGCAATTCCCCAAACGGTATTAATTTCTAATATTGCTGGGTTGTGACTTACCAATACAGCCACTGCACCAGCACCTTGGGTATACTCACCTGTAGAATTGATATCGTACTTAGAAAGGTCTGAAGCAATCACAACAGCTTTTCTATTGGTCTCTTGTTTTACCCAATCAATACTATTGTGTAAGGCATCTACAGCGCCAACACAGGCAAATGTCATATCCAAAACATCGCAATGTTTGAAACTGCGTTTCCCATAAGTTGAAGCTAATTCGTTCTCAACAATTTCTACAGCATAGGTTGCAGTGGGCTTTGAGCCGTCAATGGCACTTTCAGTCCCTAAATACACTCTGCCAATCTCGTTTGGATCTATGTTATTTTGGGTTATTAAGTTGAGTAAAGCGTTAGCCGCAAAAGTAGCTGCGTCTTCACCAACATTTGGCACCGCCATTTTTTGAAGACCTAATCCCTTTTTTAATTTTTCTGCAGGAATTCCTCTAGCATCAGCAAGATTATCCATCGATACGTAAAGTTGTGGAACGTAAAATGCTATGGCGTCAATCCCTGTCTTATTCATAATGCTCTTTATTATAACATTCCTAATTCCAACTTGGCTTCTTCGCTCATTAGGTCTTGAGACCATGGTGGGTCGAAGGTAATTTCCACTTCGGCATCCTTGACCTCGTTTATAGATTTTACCTTTTCTTCAACTTCTAAAGGTAAAGTCTCTGCGACTGGGCAATTTGGAGTAGTTAAAGTCATTAATATTTTTACCTCGTAATCTTCGTTTACAAAAACATCATATATCAATCCTAGTTCATAGATGTCTACAGGAATTTCCGGATCGTAAATTGTTTTTAAAACACGTACTATTTTATCTCCAAGTACATTAGTATCTAAAGTTGATTCACTCATTTTAATTCAACTGTGTTTGGTATGCTATTGCATACATTTTTAATTGTTTTATCATGCTAACCAATCCGTTAGCCCTTGTTGGCGACAAATGTTCTTTCAAGCCAATTTTATCAATAAAATCAGTATTTGCTTCAATGATATCTTTTGGGTGTTGGTTAGAGAACGCTCTAATTAAGATCGCAATAATGCCCTTTGTAATAATGGCATCACTATCTGCTGTAAATTCTACCTTATCATCATTCATTTCAGCATGTACCCAAACCTTACTTTGGCAACCTTTTATAATATGATCATCGGTTTTGAATTGTTCTTGGATTAACGGAAGCGTTTTACCTAAATCTATCATGTATTGATAGCGCTCTTCCCAATCTTCAAACATAGAAAACTCATCTATTATTTCATTTTGAATTTCTTCGATAGTCATAATCAAACTTATTTAAAACAAAGTTACAAAATCACTATTGCTTAGTCGCATTTTCTGCCATAGATAACACTTTATTAACTAGTGTTTCTATTTCTTTTGGTGGATATCCATGGTCAAACGTAGGTGTCATCATTACAACATCACCCTTTACAACGGATAATGTAGCATTAGGTGCGCCATCATGCAGGCGATTTTGTGTTGGCGGTTCAAGTAAATCAAGATTTTCCACTAAAGAATTACTGAGAAGTTCGTTGAGTTCTTTCCAGTCTTTTGGCTTACACTCAAAGGTGTCTATTTCCTTTAAGTTTCGGTCTTTAGAAATTGTTATTTCAGATTTTGAAATGCCAATATGTTTAAATGCCCCTCTTGTAGACGTTTCATAAATAACCATGAATTTTTTGTAATTATCCTTTACAATAGCACTTTTGCTGGGTTTTGCAGCTAGGCTTTTTGTGGCTGTAAACACTTCTGTAGTTTCGTTCGTAAAAGAAAAACTGTCATTTTTAATAATAAAAGAATTTACATTATTTAATGCCTTTAGAAATGTGCTTTCTAGATTGTTTTTTTCTGTCCCACAATATTTTTTTGAAGCTGCAACTGGCCCGAATTTTATGGTGTTTTCTTTTATGGTATAATTACTAAAAAAGTTATTACAACCAGAAAAACCAGAGACCTGATTGGTAGAATCGTTAAAAGTTATCGTAAGGTTTTGAAAACTTACGTCTTTAGATTCTAATTGTTTTATTTTGTAAGTACCAGATAAACCTGATTGTTGCATATGCTTTTTTTGTTCTGTATGTGTTGCCTTTTTAGAATTACAAGATCCTGTGAGTATAGCTAATGTAAAAATACTTAGTAAAAATTTCATAACTAAAAGTTTTATTTATGAAAGGTACACTTTTGATGCCAAACTCTCAATAATTGAGATTTAAGAATTTTCCCCTTGATTAAAAGTTAAGATAACATCATTATGGCTTTCTTTAATGAAGCAATGAAAATATCTATTTCTTCTTTGGTATTATAAAACATAAAAGATGCTCTAATAGTACCAGGAATCTTGTAAAAGTCCATTATAGGTTGAGCGCAGTGGTGACCTGTACGTACGGCAATTCCCATTTTATCTAATATGGTACCGATATCGTAAGGGTGAATATTGCCTACATTAAAAGATATAACAGAAGTTTTGTGTGTTGCAGTTCCGTAAATGGTTAAACCTTCAATCTTTTGAAGTTTTTGGGTTGCGTAAACCAAAAGTTCGTTTTCGTATTGCGCAATAGCATCAAAACCAATAGCATTCATATAATCTATTGCAGCACCAAAAGCAATACCACCACAAACATTTGGCGTTCCAGCCTCAAATTTGTGTGGCAAATCTGCATACGTGGTTTTCTCAAAGGTTACTTCCGCTATCATTTCTCCTCCACCTTGGTAAGGCGGTAATTTCTTTAACCATTCTTCTTTTCCGTAAAGCATACCAATACCTGTTGGGCCACAAATTTTGTGCGCTGAGCAAACATAAAAATCAGCATCTAGTGCTTGTACATCTGGTTTTATATGTGGACACGATTGTGCACCGTCAATTAAAACAGCAGCACCAACGTTGTGTGCTTTTTCTATAATAGGCTCAATTGGATTTATGGTTCCTAGAGCGTTAGATATGTGGTTTACAAAAACGAGTTTTGTGTTTTGGTTAAGAAGTTTATTAAATTCTGAAAGTACCAATTCACCATTTGTATCCATTGGTATTACCTTGAGAGCTGCTCCAGTTTTTTCGCAAAGCATTTGCCAAGGTACAATGTTGCTATGATGCTCTAAAGCAGAAACTATAATTTCGTCCCCTTTTTTTAAAAGTGAAGAAAAACCATTAGCGACTAAGTTAATACCATGAGTGGTACCAGATGTAAAAATAATCTCATACGCCTTAGCAGCATTAAAGTGTTTTTGGATTTTTATACGTGCTTGTTCATAAGCATCTGTAGCTTCTTGACTTAACGCATGAACTCCTCTGTGAATATTGGCGTTGTAGTTACTATAGTAATCCACAATAGCATCAATGACCTTTTGAGGTGTCTGTGATGTTGCTGCATTATCTAGGTATATTAAAGGCTTTCCGTTAACTTTTCGGTTAAGGATGGGGAAGTCTTTTCTGATGACTTCAGCATTAAAAGGTGTCTCTACTTTCATATTACAAAGATACGAAGCAGAGCCTTCAAACTAAAACTTATAACAATGCTTTAAGACAAGAAAAAAGTATTGTTTTCTATTTTTATAGCATAAACATGATAGATACAAGTTTGCGCTAATAGAAGAATTAAATTTACAAATGACGAAAATTATACAATGCTTTAATTGTGGAGTCTACAACAAAAATAGAGATTTGTGTAAAGATTGTGGTGCTATATTGTCTCATAAAAAAAGGCGGGAAGAACGTCTAAAAGAAGCACAAAAAAAGAGAATAGAGAAAGTGAAAAATCAACCGCCCGGTTTTGTTGAGAATCTACGTCGACACCCTTTTTTCATCTACCGTGCCGTGGGTTGGATTCTCTATTCTAGTTTTATGGTTGTTGGTGCTATCGGAGCCTTCATAGCATGGTTGGTATTTGCGATAGCGGCAGGTTGATTATGAATACGATACTTAGATATTATTTTTTTATCTCCTTGGTAATAGGATCAGTTATATATATCGCTCAAAAACAAAACATCGTTCTGCCTTATATTATCAACAATTACGTAAATGATTTTCTTATCGTTCCAATTTGTTTAACATTGAGTTTGATAGTGTTAAGATACACCAAAAACAATAAACATTACTATCTGAAAATATACCACGCTATTTATCTAGCGTTAATATACGCAGTACTCTTTGAAATCATTCTTCCTAGGATATATGAGCGTTACACAGCAGATATTATAGATGCCACACTTTACCTTTTCAGTGCGATAATCTTCTACACTTTACAGGAAAAAAAAGTAACAATATTAAATAGCCCTCAGTGAGATAGAAAGATCTATTTAAGATTAGAGGTCGAAACCTATATTTACGCCTAATTTATTAGCTATAATCTTAGTAATTCTATTTTTTATTTCAGGAATTTTAACCGAATCTAAAACATTATTACTGAATGCAAACATTAACAATCCTCTAGCTTCTTTTTCAGGAATTCCACGAGAACGAAGATAAAACATGGCACTTTCATCTAACTGGCCAATTGTACAGCCATGAGAGCACTTTACGTCATCTGCAAATATCTCTAGCTGAGGTTTTGTGTTTATACTTGCTTTATCACTCAATAAAATATTGTTATTTGCCTGAAAAGCATCTGTTTTTTGAGCTTCTTTCTCTACTAAAACCTTGCCATTAAAAACACCTGTAGCACTGTCGCCAAAAATACCTTTGTAGTCTTGGTGACTCTCACAATTCGGTTCTATATGATGTACTAGAGTATTGTGGTCTACATGCTGCTTGTTACCGATGATAGTAATACCTTTCATGGTAGAGTCTATACGTTCTCCGTTTTGATAAAAATTAAGATTATTTCTTGTAATCTTTCCACCAAAAGAGAAGGTATGGACCTTGGCAATACTTTCTTGTTTTTGGCTAATGAACGTATTGTCAATTAAAGACGCTGTTTCCCTATCATTTTGAATTTTGTAGTAATCTACGATGGCACGCTTGTTTGTGAAAATTTCTGTAACGGAATTAGTTAAAACAGGATTTTCTGTTAAACTTTGATGACGTTCAATAATTTGTAAATGAGAATTTTCGCCAACCACAACAAGGTTTCTTGGTTGAAGCATTAATGCCGCTTCATTGCCTGTTGAAAAATGTAAAATCTGTATAGGTTTTTCAACGAGTTTATTTTTAGGGATATGTATGTATGCTCCTTCTGCTGAAAATGCTGTATTTAATGATGATAGACTATCTTTTGAGGCAATTTTATTAAAATAGTTTTCAATAACCAGCCTATATTTTGGTTTAGTAAGTGCAGCAGACATTAAGCAAACATCTATACCATCGTGCGTGGTTTGAGATAAATGCGAAGAATATTTACCATCAATAAAGACAATCTTGTAAGCATCTATATCGTGAATAAAGTATTTCTTTACATCCTTAAAATCTAGAGCATCTTCGTGCTTAGGGAACACACTGTAGTCATGCTTTAAAATTGAATTTAAAGAGGTGTATTTCCATGCTTCTTGACGCTTAGTCGGGAAACCTTCGTTTTCAAAATGCTTTATTGCTTCAGTTCTAATATCATGAACAGGCGAATCTACATCGACCATATTTTCGAATGCCATGAAAGAAGATACTAACTTTTCTTTTAATTCCATGTTTTTCAGTATTCAGTATTTAGTAATCGGTATTTAGTTTTTAAAACTATTTACTGAGGACTTTACACTGGTTACTGGCGCTATGCGCCAACTTCTTCTTTAATCCAATCGTAACCCTTTGCTTCTAGCTCATGTGCTAATGCTGCTGGGCCAGATTTAACAATTTTACCATTATGTAATACATGCACAAAATCAGGTACGATATAATCTAGTAATCTTTGGTAGTGTGTAATGACAATAACAGCATTGTCTTTAGACTTTAGTTTGTTGACACCATTCGCAACAATCCTAAGTGCATCAATATCTAAACCAGAATCTGTTTCGTCAAGGATAGCAAGTTTAGGCTCTAACATTGCCATCTGAAAAATTTCGTTGCGTTTTTTCTCACCACCAGAAAACCCTTCATTTAATGAACGTGATAAGAACTTGCGATCTATTTCTAAAAGCTCAGATTTTTCACGGATCATCTTCAACATTTCATTTGCTGGCATGTCTTCCAATCCTTTCGCTTTGCGAGTTTCGTTAATAGCAGTTTTCATAAAATTAGTTACACTAACTCCCGGAATTTCTACAGGATACTGAAATGATAGAAAGATACCCTTGTGCGCACGTTCTTCGGCTCCAAGTTCGTCTAAATCTTCACCTTCTAATAAGATCTCACCTTCCTCAACTTCGTATTCTTCTTTTCCGGCGATTACAGAAGCCAATGTACTTTTACCGGAACCATTAGGTCCCATAATAGCATGTACTTCACCAGGTTTAACCTCAAGGTTTATACCTTTTAATATCGCTTTATCATCTACGCTTGCGTGTAAGTTGTTTATCTTTAACATTGTCTTAGTTTGATAATTTTATAACGTCTTCTTTATTTGGATTTGGTTTTTCAACCTTTAAAATATCTTTAATTTCTAAAGCTTCTTTCCATTTAATATTAGGATCTGTATTTTTAGCTTTTTTAACTCTAACCGTAACAGGAACAGAGGTGTATTTGTGCTCTTTAAGTGGTTTTACCTTTTCATTTAGTTGGTGCATATTATCATCTATAACAACTGCATAAATGGTTCCGTTTTGGGATTCAAATACAGCAGCATTTTGGTCAGCATCATAAACAAATTCGCCTTTCATGGTTATGTAACCATCATTTTGGTCGTATGATTTCGCTCTATTTTCTTCTAAATTAGCTTCTTGTTTGTTTTGGTCTTTACAACTCACAAAGCACATTAGAGCCAATAAAATGATTGCAACTTTTTTCATAGTCTTAGCCTACTGAGCCTTCTAAACTAATTTCTAATAATTTTTGTGCTTCAACGGCAAACTCCATCGGAAGCTTATTAAGTACTTCTTTACTAAAACCATTAACGATTAAGGCAATAGCTTTTTCTGTATCAATACCACGTTGGTTACAATAAAAAATCTGGTCTTCACCAATTTTACTTGTTGTAGCTTCGTGCTCTATTTGAGCAGTTTTGTTTTTAGCTTCTATATACGGAAATGTGTGAGCACCACACTCATTACCCATAAGCAAACTATCACACTGTGAGAAGTTACGAGCATTTTCTGCTCTTGGGCTTATTTGTACAAGTCCTCTGTAAGAATTTTGAGATTTTCCAGCAGAGATACCTTTTGAGATAATGGTCGACTTGGTGTTTTTACCTAAGTGAATCATTTTGGTACCTGTGTCTGCTTGCTGAAAGTTATTAGTAACAGCAATGGAATAAAACTCACCAACAGAGTTATCTCCTTTGAGAACGCAACTTGGGTATTTCCATGTTACAGCAGAACCAGTTTCTACTTGTGTCCAAGAGATTTTCGCGTTTTTCTCACATAAACCACGTTTGGTTACAAAATTGAACACGCCACCTTTACCCTCAGCGTTTCCTGGGAACCAGTTCTGTACTGTAGAGTATTTAATTTCAGCATCTTCTAAAGCAATTAACTCTACAACTGCTGCGTGTAACTGATTTTCATCTCTACTTGGTGCTGTACACCCTTCAAGATAACTTACATAACTCCCTTCGTCTGCAATAACAAGGGTTCTCTCAAACTGACCTGTGCCTGCTTGGTTAATACGGAAATATGTAGAAAGCTCCATTGGGCAACGTACTCCTTTTGGAATGTAGCAGAATGAACCGTCACTAAACACCGCTGAGTTTAAAGCCGCATAGAAATTATCTTTCTGTGGTACGACAGTACCGATATATTTTTTTACAAGTTCTGGATGCTCTTTGATAGCTTCAGAAATACTCATAAAGATGATTCCTTTTTCCGCTAGGGTTTCTTTAAAAGTTGTAGCTACAGAAACAGAATCAACAACCACATCCATAGCAACACCTGCTAATTTCTTTTGCTCATCTAGAGAAATACCAAGCTTGTTAAAGGTTTCAAGAAGTTCTGGGTCAACTTCATCTATGCTGTTGTATTTCGGTTTTTTGCTTGGTGCCGAATAATATGATATTGCTTGAAAATCTGGCTTTTCATATTTTACATTAGCCCATTCTGGCTCTTCCATGTCTTGCCAAACCTTAAAAGCTTCAAGTCTCCATTCTGTCATCCACTCTGGTTCCTCTTTCTTTTGGGAGATAGCCCTAACAATGTCTTCGTTTAGTCCATTAGGAAAAGTTTCAGATTCAATATCTGTGTAAAAACCGTATTCGTATTCTTTGGTTTTTAATTCTTCTCTTAAATCGTCTTCAGTATATTTACTCATTGCATTTTTTTATAGTGAAAATGATTCGCCACAGCCGCATGTACGGTTGGCATTTGGATTATTAAATACAAATCCTGTTCCGTTTAATCCTCCTGAGTATTCTAAAGTAGTACCGATGAGGTATAAAAAACTCTTTTTGTCAACAATGATTTTTACACCATTATCTTCAAAGACTTTATCATCTTCTAATTGCTCTTTGTCAAATTTTAAATCATATGATAACCCAGAGCAGCCACCACTTTTAACACCAACTCTAATGTAATCGGTATCAGGATTGTAGCCGTCATCACTCATTAGTTCGATGACTTTTTTCTTAGCATGTTCAGAAACTTTAATCATATATTAAAGCAGATTAATTCTAAATTGAATGCAAATATACGATTTAACTAAGGTTTAACCATAATTGCTAACATTATATTAGCATATGATTTAATAGAGTTTCCCTATCGATTAAGAAAATTTTGGTTTGGATATTTGAAGTTTAAGATGAAATAATCGTCTAAGTGTAGTCTGTATGTGCTTGTTGGATACGGTTAATTCTTCAAAATTACCATTGGCATCAGTTTTTACAACCGTGTTACAGTGAGAACATGTTAATTCAGCCGTTTGGTCAGAATTTGTTTTAGATTTTACATAATTATGACCAAACACAGCACAGGGCAATGCTTTGCTTGTAGTAGGTTTCATCTTATGAAATTTGGGACTGAAAATGTAAGTAAAATGAAGAGAATTTCATGATTAAAACCGCTATTTTTCGATGAAATACATCTATAAACAAGAATAAACCTACAATTTTAGTTTTGAAAATCAGGATTGTTTAAAAACGAAGGATCAGAAAGTGTGAGCAAAAATGCTTTTAAATCTGCTTTTTCTTGGGTAGTTAATTGCACACCTCCTTGAGCAATTTGTTTCATCAATGGGTCAATTGTTGGAGAGTTTTGAAGCCCTTCGCTGTAATGATTTATAACTTCATCTAATGTAGCAAATCTGCCATCGTGCATATAAGGAGCGGTATAGGCTAAATTTCTTAAAGAAGGGGTGCGAAATTTTCCATTGTCATTAGAGTCTCCAGTGACAGCTCCTAAACCTAAATCTGTAAACGTTGCATCAAGTCCGTTGTTATGAAAATCGTTATTGGTCCAGAGCGGATTATTAGGGTTACCATGGCAATGAAAACAGTCTCCCTTATCTTCCCTTAAAAAGATATCTAAACCAATTAGCTCTTGTTCGGTCAATGAAGTCAACCCTAGTGTGTACCTGTCAAATTTTGAGTTAGCTGAAATCAAGGTGCGCTCAAATTGCGCTATAGCTTTTGTGGTTAGTTCTTTGGTTATGGTTGAGGTATTAAATGCCAATTGAAAAAGTTCAGGGTATTCAGGATGATTCTGTAATCGGTTTATAACACTGTCCCAATCACTATGCAATTCAATAGGGTTTTCTACTGGCTCTTCAGCTTGACGCTCAAGACTCAATGCCGATCCGTCCCAATTAAAGCGTTCTCCATAATTCCATGCCAAATTAAATAAAGGCATTGCATTTCTCGTACCAGAAATACCAGTGACACCTACACTTGTCGGTAGGTTCTCAGCAAATGCATTTTGGAGTGAATGGCAAGATGCACAAGATTGTGTGCCATCTGTAGATAGAATTTTATCAAAAAAAAGTTTCTTACCGAGTGCTATGCCTTCAACGGTTTGAGGGTTGTCTGATGGAATTACAGGTGGAATTATATTGGTCGAAAATATTTCTGGTATTTCTAGAGGCGAAGGTGTAGGTTGGTAACCCGAATCGTCATCAGAACAACTAAAGTATAGTAAAACAACAATAAGGATTAGTCCTTTTTTCATAATTAAAGATTATTGAAAGACCTCTCCTAAACTGAAAACATTTTGTCCATTTTCATACATCATAATTTGTGCTGTAGAATTTGGCATCAGCATTTGATTATAAACATTCAAATCCCACAAATTCGGATTTTTAAACCATTCAGCAATATTCATTTTTACCTCAATTTCTACATCATTACTAATATTTATAGGGCCAAGATTTACAGTAAAAAAAGTATCTTGTGGAAATGTAGGGTTGGGTCCAACATTGTCAACAGCTCTTATAGCATGGTAGTTAAAACCTTGCTCTTCATTATTGGAATTAATGAATTTACCATCAAATTGCATATAATGATAGCCACCGCCCATCATCTCTGGTACATTGAACGAGGCCGAATTTAAATCGATGTAATTTTCGGCATTATCTTCATTGTCTAAGCCAAAAGTAAAAGACACATTTGTATAATTGCCAATAGGAATCTGAGTGTCTGGAGTATATTCCATATTCACTTCATTAGTAAGATCTACTAGATTGTAAACATCGAGTTCAATTTCTTCGCCATTGGCCTTGGTGAATACGATATCAGAAATCACATAACGAAACCTTTCAAATCCAATACTCTCACCATGTGCATTTACATATTGTATGGGTCCGAAATTATAATCTCTAATGAGTGCTCCATCCCAATTATGCGTAAACTTAAATGTAGTCGAAACCTCAGGATTACTATCTGAATCATCACTTGAGTTACATGAAATTAGCAATACTAGTGAGAGCAAGAGAGAAACAAGTTTTTTCATTTTTTTAATCAATTTTAATAATTAATAAATCTGTGAAACCTTCGTTTTCTAAGATATCTCCATCATTACTAGCTGTATCACCAACAGCAATGACCGAACCATTTATTAATTCGACGACGTCATAAGAAAAATCAATATTAGAGCCTCCAACAGTAATTTCCCATAGCAAATTACCATTGTTGTCTGTTTTTAAAACCCAAGCATCATTTTGTCCGTTGTTTTCTAATACATCCATGTCGCTACTTCGTGAACTACCTGAGAGTAAAAAACTATTGTCTTGAGAACCCTTTATCGCTCTGGCAACATCAAAACTAGAGCCTCCTATGGTCTCTTCCCAAATAAGATTTCCTGAAGGTGATATCTTTATAAGCCATAAATCAGCTGCCCCTTTGTTTTGAGATATGTTGTTATCATTGCTTCGTGTGTCTCCAACAATGATGTAATTGCCATCACCAGTTTTTGAAATGGCTCTAGCTTCATCTATTTGAGAGCCTCCAAAAGACTTCTCCCAAATTAAGTCTCCTGTTTCGGAAACCTTAATTACCCAAAAATCATAAGTGCCAATATTGCCAGAAATATCTGTGTCTTCACTATCTGAACTTCCTGCAATTATAAAACCATTATCATCAGTTTGAACAGCACCATAAGGTGTATCGGTAAAGTTGCCACCAAAGTAACGACTCCATTCTAAGTTACCGGAGTTATTTAGCTTTAATACCCAATAATCTCCACCAGCATGTCTATTGGCTGTTCGTGAAGAATTGCCAGCACCACCAGAAGCTGTAACATCTAAAACACCTATAACCAAAAAGCCTTGGTCATTAGTTTCAATCATAGAAATACCAGAATCTGCGCCTTGGTAACCAAATGATTTTTCCCAAGAGATATTTCCAGTAGCATCTAATTTAACGATCCAATAATCTTGTAATCCAGCATTTTCAGTTGTATCTCCATCGGTACTAAAGCTATATCCTAAAATAGCATAACCACCATCAGAAGTTTGAATTATATCACTTCCTCTGTCGTCTGCTGTTCCTCCATAGGTTTTTTGCCACTCTAACTGATCGTTAGCATTAAATTTTAAAACCCAATAATCAAAACTTTCGTCTTGCTTGTCTGTAATATCGTTATCATTACTTTGCGTGTAACCTAAAATCGCATAACCTCCATCTGAAGTTGCAGTAACTGATTGTGCACTATCGTTTTTAGAGCCTCCAAATGTTTTGACAAACGTTAACTGACCATCGTTATTTGTAGATGAATTATCATCACTACTGCAGTTTAATAATAGTAATACAAAAAAACAATATGCGACTTTACTAAACATAAGTGTTAATTAGAAGGTCTTACAATAAATAAACCTCCATTAATATCACTGACGACAATGTTACCGCTTTCAAAAAAAGGATAGATATTCCATGCTCCATTAAAAGACGTATTGTCATCTGGAATGTAGGTGTCTATGAAGCCGGTTTCTGTCATCACGCCAGAGTCTAAATTAGAAATATCGATAGCTCTAAGACCTGCAGTGTAATTAGCGACGTAAAACGTATTGCCAACAACATAGCCGTTGTGGTCTATTGCTGCTGTAGGACCAAGATATTCCATGTGAAATAAAGGATTATCCAGATCACTAAAATCAAATACAACAGTACGGGAGTTGAGCCCAAAACTTATTTCATCAACCTCATCACCAAGTAAGAAATAGACCATGTCCTCGGTAAACCAACCTTGATGCGTATAGCCAATATTTCCGTAATCTATAGTTGAAATTTGAACAGGATTTGACTTATTAGTAACATCAACAATTACGACTTCATTCTCATTGCTGCCTATTAAAATTTCTCTACCTGTATAATCTGCATCCGGCCCATTGTAAGTTATAACTTGGGCATCATGTGAGTAAGCATCGTCAGCGTAGCCACCAGCAGCAATAGGTGCGGTTGGATTTTGAATATTCACAAAATGAGGCCCTCCATTAAAAGTGTCAGAGCCTACTGCGTACGCAAAACCACTGTCTTCATTTATTACGATATTATGAGCACTACCAAAACCATTGTAATTAGCATCTGCAGTAAAAGTTTCTGGTGGATTGGCAACATTTCTTAAACGTGTTAAGTCAAAAACTTGCATTCCATGACCAGGTGCTTCGCTTACTATAAATGCGTGATTATTGTACACTTTAATATCTCTCCAAGGACTATTGGTTGTAGCTGTTGGTAAAGTTCCTAAAAAAACAGGGTTTGATGGGTTAGTAATATCAACAAAAGCAGCGTTGGTTGAGGTTCCAACTAGAGCATATTCGTTTCCGGTTTGAGGATCTGTCCAACCCCAAGAATCGTTGCCTTCTGCACCATCTCCTCCCAAAACATCTATTGTAATCTGACTCATAAGATCGAATCCACTACATGGATGGCCATTAGCTAATCCATTTTCACAAGGAAATTGCGGTAAAATAGTATTGTCGTCACAGATGTCACCAATGCCATCATTATCAGCATCTTCTTGAAGCGGATTTGAAGTCAAAGGGCAATTATCATCAATATCTAAAATACCGTCGTTATCATCATCTTCGTCACAAGCATCTCCAAGACCATCACTATCAGTATCAAGCTGGTCTTCATTGGCAATTGTTGGGCAATTATCACTGATGTCTAAAATAGTATCGTTATCAGTGTCCGTATTATCATTGCCATCATCATCACTAGAGCAAGCCAAAACCATTATAGATAAGGCAGTACACGTAAGAATTTGAAAGAAGTATCTCTTTAGGGCAAAAAAATCCATAACTTTTTTTTAGCAATTTACAGTAAAAATTAAACATTGCTAAAATTACCAAATAATAAATGCCTGTAGAACCTCTTTTATTTAAAAAAGCATAATATTTTTGCAGTATGATAGAAGATAAGAATCCTAAGCGTACACCTTTGAGCGAGTTAGGTGAGTTTAAATTGATAGATCACTTAACGGAGCATTTTAAGATTAGTCATAAATCTACTGTAAAAGGTATCGGTGATGATGCCGCAGTTTTGAGTTATGGAAAAAAACAAATTGTTGTATCTACAGATTTATTGGTGGAAGGTGTACATTTTGATTTGAGTTATGTGCCTTTAAAACATTTAGGCTATAAAGCTGTAATGGTCAATTTGTCTGATGTTTATGCTATGAATGCCAAAGCAACACAAATTACAGTATCTATAGCTGTGTCTAATCGTTTTCCATTAGAAGCTTTAGAAGAGTTGTATGCAGGTATCACTACAGCAGCTGAACTTTACAAAATTGATGTTGTTGGTGGTGATACAACGTCCTCAACTTCTGGTTTAATTATTTCTATTACTGCAATTGGTGAAGTTGAAGAAGGGAGCGAAGTCCTACGTTCTGGAGCAAAACCAAATGATTTGTTAGTTGTAACAGGTGATATTGGTGGAGCTTATATGGGATTGCAAGTGTTAGAGCGCGAAAAGGAAGTATTTAAGGTAAACCCTAATTCGCAACCAGATTTATCAATGTATACCTACATTATTGAAAGACAATTAAAACCAGAAGCAAGGAAAGATATTATAGAGTTACTTCAGAAACTGGAGGTGAAACCAACAAGTATGATTGATATAAGTGATGGGTTGTCGTCTGAAGTTATCCACTTATGTAAGCAAAGTAAAGTTGGGGTAGATATTTATGAAAATAAAATTCCGTTAGATCCACAAGTAATTTCTACATGCGAAGAATTTAACATAGATAGTACAACTGTAGCTTTAAACGGAGGTGAAGATTACGAATTATTGATGACAGTTTCACAAGAAGATTACCCTAAGATAAAAGGAAATCCTAATCTAACAGTAATTGGATATATAACGGAAGAGGAAAGAGGGATGCACTTAATTACAAGGGCAGAGCAAAAAATACCGATTATTGCAAAAGGGTGGAATGCACTTAATAATCAATAATCAGCCATAAGAAGTTTCTGGCTTCTTTCTAAACGCTTATTATGTACACGGTTTAATACCGAATTTATTTCTTTGTGTTTTGGTGTTAATGGGATGAATTTGCCATTGCCATCAATAGTCATTTCGGCATTACAGCGCTTACATTTATATTCTTTTACGTGATACGTTACTACTTTTGAGACTTCGTAATCATGTCCAATTAAGGAGCATAACACATTTTTCATTTTTTGTACTTTTTCTTAGTTAAGGGATAAATTTGTTTTTAAGGATTTTAAATATAAGAAAAAGAGTTATTCACAGGTTATCAACACTTAACAAATCGATGAATTGAGTGTTTTTCGCTTTAAACGCATCATTCGGTTATTGTAAATGCGTTCTAATGCAGAATTTATTTCCTGATATTTTGGTGTTAATTCGGTAAGCTGACCATTACTGTCTGTAGTCAATTGTTTCTTGCACCTTGAACATGTATATTCTTTAACATGATTGGTTACTTTCTTTGTCATTTCGTAGTTGTGACCAAAGAAATCACAATAGAGTTTGGTTGCTGACATAGTAGGTTAAGATTTAAGGTAAACTTTATTAGTTGGTTAAACTTAATATAAAAAAGTTTAAAAAAACGTCAAAAAGTTTTATTTTTCGATAAAACGCAATAATAAGTAAGATAATTCTGATTTATTCTCAATATGACTCATATGTCCTTCCGATAATTCAGCAAAATTTATAGCTGTGTTTTCAATTTTAGAAAGAACCTGTTCTCTGTTGATTAAGCTGTCTTTCTTACCAATGATTATAAATTTATCAGCATTAAGGGTATTAAAAACTTCAAATCGATTCGGTCTAAGCTTCATACCTTCGTTAGCAGCCATGTAACCTTGAAGCGATGTTTTAAGTGCAATGTTTAAAGCCCATTCATATTCTGCTTTGAAGCTTATTCTGCTTTCTGGCGCAAAAAGATTAGCAAAAGACATACGTACTAAATTTTCAAAATTAGTCTTTGCCATGTCGTTGGCACGCGTCCTCAACACTTTACGTTCTTCACTGTCAGCTTCAAATGTGGAATTCATCAAACAAAGTCCCTCGAAAAGTTGAGGTTGTTGTTCTGCTAATGCTAAAGCCACATAGCCTCCCATAGAATGACCAATAAACTTTGCTTTATTAATTTCTAAATGTTGTAAAACCGCAAACACAGCATCAGCCATATCTTCCATTGTGTGTACATAACCTAAAGATTCTGTTTCACCATGTCCTAATAAATCGATACAAATGACTTTATGTGTTCTTGAAATTTCAGGTACTAAGTCGCGCCACATTTCAATGGTTTCTAAAAAACCATGTAATAATACAATGGTCTCACCTTTGCCTGAAACTGTATAATGAATCTTTATGTTTTTGTAATCTATAATCATGGATGCAAAGATAAATGTTGAAATGCGATGACTAAACTTTTCATCAGTAACATTTATTATATTTGAAGTCTTTCATGTTAAAACAAAATACCATGCTTTTAAAACGACTTTTTATTGCCATTCTTTTTATAGGTAGCATCAATGCATATGCACAACTAAAGGAGACCGAAATTGATAAGCTTGTAAAAGAAACGCTCACCACTTTCGATGTGCCAGGCATTTCGGTTGGTGTATTTAAAGATGGAAAAGAAGTCTATGCAAAAGGGCATGGGTTACGCTCTTTAACGTCTAAAAAAGACATGAATTCTGAAACCTTAGTAGGTGTAGCTTCCAACAGTAAAGGCTTTACGTGTTTTGCATTGGCAATGCTCGTCGATGATGGAAAATTAGATTGGGATGATCCTGTGCGTAAGTATATTCCAGAGTTTCAATTGCACGATCCTTGGGTGACCGAGAATTTTACGGTTAGAGATTTGGTAACACACAGAAGTGGTATGGGATTGGGTGCTGGTGATCTTATGTTTTTTCCTGAAGGGAATGACTTTACGGTTCAGGATATCATTGATAACGTGAAGTATTTAGAGCCTGAAAGTTCGTTCCGCAGTCAATTTGCCTATAACAACAACATGTTCATTATTGCAGGCGAAGTACTAAAGCGTGTTAGTGGTCTGTCTTGGGAAGATTTTATAGAAACTAAGATTATGAAACCTGTTGGCATGATAAATTCAAAAGCATCCTACAACAGAGTAACCGATAAATCGAATATAATCGATGCACACACGAGAGCAGAAGGGAAGGTGATTCAGATTCCGCATGATTGGAGCGAAACTGCAAACGCAGCAGGAGGTATTGTGAGTAATGTACATGATATGATGACTTGGGCAAAGTTTTTAATGAATGATGCTGTTACAGAAAAAGGAGAACGTTTATTGAGCGAAGCACAGTTTCACGAGCTTTGGCAATTGCAAACACCATTAAAAGTCAGAGCCAACGATTCGTATGATTCTAATTTTAAAGGTTATGGATTGGGTTGGTTTGTGACTGATTTGAAAGGTGGACATAAACAAGTGTATCATACAGGTGGATTGATTGGTACGGTAACGCAGTTTACCATGATTCCAGATTTAGACTTAGCTATTGTAGTGTTAACCAATCAAATGAATGGTTCTGCATTTACGACAATCACAAATACCATTAAAGATTCGTATTTAGGTTATGAAAACAGAAATTGGTTAGAACGTTTAGGCAAAAGCAATGCTGACTATTTAAAGTATAATGATAGCATTAAAACTGAAGTTTTTGCTCAGGTAGAAAAGGCTAAAAAGCAATTGACAACACCAAGTGCAGAGCAAATTGTAGGCACTTATAAAGACGATTGGTTTGGAGATATCACCATTGCACACGATGGCAAAAAATACAGTATCAAATGCGAGCGTTCACCACGTTTATATGGCGAATTGTTGCCATACAACGCAACAACATTTGTTGCCAAATGGAACGATAGAAGCTACGATGCTGATGTCTTTGTGCAATTCACATTTAATGAAAAGGAAGAAGCCGTTTCTGCAACGATGAAGTATATTGCGCCAATCACAGATTTTAGCTTCGATTTTCACGATTTAGAACTTAAAAAGACTAAGTAGTGAATATTCAACGCAAAGAACTTTTAGTTACAAGCTTCGCCTTATTTTCGCTTTTTTTTGGTGCAGGAAACTTATTGTTGCCACCAATGTTGGGTTACAACTCTGGTGAAAACTGGCTTTGGGTTGCTATTGGTTTTATAATTACAGCCGTAGTGATTCCAATTATTGGCATATTAGCACATGCCAGACTTCAAGGTACGTTGTTTGATTTTGGCAAAAAAGTATCGCCAACCTTCAGTTTAATTTATTGCATTTTAATTTATGTTATTGCAGTTGCCATTCCATCACCTCGAACAGCTGCGGCAACACACGAGATTGCTATTCATCCTGCATTTGGTACGTCGCCATTATTAACCAGTAGTATTTATTTTGCTTTGGTATTGGTTTTTGTGTTGAATCGTTCCAAAATATTGAATCTCATCGGAAAGTTTTTAACACCATTTATAGTAATCATGTTGTTAGTAGTGATTGCAATTGGTTTGTTTTATTCGGAATTTACCACAGGAACACCTCAATTTGACACACCTATCGTTTCAGGAATTTTAGAAGGCTATCAAACCTTTGATGCTATCGGAGCAGTGGTTGTAGGTGCGGTAATTATTGTATCGCTTAACTTCGATAATATGGAAGTAAGTCGATTTGAATCGAAACGAAAACTCATCAGAAATTCAGGCTTTATTGCAGGTTTAGGTCTGTTTGTAATTTACGCTGGATTAATTGCTGTTGGTGCGTATTATGGTTCGGAAATTAGCGTTGATACAGCCTTAAGTAACGATATGCAACGAGCCAGTTTGCTAAGAGATATTAGTATAAAATCCTTGGGAGAATTTGGTAACATGGTTTTAAGTATTCTTATTTCTTTGGCTTGTTTTACCACAGCTGTTGGTATTATTGCTGGTACAGCCGATTATTTTAAAGGATTGTTGAATAATTCGCAAACTGTTTTTGTAGTCACTGCCATCATCGGTTGCGTGTTGGGTGTTATTGTTGGGCAGCTCGATTTTAACTCCATTGTTGTAGTGGCTATTCCTGTATTGTTATTAGTATATCCAATTACCATCATACTTATTTTACTGAATGTTTTGCCTGAGAGACTAGCAACTCCACTTCTGTTTAGAGCTGTAATTATCGTCACTTTAGTATTCAGCATACCAGATGTTATCGGGTTTTTAAGGCCTTCGGAAGGCTTACAAAAGTTAACAGAATACATTCCTCTAGCAAAGCATAGTTTGGGTTGGGTATTACCTGCTGTTGTAACCTTTGGAATAGTGTCTATGTTGAAATCAAAGCCGAAAACCATTTAGTATGAAACATCAATTTTTAAATCATGCTTTCTGTTTTAACAAAACTATCGATACGTCAGTTCGAGTGATTTTGAAGCATAAAAAATTGTATCGAGAACAAATTCTTAGGCTAAAATTCTTATTCTCGATACACGATTTTCTCATTGCAATCGTAAACCGCACTCGAATTGACGAATTTTCATCAAAATTTAGAATGCCATATGATTCTTATGTTCCAAGTAATTGTGTTAACCCAATAGAACCAGTTGCATGAAATACATGGGAAGCAAGGCACGTTTTGCCAAACATATATTACCAATTATTCTAAAAGACCGACAGCCAAATCAATCTTATATTGAGCCTTTTGCAGGTGGTATGAATATGATAGACAAGGTCGATGGTATCCGAATTGCCAACGATCAGCATGAAGAATTAATGGCCATGTGGCAAGCCTTGATTTACGAGAATTGGGATCCTCCAAAATCGGTAAGTGAGGACGAATACAAAGCCATAAAATACAATCAAGACGACTATCCTAAACATCTGGTGGCTTATGTCGGTTTTAATTCGTTTGGAGGCAAATGGTTTGCAGGCTACCGACGCGATAAGCAAGGTAAACGCGATTATTGGGCAGAACATTATCGAAACATTACCAAACAAGTGCCAAATCTCGAAGGTGTTATTTTGTCCTGTAAATCGTATACCGAATTAGAAATTCCTGAAAATAGTATTGTCTATTGCGATCCACCATACGCGTCTACCACTAAATACAGAGATGGTTTCGACCATGACAAATTTTGGGAATGGTGCAGACAACAAAGCAAAGCAGGTCATCAATTGTTTGTGAGCGAATACAATGCACCAGAAGATTTTAACTGTATTTGGGAAAAGCCAGCAAAAACAAGTTTCTCATGGCATGCCGATAACTTACCTGCTAAAAAGAGTGTAGAGCGTTTGTTTGTTTTTGATGGGTAACGTTAGTTGATACTATAATTGTTTATAAAATAGGCGGTATAATCTTCTAGTTTTGTGCCTAAGTAATAAGGTAAATTCATTAGTAAATACGGTTTTTTACCCATTGGAGTTGAATGTTGTTCAACACTAAATTCTCCACTATACATGCGAATCGCATATGGATGGTCGGCTCGATCAATGAATTGATGAAGCGATTTTAGTTTTCCTTCTTTACCAGATTTAATTTCAATAGGAATTAGTTTTTCCTTGTAAGGCATTACCAAATCAACCTCAGAAGACGCTTGTTTTTTTTCTCTCACCCAAAAATTAGGTTTAGAATAAGTAATAGTGTTGAGCGACATTAGTTCTTGAGTAATTAAATGAGGAATAATGGCCCCTTTGTAAGCATTACTTAAGTCTTCTAAAGTCAACATATCTCCTTGAACGTTTAATTCATAATTTACTAAACCAGTGTCTAAAAATTGTAAGCGTGGTGATTTTTTTAAATCTGATTTTACAGGAGACGCTATAGATGTAGTGGGATAAATTAATTGAATAATACGCGCATCATTTAGGTTGCGCATCGCTTCTCCAACTTCTCTGGATTTATAATTGGAGTTACCAAAGTTGTGAAATTTTATACGCTCATCTAAATACAAATGTGCTGTATTCATAATGTGGCGTATAACTCTTGCATCTGTGGCGTTGTTGGCATATTTTTCTACATCGTCTTTGTAGGTTGCCCAAATACTTTCATAAACTTCTGGTAAATCTGCAATGTTATCAGTCTCTAAAAAGGTGTCTATAACTTCTGGCATACCTCCAATAATGGCGTATTGATGAAATAAAACTTTTAGTGTTTGATGTGCAAAATCCTTTACAGGTATTTCATGTAATGCCTCTAATGCTAATGATTGTTGTTTTGCGTTAAGATACTCTAGAAAATTTAAAGGATGTAAATACAAATAAGACACACGACCTACTGGAAAACTCTTTACCTTGTCCATAACGTGCTCAAGCAAAGAGCCAGCTGCTATAACATGTAGTTGAGGTAAGTCTTCATAAAAATATCTTAATAATGCTATAGCTTCCGGTGATTCTTGTATTTCATCAATAAATAAAAGCACCTTGGACATAGTATTGGTCCTAATGTTATTTGCTAAAAACAAAGCATCTACAAGGGTTTTGACATCTGTAAAATCTTGAAAATATCGTAAGTCTGCAGCACGCTCTAGGTTTAATGGAATAAAGTAGTCATAACCTTGAGAAAACGAGTTCACCAAAGTTGTTTTACCCACTTGTCTTGCGCCTCTTAATAAGAGCGGCTTTCGTTTTGGGTTGGCTTTCCATTGTTTTAAGCTTTTGTTTATGTGTCTTTTAAAGTGCAATGTGTTTGTCTATAATTTTAAATTGTAACAAAGTAAGGGTAAATATAACAATATTATGTAACAAAGTAAGGGTAAATATAACAATATTATGTAACAAAGTAAGGGTAAAATGGAAAAGACATCAAAACCACCTTTTCATGGCATGCTGATAACTTACCAGCTAAAAAAAAGTGTGGAACGTTTGTTTGTTTCAATGGATAAATAGAGCCCATTTGCAATTCCTTTTGAGGTTTATCATTTCAATTTTGTTAAGAATTGTCCCCTTGAGGGGACTTTAGGGGTGTTTTTAAATGAAAACATAGATATGCTTGTTATATAATTAACAAATTGTAATTAATTGTGCTATTTTTTCAAAATTTAGGTCAATAGCTTAAAGGTCATCTACATTTGCGCTCTAAAATAAATGCACTATGTTAGTATACAAGTTTGGTGGTACCTCAGTAGGTTCGGTAGTGAATATGAATCATGTAAAAGATATCATTAACACCAAAGACCGTAAGATTGTTGTATTGTCTGCCATGTCTAGCACTACAAATACTTTGGTTGAAATCTCAAGATTGGTTGAGGTTGGTGAGCTTACAACTGCAAAAACCATCATCACAGAACTGAACGAAACGTATAATGCTGTGGTGTACAATTTGTTACAAGATCAAGCATTACGATTGGAAGTGAGCAAGTACGTCAATGCCAGATTCAAGCTTTTATTAGATGCGATTAACGAGCCATTTTCACAAACGTTACATAACAGTATTGTTGCCAATGGAGAATTACTATCTACTTTTATGTTTAGCCGTTTGTTGCAACAAGAAGGGTTTAATGTAAAGTTATTGCCAGCTTTAGATTTTATGCGAATTGATAGCCATAACGAACCCGATAATTTTTACATAAAACAAAATCTTAACCGACTTATTAATACTGTTGAGCCAGCAGATATTTACATTACACAAGGCTTTATTTGTTTAGATGCCGAAGGGCAAATTACCAACCTGCAACGTGGCGGAAGCGATTACACAGCCACCATTATTGGTGCAGCTATTGAAGCCGATGAGGTACAAATCTGGACCGATATTGACGGATTCCACAACAACGATCCTCGTTACGTTAATGATACGCAAGCCTTATCGCATTTATCGTATGATGAAGCTGCTGAGTTGGCTTATTTTGGAGCTAAGATTTTGCATCCGCAAACCGTAATGCCAGTGCGCAATCTTGATATTCCATTACGACTCAAAAACACCATGGCACCACAAGCGCATGGCACATTAATTACCAACCAAATTCATGGTGAAGGCATTAAAGCCATTGCAGCAAAAGATGGCATTACAGCTATAAAAATTAAGTCGGTACGTATGCTGTTAGCACACGGTTTTTTAAAGAAAGTATTTGAAGTCTTTGAGCGCTACGAAACGTCTATAGACATGGTAACCACCTCAGAAATTGCAGTATCCTTAACCATAGACAACACCACACATTTAGAAGCTATTACCGAGGAACTTGAAAAATTTGCAACGGTTGAAGTAGATGATTATATGAGTATTGTTTGCCTCGTTGGTAACAATATTATTTACCATCCTGATACACCAGAACTCTTCCAGGTGTTACAAGATGTTAATGTGCGTATGATTGCTTATGGTGGTAGCAACAACAATATTTCACTTTTAGTTAATACTAGCGATAAGTTAGAAACTTTGCAGAAGTTACAGCGTTATGTTTTTGAGGGTGGTTTTGTGGGAGTTTAGATTGAAGTGAAACAATTCTCACACTTTTTAAGTTCAAGATTTACCGGTTGATTACATTCAACACTGGTAGTGTATACATTCCCTTCAATATCAAAAAACTCTTCAGTGTCTATTTCTTCCCATTCAGTAAAATAAAACCATTCATTTTTTGTGTTAAATTTTGTTTTTCTTCTTTCCAATTTAAACCTTTTGATTCTACGTATTCTTTGGCTTGTTTTTCTGTTTGACAATAATATTGACCATCGTTAAAAATATACCCTTGGTTTATGCCTTTGCCATTGAAGTCACTTTTTCTTTCATATTTTTTCATAATTAAATTTCTTCAAATATAAACAATGATACTTATTGTATGTTGATAGCTGCATACAATAAGTATAGTTTTGGTTTATGGTGAATCAATTCATACTTAAAGAGTTTGGAAATCGAATACGTTTTTTGCGAAACCAAAAAAATCTCAGTCAGGAAGAGCTCTCCTTTGTTACAGGTTTTCATAGAACTTATATCGGAATGATTGAACGTGGTGAACGCAATATTTCGTTGACCAATATTTTGGTTTTTGCTAAAGCATTTGAATTACATGTTGATGAGTTATTAGATTTTAGAAAATCTAACTCAAAATTATCTTTTAAAGATTATCAATTTAAAAAGGATGATTAGATGAATAGAGCATATTACAAAAACTCAATAACCGAATTTTTAAGAGAAGACTCTAGTTTAATTCTTGGGGAATTAAGTTTAAATCACGCAAATCGTTCCCTTGAAGATTTACAGAGAAATGCATGGGTTAAGCAGATTGAAATTCTAAAAAAAGAATTGATAGGTTTAAATGGTTCTTTGTATTTCGAATTTCAGATACCTAGGATGGGTAAACGTGTTGATAATATAATTATAGTTAATGATTATGTGTTTGTATTGGAGTTTAAGGTAGGTGATAATTCATTTGGAAAAAGCGCGGAATTGCAGGTAATAGACTATTGCTTGGATTTGAAAAATTTTCATGAAGGAAGTCATTTTGCAAAATTAGTTCCACTTTTGGTAGCAACTAATGCATGCAATTCTGAATTTAACTTAGTTGAGGTTCTTAATCATAATCAAGTTGTAAAATGTAATCAAATAGGAATAAGAAATGCGATAAATATAATTACCAAGTCTTCTAATGAGGTAATTGATGTGTCTGAATGGGAGAATTCAATTTATAAGCCAACACCAACAATTGTTGAAGTTGCTCAAGCACTTTACAAAGGGCATAAAGTCGAAGAAATATCAAGACATGATTCAGGTAACATAAATCTCAATAAGACATCAAATTATATTAGCAACGTAATTGAGGAGTCTAAGCAAAATAGTAAAAAGTCTATCTGTTTTATTACAGGAGTTCCTGGAGCAGGAAAAACTTTAGCAGGTTTAAGTATAGCTAATGATAGAATGCGCTCGCAAGAAGATGAACATGCTGTTTTTTTGTCTGGAAATGGTCCTTTGGTTGAGGTGTTACGAGAAGCTTTAGCGAGAGACTATGTAATAACATCTAAAGAAAAAGGGGAACGTGTTACAAAAGATGAAGCAAAGAGAAGAACGAATGCTTTTATTCAGAATATCCATCACTTTAGAGATGAATATCTAAAATATATCATTGAGCCAACAGAAAAAGTAGTTGTTTTTGATGAAGCACAAAGAGCTTGGTCTAAAGAGCAGGTACGCTCTTTTATGAAACGGAAGAAGGGTATTGAAAATTTTGAAATGTCAGAGCCAGAGTTCCTAATTGATGTAATGAATAGGCACAAAGATTGGTGTACGGTTGTTTGCTTGATTGGAGGAGGTCAAGAAATTAATACTGGAGAGGCTGGTCTAGAAGAATGGATAAGCGCATTTGAAAAAAACTATAAAAATTGGGAAATTCATTTTTCAAACTCAATAATTAATAGTTCAAATTATATAAAAGAAGAAAAGCAAAGAATTTGGTTAAGAGAAAATGGAGTCTCTGAAACTGATTTACACTTAGCTGTTTCTGTTCGCTCATATAGGTCAGAAAAAGTTTCAGAATTTGTCCATGAGTTATTAGAATTAAATAAAGGTAGAGCAAAAGAGCTTTATTCAGAAATAAAAAAACCATTCCCTATTTACTTAACAAGGAATGTGGAAGTTGCTAAAAAATGGTTAAGGCAGCAAAGTAAAGGAACAGAGAGGTATGGATTAGTAGCTTCTTCGGGTTCAAGAAGATTAAAAGCTATAGGAGTTAATGTGAAAAATGAAATTTCTGCGCCAAATTGGTTTTTAAATCCAAGTGAAGATATTCGTTCATCTTATTTTTTAGAAGATGTTGCAACTGAATTTGATATACAAGGTTTAGAAATTGATAGAACATCTTTGATTTGGGGAGCTAATTTCTATTTGAAAAATGATAATTGGATTTACCAAAACTTTAAGGGTAGTAAATGGCAGAATATAAACAAAGAAGTTGATAAAGAATATCTTAAAAACTCTTATAGAGTCTTGTTAACGAGGGCGAGACAGGGAATGATTATTTGTGTTCCTGATGGTTCTGATACTGACCATACAAGACCAAGGAACTTCTATGATAATACTTATGATTATTTGAAAGAAGTCGGAATAAAAGAATTAAAGTGATAAAAATTCATTTAAAATTGGGATATCGGCTTCAGCCCAATCCAAATTTAATAACTCTTTTTTCCTTGCTAAAAGGAAATTAGAGTGTTCTTTTAAAATTAAATCTCCGGTTAAGTAATTTGCTATAAAGGGAATTAACTTGATTTTAAAATCAGAATACTCGTGTATAACAGGATTTAATCGTTTTAATATCTGAATTTCAATATTCAATTCCTCTTTGATTTCTCTTTTTATGCAATCAATTTCAGTTTCATTCGATTCTAACTTGCCACCTGCAAATTCCCATTTTAAAGGAAGTTTCATGTTTTTACTTCTTTGAAAAGCATAAACTTTATCATCCCTTAAGATGATAGCGCAAGTGACAAGAATTGTTTTCAAATCATTTTTTGTAAAAACCTTTTACCTCTTATAAATAGCTCCAGTAGCAAAATCAACAATAAGCCCAGGAGCAAAAAGTAGGATATCTGCAATAAGCCAACCCACTCTAACATCACGTTGTTGTTGTCCTGGAGCAGGTTTTGTTTTTTGACTCGATGAAATTGGTCCACCTAAAATAGTGGCACATCCTGTGGTACTAAAAAACAAGCTTAAACAAAGCAAGCCTATGCAAATACGTTTCATGTATAATCAGTTTTGGTTATTGTGCGTTCATTAATTCTTCAATCTCGTCGGCTTCAATTGGGATATTCGCCATTAAGTTGAACGGTTCTCCTTGTTGTTGTATCACTACATCATCCTCTAAACGGATACCAAAACCTTCATCTGGAATATAAATACCAGGCTCTACTGTAAATACCATGTTGGCTTGTATAGGTTCGTGGAGTAAGCCATAATCGTGCGTGTCTAAACCAATATGGTGACTTGTGCCATGCATAAAGTACTTTTTGTACGCTGGCCAATCTGGGTTTTCGTTTTGCACATCAGCTTTATCTAATAAACCAAGACCTAATAATTCAGACGTCATTAATTTACCAACTTCAACGTGGTAGTCAGCCCAAATAGTACCAGGCACAAGCATTTTGGTCGCCTCATCCTTAACACGATTTACAGCATTATAGACTTGTTTTTGTCTATCTGTAAACTTACCAGAAACAGGAATGGTTCTACTCATATCACTAGAGTAATTGGCATACTCTGCACCAACATCGAGCAGAATTAAATCACCAGCTTTACACTGTTGGTTATTTTCAATATAGTGCAAAACGTTTGCATTATTTCCTGAAGCAATAATCGGAGTATAAGCAAAACCTTTAGAGCGGTTGTTAAGGAACTCGTGCATAAACTCAGCTTCTAAGTTGTATTCCCAAACACCAGGTTTTGTAAATTCTAAAATGCGTCTAAACCCTTTTTCGGTAATATTACAAGCCTTTTGCATCAATTCGATTTCTATAGGATCTTTAACCGAGCGTAAACGCTGTAAAATCGGATTACTTTTTTCTACTTTGTGCGCAGGAAATTGTGCTTTTATCTGTTTGTTGAATCGTGCCTCGCGTGTTTCCGTTGCTACATTAGCACGATAATGTTCGTTAGTGTTAATGTAGATGGTATCTGCCTGAGCCATGATTTCTTTGAAAACTTTATCGAAATCTTGTAACCAATACACAGTTTTTACACCAGAGGTTTCAAAGGCTTTTTCTTTAGTCAATTTTTCACCTTCCCAAACCGCAATATGAGCATTGGTTTCGGTTAAAAATAGAATTTCACGGTGTTTAGGATTGTGACAATCAGGAAAAAGGACCAAAATACTTTCCTCCTGGTCAACACCACTCAGATAAAATATATTACGGTCTTGTTGAAACGGAATAGTGCTGTCCGCACCAATAGGATAAACATCGTTTGAATTGAATGCAGCTAAACTGTTTGGCTTCATCTGAGAAGCAAAGTTTTTACGGTTTTTTATGAATAAATTGCGGTCTATTGGATGATATTTCATTTGGTAGTTATTTATTGTTTTAATCTACAAAAGTAAATCTTTGCCATTCTGAATTTATTTCAGAATCTGAAACAACACTTCGACAAGCTCAGTGTGACAGTTCAGATTGACAAAAACTAATTTAAAATTTGATACGTCTTTTAACGTCAGTTCGAGTGGTTTTCTTGGATTGCAATTTCAGAGAAATTCAAGAAAATTGTATCGAGAACAAGTGCGACGCAAAAAAACTATGCTTTACTTGTTGTTCATTTAGAAAAAATTCATCAATTCGAGTGAATTTCACGATTGATAATGAGTAAGATTAATATCGAGAATCAGAATTTTATCACTAAGTTCTCGATACAATTTTTCGTACCTCAAAATCACTCGAACTGACGAAAGTTTTTTGATTGCTTTCGGTTTGCTTCACAATGTGCTTTCGATAAGAGATATTTTATCTTAACCAATGCTCAAGCCGACATTTTATTTGTGATTCAAAAATAAACAAAGTAAAACGCAAGCCCAAGTCTATTAAGATAATCTGTTAAACTTTGTTTATAAATTTTGAGGATATATGGATTAATGGCTAAATTCAGCCAACTTTAATTGCTGTCACATTGATCGCAGTCGAAATGTAATTGAAAAATATTTTTAAGATTAGTTCTCGACTGCGCTCGAACTGAAAATAAAAACTAAAACTAACCAACATGTTTAAAACCAAATTTCTGTCATTTGCATTTACCGTGAGTGCTTTAGTAGCCTTTGCACAACAACCAGCAACCTCTGCTGAAACCGTAAAAAATGCTTTAGCGCAAAAGCGTGAAATGGCAAAAACATCACTGGTAAAGCAAGTGCCTTTTGAAAACATTGGGCCAACTATAATGAGTGGTCGTGTGGTAGATGTGGATGTTAATCCAGAAATGCCATCGGAATTTTATGTGGGTTATGCGTCTGGTGGTGTTTGGCATACCACCAATAACGGAACTACATTTAATCCAATTTTAGACAGTTCAGACACGCAGAATGTTGGTGATATTGCTGTGCATTGGCCAACGAGAACTATATATGTTGGTACAGGCGAAAATAATGCGTCGCGTTCCTCGTATGCTGGTATTGGTTTGTTAAAATCTACAGACAATGGCAAGACCTGGGAAAATTTAGGTTTGATGGATGCCCATCATTTTGCGCCAATTTTAATTCATCCAGATAATCCAGATGTGGTTACCGTTGGTGCTACAGGACATTTGTATTCACCAAACAAAGAGCGCGGAATTTATAAAACTTTTGATGGTGGTAAAACTTGGAAACAAACCCTTTTTGTAGATGAGGAAAGTGGTATTATCGATTTGCAACACAGTCCAAAAAACTATAATGTGATGTTTGCAACATCATGGACTAAAGATCGTAAAGCGTGGAATTTTACAGGAAATGGAAACAATTCAGCTATCTATAAAAGTACAGACGCAGGTGAAACCTGGACCAAAGTGTCTAATGAAAAAAGCGGTTTTCCAACAGGTGAAGGTGTTGGTCGTATAGGTATTGCGGTTTTTAATGATGATGTGGTATATGCGGTTCATGATAGTCAGTTTAGACGACCAGACGATAAAAAGAAGGATGATAAAGAAGACTTAACTAAAGACGATTTTAAAACCATGTCTAATGCTGATTTCTTGGCTTTAGACAATAAAAAATTGAATGCGTTTTTAAGAACAAATGGTTTTCAGGAAAAATACAGAGCAGAAAATGTGAAGCAAATGGTGCGCTCTGGTAATGTGAAGCCTATTGATTTAGCAAAGTATTTAGAAGATGCCAATTCTATGTTATTCGATACTCCTGTGGTTGGTGCTGAGGTATATAAAAGTACTGATGGTGGAAAAACCTGGAAGAAAACACACGAGGACTATCTAGATGGTATCTATTATAGTTATGGCTATTATTTTGGTCATATCCACGTGTCACCAGTCAATGAAAATGACATTTACATTTATGGTGTGCCAATTGTAAAATCTAAAGACGGCGGAAAAACATTTACCAGCATAAGTGCAGAAAATGTACATGCCGATCATCATGCACTTTGGATTAATCCAAAAAATCCTAACCATTTAATTGATGGTAATGATGGAGGTATTAATATTTCTTACGATGATGGCGAAAACTGGATAAAGAACAATTCGCCTTCAGTAGGACAATTCTATGCTATTAATGTGGACAACGAAAAACCATACAATGTGTATGGAGGTTTACAAGATAATGGTGTTTGGGTTGGCGCACACAATGCGCGCGAAGATAAAGCCTGGCATCAAGAAGGTCAATATCCATGGAAATCTATAATGGGTGGTGATGGTATGCAAATTCAAATCGATAGCAGAAATTCTAATATAGTATATACAGGATATCAATTCGGTAATTATTACAGATTAAATCTTGAAACTGAGGATGCAGCTTACATTCAGCCTAAGCATACTTTAGGTGAAAATCCGTACCGTTTCAATTGGCAAACTCCAATTTTATTGTCACCTCATAATCAAGATATTTTGTATTTGGGAGGTAATAAATTAATGCGTTCCATGAATCAAGGTAATGATTGGGAAGCCATTAGTGACGATTTAACCAATGGAGGCAAAAAAGGAAATGTGGCTTACGGTACATTAACGTCTATTTCAGAAAGTCCGTTTCAATTTGGGTTAATTTACACAGGAAGCGATGATGGTTTAGTGCACATCACCAAAAATGCAGGTGGCAGCTGGACAAACATTTCAAATTCATTTCCAAAGGATTTATGGGTAAGTCGTGTGATTGCGTCTCAACATAAAAAAGAGCGAGTTTATGTGACTTTAAATGGTTACCGTTGGGACGATTTTAAAGTTTATGCCTTCATGAGTGATGATTATGGGCAAACTTGGAAAGATATCAGCGGAAACATACCAGCATCTCCAGTAAACGTGATAAAAGAAGATCCTAAAAACGAAAATATCCTCTACTTAGGAACCGATAACGGAGCCTATGTGTCTTTTGATAAAGGTACATCTTGGGAAGTATTTTCAAAAGGATTACCGAACGTGGCTATTCATGATATTGTAGTGCAACCAGAAGCTAACGATTTGTTGTTAGGTACACACGGACGAAGCATCTATAAAGCCAATATTGACGCCTTACAACAAATGAATCCCGATTTAAAAGCAAAACCAATTACCATTTTTGAGGTTGGTTCTGTAAGACACTCTGGTCGTTGGGGAAGTGCTTGGAGTCAATGGTCGGATGCTTATGAACCTAGTAAAACGATTCAGTTTTACAGCAACACATCTGGTGAAAAAACGATGAAAATACTATCAGAAAATGGAGCTGAATTAAATAGCTTTAAACTAAACGTTGATAAAGGATTCAATTATACAGATTACGATTTAACCCTTTCTGAAAAAGGAAAGAAAGCTTTGGAAAAAGCGAATAAAGAATTAAAGATTGGTAAATCTGGTAACGGAAAATATTATTTGCCAAAAGGCGTTTATACTATAGAAATCGGCGATGCAAAATCGACTTTAGAAATAAAATAAGACAACCCTAAATCTAAATAATCATGAAAAAAATCATCTTACTTTTTGTAGTTTTTAGCTTATTCATGGCTTGTGGAGAAGATCAGGATGATAATCTTAGCACTTCACCACAATTAATCATAAAACTCAAATTTGATCCTAATCAGGAGCGCTTGGGTAATTTGGGTGAACCAGTTACTGTTCCAGATGGTAATGCAGCACAATCACCAACTATTGAGCGTATGAGTGCCAATTACATTGAATTTGCACCAACAGCAACAACGCTTTTAGGAGAAGGAGAAGTCGTTTATGTAGGTGCAGAAACTGATGCTGGAGGTGCTATTGCAATTGATTTTCAGCAAGCTATATTTGCAGGAGATGGTGAGGTGTTTTTAAGTGTTCCGCTGAGTGAAGTACAAGCAGGTTCTTATGAATGGGTAAGAGTATCATTATCCTATCAAGAAGGTAATATACAAGTTTTAACCGAAAATGCCGGAGAAATCACAGGACGCTTGGCAAGTTTTGTTGGATACAACAATTACATCACAGATTTTGATTTAAACGGAAGTACCATTACTGTAAACGATGATGTCTTACAGGGTTTTTGGGCCTTTGAAGCATTAGGATTTACAACGCAAGGGCAAGCACCAGAAGGAGCAACCACAGTACCTAATCCACTATTTGATTCATCTCCAGTGCCACAAGGCTCTTGTGTGGTTACAGGTGAATTTGTAACACCGTTTACCTTAACAGGAAATGAAACACAAGATGTTGAGGTAACATTGTCCTTTTCAATTAATAATTCGTTTGAATGGACAGAAGTGAACGAAGACGGCAAATATGAGCCATCAGCAGGCGAGCAAGTTGTAGATATGGGCTTAAGAGGTTTAATGCCAAGTGTCTCTAATTAAAAACCATTCTAAATAAATAATTATAGTTTGCACATGTTGCCAAAACGCGATTTGTGCAGTATTTTTGTGAGACTAACAAAAAGATTAGATCTACAATGAGCGGAATTTTAAATTCTTCGATTGGAAGAAAGTTTGCCATGGCACTTTCGGCACTCTTCCTAATGGTTTTTTTACTTCAACATTTTGCTATAAACAGTCTTTCGGTATTTAGTCCAGATGCTTTTAATGAAGTCTCACACTTCATGGGCACATTTTGGGCCATACAATATGTACTGCAGCCAGTATTAATATTTGGGGTAATCTTCCATTTTGTAATGGGCTTTGTACTAGAGTACCAAAATAATAAAGCAAGACAAGTTGGTTATGCAAAATCAAGTAGAGCTGCTAATTCATCTTGGATGAGTAGAAATATGCTGTTGACAGGAGCTGTGATTTTAGCTTTTATGGGATTGCATTTTTATGATTTCTGGTTTCCAGAAATCAATATTAAATTCATTGAAGGAGATATGTCTGGCCTCATAGACCCTAACGATGCAGATAGTGGTTACAGATACTACGAGCATTTGCAACACAAGTTTGTTGACGGTTGGCGTGTTGCTATTTATGCAGTCTCTTTCGTTTTGTTAAGCTTACACTTATTACATGGTTTTAATTCTGCCTTCCAGTCTGTGGGAGCAAATAATAAATATACCAAAGGGTTAAAAGGATTTGGTAAAGTTTATGCAATTGGTGTGCCATTAGGATTTATTCTTATCGCACTTTTTCACTTTTTTAACCACTAAAACTATAGACGATGTCAATATTAGATTCTAAAATACCAGAAGGTCCTTTAGCGGACAAGTGGACAAAACATAAAAACGACATTAATCTTGTAAACCCTGCAAACAAGCGTCTTATTGATGTTATTATTGTTGGTACAGGTTTAGCTGGAGGTTCTGCTGCTGCAACACTTGCAGAACTTGGCTATAATGTAAAAGCATTTTGTTTTCAAGACTCACCAAGACGAGCACACTCTATTGCGGCACAAGGTGGTATTAACGCAGCAAAAAATTACCAAGGAGATGGTGACTCTACTTACAGATTGTTCTACGATACAGTAAAAGGTGGTGATTATCGTTCTCGTGAAGCTAATGTATACCGTTTAGCTGAAGTATCAACGAACATTATTGATCAATGTGTAGCTCAAGGTGTACCTTTCGCTAGGGAATATGGTGGACTATTAGACAACCGTTCCTTTGGTGGTGTATTGGTATCGCGTACGTTTTATGCAAAAGGACAAACTGGGCAGCAACTATTATTAGGAGCTTATGCAGCTATGAATCGTCAGATTGGTCGTGGTAAGATTAAAATGTACACACGACACGAAATGTTAGACGTGGTTATTGTAGATGGAAAAGCAAGAGGAATCATTGCACGTAACTTAGTGACTGGAGAAATTGAGAGACACTCAGCACATGCTGTTGTTTTAGGAACTGGTGGTTACGGAAATGCATTCTATTTATCAACCTATGCGATGGGATCTAATGTAACAGCTGCTTGGAAAGCGCACAAACGTGGTGCATTCTTTGCAAATCCTTGTTATACGCAGATTCACCCAACTTGTATTCCGGTTTCGGGAGATCATCAATCTAAATTGACTTTGATGTCAGAGTCATTAAGAAACGATGGACGTATATGGGTGCCTAAACATAAGAAAGACGTTGAAGCTATTAGAAATGGCAGTTTAAAACCAACAGACTTAGCAGAGGAAGATAGAGATTATTACTTAGAGCGTCGTTATCCAGCTTTTGGTAACTTAGTACCAAGAGATGTTGCTTCTCGAGCAGCAAAAGAACGTTGTGACGCTGGTTATGGTGTTAATCAAACGGGTGAAGCTGTTTATCTAGATTTCGCTTCTGCTATTGAGCGCTATGGTAAAGAACAAGCTTATGTAAAAGGTTTAGATGTAGATGACAAAGCGGTTGTAACAAAACTTGGAAAAGAAGTTGTTGAGAATAAATATGGTAACTTATTTCAGATGTACGAGAAAATCGTAGATCAGAACCCATACGAGACACCAATGATGATTTATCCTGCAGTACACTACACTATGGGTGGATTGTGGGTTGATTATAATTTAATGACCACGGTGCCTGGCTTATATGCTATCGGCGAAGCAAACTTCTCTGATCATGGTGCAAACCGATTAGGTGCATCAGCATTAATGCAAGGGTTGGCTGACGGTTATTTTGTATTACCTTATACCATTGGTGACTATCTAGCGCATGATATTAGAACAGGACCAATCCCTACAGATAGTAAGGAATTCGATGAGGCAGAAAATAAAGTACGAGCGGATATTGACAAGTTAATTAATAATAAAGGTTCTAAATCTGTTGACCATTTCCACAAACGATTAGGAAAAATTATGTGGAACAAATGTGGTATGGCACGTAACGAAAAAGAATTGAAAGAAGCAATATCAGAAATTGCAGCGTTACGAGAAGAATTTTATAAAGATGTGTTTGTGCCAGGTGACCAGAATGAATATAATGAAGAGCTTGCAAAAGCAGGTCGTGTCGCTGACTTTTTGGAGTTGGGTGAGTTGTTTGCAAAAGATGCTTTAGAACGTAACGAATCTGCTGGTGGTCACTTTAGAGAAGAGTACCAGACAGAAGGTGGAGAAGCATTACGTGTCAAGGAATACCAATATGTCTCAGCATGGGAATACAAAGGGCAACCGAGTGAAGCTGTGCATCACAAAGAGCCTCTAACCTATGAAAACATTGAGGTTAAAGAAAGAAGTTATAAGTAAAAGATTGCCATACTAACTACAAAATCAATCAAAAGATATGAACTCGGATATTTTAAAGTTAAAATTAAAACGGATAGATCCAGTAAAGTATGCAATAGTGGCAACATTGGTGTATCTCTTTATATTGCTAATTGTCTACGTACCTATGATTTTATTCGTGTCCCTTATAGGCAGTGCATCTGACATTGGCGCTGGTGCAGCTATGCTTGGTGGCGGTATCTTAGGTATTATATTAATGGTTGTAATTCTGGGAGTATTCGTTTTTGTGCTTACTTTAATAGCGTGTTCAATACTAAACTTTGTTTTAAAGAAAACTGGCGGTATCGATATCGATTTTGAGAAGGCTGGTTTAGATATTTCTCAGATTGGTGAAGACCGTAGAATAGAAAAATAAAAAAAGCTATGATGAATTTAACATTAAAAATATGGCGTCAAAAAAACGCCAATGATAAAGGAAAAATTGTTGATTATCCTGTTTCAGGAATCTCTCCAGACATGTCCTTTTTGGAGATGTTGGATGTATTAAATCAAGAATTGATTGACAAAGGTGAAGAACCGGTAGCATTCGATCACGATTGTAGAGAGGGTATTTGTGGTACATGCTCATTATATATAAATGGTCGTGCTCATGGTCCTCAAACAAAAATCACTGCATGTCAATTGCACATGCGCAGTTTTAATGATGGTGATACTATCTACATTGAGCCTTGGAGAGCAAAAGCGTTTCCAGTAGTTAAAGATTTGATTGTAGATCGCTCATCGTTTGATCGTATTCAACAGGCTGGTGGTTTTATATCTGTTAACACTTCAGGGAATACACAAGATGCAAACGCCATTCCTATTGAAAAAGAAAATGCAGACAAGGCCTTTGATGCAGCTACTTGTATAGGTTGTGGAGCTTGTGTGGCAAGTTGTAAAAACTCTTCAGCCATGTTATTTGTGTCTGCTAAAGTATCTCAATTTGCATTATTACCACAAGGACAAGTTGAAGCTACGGATCGTGTACTAAATATGGTGAAGCAAATGGATGAAGAAGGCTTTGGTAACTGTACCAACACAGGTGCTTGTGAGGTAGAGTGTCCTAAAGGTATTTCTTTAGAAAATATAGCACGTATGAATCGCGAGTATCTTGCAGCTAGTTTCAAGGGCTAATTAGATCCGACAATACAGAGATTTATAAATACCATAATAATCCCAAGGTAAACCATTATCTTGGGATTTTATTTTTTAATTAGATAATGAAGACTACAATTTCATTTTATAAATCCCAGTTATCAAAGCATAATTCTGAAGCCAAACGCATTTATAAAACAATGAGTTTGTATAGTTTACTAAGATTAGCCGTATTTGGTTTTACAGGTTTTGGTGTCTATCTAACGTATCAAAACTGGCAAATTGCTACAATTATAGCAGTTGTTGGTATTGCAATGTTTTTGTTTTTGTTATCAAGATATACAGATTTTAAAATCAAACGCGAACTTCACAAGCGTTTAGCTGTAATAAATAAGGATGAAATTAAAATCGCTTCAGGTGATTTTCATGATAGAGCTGATGGAAAAGTATTTCAAAATCCTGCTCATGCCTATAGTTTAGATATCGATTTGTTCGGTAGAGGCTCTTTCTTTCAATATATCAACAGAACAACTATAAATGAAGGCGCACAATCGCTTGTTAATTGTTTACTGGCCAATGATATTACTAATATTGAAGCACGACAAAATGCGATTAGAGAATTAGCTGATGAGCCTGAATGGAGGCAATACTATTCTGGTGTAGCACAAGGTGTAAAAGTGGAACATTCTGCAAAATCTATTATTGAATGGCTAAAGGATTATAAGCCATTTTTAAACGCAACATTATATTGGTTAACAATAGGTTTTAGTGTAGCTTCAGTGGCGCTTTTGGTCTTAGGTTTTACTGAAATTATTCCAATAAAATATGCTGGATATTGGCTGCTTTTAGGCTTAGCAATTACTGGAAGGTTTTTAAAACCAATCAATAATATTGCCCAAAACACCGAAAAAGCCAAGGATACGTTTAGGCAATATGCTTTATTACTGAAAGAAATTGAACAGAAAGAATTTCAGTCTGAGTTATTGCGACAACAGCAACAAAAAATACAGTCTGAAGGTGAAAAAGCCTCACAGATATTCACTAAATTCTCAAAAACTTTAGACGCTTTAGATAACCGAAATAACTTCATTTCAGCCATTTTTGGAAATGGATATTTACTTTGGGATATTAGGCAAACGTATCGTGTAGAGCAGTGGATTAGTAAATATGCGCATAAGGTTGAGGATTGGTTTGAAGTGGTGACCTTTTTTGATGCCTACAATACTTTGGGCAACTATGCATACAATCATCAAGACTTTACCTATCCTAAAATTACCACAGAAAATATCACAATTAAAGCCGAGAGTTTAGGACATCCTTTATTAAATGCTGAAAAGCGAATTGATAGTGATTTAGAATTGTTGCAAGAGCAATTCTTTATTGTAACAGGAGCCAATATGGCTGGCAAGAGTACCTTTTTAAGAACGGTTGCGCTTCATATCGTCATGGCAAATGTTGGTTTACCAGTTTGTGCTAAAACAAGCAAATACAAGCCGATTAAACTCATAACAAGTATGCGCACTACAGATTCGTTGACAGATGATAGTTCGTACTTTTTTAGCGAGCTCACACGATTAAAATTTATTGTAGACACTATTGCTGAGGACAAAAACTATTTTGTGATTTTAGACGAAATCCTAAAAGGTACCAACAGTACAGACAAAGCCATTGGCTCAAGGAAGTTTGTAGAAAAATTAGTTGGCCAAAAAGCAACAGGAATTATAGCCACGCACGATTTAAGTCTTACCGAAATAGAAAGCGAATTAGAAGCGGTTAAGAACTATTTCTTTGATGCTGAAATTAAAAATGATGAACTCTTTTTTGACTACAAACTAAAGAAAGGTGTTTGCCAAAATATGAATGCGAGCTTCCTATTGAAGAAGATGGAAATAGTGTAGTTGTTAAAAGATGATGTTATTCTGAACTTGTTTCAGAATGACAAAAACTTATCATAATAAAAAAACCCTTCCTGAAAAGCAGAAAGGGTTTCTATATTTTTAAGAAATGAGTTTCTTAAGCCTCAAAAGGCTGTATAGAAACATAAGACTTGTTGTCTTTTTTCTTAGTAAATTGTACGATACCATCAACTTTAGCATGTAAAGTGTGGTCTTTTCCTTGGTATACGTTTTCACCTGGGTGGTGTGTATTACCTCTTTGTCTTACGATAATGTTCCCAGCGATAGCAGCTTGACCACCAAAAATCTTAACACCTAATCGTTTCGATTCTGATTCTCTACCGTTTTTAGAACTACCAACTCCTTTTTTATGAGCCATTGTCTTAAGGTTTTATTTTGTTAATATTAATGGAATAGAAAAATTACTTTTCAATACCACCTTCTAATCTTTCTTGTAATTCTTTTAATTCATCCCACTTACCTTCGGCAGCTAACTGAGCTTGCTTTGGCCAAGTGTCTGTAACAAGATGTGCTAATCTAGAGCTAGCTTCAGATAGAATATTACTTAATTCTTCTGGGGTTGCTTTAGCTACTTTAGCAAAAGTTTCATATCCAGCGTTCACTAAAGCTTCAGCAGCTTTAGGTCCAGCGCCTTCAATTTTCTTTAAATCGTCAGCTTTACCTGTAGCTTTTTTAGCTGCTGCTTTCGGAGCGGCTTTCTCAGATTTTGGTTCAGCTTTTTTAGTTTCCTTCTTAGGAGCAGCTTTCTTAGCTCCAGAAGTAGTAATACCTTCAATTACGATTTCAGTTAAGGCCTGTCTGTGTCCATTCTTAACACGGTAACCTTTACGTCTTTTCTTTTTGAAAACTATTACCTTGTCACCTTTAAGGTGCTTTAAGACTTTTGCACTTACTTGTGCACCGTCTATAGCTGGGGCGCCTAAAGTAATATTGTTGCCATCACCTATTAGAAGAACGTTATCAAAATCAACTTTCTTACCTTCTTCAGTAGATAAACGGTTAACAAAAACTTTTTGGTCTTTTTCAACTTTAAATTGATGCCCTGCTATCTCTACAATTGCGTACATAGCGTAACGTTTTTATTAATTTGTTTATTAATTAAATTTGCTTTTCTCAGAAAGCGGATGCAAATATACTCCTAAATTCCTAATCTACAAACGTTTTAAGGGTTTTCACGAGCTTTTAGGTTCAAATCCCTTTTTTATTTAGAATCAGAAAGTTTAAGTATCTAGTTTTTGCAATTAATTATGTTAAAAAAGCATAAGTATTCCTTATTTTTGTGGGGCTTTGTGTAACAATACATCTTTTGTTAAGACAAACACTAAAACAATTTAAAATTTAAACACTTATTGATAATGAGAAAAAGCTTATTTACTCTAGCACTCTTGTTGTTTGTTGGGTCATTTGCCAATGCGCAACAAGTAGAATTTGAGGAGTACGATTTAGACAATGGAATGCATGTTATTCTGCATCAAGATAATTCGGCACCTGTTGTTACAGTGTCTGTAATGTATCATGTAGGCGCAAAAGACGAAAACCCAGAACGCACTGGTTTTGCTCACTTTTTTGAACATTTATTATTTGAAGGAACCGAAAACATTCCTCGTGGTGAATGGTTTAATATTGTAACATCTAATGGTGGAAGCAATAACGCTAATACTACAGATGACAGAACCTATTACTATGAAGTATTTCCTTCTAATAGTGTTGAGCTAGGCTTATGGATGGAGTCAGAACGATTATTACATCCTGTAATTAACCAAATAGGTGTAGATACACAAAATGAAGTTGTTAAGGAAGAAAAGCGTCTACGTGTTGACAACCAGCCTTATGGTAATTTATTGGCTGAAGTTAAAAAGCGTATGTTTAAGGTACACCCATACAGATGGGCAACAATCGGTTCCATGGATCATTTAGATGCAGCAACTTTAGAAGAATTTCAAGCATTTAATAAAAAATTCTATGTACCAAACAATGCTGTATTGGTTGTAGCTGGTGACATTGATAAGCCACAGGTTAAGAAAATGATTCAAGATTATTTTGGTCCTATTCCTCGTGGAGAAGACGTTGTTAGAGATCTTCCTAAGGAAGAGCCAATAACAGAAGCTATGAGAGATAAAACATATGACCCAAACATTCAAATACCTGCAGTAATAGCAGCATACAGAACACCGTCTTTTAAAGACAGAGATGCTTACGTTTTAGACATGATTTCTAGTTACCTAAGTGGCGGAAAAAGTTCTGTATTGTATAAAAAAATGGTTGATGAGCAAAAGCAAGCTTTAGCGGTCCAGGCTGTTAATATTAGTCAAGAAGATTATGGTATTTATGCACTTTTTGGTTTGCCTTTAGGTGATGTGTCTTTAGATACTTTGATAACAGAAATGGATGAAGAGATTGCTAAAATGCAAACAGAATTAATTTCAGAACGTGATTATCAAAAACTGCAAAACCAGTTTGAGAATCAGTTCGTTAATTCTAACTCTAGTATTGAAGGTATTGCAAATTCTTTAGCCAGATATTACATGTTATATGATAATGTAAATTTGATTAACACTGAAATAGACATCTATCGCTCTATAACAAGAGAAGAAATTAGAGACGTTGCTAAAAAATACTTAAATCCTAATCAACGATTAATTTTAGAATACTTACCAAAGAAAGATGATCAATAAAAACATAATGAATAGAAAAATGAAAACTAAAATATCAGCATTTATTGCATTGTTTTTAATGACAGTAAGTGTAGTAAATGCACAAATAGATAGATCTAAGCAACCAGAACCAGGACCTGCACCTAAAATTACACTTGAAAAACCAGGTGAGTTTAAGTTAAAAAATGGTATCGAAGTTTTAGTAGTAGAAAACCACAAACTACCAAGAGTTTCTATTACATTAAGAATAGATAATAAGCCAATTTCTGAAGGCGATAAGGCAGGTGTTTCTAGTATCCTTGGCGCCATGTTAGGAAACGGAACTACTAACATCCCTAAAGACGAATTTAACGACGAAATAGATTTCCTAGGTGCTAACTTAGGGTTTAGTTCTCAAAGTGCTTTTGCAAGCTCTCTTTCAAAGTATTCTGATAGAATAATCGAATTAATGGCAGATGCTGCAATCAATCCATTATTAACTAAGGAAGAGTTTGAAAAAGAAAAAGAAAAACTAATCGAAAACCTAAAGTCAGAGAAGAAAAGCGTAGACGCTGTTGCTGGTAGAGTAGGCTCTGCATTATCTTATGGTGTAAAGCATCCTTATGGTGAGTTTGTTACTGAAGAAACGGTTAATAATATTGAGTTTGGTGATGTTTTAGCATTCTATGAGAAATATTTCAACCCAAATAATGCTTACTTAGTAATTATAGGTGATGTTGAAATGAGTGACGTTAAACGTAAGATAAAAGATCATTTTGGCAAATGGGAAAAGTCTGCTGGAGTTGAGATTACATTACCAACTCCAATGCCAAATGCGCAATACACACAAATTAATTTTGTAGATATGCCAAATGCAGTTCAGTCTAATATCTCATTAACAAACAATGTAGATTTTAAAATGAACGATGAGGATTACCACGCTGTGCTAATAGCAAACAAAATCTTAGGTGGTGGTTTTGGCAGTTACTTAAACATGAATCTTCGTGAAGAGCATGGCTATACTTATGGTGCTCGTACAAGAATTAGTCCAAGTAGATATGGCGCATCTCGCTTCACAGCAGGTGCAGCAGTAAGAAATATGGTTACAGATAGTGCTGTTGTTGAGACGCTAAAGGAAATCAATAGAATTAAAACTGAGCCTGTAGATACTAAAGACTTAGAAAATGCTAAAGCAAAATATGTAGGAGACTTTATTCTAGATTTAGAAAGCCCAAGAACGATAGCTAATTATGCTTTAAACATAAAGCTTAACGATTTACCAGAAGACTTTTATTCTACATATTTAGAAAAAATAAATGCGGTAACTAAAGACGATGTAATGCGCGTAGCTAACAAGCACTTTAGACCAGAAAACGCACGTATTGTTGTTGTTGGTAAGGGTAGTGAAGTGTTAGAAAACCTTGAGAAAACAGGAATTCCAATAATGTATTATGATGCATATGCTAATAAAACAGAAAAGCCAGTGTTCTCTAAACCTTTACCAGAAGGGTTAACGGCAGAGTCTGTGATTAAAAATTACGTGAATGCTATAGGTGGCGAGGCTGCTTTAAGAGAGGTAAACACAACATTGGAGATTGCGGAAATGACTATTCCAGGCGCACCTTTTAAGCCAACGGCTACTACTAAACAAATGGCGCCAAACAAGTACAAAATGGAAGTAGTTGCTGAAGGTATGGGAACTTTGATGAAGCAAAACTTTGATGGTACTAATGGTTACATGGAGCAACAAGGAAGAAAAATTCCGATGGAAGATAAAGAATTATCTTCTAGAAAATCTACCAAAGGTCTTTTTGATGAGCTGTATATGGAATCTTCAACTATTGAATTAGAAAGCCTGACTACTATAGAAGGTAAGGATGCCTATAAAATAAAAGTAACTAAAGATGATAAAACATCTTTTAGATATTACGACGCAGAAACGGGTTACTTATTAAGAACTGAAACTACCAATGAAGCGCAAGGGCAATCTATAACTACAATTGTAGATTATTCTAATTACAAAGACGTTGGTGGCATAAAAATGCCATATACGATGAAAGTTACCGCAGGCCCTCAATCATTTACTTTTGAAACTACAGAAGTAAAAATCAATGAAGGAGTAACCGCTGAAGATTTTAATTAAAATCATCAAGGTATAATATATTAAAACCGAAGTGAAAGCTTCGGTTTTTTTATTTTTTACGTTTATGAGACAAATAAACTCCTACTAAAATAAGAGTTGCTGCTAATCCTTGAACAATACTAAAAGACTCACCATCTAAAATTCCCCAAATCAATGCTATTATAGGCATAATATAAGTAACTGAAGAAGCAAAAACTGGTGTAGAAATTTGTACAAGCTTATTAAAAACTACTTTAGCTATTGCAGTACCAAAAATAGAGAGGATAGCGACGAAAACTAGAGACTTAAGCAAATCAGGATGGTTTAAGCGTTCCGTAGAGAAAAAGTCAGAAAAAATTAACACAACCAAAGCAGGAACTATAATAAAAACATAATTACCAGCAGCTATAGCTAAAGGTTTTACATCTTGTAAATAACGCTTTATAATGTTAACATTTGCTGCATACATTAATGTAGAGGCAATAACAAAACCAGCATAAAGGTAGTTTTGATTTGGATTTAATTCTGAACCTTTCAAAATTAAAATGGCAGTGCCTATAAATCCAATAATCACACCTAATACTTGTCGTTTAGTTGACGCAATTTTAAAAACTGCAAAACCAAGAATTATTGTGTTTAATGGCACTAACGAGTTTAGAATCGAAGCAACAGCACTATCAATTTCGGTTTCAGCTATAGCAAAAAAGAATGCAGGAAAGAAAGATCCAAGCAAACCAGACAATAGCAACCACTTCCATTTAGATTTAGGAATGTTCTTTAAATGATAAAACCCAACAGATAATAAAATGATCCCAGTAAAAATAGTTCTTATAGCGCCAAGTTGATAAGGTGTGAGTCCTAAAAGAGATTTTTTTATAAGAATGAACGAGCTTCCCCAGATAATGGAAAGAATAAGAAGATAAATCCACTTAATGTTAGGGTTTTTCATACAAGTGTTTTCTAAAAACGTCACAAAAATCGTTAATTCTTTCGCAAGAAACAGCAATATTTATTAGATTTAGCCAAAATTTAAGAGTTAATACTTATGAAGATATTTAAGAATGTAATTGTCGCTTCTGCTTTACTTTTAGCTTTTACATCTTGTAAAGATAAAGCTGAGCCAGAAGTTAAGACTGTAGATGTTGAGGTGAGTAGCAAAGAGGTATCTAAAACCTTAGACCCAAATGCTACTTATGCTAAAGTAGAATTTGGAATAGATGGAATGACTTGTGCCATGGGTTGTGCCAAAACCATTGAAAAGAAAATGGCTAAAATGGATGGTGTAAAGTCCGCCAAGGTAGATTTTGATAAGCGTTTAGCTATGGTAGAATATGATGAAGCTAAAGTAACACCAAAATCATTAGAAGAAGCTGTTGCCAAGGTAGGTGATGTGTATAAGGTAAAAGATATGAAAGTTGTCGGTAGCTTTGATGGTGAAGCTAAAACTTGTGCTGAGACTTGCAAGGACAAAAAAGGCTGTGCAAACAAAACTGAAGCTGAAAAGAAAGCATGTAAAGAAGCATGTAAAAAAGAGTGTAGCAAAAAAGAAGAAAAGAAAGCAGAATAAAAGTTTTCCTAATAATTTAGAAAATATAAAGCCATCTAATTAGATGGCTTTTTTTATGATACTTGAAGAAGTATAAAAGAGAGACCTAAACAACCTACAGGTAAAAGCCAAAGTAGATAAATCGAGTGTTTGGCTTTTAACTTTGCCTTAATAATGTTTCTTTTTTTGCCATTGTATCGCATCCAGTTTTTAAAGATTATAAAAACAGAAATCAAACTAAATAATATCCAAAATTTTGTTGAAGACATTGTTATAAGGTTCATTTGCTTGGCAAATGCCAGAAAGAATGCAGCTAATACTAAAATAATTGTCAATTCTAACAGATTGATATAAAACATAGCCAGTGTAAGGCTGCGTCTGCCTAATGCCTTTTTATAATGATTAAATATTGTGATGTAATAATTGTCTAGCATAAGTTAAATCCTAATATTATTCAATTTATGAAAAAAAGAGGCCATCTAAAAAGACAGCCTCTGTAAAAATTGATAGTATTGTGTTCTACTACATAGGTGTTATAATTTTTACATTTCCTAAATCTCTAGTAGAGGAAATTGATCCGTTTTCACTATCGTAAACAAAGGCAATAAACCCATTACCAGTAACAGTAGAGAGGTCAATTAAATCTGTTTGATCATATTCGTTATCAAAGAACCCTGTATTAATTGGTAAAGCCGCAATTTGATCTGCTCCTATTTCAGTCCATGTAGCAGTAGAAGGATCAGAGCCAGCCGTATAATCAGTAGAGTAATACACTGATAATGGTTCTTCGCCAGCATCACTAAAGGCATCTGCTATTTCTAAAACTAATTGTTCGTCTGCTTGAGCATCAAAATCAAAAGAAGGTGATATCAACCAACTCACCATAGTAGCAGCTGGATTACCAGAACCTTGGAATGCAGAAGCACGTGCATAAAAGTCTCCTCCAAAATCATCAGCTTCCCAGGCTTCTGTTCCAACTGTATTTATAACGTCCCAACCTGCAAGGCCATCAGTAAAGTCTTCTTCGTAAACGATGTTAAAATCGTCTATGTTGAATGGGTCACAACGTTCTACATCTTCAAAATTGATGTCTTCAGGCGAATTTATAACAACATTGAATATTTCTCCAAAGAAATCCTTAGATAAAATAGCCGTCATACTTCCTCTTCCTGAAGGTAATTTAAGTCCCTTAAAATCAGCAAAAGTACTTGTGCTGAATACTGCAGAAGCAGATCCTGCACAACTCTCTAAAGTGCGCTCACCATCAAACTCATCCGAAGGCTCACCAGCGTAAGTCAACGCATCATCTCCTACAGCCTCACTTCTCTTAAATTGTACATCTTCTAATCTTATCATTAAATTTGTCTTGTCATTATTCTCTTCAGTAAATTCTTCTATACTTAAAGGAAACGGTACAATTGTAGCAACTTCGGCAGATCTTTGAACTACTTCATTTTCACTAGAAGCTGGGATTTTTCCAATACGTTCACCGTCTAGCTCGCCAAGCGCTAAAACACCATTAGAAATACCTGCATATAATCCGTTTAATCTTATGTAAACTTTACGACCTACTTCGTAACGTATAAATAAAGGATTAACATCTAATAAGACTTTAAATCCAATAGTTGGATTTTCAGGTTTATCTTGTATAATGATTTCTTCGAAGAAGTTACCTCCTTCATCAGAAGATATTACATAACCTTGTACATAGGTGATAGGTCCTTCACCATCATACATTACGAAGTCTTCATCATTTTCAAAATCTACCTCACCACCATGAAGCTGACCAATATCACCAGCAACAGCGGTTAATTCTATAACATTACCATTTAATTCTGGCTCAGTAACTGTGGTATCTGGTGTACTAAACTCGTCATCTTGTACACAAGCGTTAAATACTACTAAACCTATAAGAAGTAGTATAATTTTGTTAATTTTTAAAGTTTTCATTTTTATAATTTTATTTTGTTCTAACATAGCTTTTTAAAATCTTACATATACATTAAGGTAGTAAGTAGTACCATTTCCAAAGAAATACCTAGGGCCAAATATCGGACCATTGTCTCTAGACTGGTCTTCTTGCATACGACGGAAGTTAGCTAAACGTGATTGCTCAAAACCTCCTGTTTTATATTCTTCATTAAATACATTATTAATGGTTGCAAAGAAACCAACGAAATAATCATTGATTTTCCAAGATTTACCACCAATAATATTAACTAACATGTAGTCATCAAACTGTTCTTGTCTTAAAAGATCCTTTGCAATTGCTTCATCGTAGTCATTAAATGTGTTACCATCAAAATCTGAAGAGAAGTTTGCAGACCTTGCTAAGTTACTTACATCTAAATAAGCATTAGAGAAGAAGTTACTAGTAACTCCAATATTCCAATAGCTAGGATCTCTATATTCAAAACCTATTTGGAAAGCACGTTCTGGTCCTCCAGCTACGTGGTAACCATCTAAATTAGTTGTACCATCTCCAAAAGTAACCTGAGGATCTATATCGCTTCTATTTAAGAAATCTACACTGGTTAAGTACAAATTGGGATTGTTTTGAAATGTGTATTGACCAATAGATGCAGCACCTTTTAATTTAATTGTCGGTGTTACTTGTGCTTCAATACCAAACTCTAAACCAACATGTCTTCTTTCGATATTAGTTAATATTTCTTGTACAAAAGCATCTCCTGAATCAACACCTAAACCAGCTAAGTCTTCTGTAAAATAAAAACCTATATCAGAACCATCTTTAAACCCAGAGTAAAAACCTGTTAATCTAGCCTTCACAATAGGAGATCTAAAAATATAACTTACGTCTACAGATTGAATTTTTTCACTCTCTAACCCTATTACAGTTGCATTAGATTGTCTTGCATTACTAAAAGAGTTTCTGATTGAAGGTGCCTTTGTAAAGTAGCTTGCATTTACATCTACTAGGTGTTTACCGGTTACTTTATAAGTAAAACCACCTTTAATTCCGTAATTAGAGAAATCTAATTTATCACTGTCGCCAAAAGAACCATCATTACCACCTCCTTGGAAGAAGCCATTCTCATATAAACCTGTTCTTTGGTACGTTGTTTGCGATAAGTTAGCACCAACATAGAAGTCTACTTTGTTATATTTAAATTGCGCTTGTGCAAAACCACTTATAACGTTAGCATTCATTTCATAGTTGTACTTGTAACGGTCACCTTCACCAACAATACGATTAGGGTTTCTTACATCACTCTGAGCTAAATTTGCTGCAACTTCATCACTAATTGTAGAGTTGTCATCTTCTTCTGCAAAGAAGTCTACATCTAAGTAGCCTGTGCCACCAAGTAAATCTTCCAATCTTGCAAAATTTTCACTTTTAAGATTTCTATAGCTTACAGCAGCATTTAATCTAATATTGTCAGCTAAGTCTGCATCTAATATAGAGTTAAATGTTAATTGCTGATCTTTTACAACATCAGATTGGACAGCATATAAAGAATTTCCACCTTGATTTCTTAATAAAGCATTAGCTCCATACATACTATTCCAGTCTAATTGACCATCATTTATAAAGTCTTGTTGTGCTAAGTATGCTTGTTGGTAGTCGTAAGCTGTTGGGTTAGCATCTTGTAAGAAGAAACTAGGTAAATTTTGATAATACTCTGGTGTTGGGTTTCTTGCTCCACCTAAGTAAGCGTCTTCACCGTCTATGGTAACTAAACGCGTACCACCATTATCTATTCTAGAATTGGCAATTTCACCAAATTGATAAGCAACATTATTGTTTAATCTTACTTTATCAGATATTTTCCAATAATGATTGAGCATTAAAATAGGCTCATTGGTTTCACGCATTCTAGAATTACGCTGCTCACCATTTAAGTTTCCCCAAAATGGATTATATCGTCTTCCTTTTAAATCATATACTTCTTGTGTAATTGCCGTAGAACGTCCACGTCTGTTTTGAGCGTAGATACCTGTAAAGTTTAAACTATGATTTTCGTTCAATTGCTTTTCTACTGCAACAAATAAAGAGTTAGCGTCGTATAATGTTCCGTCAATGTAACCTTCTTCACCAAAACGTCTAGACCCTAAAACAGAGTAAGACCAGCCGCCTTCTAGCAAACCAGAACTATAGCTTGCCATAACTCTTCCTTGGTAACTTCTGTTTGCAGAAGCATAAGAGATGCGTCCTCCTCTTCTGTATTTAGAGGCACGCATTACAATGTTGTTAGTACCTGCTAAATCACCAAAGTTATAATCGTTAGCAGACATTCCCATTGAGAATTCTTGGTTTCGCTGAACATCATTTAAACCTCCCCAATTTGCCCATTGAGGTCTTCCGTTAAACTGCTTGTTCATCTCAATACCATTAATGAGTACTTTACCATTAGCATTGTCTAAACCTCTTGGTCTAAAGAATGTAGCGCTAAAGTCAAATGCTGCAGCACTTAAAAACACGTCTCTAGAGGCTTGTAAAAGACCAGAGATGTTGTCGGTTAAACCGTCATCTTCACTATTTAAATTATCATCTGAGATGGAAATAATAAAGAGGTCTTTTTTGTCACTTGTGTCAAAGTCTAGGGTCATACCGCTAATATCTACGGTTTGCCCTTGATTAACAATGATTGGGTAACGTTTGGTAACATATCCTACTTTTTCAATTTTCAGAACTTGCTCTCCTAAAGGAACGTTCTGAGTAAAACTAAACTCTCCTTTAGCATCGGTTTTCAAGGTCTGTTCAGTTTCTTCAATAGTAATAGTTACATCAGGAATTGGTTCTCCTGTTGTTCCGTCTAAAACACTTCCTTTAACAACTGTTTGCTGTGCAAAACTTGCTAAAGAGAAAGCGATTGAGAACAGAAATAATAAAAAACTTTTTTTCATACCTAATTTTAAATTGATTGTAATGTTAGATTAAATAATAGTTATTTAAGGCGTGCAAATGTACGTTATTTATAATAATTACATACTTTTGGCAAGCAATTTGCTTAGGATATAACAATTAGATAATATATCAACTATGAAACACCTAAGAAATAATATTGTTTGGATACAATCATCAAACTAAGGTGTTCCATCTGACCTAAACTTAAAAATAAAAAACTATCAGATGAAAATTTTAAAATCTCTTCTAACTCTGCTTGTAATAATCAGTGTTTTTAATGTTCAAGCACAAGAAGAAAAGCGCTTCAAAATACATACAGTAGCGTTCTACAATTTAGAAAATCTATTTGACACTATCAACGATCCATTAAAAAACGATGAGGCAAGCCCAATAATGGAAATGAAAGGAAATCGCGCTGAGGTGTACACAAAAAAGGTAAAAAATATGGCAAGAGTAATTGCCAATATTGGTGCAGACAAAGCAAATAATTCTCCTGCTATTATTGGTGTTTGCGAAATTGAAAACAGAGATGTGCTAGAGGATGTAGTTAACGACCCATTATTATTGGCTAAAGATTATGGAATTATCCACTACGAAAGTCCAGACGGCAGAGGTATTGATGTTGCTTTATTATACCAAAAAGAATTATTTAGACCTATTGACACTAGTACTCATGAACTTGTAATTTATGATGATGTTAGTAGAGATAGGATAAGAACAAGAGATCAATTATTGGTTAGCGGAAAGTTAGATGGTGATTTAATACATATTATTGTTAATCACTGGCCATCTAGACGTGGAGGTGAGGCTAGAAGTAGACCAAAACGTGTTGCCGCAGCAAAACTAAACAAGCGTATTATAGACTCCTTACAATCTATAGATCCATATGCCAAGATATTTACAATGGGAGATTTAAATGATGACCCAACTAACGAAAGTGTAAAAAAAGTACTAAAAGCAAAGAAGGATAAAAAGAAAGTACCGCTTAAAGGTATCTATAACCCATATGAGAGAATGTTTACTGATAAAGGATGGGGAACTACTGCTTATAGAGATGCCTTGAGCTTATTCGATCAAATTATGATGACAAAGCCATTATTAGAAGATGATTATTCTTCATTTAGATTTTGGAAAGCAGGTATTTATAATCCTTCTTACATGTTTAATAAAAGAGGACGTTACAAAGGTTATCCTTTAAGAAGTTTTGCAAATGGAGGCTTTACAAATGGATTTAGCGACCACTTCCCAGTATATGTATACCTTATAAAGGAAGTTAAAGAAGATTCTGAAGGAGTAACCGATAAAGGTTAATCCATTAGATAAAAATAAAAAGGCGCAAATTAAAATTTGCGCCTTTTTTATTAATTAAACCATAAATTCCAAGGAATCTTAGCTAGTACTAACACTAAAGCTAGAGTGTAAAAAATAGCTAGAAGCTTAAACTTGGGCTTAGAAACTAATTTCTTTTTATGTTTTGAGTAGCCAATAGTTACTAATGCTACTGCAATAATCATTGTTAAAGGATGCTCTACAATTAAATTTCTTAAAGCTGAATTTTTCATCACTTCTCCCATGCCGCCAACTTCTTTTATTGTCGAAAAATAATCTTTAGAGAAAAACAAAATAATTCCAATTAATAGCTGAATGTGCATTGTAATTAATGCAAATAACGAAAATCTAAAGTCTACAGGACTATATTCTTTTCCACTAAAAAACTTTATTAAAGCATTAAACGTTGCAATGACTAAGACTAGCAAAACAATGTATGCCCAACCAGAATGTACAAATTGTAGTGTTTCCATTTTACGTGTTTTGATGCAAAAATAAGGATTTGACTATATAAATAATAACTGTTAAGCATTTTGAGTACTTAAAATATGATTTGACGTCAGTTCGAGTAATTTTGAGGCACGAAAAATTGTATCGAGAACTTTTTATTGCAAAAATTCTGCTTCTCGATACAGATTTTTCTCATTTCAATCGAAAAACTCACTCGAAGTGACGAATTTTATTAAATACACAATAGGCATAAATAATATATTTTAATTAGCCACAGTTATCCTATGCTTTATTTCATTGCCCAAATCATCAACTACAGTAATTGTATGGTCGCCTTGCTGAGGTAAAATGGCCATGTCGTGTATGTCTTTTGTTGTTCCGATATATTGGTTGTCAATATACCAATATAGCGTCAACTCTGGTTTAGAGTGTGCTACTTTTAGAATTAAATCGTTGGTGTTACCATCAAAATCTTTGGGTAGAAAAATGGTATTTTGTTGATTTGGATAAATAAATTCCATGTGAATTGCTGAAGTTTCAACACAATCATTTCTAAAAGGCGGCAACGGTTTATAAAACGGATTTTTAGTTTTGAAATAATATTCCTGAAGTGGTGGTAAAACAAACCAAGATGTTGTTTTTAAGTTTGAAATAGTTTCACAAGAAGAATTCACTTGAAATTGCTCAGAAGTATCCAAATGAACAAGTTTGTGAAACGGACAAGGTGCTGTTTTTTGTCCAGAATTTTGAATAAATCTAAGCTCAACATCATCACAAACAGTTGAAGCTTGGTAGCCACTTTTCTTACAAATGCTCACTTCAATCATTTCGTCGTAAGGTCTAGCAAACCATTCACTTTTTGGTAGAATATCAAAAACATCAAACAAAATTGGTGCAGCAGTTTGTACACCAACCAAACCAGGACGACCTTCGCCATCAGCATTGCCGACCCAAACACCAACTACATGATTTTTCGTAGTACCAATGGCCCAAGCATCTCTAAACCCAAAACTGGTACCTGTTTTCCAAGCAATGTTTTGAGATGAGTCATAAAATTCCCAGCTTTCATCACTTTCAGGTCTGTTGACTTGTTTCATACTTTCAAACGTGAAATAGATGGACGCAGCATCAAAAACAGACTTTTCAGAAACCAGTTTTCCGAAGTCGACTTCAGATTCAAAGCTATAAATAGGTTCTACAAATTCGTTGGTAAAATATTCGCTGGAATTGTCATTAAAATGATTTAAGGTTGAAGTCATTGCTGCATAGCTTTTGCACAAATCCCAGAGGTTACTTTCGGCACCACCAAGCGCCAAAGACAAGCCATAATGATTGGCATTATATCTTAAATCCTTCAACTTTAATTGCTTCAAATAATGATAAAAACGGTCTAACCCAAAATCCTGAAGCATTCGTACAGCAGGCACATTCAATGAGCGTGATAAGGCTTCGTTAGCGTGTACTGCGCCATCGTAAGACTTGTCGTAATTTTCGGGTTGGTAACTGCCAAATTGTGTGGGAACATCAGCGACCAAAGTATGTGGTAATAAATCGCCAGCATCTAGCATAGCAGCATATAAAAACGGTTTTAAAATACTACCTGTACTTCTGGGTTTGTCAATAATATCCACACTTTTTTGATGTGCATTATCTGTTGGCGAATTACCAATATAAGTCAAGACTTTTCTGGTTTTAACGTCTAAAACCAATACAGAAATGTTATAAATCTCATTTTGTTTTAAGCTGTTGTAGTGTTGCTTTACAATATGATTAGCTTGTGTTTGTAAAGCAATATCAACCGTTGTTTTTAGTCGCTTACCTTTATTATGTTTAGCTACTTTTTGTAATAAATGCGGTGCAATTTGAGGTAAAGGATACGGTTTTTGTGGTAAAGTTTCAGCGATGGAAAGCTTGTAAGTGAGCTCATCTATAGTGCCATTGTCTAACAACTTTTTTAATAAGCGATTGCGTTTGTCTAGTAGTCGTTGTTGGTTTTTTCCTGGATAAATTAGACTTGGTGCATTGGGTAAAACCGCAAGGGTTGCACTTTCTGCCCAAGATAAATTAGAGGCCTCTCTATTGAAATAGCGCCAAGCTGCGGCATCAATACCAACCACGTTGCCTCCAAAAGGCGCGTGACTTGCATACAGTTTTAAAATATCGTCTTTAGAATGTCTGAACTCTAATCGTGTTGCTAGAATAAGCTCTTTTAGTTTTTCGAGATAGGTTCTAGATTGTCCTTTTCGAGATAAGCGAATCACTTGCTGTGTGAGTGTACTTCCGCCACGTTTTACAGAGCCAGAACTTATGTTTTGTTTTAAAGCTTTAAATATTGAAATAGGATTAAAACCAGGATGCTTATAGAAATATTCGTCTTCAAAAAGTAGAAGACAGGTTTTAAATTTCTCAGGTACACTGTCGGTTTCAGGAAATCGCCATTGACCATCGTCTGCAATTTTAGCACCTAATAATTCATTGTTGTTGCTTGTAATTACAGTAGCTGTTGGGTCTTTGAACAATATTTTAGGTAAACTGAAATAATAGATTGCAAAAAGAATCAAAATCACAATGGATTTTATCCTATTTCGCTTAAAATATCTAATTAACCTATACATGAACTATACAAAAGTGTTTTTTTGGTCTTTTTATCGAAAATTTAAAATTAAGACATAAACTTATCTATATATTTAAACGTGCAAAAATCCCTATTAGATCTTAAAGTCCTATTTTTTTTATGTTTTTCTCTAACAACAGGGAAAGCAGTTGCCCAATTAGGGTTTTGCCAAGGAAATTCTGGTGATCCAATTTTTGTTGAGGATTTTGGTGTAGGTATCCAAGATACTTCATTACCAGCTGGTACAACAACTTACACTTATGCAAATGGACAGCCACCAGATGATGGTTTATACACAGTGTCAAGTAATTCAAATTATTTTGATTGGTTTGATGTAGATGATCATACTCCAAATGATACTAATGGGAGAATGTTGATTATTAATTCAGATTTCACCTCTGGTGAGTTTTACAGAGCAACTATTTCCGGTTTGTGTGAGAATACAACTTATGAGTTTTCGTCTTGGATGATTAACCTATCTCCTTCAAATGGTTTTTGTAGTCCAAATACTATTCCTATTAATGTTAGATTTGAAATATGGGATAGTTCAGATACCAATCTTTTAGCTTCTGGTGACACAGGTGATATTACAAGTACTATAACACCAGAATGGAATCAATATGCACTCGTTTTTCAATCTAATCCAGGTCAGACTTCGGTGATACTTAAAATGCTTAATAATGGATCTGGTGGTTGTGGTAATGATTTAGCGCTCGACGATATAGTCTTTAAGAGTTGTGGCGATTCTATTATAGTAGAGGATTCTGTAAATGCTAATTCAACAGAATTATGTGCAAGTCAAATACCTTTTTCTGATACGATAACGGCAACTCCAGATAATGTGGTTTTTAGCGAGCATTTTTATCAATGGCAGATCAGTACAGATGGTGCTAATTGGTCTGATATTACTGGTGAAACTAATGAAACATTTATTATAAACGATATTACAACCACAGCGTACTTCAGGGCAAAGGTTGCTGAGTTTGCTGCAAATTTAAATGATGCTGATTGTATTACTTTTTCGGATATTTATACAATAATTGTTAATGAAGTTCCTCAACCTCCAAATATTGAATGTTGGCAAACTATAACTTTTGATGATACACTTTGTGATTGGATAGTAACTGGCACACAGCCAAATCCACCTACAGATTTAGAATGTTGGGAAACAGCGACTTTCAACAATACAAGCTGTACTTGGGAAGTAACAGGATCACAACCGGAAATGCCAGAACTAGAATGTTGGGAAACAACTACATTTAATAATGATACTTGTGAATGGGATATTACAGGAACACAACCTGAAGCGCCAACAGATATTGAGTGCTGGGAAACACCAAATTTTAATAATGATACTTGTTCATGGGAAGTTTCAGGAACACAGCCTGAGCCACCTCAAGATTTGCTTTGTTGGCAATCGGTTGTATTTAATGATGATATTTGCGATTGGGAAATAGAAGGTACACAGCCAATAGAGTCTAGAGAAGAGTTTGTATCGTTTTGTGAGGGAGGAGAAGTTACACTCTATGCCACTTCAGACATTGTTAATCCACAATATCTATGGGATTCTGGTGAGATGACTAGTTCTATAACAGTAGATATGGCAGGTAGTTATAGTGTTGAAGTAACGGATGGATGCTTAACTGACATTATAACTTTTACAGTAACAGAAATAGAAATTCCTGAAATAGAAAGTATAACCACTGATGGTAGATCGATAATTGTAAATGTATTGAACAATGGTGATTATCAATATTCTCTAGATGGTGTAAACTATCAAAGTAGCAATACATTCAATAATCTATTAAGTGGTTTGTATACTATTTATGTAAAGTCTTCTGATTGTGATTTTGTGATATTTCAAGATCACTTACATTTTTACATTCAGAAGTTTATAACGCCAAATGGAGATGGTGATAACGACTTCTTTATTTTTAATGTAGCACCGTTTTTTACGTCTTCAGAAGTCTATATTTTTGATCGATACGGAAAACAATTGTACAGTGCCATAAACTCCAATGTGTTTTGGGATGGAACATATAATGGTAGTCCTCTTCCGGCATCTGATTATTGGTATAGAATTGTTTTGGATGGACAAGAAGTTAAAGGACACTTTGCTGTAAGGCGCTAATTGAATCGTCATTGCGAACCCAGTGAAGCAATCTGTTTCTTGTGTTTGAGATTACCATACATCGACTGAGCTCAGTACAGGCTATTATTCGTGCCTCATTCCTCGTAATGACAGTTTGTTATTTTATTCTCGAGATTCCTGCTTTCGCAGGAATTGGTACTCACGTTCAACTTTACAAATTTTTACATTGTACCAATTATACCATTGCTCACGTCCTTTTTGTTGTGCGAGTAAATGTTCAGTATTGGCTTTCCAGCTTTTTATGGCTTCTAAATTTTTCCAATAACTGACCGTTATTCCAGTACCTGCACTGAGCGTGTCACACTGAGCTTGTCGAAGTGCAGTCGAAGTGTTGCGAGCACTATCAATTCCAATAAAACCTTTTTGTTGTCTGGCTAAGGCTTCCATTTTTTCAGCCATTTCTGAGTAGCCTTCAGTGTCATCGGTTTGGGTTGATGTGAATATGACTGCGTAGTAATTTTGTTTATCCTTCATATTTTGTTTTAATAAAACACCCCTAAAGTCCCCTCAAGGGGACAGCCCTCAAAAGTTTAGTTATAACTATTGTCCCCTTGAGGGGACTTTAGGGGTGTAATTTAGTCAAGAGCCTTTTGGCATCTCAAATTCAATGATTTTTTCTGTTACATTATCTTCAAAATCGGTTAAAATCATTTTGATAAATACACGATTTGTCGATACACTCACAGGAAAGTCTTTAACATTATCAATGGTCTTTACATAATTCAACCAATCTTCGCCGCACTTATCTACCACATCATCTTTTAAATCTTTTGTTGCTGTTTCAATAAAAGTAATCCAATCCTTTTCAGTGTATGTCAAAGTCTCATAAGTGTTAGAATTGAGTTGCTTTAATGGCTTCCATTCGGTGTCAAATTGTGTCCACTCGTTAGTGTTGCATTTAGCATCAGCACTCATAAATGAGAAACTATTTTCATAACGTTGAAACAAGCTTACGTGCTTATAGTCGCTATCTACTAAAACGATATTTTTACCTTCTGGCGTTGCGTCTGCGTCAACATTGATGGTTGCTGTTTCGCTATTGTTTAAATCGTGCGAACGCTTGTAATCACTCGTTGCTAAATTTTTAATTTCAACGTTTAAATCTTTTAATTTCAGACGAATGGTTTTGGCAATTTTTTCTGATGATAAATAGCCATCAAACACATAACCAATATGGTTTCTGGTTTCCACCTTAACCCATTCGCCACTTACTTTTTCGCCAGCATCGAGTACAACCAATTGTTTATTGGTTTTTTCTAACACACCAATGGCTTCGCCATAGGCTAATTTTGTTAGCATTTTACCGCTAACATCAGGCTGATCTCTCATAGACAATCCGCTTTCTGCCGATACATAAGCGTTTTGTTGTGCTGTTACTACTAGGATGTTGAATACAAATCCAATCGCTAAAATCATTTTTAAATTTTTCATTTTTTCTAAGTTTTAAATTGAACATTTTAGCGGTTTGTTCTCTTTGGATGCTTGTCTTCCGGACGACAAGTAGTTTAGCTTTGTTTTTGTCATTCTGAACTGTCACACTGAGCTGTCAGGCTGAGCTTGTCGAAGCCTTGTCGAAGTGTTGATTCAGAATCTATTTTAAATTAGTTCAGTCTTTTCAAGTTTCGTCATTTCGAGTGAATTTCAAGCTATTTATAGGTTGAAATTAGTATCGAGAAAAAGAAACCTTTTTTACTTCTATTTGTTCTCGATACAATTCTGACTTTTAGTCAGAATCACTCGAACTGACGTTACTTTTATGAGATTCCTGCTTTCGCAGGAATTTTACTTTTCAACAGTAACCCATTGCCCTTTGTTGCGCACTAAATAATCGTCATTATCATACATTGCTTCGGCTTGCGCACCTGGTAAATAGTAGGTGCCTAAATACGAGGCATTGAGCATTACTGTAAAGGTCTTTGTGCCACGTGTGCCGCTTCTGTCCATATCAAAGAAGAAGTTGACGCGGTCGTCTCTAATATCTGTATATCTGGCTTGGCTTACCGTTGTGTCACCAAAATCTGTAAAACGTGTGTTGACGATATCCCAACCAGATGGGAAAATCTGAGTCAGCGCTACATCATTTACATAATCACTCGTGAGGTTAGAAATGCTTACCGTTGCCACAAAATCTTGACCTTGCTGTAATTTGCGAACATCAATTATGTTGCCTTGTAAATCTTTATAGACTGTTGAAATTGAAAAACCACGCTGAACGGGAAGTTCTTCCCCTAATTTCAGTTTTCCAGAGTTTAAAATTCTTACATAGACCATATTGTCTCTGCTATTATTGACTGTAATTTGATTTGCGCCATCATTCACAGGAATGTTACGTTGAGCAATACCATTTTTAGTATCAATAGTTTCCGATTTTCCGTTTATGGAATAGCTTAGTTTTAAATCTTTTCCGCCATTTTCAACAATAAGTTTACCCATTGCCAATAAACTGTAGGCTGTGGTTTGCGTGCTCATCCATTGGTCACTGGATAACGATTTTGCAATGCTTTTTGCCAATTCTACTTTTTTAGAATCGTTGGTAAGCAGCATAGCTTCCAAAGCCATTGCTCTGTTTCTGTGTAACGAACCGTATGTGTAATTATCAGAATTGATAGGTTGAAAATCAATATTTGCCGTTTTTGCTATCGCTTGACTCGCTTCTTTTTGTCCTGCCAAAGCATAAGCTGCAGCCAATCGCCATTTAGCATCATTCGAAATGTCTTCAAACTCACGTAATCGGTTCATACTTGCTAAATCTGGACTTCCTGCCAATGCTAACGTGTACAATCTGTAGGCTTGTGTTAAGTCACTATGGTAATGTCTGTAACTTGGTCGCCAGTTGCGAGCTGCTTGGCGTTGGTACGCAATCCAGTTGCTCTTGAAAATCAGAGGTAAAACAAACCCTTTCTTTTCGGCTTCAATCATAAAATGGCCTGCGTAACTCGTTCCCCAATCACTTGCGGTTCGCTCGCCGCGCCAATACCCTAATCCGCCATCAGGATTTTGGAAGGTGCCTAAACGACGAATACCATTTTCAATATTTTGCTGTACTTCTTTTTTCTTTTTGTCCGTTAAGTCAAAAATATCTGTTAAGTACAACTGCGGAAATACACTAGACGTGGTTTGTTCAACACAACCATAAGGATAACGAATGAGATATTCCATACGTTTAGAGAAATCCATTGGCGGCAAGGTTGAAAATTCTACCGTTGCATAGTTGGTGCTAGGTTCGCCAAAGGTTGAAAATTCTATCGTTTGATTACCATTGGCAGCCAATTCCTTATCAATAACACGAGAGGTGATTGGGTTAGGATTTTCAACATCAATCTCTACTTTGTAGTTGGACTTTTCGCCATTTCCTGTAGCGATGACTTCAATCGTATTGATACCTTTTGCTTTGGAAACATCCAATTCAAAATACACCATTTTTTCATCTGGTCTATCAAATTGAAGCGATTGTGTTTGCTGACCTTTTACCGTAATACCATCACTTAATTTTAAGGATAGGTTGACGTTTTTCACTTTGTTTTCCATTGCAAAAACGGTAACCGGAAGCGTTACTTTTTCGCCAGGACTTAACTTACGCGGTAAAGTAGCCAAAACCATCAAAGGCTTTTTAACCTGAACAGATTTTTCAGCACTTCCGTAGGCTTCTTTGTTATTGTTTCCTGCCACAACCATTGTGCGCACAGCACCAATATAGTTTGGCATTTTAAGCTGATGTGTTTTGGTTTGCCCTTCTTTCAACAAGAATGGTCCTAGATAAGTTACCACAGGTTTAAAGCGATTGGCTTTTTTGTTTTTGCTTTTGGCTGCAGAACCATCACCACCAATGGCAAACACTTGGTCTATACTACCAGAATACGCACCAATAACATCGTCAAAAATATCCCAAGTTTTTACACCTAAGGCTTCACGAGCGTAGAAACTATCCCAAGCATTTGGTGTTTTAAAACGGGTTAAATCGAGTAAACCTTCTTCAACAACTGCAATAGTGTAAGTCATTGGTTTGTTATTCTTTTCAGATACTTTTATCTCGTACGATTGCTCAGGTCTAATAACTTCTGGCATCTTAATTTGCGGCTCTAATTTGGTAGCAGGATTTTCTACCATCATAGGAATAACACCATACAAACGAATCGGTAAATCGTTAGAAGTTATAGCGTGAGGCTGCAGCAACGAAATATTGATAAATACGTTTGGTGCCATTTCTGGCGTTACAGGAATATCAACTGTAGTCTCGCCAGGTTGCGTTTTTACCCATTGGTGTTTTAAAACTTCCGTGCCATTTTCTATGCTGATTAACGCTCTACCTTCACTACCAGATGGAAAGGTAAGTTTTGCCGTTTCGCCAATAGTATAGTTGTCCTTGTCGGTTGAAAAGACTAACATTTTAGCCGCATCCTTGTCGCCAGATGGCGAATTAGACCACCAATTTTTATAGAAATATGCTGTACGACCAGTAGCGTGACCACTTACTGGGTCCACAATTCTGATGAGGTAGCGTCCACGGTCTTTTTCAGGAATATTGATTTTGAAGCTCGCTTTACCTGAAGCATCTGTATCAATTTCATATTGTTGCATTGGTCTGTGGTAATTGCTAGACACGTAGCTTGATAGGTTATCATAAGAGGAATTCCACCACCAACGCCATTCAATTTTATAGATTTTCACTTCTAATTTTTTGCGCTGAACAGGTTTTCCGTTGGCATCAACTGTAGCAATATCAAAGGTGTGATTTTCGTCTGTAAAGAAAGAATCGTAACGATTGCCTTCAGGCGAACGCAAACCAACAAAACTCTCGTAAGGTGCATACGGAACCGTGAATGCATCGAGTGAAAAATCGCCACCATTTTCAAAAGCACGAACCAGGAATTGTGCGTTTAACATTCCAGGTGCATTTTTCCCAATGTTTAATGTTGAATTTACTTTTGCATTGCCTTCAGTATCAAGATTACCTTCAAAAACATTGGTTTCTTCCGTACTGAAATTACGTGTTGGGTCGTTGAATTCATAGTTTTTATAACCATCAAAACTGGTGTATTTTGTGGTGAATTTCGCCTTAATTTCAGCTTTTAAATTTTTTGCAGGTGCACCGTGAAGCCAAGCCACATTCAAATCGCCTTGAAGCGGTTTGTTGTTGCTGAGCACCTTGTCTTCAAAATCGATTTTAATTTTTAAACGGTTTGGTTTTACCGTTTCAATTTTTAAACTTTTGGTAAAATTGGCACCACCAACCGAGACTTTAGCATTGTAATTTCCGGTTTTATAATCTGATGAAGTAGGCACTTTAAAATCATAGAAGTTGTTGAGATTGTCGGTCGAAACTTTACGATAGACCAATTTGCCGACTGGATCTGTGATTTCTAATTTTACAGGATGGCGTTTTGGTAATTTGTTCGCTTTGTCATTAAGCACAAAGGTTAAAAACAGACTGTCACCAGGTCGCCAAACACCACGTTCGCCATAAATGTAGCCTTTAAGACCACGTTGCAATCTGCTTCCAGAGACATCGAATTTACTTAGAGAGAGTGCGTTGCCATCAAACAATTTTACATAGCTTATGTTGTTGCCTTTTTCAGCAACCGCAAAAGCTGCACGTTTTTTGGCGTCAATTTCTACAATACCATCTTGATTGGTAATACCTTCTGCCAAAGCTTGCTGTTGATAGTTGTATAATGTGATTTTTGTTCCAGATTCTGGATTAGTATCTAAAATATTGGTCACTGCAAAAAAGTAATTGTTATCGTTGCCTTGCTTTGCAATAACACCAAGGTTAGAGCCAATAAGGTTGGCAGCAATGCCTTTGTTGCCGTAGTTGAAATACGATGCTGTACACGGATTATTTCTTTCGCGATAATTGTAATTTCTGTTCTTATAGCTATAAGTAAGATTGTCCCAATAACGCTCTTCTCTTAAGTCTTGCTCTTCTTCGGAAATGTCTTCGGAAGCATAAACATCATCCTCATAATAGTCGTCGTAATAATCATCATAGTAATCGTCTTCATCAACATCTGAAGTTTCAACATTTGACGAACAATCGTATAAAGAGTAGTCTTTTTTGAAGTCGATTTCCACACGATAAATAGCACCAGCATCTGCTTGTAAATATTTAGATAAATCGATGCTGTAGGCTTTCCATTTTCCTGTGTTTTGAGATGGATTTTGAATAAGTGTTATGGTTTCTTTGGCAATGCGACGGCCAACATTTCTAATCGCGTAACTATTGTCGCTATTGAGGTTATTGTCTTGTAAAAACTGAAGTACATTATCTTCAAAAAGTTTGATGATTCTTACATCGACTTTACTCAAATTAACGGCTTCAAAATTGAATTTTAAGTCTTTTGAATTTGGTAAAATAGAACCACTGCTTATTAAACGTACCTGAGGTTTTAATTCTTCAAAAGTTAAGGTTTGGGTATACTGATTTTTAAGTTTGAAACCATCGGTATTTTTAATTCCTGTGAATACATCAACTTTAATGTTGCCAACCAACTTAGTGTCTGGATACACTTTTAGCACATTACCATCGACGATGTATTTTGGGTTTTTTACATTTTGAAGTGTTACCAAACCGGCAAAATTTTGTTGCTTTTGTAGTGGGTCTGAAAAGTTGATGGTTAGGTGCTGCTCAGGATTTTGAATTACATTAGTTTCTATAATGGTAAAGTTGTTTTTGCCAGGAATGTTGAGGTAGTTTTCCCCTTTATTATCTGCGTTAATAGCTTTGCCATCCCAAGAGACAAGGACTTTGTTATCTTCAATCTCGCGCTTAATACTATCGATTTTAAATTCGAAATAACGAGAAGTATCATTGCTTTCTAACCATACAATATTGAGGTCTTTGTTATTTTGAGAAGCTTCTACCAATTTTTTAGCGTCCTCTAGAGCAATAACATCTGCCGATTGTAGCGTTCCTAAAACATATTGCCATTCTTTACTGTACGATTGCACATTGTTGGTAATAAGGTTGAAACTTGGTCTTATGGTTTTAAACTGAAAGGTATAATACTCAAAATCTTTTGGGATATTTTTATAGATGTCAGCTAAATTTACCGTTACCGTGTATTCGGTGTCTGGCTCTAGGTTTTCGTCTGGCGTAAATACAAGGGTGTGCTTGTTTAATGCTTTTAAAGAACCTTCAACATAAGGATGTGTTTTTACGATTTTGGCATCAATGCTTTGCTCTGCTTCCCAACCGCTAACTTCTTCAGCTAAATTAATTTTTATTGGGTCAGCTACAGAGACACGACCAGAAGTAGTGTAGCTGACATAATCACGAAATTTGAAAATGTTATCAGTTTCAACAGGCTTCTTTTTACAGGAAAAAACGATTAGGATGAGAGCTAGGAAGGCAAGGTGCTTTTTGATGCGCATAGTTGATGATGGTATTAAATAAAACTTCAGTAAAAAGAAAGGTAGGTGCATTCTTGTTAAATAAATACTTTGTTTTTTACAGGTTTAGACTTTGAGTGTTTGTTAAATTGTTCTTAAAGTTACAAAAGAAGACTATGGATATGCTATAACTATTTATATAACATGAGGAAACTTTCGAGTTGGGGTTATACCTGTCTGATAGCAACGTAGAATCAGAAGTCATAACAATTATTAAAAAAGCGTTCTCGATACATTTTGCATTTTACTTAGAGAACTCAGTAAAAAGCAAAACACTCGAACTGACGCTTGATTATTAAACTGAAATTATTGATTTTATTTGAGCTTTTGTGTAATTAAGGAATCAACTTTTTGCATCTGGTTATAAGTCTGAATAAACATTGAAGATATTTCATACTCAATATCTGCTATAATCACCAAATTATTTTTAAATCTCAAAGACTCTAATGTTTTATAAGAGATAATGTTTAAAGAGCTAAAATCAACATCGTTGTTTAAGGCTTCAAAAACGTATTTGATTTTTAAATCTAAACCCTTGGTTGAGGATAAATGTAAATCGTTTTGATAAAACTCTAATGTGGCTAGCTCTTTGCTCAGCTCTGAATTTTTAGCATTGTAGGTATTTATATAATTTACAAGATTACTTTGTATAAAAGTATAAGCAGCTGACCGTAAGATATTACCGAGTTTTTCTTGTGTTAATTCACTTTTTGATTCTAGGTTTTTACTCTCAAGTAATTTAATAAAACTCTCAACTGCATCAGGCATCTCTTTTCTTAGTTCGAGATGGTCTTCGATAGAGGCCATGTTCAAGCTATTTTCTTCTTGCAGTTTACTTAAAAGGACAATTTCATTATTTTTTGCTTTTCTATTTTCATTCCAATTATTAATCGCTAGGGCTATGAGTATTCCAATGACTACTAGTAATACTTCACCAAAAGCGTATTTAAAATAATTTTTCATTTTATTTTGGTTGATTAGTGAGCGACGAATATGACGAAAGAATTTTATCATAGTTTTATGTTCTATTTTCAATTTGTATCCTCATCAAAGATGCACTGAATCTTTAATTTCAGATAGTTTAAAGAACTTTATCATTTAATTTTGTAATTGTTCATTTATAAGTTTTAGCAGTGCTTTTATTTCGGTATCGAGTTCTAATCGCCTTTCTATAATATCTTTTGTAAGTGTTAATTTCATTCCTAAAAGATTTCTCACTTTTTTGTTTTTCAGAATCTCTTCATAATCTATGGAAACTTCATTGGCGTTATTAATTTCAGGGATTTCAAATTTTAGTAATTGAATAAAATTGATATTGTTTTCTGAAATATTGTCAATCCTTATTTCTTGAACATTTAATCTATCATCTAAAATATCTGCTAATCTGTTGTACTTAAAATCTAATTGAGTGAATTTCTCACTTATCAATTTGTTCTTTATTAATCCTAATTGATTGGTGTTTTTTAGATTTAAGTATGTTGTTAACGTTGGTAAGTCTCTCTGCAAATCCCAAACTGCTATTTTGAAAATTGAATCGGTAATTTGCTTTTTATAAGACCTGTTATTTTCGCTTGCTACATTTATAGATTTGATAAGAATTTGTTTTAATTCAATTTCTCGGTTAATTAGTGCTTTAGACTGTTCTTCAGCTTGTTGTAAATTGTCTCTTAAACTCTTTAATACTGAAATTTCTTGGATACTACTTTTTCTGTTTTCGTTCCAATTATTTATTTGTAGCGCAATGAGAATTCCAATTACCACAAGTAGTATTTCACCAATGGCGTATTTAAAGTATTTTCCCATTTGATTTTTTTGGATTAGTGATTTGCGGATATGACGGAAGAATTTAATCATTATGATTTTGGCATTTTAAATTGAGCAACTCAATCATTGCAACTATTTCTTTTTTAAGCAATTGCAATAATTGTTTGTTGCGAGAGTTGATGCCTAAATAAAAGACAGCGTCGTTCGTCATTTTCAACCTCATGTCATCTGTGAAATTCACCTTTGATTTTAGTTCTTTTAGATTAACTTTTGACGTGTCAAAGGCATTAACGTTTTCTATGAGTTTTATCCATCCAGAGCTTATAACGTCTTCCATTTCTAAAAAGCGTTTATCCGTAATTGACTTTCCGTTACTTTCTATAACAGCACTTGTATTTGCTAAAGTCTTGTAATAGTCTGCTAATTGATTTTTTAGAGATAAATCTTTGATAATATTTAAGTTTCCGCTAGATTTTATGTCCTCAAAAGCATCTGTAGTGGCGGTAATATTTCTAATTGAGTATTTTATAGATTTTAGAATAAGTGGTGAGATGCTGTCTAAAGGCATTGCATCGTTCTGTAATCTCTGGATTGCGGTGTTATTGACTTCTATTCTTTCATTTAATAGAGCCAAATAATCTCTATAGTTTATCAAATCTTGATTAACATCCTCGAGTAACCTGCAATAATATTGTGCTTCTAATTTTTGGTCTTTCTTAGTTTGGTTCCAATCGTTAATCTGAAGGGCGATCAAAATTCCAATAACAACCAAGATGATTTCGCCAAAAGCATATTTAAGGTATTTTCCCATTTTATTTTCACTCATGAGGTTGTAGCGTATTTGTCTGAAGAATTTAATCATAGCTATTATTTTAGATTAGTATTAATTAAATTCAGCAAACGTTTTATGTCTTCTGTAGTTATTTCTAAATATTCATTCTGACCATCTATAACTAAAGTCATATTAAAAAGATTGGTATAAACTTGTGTATCACTATGTATGTTAACTTCTGAAATATCGGGTAAATTAGAGTGGTCGCGTTGCGTTAATTGTTTCAAGAGTTGTCTGTTGCCCATTTTAGGCATAATGTCATCTACAAATTGGCGCGTTGTCTCTTTAATTCGCTCTTGGGTGAGATTCAAGTTTCTTCTTTGATAGTAAAGTGATAAGTTTTTTCTTAACTCCATATCGGTAATAAGATCAATATTTTCTGAGGCAATCATGTTATCAAAAGCAATAGCGTTGGGCTCAAAAACGTCAAATTCATTCATTACTGACATATACTCTGCAATTGCAGGCACATATCTTTCAGGGTTAGACTGTTCTAACACTATAAATGTTGAGTCTATTTTTGAAGTTTTTAAAGCATTAAATTCTTTGACCTCTTTTATCCTTTCTAAATCACTGTTTAAGCTTATTCTAATTTGTTGTAAATAGACTTGCTCTTTGGATTTTAATAATCGCTTGGTGTTCCAGTTATTGATTTGAAGTGCAATTAGGATTCCTATTACCACGAGGACTATTTCACCAATGGCATAGATTAGATATTTACTGAATTTGTTTTCAGAAAGAAGTCGTTGACGAATTCGCCTAAAAAATTTAATCATTTACTTTCTCTAAGTTGAAAGCAAATTAGGTTGATGGTGTAGCTGAGGTTGGTTAACTATTTGTGTATGAATATAGTAAATTGTTACAAACTATTGCTCATATATCCCAATGGTTAATTCTCCTTTGTCATTCATTGTGGCTCTGTACATACCAGCCGTATTAAAATCGGCTACCATATTTCCGTTTTTATCTACAGCAACAATACCACCATCGCCACCAAGTGTCTTAACTTTATCGAGAACAATTTTGGCCGCTTCTTTCAAGCTCAAACCTTTGTATTCGATAAGTGCAGAAATATCATGAGCCACCTGTGCTCTTATGAAGTATTCTCCCCAACCAGTACTCGATACGGCACAGGTTGCATTATTGGCATACGTACCAGAGCCAATGATTGGCGCATCGCCAATTCTGCCGTAGCGTTTGTTGGTCATACCACCTGTTGAAGTACCAGCAGCAAGATTTCCATTTTTGTCGAGTGCTGCACAACCAACAGTTCCAAATTTTGAATCTTTAATATCAGCATCGTAAAAGTCTAAGTAGGCAGACTCCGTATCAACTTTACCTGCGTTTTGAGCTTCTCGCGCTTTAACACGTTTTAGGGATTTTAGTCGGTTTTCTGTATAAAAATAGGATGGGTCAACAAGTGTTAGACCTTGTTCTTCTGCAAAGATTTCAGCACCTTTTCCTGATAGCATCACGTGTTTGGATTTTTCCATTACAGCTCTTGCTAAATTAATAGGATTCCTAACTGTTGTAGTGCCTGCAGATGCACCAGCGTTTAGGGTTTTTCCGTCCATTATTGAAGCATCGAGCTCGTTCGTTTCAGCATTGGTAAAGACAGCACCTTTTCCAGCATTAAACAAAGGTGAATTTTCCATCACGTTGATCGTTTTTTCAACAGCATCAAGACTACTTCCTCCATTTTTCAGAATGTTATAGCCAACTCTTATGGCTTCTTCGAGTTTTGCTTTGTAAGCTGCTTCTTTTTCTGGAGTCATATTCTTTTTCAGAATAGTGCCTGCACCACCGTGAATGATAATGGCAAATTCGGCAGCTTTAACTTCCGAAGTGGATGTAGTTACAGATTTATTTTTAATTTCAGAACTATTCTCATTTTTACAAGAGAAATAAAGCGAAAACGCAAGAAGACAAATAAGAAGTTTTTTCATGATATTAAGTAGTTTTGTAAGTGCTTTAAAGTTACGTTATAAAGTCTCAGACTTCAAGTTAAACTGATAAATTATTAGTAACTTCGTGGCAAATTTTAATAATTCATAAAAAAAAGACGTATATGGAAGCAATTGCTACCGATTTCGGAATAAAAGAAGCTTTAAAACAATTAGGTGTTAAAGATGTTAACGACGGAACTTCTACAGGCTCAAATAGCTTTGGAAGTGGTGAGTTAATTTCATCTTACTCTCCAACAGATGGACAATTAATTGGTAAAGTTTCTACAACAACTAGAGAAGACTACGATAAAGTTATAAAGACAGCTCAAGACGCCTTTTTACAGTTTAGAGCAATGCCTGCACCGCAAAGAGGTGAAATAGTAAGACAGTTTGGTAACCGTTTAAGAGAGTTAAAAGAGCCATTAGGTAAGTTAGTGTCTTACGAAATGGGTAAATCTTTACAAGAAGGTTACGGAGAAGTACAAGAAATGATAGACATCTGTGATTTTGCAGTAGGTTTATCAAGACAGTTAAACGGGCAAACCATTCCTTCGGAAAGACCAGGACATGTTATGAGAGAGCAGTGGCACTCTTTAGGTATTGTTGGTATTATTTCAGCATTTAACTTCCCAGTTGCGGTTTGGTCTTGGAATACTGCTTTAGCATGGGTTTGTGGTGATGTTTGCGTGTGGAAAGCTTCTGAAAAAGCACCGCTTTGTGCTGTGGCTTGTCAAAATATTATTGCTGAGGTATTAAAAGAAAACAACTTACCAGAAGGTATTTCTTGTATTATAAACGGAGACTATAAAGTAGGTGAATTTATGACAACAGATCATAGAATTCCGCTAATCTCTGCAACAGGATCTACACGTATGGGACGCATTGTTGGTAAAACCGTTGCCGAGCGTTTTGGTAAATCTTTATTAGAACTAGGAGGAAACAACGCTATAATTATTACGCCAACTGCAGATTTAAAAGTAGTTGTGCCTGGCGCAGTGTTTGGTGCAGTTGGTACTTGCGGACAACGTTGTACAAGTACACGTCGATTAATCATTCATGAGTCAGTTTACGATAAAGTAAGAGATGCTATTGTTGGTGCATACAAGCAATTAACTATTGGTAATCCATTAGACGAGAAAAACCACATTGGGCCATTAATTGATAAAGATGCAGTAAACACTTATTTAAATGCAATAGAAAAGGCAAAAGCTGAAGGCGGAAATGTACTAGTTGAAGGCGGTGTTTTAGAAGGTGAAGGATACGAGTCTGGTTGCTACGTGAAACCAGCAATTATTGAAGCTGAAAATGATTTTGAAATTGTACAAACCGAAACTTTTGCACCAATTTTATATTTAATGAGATATTCTGGAGATGTAGAAAATGCAATCGAAATGCAAAATGGAGTTGCACAGGGATTATCGTCTGCAATCATGACTAACGAAATGAAAGAAGCAGAAAAATTCTTATCCTTTGCAGGAAGCGACTGCGGTATTGCCAACGTAAATATTGGTACTTCTGGGGCTGAGATTGGTGGTGCTTTTGGAGGTGAAAAAGAAACAGGTGGCGGACGTGAATCAGGATCTGATGCTTGGAAGATTTATATGCGTAGACAAACCAATACTATTAATTATTCAGATGAATTACCTTTAGCACAAGGGATTAAGTTTGATTTGTAGTAATAAATACTAAATATTTTAAAAGCCATATCTTTAGATGTGGCTTTTTTCTTTTGTGACTTTTTAATCTGCAATGGTTCAGATAATTAGAGAAGGCGTTTTTTTATGAATATTTTGTAACTTCAAACACAACAGATATTTAAGGTGGTTCGTTATTTTTTAAAGATTACATCGGATCTGTATTAAACATTTTCAATATTTTTTAGTCAAAAGAGTATGACTTATAAAGAAGTTCAACATTTATATTGGAGGGCAGGGTTTGGCTTAAAGCCCAAAGAATTGCAATACTTGGCATCATTTAGTAAAGAAGCACTGGTAAACGATTTATTTCAAAAGTCTAAGGATATTATTCCTTTACAAAAGGATTTGTCTTATTTAAAAGCATTTCCTCAAGAACGGCTAAAAAAAGATGCTGAGCTTCGACAAGAACTGGCCAGACGTAATAGAGAAGAAACAAAGGTTTTAAACACAATTTGGTTTAAACGCTTAGAAAAAACACCTAGAGTATTACGTGAGCGTATGACCTTATTTTGGGCAAACCATTTTGTATGTAAAGATATGACGACTGCACATATCTTGAAGTATAATACAACACTTAGAACATATGCTTTAGGTAATTTTAGAGACTTTGTAAAAGCTATTTCTAAAGAGGCTTCTATGATTAGGTACTTAAACTTAAACCAGAATAATAAAAACAGTCCTAACGAGAATTTTGCAAGAGAACTTTTGGAATTATTTACACTAGGCGAAGGTAATTACTTAGAGAGAGACATTAAAGAATGTGCAAGGGCTTTTACAGGATATCGCTTTAAGTTTAATGGTGATTTTTGGTTGTTCAAAAAACGACATGATTATGATGCTAAACAATTTTTTGGTAAAGAGGGTAAGTTTAATGGTGATGATATCATAGACATCATATTAGAGCAAAAACAATGTGCGCAACATATCTGTGAAAAAATTTATTCATATTTCGTAAACACTACTGTAAATAAAGAACATGTTCGTGAGATGGTTGAGGTTTTCTATGGTGAATATGATATTGAAAAGCTAATGCGTTATATATTTAATTCAGATTGGTTTTATAACGAAGAGAATATAGGAATTAAGATAAAATCTCCAATAGATCTTATTGTAGGTATTCAGAGAATGGTCCCTGTATATTTTACTAAAAACGAAGAATTATTTAGACTTCAGACTTTATTAGATCAGTTTTTACTTAACCCACCTAACGTTGCTGGATGGCAAGGTGGAAAATCATGGATAACGACTAATAGTCTAATGTTAAGAATAAAGTTGCCTTCTATGATTCTAGAAAAGGAAAGCTATAGCTATCAATACAAAGGCAATGTTAAAAATCTAAGGATTGTATCAGTAAAAAACAAATACCAGGAAAAACTTACGGTATATGTAGATTGGAAAGCCTATAAGAAAAGCGTTAAAAAGATTTCGCTAGAAATGTTAAAAGACACTTTAATTCTATGTGAAGTAAACAGAGGGACAGCAAACTATATCAGAAGATTTGGGAGACGACCTAGTCGGAAAAATTTAGTAAACTTAATGTCCTTGCCAGAATATCAAATGTGCTAGGTAATAAAAAGTTGGTAAACATGAAAAGAAGAAGTTTTATAAAAAACACAAGCCTTGCAACGGGTATGGCATTAGTGCCAAACTTTTTAAAAGCATTTGATGATTTGGTGCCAAACTTAAATACGCATCGTAATCTGGTAGTTATTCATCTAAAAGGAGGTAATGATGGTTTAAACACTATTATTCCAGTAAATAATGACATCTATTACAATGCCAGACCCAAAATTGCATTAAAGCAGAAGGATACAATAAGGTTAAATGATGATTTAGGCTTTAATAAGAATTTAATGCCTTTAAAAAAGTTATATGACCAAGGTTATCTCAGTATTATAAATAATGTGGGTTACCCTAATCCAAGCCGTTCTCATTTTGTGTCCTCAGATATTTGGCAAACAGCTAGTGATCATAGTAATATTTTAGATTCTGGTTGGATAGGACGTTATTTAGACAAATACGGAAAAAAACCATACAATGCCATCCAGATTAATGATGATTTAGATTTGGCATTACGCGGCGAAAGAAGGAATGGAATAGCTACAAGAAACGCTAAACAACTCTATAGATCTCTTCAAGAATCTGATTTTAATACTATCTTATCCTATTATGATCATAGTCATCACGATGAGCATAACCTAGGGTATTTATATCAAACAATGATAGATGCAAAGTCTTCTGCAAAGTATTTGTATGAAACGGCTTTAGATTCTAATTTATCAGATAGTTATCCAAAAAAATCATCGTTATCTAATCAATTAAAAGTGGTTGGTCAGTTTATTAAATCTGGCTTAGACACAAACATTTATTATACCTCTTTAGCTGGTTTTGACACACACGCAAATCAAATAGGAAGACAAGATAAACTCTTAAAAAACTATGCTGAAGCTATTGAAGCTTTTGTAAAGGATTTAAGAAAGAACAATAGATTTAAGAATACACTAATCCTTACGTTTTCAGAGTTTGGTAGACGGGTAAAACAAAACCACAGTAACGGAACAGATCATGGAGCAGCAAACAATGTATTTGTTATTGGTGAAAATTTAAAAAAATCTGGTTTATACAATAGTTTGGCAAGTTTAAATGATCTAGATGACAATGGAGATTTAAAATATGAAATTGATTTTAGAACAGTTTACGCTACAATTTTAAGTAAATGGTTAGATGTTGATGACAGAATAGTATTAAATCAGGATTTTGAAAAGCTTAACTTTATCTAGAACTTTACAGTCAAAAGCTTTTTTGTTAACTTTAAAATGAAAAGCTAAAATGATGAAGAGTCCATTTATGTTATTAGCATTAATTTTAATGTTTTCGTGTAATTCTGATGATTCCAATCCACAAAGCTGTACAGAAGTATATGTTTTTGGGCTTAACATTACCTTTAAAGATGCAAATACCCAAACCATAATAACGGATGGTATTACTGTTACAGCCAAAGATGGTTCTTACGAAGAGCAACTTACTATGATAGAAGATTCAGATTATTTTTTAGGAGCAGGTGAACGAGAAGGTACTTACATTATTGAAGTAACATCAGATAACTACCAAACCTTTATTTCCAATCCCATTTTAGTTGATAAAACTGAAGACAATTGCCATGTCATTACTCAGATTTTAGAATTTCAGTTAACACCTAACTAAAACAATAAACCTTGTCTCAGGCTTAGCTTAAAAAGCGTGCTGAAACAAGGTTATATAATTGATTAATAGCATTTCAAAGATGCATATTAAATCTTTCTTACTCCTAATTTTTTGATGAATGGTAGAAAAAAATGTATAATCTGCACTCACTTAAAATCATATCCGATAAGATGCAAAAAACAAGGATAAAACAATCTAAAAATCCGACTAAAACTAATTGTATTTTACTTTACGTAAAATTCTAATAGTTTCTTTATAAGACTTATATAAGTCAGAATCGTATTTTTTTACATAAGGTTTTGCATATTCTAATTTTGGTAATGCGTCTTCAAAACCGTTGAGGTAACAAATTAAATAACTTGCTGCTAAATTTTTTAAATCTGAAATTTCATGATTTGCAATTGTAATTCCTTTTTCTAGCTTTTCGAGTAAAGTATTATTGGTGTTATATATGTGATATAATACTTTCCTGTCAAACTGAGGAGGATCAAAAACTAAATTGGCTTCAATAGAATAATTTGCATTTTCATCAAAATGAATAATTTGTTCTTCTAGTTTATAGTACTTAAAAGATTGTTGAAGCCCAAGGCGAACGTACTCTACAATTTTAAAGGAATTGTCGTCATAAAAAATCGCAACTTCATCTAATGCAGAATAAAATAAACGTACTTGTTCATTGATCATTTCAATATCCACACGAGAATAAAAGACTTCATTTTTAACGTGTTTTTTTTGTCCAGACCAGCAGAGCACAAAGTATTCTTTAAAAACTTTGTATTGTGGGTTAAAATCTTGCCGCTTATTCATAAAATCGAATACACCATTTAATGTTAGCTCAATGTTGTTTTGTGCGTGGTTTTCTATAGCAGCAACAATCTTAGAATTAACATCTTTAATTTCAATATCAAACACTTTGGGCATACTCATGCTGCCATCTCTAAAAAAAACGGAGCCTCCATAATATTTCCAGATATTCTTGCGTAGCGAAGTGATTTTGTCAATTGGTCTAATGGTTACCAAACCAACAACCTTATCGTCTGGTAAATGCGGAAATGGAATATTCTCGTATTGTACTATTGGTGGATTGGTGAGGTAAGCGTTGATGAGGTTTTGTATTTTACTATCATCGAAAAAATCGGTACCTACAATTTTATTGTCTTCATCCTCAACACCAATAACAATGTAAGAGTTGTTTTTGGGATTGCTGTTAGACAGAGCGCAAATGTGCTTTAAAAATTTTGCTTTACCCTCCTTGTGGCTTATATCAACTTTTCGCTTTTTGTCATAAAAACTGTTCTCATCGTTGTGAGCCAGTAGGTTTTTTATGAGGAGGCGTTTGTTGATCATAACTGTCATTCCTGCGTAGGCAGGAATCTAATTTACTCCTTTTTCACAATAGTAGAATTCGCTTGTGCAGTACAAAACATTAGCACATCTGCTATATTAACGTGAGCAGGTCTAGATACAGCAAAGTAGATGACTTCTGCTACATCTTCGGGTTGTAAAGCTTTATAACCTTTGTAAACATTATCAGCTTGATTTCCACCTTTAAATCGCACTTGTGAAAATTCCGTTTCTACCAAGCCAGGATTTACTGCAGAAACTTTTATCCCGAAAGGATTAAGGTCTATACGCATGCCTTCTGTTATTGCCAAAACAGCATGTTTGCTACCACAATATACATTGCCTTTTGGATAAACTTCCTTTCCTGCTGATGAGCCAATGTTGATGATATGTCCAGATTGACGCTCAGTCATTCCTGGAATTATAGCTTTACTAACATATAGTAAGCCTTTTACGTTAATATCCATCATGGCATCCCAATCATCAAGACTGCCATCTTGTATTGGGTCTAATCCATGAGCGTTTCCAGCGTTATTGATTAAGATATCAATTTTTTGAAATTCTGTAGGTAACGAAGCAATAGCTTCGAGCGTTTTTTCCTTGTCACGAACGTCAAAATTTAAGGTATGGACATTAGTTTGCTTGGATAAGGCTTTTTCAATACTATCTAATCGTTGTTGTCTACGTCCACATAACACCAAGTTAATACCGTGTTTTGCAAACTCATGAGCAGTAGCTCTACCAATACCACTTGTAGCGCCTGTTATTAATGCTGTTTTTTTCATAATTAAGGAACTTTATGGCCTTGACTCGCTACTAATATTAAAAACCAGTCTTCAAGTTCTAGGTCAATTTTAGAGGCTTCAACAGCTTGCTTAAGTCTTGTTTTATTAGTAGTGCCAACTACAGGATGAATACCAGCAGGATGTTTCATTATCCAAGCTAATAATAGTTGGTCTTCTGTGGCGTTGTATTTGTCCATCAACTCACCAAGTTGTTTGTGTATACGTCTAGTTTGTTCATTATCTTCTCTAAACACAGAACCTAATGGAGACCAAGCCATAGGTTTTATTCCGCATGTTTTCATATAATCTAACGTGCCATCGTGCATTGATTTATGTTGTGTAAGTGAAAATTCAATTTGATTCACGTCGATATCCATTCGTAATCCAATCATTTCCATTTGGGAAGGTGTAAAGTTTGAAACGCCAAAATCTCTTATTTTTCCTTCTTTTTTTAAGATGGTAATTGCCTCTGCTATTTCTTCTGCTACCATTAAAGGACTTGGTCTGTGTAATAGCAATAAGTCTAAATATTCAGTTTCAAGATTTTTTAAAGACTCTTCAACGGACCAAATAATGTAATCTTTAGAGTAATCGTAATGCTTTACTTTATTGTTTCGGCTGTCAGCTAAATATTGAATGCCACATTTTGATATTAACTGAATATCTTCACGCTTAATACCAGAATCGGCAAAAGCTTTGCCAAAATCAGCTTCGGTTGTGTAAGCGCCATAAATATCAGCGTGGTCAAAAGTTGTAATGTTATTAGAAAGGCAATGGTGCATTAAGTCTGCCATGTCACGTTTTGAGAGTTGTTTGCCCCAACTTCCCCAGGTCATGGTACCTGCAATTAATCGAGAATATTTCACTTTTTTTTCAGGTTATATGGATTTTTTTGCAATTGGTGTATAAAAATACTGAAATCTTAAAGATTAAAGTATTCTTGGTATGTAATTATTCCATTTCCCCAAATTATGAAACAATTTCAATCCATCAAGACTTTATGTCTACTTACAGTAGTGTTAACAATGTCGAGTTGTACCAAAGACGATGTAGAAGATAGTACCCAATCAACACAGATTACGGTAAAACTTAAGAGTTCTAATCAATCCCAGAGTAAGGTGTATTTTGATATTCAAGATGTTCAGATTAGAATTGGAGACAACCCTAATAGCACCAGCTCATGGAAGAGTTTAAATACAATAAATCAAGGAGTTTTTAATGTGTCGGACCTTGAGGAGGATAATAAACTTTTGCTGGTTGATGATTTTGAAGTCGAAACTACCTATGTTTATGAAATTAGATTGGTACTAGGTGATAATAACTTTATGGATATCAACCATGTGCTCCATAGTTTAGACTTGGGTAATGCAAAACCTTCAAATTTAATTGAAACACAACTTAATTCTAAAAGACGATATGACGTGGTTATAGATATAGACTTAGATAAGTCGGTTTTTTATAATGAAGATGAAAACATGATGATTTTAAACCCTAAATTATACACAGCAATAAGACAAATTGAATATTAATTATAATAATCCTTAGTTAATGAAGATGTAAGAGCAATACTGTAGTGGTTTTGCTCTTTATTTTTTAACCAATTGTTAACAGCAAAGACCGAATAATTTTAACATTTTGCATCACCGAATAAATCACTAGAAAAGATAAGCTCTTATATTTAACAAATATGGAAGAAACGAGTACAGTTGACATTAAGTCAATTAATGAAAAGATTGAAAAAGAAAGTGCATTTGTTGATTTGCTGACCTTAGAAATGAACAAGGTTATAGTGGGTCAAAAACACATGGTAGAACGTTTGTTAATTGGACTGCTTGGTCAAGGACATATTCTTTTGGAAGGTGTACCAGGTTTAGCAAAAACATTAGCTATAAACACCTTATCTAAAGCCATTGATGCAAGTTTTAGCAGAATACAGTTTACACCAGATCTATTACCAGCAGATGTTATTGGTACATTGATTTACAACATCAAAGAGAATGATTTCTCTATAAAAAAAGGACCAATATTCGCAAATTTTGTCTTAGCAGATGAGATTAATAGAGCACCAGCAAAAGTACAGTCTGCTCTATTAGAAGCGATGCAAGAAAAGCAGGTAACTATTGGTGATGAAACCTTTGTACTAGACAAACCGTTCCTAGTAATGGCAACACAAAATCCTGTTGAGCAAGAAGGAACTTATCCTTTGCCAGAGGCTCAGGTTGACCGTTTTATGCTAAAAACGGTAATTGATTATCCAAAGCTAGATGAAGAACAACTTATAGTAAGAGCAAATCTCAAAGGTTCCTATGATAAAGTTAATCCAGTAGTTTCTGTGAAACAAATCCTAAGTGCCCAAGAAGCAGTTAGAGAAGTTTACATGGATGAGAAGATTGAAAAATATATACTAGATATCATCTTTGCTACGCGTTATCCTGAAAAATACAGACTTGGTGATTTAAAAGCATTAATCTCCTTTGGTGCTTCTCCTCGTGGCAGTATCAATTTGGCTACTGCAGCAAAGTGTTATGCATTTATAAAGCGAAGAGGTTATGTAATCCCAGAAGATGTAAGAGCAGTGGTACACGATGTGTTGCGTCACAGAATCGGAATTACTTACGAAGCCGAAGCAGAAAATGTAACTTCAGAAGACATCATTAACAAGATTGTTAATGAGATAGAAGTACCATAGGATTTTAGATTTAAGAACGATGAATGACGATTTTAAAAATCGCAAAATCAAGAATCTTTAATCGAAAATTGAAAAATGGATACCAAAGAACTTCTTAAAAAAGTACGGAAAATAGAGATTAAGACACGTCGTTTGTCTGATCATATTTTTGGCGGTGAGTACCACTCTACCTTCAAAGGTCGTGGTATGACATTTTCTGAAGTACGTCAGTATCAATTTGGTGATGATGTAAGAAACATAGATTGGAACGTTACAGCACGTTACAACGAACCATATGTAAAGGTTTTTGAAGAAGAACGCGAACTGACCATGATGCTTATGGCAGATGTGTCTGGTAGTAAATTCTTTGGAACAAAAAATCAATTTAAAGATGTAATTGTTACTGAAATAGCGGCAACATTAGCTTTTTCAGCAACACAAAACAATGATAAAATAGGTTTGATTTTATTTTCAGACGAAATCGAACTTTACATACCTCCAAAAAAGGGACGCTCTCACGTATTAAGAATCATTAGGGAGTTGTTAGAATTTCAGCCAAAAAGTAAAAAAACAAACGTAGCCGAAGCTTTGAAGTTCTTATCTAATGTTATGAAGAAAAAGGCCATTGTTTTTGTGCTTTCAGATTTTATAGCAGACGATTATAAACAGAATCTTAAAATTGCAGCTGGTAGACACGATATTACAGGCATAAGAGTTTATGATAAGCACGAAGAGACCATACCAAATATAGGAATGGTGCAAATGGAAGATGAAGAAACAGGCGAATTACTTTTGGTAAATACTTCATCTAAAAATGTAAGACTGAATTACGGTAAATTTTACAGAGAAAAAGTGGATTATTTTAAAGATAGTTTTACCAAGTCTGGTGCTGGTAGTATAGATTGTAGAGTAGACGAAAGCTACGTAAAAAAACTATTAGGATATTTTAAACGAAGAGGTTAATAAGCGTGATGCGCTAAGTTAATTAGTGTAAGGTAAAAAGTATAAAGTGACGAAGAATAACACAAATATAATTAGTCTGAGTGAGAAATTATTAGAAGGAGCAACATCGTGCAATGCAGTTGTAATTCTGATACTATCTACTATCTACTATTTGCTTTTTACTAGCAACGCTTTTAGTCAGGTTACTTCAGAAGTAGATACCACAAAAATCAGAATAGGCGAACAAATCAACTATAAAATAAAAGTTGAAGCCGATTCAAGTGCGTTAGTTGTTTTTCCAGAGGGACAAACCTTTATGCCACTTGAAGCGGTAGAAGCGCTAGATGTTGATACAACTAAAGAAAATTCAAAATTCAAACTGTCTAGGATTTATAAGCTTACTCAGTTTGATTCAGGTTCGTATGTAATTCCAAAGCAAAAAATAATTATTGGCGAAAAGTCATTCTTTACAGATTCTTTACGTGTAGATGTTGGTACAGTTCAAGTTGATACTACGAAGCAGAAACTATACGACATTAAACCCATTATAGAAGTTGAAAAAGGTAATAGTAATTGGTGGAAATGGTTATTGGGAATTTTAGCTGCCTTGGCTTTAGTCGCTTTTTTATTGTGGTGGTTTATCTGGCGAGAAAAACCTCTGACAGAGGAAGAAGAAATAGCCTTATTACCACCTTACGATAGAGCAAAACTAGCTTTAAAAAAACTAGATAATAGTCAATATTTGATGCGTTCAGAAGTCAAAGAATATTATTCTGAACTAACAATGATTATCAGAAAATATTTAGACGAAAAAGTCTATGATCGTTCTTTAGAGAGTACTACGGATGAACTTATTCAAAGACTTCAACTTTTAAAGGAAGGCAATCAATTTGCGTTTACAAAAGAGACTATTCTTAATCTCGAAACCATTTTAAAGCGTGCCGATTTGGTGAAATTTGCTAAATCTGCACCAGACACAGCGCTTATTGAAATGGATAGAGCTACTATTGAAAAAGAGATTGATAGTGTAAAAGCCGTTTTGCCAGAACCAAGCGAAGAAGAAAAACTATTAGACCAACAATACAAAGAAGAGCAAGAACACAAGAGGAAACGCACTAAGGTTGTTATAACAGTTGCCAGCTTAGCGTTATTACTTGTTGCTACATATGTAGGTTTTGGTTTAAAATATGGTTTTAAATACTTAAACGACAGTATTTTAGGGGATGAAAGTAAAGAACTTTTAGAAGGTGAATGGGTCAAAAGCGCATATGGATATCCACCTGTTTATATAGAAACACCAGAGGTTTTAAAACGTATTCAAGATACGCTTTCAAATGATTCAAACAATGAGAAAAAACAAAGAGAATTTGTATTTGATGATGCGAAACATCTTAATGTAAAAGTCATCACAACCGAGAGAGAGACTGTTCAACAAGAGCAATTAGATATTGAGAGAAACGTAGGGCAGTCCATTGAGAAGATTCTAGAAGAATGGGAGTCTTTAAATGTTCAAAATATAATTACCAAAAATGATCAATTCATAACGCCAAATAATGTTGAAGGAAGTAAAACTTATGGTACTGCGGATTTTCCAACTAATGATTCTGACGAAACTTTCGATGGCGAGTATGCCATTTTTAGTTTTGCTACGAAAGAAGGAATGATAGCACACATAATCTTAGTTTGGGCTAAAGAGGACAGCTATGCTGTTGAGATTGTGGAAAAAATTATAGCATCTATAGAGATGAAATCTGACGAACAAGCTAATACAGAACAAGAATCACAGAATTAATGTTTGAAAATATAGAGTTTTTAAATAAAGAATTGTTTTGGTTTCTATTGCTTTTGCCAATAGCAATAGCTTGGTACGTGTTTAAGCACAATAAGCAATCAGCAGAGTTAAAGATATCAAGCATAGAAGGCTTTAAAGGAACATCTTCATTTTGGTCAAAGTTCAAACATATATTATTTGCACTAAGAATACTTGCTTTAACTTTATTAACCACAGCACTTGCAAGACCTAGAACTGTCGATGTTTCTACCAAAACAAAAACAACAAGAGGTATAGATATTGTAATGGCTATAGATGTATCTGCAAGTATGCTGGCAAAAGATTTGCGTCCTAACCGTTTGGAGGCTTTAAAAGAAGTTGCCGCAGATTTTATAGATGGTCGCCCAAATGATAGAATAGGTTTAGTAGAGTATGCTGGCGAAGCTTACACCAAAACACCAATTACAACAGATAAATCTATAGTACAACGTTCTTTAAGAGATATAAAGTACAATACGATAATAGAAGGAGGTACAGCAATTGGTATGGGCTTGGCAACTTCAGTAAATAGGCTTAAGGACAGTAGAGCTAAAAGTAAGGTGATTATTCTCCTTACTGATGGTGTCAACAATTCAGGTTTTATAGATCCAAAAATAGCCAGTGAATTGGCAGTAGAATATGGTATTAAAGTTTACACCATAGGTTTAGGAACCAATGGAATGGCATTATCACCAAGTTCTATAAATGCTAACGGAACGTTTAGATACAGTCGCCAACAAGTAGAGATTGATGAAAAATTACTCGAGGAAATAGCAGATGCTACTGGTGGACAATATTTTAGAGCTACCGACAATGAAAAGCTTGCAGAAATCTACAAAGAAATTAACAAGCTAGAAAAAACAGAAATACAAGAAAAGAAATATTACAATTACGACGAAAAATACAGACCTTTAGTACTCCTTGGAGGATTACTTTTGTTAGTAGAAATTATATTAAGAAACACAATATTTAGAAGCTTTGTTTAGACTAGATGAAAAAATATGGTTTTGGACGTTACTGGCAATACCAGTAATCATATTGTTATTTGTGTTATTGCAAATTTGGAGGCGTTCTGCACAAAAGAAATTCGCAGATAGTCACCTTCTCAGTCGCCTTAGTCCTAATCAGTCTCTCTTTAAAAGTGTTTTAAAGGTGGCAGTGCTATGTGCTGCATTTGGTTGTTTATCGCTAGCTTTAGTAAATCCAAAAATAGGCACTAAATTAGAAACAGTTCGCAGTCAAGGAGTTGATATTGTATTTGCGATAGATGTCTCAAAAAGTATGTTGGCTGAAGATATTGCACCTAATCGATTAGAGAAATCGAAACAATTGGTTAGAGAAATCATTAATAGCCTTGCTAGCGATAGAGTTGGTATTATTGCCTATGCAGGTAAAGCTTTTCCGCAGTTACCAATAACCACAGACTATGCTTCTGCTAAGATGTTTTTACAAAATATGAATACAGATATGTTGTCTTCACAAGGTACAGCAATTCATGAAGCTATTCAGTTGGCTAAAACCTATTATGATGATGACGAGCAAACCAACCGCATATTAATTATTATTTCAGATGGTGAAGATCATGGTGGTGAGGCTGTAGATATTGCCGAAGAGGCATCTGATGAAGGTATTAAAATCTTATCTGTTGGTGTTGGTAATGCCAAGGGAGGTCCAATACCTATTAAGCGAAATGGTGTTGTTCTCAATTACAAAAAAGATAGTAATGGAGAAACAGTTATTACCAGATTAGATGAAAGCACTTTAAGGGAAATTGCAGAAGAAACAGATGGAGTTTATGTAAACGGAAGTAATACAGCAGATGTAGTAGACACCATAAAGAACGTTTTAGATAAAATGGATAAAAAGGAGTTTGAATCTAAACAAATAGCAGACTTTAAAGATCAGTTTCAATGGTTTTTAGGTTTAGGTATTTTATTATTATTTATTGAGATATTCTTTTTAGAGAGAAAAACGGCTTGGTTAAAGAAATTGAATTTATTTAATGAAACATCTAACTAAATCTTTTAATTTAGAAACTAATGACTTTAAAGATGTTCAACGAGACAAAAAACAAATGATTACTAGCGAGCTCAAACTTTTAAATTTTCTTTAACGCCATATATTTAGAGGGTTTGTTACTTTTAAAGTAGAATTATGAAGATGAAGATATACATATTAGTAATAGTTGTTTTGACTGTTTGTTTTGGTTATTCACAAGACAAGAATAAAGAACAGTTAAAGAAAGAAAGAAAGGCTACCGACTTGGTTTATGAAGCTAATGAATTGGCTCAAAAAGAAGACTATATTTCAGCTGAAATGGAGTATAGAAGAGCTATTTCTAATGCACCAAGTAAAGCTGTAGGTGCTTATAATCTTGCCAATACTTATTATAAAAAAGGCAATTATAATGAAGCCTTGTTTAGAACACAAGAGGCTGTAGAAAATGCACAAAACAAAGATGAAAAACATAGAGCTTTTCACAATCTAGGCAATATTTTAATGCAAGAAGAAAACTGTAAAGGTGCGGTTGAAGCGTTCAAAAATGCATTAAGAAATAATCCTTCAGATGAAGAAACTAGGTATAATTTTGCTTTAGCCAAAGAATGTGCCGAACAGCAGCAAGACGGTGGTGGTGAAGACGACAAAAAGGACGAAAATAAAGAAGAAGAAAAAGACAAAGAGAAAGAAGAAAAGAAAGAAGACGAAAATAAAGATAACAAGGATAATAAAGACAAAGGCGACGACGAGAAAAAAGAAGGAGACAAAGAGGAAGACGATAAAGGTAAACCTCAAGATGATAAGAAAGATGACGGTAAAGGCGATAAAGAAAAAAAAGATCCAAACCAAAAGTCTAAACCCAAACCAGGTCAGATGTCTCCTCAGCAAATAAAGAATATTCTTGAAGCTATGCAGAATCAAGAACAAAAGGTTCAGCAAAAAATAAATGCTGAAAAGCAAAAAGGAGCTAAAGTAAGGACAGAGAAAGATTGGTAGTATAGAAAGGAGTTACCTATCATTGTTGCCGTAAAATGAAAATCATCAAAAACATATCGATAATTTTATTTTTGCTAGTATCTAGCATATCCTATACACAAGTAAAGTTTGAAGCCAAAGTAAGCAAACAAAAACTTGGTGTTAATGAACGCTTGCGTATTGATTTTGAGATGAATCAAGACGGAGACAATTTTGTACCACCTAACTTTGATGATTTTACAGTTGTAGGTGGCCCAAATACGTCTTTAAAGAATTTGTATGTTAATGGCAAAAGAACATATCAAAAAACCTACAGTTATTTTTTAGCACCAAAAAAGAAAGGCAAGTTTACCATTAAACAAGCTACTATAGAGATTGATGGTGAAGTTTATAAAACGTTTCCAGTAACAGTTACTGTAACTGCTGCAGTAGATAAGCCAAATGGTCCTCCAGATGCATCAGATATCGCTTCAGACAAAATCCATTTGGTGGCTGAAGTATCAAATAGCAATCCTTATTTAAACGAACCAACAACAGTAGTCTACAAGCTATACGTTTCTACAGAAGTTGGTATTAGCAGTAATTGGAGAGAAAAACAAACACCAAGGTACAACGACTTTTGGAGTCAGAATATAGAAATAAAGGGGCTTAATATTCAAAGAGGTGAATATAAAGGCGAAGACTATCGTTATGTTGTTCTAAGAAAAACGGTCTTATATCCTCAAAAAACAGGCAAATTAAAGTTAGAACCTTTAGTCTTAGATATTACTGTAGAAGTACCTACAGGCAGAGCCAATATCTTTGGTCAGCAGATAATGACTCAGGTGCCCAAAACGGTAACAGCTGGTAGTAGGACTATAAATGTAAAACCATTACCAGAACAAGGCAAACCATCAGATTTTAAGGGTGCGGTCGGTGATTTCGACTTTAAAGTTACAACTTCTAAAAATCAATTAAATGCTACAGAATCCTTACAAGCTAAAATTGAGGTTTCAGGCAGAGGAAACCTTAAACTATTTGAACTACCCAAGTTAACAACTCCAAGTTCTTTAGAGGTATACGAGCCGGAACATAAAGAGAGCGTAAGAACAAACTTGGGAGGTATGCAAGGTAGTATTTCAGATACTTATACCATTGTACCGCAATATCGAGGTAAATACCCAGTACCATCCATATCGTTTTCTTATTTCGATCTTAAAACCGAAAGTTATAAACGCATTACGTCAGACGAAATTATAATAGATGTTGTCGAAGGGCCTACGGCTACTACTGACAATTCAGAAAACACATCAGCAGCTACCAAACAGGCAGTAAAGCCTAATGCAAATGCTTTTGCTTTTATAAAAACAAGTTCTAACTGGGAGTCTATGACAACCAAAGACTTTTTTAAGTCAACAAGTTTCTGGTGTTTGTTATTGTTGCCGTTTTTAGCAATTCCATTAGCTATAGTAATCCGAAGAGAAAAAGACAAACGCAAAGCTGATATTATTGGTAGTCGTGTTAGAAAAGCAGACCGTTTAGCAAAAAAATATTTGAGTGAAGCTAAAAAGAATTTAGGACAGAAGGAAGCATTTTATGAGTCACTAGAGCGAGCTCTTCATAATTATTTAAAAGCAAAATTGCGCATTGAAACGAGTGATTTTAATAAAGAGAAAATAGAAACATTACTTACTAAAAAAAATGTAGAAAGTACTGTTGTTTCTGAATTTATCTCAATTATAGAGAGTTGCGAATTGGCAAGATATACGCCAATAACAAATGTAACTATGCAGAATGATTACGATAAAGCGGCAAAAACAATTTCATTAATAGATAAACAAATAAGGTAGTATGAGAAAGGTATTGTTTCTGTTAGTGGTTTGTATTACTTGTTTTGGTTTTTCTCAAAACAATCAGCTATTTGATGAAGCAAATGCTTTGTATAATGATGGTAAATATGCAGAGGCTATTGATAAGTATGAGGCTATTTTAGATTCGGGACAACATTCTGCAGAACTTTACTTTAATTTAGGAAACGCTAATTATAAGCTTAACAATGTAGCACCAAGTATATATTATTACGAAAAGGCATTACTGCTAAATCCAGATGATGAGGATATTAAAAACAATCTGGCAGGTTACGCTCAAAATATGACAGTTGATGCCATAGAAACAGTCCCACAAGTTGGTTTTGCCAGAATTATTAATAACATAGTTAATACTTTTAACACAGATGCTTGGGCCAAAATGGCAATTGCAGGAGTGTTTATTTTTGTAATCTTATTTTTACTATATCACTTTTCTTACGCAACTTCAAAAAAGCGAATAGCCTTTGTTGTAAGTCTAATTGGTTTATTTTTTGCCTGTTTTTCAGTTGCAATGGCATTTCAGAAAGAAAGTTTAGACCATAAAGATAATCCTGCAATTGTATTTGCAAAGGAATCTAGAGTAAAGTCAGAAGCCAATAAAACCTCAGAGGAGGTTTTCAGACTTCATGAAGGTACTAAAGTACAAGTTTTGGAGACCTACGATGATTGGTATAAAATTGAACTTTCAGACAAATCTACAGGCTGGATTCCTTCAAAAGACATAAAAATCTTAAAGACCTTTTAGATATTGTTAACAAAATCATATATTGTGAGTATTATATTTGCTGGTAGCACAACCTATGATTTTAAAAAAAACAATTGCACTCTGCTTTGTGATATTATTCACATTGATAATAAGTGCACCAACCATTATTGTATCCTGCGATGATTCTGCAGATATTTCTGCATTTTTTGGAATGAACGAAGAGGAAGAGCAAGAAGATATAAAACTTCTCTTTGATTATACAGTTGAACTAACCCAAGATTTTTCAATAGACACTTCTAAAGTTGAACACATAGGTTATACAAGTAATAAATATCGTAAGCCACACTTAAATTTAATTTCACCGCCTCCCGAGAAACGTTTGGTTTAGTTCCCGTCAATCAGAATATTAAAAAAGGTTTCAAAATTTAATTTATAAAAGACTTAGAGGTTCCTCTAAGCATAAATAGTATTTATTATGTTCAAATATTTAAAAAATGATTTGCCAGCGAGTATTGTAGTGTTTTTTGTAGCATTACCCTTGTGTTTAGGAATTGCTGTAGCAAGTGATGCACCACCTTTTGCAGGATTAATTGCAGGTATTATTGGTGGTATAGTAGTAGGCTTAATATCAGGTTCTGAGGTTGGTGTTAGTGGTCCTGCTGCTGGCTTAGCAGCGATTGTACTGGCAGCCATTGCATCTTTAGGTTATGAAGCCTTTTTAGTAGCAGTAGTTTTAGGTGGTGTTATACAAATTATATTTGGAATCTTAAAATTAGGAATTATTGGATACTATTTTCCATCTTCTGTAATCAAAGGGATGTTAACAGGTATTGGTATTATTATCATCTTAAAACAAATTCCTCACTTTTTTGGAATTGATAAAGATCCTGAAGGAAACTTTGTTTTGTTTGGTGGTGGTAGTAATGTGTTTTCAGATATTATTAGTATACCTCAGAATCTTGGTTTGGGCTCAACAATTATTGCACTTGTAGCTATGGGAATACTAATCCTCTGGTCGCAAGTATTAACCAAGAAGCATAACATTTTTAAACTTATACAAGGACCTTTAGTAGCAGTTGTTGTCGGTGTTATTTTCTATATCATAGGTAAGGATTCTTCACTAAATATTGCTCAAAGTCATTTGGTTCAGGTTCCTGTACCAGATGGTATTGATAGTTTTTTAGGTCAATTTACATTACCAGATTTTAGTGTTATTGGTTCTACTGAAGTGTGGGTAACTGCATTTACCATTGCTCTGGTTGCAAGTTTAGAAACCCTATTGTGTGTCGAAGCTACTGATAAACTAGACCCTCAAAAGAGAGTGACACCAACTAATCGCGAATTATTGGCGCAAGGTTCTGGTAATATTCTTTCAGGCTTAATTGGTGGAATTCCAATTACACAAGTTATAGTCCGTAGCTCGGCAAATATCCAATCAGGAAACAAAACAAAAGCAAGTGCCATTATTCATGGGTTCTTTCTATTAATATCCGTGATAATTATACCTAATATTTTAAATATGATACCGTTATCGGTATTGGCAGCAATTTTATTTATTGTAGGTTTTAAACTTGCAAAACCAGCAACTTTTAAAGCTATGTGGAATTCTGGGTGGAAACAATTTGTACCCTTTATAGCAACAGTATTAATCATAGTCTTTAAAGATTTACTTTGGGGAATAGGTATTGGTTTAGCAATTGGTATTATGGTAACATTATGGCATAGTTATAAGAACTCACACTTTTTGCACAAAGAAGGTGAAAATATTGATGACGGTAAGATTAAAATGACTTTAGCTGAAGAGGTGACCTTTTTTAATAAAGCGGCAATTTTAAAAGAATTAGATCGTATACCAGAAAACTCTACCTTAGAATTAGATGTTAGTAAAACACGATTCTTAGATAATGATATTATTGAAATTCTTGAAGATTTTGCTTTTAAAGCTAAAGAACGAAACATAAATATTAAACTATTTTCCCAACGCGGAAATGTTGAGAATCCAGATAGTTTTATAGAGTTTTTTAAACTAGAAAAAATACAATAATTTGAAAATTAATAAGGAATAATGAAAAAAACAGCAATAACAAAAGATATACAGAGCGCACTAACTCCTAATGGTGTTCTACAAGATTTATTAGATGGAAATAACCGCTTTGTTAACGGAAAATTAGAAGGTGCAGATAATTCAGCACTAGTTCAGCAAACAACTGGAGGTCAATTTCCAAAAGCTGTTGTACTATCCTGTATAGATTCTCGTGTACCAGTAGAAACTGTTTTAGACCAAGCTATTGGTGATATTTTTGTAGCAAGAGTAGCTGGGAATTTTGAAAATACCGATATACTAGGAAGTTTAGAATATTCTTGTAACGTCGCAGGAAGTAAATTAATACTAGTCTTAGGTCATGAAAGTTGTGGCGCAGTAAAAGCCGCATGTGATGGTGTTGAGCTAGGTAACATAACAGCAATGTTAGAAAATATTATGCCAGCAGTTAGAAAATCTGCTGATGAGATTCAAGGTGAAGCAAATTCATCTAATAAAGAATTTGTAGCTAAGACTGTAGAAAATAATGTAAGACTGACAATGGATAGAATTCGCGAGAAGAGTCCAATTCTAAAAGAAATGGAAGAGAATGATGAGATTGCTATAGTTGGTGGCGTTTACAGCTTACATACTGGTAAAGTAGAAATGCTTTAAAAGGTAAAAATTTAAATAAGTAAAAAGTCATTCATTAGAATGGCTTTTTTTATGCCTCTTCTTCAGGTATAGCTTCCTGTTCAGCTTCGCTTTTTATGAGATTAGGGAAAATCATTGGAGCAAGAGATTTTACAGGCTTATACAAAACACTTTCTTCTAAATCTTCTTTTTCCATAAAAGGTAGTGTGTTGTTTAGTTTATTAAAAACAATGAGTAAGACACTAAGGATGAGACCTATTTTAAGCGCACCAAACACACCTCCAAGTAGTTTGTTTAGAAGACCCAAAGCCGCAAAATCAGCTAGTTTTGTTAAGGCTTTTCCAGCCAAACTTATAGCCAGTACTATAATTACAAACGTTATTGCAAATGCAACAATATTTATGGTTTTTTCGTTCCAGTCTACTTTAGATTCAAGTAGATCTGAAGCAAAATAGCTAAAGTGAATAGCGCCATATACTCCAAGCACCAGAGCAACTAGCGACGCTATTTCAACAAAGAGTCCTTTAAAAAGACCTCTTATGAATCCAAATAGTAATAGAGCAGCTAAAACAATGTCAATAAAACTCATAAATAAAGCGATTTTGGTAAAAGTACATGATTTTTACCGTTTTAAAATAATAACGATTATTGAGAGCTTTTAGTTTATTAACTTTGAAGCCACAATTTGTAAAGCGATTTATGGCAAGAGACGAACAGTTAAAAGAACGATGGAATTTAGTAGTAGAAAAGCTATCTAAACAGTTTGCAGATGGTGATACGCTAGATTTAGATTCTATAATTTACCTCATTGGTGTACAAGAGCTTGGGCAAATACATCGTGAATACAAAAAAGATCATAAGCTAGATTTAATGCATATAGCCATATGTAAACTTTTGGAACCCTATGGGTTTTATGAGTTTGATTATGTAGATGACGATGGTTGGCCACATTACAAAGTAAAAGAACAGTTACCATTTTTAAAAGCTGGTGAGCAAAGTGTGTTGATGAAAGAGGCCATTGTCAACTATTTTGTTGAAATGGAGTATATCGATTGATAATCGTAGGAAAATACCAAAAAAGCTTTATTTTGCATTCCTAATCTTAAATCAATTATCATGAAAAAATTACTAATTCTTTTTAGCGTTTTTGCTTTAACATTCACATCTTGTAGCAGCGATGATGATGGTGGTTCTCAGGATCCTTTCGTTGGAAATTGGAGATATTTTACGTCTTATGAAGATGGTGTTGAATTTCCTCTAGATGACTGCGAGAATCAAGACACTATAAATGTATCTTCTAATGGTACATTTACAACAACATTGCACGATGATTTTGGTAGTGGTTGCGAGGTGGATGAAGTTTTAAATGGTACTTGGGATAATCTTGGGGAAGGAATTTATTCTTCAACTATCGATGGGGAAACTTTTGTACAAGAAGTGTCATTTGAAGGTAACAAGATGTACTTTGATGAAGTTGATGGTGGTGTTACTTACAGAGACGTTTTCATTAAAATGTAAGTAAATTCCAAATAGTCTTATAAAAACTCCTTATGTTTAGTAAGGAGTTTTTTGTTTTATTCCATAAATTTGCCACTTGCTTTAAAATATACTGAAAATAAAATCAGTACAAAAAATTCAGCATAGAGATGATAGATAAGTTAAAAGAGCTGATAGCAGAGGCGGAAGCGTTTTCTGCACAGTCAAAAGAAGAAGTAGAAGCATTCCGAATTAAATATTTGGGGTCCAAAGGGTTGCTTAAGCAATATTTTGCTGAATTCAAAAACGTGGCAAACGAGCAAAAGAAAGAGTTTGGTCAGACTATAAATCAGCTGAAAAAAACAGCTGAAGATAAAGTCAATACTCTTAAGGAATCTCTAGAAAGCCAAGAAGAAGATAAAGGTCTTTATGGTGATTTGTCGCGTCCTGGTGAGCCAATTGCTTTAGGTGCTCGTCATCCAATATCTATCGTTAAGAATCAAATTATTGATATTTTTTCACGTATTGGTTTCAATGTTAGTGAAGGTCCAGAAATCGAAGATGATTGGCACAATTTTACAGCCTTAAATTTACCAGAATATCACCCAGCACGCGATATGCAGGATACGTTTTTTATTCAGACAGATCCTGATATCTTATTAAGAACACATACAAGTTCTGTGCAGGTACGTTATATGGAAAACAATAAACCACCTATCAGAACTATTTCACCTGGCCGCGTATATCGTAATGAAGCTATTTCGGCACGTTCGCATTGTTTCTTTCATCAAGTAGAAGGCTTATATATAGACAAGGATGTGAGTTTTGCCGATTTAAAACAAACATTGCAATACTTTACAACAGAGATGTTTGGGAAATCTAAAATTCGTTTACGACCTTCTTATTTTCCGTTTACTGAGCCAAGTGCTGAGGTTGACGTGTATTGGGGACTTGAGACCGAAACAGATTATAAAATTACCAAAGGAACAGGTTGGTTAGAAATTATGGGTTGTGGTATGGTAGATCCTAATGTTTTGGAAAACTGCGGGATTGATTCTAAAGCATATTCTGGATTTGCTTTCGGAATGGGTATCGATAGAATAGCCATGCTATTGAATCAAATCAGTGATATCAGATTGTTAAGTGAAAATGATGTGCGCTTTTTAGAACAGTTTAAATCTGCTTTATAAGATTTTGAAAAAAGACATTAATATTCCAGAAGTTAAGGATGTACACGTTGCTGTTGTGCAAGAAGAACATTTAGAGTACAAAACGTTAGACTGGAATGCCTACATTATAAATAATAGCGATAAAGATTTAGAAACTGTACTTATTGTTTCTCAAGGAAAATCTGAAACTAAAATGACACCTCCTATGCGTCATACACTCGCAAAATTACCTGCGCGTAGTTATGCCAAAATTGAGTTTATGCAAGAGAAGGTTTTAGAATTGAATAATTCGTTTAAAGTCACCTTTTTTGAAGGTAACCAAATGTTTGATAAAACCTATGTGTTTAGAAAAAACACTATAAACGAAAAAGCACTTCAAACTATTCCTTTAATGCAGCTGAAAGGTGTTTTAGTGAAATAAATTCCTGCGAAAGCAGGAATCTCTTAATTAAATTCTAGAATTTTTGTCATTCCGCAAATGAGGCGGAATCTATTTTATGTGAGATCCTGAATCAAGTTCAGGATGACAACACGATTTTCAATCCAGCTTCTCAGTTAGTTTCTGAAAAACCTTTTTAGGGTTCTTGTTTTCGTAAAGTATTTCGTAAACCGCATTAATAATAGGTAAGCGCGTCTTCTTTTTGTTCTTTTTGTTGAGTTCAAAAGCACTTTTGGTAGCGTAATAGCCTTCAGCAACCATATTCATTTCCATTTGTGCAGATTTTACGGTATATCCCTTACCAATCATATTACCAAACATCCTATTTCTAGAAAATACAGAATAACCAGTAACCAACAAATCACCCAAATAAGCAGAATTATTGATGTTACGTTTCATCTTGTGCATTTTCTTAATAAAACGTTTCATTTCACGAATAGAGTTACTCATTAACACACTTTGGAAGTTATCACCATAACCAAGTCCGTGCGCAATACCAGCAGCAATAGCGTAAATATTCTTCAGCATAACAGCATATTCTACACCAATAATATCGTCACTAGTTTTGGTTTTTATATAGTCACTAGATAAGTTTTTGGCAATGGCCTTGGCTTTAATGGCATCTGCGCAAGAAATGGTAAGGTAAGATAAGCGCTCTAGGGCAACTTCTTCGGCATGACATGGGCCTGCGATAACCGCAATATTTTCAAACGGAATATTATAAATGTCATGAAAATGCTCACCAACCAACAATCCAGATTCTGGAATGATACCTTTTACAGCGGAAACAATAATTTTACTACTAATATTAGAAGTGAGTTTTTCTAATTCAGAATGCATAAAAGCTGAGGGAATCACAAAAATCAATACATCTGCCCATTCAGCCATTTCATTTATATCATTGCTAAGTTTTAATTGCTCTGTATGAAACTCTACTGAGCTTAAGTAGCTTGGATTATGTTGTTCTTTTAATATGTGTTCTTTGGTGTAAACGCTACGCATGTACCAACCTACTTCATCTAAGTTTTCGCAAAGCATTTTTACAATGGCTGTTGCCCAACTTCCTGCTCCAAATACAGCATATTTTTTAGATTCACTCATAGAATATATGTCGATTTTTGTATTTCAAAAATACATAAAATATAACTGTTTTAAGGCTGTAACAAGTGGCTTCATTTTGAATTTGGCATAGGTTTTGAAATTATAACGATAGTAACCCTAAAAACCGTTGAATTATGAAGACATTGAAAATACTTTTCGGATTTGCACTTAGTGCTACGCTTCTTACGTCTTGTTACACGGAAGAGTTACATATTAATGATAATGGACCTGCAATTTCTTTAGATCAATTATTGCATTCCTATGATCTGTGGTATGTAGATATTAATGCAACACAAGGCTATGGTGAAACCCCTTTTTTACAAATAGCTTTTACCTTAACTTTTGATAATGGTCGCCTTTTTGCCAATAATAATTTGGTTGGCATTGGTAGCCAAGGCAACGGTTTTGGTGTGCAAATAGGAAATTATGATGCCTATAATATGATATTAGACGTAAACCATGTGATTGATGGATTTGATAGTTTTGATGTTTACCAAATAGATCATAATACCATAGAGCTTTACAATCCATTTAATGATACATCTTACTTTTTAGATGGTTATCAGAGATCTACTTTTGATTATGACTTTGTGTTCTATGATAACATTCATTATTTCTTACAAGAGTACGAAGCTTGGGAGAAAGTTTACACAAGCAATTTTGGAGCTATAAACGAGTTTGATAACGAAAGCTATCTACAGTTTTTATCTGGTGGAAACGACTCTACATTTAGAAGTTCTCAGGATGTAAATATTAACAATCCAGACAACATATATTGGGATTATACTGGTGTTTATGGTGTAGGAAATGTTACAGGTAATATGTACCTAAAAACTTTAACGTTAGATTATGATTTCTTCAACAATGAATTCTTTGAATTGAGCGTTATTAATGACGGAACTATAGAGTTATTTCACCCAAATTCTGGAACAGTATATGAGTTTGAAGGTAGAGGATATATTGCATACTATAGAAGTTCTGATGCGCAAGGTAACATTACAAAGAAAGAAGAAATGCCTAAAAAGCGTAAACAAAAAACACCTAAGGTTGATAACCTTAGAGAAAATACAAGAAGCTAAATTTTGGTTGGTTATTTAGTTTCAAAACGCTCAGTCGATACTTGTTGGCTGAGCGTTTTCTTTATTTTGAACTCGAGCAATTCTGAAAATTTTAGTTTTTAATTATAATTTACAATTCTTTCAAAACCACCTCTAAATCCTCAAAAGAATAAGGTTTAGACATGATAATCTTGTCATTGCTTAATAAGAAATACATTGGAGTAGCTGCAATTCCATAGGTTTTTACAATTGGGTTGTCCCATTTGCCCAATCCTATATTATGAATAAAATTCGGATACTTTTTTATTTCTTGCGTCCATTTAGATGGCTCTTCTTCCAAACCAAATGCAACCACTTTTAAGTTGCTTTTATCAGCTGTTAATTCTTTGACTTTTGGAAGTTCATTAAGGCAATGCCCACAGCCACTACTCCAAAACACAAGTAAATAGTATTCAGATCCTTTAAGATCATGAAGGCTTGTCGTAGTTTCAGAAGAAACGATTTCAAAATTTGGAGCTTTAGTACCAATAGACGTGTTCTTGTAAGAACTTATTGTTTCTGCTAATACTTTATTACCTGTTTGATTGGCTAAATCTAATAAATGCTTATCGGTGATATAATTAGCAACGTTATGATTTTCTTGCGATACAAAGCGTTGCCATATTATTTCTAATAGATACGTTTTTATATTCAAATCTTTGCTATCTATGGCACTAGCAACATCGTCTACTAAAGTTTTGTAAGTGTCGTTTGTAGGGTTTTCTACCATGTTAAATACATAAGACACCACACGATCTATCAAAAATGTAGAGCTTTGTAACATATAGTTGCTGAAGTCTATTTGACTGAAATAGTTGTTTTTTACATTTTTAGAATAGGTGTTAAAATCTTCATATTCAGCAGGAATATAAGGTCTATTAGCCATAATAAAGGCAGAAACTAACTTACCTTGCGATGAGTTTTCGTAATTGGTTTGTGTTTCTTTTAAAACATTAAAAACCGACTTAAAACCATCTTTGTCCTTGCCATCTTTTTCGTAATAATTGGCAATGGTTTGATTTACCATATCCATACTTTTTAGGTACGATGCCCAAAGTTTATTTTCTTCTGACTCTGTAAATTCTACACCGTTTTCTTGGCTGAAATTAAAAGCCACAGTTTCTTTGCCATCATAGATAAAATCAAAGTTATTTTCTTCTGGTGGAATTGCATAAACGATTTTATAAATGCCTGGCGCAGCACTAGAATCTATTTTAATTTCAAATTGTCCCTCGTCATTTAATTCGCCATGACTTATATAATTGGCTCCTTCTGGAGTAGCCTCATATAAGAATGCATGTGTAAAATCTTCGGATGGTGAAAATGTACCTTTAACGCTTTGTCCAAAAGCTAAAAGAGGAAGAATTAATAGAATCGTAGCTAGTTTTTTCATAATTAGATTTAAAATTTTGTTGCAAAAAACAACTCCAATAATTAAGCCATAATGGGTTGCAATGCATGTAATGCAGAAGAAACCGTGTTTATCTTCTCAAAAGTAATTAATAATCTTAAACCATTTCTGGTTTGCTTTTCTTTCATTTTGCATTTTGAGGCATTCATTTGTACAAACTGTAAAACTCTGCTAAAGTCATTACTTTGGTAAAATTTACTTTGCTGATCTTGAATAAAGTAACCGATAAGTTTTCCTTTTTTCATGATGACTTTTTCAAGTCCCATCTTTGTAGCAATCCATTTTAAGCGAACGCTATCAAACAAATCTTGAACTTGCGTTGGCAATTCACCAAAACGGTCTATAATTTCAGATTCAAATTTCTGTAATTCTTCTTCTGTTTTTATCTCGTTGAGCTTCGTGTACAGATTTAAGCGTTCTGTGATACTGTTAACGTAGTCGTCTGGGAATAGTAACTCAAAATCGGTGTCTATGGTAATATCCTTAACGTATTGTTTTGGTTTGCCGTCATCTTTGTATAAATCCGCAAATTCAGATTCTTTAAGCTCTTCAATGGCTTCATTTAATATTTTTTGGTACGTATCAAACCCAATATCATTGATAAAACCACTTTGCTCACCACCAAGTAAATCTCCTGCACCACGTATTTCTAAATCCTTCATGGCAATATTAAAGCCGCTACCTAGTTCAGTAAATTGTTCCAAAGCCTGAATACGTTTACGTGCATCTGCAGTCATTGCAGAATAATCTGGTGTTATGAAATAGCAGAACGCTTTTTTATTACTACGGCCAACACGTCCACGCATTTGGTGCAAGTCACTCAGTCCAAAATTATTAGCATTGTTTATAAAAATCGTATTGGCATTAGGGACATCTAGACCACTTTCTACAATGGTTGTACTTACTAAAACATCAAATTCGCCATTCATAAAAGCCAGCATTAATTGTTCTAGCTTTTTACCATCTAACTGACCATGACCGATGGCAATTTTAGCATCTGGTACCAAACGTTGAATCATACCAGCTACTTCCTTAATATTCTCTATACGATTATGAATAAAAAACACTTGTCCACCTCGCTGAATCTCATAACTTATAGCATCTCTTATGGTTTCTTCATTAAAACGAATAACATGACTTTCTATAGGATAGCGGTTTGGAGGTGGAGTTGTAATAACCGATAGATCTCTTGCAGCCATTAAACTAAACTGCAATGTACGCGGAATAGGTGTTGCAGTAAGTGTGAGTACATCAACATTTTCTTTAATAGTCTTTAACTTTTCCTTTACTGCAACACCAAACTTTTGCTCTTCGTCCACGATGAGCAGTCCTAAATCCTTAAATTTTACAGTTTTATTAGCGAGTTGATGCGTACCAATAATGATATCTAAACCACCTTTTTCTAGATTTTCTAAAGTTTCTCGTTTTTCCTTAGCTGTTCTAAAACGGTTCACATAATCTACCGTTACAGGAAAATCTTTTAAACGTTCTTTAAATGTTCTGTAATGTTGATAAGCTAATATAGTTGTAGGTACTAAAACCGCAACTTGTTTACCATTATCTACCGCTTTAAAAGCAGCTCTTATGGCAACTTCAGTTTTACCAAAACCAACATCGCCACAAACTAAACGATCCATTGGTCGTTCGCTTTCCATGTCTGCTTTTATATCTGCAGTAGATGACACTTGGTCTGGAGTATCTTCATAAATAAATGAAGCTTCTAACTCCAACTGCATGTGACTGTCTGGTGCATACTGAAAGCCCTTCTTTAACTTACGTTTGGCGTAAAGTTTAATGAGGTTAAAGGCTATTTCCTTAACACGAGATTTAGTTTTTTGCTTAAGATTTTTCCAGGCTTTACTTCCTAGTTTATAAACCTTAGGTGGTTTACCGTCTTTACCATTAAACTTGGTGATTTTATGTAAAGAATGGATGCTTAAATACAGTACATCACGCTCTCCATAAACCAATTTTATTGCCTCTTGCTTTTTGCCTTCTACATCTATTTTTTGAAGTCCACCAAATCTTCCAATGCCGTGGTCTATGTGCGTAACATAATCTCCAACCTCTAAATTAGTGAGCTCTTTAAGCGTAATGGCTTGCTTTTTGGCGTAACCGTTTTTTAGATGGAATTTATGATAACGATCAAAAATCTGATGGTCTGTGTAAACCGCAATTTTATTGTCGAGATCTATAAAACCTTGATAAAGCGATAATACGACTGTTTTATAATGAATTTCTTCTTGTTCGGCATCATCAAAAATATCATGAAAACGTTTGGCCTGCTGCTCACTTACACATGCTATATAACTGGTAATACCGTTAGCATGATTTTCATTTAAGTCTTCAATTAATAGATTAAACTGTTTGTTAAATGATGGTTGCGGCTTGGTGTTGAAAACGATATTCTCTTTGCTAAAGAAAGATGAAGTACCAAACTCAACCAAGATATACTCTAAAAATTGTCGTTTGAGTAATTCTGAATTACAGAATAATTCTTCGGGTGAGGCATGTTTTACTTCGGTCGATAGGTTTTTGAAAGTGTCTTCTGCCTTTTCAAAAAACTCATCAATTTTTGAAAAAATAAATGATGGGTTTTTAGCAAATAAAACCGTCTTGTTAGAAATATATTTTAAAAAGCTTTCTCGCTGCTCTGCAATCTGCTTGTTAGCGACATTTGGAATGATGCTTACTTTTTTAATGCGCTCTGTAGAAAGTTGCGTTTCTACATCAAAGGTTCTAATACTATCAACTTCATCACCAAAAAACTCAATGCGGTAAGGTTCGTCATGCGAAAATGAAAAGACATCAATAATACCTCCTCTTACAGAAAACTCGCCTGGTTCTGTAACAAAATCTACACGTTTAAATTTGTATTCAAAAAGAACTTCGTTTACAAAATCGATACTCAATTCATTACCTACAGCAATCTTTAAAGTGTTTTTTTCTAATTCTTTTTTGGTTACTACTTTTTCAAAAAGCGCATCAGGATAGGTAACAATAATACATGGCTTTTTGCGAGAATTGATGCGGTTAAGCACTTCTGCTCTTAAAAGTACGTTGGCATTGTTGGTTTCCTCAATTTGGTATGGTCTTCTATAACTGCCAGGATAGAATAAAACATCTTTGTCATTGATAAGCTGTTCTAAATCGTTGAGGTAATAGGCAGCTTCTTCTTTATCATCGAAGATGAGTAAAAACGGTTTTTCAGTAGACTTAAAAACCTCTGAAATAACAATTGACAAAGAAGATCCTACGAGACCTTTTAGGTTGATTTTAGGAGCAGTCTTGCTCTGAGCACAGTCGAAGGGTTGGGCAATAGAATTCTGCAGATTTTGCAGTTGCAAAGTCTGTGAAAAGGTTTGCGAGATAAGGGTTTTGCTCACTAGACGCTTTATTTTTTAGTGAGGTGCAAATATAAGGATGTTTTAACTAAAAAAATGTTTAAAATTTGATGTCTGTTGCGTTCAAGTAAGTGTTGTAAAGCTCAGGATAATTGTCTTTAAAAATAGATTTAATATAGTCTAGAGGTACATCTTCAAAGTGACCGTAATCTTCTAAGTAGGTCATAAATTTTTTACTGTCTTTATTGTATTCTTGTAATACAGAATCTTCGGTACCATCAAAATTTAGTACATCTACATTATACATTGCACAAAGTTCTTTGTTAAATGCAGGTGAGCATTTTTTCCATTTTCCATCAAGAAATACATCAACCAAACCATGTGGTGCAAGCTCGTTAGTGCCTAGTTTAGCTTCTAAGCGTTCTGTGGCAATATGGTTAGAAACTTTTGCCAATCGCAATCGTGCCGGAATATTTACGGCACGTAGTCCTGCTACAAGTAAAATTGCTTTATCTATGCAATGCGCTTGTTGTTTTTTTGCAATATTACTGGCTTTATAATGCTCTTCAGTTAGCCCTATTTCAAAAGGGCTATAACGCCATTCATCCCTAACTTTAAGATATAGATTTTTTATTTTTTTCTGATCTGAAGTTAAGAGGCGAGCATCTTCAATTAAGTTTTGAATTTGAGGGCTTTTATAATCGAAGTAATACGTTTCTTTTAGATATTTGGTATTCATAATAAGATGAGAATCTATGAATAACAAACTTATTATTTTAAATCTAAAACAAATAAAAGAGATGAAATTTTATGAAAGTATGTAATGATAATATTCACTGAATAGCAATTGAAAAATCTTTAGGTTTTCATTTTATTACCTTAAGGTTTAGTATATATTTGCAGGCATATAAAAATACAGATTATGTCAATTTCAGATTTATTTGATAGTGGTTTTAAAAAGCGAAATGAGGATCATTTTGCTGCTATTGTAAGAGTAGCTATGAGTGATGGTGTTATTAACGACGCAGAAAAAGAGTTTTTAGACCGACTTGCTATTCGTTTAGAAATTAGTGAAATAGATTATAAAACTATACTTAAAGATTATCTAAGACATCCAATAAACCCTCCTACATCTTATGACAGACGTTTAGAACGTTTATATGATTTGGCACGCATGGTATGGGCTGATCACATAGAAGGACCAAACCAAGTAAGTTTATTAGAGAAACTTTGTATAGGATTAGGTTTCAATCCAGATAACGTAAAATATATTGCTGATAAAGCTCTAACATTGGTACATTATGAGGTAGACTTAGACGAGTTTACAGAAAAGATGAAGAAAATGAATCAATAAGTTAGATTCAACAAAAAAATACAAGCGAACAACACTTCGACTGCGCTCAGTGACCATGTTCGCTTTTTTTATTCTGCTTTTTGCATAAATTCTTCTGCTTTTTCAACCATATTTCTACTACCACAAATAAAAGGTACACGTTGGTGTAATTCTGTAGGTTGTATATCTAAAATTCTATTGAAACCGTCACTCGCTTTTCCGTTAGCTTGTTCTGCTAAAAAAGCCATGGGATTACATTCGTATAGCAATCTTAACTTTCCGTCACTGGCCTTAGAGCTTTTAGGATACATATATATACCACCTTTTATCATATTTCGATGAAAGTCTGAAACCAATGACCCTATGTAACGACTTGTGTAAGGTCTGTCGCCTTCTTCCATCTGGCAATATTTTATATAATCTTTTATACCCTTTGGAAAATGAATGTAGTTTCCTTCGTTAACAGAATAGATTCTTCCATCTTCTGGGAATTGCATATTTGGATGCGATAAGTAATAAGAACCTATTGCTGGGTTTAAGGTAAAACCATTAACACCATGTCCTGTAGTGTATACCAACATTGTAGAAGTACCATAAATAATATATCCTGCAGCTACTTGCTGATTGCCTTTTTGAAGAAAATCCTCCATTTGAACAGGCGTACCGACAGGCGTAACTCTTCTGTAAACCGAAAAAATTGTACCAACAGATACGTTAACATCTATGTTTGACGAACCGTCCAAAGGATCAATTAAAACTACATACTTATTCTGGTGGTTTTCGTCTTGACTATTAATGGATATAAAATCGTCCTCTTCTTCACTAGCAATACCACAAACAATATTTCTATTGGTCATGGTTTGTATAAATTTCTCATTAGCATAAACGTCTAATTTCTGTTGGTCTTCACCTTGTATATTGGTGTCGCCAGCTGCACCAATAATATCTACTAAACCAGCTTTGTTAACTTCGTGATTTACTACTTTAGCAGCTAATCTAATAGAATTAATAAGTCGAGAAAGTTCACCAGATGTGTATTTAAAGGAGGCTTGATTTTCAATAATAAACTCACCAAGAGTTTGATTGCGTTGAGACATGAAGCGATATATTGGTTAATTGCAACAAATATCGCATTTTTTAATAAACTAAAACGTTTTCGTAGATTAAACTCGTTAAGAAATTGATAAAGTGTATTTTTTTAGAAATAAGCATGAAATTAAAGAATGAATTTTAAACTATATTTGAGTTCACTATTTTAGAAAAATGAACCAACCAAGACTCGCCAGAAAAACCGATATGCCAAGAGTACTAGAACTCATTAACGAATTGGCTGTATTTGAGAAAGAACCTGATGCTGTCGAGGTAACCCTAGAACTATTAGAGTCAGATGGATTTGGAAACAATCCGAAGTTTACCTGTTTTGTTATAGAAGTAGATAATAGGATAGAAGGTATGGCTTTGGTATACAAAAGATACTCCACATGGAAGGGAGAAGTATTACACTTAGAGGATTTAATTGTGAGCCAATCCCAAAGAGGAAAAAATTTAGGAACCCGACTATTAGATAAAGTTGTTGAATACGGTAAATCTTTAGGAGTAAAGCGCATTAGTTGGGAGGTTTTGGACTGGAATGAGCCAGCAATAAATTTCTATGAAAAGAAAGGAGCAAATGTAATGCGAGATTGGGACGTTGTTCAATTAGATGAAAAAGGAATAGAAAACTATTTAAAAAATTGTGATGCGCGTTTATAAATTTGGTGGAGCTTCGGTAAAAGATGCTGAAGGAGTAAAAAACCTTGCTTCAGTTTTAAAGGAAACTGTTTATGAAAACACATTAGTGGTTGTTTCTGCTATGGGGAAAACAACTAATGCCATGGAAGTCGTTATTAAAAATTACTTCGAAAATAAAAGTGAACTACAAAGCTCTATCCACGATGTTATAAAATATCATAATGAAATTCTGTTAGATTTATTTGACAATGAACGTCATGAAGTATTTACAGCGGTAAAAGCACTTTTTGATGAGTTAAATCTATTTTTAAAAAGCAATAAATCGCCAGATTACAATTATGTATATGACCAAACTATTGGTTTTGGTGAGTTAATATCTACCACAATAATCAGCCATTACCTAAATGAGATAGGCTTAAAAAACAAATGGCTAGATGTAAGAGCGTATATTAAAACAGATAACTATTACAGACGTGCCAATGTAAACTGGGATGAAACACAACAATACATTTCTTCAAATTTTGATAAATCAGTACTTAATATTACACAAGGTTTTTTAGGCAGCGACTCTAATAATTTTACAACAACTTTAGGACGTGAAGGAAGTGATTATACTGCAGCCATTTTTGCCTATTGCCTTAATGCTAATAGTGTTACCATCTGGAAAGATGTTCCTGGAGTTTTAAATGCAGATCCACGTTATTTTGAAAATGCGCAGTTACTCAATCAAATTTCTTATAGAGAAGCTATTGAGTTGGCATTCTATGGTGCATCAGTAATTCATCCAAAGACCTTACAGCCTTTACAACAAAAGGAAATTCCGCTGTATGTAAAATCGTTTTTAAACCCAAAAGTAGAAGGCACTTGTGTAAGTAAAGGAAAAGCCATTGAGCCAGAAATACCTTGCTTTATAGTTAAGAAAAATCAGATTTTAATTTCATTATCATCTTTAGACTTTTCTTATATCGTTGAAGAAAATATTAGTGAGATTTTCAGTTTGCTACACCTTTATAAGATGAAAGTAGATGTCATTCAAAACTCAGCGATAAGTTTTTCAGTCTGCATAGATAATATTTACAATAATCGTGATAAATTGTTACAGCATTTAAAGGCAAAATTTAATGTAACATGTTACGATGATGTTAGTCTTTATACTATTAGGCATTACAACGAGGAAGCCATTAAAGCGCTTGAAAAAGATAAAACTGTGTTATTGAAACAATTAACGCGAGAAACCGTTCAAATCGTAACTAAATAACATTTACTACATTTGTTTTATGAGGAAATCATCTGATATGGGATTAGTAACCGCAAAAGAAGTTGCAAAAGCTATTAATGCAGATAAGTATGGTTTTCTGGGTACATTCTTTGGATGGATACTTATGAAGGTACTTAAAATATCTACCATAAATAGGATATACAAGCGAAACAAGCACCTATCTGAATTGGATTTTTTAAATGCATTGTTAGATGATTTTCAAATTAAGTTTGAAATTCCAGAAGAAGATCTAAAGCGTCTCCCTAAAGACGGAGCTTACATTACGATTTCTAATCATCCTTTAGGAGGTATAGATGGCATTTTACTTTTAAAGTTAATGATAGAACAGCGTAGCGATTTTAAAATCATTGCCAATTTTTTACTACACCGAATAGAACCATTAAAGCCTTACATTATGCCAGTTAACCCTTTTGAAGATAGAAAGGATGCAAAAAGTAGCATAACAGGTTTTAAAAATGCAATAATGCATTTACAAAACGGACACCCATTAGGTGTCTTTCCTGCAGGTGAAGTTTCTACTTATAGAGATGGTAAGTTAGTAGTTGATAAGCCTTGGGAAGAAGCCGCAATGAAACTCATAAAAAAGGCTGAAGTACCAGTTGTTCCAATTTATTTTCATGCTAAGAACAGTAGATTGTTTTACAGGCTTTCAAAAATTAGTGATACGTTAAGAACGGCTAAGTTGCCTTCAGAATTATTGACGCAAAAACGAAGAACTATTAATGTTAGAATAGGAAAGCCAATTTCAGTTAATGATCAAAAAGAACACGAAACACTTAATGATTTCTCGGATTTTTTAAGACGAAAAACCTATATGTTGTCTAAAACTTTTGAGGATAAACCTAAGATTTTAGATAACATTAAATCTACCGTAAAAGTACCAAAACCGCCAAAACGTATTATAACTCCAATTGATACAGAACTTATGGTTGCTGAGGTGGAAAACCTTAGAGATAAAGATTGCAGATTGTTGGCGAGTAAAAATTATGAAGTGTTTTTAGCCTCTGCTAATGACATGCCTAATATTTTAAGCGAGCTTGGTAGGCTAAGAGAAATTACTTTTAGAGAAGTTGGTGAAGGTACAAACGAAGCCACAGACCTAGATAAGTTTGACACGTATTATCACCATATGTTTTTGTGGGATAATGATAAAAATATAGTTGCTGGTGCCTACAGAATGGGATTGGGCTCTCAGATTTTTGAACGCTTCGGCATTGATGGATTCTACCTGCAGGATTTATTTCGTTTTGAACCAGAGCTGTATAAAATGATGAGTCAATCTATAGAAATGGGTCGTGCTTTTATCATAAAAGAATACCAACAAAAACCAATGCCTTTATTCTTGCTTTGGAAAGGTATCGTACACACCACATTGCGTTTCCCAGAGCATAAATATTTAATAGGTGGTGTAAGTATTAGTAATCAATTTTCAAACTTTTCTAAGAGTTTGATGATTGAGTTTATGAAATCGCATTACTACGACCCTTACGTAGCTCAATATGTACACCCTAAAAAAGAATTTAAAGTAAAGCTTAAAGATGCTGATAAAGAGTTTGTTTTTGATGAGGCTGAAGCCGATTTAAATAAACTCGATAAGCTAATTGATGAAGTAGAGCCAGGAGCATTACGTCTACCAGTATTACTAAAAAAATACATTAAGCAAAATGCTAAGATTGTAGCTTTTAATGTAGATCCATTGTTTAATAATGCTGTTGATGGATTAATGTATATTAAGATTGCCGATTTACCAGAAAGTACAGTAAGACCTGTTATGGAAGAATTTCAAGCTGAGCTAGAACGTAAATTCATGGATAATCATGATAAGTAGAGTTCTATTTTTTCTGTTATTCCCAATTATTTGTTTATCCCAAACATTAACAGGTACTATTTTAGATGCTTCCACCAATAAACCTTTAGAAACCGTTGCCGTTTATTTTGACAACACTACTATTGGTACTACCACTGATGTTGAAGGACAATTTTCTATAAGTTATTCTGATGCTATACAATCTCCATTGGTAATTTCTTATTTAGGTTACGAAAAGGAGGTTGTTTCAGATTATAGAACCAAAAAGAATATTTTAATAAAACTGAAGCCTACAGATGTAAGTCTAGATGAAGTTTTTATAGACTTTGATGATGGTTTAACCAGAAAACAAAAACTTAAATTATTTAGAAAAGAGTTTTTAGGGGTGTCAAAGTATGGTAAATCTTGTGAGATTTTAAATGAGAATGACATCGTGCTACGTTACGATAAAAAGAGAAAAACTTTGTATGCAAGTGCAACAGTTCCCATTATCATAAAAAATAAAGCTTTGCAATACCAGATATCTTTTGATATGATAGATTTTGAAGCCCAATACCGTTATGCTAACCTAAAACACCAAGAATTTGCTTTAGATAGAGTTGCTTATGCTGGTACATCATTTTATAAAGATCTAGAAAAAGCTAATAAGAAGAGCACAAAGCGAACCCGTAAGAAAGTTTTTAAGGGTTCTGTACAGCACTTTATGCGTGCATTATTCCATAAAAAATTGAGAGAAGAAGGTTACGAGATTTATTTTAAAGGTTTTAAAGTAGAAGCCTATAAATATTTTAAGGTACAAGCAAAAGATAATACAGGCCTTAAAGAGATTTCGCTTAAGCAAAAAGTATCGATTCTATACGACGGAAAAGAGCAAAGTGATATTGATGTGTATGTAGATAGTTTTTTGTTGGATGCTTATGGTAATTATTCAGCTATAAAAGGCGTTTATTTTAATGGAGCTATGGGAAGCCAGCGAATGGGTGATACCTTGCCTTTAGACTATGATTTAAACACAAAAAAATAAACCCAGAATGTTTAGTTCTGGGTTAGATTTTTTAAAGACCTTTAAACCAATCTTGAAATTGGTCACCTAATAAAAAGACAGGTTTTTTTTCTCCACTTAATGAACCTATTAAGCTCATAATCCACATGGCAAATGGTAATATCCAAGCAAAAAAGTTAATAATTGGTATAAGACCAAGTACTAAAGCAAGAAGCATAATACCTAAGACTTGCCTTATATAAAAGGACCCAAGCTCGGTTTTGTTGCTACCGTTCATTATAATAGCAATAATCCAGCCTATAAGAGTAATATGTGCAATAATTGCTACATTTTTACCGTCACTTAAAACCTCTTTAGCTTCATTTGTAAACTCAGAGGCTTTTTCTTTAGCTTCATTGGCAAATTCTTTTGCATCGTCTGCAAATTCACTGGTCTTCTGACTTATCTTTTCACCAGCTTTTTTTGCACTGTCTTTAGCATCGCCAATCATGTCGTTAAGCTCGTCTCCTAAATCTTTATTTTCTTCTGACATAGTGTTTTATGTTTTGGTTAGATTATAAAGTTAGTGAAAAATGTGTTTACTTTTTTCCAAATAGTTTGCTAAAAAATCCTTTAGTTTTTTCTTTAGCCTCATTAAAAGATTCTTTAGCATCTTCTGCCAAGTCTTCTAATTTTTCTTCGGCCTCATCAGCAAATTCACTTAATTTCTCTCCAGCTTCTTCTGTAAACTCAGAGACCTTCTCTTTAGCATTGCTATAAATTTCTTTGGCATCTTCATTAATAAAATCTGTAGCCTTGTCTTTAGCTTTACTAAGCATTTCTTTAGCGTCATCTGCAAATTCTCCCGCTTTTTCCTTAGCAGAATCTAAAGCTTCAGAAGCGCTTTCCTTTAAGTCTTTTACTTTTTTAGAAGTAGAATCTGTGGTTTCATTAACGGTTTCTTTAGCCTGTTCTACAGCATCCTTTGCTTTGTCTTCTGAGTTTTTGTTTTCTTCAGTCATTGTCAATGATTTTAGTAATTATATGTTGAAGAATGTGTAAAATTGTTACAGATTATTTAAATGCTTGGTCTACTGGCTCCCAAAGTTCTATTTTGTTGCCATCATTATCTAGAATCCAGCCAAATTTTCCATAGTCGTATTCTTCCATTTCGCCTACTATTGTGACACCTTCTTCTTTTAAAGTTACTAATAGTTCTTTTAAATTTTCGACTCTATAATTAAACATAAAGTCTTTTTTAGAGGGCTCATAATATTTTGTATCCTCAGCAAAAGGACTCCATTGTGTAGAACAATCGTTACCATCTTGGTCTTTCCACCAAAACGTACAACCATAGGTGTCAGTATCAAAACCTAAGTGTTTTTTATACCAATCTCTTGAGGCTTGCGGATCTTTTGTTTTGAAAAATAATCCACCAATTCCTGTTACTCGTTTTTTCATGTTCATTTACTGCGTAAGCAGAACTCTTTTTAAGTTATACTTTTATTTTTTCTTTAAGGCTGATTCATAAATATCTATCCATTCTTCACTACTCATCTTTTTGGTAAGTTCACCAATGAGCTCAAAAGGTATCTCATCCATTTTTTTAAACCGAATACAACTTTTACCCATATCCAGTTTGCGTTTACAATGCTTAGGATATTCACTAACAAACCAACTAAGTAATTCTTTTTTTGCATAAATGCCCATGTGGTATAAGTTTATAGAGTTTTTTTGTGAAGCAAAACTCATAAATGGCAAAGGTGTTTTAGGATCACAATGGTAACCATCTGGATAAACCGAGTGCGGTACATAGTAGCCAATCATTTTGTATTGCATACCCTCTTCAAAACCTTTAGGTAAATTATCCCTTATAACCTTACGAAGTTTTTTGAGTGTGTCTTGTCGTTCTTCTGGTACCTGACTTATATAATCTTCTGGTGATGTTGCGTCGTATTGCATAATTTGATGGATTTGGTAATCCTCTAAATTAGCAAAATTTCGCTTTAATTTTATCTATGATGGTCTGTGCAAGTTTAATATTGCTCTCAACAGTCCAGCCAGCTACGTGAGGTGTTAGAAGTACATTTTCTGCATTAATAAGATATTCAAAGGCTGCTGGCATTTTGCTAGACGTAAAGAGGTTTTCAAAAGACGACTTTTCGTATTCTAAAACATCTAATCCAGCACCTAGGATTTTTCCAATTTTTAGAGCGTTAACTAAATCTGCTGTTACAACACTTTTACCACGAGCGGTATTGATGAGCCAGAACGGCTTTTTAAATTTATTGATGAATTCTGAATTTACCATGTTTATCGTTAATTCAGTTTGTGGTGTATGTAGGCTTAATACATCTGCTTTTTCCTGAAGATCGCTAAGCGATATTTGGACAGCATTCTCATCACCAACATTGGGTTTAATATCATAACAAAGTACTTCTACATCAAAACCTCTAAGCTTTTTTGCAAAGGCTTTACCCATGTTACCATAGCCAATTAAGCCAACTGTTTTACCATCGAGCTCTATGCCTCTATTGGCTTCTCTTAGCCATTTGCCTTGCCTTACTTCATTATCTGCTTTATTCAATTTATTAAATAGCGATAAGAGCATTCCCAAAGTATGCTCGCCAACAGCATTTCTATTGCCTTCAGGTGCAGAAATTAAATACACGCCTTTTTTTTCAGCATAATCACAGTCAATATTTTCTAAACCAGCACCAACACGACCTATGAATTTAAGATTTGTAGCTGCATTTAAAAATTGTTGGTCAATGGTAAACCGACTTCTTATAATAATGCCGTCATAGGCTTCAATTTTAGCTTCAATTTCTGATTTTGATGACGTATAATCTTCGTGATTGGTAAACCCTAAATCATTCAGCTGATTTAAAAGTAGAGGATGGTTTTTGTCTAAATGGAGAATCTTCATAGTTGGCATTCTGAACTAGTTTCAGAATCTTTTTTTAGTGTAGAGATGTAAAACTTATATTTTCGGATAATACGTTTGCGTCTTTTCGTGTTTTATGGTTCCTGTATGGGCCGTACTTAGTTTTTCAAAAAGCAACACATGCACCTCTTCATCATTTTTCGTATAAGGATTATGTTCTACTCCTTTTGGTACAACAATTAATTCGCCTTCTTTAATGACTTCAGTGCGATCTCTAAATTGCATATACAGTGTCCCTTTAATAACTTGAAATAATTCGTCTTCATCTTCATGACTATGCCAAACAAACTCGCCTTTTAATTTAGCCAGAATCACTTGCATGTCGTCAACTACAGCTATCTGATGTGGATGCCAGTTTTTATTGAATTTTGAAAATTTTTCTTTGATGTTTATTGCTTTCATGTAGTAAAGTTACGAAAGCAGTTATAATTAGATACCCAAAATCAATTTGGCAATCCAGAAATATATCAGGATTCCAAAAATATCGTTGCTAGTGGTAATAAATGGTCCTGTTGCAATAGCAGGATCTATACCTCGTTTATCTAGAAACAGAGGGACGAATGTTCCAATCAATCCGGCAACAATTATTACAGCAATTAAAGATACTGAGATAGCTAAAGCTGTATTAAATTCTCCTTTAGTAATCCAGACAAAAATAAAAAGAAACAAAGCTAAAATAGTTCCGTTTAGTGCTGCAAGCAGCATTTCTTTTATTAAGCGTTTGTTGACGCTTCCTTTTACATCGTCATTGGCAAGACCTTGTACAATGATTGCGCTAGATTGTACGCCAACATTGCCAGCCATTGCCGCAATAAGTGGTGTGAAAAAGAACAAAACAGCATACTTACTAAAGGCTTCTTGAAATCCTTCCATTATTAAAAAAGCGCCAACACCACCAACTAAACCTAAAAAAAGCCAAGGTAAACGTGCTCTGGTGAGTTCAAAAATACTGTCATCAGAATCTACATCTTGGGTAATACCTGCTGCTAATTGGTAATCTTTATCTGCTTCTTCTTTTAAGACATCAACGATATCGTCAATGGTAATTCTACCTAAAAGTGTTTGGTTGTCATCAACTACAGGAATGGCTTCCAAATCGTATTTTGCCATGACTCTTGCCACATCTTCAGCATCGTCTTTTACGTTTACATAATCTACATTATCCTTTGCGATATCTGCAATCTTTTGGTCACTCTTTGCAACAATTAAATCTTTGAGTGATAAGCGACCAATTAACTTTTCTTCTTTATTAACAACATAAATAGAATGTACACGAGTAACTTCCTTGGCTTGTCCTCTGATGCGACGTAAGCAACCAGCAACGGTCCAGGTTTCATAAACTTTTACAAGTTCTTTAGCCATTAATCCACCAGCTGTATCGTCATCGTAGGTTAGAAGTTCTTTAATCTCTGCCTTATGGGCTTCGTCTTCAATTTGAGAGATTACAGCTTCTTGTCGTTCTTCAGGAAGTTCTGAAATAATATCTGCGGCATCATCGGTATCTAACTCTTCAATTTCTTCGGCGATTTCTTTAGCCGATAGATTTTTTAAAACTTTCTCACGATTGTCCTCATCAAGTTCCATTAAAACATCAGAGGTGGTTTCTGAATCCAGAAGTTTTATAACATAAAGCGCATCATCGAGATCTAGCTCATCAAGAATTTCTGCAATATCAGCGTAGTGAAACTCATTTAAAAGCGATTTGAGTTCCTTGTCGTTTTTGTCTTCGACGAGTACTTCTACTTTTTCAATAAGCTCATCTGTGAGTTGAAATTGTATGTTATCTTGAGTTTCTTCCACTTGTTTTTTATGTTTCTCGATACAATTTCAAAAATTGTATTTTGAAATCACTCGAAATGACCTAAAACTTAATTTTGGTCGTTTTCAATAAGCGAAGTCAGCTCAATAAATTGTGAAACACTTAATTGCTCTGGTCGCTGCCCAAAGATAGTATTTGCTTTTAAATTATCGGAAAGATTCAAGGTTTTTAAACTATTGCGCAATGTTTTTCTGCGTTGCTGAAAACCTGTTTTCACGACTTTAAAGAACAAAGCTTCATCACAAGGCAATGTGAAACTTTCTTTTCGTTTTAGCAACAATACACCAGAATCTACCTTTGGTGGTGGGTTAAATACTGAAGGTGGTACTGTAAATAAATACTCAGCATCATAAAATGCTTGTGTTAGAACCGATAGAATACCATAGATTTTAGAACCTTCTTTAGAACAAATACGCTGTGCAACTTCCTTTTGAAACATCCCTGAAAATTCTGGTATTTGATGACGCATCTCCAAGGTTTTAAAAACTATTTGAGAAGATATGTTGTATGGAAAATTACCAATGATAGCAAAAGGTTGCTCTTTAAAAACTTCGGTTAAATCGTATTTTAAAAAATCCTTTTCGTAGATTCTGTCTGAAAGGTTAAGGTAGTTGTTTTTAAGGTATTCAACAGATTCTGTGTCAATTTCTATAACGTGAGTTTTAATATCTTTTTTGAGAAGATATTTAGTCAATATACCCATTCCAGGACCAATTTCTAATACGTCCTTATAGCCTTGCAGTGTTAAGGTATCTGCAATCTTTTTGGCAATATTTTCATCTCTTAGAAAATGTTGCCCTAAGTGTTTTTTGGCTCTAACTTGATTTTGATTTGACACTTGTCCGGAAGTATTTATTTAAAAAGATTCCTGCCTACGCAGGAATGACAAACTTAATTGAAATTTACCGAATACTCATCTATGACTTCTAATTCGGTTCTAAACGCTAACATTTTGTCTGCAAACCGTTTTAGTCCATCGCCTCTTAGACGCTCGGCATCTTCAGCATAATAAGCATCTAAAGCTTCTCTAGAATGCGCCTTATATTGTACAGAATAGGTTGTGCCTCCCATGTCTTCTTTTACTAATACTCTAGTGAGTTTGGCATCTACAAATTTCCCTGTAGCTAAAACTTGCGGAATATGCTCTTTTATCCAACTTAGCCATTCATCGTGAACGGAATCGTCTATGTTTACTGTGACGTTGTATATGATCATAAATTCAATATTCAATTTTGAAGTACCAAATTCCAAAGATAAACCTTTGGGATTTAGTTTTTGAATTTTGTGATTTAGTTTATACTATCACCTCTCAGCATCCTAAACTTTTTTCGAGATTCTATAAAGTAAATACTGTCTTCAAAATCGAAAATAATTTTTTCGTAAAGCTGTTTGGCTTCTTCTGGTTTGGCTAAATGTGTATTGTATAATTCTGCCAAATAATAATGTGCATCGTCCGCTAAGATGTCTTCTCTATAGTCTGCAATAATTTTTAGATAGTTGGCTTCAGCTTTGTTGTATTGCTTTTTCTTTTCAAACAATTTGGCTTGCTGAAATAAAGCTTGGTCGATGATACTTTCGCCTTTATGTTCTTCTAAAACTTTATCTAAAAGCGAAATAGCTTCATCCGTTTTATTCTGAAAAGCGAGTAAATCTGCCTTTGCATAATATTTTAATGCGGTTTGAGTACTGTCTTCCCACTTGTTATCTGAGATTAAGAGTTTTAAATCTAAAGCATCGTTGGCAATAAGTTGTGAGGTTGAGGATTTTAAAATTTTGAGTTGCGATTCTGCCCAATCAAAATCACCTTTATAATAGCTGGTTTTTGCAACTTTAAATCGTGCTTCTTGTGAAATTGTACTGTTTTTTAGACTTAGCTGAATTTGAGAATAAAAAATTAAAGCTTCATTAAAACGTTCTTGTAATACCAAAATATCAGCTAACAGCAGTTTTACTTCAGCTTCTTGAAATTCTGAAATATTCAGTTTCATGCTTTTTCGTAAAAATGATGTCGCGCTTTCGGTGTCTTTTTGATGAAATGCTAAAAACTCACCATACGCTAATTGTAATGGTAAGGTTAATTCAGACTTTCCGAATTGGTCAAATAATTTATTATAGGCTTCATCAATAACATCTAGTTCTTTTTTTGATTTTGCATTTTGAGTATCAATTTCAAGAATATATTGATGCGCTGTCAATGCTGTAGTAGCATCTTGAGTGGTTTCTAAAACGTAATTAAAAATATCTTTTGAGGTTTCACTATCATTATCACTTAATGCTGTAACAGCTAGTTCAATTATTCGATCTAAACTTTCAGGATTACGCTTATACAACGCTTTTTCTTGAATAAAAGATTTGTTATAAGCTTTCTCTTGTACATACAACCAACTCAGAAATTCATACCAATACGGACTAGGTTCTTGCTGAATTTTCTTCAGTAATAATCGCCTTAAAAAAATATTGTTTTCGTTATCCTTATTCTCGGATATAAAATCACTTACGGCTCGTTTTATATTATTGATGTAGTTTGGTCTGTAGGCTATATATTCAATATAGTTCTCAAACATTTTTTCAATATTACCCTGATCACCATAAATTCTAGCTAATTGAATGCTGTAGTTTTTGTCTGGTGTTAAGATTTTACCTTTGTCATACACTTGTATGGCTTCATCTAATAGCGAATGATCTTCAAATTTTTTTGCGACACTGTAAATGTAGTTTGGGTTTTCGTCTATGTAATCTATAGCTTCTTTGTACAGCAGCTTTGCTCTATCTAAACTGTCTTTAAGCTGATAGTTATAGCCTAGTTCTACTACCATAGTTGGGTTTCTGCGTTTTTCGAGCCGCTGAATAATGATGTTTTCGGCAGTATCAAATTGCTCTAATTGCTGATGTGTATCTATAAGTTTGAATAGATACTTATAACTATACGGCTTTTCTTTGTTTAGATTTTCATAAATGACGAGTGCTTTTTTAAACTCCCCTTTTTTATAATAGCTATCAGCTAGCACTTCGCTGTTTTGCGAACTCGCAAAAGAGAGTGTAAGAAAAAGCAATATTAAGAATAGATAGTTCTTCACAAAAAGCGTTTTTGTAAATATAACAAATGCAGTTTCTAGTTATTGTAAATGTTATGATAAAAAAATGCCTAAACGTAGGGTTTAGGCATTTTGACCAGCAAAATAAATGTGCTATTAACCATTATTCGTAATAAATATGATTCAATTACTTTGTCGTGGTTTTTTTAATACTTTATGTAATTAGAAAAAAACTTTGCTTACCATAACAACTAGTGCAATGAGTAGTACAATGCGTTTTACATTTTTCATAATTAGGCTAATCCTTGATTTGGATTGCTAACTTGATAAAAATAAACAAAAAAAGCGAAGAAATACATAAAAAATCGATTAAAAACACGTTTTTTTAACAATTGTGTCCAAAATCTTCGATAGAAAGCGGCTATGAGATCATCTCAAAGCCAGTGTATGGCACTAATACGTCAGGGATTTTAATACCGTCTTCTGTTTGGTAATTTTCTAAAATTCCAGCTAATACTCTTGGTAACGCTAATGAACTTCCATTAAGCGTGTGGCATAACTCATTCTTGCCTTCACTGTTTTTAAAACGTAATTTTAAACGATTGGCCTGGAAAGTTTCAAAATTAGAAACAGAAGAAATTTCTAACCAACGGTCCTGAGCTGTAGAGAATACTTCAAAGTCGTAAGTTAACGCAGAAGTAAATCCTAAATCGCCACCACATAGACGTAGTATTCTGTATGGTAGTTTTAGTTCTTTCAAAATACCTTTTACGTGCTCTACCATGCCATCTAAAGCATCGTAAGATTTAGATGGATGCTCAATTCTAAGGATTTCAACTTTATCAAATTGATGCAGACGATTTAATCCTCTTACGTGTGCACCATAACTACCTGCTTCGCGTCTAAAACAAGGTGTATAGCCTGTTATTGCTTTAGGTAAATCGTCTTCGTTTTGAATGGTGTCTCTAAAGATATTTGTTGCAGGAACTTCTGCTGTTGGTATTAAATATAGATTGTCACCTGTAACATGATACATTTGCCCTTCTTTGTCTGGTAACTGACCAGTGCCAAAACCAGAAGCTTCATTTACTAGGTGAGGCACTTGCATTTCGGTATAACCAGCTTCAGTGTTTTTATCTAAAAAATACGTGATAAGTGCACGTTGTAATTTTGCACCTTTTCCTTTGTAAACAGGAAAACCAGCACCAGTGATTTTGTTACCAAGTTCAAAATCTATGATATCGTACTTTTTGGCTAATTCCCAATGTGGTAAAGCACCTTCAAACAGTGTTGGGATATTACCTTCGCGATACACTTCTTCGTTATCTTCATCTGTATTACCAGCTGGAACTATTGCGTTAGGTACATTAGGAATTTTGTACAACAACTCATTAAGTGCTTCTGCTTTTTCATTTAGCTCTTGCTCTAAAGTTTTAACGGTCTCTTTTAACTGCGTTGTTTTTTCTTTTAAAACATTAGCTTTTTGAGCTTCGCCAGATTTAAATAAGTTACCAATTTCTTTTGATAAAGCGTTAGATTCTGCTTTAGTATTATCTAATTTTGTCTGAAGGTTTCTTCGATCTTCATCAAAAGCAATGACATCATTAATCATATCGGTAGCATCGATATTTCGTTTTGCTAAACCGTTAATAACAGCGTCTTTATTCTCTCTAATAAAAGCAACTTGTAACATATCTAAAAATTTGAAACTACACTAAAATGTGTACAAAATAAGGCAACAAAAGTAATAAGAATTTGAGCAGATAAAAACTATTTTGAAGGTTTATCTGCCGAAGCCGAAGGCAATATCCAATCGAGATGTTTAAAATGATGCCATTCTTCATTTGCGAGGTCTACTTTTGGGTCTATTAATGGTTTAGAACGTTTACCATTAACACTAACGTAAGCTCTAACGTATACTTTAACCGTTTTACCTTTTTTAGTAAAATCTTGTTTTAAATGTTGTGCAAATTGCCATATGATATCTGGTTTTGTACTTGCGCCTCGCTGTTGTTTTTTTGTGAGATAATCATCAAGTTTTATGGGAATTGCATTGTTTGTGGCTTCGTCAATAACACGGTACGATACTCTGCCGCTTTTGGCTCGTAGCATCATTCTCCAAGATAAACGATGGCCTTCTTCTGTCCATAGAACATCATCTTCAAAATAATGATGACGTAGTGGAAGTGCTATATGAATGATAAAATAGACAACAAAGACACTAATAAATACCGAACTGTATTTTGGTACTATAACTTCTTGTGCTTTATAAAATTCTTTCTTCTTAAGAAATATATTTCTAATAAGCTTTGGTTCAAAAAAGAAAAGGCTAAAAGCCAAAGCTAAATAAGGGAAAATGCCAATTTGTAAAACAACTGAATTAAATAAATGAAAGAATATTGCAACAAAAAAGGCAAACTTTCGTGTTGGTTTAAATAGCAAAGCCGGAATAATTAAACCATCAAACAAAATGCCTCCATAAGTGAGAAAATAATGAAGCCACTCTTGTTGTAATATATCACCAATTAGAGGGTAATCTGCCTTACCCTTCATTAGTAAGCTTATAAATGTTGTGTCTAACCAATCTGGATATAGCTTAGCTATTGTGGCATAAGTGTAAAGTATAAACAATTGAATAACAAAAACCCATTTACACCAAGCTGGCATTGAAATACGTTTTATTGAAGGATTTAATCTTGCATCTACAGAGGCATACCTGTTAGCTGGTAGCAACACCATTAAAAAACTTAATATGAAGAGCAAGTAGTAATGATTGTTATAGGAAGATTTTTGCATGAGGTAGGTTGCTGTCCACATTATAGCAAACATAAACATACTAAATCTGTACTTATAGCCTACCATAATGAGTAACCCAAAAATTCCCATAATGATATAGTAGGCATACATCCAGTTGCCAGGTAGTGGTTGTAGCCACTCAAAACCTATAAATGAAAAGGTGAATTCAGGATCAATTAGTGTGCGTTTTACCCAACCAAAAACAATAGCTCCAATAGATTCTAAAAAGCAGAGTAGGCCAAAGATGATCCTAAAGACTATAAGACCAGAGTTGTCTATATGTTTAAACAAAAACTTATGCATTTATTCTTTTTATGTGCTCTAAGGCATCAGTCATATCTTTACTTAATTGCTTTTTTAAAGCATCGAGATTTCTGAATTTCTTTTCGCTTCGTAACCAATGTAAAAACTCAACTCTTAAATTTTTACCATAAATATCCTTGTCAAAATCAAAAAAATGAACCTCTATTGATCTTGTTTTTCCACTAACGGTTGGGTTGGTGCCTATATTCATCATACCATAAACGATAGTGTCTTCTATTTCAGATTTAACGATATATACACCATCTCTAGGTATTAACTTATACGATTCTTTAATATGGATGTTTGCCGTTGGGTAGTCTAGAGTTCTTCCAATGCTTTTTCCTTTTACAACCTCTCCAGAAATATAATAGTTATAGTCTAAATAAGAATTAGCGATTTCAATATCACCATTGTTTAATGCATTTCTAATCTTTGTTGAGCTAACAGTAACATCTTTAATCTCTTGAGCTGAGATTTCTTCAACCTTAAAACTGAATTCTTCAGCAAAAATTTTTAGATCATTAATATTTGCACTCCGATTTTTACCAAAATGATGATCATAGCCAATCACAATCTGCTTGGTATTGAGTTCATCAACAAGAATTTGTTCTACATAGTCTCTGGCAGAAAGATTAGCGAATTCTTTGGTAAATTCTTTTACAATAACTTCTTCGATTCCTAAATTTTTAAGAAGCTGAATACGTTCATCAATAGTGTTAAGAAGCTTTATTTTATCATCTTTTTGAAGCACCATACGTGGATGTGGAAACAATGTTAACACAGTTGGAACCAAACTCTCTTTTTGAGCTAGAGCAACTACGCGCTTTAGTATTTTTTGGTGACCAATATGGACTCCGTCAAATGTACCTATAGTTAAGATTTTTTCAGACTTCAAAGCAATTGCTAATATTTTATCAAAGTTAGGTCTTTAAACAGAAAATTAATAGTGAAGTAGCTTATTTTCCATTAAATTGATTCATGGTATTGTTAACGCCAGCTAAAGCAAAGGATTTAATTAACTCTCTCGAAATTTTAAGACGTTCTTGCAGCTTTGAGTTTTCTTCATCATTCCATTCGCCAAGGACATAATCAACCTGTCTACCTTTGCTAAAGGTATCACTAATGCCAAACCTAAAACGGTTATACTTCGTAGTTTGTAGTTTATCTTGAATGTCTTTTAACCCATTGTGCCCACCATCACTTCCTTTTGTTTTGAGTCTAAGTGTTCCGAAAGGTAAGTTAAGGTCATCAGTGATAACCAGTAAGTTGCTCAAAGGGATTTTCTCTTTTTCTAACCAATATTTTATTGCTTTACCACTAAGATTCATATAAGTACTTGGTTTTAGGAGTATCAATGTTCTTCCTTTAACTTTTAGAGTTGTTACATCTCCAAGTTTTACGGTTTCAAAAGTAGCTTCTTCTTTCTCAGCTAAAAAATCTAAAATTTTAAAACCAATATTGTGTCTGGTATTATGATATTTTTCTCCAATATTCCCTAAACCAACAATTAAGAATTTTTTCATAAGATCTTCTTCATTTTCTATAATGGCATTGCCAAAACCAAGCCACTTTTTTAAGTGTTTCCACATGCTATTAAATTTGTGTAAAAATAAAAAAGCATTCTGTAAAAGAATGCTTTTTTAAATATCTGGAAAGTTTTTAAACTATTCTTGAGCTTCTGCTGCTGGCGCTTCTGCTGCACCTTCAGTAGTTTCTCCATCCTCTTCTTCATCTTCGTCTTCAGCATCAACAATAGCAAGTCTGCTACGTCTCACCTGACAAACAACCGTGTTATCTGGATGTAAGAATTTATAATCTTCATTTTTTAACTCAGTAATGTAAAGCTTGCTTCCAATCTTTAAAGGAGTAATATCTACCTCAATAAAATCTGGTAATTTAGACGGTATAGCTTTCACTCTAAGTTTACGGTAAGGTCTTCTAAGAACACCACCATTTAATACACCTTTAGAAGTTCCTACAATTTGCACAGGAATTTCCATCGTAATCTCTTTGTTTTCAAAGATTTGGTAGAAATCTATGTGAAGAATTCTATCTGTTACTGGGTGAAATTGAATGTCTTGCATGATAGCATTAAATTCTTCACCATTATCTAAGGCAATCACAACTGTATGCGCATTTGCTGTGTATACAAGTTTAGAGAATGCCAACTCTGGTGCAGAGAAATGAATAGGCTTGTCTCCTCCGTATAATACGCAAGGAACCTGACCAGCATTACGTAAGGCTTTTGTTGACGATTTGCCTACGCTTTCTCTTTGAGATCCATTAATTGTAATTGATTTCATTTTAAAAGTTTAATTATTAAATATTTAAATTCCTCATTTTGAGGGCTGCAAATTTAAACATATAATAGAGAAATACTAGCCTTTTGTGCTATTTTTTGAGGTAGAAGAACACTATTTCGGTAATTTCTTTATTTATTCAGGTTTAAATAGCCAAAAACCTAGAATAATTAAAAGTTCTACATTACAAATTTACTACTAATTGACTGGTTGTGGTGTACATTGTACATCACTTCTGCAAATAAATTAGCACAACTTAATACTCTTAATTTTTTACTCTCTTGTTTTAAAGGTATAGAATTGGTAACGATTAATTCTTCGAGTTTTGAGTTTTCTAATCGATCGTAAGCACTACCAGATAAAATAGGATGTGTACAAATGGCTCTAACGCTTTTTGCACCACGCTCCATCATTAAGTCTGCAGCTTTGGTAAGCGTGCCAGCTGTGTCAACCATATCATCAACTAAAACAACATTTTTGCCAGTAACATCACCAATAAGTTCCATGTGCGATATTACATTGGCTTTAGCACGTTGTTTGTAACAAATTACAACGTCGCTCTTTAAAGCTTTAGAGTAGGCGTAAGCACGTTTAGAACCTCCCATATCTGGTGAAGCAATTGTTAGATTGTCTAGATTTAAACTTTTTAAGTAGGGTAAAAATATTGTTGAAGCGAATAAATGATCTACAGGTTTCTCGAAGAATCCTTGTATTTGGTCTGCATGCAAATCCATAGTAATGATGCGAGTTGCACCAGCAGCTTCTAACATTTTTGCTACCAATTTTGCCGCTATTGGCACTCTTGGTTTATCCTTTCTGTCTTGTCTGGCCCAGCCAAAATAAGGCATAACAGCAGTAATATGTCTTGCCGATGCACGTTTTGCAGCATCTATCATCAACAACATCTCCATTAAATTTTCTGGTCCAGGATGAGTAGAGCCAATTATAAAAATCCGTGTACCTCTGATTGATTCCTCATAAGATGGTTGAAATTCACCGTCACTGTAGGTAGAAGTAATAACGTTACCTAATTTAACTCCGTAGGCAGCTGCGATTTCTTCAGCTAAATCTTTGCTTTGTGAACATGTAAAAACCTTGGCTTCTGTGATATTATTAGGCATTTGAGAAAGTAATTATAAAGCGTTGTTAGTTAGATTATATAATGCGTTCAAAGTTAGAAAAATTATTCACTCACTAAAAGCATAAAACCCACTATTTTTAGTTGGTTGCAGAAAAATATTTTATATTTTTGCTGTCCTGTTTTGGCCAAAGTGGTGGAATTGGTAGACACGTCGGATTCAAAATCCGATGCTAGCAATAGCGTGTGGGTTCGAGTCCCACCTTTGGTACGAATAAATTTAAAGGCAAGCATAATATTATGCTTGCCTTTTTTCTTTAGGTTGATTTGGTACATTTTTTGTGGCTAGTTTAATTGAATAACTAACTATAAATCAATCACTGTTATGAAACTACGATCCATTGTTTTCTCGGTGGTTTTGCTATTAAGTTTCGGTATTAATGCTCAAACTGAATTAGAATGCAAAACCAAACTTTCAATTTTTCACGAAGCTGTTAAAGCCAAAAAATACGATGCTGCATACGAACCTTGGTTATATGTTAAGGATAATTGTCCTGATTTAAATCTTGCAATATATTCAGATGGCGAAAAGATATTAAAACATAAAATTGAGAACTCAAAAAACGAGATTCAATTGAGATTTGTAAATGCACTTTTAGATCTGTGGATACTGCGTGGTGAGCATTTTAAGGGTGATACTCCTCAAGGTGAATTTGAAGCAAAAGCCTGTCAGTTACAATACGATCACAAAGAAGAGTTAGGGAAAACAACCTCAGAACTTTTTGAGTGTTTTAATGCTGCTTTTAATGCAGATAAAGAGACCTTCACACATCCCAAAGGTTTATATACCTACTTTTCTTTGATGGTAGAATTATTCGATTCAGGAAAAAAATCTTCTGCAGAGTTGTTCGATACCTTTGATGATGTTAGCGAAAAAATTGATGTTGAAATTCAGAATTATTCTGAAAAATTAAATGCATTGGTAGAGAAAATTGATAATGGCGGAACGCTTACTAATAGCGAAGAAAATAAGAAAAGGGCTTACGAAAGTTATCTTAAAAACTACACGCTTATTCAGAATAATATGAATGTTATAGTAGATAAAAGAGCTACTTGCAAGAATTTAATTCCACTTTACACTAAGGATTTTGAAGTATATCAAAATGATTCTATTTGGTTAAAGCGTTCTGTTAGCAGAATGTACCATAAAGACTGTACAGACGATGATCTTTATGAAAAGTTGGTTAAGCAATACGATAAAGTAGCACCATCGGCAGATACTAAAGTATATATAGCAACACTCTTATTTAAAAAAGGAAAAGATAAAGAAGCTCTTCAATATTTGGAAAAAGCAGGTGAGCTAGAAACTAGATCTTTTAAAAAAGCCAATATTATGTTTAGAATAGGTACTATTCTTAAAGATAAGCAACAGTATTCTAAAGCAAGAAATTATTTATCTGAGGCACTAAAGTTAAATCCTTCAAACGGAAAACCACACCTTTTAATAGCGCTTATGTATCATGATAGTGCTAAGGATAAAAATTGTGGTAAGGATAATTTTGAGCAAAGAGCAATTTTTTGGTTAGCTGCCGAAGAAGCTCAAAAAGCATCTAGAGTAGATCCAACCCTAAATGATTTAGTACAAAAATATGTAGATAGCTATTTAGCAAAAGCACCTGCTAAAGAGAAGATATTTCTTAGTGGGTTAGCAGGTAAAACTTTAAAAATTGGATGTTGGATCAACCGATCTGTTAAAGTGCCAACTATAGATTAATAAGAAAAGATTTCTTAAGATTTAGTATATAAAGCCTAAAGATTAACTTTAGGGTTTTTTATCAATATTAATCGTAACTTTGGCTAACCCAAATTATTTAAATTTAAGCTATGTTAGAAAATTTTTGGTTCAATGTGCAATATGGCATTAACCACGTTTTAGATATCAATGGCTACGACCATGTTCTTTTTTTAATGGTACTTGCAGTGCCTTATGTCTTTAAAGATTGGAAACGCGTTTTACTGCTTGTTTCTATGTTTACATTAGGACATACCTTATCATTAGTGTTAGCAGCTTATGGTGTTGTTTCGGTAGATGGAGGGTTAGTTGAGTTTTTAATACCTGTAACCATTTTAATTGCTGCAGTTTATAATGTCTTTACAGCAGGTAAAAAAGATAGAGGTAAACAAATAGGTTTGCTGTTTTTCACTACATTGTTTTTTGGTTTAATTCACGGTCTAGGCTTTGCTAGAGAGTTTAAAATGTTTGCGGGTAAATCTGAAAACAAAGTAGAACTCCTCTTAGAATTTGCATTGGGTATTGAGATAGCACAGATTATTATCGTATTTATAGTTTTATTCCTTGGGTATCTGTTTCAGACCCTGTTTAGATTTTCGCGTCGCGATTGGGTAATGGTACTTTCAGCAATCGTAATAGGATTGGTTCTTGAAATACTTATTCGTAACGATTACTTATGGTAATACTAAAGTTTTGTAAAACTTTAACGACAGCCTAATTGCTTATACAATTCTATCCTATTATATTCGTTAAATACTTTGTTTAAAACACTTAATGTCAAACAAAAAACAATTACGTTACGATAAAGCTTATTTGCGTATTGCTCAAGAATGGGGTAAACTTTCGCATTGCAAGCGTAAACAAGTTGGTGCACTTATCGTAAAAGACCGAATGATTATTTCAGATGGTTATAATGGCACACCAACTGGTTTTGAAAATTATTGTGAAGACGACGAAGGGTATACAAAATGGTATGTGCTTCATGCCGAAGCAAATGCTATTTTAAAGGTGGCTTCTTCTACACAATCTTGTAAAGGAGCAACTTTATATATTACATTATCTCCTTGCAAGGAGTGTAGTAAATTAATACATCAAGCAGGTATCGTAAGGGTAGTCTATTCTCAATCTTATAAAGATGACTCTGGCATCGAATTTTTGAAAAAGGCAGGAGTAGACATTCAACAGATAGAAGACATTAATTAAAAACTCTCATTTTGTTGAGAGCGCAATATGGCAACAAAAAACAAGTACATACCACTCATTATTGGTGTAGCTATTGCTGCAGGTGTTGTCATTGGCGGAAAGTTAAACTTTACAGATACGTCTGATAACCTTTTTACAACAAATAGTAAAAAGGATAAACTCAATCGATTGATAGACTATATAGATTACGAATATGTAGATGAGGTAAATACCGACAGTATTGTAGACGTTACTGTTAATGGGATTTTAGACAATTTAGATCCACATTCTACATACATACCAAAAGAAGATTTAGAGCGCATCACTGAAAATATGAAAGGTGATTTTGTTGGTGTTGGTATCAACTACTATCCATACAAGGATACTATAGCAGTAATAAAACCAACAGAGGATGGACCAAGTGAAAGCGCAGGAATAATGAGTGGTGATCGTATTCTCCTAGCAGATGGCGATACCATTTACGGAAGAAATATCACTAACGACTATATTTCAAAAAAATTAAAAGGCGATAAGAATACTAAAGTGAAGCTCACAGTATACCGAAAAAGTGAGGATGAAATCTTAGAATTCGAGATTAAACGTAAATCAATTCCAATTAAAAGTGTTGATGCTGCGTATATGTTAACTGATGAGTTGGGTTATATAAAAATGAATCGTTTTGCCGAAACGAGTTTTATTGAATTTAAGACAGCTTTAGAGGATTTGCAAGATCAAGGTGCTACAAAATTGGCGTTAGATTTGAGAGATAATCCTGGAGGTTTTCTGGGTATAGCAGAACAAATTGCAGATGAGTTTTTAGAAGACGATAAGCTGATACTATTTACTAGAGACAAAAAAGGAAGAGAAGAACGTACTTATGCCACAAGAAGAGGTGATTTTGAAGATGGTGAAATCTATATTCTTATCAATGAAAATTCCGCTTCAGCAAGTGAAGTTATTGCAGGAGCATTGCAAGACAATGATAAAGGTATTATTGTTGGAAGACGTTCTTATGGTAAAGGTTTAGTTCAGCGCGAAATGGCTCTAGGAGATGGTAGTGCAGTGCGCTTAACTGTTTCTAGATATTATACTCCGACAGGTCGTTCTATTCAAAGGCCATATACCAATGGAGACAATAATTCGTATTATAACGATTATTATAAACGTCTACGTACAGGTGAATTAGCCGATGAAGAAAATATTAAAGTTGACGACTCATTAAAATTTACAACACCTAAAGGAAAAGTTGTATATGGAGGTGGAGGTATTATACCAGATGTTTTTGTGCCTGTAGACCGTTCTTTTGATAATGAAACGATTAATTATTTAAGACGTCGAGGTCATTTCGGATACTTTGTTTTTGAAGAGTTAGATAAAGATAGAAGCATATATCAAGATGTTACCAAATACGATTTTATAAATAATTTTGAAGTGAGTGACGATATTGTTGTTCGTTTTCAGGATTACGTAAATCGTAAGGAAGGCACCAACATCACGTTTGTGGCTTACAATGATGAAATTAGACGTCTTATAAAGGCAACCTTAGCAAGGCAATTGTTTGATGATAATTCTTTTGAAGAAGTGCTTAATAAGGAAGATATCATGGTGCAAGAAGTAATTCTTCTTAGCAACGAATACCCAAGTTTTAAACAGTAACTTTGTCGTGTACCTTGGTGTGTTTGCCATCATTCCAAATTGTAAGAATATCTGTAGCTACATGAGCACCACTGCCACTAGCAATAGCAAACTGGCTTCGCCATCCTGCTAATGTGCCAGCGACGTATAAGTTGTCTTCTATTAAGTGATCTGTATTTTTCAGCCAGATTCTATCTTTTTCTTTAATAGCTCTAGGATGAGGTTCAATATAATTTTCTAAACCTTTTATGGTAAATAGATTAGTATAACCAACAGCAATAACCACTATTTTAGAGAGGTACTCATTTTTATTGGTAATAACCTTAAAACCTTTATCCTTATGCTCTATGTATGTGGCTTTTTCTTTATCTATTTGGAAAACATGAGGATACAAATCTGCAAGCTGTTGAATGCCGTCGTTTAAAATATCTTTACCTAAAGTGCCTGGTGTAAAACCAAGAACGTTATTAAATAAAGCATTTTGGAGATGCGAGCTTTTTTGATGTGTTATAATACCAACCTTTTTGTCTTTTGCAAATGGTTTTTCTTTTGCAGAGCCCAAGACTAAAGCACAAGATAAACCAGCAGCACCAGCGCCAATGATTAGTACATCAAAACTCATTTTCTTTTTTTGCTTAAAATTTCAATTTTCTTAGAGATTCTAAGGATTTGCAATAGTATAATAGCACAAAGTGCGGCAAAAATTGTAATAATAGCTGTTTGGCTCTCGCCTGTTAGTAATGCGTCAAAATTCAGTTTTGTTGCATTAAAAACTATGAGTGCTAATGCAATAATTGTTAAAATCCAAGTAAAAACTTTCATAATAATATGTTTTAAACCAGCAGCGCTTTAATATTTGCTGCGAATAATTTAACCGCTATTGCTAACAAAATTACGCCAAAAACTTTTCTAATTATGTTAATTCCATTTTTACCTATAAGTTTTTCGATTTTAGCTGATGTTTTTAGAACTATATAGATTACAATAACATTAGAGATAACAGCAACAATGATATTTTCAATTTCAAATTCAGCACGAAGTGATAGTAAAGTTGTTAAACTTCCTGGACCTGCAATGAGAGGAAATGCCAAAGGAAAAACAGAAGCAGTCATTGCGCTACTTTCGTCATCTTTATAAAGCGTTATGCCCAATATCATTTCTAATGCAATAAAGAAGATGACAAAGGCACCAGCTACAGCAAACGAATTAACGTCTATACCAATAAGATTCAATAAACTTTTACCAACAAAAAGAAAAACAATCATAATTACACCAGCAATTAATGATGCTTTTTCACTCTGTATATGACCTACTTTTTTGCGTAAATCGATAATGATAGGAATGTTTCCTACAATATCTATTACGGCAAATAAAACCATGAAAGCAGTAAATATTTGTTTAAATTCTAACTGCATAGCTTTCGTTTTTAAAATTTGGCGCAAAGGTCTTATTTTATTGTGGATTGACAATATTAAATAACCGTAAAGTTTATTTATTTTTGCTTCATGTTTCAATTAGGAAAGACAATAGTTTCAGAAGATATTATAGAAAAGGATTTTGTGTGTAATCTCTCGGCATGCAAGGGTGCTTGTTGTGTAGATGGAGATGCTGGTGCTCCTTTGGATGAAGAAGAAACCAAAATTTTAGATGATATCTATCCAAAAGTAAGACCCTTTTTGCGAAAAGAAGGTATAGAAGTTCTTGATGCACAAGGTGCTTGGGTAAAAACGTCTTACGGAGAATTAGAGACTCCACTTATTAATGGCGCAGAATGTGCTTATGTTATTTTTGATGATAAAAATACGGCGTTATGCGGTATAGAGGAAGCCTATAACCAAGGGGAGATAAGCTGGAAAAAACCTGTGTCTTGCCATCTTTACCCAATTAGAGTAAAGGACTATTCCGAATTTTCTGCAGTGAATTACGAAAAATGGGAAATATGTGATGATGCCTGTACACTTGGCAAAGAATTGCAAGTGCCTATTTACAAGTTTGTAAAAGAGGCCTTAATCAGAAAATTTGGTGAAGATTGGTATACAGAGTTAGAAAAAGTTGCTGAGAAGAATTTTAAATAATTTTTAAGTATTTTTAGTGCTAACACTTTTTGCTAAGACTTTATACATAATCTTTCAGTCTTATTGATTAGACATCGATTAGGTCAATCAAAAAAACAGTATTACTTATTTACGTTTATCTAGGAATCTTATATTTGGATTATAATTAAACGTTAAAAATAATGTATCAAAATCGAAATCACGTATCACCAGACGTTTTAGCCTCAAAAGGTTTAAGATTTGCTAACTTAGTTATTGACTACATTGTAAGGTTTGGTGTTGGTTTCATAATGGGTGTTGTAGTAGCACTAGTATCTGAACTGACAGGAAATTATGCGGTTTATGACTTTGTGGTTGAGTCAGAGGGAAGGCTGTCAGATTACATTTTTGGAATTTTTATTCTATTGATTTATTATTTAACTATTGAAGGTCTAACTGCGCGATCTATAGGTAAATATGTTACAAAAACAAAAATTGTCACTCATGAAGGGTTAAGGCCGGATTTCGGTACAATTTTTATCAGAACATTATGTAGATTAATTCCGTTTAATGCATTTTCTTTTTTTGGCGAAAATGGTAGTGGTTGGCATGATTCTATATCAAAAACCTATGTCGTAGATATTAATAAGTTTGAAAGTAAAAGAGAAACAGAGTTAGGTCTTGAACAAATAGGGAAACTGCCAGAATAATTCTGTGAGATATTAAAGTTTAAAAAGTAAAAAGCACTCAATGCCGAACTATACGGGAGAGTGCTTTTTTTCACCTCTATAAAAATAACGGATTAATTAATTTGCTTCCATTAAAGCAAAGAACTTATCAATATTTGGCATCAGAATAATGCGCGTTCTACGATTTTTGGATCTGTTTTCTCTAGTATTGTTGTCTACTAAAGGTTGGTAGCTACTACGACCAGACGCTATTAATTTTGCTGGGTCTACATTGTACTTGTGCTGTAGTTTTCTTACCACAGAAGTTGCTCTTAATACACTTAAATCCCAGTTGTCTTGTATTTTCTCTGTGTTTATACTTCTAGAATCTGTATGGCCTTCTACCATTACATCTATACTCTCTTCGGAATTAATGACATCTGCCAGTTTTTGTAAAATGTTGTTTGCTTTACTACTTATTCTATAGCTTCCAGAATTAAATAACATTTTGTCTGAAATTGAAATCATAACAACAGTTTCGTTAATGTTTACAGCAATGTCTTCATCTTCATTTAAATCTGAGTTGTTCATCGTTTTTTCAAGATTATATTGAATGGCTAAATTCATAGAATCTTTTAAAGTTTTTGCTTCAGCTACTTTTGAAGGATCCACGTTTTCTAATGTGGCAAGCATTTTTTGCTTACTTTCATTAGACATAACTGTACCATCTTTGTTGACATCGAGTTTAATGTCATTTTCAATTTTAAGACCTTCCACATCATTACTCAACGAGTTTATTTTTTCATTGTATCGGTCTACACGCTCTTGAATTTTCGCGAATTTATTCTCTAAATCCTCTTTTTCTACTTGGGTTTTGGTTAGTTGACTCTTAATCTCACCATTTTCTTGCTCTAAAGCCATGTATTTCTTTTTGGAAACACAAGAACTTAACAAGATTGTTGCTACTAAAAGCATTGAAATTTTTTTCATGTCTTCGTTTTAAATTAGTTTATGTAGTATATCTAGATATACGACCAAATACATTTTTTAGATGTTTAAATGCATAAAATTTTCAGAATTGGTCATAAAAAAGCCTTAGATTCTCTAAGGCTTTCTATATTTCATAAGTTCTAATTTATTCTTCTTGATCTGTACCATTTAATTTGGCAGGCTCAACCGAGCTATCATGAGAATGATAATACTCTTCAAGTAAGTTCATTATGGCAGTTAAAAGATCTTTAGTCTCTAATAATAAACTAAAGTAGAGTGTTGTGTTTTTAGGACTTGATTCTTCGTTTCTTGTGCGCTCTACTTGTTTTTGTATTTTGTCTTTAACCAAATCAAACACTTCGTTTTTATCTTCTAAGACAGCACCAATTTGTTCAAAAGATCTAGACTCAAATGCAGATTGTGTTGTTGCAAATAATGTTTCGAGTTTGCTATCTAAATCTTTAAGTTCTTTAACCTGACTAAACTTTAGCTTTTTATGATTGTTATTAATGTGCTTGTGGCTTGCTTTAGATATGTAATCTAAAGACTGGGTAATATCCTGTAAATGCCCAAGTATATTGATGTAAAAATTACTTGCAGCTACACTAGGTTCGTCTAGGTTTCTAATAAAATAAAAGATATTATCTTTTAGATCATCAATCTCTGTTGATAGTTTGTCTATTTGTCTTCTGTTTTTCTTTAAAAGTTTTAAGTCTTGAACAGCTAGACCGTTAATAGCAGATGTGTAAATTCTATTTCCACGCTTTATAACATTGGCAATATTAGATGCGCTTTCGTGAATAACACCTTGGGTAGAACTACTTTCGGCTTTTTCTAACTGGTCTTCTTCACGCATTATTTTTGAGCTTTTTCTGTGTGATAAATAGCTTCTTATCAATAAGGCTATAGCTAATACTAATAGTCCTGCTAAGGCATAACCTCCGCCATAGTATAATATAAAAGCCATAATTGCGGCAGCTAAAAATGCACTAAAAGCAGTGAAAAACCATCCGCCAATTACATTTAGTACACCTGCAACTCGGTATACAGCACTTTCTGTTCCCCAGGCTTTGTCAGCTAATGAGGTTCCCATGGCTACCATAAAGGTGACATAGGTTGTAGAAAGCGGTAACTTCATAGAAGTAGCAATTGAAATAAGAACAGAAGCAACCATTAAATTTACAGCAGCTCTAACCAAATCAAATGCAGGTTTATCCTGTTCTTTTACAACAACTTTAGGTTTTATGAATTGTTTTTCAGACCAAGTTATGTAAGAATTAGGAAGAATTTTATTTATACTATCATTAAGGCCAATGGTAAGTCTTACAATGTTTCTAGATAAATAATTTGGTTCAAAACGCTCTTTGACTTCGTCTTGTCTTGATAAATCTACAGATGTTTTTACAACAGCCCTAGCCTTACTAGAAAACCAAAGCGTTAGTACCATTATAAGTCCAGCAATAAGCAATAAATAAGGCTCTGTTTGCACAGGTTCACCTAATGCAGACATTACATAATTAGTTGGTTCGGCACCACTTCCACTCCAAGCTTCATATGAGTTGTAAGCGGCAATAGGAACACCAATAAAATTTACAAGATCGTTGCCAGCAAATGCCACAGCTAAGGCAAACGTTCCTACAATGATAATAATAGTATAAATTTTAGCATTTAGAAATTTTACAGCTAAGAAAGAAAAAAGAGTGAAAACCAGAAAACTAGCTTCGACGAAATATACAGGATGATCATTTAAAAACTCTAATATAGCTTCATCCATGAAAGTAGCATTTTTTAGACCTTTAATAATGATAAAATACATAATCGATGATAGGGCAAAACCACTAAAAACAGCGCTATACCAAACTGGTTTTTCTTCAAATTTAAATGATAATAATAATCGTGATACGTATTGAATGATAGCACCTATCGTAAAAGCAACAACAACAGACAGTAGAATACCGAGAATGATTTCAATAGCTTTTTCGTTATTTATGTAGTTGCCTAAATCTATTATAGATTGAGAATTATCTGCATAAATCTTAATAAGTGCAACAGCGACCGAAGCGCCTAATAATTCAAATACAATAGAAACCGTAGTTGAGGTTGGCAGGCCTAGTGTATTAAAGAAGTCTAATAGAAGAATATCTGTAAGCATCACAGCCATAAAAATGACCATGATTTCGTTAAACATAAATTCCCCAGGATTAAATATGCCTTTTCTTGCTACCTCCATCATACCACTTGATGTAAGCGCACCAACAGCAACACCAATACTAGCAACAATCATTATGGTTTTAAAAGAAACGGCTTTGGAGCCAATAGCAGAATTTAAAAAATTTACAGCATCATTACTTACACCAACAACTAAGTCTGCAACAGCTAAGAATGCTAATGCAGCTAGCATATAGACATAAAGGTTTTCCATTTAAAAGAGTAACTATAATTGTAGGCAAATTTCTTCTTTTAATTTCAACGTTATGTTACCTTAATGTTATGATATGAGTTGATATTTAAAAAAATAACGAATTGATTTCACAGTAAATATGGGAGCTTAATTAAATATTATCTAATGTTAATGAGTATTAATTTTGTAATAGTATGAAAATGAGTTAATTAAACTTTTAATGTTAATTTAATGTTATGTAAAAGTTGTTTAAATGTAAAATTAATGTTATGTTTGTAATGTAATTATTAATCAAAGCCCAAATGAATATGAAAAATTTAGTAATTGTTCTTATGATGTTGAGTGTAGCGTTCTCTTACGCTCAAGACAGTAAAGAACCAAAGTTAGAAAAGAAAGGCGACTTAACTTACGTTACGTATTATCATGATAATGGAGAAATAAGTCAAACAGGTATGTTTAATGCTGACGGCAAAGTTCATGGAGAATGGAGAAGTTATGACTCAGAAGGTAATAAAGTAGCCTTAGGAAATTATGATGATGGTAAAAAAGTTGGTAAATGGTTTTTCTGGCAAGGTGAATCTTTAAAGGAAGTTGATTTTATTGATTCTAAAATTGTAAGTGTTAACCAATGGGATAACAAAACTAAAGTTGCCATTAACAATTAATCATTGTTGGTATATTAAATAAAAAAGGCGCTCTTAATTTAAGAGCGCCTTTTTTATTTAATAATACTTGATCTTAATCTAAGAACTAGAACTTGAATGTGTATCCTAACGATATTTCAGTACCTGGTTCTCTCAATGAAAAAATTTGATTACTTGTACCAAAAGATTCATATTCACTTAATCTTTCGTCATTAAGTATGTTGGTTACTTTAATATCTATCGAAGATCTTTTATTTTCTCCAAATGATTTGTTTAATGTAAAGTTTAAGCTGTTAAAAGGTTGTGTGTACACATCTGGTACTTCTCTAATACCAACAACTTCTAAAGTTTCACCTTGTACGTTATAGAACAATCCTGTTTGTAAACCAATATCACTATTGTCGTAATTTAAGCCAACATTTACTAAGTATGGTGCTTGCCCTTGCATATCCCTTTTTCTGTCAATTGACTCACCATCTCTAGCTGAGGCAACTCTACCATCAAACTCGTCATCAGACATGGTTAACTCAGATTTAATTATAGAGAAATTTGCTGTTACCTTAAGGTTGTTTAAACCTTCTGAAATGAAGCCTAAACGTTGTCTTACTTCAAATTCAGCACCATAAACAACAGCATCTCCTAAGTTACCAACAGTAAGCTGAGTTGGAGCAGATACAAAGAATGTTTGCTCAATTACGTCAGTAAAGTCTTTATAAAATCCACTAACTGCAAACATTTGGCCTTGCTCACCAAAGAATTCATATCTTATATCAAAGTTATTGATATAAGTTGGTACTAAGTTAAGATCACCAATAAATAACCTGCTTGTAATTGGGTCAAATATTTGTGCAACAGAAGCTTCTTTAAACGAAGGCCTAGCTGTAGTACGCGAGTAAGAGGCTCTTAAATTAGACTTATCATTAACTGCATAAATAAAGTTTGCAGAAGGGAAAAGGTCGAATTCATCTAAAATTAATTCTCTGTTAAATACGTTGTCGGCATCTTCACCAGTATAAAATGAGTTAAAAAACTCTGTTCTTAAACCTACTACCGTTTTTAATTTTTCTGTGATATTGAATTCTGTAGAAAAATATGTAGCACCAATTTGTTGCTCACCTTCGTAAGCATCTCTTGGATTAAAGTTGTCTGTAAAAACAACAAAAGTACCTGCGTCTGTTTCTGGTGTCCAGATATTTTCCGTTGCTAAAAGGTTGTCTGCGTCACCGTTAGCTATAAACGACTGACCTCCTCTAATGTTAAAGGTAAAATCATCTATACTAAAGTCTCTGAATTTATATGTAAAAGCACCACCAAATTTAATTTTAGCAGGTCGACCAAACATTTCAACAGTTTTGTCAAAATCCGCTTTACCAGCCCATGACTCTTCCAGTAAATGTCTCCACAACTGAATAGGCAAGGTAGATGCAGAAGGACTTAAGAAAGAACTACCGTTATCAGATTGTTGAAAAGGAGTTATTCTATGGTTCTTGTCCATCACTTTAGAAAAAGTAGGGGATAATTTCCATTCTAAGTTAAATGGCTTATCGTCCGTCATGCTATTTAATCTATGCTTACCAGTAAGTAGTAAGTTAGTGATAGAACGTTCAGTATAGGTGATTGAGTTCTTGGTAAGTGGCTCTAAACCACCACCAGTTCCATCTTGTGATATTACTTGGTTAAAGAAACCTGCAGTTGACTCACCATTTTGAACATGAAGTAAATTTACTTTAAACTTAGATTTATCTGTTTTATAGGCTAAACCTAACATACCATTTAAAATCACATTATTAATACCTTCAGAACCTCTAGAGTCTAAGGCAGCAATTAATTCATTATCAGCGGTGTCTTGTGGGTTTTTTATGTAAGCACCATCAAATCTATTCTTGTAAAATGTAGTTTCATTTTTGTAAGAGAAAGATGCTTGGTAACCTAATCTATCATCTCCAATATCATATTGGTTTCCTAATGTAAATCCAAAGTCATAGTTCATACCACTAGTTTCTTGCTTGGCAGCTAATTCCTTTGCAAAACGATCAGTAAGCGTTGTAAGTGTAACAGTGTTAACACCATTACCTAATACTCCTTCTTCAAACTGATATCTATTTACAGGTACGTTGCGTGTACCATCATCATAACCTAACCAATCAGTATCACTACCTTCTGAAGTTAGATATGCATCATTAAAGTGCATGTCTGGGTTGTAACCTCCACCAAACGAAACTGAATATTCAGCTTTGCTAGGAAAATCCTTAGTAACAATATCTACAATACCACCTGTAAAGTCTGCTGGATATTCTGCAGACGCCGATTTTAATACAATAACGTTATCTAATATACTAGTAGGAAATAAATCCATTTGTATAGTATTACGGTCTGGGTCTAAACCAGGTATATCAATACCATTTAAAATAGATTTAGTGTAACGATCACCAAGACCTCTAACGAATACGTATTTATCTCCTTGAATAGAAACACCAGGAACACTTTTTACGGCTGCAGCAACATTGCTGGCTCCAGAACTTTGTATTGCTTGTGAAGATAAACCATCTAGCACCACTGCAGATTTTTTCTGTAGATTTAATACAGCACTTTCCGTATTTCTTTTTGTGGTTGTAGTAATAACAACTTCATCAAAAGAATTAGTTTCCATTAATACGTCTAAGGTCAATACCTCACCATTTTTAATGATAACATCAGAAATTTCTTTAGTAGCGTACCCTACAAAAGAAAAAACTAATGTGTAGGTACCTTCTTCTAGCTCTAGCTCATATTTTCCATCAAAATCAGTGGTAATTCCTTTAGAGGTGCCTTTAACTACAATATTAGCAAAGGCCATTGGCTCGTTGAATTCACCATCAATTACAGTACCAGACACTATACCTTGAGAGAAAGCGGTAGGCGCAAATGACAGAAATATAATAAAAGCTAAGACTTTTAATATTTGTTTCATATAATGTTTTGTTAATCCAATGCCTACCTGGTAGGCATTGGATTTATGAGTGAATGAAAAGTGTTTATTAGAATCCTAAGCCACCCTCTACATTAGAGTAGGTCCAGCTTAAGTTAGAAGTAGTAGCACCAACTGTTTGCGTACCTTCTGTTACTGCAGTTGCAGTAGATCCAAAGCCAGTTACAGTTACTGTTTCTGCTTTGTTAACAAAAATACTAGTAACGTCGGTAACACCTGTAGGCAATACTATTTCCCAAGGACCAAACGTTAAGTCACCATTATTATAGTTTGTTGCTACACCGTCATTGTCTAACTCTACATCCGATTCTGCTTTAAAACCAAAAGCGTATACATTTTCTGTATGACCTTGTGCGTTACTTCTGTAATCTGCATATTCTCCGTTAGCGGTTACAGCGTTACCTATAATGGTAGCATTTTGTAAAGTAAAGGCACCAGAACCTGTTCCTTCAGGACCGTCAATTTCAAAAGCATGGTCAGAAATATCACCTAATACAACAACTACATTATCTATAGTTCCAGAGTATGCTTGGTCAATATCGATGGCGTCATCACCTTGAGCCCATACCAATAAGTTAGAAGCATCGCAAGTACCACCAAAAAATTCTACACCGTCGTCAACGTTTCCTACAACTTCGATGTTATCGATGATTGTACCATTACCAACACCACCTAATGTAAGGCCGTTAATTTCGTTACCTTCACCAATTAAAGCGCCACCATGACGGATTGAAATGTATCTCATACTACCAGAGCTATCGTTAGCGTCTGTACCACCGTAAAGACCAAATGTGTCGTCTGCTGGTATACCTTCAATTTGAGCCTCAGCGATATCGCCAGAGAAAGAACAAGGTGCGTTACCTAAAACGATTAATCCACCCCAAAGACCTCTGTCGTTTTCATCTAAATTAGTACCAGCAGTTTGTCCGCAGGTAATGTTATCTTGAGTAGATGTGAAAATAATTGGCTCAGAAGCTGTACCATTAGCGTTAAGAGTGCCACCTCTTGCTACAATTAAAGCAGAAGCTAAAGAACCCGTACCTGAAGAACCTTTAATGATAGTACCAGGATTGATAGTTAAAGTTGCGCCAGCAGGTACAACAACCTTTTGGTTTAATTGATAAATATTATCGTTTGTCCATACAGTACCATTTGCAACCTCACCAGTTACAGCTACAACAGGGCAATCATCTCCGCCACCACCAGGATTTTCATTAATTATTGTAGTAGATGTTTCTACTATTAAAGGAGCATCATCATCTTTAAAACAACTAGTGAATACTAGTGTAGAAGCTACTAACGTGATTAAAAGTAATTTTTTCATTGAGTTAAATTTTTAATAAACAATTTTTAGTTTTTATTGTGTTGCAAAGAAAAAGTGATATTCTTTTGAAGAGGTTAATCAAAAATTAAACATTTGTAACTATAAGGTTAGTTAACTGTTAGTGAAATGTTATGTGGTTTTATGTTTTAGAAACAATTTCATAACAATAGAATTTATGTAAATAGATAGTTGGATTACTAAATATTTATATATCAAATTATTTATCTTGCAATCTTAATATTCTTATGTATGAACTGGGAGCAATTATTGTCCTTAAAACGTTTTGGTGACGAAAATAAACGGTTGAGAAAAGAACAAGACGAAACACGTGTCGGTTTTGAAGTGGATTACGATCGTATTATATTTTCTTCAGAATTTAGAAGCTTACAAGACAAGACGCAGGTTGTACCTTTATCTAAAACAGATTTTGTTCATACCAGATTAACACATAGCCTAGAAGTTAGTGTGGTTGGACGTTCTTTAGGTCGGCAAGTAGGTAGATTACTCTTAGAAAAACACCCACATCTAGAAAATATACATGGTTACAAGATTAACGATTTTGGAGCTATAGTAGCAGCTGCGGCTTTGGCGCACGATATTGGTAATCCGCCTTTTGGTCATTCAGGTGAAAAGGCAATAGGCGCATATTTTAAGACTGGTAATGGAGCACAGTTCAAATCTAAATTAACGGATAAAGAATATCAAGATTTATGTGATTTTGAAGGTAATGCCAACGGTTTCAAAATACTAACAGAAAGTAGGGCAGGAAGGATAGGTGGTCTACGACTAAGCTATGCTACACTTGGTGCTTTTATGAAATACCCAAAGGAATCATTACCAAAAAAACCAACCAAACATATAGTTGACAAAAAATATGGTTTTTTTCAAAGTGAAAAAGACATGTTTAAAGAGGTTGCTAAAGATTTAGGTCTAATATCACGAAGTGAAACAGACCTGAGCTATAACAGACATCCTTTAGCGTATTTGGTAGAAGCGGCTGATGATATTTGTTATACTATTATAGATTTTGAAGATGGGATAAATCTTGGGTTAATTGAAGAAGATTATGCTCTGGAGTATTTAATAAAATTGGTAAAAGGCAGAATAATAACGAAAAATTATAATGCTCTAAAAACCACCGAAGACAGAGTCAGCTATTTGCGAGCATTAGCAATTAGTACTTTAATCAATGAAGCAGCATCAATTTTTATGAAACATGAAGCTGATATTTTAGATGGAAAATTTGATACAGCACTTTTAGATGTGAGTCAATATAAAGCCCAGATAAAAGATATCATTGATTTAAGTATTAAAAAAGTCTACCGATCAAGAGAAGTTATAAATAAGGAGGTTGCAGGTTATGAAATTTTAAATCAGCTGTTAAATGCTTATGGAAACTTAGCGTATAATGTATACAACGATAGTTTGTCTAACTATGATAAACTGTTGCGAAATCTTTTGCCTGAAACGGTTGGCTTATCTAATGAATCGCTTTACAATAATCTACTTTCAGTATGTTTATTTATATCAAAATTGTCTGATACCAATGCCATGTTATTACATAAAAAACTGAAAGGGAATATCTTATAGAACGCATTTCATCGAATAAATTTGTTATTTAACGATATATTATTTTAATTTATTTCATAATTGGCCCCAAAAAAAACCTACTTATGAGAAATAATATACTCGGAGGCTTAGTCATTTTTGTAGTGGTATTGACTTGCCTATTAATGTTAGACGATATATCTAACGTCCAAGAGCAAGAAGAAAAAAAAGATACTGTACAGATTGAGCAGGTTGAAGGAAAAACAGATTTAGCTGTTGTTGAGGACAGCGAGTAGTTGTTCTACTTTCTTTTTAATTGAAGCAGAATCCAGCTGTTGTAATTGTTGTAATTGCAACACAGAGCCATGGTCAATAAATTTATCTTCAATTCCTAAAACTTCAATGTGATGTTTGTAACTGTGTGCATTTGCAAAAGCTAAAATAGTACTTCCAAAACCACCTACTACGCTACCATCTTCTATGGTAACAATAGTTTTGTGTGTCCTGAAAATTTGATGCAACAACCTTTCATCTAGAGGTTTTACAAATTGCAGGTCATAATGTGATACATCTAAATCTACAATACTATCTTCAACATGTTTTGCCATAGTGCCAATAGATAATATGGCTACATCTTTTCCCTTTTTGAGGCATTCGCCCTTGCCAATTTCAATGATTTTATAAGGTTGTTTCCATTCTAAAAGATGACCTCTACCACGTGGATAGCGTATGGCAATTGGAAAATCAATTCCTAACTGAACAGTGTACATTATGTTTCGTAAAGCAATGGCATCTCTTGGTGCAAAAATCACCAAATTAGGGATGCAATTTAGATAAGCTAAGTCAAAAACACCATGATGTGTTGCTCCGTCTTCACCTACTAAGCCTGCTCTGTCCAAACAAAACACTACAGGTAAATTTTGCAACGCTACATCATGTATAATCTGGTCGTAAGCACGTTGCAAAAAGGTAGAATAGATATTACAAAACGGAATTAACCCTTGTGTTGCCATACCAGCAGCCAGAGTTACGGCATGTTGCTCGGCAATACCTACATCAAAAGCACGATTAGGAAACACTTCCATCATGTATTTTAAAGAACTCCCAGTTGGCATGGCTGGTGTAATGCCAATAATGTTTTCGTTGCTTCTTGCCAATTCTACAATGGTTTCGCCAAAAACATCTTGATATTTTGGAGGCTCAATAGTGCTAGATTTAGCAATAAGTTCACCAGTTTTTGCATCAAATTTACCAGGTGCATGGTATTTAACTTGGTCTTTCTCAGCTTGTTTTAAGCCTTTACCTTTGGTGGTAATTACGTGCAAAAACTTTGGGCCTTTTACGGTCTTTAATCGTTCTAATTCAGAAATTAACAACGGTAAGTCATGGCCATCAATAGGGCCAGAATAATTAAAATTTAAGGCTTCAAAAATATTATCTTGTTTTTGAGTGCCCTTTTTTACATTGGTTAAGTACTGTTTTAGTGCACCAACACTTGGGTCTATGCCAATGGCATTGTCATTGAGAATGACTAACAGATTAGCATCTGTAACTCCAGCATGATTAAGACCTTCAAAAGCCATTCCGCTCGCGATAGAAGCATCACCAATAACCGAAATATGATGCTTATTTTTACCTTTAAGTTGTGATGCAATAGCCATACCTAAAGCAGCAGAAATTGAAGTTGAAGAGTGTCCAACTCCAAAGGTATCATAATCACTTTCACTTCGTTTTGGAAAACCGCTAATACCATTAAGTTGTCTGTTGGTTTCAAAACGATTTTTTCTTCCAGTTAAAATTTTATGACCATAGGCTTGGTGGCCAACATCCCAAATTAATAAATCTTCAGGTGTGTTAAAGGTGTAATGTAGTGCAATAGTCAATTCTATAACACCTAAACTGGCACCAAGATGGCCTTCTTTTGTAGCCACAACGTTGATGATAAACTCACGTAATTCTTTAGCTACTTGAGGTAAATCTTTAGCTTTGAGTCGACGTAAGTCTTCAGGTAAGTTGATATGTTTTAAAAGTGAATTTTGCACCAAGCAAAAATACGAGTTTTTCTAGTCATCAATTACAAAAGTTATAGGCAGATTATAGACTACAGAAATTGCCTTGCCCCTTTGCTTACCAGGCTTAAATTTTGGAAATAAATTTACAACGCGTTTGGCTTCTGCTTCAAAAAGAGGATGAGAAGCTCTTACTTTTATATTTTCTACTTCTCCTATTTCGTTTATGGTGAACTGAGTGAATATTCTTTGTTTACCATGGAGATCAAGAAAACTTTGAGGAGTCTTAAAGTTTTCCTTTACGATTTCTTGTATGCGATTTGAGAAGTAAACTTTCTTTTCTTTAGTGGTTAACTGTTTAGGAGTTTCTGAGAATTCTGGAGGTTGATTAACAACAATAAAACCAACAATTGTGTCGTCTATTTCTTCCTCTACCATAATGTCTCCCATAATTATAGGCTCTACAATGCTATCTTTTTTTGTTGGTAAAGTACATTCCTTAGGCTTTTTGATATTTAACGAATCTAAACCATCACTATTAGTTGTATGAATTGCAACTTCACCAGTTTCAACAATAACCAAACCCAGAAGATCTGGCTTTGGTATAGTTCGGGTTTTTTTCGGTGACTGTATAACTATTGAATCATCTTTTTTTATCAATTCTTTTTTAGGTTCATCAATAATAGAATCTTTAACTTTTGTCTTAGTCTCAACAACTTTTATGCTTTCAATTTTCTTTTTTTGTCCATTTTCATCTTCACAACTAAACAATGTCATTCCCATAGAAATTAAAAGCGCCAACAGAAACAAACGATGAAAACTCTGGTTTTGATGAATGATGGCTTCAGGGATTCTTAAGTTGATACTATCAAGTTGACTTTGTTTTATATGGCCGCAAATGCGTTGATCTTTGTTGTTGTGTAAGTAATGTTGAATAGCATCAGGACTCATTTTTGTGAAATCCACAACGGTTTTAGTACACGATTTACAAAATCGACCTTTTTCGTTTGGTGTCATTTTAGACCAGTCTTCATGGCATGGTTTTGGGATGGAAATAGAATAGTGAGTACTCATAATTAATAGCTTTCTGTTATTTCATCAAAATTCTTGCCGTAATAGAATTTAATGATTTTTGAAATCGTATTTTTACAATAATGATAAAGCCATTTGACGATACATATTACATGAAAAAAGCCCTTCAGGAAGCTGAGGTTGCTTTTGAAAAAGGTGAAATTCCTGTTGGTGCAGTTATTGTAGTAGAAGACAGAATTATAGCCAGAACACATAATCTTACTGAGCTACTAAACGATGTTACAGCACACGCAGAGATGCAGGCTATTACTTCTGCGGCCAATTTTTTAGGTGGAAAATATTTGACTAAGTGCACACTCTATGTAACCTTAGAACCATGCCAAATGTGTGCTGGTGCCTTGTATTGGAGCCAGATTGCAAAAATAGTTTACGGAGCTTCAGACGAGCAGCGTGGTTTTATAGCTATGGGAACCAAATTGCATCCTAAAACTAAGGTTGTTAGTGGTGTTTTAGCAGAAGAAGCTTCAGAATTAATGAAACGTTTTTTTATTGAAAAGCGTAATTTGAATTAACACACATATTTATGCATAAGTTACTAGGAATTGTAGTTTTACTGTTTGCCTTAAACTGTAAATCAGCAGAAAATAAAGCAAAAATGACACAAGAAAATATTATTCTTATTGGAAAAGGTAACCTGCATGGTTCTGGTGCTGAAGGTATAGAGCAACAGAATTTAATAGTTACCTCTTCAGAAGAATGGCAGAATTTGCTTAATAGAATAAACTCAGTTAATAAGGTCTCCAATAGTTTTTCTGAAACTGATATTGATTTTTCAAAATATACTGTGCTTGCAGTATTTGATGAGGTTAAAAATTCAGGAGGTCACAGCTTAAATCTCGTTGTTGAAGAAACTAAGGACAAAATTTTAATAGAGGTATTACGAAAATCACCAGATGGCATAGCAACTTCAGTTATGACGCAACCTTATTATATTGTAAAAATTCCTAAACCTAGTTTACCAATAGATTTTAAATAAAAAAACGCCCAACCAAAGGTTGAGCGTTGCACTAAAAATAAAGTATATCTCTTAAAGGATGCTTACGTTTGCAGCAACCATTCCTTTTCTGCCTTCTTCTTCTGTGTACTCTACATTGTCACCTTCGCGTAACTCTACGCCATTAAGGTTTGATACGTGAACGAAGATGTCTTTTCCTGTTTCTTCGTTTGTAATGAATCCAAATCCTTTTGAATCATTGAAAAATTTAACTGTTCCAGTCATTATAAAAAAATAAAAATTAAAGTGCAAAGGTAAGGTATTAACCAACACGCAAGGTTAATAAATTGTTTTATTTTAAAATATTGAATATAAACAACTTACTTAGTACTTGTTTTCTTTTTGGTTTTCGCGCATTTTATCAAGGTTTTCCTTGGTTAACATGTAGTCCTTAACGTCTTTTCCTTTCCATCTGTAGTAAGAAAATAATGGAAAAACAACCAAGAATAAACCTAATACACCAAAGCCTACCAGTTTTTGAGAATAGTCTACATCTAATATCAATCCACAAACAATGCTGCATAAAGATGCAAGAAAAGCAATAAGGGTCATAATATGAATTGGCTTCATTAATATAAATTCTAAGATGTAAAATTAATCAATTCGCGACGATAAGCTGTTAAAAGCTTAGATTTTGACACAAAACCGTAGTATTTATTATCTCTAATTACAGGTAAATTCCAGGCTTTTGAGCGTTGGAATTTGTTCATCACCTTTTCCATAGAGTCCTCTTCATAATATATGATTTCGGGCGGTTTTTGCATAAAGGTTTCAACCGTAGTTGAGTTATAGAGAGTTTGGTCAAACATTACCGATCTTATATTGTCTAGTAAAATGATGCCGATAAAGTTCTTTTCGTCATCAGTAACAGGAAACAAATTTCGGTTGGATTTAGAAACTCCATTTTTCAACATTTCTCCCAGTGTCATGTCTGGGTGTAATTCAACAAAATTTTGTTCTATCACCGAATCGAGTTTCATTAGGGTAAGAACACTTTTATCTTTATTTTGAGTAAGAAGCGCTCCTTTTTCCAATAATTCTTTGGTGTAGATTGTATGATCTAAGCCATTTTTATTAATGATAAAAGACATAGATGCTGTAATCATTAAAGGTACAAAGAGTTGATAGCCACCAGTAATTTCGGCAATTAAGAAAATGGCAGTTAATGGCGCGTGTAACACACCAGCAATAAGACCAGCCATGCCAATTAATGTGAAATTAGCTTCAGAGACATTAAAACCTAAACCACAGTTATTAATGACTTTGGCAACCACATTTCCTAAGGCACTTCCCATTACTAAGGTTGGAATTATAATTCCACCAGTTCCACCTGCAGCAAACGTTGTGGTCATGGCAATGGCTTTGAAAATGGTAATGCCAAATAAGAGTCCGATAACAATCCAGATGTTATCTAAATGAGAATCAAAAGGTGTGTTGCCTAAAGCTTCAATATCGTTGCCAATTAAAAGGTTGTTAATGAATCCAAAACCTTCACCATAGAGTGGTGGAATAAAAAATAGCATAATACCAATAGCCAAACCACCAACAATTAATTTCTGTCTAGCGGATTTAAACCGATTAAATATTGACGTAACTCCGAAGTAAATTTTTGAAAAATAGATAGAAGCAACTCCAGTTCCTATTCCTAAAAGGATGTAAAATAGTGTATCCTTAATTACAAATTTATCTGAAACGCTAAACTCAAATAATACACTATCTCCCAGAAAAAAGTAGGATGTAATTACAGAAGATACTGAAGCCATCAACAAGGGTAAAAGTGAAGCGAATGTTAGATCTAAACTAAAGACTTCAATAGCAAATATAATTGCGGCAATTGGCGATTTAAAAATAGAAGCAATTGCACCTGCTGCTGCACAGGCAATTAATAAACTTCTGGTTTTTCTATCGATATGCAATAGTCTGCTAAAGTTAGAACTTAATGCAGAAGCCGAAGCAATAGCTGGTCCTAACAATCCTACCGAACCACCAAAACCTACAGTTAACGGAGCTGTGATTAAAGGGTAGTATATCTTTTTCTTATTTATAATGCCATCTCTTTTAGATAAGGCAAAGAGGATGGAAGGAATCGCATGTTCGCTCGGTTGTTTTGAAATGTATTTTACAAACAAGTAAACCAAAAACAAACCAACAATTGGTAAAATAAAATAGATGCTATTTTCTGAAAGTATAATACCTTTTTCAAAAATAGCTTCAATAGCAAATGTGATGTTTTTAATAAAAACTGAAATCAATCCAGCTAATAAACCAATGATGAGACTTAGTAAAAAAATAAAGTTCTTTTCGGAGACATGTTTGTATCTCCAAATGAGTAATCGCTTTAAAAAGATGGACTTCGTTGGCATAGTTTAAAGCTAACAAAAAATCCTGCAAGAAGCAGGATTTAGTAGTTATGATTTTAAATTCAATTTTAAATTGAGTTCCTGCAGTTGTTCGTTATCAATTGGTGCGGGTGCGTCTATCATTACATCTCTACCAGAGTTGTTTTTTGGGAAGGCAATAAAATCCCTAATCGTTTCTTGTCCACCTAAAATAGCAACAAGTCTATCAAGACCAAAAGCAATACCACCATGTGGAGGTGCACCATACTCAAAAGCATCCATTAAGAAACCAAATTGAGATCTGGCTTCTTCCTCAGAGAATCCTAAGTGTTTTAGCATAATTGCTTGTGTTGCTTTATCGTGAATACGAATAGAACCACCACCAATTTCGTTACCATTTAATACTAAATCGTAAGCATTAGCCTTTACTTCACCTGGTTTAGAATCTAATAATTCTAATTGTCCTGGTTTTGGAGACGTAAATGGATGGTGCATCGCGTGGTAACGCTCAGTATCTTCATCCCATTCTAAAAGTGGGAAATCCATAACCCAAAGTGGAGCAAATTCATCTGACTTACGTAAGCCAAGACGTTCTGCCAACTCCATACGCAAAGCACTTAATTGTGCTCTCACTTTATTGGTGTTTCCTGAAAGTACACAGATTAAGTCGCCTGCTTTAGCGCCAGTAACTTCTGCCCATTTTGCTAAATCGTCTTGATTGTAGAATTTATCTACTGAAGATTTAAAAGTACCATCTTCGTTGCAACGGCAATAAACCATACCTAAAGCACCAACTTGCGGACGTTTTACCCAATCAATAAGTTTGTCTATTTCTTTTCTGGTGTATGCATTTCCGCCTGGTACTGCGATACCAACTACCAATTCAGCAGAATTAAATATGTTAAAATCTTTGTGCTGTGCTACGTCGTTTAATTCGCCAAACTGCATTCCGAATCTAATGTCTGGTTTGTCGTTTCCGTATAAACGCATTGCATCATCGTATAGCATTCTTGGGAATTTATCAACCTCAACTCCGTTGATTTCTTTAAGTAAATGACGTGTTAATCCTTCAAACGTATTTAAAATATCTTCTTGTTCTACAAACGCCATTTCACAGTCTATTTGTGTAAACTCTGGCTGACGGTCTGCTCTGAGATCCTCATCTCTAAAACATTTTACAATCTGAAAATATTTGTCCATGCCACCAACCATAAGCAGCTGCTTAAAGGTTTGTGGAGATTGTGGTAAAGCGTAAAACTGACCTTCGTTCATACGAGAAGGTACCACAAAATCACGAGCGCCTTCAGGTGTAGATTTTATTAAATATGGTGTTTCAACTTCAATGAAGCCTTCAGCTGAAAGATAGTTACGTGTAGCTTGAGCTACTTTATGTCTAAAAACTAAACTGTTTTTTACAGGATTACGACGAATATCTAAGTAACGATATTTCATCCGTAAATCATCCCCACCATCAGTTTCATCTTCGATAGTAAATGGTGGTGTTTTTGAACCGTTAAGCACATTTAATTCTGAAACCAAAATCTCAACGTCACCTGTAGGGATATTAGGGTTTTTAGAGGTGCGCTCTTGTACTTTTCCTTTGACCTGGATTACAAATTCACGTCCTAATTTTTGAGCCGTTTCCATAAGGGCTTTAGGGCTTTGATCTTCATCAAAGTAAAGCTGTGTTATGCCATAACGGTCTCTGAGATCTACATAGATCATAAAACCTTTATCCCTAACTCCTTGTACCCAACCTGCTAGTGTAACTTCTGTATTGTTGTGAGTGGCTCTTAATTCTCCACAGTTATGACTTCTGTACATATTCAAAAATTAATCCTGCAAATTTAATCAACTTAAGGGATAAAAAAATAAAAAGCCTCAACAATTGTTGAGGCCTTCACGCTATTAATCACTTTATATGGTTTTATAAAGTTTTCTATTTATCCATTGCAAGTTGAACGTTTTCTTCAATCTCTAAATTATTAGATTCTGATGTTTCACCTTCGTTAAACAATTCAACTCTTGCTTTGTACATTCTCATTTTTAAACGTGTTACCAAGTAGAATAAAATTGGTACTACAATTAAGGTAAGGAACGTAGCTATGAAGAGACCATAAATTACAGTCCATGCTAAAGGTCCCCAAAATATTACGTTATCACCACCAACATAGATATTAGCATCAAATTCACTAAATAATGTGAAGAAATTGATGTTAAGGCCAGTTGCCAGCGGAATAAGACCTAAGATGGTAGTGATTGCTGTTAGTAAAACAGGTCTGAGACGCGCCTTACCACCTTTTACTATAGCTTCGAGTAAATCTTCTTTATGTAAATAGGCTGAATCGTCATAGTCTTTTTCTACTTTTTTACGGTCTATAAGTAATTGTGTATAATCTAAAAGTACCACACCATTATTCACCACAATACCAGCTAATGAAATGATACCCATCATAGTCATCATAATCACAAAAGCAGAACCAGTGATAATTAAGCCACCAAACACACCAATTAAACTTAAAAAGATAGCCAACATAATTATTGCTGGTTTAGAAATTGAGTTGAATTGGAAAATAAGAATGAAGAAAATGAGACCTAGTCCTGCAAAAAATGCACTCATTAAGAATTGCATTTGTTTGTTTTGTTCTTCAATCTGTCCTGTGTAATCTACTTCAACTCCTTCAGGTTGGTCATCAAAACTTTTCATAGCATCCTGAACTTCTGCGACAACAGCAGCAGCATCGGTATAACCAGGTGCTAATGCGGAGTACAACGTTACAATTCGTTTTGTGTCTTTGTGTTTTATAGCACTAAAACCAGAAGTGTTATTTTGTTTGGCTACTGCAGAAACAGGGATTTCTTTTATTTGGCCAGAAGCCATGTCTCTAAAGGTTATTTTCTGATTGAAAATAGCGCTTTTGTTATAACGGTTTTCTTCATTAAAACGGACATAAATATCGTAGTCCTCACCTCCTTCTTTATAGATGCCAGCTTTGGCGCCAAATACAGCGTTTCTTAGTTGTTGCCCAACTTGGCCTGCAGAAACTCCTAATTCACCAGCTTTTTCTCTATCAACAACAACTTGCATAGATGGTTTAGAACGGTTTACGTCAATTTTTAACTCATCAATACCAGCAATGCTTTTGGTGTTAAGGAAATCTCGCATCTTCTCTGCAGTGTTAATTAATTCTGCATAATCTTCACCGGAAAGTTCTAAGTTAATAGGTGCTCCAGCTGGTGGTCCAACAGGATCTTTTTCTACAGAAATTGTAACACCAGGATAAATGTCTTTTAAACTTTCTTGTACCTTTTTATATAGCTCGTTACTGTCTGCGCCTTTTCTATATTTAAACTCACGCATAGTAGCCGTAATCTTTCCGCGATGAGGCATTTCGGCTTGAGAACCACCATCGGTCATAGGATTACCTGCACCTTCACCAACTTGAGATACTGCACTTTCTGTCATGAAATTGTAATCTCCATTCATGTACGCATCTTGGTTGATGATTTTATAGACACGTTGCTCAATATCTTTTGTAATGGCATTTGTCTTTTTTATGTCTGTACCTTCAGGATATTCTATGTAAACAATAATCTGGTTTGGTGTGTTGTCTGGGAAGAATTCTACTTTAGTTCTTTGACTACCAATTGAGGCTCCAAAGCCACCAAATGCAACAAGTAATAAAATGAATGTGATAATGGTAATTGCGATTGGTCTTTTGCCACGTAATGCAGTTCTCAAAGTTCTTTCGTAGATACGCTCCCAACGTGGTAATACTTTATTTTGAAAGCCGTTTGCCCAACTTCTTAAGAATAAACGGTATGCCCAAAGCAATATTACTGTAACAACCATAACACTACCTAAGGCTCTATATGGTCCTCCAAAAATGATTATTAATAGTCCTAAAATTCCTACAACAGCAGAAATAGAAATGATTTGTTTAAAGGTCATTTCTTTATCCTCAGTAGACATATATCTTGAGACTAATACAGAGTTGAAAAATATAGCCACAAATAAAGATGAGCCTAATACAACTGATAAGGTTATTGGGAAATATTTCATAAATTGTCCCATTACTCCTGGCCATAAGCCTAAAGGAATAAAAGCGGCTACAGTTGTGGCAGTTGAAATTATAATAGGAAAAGCAATTTCTCCAATACCTTTTTTGGCAGCTTCCATTCGGCTCATACCTTCTTGGTCCATGAGACGGTAAACATTTTCTACAACAACAATTCCATTATCTACCAGCATACCAAGACCCATAATAAGTCCGAATAGAATCATGGTATTCATAGTGTAGCCTAGAAGATTAAGAATCATTAACGACATAAACATGGACATCGGAATTGCAAAACCGACAAACAAGGCATTTTTGAATCCTAAAAAGAACATTAAAACCGTTACTACGAGGATAATACCGAATATGATATTGTTAACTAAATCATCAACCTGACCAATAGTTTTTGAAGACTGGTCGTTAGAAATAGTAACTTTTAAGTCTGGAGGGAATACATTATTTACTGCATCTTCGACAATAACAACGATTTGTTCTGCTGCTGCAACCATGTTTTTACCAGATCGCTTTTTAACATCTAGCATTACAACTTCCTCACCAAATTCTCTTGCGTAGGTAGTCTTATCTTCATCTTTAAAGTTAACTTCTGCGATATCTTTAAGGTAGATTGCGTTTCCTTTTTCAGATTTTACAACAAAAGACTCTAATTCCTCAGGTGTGTCAATTTCACCAATAACACGTATAGTTCTACGTTGTCCGCTAGAGATTAAGTTACCAGCAGAAATGGTCATATTTTCATTGCTAATGGCACCAGTAATATCATTAAAACTTACTTGTGCTGCCATCATTTTGTAGATGTCTACAGCAACTTCAACTTCTTTTTCTTGGGCACCTCTAATGTCTACTTCTTTAATTTCTGAAAGACTCTCAATCTTGTCTTCTAAATATTCGCCATAAGACTTAAGTTTATCTACAGGATAATCACCAGATATGTTGATGTTAAGAATTGGCATTTCTTCAGACATACTAAGGTCAAAGATATTTGGCTGCACTTTGGCACCATTAAAGGTTGGCCAATCTTCACCAGATGTTTCTACGTCTACTTCATCCTTTATCTTTTGTTTTGCAGCATCTACTGAAATATTCTCGTCAAACTCTACCATAATAGAAGAATAGTCCTCTAATGATGTAGATTGAATCTCTATAACGTTACTAACCGTTTTGATTTTGTCCTCAATAGGGTTAGTAATTAACTTCTCTATATCTTCAGCAGTGTTTCCTGGATAAATCGTACTGATGTAGATTTTTGTTTCTTTAATCTCTGGGAAGTTTTCTCTAGGCATAGACCTATATGCAGAAGTTCCCAAGATTAATATTACAGCAATGAGCACGTACATCGTGGTCTTGTTATCTATAGCCCAAGATGATAAGCGAAACTCTTTGAATACTTTTTTGAATTTATCAGTCATTATAAAAAGACTTTATTTTGGTTAGTTGTTTTATTCTATTTCAAGAATTTTTACTTCTTGTCCGTCCTTAACACTACGTGCACCTTCGTCTATAAGCTCTGCGCCATTTTCTAAACCAGATAATACTTCAATGAAGTCTCCTTCGGTTTTTCCGGTTTTTATAATCACACGTTTAACAGTTGCGATACTGTCATTCTTTGAAGTTGCAGTGTAAACATATTGCTCACCTTCAGCATTTTCTGAAATAATACTCTGAGGAATAAGAATTGCCTTTTCGTTGGTGTAATCATTAATCTTAAGTTTTGCGGTAAGATTTGGTTTTATGGTTTTATCAGAATTTGGTATGGCGACTTCAACTTTAAAAGTACGGTTAGCAGGATTGATGAAATTACCAGCTTGGCGCACAGTTGCAGTCATATTCTTATTAAGTACTGGGAAATTTACCTCTACTGTTTTACCTTCAGTAACATTGGTTAAATAACTTTCTGGTACATCAGTTTCAATGTACATAGAGTTAAGGTTTACCAATCTAAAAAGTTGTGATTGGCCAGGGCCAACAACAGTTCCTTGCTCTGTAATAACGTCATCTATAGTACCAGAAAAAGGAGCTCTTACGATAGTTTTACCGATTTGTTGTTGCATTTGGCTAATCGCTTTTTGCTGTGCTTCGTAATTAGACTTAGCTTGAAGGTATTGAATTTCGCTTCCTATTTTTTGGTCCCAAAGACGCTTTTGACGATTAAAAGTGGTTTTTGCTAAATCAGCCTGAATTTGCATTTGTGCCAACTGTTGCCCTAAGCCACCATCATCTATTTTTGCTAAAGCTTGTCCTGCACTAACTTTTTGACCTTCTTTAACGTAAACCTTAGTTAAAACACCCGAATATTCTGGATAGATAATAATGTTTTGTTTGGTGCTAACATTACCTTGAAGTTCTACAAAATGTTCAAATTTTTCTTCCTTGGCCTTAAATGTTGTAACTAAAGGTACTTTAAGTAACGGATTGAGTTCTTTGATTTTTGCATCTATAGCCTTAATCTGAGATTCCACTTGCTTTTGTTGTTCACTTAGTTCAGATTTTTTAGTTCGTAATTGCTCTAAATTACCAGAAGCAATTAAATCTTCTACAGATTTTGTTTTTTCGCCTCCACCGCAAGAGACCAATAAAACGGTTACTAGAGTTAGTTTAATTATATGTTTCATTTTTTAATTGATTTAAAAGTTGGTTGTTTGGTTTGTTAGTGTTTCTAGCTCAGCTTTTGTATTAATTACGTCTAGCATTGCTTTCAATAATTCTTGTTGAGCAGCGTATAACTGTGTCTGAGCTTGTCTCAACTCAAAGCTAGATCCAATGCCTTCAAAAAATTTGGTTTGATTTTTTCTTTCAATACGCTCTGCTAGAGCAAGATTTTGCTTTTTGTTATTGTAATCTTCAGTAGCAAATTTGTAATTACTTCTTGCAGTTTCAATTTCTAATTTTAGACGTTGCTCGGTTTCTGTGAGGTCATCTTTAGATTTTTCTAAGTTAATTTTTGCACGTTGAGTAGCAGCACTTCTTCCACCAGAACTAAATATTGGCAAGTTAAGGTTGAAACCAAAAGATGAAAAACCAGCCCAATCCTGTTCTTTTTCCAAGAAGGAAAAATCATCTCCAAATCCAAGATACCCTCCGTTGATATATGCACTGAGTTGGGGTAAAGCTTTACTTTTTTCTAACTTTAATAAGAGTTCTTTTGAACGCTTATCGTTTTGAGCAATTTTGTAGTCTACAGTTGAGGTAACATCATTTTCTTGTGTTAAACTTTCAAGAGAAATATTTTTTTCTGCTAAATCTTCGAGATCTTCAGTTAGTGTAACATCAGTATTATAGTCTATACCTAAAGTAATATTAAACATTTGATAAGCAATCCCTCTAAGACGCTTGGCATTGTTTAGACTACTTTCAAGATTAGAAAGCGTAATTTGTAATTGCTCTACACTTTCTTCTTCTTCAAGACCATTTTCATAAATTTTAGTAGTTTCATCTAAATTTTTCTGAAGTACAGCAATATTTTTTTCATATATAATAACACTTTCTTCAGACAGAAGCACATTACCATAGGCATTGATAACTCCTTTCCTTACTTCTAGGTCAGTTTTATCTTTTGCGTTCTTAGAAATTTCTAAAAACACTTTTGCGGATTGAAGCCCTACCAAATACGATCCATCAAAAATTAATTGACTTAAAGTAGCTGTCGCATTTACATTTTGTTTCGTTCCGAATATGACCTCTGTGAAGCCAGATTGGATTTCTGGAATACCAGTAGGTGAAGATAATTCACTGTAATACTCATCAAGGTTTCTAATTTGGCTGAAAGGATCAAAAAATTCGTTAGGTAAAAGTGAAACCTGCTGTTTTAAAAAATTCTGATAGTTTACTGTTGCATTAAGCTGAGGTAAACCACTTGCTGTAGTTTCCCATTTTTGCTGTTTAGCCGCGTCGATATCTCTCACCGCATTTTTGGCTTGTCGGTTATTTTCTAATGCATAATCTATAGCTTCTTGTAACGAAAAGCTAGTAGGTTGCTCTTGAGAATAGCCCAACGATACTACAGATATTACAATTAAATTTAAAATCGTTTTTTTCATTGGTTATTGTTGATTTTGATTGATTTCTAATAGTTCGGTTAGCTTTTCTAACCCTTTTGGTGTACAAATGCCTCTTAGGTGATATTCTAAATAGTAATCCATAAGTGTTTTCATAGAAAAGTCTTTAAGTGGAAATACCATTTGATCTTTAAGGGTCATCATACAATTAAAATAGATTCTTGATATAAACTTCACATCTATATTACTTCTATATAAGCCTAGTTCTATACCTCTGTTCAAGTTTTCAATTACACAGTCTTGCATAACCTCGAACTGTTTTGCTTTAAGAGTAGAATAAATTTTTGGATAATATTTTTGTAGTTGATACTGTGGCGAAGATTTTTCGTCCTTAAGATGATCCATTACAAAAGCTTTTATCTGGTAAATCTCTTCTATTGGATTTTTTTTAAACGAACAGATATGGTCAATACCACAAGATATAGTTTCAAACATGTGTAATGTCGTAGATTCTACCAGCTTTGTTTTGTTAGGAAAATGAACGTAAATCGTTTTCTTAGATATGCCTAATTCATTAGCAATATCATCCATGGTAACACTTTTAAACCCTAGTGTAAGAAATAGTTCAGTGGCTTTATCAATTATTCTTTGTCTCATATATATGCTCCGTACAAACGGACTATCTCATTAAATTAGAGGGCAAAAATACCTATGGAAACTTTAAAAACAAAAAAAGTTTCCTAAGTTTTAATAATTATTTAACATTGTTAACCTTAGTTTTAAATATGATGAAAGCCTTATTTTTGTCTTATGCAAAACATTGAAGCTTATCAAAAGTCCTTTACGAAGTATTTAGAGGATTTTGCTATAAATAGAGAACCTGTTAATCTTTACGAACCTGTAAATTATATATTGAAGTTAGGTGGAAAGCGTCTTCGACCTGTATTAACTTTAATGACTGCTGATATTTTTGGTAGAAAGGCAGAAATGGCAATGAATGCGGCGCTTTCTGTGGAAGTTTTTCATAATTTCTCGTTGATACACGATGATATTATGGATGATGCACCATTGCGTAGAGGAAAAGCAACTGTTCATGAAAAGTGGGATATAAACACAGGGATTCTTTCTGGTGACGCCATGCTTATTTTAGCGTATCAATTATTTGAAAACTATGAGCCTAGAATTTTTCAAGCCCTGGCAAAATTATTTAGTAAAACGGCTTTAGAGGTTTGTGAAGGTCAACAATATGATATTGATTTTGAAACCCGAAATGACGTCACAATACCAGAATATCTAAAAATGATTGAGTATAAGACTGCTGTTTTAGTAGGCGCTGCTATGAAAATGGGAGCTATTGTTGCTGAAGCTTCAGAAGAAGATCAAAATTTAATTTACGATTTTGGACGTTATCTCGGAGTTGCTTTCCAACTTCAAGACGATTACTTAGACGCCTTTGGTAATCCTGAAACATTTGGTAAGCAAGTAGGTGGTGATATTTTAGAGCATAAGAAAACCTATTTGTATCTCAAAACCCAAGAATTAGGTAGTGAGGCAGAAAAATCTAACTTACTAGACTTAATGACTAATATAGCATTATCTGATTCAGAAAAAGTTGAGAAAGTAAAGCTGCTTTTTAATGCTTCTGGTGCGGCAGATGCCACGCAATCAGCTGTTAAGGATTATACCAAAAAAGCGTTTAGTGTTTTAGAGAAATTAAATATTTCTAATGACAAAAAACAATTACTCCTATTGTTTGGGGAGCAATTAATGAATAGACGTGTGTAATGGCATTGCCTGTAAATTTTGAAGATTTAATTGTTGAGGCAAACAAATTAAAACTATATAAACAGTTAATAATTCAGCTTAATAAAGATTTGCTTTTTGCAAATATAGATTTAGAATTTAATGAAGATACTTTGCCCACAAGCCTAAAGTTGGTGCTGCAAGACACTGTTTTTCAACTTATACAACATAAATTCTCAGACTATCTTAATTTGCTTTATCAAGTTGATGTTGCAGAAAAGAAAGTAAGATTGCTAGATGGTGAAGATGTTGTTAAATTATCAGAGGATATTACTTTTCTAATACTACAACGAGAGTGGCAAAAGGTGTGGTATAAAGAAAAATACAAATAGAGGCTGTTTAAAGCTTTTTCAATGGGAATGAAATCCTATTGTGAGCTAAATAATTCACTTCCTTTTTTTGTTAAAAAATAACAAGTAATAGCACCTAATATATTGTAAGGGACAGACAGTAAAATTATAAGCCAGCCAATTTCAAGGCCTTGTACAAAGCCATTTTTTATCATTTTCAAAATCCAATTTGAAGGGAAATAACCGGCTTTCATGTCATAATAATGCCATAACATACCGCCAAATGGAGAACTCAGAAAAATTGTTAGCGTTATTATTACAAGGGTTAGTAGAATTTGCTTGGCAATGGTTTGACTTAAAAATGTTTTAGCAAATATTGTTGCCAGGATTCCATAGAAAAAACACGGTATAGCTATAAATGAAATGGGATATTCCCAATGGTATAAAAACATTCTGAATAGTGCAGCAAACACGTTATGCCTGGGCATTATCATCCACAAAATATAATAGAAAATAGTAGCAAGAATAAAACTTGTTGCCCAATAAAAAAGCAATTTTTTGGTTGCTATATTCAATTTATGTCCTCTCTTTTATTCAGGATATTTTTATTCTAAATGTTCAATTTTCGAAGTCCTTCTCTTTGGGAAGGATTTAGGAAGGGCTTGAGCTTTTAAAACCAAAACCTCACAAAAGGCATCCATGCTTGGTTTTGTATGCTCTTGTCTTCATCATATAGGACGTCGTATCGTATACCAAAAGTGATGTTTCCATTTCGGTAACCAATGCCTAGAAAAAGCGCTGGATACCAATAGTTATCATCCACATTGCTCAAAGACTGCTCGTCAAAATCGCGGTTTACATAAAGCTGTTCAAACTCAGTCGATAGTTGTAATTCTCTATAAGGATTAAACAAGCCGATAACACTGCCTCCAACGACTGTAGATTTAAAAACATCACGTTGCGAGCTGTATTGAAAATTGAGTCCTACACCAGTAGCTACATAAGGATTGAAATTATAAAGAGCATTAGGAGCTATAGCTGCGCTAAAAAAACCATCACCAAAGTTTAAGCCTACACCACCTCCAAATTGAACGTTTTGCCAAAAACCATCATCATTACTAATACTTTGTGCATTTGAGAAAATCACAAAAAAATATAAAATAACACTACTTAAAATCATTTTTTTGGCAGTCTTTAATCTAAATTTTATCATCTCAATAATTCTTTAATCCTTATTTGTTATAAATATAATAAAACCGATAGTTTATCTACTAAAAGTTGTATTTTTGAAGAAATTTTGTTGAAACGACAACGTCTCGTAAAAATAATGGATAAATATTCCTTTCTCAACGCAGCACATACAGCATACTTTGCTGATTTATACGACCAATACCTTAAAAATCCAGATGCCATAGAACCGAGTTGGCGAGCCTTTTTTCAAGGCTATGATTTCGGGTCTGAAAATTATGGGATGGATGGCGAAATAGTAGAAGGTGTTTCTGCTCAAATCCCTGAACAGCTTCAAAAAGAGTTTCAGGTTGTAAAACTTATAGATGGTTATCGAAACAGAGGACATTTGTTTACAAAAACCAATCCTGTAAGAGCTAGAAGAAAATATGCACCAACTTTAGAAATTGAAAATTTCGGGCTTTCTAAAAGTGATTTAAATACTGTTTTCTCAGCAGGCGAAATCATTGGTATTGGCACTTCTACCTTACAAAATATTATTGACCACCTAGAGCGTATATATTGCGATTCTATAGGTGTAGAATATATGTATATAAGAAAACCAGAGGAAATTCAGTGGATACAAGAGAAACTGAATATTAATGATAATCATCCTCAGTTTTCTCCAGATCAAAAGAAAAATATTCTAAGAAAATTAAATGAAGCCGTTTCTTTTGAAAACTTCTTGCATACCAAATATGTCGGTCAAAAAAGATTTTCTTTAGAAGGTAACGAATCTCTTATTCCTGCTTTAGACGCTATGATAGAAACGGCGGCAGAGTATGGTGTTAAAGAGTTTGTGATGGGTATGGCACATCGCGGTCGTTTAAGTACACTTACAAATATTTTTGGCAAGTCTGCAAAGGACATTTTCAGTGAGTTTGATGGTAAAGATTATGAAGAACAGGTTTTTGATGGTGATGTGAAGTATCATTTAGGTTGGACAAGCGATCGTGAAACCGACTCAGGTAAAAAAATAAATTTAAGTATAGCTCCAAATCCTTCTCACCTCGAAACTGTAGGCGCAGTTGTAGAAGGTATATCTAGAGCAAAACAAGACAAGCCAGAAATTGAAGATGCCTCACAAGTTTTACCGATTGTGGTACACGGTGATGCAGCAATAGCTGGTCAAGGTATAGTGTATGAAGTCGTGCAAATGGCACAGTTAGATGGTTATAAAACTAACGGAACTGTACATATTGTAGTTAACAACCAAATTGGTTTTACTACAAACTATTTAGATGGCCGTTCTAGTACGTATTGTACCGATGTTGGTAAAGTAACGTTGTCTCCTGTACTTCACGTCAATGCAGATGATGCTGAGTCTGTAGTGCATGCAACACTATTTGCACTTCATTTTAGAATGAAATTTAAGCGCGATGTTTTTATAGACTTACTAGGGTATAGAAAATATGGTCATAACGAAGGGGACGAACCTAAATTTACACAACCACTATTATACAAAGCAATTGCTAAGCATAAGAATCCAAGAGATATTTATGCACAGCGCTTGATTTCAGAAGGCATAATTGATAAAGATTATGTTTCAAAAATTGAGAAAGAATACAAAGATAGATTAGAGGAAAAACTAGAAGACTCTCGTAAAATAGAGAAAACTGTAATTTCACCCTTCATGCACGAGCAATGGAAAGATTTTGAACGTGTGGATGAAAGCGAAATGATGAAACCAATTGATACAAAGGTTTCTAAAGAACTGCTTTCTGATATTACTAAAGTTATTTCTAATTTGCCTGAGGATAAAAAGTTTATCAGAAAGATTCAACGTTTGGTAGAATCGCGTCAAACTATGTTTGATGAAGATAGATTAGATTGGGCAATGGCAGAACATTTGGCTTATGGTTCATTATTAGCTGAAGGCTTTAATGTTAGAATTTCTGGTCAAGATGTAGAGCGTGGTACCTTTTCTCATAGGCATGCTGTTGTAAAAGTAGAGGACAGCGAAGAAGAGATTATTTTACTAAAAAATGTGTCTGAAAACCAAGGGCAATTCAATATCTATAATTCATTATTGTCAGAATATGGCGTTGTAGGTTTTGATTATGGCTATGCTATGGCAAGTCCTAACACCTTAACAATCTGGGAAGCACAATTTGGTGACTTTAGTAATGGAGCTCAAATTATGTTAGACCAATATATTTCTTCTGGTGAAGATAAGTGGAAAACGTCTAACGGATTAGTAATGTTATTGCCACACGGTTACGAAGGTCAAGGTGCAGAGCACTCTTCGGGTCGTATGGAACGTTACTTACAACTTTGTGCAAAAGACAATATGTTTGTAGCAGATTGTACAACGCCTGCTAATATGTTTCATTTGTTGCGTAAGCAAATGAAGGCTAATTACAGAAAGCCATTAATTGTGTTTACACCAAAAAGTTTATTACGTCATCCTAAGGTAATTTCTACTGTAGAAGAATTTGCAAACGGAAGTTTTCAAACCGTAATAGATGATACAAGTGCCAAAGCTGATAAGATTAAAACATTAGTTTTTGTAACAGGTAAATTCTATTACGATCTTTTAGAAGCACAAGAAAAATTAGGAAGAGAAGATGTTGCTTTAGTGAGGATAGAGCAATTGTTTCCATTACCAATAGATGAAATTAAAAGTATTTTAGGTAAATATAAAAATGCAGAAGATATAGTTTGGGCTCAAGAAGAACCACGTAACATGGGCGCTTACAGCCATATGATGATGCATTTAGATGAAGCAAGAACTTGGAGAGCTGCTAGTAGAAGACCGTATGGAGCTCCAGCCGCAGGTAGTTCTGTGCGTTCAAAAATAAGGCATCAAGAAGTTATCGATTACGTTTTCGATAAGAAAAAAAATAACCAAATAAGAAAGTAAGAATAATTAAACCAAAACAAGGTTAAATACAATAAACGCATGATTTTAGAAATGAAAGTGCCTTCGCCAGGCGAATCAATTACTGAGGTAGAAATTGCAGAGTGGTTAGTAGAAGATGGAGATTATGTAGAAAAAGACCAAGCTATTGCAGAGGTTGACAGTGATAAAGCAACATTAGAGTTGCCTGCTGAAGCTAGTGGTACAATTACTTTAAAAGCTGAAGAAGGTGATGCTGTTGCCGTTGGGCAAGTAGTTTGCTTAATTGACACTAGCGCAGAACCTAAGGCAGATGCAACAACAACATACAAAGGTGGAGACGAAGGCGGAAATGATGACAATGTTGAAGAGAAGTTGGCGAAAGAGCAAGCTGATACAGAAAAATCTGGTGAAAAAGCTCCAAATCCTGCAAAAGAAACATATGCCTCTGGTACACCAAGTCCTGCAGCTAAAAAGATTTTAGACGAAAAGGGAATTGATGCTGGCTCTGTAAAAGGAACTGGTAGAGATGGTCGTATTACTAAAGATGATGCTGTAAATGCCGTGCCATCTATGGGTACACCAACAGGTGGGAATAGAGGAACATCTCGTAGCAAAATGTCTATGTTACGTCGAAAAGTCGCTGAGCGTTTAGTAGAGGCTAAAAATACTACTGCTATGTTAACCACATTTAACGAGGTTGATATGTCTCCAATTTTTGATTTGCGTAAGCAATACAAGGAAGACTTTAAGGCTAAGCATGGAGTAGGTTTAGGCTTTATGAGTTTCTTTACTTTAGCTGTAGTGAGAGCACTAAAAATGTATCCTGCTGTAAACTCCATGATTGATGGTAAAGAAATGATTTCTTATGATTTCTGCGACATAAGCATTGCTGTTTCTGGACCAAAAGGTTTAATGGTGCCAGTAATTAGAAATGCTGAAAACTTAACCTTTAGAGGTGTAGAGTCTGAAGTAAAACGCTTGGCATTAAGAGCCAGAGATGGTCAGATTACTATTGATGAAATGACAGGTGGCACATTCACAATTTCTAACGGTGGTGTATTTGGTAGTATGCTATCTACTCCAATTATCAACCCTCCACAAAGTGGTATATTAGGAATGCACAACATTGTAGAGCGTCCTGTAGCAATAGATGGAAAGGTTGAAATTAGACCTATCATGTACGTGGCCTTATCCTATGATCATAGAATTATTGATGGAAAAGAATCTGTTGGATTCCTAGTAGCTGTTAAAGAAGCATTAGAAAATCCTACAGAATTATTAATGGATAATGATCCAAAGAAAGCTTTAGAAATGTAGATTTTTTCTAATTTAGATATTAAAAAAGCGCAATTAATTACTAATTGCGCTTTTTTTACTCCTAACTAACAAAGAGTAACTAACTAAAATTAATTAAAAAAATTAACAGCTATATTCGCTGAGATAACGATAACAGAACTTACAATTAATAGAACCATAAAAATTTTATCCCTTCTTGTCGTATTGTCTTTCATTGTTTCCATGATGTTTCATTTTTTAAAAAAGCTCTGAACTTTAAGTTCGGCCCAGAGCTTTTTGAGAATATAATCTGAGGCATTGATTAATAGCTTTGTAAAATTCCGAATAATTTTAATGCAATACTATACGTAACTTTACGTATTTTTTGAGTTTTTTTATAAAAAAAAGAGCCTTGGAAGACTCCAAGGCTCAAATAATCCCCTAAGAACTAATTAATAGCTCGTTATTAACCCTTAATTAATAACAGTGTAAAATTCCGAATAATTTTAATGCAATACTATACGTAACTTTACGTATTTTTTGAAAAATTTTAGAGATAATCAGAATTTTCTTTTGCCCAAATAAGAAGACTGTTCTGTTTGCTAGGTAATTTTAATTTTTTAATGATATTGCTCTTGTGCTTTTCTATAGTTCTTGCTGATACAAAAAGTAAATCTGCAATTTCAACACCAGTTTTATTCTGTGCTATAAGACCAACGATTTTGGTTTCGGTTTTTGTTAAAAGTCTTAGTTCCTTAGGAGATTCATCAACTTCTATATAATCTAAAAGTTCAGGGCTAAAATAAGACTTGTCTTTAATTACCGAAGCAATGCAATTTTCTATTTCGTCTAGTGCAAACTCTTTTAATACATAACCGTAAACACCAAAAGATTTGGCTGCGCTATATATTTTTTCTTCTTTTTCAAAAGTAATAAGGACTATTTTTGTTTTAAGGTTTGCCTTTTGACACTTTTCTGCAATCTGTAAACCATTAAAGAAAGGCATTTTAATATCTAGAATTGCAATATCCGGCACATGAGCTTTTATTAATGACAAAGCTTCTTTACCATTTTTTGCACTGGCAAGAACGTTATATTCTTTCTCGTGTAAAAAATCTTGAAGACCTTTTAGTACCAAAGGATGGTCATCTGCTATAATGATGGTAGGGCTCATAAGACTATTAATCAACTAGAATAGTTAAATATAACAAGAATCTACGGGTTAAGAAATTTCTTTAAGTTTTAAATAGAGGTATTTTTTGTCATAATCGATAATGGCCTTTCCCTTTTTTAAAATATCTGCACCAATGATACCATCTACAGGATCTGCATTATGATTAATTAGACCGTTGTTTACATGTGAAAGATTAAAAAGAATCAAAGCGACTCTGTTTTTTTTCCATTTACCAATTTTTAAGTTGTTAGAATTAGAAATTTGAGTAGTCATATTAGAAGCACCAGCTCCAACAGCTTTAATTTCGGAATCTTTTACTCTAAGGTTAAATCTTTCTATGGCTTCAAAACCTACGCAGCTACTTGAAGCACCAGTGTCTAAAATAAAACGCCCTTTAACTCCATTTACAGTAGCCTTTATTTCAAAGTGATTGGTCTTAGTCAATTTGAGTTTTATCTTAGAGTAACCTTTGCCTTCTAGAAAGTCTTTTAACGTTTCCATTTTAAAAATTTGTGTAAATATAATATTCTAAACGATTATTTTTGGCAAATGATTATTACAGATACGCATACACATTTATATAGTGAAGCTTTTGATGAGGATAGAAAAGCTATGATCCAGCGTGCTCTGGATGCTAATATTTCACGTTTTTTTATCCCTGCAATAGACTCTGCTTATACCGAAGCAATGCTTCAGCTCGAAAACTATTTTCCTGAGAACGTTTTTTTAATGATGGGTTTGCATCCTACTCATGTAAAAGAAAATTATAAGGAAGAATTGGCACATGTTGAGGACATGTTGTCTCAAAGGAAATTCTATGCTGTAGGTGAAATAGGAATTGACTTATATTGGGACAAATCAACATTAGATATACAGATTGAAGCATTCAAATATCAAATTAATCTGGCAAAAAAATATAAGTTGCCAATTGTAATTCACTGTAGAGAAGCATTTGATGAGATTTTTGAAGTTTTAGAACAAGAAAAATCAGATGACCTTTTTGGGATTTTTCACTGTTTTACAGGTACGCTAAATCAAGCACAACAAGCCATATCTTATAATATGAAGTTGGGAATTGGTGGAGTAGTGACCTTTAAGAATGGTAAAATAGATCAATTTATTAATCAAATCGATTTAAAACACATTGTGTTAGAAACAGATTCGCCTTATCTGGCTCCAAAACCATATCGTGGCAAGCGAAATGAAAGTTTATATATTATTAAGGTATTAGAAAAATTATCCGAACTTTACGGAATCAGCATCGCAGATGTCGCTAAAATTACAACCGAAAACTCAAAACACGTATTTGGTATATAATATGCAAAAGCCTAATATCCTATTAATATATACAGGTGGAACAATTGGTATGATAAAAGATGCCGATACAGGAGCTTTACGAGCATTTGATTTTGATAGCATCTTAACACGTATTCCTGAGATTCGCCTATTAGATTGTAATATCGAAACCATTTCTTTTGAAGAGCCGATAGACTCTTCTAACATGAATCCTAAGTATTGGGCAGATATTGCTCAAATTATTGAAGTTAATTATCAATCGTTTGACGGTTTCGTGGTTTTACATGGTAGTGACACCATGAGTTATTCTGCTTCAGCTCTGAGTTTTATGTTAGAGAATTTGTCAAAGCCAGTGATTTTTACAGGATCGCAATTACCAATAGGTGACTTAAGAACTGATGCTAAGGAAAATTTAATTACCTCTATTCAAATGGCATCATTACAAAAAGATGGTTTACCTGTTATTAAAGAAGTAGGACTTTATTTTGAATACAAATTATACAGAGGTAATAGAACAACCAAGATAAATGCAGAACATTTTGAAGCTTTTGAGTCTTTTAATTATCCTAATCTAGCAGAATCTGGGGTACACCTTAACATTAATAAGGAGTATTTGTTGAGTGCGAAATCAACAGACCAATTAATTGTTCGAACAAAAATGAACACAAATGTTGGTATTTTAAAGTTGTTTCCAGGTATTTCAAAGGCTTTAATTGAGACGATATTAAACTGCAAAACACTTGAAGGTTTAATCCTAGAAACTTATGGAGCAGGCAATGCAACAACCGAAGATTGGTTTGTAGAATTATTAAAAAATGCAATATCCCGAGGGCTTCATATTATTAATGTATCACAATGTGCAGGCGGAAGTGTTAATATGGGGCAATATGAAACAAGCTCTTCATTAAAGACTATAGGAGTAATTTCTGGCAAAGATATGACTACAGAGGCTGCCATTACCAAATTAATGTACCTTTTGGGAGAGAATATACCACACTCTGAATTCAAAAAAACATATGAAATATCGCTACGTGGCGAAATGACTTAAAATTAACGATACAAATTTTAGTGTTTGAAGTTTTTTTCGTTATTTGGCACACCGTAATTTTTTGGTAAAATTTATAGAGAGGTGGCCGAGTGGTCGAAGGCGCACGCCTGGAAAGTGTGTATACTCCAAAAGGGTATCGAGGGTTCGAATCCCTTCCTCTCTGCATAGATTTTAGGCGATTGTTACATTATTTTTTTTATCTTTAACACTTTAACTAATAAAATTAAGATTAAGAACAATGAAAAGATTATTTTCTATTCTTGCCATAACATGTTTAATGGCTATCGGAACTGTTAATGCCAATGCAACAACATTAGCAACTACAACAGCAACTATCACTACAGTAACTCAAGATGCTGATGAAACAGCAGGCGAAAATTTGAGTTTCCATCAAGAATTAAAAAAGCGTTTTATTGAAGGTGGCCCAGGTTTTATGGGTATTGTACTATTATGTTTAATTCTTGGTTTAGCTATCGCTATTGAGAGAATTATCTTTTTAAACCTTTCAACTACAAACACTAAAAAATTAACTCAAAATGTAGAGGATGCTCTTGCATCTGGTGGTATAGAAGCTGCTAAAGAAGTTTGTAGAAACACAAAAGGACCAGTTGCCTCAATTTTCTATCAAGGTTTAGATAGAGCTGACGAAGATATCGATGCTGCTGAAAAAGCTGTAGTGGCTTATGGTGGTGTACAGATGGGTCAGTTAGAAAAGAATGTGTCTTGGATTTCTTTATTTATCGCATTAGCACCAATGCTTGGTTTCATGGGTACGGTAATCGGTATGATTCAGGCCTTTGATAAGATTGAAGCAGCAGGTGACATGCAGCCATCATTAGTAGCAGGTGGTATTAAAGTAGCACTTTTAACAACAGTATTTGGTCTTATTGTGGCTATCATTCTTCAAATATTTTACAACTACATCATCGCTAAGATAGATAGTATTGTAAATGACATGGAAGACGCATCAATTACATTGATGGACTTATTAGTAAGACACAAAAAATAAAAGATCATATAAACTATGTTACATAAAATATTAAAAATAGTTGCCGCAATTTTAAGTCTGGCTGGGATTGTTTCCCTAGTTAGAATTATTGCTGCTGGTGACGAAGCAATTAAAACAGGCGAAAAAGCCGGTCTTGTAGACCCTATGGCTTACATCGCTTACATCATCCTGATTTTAGTTTTAGCATTTGTGGTGGTTTTTGTAATAAAAAATCTTTTCACAAATACGTCTGGACTAAAAAACACGTTAATAGGAGTAGGAGCATTTGCTGCTGTCTTAATTATTTCTTATGTGGTTTCTGGCGGAGACACAATGAAATACAAACTACAAGAAGGAATTGCAACAGAAGGTCAATCACATATGGTTGGTGCTGGTTTAACAGCATTCTATGTGTTGATTATAGTAGCGGCATTAGCAATGATTTTCTCAGGAGTTAAAAAAGTAATAAGTAAATAATAAGGTATGGCAAAAAGAGCAGCACCAGAAGTTAATGCAGGTTCAATGGCTGACATTGCCTTCTTACTACTTATCTTTTTCTTGGTAACTACTACAATAGAAAAGGACAAAGGTTTATTAAGAAGTTTGCCACCTATTGACGACTCTGAAGTAGAACCACCTATTATTAAACAAAAAAATCTATTTACAGTTCTTATAAACCGTAATAACCAATTGCTTGTAGAAGAAGAGCAAATGGAATTAAAGGATTTAAGACAAGCTGCAATAGAGTTTTTAGATAACGGAGGCGGAACTAATGCAGCAGGCGAAAGTTGTGATTACTGTAAAGGGAAAAGAGATGAGTCATCATCTGACCATCCTGATAAAGCGATCATTTCAATGAAGCATGACAGAGAGACTTCATATGAGAAATATATAGATGTACAAAACGAACTTGTAGCAGCATATAATTTCTTAAGAGAAAGGGAAGCAAAACGTTTGTATGGTAATTTAAAGCAGTATAGAGGTACTGAAAAAGTTTACCAAGCGATGTTAGAAGAGAAAGAGAAGAACCAATTTAGTAAGGATACAATCTTAAACGGTCGTATTGAAACCATTAAGAAGTTATTCCCAATGAAATTGTCTGAAGCAGAACCAGATAAAAGTTAAAAAGTAACAATTATGTCAAAGTTTAAAAAAGGAAAACAAGGAGATTTGCCAGCTATTTCAACGGCATCTTTACCAGATATTGTATTTATGTTACTTTTCTTTTTCATGGTAGCAACGGTAATGCGCGATAGTTCTTTAATGATTGAGAATAGATTACCAAGCGCAGATCAGGTAGAGAAGCTTAAGAAAGATAGAACTGCTTTTATCTATGCTGGTAAGCCTAGTGCTCAATTTAAACAATTAGGTACAGAGCCGGTAATACAATTTAATGATAAAATTATTAAAGTAGAAGAAGTACAAGCAAGTGTTATTGCTGCACAGCAAGAATTAACCGAAGAGTTACAACCAAAATTTGTGGTTGGTCTCAAAGTTGATAAAGACACACATGCAGGTTTAGTTTCTGATATTAAGCAAGAGCTTAGACAAGCAAATACATTAAAAGTAATGTATATTGCCAACGCTAGAGCTGAATAAAAATAGTCTTAGTTTTTATATATAAAACGTCCTGAGTAATCAGGACGTTTTTGTTTTATATCGTATAAAGATTTTGTAGTTTTATCTTTATGAAGAATACTATTTTAGTTGTCTTATTCATTACAGGCTTTTTGGGGTTTTCACAAAATAAAGAAGATAGAGAAAAGTCTGAATTGTATAAAAACTATCGCGAGGATCAGTTTTATATCTCTGTGACTTATAATCTTCTTAATAAAAAGCCTGGTGACATAAGTCAAAGTGGATTTTCAACAGGATTTCACTTCGGTTTTATTAGAGACATGCCAATTAACGACAAACGAACCTTTGCTCTAGGTTTGGGTTTGGGGTTGTCTACCAATTCGTATAATCAAAATATAGCCATTACTGAAGTTGATAACCAAGTTTCATTCGATATAATAGACGAAAGTGAATTTAATGTTTCAAAGAATAAGTTTACGACATATTTGTTAGAAGTTCCGTTTGAGCTTAGGTGGCGAAAGTCTAGCCCAACCGATTATCAATTTTTAAGAATTTACCCAGGCTTCAAAGTAGGATACCTTTTTTATAATTCAACTAAGTTGAAAACAGATCAAGGTAGTGAAAAGCTGTCTAATATTGACAACTTTAATCGTTTACAATATGGATTAACTTTAAGTGTTGGTTATGACACATGGAATATTCATGCATATTATGGGCTAAATCCCATTTTTGAAGATTCAGCAAAATTAGATGGTGAAGAGCTAAATATGAGTGCTTTTAAAATTGGTCTAATCTTCTACATTTTATAACCAATACTTCATAAATAATATCTGAGGGAATAAACCGGTCATTAGACCAATAAAAAGTTCTTGGTTTGTATGTGCCTTAAGATGTAAACGCGATGTTGCAATAGCACCAAGAATAATCATCATTAATGCTATTGTTCCGTTAATATTTATCTTGTAATGAAGACCAATAGCTACAGTAAACATAAAGAAGCCAGAAGCTGCAATCATGTGTATACTTGCTTTAATCTTAAAAATTGCCAGAATAAAACAAGCTAGTGTAGAGCATAATATTCCCAAAAAGAAATAGTATAGTTCTACAATCTCATTTGGTGTTAAAACCCGTATTAAAATTAAGGTAATAATGATACAATTAATAAGTAGTGGTATAAGGCGTTCCTTGGTGCTTTTTAAATAAATAGAATCTACTTTATTTATAGTTTTAAGTAGAAAAAACAATAATATAGGAAGTATTATTGTAAGAATAACTATAGAGAAAATTTTAGCATTCTGTATAGGTTTGGGGATATAACGAGGTGTTTTGTGAAAATAAAACATCACACCAAGTAAAGGCATAATCAAAGGATGAAAAACAAAGGATATGCTTTTAAGAAGAAAATTTTTCATCCAAACAATTATAGTTCTTTTCTTAATCTAGCAACCGGAATATCTAATTGCTCTCTGTATTTAGCAACTGTACGTCTAGCAATTGGGTAACCCTTTTCTTTCAAGATTTTAGAGAGTGCTTCGTCAGTTAAAGGTTTCTTTTTGTTCTCTTCTTCAATTACAGTTTCTAAAATCTTTTTTATTTCTCTAGTAGAGACTTCTTCACCTTGGTCATTAGTCATAGACTCCGAGAAGAATTCCTTTATTAGCTTTGTTCCGTAAGGTGTGTCAACATACTTACTGTTAGCAACTCTAGATATGGTTGAAACATCCATTTCAATTTCATCTGCAATATCTTTCAAAATCATTGGCCTAAGCTTACGCTCATCACCAGTAAGAAAGTATTCTTTTTGATAGTGCATAATGGCACTCATCGTAACAAAAAGTGTCTGTTGACGTTGTCTTACAGCTTCAATAAACCACTTTGCAGCATCTAACTTTTGCTTTATAAAGAGTACAGCATCTTTCTGTGCTTTGGATTTCTCTTTAGTGTCCTTATAGCCCTTAAGCATATTACTGTATTCTCTAGATACGTGTAACTCTGGTGCATTTCTGCCATTAAGGGTTAGTTCTAACTCACCATCAACAATTTTAATAGCAAAATCCGGGACAATATGCTCTACAATTTTATTGTTGCCAGCATAAGAACCACCTGGTTTTGGGTTAAGCCGTTCTATTTCTTCGATTGCATCTTTAAGTTGCTCTTCATCAATACTAAATTTTTGCATTAATTTTTTGTAATGCTTTTTAGTGAACTGTTCAAAGGCTTTATCGATAATCTGACTTGCTAATTCTACTTCTGGATTTTGCTCTTTTCTGCTTAATTGAATACTTAAACATTCTTGCAAATTACGAGCACCAACACCTGCAGGATCTAGTTGATGGACAACTTTAAGCACTTTTTCAACTTCTTCTACAGAAGTAAATACATTTTGAGTAAATGCTAAATCGTCTGTAATATCAGATAAAGAACGTCGTATATAACCACTTTCATCTACACTTCCAACTAAGAAATAGGCAATTTCTTCTTCTTGTTCAGATAGTCTAAATGTATTAAGTTGATTAATTAGATGTTGTGTAAACGATGTTCCGGCTGCATAAGGTACATTCTTTTCTTCATCGTCTGAGCTGTAATTGTTGGCCTGAGTTCTGTAGTCTGGTATCTCATCATCACTAAGATACTCATCGATATTAATATCGTCAGCCTCAATAGAATCGTTATCGTTAAAGTCGTCAACAGAATTGTCAAACTCATCAAAATTGTCATCAGAAGGCTCATCTTTTCCAGTATCTAACGCAGGATTTTCTTCAAGTTCCTGTTTTAAACGTTGCTCAAAAGCTTGTGTAGGAAGCTGTATCAACTTCATGAGTTGAATTTGCTGAGGAGATAGCTTCTGGGATAACTTAAATTGTAAATACTGTTTTAGGGACATTGAAATTTCTGTTGAATATAAAAGTAAGAAAAAAACCTGTGAGGTAACTTATACCTAACAGGTTTAATAATAATTTTAGAACTCTGCGTTTTGCGGTGTTCTTGGATAAGGAATAACGTCTCTAATATTACCCATTCCTGTTGCAAACATTACGAGTCTTTCAAAACCAAGACCAAAGCCAGAGTGTACAGCTGTACCATATTTTCTGAGGTCTAAATACCACCATAATTCTTCTTCTGGTATATCTAATGCCTTCATTTTTTCTTTAAGGACATCTAAACGTTCTTCACGCTGAGAGCCACCTACCATTTCACCAATACCTGGGAAAAGTATATCCATTGCTCTTACGGTTCTTCCATCTTCATTTAAGCGCATATAGAAAGCTTTAATGTTAGCAGGATAATCAAATAAGATTACTGGACACTTAAAGTGTTTTTCAACTAAATAACGTTCGTGCTCAGATTGTAAGTCTGCTCCCCATTCTTCAATGATATATTTAAATTTCTTCTTCTTGTTTGGTTTACTGTTTCTAAGGATATCTATAGCTTCTGTATAGCTTACACGTTTAAAGTTGTTTTCTACAACAAACTTTATTTTATCTATTAAGTTCATTGGGCTACGCTCTGCTTGAGGTAGGGACTTTTCAGCATCTTGTAAACGCTTGTCTAAAAACTCTAAGTCTTCTTTGTTGTTTTCTAGTACGTAGCTTAAAACAGATTTCATAAAATCTTCGGCTAAATCCATGTTGCCAGCCAAGTCCATAAAAGCCACTTCTGGTTCTATCATCCAGAATTCAGCTAAGTGACGAGATGTGTTTGAATTTTCTGCTCTAAAGGTTGGTCCAAAAGTATACACCTTACCTAAAGACATCGCATAAGTTTCAGCTTCTAATTGTCCAGAAACGGTTAGGTTGGTTTCTTTTCCGAAGAAATCTTCTTTATAATTCACGTCACCAGCTTCTGTTAATGGTGGGTTTTTAGGGTCTAGTGTGCTTACTCTAAACATTTCTCCAGCACCTTCTGCATCACTGCCAGTTATAATTGGTGTGTGCATGTAATAGAAACCATTTTCGTTAAAATACTTGTGAATAGCAAAAGACAGCGAAGAACGCAAACGCATTACTGCGCTAAACGTGTTTGTTCTTGTGCGCAAGTGAGCATTTTCTCTTAAAAACTCAAAAGTGTGTTTTTTTGGTTGAATAGGATAAGTTTCAGGATCAGAATCGCCTAAAACTTCAAGTTCCTTGACTTGAATTTCGACGGATTGACCTTTACCTTGACTTTCTACCAATTCACCCTTAACGTGAATGGCAGCACCAGTTGTGACGCGTTTTAATAATGCTTCATCAAAATTTTCAAAATCAACAACACACTGAATATTATTTATGGTAGAACCATCATTTAAGGCTATAAAGCGGTTTGCTCTAAATGTTTTTACCCATCCTTTTACAGAAACATCTTGTAAAGTGATATCTGCTGATAATAATTCTGATACAGTTTTTGTTGTCATTTTAATTTATTTTGAAAAAACAAAGATAATTCTTCTAATCGTTTTTAAAAGTGTCTTCGTTATCGTCTTCCGAAGGTATAATATCAATTGAAGGCTCTTTAAGAACTGTCTTATTTGCAATATTACGTTCTAATGATAATAGTAACGATGGTAATAACAGTAAATTAGATAACATGGCAAACAATAATGTTATTGAAACCAGAGCTCCTAAAGCTACTGTGCCACCAAAGCTGGAAATGGTAAATACAGAAAAACCGAAGAATAGAACGATTGAAGTGTAAAACATACTTACACCAGTTTCTCTTAACGCAGCGTAAACCGATTTTTTAATCTTCCAATGGTTAGCTTGCAATTCTTGTCTGTATTTTGCCAAAAAGTGAATAGTATCATCTACCGAAATACCAAAAGCGATACTAAATACTAATATTGTGGACGGCTTAATAGGTACACCTAAATATCCCATTAAACCAGCTGTTACTAACAATGGTAAAAGGTTAGGAATAAGTGATACAATGATCATTCTAAACGAACGGAACAAATACGCCATAAATAGCGATATAAGTATAATGGCAAGCGTTAATGAAATAACAAGGTTTCTTACAAGGTATTTTGTACCTTTTTGAAACACTAAAGCTTTACCAGTCATGGTTACTTCGTAACGCTCTTTAGGGAAAACTTTATCTATTTTATTCTGAAGATTTTCCTGAATGCGCTCCATTTTATCAGTACCAATATCTTTCATGAAGGTAGTAATACGTGCATATTGCCCAGTGCTGTCTACAAAATTCTTGAGTAAGTCTACATCAGAAGATGAGTTTTTAGCATAAGACAGAATGAAACTGTTTTCTTGGCTAGTAGGTAATTGGTAATATTTAGGATTACCATTAAAGTAAGCTTGTTTGCTGTATTTTACCAAACTAACAACCGATATTGGCTTAGATAGTTCTGGTGTTTCTTCAATAAGTTCTTCAAGCTCATTAATGCGTTTTAAGGTTGCCAATTTCATAACGCCTTTTTTACGCTTAGTATCTACCATTATTTCTAAAGGCATAATGCCGTTAAACTCTTCTTCAAAAAAACGAATGTCTTTAAAGAATTGTTTGTTTTTCGGCATGTCTTCAATCAAACTACCTGATATTATCATTTGATTAATGCCAATCATACTTGCCATGATGAGTATAAATGCAGTAACGTAAATGGTAATGCGTTTGTGTTTTACCATACGTTCCATCCAATCTACAAAACCACCAATCCAACGTTTATTTAAGTGTTCTAAATGACGCTCTTTTGGATAAGGTAAAAACGTATATACTATCGGAATGATAAGTAAACATAAAATGAAAATAGCCAAAATACTCAGCGACGCAACGATACCAAATTCTTTTAGAAGCTTGCTTTCAGTTAAGATGAACGTTGCAAAACCAGAAGCTGTAGTCACATTAGTCATTAAGGTAGCATTACCAACTTTGGTAATAACACGTTGTAGCGACTTTACCTTGTTACCATGCGATTTTACTTCGTGCTGATATTTATTAATTAAAAAGATACAGTTAGGTATGCCAATAACAATAATTAATGGTGGAATAAGAGCTGTAAGCACTGTAATTTCATAGCCAAGTAAACCTAGTATTCCAAAGGTCCACATTACACCAATACAAACAACAATCAATGATATAAACGTAGCTCTAAAAGATCTAAAGAATAAAAAGAAAATTAACGAAGTCACAAACAAAGCTGCACCAATAAAAATCGGAATTTCGTCAACAATGTTTTGAGAATTTAATGTTCTAATATATGGCATACCAGACACCTTGACATCTAGCTTAGGATGTTTTGCTTCAAATTCTTGTATTCTTTTTTCAAGAATATTTATGATAAAATCTTTTCTGGCAGACGTATTAACGATCTCTTTCTTTAGATAAATTGCAGTACGAAGTGTTTTGTTTTCTGAATTAAATAAAAAGTTATCGTAAAATGGATATTTCTTGAAAAGGTCTTCTTGCAGTTTGTTAATTTCATCAAGACTAGATATAGAATCTTTTATGAATGGAACTAAATCAAACTGTTTCTTTTCGTTGTTTTTTACCAGTTTTTGAAGATCTTTTATTGAAAGAACAGTTTCAACTTCATCATAAGGTCTAAAAGACTCTGCAAGGTTGTTCCAAGCATTAAACTGATTAACCGTAAATACACTAGAATCTTTGACACCTAATACAATGAGATTACCTTCTTCTCCAAATACTTCTAAAAAATCGTTGTATATAAGGTTGACTTCATGGTCATCAGGCAACATATTGGCTTCCGTGTAAGTAAAGCGCATATGTTTCCATTGCATACTCAAGAACACTGTAGCTAATATTATGACAAGAAGAATGAATATTTTATTGCGAAGAATAATCCTCGCAACACCTTCCCAAAATCCAGTAGTCAACAGTTTAAACATGTATAAGTTTCTGCGTCTTTAAATAGCAAATAATGCCTTAATTTGAAACGAGCCGCAAAGGTAGAAAAAACCTAAGGATTAGCTAAGGAATTAACACTAATATAATTGACGAAACATCAAAGAATTTAATACTATAATTCTTTTAAATATTAAAGTGTCTTAGGTTGCAGGATTAGGAATAACAGCATGAACATCATTAATGGCTTTTAGCATATCATTTGATAAGGTTATGTTGATACTTTCAATGTTTTCTTCAAGCTGTTTTATACTTGTAGCGCCAATAATATTACTTGTTACAAAAGGTCTTTGGTTAACAAATGCTAAAGACATTTGCGCTAAAGACATATTATTATCTTCAGCTATTTGTAAGTATCGCTTAGTGGCTTCTGTTGCCTGATCACTACTGTATCTAGCAAATCTTGGAAACAGTTTTAACCTTGCATTATCTGCAGCAGTACCTTTGATATATTTACCAGATAAAACACCAAATGCCATAGGTGAGTAGGCTAGTAAACCAATATTTTCTCTGTGTGCAATTTCTGCCAAATCACCTTCAAAAGGTCTACATAGTAAAGAATATGCATTCTGAATGGTAATCATTCTTGGTAAATTATTGTATTTAGACTCTTCTAAGTAGCGCATGGTTCCCCAAGCTTTCTCATTAGATAAACCTATGTGTCTAATTTTTCCAGATTTAATAATTTCATCGAGATTGTGTAAAATTTCATTGAAATTATCTTCCCAGCCATCATTGGCATTATGAATATAATCTCTAACACCAAACGTATTTGTACTGCGCTCTGGCCAGTGCAATTGGTATAAATCTATGTAATCTGTTTGTAAGCGTTTTAGACTGTTGTCAACAGCTTCGTTTAATGCTTGTTTGCTAAAACCAGTAGTTCTTATATGAGCTGTATAATCGCCAGGACCAGCAATTTTAGTTGCCAAGACAACCTTATCTCTATTGCCTGTTTTTGTAAACCACTTACCAATAATGCGCTCGGTTTCGGCATAAGTTTTTGCTTCTGCTGGTACAGGATATAATTCAGCAACATCAAAAAAGTTAACACCTTTGTCTAAAGCCAAGTCCATTTGGGCAAAACCTTCGTCTTGAGTGTTTTGATTTCCCCAAGTCATTGTGCCTAAACATATTTTACTAACTTTTATATCTGTGTTTGGTAAGGTTGTGTATTTCATGCTTACTTCCCACGAAAGTGGGAATCTTATTAATTAAACTTAAATTTTGTAATTCTGAACTTGATTCAGAATCTCATAGAGCATTTGCTCTATCACTACCACAAAAATAAGAAGACCTTTCATGTTGTAAAAACACGAAAGGTCTAAATCTATGTTAAGGTTTTTACTTAAGAGGATTCCTTTCTTAACAGAAGTGACAATTAGATGTCATTCAATAATTTAGAAATCTCATCAAGTTTTGGTGTTAAAATCACTTCAATTCTACGATTTTTTGCTCTGCCTTCCGCACTGTCGTTTGATGCTACTGGTGCATATTCGCCACGTCCTGCTGCTGTTAAGTTTTCAGGATTAATAGCATTGTTTTCTCTTAAAATGTTTACAATAGCTGTAGCACGTTTTGTAGATAAATCCCAGTTGCCACTTAATTGTGCATTGCCTTTGTATGGTACATTATCTGTATGACCTTCTATTAAAATTGCAATTTCAGGGTTTTCCGCCAAAACGCTTCCTAATTGTTTTACGGCTTGTTTTCCTTGTGCACCAACATACCAGCTACCAGACTCAAAAAGTAGTTTGTTTTCCATAGATACATAAACTTTTCCATCGCGTTGTTCTACGGTAAGACCTTTGCCTTCAAAGTTAGTTAAGGCTTTAGAAATAGCGTCTTTTAAAGCTCGCATGTTAGCATCTTTAGCGGCAATCACGCTTTCTAATTCTGCAACGCGTTGCGATCTGCTTTCGAGTTCTTTTTTTAATTTTTCTAAACGCTCATTTTCGGCAGCAAGTGCTTGTTCTTTGGCCTCTAATTGTGCTAAAAGTTCTCGATTCTTCTTAGAATTCTTGGCAATTTCTGCAGAGCTATTTTTTTCTAGTGCATCATAGGATGCTTTAAGATTATCATATTTAGATGATAAAGCTTCTAGTTCAGTTGATAATTGTGCCACTTCGTTTTTTGCTGCATCATGTGCATTGACTAAAGCAGTATAATCGTTATCAAGTTGATTTTTGGATTTTGAAAGTGCTTCTAATTCATCATTTAAGGCTCTGTTGTCCTTTTTTAAGTTTGCATATTTGTCCTCGAGTTCTGTATATATTTTTTTAGAAACACAAGAGGTCATCGTAATTAGTAAAAGTGCGATTAATGAAAGTTTTTTAATCATGGTTGCTATTGATTTGAGAGTGTTTATAAATCTAATTCTAATAAAATTGGGCAATGGTCACTATGTACTGCTTCAGTGAGTATAACGCTTCGTTTTATGTTTTCTTGTAAAGGCTCGCTAACCATGGCGTAATCTAATCGCCAGCCTTTGTTATTAGCTCTTGCGTTGGCTCTATAGCTCCACCAAGAGAATTCTTGTTTTTCAGGATGTAAGTGTCTAAAACTGTCAATAAAACCACTATCAATAAAATTACCTAGCCATTCTCGCTCTTCTGGTAAAAAACCAGATACACCTTTCATTTTTGGATTGTGGATATCTATAGGCTCATGGCAAATATTATAATCTCCACACACTACAAGATTTGGTTTTTCGTTTTGCAATTCGTTTAAATAATTATGAATTAAATCCATGTATTCAAACTTGTGCGATAACCTAGCGTCGTTAGTCCCAGAAGGTAAATACATGCTCATAACAGAGACCTTGTCGTAATCTACTCTGAGATTTCTACCTTCATAATCCATAGATTCTATACCAGTGCCAAATTCTATATGGTTGGGTTCTTTTTTGCAAAGAATTGCAACACCACTGTAGCCTTTTTTTTGTGCGCTAAACCAATAGTTATTTTCGTAACCAGCTTCTGCAAAAAGATCTAAATCTAGCTGCTCTTCCATAGCTTTAATTTCCTGTAAACAAATTACATCTGGATTTGTGGCTTGTAACCAATCAATAAACCCTTTATTTATGGCAGCTCTTATGCCATTAACATTGTACGAAGCTATTTTCATGTTAATTAAATTTCCTGATTTGTATTGTTTTTCTAGCTATTCGGCTAAAATAAATAATAGAGTACTTTTACACTATAAATTTATACTGCTTTTAACGATAAAATATTTCAAACGTTAGGCAGTTATTATTTTAGATGAAAAAAGCGCTATTTCTTATTACATTATTGATGTCTTTTTGGGGTTTTACCCAAGAAAAATCAAGTAATTATAAGAAAATACGTGTCACTGTTGCAGATTCTATTCTCATTGATTCTGTTAGCATAAATCCTTCAAGATTTATTATAAAAACTAAGCAAGGCGTTGTTTTGGATTCTACACTTTATAACGTTGATTTTTCAAAATCTATTTTGAAATTCAACCAACAGATTGAATTAGATTCTATAGATATTGAATATCTACGCTATCCAGATTTTATAACCAAGGTTTACAAACAGCTCGACGATGATATTATTGTAGATCGATCTATTCCTGGGATTGAAACCCTGTACAAGCTTGAAAATTCTTCAAATCAAAATGTTTTTACTCCTTTTGATGGTTTAACCACTTCAGGTAGTATTTCCAGAGGTGTAACGATTGGAAACAATCAAAATTCTGTTTTAAATAGTGAACTCGATTTGCAAATTTCAGGAAAATTGAGTGACAAAGTATCGCTTAGAGCTTCGATACAAGATGCTAATATTCCGTTGCAAGAAAGTGGATATTCTCAGCGATTAGATGAGTTTGATCAAGTTTTTATAGAACTTTTTAGTGACAATTGGAATATTAGAGCAGGTGATATCGATTTGGTAAACACCAAAAGTTATTATGCTAACTTCTCTAAACGTGTGCAAGGTTTGTTGGTAAATGCTAATTTGAGCGACAAGACTTCGGTTTTTGCTTCAGGTGCACTCGTACGAGGTCAGTTTACAACAACCCAATTTACGGCTCAAGAAGGCAATCAAGGACCTTACAAACTACGAGGACCAAACAATGAGTTGTTTGTACTTATTGTTTCTGGTAGTGAGACCGTTTATGTTAATGGTGTGCCTTTGGAACGTGGCGAAAACAATGATTACATTATTGATTATAATGCTGGCGAGATTATTTTCAACTCAACCTATCCGATCACTTCCGAAATGCGTATTACGGTAGATTACCAGTTTAGTGAACGAAATTATTCGAGATTTACTGTGTTTGGTGGCAGTACTTTTGAAACCGAAAAATTACAGTTAAACGTTTCTGTGTATTCTGAAAGTGATGCCAAAAATCAGCCGTTGCAGCAAAATCTATCAACAGAACAAACGGAAATTTTAGCTAATGCTGGTGATGATACTAGCTTAATGGTTGCGCCTTCAGCGACGGAAGAATCGTTTTCTGAAAACAGAATTCTCTACAGAAAAGAAATTGTAGGTGGCGAAGAAATTTTTGTCTTTTCTCAAAATCCCGAAGACCAATTGTTTAGGGTATCTTTTACCTTGGTTGGTGCAAATCAGGGAAATTACATACTTAGTAACGATAATACGGTAAGCAATATTTTTGAATACGTTGCACCAATTGGTGGTGTTCCGCAAGGAAATTACGAACCTATTACCCAACTCGTGGCACCAGAACGCTTGCAAATTGCAGTGCTCAATGGTCGTTACCAGCCAACCGAAAAAACAGATGTATTTTTTGAATTGACAGGAAGTAAAAACGATATCAATTTGTTTTCGAGTTTAGATGATGATGATAATGATGGTTTTGCTGGGAAGTTTAAAGTGAATCAAAAGCTAATAAAACACGATAGCCTTTGGAATTTGTCTGCACTTATTGATGCCGATTTTATTCAAGAGAATTTTAGAACCATTCAGCGTTTGTACAGAGCCGAATTTAATCGCGATTGGAATCTTGAAGATAACAGAGATGATCAAGGAAATTTTATTTTGGGAAATCAACTTTTGCTTACTTCAGGATTGCAATTATCGCATGCTAAAAAGGGAGTGGCTTCTTATAATTTTGAATATTTAGATTACGCTAATAATTTTAATGGAAGTCGTCATAATCTCATGGCAGACTTACGTTTGGGTAACTTTAGGATTTTTACAAATTCAAGCTTTCTCAATAGCGAAAGCACTATTAATCGTTCGACCTTTTTAAGGTCTTATAATCGTGTGGTATATGCCAAAAACAATAAATGGATTGGTGCAAAATTTGCCACTGAGGACAATGAGCAAACCGTTATAGCTACCGATTCATTGACACCATTGAGTCAGCGATTTTCAGCATACGAAACCTTTGTTGGAATTGGTGATAGTACTAAAGTCTATGCTGAGGTTGGTTACATAAAACGCTTCAATGATAGCTTAAGAAATAACTTAGTTGAGCGTGTAAATGCTTCAAACACCTATTATCTCAAATCGCGATTAATTCAAAATAAAAATACCAATCTTCAGCTTTTTGTGAATTATAGAAGTTTGAAGGCTGAAGATGACACCTCTGAAGACGAACAGAGTTTAAACAGCAGATTAAACTACAACCAAAAACTGTTTAATAATCTTGTGCTTTGGAACACAAGTTTTGAAACCAATTCAGGCACGTTGCCACAGCAAGATTTTACTTATGTAGAGGTAGAGGCTGGGCAAGGAGCTTACACGTGGATTGATTATAATGAAAACGGCATACAAGAACTCAATGAATTTGAAATAGCACAATTTACAGACCAAGGCAATTACATACGCGTATTATTGCCAAACCAGGTTTTTGTTAGGACGCATCAAAATAGATTGAGCCAGACGTTGACCATAAATCCTATACAATGGAGCAGTTCTGAGGATAGAACCAAAAAGTTCTTTTCACATTTTTATAATCAAACATCTTATCTTATTGATAGGAAGATTAGAAGAGAAGGCAATAATTTTAATTTAAATCCTTTTGAAGCTGATGAAGACAATCAATTAGCTTTAAATAATAGTGTGAGAAATGTATTGTTTTACAACAGAGGAAAACAGCGCTATACCACTTCTTATACGTTTTTAACCAATACGAGCAGAAGTTTGCTGTCCATCGGATTTCAGGAAAATAAACTCACCAATCATCAGTTTAATTTTAACCATAAATTTGCCACTAATTGGTTGGCAAATGCGCAAGCAAGTTTTGGAACAGATGAAAGTCTTAGTGAAAACTTTGCCAACAGAAATTACCTGATAGAAGAAGAGCGTTTTCAACCTAAATTATCCTATTTGTTTAGTGACAATGCGCAGTTTGATGTCTTTTATCAATACACTTCAAAAGAAAACACGATTGGAAGTTTAGAAGCATTATCACAGAATAATTATGGATTTTCTTTTACCTACAATAAAGCTGCAAAAATTGCATTAACAGGTGAATTTAATTTCTTTCAAAATGAATATGAAGGCAATCCTAATACACCAGTAGCATACCAAATGTTAGAAGGTTTACAGCCAGGAAAAAACTTCACTTGGAGTTTATTGGCACAAAAGAAGCTGACTAAGTTTTTAGATTTAAACCTCAATTACTTTGGTCGTAAAACCGAGACATCTAAAACTATCCATACAGGCACCATTCAGTTGAAGGCTTATTTTTAAAACAAAAAAACTCATAAATCTAAAAAGACCTATGAGTTTTTGTTTACATAAAAGATGTTGATGATTATTGCATCTTCATCAACCATTCCTTAACATCCACTTCTTTTTTTATGATATCTCTCAATTCTTCAGCCTTAACACGCTTTTGTTCCATAGTATCTCTATGACGTATGGTTACTGTGTTGTCCTCTAAACTTTCGCCATCTACAGTAATACAAAACGGTGTACCAGCAGCATCTTGTCTTCTATAACGTCTACCAACAGCATCTTTTTCATCATAAACCACATTGAAATCCCATTTAAGATCGTCAACAATGTCTTTTGCCATTTTGGTTAATCCTTCATCCTTTCTTACTAAAGGTAGAATAGCGGCTTTAGTTGGTGCTAATACAGCAGGTAGTTTTAATACTGTTCTTTCACTTCCGTCTTCTAAAGTTTCGTCTTGTAAACTATTAGAAAAAACCGCTAAGAACATACGATCTAGGCCTATTGAAGTTTCTAACACATAAGGTGTGTAGCTTTCATTATCTTCATGATCGAAGTATTGTAGCTTTTTGCCAGAGTATTCTTCGTGTTGCTTTAAGTCGAAATCTGTTCGTGAGTGGATTCCTTCCAATTCTTTAAAACCAAATGGGAAATTAAATTCTATATCTGTAGCAGCATCTGCGTAATGTGCTAATTTTTCATGATCGTGGAAACGATAATTATCATCTCCCATGCCTAAGGACTTATGCCATTTTAAACGGGTTTCTTTCCAGTAATCAAACCACTCTTTTTGCGTTCCTGGTTTAATGAAAAACTGCATTTCCATCTGTTCAAACTCACGCATTCTAAATATAAATTGTCTTGCAACAATTTCATTTCTAAAAGCTTTACCTGTTTGAGCAATTCCGAAAGGAATTTTTAGTCTTCCCGTTTTCTGAACGTTTAAGAAGTTTACAAAAATACCTTGAGCTGTTTCTGGTCTAAGATATAAATCCATTGCAGTGTCTGCAGAAGCACCTAGCTTAGTGCCAAACATAAGGTTGAATTGCTTTACGTCTGTCCAGTTACGACTTCCTGTTAACGGATCGGCAATTTCTAATTCTTCAATTAAAGCTTTTACATCTGCTAAATCTTCTTTTTCTAAAGATTGGCCTAAACGTTTAAGAATGGTGTCTATTTTTTCTTGATAACCAAGTACTCTGGCGTTTGTAGATACAAATTCTTCTTTGTTGAAGGTATCTCCAAAACGTTTTTCAGCTTTTTTGATTTCTTTATTGATTTTAGCTTCAATCTTAGCGCAATAGTCTTCAACTAAAACATCTGCTCTGTAGCGTTTTTTCGAATCTTTGTTGTCAATTAAAGGATCATTAAACGCTTCAACATGTCCAGAGGCTTTCCAAGTGGTTGGGTGCATAAATATTGCTGCGTCTATACCAACAATATTATCGTGCATTTGTACCATGGCTTTCCACCAATAGTCTCTAATGTTTTTCTTTAATTCTGCACCGTTTTGTGCATAGTCGTATACAGCACTTAAACCGTCATAGATTTCACTGCTCTGAAATACGTAACCATACTCTTTAGCGTGAGAGATTACCTTTTTGAATTTGTCGTCGTTTGCCATGCCACAAAAATAAAAAACCGCTCAAATTAATTGAGCGGTTTTTTAAAAATAATGAGATTGATTTATTTTAATTCTATACTAGTGCTTCCTAGTTTTCTGTTTTCATGGAAAACATTAATAAAATAAGTACCTTTTTTAAGAGGTCTATCTTCTTTGTAAGTCGCTACAGTAGTGCATATGTCTAGGTTTTTGTTGTCAAAATTCACAACTTCTTTTTTACTGTAGATTAAAGAGGTATTACTAAAAAACACTTCGCCTTTATCGGCAATAACGTTATTTTCTGGACTTACAATTTGAATGTAAATTTCTTTATCTCCTTTTTCGGTTAATGGGTTTTCTGTAAGAGCTATACAAACATCCATGGCATTGACACGTTTGGCTCTTATGGTAGCTTTCTTTTTACTATTATTAATTTTAAAGGCTTCAACTCTGACGTTATTAGCTCTTAAAATAGCTGCGTTATCAATGGTCTCGTTGAGAGAATCATTGGCTTCTTCCAGAGCATTAATGGTCAAGTTGTTATTTTTTATAGTATTCATGGCGTAGCGTTTTTCTCTTTCTAACCTGAGATTAGCTGAGTTGAGAGAATCTACTGTAGCCAATAGAACCTTGCTCTTAGTTTTTAAAACCGAGAGTTGGTCTTTAAACTTTGTGATTATTGATAAGTCACTTTTTAATAATCTTAAAGAATCTAAAGCTATTTTAGTTTCTAGTTTTGCCTCTTGGAGCTGCGAGGACATAAGATCATAATCTTGGCTTAGTTCGTCATAACTAGTTAAAATTTCTGATAGCTCTTTTTCTATCAAAACTTTTTCTTGTTTTAGAAAGTCTTCGTAGGATTTAATGGATTTATAATTAGTAAAACTATAGACTCCTAAAACTGTTAAAACAACTAATAAAGAACTTATAATTAATCTGTAGTTAAATAATTGAGGGTTAACTATCATCATTAATTTCTTAGTTGCAGCGAAATTAGAGTATATTGAAGTTCATTTTTATTTTATTCGATTAAGTGGTGAAAAATTTGTTGAATTTGTTTTTTCCTGTAGTTTGCGAAGCATGTAATAATGCTTTAGCAGATAATGAACTAGTTATTTGCACTAATTGCAGACACGATTTACCAGTGACAAATTTTCATTTCGAGAATGCTCATAATGTTAAAAAAGTAGTTTATGGACGTGTAAAACTAGAACAAGCAACAGCCCTCTTGCATTTTTCAAAAAAAGGAATCGTACAACAATTACTTCATAACTTAAAATACAGAGGTCATCAAAATATAAGTGATTTTCTTGGCAGGTGGCTTGGTTCAGAATTAAAAACAATTGAAGCTTATAAAAAGATAGATGTTGTAGTACCTGTGCCACTTTACAAAACGAAGTTGCGACAACGAGGTTATAATCAAGTTGAACAATTTGGAAAAGCAATAGCTGAAGCAATAAATGCTGACTATAATGATACTGTACTCATAAAGACAAAACCTACCAAAACCAAAGTGTTTGAAGGTAGACTTTCAAGGTGGAGTGATGACGGAGCTGTTTTTGCAATTAGTGAAAACTTATCCTTGAGAGAAAAGCACATCTTACTTGTAGATGATATTATTACCACAGGTGCAACAGCAGAAGCTTGCGCTACAGAATTGTTAAAAATTGATAATATTAAGTTAAGTCTTGCTACGATGGCAATTGCCGATTGATTTTTTCGTTTCTAAAGTTTAAAAATTGTTTCTTTGTGTAAAATAATTCTCATTAAATGCGGTCATATCTCACACGAATTTTAGGCATTATTTCCATAGCATTAGCAATAGTTAGCTGTGCAAATCGTGGTTCTCCTTCAGGTGGAGAAAAAGATATAGACCCACCAGTAATAACAAGTGAAAGTCCGAAGAATTTTTCGACTAATTTTAAAGGCAATGAAATACGTATAACCTTTAATGAGTATGTTAAAATTAAAGACTTAAGAAAGCAGCTTATAGTTTCACCACCTATGGATGTTGATCCAATAATTTATCCAATGGGTGGAGCAAGTAAGTATATTTCAATAAAAATAAAAGATACTTTACAGCCTAATACCACATATGCTTTTAATTTTGGTGAAAGTATTGTAGATAATAATGAAGAAAACCCCTATCCATATTATCGCTATGTGTTTTCAACAGGTGAAACCATAGATTCACTTTCGGTAAAAGGCTATGTTGAAGATGCACTTCTAAAGAAACCTGAGACCTTTATTTCGGTAATGTTGTATGAAGTTGATTCTACGTATTCAGACTCAATAGTTTATAAAGAAAAGCCAAGATATATTACCAATACCTTAGATAGTCTTACCACTTTTAGTATCGATAATATAAAAGCTGGCACCTATAAATTAATAGCTTTAAAAGATAAAAATAATAATTACACCTTTGATCAGAAAAATGATAAGATAGGGTTTTATGAAGATGTTATAACAGTACCTAAGGATGAAGATTTTAAGCTCACTCTTTTTAAGGAAGAGGTAAATTTTAAAGCTGTTAAGCCAAAGCAAGAAGGGCAAACCAGAATCATGTTTCCTTATGAAGGAAATTATGAAAATATGCGTATTAAAGTTTTGGGTGAGACACCTGAGGGTTATACCACCAGAGTAACTAAAGATACTGAGGCAGATACGCTTTATTATTGGTATAAACCAAAGTTTGAAATCGATACGACATTCTTTGTGGTTTCTAATCAAAAATATGTAGATACTTTTAAGCATCGCTTCAGAAATCTGGATGCTGATACTCTAACTATAAAGATAATTTCACTCAGAAACTTAAATTACGATAAACATTTTACTGTACAAGCAAGCACTCCTTTAGAGATAATAGATGATTCTAAAATAAGCATAATAGATAAGGACTCTATTGCTGTTGAGTTTAGCACAGAGTATGATTCTATTTTAAATCAATTTAGAGTGCCTTTTAAAAAAGAGGAAGGTCAAAAATACACCATCAAATTGCTGCCTGGTACATTTACAGATTTCTACGGAAGTATCAATAAGGATACAATAGTCGATGGAATAAACGCCAAAATGAAATCGGATTATGGTAATGTTAGAGTTAAATTAATTAATGCTAAGTTTCCTTTAATAGTTCAAATGGTTAATAGCAGAGGTGAGGTGGAGTACGAGCGCTATACTACAGAATCACCAGTAGTGGATTTTACTAATGTAATTCCAAAATTATATGATATTAGAGTCGTTTACGATACTAATAAAAATGGTGTTTATGATACAGGGAATTACCTTTTGGGTATTCAACCAGAGCGTGTTAGTTATATGCCATCTTCTCAGCTCGAAGAAGTAAGAGCAAGTTTCGATTTTATCTATGAGTTTACACTTCTAGACTAAAAGTATCTCTGTCTTTTAAGAAGCCAAGTCTTTCTCGGTATTTGGTAATATGAGATTTTTCTAGTGTTATAACTTCCGTAGTTTCTATGCTTTCAGGAATACTGTCCATACGGTTTCCTAAAACATCATAAGCTGCAGAGTGTCCAGAATATTCGTAATTATTACCATCTAAGCCAACACGATTTACACAAATACAGTAACTCATGTTCTCTATAGCGCGCGCTTTAAGAAGGGCATCCCAAGCTGCAATGCGCACTTTTGGCCAGTTAGCTACGTAAATGAGTACGTCATAGTCTTCAGAATTTCTTGCCCAGACAGGAAAACGTAAATCGTAGCAGACTAAAGGGCAAATTTTAAATCCTTTATATTCGATGATAATTTTTTTAGATCCAGCTGTGTAAACCTTATGTTCGCCAGCCAAGGTAAAGGTATGTCGCTTATCGTAGGTTGTTAATGTTCCGCTTGGCTCTACAAAGACTAAGCGATTATAATAATTCTCATTTTCGGTAATGACCAAACTACCAACGATTGCTGCATTTTTAGTTTTAGATAATGCTTTTAACCAGGTTATGGTTTCACCATCCATAGTTTCTGCTACCTTAGACGCATTCATAGTAAAACCAGAGCTAAACATTTCTGGTAAAACAATAAGGTCAGCATCAGTAATGCCATTGACCTTCTGTTCTAAATTTTTTCGATTTGCTTCCGGATTTTCCCAAACCAAATCCGTTTGTATCAGTGCAACTTCTAGTGTTGTTTGCATAGTATAAATGTACAAATTTATTGCTCAAAAAAAAGCTGCATAAAAAGTAGTTGTTTTGTCAATCTGAACTTGTTTCAGATTCTAAAAACACATCGAAAACTCGGCAGCTAAGACTCTGAAATTAATTCAGAATGACAAGTTTTCTTACTTTTTGTACAGCTTCTGTCCGATATTAGGATTGTTTTACATTTTACTTTTTGCTTTTTTAACCTTTTCGGTAAGCTTTTCAATTTTATCTAACCACTTACTTTCATCAACAGGTGACAATTTACCTTTCTTTTTTAATTTTTCGTACTTCTTTTGGGCTTTTTTAAGGTTGTCTTGCGCCTTTTTATAATTTTTCTGAAGTTTTTCTTTTTTCTTTAAGGCTTTCTCTGCTTTCTTTTGTGCTTTCTCGGCCTTTTTTTGAGCTTTTTCTGCTTTTTTCTTCTCTTTTTCTAGTTTTTCTGCTGTTTTTTGTGCATTTTCTTCTTGTTTTAGTTTTTCTGAAATAATCGCAGCTTCTTTAAAAATCACTTCTTTTTCTTCTACACTTAAAGTTGCGGTAACGTCTTCGCCATTCAAAAATATTTTTTCCTTTTTTACTTCATATGTTTTTTCACCTTGCTTTACTTCCTGAGCAAAACTGATTAAAGAAAAAGTTGATAATAAAAGTATAATGTAATATTTCATCTGTAATAAATTTTAGTTCACTAATGTGACACAAAACATAACAAAAAGTAACTTAAATTCTACATAAAATTTCTGAAGCTTTTATTAAAGTTTCGTCTGTCTTGGCAAAACAAAATCGAAGCACCTTGTCATCTTTGTTATTTTCATTAAAAACCGAAAGTGGAATTGAGGCTATTTTGAATTCTTTTGTCAAACGTTTTGCAAAATCCACATCGTACTCGTCGGTAATTTCAGAATAATCCAACACCTGAAAATACGTACCTTTTGAAGGTGTAAATTTAAAACGAGATTCAGCAATTAAATTCAAAAATAAATCACGTTTTTGTTGAAAGAAATTATTCAAACCAAGATAAGTTTCGGCATCTGCCATATAATCTGCTATGCCTTTTTGAGCAGGATGATTCACAGAAAACAGATTGAATTGGTGTACTTTCCTGAACTCGTTTATTAAATCTTCAGGTGCGCAGCAGTAGCCAATTTTCCAACCTGTATTATGAAATGTTTTTCCGAACGACGCTGTGATAAAACTTCGTGCTTTTAAATCCGGAAACTTGCAAGCACTTTGATGTTGTTCACCATCAAAAACAATATGTTCGTACACTTCATCACTCAAAACGATAATGTTGGTGTTTTTGGTTAATTTTTCAAGTTGAAGCATATCATCTTCTGACCAAATGGTACCACTAGGATTGTGAGGTGTATTAATGATTATCATCTTGGTTTTAGACGAAATTTTTGAAGCCACTTCGTCCCAATTCACACTATAATCTGGCGCAGATAATTGAATAGGGATCGTCTTTCCGCCATTAACTTCAATAGCAGGTTGGTAGCAATCGTAAGCAGGTTTAAAAATGATGACTTCGTCATTCGGCTTTACAAATGCCGAAATGATAGTATAGATAGCTTGTGTTGCACCAGCAGTAACTGTGATTTCAGTGTCTGGATGATAACTTGTATTGTAAAGTAGTTGAAATTTATTCGCAATGGCCAAGCGCAAATCTAAATTACCAGCCATTGGTGCGTACTGGTTGTAACCACTGTTCATGGCATTGGCAACCAAGTCGTTTAATAGTTGAGGACTAGGATAATTTGGGAAACCTTGCGATAGGTTTAAGGCTTTATATTCGTTGGCCAAAGCACTCATTACGGTAAAAATGGTAGTGCCTACATTGGGTAGTTTAGATTGGTGTGCGATCATAATATCTCGTTAAATAGAAAGGTTTTAAAGATATAAAATGTGCTTTTGCTATCTTTACAAAATCAATAAAATATATACTATGCGATTAATAAAATTACTCTGTTTTTTCGTTGTTTTTCAGGTGTCTGCTCAACAAGGCGGTATGTGGATTCCCTCACTTTTAGAAGGCATGAATGAAGACGAAATGCAAAGCCTTGGTAGTAAATTAACTGCCAAAGACATTTACGATGTTAACAATTCTAGTCTTAAGGACGCTATTGGTCATTTTAATGGTGGTTGTACCAGCGAAGTGATTTCTGACAAAGGTTTAGTGCTTACCAATCATCACTGTGGATTTAGCCAGATTCAGTCGCATTCGTCATTAGAAAACGATTATATAAAAAATGGATTTTGGGCAATGTCTCTCGAAGAAGAGCTACCAAATGAAGGGTTGTTTATTGAGTTTATTGTAAGCATTCACGATGTTACAGATACTGTTTTAAATGGTGTAAACGATGCTATGACCGAAAAGGAAAAACAATCCTTAATTACCAGAAACAGCAATGCTGCAATGGCATCCTGGCCAAAAGAAAATTGGCAAGATGTTAAAACAAAGTCGTTTTACGAGGGTAATCAGTATTTCTTATTTGTAACTGAACGTTTTGAAGACATAAGATTGGTTGGTGCACCACCAAGCAGTATTGGTAAGTTTGGTAGCGATACAGATAACTGGGTGTTTCCGAGACATACAGGCGATTTTTCTATGTTCAGAATATATGCCGATAAGAATAATAGACCAGCAAAATACAGCAAAGACAATGTGCCTTACAAGCCAAAGCATTATTTGCCAGTGTCCTTAGATGGTGTTGAAGAAGGCGATTTTACAATGGTTTTTGGCTTTCCTGGTCGTACCAATGAATATCTGCCAGCTGTAGCGATTGAGCATATTACTAAGGAATTCAACCCAACAAATATCGAAATTAGAGAAGCGGCTTTAAAAGTGATTGATGCCAATATGAAAGCCAGCGATGAGGTGCGTATTAAGTATGCGTCAAAACAAGCTAGAATTGCAAACGCTTGGAAAAAGTGGATTGGCGAAAACTTAGGTATTGAAAAAAGTGATGCTGTAGCTAAGCGTCGTGAATTTGAAGCAACTTTTAAAAAAGCATTAAAGGAAAATGGACTAGAGGCAAAGTATGGTCATATTTTACCTGAGTTTGATAAGCTTTACAAAGAATTTGGTTCAATAAATATTAAGCGAAGAAATTTTGTTGAAGTCTTTTTGGTTACGAGTGAATTAATGCAAATGACTTTTAGAGCGTATCAGGTTGAGCAAGCACTTTTGGCAAATCCTGAAAGTTTAGAACGTGCCAAAGCAAGTTTAAAAGGTCGTTTTGAAGGTATTCTAAAAAACTTTGATGCCAATGTAGACAAAGGTGTGTACTTAAATGTAATGCCATTATATGGAAAACCAGTTGATGCTTCAATCTATGATAAAACGGCATTTACGGATTTAGATTCGGCTTTAAAATTATTAGAAGGTGATGCCAAAACTGTGATTAAAAACTTAAACAATGATGCGGCTTATGCTTATGCGAAACCAATCATTGATGAATTTTTTACTACGATTGATACAGAATTTCAACAAAAGAATGAAACTATTTCAGCATTACAAACTGAGTATATGACGGCTTTAATGAAAGCCTTACCAAACGAGCGTTATTTCCCAGATGCAAATAGTACGCTGCGCGTTACTTATGGTCAAGTAAGAGGGTATTCACCAAGAGATGCTGTGTATTATGAGCCTGTGAGCCATCTCAAAGGCGTCATGGAAAAGTATGTGCCAGGTGATTATGAGTTTGATGTACCTCAAAAGCTAATCGACCTTTATGAAGCCAAGGATTATGGTCAATATGCTGATAGCAATGGTAATATGCCTGTTTGCTTTTTAGGAACAAACCACACGACTGGTGGTAATTCTGGTAGTCCGGCCATTGATGCCGAAGGGAATTTAGTAGGTTTAAACTTTGACCGTGTTTGGGAAGGTACAATGAGTGATATGAACTACGACCCAGAAATCTGCCGAAACATAATGGTAGATTTACGCTATGTGCTTTTTATCGTCGATAAATATGCTGGTGCAAAACACTTAATTGATGAAATGAAGTTAGTGCATCCGAAGAACTAGAAATATATTATTTATAAAATTGAACCTCACAATCACCAATGTTTGTGAGGTTTTTTTGTGAAATACATTGAAGTTGAGACGTCAGTTCGAGTGAAATTGCTTTTCTGCAATTTTGTATCGAGAACTTTTATTTGTCAAAATTTTTCTTAGCTAAATTAGGAAGCTTATCAAATTCATTATTTATTAATGCTTCTTTCTTTAACCTAGACCGTTTTTTAATTTGCTTTTCACTTTGGATGGCCGGGTTTATATCAGTAAATTCAGCATAATAAACCAATTCTAAAGGTCTACGATTGTATGTTTAGCTATCAAGATGTTTTCCTGTCGTATGTTCTAATATCCTTTTAGGAAGATTTGAAGTTATTCCTGTGTAATAAGAGCTGTCAACATTTGAGAATATATACATATGATAATTTCGTGTTTTAAATATAAAAACTTCTCGATACAATTTTTTCGTTCCTTAAAAATCACTCGAAGTGACAAATAATAATATTAAAAAAATCCCAAACATTTCTGCTTGGGATTTAACTTTTGGAATTTGAGATTCCTGCGAAAGCAGGAATTCTTAATATCTGTAGTGTTCTGGTTTAAATGGACCTTCAACCGTTACACCAATATATTCAGCCTGCTCTTGCTTAAGTTCTGTAAGCTCAACACCAATTTTTTCTAAGTGTAATGCAGCTACTTTTTCATCTAAATGTTTTGGTAGCATATATACTTGATTTTCATACTTGTCAGAATGATTCCAAAGCTCTATTTGCGCTAACGTTTGGTTCGTAAATGAGTTGCTCATTACAAAACTTGGATGACCAGTTGCACAACCTAAATTTACTAAACGTCCTTCTGCTAAAACAATAATATCATTACCATCAATAGTATATTTATCTACTTGAGGTTTAATTGTGTTTTTAGTATTACCGTAGTTTTCGTTTAACCAAGCCATTTGTATTTCGTTATCAAAATGACCAATGTTACATACTATGGTTTTATCTTTCATTGCCTTAAAGTGTTCTGCACGTACAATGTCTTTGTTACCTGTTGTAGTAATTACGATATCTGCATTACCAACTACAGTTTCTAATTTTTTAACTTCAAAACCGTCCATTGCAGCTTGTAAAGCACAGATTGGATCAATCTCAGTTACTGTTACAATACTTCCTGCTCCTTTGAAAGACGCAGCAGTGCCTTTACCAACATCTCCGTAACCACAAACTACAACACGTTTACCAGCTAACATAACGTCTGTTGCGCGACGAATAGCATCTACAGCACTTTCGCGACAACCATACTTGTTATCGAATTTAGATTTAGTAACCGAGTCGTTTACATTAATTGCAGGCATTGGTAATGTTCCGTTTTTAACACGCTCGTATAAACGGTGTACACCTGTTGTAGTTTCTTCAGATAGACCTTTAATTCCAGAAGCTAATTCTGGGTATTTATCTAAGACCATATTTGTTAAATCTCCACCATCATCCAAAATCATGTTTAATGGCTTGCGATCTTCTCCAAAAAATAAGGTCTGTTCTATACACCAGTCAAACTCTTCTTCTGTCATATCTTTCCAAGCATAAACAGCAGTACCAGCTTCAGCAACGGCAGCAGCAGCTTGATCTTGAGTAGAGAAAATGTTACAAGAACTCCAAGTTACTTCTGCACCTAATGCTTGTAAAGTTTCAATTAAAACAGCAGTTTGTATGGTCATGTGCAAACAACCTGCGATACGTGCGCCTTTTAACGGTTGCTCGTTTTTATACTCTTCACGTAAGCTCATTAAACCTGGCATTTCTGCTTCGGCTAGTTCAATCTCTTTTCTTCCCCAAGCCGCTAACGACATGTCCTTTACCTTGTTTGGTACATAAGGAATTGTTTTTGTACTCATATTGTTTTTTCTCAAATTTTTAAAATGGTTCTTGCCTTTGGGTTTAACATTGAAATGGTTAAATTCGCTTACCAAAAAATGCGAAACCTGCCTTAGGCAGTGCAAAGATAATCAATAGGTTTTACAATATTAAATGCCACTTTACAAAACCATTAATGTAAACTCACAAACTACTGTTAAAATCTGGAAGATTGAAGAGTCTTATAATGAGCTATTTGAACCTTTAGATTTAAAACCACAAAGTCTTGAGCGGGTTTTAAGCATGAAAAGCGAACTGCATCAACGTGGTTTTTTAAGTGTGCGACACTTGCTGCGTGAGTTTGGTTATACAGATCAGGATTTATTTTATGACGACAATGGAAAACCACATCTCAAAGATGGTAAGCATATTTCTATAACACACAGTTTTACGTTTTCAGGTGTAATTATTAGCGATAAAGAAGTTGGTATAGATATTGAAAAGCAGCGTGATAAAATTGCGATTATTGCGCACAAGTTTGTGGATTATGAGTTTAATTATTTAGACAAATCTGCTGACGATTACATCAATAAACTCACTGTAATTTGGGGAATTAAGGAATCGTTATATAAACTTTTTGCAACTCCAGGTATGCTATTTGCAGCACATTTTTTAGTGATTCCATTTACGTTTGAAGATGGCGAAACCATTGCTTGGATAGATTTTAAAGGTAGAAAATACAGATATAATACTGCGTTTTTAGAGTTTGAAGGCTTTACTTGTGCATACGTCGTTCCTTAATTTATGGCCATCTATTCTCACATAAAAAAGTCTATAGCAGAAGACAAAAAGTTACTTGCCGTTTTAATCGATCCTGATAAAACGGAACTTGACACTATTGAAGGCATCGTAACAAAAGTCAATCAATCTGTAGCAACTCACATTTTTGTTGGAGGAAGTGAAGTAGATGAAGGTGCTACTGAAGTTGTAGTACAAGCCATTAAGCGATATACAACACTACCTGTAATACTCTTTCCTGGTGATGTAACACAAATTACAGATGAAGCTGATGGTATTCTGTTTTTGTCTTTAATTTCAGGTCGAAATCCGGATTACCTGATTGGTAAACATGTAGAAGCAGTTTCAAAATTAGCCAAAACACAACTAGAAGTGATTCCAACAGGATATATTCTTATTGAAAACGGAAAGCAAACTGCTGTAGAGCGTGTAAGTAATACCAAACCGTTAAGTAGATCGAATAAGCAACATATTGTAGATACGGCCAAAGCAGGAGCGCTTTTAGGGATGCAACTAATCTACCTTGAAGCCGGAAGCGGAGCAACACATCCAATTGAGCCTGAGATTATTTCAGCAGTAAAAAACACTTTAAATATACCGCTTATTGTTGGTGGAGGTATAAGATCTAAAACCGAATTGGAAGCAGCCTATAAAGCAGGAGCAGATCTTGTGGTTATAGGCACAGCCTTTGAAACGAATCAACATTTTTTTGAACAACTAAAATTATAATTATGCAAATATCAGTAGACTTAACCTTATCTCCTTTACAAAACGATTACGAAGCTCATATTATAAATTTCATTAAAGCCTTGAGAGCTTCAAAATTTACGGTTTTAGAAAATCCATTAAGTACACAGATTTTTGGGGAATTTGATGAATTAATGCCATTTTTAAATGATGCCATTAAAACGTCTTTTGAAAATACAGATATTAGCGTGCTCACCATGAAAGTAGTAAAAACAAACAGAAGTGAATACGAACCACATTTTTAAAATGCCTTTGTAATTAGCTGTCTTAACTATCTCAATAAAATCTGTAGCAAATGATAATTAATGTAATAGGAAGTGTTTTAGTAAGCCTAATAACGGGAATTGTGTTTTGGTATTCTGAAACTAAATCAAATAAAAAGTTAAAAAAAGAAATAACAGACAGATATTCATTGAAAGCTAATTTAGTTTATAAAATTGTTGGGATAGTCTGTATTATTATAGGTGTAATTTTAGTTAATGTTATGATTTTAAATTGGAATGAGGAGATAAAAGTTATTGCACCTATAGTTGCCTCTATATTTTTGATTTCCGGAACATTAATAACTATGTTTTATGATAACTATAGAGTTGAATTTGATGAACTACGAATAATTATTACAAATTGGTTAGGGAAGAAAAAGACCTTTTACTGGAACGAAATAATTAAAATAAACCTTGTCGGTTCAATAAAATGTTTAAAAATAAAGTCTAAAACCAAACAAGCATTAATAAATCAAGATACCATTGGGTTCATTAGTTTTATGGAAATGATGGAATTAAAGACAGGTTATTCAATGGAAAATTTAAAATCATAAAAATTACTATAACTAATTTCTTCCCTCTGGGAATATAAAGATGAACTGCAACAGAAGCGATTATGAGCCAAGTTTTTGATTTTTTCTTTTCGCAATATGCTGAATATGCCACAACTGATATCGTATTAGAAATCGTTGCGGTCGTATTTGGGTTTTTATCGGTTTGGTTTTCTAAGCAAAATAACATTTTAGTCTTTCCAACCGGAATGATAAGTACAGTGATTTTTGTGTATCTTTTATATAAATGGGAATTGCTCGGCGATATGATGATTAACGCATACTATTTTGCTATGAGCGTTTACGGATGGTTTGTTTGGACGCGAAAGGTTGACGAAACACACGTAACGCCAATTTCCAAAACCACATCAAAAGAAAAATCATTAAGTTTAGGTATCTTTTTAGCAACCTTGGTTTTTGTTTTTGTAGTCTATAAAACTTTTGATAAATGGAATGGTTGGGTAGCGTATGTAGATACCATTACAACTGCCATTTTCTTTGTTGGTATGTGGCTAATGGCACGAAGAAAAATTGAAAACTGGATCTTCTGGATTATCGGAGATATTATCTCTGTACCTTTATATTTCTATAAAGGGTTCACTTTCACGAGTTTTCAATATCTTGGCTTTACAATTATTGCAATATTCGGATACTTAGCATGGAAGAAGCACTTAAACAGCAACCAAGCAACTGCATAAAAGTTGTATTATTTGGTCCGGAATCTACTGGTAAAACAACACTGTCTAGGCAATTGGCCAGACATTACAATTCGGTTTGGGTGCCAGAATATGCGCGAGAGTATCTTCAAAATAAATGGAACAACGAAAGAAAAACCTGTGAGCCTCACGATTTATTGCCAATAGCCATAGGCCAAATGAAATTAGAAAATGAATTGGCTCAAAAAACAGATTCCGTACTCATTTGCGATACAGATATACTTGAAACTAAGGTGTATAGCGAAGCATACTACTCCGGTACATGTGACCCGATTTTAGAAGCACATGCTCTAAAAAATTCGTATGACCTCTATTTTTTAACCTATATTGACACGCCTTGGGAAAAAGACGATTTACGTGATAAACCCAATGAAAGAGAACTGATGTTCAAAGCATTTGAAAATACCCTCATAAAGTACAACAGACCATATGTGCTATTAAAAGGAAATAAAGAGGAGCGTTTGAAAATAGCGGTTGAACATATTGATAACCTACTTAAAAATAAACAATGAGTTTTACAGAAAACGACATTAAACAAATTAAGGCTAAAGGCCTAACGCTGCCGCAAATAGAGTCTCAAATAGAATTGTTTAAAACAGGAATACCTTTTACAAACATTGCTGCAGCTGCTACTATTGGTGATGGAATCCTAGATTTATCCGAACGTCAGAAAGAAGAAGCCATATCACATTTTGAAAGTAATAAAAAAGGCTTGTCGCTTCTAAAGTTTGTACCTGCATCAGGCGCAGCCACAAGAATGTTTAAATTTCTATTTAAGTTTTTAAAAGAATACAACCCACAAAAAGAATCTTTAAATGCCTTTATCAATAAGAATGACTCTAAGGACTTAGCGTTTTTTTTAGTTGGATTAGAAAAATTTCCATTTTACGACCAAGTTTTAGAACGCTTACTCGAAAAAGGAATAGATTTTAAAACGTTATCTACCCAAGACAAGGCCATCCATTTTATACAAATAATGCTTAATGAAAATGAGCTCAATTTTGGTAATTCACCAAAAGGACTGCTTCCATTTCATAAATATAAAAACGGTTATATTTCCACTGCTTTTGAAGAGCATTTATACGAGGCAGCCTTATATGCTTCAGAAGATAAGAAGGCTGAACTTCATTTTACAATATCTGAGCGCTATAGAGACAAATTTACAGAAGAGTTTAGACGTATTGAGGAGTATGTTGAAGAAAACACATGTGTATCATTTAATATTTCATTTTCGTATCAGCAAGAATCTACAGATACTATAGCTGTAACACCTAAGGATGTGCCTTTTAGAAATGATGATGATACGTTGCTCTTTAGGCCATCTGGCCATGGTGCACTATTAAAAAACTTAAATGCATTAGATGCCGACGTTATATTTATTAAAAATATAGATAATGTAGTAGTAAAACAATATAAGGAAGAGGTTGCTAAGTATAAGAAAGTCCTCGCCGGAATTTTATTAAAACTACAAAAAGAGTCATTTGAATGTCTCAGAGTGTTAGATAAGGACAATATTTCAGACAGTGAGTTTGAAACTATAGAAACCTTTTTAACCAATAAGATGTGCATTAAAATTTCAGGAGAGTACAAAAAATACCTAAATAAGTACAAAATTGAATACTTAAAAGAAAAATTAAACAGACCAATTCGTATCTGCGGTATGGTTAAAAATGAAGGAGAACCTGGCGGAGGCCCATTTTGGGTGAGAGATATGTATGGTAATTTATCCCTACAAATTGTTGAGTCTGCCCAAATAAATCTTAAGAATAAGAATCAAAAAGACATTCTTACAAACGCAACACATTTTAACCCGGTTGATTTAGTGTGTGGTGTTAAAAACTACAAAGGAGAAAAGTTTGATCTTGAAGATTTTGTGGATCATAATGCAGCTTTTATCACTGCAAAAACCAAACTAGGAAAAGACCTTAAAGCATTGGAATTACCTGGACTTTGGAATGGTAGTATGGCACATTGGAACACTATTTTTGTTGAGGTGCCAATCATTACATTCAACCCAGTAAAAACAGTAAATGACTTACTAAAAGCTCCACATCAAATTGACTAATTGTGGATGTTGAAGCTTTAAAATCTGAGTTAACATATAAAGCTGTCAGAAGCTCTGGTAGTGGAGGACAGCATGTTAATAAAGTCGCTTCAAAAGTAGTACTGTATTTTAATCTTGAAGCTTCAGCACAATTTACAGACGAAGAAAAAATACGCTTGTCCGAGTATTTGCAGAATAGGTTGAATAAACAAGGTGTTTTAATCTTAGATTCTAGCGAAAGCCGAAGCCAGTTTAGAAACAAAGCCTTAGTCACCCAAAAGTTTTTAGATCTTATTGTTGAAGGATTAAAAGAAGAAAAAGAGAGAAAACCAACCAAAGTACCCAAAGCAGTAAAACGTAAGCGTCTCGAAACCAAACGTAAAAACGCTGAAAAAAAGGCAAATAGAAAACCGCCAAAAATCGATTAACTGATGAGTACGTCACTTCGAGTGATTCTGAAGTATAAGAATAGTAACGAGAAGTTTTAATTATTGCAGTTTTTCATTTGCTAATATTTAAATGTGACATATCTTTGCAGCGTTCTCAAAAAAGGGGTGCTTTTTTGATTGACGAATGACGATTTGAGATTGACGATTGATGAATTCTAAGATTCAAAAATCTAAAGTCTAAAATCTGAAATCTAAAATCATTTAGGCTGAGATCATACCCATTGAACCTAGAACAGGTAATGCTGTTTAGGAAACGAGCGTTAAGGAAATGTCTGGTAGACATTTTTAGCGAGTGCGATTAGGTCATCAATGTTGGTTTTACTTCTAAGCATTTAATGACTTTAAAATATGCATTTAATGTTTCAGAATTCTACCAACAAGCATCAAATCTCATTCTAAAACTGCTCACAAAACCAATTATTAACAAAGAATAATTACCTCTTTTTATTCGATTATAAGACTATAGTCGTATGAAAAATTTATTCAACAATCTCTCAAAAACAAAACGACAGAGATTAACAATTTTCATTTTTATTTTAAGCCTTTGTTCAGCTTATGGACAAGAAAAGTTTACAGTTTCAGGTATCGTAACAATTGATAAGGAACCCTTACCTGGAGTAAGTGTGTACGCAGAAGGTACTGAAAAAAGTGTACAAACTGATTTTGAAGGCAAATACGTATTAAGCCTTCCTAAAGGTGAATACGAATTGGTGTTTAATTATATGGCGCCAAACCCTATTCAGAAGTCAATTATTTTGGATAGAAACCTAATTCTGAATGTAGAAATCAATGAGCAGATTAGAAAGCTAGACGAAGTTTTAGTAAAAGCTGTACGTGTACAGGAAAAAGCGCCAATTACACACTCTAACGTTACCAAAGAAGAGATTTCAAAACGCAATTTAGGACAAGACATTCCTGTGTTGTTAAACTTTTTACCATCTGTAGTTACTACAACAGATGCAGGTGCTGGTGTAGGTTATACAGGTATTAGAGTAAGAGGTGTAAGTCCGCAATCTACCAACGTAACTATTAATGGTATACCTTATAATGACGCTGAATCTTTAGGAACATTTTGGGTTAATTTAGGAGATATTGCGTCTTCTGTAGAAAGCTTACAGTTGCAACGTGGTGTTGGTACATCTACTAATGGTTCTGGTGCGTTTGGTGCGAGTATTAATGTACTTACAGATGCTGTTTCAAAGGAAGCTTATGGCGAAATTTCAAATTCATTTGGAAGTTATAACACTAGAAAACATACGGTAAAATTTAGCACAGGATTGTTAAACGATCATATTGAAATTGCTGGTCGTTTGTCTAACATTGCATCAGATGGTTACATCGATCGAGCTTCAGCAGATTTAAAATCATATTTCTTACAAGGTGCTTATGTAGATGACAATACTTTAATCAAAGCAGTTGTTTTTGGTGGTAAAGAAGTAACATATCAAGCTTGGTATGGTTTAGAGGATTTAGATGTATTAAGAAATGATAGAACCTTTAATGTTGCTGGTATCTACACTGATGATGATGGCAACACTCAATTTTATGATAACGAAGTTGATAATTACAGTCAAGATCATTATCAATTGCACTGGAATCAACGTTACAACAATAATTGGTCTACAACTATTGGTCTAAACTATACCTATGGTCGTGGATATTTTGAGCAGTATAAAGAAGATGAAGATTTTGCAGACTACGGTTTAGAAACATTAGACTTTAATGGTGAGGTGGTAAATACCACAGACCTTATTCGTCGTCGTTGGTTAGACAATGATTTTTACGTTGTAAATGCCACTGCGAACTATAAAGACGCGAATATCGATTTAATTTTTGGTGGTTCTTTTAGTCATTATGATGGTGATCATTTTGGTGAAATTATTTGGGCAGAATTTGCCAGCCAAAGCGAAATTAGGGACCGTTACTACGATGGTAATAGTTTAAAAAATGATTTATCAGTGTTCTCTAAAGCTAACTATAAGCTAAATGACAAAGTAAGCCTTTACGGAGATTTACAAGTTAGAAATGTAACCTATAAAACCTTTGGAAACACTTCTGATTTAGTAGATTTTGAAGTTGATAAAGATTTCACCTTCTTCAATCCTAAAGCAGGTATAACGTATGAACTAAATGCAGGTAACAGCCTTTATTTCTCTTATGCCAGAGCTAACAGAGAACCAAATCGTACCGATTTTGAAAGCAATAACGATATTGAGCCAGAACAGCTTAACGACTTTGAGTTAGGATGGAGACACAAAAAAGGAAACTTTACGTTTAATGCCAATGCTTACTATATGTTGTACAACCAGCAGTTGGTGTTGTCTGGGCAGTTAGATGATGTTGGTAACCCAATACGTACCAATAGTGGTAAGAGCTACCGTTTAGGTTTAGAGTTAGAAGCGATAATTCCTGTAACACCAAAATTAACCTTACAGCCTAATATGACCTTGAGCTCTAACAAGAACAAGGAAACTATCATCGATTTTGATGGTGAATTACAAAACTTAGGTAAAACAGACATCTCGTTTTCCCCAGAACTTGTAGCAGCAAATGCAATTGTGTTCCAACCAGTTCAAGATTTACAAATGGCTTTATTAAGTAAGTATGTAGGTGAGCAATACATGAGTAATACTGAAGCCGATGTATCTAAGCTAGATAGCTACTTCATTAATGATTTTAATATTACTTACAAATTATCATTTGAAGGAACAGAGAACTCTCAGCCTATTTTTGATTCTGTAGTGTTCACAGGATTAGTAAACAATATTTTTAATGTAAAGTATATTTCTAATGGTTACTATTATACGTTTGACGATACATGGTCAGATCCTAATGTAGTAACAACTATTGAAGGAGCAGGTTTTTATCCTCAAGCTACAACTAACTTCTTGGTTGGTATGACTTTGAATTTTTAGAAAATGTAAAACTTTAATATAAAAACCCTGTAAACTAATGTTTACAGGGTTTTTATATTAAATGAATCATATTTTTAATTAGAAACCAAATATTGGCCGTTACCTAAATCATCAACTCTATAAGGTTTTAATGTGCATGGCAATGTGTTACCTTCTAAACCAAAACCAGTAGATAGACTATATTGGTTAACATCCTCACAACTAGACTCTACAATGTCTCCACTTACAAATGTTAAAGTTGAACATGCAGAAGGAGTACGACTTGGATCTGCAGCATCCCAAGCATAAAGCGTAGAAGAGGTTAATCGGTATAGCCAAATGCCATTATTTCCTTGGTTAGCAACGTAGACACCATTACCATTAAATTGTAGTTGATTAAACTGAGGTAAATTGGTGTTTACTGTTAAGTTAACGCCAGCGTCAAATAAAAAGTTGCAATTGTTGATATTATCGTCACCACTGCATGACATTGCTATTAATGAGAGGATTATAATCAGTTTTTTCATCCTATTTTTTGGGGCTCAATTTACAATTATTTAAGCTTTGCACTAAATATTTTATATATTTGTAATGTAATCTCGTTGACGCGAGATTTTTTCTTTAGTCCCGAATTTGTTTCGGGATCTTTTTTGAAATAGCACGAGAGATTACAATTTCTAAAACGAATGAATTATGAGTAAAGTATCTTATTATACAGCAGAAGGATTAAAAAAATTAAGAGAAGAATTAAATCACCTTAAGGATGTAGAGCGTCCAAAAGCGTCTCAAGCCATTGCAGAGGCTAGAGATAAAGGAGATTTGAGTGAAAATGCTGAGTATGATGCAGCTAAAGAAGCGCAAGGTATGTTAGAAATGAAAATTTCTAAAATGGAAGAAACTTTAGCCAATGCTCGTGTTATTGATGAGTCTCAACTTGATACTTCAAAAGTATTGGCATTATCTAAAGTGAAGATAAAAAACCAAACCAATGGAATGGAGATGACCTATACTTTAGTAGCTGAGAGTGAGGCAGATTTAGCATCTGGTAAAATTTCTGTGAACTCACCAATAGGGAAGGGTCTACTTGGTAAGTCAGTAGGTGATGTTGCAGAAATTCAGGTTCCAAGTGGTATTATGAAGTTTGATATTCTTGAGATTTCGAGATGACAAATTCCTGCGTAGGCAATAATCTCAATTTATAAGACATATAATAAAGATTCCTTTATCGAGGAATCTTTTTATCTTTATAAGATATTCTTTAAAGCTATGGCCACACTTTTTACTAAAATTATAAATGGTGAAATTCCCTCTTACAAAGTTGCAGAGACAGAAGATTTTTATGCGTTTTTAGATATTAATCCTAACTCAAAAGGCCACACACTTTGTATACCTAAAAAAGAGGTTGATAAAATTTTCGATTTAGACGAGGGAACTTATATGGGTTTAATGCAATTTTCTAGACGTGTAGCTTTAGCGATAGAAAAAGTAATTCCTTGCCAACGTGTTGGGATGACAGTTATTGGTCTAGAAGTACCGCATGTACATGTGCATTTAATACCGCTCCATACTATGGAAAATGTACGTTTTACTCAGAAAGAAAAGTTAACTTCAGAAGAGTTTGAAACAATTGCTAAAAAAATAGCTGATAACTTTGTCTAAAAAGAGACTACGCCTGTTGCAAATAAGATTACTACTGTTACGATGAGCAAATCAAAAAAGATAAATGCCCACGCTAGTGGTTTTAGCTTTATAGATTTTGGTCTAGGTTTCACAGCACGTTTCTGATAGTTTACAACACGCTCAATATCATCTGTCCATCGTACTGGAAAAATAGCAGAGTCACAATTATAGCAGTGTATGTGATGGGAGATTTCAGAAGTTATAGCTTTGTAAAAGATGTTTTCAGTCAACTTTTGTTTAAAGGTGATTTCCAAACCATCATTAGAGTAGCATTCTGGGCAATTATTACTCAGTCTGGCCTCTTTGAGTGTAAAGTATTTTGACGATCCCATACCCAAATTTATAATATTTTTTTAAAACCTTAAAGATGAATTGTTTAACTAGAAGATGTTGTTCAACTTTTCTTTAAAATTAGATTGTTTTTAAGCTAATTTGAATAGTTGTACCCTTACCGATTTCAGATTCAGTAACTTTTATTTTTCCTTTATGATAATCTTCGATAATTCGTTTAGCTAACGACAAACCAAGTCCCCAACCACGTTTTTTTGTAGTGTATCCAGGTTCAAAAATTTTAGTAAATAGTTGCTTAGGAATGCCCTTGCCAGTGTCTGTGATATTTACAAATACTTGTTTTTCAACTTGAGAAATTCTTAGTTTTAAATCTCCTTTACCTTTCATGGCATCAATGGCATTTTTCACTAAGTTTTCAATAGTCCAACTGTATAATTGTGCATTAAGATGTACTAGAATTTCTGTATCAGGATGTTCAATTTCAAAATTAATAAGTTTTGAAGATCTAGATTTCAAGTACTCGTAAGATGATGTCGTAACTTCAACTAAATCTAATGCTTCCAAAGTAGGAGCAGAACCAATTTTGCTAAAACGATCTGTGATTGTTTGTAGACGATCTATGTCTTTTTCAATTTCAGTAATGTATTCAGGTTTTACATTTTCGGTTTTCAAAATTTCTGTCCAACCCACTAAAGAAGAAAGCGGAGTGCCAATTTGATGGGCTGTTTCTTTGGCCATACCTGTCCAAAGCTTGTTTTGTTCAGCGGTTTTAGTACTTCTGTAAAAGAAATAAACCACTGCAGCAAACAACAGTATAATCAATAACAAAGCCAATGGGTAATAGCCTATTTTTTTGAGTAATGGAGAATTACCATAATAAATAGTCTGATAAACCTCACCCTTAACTATAACTTCAATAGGTTCATTTTCGCTTGAAAATTTATCAATTAGATAATTAACGTATGCAGGATCTTTAAGTTTTTCTTCATCTAAATTAATAGAATTATAGCCGCCATTTTTATCAATAACCAGCATAGGTGTACTGGTTGTAGTTTCAGTAAGCACATGCGTGGTCACTGGATCAACATCTTCATCCAAGTTTTCATAAACGCTCCTCAATAAATTATTTTGAGCTACAGACCAAGTTTTGATTTTTACGCGTTCTTCGGCTTTAAATTTTTGAAAAAACGAATACGTATTCCAAAGAATTAGAGTTACAATAATAAATGAAGAGAAAATAATAATCCAACGGATAAGATTTCGGTTTGAGCTAAAGGTCATTAGTTATTACAATTTCTTTTTAAATATAATGTAAAACTGTTAATAATATTGTTTGGATACAGAGGCAAAACACTTTCATCGGCTCGGCAATATAATTATCTTTGTTGAAAATCAGCAAGCTACATGATTTCATTTAATCCCAAAGACCTATCAACAGGTAGATTACATGGTTATTTGCTAAGCGCAGTTGCGCCAAGGCCTATTGCCTTTGCGAGCACAGTAGACAAAGATGGTAATCCTAATTTGTCTCCTTTTAGTTTCTTTAATGTGTTTAGTGCAAATCCTCCGATCTTAATTTTTTCTCCTGCCAGGCGTGTAAGAAATAATACAACAAAGCATACATTAGAGAATGTTGAAGCGGTTAACGAAGTAGTGATTAATGTTGTAAATTATGATATTGTACACCAAATGTCCTTGAGTAGTACAGAATATCCTGAAGGTGTCAATGAGTTTGAAAAAGCAGGTTTAACGATGTTGGCTTCAGATGAAGTTAAGCCCTTTAGAGTCGCTGAATCTCCAATTCAAATGGAATGCAAAGTTAACGATATTGTAAAGTTAGGGACAGAAGGAGGAGCAGGAAATTTGGTGATTTGTGAGGTTGTAAAACTTCATATTTCAGAAGAGGTAATGAATGAGGATAACACCTTAAATCAAGAAGCTTTAGATCTAGTTGCTAGGGCAGGAGGTAGTTATTACAGTAGAGCTAAAAATGGGTTTTTTGAAATCCCGAAACCCCTACAGACTTTAGGAATCGGAGTGGATAATTTACCAGAGCACGTTAGAAACAGTATGATTTTAACTGGAAATAACTTAGGCATGTTAGCCAATGTTGATAAGTTACCAACAGAAGATGAGGTTAAGCAGTTTGTAAATGATATTAGTGAGCGTTATCCAGATATAAAAACGGCAACACATAGAGAAAAACATAAGCTGGCAAGAAATTATTTAAGCTACGGAGATGTAGAAAGTGCATGGAAGTTATTACTTTCGTAAATTCAATTAATATAGAAGGAAAATAAAATTAGATTAAACAAAAATGGAAGTACAAGGACGTATTAAGATGATTGGTGAGACTCAAACTTTTGGTAGTAATGGGTTTAGAAAAAGAGAGGTTGTAGTAACAACTGAAGAGCAATATCCACAACATCTTATGATAGAGTTTATTCAAGACAAAACAGATTTGTTAAATACCTATCAGGTAGGACAGCAGGTTAAAGTTAGTATTAACCTTAGAGGACGTGAGTGGGTAAACCCACAAGGGGAAACTAAATATTTTAACTCTATCCAAGGATGGAGAATAGAAGCTTTACAAGCTGATGCGCCTAGTGGTGATATGCCACCAGTACCACCAACAGAAGCTTTTGAACCTGTAAGTGATTTAAATGAAGATGATCATGATGACTTGCCTTTCTAATAAGAAAGAATTTCAATAAAATTGAAAAGACTTGTTTTATTTAAAACAAGTCTTTTTTATTTTTAATAAAAAAGTCCCAATGGTTAATTGGGACTTAGTATTGTGGTTTTAGGTTTTGACCTTCACAAACAAACTTAAAAAAAAGCAATGATGAACAAAAAATTTATTTAATAAAGATCAGGTCAAATATCAATAAAATTCTTATACTATCAAAACCAAGTCCTTTATTTAACAGTAAAAATCGCTTAAAAGCTTAAATAATGTACTTCTTAACCGATAAAATAGAGTTCCCTGACGTATCTGAAGCCTCTTTTGAAGGCTTGTTGGCTATTGGTGGTGACTTATCTTCAGAACGCTTAATACATGCGTATTCTAGCGGGATTTTCCCATGGTTTGAAGACGAAGAACCACTACTATGGTGGTCGCCAGACCCAAGATTTGTGTTGTTTCCTAAAGATTTGAAAATTTCAAAGAGTATGAAACAGGTTTTGAAAAAAGGTAAATTTAAAGTTACGGTTAATAAGGACTTTAAAACTGTTATTGAGGAATGCGCTTTAGCAAAGCGCGAAGGGCAAAATGGTACTTGGATTACGAAACAAATGATAAAGGCTTATGTTAAACTTCATCAATTAGGATACGCTAAGTCAGTTGAAGTATGGCAAAACAACAAATTAGTCGGTGGACTTTATGGTGTAGATTTGGGTAAAAACGTGTTTTGTGGGGAGAGTATGTTTGCCAAAGTCAGTAATGCAAGTAAAGCTGGATTTATAACCTTTGTACAAAATTCAAATTATCATTTAATAGATTGTCAGATACATACTAAGCATCTTCAAAGCTTAGGAGCTAAGCATATTCCGAGAGCCGAATTTTTAAAATACCTTTAATTAAATCTTAAGAATTGCAGAACTTAAAAAAAACAACTTTTGTTCGGTATTTAGATTAAAAGCTTCAAAACGATATTCTAGACCAAATTGAATTTTAAGGTGTTCTGAGACTAATAACCCTAAGTGCAAAGTAGTTCTGTGGTCTAGTTCAGGTTTTTCATTTTTACCAATGCTTAAGAGTCCTTCCATTGAGTTGATTATATAAGCCTCTCCTATATCTAATTTTTGACCATTAAGAGGAAAATCTAGAGTAAAACGATAACGCGATCTAATGATTGTTTTATCGGAAAATATACGTTGCTCTAATCTAGCACGATGACCAAAGCGTAAAGCTTCATTTTTTTTTGTGTAATTATACTGTTGAGTTAAACGAAGTTCATTACTGCCACCATCAATAGATTCTCTAATACGATACTGTATACCCAAACTAACAGAACGATTATGATCGATGCTTAACGTTGAAAAATGCACAAAATCAAGCTGTCTGTTTTCAAAATCAAAATTTTCTTCTTGATACAAATAATAACGCGATCGAACAGAAAAATTTAATTTGTAATAATCGTTTACATCTGTATTAAAAGAAAAATCTGTCTCACCTAAACCTTCAAAGTCAGACTGAGAAAATAACGTATTATGGACTGAGAAACATGCCAATAAAACTACAAGTATTTTAATATAAGACATGCTCGTAAGACGTTGGATTTATAATTCTGAAATTCACAAATTCGCCTGAAGCGTTGAACGTAAACTCTCTAATATCTCGTTTTTTATCTGTTTTAACTTCTGCAATGATTTCAAAATTTGGAGCTTCGGTTGTGGTGTTTTTCAATATGTTTTTAATAAAAATCACAGGGTCTAATTCTTTTTGATAGACATATTGTTTTTGTGCTTTTATGAATTTGTGTTTGGTAAAGTTAGACCTAAAATAGTCTTTAATTTTAGATTTTTTTTCTTCGTTTATAGTTTTGAATTTGGTAAGGACTTCTAAGTCTTCGATAACACCATCTTTAGTAAACTCAAGGCTACAGCGCTTTTTTTTGTATTTGAATTTTACCTCAAAACTCTGTTTTTCACCATCAGTTTCTTTGTAGAATTTTAAGCGCTTACAATCATCAGGTAAGCTTTTTATAACTTCAATAGCAACTTCTGGAAATTCTGATTTAGTGATACGCTCTTCCTTTTCATTTTTAGTTTGACTAAAAACGAATTGGCAAATAAATATTAAAGCGAGGAGTGTTTTTGTCTTCATTTTTTAAACTTCATTATATCTAAAACAAGTAACTTCATGGTCGTTAACCATACCAGTAGCTTGCATGTGTGCATAAATAACAGTAGTGCCAACAAATTTAAACCCTCTTTTTTTAAGGTCCTTACTTATTTTGTCACTAAGCGCTGTATTGACTGGTGCATCTTTATAATTTTTAACACTGTTCTTTATAGGTTTTCCATCTACAAAATTCCAAATATATTTTGAAAAACTCCCAAACTCATCTTGTATTTTCATAAAAGCTTGCGCATTAGTCACTGTAGCATTGACCTTCAACTTGTTTCTTATTATACCTTTATCCTGAAGAAGTGTTTCAATTTTAGCTTGCTTATAGTTTGCAATCTTTTTGTAGTCAAAATTATCAAAAGCTTTTCTGAAATTTTCGCGCTTGCGTAAAACAGTAATCCAACTCAGACCAGCCTGAAAAGTTTCGAGAATTAAAAACTCAAACAACGTATCATCATCATAAACAGGAACTCCCCATTCTTGATCATGGTAGGCTTCATAAAGCGGATCGCCAACACACCAGCCACATCTGTGCTTTGTCATTTTGTAAGGTTTAGAGTTTTATGCTACTAAGGTAACAAGTGTCACATAATTTATGTGCAATCAGCAGTATTTTTGTATACTGAAAATAAAAAAATAAAACAATAATAGCACTGAGTTATAAACCAATTAGTTTTACCACGATGGAAATTTTAGAAAACACAATGATTACAGATATCATCAAACAAAGTTTAAATAAATCAATAAGCTACCAAGATTACCGAACTTTAGTTGCCTCTCTTGTTGAACAACAATCAACAACAGGTAATGAAAAAACAGAAGCCTTAGTAAATTATACAAAAATGAATGACAGACGTATGAAGCGTTGGGATAAAACGATTAAGCTATCTGATGATGCTATTGAAAAAATTACTGCATATACTAAAAATGTAACTTGGTTAGTGCTAACCGAAAGTTGGTGTGGAGACGCAGCGCATATAATGCCTGTAATTAACAAGGTGGCTGAGCAAAATAAAAATATAAATTATAAAGTAGTGCTGAGAGATGAGAATGAAGATTTAATGAATCAGTTTTTAACCAATGGAGGTAAGGCTATACCGAAGTTAATTGCGATTGATAATGAAACATTAGAGGTTTTAGATACTTTTGGCCCAAGACCTTCAATAGCTACAGAAATGGTTAATGTTTACAAAGCGCAATATGGAAAGCTAACACCAGAATTTAAAGAAGATTTACAACGTTGGTACAATAAGGATAAAGGACAATCTACAATTGAAGACTTGGTTAAACTTTTAGATTAAATTATAGCTGACTGAGCGTAGTCGAATTGGTGACTGAGCGTAGTCGAAGTCAACTTTTCCCTCTAAACAAAAATGTAATTGTACCAATTTGCTTATTTTGAGAAGAAGTATCAAATTGAGTTTCTTTAGCATATTCTAAAGCACGATTTATTAAACATTGGTTGCTGGAATTTGAAGAACCATTAATAGTGGCATCGGTAACAATGCCTTTTCCATTTACCACAATATTTACCACGATTTTACCACCGCTTTCGCACAAGTATCGTGGAATATCATAATCTTGCATCGTTCTTCCTACTAGAGAATAAGTAAGTGTACTTTTGGTTTTAGCGTGTTCGTCTGCTATCTTTTTATTTTCTAAACGCTTGTTTAATTCTTCCTGAAGTTTTTTGTAAGATGCTGTTTCTTCAGAATTTAAAGCATATGCATTACTGTTGGCATATGATTTATTAATACTAGTTTCTTCTGAGATATCACTTGCCTTTGCATCTTCTAGAGCTTTGGTGGTACGTTCAAAATCATTTGCACTTATAGTTTTAAAGTTGCGCATTAGGTCTTTGTATTCCTGGTCTTCGTTAAAAGCTTTGTTGGTAGATTTACCGTCTAGCGCATCAATTAATTCTTGCTCTTCTTCAGTAATTTTGGGTTCTGGTAAAATTTCGTAATAGCTTTCCGTAATGAGTTTGCCTTTTTGTTTTAGTTGAATACTAAACATACTTAACACCACAATTCCTGTAAGTAGGAATGTAATTATTGCAGCTTTATGTTGTTCAATAAACTTCAAAGTTATAAGAGATTCGTGTGTTTAGATATACGAATATAACCATGAAAAAGTTTAAATCACATTAACTAAACGCTTATTAACTTGAATAATGTATAGGGTTTAAATCGTCACTTCGAGTGAAATTCTGAAAAGAATTTTGTATCGAGAAGTAAAGTTATAAAAGAAATTTTCTTGTTTTCGATACAAATTTCACTCACTTCAATCGTGAAATTCACTCTAACTGACGAAAATTTATGTCTTGTTAAATCATTGATCTAGTGGAAGCGTAGCTATATAATCTTCTGGACTTAGTGCATTTTCAACCTTAAAATCACCAATTCGGGTTCGTCTTAAAACCGACAAATGTGCTCCAGAGTTTAGGGCTTCTCCAAAGTCGTGCGCAAGCGATCGAATGTAAGTACCTTTGCTACAAACCACTTTAAAATTCAGCTCTAAGGTACTTTCAAGTGCATTTATATCTGTGATTTCGAACTCAGAGATTTCAATTTCTCTCGATTTAATTTCTACAGCTTCACCTGCTCTTGCAAATTCGTACAAGCGTTTACCATCTTTCTTTATAGCTGAAAATACTGGAGGAAATTGCTCTATTTTACCAATGAATTGTTTGGTTGTTTCGTGAATTAAGTCCTGCGAAATATGGTCTATCGGAAAAGTAGCATCAATTTCGGTTTCCAAATCATAAGATCGAGTTGTACTACCAATAACAAAAGTACCTGTATATTCTTTTTCCTGACCTTGAAAGGTGTTAATCTGTTTGGTCATTTTACCAGTGCAAATCACTAATAAACCTGTGGCTAGTGGGTCTAAAGTGCCAGCATGCCCAACCTTTATTTTCTTAATGGCATAGGCTTTTCTAATGGCCCAACGTAGCTTGTTAACCGCTTGAAATGAAGTCCAGGTTAGAGGTTTATCAATCAATAAAACCTGACCGTCTTTGTAATCTTCTAAAGTTTTCATGATGCGAATGACCAGATTATTGCAATAAGACCAACAATGATGCAGTAGATAGAAAAGTAAGTGAGTTTACTTTGTTTTACTAAAGCAATCATCCATTTACAAGCAAATAATCCTGCTACAAAAGCAGCTATAAAACCAATGCTTAGTGTTGTAAAGTTGGCACTGTCGTAAGTGATCTCTCCACCTAAAATATCTTTAGCAATTTTTCCAAAAATTAAAGGAACAACCATTAAAAATGAAAAACGTGCAGCCTTGGTTTTGTCATTACCCAATAATACCGAAGTAGAAATGGTAGCGCCAGAACGAGAGATACCAGGCAACATAGCAATAGCTTGAGAAATACCAATAACAAACGCATTACTAAACGTTACATTTTTGTTGGTGTCCTTAGCTCTATCTGCCATAAACAACAAAATTGCAGTAACAATTAGCATAATGCCAACAAGTAAGATGTTGCCGTTAAAAAGAGCCTCGAGCTGTTCTTCAAAAAACAAACCAACAATTACAGCAGGTATCATGGAGATTACAATTTTGCTTAGAAATTGTAAATCTTCGTTCCATTCAAATTTCAAGATACCTTTTATGATCTCTATAATATCTTTTCTAAAAATGACAATGGTACTTAGTGCTGTAGCAAAGTGAAGCACTACTGTAAATAATAAACTTTCTTTTGGTAAAGAATTATCGCCAAGAATAGCTTTTCCTAATTCTAAATGACCACTAGAGGATACAGGTAAAAACTCAGTTAAACCCTGTACAATTCCTAAGATAATAGCATCAATAACTTCCATACAACAAATGTATCAAAATTGATATGCTGATTGTTAAAATTAAAGTAGAATTTTATTTTTTAGAGTCCTTGTTAGGATTCAATAGAATGGCATACACCTGGAACCCAAAACCAATAAGCACTAAAGTTGGTGCTAAGCGAATACGTCTCCAGCTAAAAACATCAGGATTCCAAACATTAGGATCGTCACTTCCACCACCAGACATAAGGATAAACCCAACAACAATACATGCCAAACCTATGAGCATAAACTTATAGTTCTTTTTTCCGAAGATAAATTCTGCCTTAGATTGTTCTTTACGTTTTTGTTCGCCCATGCTTATTGGATTATAATTGCAAAGTAATAGTTTTATTTAAAACTTTTGCGTTAAGAGCATCTAAAATTTAATAATACAACTGATCCGTTTTTAAATTCAAGAAGCGTTGCGTAGCAATAAAAGTGCTAATCCAGGTGATGATTACACCCAACACAAAAATACCCACAAAAAGTCCAGTAATCATTACGGTATTTCTAAGTAATTCTAACTCTGGAAAATACTGGTCTAAATAATATAAAACAACTGCCATGCCTGCTAAAGCGACGATGGCACCAACGATACCAAGTTGAACGCTTTTCCAAACAAACGGTCTACGGATAAAACTTTTTGTCGCACCAACCATTTGCATAGTTTTAATAATAAATCGTTTAGAGTATACAGCTAAACGAATAGAACTGTTAATTAATAAAACAGCGATAAGTGTAAATAATCCACTAATGATAAGGACCCAGAAACTAATCTTTTTAACATTATCGTTCATTAGTTCTACAAGGTCATTATCATATCTTATGTCTTCGATAAACGATTTGGTTGAAAGACTTTCTGAGATTTCACTTAGCTTTTCAGTTGTGACAAAATCAGCTTTTAAGTACACGTCAATCGAATTTTTCAACGGATTATAACCCACAAAATCCATAAAATCTTCACCAGTTTCTGCTTTCATCATCTCGGCAGCTTCTTCTTTAGAGACATAGGTAGCTTCTTTAGAATACTCAGCCATGGCTAAACTTTTCTTTAACTGATTTACCTCAACCTCTTTTGCAGTATCATTCAAATAAATTGTCATCACAACTTGCTCCTTAAAATGATCAGCTACTTTTTTAGAATTAATAACCAAAAGACCAAGACAGCCTAAAAGAAACAAAACCAACGCAATACTAATCACTACAGAGATGTATGATGATATTAATTTTCGTTTTTGATACTTGTCAAAAGATGATGCCATAGTAAAAAAAGATTAATTATTAATTAGCAAATCCAGCTATTAGTCTGATTAAAGCAATAATTACGATAATAACAGTAATAATTACATATTTATTTGAAGAAGATTGAGATTTTTTCAGAAAAGAATTGTATTTGAGTTGTTGCGTCTCATTCATTTTTATACTTCTCATTCGGTCTAAGATGCCATTAAACATAGAAAACTCAATCTCACTAGATGCTTTATATCTTTTCAATTCATCACAAACTGCAAGACAATTGTCTACAATTTCATTTTTTTTCTCTTGAATTTTTGGATGGTCTTTTTCAAAAATGGCTTTATTCACATAAGTGAGCACATTGTTTACTAAAGCGCCACTAACTTTTAGAATAACTTCTAAATCTTTGTTACCATCAATTTTCTTCGCTAACTCTTGAGACAGTACATTTGTAGCTTCTAATCTTGGAAGTAAAAATTCAACAATGTTTTCGGTAGTTTCAGCATTGCAAAACCAAGTTGAGTTTATTAGTTTAACAACTTTAGCTTCCTTTTTGGTACCTAAATGTGTATTGTAAATTTCTAAAAACGCCTCCTGATATTTTGGACTTAGCCAATCTATAAATTCACTACTAAAGTTGTTTTTAGTAGGAAACTTTGTAAAAGTATTAAGGTCTTTTTCCGTTATAAGTTTATTTAAGGTCTCGTGTTCTTGAAGAGTTGACTCAAAGTTTTTGCTCATCTATTTTCTATAAGTTTAAGTTGTACAAATTTAGTGAAATAAATATCCTATCGGTTGCGTTGATAGTCAATTTTTAATACCTATCTCTTCATAGATTTTTATGTTTCAGACTTTAATTCTCAGTCAATAAGTTTAAATTTGCACCTTATTTCAAGGAAAACAGGAAGATGAAATACAACTTCAACGACATAGAGAAAAAGTGGCAAGACTACTGGGCAAAAAACGAAACCTTTAAAGCGTCTAATAACAGCGACAAACCAAAATACTACGTGTTAGATATGTTCCCTTACCCAAGTGGAGCTGGTTTGCACGTTGGGCATCCGCTCGGCTACATCGCTAGTGATATTTATGCGCGTTACAAGCGTCATAAAGGATTTAATGTTTTGCATCCACAAGGCTACGATTCGTTTGGTTTACCTGCGGAACAGTATGCGATACAAACAGGTCAGCATCCTGTGGTAACAACAGAGGCGAATATTAAAACCTATCGTCGTCAGTTAGACCAAATTGGATTCTCATTCGATTGGAGTAGAGAAGTACGCACAAGTAATCCTGAATATTACAAATGGACACAATGGATTTTCATTCAGTTGTTTGAATCATGGTACAACTACGATAGCAACAAAGCAGAAAATATTGATACCTTAATCAAAATGTTTGAAGCAGAAGGAAATACCAACGTGAATGCAGCTTGCGATGATGACATTAATCCGTTTACTGCTGAAGAATGGAGCGCTTTTTCAGAGACTGAAAAACAAAATATTCTTTTAAAATACAGATTGACCTATTTAGCAGAAACCGAAGTGAACTGGTGTCCTGCTTTAGGAACCGTTTTAGCCAATGACGAAATTGTAAATGGCGTTTCAGAACGTGGTGGTCATCCTGTAATCCGTAAAAAAATGACTCAATGGAGTATGCGTATTTCGGCTTATGCAGAACGTTTGCTTCAAGGTTTAGATACCATTGATTGGACAGATGCACTTAAAGACATCCAAAAAAACTGGATAGGTAAATCGGTTGGTGCTTCAGTAACTTTCAATGTGATTCCAAATGATGCTGTCACTTCGAGCGCAGTCGAGAAGTCTCAAATCGAAGTCTTCACCACAAGACCAGACACCATTTTCGGTGTGTCGTTTATGACCTTAGCACCAGAGCACGAGCTTGTGACACAAATTACAACAGACGAACAAAAAGCTGAGGTTGAAGCCTACATAGAAGCCACTGCAAAACGTAGTGAGCGCGACCGTATGGCAGATGTAAAAACCATTTCAGGGGTGTTTACAGGTGCGTATGCTGAGCATCCATTTACCAAAGAACCAATTCCGATTTGGATAGGCGATTACGTATTAGCAAGCTACGGCACAGGAGCCGTTATGGCAGTACCTTGTGGAGACCAACGCGATTACGATTTTGCCAAGCACTTTAATATTCCGATTCCAAATATTTTTGAAGGAGTTGATATTTCTGAGGAAGCCTTTGCGTCTAAGGATAACGTTAAGATTACCAATAGCGATTTCCTTAACGGAATGAACTACAAGAAAGCGACTAAGCGCGCTATTTTCGAATTAGAACAAATCGGTCAAGGCGAAGGAAAAACCAATTACCGTTTGCGCGATGCTGTGTTTTCTCGTCAGCGTTATTGGGGCGAACCATTCCCAGTATATTATAAGGATGGTATGCCACAAATGATAGACGAAAAACATTTACCATTAACCTTGCCAGAAGTTGAAAAATACTTACCAACAGAAGAAGGTGAACCACCATTAGGACGTGCAGACGTTTGGGCTTGGGACACTAATACAAACTCGGTTGTGTCAAATGATCTGGTGGCTGAGGCACTCGAAGCCACAAAATCAGACACTTCGAGAACCTCAGTGTCCGATGACGGCATTTACCCACTAGAACTCAACACTATGCCAGGTTGGGCAGGAAGCTCTTGGTACTTCTTCCGTTATATGGAAGAGCAAGCCAACAGAGATGAAGCTTTCGCTACTGAAGATGCACTAAAATATTGGGAAAATGTAGATTTATATATTGGTGGTAGCGAGCACGCTACAGGACACTTACTGTACTCTCGTTTTTGGGTAAAGTTTTTATACGATAGAGGTTTTGTTGGAGTGGATGAACCATTTAAAAAGCTCATTAACCAAGGGATGATACTTGGCACTAGTGCTTACGCATACAAGATTCATTGTTTTATAGCAGCGAAAAATGAAGAAGACACCTCTGAAAAAAGATGGTCTACAGAGGGAGAAGGCTTTATTTCAATAGACTTTTTAGAAAAAGTACTTGATGTAGATAAATTTGTGTATAATGGAAATGAATTTTTTAGTCACGGATTTGTTGATAATCTCGAAAAAAGACTCTCTTATCTAATGGAAGTTTTGGATATGCCAGAAAATATTCAAGAAATGATAATCAAAAAAGAGGAAACTTTAATAATGACTGCTGTTTCAGTTCCTGTTATCGTTGACTATGTTAATTCTAGTGATGAGCTTGATGTTCAGGCCTTTAAAAACTGGAGGCCTGAATCTAAAAATATGAAGTTCTATACACTACCTAATAAAAACTTTAAACTGGTCAGAACAGTCGAAAAAATGTCCAAATCCAAATACAATGTCGTTAATCCAGATGATATTGTAGAAGATTATGGCGCAGACAGCTTACGTTTGTACGAAATGTTTCTTGGGCCATTAGAACAATACAAACCTTGGAATACAGCAGGTATCACAGGAGTACACGGTTTCCTTAAAAAACTTTGGAAGTTATTTCATACGGGAGAAAATGGTGCGTTCTATGTGGACTCTTCCCCTTTGGGGAAGTCGGAAGGGGCTGAGGCTTTAAAAACACTTCATAAAACCATTAAAAAGGTAGAGGAAGACATCGAGAATTTCTCGTTCAATACGTCGGTTTCTACGTTTATGATTGCGGTAAATGAGTTAACAGCGCAAAAGTGTACAAGTAAAGAAATCTTAGAGCCATTATTAGTGTTAGTGTCGCCTTATGCACCACACATTGCTGAAGAGTTATGGGAACAATTAGGGCATACAGAATCTATTTCAACAGCACCTTTCCCAAAATTTGAGGAAAAACATTTGGTAGAGCGTTCTAAAAATTATCCGATTTCGTTTAATGGCAAAATGCGTTTCACGCTAGAATTACCATTAGATATGAGCAAGGATGAGATTGAAAAAACAGTCTTAGCACACGAAAAAACACAAGAACAATTACAAGGCCGCATACCTAAAAAGGTGATTGTAGTGCCAGGTAAGATTGTGAATATTGTAGGGTAACTAATTCCTGCGTGTCACACTGAGCTTGTCGAAGTGAAAGCAGGAATCTCAATATTAATTGTCAGTTCAAGTGTTCCAACCGGTAGTGTCGGAATGTATCGAGAACGCAATAGCTAATAATTAAAATAAAAGATTATGCAACTAAAAAGAATTGGTAAAATTAGTGTATTCTTTTTGGTTGCTGTAGTCTTAGCACTTATTCTTATAAGAATTCTGGAGGAGCCTTTTGATACGCAAAAGTGGCAATCAGAACCATTAAAACGCTACGAAATGGTAGATGATATCATAGAATCTCAAATTTTATCAGGCAAACCAAAGTCTGAAATTATTGAAATTTTAGGTCAACCAGATTCAAAACTAAATACATCAAAAGACGCTTTTATTTATAACATCGGAAATCCGCCAAGTTTTTTTTCATCTCAAAAAGAGTATTTACTTATTGTTTTTAAAAATGAACGTGTTGAAGATGTTTCTTTAGCTGTTGATTAAGTTTCGTCATCTAGCATCTCGATACTTTTCTTCGTGCCTCAGAAACACTCGATGTGACGCTATGTTGTTTTTAGTTCACGTCAGTTCGAGTGAAATCGCCATAAGCGATTTTATATCGAGAACTATTTTTTGGCATATTTTTAAAAGCATCTCGATACAATTTTTCGTGCCTCAAAATCACTCGATGTGACGTTCTGTTGTTTTTCACTTTGTCAGTTAGAGTGAAATCACCAAAAAGCGATTTTGCACTTCGACAAGCTCTGCAGAACTATCGGGAACTATCAGAGGATATACTTTTTCTTTGTGCTTCGAAAATGCTCTATGTGACATTGTAGTTTCCTCTTCATCGAAAAAATAATAATTTCGTCTATTGAGTTATTGTTCTGAAAAACAGCGTTTTATTTCAAATAATTTAAAATTCATTCTTCAAAATAATAATTCCGTAAAAATGACGCTCAAACCATCCTATTATTTGGATAGCTAGATTTTTTGAGTGTATTTCATAGTGCTATTAACCACAATACAACAGCAAATGAAAATCGGAGTCCCAAGAGAAATCAAGAACAACGAAAACCGTGTTGGTATGACACCAGCAGGAGTTTATGAACTTATTAAGAATGACCACACTGTTTATGTCCAAAAAAATGCTGGATTAGGCAGTGGTTTTTTTGATGAAGATTACAAAGAAGTTGGCGCTACCATTCTGGATACGATAGATGAAGTTTACGCTTCTGGCGAAATGATTGTAAAAGTAAAAGAGCCTATTACCGTTGAATATGATTTAATTAAACCACATCATGTGGTATTTACCTATTTCCATTTTGCGTCTAGCGAACCCTTAACTAAAGCGATGTTAAAAAGCAAAGCAGTTTGTATTGCCTATGAAACTGTTGAAGACGAAGATGGGTCATTGCCATTATTAACACCAATGTCTGAGGTGGCAGGTCGTATGGCGATTCAACAAGGAGCAAAATATCTTGAAAAACCAATTAAAGGACGAGGTGTCTTACTAGGCGGAGTGCCTGGAGTACCACCTGGAAAAGTATTAGTTTTAGGTGCTGGTACTGTTGGTATACAAGCCGCTAAAATGGCGGCTGGTTTGGGTGCTCATGTTACGATTATGGATATTAACATGAAGCAATTACGTTATGTTAATGATGTAATGCCAAACCATGTAGTTACGGAATTTTCTAGCGAATTCAATATTAGAAAACGTATTAAAGATCACGATTTAATAGTTGGTGGTGTATTATTAAAAGGGGCAAAGGCGCCAAACTTAATCACCAGAGATATGCTTAAAAACATGCGACCAGGAACTGTTATAGTAGATGTTGCAGTAGATCAAGGAGGTTGTGTGGAGACCTCAAAACCAACTACTCACGAAGACCCAACTTACATTGTAGATGATGTGGTACACTATTGTGTGGCAAATATGCCGGGAGCTGTGCCATATACATCGACATTAGCGTTAACAAATGTCACTTTACCTTATGTGATTAGATTGGCCAATCAAGGTTGGGAAGTAGCTTGTGCTAAAGACCAATCGCTGAAAAAAGGAATAAATATAGCTAACGGTAAAATTATTTATGAAGAGATTGCAGAAGCTTTCAATTGGTCGGTAGATGCTATGTGAAATTTCAATAACTGACATTTTTTCTTAACGTTAATTTGGCGCATTTTTTGCTATTCATTTAGTACATTTACATTAATTAAAAAAAGAAAATTATGTTAGGATATTATATATTAATAGGTGCAATTGCTCTTGTTAGTTGGGCTGTTAGCAGTCAGTTAAAGCGTAAATTTGCTAAATACTCTAAAATTCAATTACGTAACGGAATGAGTGGTAGAGAAATTGCTGAAAAGATGTTAGCAGATAACGGCATTTATGATGTTGAAGTTATTTCTACACCAGGACAATTAACAGATCACTATAATCCAAAAAACAAGACCGTAAATTTAAGTGAAGCGGTTTATAACCAGCGTAATGCTGCTGCTGCTGCTGTTGCCGCTCATGAGGTTGGTCATGCAGTACAACATGCACAAGCGTATAGTTATTTGCAAATGCGTTCTCAATTAGTGCCAATTGTTAGTGTAACCTCTGGTATGTCGCAATGGGTTGTCTTGGGCGGATTAGTTCTCGGTGCTGCAGCAGGTGTTGGTCTTGGGTATTACATTGCTATAGCAGGTTTGGCCATGATGGGTTTTGCAACGTTGTTTAGCTTTATAACATTACCTGTAGAATACGATGCGAGTAATAGAGCATTAGCTTGGTTAAAAGCAAAAAACATGGTGACTCCAGAAGAATATAAAGGTTCTGAAGATGCTCTTAAATGGGCTGCTAGAACATATTTAGTAGCTGCTATAGGTGCTTTAGCTTCGTTGTTATATTGGGCATTGCAAGTTTTTGGCGGAAGAGATTAAAAAAATCATAATAAAAAAAGCCCTTAGAAATCAGGGCTTTTTTGTTTTTATATAGTGTATATTATTCTTTTACTTTAGGATTATAAATAACAATGATTTGTATAACAATAGCAAGAAACACCAAAAAATAAATTTCTATCTGTGTAAAGAGTTCAACTGTATCTATGGCTTTTTTACTTATTGACATTTGTCTACCACCTTCTCTAATCTGAATTTTTGACAACTCATCTAGATTATCTTTTATACTTGAAATTAGTATCAGCGATGCTGATGTTTTTTCTGGATCAAAGCTTAATTTTTTAGTTTCAAGCTTAGATAATGACTTAAAATTCAATTTTAAATCTTCAAATATTACACTTTCTTCTTTTGTGAGTTTGGTTTGTTCAAAGCGTGATATTAAATTATTTAATTGTGTATTGACCTTAGAATTTTTTTCAATAAAAAAAAGAGAGTCTCTGGATATTAGAGCAATTTCCTTTTTGTTAACCGATTTAGACATTTCAAAAATTAATTCCTTAGCAATTAATCGATCTTCATAAATAGTTACCACAGAATCTCTTACTCTTACAAAGTTATTTCTATCTATTAGATTAGTTGAGGCAATTAAAACAAAGACTAAAAGAATACCCAGAATCCATTTTATCTTATTGAAGAATGACATAAATACAGTAATTTAATATTGATATTATTTTAAAAATAAAAAATAGAACGGCATCGTTTAAAACAATTAGCGTCTATTTAACAGTTTGTATAAAAAAAGCCTCAAATTTTGATTTGTCTACTGATTTGCTGTTGTAGTGAAATAAAAGTTTCGGTTCTAGAGACTCCTTTAATTCCTTGTATTTGAGTGTTAAGTAAATGCATTAAATGCTCATTATCTTTGGATAGAATTTTAATGAAAATACTCCAATCTCCTGTTGTGTAATGACACTCTATAACTTCTGGTACGCGCTGGAGTTGTTTTACGGCCTCTGGATTACTTACAGCTTTATCTAAGTACACACCAACAAAAGCCATAGTTGTATAACCCAAAACTTTTGGATTGATAATAAATTTAGAACCAGCCAAAAGTCCAGATTTTTCAAGTTTTTTGAGTCGTTGATGTATGGCAGCTCCAGAGATACCAACATTTCTGGCAATTTCTAAGATCGGAGTTCTGGCATCTTCCATTAAAGCTCTTAGAATCTTCTTGTCAATACCGTCTATGTATATGCCTTTGTCATTAACTTTCATGATCTCTACTTTTAAATCGAAAGTTAAAAATAAGAAAAGGATTATAAATTTTAAAGATTAAGAGGATTATAGCCTAAATATGGCACCTTTTTCTCTTTAAATTGAACACCATAGGTTTTCAACTCTTCTAAAATAGGTGTGTACACTTCTTTTGAGATAGGGATTTGTACACCTGGGGTTTTTATTTTCCCATTTAAAATATCTAACGTCGCCATAGCTACTGGTAAACCCACAGTTTTAGACATTGCAGTATATGTTTGATCTTCACCAACCACAACCATAGTAGAATCTATTTGGCGCTTCTCACCATTAAGCTCATAGCCAAACTTGTGGTACATTACTATCATGTCCTTATCCTCAGGATCTAGCGTCCAGCTATCCATTAAAATTTTTTGTAGAATTTGAGCTGGAGTAGCTTTATCTAATTCTACCATTTTATCAGCACTAAAAAGATCGAGCTCTAAAAACTTATCCCAAACAATATCGTCTTGGTCAATTTTAAGCGCATGTCTAAATTTAAGTTCAACAGAATCTGTTGGACTGTATGGTAAGAAGGCATTTACAAAGTCGCGATAGCTCATGTTAATGCTATCGTCTATAGTGTAGCTATCGTCAGTCATACCAAGCTGTACAAAAACATTCCAAGCTCTACTAAAACCAACACGTCTCATTGTACCACGATATAGGGTACGAGCATGATCTAACCCATAAACATGTTGATATTTTAAAGAATCTCTATTAGCATAGGCTTCAAAACGACCATAACCATCAATATCTAAAAATTCAGTTCTCCTAAATAATCTACCGTACGGAATGTATTTAAATTGGTTTTCCTGTAAAAATTTGGCAGCACCACCTTGTCCTGCAACTACGACATTTCTTGGATTCCATGTAAATTTATAGTTCCATAGGTTGTCATCACTTTCTGGAGCAACTAAACCTCCAGTAAACGACTCAAATAAAAGTACCTTACCTCCATTGTCTCTAATGCGGTCTATAACTTGTATGGCACTCATATGGTCTATGCCAGGGTCAACACCTATTTCATTCATAAAAATAAGGTTGTTTGCCTTTGCATCTTCATCTAGATCCTGCATTTCTTTACTAACATAAGATGCAGTTACCATGTGTTTTTTGTAGGTGACACAATCTTTAGCTACCTCAACATGAAAACGAGCAGGCAACATAGAAATTACGATATCTGAATTTTTAACAGCCTCACTTCTTGAGTCTGACTTAAAAACATCTAAATGAATGATGTTTACTTTTGAGTTTTCTCCTACTAGTTTTTTCGCATTTTCTGTGTTTAAATCTCCTATAGTTATCTGAAGATTTTCAGATTCGGACTTGTCTAGTAAGTATTTTATAAGGTATGATGAAGATTTCCCTGCACCAATGATTAAAATCTTTCGCATAGTAGCTTTATATGACTAATTTTGTAATGCACGAATGTAATAAATACCCTAAGTAAAAGAAACCAAAATCACACTATACTTATGAACAAAAAAATATTAATAGTTGGAAGTATTCTAGGATTGTTAGGAATAATTCTAGGAGCCTATGCAGCTCATGGCTTAGAAAAAATAGTTGATGCAGATGCTGTAAATACATTTGAAACAGGTGTTCGCTATCAGATATACCATGCCTTTTTTCTTCTCATACTTGGTGGCACTTCTTTTGTTAATTCAAAGATAAAAAAAATAGTTTTTTACCTAGTACTCGTTGGTCTATTGTTCTTTTCGGGTTCTATATATGGTTTGGCAACGAACGACCTTTCAAGTTTTAATTTTAAGACAATTGCTGTAATTACACCTGTAGGAGGATTGCTGTTAATATTGGCATGGGCAACGATGTTAATCGGTATTATAAGAAATAAGGTCGATTAATAGCTTTTAACAACGACTTTTTAAAATAAAGTTATAATTTTGCGTCCTAAACAACACAAAAATTATGGTAAACCATACATCTTCAACGAAAACGATTTCGTTAGAAAAATATGGCATTAAAGATGCCACAACTCACTATCAATTAGAGCCAAAAAAATTACAAGCCATTACTGTAGAAAAAGGAATGGGTAAAGAAACACCTAATGGTACTTTGGCCGTAAATACTGGAAAGTTTACTGGTCGTTCTCCTGAAGATCGCTTTTTAGTGAAAGACGATTACACAAAAGACAGAATTTGGTGGGGAAAATCTAATAAGGCCATCACGCCAGAGCATTTCGATTACTTACAAGGTGAAATTGAAAATTACCTAAGTGGTAAAGAGATTTTTGTTAGGGATGGTTACGTTTGTGCAGATCCTCAATACAAAATGAATGTAAGAACTGTAACAGAATATCCATGGTCTAATATGTTTATTTACAACATGTTTTTAAGACCTACAGCAGAAGAATTAGAGAATTTTGAAGAAGAGTGGTTGGTGCTTTGCGCACCAGGATATGTGTGTTCAGATCCTGAAAATCATGGATTACGACAAGGTAATTTTTCAATATTAAATTTTACAAAAAAGATTGCCTTAGTGGGAGGTTCTGCTTACACAGGTGAAATGAAAAAAGGTATTTTTACTGCCTTAAACTTTATACTGCCAGTAGAAAAAAATGTTTTACCAATGCACTGTTCAGCAAACGTAGGTGATAATGGTGAAACTGCTATATTCTTCGGACTCTCTGGTACTGGTAAAACTACCTTATCTACAGATCCAAATAGAAAATTAATTGGTGATGATGAGCATGGCTGGACAGCAGAAAATACAATTTTTAATTTTGAAGGTGGTTGCTATGCAAAAGTTATTGATTTATCTGAAGAAAAAGAGCCAGACATTTATAGAGCAATTAAACCAGGTGCAATCCTCGAAAATGTGATTTTTAAAGAAAATGGGGAGGTTGATTATTTTGATAGCTCAATCACACAAAATACAAGGGTAAGCTACCCTATTTACCACATAGATAATATTAAGACTCCTTCTTATGCATCTAACCCAAAGAATATCTTCTTTTTAACAGCAGATGCTTTTGGTGTGTTACCTCCGATCTCTAAATTAACACCTGGACAAGCTGCATATCATTTTATTTCAGGATATACTGCTAAAGTCGCGGGAACAGAAGCTGGTGTTGTAGAGCCACAGCCATCATTTTCGGCTTGTTTTGGTGCACCTTTTATGCCATTGCATCCTACTAAATATGCTGAAATGTTGAGTAAAAAGATGCAAGAAGCTGGTGTAAACGTTTGGTTGGTTAATACTGGTTGGACAGGCGGACCTTATGGAGTTGGTCGCCGTATGAAATTAAAATATACAAGAGCAATGATTACTGCCGCTATGAATGGTGATTTAGATAATGTAGAGTTTAGAAATCATTCTGTATTTAAAGTTGCAATTCCTAACACGTGTCCTAATGTGCCTACAGATGTTTTAAGTCCTAGGGAGACTTGGGGTAACGACGAAGGCTATTACAAGACTGCAGACAAACTAGCAAGATTTTTTAATGAAAACTTTAAGAAGTTTGAAGAGTATGCAAACGATGAAATTATGGCAGCTCAACCTGTCGTAAAGTAATTGAAGCAATTTCAATCAAATAAAAAAAGCGATTCTAAATGAGAATCGCTTTTTTATATCAATATTTTAAAATACTTATTTCCCTTTATTAACGCTGTCAATATACTTCTGCAGAGCCATTGTCATAGACGGAGTCTCAGGAGTTGGTGCAGCAATGTCTACACGTAATCCTTTTTCTTTAACAGCTTTTATTGTTGTATTTCCGAAAACAGCAATACGCGTATCGTTTTGTTTAAAGTCAGGGAAATTATGAAATAAAGATTCAATACCAGATGGGCTAAAGAATACCAAGATATCATAGTAAACGTTAGCTAAATCAGACAAATCACTTATTACAGTTTTGTAAAATGTAGCTTGTTTCCAGTTAACACCTAAGCTGTCTAAGTTTTCAGGTATTATAGGTTTTACCTTATCTGTTGTAGGTAATAAAAACGATTCATCTTTATATTTTTTAATTAAAGGAGTTAAATCCTCAAAAGTACGTTTACCAACATAAATTTTACGTTTTCTGTAAACTACATATTTTTGCAAGTAGTAGGCAACAGCTTCAGATTGGCAGAAGTATTTCATAGTGTCAGGTACTTTAAAGCGCATTTCATCAGCTACTCTAAAGAAGTGATCTACAGAATTTCTACTAGTAAGTATAATAGCAGTAAACTTACTAAGATCTATTTTTTGTTGTCTGATATCTTTTGCTGAAACACCTTCTACATGTATAAAAGGTCTAAAGTCAACCTTAACTTTTTGCTTTTCTTGCAAATCAAAGTATGGTGAGTTCTCTATTTTAGGCTCTGGTTGCGATACTAAAATCGTCTTCACTTTCATATGTAAACCCCTTTATTTAAAAGTTATACTCGCTAATTACCTTGTATAAAAGCACATAAGGCGCAATTTCGAGAGCGCAAAGATACAATAAAAAATAGAAAAAGTTGGGATTTATTAATTTTTGATAGTTTTTAAATGAAGTTATAAAACCAATAAGATTTATTAATAAAATCAGAATAAAAGATACAGTTATTATAATCCTAGGATTTGTAAGCGTGTAGAGTAACAGTGAGTTAGTGACAATTAAAACTAAACCAGAATAATTAAGAAAAGTGATTTTTTGAAATAAGTAGGCATCAATAATGCTGTCAATTTCAAAAAGACTAGCAATAAGTCGCTCTAATAATGTCTTAATTATCACAACGGTCGCAACGGCCAACAGTAGTTTTAAAAAAGAAATTAACTCAAATGTTAATGGTGAAACAAAAGTAGAATAGCTAAAAAATAAAAATATACTTCCTGAAAAAACCAGATTGACAAACAGTAATCCATCAAAAGGGTCTATAAACTTCTGATCTTTACTGTAGATTTTAAGGTATTTTGAATTTCCTATAATAGCTATAAAATCACTAAACCGTAGTGCGTTTAGAAATTTGGCAATAGCAAGTGCAAAAATTCCAAAAACTGTAAAAACTGTAAACCATTCGTGAGTTATAAAGTTCCTCATGGTGCTAAGTTATAAAGAAATTAAAGGTAACCATAATTAAAATCTTAATAAACTTATAACAGTTTTTAATCCACTAAAAACTTTACATTTGTCAAAATTCTATCGGTAAAACCAAAACGTGTTTTAAAAGTATATAAATGTCTGACGCACTTGTCATAATCCCAACTTATAATGAGATTGAAAATATTGAAGCTATTTTAAAAGCTGTATTTTCGCAAGACAAGTCATTTCACGTTTTAGTGGTAGATGACAACTCTCCAGATGGCACAGCAGACAAGGTTAAGTCTATTCAGCAAGATTATATAACTCAGCTACACTTGTTACAACGTGAAAGAAAAAGTGGTCTAGGAGCTGCTTACATTTCGGGTTTTAAATGGGCTTTACAAAGTAATTATAAGTTTATTTTTGAAATGGATGCTGATTTTTCCCATAATCCGGATGATTTAATAAAACTGTATGATGCTTGTGCCGTTAACGGTGCGGATATTGCTGTTGGATCGAGATATGTTAAAGGAATTACAGTTGTTAATTGGCCTTTGTCCAGAATATTGTTGTCTTATGGCGCCTCACGTTATGTAAGGCTAATAACCGGAATGAAAGTAAAGGACTCTACTGCAGGTTTTATATGTTACAAGAGAAAGGTCTTGGAATCCATTAACTTAAACAAAGTAAAATTTGTTGGTTATGCTTTTCAAATAGAAATGAAATTCAAAGCTTATAAAAAAGGCTTTAAAATTGTAGAAATACCTGTTATTTTTAAAGATAGAATTAAAGGGAAATCAAAAATGAGTGGAAGTATTATTTCTGAAGCAATTTTTGGAGTTATTAATTTAAAATTGAAAAGTTTATTCACTAAGTCATAGTAAACATGAAAAAACAAACCCTCATAAAAAATGCTAAAATCGTCAACGAAGGTAAAATAGTTGAAGGCGACATACTTATTGAAGACGAAATTATAAAAGAAATAGACAGTTCTATTAGTGTTAAATCCGCAGACATAACTGTTATTGATGCCGAAGGTAACTACGTTTTGCCTGGTATGATAGATGACCAAGTGCATTTTAGAGAGCCTGGCTTAACCCATAAAGCTAATATAGAGTCAGAATCTAAGGCTGCATTAGCTGGTGGTATTACATCTTTTATAGAAATGCCTAATACTAATCCACAAACGACAACTGTGGAAAAATTAGAAGAAAAATTTACCATTGCTGCAGAGACGTCTTACGCCAACTATTCCTTTATGTTTGGTGGTACAAACGATAATTTAGATGAGATATTAAAAGTAGATCCTAAAACAGTTGCAGGATTAAAATTATTTCTCGGATCTTCTACAGGAAACATGTTAGTTGATGATCCAGAAGTATTAGAGAAAATATTCTCGAGTACAGATATGGTTATTTCAGTGCACTGCGAGGATGAAGCTACTATTAGAGAAAACCTAGAGCAATATAAAGCGGAGTATGGCGATGATATTCCAATGGAAATGCATCCAATTATAAGAAGTGAGGAGGCTTGTTATTTGTCATCTTCTAAGGCAATAGAATTGGCAAAAAAGACAGGAGCTAGATTACATGTGTTTCATTTGTCTACAGGGAAAGAAACCAATTTGTTTACAAATAAAATTCCGCTAAAAGAAAAAAAGATAACCGCAGAGGTTTGCATCCATCATCTATGGTTTTCTGATGAAGATTATGCAAAAAAAGGTAGCCATATAAAGTGGAATCCAGCTGTAAAGACAGCTAAGGACAGAGAACAGTTGCTTAAGGCGCTGTTAGACGGTAGAATAGATGTTATAGCCACAGACCATGCACCTCACACCTTGGAAGAAAAAAGCAATCCCTACACGAGCGCTCCTTCTGGTGGGCCATTAGTTCAGCATGCATTAGTAGCCCTATTAGAAATGCATCATCAAGGAAAAATTTCAATAGAAAAAATTGTAGAAAAAGCATGTCATAACCCAGCAATTCTTTTTGATGTTGAGAAGCGAGGCTATATTAGAGAAGGCTATTATGCAGATTTGGTCATAGTGGATGCCAATAGCCCATGGACGGTAAATAAAGGAAATATTTTGTACAAATGTGGTTGGTCTCCTTTTGAAGGTAATACCTTTAAAAGCAGAATAACGCATACTATTTTAAATGGTAACTTGGTTTACAACAATTTTAAAGTATTAAACGTTAAAGCTGCGAAGCGATTAACTTTCAATAGATAAAAGCCCATAATGGGCATTAGGCAAGTAGAAGCATTACACACCATGATAATCAAATAGCTGAATCATATGTTTTTGCAAATTTTTTAATAGATGAAACAATTCTTTTACATATTAGTTTTAATTGTCTTTGTGTTTTCTTGTGATAATAAAAGCAAGCCACCAAAGCCAAATAATCTCATTTCTACAGATAAGATGGAAAATATTCTTTATGACCTATATGTAATTAATGCGGCTAAAGGAGTTAATAGAAAGCTATTAGAAGATAAAGGTATTGTGCCAGAGTCATATGTTTTAAATAAACACAAAATTGATAGTGCTCAGTTTGCTGAGAGTAATGCTTACTATGCTTTTGATACGGATTTATATAAATCCATGGTATTGAAGGTAAAAAGCAGATTGCAGAAGGATAAAGAAAGGTTTGAAGATTTAGAGAAAAAGGAAAGTAAAATAGCTAAGCGTAGAAGAGATTCTATGAGTAAGATTAATAACAAACGAAAAGATTCTATCAAAAAAGCATTAAAACAAAAAGCTAGTAATTAATTTACTTTTAAATCTTTTAGATACAACACACAAACTTCTTTAATTGATTGGTCAATAGACTTAAACTCAATACCTATTGCAGTTTTGATTTTAGAGTTATCGTATTTGGTAATGCTTATCGCAGATTTGGCAGTTTGCTTTGTAAGATTTCTTCTAGAGCCTGTTAATTTGTGTTTTAACCAATCTAAACGCCAAGCAATATTTAAAAGCCAAGGCTTAGCTTCTTTCTTAGGAGGGCTCACATCTAGATTTTGTGCTACTTTGTGTTGAAAATCTTTAAAACTCAGGTTTTCAGCGATTAAAATATAATTTTCATTTTTAATATTACTCTCCATTAAGGAAATCATAGTATTTACCACATCAAATACATCAACATACCCAACAACTCCATTTACGTAATATGTCATACCTTCATGTATTTTTCTGAACAAATTACCACTGCTTCCACCTTTCCAATAGCCAGCACCTAGTATAATTCCAGGATTTACAATCACAGCATCAATCCCTTCTTGTGTGCCTCGCCAAACCTCGAGTTCTGCACCATATTTTGTAATGGCATAAACGCTGTTGTCCTCTTCGGGATTCCAAGCCGTTTGTTCAGTAATAAGCTTTGAAGAATCTTCATGATGTCCAATTGCAGCTATTGAACTTACATAGCATAGTTTTTTAATAGAATAACTAATACAAAGATTAACAATGTTTGCGGTACCTTCTATATTAATTTTTCGCAATTGATGGTATTTGTCAGGTTCAAAAGAAACAAAAGCTGCACAATGATAAACATGTGTAATGCCTTCAAAAGCCTTCTGAAGTTTTGGGATGTCATTAAGATCAGCTTCTACCCATTCAATTTTATTAAATAGGTTTTCAGACTCATTAGAAAAATAACCAAAAACATGGGCAACCCGTTTTAAGGTTTTCTCTCGTCTGTAGATTGCACGAACACTTTGTCCATTTGAGACTAACGTATGGAGCAAATGTGAACCTACTAATCCTGTTCCTCCTGTGACTAAAATCATAAGGCTAAATTACGTTAAAATTGTCTTTTGTCTTTTAAAGTGGAAACATATCTTTGCCTACATCATATTACACGAGTTTAAGAATGAAAAATTTTGTCGAAGAATTAAAATGGAGAGGCATGTTACACCAAAGTATGCCTGGAGTAGAAGAACATTTGTTAGAGACTATGCGAAGTGCATATGTTGGTTTTGATCCAACGGCAGATTCTTTACACATCGGTAATTTAGTGCCAATTATGTTGTTGGCGCATTACCAGCGTTGCGGACATAAACCAGTGGCTTTGGTTGGTGGTGCAACAGGTATGATTGGTGACCCTTCAGGTAAATCTAGCGAACGTAATTTGTTAGACGAAAAAACGCTACGTCACAATCAAGAATCCATAAAAAAGCAATTATCTCACTTCTTAGATTTTGAAAGTGATGCTACTAATGCGGCAGTTTTGGTAAACAATTATGATTGGATGAAAGAATTTTCATTTTTAGAATTTATCAGAGATGTCGGTAAGCATATTACTGTAAACTATATGATGGCTAAAGACTCTGTGAAAAGTAGAATTTCTGGGGAGTCTTCTAATGATGGTATGAGTTTTACGGAATTTACGTACCAACTAGTACAAGGTTATGACTTTTTGCATTTGTATAGAGAGAATGACTGTACAATACAAATGGGAGGAAGTGACCAATGGGGAAATATAACCACAGGTACAGAGCTAATACGTCGTATAGGTAATGGTAAAGGTTTTGCAATTACTTGTCCGTTAATTACAAAGAGCGATGGCTCTAAATTTGGTAAGTCTGAAGGGGGAAATGTTTGGTTAGATGCTAAAAGAACGTCGCCTTATAAATTCTACCAATATTGGTTAAACTCAAGTGATGAGGATGCTGAAAAATATATTAAGATTTTCACTTTCTTAACAGAAGAAGACATTAAAGCGGTTATAGAAACTCATAGTGAAGCTCCACATTTAAGAACATTACAAAAGAAATTAGCTGAAGAAATAACCACTATGGTGCATTCTAAAGAAGATTATGAAAATGCAGCTAAGGCTTCAAACATTTTGTTTAGTAAGACGTTTAAGGAAGATATTAAGACTTTAGATGAAGCTACCTTTTTAGATGTTTTTGAAGGAGTACCTCAAGCATATATTTCTAAAGCAGAATTTGATGAAGGTTTAGATATGATTGGCGCATTGGCTGTAAAAACCAATTTTTTAAACTCTAATGGTGAAGCAAGACGTGCTTTAAAAGAAAATTCTATCTCAGTTAACAAAGAAAAAGTAAAAGAAGATTATCAGTTAACATCAGAAGACTTGGTTAACAATACTTATATCATACTTAATAAGGGGAAGAAAAACACTTACATAATAAAGGTTGAATAATAAAAGTGCCCAAAATCTCTTTTGGGCACCATCTAACCAATCAATCAACTATTGAAAATCTTTCTTTTCGATAGCACTTATTTGGTCGTAATAGATTAGAAAACCTTACAAGGCCATTAAATTACAGCCTCTAATGTCAGAGTTGTCGAACCTGCCTATGATTTCAAACTGTCCATTTTCAGAAGTTTTGCCTAAATCATGAGAGGCAATAAATGAACAAGAATTAATATTTGCCAAGTCAATAATATTGATACCACCTGTTTTATTTGAAGGTAATATAGTTAAAGCGTCCTCAGTATCTCTGGTTAAAATTTTCATCCAACGCGGACACTCAAAAATCCCGTTACCTTTAGAATATGCCTGACTCAAAAGTTCCGTCATACCATACTCACTATGAATTTGGTTAACGCAAAAGCCTTTTTTAAGCTGGTCATGGAGTTCTTGTCTTATGATCTCTTTTCGTCTGCCTTTCATACCGCCAGTTTCCATTACAATGGTATGTTGTAAGTTAAATTGAAACTGTTCAATCAAATCTAATAATGCAAAAGAAACACCAATTAAAAGTGTTTTTTGGCCACTTGCTTCAAGCTTATTAAGTGTCTTTGATAAGTCTTCAAGATTGTTAAGGTAAAAGCCACTGACCGGATGTTTAGATTTCTGTATTAAATCATCAACCATGTAAATAAGCGATGAGCCTTCTCGCTCTAAGTAAGAAGGCAACAAAGCCAATACAACATAATCTTCAACACTACCATAAAAATGTTGAAAGCCTTTTAGATAGCTTTCTTCATAAATATTTAGATTAGTTATTAAGTGTTTGCTTGTTGTAGTTCCTGTAGTGCCAGAACTTGTAAAGGTTTTTTCAATGCTATTTTGAGAGCTTAAAACCTCATGTGTTTTAAAGAATTGAATGGGTAAAAAAGGAATCTCTGTAAGACTATTTACATCGGATGGATGTTTGTATAATAAATCACAGAAAGAGCGATAAACAGCATTGTTTTCAAACTGAAATCTAAAGATATCAAGTGCTAATGCCTCAAATTCGGCATTGGTCTTAATATTAAAAATAGCATCTTCAGAAATCATTTTACAAAAGTATTGAAAATAAAAAAGCGCAGCTAAGTATCAGCTGCGCTTTCTTTATGATTAAAACAATGATTATTTAATAACTAACTTTTTAGTCGTAGTAGCATTGTTTTGAGTAATCTTTAAAATGTATACACCAGTATTTAAATTTGAAACATTTAACGTATTGTGAATTAAAGTTTCATTCTTAACCTGCTTACCAAGAATATCAAATACTTGTACGTTCATAACATCACTATTAGATGATGTAATTGTTACTATACCAGTATTTGTTGGGTTAGGGTAAATGGAGAAAGTAGTATTCTCAAAACTATTAGTTGATAAACTATAATCGTTTACAGCACCTGGAGTTCCTAAATCTCCGTTACCGATATCAGAAGTAGCAACACCCCAATTAGCACCATCATCATTATCAGTAGCATTAAGGGCTGTTACAGAAAGTTCCATACTAGCGCCTGATGGGTCAGGGAAGGTAGCTCCGTTATCCCAAATAACTTGATCAATAGTACCTCCACCACATTCTATAATAATACCATCTGTACTATTTCCTAACGAAATGTCATTACCATAGTTGTAGTCTAACGTTGGTACAGTTGTAGATACGTTGCCAATAACAATGTAACCATTAGCAGGAATTACTAAAGAAGAAATAATTGTGTGTGTCTCGCCTGTTGAAACATCGTCTTTAATTACCCATCCTTGAAGATCTATACTAGAACCAGTTGTGTTATACAGCTCAAAATATTCACCAGCAGGATCAGTATCTGCACTAGGATTTTGCATAACTTCTGTAATGATTACATCACCTACATTTGAACAAGCAGCAGCAGGGTTCACGTTACCTACTACAGATTCTGTTCTGTCAGTAGCACCAGTAGAAGTAACAGTTACATCACCAGTGTAATTACCAACAGCAAGCCCAGCGTTTAACCTAACAAAAATATCAGTGGAAGTTACCTCGCCAGACATATCTGGTGTAATAGTTATGGAATTAGCAAAACCACTACCTGAAGTTAAAGAAACTTGGAAGTTTGTTGGAGCTGTAATTACTAGGTCATCTGTTAAAAACAATGCAGATACACCAAAGCTGTCATCAGTTGAAGGGCCGTTTCCAACAGTATATTCTAAATCAGAAATACTCCCTGAAGTGTTTATCAAAGGATCTGCAGGAGCAACAGTACCTGTTAATGCTAATGTAGCATCAGTAGCTCCCATAGAAGAAGCCGTTGCATCACCTGTGTAAGTGTTAACAGTTAAGCCAGAAACTAAGCGAATATAAACATCTGTTGGCATGACAGTACCACCTGTTTGTGTTATAACTACAGAACTAGCATAAGGGCCACCAGAAGTTAAAGATACTTCAAAATCAGAAGGAACACTTAAAGTTATATCGTTAGTTAAGTTAATACCTGAAATTGAAAGTGTTTCTTCTCCTGAAGGACCATTGCCTTCATAATAAAATAAACTAACAGAACCATTAAGGTTTATAGTAGGTGTAGTCGATGCTGTTGTTGAATAAGAACCTATAGGAAAAGGTACAGTACATTCAGCATTTGTTGCACCACCTTCTAATTGATTGGTTCCACTGTAAGTCCAATTTAAAGTGGTGAAAGTGGAGCCTTCTGGTCCTGTTCCATCAATTCTATATGCCCATCCATCAGTATGTTCCCATTCAGGACATGTTGTTCCGCCAGCGTTTGGATCACAATCAATTGTTCCGAAAACATCTATCACAACAGGTGTTGTGTCAACATTAGAAAATAATTCAACGGCGTCATCACCATTAATACCCATAGATCCAGTTGTATAATTTGGTGCAAAACCAAAAAAGTTTGTAAATTGAGTAGATTCCGTAGCAACGTATAAGAAAGTACCTGCTGTAACTGCATCTGCAGGAAACGTAAATTCAACACCATCAGAACCACCACCATTATTTGCACTCCCGATACCGTAAGTGCTTAAATCAGCGATATCGTTAACAACATATATTTCAACACCCTTTGGTGTACCACCAGAAAGTGGGCCATCATAAGCTCCCGTTATAATAAGGTCTTGCCCAAAAGACAATGAAGTAACTAAGACTGTTACTAACAAAAAGTAAAGTTTTTTCATAATTGATTTTTAAAAAATTAGTTCGTAAATATACTAACAAATACTGAGCTTTAAGAGAAGTTTTTGTCAACAACGTGCTTTTTTACAATAAGTTAACATCCGATTTTTTTTAATTGTTTTAAAATCATAGCCTTGAAATTCAATGTTAGAGAATTGTTATCAATTTGGATAAACGGATTACTTAATGAGATATATTTTATATTTACGCTAGCTTAAAATTATCTTAACAGTGAAAAAAAAGGATATTAAGATACTATTGGTAGATGATGAGCCAGATATCTTAGAAATAGTAGGTTATAACTTATCTTCAGAAGGTTATCAGGTTATAACGGGAGAAAACGGTGTAGAAGCTATTGAAAAAGCTAAAAAGCACAAACCACATTTAATTATATTAGATGTCATGATGCCTGAGATGGATGGTATTGAAGCTTGTGAGCGTATTCGACAAGACTCTAAACTCAACAATACTATTATTACATTTTTAACAGCAAGAGGTGAAGATTATTCTCAAGTTGCTGGTTTCGATGCAGGTGCGGACGACTATATTACAAAGCCTATAAAACCAAAAGTTCTTGTTAGTAAGGTAAAAGCGTTGTTAAGAAGACTAAAAGACACTGATAATCCAAACGATTCTATTAAAATAGGGGATTTGGTAATTAATAGAGAAGAATACAAAATCACAAAAAAAGGTGAAGAAATTATTCTTCCTAGAAAAGAGTTTGAATTATTATCTTTGTTAGCAACAAAGCCTGGTAAAGTTTTTAAGCGCGAAGAAATCTTAGACAAAGTTTGGGGTAACGAAGTGGTTGTTGGTGGAAGAACAATAGATGTGCACATTAGGAAACTTCGCGAAAAGATTGGTGACAAATCTTTTAAAACAGTAAAAGGCGTTGGGTACAAGTTTGTAGACTAATGCAGAAAAAAAATCTAAAAAAAACATACAAGTTCGCCATTAGAACATCATTGTATGTTACTTTTTTCGCAACACTCCTAGTGAGTGTTTTTTTATATTACTACCATACATTTAATTGGCAGGTTATATTCTTTCCCATAATATGTTTTCCATTATGTTTTGCTATTGTACAGTATAGAGTAGAGCACTTTATATACAGAAGAGTAAAAAAAATATATGACGACTTAACGCTTTTGGAATCAACAAGTCTGAGGCAACAACCTATAACGACAGACATGGGGACGTTAACCAAAGAGATTGATAAATATGCTAGAGGCAAAAAAATTGAAATAGAAACCTTAAAAGTAAGAGAAGAATATAGAAAAGAGTTCATAGGTAATGTATCGCACGAACTTAAAACCCCTTTATTTACAGTTCAAGGTTATATAGATACACTATTAGATGGTGGTATTGAGGATGAAAAAATAAGAAAAAAGTACTTACAAAGAGCAAGCAAAGGTGTTGAGCGTTTAACTTATATCATAAAAGATTTAGATATGATTACAAAGCTCGAAGTAGGTGATCTAAGTCTTAATAAAGAGAAATTTGATATTGTTAAACTCGTTCAGAATGTATTTGAGTTGTTTGAAATGAAAGCAGCAAAAAAAGAGATTACCCTCACTTTTGATATGGATTATCCCAATCCAATTTATGTTTATGCAGATGTAGAGCGCATACAGCAAGTGCTTACTAACTTAATAGTAAACTCTATAAAATACGGACGAAAAAAGGGAACTACTGAGGTAAGTATAGAAAACCTTATAAAAAATAAAGCGATCATCCGAGTAACAGATAATGGTGAAGGTATAAAAAAAGAAAATGTACCTCGTTTATTTGAGCGTTTCTATAGAGTTGATAAAAGTGGATCGAGAAAAGAAGGTGGCTCAGGTTTAGGCTTGTCCATTGTAAAGCATATTATCGAGGCTCATGAGGAAAAGATGTATGTGGAGAGTGAGTTAGGAGTAGGTAGTGAATTTTCGTTTACTTTAGAAAAGGCCGAATAATTTTTTATAGTTAAGGTCGTACTGCAAATATTTAAATCCTGAATAATTTTCAATCTCATTTAGCATTTCAATTTTAAATGCGTTCTGTTTACAAGTAGGAGCTACTTGTTCTTCTGCAAATTTCTTTGCTAAATATTCTTGTTCAAACTGCCCTGGAGTAGGTATTAAAAACGCTTTCTTTTCAAGTTTTGCATAATCCATAATGGATGTATAGCCAGATCTACTTAAGACGAGTTCACTCTCATTCAAAGCTTTTGCAAGCTCAGTGCTTGTCATAAAATTGTATGTTGTAATATGGTTGATTTGTGTTTTACGCTGTTCGTTTTCAATAAGGCCTTTTACAAAACAAATTTTACCATTATAGGACTGTAATTCATCAAGAAGCTTTATTTCTAAAAATGAGCGTTGAGGTTCTGGTCCTGATAAAACTACTAGAAGATCATACTTTTTCTCTAAATCTTTTTTTTCAAATCTACTCAAAGGGCCTAAGTATTTTATGGTAGAATTAAATCCTTCAATATGTCCCAAGTCTCCACTCAAGTTTTTTGTACCTGTATGATCTGGCACCCAGCATTCGTCAAATTTTGAAATGATTTTTTGATGAAGTTTAGAGCTTAGCCATGTTGTACTTCCACTTAACACACGTAATTGATGTGTGATAAATACCGAAGGAATACTTTTATCTCTAACACCAAATCTGTTGTCAGAAATAATACCTGAAATATTTTCAGATTTTATAAGACTTTCGGTAACTTTTTTTTCCCTTTTTATTGTTTTTAATAGACTTGGGGAATCTTTAATGAGCTTTAGCCTAAAACTATTAGCTTTTTTAGAATAAGTAATATTGTATGAAGGAAGTTCTAGCGCCTGAAGTTTGGGAAACTCTTTTTGCAATAATCTCAGAGCTTCACCATCACTGGCAATAACAGGTTCAAAATTATTTGCTATTAAAGCATTTATAATAGGAATGCTTCTGGTTGCATGTCCTAAGCCCCAATTTAATGGGGCAACTAAAATCCTTTTCATCAAAAGCAAAGATAAAGCTTAAAATGTTTCCTTAATTTTACCAAATTATTAATAAGCAGTAAAACGTGGGAAGTAAAAATAAGCTCAAAAGATTTAAAGAAAATGAAACCTTTGATAATGTGTTTCAACCAACCAGAGACGAACTTACAGGTGGCAATTTTGTTTTAAAAGGTAAATGGAGAGAAAAGGTGTTTAAAAACGAAAATCCATTAGTATTAGAATTGGGCTGTGGCAAAGGGGAATATACTGTTGGTTTGGCACAACGTTATCCGAACAAAAATTTTATTGGTATAGATATAAAAGGTGCTAGATTTTGGAGAGGCGCAAAAACAGCCATTGAAGAAGATATCAATAACGCAGCTTTTATAAGAACTCAAATAGAACTCATAGAGTATGTGTTTGAAGCCAATGAAGTTGATGAAATATGGATTACATTTCCAGATCCGCAGATCAAGTATAAAAGAACAAAGCACAGATTAACTAATATTCAGTTTTTAGAGCGCTACAAGAAAATTCTAAAACCAAATGGATTAATGCATCTTAAAACTGATAGTGAATTTATGCATGGGTACACTCTAGGATTGTTACATGGTCTAGGTTATGAAGTACTGTATGCCAATCATAATGTTTATAAATTAGAAGGTAGTCCAGAAGAAGTTACCCAAATACAGACCTTTTACGAAAATCAGTATTTAGAAAAAGACAAAGCAATTACGTATATTAGATTTAAAATCAACTAAAATTTGAGTATTACAGTTGTTTTCTTCCTTGGTCTTTTTGTGGCACTAATTGGTGTTATTCCGCCAGGTTTGCTAAATATGACAGCCGCTAAGATAAGTCTTAAGGAGGGGCCAGGTCGTGGAATTACTTTTTCTTCAGGTGTTTGTTTAGTTGTTTTTATTCAAACGTATGTTGCGGCTATTTTTGCACGCTATTTATCTAATAGACCAGATATTGTAGAGATACTGCAACGAGTTGCTTTTGTAATTTTTGTGCTTATTACGATTTACTTTTTGGTTATTGCAAGAAATCAAAAAGAAACAAAAGTTGAAGCAGATACTCGAAGCAAAAGAAGTCGTTTTTTTCATGGTATGCTTCTATCTGCCCTGAATGTTTTCCCAATTCCGTATCAAGCTTACATGACAATCACTCTGGCGTCTTTTGGCTGGATGAATTTTGAAAAAACAAGCATTGTAACTTACGTTACCGGAGCTGCAATGGGTACGTTTGTAATGCTTTACTTCTATATTTTCTTTTTCGACAAGATAAAAGATAAAAAATTCACGTCTCAAAAAAGTATGAACTACAGCATTGGAATCATAACAGGAATCGTAGCTTTAGTCACCTTTATAAATATTCTTAAAGAGTTGTAATGAAACCCGAAACGCTTGGTTTTTTTGAAAAAGTGTATGATGTAGCAAGGCTTATTCCTTTTGGAAGAGTTACTAGCTATGGTGCAATTGCAAAATATTTAGGGGCTAAAAGAAGTGCTCGTATCGTTGGTTATGCTATGAATAATTCTGGCGGAAAAGATGTGCCAGCGCACCGAGTAGTTAACAGAAAAGGATTGCTAACAGGTAAGCACCATTTTGAAGGAACAAACCTTATGCAACAACTTTTAGAGAATGAAGGGGTTGAAGTTGTAGAAAATCAAATACAAAATTTTGATGCATTATTTTGGGATCCTTCAAAAGAACTATAAACTGTCTTTAAGAACTCATTTTAGAGTCCTAAAGACTAATTGAATGTCGAATCAAAAGTATCACCTTTCCAATAATTGTATGTTTTTTTATTGACTGCAATTTTCTTTAAAAAATTTAATTTTACTAACTCTTCAATATCTGTCCTAGCAGTTTGGTTTGTAATGCCAAAAGTGTTTTCAATTTCTTTAACAGTAAAGAAGCGGTTACTGTCTTCTTCAACTTTTTGAAGTATAATGGCCTGTCTTTCGTTAATACCTTCAAATCTCAAATATTTAGACAACTTAGGTTGTTCTTTTTTCTTTTTGGCAACATAGGTCTTTAACTCTTCAAAAGCTCTTAAAAGAACTTTTACTTGGTAGTGAATGAAATAGGTAACATCCATATCGTCAATCTCAGTGTAGATATATGCTTTTTCATATTGCACTTTGGTTTTCATTATTACACGAGAAATAGACATATACTCTGTTAACCAATATCCGTTTTTTAATAGATACCAATAAAAAATTGCTCTAGCGGTTCTTCCATTGCCATCTACAAATGGATGAATATAACCTATTAAAAAGTGAAGAATACTACCTTTAACTATTGGATGTATAAAATCTTCAGTAGGGTTGTTATTGAAAAATTCGCAAAACGAATTCATTAATCCAAACAATTCCTCAAAATTTGGTGGTGTATGAACAATCTCTCCTGTTAGCTCATTAACTACGTTTATTTCATTATTGTTTCTAAACACACCAACGTTCTCGCTCTCAAGTGTGTTTTCGGTTACAAGTCTATGGATTTCAAATAACTTCTCAATGGATATATCTTCGCTTTGGTGCTCGCTTATGTACTGAATGGTCTTATAATTATTTAAAATCATTTGCTCAGATTTGTTCTTTGGTTTTTTCCTTTTTCTGAGCATATCTTTTGCCTTTACCCTTGTTGTTGTGGCACCCTCAATCATAGAAGAAAAGATTGATTCTTCCATTAAGGCATTGTTGAGGTAGTCTTGTCGGTCTAAATCTGTAAGCAATTGTTCCTTTTGAAGACCTGCACCGAAATTGAAGTCTAGATAATGGAGTTTTTGTTCTAGAAATGTATTTATATTGTAGTAAAGGTTGTTAAGAGACTGGTTTCTTAGTTTAATTAAATTCTCTCTCAGCGCTCTTCTAGTTTTAGTAACGGACCATAATAGTTCAGAATCTATATTTTTGTAATTCAAATATTTAATTTTATCCCAATAGAGATAATTCTCGTCTATTTTATTATAGATTTCACCAGCTTTAGATAATCTATTTAAAATAACGGCATACCAAATATCTGATTCAGGTTCTATATTAAATTTAGGCGCTTTCTCAATCATAATTCATTAATATTTCCTAATTATTTAAAAATTTACAAATACTATCAAATATACAAAATATCTAAATATCTCCTAATTTTTAAATTATTTACAAATAATCACATATTTATTTCCTCAATCGAGCTATAAATAACTTCTAGATTACCACTTCTTACTTCTACCTTTATTAACTATCTTTGCATTTAGATTAAATCTAGATAAAAACGTGAAACTTAATAAGAAAGATATATTAGAAGCCCTAAAAACCATCACTGCTCCTGGCGAAGGGGAAAATATGGTAGATAGTGGCGCGGTAACAAACGTTGTAACATTTGCAGATGAGGTTATCGTAGATGTAACTATTAAAAATCCGAGCCTTCAGGCGAAGAAAAAAACTGAGGTTGAAATTTTGCAAACCATTCATAAAGAGGTTTATGAAAAGGCAAAAATAAAAGTAAATATTAAGGTAGATGCACCTGCTAAACCAACAAAAAACGAAATCAAAGGAAAACCAATTCCTGGAATTCAAAATATTGTAGCTGTAGCCTCTGGTAAAGGTGGTGTTGGTAAATCTACGGTAACAGCTAACTTGGCAGTAACATTAGCAAAAATGGGCTTTAAAGTAGGTGTGTTAGATGCAGATATCTATGGACCTTCAATCCCAATAATGTTTGATGTGGCAAACGAAAGGCCACTGTCTGTAAACGTAGAAGGTAAATCTAAAATGAAACCTATAGAAAATTATGGAGTTAAAGTATTGTCTATAGGGTTTTTTACAAAACCAGATCAGGCAGTAATATGGAGAGGTCCAATGGCTTCAAAAGCACTAAACCAAATGATATTTGATGCCGCTTGGGGAGAATTAGATTTTCTTTTGCTTGATTTACCTCCAGGTACTGGAGATATTCATCTTAGTATCATGCAGGCATTACCTATAACAGGTACTGTAGTAGTAAGTACACCTCAAAATGTAGCTTTGGCAGATGCTAAAAAAGGTGTGGCAATGTTTCAGCAAGATAGCATCAATGTACCTGTGTTAGGGATCATTGAAAACATGGCGTATTTTACTCCTGCCGAATTACCAGAAAATAAATATTATATTTTCGGACAAGAAGGGGCTAAGAATTTAGCCGAAGATTTAGACGTTCCGTTTTTAGGTGAAGTGCCAATAGTACAGAGTATTAGAGAAGCGGGCGATTTAGGTAGGCCTGCAGCTTTACAGACTGCAACTCCAGTAGAAAAAGCGTTTGAAGACATTACAAGAGAGGTGGTGCAAGAAGTTGTGAATAGAAATGAAAACCTACCTGCAACCGAAGCAATAAAAATAACAACAATGGCAGGATGTTCTGCAGTAAAGAAATAATAGATGAGCTCAGAAGAACTTAAAATAAACGTAGAAAAGGCGCTAGACGAAATTCGTCCGTTTCTCCAAAGTGATGGTGGTGACATCAATTTATTATCTATTGATGATGGTAAGCTGGTAAAAGTACAATTAACAGGTGCGTGTACATCTTGCAGTGTTAACCAGATGACCTTAAAGTCTGGTGTTGAGATGACTATAAAGAAATATGCTCCGCAGATAGAACGTGTAATCAATGTAGAATAAATAGTGTGACAATTGTCACATTATATCTTATATCGCATTATTACATTTGTTCCCAATTCGCAACAACATGATTACTACAGATATTCTTATTATTGGTGCTGGTCCAACAGGCCTTTTTACAGTTTTTGAAGCAGGTTTATTAAAGTTAAAGTGTCACCTTATAGATGCGCTTCCACAACCAGGAGGGCAATGCTCGGAAATTTATCCTAAAAAGCCCATTTATGATATTCCTGCGTATCCTGAGATTTTAGCTGGTGATTTAACAGACAAGTTGATGGAACAATGCAAGCAGTTTGAACCTGGTTTTACTCTAGGAGAACGTGCTGATACCATTGAGAAGCAAGAAGATGGGTCGTTTATTGTAACTACAAACAAAGGAACTAAGCATAAAGCACCAGTTGTAGCCATTGCAAGTGGTTTAGGTAGCTTTGAGCCTAGGAAACCGTTAATTCATAATATTGCAGATTTTGAAGATAAAGGAGTAGAGTATATGATTAAAGAACCAGAACTCTACAGAAATAAAAAGGTTGTTATTGCTGGCGGTGGAGATTCTGCATTAGATTGGAGTATATTTTTAAGCGATGTCGCTTCAGAGGTCACCTTAATTCACCGTAGAAACGAGTTTAGAGGGCACTTAGATTCTGTTGAGAAAGTTCAGGAGTTAAAAAATAAAGGAAAGATTAACTTAATTACACCAGCAGAAGTTATCGGTATCGTTGGTGATAAAAAAGTAAATGCTGTTGTTGTAAAACAAGCGCAACATATCGAAAAGGAGTTTGAGATAGAATGTGATCATTTTGTGCCACTTTTTGGGCTTTCTCCTAAGTTAGGGCCAATCGCAAATTGGGGATTAGAAATTGAGAAGAATGCTATTAAAGTCAATAACGCATTAGATTACCAAACTAATATTCCAGGTATTTTTGCCATTGGTGACGGTAATACCTATCCTGGAAAATTAAAGTTAATACTTTGCGGTTTTCATGAAGCCACTTTGATGTGTCAAGCTGCCTATCAAATCATAAATCCTGGAAAACGCTATGTGTTAAAATACACTACCGTGAGTGGTGTTGATGGTTTTGATGGTACACGTAAAGAAGCACCAAAAGCCGTTGTAAAGGCTATTGAGTAGTTAGTAAATAGTAGAAAGTAATTAGTAAATGGCCGTTCAAAAATTTGAAGATTTATTAGTTTGGCAAAAGTCTCAGGCTTTAGCTGTTGCTATTTATAATGTCTTCAAAGATAATAATGACTTTTCTTTTAGAGATCAAATAAAAAGAGCGTCAGTTTCAATTTCTAATAACATTGCAGAAGGTTTTGATAGAAATTCGAATGCAGATTTCACAAGATTTTTGTATATAGCTTTATCATCGAATAGTGAAGTAAGGTCAATGTTATATTTATCTATTAGTTTAAATTTCTTAAGTCAAGATGAATCAAGAGAATTAATAGAAATGACTAACGAGATTTCTAAAATGTTACATGGTTTAATCAAATCTATCAAAAACTAACTACTATTTCCTAACAACTAATTACTATGGACATAAATATAACTATCATTGATCGCGACGGTGTAACACATCAAATTGAAGCGCCAACAGATATGGCAATGAATCTTATGGAAGTAGTACGTTCTTACGAACTCGCTCCAGAAGGTACTATTGGTGTTTGTGGTGGTATGGCCATGTGCGCATCGTGCCAATGTTATGTCCTAAGTGATACCGAATTACCAGAAATGCAGGATGACGAAGAAGCTATGCTTTCTGAAGCTTTTTATGTAAAAGATAATTCTCGTTTAGGTTGCCAGATACCAATTACGCCAGAATTAGAAGGTTTGGAGGTGGAGCTGGCACCAGAGAGCTGACCATAAAACTTGTAATTGTGAGGACACAGGATGTGGCAATCTTTTCTTTATATCAAGATGTCTTATATTCAATTAAAGGAGTAGGTCCTTCTAACAAAAAACGATCAATTTTTAATGTACCATCTTCAGTAGTGACGATTTGCCATTTAATGAGAGAAATTTTTCCATTTTCAATTTCAAGACCAGTAATACTTCTTGGATGTACACAGCTACCATCGTTAAAAAAAGCAATATCACCTGGCTCAGGGAAACGTGGTCTGTGTGTATGACCAGCAATGGTTACTAAATTGTTATTTTCTACAATCCATTTTTTAGTTCTGCGTTCTACTTTTATGAGCTCTTTGTAGTTTTTAGCAGGACTTGTAGGATCTGCTATTCCCATAACATTTAAGGGCTTCCAAAGAATACGAACCATAAACCGGCTCCATTTCCAGAATAAGTAATTCCACCAATCGGCTTGGTGACCATGACAGAGAAACAATTCCTGTTCTGTTTCAGAATGCTTTAAAACAATACCTTCATGATATTTTATATTACAAAACAACTCAACATCTTCGCCTACTTTAGGATCAAAATAAGTCGATAATGTCTTCTCTACATATTTAGGGTCGCGATAAACCATATCATGATTTCCCCAAATCATATGCAGTCTATCTTCTTCATGAAATTGCTTCATGAGCAAATAGACATTCTTGTGTGCGTTGAGTATAGATTCAAAAGACAAGTTTTCCCATAATTCGTCACCATCACCTAGTTCACAATAACTAAAACCTTCGGTATAATAATGTTTTAGTGCATGAAAATATATGTTCCTGTTATTAGCGAAATCGTCTGCAAAGCTATTATCACCACGATGGCAATCACTAAATAAAATGAATTTTGAAGCGTCATCAAAACTAATGCGATGCGCATTTTTGTAAGCACGATCTAATCTAGATTTTGAAGACATATAATTGAAATTGTTTGTCTAAAGTAGTAAAACTTATTGAAGTTTTTCTGTGGCAATAGGTAACAATCGTTGTACAAACAAAGAATATGCAAGTTCAGAAGGATGAAGCTGGTCTTGTGCTACCAAATCTGGGTTATTTAACCCTTCTCTTGTAATATCTGTAATGTTTACAAAGCTAATATCGTTAGCCAAACAATAGTTTTCTGCAAAGCTATTATACTGGTCAATCTCTTCTGATGTTGTTGCCGAAAACCCAAAACCTTGCCCAAATGGAGTAAACGCATAATCTGGTATAGAAACTACAATAACTTTACTTGCATCTCCTTGCGCTAATGCTATTGCTCTATTCGCTAAAATTGGAAATTCTTCCTCGTACAGTGAGAATGGCCTATTTTGATATTGGTTATTCACACCAATGAGCAAGGTCACTAAATTAAAGGTGTTTGGTGGATTTTCATTTTCAATTGCATTTATTAGGCTTGTAGTTGTCCATCCAGTCTGCGCTATAACTTGCAGATTGAACGTGTCCTCTACCGGAAAATTAGAGATTAAACTATCTTTCAATTGTTCAGGAAAACGACAGGTTTCGCATACGCTTTGCCCAATAGTATAACTGTCACCTAGCGATAAAATAGAATAGGCTTGAGGTAATCTTGGTAAAACATCATCATTAGAGTTGCAGCCAAGTACACTAAGAATTAAACATATGTAAATTATCAACTTCTTCATATAAATCAATGACCTTGAAGCAAGCCTGCGAATTATTAATAAGAAACAAATTCAGATTTTGTAGCGCAAGAATTGAATCATTCAAATCTCGATTATCGAGTAAAGATACGGCATTCTTAAAAATTAAAAATGCTTCCCCAAAAAAGAGAAGCATTTTAATATTTAGAATATAGTATTCTTTTATTTAAAAGCGTTTAAGCCAGTAATATCTAAACCTGTAATTAGTAAATGGATATCGTGTGTGCCTTCGTAAGTAATTACACTTTCTAAGTTCATAGAATGACGCATTATACTATATTCACCAGTAATTCCCATACCACCAAGCATTTGTCTGGCTTCGCGAGCAATGTTTATAGCCATTTCTACATTGTTACGTTTTGCCATAGAGATTTGAGCTGATGTAGCTTTATCTTCATTACGCAACACACCTAATCTCCAAGTTAATAATTGTGCTTTTGTAATTTCGGTAATCATTTCGGCTAACTTCTTTTGTTGTAACTGAAACTGACCAATTGGCTTACCGAATTGAATACGCTCTTTACTATATCTCAAAGCCGTATCATAACAGTCCATAGCTGCTCCAATCGCTCCCCAAGCAATACCATAACGTGCAGAATCTAAGCAACCAAGTGGAGCGCCTAAACCAGATTTGTTTGGCAGTAAATTTTCTTTAGGAACTTTAACGTTATCAAAGATAAGCTCACCTGTAGCAGAAGCTCTAAGCGACCATTTGTTATGTGTCTCTGGAGTAGAAAAACCTTCCATACCACGCTCAACAATTAAGCCGTGAATACGTCCTTCTTCATTTTTTGCCCAAACTACAGCTACTTGGCAGAAAGGAGCATTAGAGATCCACATTTTAGCACCATTTAAAAGGTAGTGATCTCCCATATCTTTATAATTGGTCGTCATGCCACCTGGATTACTTCCGTGATCTGGTTCAGTTAAACCGAAAGAACCCATCCACTCACCAGAAGCTAATTTTGGCAAGTATTTTTGACGTTGTTCTTCTGTACCATATTTCCAAATAGGATACATTACTAAAGACGACTGCACGGATGCTGTACTACGTACTCCGGAATCTCCACGTTCTATTTCTTGCATGATTAAACCGTAAGAAATCTGGTCTAATCCTGCTCCACCATATTCTTCAGGAATGTATGGTCCGAAAGCACCAATTTCTGCTAACCCACCAATAATAGATTTTGGAAATTCTGCTTTTTGAGCAGCCTCTTCAATTATTGGAGAAACATCTCGTTTTACCCATTCTCTGGCTGCATCACGAACCAATTTGTGTTCTTCAGTAAGTAATTCGTCTAAGTTATAATAGTCAGGAGCTTCAAATAAATCTGGTTTCATTCTGATTATGATATTTATAACTTCTAATCTTGAAGATTTATCAAAATAGAAGCTGTTATTTTATAAGTTTCACAAAAGTAACGAAATCGATTTCATTGCCCAACAGAAGCGTTACATTTTCAAATAAAAATCTTTTGTTAGATTGATGTAATCTTTAGTGTAGTTATGACGTTCATTTTCAATAATTAATTCTGAAGTTTCAGTTTCTTTTTCAGTATAACTAAATTCAATTAAGCTACGTTTTACATCAGCATCTGGATTCCCTTTAACATGAAGTATACGCACAGGAAAAAGGCCAATAGTATTGGCTAAAGCTATAAAATCCTTTTCCTCTTTTCTGGGAATAACTATTGAAAACAAACCATCTTCAGTAAGTAAATGTGCTACAGCGTAAATAATATGTTTAAAAGGCATGGAATCATTAAAACGAGCTAAATCTCTGGATTTATTTTCGGTTTTATAATCTTCGGAATAAAAAGGAGGGTTGCAAATAATTAAATCGAAAGCATCTTCAACTTCCTCAACAAACTCTAAAAGCGAAGCATGGTAGCAAAACAAGCGGTCGTTCCAAGGCGAATTCTCGAAGTTTTCGGAGCATTGTTCATAAGCATCATCATCAATTTCTATCGCTTCAATTTGCTCGGCATGACTTCTTTGAGCTATCATAAGGCTCAGAATGCCTGTGCCAGAACCAATGTCTAAAACACTAAAGGGATTATGTTTTACAGAAGTCCATGCACCTAATAAAACTCCATCTGTGCCAATTTTCATAGCACAGCGATCTTGTTTTACTGTAAACTGTTTGAATTTAAAAGGCTTTTCCATAAGAGTGAAAGTCCTTCCCTTTGAGAAGGATTTAGGATGGGCTTGTATAAAGTTCTATTAACCCCTCAGGAGTTTCAACTTCTATGGTTTTGTTTGGTTTATCTACTTTAATTATAAACTCATCATTCATAGGTATTAAAATTTCAATACCATTTCTGTCAATTTCAAATAGTGCTTGGGCTGTAGTATCATTAATAGCTTTTATAATTCCAACAGTGCCAAAATTGCTGTCTGTGATAGTAAAACCTATAACTTCGTGGTAATAGAATTTATCTCCTTCTAGTTTTGGTAGTAAGTCTAAGGGTAAGTAGAGCTCAGATTTTATTAAAGCTTCAGCATCAGCTTCGGTATCGATATCTTCAAACTTTAATCTAAGTAAATCAGATTTGTGTAATTGCGAAGATTCGATAAAAAACGGTACAAGATTTCCTCTAAGATCCATAAAAACGGCATCAATATTTTCATAAAGATCGGGTTCATCTGTGTCTAGTTTAGCTAAAAGTTCTCCTTTATAGCTGTACTTTTTTACAATTTTTCCTAAGTAAAAACAATCTTCTTTTTTCATAACAAATTAATGATTTATCAACCTGAATTTATTCTATGGTCTATATCATTTAAGTTTTAGATACTGAAACAAGTTCAGCATTATGCAAAAGAAAGTTTTTTGCATAAAAAACCCTGACGATGAATGTCAGGGTTTAAAAGTATAAAAATAAATTTTTTACTCTTCTTCGTTAGAAGCAGTTGTCTCTTCAGCAACTTCTTCTTCAACTACAGGAGCATTTGCTGCGATACGAGCTTCGTTTACAGCTTTCTCTGCTTCAAGTGCTTTAGCTTTAGCATCGGCATCTGCTTTAGATAAACCATCAGCTTTAGCTTGTACTTTTGCTGCTTTTTCTTCTAACCAAGCGTTGAATTTAGCTTCCGCTTGTTCTTCAGTTAAAGCACCTTTTTTAACACCACCTGCTAAATGCTTTTTTAATAAAGCACCTTTGTAAGATAAAATAGCTTTAGCAGTATCAGTTGGTTGTGCACCATTTTCTAACCACTTTACAGCACCATCTACGTCAAGGTCTATTGTTGCAGGATTTGTGTTTGGATTGTAAGCACCTAATTTTTCTAGGTATTTACCATCTCTTTTAGCGCGAGAATCCGCTGCTACGATCCAGTAATAAGGTTTTCCTTTCTTACCGTGTCTTTGTAATCTAATTTTTACAGGCATAATAATTAATTAGTGAGGTTCTCGACCTCCGTTATTAATGAGGGCGCAAAGATAATACAATTTTTTAATTTTTAAGCTTTTTAGCCATTTTAACTAAAAGATTATCACTTTAAACAAAAGTGCTGTCGGAGAGTAAGTCTAGTATAAAAAAATATTATACTTTTGGAATTCTTGTTTCGTTATATTTGAAACAAAGATTAATTACCGCTCAATAATGAAAAAATTAATTGTCTTATCTCTTATCTTATTATCAGTATTTAGCTGTGGCGATGAAGTTGAATTTAACTCACCAGCATTTCAGGGTTCTTTAGATGGAACATCTTGGAGAGCAAAAGCTTTCTCAGCGAGTATTGATGAAAATGGATTCCTAACACTTTACGGTACAAATAATATTGAAACATTAGAGTTGATAATACCTACAGTTGCAGTTGGTGTTTACGTCTTTGGGGATGTAAATACAATAGAAGCACGTTTTACAGCTGCAGATGGTACTATTTACTCAACAAATAATAATCCTAGACCTAACGATGATCCGCCTTCTTACCCAGAGTATGGAGAAATAAGATTAAATGAAATTGACAATAATACATTTACAGGTACATTTAGGTTTACTGCTTTTAACGAGACAGCGACACAATCAATTAATTTCACAGGATTAACGGGTGAAATAGGTTTGGATCCTGTAACAGGACAAAATGGGCCAATTTATGGAGGTGTATTTTATAGAGTGCCTTTAATTTCTGGAACAATTCCCGCAGATCCTATAACGTGTACAGATACAGAAATGGCAGCAGAAACAGCTCTGAATGCATATGAAATGGCTCAGCAAGTTAATGAAGATGGATTTGTAAGTAGCACCGAATTCGAAACGGCATGTAATGCTTATGAACAAGCCTTAATGACTCAGCGTGACTATTGTGGTGATTTAGATGGTTCTATTCAGCAAATGATTGAGGATTTAGGAAATTGTCAAATAAGCTGTGAAATAGCAACTAATAACCGTAACGAAGCTGAAGTACAGTATAATACTGCAACCATGGGTGAATTTGCTGAGAAATGTGCGCAGTATCAAGTTTACTTACAAGAACAGATTAATTTTTGTGGAGATGAAGATGGTGCAATTCAGGCTGAAATTGATAGTTTGGATTGTGGTGACGATGATGAAGATGGCGTACCTAATGTTTTTGAAGATTTTAATGGCGATGGTGATTTAACCAACGACGACACAGATATGGATGGTATAGCAAATTACTTAGATGACGACGATGATGGTGATAGTGTGCCAACATCTTTAGAGTTGCAATTAGATGGTAATGGTAATCTTACAGATACTGATGGAGATGGTGATGCAGATTATTTAGATACAGACGATGATGGTGATGGTATACTAACCATAAACGAAGACGCCAACATGGATGGAGACCCAACTAATGATGATGCAGATGGAGATGGTGTGCCAGATTATCTACAGTTATAAAAAAGCTAAAAGTAAAATTAAAAGCGCTATTTGAAATTTTCAAATAGCGCTTTTTTGTTAAAGGCTGTTAAAGACTATTAAATGGTGTTAAATAACTTGACTTCATGGTGTATGAATGTTATACTATAAGTGCAGATGTGAAACAATACGCATCTATAAAGAACTTATTGAAATTAAAAAATGATTAAAGATATTATGAAGTACGAAAAAATAGTTTCAGACAAGTTAAATGAATTATTAGTAAAAAATTATGACGCCGAAAAAGGTTACATTAATGCTATGCAAGAAGTAGACAACGTTAGTGTTAAAAACTTCTTTAAAAACAGAGCGGAAGAACGCTCCAAATTTGCACGCCAATTGAGAACAGAAATTTTGACTTATGGTGAAATACCAGAAGATTCGGGAAGCTTAAAAGGAATAATGCATAGAAATTGGATGAGTTTAAAAGCCACCTTCTCTTCCAATAATGAAGAGACCATTTTAAATGAAGCCTTAAGAGGTGAAAAGGCCAGTTTAGAAGAATATAATGAGTTGCTAAGCGACAACAATTTTCCATCAAGGTTAATAGAGCTGTTACGCGAACAAAGAAACGCGATAGAAGCAGCTATCAACTCAGTAAAACTTTATGAAGAAGTCTTATCATAATATCTTAAGTTAGATTAAGACCCTAAAAGCCATGATTTTCATGGCTTTTATTTTAAAAATTACTGGACTAAACAACTCTAGTAGATGCAAAATCAGTAGGCATCAAATTAACTACTGTAAACAAAACACAAAACATAATGAACAATACCAAAGAAAGATCAAATAAATTAAACGAACTTATAGAAAAGAATATGAACGCCAAGGATAGTTACGAAAAGGCTATTGAAAAGGTTGACAGCGCTGACATAAAAAACTTTTTTAAATCTAGAGCAGAAGAACGCGCAAGATTTGTGAAGGAGCTACGAAGCGAAGTTTGGGAAAATAAAGATATACCTGAAAATTCAGGTAATATTAAAGGAGAACTTCATCAAAATTGGATGTCTCTTAAATCGCTTTTTTCATCAAACGATGAAGAAGCTATGCTGCAAGAAACTGTAAGAATAGAAAAAACAAGTTTAAAGGAATATAATGAAGTTATTTCTGGACATGCAATGCCTTCACCTCTAATCAATACTCTTAAAAATCAAAAAAGTGCCATAGAGACAGCCATAAGAAGTGCTGAAAATTTTGAAAACATAGTTTCGTAAATACGATAAATTGTTAAGCAAAAAGCCATGCAAAATGCATGGTTTTTTTATGTTTAAAACTCTTAACAACTTCCGTTAAAGTAAGTCGATATTCTATGTAATTTTAAGGGCTATTTTTACGACAAATTCATACTCTTTTTCAAGGTCTAAAACAGGTAACTTATGTACTTAATCTTCGATACTGAAACCACAGGTTTACCAAAGCGGTGGGATGCACCAATAACAGATACAGATAACTGGCCAAGATGTATTCAGATAGCATGGCAGTTGCATGATGCTATGGGTAATTGCATAGATCATCAAGATTATTTGGTTAAGCCAGATGGTTTTAATATTCCGTATGATGCTGAGAAAATTCATGGTATTTCTACAGAGTTGGCAGAAGAACAAGGTATTTCTCTTGCCGAAGTTTTAGAAAAATTCAATGCTGTTTTAGAGAAAACTAAATTTGTGGTTGGTCAGAATGTTGGGTTTGATCTCAACATTATGGGAGCCGAATTTGTTAGGGAAGGTGTCGCAAACCAACTACAAGAATTACCAGTATTAGATACCTGTACAGAGCATACGGCCGAGTTGTGTAAAATTCCTGGCGGTAGAGGTGGAAAGTTTAAACTGCCAACCTTAACAGAGTTACACGAGTTTTTATTCAACCAACCATTTGCCGAAGCGCATAATGCAACTGCCGATGTTGAAGCTACGACACGTTGTTTTTTAGAATTAGTAAGGCGAAAAGAATACACTAAAGAACAGTTAGACGTTCAACCAGATTATTTTGAGAAATTTTCTGAAGCCAATCCGCAACCAATTCAGCTAATTGGGCTAAAACACCTTAATCTTAAACGCGAAAGCGCTAAGATGAATGCAAGGCTTCAAAAGAAGCAGTCTCAAGATACTCCGACACACACAAACAAAGAAGCTATTGCAAAATTGGCTAATGCAGCGTTTGTGCATTTGCATAACCACTCTCAGTTTTCAATTTTACAATCTACCATCAGTATTGGTGATTTAGTAGCGGCAGCGGCAAAAGAAAATATGCCTGCTGTTGCGCTAACAGATCACGGAAATATGATGGGAGCCTTTCACTTTGTTCAAGCAGTTTCTAATCATAACAAGTCTGTAAAAGCAAAGCATAAAGAGGCTGAAGAAAATGGTGAAGAAAAGAAAGGGAAACTAATAAAACCTATTATCGGTTGTGAGTTTTTTGTTTGCGAAGATCATACCGATAAAACCCGAAAAGATAACGGTTACCAAATTGTTCTTTTAGCAAAGAATAAAAAAGGCTATCACAATTTGGCAAAGCTGTCTTCTGCAGCTTTTACGGACGGATTTTACTATGTGCCAAGAATTGATAAAAAACTAATAGAGCAATATAAAGAAGACCTTATTTGCTTAACAGGAAATCTTTATGGTGAGGTGCCAAGCAAGGTGCTGAATATTGGTGAAAATCAAGCTGAAGAAGCCTTAATCTGGTGGAAGGACACCTTTGGAGATGATTTGTATATCGAGTTGATGCGTCATAATCAGGAAGATGAAAATCGTGTTAATCAAGTACTTATTCAATTTGCTCAAAAGCACGATGTAAAGCTAATTGCTACAAATAATACTTACTACGTAGAACAAGAAAACGCCAATGCACACGATATTTTATTGTGTGTAAAAGATGGTGAAAAACAAGCCACACCAATAGGTCGTGGTCGTGGTTATCGTTACGGATTACCAAATCAAGAATATTACTTTAAGTCAACTGAAGAGATGAAAGCGCTCTTTAGAGACATTCCTGAGGCTATTGTGAACATTCAAGAAGTGGTTGATAAAATTGAACCGTTTGAATTGGCTCGTGATGTATTACTTCCTGCTTTTGATATACCAGATGAATTCAAACATCAAGAGGATGAAGTAGATAATGGTAAGCGCGGAGAAAATGCCTATTTAAGACACTTAACATACGAAGGTGCTAAAAAGCGCTACGGTGAGATTACGCCAGAAATAGCAGAACGCCTCGATTTTGAGTTGAGCGTTATTGAAAATACAGGATATCCTGGTTACTTCCTTATTGTAGAGGATTTTATTCGCGAAGCCCGAAAAATGGATGTATCCGTTGGTCCTGGTCGTGGTTCGGCAGCAGGTTCGGTAGTAGCATACTGTTTGTGGATTACCAACATAGATCCAATAAAGTACGATCTGCTTTTTGAGCGTTTCTTAAATCCAGATCGTGTGAGTATGCCAGATATCGATATCGATTTTGATGATGAAGGTCGTGGTCGCGTTATGCAATACGTTATCGATAAATATGGAGCTAATCAGGTGGCACAGATCATCACTTATGGTACAATGGCTGCTAAATCTTCAATTAGAGATACGGCACGTGTGTTGGATTTGCCATTAAATGAAGCGGATCATATTGCTAAACTAATTCCGAATATGTCCAAACTCGGAAAGATATTTGGTAAGAGCGAAAAAGAATTAGCAAGCAAGTTTAGAGCTGAAGAATTAGAAAAAGTCAATCAACTATTAAATATCTCAGACGGTTCAGATTTACAGGCAGAAACGGTAAACCAGGCAAGAGTTTTAGAAGGCTCTGTAAGAAATACTGGCATTCATGCTTGTGGTGTTATCATTACACCAGATGATATTACCAATTATGTTCCGGTTTCGGTAGCCAAAGACTCAGATTTATACGTTACGCAGTTTGATAACTCTGTTGTAGAAAGTGCTGGATTACTGAAGATGGATTTCTTGGGATTAAAGACCTTAACTTTAATTAAAGATACGGTTAAGATTGTAAAGGCACGACACGGTATTGAACTCGATCCTGAAAACTTTCCGTTAGATGATGAAGAAACCTATGCGTTGTTCCAAAGAGGTGAAACGGTTGGGATTTTTCAGTATGAATCGCCAGGAATGCAAAAGCATATGAAGCATCTTAAGCCAACAGTTTTTGATGACCTCATTGCAATGAACGCCTTGTATCGTCCTGGACCTATGGAATATATTCCAAGTTTTATTAATAGAAAACATGGTAAAGAAGAGATTATCTACGATTTACCTCAAATGGAAGAATACCTCAAGGAAACTTATGGGATTACGGTTTATCAAGAGCAAGTAATGTTATTGTCCCAGAAACTGGCTGATTTTACCAAGGGTGAAGCCGATGTGTTGCGTAAGGCCATGGGTAAAAAGCAAAAGGCAGTACTAGATAAAATGAAACCTAAATTCATTGAACAGGCTGCTGCTAAAGGAATGGACAAGGAAAAGCTAGAGAAAATCTGGAAGGATTGGGAAGCCTTTGCTAGTTATGCATTTAACAAATCGCACTCTACGTGTTATGCTTGGATTGCATACCAAACAGCTTATCTAAAAGCGCATTATCCAGCAGAATATATGGCTGCGGTATTGTCCAACAACATGAATGATATTAAGTCCGTAACCTTCTTTATGGAAGAGTGTAAACGTATGCGTTTGCCAGTACTTGGGCCGAGTGTTAATGAAAGTTACTATAAGTTTTCGGTAAACCAAGATAACGCAGTGCGTTTTGGTATGGGAGCTATAAAGGGTGTTGGTCACGGAGCCGTAAAAACCATTGTAGAGAATAGAAAAGAGGGTGGTAATTACAAATCTATTTTCGATTTAGCCAAACGTGTAGACCTAAGAGCAGCAAATAAAAAGTCATTCGAAGGTTTAGCTTATGCTGGTGGTTTTGACTGTTTTGAAGATACACATCGTGCTCAATATTTTGCCCATGATGGAGATGGTATAACCTTTTTAGAAAAGGCCATGAAATATGGCGCTAAACACCAAGAAAACGAAAATTCTGCACAAGTGAGTTTGTTTGGTGAGGCCAGTGGAGTAGAAATTGCAGAACCACAAGTACCACCATGTGAAGATTGGGGAACGATGGAAAAACTTTCAAGAGAGAAGGAAGTGGTTGGTATTTATATTTCTGGTCATCCGTTGGATGATTTCAAAATTGAAATGAAGAATTTCTGTAATGGTACAATTTCTGTTTTTAATGATTTAGAAGCAATTGTTAACAGAGAAATTACTTTTGGTGGTGTTGTTACAGACGTGCAACATCGTGTAAGTAAGCAAGGCAAAGGCTGGGCATTATTTACCATCGAAGATTATACAGATAGTTATGAATTTAGAATTTTTGGGGAGGATTATCTAAAGTTTAGACATTTCTTTGTGGTAAATTCATTTGTCTATGTGCGAGCTTTTGTGCGCGAAGGTTGGACTAATAGAGAAACAGGTCAAAAAGGAGATCCTAGAATTCAGTTTAATAATTTTCAATTATTGCATGATGTTATGGAAACGTATGCAAGAAAATTATCTATCCAATTAAATATTCATGATTTAGAAGAAGACACGATTTTAAAGCTTCAAGATTTAATAAGAATGCATGAAGGGACTAAGAGTTTGAACTTTTCGGTTTACGATAATTCTGAAAAGTTAAAACTCACTATGCCTAGTAGAATTCAGAAAGTTAATATTTCGCAAGAGTTGTTAAATGAGTTAAAAGGTCTTGATGTAAAGTACAAGCTAAATTAGTATAAGCCTAAACAATAAATGTATAATCAAAACAAATACAAGCATTGTAAGGTTTGGCAGAATTTTTGACTAATTTTGTGTAATTAAAGTAGAATTAAATTAATATTAGATATTATGGCATTAGAAATAACAGATGCAACGTTTGAAGAAACAGTATTAAAAAGTGATAAACCAGTAATGGTAGATTTTTGGGCAGCTTGGTGCGGACCATGTCGTATGGTTGGGCCAATCATCGACGAAATATCTACAGAATACGAAGGTAAAGCTGTTGTAGGTAAGGTAGATGTAGATGCTAACCAAGAGTTTGCAGCTAAGTATGGTGTAAGAAATATCCCTACGGTTTTAGTATTTCAAAATGGAGAAGTTGTAGGTCGCCAAGTAGGTGTAGCACCAAAAAACGCTTACGCTGAAGCAATCGATGCACTTTTGTAAACATACTTTCAAAAAGAAATGATAAAAGGTTTGTCTTTACGACAAACCTTTTTTAGTTTCGGTATTATGTTAATCAAAGTATTCTGTCACATCGAGCGCAGTCGAGATGTCTGCAGTAGAGATTTCTCGACTGCGCTCGAAATGATAGATGAATAAAAGATTTGCAATAAGATATTTTGAATTTACAACAAGAATTAAACAAAGCAGGTGGTTTTAAAAACCTTGAACTTTTAGCAAAACAAGTTGTTGAAGGCTTTATTGCTGGGATGCATAAAAGTCCGTTTCATGGGTTTTCGGCAGAGTTTGCTGAACATAAGATTTACAATCAAGGTGAAAGCACCAAGCATATTGATTGGAAGCTATATGCCAAAACTGATAGATTGTATACTAAGCGCTATGATGAAGAAACCAATTTAAGATGTCATCTCATCTTAGATAATAGTACTTCTATGCACTATCCAGAATCTGCTGGTACAACAATAGATAACCTTAATAAATCTGCTTTTTCTGCTTTAGCTTGCGCATCTTTAATGCATATTTTAAAAAAACAGCGTGATGCCGTTGGCTTAAGTATTTACAGTGATGCTTATGATTTTTATGCACCGGAGAAAGGAAGTGAACGCCATCACCAAATGTTATTAAGTAAACTGAGTGAGGCTGTAGTGTCAAAACCAGAATCAAAGAGTACAGAGACATATATGTATTTGCATCAAATTGCAGAAAAGATTCATAGACGCTCTTTAATTTTTGTGTGTACGGATATGTTTCAAACCTCAGAAGATGATGAAAAATTATTTGAAGCATTAAGGCATTTAAAGTATAATAAACATGAAGTTGTGCTCTTTCATGTATTTGATAGGGACAAGGAGCTGACCTTTGATTTCGACAATCGACCAAAACGATTTATCGATATCGAGACAGGTGAGTTTATTAACTTATACCCAGATAATATTAAGGAGAATTATGAAAAGGCTGTAAGTGAGTACTTCAAAACCTTAAGGTTAAAATGTGGGCAGTATAGAATAAAGTATGTTGAGGCTGATATAAGACAAGGTTTTAATCAAATACTTACTACATATATGATTGAGCGTCAAAAATTTATTTAGAGTGGTAAATATTTTTTTATTTTTTGTTTGCGGAATTAAAAAGACAGTGTATATTTGCCCTCGCAATTATGCAACGGTCTGGTAGTTCAGTTGGTTAGAATATCTGCCTGTCACGCAGGGGGTCGCGGGTTCGAGTCCCGTCCAGACCGCAAAAAGCTTCTGGCAATAGGAAGCTTTTTTAGTATAAAAGACGTTGTGTTGTGCTCAGAGTAATATCTGAGACGTAGTAAAAATCCAATAAAAATTGGATATTTACCAATGAAAGGCTTTCCTTTTTTCTTATAGAAAATCGGGATGCTTTTTTGTTTTTAAGCACTTCTAGCTATAGAGAAATATCTACTTTTCAACAGGATTTCAACACTAGAAATGCATTTAAACGATATTTTATATCGTTTTGTCGGTGATTTATTTGTATGTATGGCAAATACTTATATATTTGTAAACTCTTGAAAGCCCTCAAATTCAACTTCCAAGAATTTTAATTCATTAAACACATAACTAAAACGTCCCTCGTTTTATTTTAGTACAATTTAAGGTGATAACCTTATAATAGTTAATTATCCATTCCCTTCCCTCGTCGTAGCGATTATCGCTGCAAAATATAATGTTAACTATTTAACCCTAAATTGATACTTATGAAAACCCTAAAAATTACTTTAGTTTTAGTAGCTGTTGCTTTGTTAACTGTGTCTGGTGTGCAATCTGATAAGGTTGTTTCTAATGAAGGTGAGCCAACGTATAAAGATTACAGCAATAAAAATCTAGTAGTGTTAGACAAAAAGAAATTAAAGAAAAAGTCAAATATCTAAATCGTTTCTAAGTCCTTAAAGACTTAAGAAGATGTTTACTGCAAAGCTAGTCTTATATTTGATGTAAGTCTAGCTTTGTTATTTAATAATTTAATATAATTTTATATTCATTAAACTAAAGTTATATTGAGTTATAAAAATCATTTTATATTTCCTTTCATTCTCTTCACATGTTTTTGTCTGAATGCACAAGAGCATAAATTCAATCAAGAAATAATTGATTCTCTAACGCAATTATCTCTTGATGATGAGCTACCGAAATTAGAGCGCCTCAAGTATTCTAAAAAGCTTTCTAAAATAGCGAAAGAGACAGAAAATGATTCGTTAATTCTTCGTGCAAATAGAATTCTATCAATGGTTTATTATCAGCTAGATATGGATTCTGACTACATCTCTATTAATAAAAGTAATTTAGAGTTAGCTAAAAAGCTAAATGATTCTTTTGCCGTAGTTGTTGCAACAACAAATTTAGGATCAATATATAGATATCAGCTAAAAAATGACAGTTCATATTTTTACTACAAAAAATCTTTAAAATACTTTTCTCCAACTGAGAATACTTACTTAGAGTCTAATTCTTACTTATATATAGCTGATATTTTTGAAGAAGAAAATGATTTTACAAATTCTGAAGTAAATGCAATAAAGGCAATAAAAATATTAGAAAGCCTAAAGGAAACCGAGATCGTTTTGGACGACTTGTGGATAGCAAATAATCTTTTGGCTATAATTAATAAAGAATTAAAAAATTATGAAAAATCTCTTGAATATTATGATATAGCTATTGAGATTGCTAATAGGAAAGAGAGTGGATACCTGAATGAGGTATACTCACTACATAACAAAGCTATTGTGTACAGGTTGTTAGGTGATTATGATGAAGCTATTATGATTTTTGAAAATCTAATTTCAGATAAAGAAAAATATAATCTAGAAGACCCAAAATTTTATCCTTCTTTATTAGATAATTTGGCTTACACAAAGTTTATATCTGGCGATTATGATTATGCAAAAGTAGAAGGTATTTTTAAAGAAGGCTATACTTTAAGTGAAAGTATTGATGATAGCTATACCAAAATGAGCTTAGCATCAAATATAGCTAAATTCTATTTGGCACAAGGCGATAAGACAGCAGCATTAAATTATGCACAAGAAGCTTATGATTTAGGGAAAGAACTTTCTACTACAGAAATAATATTAGAGTCTTTAGTAACTCTTTCTAAAATTAAAGAGGGTGATGAAGGTATTAAGTACTTAAATGAACATATTAGGCTTTCAGACAGTTTACTTTATCTAGAAAGAGCAAATAAAAATAAATTCGCTAGAATAGAATACGAAACTGACCAATTAGAAGCTGAAAACGAACAAATCTCCAAAGAAAACTTTTATCTTCTCATTCTATCAGCAGGATTATTGCTTACTGCGGTTTTAGTGTATTTAGTTATCTCCCAACGCGCTAAAAATAGAAAACTAAAACTTATACAAGTACAACAAAAAGCCAACGAGGATATTTATAACTTAATGTTAAGCCAACAGGATAAAGTAGATGAAGCCAGAACATTAGAAAAGAAAAGAATTTCTGAAGAATTACACGATGGTGTTTTGGGACGATTGTTTGGCACGCGTCTTAGTTTAGATAGCATAAACTTTAAGGATGGTAAAGAAGCAATGATGACTAGGGCCAATTACATTGGTCAACTAAAAACCATTGAAGAAGACATCCGCAAGATTTCTCATGAGTTAAATACCGATTTTGTTTCAGGTTCTGGTTTTATGGATATTGTTTCAGAACTAATTGAAAACCAGACAAAGGCTTATGGCCTAACCTATGACTTTAACTATACCGACGATATCAGCTGGGATTCTGTGTCAAATAAAACAAAGATTAATATCTACAGAATCATTCAGGAATCTATGCAAAATATTTACAAGCACGCCAATGCTAAAGCTATAAAAATTAGTATTTCTTTAGAAAATGATGTAATTTGCCTAGACATCATTGATGATGGAGAGGGCTTCGATACATCGAAAAGCAAAAAAGGTATTGGTTTAAAGAACATGACATCTCGTGTTGAAGATATTAATGGAAAAATCACCTTCACTTCTCAATCAGGAAATGGTACAACTGTTAATGTTAAGATTCCCTACAATAACCAATCGACATGAACATGAATCAGTATAAGTATAAAAGTTTTAAAATTAAATAAACCTTTTGCTGATGAATTGCCTGTGTCTTATTAAAAACGAGAGACAAGAAGATGAAACATATTAACATCTTAATGGTAGATGATCACCCTATAATTATTGAGGGTTACCAAAACGTGTTAATGGCCACAAAGGACGACGACCAAACCTTACTTATCGATACAGCTAATAATTGCGATACTGCACAATTAATGATTAATAGAGCAGCTAAAGGCACACCTTACGATGTGTTTTTTTTTGATATTAGCCTGCCTCCATCAGAAGATGGAAGATATGCTTCAGGCGAAGATTTGGCACTTCTAGCAAAAAAAGTACTTCCAGAGGCCAAAATTATAATTCTTACAATGTTCAATGAATCCTTTAGAATTCATAACATTATAAAAGAGATAAATCCAGATGGTTTTCTCATAAAGAGCGATTTAACCTCCATGGAATTAGCCGATGCTTTTCAGCAAATTCTCAAATACCCTCCGTATTACAGTAGTACTGTAAGTAACTACGTAAAAAAGACAATTACCAGTGAAATTTATGTCGATGACATTAACAGAAAAATTCTACACCTCCTGTCACAAGGAATAAAAACCAAAAGCTTAAGTGAGTATATTCCTCTGTCAACCAGTGCTATAGAAAAGCGTAAAAAACAGCTGAAATTATTGTTTTCTGTTGCAGATGGAAAGGACGAAACATTGCTTCAAGAAGCAAGAGAAAAAGGGTATTTGTAAAAATATTAAAGAAAATAGGTGTATTCACGAGGTTAAAAAAACGTTTGAATCTATTGGTATAGTTAGAAATTACGGTTTTTCCGCAACAAGTCTATGGTTTTACCACAACAAAAAACTAAAATGATATTATACATTTACCACAGGTCAACAAGAATTAATTAATCCCTCATTTAAGTAATTGTTGAGTTAATAGCAAGAAAAATTAAACCTAGTTGTACTTTTTACGACTAGGTTTTTTTCTTGCTTTTTTGTTAAAACCAACTCGCATTATGCTCCGTTAGTTTGGCTATAAAAAGGCCTAAATAAACTACTGTGACAATAAATTTTAAGAATGTAGAAGCTATAAATCCTAAGAATGAGCCAAAAGCTGCCTTCAACGCCTTGTTAATATCATTTCTGTGAACCATTTCTCCAACTAAGGCACCAATAAAAGGACCTATAATAATTCCAAATGGAATAGGAGTTATAAGTCCAATAACCAAACCTAGTGTAGTGCCAATCATACCTTCTTTGCTACCACCAAAACGTTTTGTTCCAATTGCAGGTATAATATAATCTAACACATAAATAAATATGGCGAATAATAGCGTAACGATTAAAAATGTATTACTGAGTTGTACGCCTTCAGTAAAATGTAAAACTAAGAGTCCAAACCAACTCGTAAGTGGACCAGGTAATACAGGCAAAAAACTTCCTAAAACACCTAAAATCATTAGGATTACTCCAACTGAAACTAAAAAAATTTCCATATAAAATCGTTACGTTCAGTTATATGACGTACAAATTATGCATTAGTTACATTTTTAACTAAAAGATTAGTTTAAACTAAATATTTAGTTATATTTGTTTTGATATTCAAATAAAAACTTAGTTCAATGAAACACCTATTATCAAACTTTAAGCACACAGCAGAATGTTAATTGGGTGTTCCATGTGACCTTTGAAAAAAATAAATATTAACACATGAAACAATTAACCAAAGCAGAAGAAGAAATAATGCAAGCCCTTTGGCAGCTAAAAAAGGCTAATGTAAAATCTATAATTAAGGTTTTGCCAGAGCCAAAACCTGCTTATAATACTGTGTCTACAATTGTTAGGATTTTAGAGTCTAAAGGTTTTGTGGATTATGAAAAGGAGGGTAAAGGTCACACGTATTTCCCGATTGTAGCAAGAGAAGCTTATAGTAACCAGTCTATAAATAAGTTATTAGACAATTATTTTCAAGGCTCTTTTAAGAGTATGGTGTCTTTTTTTGTGAAAAAGAATGATGTAGATATTAATGATATAGAGCGTTTACTGAATGAAATTAATAAAGAGAAGTAATTATGTTGTACTCCATCATTCAAATTGTATTGTTTCAAACACTTTTTCTGCTAGTCTATGACTTGTTTTTAAGACGTGAAACCTTTTTTAATTATAACAGAATCTATCTATTGCTAACATCGGTTTTTTCTATTGTGTTACCATTTGTAAAACTTCCAGAATTAAGAAAAGTTACAACCCAAGAAACCGTAATAAGACTGCCAGAAATCTTTATTGGTGACGGTTCAAGCATCAATGCAAATCCATATTTGGCCGGACAAATAAATGAAGCTGCCATTACAAATTCACAATTACCAATATGGCAAATAGTGTTATACATCGGTATGGTATTAGCAGTACTAATGTTTGTGGTAAAAATTGCAAAACTCTATTTTATAAAAAACAATAATCCTAAGCGCTGGAAGGGAGATGTCCTTGTTGTTAATCTTCTTAAAAGTTCAGCTGCTTTTTCATTTTTTAACACCGTCTTTTTAGGAGATAATATACCAAGTTCCGAGAAGGACACCATATATCAACACGAATTGGTTCATGTTAGAGAAAAACACAGTTTAGATCTGTTATTTTTTGAAGTGCTAAGAATCCTCTTTTGGTTTAGTCCTTTGGTTTATATCTACCAAAATAGAGTTAAAGAATTGCACGAGTTTATTGCAGATGCCAACGCTGTAAAACATCAAGGTAAGTCTAATTATTATCAAAGTTTGTTACATCAAATATTAGACACTAACACGTTGTCTTTTACCAATACATTTTTTAAAAAATCATTAATCAAAAAACGAATTGTTATGTTACAAAAATCAAAATCTAGCCAAAAGAGTTTGCTTAAATATGCACTTATACTTCCTGTGATATTTGCAATGTTGGTTTATACATCAACAGAAGTTAAAGCACAAGAAAAATCTGATATTAAAACAGAAATGGATCAGGAGTTAACAGATGAAGAACTTCTAGAGATTTATTACAATGAGATTGTTAAAATGGAAGAAGAGAAAGTCGATTTTAAAGAAATAGCTAAATATGTTGGTGTAGGTGCAGAAGAATCTCTAGATAAATATATTGAATCTAGAGAAGATTATTTAAAAGCAATTGCTTTTGTGAGGTATATAGCAGATAGTATGCTAAAAAGAAAAAAAGCCGAAGGTACCCTATCAGATGAAGATATTGTTTCTTATGATAAAATGAAAGAGTTACCTCGTAAAAACTATAAGGGTTATTTAGAATGGAAAAAAACAGATGAGGCCAAACGAAAGTGGGAATCTTACACAGAAAATGGATCATTAAAACTATTTGTTGAGAATATGTCAAACAAAACCCAAGAAGAACAAAAACGCTTTGATGATTTAATGAAACAACTAGAAACAGATTCATATTACAAAAAGCTTATTGTTACTGATGGAAAAACTACCTTTGTTATTGATTCACCATTACTTACAGAAGAAGATAAAGTCGAAGTGATAGAAGTTCCATTTAGTGCTGTGGATGAAGTACCATCATATAAAGATTGTGAAAGTTTAATGTCAAAAGAAGAAAAAAAGCAATGCTTCAATGAGTTTATTAATGCTCATGTTAAAAAGCATTTCAATACAAATGTAGAGAAGAACATGGAGCTACAGAAAAAGCGAATTTTTGCACGTTTTTTAATAGATACAGATGGTAATGTAACCAGAATTCAAGCCAGAGCAGCTAGTAAGGTTTTAGAAGAAGAAGCAAAACGAGTTCTAAGCTTATTACCTCAATTTATACCAGGTCGTCAAAAAGGTGAGGTGGTTGCTGTTGCATTTTCTCTGCCAATAACTTTGAATTAAGAAATATAACTTAAGCTATATTTAACCAGGTATTTAGTAGATAGAAGTGTAAATCCTAAAAATATTGTACATTTCGCTATTAGAAATGTGCTAATGAACCGACTAGCTTGTTTTTTGTTAATTTTTCTGCTAACCGCTTGCGACTATTTTGAGAAGCAAAAAGTAAATTCAGAAGATTTACTCGAAGAAGAATTACAAACCTTCAATTGGAACGATGTAGACACGTATCCAACTTTCGATAATTGTGAGGCTATGACAACTAAAGAGGATAGTAGGGTTTGTTTTCAGAATACCTTATTACAGCACGTTAATGAGTATTTAGGAAGTCAGAACATCATAGTTTCAGAAGATGTTTATGATACCATTCGATTAAAATTAATCATTGACAACAAAGGACTTTTACAAATAGAAGATATTACCTTAAAACCAGAAACCGAATATCAAATTCCTCATATAGATAGTTTATTGCGTCAAAGTTTAAAAGGTGTACCAAAAATATTTCCTGCTATAAAAAGAGGACAGCAAGTTACAACAGCTTTTGAGTTGCCTGTTATAGTTAAGATAGATTAGTTTGTTAGTAGTTAGTGGTTGTAAATCAATTAGATGAAAACAGAAAAAACTTCGCGTCTTTGCGCCATAGCGAGAAAAACTAAAACCGTATCGCCAATTTCTGCATCAATCGCAACACTTCTACATACAACCAAATAAGCGTTGCTAAAAGTCCCCAAGTAGCTAACCACTCTTTGTATTTTGGTGCTCTATTTTTGTAACGCTCTATGTAATCAAAATCTAAAAGCAGTGCAAAGGATGCAACAATAGCTGCTAAAATATTAAAGACAATGGCAAACCAAGAGGTGCCTCTGATGTAGGTTTTTATACCAAAAAAGCTCAATATCCAAGAAATAAGATAAGTAACCATTATACTTATTGTGGCAGTAATTATAACACTTCGTAGCTTTTTGGTTACAACAATAACTCTAAATTGATATAGCAAAAGCATTACAAAAAATGTAATGATGGTTACTCCAATAGCTTGGTATGGTAATTCAGGAAAATTTCGGTGTGCATAAGACGAAAAGCCACCTAAAAAAAAGCCTTTGGCAATAACGTAAAGCGGTACTAAAATATGTGCCCAGTTTTGCCTTACAGAAATTAAAACACTCACAACTACTGCGCCTAACATACCACCTAATGTAAACCAGCGCATTGGAGTTCCGGCTTCGTTAAGTTTCCACAAGTATCCTGTAATAGCAGCAATAACTAAAATACCAATCATGGATTTAAAGAAAATACCAGCAACAGACATGGTTTTTGAAGATGATTTGCCATCATCCCAAAAATAACCATTAAAAACAGGGTTAGAGGTTTTAAAATTTCTTAGGCTCATTTTACAAGTTGAATTTATAACCAACCGCAATATCTGTGGAGAAGTTTCCTTGGTTGTCTAAAAGAAGTGCAAATAACTCACCATAAATTATAGTGATATAACTGTTACTTCCTACTTTAATATCAGAGCCAACACCAAAAATAAAAGGAATGTCAAACGAGGTTTCGCTTGATTCAATTTCCATATCGCTTTCGTTTAGGAATGTAACATTAGAAAGGTTGAGTGTTGCTAATTTTACTTGTCCATAAATTGAAAATGTTTCCTTGTTTATAAATCTGTAACGATATCCTAACGAAAATTCTGTAGTACTGTAAGGAAAATCATCACTTTCAAAAGCGTGTCTAGCTTGCAAAAAACCAGAGTGTCTTGGTAAAACATTAGCTTCATAAATTTCTAATTCAGCACCAAGCATTGGTGTTTTAGTGTTATCAGGATTACCAACAAATGGATTATTTGTAATTCCACCAGAAAACCCAAGTCTAAACTGAACACTACTTTCAGTACTCGTAGAAGTGTAGTTAGAATCTACAGAAGCATTATAACTGTCTATATAGTTCCTAAGGCTGTAAAGCGTTAATTTTAGCTTGTCTGTAGGTATGCCATTGGTAAGGCTGCTAAGTGTAGATTTATATTCTTCTTGATAATCATTATTATCGTCTTTGGTATTCTTCAGTTCAGTAATACTGCCATCTTCAGTTTTAACAAAATAACGGTATTTACCATCAATAACATTCCAAAGTAAATCGAGTTTGCCGTTAATTTCGGTTTTAAGTTCTAAGGATTCACCATTAACGGTGTAGGTTTCCTGACTATAATTCAACTGAAAAGCCAGACAGAACAGTATTGCAAAAAGAATTTTTTTCATTTGTTCGTTTTTAAGTGATTTGCGGTATATCAACTACTCATTACAGGTGTTGGTTTCAGTAAAGCTATTAAAAATATCTTAAGAAATGGTTACTTTTTAAAAGTTCTACCTTTCCATTTGTATGGCTTAAAAAGCGATAGTACAACAATGTATACGCTAAAGAAAGGATAAATTAGGCAAGACCAAATGTATGAAAACAAGACGTTTTCTTGTTTAAAAAAACGTGAGGTTTTAAATAATAAGAGAAAATCAATACTGAATTTTATTACCAATAAAGCAATTACAATTCTTGTTGGTATGAATCCAAAAAATAAAAGCGGAAGTACTGTGATACAAGCAAGATTTCCTAAAAAAATAACGAGTCCAACTAACTTTGAAAACCAATTAGGATTATGGCTTGTTTTAGAAGCCCAGCGTAATCGTTGTTGAATTAAAGTGCGGCGGTTTGAAACAGGTTTTGTAGTTACTATGGCTTTATCAGATTTTAAATAAAAGACTTTTTTAGAATTAGCGTTTTTGAATTTCTCAAGTAGAAAAATGTCGTCGCCACTAGCCAAATTGTCGTTGCCACTAAAACCATCTACGGATTGAAATATAGATTTTTTATACCCAAAATTAGCACCATTACATAGAAAAGGAAGTTTAAGACCAAAACCACCAATATTAGCACCTTGTAAACTTAAAACATCAAGTATTTGAAAACGTTTTAAAAAGGAACTGCCATCATTGTAAGTCACTGGAGCAACAATACAATTTGGTTGGTGAGTTTGAATACATTCATCATAAGTGTCTAGCCAATATTTTGGTAAAACGCAATCTGCATCTGTGGTAATAATCCAATCGTGTTTTGCGATTTTGATTGCTGTAGAAATAGCGTCTTTTTTTGGGGAATTAGTAACACTATTGTTCTTTATAACCTTAATGATGTCAGTTCGAGTATCACGCTTTTTTCGTGATGTATCGAGAACGTTTTGGATCAATTCAACTGAATTATCTTTAGAATCATCATCAACCAAAATAATTTCGAACATTGTCTTAGGGTAATTCAACCTATGTATTGAGTTCAATAGTTCACGTAAATTTTCAGCCTCATCTTTAAAAGGAATAACAACAGAAAACTTAGTTTTTGGTTCTAAATCCTGAAGCTCAAAATCTTCAACCTTGTCAAAACCATAGATGAAACCAACTATAAAAATTAAATAGACAATTACAATTGTTATGAGTGTTGTAGAAATCATGCTTTGGTTTTAGGGAGTTTAAAATTTAAAACAAAATAGCTGCCAAGCACGCTAGGGATGGCAAAATTTATTATCCACATAATTAAAACAATGCATAAAATGGTTAGCTCATCTACACCAATATGACTAAATAAAAAAACAGCCACACTTCCTTTTATTACAACATCGAATATAGAAATTGTTGGTATTATAGAAGCTAATAGATACATACTTGTGATAACAACCATATCGTCATAGTAGCTGAGGTTAACTTCAAAAATTGTTAACAGATAATAAAATTGAAATGAAAAAATAAGGTATCGTAATAGTGATAAGATAATATTACTTACTTGCACTTTTAATGGTATATTTTTAATATAATCTATAATTTGATTAACAGAATATCCTCTAATATTAAAGCGTTTATACTTCATTCCGAAAATAGCAAAAACAGATATTAATAAAATTAAAGCACCAAATCTTACGACTTTATAATAATCAACTTCTAGTTGATAGCGATTAATAAAAATTACTAATCCTATAACACCAAAAAGGGTTGTTATGGTCATTTGCCCAATATTACCCAAGAGATTAAGTAGTAAAACACGTTTTCTATAGGTTTTGGTAAAGTAGGCAGCTTTTGCACCATAATCGCCAATTCGGTTTGGTGTAATTAGCGATGCTGTTAGACCACCAAGACTTTGCTCTAAAGCGTCTTTAAAAGAAATTGATTTAATAGTTTTAACTAAAGTTTTCCATTTCAAAATTTCAAAAAACCAATTAAAACCACTTAAAATGACTAAAAAAATGATGTTTATTGTTGAAAAAGTCTTGTTTTCTTTCAAAAAAGCTATAAAATCACTCAGATGAAGTTGCCCATTTTCGGTGAGTTTTGAATAAATAAAATAAAATGCACCAACAACAATGCTTAACTTAATCAGCACAAAGAAGAATTGCTTAGTTTTGTAAGGCACATTGTTGTACATACTGCAAATTAAACCAAAAACTCACACATGAAACTTAATTTAAAACAATACCTTTTTTTAGTTAGTGTCTTATGTATTGCGTTACATAGTAATGCGCAATTCAAAGCTACAAGCAAATGGAAAGCTCTTTTTGCTGTGGGTTTTAATTATCCTACAACAGATGGTTTTGTAGATGGTACATATGCTCAATCCCTAAACTTTCCTACCGTAAATATTGGTGTACAACACATGTTTAAGCGTACATATGGAGTAAAATTAGATTATGGTTTTAATCGTTTTAGCAATGATGATGAATCACCGGAGTTTAAGATAAATTACTCGCGAATAAACGCACAATTTGTATTTGACCCTACAGAATATTTAGGTTTTTTACCACCACGTTTAAGAACCATTTTGCATGCAGGGCCAGGATTTAGTTTCGCAAAACCTTTGGGTGGTTTAGAAGATAACAAGCAGTCTTATTTAAATCTATTAGGTGGTTTAGAATTACACTATGCTATTAACGAAAAAGTATCTGTTTATACAGATCTGGCATATATTTATGGTTTAACATCTTTAGAAGAATATGATCCTGCCATAAGTGGGCTAGGTGCATTCAACGGAAGTGTATTCAATGTTACTTTTGGTATTGCTGTATCGCTAAGTGGTTGTCAGTATTGTGATTAAATAACTCAAAATAAATTATAGACTTGATTTAGATAAAGTTGAAATAATTTTTGAGACTTTTGAAATATTAGTTTTCAGTAAAAAACAATCTTATGTTATTAAAAAACAAAATGAAGTTAATAGTTTGTGTAAGTGTTTTAATGGCTATGACTAGCCTTAGTTATGCACAGGAAAAAAAAATCAGAAAATGAGCCAATAGAAGAAGTAGAAGAAATAGAAGAAGAGGTAGAAGAAGAATTTCAGGAGGTCGAAATTTTAGAAATAACTTCTAATGAAGAATCAGATTTTATTCCTTTTTATGTCGTGGATGAAGTGCCTTATCTATCAGATTGTAAAAGTATTAAAGAAAAAAAGAAAAGAAAGACGTGTGTACAGGAGTATATCCAAATGCATGTAATGCGAAAATTTAACTCGGAAGTAATTGAAGGATTAGGACTTGCAGCAGGTAAAAAACGCATTTTTGCACAATTTAAAATTGATAAACAAGGTAAGGTTATTAATGTATTAGCAAGAGGACCACATCCTGTATTAGAGAGAGAAGTAGAAAGAGTCATTAACCTTTTGCCTGAGTTTACACCAGGAATACATCAAGGTGAGACTGTAATTGTAGCATATTCTTTGCCTATTATTTTTACTGTTGAAGAATATGAGGTGAAGGATGATCAGCAGAAAAACTAATACTTGTTAGACTTTAAATGGGTAAAGAAAAGATAATATTAGGTATAGATCCAGGAACAACTATAATGGGATTTGGACTCATTAAAGTGATTGGTAAGCAGATGCAGTTTATGCAGCTCAACGAATTGCATCTTAAAAAGTACGATGATCATTACCTGAAACTTAAACTCATTTTTGAGCGTACCGTAGAACTCATCGATACCTATCATCCAGATGAAATAGCCATAGAAGCTCCTTTCTTTGGTAAGAATGTACAGAGTATGCTAAAACTTGGTCGCGCTCAAGGTGTTGCCATGGCAGCAGGATTATCTCGCGAAGTGCCTATTACAGAGTATTCGCCCAAGAAAATTAAAATGGCAATTACGGGCAATGGTAATGCCAGTAAAGAACAGGTGGCAAAGATGTTACAAAGCACACTCAATCTAAAAGAGTTGCCAAAAAATCTCGATTCTACAGATGGATTAGCGGCAGCGGTTTGTCATTTTTATAATCAAGGTCGCGTTGAGGTTGGTAAAAGTTATACAGGCTGGGCAGCTTTTGTAAAACAGAATGAAAATCGAATAGAAAAGCCCCTTAATCCCCAAAGGGGAAAATAAATATAATGGATAAACAATCAAAAAAAGGATTGAGTTATCGTTCTTCCCCTTTGGGGAAGTTAGAACGGGCTGGAGGCATCTACATACATATTCCTTTTTGTAAACAAGCTTGTTATTACTGTGATTTTCATTTTTCAACATCAATGAAAAAGAAAGATGAATTGGTAAGCGCTTTAGTAAAAGAGCTACAGTTACGTAAAGATGAATTCAAAAACATTGAAGTACAAACTATCTATTTTGGTGGAGGAACCCCTAGCCTATTGACGAATGACGAATTAAGATTATTGATTGAAGAAGTTTATAAAAATTACAAGGTAATTAATAATCCCGAAATCACGCTCGAAGCCAATCCAGATGATTTGATAGGAACTCAGCTGTCACCTCGAGCGCAGTCGAGAGGTCTTTACGAAAATTATAGAAGTATTGGTATTAACAGACTAAGTATAGGTATTCAATCATTTTTTGAGAGTGATTTAAAATTGATGAATCGTGCGCACAATGCCCAAGAAGCAAAAGAATGTTTGTCTGTAGCAACGCAATACTTCGATAATATTTCAATCGATTTAATTTACGGAATTCAAGGGGCATCACATACACAATGGCTTCAAAATATTGATATAGCATTGAGTTATAATGTTCCTCATATTTCGAGTTATGCATTAACAGTTGAGCCCAAAACAGCTTTGGCGTCATTTATAAAAAAAGGAATAATAGATGATGTAAACGATGAGCAAGCACATGAACAATTTCATTTGCTCAAGGCTAAACTTGAAGATTCAGGCTTTGTACATTATGAGCTTTCTAACTTTGGTAAAGAAGGTTACTTTAGTAAAAATAATTCTGCCTATTGGCAAGGTAAACCTTATATGGGAATTGGGCCATCTGCACACTCTTTTAATGGTAAACAACGTGGTTGGAATGTTAGAAATAATACTAAGTACATCAAAACAATAGAACAAAACGAGCTGCCAATTGAGATTGAAACTTTAACCACAACAGACCGTTACAACGAGTATATAATGACAGGTTTAAGAACCATTTGGGGAGTGTCTTTAGATAAGGTTGAAAAAGATTTTGGAAAAACTTATAAAGAATACCTAAAAGAACAAGCCGAAACTTTTATAAACCAACATTTATTGTATATTGATGATAAGCACATACGCGTCACTAAAAAAGGACAGTTTTTAAGTGACGGTATTGCGAGCCAACTCTTTAAACTTAATTTAGCGTGATTGCACAAATTCAATACAATTCTAGAAAACTAAAAATAGATTTAACCAAACCTTTAGACATATCAATACCAATAACGAATGGTGCTTCAAATGTTAATGCTTGGTATATTGGTCCGCCAAAAATAGAACCTGAGGTTTTTGAGGAGGATGTGATTAGTGTAGAAAATGGTGCGTCGGTTAATTTTAATAGGATTACTTTTAATCCACATTCTCACGGTACACATACAGAAACTGTGGGTCATATAACAAAAGAAAAATACTCTATAAATAAACATTTAAAGCGATTTTTCTTTTTGGCTGAAGTGATTACCGTAGCACCAGAAAAACAAGGTGAAGATTACGTAATTTCTGCAAAACAGCTGCAATTTGCAATAGGAAACAAAAAGCGAGAGGCATTGGTAGTAAGAACAATACCAAATACCAAAGACAAAAAAACAAAACAATACTCTGATACTAATTGGACATACTTTGAAGAAGATGCTATTAAGTTTTTGGTAAAAAAGGGAATTAAACATTTATTAATTGATTTGCCAAGCGTCGATAGAGAGGAAGATGGTGGCGAGCTAAAAGCACACAACGCATTTTGGAACACAAAAGGCGTTATAAGAAAAGATGCAACTATTACAGAGTTTATCTATGTATCCAATAAGATTGAAGATGGAGCTTATATGCTAAATCTTCAGATTGCACCTTTTGAAAATGATGCTACGCCAAGTAAACCTGTGCTGTATAAAATATTAGATTAGATAAGTTACATCTTGTCATGCTGAATTTATTTTAGTATCAGTGACTTGATAGGAAGCATAGCAATGTGACGAGGGCACGATAAAAGTGTCTCAATAATACATATGGAAACATTTTTTATAATAATCATTAGCGTCCTGGTAACACTGGGTTTGGTTACCATTTTTAGACAATGGAAAATTAAAAAGAAAACCAGTGAACAATCTATCGTTTTGTTAGATAAAATAAAACGTGTTTGTAAATTTATTACTGTAGAAGGGGATTTTGCAGAGATTTATCACTATGAAGATGTAAAAGAAAAATTCTTAAAGCTTATATCTAGTAGAAAGAAAGCTTTGGTAGTCATTAATGCTAAGGCACATGTTGGTTTCGATTTAAGTAAAGTGCAGATGCGTTCAGATTTAAAATCCAAAACAGTAGTGCTTTCACATTTTCCACAACCAGAAGTTTTGTCTATAGAAAGTGATATCAACTACTACGATAAGCAAGATGGTATGTTTAATAAATTTGAAGCATCAGATCTTACTGAACTTCATACCAAAGCCAAAGAACATATTATGGATAAAATTCCAGAAAGTGGCTTGTATAATGTTGCGAAATTAGAAGCCTTGGAAGCTATACAGCTCATAGAAAATCTTGTGCAAACCATAGGCTGGACTTTAGATTATTCAGGTTTAAAAGTTGAAGGAGAAGACAAAAAGCTCTTAAAATAGTATTTGTCATTGCCAGGACGATGGGACGTGGCAATCTATAGCTAAAAGGTATTAATTTAATAAGATCCCTGCCATCGCAGGAAGTTGTATGAACATAGAAGACTACAGAAATTACTGCATGCAGAAGAAGGAAGTTACAGAACACTTTCCTTTTGATGATGATGTTTTGGTTTTTAAAGTTTGCCACAAAATGTTTGCGTTAGCGTCTTTATCTAAGTGGGAAAAAGGAGAAGGTTTTATAAACCTTAAGTGCAACCCAGATTATGCCGAAGAACTACGTGCAGAGTATGATAGTGTTACACCTGGTTACCATATGCACAAAAAACTATGGAACAGTATTAAAATTCACGACACAGATCTATCTACACAACTCATTCTACAACTCATAGACCATTCTTATGATGAGGTAGTAAAAGGGCTTCCTAAAAAAGTAAGAGATAGTTTATAGCTGTTACACTGTATGTTAGATTAAAGACAATGATCTTCCACTCGTCGCTTACAAATGTTTACTCGTCTAAAAACAATCTTTTATGAGAAGTTGGGATTTTAAATTTGTCATATCAAACAATCAAAGTCCCTCAAAAGCCATGAGTAATATATTGACATTTTTTTCATTAACACTAACACAAATAGGAGTCTACTTGTATTTAAAGAATAGTTTAAAAGACTTTATAGAAAACTTTATACAAAATTATTCAATAGATAAAAAATCAACTGAAGTTAAGATACAGAAGATAGAAGCTCAAAAGAAGATTAAACCTAAAACGATTACTTATGAAGTTGAAGATAATAATCACGTTATTTTAAATAAAACCTTAAGGCATTTAGAGTTTATATCTCAGTTTGAAATGTATTTAGAAGAAAAGCATTACAAAAACTTCTCAATAGAGTTTCTACAAGAGTTTGAAAAAATAAAGCACGAAGCACAGATAACAACAATAAAAACTACTAATAAGCTTAATTGCCAAGGATCTATAGCTGCTTAGCTAAAAACCATTCGTCGACACTTATCTACCATCCAGCGAAAGTAAACCTCTATCAACCGAATAAAGGTGGTCGTATTCTTCATTTCAATGTAACTTGCGATGTTACAATTTAGCTAAATATGAAAAATCTTAAGGTTTTACTAATAGAAGATGATATGATAGAGGTAATGAAGCTCGGCAGAGCAACTTCATCTTTAAATCTTAATCATAAGATTATAGAAGCTAATAATGGTGAAGAAGCACTTAAACTCTTAGAAGAAAAAGATAAGCTTCCAGATATTATTCTTTTAGATCTAAACATGCCAAAAATCAATGGAATAGAATTTCTTAAGATTCTAAAAGCAGATGATAGATTAAAATATATACCAACTATAATTCTTACAACATCAAATAACCAACGTGATCTTTTAGAATGTTACAAGATAGGAGTGGCAGGTTATGTACTAAAACCTCTAAAATACGAAGATTATGTTTCTAAAATTGAAAAATTATTAGGATATTGGAGTATTAACGAATTAATCACAGTTTAGTTAATATATTTTTCACAATCTTCTTTAAACATTTGTAAAAAGTGATTTGATTTTCTGTGGTTAAAAATGCCCTTTTTTGAACATAAAAAACAAACCTATGAAAGGTATAATCTTTACCGAATTTTTAGAACTAGTTGAGGAAAAATTTGGCCTAGCAATGGTAGATAAAATCATCAATCAGTCTAATTTAGAGTCTGACGGAGTCTATACATCTGTTGGGACTTATGAATTTTCAGAAATGCTACAACTCATTTCACACTTAAGCGAAAATACAGATATAGCAATAGATGATTTGCTAATGGTGTACGCCGAGCATCTCTTTAAGGCGCTAATAAAGTCGCATCCTAACTTAGTATCGCACTATAAAGATCCAATGAGTTTATTAGCTTCAATAGAAAATCATATTCATGTTGAGGTAAAGAAGATATATCCAGATGCTCAATTACCAACTTTTGAGTTAGAAGAGAAAACTGAAGACAAAATGGTAATGGTATATAAGTCTGATAAGGCATTGTATATGTTAGGAAAAGGCTTAATGTTAGAGACATTTAAGCTTTTTAATGTACCAGCAAATATTGACATGGAAAAACTTAATGATCAAGGAACAGAAGTTAGGTTTTTTATCAATAAAGCTTAAATATGAGCCAAGAAGAAGTAGATATTCTCAAAAGAACACTTGCAAGAGAAAGAGCTTCTAGAAAAGCAGCAGAAGAGATTTTGGAAGCAAAATCTGCAGAATTATATGAGCTAAACCAAAAACTAGAAGCCTCTCACAAAGAACTTACCACTTTATATTCTAAAACCAACTCTCAATTACAAGGTGTTTTTGAAAACATAGCAGACGCCTATGTGATTATGGACCTTTGGGGAAATGTTCTAAAAATGAACCAGGCAGCTACAGATTTATTAGGATTCAATGCTAAGAAAGAAGACATTAATTTAATGAATCTTGTGCGTGAAGATGAAGTAAGCCGTGTTGCCCCTTCATTTAAGAGGTTATTGGAAAAAGGATCTATAACAGATTTTAAAGTTAATATCAAAACTAAAAACAGCGAGCAAAAACTAGTTCATATTAATGCAAGTACAATTTACGAAGACGGAAGGGCAGTTGCGGCTCAAGGTATTGTTAGAGACATCACTTTAGAGAATAAATACCAGCAAGCACTTGTTGCAGAGAAGCAAAAATACGGCAACATTATCGCTAACATGAATCTTGGACTCGTTGAGGTAAATAATAATGATGAAATTTTGATGGTTAATCAAAGTTTTGAAGAGATGTCAGGTTACACTGAAGAAGAATTATTAGGTAAAAAAGGCGGAGACGTTTTTCAAGCAGATAAGGATAATGATGTTATAAAAAGAGAAAATGAAAAGCGAATTAAAGGTGAGTCTAATTCCTATGAATTAAAGGTTAAAAATAAATCAGGAGATATTAGATATTGGTTAATCAGTGGTGCACCCAATTATGATTTAAAAGGTAATACAATAGGTTCAATAGGTATACACTTAGATATAACAGAGCTTAAAAATTTAGAATTTCAAAAAGAAAAATTACTTCAAAAACTAGAAAAAAGTAATGAAGAATTACAAGAGTATGCGCATATAGTCTCTCACGATTTAAAATCACCTCTAAGAAGTATAGATGCATTAATAAGCTGGTTAAAAGAAGATAATAAAGATACACTTGATGATGTAAGCCTTCGAAACATTGGCCTTATTGAAACAACGTTAGAAAAAATGGAGCAGTTGATCTCAGACATCTTAAATTATTCTAGTGTTGCCTCAGATAACACCGAGTCTGAACCAGTAAATACACATTTGTTGGTAGAAGACTTGCTCAAAATCTTATACATACCAGAGCAAATTAATATAAAATTGATTAATCCTTTACCTGTTGTAAATGGTGATAAAACTAAACTTCAACAAGTGTTTCAAAATTTAATTAGTAATGCTGTTAAGTTTAATGATAAAGAAAAAGGATATGTAGAAATTGGCGCAAAAGAAGATGGTAAATATTATAGATTTTCTATTAAAGACAACGGTATTGGTATAGAGCCCCAATTTCATGAAAAAGTTTTTAAAATTTTCCATTCACTAAATAAAAGTAAAGATTCAACAGGTATAGGTCTTTCCTTAGTTAAGAAAATTATTAATCTCCATGACGGTAAAATATGGTTAGAGAGTAAGCCAGGTGAGGGCACCACATTTTACTTTACCCTAAAAAAATAATATGTTAATAACTACTAAAAATACAGCAGAAATTGCAGAAGCAATTTCAAATCATGTTGGTAAAAATGCTGCATTGATAACAATCGGTGAGCACACAGAAATAGATATAAATGCACTTATTAGTCAGCTTAATAATTCTGATGTTAAGTTTATGGGTGGGCTTTTCCCAAAAGTCATTCATGGCAACTCTATTTTAGATAAAGGTATCGTTGTTAATACACTCAACAATTTAGATTCTATGTTTTTAGTTAAAAACATAAGTACAAAGGATTATACAATCCCTAATGTTGTTTTTAATAAAAATCAAGATTACAGTCTATTTACTTATGTCGATGGTTTAACGTCCAATATTTCTCATTATTTAAGCGAGCTCTATGAAAACTATGGGATGCAGACTAACTATTTTGGTGGTGGTGCAGGTAGTTTATCATTAGAGCAACAGCCCTGTGTTTTTAATAACGATGGTATTTTTCAGGATGCTGCTGTATTTGCAATTATGAAAATGTCTTCAAGAATTGGTGTGAGACATGGATGGAGTAAAATAGAAGGGCCATTTATTGTTACAAGTGCAGAGGGTAACGTTATAAAAGAAATTAATTGGCAAAACCCTTTTGAAGTCTATAAGGAAGTTGTGGAAGCACATTCTGGCAAAACCTTTACCGATGATAATTTCTTTGATATAGCAAAAGGATATCCTTTTGGTATTTTAAAAGATGATGCAGAATGTATCGTTAGAGATCCACTAATGGTAAACGAAAAAGGCGAATTAATTTGTGTCGGTGAGTTAGAAGATAATGCGGTTGTTGATATCTTAAACGGTGATAAAGATTCCTTGATAGATGCGGCCAAATCAGCAGCTGAGGATAGTGTAAAAAAGGCATCTGTGCCAAGAAAAGCAATTCTAATAGACTGTATATCCAGGATTTTATTCTTAGAAGATAATTTTGATAAAGAACTAAAGGCCATAACAAGTACCTTAGAAAATAGTTTTGATAACATATCAATTGGTGGTGCATTAACCTTAGGCGAAATTTCTTCTTATGGAGAAGGCTTCTTAGAGTTTTATAATAAGACTATAGTTGTGGGCTTGTTTGAATAATGAGAATTGAAAACCACATATTAGATATTCTTCAGCTTTACGAGTATGCTATGGCGATAGGCAAATCGTTAGATTACAAGGAGAGTTGCGATTTGTTTTTAAAGCTTTTACTCAAAAGAAAAAACCTCAATGCTGCATGGATTATAGAGCCCAAAGATAACATGTTGCAATCTACCTATGCCATTCCTTTTGGTGAAGAAATTAATATAAAAAAAGATGATGAAGCCTCTGGGTTTTTAGATACTATTGATTTTGGTAAAATAATAACAGTTAATAAAGCTATTTCCAGAATAGCACCAATACCGATAGAAGAAGGAAAGATGGCAATTTTCAACTTAGATGCACAAGGTTATCTGTTCTTGTATTCTAAAAAAAATAATATTAGTAATAAGGATTTATCGCAGTTAGAACCAGTGATCAAAAAGTTTACTATTAATTTAAAGGCATGTAAGGCTTTTAAAGAACAAGAACAGTTACTTCACAACCTAGAGATGCAAAACCAAGAGCTTAGTGATTATGCACACATGGTGTCTCACGATCTAAAATCACCACTTCGTAGTGTAGATACACTTGCATCTTGGCTAATTGAAGACAATAAAGGTAAGCTAGATGATCATTGTAGTGCACAACTTGGTTTAATTCGTTCTAATGTAGAGAAAATGGACGCCTTAATTAATGGTATCTTAGACTATTCTACTATTGGTAAAAACCAAATAGAAACTTATAAAGTAGATCTTAATGTATTGCTTAAAGACGTACTTAATTTGATGGAGATACCTAGCCATATTTCTATCGACATAGCAGAACTGCCAACTATATTAGGTGATAAGTATAGGTTACAGCAATTGTTTCAGAATTTAATTAGCAACGCTGTAAAATATAACGACAAGCCTAAAGGTTTAATTGAGATTGGTGTAGAAGACAAAAAGCAATTTTGGGAATTCTACATAAAAGACAACGGAAAAGGAATAGACGAAGCTTACTTTAAAAAGATATTTAAGGTCTTTGAGAAGCTAGAAAACACACAAGATTCAACAGGAGTTGGTCTTTCTATAGTAAAGAAAATAGTAGATTTATATGGTGGAAAAATCTGGTTAACATCAGAGCTAGGTGTAGGAACCACATTTTATTTCACTTTAAAAAAACATAATGATGGAACAGCCTAATTTATCCTACATAGAAAGTATGTCTGGAGGAGATAAAGCATTTGAGCAAAAACTTATAGATATAATTCAAAATGAGTTTCCCGGAGAGAAGCAGGTGTACTTCGATAATCTTAGTGCTGGTAATTTTAAAGCTGCCGCAGAAAACGTTCATAAACTTAAGCATAAAATTAGTATTTTAGGCCTCACAAAGAGTTATGAAGTTGCTGTAGACTATGAGCACAATCTCCTAGAAAATAGCGCAGAAGGCAAAATAGAATTTGAAGCTATTTTGCAAAACATGACCATTTTTTTAGAGACCCTTTAATCTTGTTTTATGAATTGTATTATTATTGATGATGAAGCAACTGCAAGAGCTATAATTAATCAATTATGCAGTAATGTAGATGGCTTAAATGTTTTAGAAGAGTTTCCTAATGCAATTCAGGCCATAAAGTATCTAAATCAAAACGATGTAGATCTTATTTTCTTAGATATACACATGCCAGACTTTACGGGTTTTGACTTTATAGAAACTATAAAAAACCCTCCAAAAATTGTATTGACCACCTCAGATTCTAATTTTGCAATACAAGCATTTGAGTACGATTGTATTGTAGATTATTTAGTAAAACCCATCACGCCAGAGCGGTTTAAAAAAGCTATACAAAAGGCAGAAGCAATAGCGAACACTCCTAAAAAGACCAAAAAACCTGCAGATGATGTAGAGACATCATCTGGCAATGATTTGTATGTAAATATTGATAGAAGACTCATAAAAATTGATATTCCGAGTATCTATTTGGTTGAAGCTAAGGGCGATTATATTCAAATTAAAACTGAAACAAAAAACTATACAGTCCATTCAACCTTAAAGAAAATTGAAGAAAAGCTTCCCGATAACTTGTTCTTAAAAATACATCGTTCTTACGTTATCAACGTAGATAAGATCATAGATATAGAAGATAATAGTGTTTTAATTAAAAAAGATGTCATTCCTGTGAGTCGTTCTAATCGGCCAGAATTAATGAAGCGTTTAAATCTACTTTAAACAGTGCGTCGAGCTCAAATTGTCGTTTAACGTTTCACTAGGTATAGTCATCGAATTATAAAATTTGTAAGGTGTTATTTCTTTTATCTTTAACCAAGATTCAAGAAGTAGGTTAAATATTGAATTAATAGCAGTTGAAGACAGAAGTTTTTACTTCTGTCTTTTTTTTAGCTAAAAATTTCCGCTCAGTTACCATTCGTCGACACTTATTTGCATTCTAAAGTTATATTCGTTGCATTCAACAAAAAATAGGTATTTAAAACACGCCTTAGTATTACTTTTGACAAAAGAGTCATTAAGTTTAATGGTTTTTTGGATTGATGGTAAGAATGAGGCAAAGGCGAAAGCCTTTGTCTTTTTCAAGTTTAGAAAATGATTAATAGCAATATAGCATAATAGTTAGTGATATATAACCCCTTAAGAACTGATTATTATTTAACCCTAATTACTAACTAGGTAGAAAGGCAAAAACGAAAGTTTTTTGCCTTTTTTTTTTAGATGGGTTATGCAAAAGAATTAGAAAAACCATTCGTCGAAAGTAAACTGTAAACTAACGCAATAGTTGTAGTAGTAATCGAAAACCATAAAAGTCTGGTGAATAACTGAGGTAAATTTGCTTCAGGAAACAAAAACTTCCAGATTCATGATACAATTTTACACATTTAGAAACCAACTTTTATCTTTTACTTTCTTTGCTCTGAGCTTTAGCAGTTTTGCACAAGAAGACATACCTTTTAATTGCGACTTCAATGCTTACTTATTTCAGTATAATGATGTGTATGCTGTAGATTTGGCCTCTGGTAGTTCTTATCAGGTTGCAACAGATGTTACTCCAGGTAATATAAATGGAGCAGCATACAATCCGGCAGATGGTTTTATTTGGGGCTCATTAGGATCGCCAGCAAAATCAATAGTTAGGATTGGTAAAAATTTTACAACTACAACCTATTACATAGACGAGCTGCCAAATAGCAACCGTTATATTGGTGGTATTAGTGCAGAAGGTATGTATTATCTCAAAGGAGGAGGTACAACATATTATAAAATAGATTTAGATCCTGAATCTCCAAATTACACACAGCATAATGCCACGGAAACACTGTCTCAGAGTATTAATATTCATGATTGGGCCTTTAATGCTGTAGATGGACAACTATATACAGTAGAAAAAGGGTCTAATAAATTATACAGGATTAACCCAGACAATGGTGTAGTAACTTCATTAGGTGTAGTTCCAATTTTAGATGGAAATAACTATACATATGGTGCTGTATATTTTGATGCTGATGGTCGTTTTTATGTGTCAGCAAACCAAACAGGAACCATTTATGTGATTCAAAACGTACAGACTGTCAATGCAGCTGCAGATATGGATTCTAACTTGTTTGCCTTTGGTCCATCGAGTTCTAGTAATGATGGAGCGCGTTGTCCTACAGCACCTGTTTTACAAGAAATTTGTGATAATGGTATAGATGATGATGGTGATGGTCTTATAGATTGCCAAGATCCATCATGTTCAGGATTTGGGATGTGCGATATTATTGAGCCACCAACTTCGGGTGGAAACGAAGGTGGATTAGAAAGTAACAACAGACTTTCTGAGCAAATTAATGCACGTAACTTCAACAGAGCAAAAACAGGTTACACGTTTGATAGAAGCACTGCCCCAAGAGTATCGAGAAGCTTTATGTATGCACAACGTACTTCGGACAATAGCTTCACGTTACAAGATTTTGTGCCTTTAGAAGTTATAGGAGAAACAGAAGCTATAGAATCTACACCTTCTGATCTTGTAAATATTACAAACGCTACAGAAATTTATGCTGTAGATTACATGAATAACGATACACCAATTGCTACAGTTTTAGCTCTAAAAACCGAAAACGGAGTTTACGAACACACAAAATACATTTGTGATCGTCTATTAGGAGCAGAGTTGATTTCTGTAAATACAATAACAATTAATGATCAGCCTTTTATTAAATCTATCATTAAGAATATAGATGGAACGTATGAGTTTGTTTTAAGTCTTTCGGCAAAGGTTGTAAATGAGGATTTAAATTTTGCTGTAGAAAGCCACTGGAATTTAGATCAGTACGAAAGCGATGTTACATTTTATAATTTCCAGATTTGGGCCAATACAGTAGATGATTTATATCTTTTAGGAGAAGAGGTTTTGAACTTATTAAATATTGAAAAGGAAATTTCGGAGTACAACATTTCAACTCCACCAACAGTATTTGTTAGAAAAGGACAGTATAGAAACGGAGCACTAGATCTGCAGATTATTAACACCAACGCTACAGAAACTGTAAACTTAGATGCAGGTTTTAGAACTACAGAAACCAGCGAATTTCAAAATATGAGTAATACCCTAACCTTGGGTGAGCAATACATCACTAATCTAACGGTTGAGACTGGACGTTTGTTTGATATTGGGTTTAGAATTGGTGATGGTATTGCTACGCCAGATGATTTATTTATGTCAGATGGTCCTTGGGGAGTAGACGACTCGCAGAGTGGTACAATCGTAGGGTTATACAACGTTACGGAAAACAATTACAACTTTACAGCAAACGAATTTCCAATAGAACGTAATGTAGCATTAAGAGCAACTACAAACACATATGTAGCAGCCTATAGAGCTTTAACACCGCGTTTTAAAGCAGTGGATTTGTCTGATTACAGCAGCTTAAAACTAAATGCATCTGGTACTGGTAATTTAGAAATAACATTTGTAAAAGAAAGTATTAGCAATTGGGAAGAGCAATATAAAACAACAATAGCCTTAACCAATGACGATCAGGAATTTGTGTTGCCTATATCTGATTTTATGAATAACACCGCAGATGTGCCAGTTTTAGATGATGTTGTAACCATAGTGTTTACAATGGTGTCAGAAGATGGTACAACAAGCTCTAAGATGATGAACTTAAGCAATCTAAGGTTGTCACAAGAGACAAGCTTATCTGTAGAAGAGTTTAATGCAGATGAGAATGTGCTAAGTGCATACCCAAACCCAATGACATCTAAAACCACTATAGCATTTACAATAGCGCAAAACGAAACCGTACAGTTTGTAGTATACGATCAATTAGGTAAGCAAGTTTATAATACAACGTACAATGCAATAGCAGGACACAACAGTATCACCTTTAACAGAAACAATTTAAGCACAGGCTTATACTTCTGTAAAATTATTAGTAATCAGTACAATATTAATCCCTTAAAACTGATTATTAATTAGCCCTTTTTTGATTACATAACTTAACCTACATGGTAAAAGGCAAAAGCGAAAGCTTTTGTCTTTTTGTTTTTAGTTTAATGATTATATTTAATGTGAATTAATTAAGCTATTCAAAAACATGAATAAATATCAATTAAACATTTTAGCATTAATATTTTTAGTTCCGATTTTTGCTTCAGGTCAAATACCCAAAGATCATTTTATAGATGCAGACGATTCTGTAGAACGAGGTTATAAAGTAAAACCGTTTAAGCAAGAAAAGGAAGGAATTTATCACTACGCTGTTTTATCAGAATTACCATTTGAAAATAATTGTGATTCCAACCTTTCAGAAAAAGAGCAAATCGCTTGTTCTGAAGAAACTTTAAGGGACTTTATTTATCCTAAAATCTCTTCGGAAATTAATTTTAAAGGTAATGTGTATGTTTATCTATCTGTTACTGAAACGTCAGAGGTCACAGATGTCACTGTGAGTTCATCACCCAATTCAGAGACTATTAACACACTTGTAAAAGAAGCACTTAATACTATAGACTTTAAACCTGGAAAGTTTGAAGATAATGTTGTCAAATCAAGACTTTGGACATCACTTACATTTCCTTCGTCATCAAATGAAATTTTTTCAGTGTCATTAGAAAAAATGAAAGCAGATAAAAATCCTAAGTACGAAGATTATGAGAACTTGCTTTTTGATGCTACTCAATATATTTTTTCAAATCCAGTATACCCAAAAGGAAAACAGTTTAGTTCGGCTGCACAGATTGTGGCATTTTGGATGAATAAAGATACAGGAATGGGAATCCCAATATTTGGTGAATTTTATGAAGCTTTAACCAATAAGGATAAACAACAGTTTCTTTATGTTGTAGCCATGATAAATTACGGTTTAGATCAAAAGATTAACCACAACCGCATTTTAGAATGTATCCCTCAAAAAGGCGAAAAGTATAATGAAAGAGAAGATGTAAAAGAAGTACAACTAGAAGCTGCAAAAATCTTATTAGAGTTTATTGGTAATGAGAAGAATAATGTACCAATGACTTCAAAAACAAAAAAGTATTATAAAGCTTATAAAAAAGGTAATCTTGAAGAAAAGTTATTTGAATGAATAAAACCGAATTCAAAAAACATATCCAAAAGACACTTTCGGAATTGAAGCTTTATGCTGAATTGCATGCTGGTATAGAGCTACCAGACGATTTTGAATTTGAATGGCAATTTGCTAATAAACCAAAAGCAGTTGGAAAGGAAAATGTAACTGAATTAATTGCAGAAAAAGTTTACTTGAGTGAATCTAAAATTTATCCTTGTGTAGACTTGATTGTAGAAAATATTACTGACGATAATCGGATTTTCATAAGTGGAAGAATTGCAGGCTTTGAACCAAGAGCCTTTGGAAGAGGTTGGAGTAATAGACCTGGACCCTTTATTTATGGTGTTAGCAGTAAAATATTAACTGGAAAAATAAACTGTGATTCAAGAGAATTTAAAGATATGCTTTTCGATAAAGGATTATTACATTATAAAACTGAATAAAAAGTAGTCAATTTTCTATACCTAATACTTTCTCTTCTAAAAGTTTAATTCTTCAAAAACACCCACTTAAAACGCAAGCCAACCTCAGTAAAGGTAAAACCAGCAGCAGTGGCAGAGGCAATATTACTGTGTGTGCCATATACATTAAGTAAGCTACGTTCAGAAAATTTATAACCAAAAGCACCTTGTATTCTGTATGCTGTTTGCTTTGGGTCGTCCTCTATAAACTGGTAACCAAAAGCACCTGTAAGATTGTAAAACCACTCTTTTGGTTTGGCAACAGCCTCATCTTTAATAAGGTTTACAAAAACCTCATAAGCATTAAATTTTTCTGGACTAAAGTATATTGTTGGCACTTGGTCTTTAAAGGTAATGTGTTGGTAATTTACACCAGCTTTTAATCCAGGTTTTGGTAAAATGTTATAGTATAAAGAGGTAAATAATAGATTTCTGGTGTTACTATCATTTTGTGAGGTGTGGATTAACTGCGTGTACCAACCTAAGTTAAAATTTGTACTAAGGTTGTAGTTAGCGTAGTAGTTGTTTTGCACTAGCTCTCGGTCTAAAAGGTCTGCATTAAAACTTTCTACCTGGCGCTTATAACCCAGTTCTAAGGTTTGTAGTTTAAACGTTTTTATGTTTAATGATACGTCTGCTAATAGTTGGTTGTAATCATTGTTTTCGGCTTCGGCAGAATTAAGTCCGGCAATACCTTTCAACGTTAAATTAGGGATTAACTGATATGATAATCCAAAGGACAAGTTATTTGCGCTTGCCGAAACATCAGTAACACTATTGTTGGTCGTTCGGTAGCTGTAATTTCCTAAAAGCTCTAATTTAGTTGATAATGGATATGTAACATTTGCTGAGAAGGTGTAAGCCTCGTTGTCTCCGTTATCAAAGGTGTGCGATGCTTTGGTCTCTACTGTTGGACTAAAACTAAGATCTAATTGATTAATAAAATTAGTGGCATCCTTCTGTTTGTCGTAAAACTTTAAAGTGTTTTCTGCTGAGGTATACGCTTCATCAGTTCTACCTAATGCTTTTAATACATTGGCTTTTCCTAAGTTACCATCAAAAGATGTACTGTCGTTTACAAGGATTTGATTGTAATCTTCAAGACTCTTTTTAAAGTTACTTTTATAAATGTTTAAAGTAGCACGCAAAGCTAAAACCCAATTTTCGTTAGGATATTCACCCATAAGTTGATCTATTAATTCTGAAGCTGCTTTAAATTTTTTATTCCAGATTAAAGCTTGTGCGTAGCGCTCTGTTGTTTGTTGTTTTATTGTCGCATCTGTTGAATCACTAATGCTGTTGTAAGCTTCGATACTTAATGCTAAGGCTTGTTTTTCTTTGCCTTTTAGATGAGAGACTAATGCCAAGCCTTTTAAGGCAATAATCTTTTGTCCTGGTTGTTGAGCTAAACGATTGTATATGTTTTGCGCTTCATCGTACTTTTCCCATATTAAGTATAAATTACCAAGGTTGAGCAAAGTGTCTTTGTCGTCATTAAACAGCTCTAGATTTTTATTTAAGAGTTCTTCAGCTTTTTCATAGTTCTGCCCTTGCTGATTTTGGTAAGCATAACCTAAATAGATATATTTTTTAGAAGTTAGGGCATTTGGGTTTCCTGGAGACACTTCTAAAGCTTTATTGACGTAGGTTAGAGCATCTTCGTATTCTTTTAGGTTAGAAAGCGTATTGGCAAAACCTAATAACGCGGCAAAGCTCTTAGGATCTTCGGTTACTAAACCTTTATAGTAAGACTTGGCATCTGCAAAGTTGCTGTTCCAAAGTAGAGATTCTCCGTAATTCAGTTTTACTTCAAAATCATTTGGGTAATCGTTTAGTAAATCTGAAAACAGAGCATTAGCAGCTTCAGCTTTTCCGTTTAGTCCAATAGCACGACCATAACACAAACGCGCTGTTTTGTTATTTGGGTAATCCTTTAATATGTCATTAAAGAATAGTTCGGCCTTAGCGTATTGCCCAGTTTCTAAATAGGTAAAACCTTCCTGCATATTCTGGGCAGAGAAGCTCAAAGTAAACGCTAAAAAACTAATAGTAAATAATGATTTTAAAGTTTTCATGTCTGTTGCATTTTAACTAATTGCAAGTTACGGTAAGGTAGTGCTTCATTCATCTACAGCAAATTGCCATCCGTCGAAATAGAATGCTCATACATGGAAATACGAAAGATATTTGTGTCAGAATTGAACGAACAACAATTAAAAATTTTAAAGAATATGGCACTTACAATCACAGAAAAAGACGGAGTATTTGTAGTAGAAGGTTCTATTAATGCATCAACAGCAAAACATTTTCAAAACCATTGTGAAGCTATTTTAAATGCTAATGGAGAATTAACTATTCATATAGAGAATGTAATAGAAATTGATGCTAATGGCATTAGAGCGATTGAAACATTGTATAAAGGAGCTTTAAGTCAGAATAGAGGTTTTATGGTTATAGGAAATATCAATAGAGACCTTTTTGAAGAACTGAGAGCAATTAAAACAGCAGCTTAATTTCAACCTAAAAAAACACACTATGCAAGCCTTAGCTATCCTAAAATCTAAAAAAATCACACCCGAACAACTCTTTATGCTAAGTGTTTTGGCGGTTAATGGAGGTAACTATTTGTACAACCTTATTTTGGGTCGTGTATTAGGACCTGCTCAGTTTGCAGATGCTGCCGTACTCATCACATTTTTATTGGTGTTGTCTTTTGTAGCGATGACGTTTCAATTGGTCACAGCAAAATTTTCTGTGTTGTTTGAAGGAGATACGTTTAGGAGTTTTGTTGCTAAAGTCTACAAGCAATCCTTTATTGTAGGTGTAGTTTTTGGTCTTTTAATTGTGGTTTTTGCACCACAACTACAAACGGTTTTTAATACATCATCATCAAATATGTTTGTAATATTTGGATGTGGTGTGCCGCTTTACTTTCTAATGAGTGTTAACAGAGGAACCTACCAAGGTAAAAAAGCGTTTAAAGCTTTATCTATTACTTATCAAGGTGAAATGTTAAGCCGATTGCTCATTACATTAGCTATCATTTTAATCTTCGATATTAAAGCATCTTGGGTAATTGCGTTAGGTATTTTAATATCCTTTGCGTTTGGATTGTTTCCATTTAAAACAAGTCAGATTAGATTTAGTAAGACTTTAAAATTAGAAGCAGAGCATAGCAAGCAAATAAAATGCTTCTTTTTGCTAACAGCGTTTTACGAGTTAACACAAATCATCATTAATAATAGTGACATCCTATTAGTGAAACACTATTTTGAATCTTATGAAGCTGGTTTGTATGCTTCCTTAGCTTTAATTGGTCGCATCGTATATTTTATTGCCTGGATGTTTGTAATGTTGCTATTACCAGCTGTTGTAGAACTAAAAAAGGAAGACAAAGAAACAGCATCAGTATTGTTTAAATATGTAGGCTATATTGCCATTATATCTGCAATTATAGTTATTGGTTGTGTACTTTTTCCTGAGTTAATAATAAATATACTTTTTGGTGAAGCTTACATAGATATGGCACCATTACTGTGGCAATATGCTATAGCCACATCCATGTTTGCCTTATCTAACATCTTTGCTTATTACTACTTGTCTTTAGATAAATATGTGCCTGTTGTTATCTCTGGAGTATTTGGAATGTTACAAGTTGTATTGGTTGTGTTTTACCACGATAGTTTAGATCAAGTTGTGCATATGCAAATTGTTGCAATGGCATTGCTGTTAATCATTCAGTTAGCGTTTTTTAGACTCGAAGTCGTAAGACAAAAAAGGCTTAATCTAAACTAATTTACCATTCGTCTACAGTAAATCGCAAACGGTCTAAAATCAAGCAATTTTATCCTTATAAACCTTCAAATTTGTAGTGTAATAAACAAAAACCTAGTATTATGAAATTAGCAATCGTAACAGCATATCCACCAAGTAAAGTCACTTTAAATGAGTACGCTTATCATTTGGTAAAGCAGTTCAGAAAGCATCAAGATGTTACAGAATTAATCTTGTTAACCGATAAGACAGAAGGTGCTAAAGATTTACAGTTTGAAGAAGATGGATGCAAGATTACGGTAAAAGAATGTTGGTCGTTTAACAGTTATAAAACAATTTTTTCGGTAACAAAAGCAATCAACCAAACAAAGCCAGATTCAGTATTGTTTAATCTTCAATTTATGAAGTTTGGCGATAAAAAAGTAGCAGCTGCACTAGGATTAATGTTACCGTTGGTTTGTCAGCTAAAAGGAATTCCAAATATAGTATTGCTTCATAATATTCTAGAAGAAGTAGATCTTGGAAGTGCTGGTTTTACATCAAACAAAATGATGCAAAAAATATATGGCTTTATAGGTTCTACTTTGACACGATTAATTCTAAAAGCAGATACAGTTGCTGTAACTATGCAGAAGTATGTAGATATTTTAGAAGAGAAGTATAATGCTAAAAACGTAAAATTAATACCTCACGGTACTTTTGAAATACCAGCAGAACCTGATTATTCTTTACCAGAAGGACCATTACAAATAATGACCTTCGGAAAGTTTGGAACTTATAAAAAAGTAGAAGGAATGATTGAAGCTGTAGAGAAAGTAAGACAATCTACAGGCTTAGATATGGAAGTAGTAATTGCCGGAACCGATAATCCAAATGTACCAGGATACTTAGCCAAAGTACAAGACGATTATAAACACGTGCCGCAAATAAGGTTTACAGGATACGTAGAGGAAGAAGATGTACCTGTAATTTTTAACGAAAGTGCTGTAGTTGTATTTCCTTACACATCAACGACAGGAAGTTCTGGTGTGCTGCATCAAGCAGGAAGTTATGGTAAGGCTGTGGTAATGCCAGACTTAGGAGATTTAGCATTATTAGTACAAGATGAAGGCTATGAAGGCGAATTTTTTAACCCAACAAGTGTCGATAGTTTAGCGCAAGCTATTGAGGCTATTGTAACCAATGATGCTTACAGGTTAGAGCTGGCCAAAACAAATTACAAAGCAGCAACTGCGCACCCAATGTCTCAAATTGCAGATATGTATGTGCAAACGTTTCAAACAATTATAGAGGATAAAAACCTAGATAATCCTAAATTAAATAACGCTAACGAAGTTATTCTTTAGAAGAGATATATTTAAAGGATGCTTTTTTTGCCCCATTTTTATCAATAAAACCAAAATGTTTTTGAACATTTTTTCGCCAAGGAAGTCTACCCACGACTTCCTTTGGTATTCTAGAAAAGTCATATAAAGTCCAAGACATAAATGGAATGTCTTTTTCTGCAAAAGTCGTTTGAATTTTTTTGTGGTATTCTGCTTGGTTATCTTCAGATGGTCCAAAAGGTTTCCAAAAGCCACTGTAAGACGACATGCCATACTCAGTAATAACAATAGGCTTATCTTTAATTTTAGATTTTAAACTGGTGTAGGCTTCAGATAAATCCTCAAGATTATTGTAATAGTGAAACGAAATAAAATCGAGTTTGTTTTTAAGAATTTCGCCACTTTCTACATTAGACCAACCTATAGTTACAGGATGATTACCATCTACAGATTTTACCAAATCTATCATTTTGTCAAGCCAGGCTGTAACCAAGGATTCACCTCTGGATTCAAAATCTAAATTAGGTTCGTTTTTAATGTCCCAACCTAATAACGCATCGTGATCTTTTAAGGCAGTAACTACTTTTTTTGCATGCTGCTGGGTTAAGGTCCAGTCTAAAACGGAGTAGTCTCCATAAAAATCAAACAAGGTTATGAGTACTTTAAGATCTTCTGCCTTTGCCAAATCTAAAAGCTGCTTTACTTGGTCTAACTTTGTGATATCTACATTGGCTTTGCCAAAACTTTCATAAGGGATAAAAACGCGTATACTATTGAGGTTGGCATCCTTTATAATTTTAAAATCTTTAGCAACCGTATCCGTATTAAAATTGTCTCCATACATATCCCAAGCGGTTGCTTGTGGATAATAGTTAATACCTTTTATGTCTAGTTTTAAAGTATCTTGAACGGTTTCATTTTCAAAGGGATGACTTTCTAGTTTTATCATATGCCTAATACGCCAAAACCCATCTTCTAGTAAAAAAGTAACACGATAATCAGAGATTTCGGCAACCTCAGAAATAAGATTATTGTCCTTAAAAATGCGTTTGTATTCAACAACATCATAATCTGTTAACACGGCAAGTTGACCATCTTCACTAAAAAAATCGAGCTTAGGATTGTGAGATAAGGTGGTGGCATCTATTATAGTGTTACTTTCAGTATTAAGCTGAATGATGTTATAAAGATTCTCTCTGGAGCTTTCGGTGTAATAATCAGTAATACCTTTAGTAGTGTTAGTTTTATAAGCAACGTGCTTTACATACCAAGCATCTAAATAATCGGTTTCAATCGCCTTTAAGGTTTGCTGATCCATTGGTCTGCCTTCGTTCGTCAATGGTTGCCATTGCAGTTGTGGTAGGTATTGTTCTACTTTTTTAACTTCGGTGTGTAGCATTTTGCTTCGGTCTGCACCAGTGTTGAGGTAACTATAAATGGAAGCAATGCCATAAACCACCAGACCAATGATGATAACATAAGATAGCATTAAAGCTGTACGTAATATACTCTTGTTAATATTACTCATAGGCAATGGCAGTAAAGGATTTTGTTGTTCCAGCAGCATAAAATTCAAAATTATATTGTCCTTTTGGGAAACGGTCTTTGTTTAGTTTAAAGGTTGCAAAACCTTCACGCGTTTCTTTAATTATTTTGTGGTCTAAAACATCATTTTTAAAGATTTTTAAAGTTACGTTGAGACCATCTGGCACACGTTGATTCATAAAACTTTCAATTGGTCCTACAGTTATGGTTCGCTTATCTTCAGAAAAATGAATTTCAAAATCACCAATGGCTTTTTTGTACGAAATAGCAATGATATTACTCTCTGCCATACCTTCAACATAAGCTTTTACTTCGAAATTTTCTTCATGGTCTGGATGCAGAAATTTTGCCTTGGCAATTCCATTAATCGTCAGTCCAGATGTTGATGATTTATACCCTTTAGAGTTGGTTAAATAGAAATTTACAAACGTGCCATCGCTAACTGTATTGCCGTAACGGTCTTTTAATTCTGAAGTGTTAAAAGTTGTAATCTGGTTGCCATCTGCGTATTCGTGAATTCTGCTGTAATCAATTTCAAAATTTGTTGGAATAGCAGGCACTACATTAACATCGTATTCTTTTGAATTAAGATCTAAACATGCTGTACTTATAATGATGCGACCATCTTCTTTTTCGGAATAAATGTTTTTGTAAGCAATACCATTTTTCATGATGATATTGTCTTTAAAATTTCGATCTAAGAACTGATGTTTTACAGTAACCTCAGTGCTGTCTGCCAAAGGATTATCTAGATGGTCTGTTGGTATAGAAACTAACATTGTGTAATCTGTAGCACCAGCTTCAATACTTGGAGGGCCAATATAGGTTTCAATAGCTTTTATTTTAGGTTGTGGATTAATATAAAGTGTACCTGTTTTAAGAACAGAATCATTAATCAGTTGCCAGTTTATAGTACCTGATTTATTGGCGAAATTTTGTGGTAACTGGAAACTAGTTGTTGAATTTTCTATGCTAGGTGAAACTACAATGGTTCCGTAACTATTAGCACATAATAAATAAATTGAAGCATTAGTGTTTCCCTTAAATTGCAATGAAATGTTCTCGCCAGCAACATAAGAAGTTTTTGTTGTGATTAACTCAATGTCATGGTTAGAGTCAGTTGAGTTTTGTTTGTTATTAGTGATAAAAAACAAAAGAAAAAGGACGATATAGAAATACTTAAACTGCATTAATTAGGATTCCCTATATAGGTGTTAACTTCTAGTTTTACAAATTTATAAAGTGGATGGTTTATAGGTTGTAACTCATTATCATTGTGCTTAATAATTCGGTTAGGTACAATCTTATCTGAAATATCTTCGTTTGGTAAACCGTTAACATAACAATTTTTCATATCATCATTAATTAATTTTGACACTTCTTTTTTCAAAAGAGCATATTCAAATGGACGTTGACGTTGCTGTCTTATACCATCCTTTATAAAGATATGATCTACCCAAATCAACTCTTTATTTTCGTTATAATAAGATACCAATAATTGCGGAATGGTAACTTCTTCTGTGCCACCATTAAATAGTATTCCAGATATTTTAAAATCCTCAATATTCTGAATAGAAATAGACGTGCGCTTGTACAAATCTGAACTCGATACATTACCTGCCACCTGAAGATTGAATTTTGTAGGTTGTTCTTCAAATTCTATAGGTGTAAATTCATCAGGATTAAAAGTTTTTGGAATAGAATCTTGTGTTTTAGACCATGCAATGCCTTCAAAATTTATTCTAAACGAACTTACTTCTTTTGGCATCAATTTATGCTTTACGTGGTATTTGGCGTTGTAGGTTGCTAAAAACTTGTTGTCATCGTTATATAGCGTGCCTTTAAGCACTACATCTGCCGGAACGTTATCAATGTTCTGAACTTCACCAATTAAAGCATAATGATTTTCAAACTTTACCAATTTAGCATCTAAGATTTCTAAAACAGGCTGTTTTAAAATGTCTTCGTGATGGGTTTCTTCGGTTGTAATACGTCGTCTACCTTGATTAAAATAATCAGTCGTATTCATAGAATACAATTGGTCTGGTGGTAAATCCAAATCAATATCTTCGGGTTGTAAATACCATTTACCATTAACTTTTTCGAGATATTTAAAATCGGTTTTCTTTATTTTTTCGAGAGGTGTAATCCATTCAGTATTCACTTTTATGCTTGCTAAACTGTCGTTTTCGCTTATAGTTTCGGTGGTAATGGCTTCGAGTTTAGCGTAAGAACTCAATAAACCGTCAGTAACAGAAACCTCTAACATGTATTGGTCTAATGCCATATTGCTCTTTGGGTTTATGAGGCTGTGCGCTTCTTTAAAGCGTTTAAAATCTATAGCATCATAGTATGCGATAACGGCATTCTTTGCAGAATGGTGAGAGTCATTCTTAATGTAGAATAAATAAATGCCATAAAACACAATAATTGCTACAATAACAGACCAAATATGAGTGACTCTTAGTACAAGACGTGAGAATTTATGGTAGTTGTTCTTAAAATTTAAATATACAGGTGGTGGCGAATATTTTGTTTTTAAAGCATGCACCAATAAAAATTGAACGTTGAGCACAAAAGCGACTAAAACAGTAAGAAAAGGCATAGTGCCCCAAAGAATTTTTAACCAAGTAGCTACATCCTCTTTAGGTAGTATAGATGATAATGGAGGTACATTGAGTTTTTCCCAAACCATAATACCGTTTTCTAGTTGTCTAAGACGTTGCCAACCACAGAAATAAAGGATTGGGTCGTAAAATTTATCGTTAGAGAAAATGTATTTTAGATTGTATTTCTCAGGTGTTGTTAAAAATTGTTGCAGTGAACCAATACCTTCTACACCTTTGAATTTTGAATTTTCGAGACGTTCAATAGGTCGTGTTGTAAGTTCAGGCAGTCGTCTTGCTGAATGGTAATTACCATCTACAGATAGCGCATTAGTTTGGGCAGATAACCAAGCCATTTGGTCGCCAAAACCAAGAGTCATATAACGCCATTGGTCGTGGTGATCCTGACTCAAAAAATTTACAATAGGTAGCATTTTAATTTTTTGAGGTTGTGAGGGTTTAAAATAACCAAGACTCATCGTAAAAATGGTCATAAACAAGAATAAACTAGCAAAGAGTCCGCCAGCAACTCTGTGGTACACATCTCCAAGTCGTTCTTGTATGAGTGTTTTTAAATCGCCTTCAACTAATCTGTATGCGAACTCTCCAAAAAGCGGCAAAGACATAATGGAAGCCCATAACGTAAAACGGTCTAGTGTTAAGATATTAAATGCTGTTTCACCAAGTGCAATTCTAGGAATAGGTGTTGTACCACCTGTACCTAAAATCGTTAAAATGGTTATAGACAAACCAAAAAACAAATAGCGCTTACTGTAATAGCGATAGAAAATATATGGTAATAAGATGAGTAAAACTCCCCAAGGAATTAAGAAAAAAACGAGTCCAGAAGATGTTATTTCTAAGAAATTGTCTCGAGAGCCATGCGGAATTGGAACCTGGGTAATAGGGTTGTTTTTAGAGTTTATCCAATAAGGTAAAATACAACCTACAATGATTACTAAGGATAACATTCCAAAGCTAATAATGCGTTTAAAGAGTTTAAAGAAGCTATTAAGAAATAATCTAATGGTAACTTGTTTGTAAGAGGCCACACCCTCTCGCGCATCATCCATTATTACTGTACCTATTAATGGGAAAATAAAAAAGACCATTCCAAAAATAGGTGTAACGTGGTGTGATGTTACCGTAACTGATATTAGGGATAATGAGGTGGCTAAATATCGTAGTTTACCAGTTTTTAACCAAAGATAAATTTCTGGTAGCGCATGCATTAAAACAGAAACACCAACAATACTTGGTAGCTGTCCAAAAATATGAAGCGTTTCTACGAATGATGAGGAAAATACAGCCAATATCGCAGCATAACCAGCTGCTTTTTTACTTGCAGTTATAAGGTAGGCATATCTATAGACACCAGTAATAAAAAGTGTAATAGCTATAAATGCAACGGTAAACATTCCAAACTTTAAGCCACCAATAAAAGACAAAGCTCCAATAGACTGATGTACTAAAGGAGGATAACTCATTACCGTAAAACCAGTGTACCATTTGTAGTTCCATGGTTCAAACCAGCTAGTGGCATAATGGTCTGCAAAAAATAGATGAATAAGAGCATCGTAAGTAGTCTCTAGAGTGAAAAATATAGATGTACCATGAAACACAATACCCATTAATAGGGCCGCGATTAGGTATTTATTAGAGTTTTCTTTCATCTATAATGCTGATGCTTAAATCATTTTGGTAAAGATATATAATTTCAAAGGTGGTTCTAATTTTATTCATCTTAAGTAATCTGCCATTCGTCTACACTAAATGTCTTATTAATCTAAATTAAAATTTTCAGGAGGCTTTATCCAATACTTTTGAACCGAAATTAATACCCAAAATCACAAATTATGAAAATTTTAGCCATCGACGACCAACAGTTAGTATTGCTTCCTTTAGAAAAGAGATTGAAGGAGTTAGGATACGATGTTAAAATAGAAACAGATGCTAATAAAGGATTGGCTATATACGATGATTTTAATCCAGATTTGGTTATCGTAGATTTTAACATGCCAAAAATTTCTGGATTTGATGTGGTAAACCATATTAGAATATCAAAAAATCCTGAAACACCAATTATGATTTTATCTGGTAATACACAAGATACAATTATTACAGAGGCATTTGATTTGGGTGTTACAGATTACATGAAAAAGCCATTAAGTTTAAATGAGATTTGTGCCAGAGTTAAGCGACTAATAGGTGTGCCAGAGGCAACAATAAATAAGCCTTCTGAAAATATAATGATTCAGCAACGTTGTGTTGGTGTTGTAATTCCATGTTACAATGAAGAAGAACGATTGCTAAGTGATGAGTTTTTAAAGTACATAGATCAACATACAGGCTATCATTTATGTTTTGTAAATGATGGTAGCAAAGACAGAACTTTAGAGGTTTTGCATAATCTTCAAAAGGGCAGAGAAGACTTTATTACAGTTTATGATTGTGAAAAAAATGGTGGTAAGGCAGAAGCTGTAAGGTTAGGAATGTTACACATGGCGCAAAAAAAAGATCTTGATTACATAGGGTTTTTAGACGCAGATTTATCTACCGATCTAAGAGATTTTGACGATTTGGTGAAGACAATTGAAAACTCAGATTTTAAAATTGTAAGTGGATCTCGAATTTCTAGAATGGGTGCAGACATCACCAAAGAGTCAGCACGTAAAATCATTAGCTTAACCATAAACTTTATTATAAGAAAGATTTTAAAAATGGATTTTAAAGACACGCAGTGTGGTGCTAAAATCTTTCATAAAGATGTCATTGATATTGCTTTTGGTAAAAAGTTTGTGACTCAGTGGATTTTTGATGTAGAAATCTTTAAAAGAATGTCTATTCATTTTGGTCTTAAGAAAGCAAAGGCAATGCTTTGTGAGCAACCTTTAAAGCGTTGGATCCATGCAGATGGTTCTAAGTTGTCTATGAAAGACTCGGTAAAAATTGTAATGCAATTAGCACAGATTGCATGGATTTATAGAGCTAAAAAATCAACTGGAACAATTAGTGCTTCTAAAGCTTTGGAAGCAGCATAATAATATATAAATGAAGATAGGAATCATAATTATATTCAGAAATAACGAATCTTCAATTAGGGTAGAAAATCTAGCTAAACATATGCGGTCTACAGATATTGTAAAGTTTTGTTTGGTCGATAATTACAGTAGCGACAATACTCTGCAATTACTACATGAGATAAAAGAAGAATGTTTAGATAAGGTAGAAATAGTCGAGATAAAAAAGATAGTTTCAGAATCGATGGCTAAAAGAGCAGGTGCGCGTTATTTGTCAAGCAATTATAATCTAAAATATGTAGGTTTTATAAACTTAGGTTCGGTTCAAAATAAAGGTCACGATCTTGAGCGCATTTTAAAGCAGATTACCCAAAATGATAATTACATAACTGATTTAAAAACGCTAATAGATAAAAACAATACAAAGCAAAACTTTATAAAAGGTGTTTTTTCCATTGTAGATTCAATTAAGGAAATTAATAAAAAATATAAGTCTTTAAAACCAAGTATTTAAAATGAAAGCATATCCTATAAAATTTAAACCAATTTTAAAAGAAAAAATTTGGGGAGGAAATAAACTCTCTAAAATCTTGAATAAGAAAACAGATCTAGAAAATGTAGGTGAGAGTTGGGAGATTTCTGGAGTAAAAGGAAATATTTCAGAAGTAGCTAACGGAGACTATAAAGGGCAAAACCTAAATGATCTTTTAAAAACATATACGTCAGAATTTTTAGGTTTAGCAAATTATGAGCGTTTTGGCGCTGAGTTTCCTCTGTTAATTAAATTTTTAGATGCAAAAACAGATTTGTCTGTACAAGTACATCCAGACGATAAAATGGCCAAGGCACAACACAATTCTTTAGGTAAGACCGAAATGTGGTATATCATGGATAGTGATGACGATGCAGATATTGTTCTTGGATTAAAAGATGAAAGTGTAGATAAAAATATATTAGAACAAATTAACGCAAATAATGTTGAAGATGTCTTTCATAGAGAAAAAGTAAAGCAAGGCGATAGTTACTTTATTCCAGCAGGAAAGATCCATGCCATTGGCGCAGGTGTTTTGGCTGCTGAGATACAGCAAACTAGCGATATTACTTATAGAGTTTACGATTGGGATAGAACAGACGATTCCGGTAATAAACGAGATTTGCATACTAAACAAGCTATAGAAGCAACAAAATCTTTTGAATCTACAGGTAAGTGTAATTATGATTTAAAAGCTAATGAAAACAACAACTTGGTGTCTTGCGATTTCTTTACCACCAATATTTTTGAGGTAAAAGGATTAAGACAAGTAAACTATGAGAATTTGGATTCTTTTGTTATTTACGTGTGTGTAGAGGGCGAAACACAAGTTGCAGTTGATGGTTACACGGAAACTCTAAAAATGGGTGAAACGGTCTTAGTGCCTGCAACAATGAAGTCAGCCTTATTTAATGGTAAAAATGCAAAGTTGTTAGAAGTGTATATAAAACCACAACAATCTCAAAGCAAAAAATTAGCTATTTAGTAGCCTTATAATTCTATATTTGCTCATCTTTAAAATTAAATTTTGATGAGTTTAGAAAGAGAACTTCAAAAGCGAAGCGGAAATCGTTGTGAGCTAAGTGGTGATACAGAAAAATTAGCGGTTTATATTGTTCCTGATGCCAAAGATATGGCTTTGTATGCTTCAGAAACTTGTATAGAACAGATGAACGATGCTGATAAAATTGATGCTAACCACTGGAGATGTCTTAATGATAGTATGTGGAGCGAGCATGATGCTGTTAAAGTCATGGCTTGGAGAATGCTTCATAGAATTGATGCAGATTGGACACAAGACTTACTTAATATGTTTTACATTGAAGATGACTTGTTAGAAGTGGCTAAAGCATCAGGTGATGGAGATGATGATGAAAATAAAATTACGCATCGCGATGTTAATGGTGTGGTTTTAGAGCATGGCGATTCAGTTGTGCTTATCAAAGACCTCAAAGTTAAAGGCTCTAGCATGGTAGCCAAACAAGGAACTGCTGTTAGGAATATTAGACTAGATCACGAAAATGCCGAGTATATAGAAGGCAAAGTAGATGGCCAGCAAATTGTCATTATTACCCAATACGTTAAGAAGATTTAATCTGAGTTCTTTTTGTTGAAGAAGTCAAAACTCAGTGGTATCATAAATACCAAAAACAAGTAACGACCAGTTATTAATCCAAAGAGTGTTATTGCAGCAAGAATAACCATTAAAATTACCTTATATTTATATTTCATGACGTAAAGGTAAATTCCTTATTTATTTTATTCAAAACAAAAACCAAAATGTTGCAAATAAGACCAACATGCGAGCATTGCAATAAAGCGCTTCCCTACGGTTCTGAAGAAGCTATGATTTGCACTTTTGAATGTACCTTTTGCAAAGATTGTGTTGAGCTTTTACATCATATCTGCCCAAACTGTGGTGGTGGTTTTGAAAAACGACCAATTCGTCCTGAAATATTACTCCATAAATATCCTGTTTCTACTAAAGTAATTCTTAAGCCAGTAGACCTTGAGGCACACTATATTAAATTCAAGATTAAGTAGTTATTTTTCTTACAATCTAGATATTTGTAAATGTGTTGTTTATCGAAAAAATAAACCGCCAATTTCAAATTATCTAGACAAAAATACCATTTGTCGAATTTCTGGGAAGTAGAGAATATTTAGTCAGATATTAGAGTCATCCCTCAAGAATTAATAGCACCAGATTTACAGATTAATAGCCCTAAATTATTATTAATGATTTAACATTATTTATTATGGATTTACAAATCACCAACTACAACAATCGTTTTCAGATTAAAGGGACACTGAACAAGCTGAGTCTTAAAGCATTCAATGCTCATTTTGCTAATATTTTTGATAGACTAGATGATATTCTATTAGATATTGAAAGTGTAGAAAGTATTGATAGAGCTGGTGTAATGGCTTTAGCAAGATTACACAATGAATCCATTACAAAATCAAAAAAATTATCTATAGTTGGTTTAGGTTGCAAAGAACTTTATGACCACTTTAAAGCTGAAGAGCCAGAAGTTATTAAAGTACCTACTGGTTCAATTGTAGCTGCATAACAAGTAGATTAAGATACATATACAGAAGTGCTCTCTAGTGCGTTTATGGTGACAGATAAACAACTTGTGAGTACTTTTTATTTAGCAAGACATGTCTACTATAATTTTCCATTCGCCATTTATCTTTTTAAAGATGATAATGAAAATGCCATTTACATTGCCAGCTTCTCGTTTTAGATGATATTCACCCATTACCCAATAATTATCTCCTTCGATTTTTGAAATATCGTTGATAACGAAATTGAGTTTGCCACTTTCAGCCTTTGTAGGATAGCCTTTTTTGTAATTGTTTAATGTGTTTTTCCAACCGTAAGTTAATCCTCTGCTACCATAGAATTTTAAAGAATCACTCTTCCAGTAGCCTTGCATAAACCCTTCTAAATCATGATTATTCCAAGCGATTTCTTGAGTGTTCAGGACTTTTAAGATTTCTGCTTTGTCCGTTTCAAAAGTGTCTTTCTGTTGGTCTTGATTATTATTGCAATTGAAAAGTAAAAGCATTAATACAAAATGGATAGATTTCATTACAAATAGGATTTTTGGTTTATGCTAAAAGTAATCATTTGTAGATAAATCTATACTAGTGCATTTTTAAAGCACTCCCTTTTGCTTCTTTAAAAATGCATCAGCTTGATGTTGCATCAACTCTCTTGCTTTTGTACGTTTGTAGTTCATCACGTCTTCTTTATCTGCAATTTCTGTGTACACTTTGTTATTAATGTCATTATCTGTTTTAACAAGTAGTTGACGTTCTGCAACTTGTTGGCTAACCCAAGATTTAATAACAGTTTCCTGATCTTCTAGTTTATAGTCGTACTCCCCTTTTGGTGATAAAAGTTTTGCGATAATAGGAGAGGTTTCAATAGCCAAAAACAACAAGAAAATAAAGAAAGAAGGTAACCATGGCAATTTACCTAAGGCATTGACCCTAGCCATTAAGCCATCAAAATTATCAATAATTGGTTGTGATGCTGTAACGTTGGCTTTATAATCGCCTTGCAAGGCAATAATTTCATTTTCTAAAGTTGTAATTTTTGCTTTGTTGTCGGTTTTTAGTTGTTGTAATTCGGTTAAAGCTGTGTCGTGTTTCTCACGTTTTTCTTTGTAAACAGGTCCTTTACCGAGTTTCATAGTACCAGATGTGCCTTCTGCCTCTGTGATATAGGTGTCGTAAAGTGCATTGACTTCAGTTTCTTTAGTATCTATTTCATTTTGTAAGCCTAAAATCTGACCTTCTAATTCTGCTATTTTAGGATTGAATTGTTGCGCAATTTGATTTTGATTTGCAAGCGTTAAATCATTTTTTTGTTCTAATAAAACCTGATTGATTTCTTTTTCAAAAATCTTCAGTTCTAAAGGTTTTGAAATCACTACAGCAATAATTACTGCTAGGAAAATCCTTGGAGTTGCCTGAAGGATTTCATCCAAAACATTATTGCGCTTTTTTATGGTAGAAACGATGTAACGGTCCAAATTAAATATAAGTAACCCCCAAATTATTCCGAAAAAAATAGATGTATATAAATTGTCAAAAACGGTGTAGAGTGCATAGCTCGCTGCAATAGTTGCCATTAATGCTGTGAAAAACACAGTAGCACCAATGCCAGCATATTTGTTTTGCTCGCCATTAGAGCAGTTTTCTAGAATATTGGTGTCTGCTCCCGAACATAGGATAAAGAATTGTTTTAACATAACTGCTTGTTTTGATTGATTGATGATTTGTAACACTGAACTACTTTCAGTGTCTATTAGAACGCTAAAACTTTGATTTTGTTACATTTTTGAGATAAAAAAGCCTCGAAGTTCGAGGCTTTTCATATCTAGTTTTTTGATTTTTTCTTTTTATCAATCTCAATTGGTTCTTTTGAAATGTAGACTATTGGTTTGCCTTCTTTTGATTTTGGATAGGCATTAACGTTCAGTTGGTTGTTCTTTTTAAGAAGAGTTATGGCTTCATCTGATGTAATAGCTTTTCCTTCATAGTAGAAACTAGCGTTTGCTTTAGCCATCTTTATTATAAAGTCTAAGGTGGACTCAGGCTTTTTTGGTTCTGGCGGAGGTGGTGGAGTGTCTTCTGTATTCTTTTTTGCTTTTGGTGGCTCAGGTGCTGGAGGCGGAGGTGGAGGCGGTGGAATGTTTGGCCATGGTTCGGCATTTTCGCGTTGCGCTTCAGACATTAGGTTTCTGTAAATCTTATAGTATTTATCGTATTCCTTTTTCTTAATCATTGGATAAGAACGTTTATTTTTAGTGGATTCAGCTTTCTTTATGGCTGAATTCATTTTTTTAGCCCAAGTGTTGTATTCTGCAATTTGCTCTTTTGTGGCTTTTTGTTGGCTAGCTTTTACATCAAGCGCTGGAAAAGGAAATTCAACGGCTTTATTTTTCTGCCGTGATGACATTTTTTTGTAGATGTCTGTTAATTTATTGAGCTCTTTTTCATCAATGGGTGGATACCATGTTGTACCATTTGAGAGCTTTTTACTTTTTGCGTTTATATTTTTAGCCCAAGCATTGTATTCAGATATTTCTGAATCAGTTAGTTTTTTCTGGTCTAAGATATCTTCAACTTGTTGCCAGTCATTTTCTTTTGCCGCTATTGGTGTTGGAGGAATTAATTGATTATGCTTAATAATTTCTGGCGTAAACTTTTTGTAATTGTAGTATAGAAATTCGTAGGTTCTTACTAACTCTTTAGAATTTATTTTTCTTTTGTTTTCAGATAATGTTATTTCATTTTCATAATCTTCTAATGTTTGTTTATAATGACTTATCATTAATCTAACAAATAAATTATAGGCATCTGGTGTTACTAAGTTTAGGACGGATTGCTCTTTCATTTCTGCCAATTCTGAAATTGGGGTGTAAGAAAATGTTATAAAGTCTGATGCTTTGTATTTTTTTAAGTCGTCTTTAGATATATAGTTTCCATCGACTTTTATGATATAGTTTTTCGAATTCTTAGCTTCTTCAAAATGTGCTTCTGTAACATCAATTCTATGATAAGGAATCTCATTGGCATATACCCACTTAATTTTGTTATTATAATCTAATTCAAAAAATCGTTTACTTACTTTACGACCTTGCTTGTCTTTTACTACAAAAAATTGATTTTTATAGTAGTTTTTTTCTGCTCTCTTTTGTAAGTCGTCACTAATTTGTTCTAGATTAGGAACTGTTTCATTGGTCATCCCCAATTGATTAACAGCTTGTTTTTGGTTTTTTGGTAAAGAAAATGCCAAATCAACCCAAGCTGTGCCTTTCAATCCACTTAGGGTTACACCAGATTGATTAGGCTCAATAGAAAATGCAAACTTATCGGTATCTAAAGTGTTGCCTTCAGAGAAGCCAAAGTCATTAATGATGTAAGGTTTTGAGTTAGTCTCTAGTACTAAATGACTCCATCTACAACCGTTTTCGCATCTAAGCTCTAAAGTGTTACCGGTTTTTTCTACAAAAACTAAAAATGAGTTAGTTTCAGATATAGGGTTTTCTGTTTTGTCTTTTTCAACGTATTCGCGTTCAGCAAAGCTGTAAAAAAGAATGGCTAGGATTGGTAATACCAATAAGGTACTTAACCAAATTCGGGTTTTGGAGGTTTGTGTTTTCATAACTGTAAATCGTTTTTTGAATGATGAATAATTGATGGCACTCGCTAATTGATGATTGTGAGTGTTTGATGAAAATTGTAATAATATATTCTGATAGCTTTTAGTAGTAACACCTTGCTGCAATACAGCATCATCTGCTAAAAACTCGTGATTGAGTTTTACATGATGTTTTAAAATGTACACCAACGGATGAAACCAAAAGACAATTTGAAACAGTTCTAGTAACAAAATATCTAAGCTGTGCCATTGCTTGGCGTGCGTCTCTTCGTGTAGTCTGACTTCTTCGGGTATTTGGTTGTTTTCAAATTGTTGCTGGTTAACAAAAATGTATTTAAAGAAGGAATGTGGTATGCGATACGTTTTTAGCAATACGTAGATAAAATTACGGTTACGTTGTTTATCGTTTGTTGCAATTTGTCCGTATAGTCTAAAAAGGTTAACCGCAAAACGAATTACAAATAGCGTTGCTCCAAGTATGTAGATAGACCAAAGAATAGTTTCTAAAGTAAGTACAGGTGTGGTTTCAATGGGTTGAGGTATAACTTCCGCATCTATTGGAATAAATGCAGTTGTGATTTCAAAATTTTGAACAATAGGTTCTATATATTCAATAATTGTAAGCTGTGGAATTATTAAAGCGATGGCAAATGAAACTAATAGATAAAATCTCTTAAAGTGGTGCATTTGTTGCTTTTCTAAGAGTAGTACATAGGTTAGCCAAAACACCAATAGACAAGCCGAAAATTTTAATAAAAATAGTTCCATGATTACTTACTTTTAATTTCCTTGTCTATGATAGCTTTTAACTCTTCTAACTCTGTTTTTGTTAAATCTGTTTTTCGGGTGAAGAATGATGCAAACTGGGACGCACTATCGTTAAAAAAGGTTTTAATCAAACCGTTAACATGTTTAGAGAAGTAGTCTTCTTTTTTAACCAATGGATAATACTCTCGTGACTTACCGTAGGTTTTATAGTCTACAAAACCTTTTCCAATCATGCGCTTTAATAATGTGGCAACGGTCGTTGTTGCAGGTTTTGGCTCAGGATAGACCTCTAAGATATCTTTCATAAAAGCTTTTTCTAGCTTCCATAAGTATTGCATGAGTTGTTCTTCGGTTTTAGAGAGTTCCATTGTTCTACAAGATTAGAATTAACTCTACAAATGTAGAATAAAAATTTTAATTTCAAAATATTTGATTATCAATTTTTTACATTTCACTATCTTTGACTATACTTTTTAATGCAGTTTTATTAATGAAAAAGTCCTTATTACTATTAGGCTTAATAGCTTTAGTAACTTTTAACGCCAAAGCTCAATCTGTGGAAGATTTAATGAATGAAGTAAGTAATTCTAACTTACAAACTACAGTTGCAGAATTATCTGGAGAACAAACAGCGACCATAAACGGAAGTTTACAAACCATAACCACTAGAGTACAAAGTAATAATGATTTGGCAGCCGATTATATAAAAGAACGTTTAGAAGCACTGTCTAATCTTAATGTTGAATTTCAGGATTTTAATACGGTTGGGAAGAATGTTATTGCAACTCAAGTAGGGCAAACAAATCCTGACGATATTTATATTATTTGTGCACATTATGATTCTGTAACCACATACTGTGCGGACGATAACGCAACTGGAGTTGCAGCAGTTTTAGAAATAGCAAGACTACTTTCTGGCCAATGTACAGCTAATACTATTGTCTATGCGCTATGGGATGAGGAAGAAATAGGATTAAGAGGCGCTAACTATTATGCGCAGCAGGCTGCAGATGAAAACAATGGCAATACACGAGATAATATTCTGGGTGTGATAAATATGGATATGATTGGTTATGATGGTGATGCACCAGGAACACCTGGAGATAATGATTTTGATATAGACGTAAGAGACATTGCAAATTCTTTGACCATCAAAGATGATTTATTAAATCTTTTGAGTACTTATACATTCGATTTAAACGAAATAGTTGTAAATCCAGGTACTACAGCTAGTGATCATTCTCGTTTTTGGAATCAAGGTTACTCAGCAGTTTTAGTTGGCGAGTCTTGGGAAACCAATGATCAAACACCAGATTATCATACGTCTAACGATAGGGTTGAGGATATCGATTTTCAGTATATGACAGAGTTAACCAAGTTGGTACTCGCTTACACAGCAACAAAAGCTAGTTTAATTGATATTGATAATACTATTACACAATCAACAACATCATTAATATCTAACCAAACCACAGGAACATACCAATGGTTTAATTGTGATACCAATACACCTATCTCTGGAGAAACCAATCAATCTTTTTCACCTTTAAATGATGGTAATTATGCTGTTGAAGTCACCAACGGAAGTTGTACTGAAATAAGTCTGTGTGTTAATTTTTCTGTTTTATCTACGGAAGAATTTCAGCCTAATGAAATAAAGGTGTACCCAAATCCGGTGGATTCAGTAATTAAGGTTGATAATTTTACGGAATCTAAAATTGATATCACAGTTAATAATATATCAGGGAAAGTGATTAAAAAAACAAACTCCCAAAAAGCACATGTTGAAATTGAATTCGATAGTACTGTTTCAGGAGTTTATTTTGTAAATATTAAGTCTAAAACCAAAGCTTCGACTTTTAAAATTATTAAAGAGTAGATTTATTCGGCCAATTTTAACTCTGTAAAGTACTTGTAAAACCAAGGGATAGTCTCAATACCTTTTAAATAATTCCAAACACCAAAATGCTCGTTTGGTGAATGTATAGCATCACTATCTAAACCAAAGCCCATAAGGATTGTTTTACTTTTTAATTCTTGTTCAAAAAGCGAAACAATAGGAATACTTCCACCACTGCGTTGTGGAATAGGAGTTTTTCCAAAAGTCTCTTCATAGGCTTTTGACGCAGCTTGGTAACCTGTGCTATCTATTGGTGTTACATAGCCTTGGCCGCCATGATGAGGTGTTACCTTCACCTTTACGGCTTCTGGTGCAATGCTTTCAAAGTGGGTTTTAAATAGTTGTGTAATCTCTTCCCATTCTTGGTTAGGCACTAAACGCATCGAGATTTTAGCAAAGGCTTTACTAGCAATAACTGTTTTTGCGCCTTCACCAGTATAACCTCCCCAAATTCCATTAACATCTAATGTTGGTCTTATAGAGTTTCGTTCATTTGTGGTATAGCCTTCTTCACCATAAACCGCATCAATACCTAAGGCTTTTTTGTAGTTGTCTAACGAAAACGGAGCTTTTGCCATTTCTGCACGTTCTTCATCCGAAAGATTTTCAACCTTATCATAAAACCCAGGAATGGTTATGTGGTTGTTTTCATCATGAAGCGATGCAATCATTTTAGTTAAAACATTTATCGGGTTTGCTACAGCGCCTCCATACAGACCAGAGTGTAAATCGCGATTTGGTCCTGTAACTTCAACTTCAACATAACTAAGACCACGAAGTCCAGTTGTAATAGAAGGCACGTCTTTAGCAATCATGCCAGTATCAGAAATTAGAATAACATCGTTTTCTAACTTTTCACGATTTGCAGCGACAAATTTTCCGAGGTTAGCACTACCAACTTCTTCTTCACCTTCAATCATAAATTTTACATTACATGGTAACTCATTATTGGTTGTCATGTATTCTAAAGCCTTTACGTGCATGTACATTTGGCCTTTGTCGTCACAAGCACCTCTGGCAAAAATAGCACCTTCGGGATGTTTTTCTGTTTTTTGTATTACAGGTTCAAAAGGAGGAGAATTCCATAAATCTAAAGGATCTGGTGGTTGTACGTCATAGTGGCCATAAACTAAAACTGTGGGTAAGCTTTTATCAATTATTTTTTCACCGTAAACGATAGGGTAGCCGTCTGTTTCACAAACTTCAACCATATCACAACCAGCTTTTTCTAAGCTTATTTTAATAGCATCTGCTGTGTTGAGTACGTCTTTTTTGTAAGCTGAATCTGCACTTATAGAAGGGATTTTTAGTAAATCAATTAGCTCGTCGATAAAGCGTTGTTTGTGCTCATCGATGTAAGAATTTATGTTTTGCATAATAGTTATTTGATTTCTAACAAAAGTAACAATAATCAAAGGATTATTTTCTTAAATAAAACCTATTTGAATATTGAAACTATTGTTTATATTTGCAGTCCTTTTGCAGGCGTGGTGGAATTGGTAGACACGCTAGACTTAGGATCTAGTGCCGCGAGGTGTGCGAGTTCGAGTCTCGCCGCCTGTACAAAAGAAAAGCCGAAACTTAAGTTTCGGCTTTTTTTATTTCTCCAAATGAAATGATAAATTAAAAGCGAATTTTTAAAATAAATAATGGTCAAATAGTTTGTTTTTTGCAATCTTAATGTCTCAATAATAGTCTTTTATAGTCGATAATGAACTTTTAAACGATAATTGGATAATTGCTTATTTGAAGAAATATTTTTTTACTATTTTCAAAATGTATAATAAGCGTATTGTCCTAAATTTTTCCCCTAAAGAGATTAGGAAGTTTATTTAGTTTTACTCTCCATTTTCTACTTTTTGTTCAAAGCATTAGATAGGTTGTTATGGTTAAAATAATCAACCAAACATTGCTTTATTATGAGGTTAAGTTTCATCTATTCGCATTTAACGATAGTTTTTATAATAATACTTAATAGTGTAGATCATTTTAATATTAAGCCAAAAAGTAAGAATAGTCTAGAATATAAAACAAGTCTCTCGAAGATTAATACAGAGTATATAAGTCAAGGACAATTACGTTTGTCTTTATATGAGGATACAGCATTGGCCAACAATGAGTCACCTGCAGATGGCTTGTTGATTTTCTTTGACACAGAGGGTAATAATGATGTTGATATAAATGATGCACTTGATATTACTAACTTGGATGAAAACTTTTCAACTAATAACGATGGTGTTTTACTAAGTATAGAAACCAGAGCTATTCCGGTTGATAATGAGGAAGTACAATTAGAGGTTAATACTTATAGAAATACCAATTATACTATAGTAGCAGAAGGTAGTTCTATGCAATGCGCAACAGCATTTTTATATGATAATTATACCGAAGTTTTAACCGAAATTCCTCAAGATAGTGTCGTTAATTATAGTTATTCTGTGGCTTCAGGTGTGCCAGCTTCGGTTGCAAATGACCGTTTTAAGATAATATTTGATGCCGAGTATTCTCAGCTTATTTGGAATGGTTCAGTTTCTAATGATTGGAACAACTCAGCTAATTGGACGCCAAATGGAGTGCCAAATTCTTGTTCAAATATAACTATACCCAGTACGGAAATACCTCCACAAATTTCACAAGACTTAACTATTTTTAGTTTGAATATTAATAGCGGAATGAGTTTAACAGTGCCAAATGGAATAACTTTAAATGTAATTGGTGATTTAAACATGTATTCTGAATCTACAACATATTCCGGTTTAGTTGTAAAAGGTGAAATTACAGTATCAGGTACAACTAAATACCATAGATATACTAATTCAGAATTAAATGGTCGGGATCTAATTGCACCGCCATTATCAGGTCAGAGTTGGGAGTCTTTCTTAACTGATGATAACAGTTATAATACAAATATTTTATACAATAATGGTGTAGAATTACCAAACACCACTTATTTATTTGGTCATTTTGAAAAAGGCATCACAGATAATTATCTTGTATATAATCATAATACAATTGAAAATTTATATTCTGGTCGAGGTTATAGAGTGTCAACTAATACACCCATTGGTGAAGGTAATGGAGAAGCCTTAACTTTTACAGGATCTATAGTGGCTAATTCTGTTAGTGTACTTGTTGAAAACGATTTCACAGGTAATTTTCCTGAGTGGAATCTTATAGGAAATCCATATGCTTCATATATAGATGTTAATGCTTTTTTAAATCATGTTGGGTCTGTATCAGGTATGTCTAACCTAAGTTTACTAGAAGATAGTTCTGCAGCTATCTATGGTTACGATGCAAATAACACTGACGGTTCTGGGAGTAATTGGACCATTGCAAATTTACTCGAAGGACCAGAACTCATTGCGCCTGGTCAAGGCTTTTTTGTGTCGTCAAAGTTATCATCTGCAAACTTGGAGTTTACCCCAGAGATGCAAGCAGAAGGAAACTTTGATGATTTTATTATTGGTAGAACATCAAGTGATGTTAACTATATTAAACTCAGACTAAGTTCTTCTTCGGGTAGCTGTATGACATCAATCTATTTTCATGATAATGCAGGTTTGGGTCTAGATGTAGGATATGATGCAGCAGTTTTTGGTGGTAATATATCAGAATTTGCTTTGTATTCTTATTTGGTAGATAATAATGAAGATATACCATTTAGAATACAAGCTGTTAATTCTAGTGATGTTTTAGATGTCACTATACCATTAGGAGTCAATGTTAATGAAGAACAAGAGCTAACATTTAGTATTACTGAGAGTACATTGTCTACATCTACTAATGTATATCTCGAGGACACGTTTGCTGGTACATTGACCTTGCTTACAAATACGCATTATTCTATATTTCCAACAACAGAATTATCTGGAACAGGTCGCTTTTTCTTAAGAATAACTGAAAGTGTGTTGTCAACTTCACTAAATAATTCTGAAACGTTAAATATATTCTTCTTAAACAATTCAAAAGAATTGGTTGTTAAAGGTCATTTATATGAAAACACAGAGATGATGTTATATGACGTACAAGGAAGAGCAGTATCTTCTCATGAACTTAATTCATCTGTTTCAGAAAATCGTATCAATCTTTCTAGATTAAAGGAAGGTGTTTATATTGTATATCTTCAAAACCAAATATGGAAAAAATCAAAAAAAGTTGTTATTAACTGAGGTTTTACATAAAAGCTTAGTTCATTTTTCTTTCTATATCTTACTGTATTACCTCTACATAAGATTAAAAAATCCTTATATTTACTTATCTTAACACCTTAACATCAATGTTGTGTTAAGTTTTAGACTATAATCATGATTATTGATTAGCGATAATGATAAGCAGAAAGGTCCTCTTACTTGTTTTTTTAGTCTCATCCATTATTTATGGCCAAGAGATTCCTCCTATTCAGATTTTTTCGACTCAAGATTATAATGCAGAAGATCAAAATTGGGATATCTCTCAAGATGATGAAGGGGTAATTTACTTTGCCAATAACAAAGGACTGCTTAGATATAATAGTGCCAGATGGGAATTGTTTCCTACACCTAATCAATCTATTTTAAGATCAGTTAATGTAATTGGTGATAGAATTTACACAGGCAGTTACATGGACTTTGGTTTTTGGGAAAAAAACAAAAGAGGTGGTTTGGAATACAAATCATTGATAGGTGATAGGGACTTTGAAATAAAGGAGGATGAGGAGTTTTGGCATATTTTAGAAATTGAGAATTATATCTTATTTCAATCTTTAGACAGAATATATATTTATAACATTGATACCGACAACTTCAGGGTTATAGATTCAAATAATAGAATCAATAAAATTTTCAAGATAGATGAAACGATCTACTTTCAAAAAAACGAGTCGGGTGTTTTTGAGATTTTAAATGGTGAAGAAAATTTAGTCGTTTCTTCAGAAGAATTTGACGATAACGAAATTATAAACATATCTAGAGTTGAAAATGAATTATTGTTTTTTACAAAAGAAAATGGAATTTACAGTTATTCAAATGGGTTAATGTCGAAATGGAATGCTGAGATAGACAATTTCGTTAAAGGCAAGAGTATATATAGTAGTATAAGATTAAAAGATGGCAGTTTTCTTTTAGGAACTATATCAGAGGGTATTTTACAGATATCTTCAAATGGTGAAAAAATCCTTAAAATAAATCAATCAGATGGATTGAGTAATAATACAGTGTTATCTGCCTTAGAGGATAAACAAGGTAACCTGTGGTTGGGTTTAGATAATGGTATTAACTGTATTAATCTGGAGTCTCCTTATAAAGTTTATAAGGACAAACAAGGTGTTTTAGGGACAATATACGCATCTATAAAAGTTGGTAACAAATTATATTTAGGCACCAATCAGGGACTTTTTTACAAGAATATAAATATAGATTCTAAATTTAATTTTATTGAAAAAACCAAAGGACAAGTTTGGAGTTTAAAGTACATAAAAGGTACGTTATTTTGCGGACATGATAAAGGTACTTTCATAATAAATGATGATAAAGCTGAGCTATTAAAAGGCGAGATAGGCTCTTGGATGTTTAGTGAAATTGATGGTAATCCAAATTTGGTTTTGCAAGGAGGATACGAAGGGTTAAGTGTTCTAGAACTACAAAATGGGATTTGGTCTTTTAGAAATAAGATTGATGGTTTTGATATGTCTTCAAGATATTTTGAATTTGTAAATCCCAAAGAGTTGTTGATTAATCATGAATATAAAGGAGTCTATAAAATAAAAGTGAATTCAGATTACAGTAAGGTTGTAGACTTAAAAAAATTAGATGTTGAAGAAGGTCCAAAATCAAGTATCACAAAGTATAAAGAAACCATACTTTACTGTAATAAAGATGGCGTTTATAACTATGAAGATAAAGCATCTAAATTCATAAAGGACAACGAGCTGAGCAAGTTAATCGAAGGTGACAATTATCTTTCAGGTAAACTAGTGTATGAAGAAAACAATGAAAGATTATGGTTGTTTAATAAAAATAATATCCTTTTTGTAGAGCCTGGAACGCTCTCAGAAAAGCTAAAGGTTAATAATATCCCAATATCCTATGAGCTTAGAAATAGTAAGGTAGGTTATGAAAATATTCTCAATATAGACGATGATGAATATTTAATTGGAGCCAACGATGGTTATTTAATTTTAAATTTAAATAAACTCAATCTAGAGCCAAAACAGGTTAAGATTGATAATATCTCTTTTAGTTCTTTGCACAACAAATCTATTCAGTTGGGAGTAAACGAACCTGCAGAACTAGAAAATAAGAATAATAGTATTCACTTTAAGTATAGTGTAACGGATTATAACAAGTATTCAAACACTAAGTATAAATACAGATTGGATGGTATTTATGACAATTGGAGTGACTGGTCGGCTAAGTCAGAAGTTCACTTTGAAAATCTTCCTCATGGTGATTACAAATTTGAGGTTAAGGCGCATTTAGGTGGAATTGAGTCTAGCAATACCGCTTCATATAGCTTTACTATAGAAAAACCTTGGTACTTAAAACCTATGGCTATCGCAACTTATATCGTTTTTGGGTTATTGTTCCTGTTCTTAATACAGTATTTTAATAGTAGGTATTATAGAAAGCAAAAACAGAAATTACTAGAAAAAAAACAACGAGAATTAGAACTAGAACAGTTAGAAAACCAAAGACAACTTATTCAGTTTAAAAATCAAAATCTTCAATTAGATATTGAAAATAAAAATAGAGAGCTTGGTGCAGCAACCATGAATTTGGTAAAACGAAATGAATTACTAAACAATATAAAAGAAGAGTTGTCTAAGAGTAAGTCTTTGGATGATGTAAAGAGTGTTGTAAAACTTATAAACTCTAATTTAAATAACACAAGTGATTGGAAACTTTTTGAAGAAGCATTCAATAATGTAGATAAGGATTTTATGAAAAGAATAAAATCACTTCATCCTTCAATCACACCCAATGATTTAAGATTGTGTGCTTATTTAAGGTTAAATCTGTCTTCAAAAGAAATAGCACCATTATTAAATATTTCGCATAAAAGTGTAGAGGTAAAGCGATATCGTTTGCGAAAAAAAATGGGATTAGACCACGAACAAAGTCTTACAGACTATATTTTAGATTTGTAATCCACCTAAATCAGCAAAAACGGACTATACATTGCCTATACATATAGACTATACACCAGTACAATAGGCTTTTTATAATTAAGGCAAAACTACTCAAAACACTGTATTTAACAGCTTTTTAATATCATATTCGTAAATTTTATGGCGTTTTTTTGAATTGTATATTTTTTGTATAGTCTTTTTTTAAGATTTCCATAATTTTTTGTTTTAAGTTGCTAGAACTAATCTAACTAACTATGAAAATCAAAATTTTTGCATTCTTTGCTTTGTTTCTATGCACGGCAATTCATGGTCAGAATGTAGATGTTTCAGGTACAGTAACCGAAGCATCTTCAGGTCAACCACTTCCAGGTGTCAATGTGTTAGTTAAGGACACAACTAAAGGCGCATCAACTGATTTTGATGGCAATTTTACATTAAATGATGTTCCCTTAAATTCTATCATTGTGGTTTCATACCTTGGTTTTATAACTCAGGAAATCATTATTAAAAATGCTAATCCATTAAGCATTGTTCTTCAAGAAGACGCACAATCCTTAAATGAAGTAGTGGTTATTGGGTATGGTACTCAAACCAAAAAAGAGGTTACAGGTGCCGTAAGTGTTTTAGACTCAAAGTCTATTGAAAAACTTAATCCTGTTAGGGTTGAGCAAGCTATCCAAGGCCAAATAGCAGGTGTAAACATTACGTCTAACTCTGGCTCACCAGGTAGTGGTCTCAACATTAGAATCAGAGGTATTACTACTAATGGTGATAATGCACCGTTAATTTTGGTTGATGGAAATAGGATATCAGATTTATCTGTATTGAATCCTAATGATATTGAGAGTATCAACGTATTAAAGGATGCCACTGCTGGTATTTATGGTGTACAAGCAGCTAATGGTGTAATTTTAATTACGACAAAATCGGGTAGAAAAAATACTGGATTAAAGTTCCAGTTAGACACATACACCGGACAACAATTGACTAGTAAAAAAATTGACTTATTAAATGCTAGGGATTTTGCCATTTACGTAAATGATGCAGCAGATGCAACAGAGTTTTTTGTATATCCAAATTCTGGTACAGATTGGCAAGATGAAGTTTTTGAACGTGCTTGGATATCTAATGTAAATTTTAATGTTACAGGAGGTTTAGAAAAGTCAGCCTATTCTGCCGGGATTTCATACTTAAATCAAGATGGTATCGTTGGTGGAAGCAAAAATAATTTCGAGCGCTTAACTGCGCGCTTAAATTTTCAGCATGATATTTTACCAAACTTAAAGTTAACAGCAAACGGATTACATACCCTGTCAGAAAAGCAAAATCTAGCTGAAGGTGGTATTGGAGCTGTGTTGTATAATGCAGTAAATATTAATCCAACAATGCCTGTTTTTAATCCTAATGATGATCCATCGTTAGATTTCGATAATTATGCCTTAGCAAATGATATTTCACAGATAGAAATTGTAAATCCTGTAGCTCAAATCAATGATACTTATAACACGACAAGAGTAGCGAGGTGGAGTGGTGTATTGGGGCTAGAGTATAAATTCTGGGATCATTTTACGGCAACATCCCGCTTTCAAGGCAATCATGCCAATGTAAGAGATGATATTTTTAGACCAGAAGTATATTATGGTGGAGGTAAATCTTTGAACACAGTAAACTCTTTTGCTGCCTTAAGTGATGACATGATAGTTAATGAAGTTGTTGACTTTGGTGCAGATTACACGGATTTCACTTGGGATAACTTTATCACTTACACAAATACGTTTAATGATGCTCATGATTTAACATTATTGTTAGGCGCATCTTTATATAGAACTAAAGGGCGATTTTATGGTGATGTAGGAAGAACTGACATGGGTACTAATCAACCAAACCAATCTATCTATGATGAAGGTATGATAAGACAACCACGCTTTACAGAAGCTGCATTAGATAATGGAGCTGATTGGTATGACTCAAGACTCTCTTCATTATTTACAAGAGTCCAGTATAACTATAAAGGTAAATACTTGCTGTCAGCTGTGTTAAGAAGAGATGTCTCCTCACAATTTTCTTCAGAAAATAATAACAACGTAGGATACTTCCCATCAGGTTCCATTGGATGGAATGTTTCAGACGAAGATTTTATGCAAGAAGTAAACTGGATTAATAATCTAAAATTAAGAGCAAGTTATGGTATAATAGGAAACGACAGAATACCTGCATTTGCATTTATAACAAGATTAGATGGACAGGCCACTATAGATGTTGGTTCAGATAACTTATTATTTGGGTTAGCACCTGGCAGACCTGGAAATCCAGATTTAAAATGGGAAGAACAAGAAACGGCCAACATAGGTCTAGACCTTCGCTTGTTTGATAATAAAGTAAATATCTCTGCAGATGCTTACAGAAAACAAACTAAAGATTTATTACTTACGCCACAAGCATCAGCTGTTACTGGTGTTGGTGCACCAGCAACAGGTCCTTCTGTGGTTAATGCTGGTACAGTTAGAAATACAGGATTAGAATTTGCAATTGGATATAATGATAATATAGGTGATGATTTTAAATTCAATATCAGTTTTAATGCAACAACAATTGATAATGAAGTAATTTCTTTGAATGGAAGAACCACACCTGTTGGGGGTGAGTATGGTGTTGGACTTGGAATTACAGACATAACACGTATGCAACCTGGTTTACCATTAGGTCATTATTATGGTTATAAAACAGATGGTATTTATCAAACACAAGCAGAAATTGACGCTTTAAACGCTACTGCGCCATCAGGCACATACAGTACTATTGGAGATGTGGCACCAGGAGATTTAATATTTGTTGATACAAATGGAGATGGCGAAATCACAGCAGAAGACCGCACAAATTTAGGCGATCCAATACCAGATGCCACTTTCGGATTTAATATTGGTTTTACGTACAAAAACATAGATTTTAGTGCCAATGCTTTTGCATCTGTTGGTCATGAAATGGTTAGAAATTACGAGCGTAAAGATTTATATGCCAATAGAGGAACTTATATGTTAGATAGATGGCAAGGGACGAGTACCAGTAATTCAGTACCAAGAGCAGTGGCAGGTGCAAACATTAATACCGATCAGTTTTCCGATTTTTATGTAGAAGACGCTTCATTCTTACGTTTACAAAATGTACAGATAGGATATACATTCGGCGAAAAATTCAATTCAACTGTTGGAGTTGATAAATTTAGAATTTATCTTTCTGGTAATAATCTATTTACACTTACAGATTATTTCGGTTTTGACCCTTCTGCCAACTCAGGTGCTCCACTTGGTGGTGGAATTGATAACGGTTTTTATCCGGTTGCAGCGTCTTATTTATTAGGAATTAATTTAAACTTTTAATTGTTATGAAAAGAAAGTTAATAATATTATTGAGCTTCATAGCGCTTTATACAATTGGTTGTACTGATGATTTTGTAGAGGTAGAACCAGATGGATTCAATGACTCAGATTTCTTCAATAATCAAGAAGAATACGAAAGTGCCCTTATAGGTACTTACGATATGCTACAAGCAACATTTTGGAATGTGCTTACTGGTATTGTTGCCTCTCCAGATTATGCAGCTGGCGGTGATGCTTTTAATTACGATCAGCCGACACTTCAAAATATTAATTTGATGATACACACTCCTGCTGATGAAAATCAATTGCGTAGTATTTGGGGATTAATGTATGCAGGTTTAAACAGAGCTAATTTCATTTTAGAATTTAAAAATAAAACCGATTTTGATGGTAAGGATGAAATCATTGCTCAAGCTTATTTTCTTAGAGCTTATTACACATTTGAACTTGCTAAATTCTTTGGTAATGTACCATTAAAAACTGAAGACAGAAACGGAGTTTTAAGAATTACAGACCAACGTATTTTTCCTGAAGATGAATTTTCTATGGAGCGCGTTTCAGATATTGCTATGGTATATGCTTTAATCGAAGAAGACTTAAAGGAGGCTATTCCTAATCTTCCGGTAACACAAGATTTGCCATATGAAGTAACTAAAGGTGCAGCCCAGGCTTTGTTGGGTAAAGTATACTTGTATCATGGAAAATTTGATCAGAGTAAGTATTCAGATGCAGCAACAGCTTTAAATCAAGTAATATCAAGTAATCAATTTGCTTTAACAACAGATAGCTCATACGAAATGCTTTTTGAAGGAGAAGGAGAAAATAGCTCTGAAGCAGTTTTCGAAATTCAATATACTGGCATAGAAGCTGCTGGTTGGGGCTGTATTGAGTGTAGTCAAGGTACTTATTTCCCACAGTTCTGTGGTCCTAGATCACCGTTTAGTGATACAACCTATAATGCTGGCTGGGGCTTTTGTTTACCTTCCGTAGAGTTATATGACTTATTCGAAGATGGTGATATAAGAAGAAATGTTACATTTTTCGATTTAAGGGATGCGCAAGACTCTTACTCTCAAGGAAGGGACGATACAGGTTTGTTCAATAGAAAATATATGCCACGTAAAGCAGATGATGGTGTTGGTTCAGACCCATTAAATTACTCTCAAAATTATCGTGCTATAAGATATGCAGATGTGTTACTAATGGCTGCTGAAGCTGAAGCTCAAAGTGGTGGTGGCAATGCAGAAAACTATCTTAATATGGTAAGAGCCAGAGCATATGGAGATAACAGTCATGACTATACATCTTCTGAAGGAGATTTATTACAAGCTATTTATTTAGAAAGAAGAAAAGAAATGGCTGGTGAAGGTCATGGATTCTTTGATTTGGTAAGAACAAACAGAGCAGCCTCAACGATAGAAGGCTTTACTGCAAATAAAAATGAAGTTTTCCCAATACCGTTAATTGAGTTGCAATTAGCTCAAGCGGAGGATCGTTGGGGAAATCCTGGATATTAAAAAAGTGTTGAACAAAAATTAGATTAAAATGAAAATATTTAAAAAAGGCGTTTATTACATTTTAGCATTATTGATGTTAAGTGTTTCATTTTCTTGTGAAGAAGATGACCAATTAAACATAATTGAAGGTTTGGATTTCAATATTGCTGAATTGAATCCAGAAGGTAACAGAATAGGTGTTATAGCTACTACAATACCACCAGATGGACGTATAGTTTATACTGTAGATTTTGGTAACCCTAATGATGATGCTGATGTTTTTGAAACTAGTGGGCCAATGGTAACTTATGAATATCCTGAGGAAACAGCAACATATACTATTACAGTTACTGCGTCACTTCCTGGAAGAAATGATGTTTCCATATCTGAAGATTATACTGTTATTTTTCAGGAACCAGATCCAGACCCTGTAGACAACCCATTTTTTGGGACTTGGCGTTTAGCTCCAGAAGCAGGTGCGTTAGGCGTTGGTCCAGGACAAGGAGATGTGTCGTGGTGGTCTAATTCAGCTGAAGATGTTGCCACGAGAGATTGTTTGTTCGATGATGAGTATGTATTTAATGCAGATAATTCTTTTCAAAATATATTAGGTGCTGAAACATGGTTAGAGCCATGGCAAGGTACAGACCCAGAGGCCTGTGGTACACCAGTTTTTCCACATGATGGAACTGCGACGGCTTCATATGAGTTCACAGGAAGTGAACTTACAATTACTGGTACAGGTGCTTTTATGGGATTAGCAAAAGTGGTTAACGGTGCTGAGTTAGCTTCTGGAGATACTGTCCCAGAATCAAGAACGTATCAATATATATTGTCAGATGATGGTTTATCATTAACACTGCAAATTCAAGTAGCAGGTGATGGTTGGTGGTCGTTTAGATTTGTAAAAGACGCACCTCCAGCTCCTTCAGCTTTAGAGGGAGCTTGGAGATTAGCTCCAGAGGCTGGTGCGTTTGGTGTAGGTCCTGGACAAGGTAATGTTTCTTGGTTCTCTAGCTCATTAGAAGATGTAACCACAAGAGACTGCTTGTTTGATGATGAATATGTATTTAACGCAGATGGAACGTTTCAAAATGTATTAGGTTCAGAAACATGGTTAGAAGCTTGGCAAGGACAAGATCCAGAAGGCTGTGGAACACCTGTTTTTCCTCACGATGGAACGGCATCAGCAACCTACGATTATGATGCGACAAACAACACATTAACTATAGAAGGTGCAGGTGCGTTTTTAGGTCTAGCTAAAGTATTCAATGGAGGGGAATTGGCTAATCCAGCCGATGCTGTTGATAGTATAGAATACATTATAGATTTAGTTGATGAAAATACAATGATTTTAGATATACCAGTTGCTGGTGATGGCTGGTGGAGATTTAAGTTAGTCAGAGATGCTGCGCCAGCAAATCCATTAGTGGGTTCATGGCGATTAGCTCCCGAAGCAGGTGCTTTCGGTGTTGGTCCGGGGCAAGGTAATGTGTCTTGGTTTTCTAGTTCTGATGACGATGTAACTACGAGAGATTGCTTATTTGATGATGATTATGTTTTTAATGCAGATGGAACATTCGAAAATCTTCTGGGTTCTGAGACTTGGGTAGAAGCTTGGCAAGGTAACGATCCAGAAGGTTGTGCTGCTCCTGTGTTTCCTCATGATGGTTCTGCATCAGCAACCTATGACTATGATGCAGGTCTTGGTACAGTAACTTTAAATGGTGCTGGAGCATTCTTAGGTTTGGCTAAAGCTATTAATGGAGCTGAATTGGCTAACCCTAGTGATGCACCCGATTCTGTAGAATATATTGTTGATTTTGAGGATGATAATACAATAATAGTGGATATCGCAATAGCTGGCGACGGCTGGTGGAGATTTAAACTTGTGAGACAATAATTGTTTAGTCAAATGAACTGAGATTAGGTCAATATTTACCATGTATTGACCTTTTCAACTCAGTTCTTCAGTTTTAAATTCTACTAACGAAAGGCTTATAACCTTAATCAAATAAAACATAAAACTAACTATATGAAAAATAATCTAATAATACTGTTCTTTATGTTTAGTGTATCATTTGCACTGGCACAATCAGACAAAGTATCTGTTGTAAAAAGTACTGACGGTTTCAGACTTGTTGTTAACGGAGAAAATATGATGATTAATGGGATGAACTGGGATTATGTGCCTATTGGTTCTACCATTACCGATACAGGTATTTGGGGAAGATCAGACGATATTATTAAGGCAGCCTTAGATGAAGAGATGTTACTCTTAAAAAATATGGGTGTTAATGTTATAAGAACTTATGGTCTTAAGCCTAAATGGATACAATATATATATGAAAATTATGGTATCTACACAATGCTCAACATTACATTCGGAGCTTACGGTTTAACGATAGATGGGGCTTGGACTCCTCAAACTGATTATGCAGATGAGGCTACCAGAGAAATTCTTATGCAAGAAGCCATCGATATGGCAAATACCTATAAGGACACTCCAGGTTTACTTCTGTATATGATAGGTAACGAAAATAATTACCATTTATCTTGGACTGGCGCTGAAACGGAAGCTATTCCTATAGAAGGTGCTGAAGACACCGGAAAAATAGCTGCAGCAAGAGCACTGTATAAAGCATTTAATGATGCCGCAAAAGAAGTAAAAGCTATAGATCAATCACATCCTGTAGCAATTTGTAATGGCGACTTATTGTATTTAGATATTGTAAAACAAGAATGTAAAGACATAGATATCTACGGAACTAATATGTATAGAGGTGTTTCATTTGGTGATGCTTTTCAACGTGTTAATGATGAATTGGATATGCCAATACTTTTTGCAGAGTTTGGATCAGATGCATTTAATGCTAAAGACAACAAAGAAGATCAATACATGCAAGCTTATTTTGATGTAGAAAATTGGAAAGATATTTATCAAAATGCAGCTGGTTTAGGAAAAGCAGGAAATTCTATTGGTGGATTCACATTTCAATTTAGTGACGGTTGGTGGAAATTTGGGCAGACCAAAAACCTAGATGTTCATGATAACAATGCATCATGGCCAAATGGTGGTTATTACATGGATTTAGAACCTGGTCAAAATAACATGAATGAAGAATGGTTTGGTATCTGTGCAAAGGGACCGACTGATGCAAGAGGTTTATACACACTTTACCCAAGGGCAGCTTACTATGCACTTAAGGAAGTTCATCAATTAGATCCATATGGTGAAGGTGTAAATCAAGATTTTCTTTACAACTATTTCAATAATATAAATGTTATGGATGCGGTTCTTAGAGCTAGAGGTGATAAGGCTGCATTAGGAGGTGGCGACTCAGAAAAATTGAGTATAAGTAGATTGTCAGCTCAATTCACTACGTTCAATACAGGTGGTAGTTTAATTACTACACCAGATACTGAAGATCCAAATGCCAATGTATTTCCTAATCAACTAGGTTTTGACCATATGCAATCGTACTTTGTTGGTATACAGGGAAAACCGGCAGCAAATATGAGAGCTAATGTAGAGTTTAATATTTTAGGGAATGTAGCTCAAAATCCAATAGATGAAATTTTCTATGAAAATGTTGGTAGACCTATTCAATTAAATGCTTCAGTAGAAGGCCAAAATGAAAATATTGTTATTAACGATAATCAAAGGCTTAGAGTTTATCAAGCAGAATTTGAGTGGAAAGCTAAAGAGTTTGACCTAAGAGGATTTTACAGAACAGGTCATTATCATTGGGCTTATGAAGGAGATTTCTTCAACCTTTATCCAGAAGCTAATTATGGTCCAAACCTAGATATCTACAATGGTGAGATTTTAGGTGTTGAAGTTGATGCAAAAGGGGAGTTAGAAGGTTTAAAAGCAGCCTTTGGACCCCAACTTTGGTGGGGCGCTAACCCAACAATGTTGTTAAAATATTCAAGAAATATCCTTAACTGGGACGTAACAGGCATCTATCATAGAGACCTTAATACAGACTTAGAGTTTGATGAAAATGGCAGACGTATATTGAATCCTAATCAGGTACGTTCAGGTATAATTCCACCTTGGCCAACAGAAAGAGCCACTCTAGCTATAGAAAGAGACTTTGGTAGTTTTGGTGTAACGTTAGGTGGTATTTGGGGTGGTAATCCATTAAATGGAAGTTCTTTTCAAATGTATGAGGAAGACAATGATGTAGTTGTTGTAGACAAAATCAATAGTAAGGATAATTGGGGTGCCAAAGCCAAAGTAACGTATCAAAAAGGACGATTTAATTGGTATGCTCAAGGATCTTACATGGGTCTTGTAGCCAATGGTGGTGCAGATCAAACACGAACTTTTACAGGTTGGAGACTTAAGGATTCTGGTAGTGGTAATATGACAAATTTCTTATCAGGTTTCACATATTCTTTTGGAAATGTACAAGTAGCACCTAACTTTATGTGGCAAAAACCATTAGTAGATCCAATGCCAAATGGTGTATTTGCACCTGGTAGATTAAGAAATGTTATTGACGATCCTTTTGCTGTAAGGGGAGGAAACCGAGAAACTACAGCAGGAGAAATCTTATTCACCTTTGATCCTACACCAGGAACATGGATGTATGAGTGGAACAACGATAGAGAAGAAGATGCTAAGTTTGCTGTAAGTGCAGGATTTGTTTATAGACACTTACCAACAACACAAGATGCACACATTGGTTTCTTAGCTAATCGTACATTTTTTGCGTTTTCTGAATCAGCACCAGCTGAAGATTTATGGGAAGCACACACACGTATTGTTTCTAAGTTGAATCCTGACTTAGGGATTATAGGAAATTTCTATTATGGTAATGGACAAGGTAATGGTGATTCTGATAGAACCATTACACGTTTTGGCGGTGATGTGAGAATGCTTTATAAGAACATTAAAGTAATGTCTCATGTAAAGGTTAATGATTGGGGACCGTTTGATTATCACAGAGATTTCAACTTAACATTCCCATTACAATTAATGCTAGATGTTTCAACGACACTTGGAAAGCCAGATTGGTTTATTTTACCTAGTACACAGGTGGGAATTAGAGGAACTTGGAGATCCTTAGACCAAAATTCACCAAGGTATTCACCTCTAGCGACTGATCCAAATTCAACCAATCCAAATTCACCACCAGCTATAAGCCCAGTAGGGTTTCCTGATGGTTCGGAGTGGGAAATAAGAACTTACATCCATATTAATATTGGCAAATAAAATTCTATGATTATGAAAAACATAAATTTAAAATATAACATCATCTTACCTTTAGTTGGGTTGATATCTGTCGTAATGATAAGTTGCGAAAGAGGTTTTTCAGATGATGTGGAATTGGCAACATTTCCTTCCACCGCAGAAGTTTTTACGGACACTCCTGTAGGTTTAACGGACGAATTTTTTATATCATTTGATCCTGCATTTGGTGCAAACACTAATGGATTTGGTACAGATGATAATGAAGCTTATGAAGGGTCAACATCTATTAGAATTGATGTGCCGGCGCCTAATGATCCAGATGGTGGATTTATAGGTGGAATATTTAAAGATAGAGGAGAAGGAAGAGATTTAACAAGATATAATGCTTTAACATTTTGGGCTAAAGGATCGACAACAGCAACAGTAGGTCTATTTGGTTTTGGGACAGATTTTGAAGAAGATAAGTACGCTGTTACACTCGAAAATGTACAACTGTCAACAGATTGGAAAAAGTATATTATACCAATTCCAGACCCTTCAAAACTAGTTCAAGAAAAAGGTATGTTTATTTTCTCAGCAGGTACTCAAAGCACCAATGGATTTGGTTTTACATTTTGGTTAGACGAGATTCGTTTTGAAAGCTTAGGAACTATTGGTCAACCTAGACCAAGGATTTTGGGTGGACAAGATCAGACAGCGCAAACTAACATTGGCACTTCAGTACCACTAATAGGTTTAAGTTATACGGCTAATCTTCCTAATGGACAAAATGTAACTGTTTCTGCAACACCTTCCTATTTTGATTTCGAAACCTCAAATCCATTTGTGGCTTCTGTAGATGAATTGGGCATTGTCACTGTAGATGGCCCAGGTCAAGGAGGAGATAATACAGCAGTTATTACTGCTAGCTTGGGAGGCGTTGAAGCAGAAGGCTCATTAACAGTTGAAGCTGTAGATATAGACGTAATTTCAATTTTTAGTGATGTTTTTGCTAATGTACCGGTTGATAATTACAATGGATTTTACGAGCCATTTCAAACAACTCTAGGTGGTGCTGTGAATGAAAATGGTAATAACATAATAGACTACACCATGCTCAACTTTGTTGCCATTGAATTTTATGGTAGAGACGGTAGTGGTGTAGAGCCAGTTGATGCTACCGATATGACCCACTTACACATAGAATTCAGAGTTAATGAAACCGTAGATGCATCAGACTATATAAATATGGAATTACACAATAATTTCACATTGCCTAACGGTATTTTAGGATCATATCAAATAACAGGGTCTGAGTTGTTAAGTAATGAATGGGTGGAGTTTGATATACCATTATCAAGCTTTGCTGGTCTTACATCTAGAGATGCATTAGGTATGATGTTATTTGTTACAGATAATAATATTGCTAACCTCTCTGTAGATAATATTTATTTCTACGCAGAAAACTAAAAATGCTAAAAAATGAAAAATAGAATATTAAGTAATAAGTTAAAATCAATCTTCATATGTAGCTCGCTTTTTATGGGTACAATGGTTTTAATTACTAATTGCAATCCAGATGAAACACAAGATGTTACCAATTTTACAACCTTGTCCAAGTACGATGAATTTACTGAAGATGGTGCACCAAACCCAGAGCTTTGGACATACGATATAGGTACAGGTCAAAATGGATGGGGAAATAACGAGCTTCAATACTATACGGACAGACCTGAAAATGTCATTGTAGAAGATGGTATGTTAAAAATAACTGCAATTCAAGAAGAGTTTGAAGGTTCTGGATATACGTCTGCAAGACTTTTAACCCAAGGACTTTTTGAACAAAAGTATGGACGCTTTGAGGCTAGGATGAAATTGCCTTACGGTAAAGGGATGTGGCCAGCATTTTGGCTATTAGGTGCCAATATTGATGAAGTTAGCTGGCCATTTTGTGGTGAAATTGATGTTATGGAAAATGGTGGCTCAAAACCAACAATTGTTAGCGGTGCAGTTCACGGGCCAGGATATTCTGGAGGTAATGCTATCGTAAAAGAGTACGAATTTACGGATAGTCGTGTAGATTCCGAATTTCATATTTATGGCATAGAATGGGGACCGAATTATATCAATTACTATGTCGATGATGTTTTATATAACCAAATTACTCCTGAAGATGTAACGGGAGACTGGGTTTTTAATGATGGTCCATTTTTTATCATAATAAATTTAGCCGTTGGTGGTGCTTTTGATGGTAATCCAAATGAAAATACAATATTCCCACAAACAATGTATGTAGACTATGTAAGAGTCTATTCAGCTAATTAATAAAAAAAACTAAAGGTCAGGAGTTTTACAATCTTGACCTTTTTGACCCTTATCTATAAAATTTATAACTACGAATTACTAAGACATTGAAAGATATAGTTACACAAGATAGAGATGTGAGATTAGAGCCTGTTACAATTAATGATAAGGCTTATTTTAAAATATCTAATAGTGATAAGATGCGTCCATTCTTTATGAGTATCGTTAGCGACTCTAACCACTGGATGTTTATATCAAGTAATGGAGGTTTAACTGCCGGAAGAAAGAATTCTGAATACGCATTATTCCCTTATTACTCAGATGATAAAATAACAGAGTCTTCTGAAATTACTGGGCCTAAAATAATTCTTCAAGTCATTAAAAATGATGATAGATTTATATGGGAACCTTTTTCTATCAGATTCCAAGATAAGTACACTATACGAAGAAACTTATACAAAAGTATTTATGGTAATGCCATAATTTTTGAAGAAGAAAATCTTGATTTAAATCTTACTTACAGGTACGAATGGTGTTCTAGTAATATCTATGGTTTTGTAAAAAAATCAACTTTAACAAATAATGCTGAGCAATCTGTTGGTATAGCGTTTGTAGACGGAATTCAAAATGTAATGCCTTATGGTGTTAGTAGTGCTTTACAGAATGCAAGTAGTAACTTGGTAGATGCATATAAGAGAACTGAGTTAGTAGAAGAGTCTGGAGTTGGAATATTTGCATTAAGTGCTATTATAGTTGATAAAGCAGAGCCAAGTGAAGCGCTTAAGGCTAATATTGCTTGGTCTTTAGGTATTGATAACCCTAAGTATTTACTCTCTTCTTTACAGTTAGATGAATTTAGAAAATTCGGGAAGCTTAGACAAGAAACCGATGTTAAGGCTGAAAAAGGTGCTTACTTTGTTAACACAGCAATACAGCTAAACCCGAAAGCATCTAACGATTGGGTTATTGTTGCTAATGTTAATCAAGATGCGTCAGATATTGTTGCAATTTCAAATCAAATAAAAACTGATAGCCAGCTTTTAAATAAGGTTGAAGCGGATATTCAACTAGGTACAAAACAATTAATAGAGCTTAATGCAACATCAGACGGTTTACAATTAACATCAGATAATTTTAGAGATACCAGACATTTTTCTAATACACTTTTCAATATAATGCGTGGTGGTATTTTCGATGATGGTTACACTATCGAAAAATGGGATTTTAAAAACTATTTAAAGAATGCCAACAAAGATGTCTGTCGTAATTGTGAACAATTGCTACAGGATTTGCCTGAAACATTTGCTTTACAAACATTAAGAAAATTTGCAAACTGGAATGACGATAAGGATTTTAAGAGGCTAGCTTTAGAATACTTACCACTAAAATTTAGTAGAAGACATGGTGATCCAAGTAGGCCTTGGAACAAGTTCTCTATAAATACACGAAGCGAAGTAGATGGTTCTAAAATCTTAGACTATGAAGGTAACTGGAGAGATATTTTTCAAAACTGGGAAGCCCTCGCTTTTTCTTATCCAGAGTTTATAGAGAATATGATTTTTAAGTTCTTAAATGCCACCACGTTTGATGGGTATAACCCTTATCGAGTAACCAAGGGTGGCTTTGATTGGGAAACCATTGAGCCAGATGACCCATGGTCTTACATAGGGTATTGGGGAGATCATCAAATCATATATTTATTGAAGTTTCTTGAGTTTATAGAAGACTATAATCCAGGGAAATTAGAGAGTTTCTTCTCTCAAGATATTTTTGTCTATGCTAATGTACCTTACAGGATTAAAGTGCATCAAGATATTTTAAATAATCCAAAGGATACTATAGAGTTTGATGAAGATTCTGATAAAGAAATACGATTAAAAAGAGACAAGATTGGTGCAGATGGAGCTTTGTTACAATACTCTAACGGAAAAGTTGTTAGAGCTAATTTTATAGAAAAGATTTTAGCAACAACTTTAGCTAAACTTTCCAACTTTATACCAGAAGGAGGTATATGGATGAATACACAAAGACCAGAATGGAACGACGCCAATAATGCATTAGTTGGCAATGGTGTTTCTATGGTTACACTTTATTATCTCAGACGATTTTTAAAGTTTTTTGAATGTGTTTTTCAAAATGCTTCTGTAGATGAAATTGAAGTTTCTTCAGAGATTTCTGATTTTTTCAACGCTGTAAAATCTACATTTAAACAAAACGAGTCCATTTTAAATAATGAGATTGACGATGCTACAAGAAAACTATTATTAGACTCATTAGGTATAGCAGGTAGTAATTTCAGGGAACATATCTACAATAACGCTTTCTCTGGTGATAAACTAAAAGTAAGTTTAAGTGATATTTTAGATTTTACTAAGTCTGCGATTAAACACCTTGAACATTCCATAAGAGCTAACAAAAGAGAGGATAACCTATACAATGCATATAACTTAATGACAGTTAAGGATGCTACTTCTGTATCCATATCTTATTTAGATGAAATGTTAGAAGGGCAGGTTGCTGTATTAAGTTCTGGATATTTGAGTTCTCAAGAGAATCTAGCCGTTTTAGATGGTCTTAAGCAGAGTAAGCTGTTTAGAGAAAATCAGTATAGCTATATACTATATCCTTATAAAAACCTCAAGGGTTTCATGGATAGAAATACGATTCCTTCTAATTCAGTGCATAGTTCTAAACTCTTACAAACATTAGTGTCTGAAGGTAATACGCAAATTCTTAAAAAAGATAGTAATGGTGATTACCATTTTAACGGGAATTTCAAAAATGCAAATGATCTAGAACAGGCTTTAGAAAATCTTAGTGAGCCTGCTCATCTAGAATTAGCTAAATCAGAAAAGCATAAGGTCCTTCAAATTTTTGAAGATGTTTTTAATCATAAAGCATTTACAGGTCGTTCAGGTACGTTTTATGGTTATGAAGGGCTAGGTTCTATTTATTGGCATATGGTTTCAAAATTGCAATTAGCAGTAATGGAAGTTTGTCAAAAAGCTATTGCAGAAAATGAATCACCAGAAGTGATAGGTCGACTACTAGAGCATTACTACGAAATTAATGAAGGTATTGGAGTACATAAATCACCAGAATTATATGGTGCTTTCCCAACCGATCCTTATTCGCATACACCAGCAGGTAAAGGTGCCCAACAACCAGGAATGACAGGACAAGTGAAAGAAGATATTCTCAGTCGATTTGGAGAACTAGGTGTTTTTATGAATGACGGATTACTTGTTTTTAATCCTTGTATGCTTAGGAAAGATGAATTTTTAAATGAAGCGCAAGTATTCAATTATATCAATGTAGATGGTGAAGAATCTACATTAAAAGTTGATGCCAACCAGTTGGTATTTACCTATTGCCAAGTGCCAGTGGTTTACAGTATTTCAAAAGAATACAAAACCACTATATCATTTAAGGATGGTTCACAGCAAATCTTCGACCAAATGGAACTGGATAAGGAAACGAGTGAGAAAGTGTTCAACCGTTCAGGTGATATAGTGTCTATAACGGTTCAGATAAAAGAAGATCATCTAAAATAAAAAGGAACAATCATGAAAAAAAGAAAAATAATAGTATGTGTTTTATCTATAATATTCATGATGTCTTGTAAAAATGAAAAGAAAGAAGAGTCTTTAACTCAAATTAAAAAAGAAGTGACAGCAAAAGATATATTAGGAAATCCAGAGTATTTGGCTATTTCTTATGGAGGCTACAGAGAAAAGACCAGAGATAGCCAACCTACAATTGCAGAATTAAAAGAAGATTTAAAAATTCTATCTGCAATGGGTGTTAAGTTGCTCAGAACATATAATGTTCAGCCAAAATTACCTCATGCATCAAATGTTTTAAAGGCTATTTCAGAATTAAAAACTGAAGATGAAAATTTTGAGATGTACGTTATGCTTGGTGCTTGGATCGACTGTTTAAACGCATGGACAGGTAAAGAGCCAAATCATAATATAGAAAGTCCAAATAATGCTGGTGAAATTAAAAGAGCTGTGGCACTGGCAAATCAATATCCAGACATTGTGAAAATAATAGCTGTTGGCAATGAGGCTATGGTAAAATGGGCAACATCTTATTACGTTCAGCCAGAAGTGATCTTAAAATGGGTAAAACATCTTCAGGATCTAAAAAAACAAGAAAAATTACCTAAAGACCTTTGGATAACAAGCTCAGATGATTTTGCATCTTGGGGAGGCGGTGAAGATAAATATCATGTAGAGGATTTAAATGAATTGATAAAGACAGTAGATTTTATCTCTATGCATACCTATCCTTATCACAATACCCACTATAACCCAGAGTTTTGGGGAGTACCAGAAGCACATACTAATATGCCAGATACAACTAAAATAGAAATGGCTATGGAGCGTGCTTTAAAATTTGCTCAAAAGCAATACGACAGTGTTACCAACTACATGAAAAGCTTAGGTGTAAATAAACCAATTCATATAGGTGAGACAGGTTGGGCTACAACATCTACAGGACATTATGGTCCTAATGGTTCAAAAGCAACAGACGAATATAAACAAGGTTTGTATTATAAATTAATGCGAAGATGGACCAAAAGCGCTGGTATATCTTGTTTTTATTTTGAAGCTTTTAATGAGCAATGGAAAGATGCCCACAACCCAAATGGATCAGAAAATCATTTTGGATTATTTACAATAGACGGAAAAGCCAAATATCCAATTTGGGATTTAGTTGACAAGGGAATTTTTGATGGATTAACAAGGAATGGTAATACCATAACTAAGACTTACAATGGCGATAAGAAAGCACTTTTTAAAGATGTTTTAGTGCCGCCATCTGAAGAAGAAATAATGGCAAATAGGTAACAATGAAAGCGTTAAGAATTAGTGTTTATTGTCTTTTAATAGTAGCTATGAGTTGTAATACCCAACCAGAAGAGTTAAAAGTTGAGATTTTCGAAACTTCGGCAAGTGGAAACCAATTAACTAAAGTTGAGCCTTTGGCTGTAGATGAGGAAGTTGATGCCTTACCAGTAATAAGAATTCTGCCAAACCAAAAATTTCAAACTATTACAGGTTTTGGTGGAGCGTTTACAGAATCGTCAGCCTATTTGCTCAATAAATTAAGTAAAAAAAATAGAGATCTTATTTTAAAAGCTTATTTCAGTGAAGAAGGTGCAAACTATTCATTGTGTAGAACACATATGAACTCTTGTGATTTTTCGCTAGATCATTATTCTTACACACCAACAGAAGATAAAGAATTAAAAGACTTCTCTGTAAAAGAAGATATGGCTGACTTAATTCCAATGATTAAAGATGCTCAAGCGATTTCAAAAGATGGGTTTAAATTGTTTGCTTCACCATGGACAGCACCACCATGGATGAAAGACAATAAAGAATGGGTAGGTGGTAAGTTATTGCCAGAGTATTACCCAAGTTGGGCATTGTTCTTTTCAAAATATATAGAAGCCTATAAAGACCAAGGTATAGAGCTTTGGGGTTTTACTGTAGAAAATGAGCCTCACGGCAACGGGAACAATTGGGAAAGTATGCACTTTACACCAGAAGAAATGACTGATTTTGTTCAGCATCATTTGGGACCAAAATTGGAAGCTGATGGCTATGGTGATAAAATCATTTTAGGTTACGATCAGAATAGAGCAGGAATAAAAGAATGGGTAGATGTAATGTATGCAACCGAAGAGTCTTCAAAATATTACGATGGTACAGCAATACATTGGTATGAAAGCACTTATGAGGTATTTCCAGAAGATCTTCAATATGCCCACAATAAAGCACCAGATAAATATCTTATAGAAACCGAAGGTTGTATAGATGATGAAGTGCCTGTTTGGAAAGACGATGCTTGGTATTGGAAAAAAGAAGCGACAGATTGGGGCTGGAAATGGGCACCTGAAAAAGATAAGTATTTACACCCTAAATATGCACCAGCCAATCGCTATGCAAGAGATATTATAGGTTGCCTTAACAATTGGGTAGATGGTTGGGTAGATTGGAATATGGTTCTAAACAAGCAAGGTGGCCCAAATTGGTTTAAAAACTGGTGTATTGCTCCAGTAATTGTAGATGAGGTAAATGATGAGGTATACTTTACGCCATTGTACTACATAATGACTCATTTTAGTAAATACATAAGGCCAGAAGCTAAGGTTTTAGGTATAGATAAAACGGATAATGACATTATGGCCACAGCAGTAGAAAATCCTGATGGCTCTACAGTTCTTGTAGTATTTAATGAAGGGAAGGAAGCTAGGAAATTTCAATTATGGCTCAATGGCAAAAGAACTACCATAAGTATAAACGGACAGGCTATTCAAACTATAGTAATGTAGAATAATTAACAAACGCATAAGATTATGGCAGAAGTTAAAACAGCATCTAGAAATAAAGTACCATTAGGACAAAAAGCAGCTTTTGGTGCTGGTCATTTCATATTAAATATACTGCCAGGAACTTTAGGGGTTTTTATTCAATTCTTCTTACTCACAGCTTGGGGAGTTGACCCGTTATGGGCAGGGCTTTTGGGAGGTTTGCCAAGAATTTTCGATTCCATTACTGATCCAATAATGGGCTTTATATCAGACAATACAAAATCTAGATGGGGAAGACGAAGACCATACATTTTTATTGGAGCTATCATCAGTGGAATTTTATTCTTTTTAATGTGGCAATTAGATGATAATGCATCACAGAGTTATATTATTTGGCATGTTATGGTATTGCAATTGTTATTTCTTATAGGAAATACAATGTTTGCAACGCCACTTGTGGGTTTAGGTTATGAAATGACATCAGACTATAACGAGCGTACAAGGTTAATGGCATTTTCTAATACAATGGGTCAAATTGCATGGATGATTGTTCCTTGGTTATACGTAATAATACCAGATACAGATACTTTTAATACCCAAACAGAAGGGGTCCGAACAATGGCTCTTATTGTAGGTATAATGTGTGCTGTATTTGGAATTTTACCAGCATTATTTTGTAAAGGAATAGATTCTTCTCACATGGAAAACCGAAAAGAAATCAATTTCAAAACTTTAGCAACTAATATGAAAGAGCTCATTGCTGGGATTGTGCAAGTTTCAAAAAACAAGCCATTTATGAAACTATGTGGTGCAACTTTTTTGGTGTTTAATGGGTTTCAATTAGTTGCTGCATTTGGTGTGTTCATTATAGTGTTTTACATATATAATGGAAGTTATGAATTGGCAGGTACTTGGCCAGCTTGGTTCAATACTATAAATGCTATGATAACAGCATTTATAGTTATTCCTATTATTTCAAGAATGGCTAATAAATGGGGAAAGAAAAATGCGTTTATTATTTCTACAGTACTCTCAATCATTGGTTACATCTTAAAATGGTGGGGATTTGACAAGGATTTGAATAGTCAGTTTGGGCAAACAAGTTTGGGTAAAAGTCTAAATTCTGGCATTGGATCAGTATTTGAATCATTAAATCCTGTATTAGAAAATATTGGTATGTCATGGTTTAGTATAGAACCAGGAAGTGAAATTCCTTGGTTAATTTTTGTCCCAATTCCATTATTTGCATTTGGTATGGGAGGTTTATTTACATTAATGATGAGTATGACGGCAGATGTTTGTGATCTCGATGAATTAGAAAACGGAATGCCAAGAAAAGAAGGAACGTTTGGTGCTATATATTGGTTGATGGTTAAGATAGGACAATCCATTGCCCTAGTTTTGGGTGGAGTTATACTGAGCATCGTAGGTTTTGATCCTAATGCTACAGAACAGTCTATTGAGACTATGAATAACCTTAGGATAGCAGATATCATTGTGCCTTCAGTCACAGCTGCACTTGCAATTGTTGTTATGTGGAAGTATAGTTTAACAGAAGAGCGAGCAAGAGAAATTAAAGCTGAGCTTGTTGAGCGTAGAGGCGAATTATAAAACTTATAAGAAAGAAGAACATGTCTTTAAGAAAAGAGAAATTTTTAGCGTTGGCATCTATTGATTATGAAGGAATGTCAATTGAAGACTTAAGAAAATTGTTTCGAAAAACCCTAAAATCTGGTATGCATGGTTTGTGTTCTAGTCCTTATGAAGAAGGTCAGGAGCCTGGAGATCAACTAACGGAAAGCCAAATACGTCGCCGCCTAGAAATAATGAAACCATACACTAAGTGGATACGATCGTTCTCATGTACAGAAGGTAATGAGCTTATCCCTAAAATAGCAAAAGAAATGGGAATGAAGACTCTGGTTGGCGCATGGCTTAGTGATGATGCTGAGATAAACAAAAACGAAATAGAGAGATTAATAAAGTTATGCAGAGAAAGAGTTGTTGATATTGCAGCAGTTGGTAACGAGGTAATGTATAGAGGAGATTTAACAGAAGAAGAATTGTTGAACAAAATTTACCATGTTAAGAATGCTTTAAAGGACACAGAAATTCCTATAGGTTATGTAGATGCCTATTACGAGTTTCAAGAAAGACCAGCTATCACAGATGCATGTGATATTATTCTTGCAAATTGCTATCCGTTTTGGGAAGGGTGTGATTTAGATTACTCTTTACTGTACATGAAAGATATGTACCAAAAAGCGCTGAGAGCAGGAAACGGTAAAAAAGTTATAATAACAGAGACAGGATGGCCTAGTGAAGGTACAAATCTACAAGGTGCATTTCCATCTGAAGAAAATGCAATTAAGTATTTCATCAACACACAAAAATGGTCTAAAGAAGAAGGAATTGAAATATTTTATTTCTCATCCTTTGATGAATCTTGGAAAGTTGGAGGTGAAGGTGATGTTGGTGCTTTTTGGGGTATTTGGGACAAAAATGAAAAACTCAAGTACTAAATTTTGTTTTGTAAACTTTGATTATTGGTAAAAGTATACACAACATTACCACTACAATTAGAAAAATATCATTGAGCAGAAATGGCTTGAGTAATATGTAAGCCCAATAATTACGGTGATTTCAGGCGTGTAAGTATTTGTTTACTAAATCGTTTTCGTTGTATGATTTTTGTAAAGGTAAGATTTACAAATATTCAATTTTAAAACAATAATTTTAAAGAATTGGCAATTTAAATTGTTGAAAATTACTATAAACCAATAAATAATTAAAATAAATAACGATTATGAAAAAAATTACTTTACTAGTATTTCTATTGAGTAGTGCATTGACTTTTGGTCAATCGTTACCTGTAGATTTTGAAGATGGTACAACCGTACCACAATTCCAATTTGGTAATCTAGGATTTGGTAATGTTGTAAATCCCGACCAATCCGGAATAAATACCTCTACACGAGTATTAGAAGTTAACAAACCAGACAGTGCAGATTGGTTTGCTGGTTTTGGTTTTGAGACACCAGGTTTGCCATTAATTAACTTAGCAAATGGTACTGCATTTACAATGAAAGTATGGGCACCAATTGCAGGTCAGAGTATTAGATTTCAAATACAAAACGGGTTAAATTCTGAGCCTACTTACAACAGAGATATCGTAATTAATACTGCTATGACATGGGTTGAAGTGACTTTTGACTTTTCTACACAACCAGGTTTAACAGGTATGGAGCAGTATCCAGTGTTGGTAATCCAGCCAAATTATGATCCTTCATGTGAAGGAGCCGGATGTTCTACAGTTGGTACAGGTAACGGTGGTATATGGTACATTGATGACATTGTCCAGGTTGGAGCACCAGCACCTACATGTACAGACGGTATTCAAAATGGTCAGGAGACTGGTGTTGATTGTGGTGGCCCTGATTGTCCTGCTTGCCCTCCGTCATGTACTGATGGCATCCAAAATGGAATGGAAACAGGTGTAGACTGTGGTGGTCCCGATTGTCCTGCTTGTCCAGCCCCAGATCCAACTGATGGCCCAAACAACAATGGTTCATCTGGAATAGATTTTTATATTTACAGTGAATTAAGCGGAAACCCAAATTCATCTGATTTCACCAATTTTAATTTAGTAGACTTTGCTGGTAGTGTAACAATATCACAACCAGACTTAAATGGCGATACTGTAATTAGAGCTGATAATATTGATTTCTTTGGAAGCGGTTTTGGAGAAGCTTTTAATGCAACCGGAACGTACAGCTTTGTTCATTTAAATTATTATGCAACTTCATCGACGGCTTGGAATTTCTCATTGGTAGATCAGTCTTTAAGTGCTACGATTTGTTGTGGTAACCCAGAAGAACCATTCTACAGATTTGGAGTTGATGAGCCTTTACAAACAGGACAATGGGTAAGCGTATTCATTCCTTTATCACACTACGCCAATTTCCCTGCATTAGTTAGCGGAACTTGGGATGGTACAGACCTTATCCAAACATTGGTAACTGGAAATGGAACAGTATTTATAGATAATATCTTCTTTAGTACTACAAATACTTTAGGAAATGAGGAATTCGCAAATATTGAATTTAAAATATATCCAAACCCTACAAATGATAACTGGACTTTGGTTTCAAATAGTGTTGTTACTGAAGTTCACATACATGATATCTTAGGAAAAGAAGTTTTAACCGTAAATCCAAACGAAGCTGTTAGTTCTATTGATGCAACAAACCTTAATAAAGGGGTTTACTTTGCAACCATTACAACGGATGATGGTTCTAATACAGTCAAGTTGATCAAAAATTAATTACGATTCTAATTAATAGAAAGAAGAAAGAGCGTATTTTTACAATACGCTCTTTTTTATTTAACTAAAAGATAATCTATGACTACACTAAAAGAATTAGCAAAACTCTTAAATATCTCAGTATCCACAGTTTCAAAAGCACTTAATGATAGCCATGAGATTAGTGAGAATACTAAAAGGCGTGTTAATGAGTTGGCCGATAAGCTCAATTATAAACCTAATCGCATAGCTCAACAATTAAAGAGTAATAAAACAAAAACTATAGGCGTAATTTTACCAACGGTTACAAACCCTTTTTTTGCTGAAGTGTTACATGGTATAGAGACAAACGCAACAAAAAACAAGTATGACATTATTGTGTGTTTGTCTGATGAATCATTATCAAAAGAGGAGCGTAGTTTAGAATTATTATCTAATGGCAGTGTGGATGGGTTTATTATTGCAGTTGCTAGAGAAAGTCAAGTTGAAGAGCAAACACAGCATATATCTAGAGCTATTCAGAATAAAATACCAGTTTTGATGTTCGATAGGGTTGTTAATGAAATATCATGTGATAAAGTGGTGGTAGATGATTTTCAGTCTGTATATGAAGCGACTCAGTATTTAATCCATGAAGAAAAAAGAAAACATATTTTATTGGTTAGTAATATTGAAGAACTTAGCGTAGGAAAGTTAAGAATAAAAGGGTATCAGAAAGCAATTGAGGAAGCCAATCTAAAATCTAAAATCTTAAAACTAAGTAAGGTTGATGATGTTGAAGAGTACATACATAAATGTCTTCACGATACTCCTGAGATAGATGCTATCGTGTCGATTGACCATATTACAGGGATTATAGCAATTAATATGGCTAAGAAAACAGGTAAGACAGTTCCTGAAGATTTATCTGTTATTGGTTTTGGTTACGAACATACACAGTTATTGTCTAGTCCAAAGATTTCAATAATACATCAAAAAGCTTATGAGATAGGTGAGATGTCTGTAAAATTACTAATTGATAATTTAAAATCAGACAGTCACAAATTGAAGACTATAGTGGTGCCAAGTGAACTTAAACTCGGTGAGTCAACTAAATAATTACAAAATAAAAAAGGCCTGAAATATGTATCAGACCTTTTTTATTTTTTATAAGGATTTTCCTAGTTTCCTTTCATTTTGTCAGCTGCATCTTTACCAGCTTCCTTCACTTTATCTACTGCGTCATTTGCAGCATCTTCAGCATCTTTAGCCATTTCTTCAGCACCATCTTTAACGCTATCTACAGCATCATTTGCAGCGTCCTTAGCGTCATCCATTGCGTCACTTGCAGCATCAGCAGCATCGTCAGCAGCATCTTTAATGCTATCAACCGCATCATTTGCAGCGTCTTTAGCATCTTCCATAGCTTCATCTGCTTTATCAGCAGCGTTTTCAACCGCATCTTCTGTCTTTTCTTTAGTTTCTCTACAAGAGTTTAATGATAAGCCTAAAAATGCAACCAAGGCTAAACTTAATACAACTTTTTTCATTTTAATAGTTTTAGTGTTAATTGTTGTTAATGCACTAATTTAACAAAATATGCGAAACTTTAACAAAATTTCAACATTTATTAATTGTGCGACCTTATGATATACGTATGTAATCGAGTATTTGGATGACTGCTCCTGTATTTTTTTTAACATACTTTTTATTAACCTGTCCTTGCTTCTCTCTTAGTGATGAATTAGAGATTAAAGCATCTAATGTAGATTTAAATTCAGTTGAGTTTGAGACAGAAGTAACGCCATCAAGTTCAATAAGTGCTATAGCCTCAGGGAATTTATTGTAGTTTTTACCGATTATAATTGGTGAGCCAAATACCGCAGGTTCTAAAATATTGTGTAAGCCAGTTGTGCCGGCTGCACCACCAACATATACAATGTCTGCATAACTATAAACTCTACTTAGATAACCAATGGTGTCTAAAATGAAAACATTATAACTTAATAGTTTTTTTTCGTTAGATAATTCAGAAAAACAAATCGATTTGCTCTTTATTTGAGATTTAAGGGATTCGATATATCCAGATTTTATATTGTGTGGAGCGATTACAACTTTAATGTCGTTAAAATCTAGTTGATTAATATAGTCCATGTAAAGCTTGTCATCTTCAGGCCAAGTGCTACCAAAAACAATACATAAGTTATCTTGCTTAAATTTTTCAATAAAGTCTACGGAGTTGTCAATTTTTAATTGATTACTAACACGATCAAATCTTGTATCTCCAGATACTGAAACGTTTTTGTAGTTAATACGTTCTAGAAGGATTTTTGAATCCTCATTCTGAGTAAAAATATGGTTAAAAGCAAATAGAGCAGAGGTCATAAAATTACCATACCATTTAAAGAAAGCTTGGTTTTTTCTAAAGATTGCCGAAATAAGAATAGCTCTATGATTTCTCTTTTTTAGTTCTAGTAAAAAGTTTGGCCAAATCTCATATTTTACAAAAATTGTATAATTAGGTTTTACAATATCTAAAAAACGTTTGGCATTTTTTTTAGTGTCTAAAGGCAAGTAAACAACAATATCAGCAATTTTTGAGTTCTTTCTTACTTCATAGCCAGAAGGTGAAAAAAATGAAAGCACCACCTTAAAGTCTGGATGTTTTTTTACTAATTGTTCAAAAACAGGCAGACCTTGTTCGTATTCACCAAGAGAAGCACAGTGAAACCAAAATGTTTTATCATTATCGGTTATAGAAGATTTTAAGTTTTTAAAAGTTTCTTTTCTGCCATCTACACCTTGCTTTAGTTTAGAGTTAAATAGGGCAAGAAGTTTTATGACTAAACCTGCAAAATGAATTACTGTTGTATAGAGTAGTCTCAATAATTTAGATTTGTGCTAAAATACATTTCTTTCAATTAATTGCATTGGCTTAGCGGTTACAATTTTGTATTTTCGCCTATAGCATTATTAAAAATGCATTTCAGAATTTATTATAATCCTTCACGGAATGAGAAAAATACAAATGGTTGACCTTCAGAGTCAATATGCAAAAATAAAAAACGTTGTAGACCCTTCAATTCAAGAAATTTTAGAAAGTGCAGCATTCATAAATGGACCAAAGGTTCATCAATTTCAAGAGAACTTAGAAAACTATCTTGGTGTAAAACATGTTATTCCATGTGCCAACGGTACAGATGCATTACAGATTGCCATGATGGGTTTAGGTCTTAAACCAGGTGATGAAGTAATTACAGCAGATTTTACATTTGCAGCAACAGTTGAGGTTATTGCATTGTTGCAGTTAACACCTGTTTTGGTAGATGTAGATCCTGTAACTTTTAATATTGACGTAAATGCAATAGAGAAGGCAATTACACCAAAAACCAAAGCTATTGTGCCTGTACATTTGTTTGGTTTAGCCGCAGATATGGATGCTATTATGGCTTTGGCAGAAAAGCATAATCTGTATGTTATTGAAGATAATGCACAAGGAATTGGTGCCAACTATACACATAAAGATGGTTCAAAAACCAAAACGGGAGCTATTGGTCATGTTGCGTCAACGTCTTTCTTTCCGTCTAAAAATTTAGGTTGCTATGGAGATGGTGGTGCTATTTTTACTAATGATGATGATTTAGCTCACACTATAAGAGGTATTGTAAACCATGGTATGTACAAGCGTTATCATCATGATGTGGTTGGTGTAAATTCTAGATTAGATTCTATACAAGCAGCAGTTTTAGATGCAAAATTACCACACTTAGATAGTTATAACGAAGCAAGACGAAATGCGGCAAGAAAGTACACTGAAGCATTTAAAGATCATCCTAAAATCACAACACCATCAGGTAGAACAACTTGCGATGGTATTTGTGATACTTGCGATTGTCATGTGTTTCATCAATATACATTAAATCTAAAAGATGTAGATAGAGATGCTTTAGTTGCACATTTACAAGAGCATAATATACCTTGTGGAGTGTATTATCCAATTCCGCTTCACCTCCAGAAAGCTTACAAAGATGAACGTTACAAAGAAGACGATTTTGAAGTGACAAATCAGCTTGTTAAATCAGTGATTTCATTACCAATGCATACGGAATTGGATGACGAGCAAATTGAGTTTATCACAGCAACTGTTCTTAATTTTATAAACGAAAACTAAAGGATGAAAGTATTAGTAACAGGTGGCTTAGGTTTTATAGGTTCTCATACAGTTGTTGAACTTCAAAATAAAGGTTTTGAGGTTATAATTATAGATAATTTAAGCAATTCTTCTATAGATGTTTTAGACGGTATTACTGCCATAACAGGTATAAAACCGCATTTTGAGAAAATAGATCTTAAAGAAAAGATTGACGTTGTACAATTTTTTGAAAAACATAAAGATATCGTTGGTGTTATTCATTTCGCGGCTAGCAAAGCAGTTGGTGAGAGTGTAAAAGAGCCCTTAATGTATTACGAAAATAATATTGGGACACTTGTTTATATGTTGCAAGAAGTTTCAAAATTAGATAAGCAAAACTTTATTTTTAGTTCATCATGTACTGTTTACGGTCAGGCGGATGAACTACCTATTACTGAAAATGCGCCAATAAAACCTGCAGAATCTCCTTATGGTAATACAAAACAAATTGGCGAAGAAATCATCAGAGATACGTGTAAAATAAATGATAAACTAAATAGTATAGCTTTAAGATATTTTAATCCCATAGGTGCGCATCCATCTGCAGAGATTGGAGAATTACCAATTGGTGTGCCACAAAATTTAGTGCCATATATAACGCAAACAGGTATTGGTATGCGCGAGCAATTATCAGTTTTTGGTGGCGATTATGAAACACCAGATGGTACGTGTATTAGAGACTATATTCACGTCGTAGATTTAGCAAAAGCCCATGTTGTAGCTTTACAACGTTTGCTGGAAGAAAAAAATCTTTCAAATTACGAAGTCTTTAATCTAGGAACTGGAAAAGGAAGTTCCGTCTTAGAAGCGATTCAGTCTTTTGATAGGGTTTCAGGTAAAAGCTTAAAATATCAAATTGTTGGTAGAAGAGAAGGAGATATTACAGCGGCTTATGCAGACACAACAAAGGCTAATGATGTTTTAGGTTGGAAAACAGAACTCACTTTAGATGATGCTATGGCTTCAGCTTGGAAGTGGGAACAGAAAATAAGAAATACCTAAAACCAACAACTATGAAAACGCTACTCAGTATTTTAACATTTGTATTTGCAACTGTTTTAACAGCGCAAAACACTTATCTGCATTGTGGAAAATTAATAGATACTGAGTCTGGTAAAGTACTTACTGAGCAAACAATTATAGTTTCAGGGAATAAAATTGTTTCGGTTAATAAGGGTTATCTAAATCTAGAAAACACTGAAGATACTGTTGTAGATTTAAAATCTAAAACGGTGATGCCAGGCCTTATAGATATGCATGTACATATTGAAAGTGAAACCAACCCTAAATCATATCTTGAAGGTTACACATTAAATGATGCAGATGTTGCTTTTAATTCTGTACAGTATGCAGAAGTTACTCTAATGAATGGCTTTACAACTGTGAGAGATTTAGGAGGTACAGGTGTTAATGTGTCTTTAAGAAATGCAATAAACACAGGAAAAGTAAAAGGACCGAGAATTTTTACAGCAGAAAAAGCTCTGGCTACCACTGGTGGTCATGCAGATCCAACAAATGGCGCAAGTAGAGATTTAATGGGTAATCCTGGCCCTAAAGAAGGGGTAGTCAATGGTGTTGACGATGCCAAAAAAGCAGTAAGGCAACGTTATAAAAACGGTGCAGACCTTATAAAAATAACAGCAACAGGAGGTGTGCTAAGTGTTGCAAAAAGCGGTCAGAATCCACAATTTACAGTTGAAGAAATAAAAGCCATCTGTGAAACAGCTAAAGATTACGGATTTCATGTGGCAGCCCATGCTCATGGTGATGAAGGTATGCAACGTGCCATTTTGGGTGGTGTAAAAACTATAGAGCACGGTACTCTTATGAGCTCTGAAACCATGGAGCTTATGAAAAAGCATGATGTTTACTTAGTTCCGACCATTACAGCAGGTAAATTTGTATCTGATAAAGCTAAAATATCAGGCTATTATCCAGAAGTTGTTGTACCCAAAGCACTAAATATTGGTCCAAAAATTCAAGATATGTTTGGCCGAGCTTATAAAGCTGGTGTTGGTATTGCTTTTGGAACAGATGCTGCAGTTTTTTACCATGGAGAAAACGGAAAGGAATTTGGTTATATGGTAGAAGCAGGAATGCCACCTATCGAAACCATTCAAAGTGGCACAATTACCAATGCAATGATTCTTAAAATGGAAGAACAGCTTGGTCAAATAAAAGCAGGGTTTTTAGCAGATATTATTGCTGTAAATGATGATCCTACAAAAAATATTTCTACAATGGAAAATGTTGTATTTGTAATGAAAGAAGGGGTTATTTACAAAAACTAGTCAAACGCACTTTATTTTTTAATTATTGATTTTTTAATGTTGTATAATATTAGTTAAGAATGTATTAATGATTTTAATACTTGGTTTTCAATATGATAATCTAAAATAAGCTTAACTAGGATTTAACATTAATTTCTTGGGATTGCCTTTTAGTCTTTGTTGTTTTGTGTCTAATGATAATTGGATTATAATGAAATTGATAAGCATAAAAAGAGAAACAAAACAAGAAGGAAGATTCTCTAAAAAAATGGGTGTACTGTCCACAAAAGTCACTTACATAAAAAAACAATTCTTAAGTATTCCTTACAAAACCCTTCATAAATACCGCGAAACTTACTACGGAGAGGTTAAAGATTGTGAAGACTGTCAATTAGCGCGATAGTTAGTATTTTACATTTTTTTATTAATTTTTCATGTCTTAGGAAAGGTAAACTTTTATCGGATTTTACACTTTTTTTACCTATTTAAGAAATTTTTAAGAACTTATTACGACTGATAACTATAACTTTAAAAGTAACTACGAAGTTATAATCAACTAAATTCTAAAAAATGGTTTTTCTAAGGCATATATTTCTATTGCTTGCCTTGCTCTTGTTTTCTTATAAGAGTTATGCCATCTCGTATGTTAATACAGATTCTAAAATCAATGTAGAATCACTTTCTAATAAAGGTCTCGATAGTATACTTCAAATCCAAAAAGAAAAGGATTCAATAGAGCGTACAGATTTAATCAAAATAAATGAAACGCTTCTGTCGAATAACACTAACGACTCTATCGCAGTTACTAAGACTTTAGCAATATTATATTCTGAAAACAATAATGCAGATAAAGCTTCTAAGCACTTAAAAAAATACATTAAGGATACCCAAGATTTATCTATAATTAACGACCATGTGTTTTCGGATATCAAGGATACAGAATCTTACAGCCAATTAAATAAAGCTTACAAGCCTAATTTTAATTTTTTAGCAGTAATACACGCATTAACTTTTATAGTAATCATACTTTTTGCTAAACGAAATTTAGATAAAACTTCAGTATGGTTAATTGGTTCTTTTATTTTATTTCATTCTTTTTTTATGTTGCACGTTAGTTTGTTTGCATCTAATTACAACCTAATGTTCCCACATTCATTTTACATATCTACACCATTTTCCTTCTTATATGGACCTCTGCTTTATTTTTATTTTAAAAGGGTAGTGGAAAATTATAAAATATCTATAAAAGATTCAGTACACTTAATACCTACAGTATTACTAATATTTTGGTTAATGCCTTACTATAGCTTAAGTGCTACAGAAAAATTCAACTTATTAATGGATAATACTGAATCTGTTAATCTAGGTAGAAAAGCATTAGTTGTAATTAAATCACTCTCATTAAGTCTTTATGCCATTGGAATATATTTTGTTTACAGAAATAAAAAGAAAAATGTTAGAGACCGTAATTCGGAAATAAAAAGCAGGGCCTTATGGGAACGAAGTATTATGATAATCTTTGTTTGTTATGCTTTTGCGTACTTGCTACATGGTGCTGTAGTTGTTAGATTAGTAGATTACATGCCTTTTACGTATTTAAAATCTGTGTTTATGATTGCCATGATTTTTTATATGGCACTAATGTCTGGATTAAGACCAGAAATTATTATGAATGCTAATATTAATGTTGTTGGAATAAATAAACTACCAATTAAATACGAAAAATCTAATCTTACAGAAAGTCTTTCAAATGAATTGAAAGATAAATTGGTTGAGTTATTAACTCATCAAAAAGTATACAAAGACAATAGTATTAGCTTAGAATCACTTTCCGAGATGTTGGAAACTACTCGGCATAATGCATCACAGGTTATTAATGAACACTTTGATATGAGTTTTTACGACCTAATCAACCAATACAGAATACTAGAGGCTGTTGATATTTTCGATGAAGACAAAAAACAAAATCTAAATATTATAGAAGTAGCATATGAAGTGGGTTATAATAATAAAGTAACTTTCAATAAAGCCTTTAAGAAGCATATGAATCAAACACCTTCTACCTATATCAGATCACTAAGCTTAGCTTAAAAATCTTCTTTCTTAACGTATCTAAATGCTTATTTTACTCTATGTTATTTACTTTTCTTTAATTACTTGTCATTCTTAAATCAGCACCCTGAAAAATGACATTTTTTTAAGATTAAGTTCTATTCTGTGACAATACTTTCCTTGTGCCTTACCTTCAACGAATAAAATCTATTCCAAAGCCTAGCAAATTTAGCTTTTTTAAAAGGTAAATGAGAAGTAATTATTTATCGGCATAGGTAAAGTCTTATAATTTTTACCTCAAATTTGATGTCTTGTTGGTTGTTTTACTTACGCAATTGCAAAGGGAGGCAGTTGAAGCCTTACTTTTTATGAAATAACCATGTTAACTTTAATTTCATCAATCAAAGTAATTATTTTGAATTAGTCTTTAAAATTACTTCGCTGCCGACCTTTCTTATTGCAACAAACTGAGTGTATAATCTAAAATGAAATTTTATGAAAGTAAAAAATTATGCTTTGGTTCTGTTGTATTTATTTTTTGGATCTCAAATGGTTTTAGCCCAAGAAAAAACAATCACCGGAACCGTCACAACTGAATCAGATGGAATGCCTTTGCCAGGCGCTAATGTGATTGTAAAAAATACCTCTAGAGGAGTGCAATCAGATTTCGATGGTAAGTTTTCCATTCGTGCAACACAGGGAGATATTTTAGTAGTTTCTTATGTGGGAATGGAAACTGCTGAAGTAATTGTTGGAGATGCCAATGTTTATGATGTTGCCTTAAAAGAAGGAAACGCTTTAGATGAAGTAGTTGTTGTAGCCTATGGTACACAGAAAAGAGAAGCTATTGTTGGTTCTGTAGCTGTTGTTAAATCTGAGGTTATAGAAAATCAACAAGTAACCTCACCATTACGAGCCTTGCAAGGAACAGTAGCTGGTATTAACTTGATTACTCCCGGAGGTCAACCTGGTAATAATCCTAATTTTGTTATTAGAGGTTTTGGTAGTTTTAATGGCGCTAATAGTCCGCTTATTGTTATAGATGGAGCACCTTTTACAGGTAATTTAAACACCATAAGTCAAGATCAGATAGAATCTATTTCCGTGTTAAAAGATGCATCTTCAGCTTCACTTTACGGATCTAGAGCTGCAAATGGGGTAGTTTTAATTACTACTAAAAGAGGTAAGCGAAACACAAAAACAAATGTTAGAGTTAGGACCCAATATGGTATTTCCAATCCTGCGGTTGGTATACATGATGTTGTAGGTTCTGAAGACTATTTAAGATTAATGTGGCAAGCGCTTAGAAACGATAATTTATATAACCAAGGGCAATTGCCTGCTGAAGCAGCAAGTAATGCCTCAAATGCTCTAATACCTACTTTAGGTTATAATCCTTATAGCGTTTCTAACCCAATTGGTACCGATGGAAATTTAGTAAGTGGAGCTAATCTGCTTTGGGAAACTGATTGGCAAGATGCTGTACTAAGAGAAGATGTGCCAAGAGTAAACCATAACATTAATATTTCTGGTGGTACAGAAAACACAAACTACTTTTTCTCAGTAGATTATTTAAGTGAGGATGGACCAGTGATTAAATCAGATTTTGAGAGAATTGCATCAAGAGTAGGGCTAGATACTCAGGTAAATGATTGGTTAAAACTCGGAATTACTAGTGGTTACTCCAGGTCGTATTCTAATAATCCAGATCAAACATCTGGTAGTACTACACAAGCCATATCTTGGATTTATAGTGTTAATGGTATCTATCCACTCTACGTTAGAGATGCAGATGGAAATCTTATTTTAGATGATAGTGGTAATAGAATATACGATCTTGGTAATGGTAATGGAAGACCAGTTGGTCAGCCAGTAAACTTTAATAGACCAACAAATCAAGGTGAGAATATTTTAGCATCCATTCTATTAGGAACTGAGCAACGTATAAGAACTAACTTCTTAGGCTCCGCTTATGCTGAGGTGAATTTTCTTAAAAACTTCACATTTAGATCTACTTTAAACTATGAAAACTTTGTTTTTGATAGTCACAGTTTTGATGACGATGAAATTGGTTCTGCATCAGCAGTAGGCGGTAGAGTAAGTAAGGCCAGAAATGTAACTACAGGTTTAAATGCTATCCAAGCGCTTAACTATAAGACCTCTATAGCTGATGTGCATAATATTTCTGTAGATGCTATTTATGAAGCTAATACTACAACTTCAGATACATTTAGTGCTTCTGCTACAGGCTTTTTACCTGGTCAGGAAGAGTTGGGTAATGGTACTATAGCAGAAACGTTTGGTGGTTTTAGAACTGAAAGACGAATTGTAAGCATGTTAGGACGTTTAGCATACAATTATGATAATAGATATTTTATTGAAGGTTCTATAAGACAAGATAAATCTTCTCAGTTTAATACAGAATATAACACGGGTGAATTTTTCTCTGTAGGTGCCTCTTGGAATGTTACTAATGAAGCTTTTATGGAAAAAGCAGATTGGCTTAACAATCTTAAATTAAGAGCATCTTATGGTGAATTAGGAAATATTAGTATTCCTGGTGGTTTCTTCCCTACAAGCTTTTTGTTTGGTGGTGCTAATTTTGGTGGTGTTGTCATTTCACCAGTAGAAGGTCAACCGTCTAATTTACCAGCAGGTACATTGCCAGATCCAGCATTACAATGGGAAACATCAACAAACCTTAACTTAGGTATGGACTTTACTATTTTTAATGGAGCACTTAGTGGTACTGTAGAGTACTTCAAAAGACGTAGTGAAGATTTAATTCAGGATATTACTGCAACACCTTCGCCGGGAGTTCCTGTGGTTAGAGCTAATGCAGGTATTATAGAAAACTCTGGATGGGAAGTAACTTTAAACAGTGATATCTTTAATAAGAAAGATTTTAGCTGGAGTGTAGGTGGTAATTTTTCAGTATTGAAGAATGAAATTATTCAAATTTCACCATTCACAGATCGTCAAGTTCAAGGTACTAAACTTTGGGCACCAGGAAACTCTTTATTCGAGTTTTATATTAGAGAATGGGCAGGCGTTAATCCTGCAAATGGAGATGCGCTTTGGTACCAAGATATAGTTGATACCGAAGGTAATGTTACTGGTAGAACGGTAACTAATGATTATGACCAAGCAACACGTTACGAAACCGGAAAAGAATCTCTTCCTGATATCCAAGGTGGTTTCAACACAAGTTTAAGATATAAGCAATTTGATCTTAGTGCGTTGTTCAATTTTAGCTTGGGAGCTTATCTGTTAGATACAGATTATTCTGGCTTAGTAAATAATTTTGATGCTATTGGTGCGTCAGCGCATCCAGATAACTTTAATGCATGGTCACAACCAGGAGATATAACGGATTTTCCTAGGCTAACTACATCTAACAACAACTTCAATTCACAATCCACAAGATGGTTGTTCAAGAATGATTATTTACGTCTTAAGAGTATTACCGTTGGTTATAATTTACCACAAGATGCTTTAGAAGATATAGGGTTAACCTCAGTGAGAGTGTATTTTCAGGGAGATAATTTATTAACATGGCAATCGCATGGTGGTATAGATCCAGAACAAGCTTTTAATGGGTTAACAGCAAACCGATCACCATTACAAAGAACATTTACGTTTGGGACATTAATTCAATTTTAAAAATAGTATGATGAAAAATAAAAATAATAAACTTAGAGTGCTATTGCCATTTATTGCTTTGGTCTTAGCTAGTATGATGTTGTCTTGTGAAAAAGATTATGTTGAAGAACCTTCGGACACTACAGGTGTTACAGATGAATTAATTTTCTCGTCTAGAGAGAATGCACAGACTTTTGTTAATGGCATCTTAGCTAATTACAAAGGGCAATATAGAGGAAACCCTGATGAAGGAGGGTTGTACTCTATGTATTTTGCAAGGGCTGTAAAGGGAAATGATATTATTCAAGATTTTAGTTTTTATACATTTGACTATGGTCACGAAAATAGAGAACCTAACTTTAGACGAACTAATTTTACATGGGATTTCAATTACGAGAATATAAACTTTGCAAATACATTAATATTTGGTGTTAATAATAGTGATGGATTAAGTGAAGAGGAGAAGCGAGAATTTGTTGCAAAAGGTAAATTTTTTAGAGGGTTTCACTTATTTGAACTCGCTTTAGAGTTTGCTCCAAACTATAATAATGACAGAAGTTTAGAGAGAATTCCAATCTACACTACACCAACATCCTTAGAAACTGTAGGTGGTAATCCGCCTGCACCAATGAATGAGGTTTATGGTCAAATTATTCAAGATTTAGAAGATGCAGTAGCTGATTTACCGGATAACAGATTAGGTAAAAGCTTTATTAATAAAGCTGTTGCTCAAGCAGTTTTAGCGAGAGTATATGCTGTAACTCAAGATGATTGGCAGAGAGTTTCGGAGTTGGCTAGAAGCGCATATGGTGGTAATGCAAGCCAAGCAGTACAGTCATCAAATTGGGGATCAGGATTTAGTGACATGCAAGACCAAGAGTGGCTTTGGGCTATGTTTCAAAACGGATCTGACGAAACTAACTTTTTTTGGGGACATGCAGCACCTATGATGGATCATTTTACCTTAAGCTACAATGCATCATATATAGATCCTGAATTTGCAGCAGAATTTTCATCAACAGATGTTAGAAATACCTTTGTTGATCTTTATGGAGTATCTGCTACGACACCATGGAGAGAATTTGTGTCTACAAAGTATGCCTTTACTTTTGCATCTGATATACCAATTATAAGAAAGTCTGAAATGGTACTTTTTGATGCTGAAGCCCAGTATCACTTAGGTAATATTCCAGAAGCTAGGAATCTTCTGTTTGCACTGCAGTCTGCAAGAGATCCTAATGCTACAATAACCACCAATTCTGGTCAGGCGCTATTAAATGAGATTTTGTTAGAACGAAAAAAAGAATTTTATGGTGAGTTTGGTCCGCAGTGGTTTGATGCAAAGCGTTACAATCTTCCAATAACTAGAAATGATATTCACAGAATATCTATAGATGTGCCAGCAGATAGTAATTTGTTCTTCTTGAAAATCCCAGAAGATGAGATGGATTTAAACGAGAATTATGCAGGCTTCAATAATATTTAATTTAAAAAAGATATAACATGAAAAAAATTTTATATACAGCTTTGGTTTTGTGTATCTTCATTTTTGTTGCTTGTGATAACGAAATTGATGCTGATGCAACAAGCGCTTCAGATTATGAATTTATAAGTTTTCAAGATGATGTTCTAAGTTTTGAGTTAAACCAAAGCGGAACTTCAGCTAGAACGATAACGGTTTACAATTCAAGAAAATCATCTTCTGATAAGATCTATAATTTAGAGGTTTTACCCATAGAATTTAATGATGGGCAAGGTACAACCATAAGCTCAGATTTTTATTTTGTGCCGAGTTCTGTTACAATTCCTGCTAATGCTTCCTCAGCTCAATTCGATGTTTCCATTACTGATAATGGTTTTGGTAGTGGTGATAGATTGGTGTTGGGATTTGCAGATGATAATACGGCCTTAAATCCACATCCTTTGCGTATGGATATTATTATTGTTTGCCCTGTAAATGAGCTCATTTTAGATATCACTTTTGATAACTATGCCGAAGAAACAAGTTGGGAGTTGTATTCAGATGTAAGTACTAATCCTACACTAATAGCATCGGGTAGTGGTTATGATGACCTAGATGATCAATCTATACAAGAACGTCTTTGTATAGATAATGGTGATTTTGGTTTTGTAATTTACGATGCTTATTCAGACGGTATATGCTGTAGTTTCGGTCAGGGAAGTTATTCATTAACTGTAAATGGTGAGATTATACACCAAGGTGGATCATTTGGTGCTAATGAGGTAACAACGTTTTCATTACCCTAAGTAATTGAGTTTATAATACTAACTAAATCAAAAAAGACCCTTCATAAGAAAGGGTCTTTTTGTTTTAATCTACAATCAAAGTTATGATTTGGTTTTGGGGATATTCTTTTTACTATTAAAAACACCACTGAAAAGTAACATTATCATACCTGTAGTTACAGAAATATCTGCAAAGTTAAAAATACCGGTTTTAAAAACACCACCTAAGTCTATAAAAAAGAAGTCGGTGACTTTGCCAAATACAATTCTATCAAAGACATTGGCAATACCACCACCAATAATGCAACAAAAAGCAATAAGGCTTAAGCGATCTAATTCCTTTGTTTTAATAATGTAGTAAATAACATATCCTAAAACTATAGTTGGTAATATTAATAAAAAGATAGTTCTTAAAGTGGGATTCATATCACTACCCATACCAAGAAAAGCACCCTTGTTATATACATTGGTAAGGATAAATTTATCACCAATTAATTCTATGACTTCTCTAAGTTCAATATTAGCCCTAACATAGACTTTTGAGATTTGGTCTATAGCAATATTAAAAGCTATGAGGAGCACAATAAAAATGTTTCTATTCAAAACAGAAGATGTTAAGCGTTAGTTTCAAAAGTAGCAGAAGATGTCTCGGCTTCTCTGTTAATTTTCTTTACCAATCCTTGTAAAACTTTACCAGGACCAACTTCTGTAAAGTGCGTAGCACCATCTGCTATCATTTGTTGTACAGATTGTGTCCAAAGTACAGGTGCAGTTAATTGAGAGATTAAATTAGCTTTTATTTCATTTTCATCTGTTATGGCAGAAGCAGTTACATTTTGATAAATTGGGCAATTAGGTCTGCTAAAGGTTGTGTTTTCTATAGCTGCAGCTAATTCTTCACGAGCAGGTTCCATCATTGGTGAATGGAATGCACCACCAACAGGCAATACTAATGCACGTCTTGCGCCTTCTTCTTTAAGAGCTTCACAAGCTTTATTTACAGCTTCAACTTCACCAGAAATAACTAATTGACCAGGACAATTATAATTAGCAGCTACAACAACACCTTCTGTCATTGCGCATATTTTCTCAACCACATCATCATCTAGACCTAAAACTGCTGCCATTGTGCTTGGTTGTATTTCACATGCTTTTTGCATCGCTTGAGCACGTTGAGAGACCAGTTTTAAACCATCCTCAAAAGTTAAAGCACCTGCAGCTACTAATGCAGAGAACTCTCCAAGTGAGTGACCTGCGACCATATCTGGTTTAAAGTTATCTCCTAAAGTTTTTGCTAAAATTACAGAGTGTAAAAATATAGCGGGTTGTGTAACCTTGGTTTGTTTTAGATCTTCAGCAGAACCTTCAAACATAATGTCAGTAATAGAGAAACCAAGGATATCATTTGCTTTTTCAAAAAGCTCTTGTGCTAAAGGTGAGTTTTCATAAAGGTCTAATCCCATTCCTGAAAACTGAGCACCTTGACCTGGAAATACGTATGCATTCATGTGACTAATTTTTAGTGCTGCAAAAATAGGAATATTTATTGTCTCTCATAAGTAATAAAAGAAAATGCATAGTTATGGTCCTTATCAGCATCATGAGTTTCTCTGCTAATTTCTTTCCAGATTTTAGAATCTACTTCTGGGAAATAGGTGTCTGCACCATCAAACGTTGCGTGTACACGAGTTAGTTCTAGTTTATCAGCTATGTTTATGGATTGTTTGTAGATTTCACCTCCACCTATAATAAAGGGTTGATTGTCTTTTCTTGCTGCGTCAAGAGCATCTTCAAGATTATTTACAATAATGACTCCTTCAGGTGCTTTGTAGTTGTTTTGTCTTGTGATAACAATGTGTGTACGGTTTGGCAGTGGTTTTGGGAAACTTTCAAAAGTTTTGCGTCCCATAATGATATGGTGACCAGAGGTCAGTTTTTTAAATCGTTTTAAGTCGTTACTAAGATGCCAAATTAGGTCGTTGTTTTTGCCTATTGCATTGTCCTCACCAGCAGCTACAATGATGGTTAACTCATTGGAGTTTTTTTTTTCTTCAGGTTTAGTTTCTGGATGCGTTTCATTATAGGCTTGTGATTGCGCAATTTTACGCTCTTCTTTTAGAAAGCCCTCTTTTAACTTATCAATACGGTTTTGCTGTTGGCTCACAAGCTTGTCTAATTGTTGTTTTTCCCAATCCTTGCCCATAAACTTATTGGTGATAAAAACATTTACAAAGTGATATACAAATAAGAACAACCAAATAAGTATGGCATATACAAACCAATTAATACCAGCTATAGTAAAATCTTTACCAATACCAAGAACTGTATTTGCTAGAATTAAGAAAACGGCACCAATAAGAAATACAACAAAATGGATGTATAAACGCTTTTTTTGTCTTATACGTTTTTGTGCGTATTCAATGAGTTCTAATTGGTCTTTATCTATTGTTGAAACTTGTTTTTTCTTTCCAAACATAAGTCTAAAATTATCCGATAAAGATACTTCTTTTTCACTAAAACGATATCGCAATCACTATGGAATTTATTTATGCCGTGTTCGCAAACGATATCGTTGATTATCAGGTGGTAAGGGGTGTTTTTTTTATTATTGATATTACAGATTTTGCCATAAATAATTATAGAGTTTATCAAAAAGTAAAGGCTATTTTATTAAATTGATAATTCTTTCATTTAAAGTGAGTTAAACCGTTCCCTCTGGTTTTTTCTTTTATATTTTTGAGGCATTATTTAAAACTATAATTATGGCAATTAAAAAGCAGTATTTAAAAAGTAAGCCAGTTTGTAAGGTAACATTTTCTGTTCCTGCAGAGGAGGCAAAAAGTGTAGCAGTTGTTGGAAGCTTTAACGAGTGGAATACTGAAGCTACAGAATTAAAGAAATTAAAGAACGGTACATTTAAGGGTACTGTAGATTTAGAGAGTGATAACTCTTATGAGTTTAGATACGTTGTAGACGGTAATTACGTTAATGATGAGCAAGCAGATGCATATGCTTGGAATGACTATGCAGGTGCTGAGAATGGCGTATTAAATTTATAATATTCCTTTATAAATTAGTGTATTAAAAAGGTGTTTCTTTCTACAAGAAACGCCTTTTTATGTTATTAATCAGGTACTGCAAAAACTATTGGAATTGAAAAGGGAACCACTACAGGCTCACCTCTTTGATAACCCGGTTTTGTTAATTTCGGTATTTTCCTGATAACCCTTATGGCTTCTTTTTCTATACCAGGATGTGGTCCTCTGGCTTGTATATCTTTTACTCGTCCTTTTTTATCTATTTTAAAGAGCACATAGATACGTTGTATACCAGGATCTAACCTATACTTTTTTGCTAGTTTAACTTTAAAGTTTTTTGATATAACGGCTCTCACTTTATCGCTCATACATTTTTTTAAATCCTCATTGCTCAAGCTTTCATCACATCCCTTATAAATTGGAACTTTCTCTATGATATCAAAAGGGACCTCGTCTGGTGTGTAACCTAAAATTGGGACAATAGTGTCTTTAGCTTTGTCTAGATAAAAACCAAATAAATTTCTTGCGCTTTGGGCTACACCATTGTTATATCTGTCTAATACAGGTTTAACAACAGGGATACTGTCTAATAAATACCTTAAACCTTCAACTCTGTTGCTTGCTGGGTTCGAAATCCTAGAATAATGTTTAACAACCTTCCCTTGTTCATCATACAGTATATTAGCGCTAACGGTTACGGTGTCCTTTTTAGCTTCTAGGAAGATGGAATCCTTTAATGATTTTCTGTTAATGTGTTTCGCTAAAAACTCATGAAAAGAAATCTCATAGCAATGCTCTAAATCTTTAGAGTCTTCACAGCCCTCATAAGCAACAAATGATCTTTTAAAAAGATTTGGTTGAGGCTTTTGAGCGCTACAAAAATTTATTGAGATAAACAGAAAAATAAATAGCTTAATATATTTCATGCTAATATTTATACAGCAACAACACCTTTAATATGTGGGTGTGGGTTATAATCAACAAGCGTGAAATCTTCAAATTTAAAATCGAAAATATCATTTACCTCAGGATTAAGAATCATTTTCGGTAAAGGTCTTATGTCTCTAGAGAGCTGTAATTCTAATTGCTCTAAATGGTTGTTATATATGTGTGCATCACCAAAAGTATGAATAAATTCACCTGGTTGGTAACCACAAACTTGTGCCATCATCAGAGTAAATAATGCATAAGAAGCAATGTTGAAAGGAACACCTAAAAAGATATCTGCGCTGCGTTGATAGAGTTGACATGATAATTTACCATCCGCAACATAAAACTGAAAAAATGCATGGCAAGGAGGTAAAGCGGCTTTACCATTAGCTACATTCTCTGAGAAAGACTTAGAAGTGTCTGGTAATACAGAAGGGTTCCAAGCGGAAACCAACATTCTTCTACTGTTAGGATTGTTCTTAAGCGTTTCTATGACTTCCTTAATTTGATCTATTTCTTCACTCGCCCAATTGCGCCATTGGTGACCATAAACAGGACCTAAATCTCCATTTTCGTCCGCCCATTCGTTCCAGATTCTAACACCATTTTCGGTTAGATAGTTAATGTTAGTATCTCCTTTAAGAAACCAAAGTAACTCATAAATGATAGACTTAAGATGTAGCTTTTTTGTTGTTACCATAGGGAAACCTTCACTCAGGTCAAAACGCATTTGGTAGCCAAATACACTTTTGGTACCTGTGCCTGTTCTATCTCCTTTTTCGTTTCCGTTTTCTAATACGTGCTTTACTAAGTCGTGATATTGTTTCATAAGCCCATCTTCCGTCTTCCCAAAGGGAAGAAACTTTCATTTATAGTTAAAATAATTGGAAGCTAATGTAATTAAAATGAAAATTATAGACTTTGAATATCCATAAGCAGATATTAAAAGTTATTAACGAGTTTTAAGTATTTTATGTTTTCCCCTTTTGGTGAATTAAAGGGGCTTTACCCTATAATCATTCCTGCAATAGTCGCAGAAATTAGTGAAGCAATTGTACCACCAATCAATGCTTTCATCCCGAATTTAGATAATTGTTTTCTTTGTCCTGGCGCAAGTGAACCAATACCTCCGATTTGTATGCCTATTGATGCAAAATTGGCAAATCCACAAAGCATATAAGTAGCCATGATAATAGACTTTTCATAATTAAGATGGGTTACGTTTGTAACATCTTTTAAATCGGCTAGTTGTATGTAACCAACAAATTCGCTTGCTGCAAGTTTGATGCCTAAAAGTTGACCCATCATCATCATATCTTCTTTTGCTACACCTATTAACCACATTAAAGGTGCAAATACAGTTCCCAATATAGCTTCGAGAGAAAATGATTGATAAGGTGTATTGGCTGCCATCCATGTGTTGAGATTGGTAACGTCTCCGACCCAGCCTAGAATACCGTTAATCATAGCAATAAAAGCAACAAATACTAATAACATAGCACCAACATTAACAGCTAGTTTTAAACCTTCAGTAGTTCCGTTAGCAATAGCGTCTAGTATGTTAGCACCAATTTTTTCTTGAGATACAGCTACATCTGTATTGATGTCTTCAGTTTGTGGAAACAATATTTTTGAAATAACAATAGCACCAGGAGCAGCCATTACAGAAGCTGCCAATAAATGCTTCGCATATACTAGTCGTAACTCTGGGTCATCACCACCTAAAAATCCGATATAAGCTGCCAACACAGCACCAGCAACCATTGCCATACCACCAATCATAACAAGTAGTATTTCGGACTTATTCATTTTTTCTAAATAAGCCTTAATCAGGAGTGGTGCTTCGGTTTGACCTAAGAAAATATTTCCGGCTACACTAAGGCTTTCTGCTCCCGAAATTCTGAGGAGTTTAGTTAACAACCATCCAAAAGCTTTTACAACTTTTTGAATAATACCCAAGTAAAACAGTACAGATGTTAATGCCGAAAAGAATAATATTGTTGGTAATACCTGAAATGCGAAAATGAAACCAAATGTATCCATATCCACAACTAGTCCATCGAATAAAAACTCGCTTCCTGCTCTTGTAAAGTCTAGTACGCTTACAAATAAACTGCCAACCCATTCAAAAGCAATTTTTACAAAACCAACCTTAAGTACACCAATGGCAATGAGTAATTGAAAAGCTAAACCAATTCCTACGGTTTTCCAGTTTATAGCTTTACGGTTACTGCTAAATAGAAAAGCAATAAATATTAAGGTAAACATACCTAAAATCCCTCTCCATAAACTACCAAAAGAAAAACCTTCACTTAGAATAATTATATCTGTGCTTTCTGCTTGTTCGTTAGAAACTATAGTTTCAATTTTATTAGGTGTTTTGAATTTGTAGGTAACTCCTTTTTCAGTAAAAACTAATGTTGAGTCTGTTAACTCATTGATTTTATAACGTCTTATAGTGTCGTTTGGCTGATTATAATAAAAAACTAAAAGGTTGTTCTGATAAATGTAATCACCTGAAGCTATGAGGTTGTCTTTATCTTCTAAATAATAATGAAACTCACCATTGCTAAATGATATGGAATCCTTTTCAGATATTGAAAATAGTTTAGACCCTGAAACATCTTCAATTATATCAAATTGCCATGTTTTTTCTAGCTCTTGTGCTGTTATTGATGAAATTCCAATAAGTGTAGCAATAAGGGCTCTGAAAAAAAGTTTCATATAAAGGGTATTAGTTAGCGCTTAGAAATTTCGTCTCTTATTTTTGCTGCTTTTTCGTAGTCTTCGTTATTTACAGCTTCCTCTAAAAGGCTATTTAATTCTTCTAAGGATTTATCCTTATAACCTTCTTGTTCGGCAACTGCACTTTCAATTTCTTCAGCAATGAGATCATCTACAAGTATACTATCCTGTTCTTCATCCTCTTTTTTAGGACTAACTTTAAGGTAGATACCTGCTTTGTCTAAGATATTTTTGTATGTGAATATTGGCGCCTGAAAGCGTAATGCCAGAGCAATTGCATCACTGGTTCTGGCGTCTATGATTTCTTCGATTTTGTCACGCTCACAAATTAGACTAGAGTAGAAGACACCGTCAACTAACTTGTGGATAATAACTTGCTTTACAACAATATCAAATCTGTCAGCAAAATTTTTGAATAAATCATGAGTTAAAGGTCTTGGCGGGCGAATCTCTTTTTCTAATGCTATGGCAATAGATTGTGCTTCAAAAGCACCAATTACGATTGGAAGTTTTCTGTCTCCATCAACTTCATTAAGTATTAAGGCATACGCGCCGTTTTGGGTTTGGCTGTAGGAAATACCTTTTATATTTAAACGTACTAAACTCATGAATTATAAAACACAAAGAACTGTTTAAATTTGGACTTTACCAACTGCAAAATGCAGAATTGGATATTTTTCTAAATACTTTCGATAAAACGTAAAGCAATTAAGAAAATCGAAATTTAAACAGTCCTTTAATATTACAAGGTACTAAAATTATGCGTTTTGTGCTTTAAAAGCTTTTAGTTTTTCAATTAAAGCTGGTACAACTTCAAAAGCATCACCAACAACACCATAATCAGCAGCTTTAAAGAATGGAGCTTCAGGATCAGTGTTTACTACAACTTTAACTTTAGAAGCATTAATACCTGCTAAATGCTGAATTGCACCAGAGATGCCAATTGCGATGTATAAATTAGAAGCTACAGGCTTACCTGTTTGTCCTACGTGCTCACCGTGAGGCCTCCAACCAAGGTCAGATACAGGTTTAGAGCACGCTGTAGCAGCACCTAGAACATCCGCTAACTCCTCAATCATTCCCCAATTTTCTGGACCTTTTAATCCTCTACCACCAGACACAACAACTTCGGCATCAGCAATACTTACTTTATCTGTTGCTTTATCAACAGATTCTACATTAACACCAGAGTCTGGTATAGATGGTGAGAAATCCTCAACAGAAGCGCTTCCGCTTGCTTCAACAACTCCAAAAGAATTGTTAGATAAACCAACAATTTTAACGTCTGTGTTTATTTCTGTATTAGCAAAAGCTTTATTAGTAAAAGCTGTGCGTTTCACTGTAAAAGGTGAAGTGCTCGATGGAGCCTCAACCACATTAGAAACATAGCCTGCATCTAATCCAACAGCTAGCAAAGGTGCTAAATATTTACTGTCTGCACTAGAACTTAAAACAACAACTTTTGCACTTTCGTTTTTGGCAGCTTGCTCTATTACAGCAGCATGTTTTTTTGCGTTAAAGTTATTTAAACTATCGTCTTTTACAGATAATACTTTAGAAGCTCCGTAAGCTCCTAAACTCTCGTTATCATCTGCATTAATGGCAACAGCAGTTACTGTTGTGCCCATTTGGTCTGCAACAGCTTTTGCGTATGATACGACTTCTAAAGCTGCTTTTTTAAATTTTCCGTTTTCTGACTCTGTATATACTAAAACTGACATAATGTTTTAAATTTTAAAATTTCAAACAGCAAATTCCAATTTTAAGTTTTTCGGAATTTAGAGTTTGAGATTTGGATTTTGTTGTTAAATGACTTTAGCTTCGTTATGAAGTAAATTAACTAATTCATCAATATTATCTGCATCTACTAATTTAACTGCTCCCTTAGGTGCTGGTTTTTCAAAATTCGCGGTTGAAGTTTCTGAAGTAGCATCTACTGGTTCAACTACATTTAATGGCTTTTTACGAGCCATCATAATACCTCTCATATTAGGTATGCGAAGATCACTTTCTTCTACAATACCTTTCTGTCCTGCAACAACTAGCGGTAATGATGTATTCACAGTTTCTTTACCACCATCAATTTCTCTTACTGCCTTAGCGTTTGTGCCATCAATTTCTAATCCTATACAGTTAGTAACAAAGTTAGCATCTGTCATTGCAGCAAGCATACCAGGAACCATTCCGCCATTGTAATCAATAGATTCTCTTCCAGCTATTACTAAATCATAACCACCATCTTTGACAACTTTTGCTAATTGTTTTGCAACAGCAAATCCGTCTGTAGCTTCGGTGTTAACCCTAATAGCTGTATCTGCACCTATAGCTAAGGCCTTTCTTAATGTAGGTTCTGTTTCTGCACCACCAACATTTACAACATCTACACTGGCACCTTGCTTTTCTTTAAACCACATTGCTCTGGTTAAACCAAACTCGTCATTAGGGTTAATTACAAACTGAACACCATTAGTATCAAACTTTGTATCTCCATCTGTAAAATTAATTTTGGAAGTTGTATCAGGTACATGGCTAATACATACTAAAATCTTCATACTTATATATTATTTAAGTTTACATTAATTTGTGTGAAATTCTACTAAAACGATTTCGTTAACTGTTTGTAAAACTTCAAAAAATTGCGATTACGAAGGTAAAAATTTTATTTCGAATATTTACTATGCGTGCATAATAAATTTTAAAGAAATTTGATTTACTTAGTTTTTCATTTATTGCTATTTTTGCTATTCGTTTAAAAACAGAATAATGAAGACAATTCAATTTAGAGAAGCTATTGCTGAAGCCATGAGCGAAGAAATGCGCAGAGATGAGAGCATTTATCTTATGGGTGAAGAGGTTGCAGAATATAATGGTGCCTACAAAGCATCAAAAGGCATGTTAGATGAGTTTGGACCTAAGCGTGTTATAGATACACCAATTGCAGAGCTTGGTTTTGCAGGTATAGCAATAGGTTCTACAATGACTGGCAATCGTCCAATTGTGGAGTATATGACATTTAACTTCTCTTTAGTTGGTATTGATCAAATTATAAATAACGCAGCAAAAATTAGACAAATGTCTGGCGGACAGTTTAAATGTCCGATTGTGTTTAGAGGACCAACGGCATCTGCAGGCCAGCTAGCAGCAACACACTCACAAGCCTTTGAAAGTTGGTTTGCTAATACACCAGGTCTTAAAGTAGTAGTCCCATCAAATCCTTATGACGCTAAAGGGCTTTTAAAATCAGCAATAAGGGATGACGATCCTGTTATTTTTATGGAAAGTGAACAAATGTATGGCGATAAAGGAGAAGTGCCAGAAGGTGAATACACTATTCCATTAGGTGTAGCAGATATTAAAAGAGAAGGTACGGATGTAACTATAGTATCTTTTGGTAAAATAATAAAAGAAGCCTATAAAGCCGCTGATCAACTTGACAAAGAAGGGATTTCTTGTGAAATTATTGACCTGAGAACAGTACGTCCTATGGATAGAAAAGCTATTGTTGACTCGGTGAAGAAAACGAATCGTCTTGTAGTGTTAGAAGAAGCTTGGCCTTTTGGTAATGTAGCTACAGAAATTACATACTTAGTACAATCTGAAGCATTTGATTATCTAGATGCACCAGTTGTAAAAATTAATACGGCAGATACACCTGCACCATATTCACCAGTACTTTTAGAAGAGTGGTTGCCTAATAGCGACGACGTTGTAAAAGCGGTGAAAAAAGTAATGTATAAGTAAATAAACCGCAGTTTTCTGCGTTAAATAAACTTCATTAATAACCAAAAACTAATTTTAGCATGGTTGTTGATGAAGTTTATTGTTTCAATATGAAGTTAAAACTATTCTTTGCCCTCTTTATTGTTTTCTTAGCCTCTGCTTTTGCCCAAACAAAAGTTAGTGGTTATGTTTTTGATGTAAACGATGAGCCAATTCCTTTTGCAAATGTGGTTTTTAAGGGATCAACAGAGGGTACCATTACCAACGAAGACGGACGGTTTTATCTAGAGTCAGACGAAACATGGGAAGCTTTACTGGTGTCGTTTGTTGGTTATGAGGTTTTAGAATATCCACTCCCAAAAAAAATAAATTACAACCTTAGATTTGTGCTTAAGGAAGAGGCCGAGTCTTTAAAAGAAGTGGTTATAGTTAGTGGCAAACAATCAAAAAAAGCCTCTGAAAATCCTGCAATTCGTATTCTGCAGAAAATTTGGGAACGTAAACGGCAAAATGGTCTTAGCCAGTTTAACCAATATGAGTACGACCAATACGAGAAAGTTGAATTTGATCTTAACACCATAGATAGTGCACTTATTAAAAGTAAACTATTTAAAGGTATGGAATTTGTTTTTGAAGAGGTTGATACATCTTCAGTAACAGGTAAAACCTATCTGCCAATTTTTTTAAATGAATCTGTAAAGAAAGTTTATGGTGATAATTTGCGCAACGAAAAACGTGAAGATTTAGTAGGGAACAAAAACTCTGGCTTTAGTAACAATCAGGTGATTATCGATTTTATTGATGATTTATATTCAGACTATAATATCTACGATAATTATTTAAAGTTTTTCGATAAGAGTTTTGTAAGTCCTTTGAGTCGTACAGGGATTCAAACGTATAACTACGTACTATCAGATAGTGCACTTATAGATAACAAGTGGTGTTATAATATCATTTACTATCCAAGACGGAAAAATGAATTGACTTTTAAAGGAGATTTTTGGGTTAACGATTCTACTTATGCCATAAAGGAAATTAATCTTCAAGCATCTAAAAGCGCAAACATTAACTGGGTAAAGGAAATTTATATAGAACAAGAATTTGAAGTGCTTAATGATTCAGTTTTTCTTATAAAACGTGATTATTTTTTATCGGACTTTGCCTTAAATAAGAAGGAAAAATCCCGTGGAGTTTATGGTAAACGTACTACGTTGTACGACAACTATAAGTTTAACCAACCTAAGGATGAAAAATTCTATGATAAGGTCGTTTATAACTATGACGAAGATGTCTATAACAGAGAAGATGATTTCTGGGAAAAGAATAGACTAGAAGCCTTAAACAAAGACGAAAAAGGTGTTTACAAAATGTTAGACACTTTAAAAACAGTCAAGAAGTTTAAAAGGCTATATAATTTGGGAAGTATACTTGCCTCAGGTTATATAGAATTTCCAAGTATTAATTTCGATTATGGTCCAATTTTTTCAACATTCGGATTTAATGAGGTTGAAGGCTTACGTCTCAGAACTGGTGGACGTACTTATTTTGGTCCAAACGATTTGTGGAGGCTAGAGGGTTTTTTGGCTTATGGCTTTAGAGACGATAAGTTTAAATACGGAATTTCAGGTAAATGGCTTTTAGATAAACGGAGTCGTCTCACTATCTTTGGTGGTAATAGAAGAGATGTTGAACAGATAGGAGCAAGTCTTACGAGTTCTACCGACGTTTTAGGTAGAAGTTTAGCTTCTAGTGCTGTTTTTACGGCTGGAGCTAATGACAAATTAACCAATATTAATTTAACCAATTTAGGATTTTCAATTGAGCCTTCGCGGAATTTTGAAGTTCGTTTAGATGGAAGCTTTAGAACTTTAAGGTCAGCATCGCCAACATTTAGTTTAGATTATAATGATCCTGAATCTTCAACAGGGATTTCATCAGAAATCAAACAATTTGAAAGTAGATTAGCATTATCCTATTTCCCTAAGCGTGAAATGACAGGTTTTGGAGTAGAGCGAAAGGAGAAAAATGATGATTTCGCCAGACTTTTTGCACAAATTACACGTGGAGATCGAGATTGGTTTGACAGTGATTTTGATTATACCAAAGTGCAATTCTCTTACATACAGCCATGGCAAGTTGGCGGATTTGGTCGTTTGGTAACGTCAATTGAAGCTGGTAAAACTTTCGGTGAAGTGCCTTTAGGGTTGCTAAGTGTTGTGCCAGGTAATCAAACATATTTTTCAATTTATAATACATTCTCTCAACTCGACTTTTATGAGTTTGTAACAGATACGTATACTTCTGTTCATTTAGAGCACAATTTTAATGGTCGTTTATTTTCACGTATACCATTCTTAAAAAAGTATAACCTTAGAGCTATTGTTGGGCTTCGAGGTGTTTGGGGAGAGTTATCCGATGAAAACATTGCATTAAGCACAACAGGGAATCCTGTGGAGTTTCCACTTGTGGCACCAAATACGCGTATGTATTATGAATATAGTGTGGGTGTAGCCAACATTTTCAAAATTTTAAGGATAGACTTCAATTTTAGAGGTAATTATTTAGATAATCCAGATGCCAGACGCTTTGGTATAACAGGTAGTTTTGGATTCTATTTTTAAAATACTGACCAAAATCATTTTATAGGAATAATCTGACTGTAATCATTTTCTAATTATGCTTGACCTTATATATTTAGAGTATTAAAATGTTATTAATCTTTAAATATATACGGTATGAAAACACTAGTAAAATTTTTAGCAATGTTGCTATTTGTTACAGCTTTTGTGGCATGTAGTGATGACGATGATAATCCACCAGTTATTATAAATGATATCATGGTGGTTCACAATTCAAACACTGGGATATTCTCAGCAATAAATGTTAATGACGGAAGTTTAACTTCACTTGGCTCTTTTTCGTATAACGGTGAAGTATTAGAAGGTCTGAGAGATATAGTTTATAATCCAGATAATAATACCATTTATGCAAGTTCTCGATCCAATTCAAATAATGGAGCTATTTTTTCTATAGATCCTTCAACACTAGAAGCGACGATGCTTAACGATAATTTAGACGATGATTGGTATGCTATACCAGGTTTAGAACTGTTTAATAATCAATTAATTGGTACCGTGTATTGGGATGATTATGATAATTCGCAAGCAAATGAAGGTTTAATTTGGTTAAATCAAGATGGTTCTTTTAATAATTTTGAACCTCTATTATGGCAAGGAAACGATTTAGATTTATATGAAGGAATGGGAATTGAGTACACCAGCAATGGTACTGAGCTATTGATAACCAGATACGATGAGGTTATAGTTTCTAATTTAAATGGTGAGGTTATGGAAATAATCGAGTTGGATGAAGTAAACTTTCCTAATGATGAATATTTAGATGGAATAAGAACACTAGAAACAAGTGAATATGGTGTAATTTATGGTATTGATAGATACAATCATTTTGGTCGTATAGATTTAACTGTTGGTTCACCAGTAGGGACTTTTACATACATTACTACTTTAACTCCACAAGATGACAAATACGTAGCATTATCTTTAATACCAGAAAATATTTTTGATCAAATACCTCAGTAATTTGGTATTAAAAAAAGGAAGTCAAAAAGTACTTCCTTTTTTTTTATCTCTATTCCATAGGTATTAATAATTTTCTAAGTAGGTCTAGTTAGGACGAAGTTATATATTTGCACCTAATAAGTATATGATAATGACAAAAGAACAACAATTAACCTTTGACGTTTTAATAGAAATTCCAAAAGGAAGCCGTAATAAGTATGAATATGATTTTGAGTTGAAGAAAATCCGTTTCGATAGGATGCTGTTTTCATCAATGATGTATCCTGGTGATTATGGATTTGTTCCAAAGACATTAGCTTTGGATGGTGACCCTTTAGACGTACTGGTCTTAGGTCATGAGCCAACATTTCCAATGTGTGTAATGGAGGTGAAACCTATTGGTGTGTTTCATATGGCTGACGAAAAAGGTCCTGACGAAAAAGTGGTTTGTGTTCCTGTATCAGATCCAATTTGGAGTTTAAAGGAAGATATAAGCGATCTTAACCCTCATCGATTAGATGAGATAACACATTTTTTTCAAGTTTATAAGGACTTAGAAAAGAAAAAAGTTGACGTAGGTGGTTGGGGAGATGCAGAAGAAGCTCGAGATATTGTAAAAAAATGTATTGAGCGTTATAATGACAGCCATCATAAATCTAACGGAGATTTTACGATATAGTTAAATCTTGGCTTTAAATGTATAAACCCTTTTACATTGACAGTAAAAGGGTTTTTCTATTAACATTAATTTACTACTTTTGCCCAGTTTTGAAAGCGAATAACTAATCTCAATAAATATATGGAATCAAATATGATTTTTGTACCAATGGCACTAGCAATCGTAGGATTGCTTTTTATGTTTGTGAAAATGTCATGGGTAAAAAAGCAAAATGCAGGAAATGAAAAAATGCAAAACATATCAAAAGCAATTAAAGAAGGTGCTCTTGCCTTTTTAGGAGCTGAGTATCGTTTATTGCTGGTATTTGTAATTATAGCATCAGCTGCACTATTCGGAATATCCCAGGTTGTAGATACAACAAGCGTAATGATTATTCCTGCTTTTATTATAGGTGCTGTTTTTTCTGCACTGGCAGGTAATGTAGGTATGCGTATTGCTACAGAAGCAAATGCACGTACTGCAGAAGCAGCAAAAACAAGTTTGCCACATGCTTTAAAAGTATCTTTTGGTGGTGGTACAGTAATGGGACTTGGTGTAGCTGGTCTAGCAGTTTTAGGTTTAAGTTTATTATTCTTTATCTTCTTAGGTCAATTCATGACTGAAGGTGGAAATTTCTATAACGAAATGACAGTTGTTTTAGAAACCTTAGCAGGTTTCTCTTTAGGTGCTGAATCAATTGCATTATTTGCTAGAGTTGGTGGAGGTATCTACACCAAAGCAGCAGATGTAGGTGCTGACTTAGTAGGTAAGGTCGAAGCTGGTATCCCAGAAGATGATCCTCGTAACCCAGCGACTATAGCAGATAACGTTGGAGATAATGTTGGTGACGTTGCTGGTATGGGAGCAGATTTATTTGGTTCTTATGTTGCAACAGTATTAGCAGCAATGGTATTAGGAAACTATGTAATTAAAGATATGTCTGCGACAACTCAGTTTACAGATGCATTTAATAACATGGGACCAATCTTACTACCTTTAGTAATAGCTGGTGTTGGTATATTAGCTTCAATCATAGGAACATTCTTAGTGAGAATTTCTTCAAACGATGCTAAAGAAGCTCAGGTTCAAAGAGCCCTAGATATGGGTAATTGGGTATCGATAGGAATTACTGCTGTTGCAAGTTGGTTCTTAATCCGTTGGATGCTTCCAATGACTATGGAAATGAAATTTTTCGGTGAGGGAGTAAAAATGATTCCTTCTCGTCACGTATTCTATGCAGCAATGATTGGATTGGCTGTTGGCGCTTTAATCTCTATGGTTACAGCATATTATACATCTTTAGGTAAAAAACCAGTTTTAGATATTGTTAAAAATAGTTCTACAGGTGCTGCAACGAATATTATCGCAGGTTTAGCTGTAGGTATGAAATCTACATTCTTATCTGTAATCTTATTTGCAGCTGCAATTTATGGGTCTTATGCCTTGGCAGGATTTTATGGTGTAGCTTTAGCTGCTTCTGCTATGATGGCTACAACAGCAATGCAGTTAGCTATTGATGCTTTTGGACCTATTGCAGATAATGCAGGTGGAGTTGCTGAGATGAGCGAGTTAGAACCTCACGTTCGTGAGCGTACAGATATTTTAGATTCTGTTGGTAATACAACAGCTGCTGTAGGTAAAGGTTTTGCTATTGCTTCTGCTGCCTTAACAGCTTTAGCACTGTTTGCTGCTTATGTTACGTTTACAGGTATTGATGGTATTAATATTTTCAAGGCTGATGTGTTAGCAATGTTGTTTGTTGGTGGAATGATTCCGGTAATCTTCTCTGCTTTGGCAATGCAATCTGTAGGTAAAGCTGCAATGGAAATGGTACAAGAGGTACGTCGCCAGTTTAAAGAAATTCCTGGTATTATGGAAGGAACTGGGACACCAGAATATGCGAAGTGTGTAGATATTTCTACAAAAGCAGCATTAAGAGAAATGTTATTGCCAGGTCTTATCACTATAATAACTCCAGTAATCATTGGTTTAGTTTTTGGTGCAGAACCATTAGGTGGTTACATGGCAGGTGTTTGTGTAAGTGGTGTAATGTGGGCAATCTTTCAAAACAACGCAGGAGGAGCTTGGGATAACGCTAAAAAGTCTTTTGAAGCAGGTGTAGAAATTAATGGGGAAATGACTTACAAAGGTTCTGATGCTCATAAGGCTGCTGTAACTGGTGATACTGTTGGTGATCCTTTTAAGGATACTTCTGGACCTTCTATGAACATTTTAATTAAATTAACGTGTTTAGTAGGTTTAGTAATTGCTCCAATTTTAGGAGGACATACTTCTGAAAAAGGTTTGGTTAATAACGAAGATGAAGTTTCTATAGAAATGACAATTGAATCTAAAGACATGGCTAAAGCTACAGTAAACTATTCTACTATTAAAAACGGTGAAAAGGTTTCTGAAGTTATAATTTTTGAAGGCACTGAAGCTGAAGTAAAAAAAGAACTAGATGCTTTTGAAGCAAGTGTAAAAAGTAAAGCTGATAATGTCGAAAAAGTAATAGAAAACATTAACATAACTAAAGAGTAAACTTTAGTTAAAATTCATTTTGAAAAGCACCTCTTGAGGTGCTTTTTGTTTTACGATATAGTAACCTCTATCTAACAAGCTGAGATTAATTGAATAGTAATTTTACTTAAATTAAATTAATCCAGCTTTATGAAAAAAAATACCCTCTCAAAAATCAAGGGTTTTACCCTTATTTTGTTTTTAGTTTCTAGTGCAGTTTCGGTTGCACAGAATTTCGAATTACAGCTATTACATTATTCAGATGTTGACGGTAATGAGGAAAGTGCCCTTGATGCCGTAGATGAGTTCTCGGCACTTATCAACTACTTTCAAAACGATCCTAACTATGGCAGTAATACACTAACTGTTACCTCTGGAGACCTCATTATACCAGGACCGCGTTTTTATGCTGCAGAAAACACAACTGTTCGCTCACTATCTGGTAGCAATGAGCCTGGTCATTTAGACATTGCTTTTGCCAATGCTTTTGGTGTAGATGCATCTGCCTTCGGAAATCACGAATTCGATCAAGGCCCTGGAGAACTTTTTGATGCTGCGTTTAGTAGCGAGTCCTCCAATGGAGTAACCTTTCCAGGATCTACTTTTCCCTGGTTGGCATCCAATATTGATTTTTCTGCAGATGGAGATTTTTCTGGTGTTATAGGTGCCGATGGTGAAAATATTTCCAATCTTAGTAGTCAAGTGGCCAAATATGCCCTAGCAACTGTAAATGGAGAGACTATCGGTATTGTAGGTGCAGTCGTGCCTAGCTTTCCAGATATTACCTCGCTTGGTAGTTTAACTATATCACCCATGCCAGGCTCAAGTGTAGCACAATTAGCTGCGGAGATTCAAATTAGTGTGGATGCACTTGAAGCTCTTGGAGTAAACAAAATTATTCTTTTAGCACATATGCAGTCCATAAGTATTGAAAAGCAATTAGCTACACTTTTAGATGGAGTAGATGTTATTGTGGCTGGTGGCTCTAACACACGTATGGGTGATAGCAACGATACTTTATTTAGTAATACTTTAGTTACGGACAACGCATTTAGCGAGCCTTATCCGTTTCAAACTAGTGATGCATCAGGTAATCCTGTTTTGGTTGTCAATGTTGACGGAGATTATAAATATTTAGGACGACTCGTTGTTGAATTTGATATTAATGGAGTAATAGATATCACCGCACTAGATAATACACTAAATGGTGCTTACCCAGCTAACGAGTCCTTCATAAATGCAATAGGTGCAACCCCAAATTCTACGGTTGTTGCACTAAGAGATGCGGTACAAGGCGTCATCAGTGCGCAGTACAATAATATTGTTGGATATTCTAGCGTATATCTCGATGGCAGACGATCTCAAGTAAGAACGCAAGAAACTAATTTAGGTAATCTTACTGCAGATGCTAATTTGTGGTATGCCAACCTGCTTAATCCCTTAACCGATGCTCCTGTAGATGTTTCACTCAAAAATGGTGGTGGCTTAAGAACCGAAATCGGTTCTGCTCTGCTTCCTGCAGGTTCTAATGATCCTAATGATATTGTTTTTTCACCTCCAGCTAACAATGGCGTTTCCGAAGGCCACCTGAGAGCGACACTTCGTTTTGATAATGGACTTGTAAGATTAACTTTAACAGCAGATGAACTTGTTGATATAATTGAGCATGGTCTAGCTCAAGTGGCTCCAGGTGCTACGCCAGGACGTTTTCCGCAAGTTGGTGGTATGAGCTTTGTTTACAATCCTAACCAGCCCGCTGGTAACAGGCTAGTGAGTTTGGTGGTTGATAGAGGAGATACTAACCCAATGAACGATGTTGTTGTCGTCGAAAACGGAATAAACGTTGCACCAACAGGAACAACTTTTAATATGGTGACCTTAAACTTTTTGGCTAATGGCGGCGACAGCTATCCATTTGCTGCTTTGAGTGCGCCAAACAGAATCAACTACTACAGCGGTACTGGTTTTGGTGAAACTGTAGATTTTCCAGATGCAGACTTAGCCAACGATCCAGGTTTCAACGGTACGTTTAGTTATACGGGTAGCGAGCAAGATGCTGTTGCAGAGTTTATGTCCACCTTTCACCCAGATAATACTTCTGCATACGACCTCGCGGAGACAAGTGCGGATCTCGATACTAGGATTGTCATTGCACAGCCAAATTTAGAGGTTACAGAAATTTTTTCAGGACAATCAGGAACCGATTTAACCGAAGACTGGTTCGAGATTCACAACACAGGCAGTGCGGCTTGGGTATCTGGTACTGATTCTGATTTATTCTATGACGATGAGTCTGCCGATGCCACGACTGCAGATTTAATTCAAGGCATTAGCGATATTCAGCCTGGTGAGCGTGTAATTATATTAATCACAGATAATGCCGCAGGTGAAGTAGCTAATTTTTCGACAGTTTGGTCAGAAGTTGTAGACCTAACAGGTATTGAAATAGGTTTCACTGATGGTTCTGGCCTAGGTGGTGGTGGAGATGCTGTTACACTTTGGCTTGGTGATCCGTTAACAACATCACCTATTACTATCGCGTCTTACCCAGATACTTCTGCAAACGATGGGCAATCATATGACTTAGAGCTGGCAGCTTTTAGTATAGTAGGAAATGCGAGCAACGCAACTGTTACACAGGCTTTAGGCGGAAGCGCTAATGATGTTCCAAATATTGCTTCTCCAGGAAATGTACTACCTACCGATCCTGTCTTTACAATCACTGAAATATTTCCAGGTCAAGAAGGTGATGACCTCACAGCAGACTGGTTCGAAATTAGAAATGATGGTGCAGTAGCATGGACATCAGGCGTTAATGATGATTTATTTTATGATGACGAATCGGCAGATGCTACGACAGCAGACCTTATTCAAGGGATTTCTAGTATTCCTGCTGGTGGCTACGCTATTGTGTTGGTTACAGACAATGCAGGAGGTGAAGTCAGTACGTTTATAAACATTTGGAGTGAAGTCTTGGATTTATTTGGTGTTGCTATTGGTTTTACTGATGGTGCTGGCCTTGGCGGAGGAGGTGATGCTGTAAATATTTGGTCTGGTGATCCCACGCTTTCAGTACCATTGGCTACAGCGTCTTATCCAGATACTTCTGCCAATGACGGACAATCTTATGATGTAGAATTGGCTGCTTTTAGTACCATCGGTAATGCCAATAACGCTGTAGCAACTAATGCGCTTGGCGGTGATTTAATGGATACGCCAAATATTGGCTCTCCAGGTAATGCTTTAGCTACTGGCACACCAGTAGAATTAGAGTTTTCTGAAGTGTTTGCCTCAGTGGCAGAAAATGCTGGTAACATCGTTATTACCGTTTCTATTTCTGAAGCACCTGCAACTGATGTTACTGTTGAAGTAGCTCTTATGGCTGGTGGGACTGCTACAGAAGGTACAGACTTTAATTTATCTGCTCCACAAACCTTAACATTTCCAATGGGAATTACAGACGACCAAACCGTTACCATTCCTATAATAGATAATACAGATGATGGTAGCGATCTTTATTTTGTGCTAGGTCTTCAGAACCCTACAGATGCCTCTTTAGGAAGTGAATCGCTATTTTCGGTCTATATTCTAGACGATGATACTGTAGTACCTGCTGAAGATACCACTGCTTTAGATGCTAATTACCTAGCTAGCTACACCGTTGATCCAACTGGAACAGCCGAAATTACGGCTTATGATCCAGCTTCTCAGCGTTTATTTGTAACCAACGACTCTAGTATAGAGGTCTTGGATTTTTCTGATCCAAGTAATATTACTGCTATAAGTTCAATTAGTCTTCCTCCAAATACAGATGGTGTTCAAAGTGTTGCTGTAAGCAATGGTATTCTGGCCGCTGCTGTGGCTGCTGATCCTGCCACTGATCCAGGATTTGTAATATTTTCAGATATTGATGGGAACAACTCGGTTACTGTGACTGTTGGAAGTTTGCCTGATATGATCACCTTCACACCAGATGGTACTAAATTGTTATCAGCAAACGAAGGTGAACCAAATGATGATTATTCGATAGATCCAGAAGGCAGTATTTCTGTTATAGACGTTACTGGTGGTTTGGCAGGTATTAATCAAAGTGCAGTGACAAATATAAATTTCAATGCTTTCGATTCTCAGTTGGCAAACCTGTTGGCGAATGATGTAAGAATATTTGGGCCTGGCGCAACAGTATCTCAGGATTTAGAGCCAGAATACATCACGGTTTCAGACGATAACATGATGGCGTATGTTGCGCTCCAGGAAAACAATGCAATGGCGACAGTAGATTTGAACACAAACACTGTTGTTAGTGTTACTTCATTCGGATTGAAAGACCACAGCTTGGTAGTAAATTCTTTAGATACTAGCGATGAAACCGATTTTATCTTTAATGCCTCTTGGCCAATTTTCGGTATGTACATGCCAGATGCAATAGATTACTTCAATGTTGGCGGTACAGGTTATATCATTACGGCTAATGAAGGTGATGCTAGGGAGTATGCTACTTATGAAGAGGAGCGTAAACTTGATGATAGCGATTATACTTTAGATGCTGCTGTTTTTAGCAATTCAGCCATTTTAGCTTTAGAAACTAATCTTGGTGATATCAATATTTCCAATGCTTCGGGTAACACAGATGGTGATGCTGAGTTTGAGGAAATTCATGTCTATGGTGGTCGTTCTTTTAGTATATTCAACGCGAGTACTGGAGCTATTGTTTCTGATAGCGGTAATGATTTTGAGGTCATCACTGCAGCGCATCCAACATATGGTGCTATTTTCAACGCGAGTAATAGTAACAACGGTTTCAAAAACCGAAGCGACAATAAAGGCCCTGAGCCAGAAGGCGTCATTGTTGAGGAAATCAACGGTAGTTACTATGCGTTTGTATTGTTGGAGCGAATAGGTGGTGTTATGATATATGATGTCACAATCCCGTCAGCACCCGTTTTTATCCAGTATCTTAATAGCAGAGATGCTATCGCTGGTGGTCAAGAAGGCGGTGACTTAGGCCCAGAAGGTATTGTTTTTGTGAATGAAAATGACAGCCCAACAGGTACGGCTCTTATTGTTGTCTCTAATGAAGTAAGTGCTACACTTTCTATTTATTCTTTGGATAATGTAACTTTAGGTTTGGAAGAATACAACCACAATAACAACTTTAGTATGTTCCCTAATCCTACAAACACAAGAGTTAATTTCAGTAAAGTTGATGATTATAAACTTTATGACTTTTCTGGTCGTTTGGTTAAACAGGTTAAAAACTCTTCATCCGTAACTGTTGAAGATTTAGCATCAGGAATATATATGATTAATAATTCAAAAGGATTATCTAAAAAACTAATAGTGAAATAAAAGATAAATTTATAAACCGAAGCCTCATCAATTGATGAGGCTTTTTTTATTTTTACGTATTAAGATTAATAGATGTTTACAAAAGATCCACTACAGATAATTGCATTTCAAGGCTATGGTACTGATACGCATTTCTATGCACGTGGTAGAGCTTTAGAAGATGAGTCTATTGATCTAGAAAATCAAAATACTTGGCACCTTATCGTTAATACTTGGAAACGTTTTGAAACAGATGAAATTAAAAACGTAGAGGTAAGTATTAAATTATCTAACGGAATAACTCTTAAAGGGGAAACGGATAGAGATGGCTATTATAAGATCGAAGCAAACCTGACTGATCTATCAAAACTAACCAATGATGAGGATTGGCTTTCGTTTGAGCTTTCCTACAGCGATGAAAATATTAAAAGGAAAATACAAAACGATAACAGGTTTCCTGGTGAAATATTAATTCCTTCAATCATAGCGCAGTTTGGTGTTGCTAGCGATATAGATGATACTATTTTACATACTGGTGTAGTTAGTACTTTAAAATGGAAAGTTATTTATAACTCAGTATTTAAACACGCGAAAAATCGAATTCCTCTAGAAGGTGCCGCAGATTTTTATCACAAATTACATAGAGGTGCATCTGGTAAAAATACTAATCCAATATTTTATGTGAGCCATAGTCCATGGAATTTATATCGCTATTTGGAATTGTTTTTGAGACAGCACAACTTTCCAAAAGGGCCAATTCTATTAAGAAATTTTAGTAATCTACTACGAAAACAACCCCAAAATCAAAAACCACAAAAGCAAAGAGAAATCCTAAATTTATTAAATACTTATCCAAGTTTGCCTTTTATTTTAATTGGAGATAGTGGTGAACACGATCCTGATATTTATATGGAAATAGCAGAAGAATTTCCTGAAAGAATTTTAGCTATTTACCTAAGAAGTGTAAAGCATAAAAAGAAAATGCTTAGAGTAAAAGCTCTTTTTGAGAATTATAAAACCACCAAAGTTTTATTGGTAGAAAGTAGTGCTCAAGCCATTGAACATGCCAGAGAAAACGGTTTTATAGCTTAAAATAAACCGTTAATTTCTGCATCAATTTTATTGATGATGCCTCCTAAATCTTCAGGATTGGCAACAAAATCTAGATTGTCTACATCTATAATTAATAAGTTACCCTTATCGTATTTTGAAATCCATGCTTCGTAACGTTCATTTAGTCGGCTTAGGTAGTCTATACTAATAGTGTTTTCATAATCACGACCACGTTTATGGATTTGCGCCACCAAATTAGGAATAGAACTTCTTAAATAGATCAATAAGTCTGGCCCTTTCACAAAAGATTCCATCAATTCAAATAGAGAAGAATAATTCTCAAAATCGCGATTGGTCATTAAACCCATGGCATGTAGGTTAGGAGCAAAAATATGAGCATCTTCATAGATGGTTCTATCTTGAATAATGTCTTTGCCACTATTTTGAATCTGGTTTATTTGACGAAATCTACTATTAAGAAAATACACTTGTAAATTGAAACTCCAACGCTCCATTTGGTTGTAAAAATCGTCTAAGTAAGGGTTGTCAACAACGTCCTCTAATTGAGCTTCCCATTTATAATGTTTTGCTAACATTTTAGTCAACGTCGTCTTTCCGGCTCCTATATTTCCAGCAATGGCAAAATGCATAATTTATTGTAGTTTAAGTTGGTACTGACGTAGAGTTTCGTCGTGGTAAATATACAAGGTTTCATTGGTTACCAAAAACTGACTTATTAACAAATTTGGATGTTCAATCGGTTTTATTTCATCACTGTTTTTTGATAATAAAAAGAGATTATTTTCTTTTCTTAGAACTAAATGTGCTTTACTAAACGCTAAACTTGTGTAGCCATTATTTGGGTGTTTTGCTATTAAACTTCCAAAATAATTATAGATATAAAGATATTTTTCGGTGAGCATGTAACAATTGTTATAGTCACTTTTTAAATCCAAAACTTCAGATTGTACTGGAACCGTTTTTTGTTTGATTTTATTGGTTTTATAATCGTATAATTCTAGTTGTTGTAAATCCTGATTAAAAATCCAAAGCGTATTATCGTAGCCTGTAGAAACAAAGCTGACATTCTTATAATTTTGAAGTGTGTTGAAGTCTACTTTAAAGATTTCAGCTAAACGATTATCTAATATCACAACTGTATTAAAATCCTTGTAAAATAAATTAATCTTTAATGGATTAAAAGTATTAGCTGTTGTGATTTCGCCTAGTTGAAAATTGGCATACGTAATTGTAGTGTCCTTTGTTTTTTTGTTAAAAGTATTGTCGTTAGAAGCGTAATATAAAGTACTGAAAGTGTCTATCCCAAAAACAGATTTGACCTTGATTTTGGTTGAATCTTTAATCTGCATCTGTACTTTATCTTGGGCGCAGAGCGTAAGACTGAATAGAAAAAGAAAATAAATTAAATGCTTCATATAAGATAGAAAAATACAAAAATTGCACCAATGATTGTATTATTCTGAACTACTTTCAGAATCTTTTTAAATTAGATGGTTTAAGAATTAATAGAGATGCTGAAATTTATTCGGTAAGAGAAAAAAGTATAAGGTCTTAATCAGTAAGTTTATAACCAAATCCGCGAACATTTATAATTTGCAAGTTCTCGTCTTTTTTGAGTTTTTTTCGGAGCTTGGTGATAAAAACATCCATACTTCTGGCAGAGAAAAAATCATCTGTTCCCCAAAGCTTATTTAAAATAAGTGAACGGTCTAAAACTTTGTTTTTGTTTTTTATAAGATGAAATAATAAATGCGCTTCTCTATGTGTAAGTTGTATAGCTTCATCGTTTTCAAAGTAAAGTTGTTGTTTCGGGAAATCAAAGGTGTATTTGCCAATGATTAAATTTTCGGAAGTTTTTTGAACTTTAGTGCGATTAAGAAGATTGTGAATTCTTACGATAAGCTCTTCCATGCTAAAAGGTTTCTTTAGATAGTCATTTCCTCCAATAGAAAATCCCTCTACGACATCTGCTGTTTGTGATTTTGCAGTCAGGAAAATAATAGGAATAGCATCGTCAATGGCTCTGATGTCTTTAGCCAAAGTAAAGCCATCCTTTTTTGGCATCATAACATCGAGAACTAAAATTTCTGGATGCTCTGACTGATATTTTTCAAAGGCTTTTTCACCATTATCGCAAAGTAGCACTTCAAAATCTCTGGTTTCTAGACTTTCCTTTATAATTTGCCCTAACGCAGCTTCATCTTCGGCAAGAAGTAGTTTTATTTTTTCAGCCATTTGGTACTGTAATTTTAAAGGTTGTTAGATCTTTACTTAAGTTTATATCAATGCTTCCACCATGTTTTTCAATGATAGATTTGGTGTAGTATAACCCAATGCCAAACCCTTTAACATCGTGCGTATTACCTTTAGGTATACGATAGAATTTTTCAAAAATACGTTCTTTATTAGCTTTAGATAAGGTGTTGCCATTGTCTGAAAATAAAATTTCGAAACTTTTTTCCTTCGGAATTAAATCCACAGAAATAATGTTACCTCCATATTTAACAGCATTATCTAGAATATTATTTAGAGCATTTTCAAAATGAAACACATCAATAGTTGCTTCTAGGTGTTCAACCTTAAGACTTGTGTTAAATTCTTTATCAGGAAACTGAATTTTATAACGTTTGGTTAGGTCGTAGAGAAGTGTTACAATATCTATCGATTCTTTGTTGAGTTCTAATTTGTTACTGTCTAATGTGGCAGTTTCTAATAATTTTTCAACCATAAGATTCAGCTTTTCTAATTGCTGAGAAGACATGTTTACATAGTTTTTGGTTTTTTCTTTGTCTTCAATAGCATTAAAGTTGCTAATACTTTCCAAAGCTACTCCTATAGTAGCAATAGGTGTTTTAAACTCGTGAGTAATATTGCTTATCAGGTCGTTCTTTACTTCAGCTAATTGTTTTTGGTGTTTTATAATTTTTAGAAGATAAAAAAGACTACTTATTACAGCAGCAATTAATAATGCCGAAATAAGAATACCTACCAAACTTCTTTTTAAGACTAGTTTAGTTTCATTAGTAAAACTAATATCTAGTTGACTTCCTTTTGGTAAAAAAGTAGATTTAGATGAGGTGTAAAGCTTGTTTTTAAAATTAGTTATTGAGTCTTTGCTTTTCTCTTTTTTAAAATGTAAATCATAATCTATGTATAGCTTCTTTCTCAGAAATTCTTGTTTAACCAAGCTGTCTAATTCAAGAAGATTCAAGCTATCATTGTTTATAGATATAACGATTTTTTTGGTCAGAATTTCAAATTCTGAAATATCTTTAATGTTTTTATCCTTCTTAATACTGTCTAACTTCTTTTTAAAATCTTCTGCTTTAGATGGTTTTATCTGCTCATCTATAACTTTAGACATAGAGTCTGCCTTAGTGCCTGTTAGTACAGTTACACCTTCAATGTCATTAATATCAATCTGGTCTAGTTGTTTAAATCCAAAAGAGTCTTTATCGATATTTTTTAAAAATGTTTCAATATCTCCTCCCTCTTTTAAAGGGTTTTTTTGTTTTTCGCCCTCTAGGAAAATTCCAACTGTAGAGCGTTCTGCAATAGCTGCATAATAGTCATCCACAGCCTTGTCTAAACTTATCTGAACCTCATTAATAAGCTGTTGCTTATTAGATTGGTAGTTTTTGTAATTCCAAAAAATCTGTATCCCAATTGTAACTGTTATTACTGCTACAATGGTGTACAAAATCCATTTATATCTTTTATCGTTCATACTTCAAAAGTAAATGTAAAAAACTAGTTAGCATTAATCGGTTAACACACGTTAACACTAGTTAACTCAAATAACAAAACTAAGTCTAGATATTTGTGGTGTATTAATCAATTAAAAACAACAGTTATGTTTAAAAATGTATTAACGTGCTTAGCATTAGTATTAGTAACATTAGGATTTAGTCAGAATCCACAAAACGAAAAGATCGGCAATTTATCACAAACAAAAATTACTAATTTAGAAGTAGTCGTTACAGTAGATTCTGCAAAAGACATTGAAAAAACTTTTAAAGTAGAAGACATTAAAGAAATTTTGAACGCGTCTGATCCTAATGAAGAAATTTCATTTAGCCTGGTTTGTAATAGAACTAAAATGTCCAACGGAAAAAAAGCTACAATGACCTATAAAATTGAAGGTAATTCTAACGAACCAGAAGAATTTTTATCTTTAGTTTCAAAACTAAGATCATCAGCAATTAAATATTACAATAATTAAATCAATCAAAAATGACCACAATCATTAGAGTTGTAGTTTTGGCGTTAACGGCTGTTTTTACGGCTGTTAATGCACAAGACTTTCAAGGTGTTGCAACATACAAGACGCAGCGACAAGTAGATATTAAGCTAGACAGTACAAAGATGAATGATGAAATGCATCAGAAAATGATAGCTATGATGAAGAAGCAATTTCAAAAGACATTCACACTTAGTTTCAATAAAGAAGAATCTGTCTACAAGCAAGAAGAAGCGTTAGACAAACCAAATGTTGGTTCTGGGTTTAATATTCAAATTATGGGAACAGGAGGTTCAGATATTTTATATAAGAATACCAAAAATCAGCGTTTTGTTGATCAAAAAGACACTTTTGGAAAAATCTTTTTAGTTAAAGATAGTATAGAGGGTATTGAATGGAAACTAGGTTCTGAAACTAAGTATATTGGAGAATACCAATGTTACAAGGCAACATACACTAAGATGGTAGAAAAACCAAGAGTAGTTTTTAATAGTGAAAATGAAGAAGAGGGAGAGAAAGAACCTGAAATGGAAGAACGAACAGTTACAGCTTGGTATACACCTCAAATACCAGTTAACAACGGTCCAGATAATTACCAGGGGCTTCCTGGTCTAATTTTAGAAGTCCATGACGGTAAATTAACCATAGTGTGCAGTAAAATTGTACTAAATCCAAAAGATAAAATTGATATTAAAGAACCTGAGAAAGGTAAGGTGGTCAATCAAAAGAAGTACGAAGAAATCATGGATAAAAAAGCCAAAGAAATGATGGAGAGGTTTAGGCCAAGAAAGGGAAGAGATAATGGGGAGAGTATCGAAATTAGGATAGGTGGCTAAATACTTGTCAATGTTAATTTTATGGTAAAGCGACATATTTTGTTTGATTAAATAATATATTCGTTAAACAAAATTTAAAATCGATATCATGAAATCACTATTCTTTAAAACAGGTTTTGTTCTTTTGGCACTCATTTTTTTTGGAAAATTAGCAAAAAATGAAAGAGGCATAACTCACAATAATCCCAATGATGATTTTCAAGGACAAGCATTTTACATATCTAAATCTAAGATGGAACTCGGAAGATGGGGAGATAGATTAAGTGAAGCTCAGAAAAAGCAAGTGGCTGCTAGGTTAAAAAACAGATTAGAAAAAGAGTATATTTTAACCTTCAATAAAGAAGAAGCTCTGTTTTACGAAGATGAAAAGCTAGATGCAATGTCCGGAGCAACAGATTCTTGGGGTAAAAACTTTTCACCAGGTAGACAATACAAAAATGTAAAAACCAATACGCAAATTCAAAATCAAGAATTCTATGGCAAGCAATTTTTGGTTAAAGATGAGTTGCTGAGCATTAATTGGATACTAGGTAAGGAAACCAAACAAATCGGAAATTACACTTGTTTTAAGGCCACTGCATCTATTCCAACTAGTGAGTTGACTTGGTACGATTTTTCTTGGAGTAGATTAAGGACTAATAACGTTGAAGCCGAAAAGAAAACCGACTCAATAAGCACTAAAGTATCAGCAGTAGAAGAGGAAGAAGATATTCCAATGACAGAAGTTGAAGCTTGGTATTCACCACAAGTTCCTGTGGGTCACGGACCATTAGAATATTGGGGACTGCCAGGTCTAATTCTCGAGGTTAATGCAGGTAGTACAACATTATTATGCACTAAAATAGTACTAAATCCAAAAGAAAAACTAGAGATTGAAGCACCAGATAAAGGTAAAGAAATCACTAAACAAGACTACCAGAGTACTATTGTAAATAAGATGAAGGAGTTTAGAAATAATCGTATGGGTAGACGAAGAGGATAAATTATTAACACAAGTTTAACGCAATTAAAACAAACAAAAAGCATCTAAAAAGGTCTAAGTGTAAACTTAGTACGATATTTTTATAGTTGTTAACCACGATTAAACTTAGAGAATGAAAAGATTATTTAAAAACTTAGTAGCATTAATTTTATTAAGCTTCTTCACGACAGCCTTTGCTCAGCAAGACTTTCAGGGTAAGGCATATTATATGTCTAAAACCACAATGGATTTAGATCAATGGGGAGGACGAGAAATGACACCAGAACAAAAGAAACGCATAGAAGAGCGAATGAAAAGTTTTCTTGAGAAAGAATACATTTTAACTTTTAATAAACAGGAGTCTATATACAAAGAAGATGAAAAGCTAGAAGCGCCTGGCTCAGGAAGAGGATGGGGAAGTTTTTCAAGTAGTTTTACAGGTGGCCCAAAATATAAAAATGTAAAATCTAAAGAATTACTACAAGATCAAGAATTCTTTGGAAAACAGTTTTTAATCAAAGATGAATTAAAGTCTTTAGAATGGACAATGGGTACAGAGACAAAACAAATAGGTCAGTATACATGTTTTAAAGCTACAGCTGTAAAAACTGTAGATGAATTTGATTGGAGAAGTATGAGACGTAGAAGAGATGGGGATAATGACAAGAAAGAAGGTGAAAAGAAGAATGACTCTATTAAAAAAGACGATGACCCAATGAGTGAAATTGAGGTTCCAAAAACCATTGAAGTGGTAGCATGGTATACACCACAAGTGCCAATTAATCAAGGGCCTGATGATTATTGGGGCTTACCAGGTTTAATCTTAGAAATTAATGCTGATAGAACTACGATACTATGTACCAAGATAGTTATGAATCCTGAAGAAAAAGAGGAAATAGAAAAACCTAATAAAGGAGAAGAAGTAACTAAAGCCGAATATAACGACATCATCACCAAAAAAATGCAAGAAATGCGCGAAATGTATGGTGGAAGAAGAGGTGGTCGTGGTGGTCGCGGTAGAAATTAATAAACACTAACAACCGATTTATGAAACAATTTTTTATGCTACTATTTCTAGTAGCAGCAAGTAGTTCTTTTGCTCAAATTAAAATGCAGGGTATCGTAAAAGATAGTATAGGCGAGCCTTTAGAATTAGCAAATGTAATAGCCATAAACCAAGAAACTAATGGTTTAGAATCTTATGCTGTTACTAATGATAAAGGAAAATATGTATTATCATTAGGTAAAAATGGTAAATATAAACTTCAGGTAAGCTACATTGGCTTAAAATCATACGAAGAAATTGTAACAACAGCAGAAGTTGACATTACAAAAGACTTTACTTTAATGCCAGATAATTCTCTGGATGCAGTAGAGTTAACCTACGAAATGCCTGTAACAGTAAAAGGAGATACAATTGTTTATAATGCAGATTCCTTTAAAAATGGAAGTGAACGCAAGCTCGAAGATGTTTTGGAAAAATTACCAGGAGTAGAGATTAACGACGATGGCCAAATTGAGGTAGAAGGTAAAACCGTAAGTAAGCTTATGGTAAACGGAAAAGATTTCTTTGATGGTGATACCAAATTGGCAACTAAAAATATCCCTTCAAATGCTGTAGATAAAGTTCAGGTACTTCGTAATTATGCCGAAGTAGGTCAGTTAAGAGGTGTGCAAAATAATCAAGATAACGTAGCTATAAATATTAAGCTCAAAGAAGGAAAAGAGAACTTTTGGTTTGGTGATATTACAGCAGGAGCAGGTACAGCACCTTCACCAAATGATGAGTTGTATTTGGTACAGCCAAAGTTATTCTATTACAGTCCTAAATACAGTATCAACCTTATTGGTGATATGAATAACATAGGTGAGGTAGCATTAACCAATAGAGACCTCAGAGGATTTGGTGGTGGATTTAGATTGCCTAGCAGAACAAGTGGTACAAGTATTAATTTGGGAGACAACGGACTTGGTGGATTAACCAGTATAGCCAATGCACAAGAAGTGGTGACAAAATTAGCATCTGCTAACTTTAGTTACTCCCCAAATAAAGCGTTAGACTTAAGCGGATTCTTAATTTATAATAGTAGTCGTTTAAGAACACGCGAAGAAAGCTTCATCGATTATATTGAAGTAGAAGATGATCCATCTACACCAATAGATGAATCTACAAGTATTCCGCCAGATGAAGCAACTGAATCTACAGGTAGAGAAGCAACAAATCAGTTTATTGCTAAATTAAGTGCATCTTACAAACCAAACGTAAATAATCAATTAGACTATGATGTATTAGCGCGCACATCAGATGATGAAGAACGTCAGAACTTATTTTCATCTGTGGTTGGTAATACCAATCAAGTAGATCAAGTGAATCCTTACAGTATTAATCAGAATTTAAATTACTATTACACACTAAACGAAAATAACATCTTTGCATTTGAAGCACAGCACTTAATTAAAGATGAAGACCCATTTTACAATGCTTTATTAGGTAATGATCCAACTAATAATGACAATCCTGATAATGATGCTTTTGATGATACAGCAGATGGTTTAGGTTTAAATTTAGATCAGTTTAATTATAATATAAACCAAGAAAGACGTGTAAAAAGTAACCAGTTAGATGCCAAGTTAGATTACTACAACATTTTGAATTCAAAAAGTAATATCAACCTAACTTTAGGTACCATATTCAGTAATCAAAAATTTAATTCTAATATTTTTCAGTTCTTAGATGATGGTACGCGCCTAGACCCAACACCAACTATAACAAATGAAGGCGAGATGCTTTCTGCAGAAAATAACAATGTAGAATATCGCTTTAGCGATGTGTATTTAGGTGTACATTACAGATTTAAGACAGGGAAATTCACCTTTACACCAGGTGTGTCCTTCCATGCCTATAGCAACCAGAACACTCAAAACGGAGATACATTCAAAGATAATTTCTTTAATGTATTGCCAGATTTTGAAGCGCGTATTCAGTTTAAAAAGAGTGAAGCATTACAGTTTAACTACAACATGACGAATACCTTCACAGACATCACCAACATAGCTGAAGGTTTAGTGCTTAATAACTTCAACAGTATACAATTTGGTAATCCAGAATTACAGAATGCTTTATCTCATAACTTTAGATTGTTTTACAGCAGTTTTAACTTGTTTAATTATACCAACGTATTTGCAGGTGCTAACTATAGTAAAAACGAAGATCAAATTCGTTCTTTAACTAATTTTGAAAGCGTTATTAGAACGAGTACATTTTTTAATTCGCAGTTTGCCGATGAGAGTGCTTCCGTTTTTGGTAGGGTAGAACGTACTTTTGGTAAAATTAGAGCACGTATGGGAGCTAATTTTAATTACAGCAAGCTAAACCAGTTTATTCAAGGAAGACAATCACTTAATGAGAGTTTTACACAATCTTACTCACCAGAATTAAGAACAAACTTTAGGGAAGCTCCAAATGTAAGATTACGTTACAGATATACAGAACGAAATAATGATCAAGGTAATAATACGACCAAGTTCATAACTAGAGCACCATCAATAGAGTTTGATGCGTACATTTGGGATGCACTTACATTTGTAACCGAGTTTACCTACAACGAGCAAGAGAGTGCAGGACAGACAGAAGTATTTAAAACTTGGGATGCATCTTTACGATACAGAAAACATAGAGATGCCAAATGGGAATACTCGCTTAGAGCGTCTAATATTTTGGATATCGATTCAAACATAAATAACAGCGCGTCAAATATATTTGTTGAAAATGAAACAATATTTGTCCAGCCACGTTTTATAACCTTTAGGTTAACTTATACTTTATAATTAAAAAACAGCGATATTATTTTGTATCGCTGTTTTTTTTATATCCTATCATAAGCCATAAAGACATGCTTTAAGATTTGATTTGGCTTCCATGACTTCCAGTGTAAACCATGCTTCTGCTAAAATTCCACCAACGCCACTATCATACATTGAATAATAGACAAATTCTGCAAACATATAGTGATTTGCATAGTCATCATAGCACGGATTAGGTGCTTCCATACTTGTATTCTTTTCAAGATTGATGGTTTTTGATGTTGAAGATAATGTTAAGCTAAAGCATATTAACATTACCATTGATACTAGTTTCTTCATAAGATTTATTTTTATTCTTTAAATCTATGAAACATTTACTATAAATTTTTATTTAACTTTTTTATGTAATATATAAATAATAGTTATAATAGAGGATTTTGACTTAAACGGAATTTCTTACGTGATAAGGAAAAAGTTGTTAATAAAGGTTTTTTTCGAAGATATCTAAACTCATTAATTAAGATTCTAACATTAGCAATGGTGCAGGTACTATTTCAGTCTTTAGTTCTGAAACATTTATACAACCTCGATTTATTACCTTAAGGTTGACGTACACCTTATAACATTAAAAAAAGCCTTCTCTTTGATCACTGAGCTTGTCGAATTGGAGAAGGCTTTTATTTTAATAAGTGCTAATGCATAGTACTCGTTATGTACTGAAGCAGAATTGTTAAAAAAAGACTTCTAATTTAAAATCAATAAAGTGTTGCGTAGAAACTTAGTTTATTTTGCTAATTTGAGGCGGTAGACAGATTGTGGTTGTGCTCGCAAAACCAAAAGAGGCAAGTGGTACCTTCTTTTTTAAGAGTAATATCTATGTTCTTGTCTTTGGTATTTGGATTTAGGTTTAAGATGACATTTTTGTAACCTTTGCGCTGAGCTTCTATTGGCAAAAAATTGTCGTGAGCAGTTGCTTTTTTTATTTCAAAATTACCTTGAGCATCCGTTTGCACGGATTGGTTTCCAATAGTTACGGTAACACTGTCTAGAGGCTCATTATTGTCATTGACGATTGAGCCCTTAAAGTTAACCTCAATAGGTTTTCCCAAGTATTCGGTTAATGTATTTGTGTTATTAATTTGCTCTTTTAATTTATCTTCAGAACTATTAGATGATATAAAAAAGATACAAATAAGAAATACAAATACTTTTAATGCAGTTGATTTCATGTAATGATTGATGATGTTTTATATATCGAAGATACAAGAAGTGTAAAAGGGTTGCGTTAAAATTCTTATAAATAAAAACGCTCAAATCTTAAAATTCTGATTTGAGCGTTTTTTATTGTTATGTAATAATGATAATTAGATAATTAGTTGTCTCTTAAAACATGAACCACTCCGTTTATGGTGTGTGCGTTACCATCCCAATCCTCATATGAGCCGCTGAAGTTGATGTCGATGTACTCTCCAACATTGCCTAAAGCGGTTAAATTATAGGAAATATCATTGTTTTCATCAGCAACACTTAAGCATTCACCAATAAAAAAGCCTGTATCACCTACTGTGCCATTAAAGGAGTAATTATCATAAGTACCTAAATAATCAGGCTCATTAAGCGCACCATACATGTAAAAACAATTTCCTTGATCGTTACTAGATGCAAAAATATCTATTGTAGGTCCAGGATAATTAGGGCTTTCTGCATAGAAATTAGCAGAAATATTTTCAAAAATAATGGTACTCTCTCCATCATCAATCGTATATTCTATAAACTCAGTGACTGCATTACATGCAGATATAGTTCCTATGTCTGTTAAAGGTGTTGTAAATGTATAACTTATACTATCGGTAACTTGTAAGTTAACGTAGTCACTAGCTTCAACAGCAAAAGTGTTATTGTCATCACATCGTAAAAGATTAATTTCAAATTCTCCATTACTCACAGCATCTATAAAGGTTTGGTTTCCGTAACTTAATTGTACATAACCATTCGTTACAGCATTACCATCACAGGTATTAAATGTTCCAACGACCGTTTCTTGAATAACATCTGGATTGTCTGGGACTATAACCACAGTATTAGCGTCTTCCGTAAAAGGTCCAACAGTTTCTGTGTGTAATGCAGTATCACCACAAACATCATAGCTGTAAACGTTTAGTTCTAAGCTTTCATTGCTAGGTACATAACCACAAACCTCACCATTTTCATTAGTATAGCCATAGGTAGTCCCAAATGTTGCACTTGTAATAGATACTTGCATGTTGGCTAAAGGAACATTGTTGTTATCTGTTGTGGTAACACAAAGTGTAATAGCTTCCGCAGGAATATCACAGTTCCAAAAGCTAAAATGCGAAACGGTACCAACATACATATTGCCCTGCAAAGTTGCTTGTCCTTCTTCTTTCCAATAACCATTTGTCTCATCAAAATACCAAAGCGAAATTGTGCTTGGTGCAATGCTCATTAAACTGGCATCTACAGGAACTTTGATTTCAGAGGTTGAACCTTCAGCTAAATTTAAATCTTCTCCACCAGAACCTCTGAGTTCCACAGCTAGCATACCCAAAGTTTGAAGCATACGCTCAGCACCATTTTCATTTTCAGCATACAACATTCCTGGCATTTGTAAAGGCATATCGTCATCGGCAGGATCTAAATGATGTAAAATTACATCCACAGAACCATCATAAGTTGAGCCGTCTTCTTTGATGAAGTTTCCATCAAAACTTACAGAGCTTCCATCGGTTGCTGTAACAGTTCCAGAAGTACCACTTGTTACAGAGCCAGCAACTGTAGCTTCTAGCATCATAATGGTAACTTTATTTGTTCCGTTGGAAGGTACAACGCTACGTGAAGCGTGAATGTATCCAGTTTTTTCGGCTTTTATATAACCAAAACGTTGTTTAACCGTAGCTCCGTTAATCATAAAAACACCATTGCTGTCCGTTGTTGCGGTTTCGCTACCGATAGTAATGGTTGCTCCTTCAATAGGATTATGGTTTTTGTCGATGACTGATCCTATGAAGTCTCGAGAAATGTCATTTCCGAAATATTCAGAAAAGGTATCTGGAATATTTTCTTGTGGATCGTTGTTGTCTATGCCATCATCATCGTTTTGACAGGATGTTATTGCAAGTAATGAGAATAAAAGGATTAAAATAAGATTTGGGAAGTTTTTAATACTTTTCATAATGAATTGATTTAGTTAAAAGTTTACCAATTGAATGGTCTTGTAGTTATAGAACAATCCTAGTTTAAAAATTCCTACCTTATTGTTATAAACAAAAAACTCTGACTAAGTTAATAATCAGAGTTTTTTTAATATTATGAGTGACAATAATTACAAGCCAAAAGCTTCTTTTACTTTGTCTACATAGTCTAATTTTTCCCATGTAAATAGCTCTACTTCCAAAGTTTTTGGTTCTCCATTTGGTTGTTGAAAGGTTTTAGTAACTACTTCGTTATGCCTTCCCATATGTCCATAAGCTGCGGTTTCGCTGTACATAGGTTGACGTAGTTTTAAACGTTCTTCAATAGCTGCTGGTCGCATATCAAAAATTTCTGAAACTTTTTTAGCAATTTCTCCATCTGTAAGATTGAATGGACAAGTGCCGTAAGTGTCAATAAAAATCCCCATTGGTTCTACAACACCAATAGCATAAGACACTTGTACTAATACTTCTTCACAAACACCTGCAGCAACTAAGTTTTTTGCAATATGTCTTGTTGCATAGGCGGCACTGCGGTCTACCTTACTAGGGTCTTTTCCAGAAAATGCTCCACCACCATGTGCACCTTTTCCGCCATAAGTATCAACAATTATTTTTCTACCAGTTAAACCTGTATCTCCATGAGGTCCACCTATTACAAATTTTCCTGTTGGATTGATGTGATATTTAATGTCATTAGTAAATAGTGGTTTAATATGGTCTGGTACTTTTGCAACAACACGTGGCATTAAAATCTCAACAATATCTTTTCTGATTTTTGCCAACATTGCTTCATCGGTATCAAAGTTATCGTGCTGTGTAGAGATAACAATGGCATCGATACGCTGTGGTGTATTATCGTCATTATATTCTATAGTTACCTGACTTTTAGAATCTGGTCTTAAGTAGGTTATGTCTTTATTTTCACGACGAAGTGCAGCTAATTCTTTAAGTATCAGATGAGAAATGTCTAATGCGAGAGGCATATAGTTATTAGTCTCATTGGTGGCATAGCCAAACATCATACCTTGGTCGCCAGCACCTTGTTCTTCTTTACTTGCTCTGTCTACGCCTCTGTTAATGTCTTCAGATTGCTCGTGTATTGCAGAAATTACTCCACAAGAGTTACCGTCAAACATATACTCACCTTTGGTGTATCCGATTTTGTTTATGGTGTCTCTTGCTATTTGTTGTACATCGAGATAGGTGTTAGATTTTACTTCACCAGCAAGAACAACTTGTCCTGTTGTTACTAAAGTTTCACAAGCTACTTTAGACTCTGGGTCAAAAGCTAAAAAATTATCAATCAATGCATCACTAATTTGATCTGCAATTTTATCTGGATGGCCTTCTGAGACACTTTCAGAAGTAAATAAATATGGCATAAATCCTATATTTTTTGGTTTGTTGTTTTAAAATTGTAAGATTGCTTGGTCGCTAGAGAAGTCTAAAACTAACTGCTTTAGCATTTTTTAATGAGGTTGCAATCAGACAAATTTTTCCTCTTTATAAATCTTGGCAAAAATAAAGATTTTAATTAAGATAGAAAGACTCCAAATGATAATGAATTCATAAATTCTTAACGGTTTAATTTTTTATTTACTGATCAATGGTGGGTGTAAGTGTTTGTTTTTAAGATTCTTATGTTTGGTGTTTGTGTTTTGGGTTTTGTTAAATATTTAAAAAATATCAGAAATAATTTTGAATTTAAATTTTTGTATCGCAATATTTGTGCTCACAAAGTTCAAAACACTTACTGAAATGTTATCAAGAAAGGTGGAGGGAATAGACCCTGTGAAGCCTTAGCAACCCTTAGACTTACTAAGAAGGTGCTAAATTCTACTTGAACACGCAAATCATTTCTTGCAGGTTCGGATAGATAACTCAAGACCAATTACTCATCTGTAATCGGCATTTTCTTTATAACATTTTTCTATTAAGTACGCTTCAACAAAATGAAGCTTATTTGGCTTTTGGTTTAATCGTGCTATTTGTAGAATTGGATTGATGATAGGAAACAGATAGATTTTTTGATTAGACGAGAAATAAAAATTTAGCATAGCCTTAGTTATGGTCAATTTTTATTTTGAAGTATTAGTGAAAAAGAAGCTTTTTACTCCATTAATCTCGTTCTGCAAATGGCACTCATTATTAACTCAAAAACTTAGAAAAATGAGTACACAAAAATTTGCAACAAAAGCGTTGCACGCAGGGCATGATGTAACAAACAATGGAGGAACAAGAGCAGTTCCAATTTATCAATCTACAGCTTATGTCTTTAATGACTCTGACCATGCTGCCAATTTATTCGCATTGGCAGAAACAGGCAACATTTATACCCGAATCAACAACCCAACAAACGATGTTTTAGAGCAACGTCTAGCAGCTTTAGAGGGAGGTATTGCAGCAGTAGTTACAGCATCTGGTACTTCTGCTATAGCAACATCATTACTTACACTTTTAAAGGCTGGAGATCACGTTGTAGCATCAAGCAGTTTGTATGGCGGAACCTATAATTTGCTGAGTGTAACATTGCCAAGACATGGTATCACTACGACTTTTGTAGATCCATCAAATCCAGAAAACTTTAAAAATGCTGCTCAAGAAAATACCAGAGCATTCTTTATAGAATCTCTCGGAAATCCGAAGTTAGATGTTTTAGATATCGAAGCAATTTCAAAAAAAGCGAAAGGATTTAAAGTACCATTAATTGTAGATAATACGGTAGCAACACCTTATTTGTTAAATCCAATAAAATATGGAGCTAACATCGTTATTCACTCGTTAACAAAGTACATTAATGGCAATGGTACGGCACTTGGAGGTGTAATTATAGATGCAGGTACTTTTGATTGGACAAATGGAAAATTCCCAGAATTTACAGAGCCTTCACCTGGTTATCATGGTTTGGTGTATAGCGAAGCTTTAGAGGCAGCAGCATTTATTGCAAAAGTGAGAATTGAGGGGTTGAGAGATTATGGTGGAGCATTAAGTCCGTTTAATGCATTTCAAATCATTCAAGGTTTAGAGACCTTAGAATTACGAATAAAAAAACATAGCGAAAACGCACTGGAACTTGCCAAATGGCTAGAAGAGCAACCAGAAGTTTCATGGGTAAATTATCCTGGTTTAGAAACCAGTAAATACAAAGTTTTGGCAAAAAAATACTTGCCAAAAGGACAAAGTGGTATCGTAACTTTTGGAGTTGATGGTGGCTATGACGCTGCAAAAATTATAGCTGATAAAACGAAGTTATTTTCGTTATTAGCCAATATTGGCGATACAAAATCTTTAATCATTCATCCTGCAAGCACAACGCATCAGCAATTAAGCGATGAGGCGCAAGAAAGCACAGGAGTTACAAAAGACCTTATAAGGTTATCTGTTGGTATTGAGAATGTTGAAGATCTAAAAGCCGATTTAAAAGAGGCATTTCAATTAATAACAAAGCCTCAATTGGCTTAATCTCTTTTTGTATTAGTGTTGTTTAATTAAGCTGGGCGACTAGACTATCGTTCAGCTTAATTTGAAAATTTTTAGAGAAGAAAAAAATTACAATTATGAGTGTACTTAAATTTATTGAGATAGATCATTTTGAGTTGTGTAGTGGCAGAAACATTAGCCTTAGATTGTCGTATCAAGTATTCGGAAAACCATTAGGAAACAACCCAATAGTATTAGTAAATCATGCTTTAACAGGGAATTCTCAAGTAACAGGAAAAAATGGCTGGTGGAATGATATTGTTGGTAAAGGTAAGGTTATAGATACGGACGTCTATACGGTTTTAGCGTTTAATGTACCAGGTAATGGGTTTGGCGGATTAGAAGAATCTTTTTTAGAATATTATAAAGAATTTACAGCAAGAGATGTGGCTCGTATTCTTTCTGAAGGACTAAATCGTTTAAAGATTAATGTTTTATACGCTATCGTTGGCGCATCTGTTGGTGGCGGTATTACTTGGGAGTTGGCAGCATTGCGACCAAATTTGGCAGAATATGTAATTCCAATAGCTACAGACTGGAAATCTACCGACTGGGTAATTGGTAATTGTTTTATTCAAGATGAAATATTAAACCACTCGTCTCAACCACTTTTTGATGCCAGATTGCATGCCATGACGTTTTACAGAACGCCAGAATCTTTTGCTTCAAAATTTAAAAGAGAAAAACAACGAAAAGATGCTTTTAAAATTGAAACCTGGTTGGCGCATCATGGAGAAAAACTAGAAGGAAGATTTGAATTGTCAGCTTACAAAATGATGAATCAAATTTTAAAAATTATCGATATTACACAAGGCAGAGCCTCGTTTACCGAAGTAGCAAAAAGCATTGCTTCTCACATTCATATTATAACAATTAATTCAGATTTATTATTTAAATCAGACGAAAACTGGAACACGTTTGTAGAGCTAAAATCAGTAAAAGAAAACGTTAGTATTGGTGAACTAAAATCTAATGATGGTCACGATGCTTTTTTAATAGAGTATCAGCAGCTCATTAAGCTATTGAAACCAGTTTTTAATTTAAAATTACAAGAACATGACAACCATACATCTAGCTATATTCGGAATTGGTAATGTAGGCTCTACGTTAATCAATCAAATTCAACAGCAAAAACGAAAAATCTATAAGCATCAGGATTTAGATATTCAAATACCTGTAATTGCAAATTCAGCCTTGGCATTTTTTGCTAATGATACTTTAGGCGAATGGGAGGTGGATTTTGAAAAAGTTTCAGAGCCTTATAACATTAAAGATATAATCAATCATTTTAAGGCTTTAGGAGTAGAACATGCTATCGCAATTGATGCTACAGCAAGTGCTGGTTTTGTTGAGAATTATACCTCACTCATAGAGAACGGTTTTCATATCATTGCTGCAAACAAGATTGCTAATACTCTAGATTATAATTTTTATAAAGACTTACGAAAAGTATTAAATCAGAACAATAAAAAATTTTTATACGAGACTAATGTTTGCGCTGGATTACCAATTGTAGAGACTGTTAGAAATCTGCATCAATCAGGCGAAGAAATCCGCAAAATAAAAGGTGTGTTTTCAGGATCGTTGAGTTATATTTTTAATACCTTTTCTCAGCAAACAAAACCATTTCATGAGGTTTTAGATAATGCGGTAAAATTAGGGTTAACAGAACCAGATCCACGAGACGATTTATCTGGTAAAGACGTGGCAAGAAAACTCTTGATTTTAGCAAGAGAATTGGACTTAAAAGTAGAACTTAGTAGTATAAGCATAACCTCTTTGGTGCCTAAAAAGCTAAATGGATCTACAACTTTAAGTGAGTTTAAAGAACGTGCTTTTGAGTTAGATGACAGTATAAAAACAAGTACGGTAAAACAAAATAAAGACACTGTTTTACGGTACATTGGCGAACTAGATGTGCTAAAAAACACCTTAGAAGTGAAGCTTGTTTCTGTGCCTAAGGCTTCAACTTTAGGACAGTTAAAAGGTACCGATAACCTTATTGAAATTTATACAGAATCGTATAATGAGCAACCATTAGTAATTCAAGGCGCAGGTGCAGGTAAGGCGGTAACCGCAAGAGGTGTGCTTTCGGATATTCTTAAACTTTGTGCGCATTTACAAAAGGTTAATGTACACAGTTTTAATTAATGTTTTATTAACCATTTATTGCGCTATTGCTAAGATTTAAAATATAGATATTACAGAAATTTGCAGCAAAACCAAATCGCATGAAAAAGTATAAATTAGAATTCGGTTTTGCACTAAAGTTAATGGTAATAACAGTATTATCTTTAGTAGCAACGCTATTTTTAAATTAAATATTCTGTTACTTTTGCCAGTAATCATTGATTTATGAAATACTGGCTAACAGCTATAGTTATAATGTTTAAATTCTTATTGTTTGCTCAAAATAATGAGAATTCAAATTCTTACCTAGATATAAACTATTTTGCTGGGAATATAGCTCTTCACAATAACGATATCCTTCATTTAATTCAAGGGCATCCAGAAGGTGTAATTCTCAGTTGGAATAAGAAAACGTTTGGTGAAGAAGCTTGGCAACAACGGTTTAATTATCCAGACTATGGTGCGTCTTTCATTTATCAAAACTTAAAGAATGATGTGCTTGGTGAAAATTTTGGCCTCTATGCGCACTATAATTTCTACTTTTTTAAGCGTAACCTAATGTTTAGAATTGGGCAGGGTATTGCCTATACCACAAATCCTTACGATAAGGTAGAAAATCATAAAAACATTGCTTTCGGGACGCATTTACTGAGTTCTACTTACGTAATGCTCAATTATAAAAAAGAGCGTTTGTTTAATAGGCTTGGTTTGCAAACAGGTTTGTCTTTAATTCATTATTCTAATGCCAATGTAAAAGCTCCAAACACCAGCGTTAATTCTATGGCTTTTAATTTAGGATTAACCTACAATTTAGATGAAGAAGATTCAGAATACATAGATAATTTACCGGATGAGAAGTTTACCGAACGCATTAAGTATAATATAGCTTTTAGAAGTGGTATTAATCAGAGCGACGTTATAGGAAGTGGGCAATTTCCATTTTATATAGTTTCAGCTTATGCAGACAAACGTTTGAGTCATGTTAGTGCAATTCAGTTTGGTGCAGATGTGTTTTTTTCTAACTTTTTAAAAGAGTTGATTTATTATCAATCCGTTTCTTTTCCTGAGTTAGATGTTACTGGTGATGAAGATTATAAACGTGTTGGCTTATTTGTAGGTCATGAGTTGTTTATCAATAAGATGTCGATAGAGTCGCAGATAGGCTATTATGTATATTATCCGTTTGATTTTGAAGGCAGAACCTATTTAAGAGTTGGGCTAAAACGCTATTTTGGAAATAAATTCTTTGGAGCTATAACCTTAAAATCTCATGGTGCTAAAGCAGAAGCCGTTGAATTTGGAATTGGAGTAAGATTATAAATTTGTCATTCCTGAGTTGATCACTGAGCGAAGTCGAAGTGAGGTAAGGAATCTATTTTAGATATGAAGAAAATAATTTATTTATTGGTTTTTCTTGTTTTTGCTTGCAATAGCGAAGACGCTAATGATTGCTTTCAAACATCAGGTTCAATCATTCAGCAAGAAGTTGATGTTGTAGATTTTGAAAGAATTTTAGTTAATAGAGGTATAGAATTAATCATTACCGAAGCGCCAGAATATAAAGTTACTATTGAAACTGGTGAGAACTTAATCAATGATGTGAAGGTTGAGGTTTTTGGAGATAGATTAGTGCTCACAGATGATAATACTTGTAATTATGTAAGAGACTATGGTATTACAAAAATTTACGTTGAAGCACCAAATCTTACAGAAATAAGAACATCGTCGCAATATGAAATTTCATCCAATGGAGTGTTAACCTATCCAAGTTTAAGGTTATTCTCAGAAGATTTTAATGAAGCAACAGATTTTACAGTTGGTGATTTTAGATTGTCTATAAATTCAGAAAACTTACGTATTACTTCAAATAATATTTCATCATTTTATATTGATGGCGCAGTAGATAACCTGTTCGTTGGTTTTTTCTCAGGTTCTGGACGTTTTGAAGGTGAAAATTTAGTTGCTCAAAATGTAGAAGTAAACCATAGAGGTAGTAATGATATGGTTGTAAATCCACAAGCATCACTCACGGGAATTTTAAGAGGAACAGGCGATCTTATTTCTGTAAATGAACCACCAATTGTAGAGGTAGAGCGTGTTTATACTGGTCAGTTGTTTTTTGATTAGATTTAATTATTGATTATGAGATATAAGTACTTTGGTGGATTAATCCTTATTTTAATAATTTTCAGCTGTGATTCTGATAAGAATATTATTGGAAACTATTACATCTGTGAAGAAGATCAATATTTAGAAGTTTATTTCTATTTCAAGAAGGATTCAATGAGAATTGCAGCAGATAATTCTTGGGTAAGATTATCCGAATGGAGAAAAATTAAAATCCAAAATGACACTCTTCATTTTGAAACATTTGGAGAGTGGAGAGACTCTTCAAAAGCATTAATAATACAAAATGGTATTAATAAAATCCTATTTTATTATTTTGAAAGTAGTAAAGATACTATGAGTTTAGTGCCAGTTTTAGAAAATCTTAACTTTGAAAACTCAGAAGAGTTTTGGGTGGGTTTTCGTAAGAGACAAAAATCATCGAAATGTAAAATGGAATAGTTTAAATATGACGAATTCCTTCCTTCTGGGAAGGTTAGGATGGGCTTTTATCAACTCGTCAATTCCCTAAACAAACTTTCTAGACTTGCGTTTTTTTGATTGAGTTGAAGAATCTTTAATTCGTTATCGTGGGCAAAATCAAAAACATGAGAGCGCATATCTTCTTTGGTTGAAAATGTGATTTCGTAAACAAAACCATAAGTATTCTTAACAGAAGCAACTTTAGGTAAGCGTAACAGAAATGTATCCTCAACACGATAATCAAACTCTACAATAATTACTTGTTCTTGGCCTTCTCTGAGGTCTTTGAGGTATTTGTCTGCAACAACTTCCCCTTTGTTAATAATTATAACACGATCGCACATGGCCTCAACCTCTTGCATGATGTGCGTAGATAAAAACACGGTTTTTTCTTTACCAATATCCTTAATAAGGTTTCTTATGTCTACTAATTGATTTGGGTCTAAGCCTGTAGTTGGTTCATCTAAAATTAAGACATCGGGATTGTGCAGTAGCGCGTTAGCCAGACCAACACGTTGTCTGTAACCTTTGGAGAGTTGGCCTATCTTTTTATGTGCTTCTGGTGTTAATCCAGTAAGTTCAATGACCTCATTAATTCTAGATTTTGGAGCGCCATACACATTGGCATTAAAGTTCAAATATTCTTTTACATAAAGATCTGTGTAAAGCGGATTATGTTCTGGTAAATAGCCTACACTTTTCTGAACGTTCTTCTTGTCCTTAGTAACATCAAATCCGTTGACGCTTGCATCGCCTTCAGAAGCTTCAATATAGGTTGTTAGAATCTTCATCATTGTGGATTTTCCGGCGCCATTTGGTCCTAAAAAACCAACAACTTCTGCATCCTTTACTTTAAAAGAAACGTTATTTAATGCTTTTTGATCTTTATATAGTTTTGAAATATTATGGACTTCAATAGACATAATTCAGAATATTTGAATTTATTTTTTCCTGCTCTCACAAGCGCTGACAGGTACATTTTTTAGTAACAAACTAATCGATCTATCGATGGTGTATAGTCAACTTTTATGGGATTAAAGTTAATGATTTTCGGTTAGTCACAAATAATAAAAATTAAGGCGGATTCGAATACATCCAAACCCACCTTAATTGTAATTGTTTAATGCTAGCAAACGTTAATTTGTTTATGCTTTTATAAATTTTGTTGTTTTACCGTTATCGAACGTTAAAAAGTATATTCCACTCTTTAAATTTTGAATATCTATGCTATGGTCACTAGATATAGTTGCACTCATAATTTTAACACCCAGATTATTGAATATGCTATAACTTTTTATATCTAATGCTTCTTTAATATAAATAAAGTCAGAGGATGGTATAGGATATATGGTTGTATTTTCATCATTGAAATCATTAATACTTAATGTGGATGTTGTAAAGACAATGTCATCTAGACCAAATGAATCGTCACCTATGCTGCTGGTTATTGTAAAAGAAGTTACATTGGTCCAATTTAGAGTTACGGTAGATCCCATGCCATATGTGAGGTCTTGGTTAACACTAGAGTTGCTGCCGCCTGATGGAGTAAAAGTATAGGTGCGAGTTCCAGAAAATGTATATGGAGCCAGTGCGTACACCGAAGTTATATCAACTGGAGAGCTAAAAGAAACTGTGGCTGATTCACCAGAATCGGTTTGGTAGGTATACACCACATTTCCAGATGAGCCTGCAAAGCCATTACCATTAATAAGTTTTGAGTCATCAGAAGAGTAGGATGAGGTAAATGTTGCAGTGATACCTGAGACAGTTTGGCTTATTCCGTTACCAGTATCAGTAGCGCTTTCCCAATCGAAAGTTTGAGAAAAAGATATAATGCTAAATAGTAAAAAATAATAAGTAGGGTAGATTTTTTTCATTTTTTAAATAATTTAATTGATAGTATTTGGGGCTTGCTAACATGCCTTTAAATTTTAAAAGGCAGGCAAAAATAATCAATATCTAATTCCACACATAGATTATTACAAAATCTTTAAAATTTTATTAATGGCTCAAAAAAGAGTTCTCAACAATTTTGATTTGTGAAAATATTATTTACTTTAGCCTTATCGAATTATGACAAATACATCTAGAGCATATTATAACTGGTTTTATTTCTTTTTTAACGAAAGAAACGAGGCTTAGTATATTTTAGTGAATAAAATATAAGTTTAAAAAAGTCTCGAATTATTCGAGACTTTTTCTTTTTCAATCCTTTTGATTGAAAAGTCCTGAACTGTCACACTGAGCGCTGGTCATTGAGCGAAGTCGAAGTGAGTCGAAGTGTGGTTTCAGGATCTCATTAAATAATTGTTAGATTGACAAAACCAATAGCCATACAAGGAATAAGAGGGTCGTTTCATCACGAGGTAGCTCAAAAGTACTTTAGCTCTACAGCAGAAGTCATTGAGTGTATGTCTTTTGATAGTGCAGTAGACAATTTATTACAACATGAGACAGATAGCATGGTTATGGCTTTAGAGAATTCTATAGTAGGTTCAATAATTCCAAATTATGCACTAATAGATAATCATAATCTGAGTATTGTTGGTGAGTATTATTTGGATATTCAGCATAATTTATTAGCCTTGAAAGGTGAAACTTTAGCAGCTATAAAAGAAGTGCACTCGCATCCAATGGCATTGTTACAATGTAAAGTTTTCTTTAAAGATTATCCAAATATTAAGTTGGTAGAGGCAAAGGATACAGCAGAAGTTGCTAAGCAAATTTCAGAAAATAATATTAAAGGAATCGCAGCTATAGCAAGCAAAAATGCAGCAAGTTTATACCATTTAGATATTTTGGCTGAGAGTATCCAAACGATAAAACATAACGAAACACGCTTTGCTATTGTTAGGCGAGAAAATGGCAATCTTGAACGAAAAGGAATTAATAAGGCATCTCTAAAATTTGAATTAGACCATAAACGTGGTAGTTTAGCTACAATACTCAATGTAATGAGTGATTGTAAACTAAACCTAACTAAAATTCAATCTTTACCAAAAATTGAGACACCTTGGAAGTATGCCTTCTTTGTAGATGTTACTTTTGATGCTCATAAAGATTACGAAAAAGCATATGCCATTATGCAGATTATGGCAGAGAATTTTAAAGTGTTAGGTGAATATAAAAATGCAAAAACATGATTGAAGTAGCCAACCGTTTAAAACATGTCGAAGAATATTACTTTTCTAAAAAGTTAAGAGAAGTGGCCTTTTTGCAATCTCAAGGAAAACCTATTATCAACCTTGGTATCGGTAGTCCAGATTTAGAGCCACCCTTTAAAGCCACAATGCTCTTAAAAGATAGTTTGGATGAGGAAGGAGCTAACAAATATCAAAGTTACCAAGGTTTACCAGAGTTGAGAGAAGAGATTGCCAATTTTTACAAAAAACAGTATAAAGTAAATCTAAGTGGGCAAACTGAGGTTTTGCCACTATTGGGAAGTAAAGAAGGTATTATGCATATCTCTATGGCTTTTTTAAATCCAGGTGATGAGGTTTTGATTCCAAATCCAGGATATCCAACATATTCAGCGGTGACTAAATTGTTAGAAGCAAAACCAGTTTTTTACGATTTAAAGGAGGATAATCATTGGTTGCCAGATTTTATTGCTCTAGAACGCTTAGATTTAAGTAAAGTCAAAATCATGTGGATTAGTTATCCGCATATGCCAACAGGAGCTAATGCGCCAAATAAGTTTTATGACGAAGTTATAGCCTTTGGAAGGCGACACAATATTTTAATAGTAAACGATAATCCGTATAGTTTCATTCTAAACAAAAAGCCTATCAGCATCATGCGTTACAACCACGCAAAGGAGGTTTGTTTGGAGTTAAATTCATTAAGTAAAACCTTTAATATGGCAGGTTGGCGAGTTGGTATGTTAGTGGGTAGTTACGAGCATCTCAGTGCAGTACTCAAAGTAAAAAGTAATATGGATTCAGGAATGTTTTATGCCATTCAAAAAGGAGCGATAGAAGCCTTAAAATGTTCAGATATGTGGTTTGTAAGTTTAAATAGTGTTTACGAACAAAGACGAGAACTTATCTGGAAACTTGCAGAGGCTTTAAACTGTACTTATGACGAGTATGCAACGGGTATGTTTGTTTGGGCAAAGTTGCCACCACATTTAAAGTCTGAAGAATTTACCGATTTAGTATTAAAAGAACATTCCATATTTATAACACCAGGAACGGTTTTTGGAAGTAATGGCGAAGGTTATGTGCGTTTTTCATTATGCTCTCCAGAAGAACAAATAAAAGAAGCGATAGCGAGAATTTAGATAGATGAAACATGTATTTATAATAGGAGTGGGATTGATAGGCGGAAGTTTTGCCTTAGATATAAAAAAGCAAAATCCAGAATGTGTTGTGTATGGTGTAGACAAGAACGAAACGCATTTAGATAAAGCAAAAACTCTGGGTATTATTGATAAAAAGGCTACTTACGAAGATTTAAGCATAGCAGATGTTGTTATTGTGGCCATTCCTGTAGATGCCACTTTAGAAGTGTTGCCAAAAGTATTAGATCTAGTTTCGGACGAGGCTGTGGTGTTTGATGCTGGTTCAACAAAAGAAGATATTTGTCTTAGGGTGAAAAATCATCCAAAGCGTAGAAATTTTTTAGCAGCACATCCCATTGCTGGTACAGAATTTTCAGGACCTGATGCAGCAACTCATGGTCTATATAATGACAAGACAAATATTATTTGTGAGGTTGAAGAAACCGCTTTCAAGCTTCAGGAAAAAGCATTGAAATTGTTTTCGGATTTAGGGATGCGTATTCGTTATATGAATCCTAAAGCGCACGACAAACATATAGCCTATGTATCGCATCTATCACATATAAGCTCTTTTATGTTGGGAAAAACAGTGATAGAAAAAGAGAAAAACGAACGCGATATTTTTGATATGGCAGGTAGTGGTTTTGCAAGTACTGTGCGTTTAGCAAAAAGTTCGCCAGCCATGTGGACACCAATTTTTAAACAAAACAAAACCAATGTTATAGAAACGTTGGATGAATACATAAGTAACCTAGAGCATTTCAAAAGAATGATGTTAGAGGACGATTTTGAAGCGGTTTTCAAAGAAATGGAAACTACAAACCATATTAAAGAGATATTAAACGGAATAAAATAAAAACTAAGAAAAAGAAGATTAATAGTAAGATGGAAAACAAGAAAGAATTAAGAAACTGGTTAGATGCTTTTAACTTGGAGCACCCATTAGTAATTGCAGGACCTTGCAGTGCTGAAACAGAAGAGCAGGTTCTAAAAATTGCACATCAACTAAAAGATAGTGATGCTACTGTTCTAAGAGCCGGAATTTGGAAACCCAGAACACGTCCTGGCAATTTTGAAGGCGTAGGAGCCTTAGGTTTAAAATGGCTTCAAAAAGCCAAGCAAGAAACAGGTATGCAAATAACTACTGAGGTTGCAAATGCACATCATGTAGAATTAGCATTAAAACACGATGTGGATATCCTTTGGATTGGAGCACGTACCACAGTGAGTCCATTTATAGTGCAGGATATTGCAGATGCTTTAAAAGGAACGGATAAACCTGTGTTGATCAAAAATCCAGTAAACCCAGATTTATCATTGTGGTTAGGAGCAGTAGAGCGTTTCTACACTGCTGATGTTAAGAATTTAGGTGTCATCCACAGAGGATTTTCGACCTATGAAAAAACGCGCTACAGAAACAATCCAGAGTGGCAAATTGCAGTAGATTTACAAAATCGTTTTCCAGATTTACCTTTAATCTTGGATCCATCTCATATTGCTGGTCGTAGAGATATAATTTTCGATTTAAGTCAAACAGCATTAGATCTCAATTACGATGGTTTAATGATAGAAACACATCACGATCCAGACAATGCTTGGAGCGATGCAGCACAACAAATTACACCAGAAACACTAATTAAGTATACAGAAGATTTACGTATTAGGAAGGAAATCGGTGAAGATGCAGAGTTTAAAAATAAGATTAACACATTAAGAACTAAAATAGATGTTATTGACCATCAGTTAATTGAAATTTTAGGAAAGCGTATGCAAGTAGCTGACGACATTGGTAACTTAAAAAAGAAGCACAACGTTGCTGTTTTACAAAACAAACGTTGGAATGAGATTTTGGGCAAAATGATTTTAGAGGGTGAAGAGAAAAATCTAAGTGAAGAATTTATCCTGCGACTATTTAAGGCCATTCACCAAGAATCTATTAATCATCAGGAAGAGATTATTAATCATTAATAAATATAAAGGCTCGCATTTGCGAGCCTTTATATTGTTGTTATATGCTGCGTTTAAAGGTGTATCGTGTAATAAAAATACCTTGACCATCTCCTTTTCCTCCGGAACTCTCAACTCCAGTATTAATAAAAGCTAATTCCCATCCTTCGGCAATCATTGTATTAACCTTAGACGTCATCACAGCATCATTAGCTGCTATATTTTGAAAACGAATTCCTCCAAGGTTATAGAAATTAAGTAATTTGGTTTCTTCATAGTCTTTTACTCTTATTTCACTTCGTTTAGATTTATTTTTTTCATCTTTATCTTTATCGCCAGATCTTGTTGATGTAAATTCCTTGTAATCTTTAGTCTCATTGGCAGATATCATACGTGAACGACCTAATCCATTAGGTACTATAGATTCTACTACGGTTACAACTTTGTACTCTACTTGCGAAACTGGTTTGTCCTCTTCAGAGGCTTCTTTGTTTATAAAAGAAAATGAAACTAGTCCTACAGCAATTGCTGCGATAAATAAAAAATTTTTTTTCATGATTGTTGATTTTTGTTTAAGCCCTAAAGTAAAGATTATTTTCTTTAAAAGTTGTTACTTTGTTATTATTTAATTATTCAATGACAGGGACAGTTTATAAATCTACCGGAAGTTGGTATACCGTTAAAACAATGAACGGTAAGTTTTATGAGTGTAGAATAAAGGGTAGATTTAGACTTCAGGGTATAAAGAGTACCAATCCTATAGCAGTGGGTGATATCGTAGAGTTTGAGCTAGAAACTAAAAATAATACCGAAACAGGTGTTATACATCGTATAGAAGAGCGTACCAATTATATTGTCCGTAAATCAGTAAATCTATCTAAGCAAACCCATATTATTGCCGCCAATATAGATCAGGTATTTCTTTTGGTTACCTTAGATAATCCACCAACGTTTACCAGTTTTATAGATCGTTTTTTGGTTACTGCTGAAGCCTATTCTGTGAAAACTATTTTATTATTCAATAAAATTGACACCTATGATGAAGAGAAATTACTAGAGGTAAAATATCTTGAAAGTATTTATAAAAAAATAGGTTATGAATGCATTGAGATTTCAGCTACGACAAGGCATAATGTAGAAAAAGTAAAATCTTTAATGATAGGTAAGGTAAGTATGTTTTCTGGTCATTCTGGTGTTGGTAAATCTACTTTGGTTAATGCTATAGAGCCTTCATTAGATCTCAAAACCAAAGCCATATCAGAGCAGCACATGCAAGGACAGCATACAACTACCTTTGCCGAAATGTTCGATTTAAGTTTTGATGCAAAAATTATAGATACACCAGGTATCAAAGGTTTTGGTGTTGTAGATATGGAAAAGGAAGAGGTAGGCGATTATTTTCCTGAGTTTTTTGCTTTAAAACAAGATTGTAAATTCAATAATTGCTTGCACTTAAAAGAACCGAAATGTGCGGTTAAAGAGGCCTTAGAAAACGATGAGGTGTCTTATTCTAGATATCGAAGTTATATTCAGATTTTAGAAGGAGATGAAGAGCACTATAGAACAGATAATTGGGATAACGAATGAAAATAGTAATTCAAAGAGTTTCTGAAGCTTCTGTAGTTATTAATAAAAAGGAAGTAGCATCAATAGAAAAAGGTCTTTTAGTCTTGTTGGGTATTGTAAACGAAGATACTCAAGACGACATTGATTGGTTGTGTAACAAAATTGTAAATCTTCGTGTCTTTCCAGATGAAAATGGCGTTATGAATACTTCGCTACTAGACTCAGATGGTAACATTATTGTGGTTAGTCAATTCACCCTTCATGCAAGTACCAAAAAAGGAAATAGGCCTAGTTATATAAAAGCAGCTAAGCCAGATATAGCAATTCCACTTTATGAAAATTTTATTTCAACCTTGCAAAGCACCTTGGGAAAACCCGTGCAAACAGGTGAGTTTGGTGCAGACATGAAAGTGCACTTGGTAAATGATGGTCCTGTAACTATAATTATAGATTCTAAAAACAGAGAATAAATTATGAACATAAAAAACGCACAAAAAGAAGTAGATAATTGGATTAAAGAACATGGAGTAAGATACTTTAATGAGCTTACCAATATGGCACAGCTTACTGAAGAAGTTGGCGAAGTCGCACGTATTATAGCAAGACGTTATGGTGAGCAAAGTGAAAAAGACAGTGATAAGGACAAGGATTTAGGTGAAGAGTTGGCAGATGTTGTTTTTGTGGTGTTATGTTTAGCTAACCAAACAGGAATAGATTTACAAGCTGCTTTTGATAAGAAAATGGATAAAAAAGCAAAACGCGATCACGATAGACATCATAATAATGAAAAATTGAAGTAGTTTTGTTTCTGTTAAAAGAAGAAAAACTACATGGATATTCAAGTTCTCGATTCGTCTAAGACTAAACAAAAAACTTCAGTCACAATTACGGGTTCTAAAAGTGAATCTAATCGCTTACTTTTATTAAAAGCTTTATATCCTTGTATAGATATTGAAAATAGTTCTAATTCAGACGATTCTGTTTTAATGCAAAAGGCATTGTCTTCCGATGGTGATATGATCGATATCCATCATGCAGGTACAGCTATGCGTTTTTTAACAGCTTATTTTTCAATTCAAGACGGAAGAGAGGTGACATTGACAGGTTCTTCTAGAATGAAAGAGCGTCCCATAGGAATCCTTGTAGATGCATTAAAACTACTAGGTGCAGATATTCAATATTTAGAGAATGAAGGTTTTCCGCCTCTTAAAATCAGAGGAAAAAAACTAACTAATTCTAAAGTTACACTCAAAGCTAATGTCAGTAGTCAGTACATCTCTGCATTATTGCTTATAGCTTCAAAATTAGAAAACGGATTAGAACTCACCTTAGATGGTAAGATAACCTCTGTTCCATATATCAAAATGACCTTAGAGTTGCTTAACGAAATTGGTGTAGAAACAAAATTTGAAGACAATGTTATTTCTGTAAAACCACAGCTAAAACAAACAGCGCCTAGAACTTTGGTGGTAGAGTCAGATTGGTCTTCAGCTTCATATTATTTTAGTATTGCTGCATTAAGTGATATTGGTACAGAAATAAAATTATCGTCTTACAAAAAGAATTCACTGCAAGGAGATTCGATTTTGTCAGAACTGTACAAAGAGTTTGGTGTAGCAACCAGTTTTGAAAATAATTCTGTAACCATAAAAAAAGCTAAGAAAGTTGATAACAACAAAACCATAGAGTTCGATTTGAGAAATGCGCCAGACATAGCTCAGACAATTGCAGTGACTGCATTTGGTTTAGGCTTAGAATGTAGCTTAACAGGTTTACATACCTTAAAAATAAAAGAAACCGACAGATTAGTAGCCCTAAAAACTGAGTTAGAAAAGTTTGGTGCAGAAGTAGAAATTACGGATGAATCTTTGTGTTTAAAACCCTCTAAAAGTATTGTAAGTAATGTGTCTGTAGAGACTTACAATGACCATAGAATGGCAATGGCATTTGCTCCACTAGGATTAAAAGCCACACTACAAGTTAATGATTCTGAAGTGGTGAGTAAATCGTATCCACAATTCTGGGAAGACTTAAAAAGTATTGGTTTTCAATTAGAAGTTACAGAAGCAAAATCTTTGTCCTAATTACAAGTTGTATGACACGTAATTTTTTTGGTTTCTTTGCCCACAGATATTGAATTCTAAAATAAACTGCTAATTACTTGACAAGGCCTATTTTGAGATTGTATATTTGCAACTTCCAAAAAAAAATTACTCATACATGAAATTATCAAACTTTAATTTTGACCTTCCAGAAGAATTATTAGCTGAACATCCTGCAGAACACAGAGATGAGTCTAGATTAATGGTTCTAGACAGAGCTAATCAAACTATCGAGCACAAACTTTTTAAGGATATTATCGATTATTTTGATGAAGGTGATGTAATGATAATGAACAACACCAAAGTTTTTCCTGCCAGATTATACGGTAATAAAGAAAAAACAGGTGCGCGTATCGAAGTGTTTTTGTTAAGAGAATTAAACCAAGATCAACGTCTTTGGGATGTATTGGTAGATCCTGCACGTAAAATTAGAATTGGTAACAAACTATACTTTGGTGATGACGAAACTTTAGTAGCAGAGGTTATTGATAATACGACTTCTAGAGGGCGTACCTTACGTTTCTTATACGATGGTTCTTACAATGATTTTAGAAGAAAATTAACTGAGTTAGGGCAAACACCACTACCAAAGTATATTAAGAGAGACGTAGAGCCAGAAGATGAAGAGCGTTATCAAACCATATATGCAAAAAATGAAGGAGCAGTAGCAGCACCAACAGCTGGTTTACACTTTTCTAAGCACCTATTAAAGCGTTTAGAGATTAAAGGTGTTGAAATGGCAGAAGTTACATTACATGTTGGTTTAGGAACTTTCAATCCTGTAGAGGTAGAAGACCTTTCTAAACACAAAATGGATAGCGAAGAAATTATAATCAGCGAAAAAGCTGCTGATGTAGTAAATAAAGGTATAGAGAATAAAAAACGCGTTTGTGCTGTTGGTACAACATCTATGCGTACTATAGAAAGTTCCGTGTCATCGAGTGGTAGATTAAATCCATATGAAGGGTGGACAAACAAATTTATCTTTCCTCCATATGATTTTAGTATTGCAAACTGTATGATCACTAATTTCCATACACCAAAATCTACACTATTAATGATGATTTCTGCTTTTGCAGGACACGATTTTGTAAAACGTGCTTATGAAGAAGCAGTGAAGGAAAAATATAGATTCTATTCTTACGGTGATGCCATGTTAATCATCTAATTAAGAATTTTAAAATAATACAAAGCCTCTACTCATATAAAACAAAAGAGTAGAGGTTTTTTATTTCATGAAAATAGATGAAGTAACAAATACCTATTTTTGTACAATATGGAAGTTAAGAAGAAAGATATAAGAGCATTAACCAAAGAGCAGCTTCGAGATTTTTTTGTAAAACAAGGAGATAAAGCGTTTAGAGGAAACCAAGTGTACGAGTGGTTATGGCAAAAGTCGGCCCATAGTTTTGAAGATATGACCAATATATCCTTGCAAACGCGTCAAATGCTAAAGGATAACTTTGTAATTAACCATATTAAGGTAGATCAGATGCAACGCAGTTCTGATGGTACTATAAAAAACGCTGTACGGTTGCATGATGATTTAATCGTAGAATCTGTATTAATACCAACATCGACACGTACAACAGCCTGTGTATCTTCGCAGGTTGGTTGTAGTTTAGATTGCAAGTTTTGCGCAACAGCAAGGTTAAAGCGAATGCGTAACCTTAATCCAGATGAAATTTATGACCAAGTTGTAGCTATAGATAATGAAAGCAGATTATACCATGGCAGACCATTAAGTAATATCGTTTTTATGGGAATGGGAGAACCACTGATGAACTACAACAATGTGCTTAAAGCCATTGATAAAATAACATCACCAGAAGGTTTAGGGATGTCACCAAAACGAATTGTAGTATCTACATCAGGCGTGCCGAAAATGATAAAGAAAATGGCTGATGATGAGGTTAAATTTAAACTAGCAGTTTCCTTACATTCAGCTATAGATGAGGTGAGAACATCCATAATGCCTTTCAACGCTACATTTCCTTTAAAAGATTTGAGAAAAGCTTTAGAATACTGGTATGCTAAAACAAAAAACAGAATTACTTACGAATATGTTGTTTGGAAAGGCATAAACGATAAACACAAAGATGTAGATGCACTTGTTGAATTTTGCAAGTTTGCACCAAGTAAAGTCAACCTTATAGAATACAATCCTATTGATTATGGTGAGTTTCAGCAAGCAGATTCTAAAGCATTAGATATGTATGTTTCTGTTTTAGAAGCTAATAATATTACAGTTACAGTAAGACGAAGCAGAGGTAAAGATATTGATGCTGCTTGTGGTCAGCTTGCGAATAAAAATAAAGCATAAAAAAAGCGGCACTAGCCGCTTTTTTTAATAAATATAGTAGAACTAATTTTTATTTATTTTTAATGTTTGAGTCTTATCACCAGCAGAAATTTTCATTAAGTATATGCCTTTTGAAAGGTTTGATAAATCAATTTGTGAGTCTAAAATATCATTGCTACCGTAGTTACTAATCATCTTTCCAGATAAATCAAATATCTGAATATTGTCAATAATAGAATTAGTTGATTTAATATTTACTATATCTATTACAGGATTAGGGTATATACTAAACTTGCTTATTTCGTTTTCAGTTACCGATAGAGCTAAGCCTGTTGTAAAACTCCAGACCGTGCCAGTAGTAGTACCAAAGCAATTAAGAGCATCTACAGACCAAAAATAAGTCGTATTTTCGGCTAGTCCTGTTATTGATTCACCTGGCTCAAAATTATCAAAAGACTGTGTTGGTGGATTTGTCGTGCCAAAGTTTACTGTATAACTCGCGTTAGGATCACCTGTCCAAGAAAAAGCTAGGGCATTTCCATTAGCATCTATTGTTACATCCATTGCACCGTCAGATGGGCTAGGTGCGCTTGTTAATCCCGGAGCAGTTGTATCAGTACAAGCAGATGTTGTAAAACTAAACACAGGGCTAGCTGTTGTGCCCGCGCAATTTACCGCTTCGATAAACCAATAATAAGTAGTGTTCGGTTGCCAGTTAAAGTTTATGGAATTGCCACTAGCAAAACCAGTGATAACTCCAATATCATCACCTGCTAAGTTAGTTCCAAGACTTATATTATAGCTATCTGCTGTAGGAGCTTCAGACCATTCGATTGGTCCTAGGTTGTTTGTAGTTGTTCCGTAGTTTATATCTACATCAGTTGCTCCATTCATAGGATTAATAGCGCTAACAGCTGCAGGTGGAGCTACTGTACATTGAAAAACTGATATGTTATCAACTGACCACGAAATAGACCAATTACCAGTAAACCTAAATCTTACTTGTGCATTGCTTACGCCAGCTAATTCAGGTACATCAAATGTTTGGGTTCCTGTAACGGTAGTGTTGGGTGTGTCAGCTGCAGCCGTTGCATATGTCTGAATTGTAACCCAAGTAGTACCATTAAAAACATCGATAAATCCTTGTCCACCAAAATTCCCGTTATAAACAGTATCAAATGATAGTGTTACAGACGTCAAACTAGAACAATCAAAGGAAGGGCTAGTTAAGGTTGTGTTTTCAATTGTGCCATTATTTCCATAGCCATCGCTGTCCATAGTAGCATAATTACCAAAACCACCGTTATCATATACTAGGGTGTTTCCAGCAGTAAAACCTCCAGCTTCCCCTGTATTATCAATAGTCCAAACTTCTCCGTTTGGAGGAGTAGATAAATCCTGAACAGTCCAGCCACTAGCTGTAGGGAATGTAGAGTCAGCTTCGAAGTCCTCGGTTAGCGCAACTTGTGCAAACATTAGACTAGAGGAAAAGACTAATGCCATCAGTAAAGTAATTTTTTTCATAAAGTTTGTTTTTAGATTAATTGTCTAAAGTTACAAATATTTGTTTACCGAACGTGTTAATTTTGTAATATTCAATTTTTAACGATAAAAAGCGGCTTTATTTGTAATTTTGCAAAGTTTTATATGCATTTATGAAAATAACTGAACAAATTAAGCAGCCAATTGCCTACGAGATGGAGCTTTTTGAGCAAAAGTTTCAGCTTTCTATGGCTAGTAGAGTGGCATTGCTTAATAGAATAACACACTATATTGTTAACAGAAAAGGCAAGCAAATGCGACCAATGTTTGTGTTTTTGGTTGCTAAAATGCTAAATAATGGTGAGGTTAGTGAGCGTACGTACAGAGGTGCTTCGGTTATAGAATTGATACATACAGCAACTTTAGTACATGATGATGTTGTAGATGATAGCAACAGACGTAGAGGTTTCTTCTCTATCAATGCCCTATGGAAAAATAAGATAGCAGTCTTAATTGGTGATTATCTACTTTCTAAAGGACTTTTACTTTCTATTGATAATAATGATTTTGATTTACTGAAAATTATTTCTGTTGCAGTGCGCGAAATGAGCGAAGGCGAATTACTACAGATAGAAAAAGCAAGACAACTCGATATAACAGAGACTGTTTATTACGATATAATTCGTCAGAAAACAGCAACGTTAATCGCAGCTTGTTGTAGTCTAGGAGCAGCATCTGTAAAACCTAATTCTGCCGAAGTTGATATTATGCGAAAGTTTGGGGAGCTCATAGGTATGGCTTTTCAAATAAAAGATGATTTATTTGATTATGGTGAAGAAAAAATAGGCAAACCAACAGGAATAGATATAAAGGAGCAGAAGATGACACTACCTTTAATTTATGTACTTAATAATTGTTCAAAGAAGGAAAAATCTTGGTTAATCAACTCCGTTAAAAATCATAATAAAGATAAAAAGCGCGTCAAGGAAGTTATTGCTTTTGTAAAATCTAATGGTGGTTTAGATTATGCCATTTCAAAAATGAAAGACTTTCAACAAGAGGCTTTAAACTTACTTAGAAAATACCCGCAATCTCCATATAAAGCTTCACTAGAGCTCATGGTTAATTATGTAATTGATAGAAAAAAATAAATTTCAAAACACTGTATTAAAGGTGTTTAAAGATTATTTTTAATTTTTTTTACTTTCCAGACAACCATTAGTAAGATATTTGCGTCTTTATAAATAGAAGAGCAATCGTAACCAACAAGATGAGAGTTATTCAGCTTCATAAAAACGAAACTAAGCTTATACAAAGAGCTGCGAAAAACAATCGCGAAGCACAGCACGTGTTGTATGAGTTGCATGCGCCTAAAATGTTAAGTGTTTGCAGATACTACATTAAAGATGTGCAGAAAGCTGAAGAAGTTATGCTAAATGGATTCTTTAAAGTGTTTAAGTATCTAAAAACATTTAAGAACGAAGGTAGTTTTGAAGGTTGGGTGAGGCGTATTATGGTGCGAGAATCAATATCGTTTTTAAGGCAACAAAAGCATATTGAGTTTGCTTTAGAAGATGATTATTTAGAGCAAGATTATACTAATAATATTAAGACTAATATTGAGGTTGCAGAAATTCAACAGCTAATAGATAGTCTGCCAGAAGGCTATAAAATGGTATTTATAATGTATGCAATAGAAGGCTATAAGCATCACGAAATAGCTGAGTTATTAAACATATCAGAAGGTACTTCTAAGTCGCAATTGTTTAAAGCCAGACAAATGCTTCAAAAAAAGATTAAAGAATTAAACAACAGCAGTTATGGCACCAATTAAATTTGAAGAACAACTAAAAGATAAGCTAGAAGAGCGTAGTTTGCAACCTTCGGCAGAAAGTTGGACAAAACTGTCTGAACGCCTGGATGCAGAAGAGAAGAAATCTAGATTTCCTTGGTTTTGGTGGATGGGAATAGCAGCAGCAGTTATAATTACATTAACGGTTGTGATGCAAACATTAGGGCCTAAAAATACTGAACAAAGCCTACCTAAGGTGGTTGAGCAAGATGTAAAAGATAATTCTAACAACACAGAAAAGTCTAATACAATCGAAATTAAGTCGATAGAATTAGCATCAGATAATAATGAAGTGGAAGTAGGTTCTGAAGGTCAAGACAAAAAGAGTAAAACAGAAATAATTAATTATAAACCAACTACTAAGAGTAAGGTAGATACACAATTAGCAGTTGAGCAAAAAATTGAAGAAAACAGTTCTAAAGATATCGTCAACTTAAAAAACGAACAGAAAACAATAATTGAAGAAGCTAGAATAGATAAAGATGCTGTAGCTAACGCAATAAAAGATATAAATACAAAAAACAGTAATGCTACGGATAGAGAAGTAGATTCACTTCTTAAAGTAGCAAGCAAAGAACTTTTTAAAGATAAGTTGCAGAAGGAAGCTAATAAAACAGTTGATGCAAAAACACTATTAGAAGATGTGGAAGATGAGATGGGACAATCCTTTAGGAGTAAAGTTTACGAGGTGCTAAAAGACGGATACAAAACGGTAAAAACTGCAGTAGCACAGCGTAACGATTAAAAATAAGTATTGGACTTGGGTGCAGTCGAAATCTCTACTTTGCTTTTAGAAATAATCAAATAAAACAATTATAAATCATCAAAAAACGAACAGTTATGAACACAATTACACGATTAGTAGTATACGCCATTATAGCAGTAACTTTTGGCACTGTACAAGCACAAGAAAAGGTAAAAGATAGTTTAGAAAAAACTTCAGTAGATTATAAAATTGAAGCTCTAGAAGAACTAAAAATTGAAATTGAAAAAGAGGAACGCGAATTTTTAAAAAAAGAAATAGAGGCTATAAACGAGCGACTAGATGCTAAACAAATCACCGCAGCAGAAGCTGAAGAATTAAAAAAGGAGGCTGCAAAAAAGAGGGCAGCTAACATAGAAAACAGATTAGCAATTGTAGATAATAAAATAGAGTTATTGAAAAGAAACGACTCTGAGTATACTTTAGATGATGAATCTTTTGTTATAAGAATCGGAGGTGATAAAGATCTTGGAGATGAGTTTATTTACTTTGGTAAAAAAGACCGCGTACAAGAGCCGAGAAAATACGACAGACGGACAACAAGCGATATCGTTTTTGCATTTGGATTAAACAACGCTTTAATAGAAGGACAAGATATTGATGATTCTCCGTATAAAATTGGCGGTTCTGGTTTTATAGAACTTGGTTATGCTTGGAAAACAAGAATTTTTCAGAATACTAACTTTTGGAGATTAAAATACGGTTTCTCATTTCAGTGGAATAAATTAGATATTAAAGACAACCAATATTTTGTAAACACAGATGGAAACGTGTCCCTAGAAGAATTTCCTTTAGACTTAAAGAAAGCAAAATTTAGAACGACCAATTTGGTATTCCCAGTACATTTAGAATTTGGCCCATCTAAAAAGATTGAAAAAGAGGATTACTTCAGATACTCTACACGCAATAAGTTTAAAGTAGGTCTTGGTGGTTATGCAGGTCTTAATATTGGTAGTATGCAAAAGTTAAAATATAAAGAGGATGGTAACCGCATTAAGGACAAACAACGAGGAGGTTTCGAAGTTAGTGAGTTTGTATACGGATTAAGTGGCTATTTGGCTTGGGGAGACACTGCATTATATATAAAGTATGATCTTAATCCATTATTTAAAGATCAGGCTTTTGACCAAAATAATATATCAGTTGGTCTAAGATTTGATATGGACTAAAATAAATTTTTCATCAATCAATTTTGAGTGTTTAAAAGCCTTAATCTATAAATGGATTGGGGCTTTTCTTATTGTTTTTTACAGGATTTACTAAAGGATTTATGCCGTTATTGCACTTACCCGTTGTTGTGGTTAGTGTTTTCCTTAATCCATTCCCAAGCCTCATTAGGTAACCAACCATTGTAATCTTCAAACTTAATTTCGGATGTGAAGTATTTTTTATTTGGCGCTATTTCTTTCATCAATTCAGAAATGTGAGATGTATTTACCGAATAATCAACTCTTATAATGTAAGTGCTTTCTAAATAATGCCACCAAGCTTTTACACCATTTGTATTAGTCAGTCGGTTATGAAACGTTTTTATATTAAACGAACTTGGAATACCATCGTTATCTATAGTTATAATAAAGAATTTATCCCAATTCATTCTGTAAGTGGATTATTGTTGTCATTGTCCAATTTAGGCACGTTTGGATTGGTTATTAAATGAATATTCATTAAGTTTCTGTTGTGAGCACGTTCATTATCACCTAATAATTCTAACGCTTGTTTTTGTGTTTGATATTCCTCACTTCTAAGATAATCAGGTTTTTTTATAGCAAAAAAGCAATAAAAAAATAAACCAATTATAGTGAACAATCCAGAAATAGAAAATACTACGATTACAACCCAATCTTTATCTGAAAAAATGGCTGCAATGACTCCTATAAATAATCCAATCATACCAAATTTGAATAAAGAGTCAGTTACACTTTTTACTTTTATTGATGAAAATTGATTCAGTATTTTAGTCCATTCCATCATTTATGTTTTCGGTTATTGTCATATAGTTGTTTCTACATTGACCACACTTGTTATATGGCAATAAATATAATCATTATCCTATATTATTTTCGTTAAGAGAGAGGTTTTTGCTCTCCTACATCAAAATCAATCAAATAACTTTTCAACACAAATTTCTAAAATAAATAGATTATCTTAATTTTACACACTTGTCATTCCTGCGTAGATAGGAATTCATTGAAGATATAATAATAACAAATTAGATTCCGCATTAGGTGCGGAATGACAGTAGCCTTGATCTCACAAAACACCATATCACAAGTTTTTGAAACTGCTCGCGTAGAAGAGGTCATTGGTGATTTCGTACAGTTAAAAAAAGCTGGGAGCAACTTTAAGGGTTTAAGTCCGTTTAGCGAAGAGCGTACACCAAGTTTTATGGTCTCTCCAGTAAAACAAATCTGGAAAGATTTCTCGACTGGCAAAGGTGGTAATGCCATTACCTTTTTAATGGAACATGAGCATTTTACCTATCCTGAAGCCATACGCTATTTAGCCAAAAAGTATAATATAGAGATTGAAGAAACCGAGCGTACAGACGAGGAAAAGGAACAGGCTAATGCCAAAGAAAGTTTATATTTAGTAAGTGAGTACGCTAATGAGTATTTTCAAAAAGTTTTACAAAAAACAGATCAAGGACAGGCTATTGGTAAAAGCTACTTTAAAGAGCGTGGTTTTACAGAGGAAACGATTAAAAAGTTTCAACTTGGTTATTCCTTAGATGAGTGGCAAGCTTTTACAGATGACGCTTTGGGTAAAGGTTACAAATTAGAATTTTTAGAAAAAACAGGACTTACCATAGTAAAGGAAGAGCGACGTTTCGACAGATTTAAAGGTCGTGTGATGTTTCCTATTCATAGCATGAGCGGCAGAGTACTTGGTTTTGGTGGTCGTATCCTAACCAACGACAAAAAAGCTGCAAAGTACTTAAACTCTCCAGAGAGCGATATATACCATAAAAGCAATGTGCTTTACGGTTTGTTTTTTGCTAAACAGAGCATTGCCAAAGAAGATAATTGCTTTTTGGTAGAAGGTTACACAGATGTGATTCAGTTTTACCAAACCGGAGTAAAAAATGTAGTATCATCTTCTGGTACCGCATTAACCTCTCAGCAAATAAGACTCATTAATAGGCTAACCAATAACATTACAGTGCTTTTTGATGGTGATGCGGCTGGTATAAGAGCCTCTATTCGTGGTATAGATTTAATTTTGGAACAAGGTATGAATGTGAAGGTCTGTACCTTTCCAGATGGTGAAGATCCAGATAGTTTTGCAAAGTCTAATACCTTAGAAGAGCTTACCGAATATCTCAATACCAATGCTAAGGATTTTATTCAGTTTAAAGCATCCCTTTTAGTGAAGGAAGCCAATAACGATCCTATAAAAAAGGCTGAAACAATTAGAGATATTGTAAATAGCATTGCTAAAATTCCTGATGCCATTAAGCGCGAAATCTATATTAGAGAATGTGCTTCTATAATGGATATTAGTGAAAATGTACTCTTTAGCACGTTGGCACAAATCAACAAAAAAGATGTTCAAGACGCTAATAAAAAATACAAACAAGATCAAAAGGCTTTTCAAGTTGTAAAGACTGAACCGCAAAATAAACCAAAGGTTGATGTTCAGTATGAGTTAGAACGAAAGATTATAGAAATCTTGATGTTGTATGGTGACAGAACAGAACAGTTTGAAGACCTAATTTTAAAGGAAGATGAAGTGTCTGGCGATTTAATTTTAGAGCCAGCAGTACATGAAGCACGCGTATTTGAAAAAATTTACTTAGACCTTCAGGAAGATGAAATGATGTTTTCTAATGAAAAGTTTAGAGAGTTATATTATTCAATTATCGATAGGCTAAACCAAGACGAAAATTTTTCTACTAAAGATTTTATCAATCAACTAGACCAAGCGTCTGCAACCGAAGTTACCAGCATTTTAATGGAGGATGAAAAATACAATCTTCACGACTGGCAGCGTAATCAAATTATTCCTAAGGAAAAAGAACATTCTATTTCTCAATTGGTTAGTCAAACCATCTTGAGTTTACGTTGTTATCTTATAGATCAAAAAGTAGCTGAGTACAAAAACGAAACTTTAAGGGAAAACGCAGATACGCGCTCGGTTATGGAAGACGTAAAGGATTATTTAGGTCTTAAAATGCTATTGTCTCGTAAACTTGGTAAAGTTATTGGCGGATAAAAACTAAGTTAGGTTGTGGTGCTTTGCCTGATGAATTAAATCTACGATATTATTAACATTAAGCTTTTTAAAAAGTCTGGCTTTGTAAGTACTTACAGTTTTTTCGTTAATATCAAGTTCTTCTGCAATCTCCTTGTTTTTTCGCCCAATAGATAAAAGTTTTAAAACTTCAACTTCTCTGGTAGATAGCTTTTTAAACATTCGGCTTCTGCTCTTACGTGTATCTTCATAACGTAGATGTTTGTCCATTTTTTCACTAAGAGAGACTTCACCACCATGGATTTTTCTAACAGCTGCTTCAATAGATTCTAAATCAGCAGTTTTGTTTAAATATCCAGAAGCACCTGCTTTTAGTGTGCTAATAGCATAGATTTCCTCTGGTTGATGACTAAAGATAAGTACATTAACCGATTGGTTTTCTTTTTTAATTGCTCTTAGCGCAGTGATACCATTAAGTTCTGGTAAATCAATTTCTGAAATAATGATGTCAACATCGTTACGTCTAACAAATTCAAAAATTTCTATACCACTACTTAGCTTACCTACGACTTTTAGATCGGGTTTACTGTTTAAGAACAGTTCTAAACCCGTTCTTACAATAGGGTGATTGTCAACAATCAAAATACGTATCATGACAATTGATTTTGGTTTGGTTAGGGTTAATTGGCGTAATAATTAGTATTACTGAGTCAAGTGTCTTGTGGGATTTGCTTACGTTAAAGGTAATCAAAAAATAAGCAGATTCAGCAATTTATTCGATAAACTGCTGTATTTATCTTAAATTATTAGGAATTTCGCAAATAGGAATAGGTGTCATTTTATGCTGATTTCTAGTGTAATAGCTCATAAAAATGTTAAAAACTTCTTTTTGTCTTCCTGAGAAATCATTAATGGTTTTTCCTTCGTCTTTCATTTTCATGGCCCATTCCAATTCTGGATAGGTAGCTCCTATTTGGTCTTCATCACTTCTAGCATCTCCAAACAAACCATCACTGGGAGCAGCTTTCATAATTGATTCTGGTACATCTAAATAATCACCGATTTTGTAAACTTCAGATTTTAATAAATCAGCAATAGGACTTAAATCTACTCCACCATCTCCATACTTCGTGTAAAAACCTACTCCAAAATCTTCAACTTTATTTCCAGTTCCGGCAACTAATCTGCCTTGCAGACCTGCATAATAGTAAAGCGTGGTCATTCGTAATCTTGCTCTTGTATTAGCTAAGGCCATATCTACAGTGGCTTGTTTGCCATCAAGACTTACTTCGGTTTTAAATTCTTCAAACACAGGGGTTAAATCAACACGAGCATCACTTACATTAGGGAAACGCTTTTTTAATTGCGCAATGTGTTCTTGAGCTCTTGTAACATGGCTTGCAGCTTGGTGTATTGGCATCTCAATGCATAAAAGGTCTAAACCGGTTTTTGCACAAAGGGTTGAGGTTACTGCAGAGTCTATTCCGCCAGAGATACCTATAACAAAACCGTTAACCTTTGCGTTATTTGCGTAATCTTTTAACCAATTTACAATATGATTTACAACCTTTTCTGTTTGCATAATGTTTACAATTTAAAACAAAGAAATGTACCTTTGCACAACAAAAATAACGGAAACGTGTTAGGATTAAAAATGTTTCGTAAAATGTCATTGAGAATTTTCATTTTATCTATGTTGAGTCTTTTTATGGTGTCTTGTAATGAAGACGCTAAGGTTGAGGAAGAAATTTCAAAAATTGAAGTAGATTTTGTGGTAGAAAGATTTGATAAAGCCTATGCAAAAGCAGAGCCATCAGACCTTCCTAAGCTAAAACAAGCTTATCCATTTTTATTTTCTAAGCATGTGCCAGATTCTGTTTGGATTGATAGAATTGAAGATACATTACAAAATCTGTTATTGGTTGAAGTAGGGAAGGTGTACCCAGACTTTAAAGGCGAAAAAAAAGAGTTTGAAGCTTTGTTTCAGCATCTGAAATATTATGATAAAACTTTTAGTGTGCCAAGATTGGTTACCTTAACAAATGATGTAGATTATAGAAATAAAACTATTGTTACAGATTCGTTATTGTTAGTTGCTCTTGATAATTTTTTAGGTGAAGACCATGAATTTTATCAAAATATACCAAGATATTTAGCAAAGAACATGCAGAGGAATCAAATTGTGCCTGAAGCAGCAGAGGCTTATGCTAAGAAATATACTTTTCAGTCTAACCGTAAGACACTTTTGGATGAAATGATTTACTACGGGAAATTACTTTACTTTAAAGATGTAATGATTCCTTTTAAAACAGATGCGGAAAAGATAGGCTATACAGAACAAGAGCTAAAATGGGCAGAAGCCAACGAGAGTCCAATATGGAGCTATTTTATTGAAAAGGAATTGCTCTTTAGTACAGATAGTAAATTACCAAGTCGTTTTATTGCAGACGCACCTTATTCTAAGTTTTATTTAGAATTAGACAACGAATCACCTGGAAGATTAGGACAATATATAGGTTGGCAAATTGTAAGAGCCTATGCAGAAATAACAGACGAAAATGTGTTGAGCATTTTAGAAAAAGAACCAGAAGAAATTTTTAACAAAGCAAAATTTAAACCAAAGAAATAATGGCTAAAACCATAACATCTAAAATAGAATTAAACGTAGAACTCGATGAAAACAGAGTGCCAGAAAAACTGAACTGGTCTGCTGAAGATGGTGGAGTAAAAAATGAAGAAGCTAAGGCAATTATGCTTTCTGTTTGGGATAGCAACGCTCAGGAAACTTTAAAAATAGATTTATGGACTAAAGATATGCCTGTTGATGAAATGAAACTGTTTTTTCACCAGACTTTAGTAACAATGAGCGATACGTTTCTGCGTGCTACACAAGACGAGAAAATGACTGCTACAATGAAGGATTTTTGTGATTATTTTGCAGAGAAGTTAGAGTTAAAGAAGTAGTTTGATAAACATCTAGCTGCCTTCAGATTTATAGAAAGGTTCAGTATTAAAACAATCTGCTTCTTTTACAGTGGCATAATCTGGATTTTCTCTTTTAAAGCGCATAAATTTTGAAGTATCATATACTTCCCAAATGGTTAATTTGTTACGTTTTCCAGCCTTAGATTTTAAATCTATTTTATGCTGAGTTATCATTTTATCAACAATCGCTTTGTCACCAATGCGCATTTTTTTACTCGAGCTGTGTCCTTTGTTTATATGCTTTACAATCCAATAAAATTTTACTGGTCTGTTGGTGGTTTTGCTTAGTGTTTCTTTTGTTTCAAACTCAGAGAATGCTTTACCTTCAGTTTTATTTTGGTAGTTAGATTCAGCAAAACCATCAGTTTCTTTGTTGGTTTCTGGTTCTGCAGTTTCTATGACATCTTCAAAATTCTCATGCCTTAAAAGTGTTATAATAATGAGTTTATCATTCACTTTTACTTCAGTTACAAATCTGCCCAGCGGAATGTCAGCTAAAGGTATTTTTGTGTCTGAGCTATTAACAATGTAGGCTTTCTGAAAATCATTGTTGAAAATCTCAACTTTATCAATAGTACGTTCACCTTTTAAGATTAGAGTATCTCCAATTTTGTTTAAGCTATGTTGTAGCTCGCTGGCTCTGTAATTAATATTTTTTAAAAGGGTTGATTTTTGGCCATGAATAAAGGGAGCCAAAAGCAATAGGAGTGCGGTTAATAGTCTTGTCATAATAAGTAGGTTTTGTTTTTGGGGAAACAAATAGTATCCATATGAATACTTGGGTAAAGATAATTTAAGGCTTTAAGATGTTAGTATTCTTAGGTTGTAAGGTGTTTTTTTAAGTTGAAAAGCTTTTAGATTCGTTGTAAGGCGAGAAATTATGTTAAATAACATTTACTGAATTTGGCTATAAAGTTTTACTGAATGAACTTTTTAAATACGATTCAAAGTCAGGTTGAGGTGCTTTTTTTAACACATGGTTTGTCCAAGCCAAACGCTCATGATTGATAATCTCAAGTTCCCAAACACAAGGCGCTAGCCCATTACTAGAAATTTTATCAAAAGAAATGGGTTGATTATAGTCTGTTTTAAAAATATGAGTGTTTAGCATATTGTCGCCAACCCACCAATTTATTAAAGAGAATATACCTTCAGTTCCCATATGTAGAATTAAAAATCCAATATTATTATGATTATGGTTAAAACCATTTTTTAATGTAATCCACTTAGGGATTTGAAGTTTTACGTCTTCGTAAAATTTAGCATCGTTAAACGTATCATGTTTAGTAATGGTGTACACCTTTATAAACCAATCATTAACTTTTAAAAGCTCTTTGTATTCAATATTTCTTGCTTTGTAGCTAGTCAATAGTTTTAAGTTTTTAGGCTAATTTCTGATAACGTATTGGTAATATTTTAGTAATGTTCATTCCTACAGAACTATTTATTTTTGCATTGCTATTAACCGCATGCTTAAACATTAGTTAGGCCTTCAGCAGAGAAGGAAACTAATGTTTTTTTATTTTTCAGCATTATATACAACCTTACCATTAAATATAGTCATCACAACTTTAGAGTCTAAAATTTCATTTTCGTAAATAGTCATTATATCCTTGTCAAAAATTGTAAAGTCAGCCAGTTTTCCAACAGAAATAGAGCCTTTTATTTTTTCTTCAAAAGCGCCATAAGCTGCATCTAAAGTATAAGATTTTAAAGCTTGTGTTCTGGTCATTCTCTGATCAGGTTCGTAGCCACCATCAGGTGTTCCTTTTAGTGTTTTTCTGCTTACGCTAGCATAAAAACTTGCAATTGGATTTATAGGCTCTACAGGTACATCGGTTCCATTTACAATAGGTACACCACTTTGAAGAAGGGTTTGCCACATATAAGCACCTTCTTTAATTCGTTTTTCGCCTAAACGATCAATAGCCCAAGGTCTATCAGAAGACATGTGTACGGCTTGCATAGCAGGAATAACCTTTAACTCTGCAAAACGAGGAATATCTTCTGGATGAAGATGTTGCGCATGTTCTATTCTAAATCTAAGGTCTTGTGTTTTCTCAGGGTATTTTTTAAAAGCTATTTCGTAACGATCTAAAATTTCTCTATTGGCTCTGTCTCCTATGGCATGAGAGCATACTTGAAAACCATTTTTAAGTCCACTAATTGCAGTTTCTTTTACAAATTCCATAGGTAAGGTTTCATGACCAAAATGGTCTGGTCTGTCTGTGTAAGGTTCTAAAAGCCATGCGCCACGAGAGCCTAGTGCACCATCGCAATTAAGTTTTACAGATCTAATTGTAAAGAGATGGTCATTATCTATCATTACACCTCTCTTGTACCAATCATTTAATAAATCTTTATCCCAACCAGTTAGCATGGCATAGATTCTTACATTCATTTTTGAGTCAGACTTCATCTGTTCATACAAACCGATTGTTTCTTTTGGAATACCAGCATCATGAAAACTTGTTATGCCATTTTTGTGACAAGCTTTTACAGCAAGTTCAAAGGCTTTTATATCAGATTCAGCTGTTCTTTCAGGTATGTGTTGTGTAATTAAAGTTTGTGCACGCTCATTAAAAACTCCAGTTGGTCTACCTAAAGCATCTACTAAGACTTCACCACCTTCAACTTCGTATTTTTTTAAACCGTCTAAAGCCAGTTCGGTTAATCCTGCTATTTCCATTGCTTTTGCATTTGCAAAGCCAGCGTGGCCACTTGCATGTTTTAGGTAAACAGGGTTGTCTGGTGAGACTTCGCTTAATAAATGATGTGTTTGAAAACCGTTAACTACGTCAGATGGCATACTGTCCCATTTGCTTTGGTGCCAGCCTCTACCTGTTATCCATTCTCCTGGTTTGGCAGTTTTAACACGCTCTGCAACAGCATCAACAATAGCTTGGTAGCTCGTTGTATTCATAAGGTCTAAGTTGAGTTCATTATATCCTAAACCCATAAAATGGCCATGACCTTCTATAAAGCCTGGTGTCATTGTTTTTCCTTTTAAATCTAGAACCTTGGTTTGTTTGTTTTTGTAAGTTTCAGCTTCTTCTAAACTACCTGCAAAAAGGATTTTGTTATCTTTTGTAGCTACAGCTTCAACAGTGACTGACGTGCTGTCTACAGTATATATGGTTCCGCCATGAATAAGCATAGTAGCATACTCTTGCTTAGATTTAGAACAGCCTAGAAAACAAATTATAATTAATGATGTGCAGAAAAATTTTAAATATCTTAACTTCATATCGGTTGGTTTTTTATCCTTAAAAATAGTTAAAAGATAAATAAGGCATCAACTAATTAAGAGCAACAAAGTTTTTGATTGAAGAAAAATAAGGTACTGTATTGAAAAAATCAGAATCTTTAGATTTAATATATTCAGAATTCTGTGTTTGCTTTTTTATAAAATTTGTTGTGTCAAAAACCTCCCAAATAGTTAATTCGTTAAGTTTGCCTTGCTGTGTTTGGTGCTCTGCTTTATACTTTGCGATTAGATGATCAGCTTCGCTATGAGTCACCATTTTCATAATTTTTCTTGAAGAGGTGCCAGTATTTATAGTGTGAGAAATCCAAAAAACTTTATTACTAGTATTTAATTTTTTTGATTTCCAATTAAGCATATTTGAAATACTTCTTGAAGTTTTAGCCCCTGGCTTAGGGTGTGTTGTATTGACAATGAGCTCATCAACCTTTTCTGCAACAGGTTTAGTTGGAATATTGTCAACCGTGTTTCTGTTTTTGCTACTTAGTTTGGCACTTTTAGTGATGATTGCAATATTAATTTTAAATAGAGCTTTCAGCTTTAAAACGGGTTGCTTTTCCTCTTTTTTACTTAATATTTCAATCTTTTTTGTGGGTGTATTTTCTATTTCTTCATGCCTAAGCAACGTCATAATAATTCTTTTGTCTGGCATTTTAGCTTGTACTACTAACCTTCCAAGAGGTGTATCGTGTAATGGTATCTTGGTTTCGTTACTTCTAACATCAACTGTTTTTTCAAAATCTTGATTGAAAATCTCAACATTATAAATGGTTTTTTCGCTGCTTAATATAAGAGTATCTCCTGCTTTGTTTAAGTTGTGTTTTAACTCTTTGGCTCTAAAATTAATATTTTGTAAGAGTGTAGATTTTTGGCCATATAAAGCCAGTGTCAAAAACATAAAAACAAGTATGTAAACGTTTTTAAGCATTAAAATGGATTAACTAATACTGCTCTGGAGACTTGAGGAAAAACAGCGTTGTAACTATCTAAAGTATTTATAAACACTAATTTGATTAAAAATCTAAGTTAGATTACCTTTTTTATGGATGATAGGCTTCGTCATTCGCTGTAATGCAAAAAAACAGGATTTAAAGGGTAAATTAGACAAACATTAAATACTAATTTGATTAAATTAGCCATATGCGAAAAATCTTATTCGGAGTTATAATAACCTTGATTATACTATTCACGTTTAAATATTGTGGTAGTAAAAAAGAAGAACAAATTATATTAAGGGAAAATTCTGCTTTAATTCAAAAGCAGTTAAAAAATGTCAGCAAGCTGGTTGTTACTGAAGGTCATTTTAGTGAGGTTTTTACCTACGAAAATTCTAAACGCATCTTTGCTGATTTGTTAGAGGCAGAAAAGAAGGCGATTGTGGTCGTAAATGCAGATGTAACCGTAGCTTACGACTTGTCTAAAATTGAATACAACATTGATGAAACCACAAAAACACTTCAAATACTAAGTATTCCGAAAGAGGAAATAAAAATTAGCCCAGATTTAGAGTATTATGATATTCAGGCTGATTATCTAAATCCTTTTGAAGCAGATGATTATAACAATATAAAAGAGATTGTAAAAAAGTCTCTAATGAAAAAAATTGAAGCTTCAGATTTAAAATCTAACGCAGAAAATAGATTGTTAAGCGAGCTCTCAAAACTTTACATACTCACCAATTCACTAGGTTGGACGCTTGAGTATAACCAAGCACCAGTTGAAAGTCTAGAAAGCTTAGATAGACTAAAGTTATAATTTTTTATTCAAGGAAACCCAACCACCACCATTAGTAGCTTCAATATTATTCAAATTTAAAAACTTAGCAGCTTTAGCGGAGCGCACACCACTAGCACAGCAAGTCACCACTGGTTTGTTAAATTTTTTTACTTCGTCAATTCGGTTGTTCAATTGGTCTAGTGGAATATGTAGAGCCTTCTCAATATGTCCAGCATCCCATTCACGCTGGCTGCGTACATCAAGAATTACAGCTCCATTTTCTAAAAATTCATCAACTTGACGTTTTTTGGTGCCAAATATAAAATCTAAAAATCCCATAGTTTTTCTTTTTTATAAATTTACGTTGAATAAATCACTTCCTAAAATTGAAAACTGAAACACGTAAAGACGAAATCATAAAAACTGCAGCAAAACTCTTCAAAGAAAAAGGTTACAGCGCAGTAACAATGCGCGATTTGGCTTCTGCTATGGGAATGAAAGCAGCTAGTTTATACAACCATATCAAGTCTAAGCAAGAAATTCTAAAAGAAATAATCATTTCATTGGCAGAAGAGTTTACCGAAGGTTTGGCTCTAATTCAAAAATCAAATATTTCTAGTATTAGAAAAATAGAAGAGGTTGTCAAACTACACGTTAATATTACTTCTCAAAATACTTACGGAATGGCATCCCTAAATAATGACTGGATGCATTTGGAAGAAAAATTGGATTATTATCTTGAGTTACGTGCTAACTACGAACAAAATTTAAGGCAAATAGTGGTAGAAGGAGTTGAACAAGGAGAAATAATAGACGAAAATATTGAGATTATGTTATTTTCAATCTTATCAACCTTAAGATCGTTGTATCTATGGATTCCTAAAAAAGACTATCTCAATCCAGAAAAATTATCACAACAATTAAGTACAGTTCTTGTTAAAGGTATTAACAAAAAAATCGATTAATTTTTTGTAAATTTGTCAAGCAAACTAACAACTGTTAGTTTTTTTAGTAGGTAATTCGAAATCGTTTTCGGGTTAAGCTTAAAAGTTTTAAAGTTTAGATTATAACTGTTAATGGCAGATTTTCATAAATTAAGAATAAAAGATATTTACAAGGAAACAAAAGACACCTCTGTTGTAACTTTTGATGTTCCTGATGCTTTGCAAGACGAATTCAAATTCTCGCAAGGGCAGCATTTAACGCTCAAGACGTTAATTAATGACGAAGATGTACGTCGTTCGTATTCGTTATGTTCTAGTCCTTATGATAACGAATGGAAAGTTGCAGTCAAAGAAATTCCAGGAGGAAAATTCTCAACCTTTGTCAATAGCACATTAAAAGCAGGAGACGAGCTAGATGTTATGGCTCCGAGCGGAACATTTGGAGTAGATTGTAATGTAGATAATGCTAAAAACTACCTGTTCTTTGCAGCAGGAAGTGGTATTACGCCAATTCTTTCAATGATCAAAGCGCATTTGGCAGTAGAGCCAAACTCAACTTGTAAGTTGTTTTATGTCAATAAAACTGCAAAATCTATTATCTTTAAGGAAGTCTTAGAGCAATTAAGAAATACTTATTTTGGTCGTTTGGAAATCTATTATTTCCTAACCAAAGAAAAGCGAGATATAGAGTTGTTCAATGGTCGTTTTGATGATGAAAAAATGAAAGTGCTCACCAAAACATTCATTGATATTCCAGATACAAGCGAAGTGTTTTTGTGCGGACCAGAAGATATGGTCAATTATGTGAGTAATTATTTGGCTGAAGCAGGTTTGCCAAAAGATTTAATTCATTTCGAATTATTTGTAAAAGGCCTAACTGAAGAAGATAAAAAACGTGTTGAGCGTTTATCAGAGCAAAAAGTAGATGGCGTTGAAGTTGTTATTATCGATGGCGGAAAAGAATTCCGCTTCACAATGCAAAAAGACGACGATAATATATTAGATGGTGCGCTCATTGCAGGAGCAGATTTGCCATTTGCGTGCAAAGGCGGTGTTTGCAGTACCTGTAAGTGCCAAGTCATGGAAGGTGAAGTTGAAATGAAAATCAACTATGCGTTAGAGGAAGATGAAGTTGAACAAAACTATGTGCTAAGCTGTCAAGCAGTACCAACTACAAAAAGAGTTGTGGTAGATTTCGACGTTTAAATAAAGATTTGTCATTCCTACCTAGGTTGGAATCTCAAAATATATTGAAAAAGAAAAATTAAGTTTCACCAGCTAAAAGCAATAAGCTAATAGCCTAAAGCTAAAAGAAATGAGTGGAGATCAAATCAAAAATTTAGAAGCAGAATTTGAAGCGCGTATTGCTCGCGACGAAAAAATTGAACCTAAAGACTGGATGCCAGAAAAATATCGACAAACGCATATTAGGCAAATCAGTCAGCACGCACATTCCGAAATTGTAGGAATGTTACCAGAAGGTAACTGGATTACTCGTGCGCCTTCCTTACGTCGTAAAGTAGCCTTATTGGCAAAAGTGCAGGATGAAGCTGGTCACGGATTATACTTATACAGTGCTTGCGAAACATTAGGGATTACTCGAGATGAGTTATATGAGCAATTACATTCTGGTAAGGCAAAATATTCTTCCATTTTTAATTATCCAACAGTAACTTGGGCAGATATGGGAGCCATTGGTTGGTTGGTAGATGGCGCAGCCATTATCAATCAAGTGCCACTTTGTAACACCTCTTTTGGGCCTTATGCAAGAGCCATGGTGCGCGTGTGTAAGGAAGAAAGTTTTCACCAACGCCAAGGCTACGAAATTATGCTAAAGCTTTGCAATGGTACACCAGAACAAAAAGAAATGGCGCAAGATGCACTTAACCGTTGGTGGTGGCCAAGTTTAATGATGTTAGGACCAACTGATGATATGTCAGTGCATACCGAACAATCAATGAAATGGAAATTGAAACGAAAAACCAATGACGAGTTACGTCAACAGTTTATTGACCAAACTGTGCCTCAAGCTGATATTTTAGGATTAACAATTCCAGACCCGGATTTAAAATGGAACGAAGAGCGTCAGAGTTATGATTTCGGAGAAATTAATTGGGACGAATTTTGGCAAGTCGTAAAGGGTCACGGACCAATGAACAAAGAGCGAATGAAAGCCAGAGTTGGAGCTTGGGAACGAGGCGAATGGGTTAGAGACGCAGCTATGGCTCATGCTGAAAAACAGCAAGAAAGAAAAAACAAGCAAGTAGTATAATCAGAAGTTTAGACTCGAGAAATGAGAAAAGTACTCTGATAAAGTCTAACATCTAACATCTAATATCTAATGTCTAATAAAAAGAACTGGCCACTTTGGGAGGTTTTCGTAAGAAGTAAAAACGGATTAGAACACCGTCATTTCGGAAGTCTTCACGCAGCAGATGCAGAAATGGCTTTAGAAAATGCACGAGACGTTTACACAAGACGTAACGAAGGTGTAAGCATTTGGGTTGTGGAAAGTAAGCACATTACAGCATCAAACCCTGAGCATAATGGCGAATTATTTGAACCAGCACAAGACAAAGTGTATCGTCATCCAACATTTTATGATTTACCAGACGACGTAAAACATATGTAATAAAGCGAGGCTTTGTCATCCTGAACTGTCACACTGAGTATAGTCGAAGTGTTGTTTCAGAATTTCTTTATTGGAGTTAAATGTCACCTTGATCACAGTCGAAAGGTCTCAATTTGAGTAAAAATGAAAAACAAAAACCTATACAACTATATCCTAGGCATCGCAGATAATAGCCTAATTCTCGGTCAGAGATTAGGAGAGCTTTGCGGTCACGGACCAAGTTTAGAAACCGATATCGCGTGCACCAATATGTCATTAGATTTATTAGGGCAAGTACGTAGTTATTATCAATATGCAGCGAAGATAGCTGGAGACGGCAGAACTGAAGATGATATCGCAATGCTTCGTAAAGAACGCGAATACTTCAATGTGTTATTGGTAGAGCAACCAAATACTGATTTTGGATACACAATGGCAAGACAATTTTTGTTCGATGTATATCATTTTTTAATGCTAACCGAATTAGAAAAAAGTACCGATTTAAACTTATCAGCTATTGCAAAAAAATCCATCAAAGAAGTGAGTTACCACAAGCGTTTCTCATCCGATTGGATTAAGCGATTAGGCGACGGAACAGAAGAAAGTCATAGTCGTATTCAAACCGCAATAAATGATTTATGGACGTATACTGATGAATTGTTTCATCAAACCGAAGCTGATAAAGCTATTGTTGCAGAAGGCGTTGGAGTAGATGTGACTAAATTAAAAGATGCTTATTACGAAGAAGTAAATGCAGTTTTAGAAGAAGCAACGTTAAGCGTTCCTCAAAGCAAATATTTTCAAAAAGGAGGAAAGCAAGGCATTCATACCGAACATATGGGTTACTTGCTAGCCGATTTACAATATATGCAACGTACTTATCCAAATATGGAATGGTAGCCAACTCTTGATTTGTCATCCTGAACTGTCACACTGAGCGCAGTCGAAGTGTTGTTTCAGGATCTCATTAGTCACTTCGAGTGATTTGTGAAGAATGAACAAATTGTATCGACAAGCATTTTAGTAAAATACCCGTTTTAGTAAAAAATAATGACAACAACAGAGCAACATATAAACCCAAAACTGGTAGAAATTCTAGAGTCCATTTCAGACCCAGAAATCCCAGTATTGTCCATCATGGACATGGGAGTGGTACGCTCTGCCATTATCGAAAATGATGTTGTAAAAATTGAAATCACACCCACTTACAGTGGCTGTCCTGCAATGGATGTTATCGGAGACGATATCAAACTTGCCATGCAAAAAGCCGGTTATGAAGCTGAAGTAGATTTGATTTTACATCCTGCTTGGACAACCGATTGGATTACGCCAAGAGGCAGAAAAGCACTCGAAGATTATGGTATCGCTGCACCATTAGATGCTGAAGCCGATAAGTCGGTGTTGCTTGAAGGAAAACAATTAGTAAAATGTCCGCAATGCGGAAGCACAAATACAAAAATGATAAGTCAATTTGGTTCAACAGCGTGCAAAGCACAATTTCAGTGCAACGATTGTCAAGAACCATTTGATTATTTTAAATGTTTGAAATGATTTGTCATTCAGAGCGAAGCAAAGAATCTAAATGTAAAAAGATTACCGCATCCTACGTCCTCGCAATGACAACTAAAAAAATTTGTCATCCTGAACTGTCACACTGAGCGTGGTTGCTGAGCAGAGTCGAAGTGCAGTCGAAGTGTTGTTTCAGGATCTCATTAAGATTAATAATTATAAAATTATGAGTTCAATAGAACTAAAAATAGAAAATAAAATAGCCTACGTTACATTAAATCGACCAGAAGTTTTTAACAGCTTCAATCGTGAAATGGCATTAAACCTACAGCAAGTTTTTGACGATTGCGAAAGTAATTCAGAAGTAAGAGCAATCGTGCTAACCGGAAACGGAAAAGCATTTTGTGCAGGACAAGACTTAAAAGAAGTGACAAGTCCGGAACTAAATCCAGGATTCAAGAAAATTCTAGAAGAGCATTACAATCCAATCATCACCAGAATTAGAAACATTAAGAAACCAATCATTGGTGCGATAAATGGTGTAGCAGCAGGAGCAGGAGCAAACATTGCATTAGCTTGTGATATCGTTGTGGCTCACGAAAAAGTAAGTTTCATTCAAGCGTTTAGTTTAATAGGTTTGATACCAGACAGCGCAGGAACCTTCTTTTTGCCACGCTTAATAGGTTTTCAAAAAGCGTCAGCATTAGCGATGTTAGGAGATAATGTCTCTGCCGATGAAGCCGAAAAAATGGGAATGATTTACAAAGTGTTGCCCTTAGAAAGCTTTGAAGAGGAAGTAAATAAACTAGCCTTAAAACTAGCTAATATGCCAACATTAGCTTTAGGAAAAATTAAGGAAGCTTTCAATCAATCTTTAACCAATAATTTAGAAAATCAACTAGCATTAGAGTCAAAATTACAAATAGAAGCAGCTCAAACTGAAGATTACGAAGAAGGCGTTTCAGCTTTTGTAGAAAAACGTAAACCAACTTTTAAAGGGAACTAGAATTATTCATCTGAGTATTGTCCCCTTGAGGGGACTTTAGGGGTGTAAAAAAGTGAAAAATAAAATTATTCCATATAATCCAAAACTAAAAGAATACGCAAGAGTACTTCGAAAGAATAGCACGCTAGCTGAAGTATTATTGTGGAAAAATATTAAAAACCGAGCTCTAGGAGTTCAATTTCATAGGCAAGTGCCAATGCTAGAATATATTGTCGATTTTTATTGTCATGAACTAATGTTAGCTATTGAAGTTGATGGAAATTCACACGATTATCGATATTTTGAAGATGTCAATAGGCAGAACAAACTAGAAGAATATGGAGTGAAATTTATTAGGTTCAGTGGCTCAGAAGTTAAAAACAACATGTTCAGTGTGTCTATGTCGCTTGAAGAAAAAGTTAAAGCTTTAAAAACACCCCTAAAGTTCCCTCAAGGGGACAATAGTGCTAGTAATATTGTTGAGGAATGTCCCCTTGAGGGGACTTTAGGGGTGTCTGACAATCAAATAAATATTAAACATCTTTTAAATAAAACCCACCAAAGAATAAAACCATTTATTCACAAAACACCTGTGTTAACATCACAATTGTTAGATGAAATAACAGGTTGTAATGTGTTTTTTAAATGCGAAAACTTTCAGAAAATGGGTGCGTTTAAAATGAGAGGTGCAGCAAACGCAATTTTATCCCTTTCTGATGAAGAAAGACAAAACGGAGTTGTAACACATTCTTCAGGTAATTTTGCTCAAGCTGTGTCACTAGCAGCTAAGAAAATTGGTGTTAAGGCATATATCGTTATGCCAGAAAATGCGCCACAAGCTAAAAAGAATGGTGTTAAAACCTATGGTGGTGAAATTATAGAATGTGAGTCAACAGCCGAAGCCAGAGAATTTACAGCGAATAAAATTCAAAAAGAAACTAAAGCGTCATTTTTACATCCATCTAATCAAGATGAAGTGATTTACGGTAATGCGACAGCAGCAAAGGAGTTGTTAGAGGAGCAGCCTAAACTCGATATAGTTATAGCACCAGTTGGAGGTGGTGGATTATTGGCAGGTACAGCTTTAGCTATTAGTCAGTTTGCACCAAATTGCAAAATAATAGGAGCAGAACCAATGGAAGTCGATGATGCTTATCGTTCTTTAAAATCAGGTAAGATTGAAAAAAACAAAAGCACAAATACCATTGCAGATGGATTGAAAACCTATTTAGGAGACCGTAATTTTCCAATTATAAAAACTTTGGTTAATAAAATTATCAGAGTAGAAGAACAAGAAATTAAAGAAGCTATGCAACTCATTTGGGAACGCATGAAAATAGTTGTAGAGCCATCAAGCGCAGTAGCTTTTGCTGCTGTTTTAAAGAATAAAGAAGAATTTAATAATAAGAACGTCGGAATCATCATTTCTGGCGGAAATGTAGATCTGGCAAATCTTCCCTTTGGATGATTTGTCATCCTGAACTGTCACACTGAGCTTGTCGAAGTGTTGTTTCAGGATCTCAATATAAAAACAAATATGAACGTAGGAATAATAGGTTCAGGAACAATGGGAAGTGGCATCGCCCAAGTAGCGGCAACTGCAGGTTGTTCTGTAAAATTATACGATACCAACCAAGAAGCTTTAGATAAAGCTAAAGCAAGCCTTGAAAAAATATTAAATAGACTCATTGAAAAAGGTCGAATAGATACTGAAGAAAAAAACAGAATTCAGTCAAATATCACGTATGTCGATAGTCTAAAAGCACTAGCAGATTCAAATCTTACGATTGAAGCTATCGTTGAAAATATCGATATCAAGAAGAAAGTCTTTTCAGAATTGGAAAGCTATGTTGCGGATGATTGTATTATAGCATCAAACACGTCGAGTTTATCCATAGCATCCATAGCATCATCATTGCAAAAACCGGAGCGTTGTATCGGAATTCACTTTTTCAATCCAGCACCATTAATGAAGTTGGTTGAGGTCATTCCAGCAGTGCAAACCTCAAAAACGGTTTTAGATAAATCCGTTGAAACCATAAAAAGTTGGAAGAAAACAGTAGCTGTTGCCAAAGATACACCTGGTTTTATCGTAAACCGTGTGGCGCGACCATTTTACGGAGAAGCCTTAAGAATTTACGAAGAAGGCATTGCTGATTTTGAAACCATTGACCATAGCTTGAAAACATTGGGAGGTTTTAGAATGGGACCATTCGAATTAATGGATTTTATTGGTAACGATGTCAATTACACCGTAACAGAAACCGTGTTTACAGCCTTTTATTTCGACCCAAGATACAAACCCAGTTTCACACAAAAGCGTTTAAGTGAAGCAGGCTATTTAGGACGAAAATCAGGAAAGGGCTATTACGATTATGATTCTAGTGGAAAAATCATAAATAGTTGTCATCATGAACTTGATTCAGGATCTCATGAAGAATTAGCACAAACCATTTTCGACCGTGTTTTAGTTATGCTCATTAACGAAGCAGCAGACGCTTTGTTTTTAAACATCGCATCAGTAGAAGATATAGACAACGCAATGACCAAAGGTGTTAATTATCCAAAAGGATTATTAGCATGGGCAGATGAAAAAGGCATTGATTGGTGCGTAACCAAACTAGATGAATTATACAATGAGTATCACGAAGACCGTTACCGATGCAGTCCCTTGTTGCGTAAAATGAATAAAGAAAATAAAACATTCTTTAACTAGCGTCAGTTCGAGTGCGAAGCGTATCGAGAACAAGCCAAACTTCTCGATACAATTTTCTGTCGAAAATCACTCGAAGTGACAAATTGAAGTATGAAAGGAGAACAAATCCCACATAAAATGTTAAGTCAAGATGCATTCAGCACTTGGTTAGGCATTGAAATTTTAGAATGTGAAATTGGTCGTTGTCGCGTGGCAATGACGGTTCGCAAGGAAATGCTTAATAGTATGGGAAAAGCACACGGTGGAATCAGTTATGCATTAGCAGATACCGCTTTTGGTTTCGCAGCAAATACACACGGAAAGTTTGCTGTGTCCATAGAAACCAGCATCAACCATATTGAAGCATTAAATGAAGGAGATTATTTAGTTGCTGAATCTGTGATAGAAAACGTAAAAAACAGACTCGGATTTAATATTGTAGAAGTAAAACGAGGATATGAACTGGTAGCACTTTTTAAAGGTGTTGTCTATCGCACTCAAAAAGATTGGGAATAAAAAGACTTGTCATCCTGAACTTGATTCAGGATCTAAAAAGAATAGAGAAAAATAAATAGTAAGAAGTTCGACTTCAATTTCGATTTCGGCTTCGATTTCAAAATAATATGGAAGCATACATAATAGACGGCATAAGAACACCAATAGGAAATTACAAAGGTACATTATCTGCTGTAAGAACAGACGATTTAGCAGCTTTAGTCATCAAAGAAATAGTAAAACGAAACCCAAACATCCCAAAAGAAGCATACAACGATGTTATTCTTGGTTGCGCCAATCAAGCCGGAGAAGACAACCGAAACGTTGCACGTATGGCATCACTTTTAGCAGGATTACCATTTACAGTTCCAGGAGAAACTGTAAATAGATTGTGTAGTTCAGGTTTGTCAGCAATTATTCACGCAAACAGAGCGATAAAAGCAGGAGATGGAGATGTGTTCATTTCAGGAGGTGTTGAAAATATGACACGCGGACCATACGTTATGGCAAAACCATCAAGCGCTTTTGGAGGCGATTCAAAACTGTACGATTCCACATTCGGATGGCGTTTTGTAAACCCAAAAATGCACGAAATGTATGGCACAGACGGAATGGGAATGACAGCTGAAAATCTTGTCGAAAAATATAATATTTCAAGAGAGGACCAAGATGCATTCGCATACTGGAGTCAGATGAAAGCGTCACAAGCGCAAGAAAACGGACGATTAGAAAAAGAAATTGTACCTGTCGAAATTCCACAACGCAAAAAAGACCCAATCGTTTTTGCAAAAGACGAATTTGTAAAACCAACAACATCAAAAGAGATTTTAGCCAAATTACGACCAGCCTTTAAAAAAGAAGGAGGAAGCGTAACCGCAGGAAACGCATCAGGATTAAACGACGGAGCAGCCGCAACCATTATCGCTAGTGAAGAAGCTGTAAAAAAATATAATCTAAAGCCTTTAGCGCGCATCGTGAGTTCTGCTGTTGTGGGTGTGGAGCCACGAATTATGGGCATCGGTCCAGTCGAGGCGTCCAATAAAGCTTTGGCAAAAGCCGGATTAACAATGGACGATATCGACATCATAGAGCTCAACGAAGCCTTCGCAGCACAAACGTTGGCGTGCACCAGAGCTTGGGGATTGGCAGACAATGACCCAAGAATCAACCCAAATGGGGGTTCTATCGCAATTGGCCATCCGCTTGGCGTTACAGGCACCAGAATCGCCTATTCAGCGGCTTTAGAGCTCAAAGAGCAAAACAAGCGCTACGCATTGGTAACGATGTGTATTGGCGTGGGTCAAGGCTATGCAGCTGTTATTGAAAATATGAGTTAAATTATTGTTTTTCGTTACATGAATAAAATTCTGATTTTATTAATTCTATTAATTACTAATATATCCTCTGGTCAGGATAAAAGCTGTGATTGCCTAAATAGTTTAGAAGAGATTTCCAAAAAGATTAAGTTAGCCAAGAGTTATAAGTCTCAGATTAAAACTAAATCAGATGAATTCAGATTTGAAGAATGGAAAAACCAAATAATAAAGGAAATTAGTGAAGATAGTCTTAAGGATTATTTTTGTTTAGGATATCTTCAAAAATACATCTCTTTTATAAAAGATAATCACAATATGATTTATCAAAAGACGGAAGCCGATTTATTTAAGCCTTTGTTTTATGAAAGAGAAGTTGATGATGTTATTGACTCAGATTCAATTTCTGGAATTTACTATTCGGGTAACGAAACTATAAAACTTATAAAACATTCAAATTCGAGCTGGTTGGGTGTTATGGATACTTCAGATTCTGATATTTGGAAAAATGGTGCCATAAGATTAAAGCTTAACAAAACCTCAAAAGGGAAATTTGAAATATTCGAGCATTATAAAAACGGCTTACTCGTATACAATAACAATATAGAAATAAAGAACAATAGAATAGGAAACACCTTTTGGAATAAAGACAACACGTATCATTTTTATAAACAACACGAAGAAAATTTCGGTTTTAAATCTTTAGACGCTAATCATGACTATATAAATATCAAAACCCTTAAGCGAACATATGAGCTAATGGATGAAGCTGATACGTTTTACAACGATTTAAAGCAAAAATTAGTCAAGCCTTATTTAATTATAGATTTAAGAAACAATGGAGGTGGTTCTTTATTGCAAACAAAATCACTTATTAAATTGTTAAAAAAGACAAAAGAAATCAAAAAAATTTATGTGCTTATCAATTTTTTAACAGCTAGTGCGGCAGAAATAAGTACGCTTCGGCTAAAAGACGATAAGCGCACTGTTATTGTCGGCGAGAATTCAAAAGGGGCAGTGTCATATGGTTATGGAAATGAAGGGATAGCAGGAAGATTAAATTGTGATTCTATTGAATATGCGTTTTCCATAGAAGTGATTAAAAATGATTATTTAAAGTATGAACAAGTTGGTATAACACCAGATGTGCTACTAAATAATGATAAAGATTGGATAAGAAGGATAATTGAGTTAAATCCAAAAGAGTAAAGATGGTAGATTAATGATAGGAGAACTGCTTCAAAAAAAACAAAGTCGATAATACATAATCTTAAACAGTAAGATGAAGAATAAAATTCAACACTACGTCCAAGGACAATGGACTACAGGAAAAGAAGAAGGAGCACCAATTTACGATGCTATAACAGGCGAACATTTTACAAATTGGGCTGTTGAAGGATTAGATATTCCTGAAGTTCTTCACTACGGACGCACAAAAGGAGGCGAAGTACTTCGTAAAATGACCTTTCAAGAGCGCGGTAATATGCTCAAAAAATTGGCACTTTACCTTACAAAGCGCAAAGAACAATTTTACGATTTAAGTTACAGAACTGGCGCAACGCGTGTAGATAGTTGGATAGATATAGAAGGTGGTTTTGGTAATCTGTTTGCCAATGCATCATTACGAAAATTATTTCCAAACAAACCATTCCACGTAGAAGGCGACCCAATCGATTTGTCTCGTGGCGGACGTTTTATGGCACATCATATAATGGTGCCAAAAAAAGGTGTTGCAGTGCACATCAACGCGTTTAATTTCCCGGTTTGGGGAATGTTAGAAAAGTGTGCTGTAAACTGGATGGCAGGTGTGCCAGCAGTAGTTTTGCCTGCGCCATCATCAGCTTATTTAGCAGAGGCAGTAGCGAGAGAAATTATTAATTCGGGTATTTTACCAGAAGGCGCACTTCAAATCATAAACGGGACAGTTAAAACCATTTTAGATACCGTCGAGTCTCAAGATGTCGTCACCTTTACAGGTTCAGCCGCAACTGGTCGCTTATTAAAAGCGCATCCAAGATTAATTGAAGAATCGGTGCCTTTCACTATGGAAGCTGATTCGCTTAACGCCTCTATTTTAGGCGAAGATGCAGTTCCTGGAACACCAGAATTCAAATTGTTCGTTAAGGAAGTTCGAAAGGAAATGACCGTAAAAGCTGGACAAAAATGTACGGCCATCCGACGCATTATTGTTCCTGAAAATTTAGTTGAAGATGTTCAAATCGCATTAGCAAAAGAGCTCGATAAAGTCACCATTGGCGACCCAAGACTTAAGGAAGTGAGAATGGGTTCATTGGTGAGTAAGCAACAAGTTGAAGCAGTGAAAAGTTCTATTGCAGATATCAGTAAAGAAGCTGAAATGGTTTATGGCAATTTGGATAATATTGAGACTATTGGAGCGGATGCCAACAAAGGTGCATTTATAAGTCCAGTGGTGTTTAGAACTGATAATCCTTTCCAGAATAGTGTTGTTCACGAGCGCGAAGCATTCGGACCAGTAAGTACCATTATGCCTTACAAGTCAATGGACGAAGCTGTGCAATTAGCACAAATGGGTAAAGGCTCGTTAGTGTCTTCTATTGCAACTTATGATGATAACATCGCGACGGATTATGTAGTTAATGCAGCGAGTCATCACGGACGTATTTTGGTGATTAATCGCGAAATGGCAAAACAAAGTACAGGTCACGGTTCGCCATTACCTTACTTAGTTCACGGAGGTCCAGGACGTGCTGGTGGAGGCGAAGAAATGGGTGGAATGCGTGGTATTAAACACTATTTGCAACGAACAGCCATTCAAGGAACACCATCAACCATCACTGAAATTACTGGCATTTATCAGCAAAATGCAAAATATAAAGAAGCTGAAGACCATCCGTTTAAGTACCATTGGGAAGACATTCAACCAGGAATGTCTTTAAAAACACACAAGCGTACGCTTACGGATTCCGATATTCAGAATTTTGCCAATTTAACTTGGGACCATTTCTATGCACATACAGATATAACCTCACTAGATGGCAGTATTTTTGAAAAACGAACAGCACACGGTTATTTTATAATTTCGGCTGCAGCTGGATTGTTTGTGTATCCAAATAAAGGTCCTGTAGCGGCAAATTACGGTTTGGATTCTATCCGATTTTTAAGACCGTTATACCACAACGATACCATTTATGTGCGTTTAACTTGTAAGGAAAAAGTAGATAGAGATGTGTCGTCAACAGAGCATCCAAGTGGTATTGTAAAATGGCACGTTGAGGTGTTTGATGCTAATTTTGAAAACCGACCAGAAAGTCAAAAAACAGACAAAGATAGTCCGTTGGTTGCAGTCGCTACCATTTTAACAATGGTCCAGAAAAAGCAAGAAACATTTGTTGAGATGACTGAAGAGAAAATTAACGAGTGCTTATCAAAGTTAAAAGCAGACACCAAACCAAAATGGGGCATTATGACGCCTCAACATATGATTGAGCATTTGGAGTACACTTATAAAATTGCATCTGGCGAAATTCAAGATTTTGAAATTGCCACACCAGAAAAGATTTTAGATAAGGTGCACGCAAGCTTGTATAACTATAGAAAGTTTCCGCAGAACACTCAATTTCCGCAGTTAGAAAAAGACACGTTAGACGATTTAAAACATCAAGATTTAGAAACAGCGATTGAGAAATTTAAGGAACAGCGTAAAAAATACATAGAGTTTTTCAAGGAAAATCCAGATGCTAAATTGAAGAATTTAGTATTTGGCGAGTTGAATCGTTACGAGTCCTATTTGCTTGATCGTAAGCACCTTAATCATCACTTTGAGCAGTTCAATTTGTTATAAAAAAATAATTAATGTCACCTCGAGCGCAGTCGAGAGGTCTCACAAATAAAACAAAATAATAATGAGCCAACCATACGTAAAATTAGAAATAGAAAACCAAATAGGATACATCGAATTTTTTCATCCTGCGCATAACTCATTACCAGGAAATATTCTGGCTGAATTATCACAAACAATAACTGATGCTGGAAATAATGAGAACATTAAAGTCATTGTTCTTAAAAGTGGAGGTGATAGAACATTTTGTGCTGGAGCAAGTTTTAACGAGTTGATAAATATCAATGATGAAGCCACAGGAAAAGTCTTCTTTTCAGGATTTGCCAACGTGATTAATGCAATGCGCAAATGTCCAAAATTTATCATTGGTCGCGTGCAAGGAAAAACCGTTGGTGGTGGAGTAGGTGTTGCTTCGGCAACCGATTATTGTATGGCAACAAAATTTGCAGCCATAAAGTTAAGCGAGCTAAACGTTGGTATCGGTCCGTTTGTTGTTGGTCCGGCTGTAGAGCGCAAGTTAGGATTAAGCGGAATGTCACAAATCGCCATTGATGCCAATACGTTTTATCCTGCAGAATGGGCAAAACAAAAAGGCTTATTTACACAAGTATTTGATACTACAGATGAATTAGATGAAGCCGTAAAAACCTTTGCCGAAAATCTTTGCAATTACAATCCAGAAGCAATGAATGAAATGAAAAAAATCTTCTGGCAAGGTACCGAAGATTGGGACATGCTTTTAGCTGAAAGAGCAGCCGTTAGTGGTCGTCTAGTATTAAGTGATTTTACAAAAGAAACATTAAAACGATTTAAATAAAGGGAAGCCCATCCTAACCTTCCCAAAAGGAAGGAAATAGTAAACATAGAAAATGAAAAAGTACAGAAGAGTAAGAACACAGGAGTGTTTTTCCCCTCTGGGGAAATTAAAAGGGGCTGAATTATGATTTACGCATTCCAAGGATACACACCAGTCGTACACGAAAGCAGTTTCGTGCACCCATTGGCAGCAGTCACAGGCAATGTCATCATTGGTAAAAACTGTTACATTGGTCCAGGTGCTGCCATTCGTGGAGATTGGGGGCAAATCATTTTAGAAGATGGTGTTAACGTGCAAGAAAACTGTACAGTGCATATGTTTCCGGGTAAATCTATTACCCTAAAAGAAAGTGCGCACGTTGGTCATGGAGCCATCATTCACGGAGCCAATTTGGGTCGTAATTGCCTCATTGGTATGAATACCGTAATTATGGATGATGCCGAAATTGGAGATGAAAGTATCGTTGGCGCAATGGCATTTGTTAAGGCCGAAACTAAAATTCCACCACGTAGTTTGGTGGTTGGTAATCCAGCAAAAGTCATCAAGCAGGTAAGCGACGAGATGATTGCTTGGAAAACTAAAGGAACGCAATTGTATCAGCAATTGCCAAAAGATTGTCACGAGACTTTGAGAGAAGTAGAACCATTTCGAGAAGTACCAAAAGATAGAATAGTACAAGAAAACACGTATGCTACATTACGTGATTTTATGAAAAAATAGAAAAGATGAACGTCACTTCGAGTGATTTTTGAGGGACGAGAAAATTGTATCGAGAAGTTTATAAGTAATTACGATCAAAATAAGTTTACTCGATTTAAAAATAAAGGCACAAACTAACAAACGCTAGTTAATGCGTTTAGCCATTCCGCACTTTATGCGGAATCTAAATTGAAGATAAAGACTATGTCTAAATTTGAACTAAAAATGCCCAAAATGGGCGAGAGCATCACAGAAGGAACCATCATTAATTGGTTAATCAATGAAGGCGATTCTTTTGATGAAGGCGATATTATATTAGAAGTTGCTACAGACAAGGTAGATAACGAAGTGCCAGCACCAGCAGCAGGAACGTTACTAGAAACCAAATACCAAGCAAAAGATGTGGTAAAAGTTGGTGAAGTTATCGCCATTTTAGAAGTTGAAGCGACGAATTCGAAGCAAAAACCTAAAGAAGAAGCTGCCACGTCGAGCGCAGTCGAGACGTCTCAAAAGAAAACTAAAAAGAAACGTTCCATCACATCGAGCAAAGTTGAGGCGTCAACTTCAAATTCATTTTCAGTCAATAATACAAATACATTCTTTTCACCACTAATCATTTCCATTGCAAAGGAGCATCACATTAGTTTTGAAGAACTAGCAAGAATTCCAGCAACCGGAAACGAAGGACGATTAAGAAAAAGCGATGTCTTTAATTATATCGAAGACGGCAGACCATACAAGTTTGCACAGCCAGTAGTACAAGATCCAACGGCTTATCGCATTCCGCAATTAACGTTCGATAAAGGCAAAGGAAAGATTATAGAAATGGATCGTATGCGCCAAATGATTGCAGATCATATGGTGTATTCTAAGCATACGTCACCTCACGTAACTGCTTATGTTGAAGCCGACTTAACCAATATGGTAAACTGGCGAAATGACAATAAAGTTGCTTTTCAAGAAAAATATGGCGAAAAACTAACGTTTACACCATTGTTTGTAGAAGCCGTAGCTAAAGCGGTCAAAGATTTTCCAAACATCAATGCGTCGGTAGATGGTAATAATATTATCGTAAAAGAAGACATTAATATTGGTATGGCAACAGCATTGCCAAGTGGGAATTTAATTGTGCCAGTGGTGAAAAATGCTGACACTAAAGACTTAAAAGAGTTAGCCGAAAACGTAAACGAGCTCGCTGGAAAAGCAAGAGAAAATAAATTGAGTGGTGACGATATCAAAGGAAGCACATTCACTATTTCTAACGTTGGGACGTTTGGAAGCGTTATGGGAACACCAATAATCAACCAACCAGAAGTTGCCATTTTAGCATTAGGAATCATTAAAAAACGTGCCGAAGTCATCGAAACAGAAGAAGGCGACGAAATCGCTATTAGAAGTATGATGTACTTATCACTGTCTTTCGACCATCGTGTTGTTGATGGGTATTTAGGCGGAAGCTTTGTGCGAAGAGTTGCTGATTATTTAGAACAATTTGATACGAATAGAAAAATATAAAAACGACGTCACTTCGAGTGATTTGTGAGTAATGAGCAAATTGTATCGAGAAGTAGTTAAATAGTTCTCGATACAAAATTGCTAAAGACAATTTCACTCGAACTGACGAAAAAATATAAATATGAATATTTCAATCAAAAAAACAGAAACATCAAAAGTTGATACTATCGACTTCAACAACATACCATTAGGAACCTCTTTCACAGATCATATGTTTATCTGTGATTATAAAGATGGAGAATGGCAAAACCCAAGAATAGAACCGTTAGCCTTAATTCCAACGCATCCAGCAGCAATGGCATTGCATTACGGACAAGCCATTTTCGAAGGCATGAAAGCGACGGTAAATGCCGACGGAACACCAATGCTATTCCGTGCCGATAAAAATGCAGCGCGTTTAAACTTTAGTGCAGATCGAATGGGAATGCCAAATGTTCCAGAAGAGTTGTTTGTAGAAGGCTTAAAACAGCTAGTGGCTATGGATAAAGCGTGGATTCCACCACTAGATGGTAGTGCCTTGTACTTACGTCCGTTTATGTATGCCGATGAAGCCTTTATCGGTATGCGTGCAGCCACAAGTTACAAGTTTATCATTATGGCATCACCAGCAGGACCGTTTTTTAGCAAGCGCATAAAATTATGGGCAGAAAAGAAATTCGTTCGTGCGGTAGATGGTGGTACAGGCGAAGCAAAAGCGGCTGGAAATTACGCGGCAGCAATTCGTCCTACAGAATTAGCAAAAGCAAAAGGTTACGACCAAGTATTATGGTTAGATGCTGTTGAGCACGAGTACATCCAAGAGGTGGGAACAATGAATATTTTCTTCAAAATTGATGGGAAATTCATCACGCCACGTCGCGATGGCGCCATTCTCGATGGCATTACCAGAATGAGCGTTATCGATATTTTAAAAGATAAAGGTTTTGAAGTTATTGAGCGTCCAATCACGCTTACCGAAATCCGAGAAGCATCAGAAAAAGGCCTTTTAGAGGAAGCTTTCGGGACAGGAACAGCCGTTGGTATTGCTTACATTCAGAGCATTGGTACAGATAATGGCGACATTCACGTCTCTGACGAAAGTCCGGTAGGATTAGATGTTAACAACACGCTAAATGCCATAAAAACCGGAAAAATTGAAGATAAATTCAACTGGATGATAAAGGTTGAAAAGGAATTAGTGTAAAGATAACGTCACTTTGAGTGATTTGTGAGGAACGAGCAAATTGTATCGAGAAGTAATTATTAAGTTCTCGATACAAAATTGCTTAAGACAATTTCACTCGAACTGACGAATAGATATAATGATGAATAAAGACATATTAAAAAAAGGATTTACCAACTTAGTAACCGCCAAAACAATGGCAGAATTGTATGAGGCCAACTTCAAAGTAGTTTCAAAATACGTGCACGCCACATCACGCGGTCACGAAGCCATTCAGACCGCTTTAGGAATGCAATTGTTACCTCAAGATTATGCGTTTCCGTATTATAGAGACGATGCAATGTTGTTAGCTTTTGGTATGACACCTTATGATTTAATGCTTCAGGTATTGGCTAAAAAAGACGATCCATTTTCTGGTGGAAGAACCTATTATTCGCATCCAAGTTTAAAAGATGCTGATAAGCCTAAAATTCCACATCAATCATCAGCAACAGGTATGCAAGCCATTCCTGCAACAGGTGTCGCGATGGGAATGCAATATTTGGAAAAGCAAAATTTAAGGAATCCTAATGTCATTCAGAGCGATAGTGAAGAATCTAAATTAAAACCAATCACGGTTTGCAGTTTAGGGGACGCATCAGTTACCGAAGGCGAAATTGCAGAAGCCTTTCAAATGGCGGCGTTAAAGCAAATGCCAATTCTATATTTGGTGCAAGACAATGGTTGGGATATTTCAGCCAATGAAGCAGAAACCAGAGCTCAAAATGCTGCAGAATATGCAAAAGGTTTTCACGGATTAGAAGCCATTTCTATCGATGGTGCTAACTTTATTGAAAGCTATGAAGCTCTAGAAAAAGTTATAAAAACCATAAGAGAAGAGCGTCGACCATTTTTGGTGCATGCTAAAGTGCCGTTATTGAATCATCATACATCTGGTGTGCGTATGGAATGGTATCGTGATGACTTGGAAGAAGCAAAATCTCGTGATCCATATCCTGTTTTAAAACAGCAAATGTTAGATAGTGGTTTCACTCAAAAGGATATAGATGCTATTGAAGCGGAAATAAAAACGTTGGTTGAAAATGATTTTCAAAAAGCTTTAAAAGCTGAAGATCCAACACCAGAAGATTTATTTACCCACGATTTTGCGCCAACGCCAATTACCGAAGAAAAAGGTGAGCGTTCGCCAGAAGGTGCAGAAAAAGTGGTGATGGTAGATTGTGCTTTATTCGCTGTAGAAGAATTAATGCGCAAGCATCCAGAATGTCTGCTTTACGGACAAGATGTTGGTGGACGACTTGGTGGTGTATTTAGAGAAGCAGCGACGTTGGCGCAAAAATTTGGTGACGACAGAGTTTTTAATACACCAATTCAGGAAGCATTTATCGTAGGTTCTACGGTTGGTATGAGTGCAGTAGGCTTAAAACCTATTGTTGAGGTTCAGTTTGCTGATTATATTTGGCCAGGACTCAATCAGTTGTTTACAGAAGTGAGTCGAAGTTGTTATTTGAGTAACGGTAAATGGCCTGTGAGTATGATTTTGCGTGTGCCAATTGGTGCTTATGGTAGTGGTGGACCCTACCATTCGTCTTCTGTGGAAAGCATCGTAACTAACATAAGAGGTATTAAAATTGCTTACCCAAGTAATGGTGCCGATTTAAAAGGTTTGATGAAGTCTGCTTATTACGATCCGAACCCAGTGGTAATTTTAGAGCATAAGGGCTTGTATTGGTCCAAAGTTCCTGGAACAAAAACAGCAACTTCTGTAGAGCCTGCTGAGGATTATATTTTACCTTTTGGAAAAGCATGGTTGCCACAGGAAATCTGGAAGCAAGACGATGTAGAAACGTGTACCATTGTAACTTATGGAATGGGTGTGCACTGGGCATACAATGCTTCCGGCGAATTAGATATGCGTGATCAAATTGAAATTGTAGATCTTAGAACGCTTTACCCTTTGGATAAAGATACTGTAATGAAGTCGGTTAAGAAAACAGGCAAATGTTTGGTGGTAACAGAAGAGCCGAGTGATAATAGTTTTGCGAGAGCATTAGCTGGAAAAATTCAGGAAGAATGTTTTAAGTATTTAGATGCGCCAGTGATGACGATTGGTAGCGAGAATATGCCTGCCATTCCACTGAATTCAACATTAGAACAAGCAATGATTCCTTCAACTGAAAAGGTGAAGACTAAGGTTAAAATATTATTAGATTATTAAAATAAAAAAAGCCTATCATTTTTGATAGGCTTTTTCATAAAAAGATTTTAAGTATAATTATATAACTTTTACATTAATTGCATTTAATCCCTTTTTTCCTTCTGTTAAATCGAATTCTACATTGTCACCTTCTCTAACCTCATCAACTAAACCAGAAATGTGTACAAAATGCTCTTTGCTGTTTCCTTCTTCTGTTATGAATCCAAAACCTTTAGAGTCATTAAAAAATTTTACTGTACCAGTATTCATATTAAAATATATTAAATTAAGTGACGAAGGTAGTCTAAATAATTGATAATCAATTATTTTTATTAATTTAATTTTGTTTTTAATTTTAATGGTCTAAGGCTTAGGTCTTAGCGCTTATCTTTTATAAATCGTATTCCGAAAGTGGTTTTGTAAATTCTTCAGGATTAGCTGCTAAATAATAGCGAGGATCATTGATGTCTTCTACAATAACCTCTTTAAACTTAGGGCTTGCTTTATACATTAAAGCTTTACAGTCTTCGCTAAGGTGTTTTAGTTTTAAACTCTTACCTGCAGCTTCATATTTGTTTACCAAATTAAAAATAGCTTCCATGGCAGAATGATCACTAACACGCGACTCTACAAAATCGATTTCAACATTTTCAGGATCATTTTTTACGTCGAACTTCGAATTAAAACTTTGAATAGATCCAAAGAATAATGGTCCCCAAATTTCGTAAGTTTTAGTCCCATCTGGTTGAAGACGTTTTCGTGCTCTAATCATTGTGGCGTTTTTCCAAGCAAATACCAATGCCGAAATGATAACACCAGCAATTACGGCAACGGCCAAATCTTTCCAAACTGTAATAGCAGAAACAGCAATAAGTACAATAGCATCAGAAATAGGAATCTTACGAATGATTCTAAAGCTAGACCAGGCGAATGTTCCGATAACTACCATAAACATTACACCGACTAATGCAGCAATAGGAATTTGCTCAATTAATGGTGCGGCAAATAGAATAAATCCTAACAAAGCGACAGCCGCAAAAGCGCCAGATAATCGACCACGACCGCCAGAATCTACGTTGATGATCGATTGACCAATCATAGCACAGCCACCCATTCCACCAAATAAACCATTTAGCATATTGGCACTTCCCTGAGCAATACATTCGCGATTACCATTTCCTCTGGTTTCTGTGATTTCATCTACAAGGTTTAAGGTCATTAATGATTCAATTAAACCTACTGCAGCTAGAATGAATGCTGTCGAAATAATGATATCCCAATGTCCTGCAAGTGTTCCGAATAATCCAAAAATCTGTTCTTGAAATGTTGGTAACCCACCTTTTAAACCTTTACCACCACCTTCTGCAATAAAAGAACCAACGGTACTCATTTCAATTCCACCAAAAATTGTAATACAAGCTACAACGACTATAGCTACTAAAGCAGCAGGAATTTTTTTGGTAAGTTTAGGTAGTCCATACATAATTCCCATAGTCAAACCAATGAAGCCCATCATTTTCCAAAAAGCTGCATTTGAAAATAATGCTGAGAACCATTCAGAAGTATTACCAAAAAATGAAATATCCTGTGGAACAGCATTAGGAAATAATTTTAATTGTGATAAGAAGATAACGATGGCTAAACCGTTTACAAAGCCCATCATTACAGGATGAGGAATAAGTCTTACAAATTTTCCAAGCTTAAAAATACCTGCTAAAATTTGAATACCACCAACAAATAATAAGGTAATAAATAGCCATTGAAGCCCAAGATTTTCAATTGGTGTATCTAAATTAATACCAACTTCATTTCCTTTTTGAATAAGATGCACCATAACCACTGCCATTGCACCTGTAGCACCAGAAATCATTCCTGGTCGTCCACCAAATAAAGCAGTAACGATACCCATCATAAAAGCACCATATAATCCAACTAATGGATCTACACCAGCAACAAAAGCAAATGCTACAGCTTCAGGGACTAATGCCAATGCAACTGTAAGACCAGATAAAATATCGTCTTTAGGGTTTTGTGTAAAATTCTTTCTTGTCGTTTGACCTAAAATCATAACAATTTCATTTTGAAGTCGGCAAAGATAGAATATTTAAAATAATAGCTACTTCTAAAATATTTAAACAAAAAAGCACTGCGTAATCAGTGCTTTAATTTTTTTATGTTTTAAGATCCTATTTTGATGGAGGAAATTGCTCTAAAGTTTTGGCTACAAACTCTCTGATACGTGCTTCTTTCTTCTCCACGTTTCTTGTTACTAGGTATCCAGTTCCGGAGCCTTGCCAGAATAATTCTTTTTTGTCAGTATCTATAAAGTCAATAAAGAGCATGCCTTCAGTCTGTGTTGAGACACTACTTCCGCCCCAGCCAGGTCCCCAACCAAATCCAGGTCCCCAGCCCCAGCCACCGAAGCCTCCCCAGCCCCAGCCACCAAAGCCCCAGGCATTATTGTAGACGTCTACGCGTTGGGTAGATTTTGTGAAAATACTAACAAGCATATCAGGGTTTTCAGACTTTGTCATTCCTTTTGCTAAAAGTTCAGCTTCAATAGCTCTAAGGATTCTTCTTTTATCGATATCACTTATTTCTGCTTTGTCAATTCCAGGCTTGAAAAACGCAAAGGTTTTGTATTGGTCAAAATTGGCTTCTCTGTCGTAATCTGCAGCTACTCTCACAGAGCTACATGACGATAGAAGAATAACCATAACTAAAACTGGTGTAAATTTGAGTAGTCTCTTCATATCACTTTTTTTTAAATATTTTTTAAAAGATCATCATCAACAGTGTTTGGCAATGTAACTTTTAAATTTGGTTCGGTTTCCATAGCGCGTTTTATAGCGAAAATGGCCCCCTCGTTTCTTGCCCAACTTCTTCTGGAAATACCATTATTTACATCCCAAAATAGCATTTGTTTGAGACGCGTTGATGCTTCTTTAGTACCATCAAGAACCATGCCGAATCCACCATTAATTACTTCGCCCCAGCCAACACCACCACCATTGTGGATGCTTACCCAAGTGGCTCCTCTAAAACTATCTCCTATAACATTGTGAATGGCCATATCTGAAGTGAAACGAGAACCATCATAAATATTACTGGTTTCTCGATAAGGTGAATCTGTCCCAGAGACATCATGGTGATCTCGACCTAAAATAACGTAGCCTATTTCGCCTTTATCGATAGCATCGTTGAAGGCTTGGGCAATTTTCATTCGACCTTCGGCATCTGCATAGAGGATTCTGGCTTGTGACCCTACGACTAATTTGTTTTCTTGAGCACCTTTAATCCACTGAATGTTATCAGCCATTTGTTGTTGGATTTCTTCAGGTGAATTTTTCATGATTTCCTCTAAAACTTCGCAAGCAATAGCATCGGTTTTTGCAAGGTCTTCTGGTTTACCCGAAGCACAAACCCAACGGAATGGACCGAATCCATAATCAAAACACATTGGTCCCATGATGTCCTGCACGTAACTAGGGTACTTAAATTCACGACCAATAGTAGTGTTTTCAGACATAACATCAGCACCAGCACGTGAGGCTTCTAGCAAGAAAGCATTTCCGTAATCAAAGAAATATGTGCCTTTTTCTGTATGTTTATTAATAGCAGTTGCATGACGACGTAAACTTTCCTGAACTTTAGTCTTGAATAAATCTGGATTATTTGCCATCATGTCGTTAGCATCTTCAAAAGATAATCCAACAGGATAATAACCACCAGCCCATGGGTTGTGAAGAGAGGTTTGGTCGCTTCCTAAATCAATATGAATATTTGATTCGTCAAACTTTTCCCATACTTCAACAATATTTCCTAAGTATGCTATTGATATTGTTTCTTTATTAGCCTGTGCTTTTTGTACTCGTGCTACTAATTCATCTAAATCGGTGATTTTTTCATCAATCCAACCTTGGTCTAATCGTATTTGAGTGATTTTGGGGTTTACTTCTGCACAAACCGTAATACAACCAGCAATATTACCTGCTTTTGGTTGTGCACCAGACATGCCGCCTAAACCAGAGGTAACGAAGATATGCCCTTTTGGTGATTTATTTATTTTTCTAAATCCGTTTAAAACGGTAATTGTAGTGCCATGAACAATGCCTTGTGGGCCAATGTACATGTAACTTCCTGCTGTCATTTGCCCATATTGTGTAACTCCTAATGCATTGAATTTTTCCCAGTCATCTGGTTTAGAATAGTTAGGAATCATCATACCGTTAGTGACAACAACTCTTGGCGCTTCTTTATGTGAGGGAAATAAACCCATAGGATGACCAGAATACATCACAAGTGTTTGCTCGTCATTCATTTCAGCCAAATATTTCATTGTAAGCCTGTACTGTGCCCAATTAGAAAACACAGCTCCATTGCCACCATAAGTAATTAATTCGTGTGGATGTTGTGCTACAGCATAATCCAAGTTATTCTGAATCATTAACATAATCGCGGCAGCTTGCTTTGATTTTGCAGGATACTCGTCAATTGGCCTTGCATACATTTTATAATCAGGACGCAGACGGTACATGTAGATACGACCGTATTTGTCTAATTCTTCCTTGAATTCAGGTAGTAAAGTGCTGTGGTGTTTCTTGTCGAAATAACGTAGTGCATTTTTTAGAGCTAATTTTTCTTCCTCAGGCGACAAAATTGCTTTTCTTTTGGGAGCATGATTTATTTTTGGGTCATACGTTTTTGGTTGTGGTAAGATATGTGGTATGCCTTCTAAAATCTGATCTTTAAATGATATTTCTGTTACTTGCATTATTTCTTTTTTAATTTCTCTTTGTTAAAACCATAAGGGCAATGTCTGCAGCCACTTTCGCAACAATAGCCTCGTTTTAGATGGTATTGCTCTGTAAAACAGCGATAGCCTTCTGGTGTTAGGTAGTAATCTCCTTCTTCTATTGGGACATATTTTTTCATGTCTTACAAAGATAATGTAATTTGGATTGATTTTTGAATAGACACTGTTGTGATATTGATTTCAAAATACTTGATACCTAGAGGTTATATTGGTATGACTGTTTTTCCTTTCATGTTTTTAAAAAGTAAAGCATTGAAAGGAAATGATATGTTGATTAATCATGAAAAAATTCACTTAAAGCAACAGTTAGAATTGTTGATTATTCTTTTTTTTGTACTCTACACTCTAGAGTTTTTATTTCGATTATTACAATATAAGAACTGGCATTTGGCATACCGAAATATTTCTTTTGAACGTGAGGCTTATTTAAATGAAAAAGACCTCAGTTACCTAAAAAAGAGGTCTTTTTGGAGTTTTGTAAAGTACTTTAAAAAATAATCTTAGCTACTTTTTGTTTGCCATCTGTTAGTTTAATTTTCAGCAATAGAGTGGCATTTTTAGGCAAAATAGGTTCAATAGAGAACCTGTTAACATTAACCGTTTTATTAGAGTATAATGTTCTTCCGAGCACATCATATACATCTATTGATGCAATGGTTCCGTAATCTGATTTCACGGTTATTTTTTCATTGTCTTCAAAAACTATTACACCACTCAAGGTGTCAAAGTCTTCTAGCCCAAGCGTTGAATTGGTAAACCTTAAAACAAATCGATCATTTATAATTCCTATTTCGCTTGTGAACGAATAAGGGGATTCCTTAATGTTGTGAATTGTATCATTTAGTAAATCTTCAATAAAAATATCCTGATTGCTATCATTAAATAATCCCTGTAATGTGTTAATTGCTATCGTGTGAATGCCAGATTCTGCGATGTTAAGGCCAAGAGGTACTTGGTCATTAGCATCAAAAGGTAATTGACGTCCTTGTATAAGAAATTCTTTTTCATCTATCAAAGAATAAAGATCTAGCCCATTTCCTGTAGTTGTATGGGCATCATACATTCGGTCTTCATCATTTGTAGCTCCGTCTACATAAGCTACCAAAGTTGTACTAGTTTGACCAGAAGGATTCACATAATCTAACCATATTCTATTGGCGGCCGAGCTATCCATGTTAGATGGATTACTCGTTCTATAAAACTGATTATTTGCATAAGCACTACTTCTCATAGTATTATCGAAGGTCACTGTTTCATTCGTAGTAGCAGTATCAGTCATTAATACGAAGAATCCTTGTCCAGCACCAATGTTGCCGTTAAACCCTAGTGGTGTAGATGCTCCACTTGAATTGTAGGCAACATAATCGGCTACGTTGTAGTTATAGACGTAATCATCATAAAATGGGTCTGTGTTTCCTGCTCCAATATCTGTTCCGTGTGTCCATAAATAAACACTTCCTGAGATATTACCATTATTGGTGTGAGTTAAAAAGTCTATAGCATTAATAGCCGAAGGATATGGATTACCAACAAGATTCCAATTATCATCGTCACTAGTTACTAACAGGAGATCATTTCCATAAGGGTTGTAAAAGTAATTTATACCTGTGTAAGTACCTCTCTCTATAGGCTGTACTATTGTACCATTGTTAGGTGTCCCAGAGAAGGTGGCTGTATAGTTTGAAGGAGTTGCTGTGTGTCCTGTAGGACCCTTTACGATGTAACCCTTACCAATATCCATTACGCCAGTATTATATCCTTGCCATTCGCCAAAAACCATATTGCCAGGTGGTCCAATACCTTGAAATAAAGTAGGAATCCATTCGTATTTGTATCCATTCGGCGTTCCAGGAGATATATTTTCAATATTGAAACTAATAACTGGGGAAGACCAATATACATAGTCATTAACTCTAATGTTGGTGTTTCTGTTCATAGTAAAAGTACCATCGACAGTGTTAGCTACATCATCAACTTGAACGAGACTAGAACTATCATCCATATTGTATGTACCGCCAGTTTCAACATCTATAAAATTTACAATAGTTAATGTAGAGTTTGGCTGTTGTGTTAAGGTAGCGCCATTTTCAATAGTTAGATTGAGTCCGTCTCCATCGCTTCCAGTATAAATTACGGGATCATTTCCTGTGTTTGGAATAATAACACAGTCTGCAGGTGTTGGTATTGCATCATCTGACCAGTTAAGAGGATCCATCCAATTATCGTTTGGTTGTGATCCGTCCCAAATTTTTGCACTGCCAGTGGAGACAATAACATCGTCTGTAATAACTAATGTACTAGCATTACATAGATTGTAAGTTACTTGTGCAGTATATGTAGTAGTAGATGTAGGGTTAACGCTTATAGTTGTTTGTCCATTGTATGTTGAGTCTAAGGTTCCGTCTACCAACCATTGTAAAGTAGCGATAGAGCTACCGCCAGATGGTGTAAAGCGCCATACTTCATTGGTCGTTGCCCAATTAGTGTCTAAGCCATTTCTGCAAGGAGCTACAACTGCAGCTGTTGCTCCCGGATTTTGTATACCAACGATAGCATTACCGCCATTCCATGGTCCATCGTCAATTACTTTCTCTTCAATATGAACTTCAACAATATTTGTATTTTCATATAATACCATCATTGCTGTATGACGCTTGGTATTTGAGCCAAAATTACCATTATCCCACATTGGAATATCGTCCCAAAGAATAACTAAAGCATTGCAGCCATTTGCATTAGTGGTACCAAAACTTATTGTACCACCAACACTCGGATCGATATCATGATAAACTCCATAAATAGTGTTTTCAAATAATGCGCCAGTAGTACTGGGTAGATTATCACTAAATGAAAATCCAGAACCTGTATTAGCTAGACTAGAATCAAAAGATATGGCGCCATTAGCACCAACAACAAACTGGGAAACAGAATTACCATAAAAACAAAAGTCAAAAGGTATATTGTAAGCGAGGTTAGACCATCTGTCATCAGATGAAAGTGCAACATTGTTTGTGGCTGCTGCGGCAAAAGTGTCGAATACGGTTTGGTCCCATGTAATTAAATCAACATCATAATCAGAGGTGTCTCCAAGATCTGTATATGCTGCGGTTAAGTCGACAGGACCCGAGCCAGAACCACATGAACCAACAGTAGCAGAATCTGGTGTAACATCAACAGCTGGGCAAGCTGCTGCAGTTATAGGTGCTGGTAGTACACAAGGCGAATCAGTTCCCACACAAACATCAAAATTAGCAGCATCAGAAGAGTCGCTAAACCAACCATAAACCCTAACGTAATAAAGATTTCCTATGGTTAATCCTGTTAAATTTAGAGTATTAGGGTCGCTATCATCCACAAAAGTCAGTGCACTACAGCCCAAAGTCCCATCATAAACACCAATGCCCATATCTGTACTGCCATTAACCAAAACAACATTGAGTAATGAAACTACATGGGCTGTGTCAGTTGCAATAAAACTGTACCAAACATCATTGTTAGGTGTTCCAGTAACATCATCAGCTTGAGGTGATGCTGTTGCACCTAAAGTAGTTCCTGCCGTAGTTACACCACAATTTAAGTCAGCATTAACAGTTAGAGCTGTTGCACCAGAGCATTCATCGTTAGTTACTGGAGGTGGTGGATCTGCAATTAGCGTTACAGTAATATCGCCGTTATCAAGGAAGCCACTAGTTTGACAATTATATCTGTTTAGTTGGATGCGATAATCACCAGTAGCAGGTGGGATAAAGTCAATTGAAGCTGCAGTTCCTGTACAAGCAGGTCCACCATCATCATTATAATCCATAAAAGCACCAGCTGCAGTTCTTATAGTCATTTGTGTATCAACACCAGATCCACAATTTGACACTCTATACGTGGCATTGGCAATCATGTTTGTTACCCTAAAATTTCGTCTACCACCATCATTTAGGGCTGGTGTGCAAATAATAGAATTTCCTACTACGTTTGGTGCAGCAGTTGTACATTGATCAGTTCCAAAGGAAGGACACTGCGCAATGACGCTGGTTGTGAAGCATAAAAATATAAAAATCGGAGCGAGTAAAAATTTCTTCATCAGCAATAACGTTAATATTAGAATTACTAGTTTTATGGCTTTCTAGTAAATACATATTCCATTAGTAGTTGTCTCATTAGCAACCACATAAATTTGGCTGGTTAACATGAAGAAAGGTTAACACATAATTATCCTATATAAAGCGGATAATATATTATAAATAGCAGATTATGTAGGGATTATGGGTAAATGTAAAAAAAATAAAATTAATTTAACATTTTAATAATGAAAATGTTAGAAAAATAGGTGTTCGGTTGATAAAATTAGAATTCAGTAATATTAGTATTGATAATCAGTTGTTTGTAAAGCCTGAGTATCTTATTCACCCTTTTATATCTGGAAATAAGTATAGAAAACTCAAATACAATCTTCAAAAAGCTAAAGCACTACATAAAGATTTGCTCTTAACTTTTGGAGGAGCTTATTCTAACCATATTGCTGCAACTGCTTACGCAGGTAAATTATATGGATTCAAAACTATTGGTGTTATAAGAGGCGAGGAGTTGGTGAATAAAGTAGATTCTAATCCTACTTTAAGGTTTGCTGAAGATTGTGGAATGCAATTTAAATTCATTGATAGAGAAACATACAGGAACAAGTCAGATAAAGACTTTGTTGAAAATCTTAAAACAGAGTTTGGTGATTTTTACTTAATTCCTGAAGGCGGTACTAATCAACTAGCAGTAAAAGGTTGTGAAGAAATTTTGAATGAAGATGATAGTGATTTTGATTTTATTTGTTGTTGTGTCGGCACAGGTGGCACGATTTCTGGATTAATAAATTCTGCAAAGCCACATCAGAAAATATTAGGTTTTCCGGCATTGAAAGGTGATTTTATCCGAGAGGATATTCGTAAATTTGCAAAAAAGGATAATTGGGATTTAATAACGGATTACCATTTTGGTGGTTATGGAAAAATAAAGCCTGAATTAATCACGTTTATTAATGACTTTAAAAAGAAATATCAGATCCCTCTAGATCCTATTTATACAGGTAAAATGATGTTTGGTGTTTTTGATTTGATGGAAAAACAGTTTTTCCCAGAAGACGCAAAAATACTAGCGATACACACAGGTGGTTTGCAAGGAATAGAAGGGATGAATATAAAATTGAAACAAAAAGGATGGCCTCAAATAAAATAAAAACTAATCTAAAATATGTAATCTTAGTTTTTGCTATAGTTGCGTTTTCATGTGGACCAAAAAAAGGTATTGTGACTAAGAAAAAACAACAGAAAGAAAAGACAGAAACAGTAGAGGTGACAAAAAATGAAAAAACTGATGAAGTTAAAACCCCAGAGATAGAGGCAGAGGTTAAGCCTCCAACATCTACGGCTGTGTATATAGCAACTTATGCTGATATTGCTAAAGAGGAAATGCGAAAATATAAGATTCCTGCAAGTATTACATTAGCACAAGGAATTCTTGAGTCTGCATCTGGTAAGGGTAGACTTGCGGTAAAGGCGAATAATCATTTTGGTATAAAATGTCATGGTTGGACAGGTGCAAAAATCTATCACGATGATGACCGTTCTCAAGAATGTTTTAGAAAATATAGAGAGGCAAAATCTTCTTATGAAGACCATTCAAAATTTTTGACTGGAAGAGGTCGCTATTCTGATCTTTTCAAATTAGAACAAGATGATTATAAAGGTTGGGCAAGAGGCTTAAAAAAAGCGGGTTATGCCACTGATAGAAAATATCCTGATAAACTTATTAGCTTAATTGAGCGTTACAAACTTTATAAATACGATCAGGAAGTTCTGGGTTCAAAAGAAGACAGTATTAAAATTGTAAGAGTCAATAGCGGAACAACCATACATATTGTCGCCAAAGGTGATACGTTATACTCCTTGTCAAAACGCTATAATACCACTGTAGATGCTATAAAAAGTATGAATAGATTAAGTTCTAATACCTTGGCTATCGGTCAAGAATTAAAGATTCCAAATTAAATATGTTATATCAAAGAAGTAGTGCTTTGTTTAAAGAGGCACAGAACGTTATACCAGGTGGAGTAAACTCGCCAGTACGAGCATTTAAAGCTGTAGGAGGTACGCCAATTTTTGCAAAATCAGCAAAAGGCGCTTACGTCTATGACGAAGATAGAAATCGTTTTATAGATTATATTAATTCTTGGGGGCCAATGTTATTAGGTCATGCTTTCCCTCCGGTTGTAGAAGCTGTAATTGAAAAAACAAAAGAAGGAACCTCTTATGGAATGCCAACCGCTTTAGAAACAGAAATTGCTGAATTAGCAGTCTCTATGGTGCCTAATATTGATAAAATTCGTTTTGTGAATTCTGGGACAGAAGCCTGTATGAGCGCTATTCGTTTAGCACGAGGTTTTACTAAAAAAGATAAAATTATAAAATTTGCTGGCTGCTATCATGGTCATAGCGATTCGTTCTTAATTGCAGCAGGTAGTGGTGCAGTTACTTTTGGTACACCAAATAGTCCTGGAGTAACTCAAGGTACTGCTAAGGATACTCTTTTGGCAAGGTATAATGATATTGAAAATGTAAAATCATTAGTTGAAGCAAATAAAGATGAAATTGCTGCTATCATTGTAGAACCGGTGGCTGGTAATATGGGGTGTATTCCTCCAGTTGAAGGCTTTTTAGAAGGCTTAAAAGCAGTTTGTGATGCTAATAATATGCTGTTGATTTTTGATGAAGTGATGACAGGTTTTAGACTTGCTAAAGGAGGGGTTCAGGAGTTAAAAGGGGTAGATGCAGATATCGTGTGTTTTGGTAAAGTAGTAGGTGGTGGTTTGCCTGTTGGAGCCTTTGCTGCAAGAAACGAGATAATGAATCATTTGGCGCCTTTAGGGCCTGTATATCAGGCTGGGACTTTAAGTGGTAATCCTTTGGCGATGGCAGCAGGATTGGCGATGCTTAAGGCAATTAATGCAGACAAAGGTCTAATGAATAGGCTAGAGGAGAAAACAAAATACCTTCATAATGGTATTACTGAGGCTTTAAATAAAAATAATGTAACACATAGTATCAATAGAATAGGCTCAATGATTTCTGTTCATTTTTCTGATGAGCCAGTTGTGGATTTTGAAAGTGCTGCCAAGGGGAATAATAATACTTTTAAGAAATTCTTTCATGGCATGTTAAACAAGGGGATTTATATTGCTCCGAGTGCTTTTGAAAGCTGGTTTATCACAGATGCCTTAACCTATCAAGATTTAAATGAAACCATTGCAGCTGTTGAGGAAGTTGCAAAAGAGTTATAATAAAAAAGCTTCGCATTGCGAAGCTTTTTTTTGTTTTCATATCTAATAGAAAAGCTATAGGGTTTTTAAATTTTCTTCATAGAAAGCTTCGTAGCGTTCGTATTGTGTTTCATTTAAAATGTCTTGCATTTTAGTGTCTAGAAGTGTCTTTATTTTTTCAACAGCACCTTCCTTTACAACTGAAGCATTTTTTAGATCTAGTGTAGCTTGAGTAAACTCTTGTAAGGCTAAATAAACTTGATCTTTTTGATTGTTATCACATTTAATGACTTTTGCAAGTGCTTCAGTTTGTTCAGATGCTTTTTTGTTTACTTCAATTTTGTTGGATTGTGCCATTAAAGACCCAGTTCCTAAAAACATTGCAAAAACAAATAAGCCTAAAGTAAATATCTTTTTCATTATGGATTGTTTAGTTAAATCAGGTTACTAAAATAATAATTTTATTTAAACCTTTGGTATTTATTCTTGTGTAGAACAAATTAATTCTTTGTTCTTAACTTTTTCTGTTTGGTTTTATGCTTAACCTTAGTGTTTTCTTGATAACTCTTAAATTGCTCTTGAGTTAGAACATCTTTGAGTTTAGAGTCTAAGGTCTCTCTGTTGTTGCTTTTGTGTTTGGCAATTTTTTGTTTGATTTCCTCTTTATTTTCCTCGTTTTTTGAATCAATCAATTTTTTAATTTTCTGCTTGCTTTCAAGTTCTTCTTGGAAATGATCTAGATAAATATCATAAACTCTTCCTTGTTGCTCAGACGAAAGATTAAGTTGTTTGGATAACCTATAAGTTTCAGTTTTAGCCAATACTTTTGGGTTGTCATTTTGGGTCAACTTTTGTTGGTCTTTCTCAGTTGTCTCTCTTTTAATTTCAATTTTTTCTTGGGCACCAAGATTAAATGCTACAAACGATAGAAGGATTAAAATTAATTTTTTCATCTTTAATTGATATAAGATTTAGAACTTTAAAAATAGTGATTTTTAAGATGCTGTCCGCACAGTACTAAGAATTTATAAGATTTAATGTTGTGTTGTAGAGTGAATTATCTTCTGTTTTATTCTTTAGCCAAGCATAAAAACTTATGACGAAAATGTCTTCTTTGTGTATCGTGTTCGATTCAAAAGTCGATTTTAATTTTAACGAAAAATCAGTATTTATCATAATTTCGGGTTTTTGATACAAACGTTCGGCATAGTTAACAAAGCTTAATATTCTGGTTTGATTAATTTGCTTTAGGTAAGATGTGTATTTGCGTTTAAAACTTTTTAATCTAGAATAGAATAGGTCGTCTTCATTCAATTCTATGTAAAGTAAAATTTCAGCAAGATTTTTTTTAATTACCCAATCTATACCAGCTTTTTCAATATAATATTGGTCTGTGTGATAAAATTTTGCAAGTACAGATTTTGCTTTTGAAAAATCTTCTTTCTGAAAGTGAAACATTAAAAGAGAAAGATGTAAATCTAAAAGCGCCTCTATGTCGCTATGTTTTTTCTTAATGACCTGTTCAGCAATGTCTATGGCTTTATTCTGATTATTTAGGTAATTGTAGTTTAGGGCTTCTACTAAGGTTTTCTTAAGTATAAACTCTTTTTGGTAGGTTCCTTTTTTTAGCTTCATCAGTTCTTCCATTTCTTTAATATAGCTTAATGAAGCTTCAAATTTTTTATTTCTAAAGAGCGTATTTGCAATAATATAAACGATTTGTATTTGGTAAAACAACTGCTTCTCTGTATCCTTTTTGTCTTTTAGGATGTTATAGCTTTTTAAAACAAAATTTTCAATTTCATAATATCGATTTGTAGCCAATGCAGAGATATTAGCAATCGCCAAAATTTGATATAAGGATTTAAAGGAAAGTGATTCACTCAATTCAATGTCGTAATCTTGAAGAATAGATTCTAGTTCTGCTTCAAAATTAATGGCTTTTCCTTGGTAGCTCATAGAATTTAATACAGACTTTAGTTGAGCGTAAACAATATTCAACTGATCCTCCAGAATATGCTTTTTTCTATTCTCTTTTTGCTTAAGGATGAGGTTGTCTAGGTTTATTTTTTGATAATTTGGTGCGTACTGAATCTTGGTATGGTAGATTTCATTAAGAATTGGAAAGAGTAAATGTTCGTCTGCCAAACGTTCTGCCTTATCCAGAATTTTGTAGGCAATCTCATAGTTTTTTTGAAGCAGATAAGTGCGAGATGCAAGTATGTATTTAATAATCTGCATATCTATTGAATTCTCGTCTTCCAGATTTTTATTGGCAGTGAAATCGATTAAAGATTGAAAAAGACGTTTCCTTAAAGCGTGATATGCATTGCAATTATCAACTTTATATAGCTGATAACAAATGGATTTAGAATCTGATTCAGGTTTTGTCATTAACCTAAACAATTCAATATTCTTTGTGTCCTTACGCTTGTTTTTTTGTTGAAGGTAAGCGGTGAATTTTAGTTGATCTTCTACGCTAAAGGCATCTATGATTGATTTTAATGCTATCATTTAATCGTCATTAAAAAATATAATATTATCAATAAATATAGTATAAAAATGAAATAAATATAAAATTATATCGTCATAAATTGTGTGATATTAGTTTTTATGTGCGTTAGATTTATTCAAAATTTGTCTCGTAATCATTAAAACAAAGTATTATGAAATCTAAATCTAATTTTACTAAAGCAGAGCGTATTTGGGCAGGTCTTTTTTTTAGCGTTCTAGGTTTAATAGCTGTGTATTCGCAGACCATATCTGGTTATTTAATTGATGCCTATAATCAGAATGTAGAATTTTTAGCTAACAACACTGTAAACAGTTCAAATATTTTGAGATACTAAAATGAGGGAAAAGAGCTTAAATATGGCTTTCTTCATTACTGTAGGAATATCAGTAGTAGTTTTTATTTATCTGGTCTTTTTGGGATATGATGAAATAAAAACCTTTAAAGATGTCGTAAAGATTATAGGATCTATTTTGTTTCCAATACCAATACTGTTCTTTACAAGATTTATTGTTATTGAACATTTTATGCCTGTAAACTCTGATGAGTACAAAGCGAAAAACCAAAAACCAGCAACTATTTTATTAGCAGTTTCTGTTGTAGTTGTGCTATTGCTAATGCAAGCTTTAGAATTTCTAACCCATAAGAAACTCGAAGATGCATTGATTCTTGCTCATCTTATAAACTCTACATCAATAAGTTCTTACGTATTTAATTTTTTATTGTATAACAATTTAAAAGCCAATGGCATATTAAGCGGAGTGCTTATGGCTTTAGCAATTCATATGTTCTTTTTATCTGCTTAAAACTAAATGTACAATCATCAAATTTTAATATTATGAATATCATTAAAACACCAAAAAAACAGACTAATGTAAGTAAGAGAGAGTTGCTTTTTACATTTCAGACTATTATTGTCACCGGATTACTTGCTTTTACAGCTATAGCATTTTTCTTCTATAATAACTTAAGCGTTGTAAAAGGCATTAAAGTCATCTTTGCGCCTTTTTTATCAGTTGTTCCTTTACTGTTTGTGCTTTCCGTCTTAAGGGATTTAAGAAAAGGTTTTATAGAGGGTAATTACACTAAAAAAGAGATTATCAAGTTCGGGTTAATAACCTTAGGGATAACAGCATCCTTTACAGGAATAACCTTGTTGTTATCTAGGATTGATGCTTTAGAAATTCTGTTGGCAGGTATAATTGCGATACTGAGTACTGTATTTTTTCTTCGAAGCAAAATAAAGGACATTTTAGGCATGTCTATCGTTACAGGTATTGCTGAAGGTATCATCGTATATATGATTTTTTTGTTTTGATGATTGGTTAGTTAGTAACCCAAAACCTCGCAGATTGGTTTAGAGCTGCGAGGTTTTAAATTAAAAAAGAAATGAAATCAGATTATATAAAAAGTATAATACTAATCCTATTAGGATTTTTAACTATTCCACTTTTAGAAATTCTTCCAGTTCAAGGTGGTGGAGCTTCTTTAATAATAGTAATTACAATTCCCTTTCTTGTTTTAGTTAGTGTGATAATGACAATAGTTTATTCATTATATTACAAAAAGAAGAAAAGTGAAAACATGAAAAAGAAAGCTTTTATAATTATGGCTTTAATACTAATTGCTCTAAATCTGCTAATATTTCCTCATGGATAAATTTAAATATCATGAAATCAAAACTATTAAACGATATATCAGAACTTTTAGAGAACAATATAATTTCTCAAGAAGTTGCGTCAAATATCTCAGCGTATTACAAATCGAAGGAAGATAACCAGCCCAATAGACTATTTACAGTATTTGGCGTTTTGGGTGCTACATTGGTAGGTTTGGGAATTATCTTAATACTGGCACACAATTGGGATAATTTTTCAAGAAGCATAAAAACATGTTTTGCATTTTTACCACTGGTTATTGGTCAAATTATTTCAGGATTTACAATTCTTAAAAAGAAAAGTCAGGCGTGGAAAGAATCTTCAGGAACGTTTCTCTTTTTTGCTATTGGAGCTTCCATCGCACTAGTAAGTCAGATTTATAATATACCAGGTGATTTAGGTAGTTTTTTATTTACATGGATAGTGCTGGCATTACCCTTAATTTACCTGCTCAAATCTAAGGCAGTATCAATTTTAGTTATTGTATTTGCAAGTTATTACGCGTGCGAACTAGGATACGATTTTGGTTATAAGGACAGCACTCCTTGGATGTATTTGGTTTTTATTTTGGCAACACTACCATTTTATTTAAAGCTGTTAAAAACATCGCCTCTAGCAAATTCAACATCCATTTTCAATTGGCTTTATGTTTTAAGTTTAACTATTGTATTAGGTACTTTTATTAACAGCAATTGGCCAGTAGGCTTTTTAATGTATGCCATGCTGTTCGGTGTTTTTTATAATATTGGAAAAACACCGATTTACAAAGATCAACAATTAAGAAGAAATAGTTTTACCGTCATAGGCTCCTTGGGCTCTGTGGTTTTGTTGACGATTCTATCTTTCAATATTATTTGGGAAGACCTTGTAAAAAGAGCTTCAATAGCAATAAATACTCAAGAAATGCTAATTGCGACTGTTTTACTGATAGTGGCATTTGTGGTGTTACTCTATTCTAAAAAGAATGAAAAAAATGAAAGTTTCAACCTGTTTCAGTATGTTTTTTTAATAGTTGCAATAATCTTCTTTATAGGTGTAGCAAATGCCATTGCAGCTACTGTTTTAACCAATATTTTACTTTTGGTTATGGGACTTTCAGCAATAAAAATAGGTGCAGATACATTTCGTTTTAGTGTGCTTAATTATGGACTGTTGATTGTAACCGCAGTTATAGTCTGTCGTTTTTTTGATATAGATATACGTTTTGAGGTTAAAGGGCTTCTTTTCGTTGCTGTCGGATTTGGATTCTTCTTAACCAACTATATAATGCTTAAAAAGAAGAAAGAATTAAATCGTTAAACCTTAAATTTAAAACACATGAAAACGATACACATTTTTATACTATTCGTAGTGGTTGCGGTTTTACAATTATTTGTGCCAGCAAAAATGATTTTAGATAGGGAAGATGTTTTAAAAACAGGAATAACCTACAAGTTTAAAACACGACCTGTTGACCCTAATGATCCATTTAGAGGAAAATACATCACTTTAAACTATGAAATGAATTCTGCCAAAACCAACGATTCAATTTGGAAACGTGGAGAAACGATTTTTGTTTATCTAGAAAATGATAGTCTTGGTTATGCTAAGGTTCATAGTGTAAGTAAAGAAAAGAAAGATATAGATAGAGATTATGTTGAGACTAAAGTCCGTTGGAATTATGGTAATTCAAATACTGTTAATTTTGAGTTACCTTTCGATAGGTTTTATATGGAAGAAACTAAAGCAAAACCTGCAGAAGATATTTACAGAAAATATAACAGACGTCGAGATACTCTAAATCAAACATACGCTTTGGTTGCTATTAAAAACGGGAAGGCTGTTTTAAAAGATGTCTACATAAACGATAAGCCAATTGCTTATTACTTAGAAATAGAGGATGAAAACTGATAGAAGAAAATTTTAGAAATTTGTTTTATACAATAATGAACAAAAAAGGCTTCAAATTCAATTGAAGCCTTTTTTAATTATAAGAATGTTTAGATTATTTAGGGTCTAAAATATCATTGATACGTTCTATCGCGTCAGCAATATGAATTCTACTCATTGCATCTCCACCACGAGCATTTCTCAATTGCGAACGTAAAGTCTTTAATTCTGCTCTTACAACAGCTCTAATATCTGACTGGCTAGTGTTTACAGCTGTTATTTTTAAGTAAGGACTTGGTGATCTTCCACTTTGGTTTTCAGCAGTCATTAAATACGCTAAACGATCGATGTGTGCACGTTGTAAGTTACGACGATAAGTGTCTATTTTTTTACCTGTACGTAATTCGCTCCACACACCTTTGCGTAAATCTTTCATCATATCTGTTAAAGCATAAGCATTACTGTCATAGGTATGTGCTTCAGTTAAACGTTGCATTTTACCTAGGCTTAAAATATTATTTAATGTTCTGGCTTGCATAGCACGAACACGTTCTACAGAACCAGAATACTCTATGCGGTCAAAGATGTTTTTATCAATTAACCACTCTGGTGTAGTAAATAAATTTTCTTGAATAAATTGCATTGCTTCTTTTTGGTGAGCTTTAGGTACAGGTGTGTAAACTACACCATCTTGGTCTGCTGTTTTGTAGTGTTCATAAACACCACCAATGTTATTTGAAACGTGCCCCATGTATCTATTAAATTGCGATACCACATGACCATACATTTCCTGTAAATCATCATAATCTTCACCAGCTTCAGTAGTCCATTCTATTAAATTAGGTACAATACGCTTAAGGTTTTTAATACCATATGCACTAGCAAGCATTGCGTTATCACCTAAATCTTCAGTTTGCGAACTTGGATCGTGAACATCACCAACTTGTTGATGACCAAAACGATACATTGGGTCTCCTTCATGCTCAGTAATCCATTGGTTAAGGATTTCTTTTTCTTCTTCAGGTGATTTGTCTAAAATAGGTCTGTAACCCCATTCTATTGCGTATTTGTCATAAACACCAATATCGGGCATAAGTGCAACACCTTCATCGCCAGGTTGAGCCACATAGTTGAAACGTGCATAATCCATTATAGATGGTGCAGTTCCATATTTTTGAGTGAACTCAGCATCTCTAAGTTTTTCAACAGGATAAGCAACACTACTTCCCATGTTATGTGGAAGACCAAGTGTGTGTCCTACTTCGTGAGCAGATACAAAACGAATTAATCGTCCCATAACTTCATCTTTAAATTCAGGACTTTGAGCTTCAGGGTTTATGGCAGCAGTTTGTACAAAGAACCAACCACGAAGAAGCGACATTACATTATGATACCAGTTAATATCACTTTCTAAAATCTCACCTGTTCTAGGATCACTTACGTGAGGTCCGTTTGCATTTGGAATAGGTGAAGCTAAATATCTAACTACAGAATAGCGAACATCTTCTGGTGTCCATTCTGGGTCTTCTTCTACTGAAGGTGGATCTTTTGCAATGATAGCCTCCTTAAAGCCCGCAGCTTCAAAAGCTACTTGCCAGTCTTCAATACCTTGTTTAATGTATTTTCTCCATTTTTCAGGTGTAGCTCTGTCTATGTAGTAAACAATTTGTTTTTTAGGAACTACAAGCTCACCACGTTTAAATTTCTCAATATCTTCATCTCTAACTTCTAATCTCCAACGATCTAAATAAGTTAAAGATTTACTTCTTTGATCTTCTAATCCATAATCTGTAGTACTGCTTGTAAACCACCCAACACGCTCATCGAAATAACGACGTTTCATAGGGTTTTCTGGTAATAGAATCATGGAGTTGTTGATCTCTATTGAAATACTACCTGTGCTAGAGTTAGAAGGTGGAGAACCAGCGGCATACGTTTTTACGTGACGTGCTTCGATGTTTCTAGGGTAACTTTTTATAGTCTCAATAAATGATTTATCGCTTTCCAATCTGGTAACCTTATATGGTCGTCTTCTAAACGTCGGAAGCCCGAGCGATTTTACATCTTTTTCAAATAAAGGTGATGCATCAATAACTGTACTGGTAGAATCTTTACCGTAAGCTTTTATGGGAAATGTGAAGAGTACAGGTTCAAAATTAGAGTTTTTAACAGCTTCGTTTACCGGTAGTGAATCGGCAGCAGTAACATTGTAAGATACTACACGTAAAACTACTTTTTTGCCTTTCTTTTCCCAGCGTAAAACTTGTTCGTTTTGCTTTCCTCCACCAAAACCTAGGCCACTAGCAGTTTTAGCAATACGTGTTACCATTAGCATCTCTCTATCAAAAAGTGAATCTGGTATTTCGTAGTAGAACTTATCGTCTAAAGTGTGAACGGTAAATAAACCTTCATCACTTATAGCATCTTTTGTGATGACTTTGTCATAAGGTTTTGGGTCATTTTTACCTGGTTTCTTTCCTGCAGGTTTTGCCATTGCTGTGGCATCAGTTTTCTTAGATTTGCTGGCCTTTTTTGCAGTAGAGCACGAGAATGCCAAAAAAGCAGAAGCCACAAAAAGTAGCTTAATGGATAGTTGTTTCACTTTGTGTCGGTTTTAAAAAATTTGCATGAAAATAAGGATTCTATTAAGAATCTTTCAGTTTTAAAACCTACTTTATAATTTTTTTAACGCAAGGTTACAGCGTGTCTAGGTATGCTTGTAAAAGTTCTACACCTTCCGTATGTACTGTGGTTGTGCCGATAAACGGCATGCTAAACCCTTCGTTATACTCCGAAATTCTTAACGAAATACTGAATTTTCTCTGAGCTATTTTAGAGTCTTCTAGTGATGTGTCAAAAGCCAATCTTAATGTTGATTCCTCTTCACAATCACCACCTTCGATATGACAGTGTGCACAATTAATGTCAAAGTACGATCTAGCTCTATCCTCAAGAGATTCAGATGTGTTTTTCCAATTAACTACTGATGACACTTCAGAACTGCTGGAAACACCAGTTAAGTGACCACTATTTACAAATTCATCTAATTGATTAAATCCATTAACTTCAAAATTCATATTTCTAAGTTTTGGTCCAATTGGTGTTGCATTATCATAAGTGTGATGACAGGTAAAGCAATCTGTGTTAGATGGTATTTCGTAATTTACTGAGTTGCTTTCGCCATCAGCATCAATCCAAGTTACAGGCACTGTGCTTCCGTTAAGATCTAATACAGCTTCTGTTTGATCTTCGTTCCATTTATAATCACCTGTTTCCCATTCACCATTAATTTTTATAAGCACGCGTGTTTCAATAATGGTCTTTCCTAAGGTTAAATCGCGTTCGTCATTATTGTAATAAAATGTTTTGGCAATTACAGTGTTATCGGGAAAAATTGGTAAACCGTCACCATCATACTGCATTGAAGTATTTTCTGGTAACGCAATTAATCGCTGTTTGTGCGCGTAATCTGTAAAAAGCTGTGAATTAAGTTCGTACTTAAAGGCGCGAGAAGAACTATTTAAATCTCCAAGATTTCCAGTAAATAGGTTTAATTCTGAAAGATTAGGCCTAAACTCTGCAATCACTAAAGGATCTTGTACAGGTGTTATATCATCATCGTTTTCACATGAAAACACAGCAAGTAAGATTGCGAAAAGAAGCGTGAGTTTTTTCATTTTTTGATAAGTGGCTGATTCATAGCGAATGTGAAAATAATAAAAAAGCTTTAATCCGCAAGTTGTAACATAAAATGTGTATTGATTTTAAATAAAAAAAGGATTCATCTTTCGATAAATCCTTTCTTAAAGTTATATGTTGTTAGTTGGTGTTTATGCCATTTCAACAAATAAGCCTTCATCAGTTTTTTCAACTTTAGTTAAGCCGTGTTTTCCTAAGCCTTTTATACCTTTATCCCAACCTTTATTACTTAAGCCAGATTGCGCTTTAAGTTCATTTAAGTCCATTCGTTGTTCTTTTTTAAGAATTTCAAAAATGGCTTTTTCGTTATCGCTTAAATCCACTTTTTTCTTCTCTGGTCGCATTTGCGGGAAGAACAATACCTCTTGTATACTTTGGTTATTGGTTAAGAACATAATCAATCGGTCCATACCAATTCCCATACCAGAAGTTGGTGGCATACCATATTCTAAAGCACGTAAGAAGTCAAAATCAATAAATTCCGTTGCTTCATCATCACCTTTTTGAGCTAGTTTTAACTGATGCTCAAAACGCTCGCGTTGGTCTATAGGGTCATTAAGCTCAGAATACGCATTGGCGATTTCCTTACCGCAAACCATAAGCTCAAAACGCTCTGTTAATTCAGGGTTTTCTCTGTGTTCTTTACACAATGGACTCATCTCTTTTGGATAGTCTGTAATGAATGTTGGTTGTATATAGTTGCCTTCACATTTTTCACCAAAAATCTCATCGATCAACTTGCCTTTACCCATGGTGTCGTCTACTTCAATACCCATTTCCTTGGCTGCAGTTCTAATTTCAGCTTCGGTTTTATCGTAGATATCAAAACCTGTAAATTCTAAAATAGAATCGCGCATGGTAATACGTTTGTAAGGTGCTTTGAAGTTGATTTTATGCTCGCCAAACGTAGCTTCTGTAGTGCCATTAACCGCAACAGCACAATGTTCTAATAACTTTTCGCAGAAGTCCATCATCCAGTTGTAATCCTTGTAAGCAACGTAGATTTCCATTGCTGTAAACTCAGGATTATGCGTACGGTCCATACCTTCGTTACGGAAGTTTTTAGAAAACTCATACACACCTTCAAAACCACCAACAATTAAACGCTTTAGGTAAAGCTCATTGGCAATTCTCATATACAACGGAATGTCCAAAGTGTTGTGATGTGTTACAAATGGTCTTGCCGCAGCACCACCAGGAATTGGTTGTAAAATTGGTGTTTCAACTTCAAAATAACCAGCGTCATTAAAAAATTGACGCATAGCGTTGAATAATTTTGTACGCTTTACAAACACATCTTTTACGTGCGGATTTACAGCCAAATCTGCATAACGTTGTCTGTAACGTTGCTCTGGATCTGTAAATGCATCGTAGGTTTTTCCGTCTTTTTGCTTTGGAATTGGTAATGGTTTTAAAGCTTTACTTAACAGTTTAAACTGCTTTACCATGACTGTTTTTTCACCAACTTTGGTGGTGAACAATTCGCCTTCTATACCAATAAAATCGCCTAAATCGATTAATTTTTTAAAGACATTGTTGTACAATGATTTGTCTTCGCTTGGGCAAATTTCGTCTCTGTTAAAATATACTTGAATACGCCCTTCGCTATCTTGTAACTGCGCAAAAGAAGCTTTTCCTTGAACATTAATTGCCATTAGACGACCAGCTATAACTACCTGTTTACCTTCATCATAGTCAGATTTTATCTGTTTGGAAGTATGCGTAACTGGGTATAAATCGGCTGGATAAGGATTAATCCCTAAAGCACGAAGTTTTTCTAACTTTTGGCGTCTTACTAATTCTTGTTCTGAAAGTTGCATTCTTGCTTATTTTAAAAATGCAAAATTACATTATTTCAAAGAATTATTGAATGGCTTTTGATAGAACTTCTCGATACAATTTTTCATGCTTCAAAATCACTCGAAGTGACATTAATTTAATTAGATTTTATAACCTCTAAATTTTGTTTTAGGTTGTTATTATCCGGAAATAATTCAACAGCATTTTCAAGGACTTCTATGGCCTTTTCTTTTTGGCCTGAAAAGCCTAAGGTGTTGGCTAAACTCATATACGTTCTTGGTTCATCAGGAAAAAGTTTTGTATTAAGTTCAAACACGGCAATAACCTCTTCTATGCGATTGGTGTTGAATAGTATTTTGCCATAGGTGTTAAGCTCAAACATACTGCTTACTTTACCTTTGTATTTTTTCAAAAGATTTTTTTGTTTCCTTTTTAAGCCTTTTGTTCCTTTTTTACTTAAAATATCGTCTACGATAGCTACGATTTGGTAATTGGATTTGTAATCATTAACTGTGATGATATTCTGAATATCTTCTTCAAACGTTTTTACAGGATGTTCTACAATTCGGTTAATTTCCTTACCATCCTTGTAAAAAATAACGGTTGGTACGCGATGAATATTTAAACCTTCTTCCTCATGCTGTGGGCTTTGTTTATACATGCCTGCTTCTCTACTTACGGCAACTACTGTTAGTTGATCCATAGGATAATTGCATGCTTCTAAAACTTTATATAATCTTGGAACTTCCTTTTTGCTATCACCACACCATGTACCCATAAACAAAGTGATGCTGTAGTTTTTTAACTCTGACGCTATGGCTTCGATAATAGTTGAATTTGGCTCGTAATCATTATAATTTTTGGTAAACCAAGATTTGTAATTATCGCTTTCTAAACCGCTTTTGTCTATTTTACCTAGAAGATAAGGTGTATCGGTATTTTCTGTGATTTCTGTGTTGAGGTTTTGGGCGTTTATTTGAATTGAGATAAAGGATATGATGAGTAGTGAAAATATGTTCGTTTTCATGATTGATTTTTTAGAAAGATTAGTTTGCTGTTTTGGTATAACGAAGGATGAGCAAAACTTTAAAGTTCAGCTTAACCAATTCTCAAATTATTGAGATTAAAAGATGAATTTGTCAAACTGAATTTATTTCAGTTTTTAGATCTTGTTTGATTGAAATCAATAATAGATTCTGAAACAAGTTCAGAATGACAAAACTGAAAGGAAATAAATATTTATTTAGCTGCAACAATGTTCCCTTTAATTTTAAGGATTTTGTTTCCTTCTTCAGCATTAGAAGTGACTCTTATAGTTTTTGTAAAAGCACCAAGTCTTTTAGTATCGTACTTAATTTTTAATTCGCCAGTTTTACCAGGTAAAATAGGTGCTTTTGAGTAGCTTGGTACAGTACAGCCACAACTGGTTTTTACGCCTGTAATTAGTAATGGAGCGTCACCTTCATTGGTAAAAGCAAATAATCGTGTACCATCAGAATGCTGTTCTATGGTTCCGTAATCAATGACTTCAGTTTCAAATGAAATAATAGCTACTTTACCTGTTTTATTTTCAACTTTGTTTGAAGTTGCATTGAATAATCCTACTGAAAGAATTAAAATTAGAATAGTGTTTACTGTTCGTTTCATAGTTATAGAATTTTTGATTAATACTTGAAACAAACTTCAAACTTAGAAGCTAAAATTTTTAAAAAAGAGGGTTTGAAATTGGTACTAGAACCAAGGTTGATTTTTTTAACTATTTGATAAATAAAGACTTAACATCGTTTCTGGATTGTACTTCCAACTTCTTGTAGATATTGTTGGTGTGCGTTTTTATAGTGCTAACACTCAAAAATAAGGCCTCTGCAATGTCCTTGTTGGTCTTATCTTGTAGTAAATGTTCTAAAACAACTTGCTCTTGTTTGGATAATTTAGACTTTAAATCTTCAGATTTAGATTGTTTGTTTTTCCACATTCTGTAGAGTAGAAACAAATTCAAGATAAAAGAAAGGGCAAGCAGAGTGTAAAGGTAAATATCAAATGAAGCGCTTTTGATGTCTTCTGTTGATGCTAGCATGAATCGGTCAGCCGCTAATTCATTTCTATATTGGGCAGTGTATGGCGCATTAGGGTATGCAGTTTCTAAGCGTTCCTTAAGATCGTCGTAATAAGAATTGTTCTGTAGATCTTCAACATAATAGCTGTGTAAATCGCTGCTTCTATCTGATAAATAAGCGTAAATGGCAAGTTCTGCTACAGGCTCGTTTAAGGCAGTTCCGTAGTCTTGTAATGTTGTAAACCACTTTTTATTGTTTAGTTTTCGGTTGGCTTCACTTCGTACTTCACCATAAGCAAAACGCATATCGTTTTTAAGGGAATCTATTTTTAAAAATGCATTAGCTCTTGGGTTGTTGGATTCTACTTTACAAAACACCTGATTACCAAAAGAAAAAGGCAATTTTAAGGTGTCTGTGTTTTTTGCAATAAATAGTAATTCTTCACTATTACTGCAGTGACCGTTAAAGTGGTTGATGTCTTGTTGTGTTTCGCTGCACTTGTCTACATGGATGCGATAGATTCGATTTTCTGTGCTTAGCATATCTCCTTTAAACTCAAAAAAACCTGTTTCGTCTGCTAAGGTTTTGGCAATGATTTGTTCGGAATATACACCAGACATTTTACGGTAATCCTCTACTATAGAAAGGTAAACCGTGTTTTGCCATTCCTCTGGATTTATATAACCAGAAAAAGAATATTGCGCCTCACAAAAAAGCGATATCAATAAAAAGCAAATCAATAATTTAAATCGCATAAAACGAAACTAAACAATTTTAAGTAACAATAAAATAGTGCCGAGGTAAAAGTGTAACAACTTTAACAAACTAGCGTCATACAGCTACATCAAATCATCAAACGAAATTATGAGTATCTGGCGCGTTATTTTAGCTATTATTTTTCCACCCTTGGCTGTTGTAGATAAAGGCTGTGGATCTTTTCTAATTACATTTATATTGTTTTTTTGCGGCTGGGCTCCGGGAGTTATTGCCGCTTTGGTAATTCTCAATAATCCAGAACGTTAGTTAATTGTTTTAGAAAATATGAGTTTTTAAAAGTAGAATTATATAACTTTAAATTCACCAAAAAACTAAATCAAAATGACAACAAAAGACATTGCAGAGAAATTAGTATCCTATTGCAGAAACAATGAAGAGGATAAGGCCTATGAAGAACTATATAGTCCTGAAATTACCAGTATTGAAATGGCAGAGCCAATGAAAGAAGTTCATGGTTTTGAAGGTATACAAAAAAAGGGACAATGGTGGCAAGAAAATTTTGAGGTACATGCCACTGAAGTTTCTGATCCTTTGGTTGCTGACAATCACTTTACTGTTAAATTTTGGATGGATACAACACACAAACCTAGTGGACATCGTTCTCAAATGAATGAGATTGCTGTTTATGAGGTAAAGGATGGTAAAATATGGCGGGAACAATTTTTCTATAATTCTGAAAGCTAAAAAAGTTGAAATTTTTAAGATAAAGCTCAGCATGATATGATGTTGAGCTTTTTTTATTGAATCTAATGAATATTTGTAAACGTTTAAGTGGAAAACACATTTATAACCACAAGTAGAATTAATCGTATCTTTGTGTTTTACTAAATCAATCTATTTTGCTTTTGAGTAAAAATGTTTTAGTCGTCAGTTTGAGTGATTTTGAAGTACGAAAAATTATATCGAGAACTTTTGTTAGTGAATTCCTACTTCTCGATACAAATTTTTCTCATTTTTAATCGAAAAATCCACTCGAAGTGACGAAATATAACAAGTGCATAAAAGATTAAATCAATTTAAAACACATGAAAAACGTATTTCTTCTTATCGTCTTTGCTTGTTTTATAGCAAGTTGTAATGTTACCGAATCTATTGTTTTTAATCAGGATGGTTCTGGTGATTTTTTAGTTACTTATGAAATGGGTGAAGCTATGAAAGCTTTTGAAAAATCTATGGGTGGAGGCGATAATAAAGAAAAGAAAGAAGGTGGCGAGGTTATGGATACCACTATGGTGATTGCAGATATTATGGAAACTTATAAAGATAGTGTTGCTGCACTACCAGAAAAAAAGCGTTTAGCTATGGAGGCAGTAAAAGATATGTACATGAGAATGCAGGTGAATGAGGATGAGGGTGTTATGAATTTTGGTATGGGAATGCAGTTTGAATCCATTGAAGATTTAAGAGATCTCAGTGAAAAATTTAAAAAATTACAAAGCTTAAACGCACAAGGAGACCAAGTAGATGCTATGAAAGAAAACTCACCACTTGGTAACTTTATGGGTAATGAAAATAGTGATGTAGCTTACATGTATACTAATGGTGGTTTTTCTAGAATGACGAGTATTAAACTGCCAGACGAAACAACAGAAGATGCTGTAGACGAGCTTTTTGATGAAACCGATGAGAACAACCAGCAGTTTATAGCTTATTTTCAAGATTCTTTTTATAATGTGAAGTTAACCTTCCCAAAAGCTGTAAAATCTATAGATATTGAAGGTGCTGAATTCTCTGATGATAGAAAAACAGTGACTTACAAAACCAATTGGGTAGAGTATCTTAAAAACCCAAAGTTACTAGATGCGAACGTGAAATTTGTTGATGAATAAAACTGTAAAACTTCAAGATTTAGGCTTAAAAGATTTTAAAGACACCTGGGATTATCAGGAAACGCTTTTTAAAGCCATTTTAGATACTAAAATTAAGAATAGGAGAGAAGATGCAGGCTTAGCAACCGATAACCATTTTCTGTTTGTAGAGCATCCACATGTGTACACTTTGGGTAAAAGTGGAGACTTGTCTAATTTGTTGCTCTCAGAAGAGCAATTAGCAGAGAAAGGTGCAACCTTCTACAAAATTAATAGAGGTGGAGATATTACGTATCATGGTCCTGGACAAATTGTAGGCTATCCTATTTTAGATTTGGATAATTTCTTTACAGACATCCACAAATACCTGCGATTTTTAGAGGAAATCATTATTCTTACATTGGCTGAGTATGGTTTAAAAACCGAACGTAGTCCTGGTGAAACAGGTGTTTGGCTAGATGTTGGCACTCCATTTGCACGAAAAATTTGTGCTATGGGAGTACGTGCCAGCCGTTGGGTTACTATGCATGGTTTTGCGCTAAACGTAAATGCCGATTTAGGCTATTTTGATAATATTATTCCTTGTGGAATTAGAGGGAAAGCTGTCACATCTTTAAATAATGAACTCGGTATAGAAACTGTTGATGAAAAAGCAGTAAAAGAAAAGATTTTAAAGCATTTTAAGGTGCTTTTTGAGGTTGAGTTTGTTTAGTTTAATATCATGATAAAATAATTAGGACTTTTCACTTTCTTCTGAGATATAACGTCGCGTTTTTTGGGCTAACCTCCGAAATTTTATTTGATAGAATTAATTATAATTTATAGATAAATATCATATTTAGCAAATATGTTAAATGAACCATTCCCAAAACTTTGACCAGTTTTTATTCTAATTTATATTTTTTTCCATAATACATCACCACCTGTTAATTCATCTTCTTTTGTGTAACCGTACCATCGCCCTTTACATTCTGTTCCCAATGGATTTATTTTAAGTATTATCACACCTGATAGCGAGATGTAGTTTTTGCTTGATTCATAAATAAAATTAAGAATTAAGTTTTTAGAAAATTTTCCAGATATTGGATAATTCCCGTTAACATGGTTAATTCCTTCGCCATAAATGTTAATTCCTTTAATTTTATTTATCACAACAGTATCCTCAAGATAAACCTCTTTAATGTTGTCTATAAACCAAGAAGCCTTCCAATGCCCTTTAATATCAGGATATCCCAATTGTTTAATTTTGCGATGAGAGTTGATTTCTTTTCCGAATGTGGTTATTATTCCGGCGAATAAAGTTGCTCCTGCACCAATTATTGCAGATACTAAGTTTGAGTCCATATCATAAAATTAAGTAATTACATTGAATGTGATTAGTTATATACGTTAAAAACGACTATTTGTAGCCAATTATAACTAGGTGTCTAAATTGTAGATGAAGTCAGCTCAGAATTCCTAAAAAAACTAATCTAAGCCTCCTCATTAAAAAACACTTTATAGTAGTGCATTTTCTTCTCCTCGTCATAACCACGTTCTAAATATTCAGCAGAAGCATCTGGTGCATCAACATCGAGCTTTATTTGTATGTTGGTGTCTAGTTTTATTTCGGGTTTTATCTTTTGCTTTTGCTTTTTTAAGACACGTTCAGAGACATCAAATTGGTTTCTAATCAGTACGTTGTTTTCGGCTTCGTAGGTTTTTTTATAGTCTTCAAAAAGTTGTATTTGGTCTTCTTCTTCAAACACTTCTTCTTTAAAGTTTTCAATATTTACAATTTCATTTTCTTTAAAAAAATCTACTGTCTTTGCTAAGAAATTACTTTGCTCTTGTCCACCAAAATTGGGTTGTAAAACCTCTTTAGAAAACTCTCTGCAAAGCTCTATGCAATTCTTGGTGTGTTGATTGCTATCGTCAGGATACTTAATGTTTAGGAAGCTTTTAATCCAGTATTGCGTATCGTAGGTGTTGTTATCTACACTAAATACTATTTTACCTTCCATGTCCGAAGTATTCAGAATCAGACATCCTTTATCTACTTTCTTAGCTTGTATGCCCTTTTGTACCAAAATGTCATAGTTGCCAGACTCTAAATACGTCTGAAAAAACTCGGTTTTGTTTTCAATTTTATAAATACCAATAGCATCTACAAAGAAGTCTTCGTACTGTATATTTTCAAAATGACAAACCAATACATCTCCTGTTTTTATTTGAGCTGAATTACTTTGTTCATAAAGATGTGTGACGATGTGTTTAGACGTTTCTACAAAATCAGCTTCTTCTTTAAAAAGTTGATCAGAATAGGTGTTGATTTCATTGAGCCCAACATTGCTATGGTGATGAAAACGATAACTTTCTGCAACACTTACAAAGGGTTTTAGTAAGTAAGGCAGCATAAGATTGTAAGTAGCTTCGTCAAAATGCACAGCAGCATCTGAAAACGCGTTTTTTGTATCATTAAACTTGTTGCCAACTTTGTGAATAATGCAATGTTTTATTGCCGCTTTTTGTCGTTTTATCATCGGTAAATTAATAAGAAAATAAGTGTATGCAATACTACAAAAGGTAGGGCTTAAAACTAAAGAAAACGCCAAAATAAATTTGGCGTTTTCAGACTCAGGGACTTTGAGATTTGGTTACCGTTATATTTTTACAAACTCTACACGTCTGTTTTGTGCTTTTCCATCTGCAGTACCGTTATCTGCAACAGGTTCTGTTTCTCCTTTGCCGTCGGTAGTAAGGCGATCTGCCGAAATGTTGTAGATATTAACCAGAGCGTTTTTTACGGCTTCGGCTCTGTCTTTAGAAAGCTTAAGATTTGAGTCGTCGGAGCCATCAGAGTCTGTATGCCCAACAATGTTGAGTTTAATACTGTCATCTTGCATTAACACTTGCGATATTTGGCGTACAATACCTAGTGACTGCGGTTGTATGTTGGCAGAACCCGAATCGAATAAGATACCATTGGTAGAAATCTTGCCTTCAGACATTAGTTTGCGTCTTAAGTCAACACCGCCTTCGGTAACTTTAATATTTTTTATAAAAACGCGTTCTTCACCATCCTTTAGTCCATACACATGAAATTTTAAATAATTAAGCACGTTAAGCTCTTCAATAAATCTTGGAATATCTACATATTTAACTTCGTTAACCCAGAGTCTGTAACGTTTTTTTGTCACAGAAATAGCAATATGTGGTTGGTTTTTTACTTCGTCTCTTATATCAGCAGTTAGACCAGAGTTAATCATGCCAGCTTTGCCATTGAAATAATTATAAGTATCTATGTTGAAAGGTGCATACTGACCCAACGGAAGTGAAACAGATGCATAGTGGGTTTCTCCGTTTGAAAATGTGTTAGCATCACTTAATATAACGTGAAGTCTTGCGCCAGAGGACGTTTTATTGCTAACGCCAGATGTGAGTAAATCGAATTCTATAGTATAGTCTTCTGGTAGTTGACTAAGATCTGGTATGGCGTATAGTCTGTAACCTGCTTTTAACTCAAACCAATTACCTTCTACCTTATTGAATTTTACGATATTACCAGAGCCATTCGTATTCCACTTACTTGGTAAATCTCCAATAAAATCATTTGAAAAATCATCAAAAAACAGAAGTTTGTCACCAGGAACAAAATCGTATTTACTATACACTTCTAAACCATCAGAAACATTTGATGGTGTTTCTTCAATAGCATCATTTGTGTTACCAGAATCACTATTGGTTTTATCTTCTGGTTTGTCATTAGATTCTTTGGTATCCTCTTCATGCTCAGTTTCACGCTCACGCTGTCCCAGAAGAAGTTCTTTAGCTGTTTTTATGCTGTATTTTAAGGCTTTCTTTGCCTTGTTCATTTGCAAGGTGGCTTTTCCTTGCTTTAAAACACCAACACCGTCTAAGTCGTTTATAATGTCTGGCGCACTTTCGCTCAGTGAAGACATCTCTCCCAGAGCTTCTTCTAGCACATCAATATCATCATCATCTAAAGATTTACCTGAGGCTGCGTAACCATCATACTTATAAACTTTATCATACAAGTCGAACGACTCTTGAACAAAACTATCTACACTAGCAACACCAACTCTATTTTTAGGGCGTTTAATTTTTTTTGTTTGTGCATCTAGAGTTGGAGTAATTATAAGAAAGATGCAAAAAGCGAAGGAAATTTTAAAAAAATTCATTTTAAGTAATTGATTAATAGCTCTCTAAAAATATGAATAACTATTGATACTTAAAAATGAAAAAGAGAAATGGTTAATAAGTTAGTGTAGTTTGTAAACAACTATTGTTTTATCATCTGCCTGAGTTATTAGTTCTAAGCCTTTGTTTTTGTCTAGTTTTTGTAATTCTGCAGCAGAAGTTCCAAAAACAGGGAAATTAGGAATTGATTCTGCTTGGCTATCAAATAAATAAACCTTTTTAGACTGTAAGTCTGTAGTTGTAATATAAATTTTATCGTTTAAGTAAAAAATTCTAGGAGCTGTGTATACACCATAGTCTAAATCTATGCGTCGTGATTTTATAAAAAGTTTATTCTCATACATTGAGACCAACGTTTTACTTGTAGTAGCCATATTGTGCTTGTCTGTTAAGTTAAGATCTTTTCGGCTTATTTTTCCTCGAGTATCAACTTGTACAAGTTGACCTAAAGTGTTAGAAGCAGTAAACTTATTTTGATACAAGTAAATTTCATTATCTGAGAACCTAATTTTGTTATCAACGCGTATTCTTATATCTCCTTGTCGATTCAGTATTTTTAAATTGTCTTCTGTAGAGAATACAATGTAATCCTTACTTCCAATTCTAAAATGTTTAGGTTGAGAGGTTATGTTTTTAGTGTTGTTTTTGTAAGCAAAGCCACTGACGGTTTTGCCTTTAGCGTCGTACATAAGAAGGTTTTTTCCTTGGGTAACTAGGAGTCTGTAGTTTTTTCTTTTGTCGTAGTCAAAAACCGATAAGGGTTGTGTAATTTCGTCATTAAATTTTCTCGGAAAAGGAGACACATCATTACCGTTTCTGTCTAAAACATATAGACGGTTTGGTGTTGCAAAAGCTAATTGTAGTCTTCCGTTTTTATAGGTGTCTATTTGCTCTATTTTTCCAAGTATTTTTCCTTGAAGTTGTTTTTTCCAAAGTACATTACCAGAATTTGAAATTAAATACAATACATTGTTGGTGTCTTGTACCGCAATATCATGTGTGTTGTTGGTATAATTTTCTACAGTTTGAGGCGGTGATACAATTTGAGCATCAAGAGCTATTGTAAATGTTTCTGTTACTGAATTTGAAGCTGCTTTCTTTTTGAATTCTTCTATTACACCATTCACATGCGCATAATTGTTTTCATAAACATACTGTACCGCGTTGGCATGATAGTTTTTTGTGTCGATGCCTAAATGTCCAGAAAGTGCTTCGTTGTTTTTATAAATGAAGATTGAGGCATCATCACTTAAATTAGAACTGATGTTTTTATAGGCGTTAGAATTAGCAATAGTATTATTGTTTAATGCATCAGAAAGTAATGATTTTAATGTTTCGATGGAATCTGAGAAAACAATATAATCCTCGTATTTAAAAAAGAAGTTAGCAGCTTCATAACTAATAATTGGTTCTAATCTATATTTGAAAAACTCAGTATTCTCAAATTTATAAATATCAATATCTCTGAAAGTTTCGGTAATTGATTTATCTTCAATGGATTCAATAACAAGTTCTGCATTTAAGGAATGAAGGATGAGCGAGTTGTCTGCTAAAGCAATTTCGTTTGTAAAGTTTAAAAATGATTTAGTGCTGTTTGGCACTACATTTTTTAACTTATTCAAGTTGTTAATAAAATTTAAATAGTCATCAAAAGTGATACTGAACAGTGATTTAGTATTTGCTGATGCTATGTTCAAGCTGTTTATATTTTGAGGTATAGTATTTTTAAAGCAGTCTAGCAATTGTGATATAGAATCCGAAGAGGTCATAATACCGTTGTAGTTTATGTTGTCGTCAGAAAAATTCAAGTCAAGTAATGTATAGCTGCTACTTGAATTTTTAATCGTTTCTGAAAATTGTAGTTTAGATAGATTTGCTGTATTTGTTTTATATAACACTGAAGCAATAGTGCGATTGTCAGTAGTTTCAATTAAATCGACTAGCTTTTGATTGCCTTCGCTTGGTTTTAAATTTTTCAAAACTTCTAAACTATTAGAAGCAGCAAAAACATTGTTTAGGCTTTTGTGATAAAATATAGTAGAGTCGATTTGGGTTTTTGCAATATTGAATTCTTTAAGGTTTTCTGAAATATGATTTGGTAAGGAATCAATCATAAATACGGTGGAGTCGTTCTTAGTTAAAACGAGGTACTCTGTGTTGGTTTCGTTTAAGAATGCAACGTATACTTTATCTGTTGGATTCATATTTTTGAGTACAGTAGAAGTCTCAGTTAACTCTCCATTGTATGTTTTGGATAAAATTTTATGTTTTTTAATGCTATTTGTAAAATCACGTAGCTCATTAATGGAAAAAACAACTTCGGTTTCTGAAGGTAGAAATATACATGGAGATTTTGAAGAATTATAGTCTTTTTGGCAAGACATTAAAACAGAAAGTAAAATCAATAGAAATCCAAAGTGCTTCATAAGTAAAGAGATATGTACAAATATAAAAAGTTATAAATCTAAAAGATATTGCTCTGGCAATAATCTAAACGATTTTCTATGATATTTTGTTATACCATATTTTTCTATTGCAGCTCTATGCTCTATGGTAGGATAGCCTTTATTTTTTTTCCAATTATACATTGGAAATTCTTCATGGATTTTCTCCATATAAAGATCTCTATATGTTTTTGCTAAAATTGATGCAGCAGCAATATTCAGATATTTACTATCTCCCTTTATAATAGTTTGATGTGGTATAGTATTATAGGATTTAAATTTGTTTCCATCCACAATGATATAATCTGGTTTCGTGTTAAGTTGTGATATAGATCCATGCATAGCTTTTATAGAGGCGTTTAATATATTTATTGTGTCTATTTCGTCTTCAAAAATGTGTTGTACACCATAAGACAAAGACTCTCTTTCTATTATAGGTTTTAACATCATTCTTTTTTTTTCCGAAAGTTGTTTAGAGTCGTTTAGTATACTATTATTGAAGTTTGAAGGCAATATGACAGCTGCAGCAGTAACAGGACCAGCTAAACACCCTCTGCCTGCCTCGTCTGTGCCACATTCCAAATCAAAATTAGAGAATTGAGTTTTTAAGACCAAAATGTTAAAATTTGAACAAAGTTAAAATTTTAACGCAACCCTTTTACAGTTTTGGTATCTACGTAATGAGTTAAGCGTCAAAAAACACTAATTAAGTATTAATTAAGTTTTGTTGATGAAATCGCAAAACCATTAACATTTTTTTGGCAAAAACGCTTGTTTATTTAATATTTAATTAAGATGTTTGCAACTAGACTAACTCAAATAATTGTTTTATGAAATTAAAGTTAACATGGTTATTAACGCTTTTTATGGCGTTCGTGATGCAATTTTCTTTTGCACAAGAAAAAATGGTCACAGGTACAGTTACTACAGAATCGGATGGTTTACCCCTTCCGGGAGCTAGTGTAATTGTAAAGGGTACAACAAAAGGTGCTCAAACGGATTTTGATGGTAAATATACTATTGGAGTCAACTCAGGAGATGTTTTAGTTATATCTTACGTTGGTATGGAGCCTGTTGAGGTAACGATAGGCGCATCTAATGTGTATGATGTTGTTCTGAAAGAAGGTAACACTCTTGATGAAGTTGTAGTTATTGGTTACGGTACAACAACAAAACAATCATTTGCTGGTACCGCTAGTGTGGTGAAAACAGAAAATATTGAAACCAAAAATTATTCTAATGTAACGCAGTCATTAGCGGGTGAGGCAGCAGGTGTAACAGTTATTAATACATCGGGTCAGCCAGGTACAACTTCAACTGTACGTATTAGAGGTTTTGCTTCGGTTAATGGAAACAGATCTCCACTCTATGTAATAGATGGTGTGCCTATTTTTAGCGCAACAAGTTTAAATGCCATAAACCCAAGTGATATTAAAAGTACTACAATATTAAAGGATGCAACTGCAACAGCCATTTATGGGTCAAGAGGTGCTAATGGAGTAGTATTAATTACTACTAAATCTGGTAGTGCTAATGAGTCTTACATAGAGGTAGATGTTAGAACAGGTATAAATACACAGGCTATTCCTAGATACGATGTGGTTAGATCTCCTGAAGAAGCTATAGGTTATGTGTGGGAAGGTTTGTACGGTAGAGCAATTGCTGACGGTGTTGCAGATCCTGTTGGTGTCGCAAACGCAAATTTATTCTCACCTAATGTTGTGGATCCTGGCTATAACATGTGGAATGTAAACAATGTTGGGGAACTTATTGATCCTGCTACAAGAACTGTGAGAAATGGTGTAACAAGACGTTATACGCCACAACGTTACGAAGACGCTGCTATCAGTGATTCTTACAGAACTCAAGTTGATTTTAGAATGGGTGGTGGTAACGAAGACACAAGATATTTCATCTCTGGTGGTTATTTAGATCAAGACGGTGTAGCTATTAATACAAATTATACAAGATATACAAGTAGATTAAACGTTACGTCTAAAGTTAAGGAGTGGCTATCTGTTACTTCCAATTTAGGTTATGCTTATTCGAAAAGTTTAAACAATGGTCAAACAGATGGTGCTGAAAATCTTTTTGAGTTTGCAGATAAGATGCAACCGTTCTTCCCTGTCTTTCTAAGAGATAATAATTATCAGTTAGTGCCAGATCCAATTTTTGGTGGAAATCAATACGATTATGGTACGCCATCAGGATTTAGATCAAGACCTAATGCGGATTTATTAAACCCTATTGGTTCAGCTCTTTTTGATTTCAATGGTTCTGAAAGACATGAATTCAACGGTAGTTTTAAAGCAGACTTTAAAATTACTGATAACTTGAAGTTTGAAACATCATTTGGTGCTCAGTATTTCAACGATGTATTCAAATCTGCTGGTAACCAATTTTATGGTGTAGCCGTAGGTAATGGTGGTGATCTATTTATAAGAGATACTGAAAGATTCAACTATAACTTCTTGCAACTTTTACGATATAACAACCAATTTGGTGATCATAATGTAGAAGTATTAGCCGCGCATGAAACTAACGATTACCGTCAATCTCAAGAAACTGTTTTCAAAGGGGGTTCTGTTATACCAGGTATTTATGAGCTAGATAATTATGTAAATAATCTTTCATTACCAACAGGTTTTGCTAGAGAGCGTACATTAGAGTCGTATTTCGGACAAGCTAATTACAACTTTAGAAATACATATTTCTTTACGGCTTCGTTTAGACGTGATGGTTCCTCAAGATTTGCTGATCCAGCAAATAGATGGGATAATTTTGGTTCTGTTGGTGTGGCTTGGGTTTTATCTAATGAAGGTTTTCTTTCAGATAGTAATTTAATTTCATTCTTAAAGCTTAAAGCATCTTACGGTATTGCTGGTGATGAAGCAGGTGTTTCTTTTTACACTGGTGAAAACACTTTTGAAGCGCAAAACTTAAATGGTAGTATATCTATAGCACCAGATGATTTAAGAGAGCCTGTTACTTGGGAGATTTCAAAAACATGGCAAGTAGGTTTAGAAGCTACATTAGGTAATTTCTTAGATGTTAATATAGACTACTTTGTTAAGGATACAGATAACCTATTCTTTGATCAGGCAGTGTCGTTATCAGCTGCTCCAATTGGTGGTGGTACTATTCTAGTTAACGACGGTGTTTTAAGAAACTATGGTTTAGAATTTGATTTTACAGGTCATATTGTAAAAACCGAAGATTTTAAATTAGATCTTAATGTAAATGGTGCGATGTATGATAATGAAATGAGAGAGATGCCAATAGATGTGCAGACCGGAGAACCAGCTGTTTGGCAGCAAGAATTTGCTAGATATGGTTTAGCGGAAGGTCGCTCAATTTTTGACTTCTTTATGAGAGAATGGGCTGGTGTAGATCCTTCCGATGGTGCACCAATGTGGTATGTCTATTATGATGATGTAAATGGTAATGGTGTACTAGACTTAGGCGAAGGTGTTGGTCAAAATGCTACTACAGGAGCATTTGATGGTAATACAAACCTTGCAATATACAGAGACGCCAACCCTGATGCTAACTTAAGAAGAACAACCACTAAGCAATATGCAGAAGCTACAAGTAAGTTTGTTGATAAATCAAGTATACCAGATGTTTCAGGTGCATTCAGATTAAGCGCTAATTATAAGAATTGGAATTTATCTACTCAATTTACTTATTCATTAGGTGGATGGGCTTATGATGCACAATATGCAGAATTAATGCAAGATAGATTTGGTGCTGCAGGTAATAACTATCATACTGATATCAGAAATCGTTGGCAACAACCTGGTGACATCACCAATGTGCCAAGACTTGCAGATGGTTTAGATCAGCAGAGTATTTCTACATCTACAAGATTTTTAACAAGATCTGATTTCTTAGCATTAAATAATGTAGTTCTTGGGTATACTTTTCCTAAGAGTAGTTTAGATAATATGGGTATAGACTTAGTTAATCTTTTTGTATCTGGGGATAATTTATTTATCTTTAGTAAAAGAGATGGTTTTAACCCAACAACGAGTGAAACAGGTAATACAGGTAGAGGTCTTTATGCACCTTTAACAACTATTACTTTTGGCGTTAAAGTTAAATTTTAAAAAAAAGCGATATGAAAAAAAATGTAATTTATTTATTATGTCTTACGACACTCTTTTTTATGGGGTGTGAAGAAGAATTTTTGGACAAAGATCCACAGGGTGATTTCATAACTCAAAGTCAGTTATCAGATGCGGCAGCTCTTAATCCTGGCCTTATTGACGGTACCTTACAAGGTGTTTACTCAACAATGATTTCTACTCAAACAGGAGGTACTACAGGACATGATGACTTTGGTCACAAAGCCTATGATTTGTTTTCTGACTTTTTGTCGTCAGATATGGCGTTATCAGTTAGTACTTATGGATGGTACCGTGCAAGTATAACAGAAATGCAGTGTACAGAAGATTTTACCTTTGCTGACAACAGACAAGTGTGGCAGCATTATTATACAATCATTAGGGCTGCTAATACAGTAATTGCAACTCTAGGTGGCAATGATGCTGAACCAGAATTAGATGCTAACAAACACATACTTGGACAAGCATTCGCTCTAAGAGCTCACTCTTACTTCTATCTGACTCAGTATTTCTCTAATGATTACGACCCAAGTGCAGAAATATTACCTTTGTACTTAGAAGCTACAAATATTGGTCAAGCTAAGGAAGCTACCTCAGTGATTTATGCTCAGATGGAATTAGATTTAAACAGAGCCATCGATTTACTTTCTACGTTTAATCGTCCCTCTAAGTCTGCTGTAAATGCACCTGTTGCTAAAGCTATTTTAGCATATGTTATTGCTTCTACTAGAGATACATCTAGATTACCAGAAGTTGTTTCTTTATGTAACGATGTTATAGCGGAAAGTGGTGCTTCAGTAATGAGTTCTTCTGAAGTCTTAGGTGGTTTTAATAATGTCTCTACTCCAGGATGGATCTGGGGATTTGATTTAACTAATGAAATAGGTTTAAATCTTGTCTCTTGGTGGGGTCAAGTTGACGCATTTTCATATAGCTACGCTTGGGCTGGAGATTATAAAGTTATTGATCAGTCTTTATTTGATGCTATACCAGCTAATGATGTAAGAAAAGCTCAATTTTTCGATAGTCCAGCTAATCCTAGACATTTACAGCCGTTTTTCAAATTTTATTCAGATCAAAGTAACGGAAATTATGGGGGAGCACCTCAGGTAACAACTTCTGATTATGTTTTCATGAGAATCGCTGAAATGCACTTACTAAAAGCAGAGTCTTTAGCAAAAATGGGACAAGACGGGCCAGCTAGAACTGCTTTAAGTGATTTGTTGACTCAGCGTTTACCAGACGTAACTTATTTAAATTCACTATCTGGTGAAGATTTATTAGACGAAATTCATTTACAAACTCGTATAGAGTTATGGGGTGAGGGTAAAGCTTATTTGGCTATGAAGAGAAATCAAAGATGTGTTACACGTGGTAGCAATCATTTATCTTTTGTTGGAGAAACAATCTGCCCAGATGAAGAGCGTTTTACTTTTGAAATTCCTGAACGTGAAATACAGTTTAATGTTTTAATTAACGAGCAGAACTAACTTTTTAATCCAATTTTTATGAAAAAACTTTCAATTTATACTTTACTCACTCTATTCATCGCTACTTTCTATAATTGCGAAGAACAAGAGTTAGCATCAGAATTCAACTATGTGACTTTTGAAAGCGGTCCTACAAAGTTTGATGTTGTAAAAGACGCTACTTCAGATAGAGACATTAGTGTATATTCAGCAAATAAAACTGGTTCTGATCGTACATTTATGATCCAGGTAGACCAAAGTTCTACATTATTAGCTAATTATACTGTGCCTAGTTCTGTTACGATTCCAGCAAATTCTAACGAAGGGACATTTTCCATATCAGTTACTGATGATGATAATCTAGGTTTTGTGACTCAGGAACTAATTCTAGATTTTGTCGATGAATCTGGAGTTAATTTGAGCGATCCACTTATTATAGAAGTAACAGAAGAGTGCTTGGATACAATAGTATCGTTAAGCCTAACATTTGATGACTGGGCTGAAGAGTGTACTTGGGAAATTTATGATTTAGCAGATACTTCTAGTCCAATTTTCTCAGGCGGAAACGGCGGTGAATATGATGCTCTAGATAATACCACATTTGGTTTGGATTTCTGTCTAGCATCTGGAAGTTATGGAATCGTAGTATATGATTCTTATGGTGATGGTGGAACTACTTTTGAAGTTACATCTTTGGGATCTACTTTGGCGTCGGGAGCTGTTCCTGGTGGCAATCCTGCTAATGTTCCTACTCAAACTTCATCAACATTCACAATTAACTAAAATTTTAATTAAAAATTAATGTAAAGCTACCTAATATATATTAGGTAGCTTTTTTTATCTATGATTTCATTCAAAATATCTTTATATTGCATAAAAAATTAAAAAAAATGATGAAAATGAGAAATTTTTTACTTTGCATAACTCTGTTATATGCATTTTGTACTTATGCGCAAACTGTAAATGGCAATATGTCAGAAGGAAATAGAGAGTTACTAGAACAGCTGAACGAACAGGAAAATTTAAGGATACAAAGAGTAAATTACTTTTTAGCAAATAACCCTAATGTAAAGGCCACGCCAATAAATGATGGGATAACGCTCATGCATATTCATGATGTTGTTAATGGCAAACCAATCTATAGATCTACTGATAATTTGGCAGCCGCAAGAGCAACAAAAACTGTTGAATTATGGACTGGAGGTAGCTTGGGTCTTGACTTAGATGGATCAGGAATGACTATAGGTGTTTGGGATGGTGGTCCTGCCCAAGATACACACCCTGAATTTGATAACTCCTCAGGAACAGAATCTAGAGTGGCTATAATTGATAATGACATCGTTGATGGCGATACAGGTTTTAGTTCTCATGGAACTCATGTTACTGGTACCATTTCTGCTAATGGAACCAACGTAATTGCAAAAGGAATGGCCTCAGGTGTTAATGTAAAGTCATATAATTGGACAAGTGATGAATCAGAAATGGTTGCAGCCGTAAATGACCTCACTAATCCTATTATTATTTCTAATCACTCTTATGGCGTTCCTATTGATCAGGGAGGTGGGAACCAATTAGATGCTTCATTTATTGGAGCTTATACACAAAGCGCAAGAAACATTGATCTTATTGTAAGAAACAACCCTCAATATTTACCTGTTTTTTCAGCAGGTAACTCGGGTCAAGTAAGTTATCCTGGAGGAATGTTGTCTGGTTATGACAAATTAACTACTGATAAAAATGCTAAAAACAGTCTTGTAGTCGCTAATGCTAACCCTTCTGCTACTGAGCAGCCTCTCTTTAGTGGTAGCTATGAATTAACCAGTCTGTTCATCAATTCAAGTAGTAGTCAAGGTCCAACAGACGATTTAAGAATTAAGCCGGATATAGCTGCTGATGGCACAAATTTATTGTCTACTACACCAAATAATACTTATTCCACTTTTTCAGGAACTTCAATGGCATCACCCAATACTGCTGGCACCCTTGTGTTATTGCAGCAATATTATAACCAATTAAACAGTAGTTTTATGAATGCATCTACATTAAAAGGTTTAGTTTGTCATACTTCTATCGATGACAATTTAACTGTAGGGCCTGATCCGATTTTTGGATGGGGATTTTTAAATGCCAGAGATGCTGTTCAGACCATAGAAGATGCGCATAACTCACAATCAGTACTAGATGAGTTGAGTTTAAATCAGGGTGATACTTATACTTTCACATTTTCAGCAGAAGCTGGTGAAAAACTATCAGCAACTATATGTTGGACAGATATGCCAGGTGTAGTTTCTAACGGAACTGTTAATGATCCTACCCCAAGACTTGTCAATGACCTAGACTTAAGAGTTTCAGATGGAACTACTACATATTTCCCATGGAAACTCGATTTTTCCGGAAGTGCATTTTCTAATTCTAAGGCTGATAATACTGTTGATAATATTGAAAGAGTTGACATAGATGCACCAGTTAGTGGAATGTATACATTAACAGTGACTCATAAAGGAACATTACAAGGTAGTACTGGTGGCCCTTTCGATCCACAGTCCCAAGACTTCTCTTTGATAATAACTGGAAATAATCTTACCTTAAGTTTAAATGAGAATGATTTGAATAGAAAGCTAACATTATTTCCTAATCCTTCTAACGGTGAGTTTACAGTAAGTTTTGAGTCAAATAGTAATAACTCAAACAACGATGTTAAGATTGAGGTTTATGATTTACAAGGTAGATTAGTACATGATCAGATATTTAGAAACGAATCATTATTGTTTAATGAAACGATTACTTTAGATGATGCTAAGTCGGGTGTTTACATGGTTAATATTTTCGAAGGTGGTAGAACCAGTTCACATAAGTTAATAATAAATTAAAACTTGCCTTTTACCTCAGAAGAAATTAGTAATAAAAAACGTCCTTTCTAAATTTAGAAAGGACGTTTTTTATTTAACAGAACCCAAATCTATAAGAAACTTAAGTTTACGCTCAAAGAAGGTTAATTATAGTTTTGAACCTTCACGAACTGAAATTAAAGAATCTAATTTTTTCTTAACAATGATTCCTTTTGGCGTGTTTTTTAAGTCATCCGATAAATTCTCAAACGCTTTATAATAGCCGTTTAGATCAACCTTTAGTTTATTAGTTTCTAGATTAATTAGATTAAGGCTAAAATAACTAGTTGGATTTCTTTTAATAAATATAAGTGGGTAATCTTGCATTGCTAAACTCGACTTTTCAAGTAATTTGTGAAGCGAATCTTTTTTTTGCTCATTCGAAAGTCCATACTTCCTGTAAGCCAAAACAATATTGTTACTCTCTTGTCTTATAGAGTCCATACCGGCTTGAAAGCGTAAAAAATCTTCGTTAGATTTAGATCCCGAAACCTGAGATAAATAAATATTGTTAATATTAAGATCAATTTTTATATCACTATCTTCAAGCATGAAGATTAATTGCCCTCGAGAATTAGAAGTAGATAGAAAATGAATTGTAGGTTCACTTATATTGCCTGTAATATTAAATTTCCCCTTCGTTACAATAGCCGTGTCAATTATTAGTTCTCTTCCGTCTTTATTTAAAGTTTTTAAATAAATAGTAGAACCATCTACTAATCCTGTTGCAGAACCTTTAATCTTGTAACCATCTTTGTCATTAGTACAAGAATATAATGCTAGAATAAAGAAAATGAAAATTAATAGTTGTCTCATAATTATTTTAATTAGTTAGAATTGAATATTATTTGGATAACATAATTTACTTTGTACAAAAATATCATTGTTTAACTTATTTACCATCTTAACAAAGTATATTATGACAAATAAGCTTAGATAACTTATTAGATAGTTTTTCTTCAATATTACTTCAGAGTAATAACTAATAAGAAAACGAAATTGTATTTTAGCCAAAAATTACAAGAAACAATCCTTGTTCTGCAATTAAGACAATAAATAAAATTATACCTTGTTATTAGTATATGCTCAAGCCATTGCACAAAAATATCTTAATACTTCTTTTATTTGGTTTTATAACTCAATGTCTTTCAGCTCAAAGAAAGTTAAATAGAGCTACTGCAACAGTAAATAATGGTTTTTTTAATAATAATGATTCAAGTGCAGTTAAAAGGTCACGAGGATTCAAAAATATTGCTTCTATTGACATGTATTTGCAGTACAACACCGAAGTAGATACCTCTATAGTTGACACCACTTTGACCATAAAAAAGGATTATAAATTTAATTATTTACAGAGAGACAACTTTGGGTTAATGCCTTTTGCCAATATAGGTCAGACTTACAATTCTTTAAGTATTAATTATATAAGTGATGAAACCAAGCCCTTATTTGGTGCCAGAGCAAGACATTTTAATTATTTAGAAAATGACGACACTAAGTATTATGAAGTGCCAACACCGTGGACAAGACTGACATATAAGACAGCTTTTGAACAAGGGCAGATGTTAGATGCTTTTTTCGCTGTAAACCTTTCGAGACAGTTTAACTTTTCAATAGCATATAAAGGTTTGAGGTCATTGGGTAATTACCAAAATGCATTAACCAGTACAGGTAATTTTAGGGTAACCTCAAATTACAATACAAAAAATAATCGGTACAAAGCTAAGGGACATATTGTAATGCAAGATTTTCTTAATCAAGAGAATGGAGGAATTAAGGATGAAGATTTAGAAAATTTCACATCTGGTGATGAAGAGTTTTTAGATAGGTCAGTTTTTGATATGAATTTCGAAGATGCAGAAAGTATTTTAAAAGGAAAAAGATTTTTCTTAAGTCACTCTTACGACATTGTAAATAAAAAAGACTCAATTAATAACAATAGACTAACGATCGTAAACGAGGTTTTCTTTGAAGACAAATATTTTCAATACTATCAAGATTCACCTTCAAGTGATTATTTTGGTGACTCTTTTACAAGTAGAATTAATGATAAAGTTAAACTCGAAGACTTTAGAACAAAAGTTTATGCTGAATTCATAAATAATATTTTAGGGGAAATTACATTTGGAATAAATTATACCAATATCAACTATGGATATAATAGCGTAGTTTTATTCCCTGAGGAATTAATACCAAATAGAATAAAGGCTGATTATTTAGGATTAGATGCATCATATAAAAAGACCATCAAGTCAATTCATTTACAGGGTAAAGCAAGTTTAAATCTGTCTGATGAGTTTGCAGGTAGTTATATTGATGCAGAACTTGGACTAAAACTTAATGATGACATTAATATTTCTGGTGGGATTAATATTAGTTCTAAATTACCAAACTATAACTATTTATTATATCAAAGTGATTATACTAACTATAATTGGTATAATTTCAATCAATTTAATAACATCAATACTCAACAGTTAAGGTTTAATATTAAGTCCCAAAAGTTTTTTAATGCATCTTTAGATATTTCAAACATTGAAAATTATACATATTTCAATTTAGATGAAATCAATGAAGATGGCGTAAGGCTTATCAGTCCGCAACAGTTAAATAGTTCATTACAATATTTAAGGTTAAAGGTTCAGAGAGAATTTAGAGTTGGTAACTTTGCTTTAGACAACACAATTATGTATCAGAATGTTTTAAGTGATGCAGAAGTATTAAACGTACCTACACTAATTTCTAGAAATACGCTTTACTATTCAAACCATATTTTTAAGAAAGCCATGCAACTCCAAACAGGGGTAACATTCAATTATTTTACAGAATACAACATGAATGGGTATGATCCTGTCTTAGCAGAATTCTATACTCAGAATTCAACTAAGATTGGTGGTTTTCCAAGATTAGACTTTTTTATTAATGCAAAAGTGAGGCAAACTCGTATTTTCTTTAAAGCAGAACATTTCAATTCCTCATTTACAGGTTATGATTATTTCTCAGCTCCTAATCACCCTTATAGGGACTTTACCATTCGTTTTGGTTTGGTATGGGACTTTTTCTTATAAAGTTTTAGATTTATTTTTAGATTACATATTTGTATTTCAGTCTATTGACTTGCCTTGTTAAAAATTTCTTCAATAAAAGTTTAAAAAGAATTTGGTGGTAATGAAAAGGGTTTTATATTTGCAGCCCCTAAACGGACACAATGTGGCAGGTTTGGGTAAGTTCATTCACACAAAGCGGCATTAAA
>NZ_SZQF01000019.1 GCF_005869935.1 Winogradskyella algicola
CCAAATTCTCCAATTCCGTATATATTTCATTTTCAGATTCAGGAAGATTTTCTTTCTTCTCGATTCTGTCAAAAATGTTTAAGTCAAAATATACGTGCATAGGTTTGGTCAAATTGCGTAGAACGGTCTTGTATATGGCTCGTAGCGTGCAAATTAGCGATTATTTTTCGGTTAAGCACGAGCCGAATTTTTTAATTTTCTTATTATCTTTTCTTTTCAATAAGCCAAATTAAAAAATTTGGCGGACTTGCAAATATGCCTTAACTTTGATTAAGCAAATAACTAGCTATGAGCTATATACGTTGTTAGCAACTGGCATTATTCCATTAGTTCGGTTAACTTTTTATCCAACTCTTTTCCTCGTAAATCTCTCGCTACAATTATTCCATTTTGGTCAATTAAAAAACTGTCAGGAATTCCCTCAACTCCATAAATTAGAGAGGCCTTATTTCCGTTTCCTTTTAAATCGTTAACGTGATACCAATTCAGTTTATCTTTCTCAATTGCTTTTATCCAATTTTCTTTGTTTTCGTCCAATGAAACAGCAAATATTTCAAATCCTTTTGGTTTAAACTTTTCGTAAGTTTTTACCAAATTCGGGTTTTCTTTTCTGCAAGGTGCACACCAAGAAGCCCAAAAGTCAAGAAAAATGATTTTGCCTTTTAAGTCTGAAAGTTTTTTTAATTCTCCGTTTTTGTCAACCATTTCAAAATCTATGAATTGTCCACCGATTTCGGCTTGTTCTTTCAGTTCAAGGTAGGACGAAATTATCTTTCCGTATTTTGATAACTTGTTTTCATCCGAAAATAGGTCAAAAAGTTCCTTGGTTTCGTTTTTACCAAAAGTCGTTAAATAGGTCGAAAGTGTTTCTGCACTTACAATGCTATTTGGATGTTTCTTTATAAATTCTATCTCCTTTTTTCTCTGGTTTTCTTCTGAAAGATTTTCAAGTTCTTTTCTTAAAGATTGAGCCGAATTTTCCACTTTTGAACCCGTTACAATTGCATTTTCAAAGTCATTTTGTGATGCGTCAAAAGTCATAGATTTATTTTCTAACCATAAGAATCTATAATGTGAATCGTCATTGGTTCTTAAAACTACGTGTAAAGGTGAATTTGGTAATTCTGTATTAAAAACAAATGAATTGTTCTCAACTTTTGTAGAATCGATAAGGTCAATAGTTTGGCTATCAGCATTATCTAAATAAATCATTGTTCCGTTTTCAATTCCTCTCGTTTTTCCTGTCAGAGAAAATTCAGCACTTGATTTATCGTTGCAAGAACTAAACAATAGTAATAATATCCCAATGATTGTGTTTTTCGTCGATGTTCGTCTTTGCTTGTTGCTAACGGCTTCGTGTTATGATGTGTTGCGTTGGTAAGGAACTAAGTTAGTAAAAAGTCACGAACCAGAGGGAAATCCGTAGGATTTTCCGAGTAGGCTAGTGGTAGCAATGCATTATACACGTCTTAAGTTTACAATCCATTATATTTAGAAGATTAACCAGAAAGCACAAAAGAGAGGATTAAGATTAGTATACACGGTGAAGCTGTAACTTCGACAACAATGATAATCCCCTCTCTTTT
>NZ_SZQF01000020.1 GCF_005869935.1 Winogradskyella algicola
TGTTATGCAGTCACCACCTTAGAACTAGAGGTATTGGGCAATCCAGTTGCGAACATGCCAATGGCCTTGGAGGAATGCGACGACGACACCGACGGTTTTGTGGAGTTTGATCTGAGCGACCGCGATGCAGAGGTCATAGGAGCTCAGACTGGGGTTGTAGTGACGTACCATTCCACGCCACAAGGAGCTATCGATGGTACGGATGTGCTTCCTATACTGTACACCAATACCGTAGCCGACACGGAAGAAGTTTACGTACGCATCGAGAACGGAGCAGGCTGCTATGATACCACGACCTTACAGCTTATCGTCAACCCATTACCGGCCACTGTAGCGGTGAGCCCATATGAACTTTGCGACGAGGATAATCCAGGTGACGAGCAGGAGCTGTTCGACCTAACGAGCAAGGAAGCAGAGATACTGAACGGTCAGGTCAATGTATCGGTGAGCTATTATGCCGATCCAACCGATGCGGATCTTAACGTGAACGCCATTACAGGACCATATGCAAATACCAGTAATCCACAGACGATCTATGCTGTACTTACCAATGACAATACAGGCTGCAGCAACCAGGTGACGTTCGAGCTAGAGGTTAACCCATTACCAGTCTTGGTAGATCCAACTCCATTGGAAGTTTGTGATGACGGAACACCAGATGGGTTAACGGCAATAGATTTAAACGTTAAGAATGGTGAGATCAGTGGCAACAATCCATCCTATACCGTAAGTTATTATTTTGATCTGGCCGACGCAGAAGCAGAAGTAAATCCCTTAGCAATACCTTACACCAACGTTAGCAACCCACAGACTATTTACGTTCGTGTAGAAGATAACGCAACGGGTTGTTACGACACCACGACCTTGGTGCTGGATGTACAACAGGCACCGGTAGCCAATACACCGACACCATTGTACTATTGTGATCCCGATAACGATGGTTTTGGGATATTCGATTTGACCGAAGCCGACAGCGAGATCACGGGAGGTACCGCAGGCCTGACGGTAACCTACCACGAAACCTTTGCCAATGCGGATAACAACGTTGACGCGATAGATACGACAGTAGGCTACAACAATATCGTGGCAGATAACGGTGATAGTGATGCCCCTATTTTATTGTACGCCAGGGTGGAGAGTGCTACCATAGCGACAGACTGTGCCACGATAGTAGAACTGGAACTCATAGTAGAGCCAACGCCGCAGATCATAGAGCCGACACCATTAGAGGAGTGCGACGATGCCTCTGCCGATGGTTTTGCACAATTTGATCTAACAAGCAAGGCAGAAGAGCTGTTAAACGGTGCAGACCCTGCAGATTACGATATAACGTATTACCAGACAGAGCTCAATGCCAACGACGCCAACAATCCAATCGCAAACCCGACCGCCTACACCAACACCGTAGCAGACATGGATGAAGTGTGGGTACGTGTAGAAGACCCAAATACAGCAGAAGGCTGTTACAAGGTAACACGCTTAGAGTTAATCGTAAATCCATTACCAGTGTTGGTTCAACCAGCACCA
>NZ_SZQF01000021.1 GCF_005869935.1 Winogradskyella algicola
GTGTCACACCACATTGAATAACAATATTATCTGTATTTGTATTATCTATAGTCGGTGGAGTAGTATCAACCACTGTAATCGTTTGGTCAGCAGATACGCTGTTACCACACTCATCAGTTACGGTCCAAGTTCTAACAATAGTTTTTGTATTACCACAAGCAGCCGTCTCTACGTCTGACTCAGTAATGGTTACTGTACCACAAGTATCTGCACCAGTAGCAACACCAGTATTAGCAGAAGACTCATCTTCAGTACATTCAATAGTAATATCAGCAGGAACAGAGATTGTAGGATCAGTAGTATCAACAACCGTAATGGTTTGGTCAGCAGACACTGAATTACCACACTCATCCGTTACCGTCCAAGTACGAACAATAGTTTTTGTATTACCACAAGCAGCCGTCTCTACGTCTGACTCAGTAATGGTTACTGTACCACAAGTGTCTGCACCAGTAGCAACACCAGTATTGGCAGAGGACTCATCTTCAGTACACTCTATAGTCACATCTGCAGGAATATTGATTGTAGGATCAGTAGTATCAACAACCGTAATCGTTTGGTCAGCAGATACGCTGTTACCACACTCATCAGTTACAGTCCATGTACGAACAATAGTTTTAGTATTACCACAAGCCGCAGTTTCAACATCCGATTCGGTAATGGTTACTGTACCACAAGTATCTGCACCAGTAGCAACACCAGTATTAGCAGAAGACTCATCTTCAGTACACTCTATAGTGACATCAGCAGGAACGTTTATTGTAGGATCCGTAGTATCAACCACTGTAATCGTTTGGTCAGCAGATACGCTGTTACCACACTCATCAGTTACAGTCCAAGTTCTAACAATAGTTTTCGTATTACCACAAGCTGCAGTTTCTACATCTGACTCAGTAATGGTTACTGTACCACAAGTATCTGCACCAGTAGCAACACCAGTATTAGCAGAAGACTCATCTTCAGTACACTCAATAATTACATCAGCAGGAACGTTGATTGTAGGATCCGTAGTATCAACCACAGTGATTGTTTGGTCAGCAGATACGCTGTTACCACACTCATCAGTTACCGTCCAAGTTCTAACAATAGTTTTAGTATTACCACAAGCTGCAGTCTCAACGTCTGATTCAGTAATGGTAACTGTACCACAAGTATCTGCACCAGTAGCAACACCAGTATTAGCAGAAGACTCATCTTCAGTACACTCTATAGTCACATCTGCAGGAATATTGATTGTAGGATCAGTAGTATCAACAACCGTAATCGTTTGGTCAGCAGATACGCTGTTACCACATGCATC
>NZ_SZQF01000022.1 GCF_005869935.1 Winogradskyella algicola
GCTAATTTTGAAACAAAGTTCTCGTCATATGGCAATCCTGATTTTGCAATAGCAAAAGCCTGTTTTAACAGTTTGTTTGCTACTGCAATGAGTGCCAGTTTCTTGCTTTTCCCTTTTGCCACTATCCTATCGTACAATTCCCTACAGGCCTTATTGTGTTTACATGCTGAGAATGCACATAGAAACAGTAAGTTCCTGAGCTTTTTGTTCCCAATTTTACTTATTCTACTTCTGCCCCTGATACTGCTTCCCGACTCCCTTATCGTTGGGGTGATACCGACATAACTGCACAATTGCCTGGCGTTTTCGAATTTTCTAAAACCATCGGTAACAACGATTAAAAACAACGCAGTTTTAACACCCATACCGGGAATACTCTTAAGCAAGGTCAATTGCTCTTGCTGATCTTGTTTTACCAGTTCCAATAATCGTGCTTCCAACCCGTTGATCTCTTTGTCCAGATGCCTCAGGTTACGCTTTAGTGAACTGTAGACGAACTTGGAAGGCCTGCCCAGGGATTCTTCCCCCTTGATCTTGTTCTTGGTCGCCGTACGTTGTTTGATGTAAATATCCAAAAGCCGAAACAGCTGCAAGCATTCAGCTTGTACTGCTGTAAGGGCATTGTACAAAGCAACCTGGTTCTGCATACCATATTCACAGATCGCCCTCGCATCGCTCTTATCGGTCTTTACCTTGGCCAAGCGCATCTGGATAAATCGCTTTACCGATAATGGATTAACAACCGAGACAGCGATACCTTGTGAATATAAGTACTGCGCCAAGCGATAATGGTAATAGCCCGTGGCCTCCATAACCACTAGTGCATGCCGTGGCAATGTTCTTAAAAGTGATTTAAAGCCTTTGTCGTCATTTTTTAATTGAACATGACCTCCTTTTGTACTGTAAACATCAAATACACTTTTACTGATGTCTATACCGTAAATTTCTTTATCTTTATTCATAAGAACTTTTTTTGGAAAGGACAATCTACTTGTACATCAACAACTTAAAATCGAGATCCAGGTCTCACAGAACTGAACGATATCTAAGTAGAAAAGAGAGGGGATTATCATTGTTGTCGAAGTTACAGCTTCACCGTGTATACTAATCTTAATCCTCTCTTTTGTGCTTTCTGGTTAATCTTCTAAATATAATGGATTGTAAACTTAAG
>NZ_SZQF01000023.1 GCF_005869935.1 Winogradskyella algicola
AACGGTTTTGTGTATGGCTCGTTGCGGAAAATCAGCTATGATTTTCCGCCGTAACCGAAAGATAGCAAATTGCAATGAATTCCGATTAGGAATTCAGCCGCAATGAGCTATACACGTTGTTCTACGCAGTTTTTTATTTCTTTATATTCGTTTGCTTTTATTACTCTCGTTTTTATTTTTAGTCGTTTATAAGTTTCTTCAGTTTTGTATTTGCACCTATCATCGTTGGTCACGAAAAATTCGCAATGTGCTCCATAAAAAGTATGAAGTGAGTCATCAAACATATTGTTGAAATTCCCATCTGACTTGTAACCTTTCAAATCGTATTTATAAAACGTTTCTATCAATTTTGAGTAGTTACTGTTTTCGCTTGTTTTCGATTTTGGTCCATATAAATCTGAAAGTTCAAAAATGTCCAAGTGTTTTGGTAAATCCTTGAAGTTTTCTTTTATAGATTTCAACATTTCCTTATTGTTTTTGAGCTTATTCATACTTTTTATTAGATAAGCCTTAAAGGTTTTGTATAAGCTGTAATCAGTTTTTAATCTACTTTGAAAGTTAAATATGTCCTCAAATAAAGCGTAGTAGTTGTTTTCAATTTTTGATTTCGGATACATTATTCCGAACATTGGGTCTTGATATCCTAATTTCCATTCTTTAGGCAGAGGAACTAATTTAAAGTGCAAGTAAAAATTCGGCATATCAGTAAATAAGTCATCGAACGAACTCACTTCGAATTCCCATTCCGTTTGCTTTTCGTTAAAAAACTCTCTTATTTCTCTAAAATGCCAAGTCGTTTCCTTTCTTCCCCAATATTGGCAAATACAGAGATTATTGGTTAGTTTTTCAATATTGTCTAAATGTCCATCTATATAATTCGGATTCTTTTGAAATCCACGAAATAAGTCATTCAGATGTGCATTTGAATAAGGGACAGTAATTTTATTCTCAAGTACCAAATTCTCCAATTCCGTATATATTTCATTTTCAGATTCAGGAAGATTTTCTTTCTTCTCGATTCTGTCAAAAATGTTTAAGTCAAAATATACGTGCATAGGTTTGGTCAAATTGCGTAGAACGGT
>NZ_SZQF01000024.1 GCF_005869935.1 Winogradskyella algicola
GGTCCAACGTTTGTAGGCCCATCCAGTTTAGGCAGTGCAGAAGGCGACCTATTGGTTGGCGAAGTAGCGACGTATACGGCGACCTATGTTATCGAGCAGGATGCCGTGGATGCCGGAGGCTTTAGCAACAGTGTTTTAGCTGATGGCGATAGTCCAGCGGACACGAATGTCGATGACACGAGTGATGATGGTGATGACACGGATGGCAATACCGAAGACGATCCAACGGAAACGCCAATAGCGGAAGACCCGAGCATCGAGGCCGTTAAGACGGTAGCGATCACCAATGATGTAGCACCAGTAGGGGCAAGTTTAGGAGATACGGTAGAATATACGATCACGGTAACCAATACAGGTAATGTGACCTTAGACGGAGTAGCGATAGCGGATACGTTCGTGGACGCCAACGGTAACCCACTGACCTTATTGACCGGTCCAACGTTTGTAGGCCCATCCAGTTTAGGCAGTGCAGAAGGCGACCTATTGGTTGGCGAAGTAGCGACGTATACGGCGACCTATGTCATCGAGCAGGATGCCGTGGATGCCGGAGGCTTTAGCAACAGTGTTTTAGCTGATGGAGATAGTCCAGCGGACACGAATGTCGATGACGTTAGTGATGATGGTGATGACACGGATGGCAATACCGAAGACGATCCAACGGAAACGCCAATAGCGGAAGACCCGAGTATCGAGGCCGTAAAGACGGTAGCGATCACCAATGATGTAGCACCAGTAGGGGCAAGTTTAGGAGATACGGTAGAATATACGATCACGGTAACCAATACAGGTAATGTGACCTTAGACGGAGTAG
>NZ_SZQF01000026.1 GCF_005869935.1 Winogradskyella algicola
CCAACCAACGATAATTGTTCAGGAGCATTGCCATTGGATTGCGGCGTAACGGTAACGGGCAGTACAGAAGGAGCCACGGCATCCGGATTGGATGCTGAGTGTGACGGCTTTGCCTCTTCGGACGCCTTCGACCTGTTCTATACGTTTGTAGCGGACGGAACGAGCAGCTATACGCTAAGCTTGGACGATGCTACAGGCGGCTTCGCCTTTGATGGTGTGATGTTCGTTTATTCAGGGCCATGCGACGATCTTACGAGCCTAGCATGTAGCGATAGCGGCAGTCCAGAGGAAATCACCTTGGACGCCCCATCGGCAGGAACCTATACGGTAAGAATATTTGATTATTTCGGAACGGCCGACTTTA
>NZ_SZQF01000027.1 GCF_005869935.1 Winogradskyella algicola
CTGTATTGGTTACCGTGATCGTATATTCTACTGTGTCTCCTAAACTTGCCCCTACTGGTGCTACATCATTGGTGATCGCTACCGTCTTAACGGCCTCGATGCTCGGGTCTTCCGCTATTGGCGTTTCTGTTGGATCGTCTTCGGTATTGCCATCCGTGTCATCACCATCATCACTCGTGTCATCGACATTCGTGTCCGCTGGACTATCGCCATCAGCTAAAACACTGTTGCTAAAGCCTCCGGCATCCACGGCATCCTGCTCGATAACATAGGTCGCCGTATACGTCGCTACTTCGCCAACCAATAGGTCGCCTTCTGCACTGCCTAAACTGGATG
>NZ_SZQF01000028.1 GCF_005869935.1 Winogradskyella algicola
TAAGAATATTTGATTATTTCGGAACGGCCGACTTTACGTTAGACCTAACCTGTGTGGCACCACCAGAGTGTGTAGAGCCAACGATAGACAGCGTATCGGTAGTAGAGACCTGTAGTGAGGTGGACGGCACCGGTACCTTTAACGTGGAGGTTGTTGTATCCGATGCAGGATCTGCAGGAACGGTGATCAGCGACGGTACAAACACGTATCCAGTAATGGCAGGAACCGTAGTAGCGGGACCATACAACAGTGGTGATACCGTGACCTTAACAGTAGACGCTACGGATGATGCCTGTGATGCGGACCTGGGAGAGTTTACCTTTACCTGTCCAG
>NZ_SZQF01000029.1 GCF_005869935.1 Winogradskyella algicola
AAGCGCGAAACCCACCACAAGATGAGATTTCTTTAAAGGGTCGTGGAAGATGACCACGTTGATAGGCTACAGGTGTAAAGGCAGTAATGTCATAGCCGAGTAGTACTAATAACCCATAGGCTTATTGTACGCCGCTCTTTTTATAAGTACAAATCATGCAACTTTTTTCAATATGTTTATTATACGGTTTTAACAACCGAAACAGTTTAAGGTGGTTATAGCGACGGGGCTCACCTCTTACCTTTCCGAACAGAGAAGTTAAGCCCGTTTGCGCCGATGGTACTGCACTTGTGGAAGAGTAGGTCGCCGCCTTTTTTGAAGA
>NZ_SZQF01000030.1 GCF_005869935.1 Winogradskyella algicola
CCGACTTTACGTTAGACCTAACCTGTGTGGCACCACCAGAGTGTGTAGAGCCAACGATAGACAGCGTATCGGTAGTAGAGACCTGTAGTGAGGTGGACGGTACCGGGACCTTCAACGTGGAGGTTGTAGTATCGGATGCAGGATCTGCAGGAACAGTGATCAGTGACGGCACAAACACGTATCCAGTAATGGCAGGAACCGTAGTAGCGGGACCATACAACAGTGGTGATACCGTAACGTTAACAGTAGACGCTACGGATGATGCCTGTGATGCGGACCTGGGAGAGTTTA
>NZ_SZQF01000031.1 GCF_005869935.1 Winogradskyella algicola
CTGTATTGGTTACCGTGATCGTATATTCTACCGTATCTCCTAAACTTGCCCCTACTGGTGCTACATCATTGGTGATCGCTACCGTCTTAACGGCCTCGATGCTCGGGTCTTCCGCTATTGGCGTTTCCGTTGGATCGTCTTCGGTGTTGCTATCCGTGTCATCACCATCATCACTCGTGTCATCGACATTCGTGTCCGCTGGACTATCGCCATCAGCTAAAACACTGTTGCTAAAGCCTCCGGCATCCACGGCATCCTGCTCGATAACATAGG
>NZ_SZQF01000032.1 GCF_005869935.1 Winogradskyella algicola
CGACATTCGTGTCCGCTGGACTATCGCCATCAGCTAAAACACTGTTGCTAAAGCCGCCGGCATCTACCGCGTCCTGCCCGATGACATAGGTCGCCGTGTACGTCGCTACTTCGCCTACCAATAGGTCCCCTTCTGCACTGCCTAAACTGGATGGGCCTACAAACGTTGGACCGGTCAATAAGGTCAGTGGGTTACCGTTGGCGTCCACGAACGTATCCGCTATCGCTACTCCGTCTAAGGTCACATTACCTGTAT
>NZ_SZQF01000033.1 GCF_005869935.1 Winogradskyella algicola
CACCGTAGCAGACATGGATGAAGTGTGGGTACGTGTAGAAGACCCAAATACAGCAGAAGGCTGTTACAAGGTAACACGCTTAGAGTTAATCGTAAATCCATTACCAGTGTTGGTTCAACCAGCACCACTGGTGTTGTGTGATGCCATAACCTTAGGGGATGAACAAGAAGCCTTCACGTTGGAAGATGCGAATGCCGAGATACTGAACGGACAGACAGGAATCACACTGACCTATTATGAGACCCAGCAGGATGC
>NZ_SZQF01000034.1 GCF_005869935.1 Winogradskyella algicola
GCATCCTGCTGGGTCTCATAATAGGTCAGTGTGATTCCTGTCTGTCCGTTCAGTATCTCGGCATTCGCATCTTCCAACGTGAAGGCTTCTTGTTCATCCCCTAAGGTTATGGCATCACACAACACCAATGGTGCTGGTTGAACCAACACTGGTAATGGATTTACGATTAACTCTAAGCGTGTTACCTTGTAACAGCCTTCTGCTGTATTTGGGTCTTCTACACGTACCCACACTTCATCCATGTCTGCTACGGTG
>NZ_SZQF01000035.1 GCF_005869935.1 Winogradskyella algicola
TCTCCAATTGTATTTCCTCTGTTTCCTGAGGCATTGCCCTGTTTTCAATACTTAGCAGTTCACCGTTATTACTGGTCGCAAAATTCTCGTCCAAGTTTGTGATACTTAATGCATCATTGGCATCTATTCCATTATTTCCATTTGCGCCAAACAGTATCAACACACCATCAGTAGCTGTGTCGTTATTAGCAAAGGCACTGCTTTCATACAACGATAAGCGTAATTGACTTAGACTTGTGCTTCCTCCATTATCTG
>NZ_SZQF01000025.1 GCF_005869935.1 Winogradskyella algicola
CAGCAGATACGCTGTTACCACATGCATCAGTAGCTGTCCAGGTTCTTGTTATGGTCTTAGTATTTCCACAGTCTGCTACTTCAACATCACTAAAAGTTACATTTGGAGTTGCACAATCGTCAGTTGCGGTTGCAGTGCCAGTACTAGCAGGTGAAGTATCGTCAGTACATTCTACTGAAGTATCGGCAGGAATTGTTAATACAGGGTCGACTGTATCAATAATAGAATAAGTAGCTGTAGTATTTGCCGTGTTACCACACTCATCAGTAGCAGTAAATGTTACAGTAATAGCTCCATTTGCACAATCTACGTCAGTATTAGCACCATAGTCATTAGACCATGTCACACTACCACAAGTATCATTAGCCGTTGCACCTGCATTATTAGCAAGCCATGCTTCTAATGTACCATCAGGTGTCACACCACATTGAATAACAATATTATCTGTATTTGTATTATCTATAGTCGGTGGAGTAGTATCAACCACTGTAATCGTTTGGTCAGCAGATACGCTGTTACCACACTCATCAGTTACGGTCCAAGTTCTAACAATAGTTTTTGTATTACCACAAGCAGCCGTCTCTACGTCTGACTCAGTAATGGTTACTGTACCACAAGTATCTGCACCAGTAGCAACACCAGTATTAGCAGAAGACTCATCTTCAGTACACTCTATAGTGACATCTGCAGGAACATTGATTGTAGGATCCGTAGTATCAACTACTGTGATTGTTTGATCAGCAGATACGCTGTTACCACACTCATC
>NZ_SZQF01000036.1 GCF_005869935.1 Winogradskyella algicola
GGATTGCTGACGCATCCCTTGAGCTCCGCTTTGAACATACTTCAAACAAAAAAATGCTCAAGCAAGCTTGGCAACTAAACAACTTCATTAACAAATCAGAGCTCAATGGATTGCTGACGCATCCCTTAAGCTCCGCTTTGAACATACTTCAAACAAAAAAATGCTCAAGCAAGCTTGGCAACTAAACAACTTCATTAACAAATCAGAGCTCAATGGATTGCTGACGCATCCCTTGAGCTCCGCTTTGAACATACT
>NZ_SZQF01000037.1 GCF_005869935.1 Winogradskyella algicola
TATAGTCAACGGAACCTGTCTGAGGAATCTCAGTGTAAGTACCTGTATAGTTATCAAATAAGTATGGTGTTACACCTTCTATGGATATACCTTCGGCTACAATCGTATAATTTGTACTTCTATAAGTGTTAATCTCCAATTGTATTTCCTCTGTTTCCTGAGGCATTGCCCTGTTTTCAATACTTAGCAGTTCACCGTTATTACTGGTCGCAAAATTCTCGTCCAAGTTTGTGATACTTAATGCATCATTGGCAT
>NZ_SZQF01000038.1 GCF_005869935.1 Winogradskyella algicola
TCAAATAGAACTTACCGATATTAGTTGGGTTTGGATAGAGCTTAACGCTATCCAAGTCAAAACTACCTGTTGATAATGTTGACTGGAAGAACACAACTGAAAAACGATCGTTAGCAATTGAAGACGTTATACCTGCATCCACAGAATAGCTATAGTCAACGGAACCTGTCTGAGGAATCTCAGTGTAAGTACCTGTATAGTTATCAAATAAGTATGGTGTTACACCTTCTATGGATATACCTTCGGCTACAATCG
>NZ_SZQF01000039.1 GCF_005869935.1 Winogradskyella algicola
AGGCGTCCGAAGAGGCAAAGCCGTCACACTCAGCATCCAATCCGGATGCCGTGGCTCCTTCTGTACTGCCCGTTACCGTTACGCCGCAATCCAATGGCAATGCTCCTGAACAATTATCGTTGGTTGGTGCCGGCTCTGGACAGGTAAAGGTAAACTCTCCCAGGTCCGCATCACAGGCATCATCCGTAGCGTCTACTGTTAACGTTACGGTATCACCACTGTTGTATGGTCCCGCTACTACGGTTCCTGCC
>NZ_SZQF01000040.1 GCF_005869935.1 Winogradskyella algicola
GTGCAACGGCTAATGATACTTGTGGTAGTGTGACATGGTCTAATGACTATGGTGCTAATACTGACGTAGATTGTGCAAATGGAGCTATTACTGTAACATTTACTGCTACTGATGAGTGTGGTAACACGGCAAATACTACAGCTACTTATTCTATTATTGATACAGTCGACCCTGTATTAACAATTCCTGCCGATACTTCAGTAGAATGTACTGACGATACTTCACCTGCTAGTACT
>NZ_SZQF01000041.1 GCF_005869935.1 Winogradskyella algicola
GTGTTACCACACTCATCAGTAGCAGTAAATGTTACAGTAATAGCTCCATTTGCACAATCTACGTCAGTATTAGCACCATAGTCATTAGACCATGTCACACTACCACAAGTATCATTAGCCGTTGCACCTGCATTATTAGCAAGCCATGCTTCTAATGTACCATCAGGTGTCACACCACATTGAATAACAATATTATCTGTATTTGTATTATCTATAGTCGGTGGAGTAG
>NZ_SZQF01000042.1 GCF_005869935.1 Winogradskyella algicola
CCGTCTTAACGGCCTCGATGCTCGGGTCTTCCGCTATTGGCGTTTCCGTTGGATCGTCTTCGGTATTGCCATCCGTGTCATCACCATCATCACTCGTGTCATCGACATTCGTGTCCGCTGGACTATCGCCATCAGCTAAAACACTGTTGCTAAAGCCGCCGGCATCTACCGCGTCCTGCCCGATGACATAGGTCGCCGTGTACGTCGCTACTTCGCCTACCAATAGGTC
>NZ_SZQF01000043.1 GCF_005869935.1 Winogradskyella algicola
CTTCGGTATTGCCATCCGTGTCATCACCATCATCACTCGTGTCATCGACATTCGTGTCCGCTGGACTATCGCCATCAGCTAAAACACTGTTGCTAAAGCCTCCGGCATCCACGGCATCCTGCTCGATGACATAGGTCGCCGTATACGTCGCTACTTCGCCAACCAATAGGTCGCCTTCTGCACTGCCTAAACTGGATGGGCCTA
>NZ_SZQF01000044.1 GCF_005869935.1 Winogradskyella algicola
GAAACGCCAATAGCGGAAGACCCGAGCATCGAGGCCGTTAAGACGGTAGCGATCACCAATGATGTAGCACCAGTAGGGGCAAGTTTAGGAGATACGGTAGAATATACGATCACGGTAACCAATACAGGTAATGTGACCTTAGACGGAGTAGCGATAGCGGATACGTTCGTGGACGCCAATGGTAACCCACTGACCTTATTGAC
>NZ_SZQF01000002.1 GCF_005869935.1 Winogradskyella algicola
CGACATTCGTGTCCGCTGGACTATCGCCATCAGCTAAAACACTGTTGCTAAAGCCTCCGGCATCCACGGCATCCTGCTCGATGACATAGGTCGCCGTATACGTCGCTACTTCGCCAACCAATAGGTCGCCTTCTGCACTGCCTAAACTGGATGGGCCTACAAACGTTGGACCGGTCAATAAGGTCAGTGGGTTACCATTGGCGTCCACGAACGTATCCGCTATCGCTACTCCGTCTAAGGTCACATTACCTGTATTGGTTACCGTGATCGTATATTCTACCGTATCTCCTAAACTTGCCCCTACTGGTGCTACATCATTGGTGATCGCTACCGTCTTAACGGCCTCGATGCTTGGATCTTCAGGAATTGTAAAAGGCGTGACATCATTAGTAGTGTCAGCATCATTATTATCACCATTAATGGAATCTATATCATCTGTTTCAACAGTTTCAGGATCTGTAACTACAGAACCATCAGCTGCTGTACCAGTGTCAGATGTGTCTGTAATATCGTCTAAAGTGTTTCCAATATCCCCTCCTGGAACTTCTGCAGTAACAAAAGCAGAATTTTCAACTCCACCTGCATCAACATCAGATTGTAATATAGTATATGAAGCAGAACAAGTTGTACTTAAACCTGGTGCTAAACTAGAATCTACACAAGTAACTGTTCCGACTATTGGATCTGTTACAACTATGTTAGATAACGTTTCATCACCAGTGTTAGTTATAGTAAATTCATAATTTATAATATCATCTAATAAACCTGGTGCTCCTGAAGAAGTGATACTAGTAATACTCTTAATTAAACTAATACTACAATCTGCAGAATCTAAAACAATTGGCATTGAGGATGTAGCACTACATGTAGTTGTAGCTTGGTACCTAACCTCTATAGTATAAGAATCTGGTGGTAAATTGTTAAACACATTGGATGTCTGCCATGTTTGATCGTTTGACCCACTTAGACTTGATAAACTATACTCTATAGTACCACCACCATTATCGGTTGCATCTACAGTTATAGTACCTAAATTAGACAAACATGTTGGTTGTATACTACTCGTTGAAGCTTCAATTGTTGGAGGTGGGACGAAGAAACTTGGATCATAAAGTATAAACATCTTGCCATCTCCTCCATCTGTTCCTGTTGCACCACTCTGTGTGATTCGAACACCTCTAATATCTGTACCAGATGGTACCAATGCTGTTAATGGATAAATTACTGCAAATACATTTACACCTGAAAGTATTGGTACTCCTGTATCTATATAATCAGCTAAGGTAACCGTAACTACGTTTCCTGTTAAATTCAAACTATTATCCAAAGCTTGGATGCTCACTTCATTATTACCGTTTCGTTCAGTAACAACTACATATCTATTTGATGCAGATGTTATGTCTGAATTGTAAACAAACTCTACATAATCTGTAGATTCAATACCATTGTCTAAAGCAAGGTAGTTTCTCAAGTTTGCATTTGAATTAGCTTCTATTAAAGCTGGATCAAATATTGCTGGTCCTTGAGATATATCGTGTGTTGTTGTGTTTTGTTCTGTGATAAACTGATTTGCTGCAGCTGGATTGGCAAATGAGTAATTTGTAGATTCTGGTCTAGCAATACCTGTAAAAGGGTTAGGCTGACCAGTAACTGTTATGAAATTTAAAATAGCAGGATCAAACTGATTTGAGCCTGTATTAACATCAAAGGTTACATCGCCTGCTAATAATGATGCTGTTGGATTTCCTGTCGGAATTACATCAAGACAGGCATCATCACTACACTCAAAAGGTGCTGAAATTAAAGCAGAATCCGTTAATGTACATGAAGGTGCGTCTGAAAAAGTAGCCGTAAAAGATAAATCATTACCATTTGCTGGTAAAACAACATCATCAAAAACATGACTTGTTGCACCATCTAAACTACCTACAGCTATACTCAGTGTAATATCACCAGTAATATCTAAAGTTCCACTAGAAGGAGCATTATCATAAGTTACCGTAATGTCTGCAGTAAAAGTATCGTCTGTTATATCTGATGGTGTACCATTATCATTACATGCTGTTATATCTGATGCAGTAAGCACTGTAATATCAAAATCAGAATCTTGTAACGTCACAGAATTAGCTACAGCTACACATTGAATATCGGATTGATACCTTACTGCTGGTGTATATGTACCTGGTATTAAGTTATTGAATACGTTAAATGTTTGCCATGGTCCAGCTACGCCATTGATACTATACTCTATAGTACCACCACCATTATCGGTTGCATCAATGGTTATAGATCCTAAATTTGTTGGACAAGTTGGCTGAATTATATCTGTTGTAGCTTCAATTGTTGGGGGTGGAATAAAGAAACTTGGATCGTAAAGTATAAACATCTTGCCATCTCCTCCATCTGTTCCTGTTGCACCACTCTGTGTGATTCGAACACCTCTAATATCTGTACCAGATGGCACTAACGCTGTTAAGGGATAAATAGCTGCAAATACATTTACACCTGAAAGAATAGGCACTCCTGTATTTATGTAATCAGCTAAAGTAACTGTGACTACGTTTCCTGTTAAATTCAAACTATTATCCAAAGCCTGAATACTTACTTCGTTATTACCATTTCGCTCAGTAACAACCACATATCTATTTGATGCAGATGTTATGTCTGAATTGTAAACAAACTCTACATAGTCTGTAGATTCAATACCATTGTCTAGAGAAAGGAAGTTTCTCAAGTTTGCATTTGAATTAGCTTCTATTAAAGCTGGATCAAATATTGCTGGTCCTTGAGTGATATCATTTGTTGTTGTATTCTGAAGAGTAATAAACTGATTAGCAGCTGCTTGATTAGCAAATGAGTAATTTGTAGATTCTGGTCTGGCAATACCTGTAAAAGGATTAGGCTGACCTGCAACTGTTATAAAATTTAAAATAGCAGGATCAAACTGATTTGAGCCTGTGTTAACATCAAAGGTTACATCGCCTGCCAATAATGCCGTTGTTGGATTTCCTGGAGGAATCACATCTAGACAGGCATCATCACTACACTCAAAAGGTGCTGTAAATACATTTGTGTTGTTTAATGTACAAGTTACATCATCAGAAAATGTTGCCGTTAAATCTATTGCTCCACCATCTGCTGGAAGAACTACATCGACAAATGTATGTGGTGAGGTTAATCCAACAACTGAAACTGATGCCGAACCATCACCAGAAAGGTCTAGAGTTCCTGTAGAAGGTGCACCAACAAAAGTTACCGTTATATCTGCGGTAAAAGTATCATCCGTTATATCTCCCGGTGTACTATTATCGTCACAAGGGTCAATATTTGAGGATGTAATATCTGAAATATTACAAGCTACACAACCTGCATCTAAAAGTGTAAAAGCATCTGGGCTAATATTTTGACATGAAGGAGAACCAATATACCTTACTGAGGCGTTGTATGTTCCAGGACCAACATTGTTAAATACATTAGAAGCTTGCCATGGGCCTGTAGCGCCATTAATACTATATTCTAATGGACCTCCTCCATTATCTGTTGCATCTATGGTAATTGTACCTTCATTTGCCGGACACACTGGTTGAGTAAAAGAGGTGGACAAAGAAATAGTAGGCGGAGGTGTTAAGAAAAATGGATCGTATACTATAAATACTTTACCATCACCACCATCACCACCACTAGCTGGTGCACCAGTTTGCGTTAATCTTATACCACGAATAGGAATATTTGGCCCAACAAAAGCAGTTAGCGGATATACTGTGGCATAAATTTGTTGTCCATTATCATTGTTCTGACCTGTGGCTATATAGGTTGTTGTTCCACCACCGACATTATCAACAATTTGAGGAGTTCCAATTACATTTCCATTTTCGTCTATGGCTTGAGCCTCCATAGTATTATTACCATTTCGCTCAGTAATTATAACATATCTATTAGAGGCTGAATTTATATCATAGTTAAATTCAAAGTTTACATAGTCTGTTGGAAAAATATTACCATCGTTTCTAAAGTAATGGTTTAAGTTTCTATCTGTATTTGCGGCAATTAATTCAGGATCAAAAATTGCAGGACCATCAGTAATAGCAGCGCCATCAACACCATTATTTATCATCCTTTGGTTAGTTGCTGATGGTGAAGAATAAGAATACGAAATATTATCTGGCACCAATAAATCTGTAAAAGGTGCAGGCTCACCAGCTATAGTAATACTATTAAACTGCTTAGTTGATAAGTTTGCATTAGCTTCATCATTTAGATTAACAATATCAAAAGTAACATCAACTGCTGTAAGTGCACTTGATGGCGATCCTGGTGGAATAACATCTGGACACTCATCGTCACTACACTCAAAAGGTGCATTAACAACCGAATTATTAGTTAGCGTACAAGCACCATCATCAGAAAACGTTGCTGTTAATGAAATTGCACTACCATTAGCAGGCAGAGTCACACCTGTAAATGTATGTGGTGAGGTTAAACCTACCACAGAAACAGAAGCAGTACCATCACCAGATAAATCTAGAGTACCGACTCCAGGTGCATTAGTAAAAGTTACTGTTATATCTGCCGTAAAGGTATCATCACTAATATTATCTGGTGTTAGGTTATCATTACAAACAGATTCATTAGAAGAACTTATTGCTGTGATATCACAATTTGCTACTAATTCGATGATTACATTTGCTGTAGTACATATAGTTTCATTTGGAGCATTTAAACAAATCTCATACGTTACTGTATAAGTTCCTGCAGTTGCGCCTGCTGGCACATCTATTGTTCCGTCTGTATTAATAGAAACACCTGTTAAGCCTCCATTGTTACTAATATTTATATTATCATTAATATTTGCGTCTGTTGCTGGTGAACCATCCGATTCATCAATACCATTCCCGTTGTCTGCAAAAACACTAGCGGTAGTACCGCCAGTAATCGCATCAAATGGTGAACCACTAAAATCATCATCTAAAGCTAAAATTGTTGGTTGAGATCCGCAAAGCTCTACTGTTGCAGGTATAACACATTCAAACACATTTCCAGATCCTGTGGTTAAACCACCGGTACTTCCACTTGTAATATGTCCCACAAAACAAATTGAACCACCACCAGCTCTATTGAAAAATGTCATTGCATGACCACCCACGCTCACGTAAACTGGATCGTCTACACCGACATTGAATGACGGAGGAATAGTTGGATTTTGAATAACAGCATTGCCACCTTGACCGATAGAGTTTTGATTATTCCAACCCCAACTATATATGATATAAGGATCAGAGGGTAACGCTGGTTCAACAAGTACTGCAGCTGCAGCCCATTCTTCCGAAGTATGTGTGGTTGATAATTGGATAACTCCTGTAAGATCACTCATGCCCGAATTATCTTGTATTGCCGTCCATGAAGTAACAACACCAGAACCCGTAGTTATTAATTCTCCAAGTGTATTATCTCCTACACCATAAACTTTTGTATCAGTTGCCAACAATAATAGACCTGTATCACCATCATTGTGTGTAAACGAAGATATTTCTTTCACTGGTGCTGGTGGAGTAGCCATTAAAGTTGCAAAGTCTAGGTTTTGAGCGGGACTACCATCACCAATTACCACATTATCTCCCCATGTATAAATATCACCATTAGACAGAAGTGCATAACCAGCATATTTATTACCAGTTATATTGATTACTCCAGTAAGAGGAACTCCAGCAGATGTCTGTACCTGTTGCCAAATATTTCCATTGGTACTGTTATTACCACTTGGTGCTGTCGTGCCTGTTGTAGCAACCCAAACTTCTCCTGCAGCAATTACAAAAAGTACATCTGAACTGGCATGCATTTGTGTAATGTCAGCTGAATTAAAAGGTAGAGTCTGAGTAGCATCCATATCATTAAACCCTATTCCAGAGACAAAGTCACCATCAACAACTTCGCCAACACCACCCCAAGCATACAAACTAACAGTAGTAGCTAAGAAACCTTGCCCATCTGAATTACCAGAGAGTGCAAAGTGCAAAGGAGTTCCCGAGTAATTGTAACCATTTGCTGGTGTAACTTCCGTAATGACATTGGCATTACCTCCGTTTGCAGCCATATCTTCACCCCAAGCCACAATACCAGTAGTGGTTTTAGCCATCGATTGATGATAAGAGGTCATCAGTACATCTGTTTCAGGATTAAATATACCGTCTTCATTAATAGTTGGACAGCTTTGGGCTTTAATTGTAATAGAATGGAAAAAGACAAATCCTAAACATATGTAGGCTAAGCTTAAATTAGAGAATCGTGTAGAGATTTTCATATTATTATATAGTTGATGTATAATTCAAATTTTATTAAATCGATGCTTTTAATTTGTCGATAAAATGCAAATATATCCGACAAAGTGTAAAAAACAAATTTTTTTTGTAAGATTTTTATATAAAAAACCTTTGAGTTATTCTTTTATATCTTTTAAGACACTAAAAATTGTCTTGATGTCACTAATAAAAACTAAATAAATCTAGGTGAAGAGATTTGCTATTAATCAACTTCGGGGCTTACTTAGTAGGAAAACTAATCTTAAAATTTTCTTAATGTAAAAGTACAAAAAGAAATAATTGATTTTCGTTTCCGAAATATAATTACAAAATTACCAAATCGTTATACTTCTATTTCTCTTTTAGTTGAACGACCAATATTGTATGTTGAGTGGAATTGGTAGTTCGACGAATGGTGACTTTTATGATGTAGACGAATGGTGACTTTTATGATGTAAAAAATTCAAAATTCAACCCAACAAATTCAGAAGTAAAATTAAGTCATAGCAACTAAAATTTAACATTTAATGTTACGAACACCATTATAATTGTTACTAAATGAAAAAACCTCTATTAAAGCTTTAACATTTACATATAGTTTATTTTTTCTAAAATTACTTGGCGGAATTTTTTACCAATAGGAATTACAGAATCATTCACTGTTACAGTATTGCCAGAAATTTGAGTTAAAAATTTAGAATTTATAATAAAACTTCTGTGAACTCTAATAAAATCTTTAGACAGCTTATCTAACATGTCATTTAGTGTGGCTCTGGCCAGTATAGTTTTACTATTGGTGAGAAAAATCAGAATGTAAACGTGATCACTCTGCAAATAAAGGATATCATTAAACTTTATTTTTTGATATACGCCTTTAATCTTAAGAAATAAAGCATCGTCTTCTTTTATTTGGTTATTTGTAAATGTTTTTTGTTTTTGAGAATGGTTAAAAATTGCCACTTCTATAGATGTGTATAATTCTCTCTTAGAAAACGGTTTTACTAAATAGGCAGAGGGTGATACTTGTTTCGCTTCGTTTAATGTTAGTTCGTCAGAGTTGGATGTCAAAAATATAAAGGGAAATTTGTACTGATCCGTTATTACTTGAGCTAAGTCTATACCAGTTTTTTTGCCAGAAAGCTGAACATCTAGTATAGCAATATCTGGTTTTTCGTTTTCAATAGTTTCTATTGCTTCCGTAAAATTTATAGCTGGTTCTAACACGTCATAACCTAAACTTTCTAAAGCATCTCTTATATTATCTGCTATGATAACTTCATCTTCAACTATTAAAACTCTAATTTTGTTCATTGCTTGAGTTTTTAATGATTATATCTGATAAGATATCTTTAATTAACTGTTTTTCTGGATTTTGTATCCTTAAAGGTAATTACAAAATAGGCGCCGCTTCTATTCTTATATTCAATATTGCCATGTATCTGTTTAACTAGTCGCTTTACTAATCTTAAGCCTGTAGTTTTAATGCTGTCAAAGTTGGTTTTAGTGTTTAGTCCAGTACCATTGTCATAAACTTTTAGTGTATGGTACTCTTCCGACTTATCAATAGATATATTCAACTTTCCTTCTTCTTCTTTAAATGCATACTTATATGCATTAGTTACCAACTCATTTATTATTAAACCTAAAGGTATTGCTGTATCGATATCAAAAAATATTTTATTGATGTCTATATGAATTTCTATTTTTTTATCTGAATCATATAAAGATGTTAATTCTTTTACCAAAAGAGTTATGTAATCATTAAAGTCTATTAAACCATCCTTATTTTGATATAATTTTTGATGAATTATCGCCATAGACCTTAACCTATTTTGCCCATCTTCAATTAATTGTAATGCTTTTTTATCTTCTATATTATTTGTCTGTAACTCTAATAAGCTAGACACTATCTGAAAATTATTTTTTACCCTATGGTGTACTTCTTTTACCAAAAGTTCTTTTTCTTTTAAGGCCACCTCAATGGTTCTATTTTTTTCTTTAAGTACTTCTGACTGTTTCTTCTTTTTAAAGTATGCCCATGCAGAAATTAAGAAAAGAAAACCTACTAAAGTTGCTATAATAATATAGAGGTTAGTTCTTTCTTTTTCGTGCGCTACACTTAGATTTTTTTCTTTCTCTGCCTGATTTACTTTATAACTTGCTAAAGAGCTAGCTAAATCTTGAGAGTAAATTTTTTTTATTTGTACTACAGTCTGATCTTTAAAATATATTGCCTCTTTTAAATAATTGTGGTTTTCTAAAGTTTGAGAAATTTCTCTAATTAGCTGATACTGATCATTAGGATTTAATGTTTGTTCACCAAGCTTACTTGTAAGCTTACTAAAACCAATTATGTCATTTACTTTAAACAAATCAAAGATATCGTTTGCATCTTTAGATTCAAGATCTATAGTACCTAAATACTTTGCGTATAGAGAATAGCTTTGTTGTGAAGAGCCCTTATCATTATAAAGTTCTTTTAGTAGCAACTTTACCTTTTCGTCCTCTCCACCTTTATATATATAGGCATCGATGATGTGAACAAGTGTCCCAATATAATACGGACTGTGTTCTGTCAATGATTTTTCTAACTCTAAACTCAGTTCACATTTTTCAATATATTCATTTAGTTTTCCTTCTAATACCAAAAAATCACATAAATAATACAAGGATGTAATCATCAGCTCATTATCATTTAATTTTTTGGCTTCATCAAAATTTTCTAAGCATAATTTTTTTCCTTTTTCTATATCTTGTTGAATGATATACAGAACTATCTGATGTGTGCTTGAATAAATCTTTGCTTTTTTTACATCGTCATTATTACCGTTGAAAGCATTGATATAATTATCTAATGCTTCCTGAATTTTAGAAGCTGATTCAATAGAGATATCATCTCGAAGTTTGGATATTTGATTTACTTTGATTTTTACGTAATCTAAATCTATTTTCTTAGTGTCTGTGGGCTTTTCTACATTAAGATTAATGTAATCTGAAACACTTTGGTACGATAGTTTCGGATTTTTAGTTAAGCTATTTATAAGTTTGGTATAATCGATATAAGTAGGATTATTATTGCTAGCTATACGATACAATGCATTGACATAAGAAGACTTCTTTATCTTTTCAATCATCGCTATAGCAGAGTCATGTTCTTTATTGAGTATGTACTTTTCAATTTTGAGTATACTATCTTGACTTTTGATATCATCAATAGGCAGCTCTATAGTATTTTGGGAGAACAAACAATGGCTTAAAAACAGAAAAAATAAAAATCTAAATTTCATTAATCGGAAAATTAAAGCCGTAAATATATGGATGTTGTTTAATTATATTCTACATAATTTATATGAACTTAATAATATTATATTTGCACTCGTTTTAATCATTCTCAATGAGTTTTAAGGAAGAAATAAATAGAAGACGAACATTTGGAATTATATCACATCCAGATGCTGGTAAAACTACATTAACAGAAAAGCTATTACTTTTCGGTGGTGCTATCCAAGAAGCAGGTGCAGTAAAAAGTAATAAAATAAAAAAAGGTGCTACGAGCGACTTTATGGAGATAGAGCGCCAACGTGGTATTTCTGTTGCTACATCTGTCTTGGCTTTTGAATACAACGGTATTAAAATTAATATTCTAGATACACCTGGCCACAAAGATTTTGCCGAGGATACTTTTAGAACGTTAACAGCTGTAGATAGCGTAATTGTAGTTATTGATGTAGCCAAAGGTGTTGAGGAACAAACCGAAAAACTCGTTGAAGTTTGTAGAATGCGTAATATCCCAATGATTGTTTTTATTAACAAACTAGACCGTGAGGGTAAGGACGCTTTTGACCTTCTGGATGAAGTTGAACAAAAACTTGGACTAAAAGTTACTCCTTTAAGTTTCCCAATTGGTATGGGTTACGACTTTAAAGGGATTTATAACATTTGGGAAAAGAACGTTAATCTTTTTGAAGGAGATAGTAAGCAGCATATTAACGATACAGTTGAAATTTCTGATTTAAATTCTAAAGAGTTAGATAAGCTTGTTGGTGAAAAAGCAGCGCAAACTCTGAGAGATGAGATAGAATTGGTAGAGGGTATCTACCCTGAGTTTGATAAAGAAGCCTATTTAAATGGTCATTTACAACCTGTATTTTTTGGTTCTGCATTGAATAATTTTGGTGTGCGCGAATTATTGGATTGTTTTGTTGAAATAGCACCGAAGCCTAGAGCTAAAAAAAGTGAAGAACGTTTAGTACAACCCGACGAAAAGGAATTTTCTGGTTTTGTTTTTAAGATTCATGCCAATATGGATCCAAACCACAGAAACAGATTGGCCTTTGTGAAGATTGTTTCTGGAGAGTTCAAACGAAATACTCCTTATTTACATGTAAGGCATGGTAAAAAACTTAAATTCTCTAGTCCTAACGCTTTTTTTGCTGAAAAGAAAGAAATTGTAGACATCTCATATCCTGGCGATATTGTTGGCCTACAAGACTCTGGAAACTTTAAAATTGGTGATACTTTAACCGAAGGAGAAACTCTTAATTATAAAGGTATTCCAAGTTTTTCACCTGAGCACTTTAGATATATTAATAATGCTGACCCAATGAAAGCTAAGCAGCTTTACAAGGGTATTGACCAATTAATGGACGAAGGTGTTGCTCAGTTGTTTACATTAGATTATAATGGTCGTAAAGTCATAGGTACAGTTGGAGCGCTTCAATATGAAGTTATTCAATACAGATTAGAGCACGAATATGGTGCAAAATGTACTTACGAAAACCTTAATGTACATAAAGCATGTTGGGTTCAGACAGATAATGAAAAGAGTGATGAATTTAAAGATTTTTTAAGGGTGAAACAACGCTATTTAGCTAGAGATAAGCAAAATCAATTGGTTTTTTTGGCAGACTCAATGTTTACCCTACAAATGACACAACAAAAATATCCAAGTATAACATTTCATATGACGTCTGAGTTTGAATAAAATGTAAGAAACTTTTTCATTTTAGTTAAATTACAGTGTTTTTTATCGATATTTTTTGCCTTTAAACGATGTTTTGATTACTATTGGTTATTAATTATTTTGTCTTATTGAAAGATTAACCCCAAACCAATCTACTTGTTATGGATGTAAATGCAAACGTATACAGTAATAAAGAGATTACTGTAACCTACGAACCACGTTGTTGTGTAAATGCTGGTATTTGCGCTAAACAACTTTCAGAAGTATTTAGGAACTCTGTGATTCCATGGATTGACTTAGATGGTGCACAAACGGATGTGATTGTAAATCAGATTAAGAAATGTCCATCAGGTGCACTAAAATATCATCTAAACCAAAAAGATGTGGCCTAAAGTTTATACTTTCTAAGTAATAAAAAATCCTTGTAGTGAAATACTACAAGGATTTTTTATTGTCTTTAATTTCAGCTTTAAAAACAGAGAAATTGAATTTAAGCGATTTAAAGAACGCTAAATCATTTTTATAACAGATTAGATTAACTAAATTTATAACTTCTTCTGTTCCTCTAGAAATACTTCAATATTTATTACTTTTTCAAATACAATAAGAAATTTCTATAGAATTCTACTATAATAAAATCATCCTTGACCTATTGGTTCGAAATTAAATTCAACTTCGCTAAAGCTTCGATTGGATGAATAGGAATTGGTGGTTGCTGTATGGAACGTTTCTCCAACCACAATTTCTAAATTTAAGCCTGACCTATTGGCCCAAAATTTAATGGAATTGGTGGTTGCCATATGAAAATATTTCTCACAACCACAAATTCTAAATTTATGCTTGACCTGTGGGTCCAAAATTCAATGGAATTGGTGGTTGCTGTATGGAAACATTTCTCGCAACCACAAATTCTAAATTTATGCCTGACCTGTTGGTCCGAAGTTCAAAGGAATTGGTGGTTGCTGTATGGAAACATTTCTCGCAACCACAAATTCTAAATTTATGCCTGACCTGTTGGTCCGAAGTTCAAAGGAATTGGTGGTTGCTCGTAATCTTTGATTTCACCATGGGCTTTTTCAAATCGAGCTACATTATCACCTAGTGCTTTTAATAAACGTTTAGCATGTTGTGGTGTTAAAATTATTCTAGACTTTACCTTACTCTTAGGTGTACCTGGCATTATGCTTACAAAGTCCACAACAAACTCTGAAACTGAATGATTAATGATTGCTAAGTTAGAATAAGTACCTTCTGCTACCTTTTCGTCTAACTCTATATTTATCTGTCCTTTTTTTGGATTCTTTTTTTCTTCTGACATAATATTAATTTTAAAATTAAAAAAGCCTTCAAACTATAATAGAATGAAGGCTTTTGTTTTATGGGATCCTGAATCAAGTTCAGGATAAATTCGACTTACAAGTTTATCTTTGCCTTCGGCTTGATAAACATAAGTCTCATTTAGTTAAAGTTCATTTCTTCTTTAGCTTTCATCATTTGATCAAATTCTTCTTTAGAACCTACAATAATATTATCATATTCTCTAACACCTGTACCAGCCGGTATTCTGTGTCCTACAATAACATTTTCTTTCAGTCCTTCAAGAGTATCTACCTTACCATTTACGGCTGCTTCGTTAAGAACCTTAGTAGTTTCTTGGAACGATGCTGCGGAGATAAACGATTTAGTCTGTAATGAAGCTCTAGTAATACCTTGTAATATTGGTGTTGCTGTAGCTGGCTGTACATCTCTAGCAGTAACAAGGTTTTTATCTTCTCTACGTAAGATTGAGTTTTCATCTCTTAGCTGACGTACAGTAACGATTTGACCTGATTTTAAATTCTCAGAATCACCAGCGTCTTCTACAACCTTCATACCGAAAATTTTATCATTTTCTTCAATGAAATCTGATTTGTGTACTAATTGATTTTCTAAGAAAATTGTGTCACCAGAATCCATAATTCTTACCTTACGCATCATCTGTCTTACAACAACTTCAAAGTGTTTATCATTAATCTTTACACCTTGTAAACGATATACTTCTTGTACCTCATTTACCAAGTATTGTTGTACTGCGGAAGGGCCTTTGATATTTAAGATATCATTTGGCGTAATAGACCCATCAGATAAAGGCATACCTGCTTTTACATAATCATTTTCTTGAACAAGAATTTGATTAGATAATTTTACTAAGTACTTCTTAACCTCACCTAATTTAGACTCGATTATAATCTCACGGTTACCACGTTTAATTTTACCAAATGAAACCACTCCATCAATCTCACTTACAACTGCTGGATTAGATGGATTACGTGCCTCGAATAACTCAGTTACACGTGGAAGACCACCAGTAATATCACCAGCTTTGGCAGACTTACGAGGAATCTTAACTAAGATTTTACCAATCTCAATTTTATCACCATCGTCAATCATAATGTGTGCACCTACAGGTAAATTGTAAGAACGGATTGTTTCTCCTTTAGAATCTTCAATCAATAATGTTGGTATCAACTTCTTGTTTCTAGATTCTGAAATTACTTTTTCTTGGAAACCTGTTTGCTCATCAATCTCTACTTGGTAGGTTACACCTTGCTCGATATTTTCGTACTTCACTTTACCAGCAAATTCCGAAATAATCACACCGTTATATGGATCCCACTGACAGATGATATCACCTTTCTTCACTTTAGCGCCTGGCTTAACAAAGATGTGCGAACCATAAGGAATATTATTTGTACTTAAAACAATACCTGTTTTAGCATCTGTTAACTTTAATTCTGAAGTTCTAGAGATAACAACATCAACTTCGTTTCCTTCGTTATCTTTAGTTTTTACAGTTTTAAGGTCATCGATTTCTGCAATACCATCAAACTTAACTATTAACTTATTCTCTTCAGAAATGTTACCTGCAATACCACCTACGTGGAACGTACGCAGTGTAAGCTGTGTGCCTGGCTCACCAATAGATTGAGCAGCAACTACACCAACAGCTTCACCTCGTTGTACCATTTTACCAGTAGCAAGGTTACGTCCATAACACTTCACACATATTCCTTTTTTAGCCTCACACGTTAATGGCGAACGCACTTCTATAGATTCGATAGCAGAATCACCTATTTGTTTTGCAATTGCATCATCAATATGACCACCTGCTTCTACAATTAATTCTTCAGTATGTGGGTCGTAGACATCATTTAACGATGTTCTACCAACTATTCTAGCTTCTAACTTCTCTACAACTTCTTCATTCTTCTTAAGAGCAGAAACTTCGATACCTCTTAATGTACCACAATCCTCTTCGTATACAATCACATCTTGTGAAACATCTACTAAACGACGTGTTAAGTAACCTGCATCAGCAGTTTTAAGAGCCGTATCTGCAAGACCTTTACGAGCACCGTGAGTAGAGATAAAGTATTCTAAAATTGAAAGCCCTTCTTTAAAGTTAGAAAGAATTGGGTTTTCAATAATCTCACCACCACCTGCGTTGGATTTTTTAGGCTTTGCCATTAATCCACGCATACCAGTTAACTGACGAATCTGTTCTTTAGATCCACGAGCACCAGAGTCTAACATCATAAATACTGAGTTAAAACCTTGCTGATCTTCACGGATACGCTTCATTGACAATTCAGTTAATTCAGCATTGGTAGACGTCCAGATATCAATAACTTGGTTATAACGTTCATTATTGGTAATAAGACCCATGTTATAGTTACCCATAATACCATCAACTTGCTTGTTGGCAGCGTCAATCATAGCGTGCTTTTCTTCAGGTATAATGATATCACCTAAACTAAATGATAATCCACCTTGGAATGCGAACTTGTAACCTAAAGTCTTAATCTCATCTAAGAACTCAGCTGTTTCTGGAACTGAAGTTACTTTAAGGATATTACCAATAATATCTCTTAAAGACTTTTTAGTTAAAACCTCATTAATATAACCTGCTGCTTCTGGCACTTTTTCGTTGAAAAGTACACGACCAACAGTAGTTTCAATAATTTGAGTAGTTAGTTCACCTTTCTCGTTAAAATCTTTAGTTCTAACCTTAATTCCTGCATTAAGATCAACTTTCTTCTCGTTGTAGGCAATTGTTACTTCTTCTGGCGAATAGAACGTTAATCCTTCACCTTTAACAGTATATTCTTTATCAGTCTTACGTAGCTTAGTCATATAGTAAAGACCAAGTACCATATCCTGAGAAGGTACCGTAACAGGCGATCCGTTTGCAGGGTTTAATATGTTGTGTGAAGCTAACATTAATAATTGCGCTTCTAAGATTGCTTCAGGCCCTAATGGTAAATGCACTGCCATCTGATCCCCATCGAAATCCGCGTTAAATGCTGTACACACTAATGGGTGTAACTGAATTGCTTTACCTTCGATAAGTTTTGGCTGGAATGCTTGTATACCAAGTCTGTGAAGCGTTGGAGCACGGTTTAGCAATACTGGATGTCCTTTAAGAACATTCTCTAAGATATCCCATACTACAGGCTCTTTTCTATCTATAATTTTCTTTGCTGATTTTACAGTCTTAACAATTCCTCTTTCAATTAATTTTCTAATGATGAAAGGCTTGTAAAGCTCTGCTGCCATATTTTTTGGCAATCCACACTCGAATAATTTTAACTCAGGTCCTACAACAATCACGGAACGTGCAGAGTAATCAACACGCTTACCTAGTAAGTTTTGACGGAAACGACCTTGCTTACCTTTTAATGAATCTGATAAAGATTTTAAAGGTCTGTTAGAGTCTGTTTTTACTGCAGATGATTTACGCGTGTTATCAAATAATGAATCTACAGATTCTTGTAACATACGCTTTTCATTACGTAAAATCACTTCTGGAGCCTTTATCTCAACAAGTCTCTTAAGACGGTTGTTACGGATAATTACACGACGGTAAAGATCATTTAAATCTGAAGTTGCAAAACGACCACCATCTAGAGGCACTAAAGGTCTTAATTCTGGTGGTATTACAGGAACAGCCTTCATGATCATCCATTCTGGTCTGTTCTCTCTGTTTTCGTTAGATTCTCTAAAAGCTTCAACAACCTGAAGACGCTTTAAAGCTTCTGTTTTACGTTGCTTAGATGTTTCATTATTAGCTTTGTGTCTTAATTCGTAAGATAATTGGTCTAAGTCAATTCTAGCTAATAAATCGATAAGACACTCAGCACCCATTTTAGCGATAAACTTATTTGGGTCAGTATCTTCTAAGTATTGGTTTTCTTGAGGAAGAGATTCTAAAATATTAAGATATTCTTCTTCTGTTAAGAAATCCATTTTTTGTACTGGCTCACCTTCAGCATTCATTGCATTACCTGGTTGAATAACCACATAACGTTCGTAATAAATAATCATATCTAATTTCTTAGATGGTAATCCAAGAAGGTAACCTATTTTGTTAGGTAAAGAACGGAAATACCAGATATGAGCTACAGGAACAACTAAATTAATATGTCCAACCCTGTCTCTACGTACTTTCTTTTCAGTTACTTCTACACCACAACGGTCACAAACAATACCCTTGTAACGTATTCTTTTGTATTTACCACAAGCACACTCATAATCCTTTACAGGACCAAAAATACGCTCACAGAACAAACCATCACGCTCAGGTTTGTGAGTTCGATAATTGATAGTTTCTGGCTTTAATACTTCACCTCGAGAAGCTGCTAAAACAGATTCTGGAGACGCTAAACCAATAGAAATTTTATTAAATTTCTGTACTGTATTCTTATCTTGTTTTCTTGCCATGTTTTTTATAGTATTCAGTCTTCAGCCTTCAGCACACAAATTAATATGCGCTGATGACTGTCTACTACTTTTTTTATTCTTCTAATCTAATATCTAATCCTAAACCTTTTAATTCATGCATTAATACATTGAACGATTCAGGTAGTCCTGGTTCTGGCATTGGCTCACCCTTAACGATTGCTTCGTAAGTTTTTGCTCTACCTATTACGTCATCTGATTTCACAGTTAAGATCTCACGTAGAGTACTTGATGCACCATATGCTTCAAGTGCCCATACCTCCATCTCACCAAAACGCTGACCACCAAATTGTGCTTTACCACCTAATGGTTGTTGCGTAATTAATGAATAAGGACCTATAGAACGTGCGTGCATCTTATCGTCAATCATGTGACCTAGTTTTATCATGTAGATAACACCCACTGTTGCAGGTTGGTCAAAGCGATCTCCTGTGCCACCGTCATACAAATAGGTATGACCAAATCTTGGTACACCAGCTTCATCTGTAAAGCCATTAATCTGATCTAAAGTAGCACCATCAAAAATTGGAGTTGCATAAGTCCTATTTAACTTCTGACCTGCCCAACCTAATACTGTTTCATAAATCTGACCAATGTTCATACGAGAAGGTACACCAAGTGGGTTCAGTACAATATCTACAGGTGTTCCGTCTTCTAAGAATGGCATATCTTCTTGACGAACAATACGTGCAACAATACCTTTGTTACCGTGACGACCTGCCATCTTATCACCTACTTTTAGTTTACGTTTCTTAGCGATGTAAACTTTAGCAAGCTTAATGATACCTGCTGGTAATTCATCACCAACAGAAATTGTAAACTTCTCACGTCTCAATGAACCTTGAAGATCATTTTCTTTAATCTTATAGTTGTGGATTAAATCAGCAACAAGTTCGTTTGTATGATCATCAGTTGTCCATTTACCAGATGTTAAGTGCGTGTAATCATCTACGGCATTTAACATTTTTAAGGTATACTTTTTACCTTTTGGTATAATTTCTTCACCTAAATCATTATAGATTCCTTGTGCAGTTTTACCATTAACGATTGCAAAAAGCTTTTCAACTAAAATTGCTTTTAAATCATCAAAACGCTTGTCGTAAGCATCTTCTAGCTTCTCGATATCTTCTTTGTCTTGAGCTCTCTTACGCTTATCCTTTACTGCTCTTGCGAATAATTTTTTATCGATAACAACACCATTTAATGATGGAGATGCTTTTAAAGATGCATCTTTAACATCACCTGCTTTGTCACCGAATATCGCACGAAGTAACTTTTCTTCTGGAGTTGGGTCTGATTCACCTTTTGGTGTAATCTTACCAATTAAGATATCACCAGGCTTAATCTCAGCACCAACACGAATCATACCGTTTTCATCTAAGTCTTTAGTAGCCTCTTCTGAAACGTTTGGTATATCGTTAGTTAACTCTTCGTTACCTAATTTGGTATCTCTAACTTCTAGAGAGTACTCATCGATATGGATAGATGTAAAGATATCATCACGAACAACTTTTTCAGAAATTACAATCGCATCCTCAAAGTTATACCCTTTCCAAGGCATAAAGGCAACTTTCATATTTCTACCAAGTGCTAATTCTCCGTTTTGAGTTGCATAACCTTCACATAAAACCTGACCTTTAGAAACTTTATCTCCTTTTCTAACAATTGGTTTTAAGTTAATAGAGGTACCTTGGTTTGTTTTTCTGAATTTTACTAATGGATATTCTTTAACATCACTGTCAAAGCTAACCATTGCTTCTTCTTCAGTACGTTCGTACTTAATAACTATTTTCTCCGCATCAACATACTCAACAACACCTTCTCCTTCAGCATTAATTAATACTCTAGAGTCTGATGCTACTTGACGCTCTAATCCTGTACCAACAATTGGTGCTTCAGGTCTTAATAATGGAACTGCCTGACGCATCATGTTAGATCCCATTAAGGCACGGTTTGCGTCATCATGCTCTAAGAATGGAATTAATGATGCCGAAATAGATGCAATTTGGTTTGGTGCAACATCTGTGTAATTAACACTGGTTGGCTCAATCACAGGGAAATCACCTTCTTGTCTTGCAATTACTTTATCATGCTGAATTTTACCTTTATCATCAACTTCTACAGTTGCCTGAGCAATCATCATTTCTTCCTCTTCCTCAGCACTTAAATATGTTGGTGTATTTTTAATATCAACAACACCGTTTTCAACTTTTCTATATGGTGTTTCAATGAATCCCATTGAATTTACCTTAGCATACACACCTAATGAGGATATTAAACCAATGTTTGGTCCTTCTGGTGTTTCAATAGGACATAAACGTCCATAATGTGTATAGTGAACGTCACGTACCTCGAAACCTGCTCTTTCTCTTGAAAGACCACCTGGTCCTAATGCAGATAAACGACGTTTGTGAGTAATCTCTGCTAATGGATTGGTCTGATCCATAAATTGAGATAACTGGTTTGTACCGAAGAAAGAATTAATTACAGACGATAATGTCTTAGCATTAATTAAGTCTATTGGAGTAAACACCTCGTTATCACGAACGTTCATACGCTCACGAATTGTACGTGCCATACGAGCTAAACCAACACCAAACTGAGAAGATAACTGTTCACCTACTGTACGTACACGACGGTTAGATAAGTGATCGATATCATCGATCTCAGCTTTAGAGTTAATTAACTCAATTAAATATTTTATGATGGTTATGATATCTTCTTTGGTAAGCACTTGCTTATCCATTCCGATATCTAAACCTAATTTCTTATTCATTCTATAACGACCTACTTCACCCAAAGAGTAACGTTGGTCTGAGAAGAATAATTTGTCAATTATACCACGTGCCGTTTCCTCATCTGGCGGCTCTGCATTACGTAATTGACGATAGATATGTTCAACAGCTTCTTTTTCAGAGTTTGTTGGATCCTTTTGTAATGTATTGTGAATAATTGCGTAATCTCCTTGCTGTGCACTTTCTTTGTGTAAAAGAATTGTTTTTACACCTGCTTCAAGGATTTCTTCAATATTATCTTTGTCAACTATTGTGTCACGATCTAAAACAATTTCGTTACGCTCAATAGATACAACCTCACCTGTATCCTCGTCCACGAAATCTTCGTGCCATGTGTTAAGTACACGTGCAGCAAGTTTACGACCGATTACTTTCTTTAATCCAGATTTAGAAACTTTTACTTCTTCTGCAAGATCAAAGATTTCTAAAATATCTTTATCACGCTCAAAACCGATAGCACGGAAAAGCGTAGTAACAGGTAATTTTTTCTTTCTATCAATGTAAGCGTACATCACACTATTGATATCTGTAGCAAATTCAATCCAAGACCCCTTAAAAGGAATTACTCTTGCAGAATATAACTTAGTACCATTAGCGTGGAATGACTGGCTAAAGAATACACCTGGTGAACGGTGTAACTGAGATACAACTACACGCTCTGCACCATTAATACAAAAAGTACCGCTAGGCGTCATGTAAGGAATTGTACCTAAATATACATCTTGAACGATTGTTTCAAAATCTTCGTGTTCAGGATCTGTACAGTATAACTTTAATCTAGCTTTTAAAGGAACACTGTATGTTAATCCTCTTTCTATACACTCTTCTATAGTATAGCGTGGAGGATCGATAAAGTAATCTAAAAATTCTAATACAAATTGATTACGAGTATCTGTAATAGGGAAATTTTCCATGAAGGTATTGTATAACCCTTCATTTTCTCTTGCTTCTGACTTTGTTTCTAATTGGAAAAAATCCTGGAAGGACTTAATTTGAATATCCAAAAAGTCTGGGTAATCTGTTCTATTTACAATAGAAGAGAAATTAATTCTTTCAGCCTTTTTTGCTAACATTGATGAACGAGATTTTTATTAAATAAAAACTAAAAAATGTATATAACGTTTATATACACAAAAGGGTTTAGGTCTTGGAGGGACACTCCAGACCTAAACCATATGTTGTAGGTTAAGCTGAGCTTACTTAAGCTCAACCTCAGCTCCAGCTTCTTCTAAAGAAGATTTTAAGCCTTCTGCCTCGTCTTTAGAAACACCTTCTTTAACTGTACTTGGTGCATCATCAACTAAACCTTTAGCATCTTTTAATCCTAAACCAGTTAATTCTTTAACTAACTTTACAACTGCTAATTTAGAAGCACCTGCTGACTTAAGAATTACGTCGAATTCAGTTTGCTCTTCTGCAGCGTCTCCACCAGCAGCAGCTCCACCAGCAGCAACAGCTACAGCTGCAGCAGCAGGCTCAATACCGTACTCGTCTTTTAATATTGTTGCTAATTCGTTAACTTCTTTTACTGTTAAGTTAACTAATTGTTCTGCGAAATCTTTTAAATCTGCCATTTTCTATTGTTTTAATGTGTGTGTGTTTTTATTTTTATTTCTAAGTGTGTTCTTGTTATAAATTATCCTTCTCTTTCAGATAATGTTTTAACTAATCCAGCGATTGTACCACCACCTGATTTAAGTGCTGAGATAACATTCTTAGCAGGTGATTGTAACAATGTAACAATCTCACCAAGTAATTCTTCTCTAGACTTAATTTCAACTAATGTATCTAGTAAGTCATCGCCTATGTAAATTGCTTCTTCAATAAAAGCACCTTTTAATAAAGGCTTTTCAGATTTCTTACGAAATTCTTTTATAACTTTTGCCGGTGCATTTCCTGTTTCAGAATACATTACAGAAGTATTACCTTTTAGAGTTGTTGGTAAATCACCGAAATCCTTTTCCGATGCTTCCATCGCTTTCTCTAAAAGCGTATTCTTAACAACAGCTAACTTAATGTTAGATTTGAAACAAGCTCTTCTTAAATTTGAAGTTGTTGCTGCATCTAATCCTGAGATATCTGTTAAATAGATATTAGTATTATCTGCTAATTGAGCAGTCAACTCTTCAATTACTACCGATTTTTCTTCTCTTGTCATAATATTCTAAGTTTAACTACTATCCTATTTTTGTCTCTATTGCGATACTTGGACTCATAGTACTAGACATGTAAATACTTTTCATGTAAGTACCTTTAGCTGCAGTTGGTTTTAACTTCATTAAAGTGGTTAACAGCTCATTTGCATTACCAACTAATTTTTCAGCGCTAAAAGACGCTTTTCCTATTGGTGCATGTACGATACCTGTTTTATCTACTTTAAAGTCAATTTTACCAGCTTTCACTTCACTAACAGCTTTTCCTATATCCATAGTTACTGTTCCTGTTTTAGGGTTTGGCATAAGACCTCTTGGCCCTAATACTCTACCTAATGGTCCTAACTTACCCATAACACTTGGCATTGTAACGATAACGTCTACATCTGTCCAACCGTCTTTAATTTTTTGTAAGTATTCATCTAATCCAACATAATCAGCACCAGCTTCTTTAGCTTCTGCTTCTTTGTCTGGAGTAACTAATGCAAGAACCTTCATATCTTTACCTGTACCATGTGGTAGAGAAACTACACCACGAACCATTTGATTGGCTTTACGTGGATCTACACCTAATCTAACTGCTAAATCTACTGAAGCATCAAACTTAGTGTATGTGATTTCTTTTAGTAAAGCTGAAGCTTCTTCTAAAGAGTAAAGTTTGTTTTTATCAACTTTAGCTCTTGCTTCCTTTTGCTTTCTTGTTAATCTTGCCATTTGTAAAAATTTAGTTTGGAGCTTCACCTCCTTTAACAGTGATACCCATCGATCTTGCAGTACCAGCAACCATTTTCATAGCTGATCCGATTTCGAATGCATTTAAATCTTGCATTTTATCTTCTGCAATTGTTCTAACTTGATCCCAAGTTACTTTTGCTACTTTGCGTCGGTTAGGTTCTCCAGATCCTTTCTTTACTTTGGCCGCTTCTAATAATTGTACTGCAGCTGGTGGTGTTTTGATTACAAATTCAAAAGATTTGTCTTTGTAAACAGATATTACCACAGGTAATACTTTACCTGGCTTATCTTGAGTTCTAGCATTAAACTGCTTACAGAACTCCATGATATTAACTCCAGCGGCACCTAAAGCGGGTCCAACCGGTGGCGATGGATTCGCAGCACCTCCCCGAACTTGTAACTTAACTACTTTGTCTAGTTCTTTTGCCATTTTTTAAAATTTAGTGCGTCTTGTCTATGTTGGAAGCTAAGACTAACGCTATCTTTATTGTAACAATTATTATAACTTTTCAACTTGCATATAACTTAATTCTAATGGTGTCTTTCTTCCAAAGATTTTAACCATTACCTCAAGCTTACGCTTTTCTTCAAAAATTTTCTCGATAGTACCATCAAAACCATTGAATGGCCCATCTATAACTTTTACAGTCTCACCTTTTGTAAATGGAATTGCAATATTAGCATCTGCCTCAATTGCCAATTCATCAACTTTACCTAACATTCTGTTAACTTCAGACTGCCTTAATGGCACAGGATCACCACCTTTTGTTTCACCTAAAAAACCAATAACGTTAGTAATTGATTTTATAATGTGAGGAATTTCACCACTTAAGTTAGCCTGTATCATTATATATCCTGGAAAATAAACCTTCTCTTTGTTTATTTTCTTACCGTTACGGATTTGAATAACTTTTTCAGTAGGGACTAAAACTTGATCTACATAATCTTCTAAGCCTAATCTTGCGATTTCATTTTCTATGTAGGTCTTAATTTTATTTTCCTGACCGCTTACTGCCCTAACAACATACCATTTTTTATCTGACATCTCCCTTTATGTATTTGTTAGTTTAATAAATCGAAATATACTCTTACTGCTTTACTAAAAACAGTGTCAACACCCCAAATGGCTAAAGAAAAAATAATTGAAAACACTGCTACGATTACAGTTAATCTTTGAGCTTCTGCCCAAGGCGTCCAAGACACATTGTTTTTTAACTCTTCGAATGATTCCTTTATATATGTTATTAATCCTGCCATTTGTATATTATTTAAAGGTTACTTTTAACCTGTTATCTAATTTTGCACGGGTTGAGAGACTCGAACTCCCGACACCTGGTTTTGGAGACCAGTGCTCTACCAACTGAGCTAAACCCGTAAACAATAATCAAGGCATCCTGAAATATCAGGACACCTTAATTAATTTATTTTAACTATTTTGTTTAGTCTAAAATTTCAGTTACCTGACCAGCACCAACTGTTCTACCACCTTCACGGATAGCGAAACGTAAACCTACGTTCATCGCAATTGGTTGAATTAACTCAACAGTAATAGTTAAATTATCACCAGGCATTACCATCTCAACACCATCTGGAAGAGAAATGTTTCCAGTTACGTCAGTTGTACGTACGTAGAACTGAGGACGGTAGTTATTGTGGAATGGTGTGTGACGCCCACCTTCTTCTTTCTTAAGGATATAAACCTCAGCTTTGAATTTTTGGTGAGGAGTTACAGAACCAGGCTTAACGATTACCATACCTCTAGAGATTTGAGTTTTTTCAATACCTCTTAATAAGATACCAGCGTTATCACCAGCTTCACCTCTATCTAAGATTTGACGGAACATTTCGATACCAGTAATAGTAGATGTTAATTTCTCAGCACCCATACCAATAATCTCAACAGGGTCACCTGTATTAGCTACACCAGTTTCAATACGACCAGTTGCTACAGTACCACGACCAGTAATTGAGAATACATCTTCGATTGGCATTAAGAAAGGCTTGTCCATATCACGTACCGGCTCTTCAATCCAGCTATCACAAGCTTCCATTAATTCCATTACAGTATCAACCCACTTTTGCTCACCGTTTAATGCACCTAATGCAGAACCAGCGATTACAGGACCATTATCACCATCATACTCGTAGAAAGATAATAAATCTCTGATTTCCATTTCTACTAATTCTAATAACTCTTCATCATCAACCATATCCACTTTGTTCATGAATACTACGATGCGAGGAATACCTACCTGACGACCAAGTAAAATATGCTCACGAGTTTGTGGCATTGGACCATCTGTTGCAGCAACAACTAAAATAGCACCATCCATTTGAGCAGCACCAGTAACCATGTTCTTTACGTAATCCGCGTGACCTGGACAGTCAACGTGGGCATAGTGACGGTTTGCTGTTTGATATTCTACGTGAGAAGTATTAATTGTGATACCTCTTTCTTTTTCTTCTGGTGCATTATCGATTTGATCGAATGCTCTTGCTTCAGATAAACCTGCATCAGCTAATACTTTAGTAATAGCAGCAGTTAAAGTTGTTTTACCGTGATCTACGTGTCCAATAGTACCTATATTTAAGTGTGGTTTTGAACGATCGAAAGTTGCCTTTGCCATGTTTAATTTATTTAATCTTATTTAATATTAGTGTTCAATTGCTATTCTAAGTTTCTCTTAGAAAAAAGAGCCAATGACGAGATTTGAACTCGTGACCTCTTCCTTACCAAGGAAACGCTCTACCCCTGAGCTACACCGGCGTAAAGTGTTTAACATCTCTATTTTTGAGACACCTGCCTTCGCAGGTTTTTTTGAGCGGGAGACCGGGTTCGAACCGGCGACATTCAGCTTGGAAGGCTGACGCTCTACCAACTGAGCTACTCCCGCTTTCAATAATTAAGCTTCCTTAATTAGTGGTTTCAATATTTCAAAACAATCAAAAAATTGTTTGATTGAAAAAAGTGGGGAGAGCAGGATTCGAACCTGCGAAGTCGAAAGACAACGGAGTTACAGTCCGTCCCATTTGGCCGCTCTGGAATCTCCCCTTATTCATTTCAAAATTTCAATTCAAAAACACATGCAATTTTGTGTTTTTTAGAGCCGATAGAGGGACTCGAACCCACGACCTGCTGATTACAAATCAGCTGCTCTAGCCAGCTGAGCTATATCGGCTTTTTGAGTACTTTTTCTCAACAATTTCTTGCCATAAAAAAGCCCGCTATTTCTAACGGACTGCAAATGTAGTATTTTATTTTTTTATTCAAAACATTTTGTCAAAAATTTTATGCTTTTGTTCTTGCTCTTAATTTTTGCTTTCGTTTTTTGATTTGCCTCTCTAATGATGATATTGCTATATCAGCACCTTCCTCGAAGGTTTTACATTGTTTTTTAACTACAAAACTATCACCTGGAACGCGTACTTTAGCTTCAAAAACTTTGTTTTCTTTATCGCTAGTATTTTCAACCTTCAAATAAACATCAGACTGAATTATTTTATCATAAAATAAATCTAGTTTATCCATTCTCTTCTGAATGAAATCAATCAACTTTCTGTCTGCTGTGAAATTAACGGATTGGGTGTTTACTTTCATACACTACTTTTTAAGTTAAACATTTTGTATCGAATAAAATTCGTTATTCAATACTTGATTTGATGTTAAGTTGAGTTCTTAACGTTTATTTCTTGGGTGTGTTTTAGCATACACTTTTTTTAGTTCAGATATACTGTTGTGCGTATATACTTGTGTTGCAGCTAAACTGGTATGTCCAAGAAGTTCTTTTACTGCATTTAAATCTGCTCCCTCATTTAATAAATGTGTTGCAAATGAGTGCCTTAGTACATGCGGACTGCATTTGGCTTTTGAGGATGCTATACTAAAGTACTTATTTATTATTCTATAAACAAGCATTTCGTAAATCTTAACACCCTTTTTTGTTAAAAACAAATATTCTTTATCTGCTACCTCAGGTAAACTAATTCTATACTTTAAATATGTATCAAAAGATTTCACTAAAGAACTAAGTAATGGAACATAACGTTCTTTATTTCTTTTCCCAAGGACTTTTATCTGCTTTTTACCCATATCTATATCAGATAGCTTCATATTAACAAGTTCTATTCTTCTAATACCAGTAGCATAAAACAGCTCTATAATTAGTTGATTTCTCGCGCTTTCAAAATCTACTACTTCGATAGAATTTTCTAAAACCTTTTTCAGTTCTTGTTCAGAAAAAGGTAATTGCACTTTCTTACCCACTTTTAAAGCTTTATGCTTTCTTAAAGGGTTAGTTTCTATTTGCTGAGATTTTTGTAAAAACTTATAGTATGAATTAAGTGAAGATACTTTTCTATTAATCGTTCTATTTGAAATACCACTGTTTACCAACTCAACAATCCATTGCCTGATTTCTGAATAATCTACTTTTTCAATGGGCTCTGAATCGTGATTTTTATCTAAAAACTCTTGAAACACCTCTAGGTCTCTAAGGTATGCCAACACGGTATGCTTAGAGTAATTCTTTTCTAATGCTAAATATTCTGAAAATGCTTTTAGGCTCATTTCTTAGTTCTAGAATTTTAAATATAGCTTTTTTACTTTGTATAAATTATTTACAAATAAAAAAATCCTGCTTTTAGCAGGATTTTGAATGATTCTAATATTAAATTTTAAGTTGCAGGTTTATATGACTTTTTATCAATAATAATCTTAGAGAGGATTTCTTTTAAAATCTCTGAGGTACCACCACCTATAGGACCCAGACGACTATCTCTAAACATTCTTGCCAGCGGATATTCTTCCATGTATCCATAACCACCTAAAAACTGCAGACAGTTGTAAGCCACTTCATCAGCCATTTTAGTAGATTTTAACTTAGAAATTGTTGCTTCTTCTACAACATATTCTCCTTTATCTAATCTATCTGCGACCATATAATTGTAGTATTTGCACAATTGCATGTCTGCATGCATATCCACATATCTATGACGCAAGGCCTGGTATTTATCTAAAGATTGCCCAAAAGTTGTTCTTTCAGACATATATTGTAATGTGTACTCTAAGGCATATTCTGCTCTAGCATGCGCATTTATTCCCATTATGAGTCTTTCTAAAGCGAAATGCTGCATTATGTATGCAAAACCTTTACCCTCTTCTCCCATTAATTGATTAGCTGGAACCTTGACATTATCAAAGGCTATCTCACCTGTATCAGATGCTCGCCAGCCTAACTTATCTAGTTTAGTAGCCGTTACACCTTTGGATTTGCTATCTACAACAAATATACTGATACCCTTATTACCTAGTTCTGGGTTAGTCTTTGCTGCAACTACCATGTAGTCACTGTAAACACCATTGGTAATAAATGTTTTAGATCCATTTAAAATATAATGGTCACCTTCCTTAATAGCTGTAGTTCTCATACCAGCAACATCACTACCTCCAAATGGCTCCGTAACGCAAAGACAGCCAATCATATCTCCAGTAATACTATCAGCAAGATATTTTGATTTTATAGCTTCATCTCCTTCGGCATTAAGATGTGTCATAGCTAAATAAGCATGAGCCCAAATTGCAGCGGCAAATCCACCCGAATTGATTCGCTGCAGTTCCTCTAAAAGAATTACAGTATAAAACAAGTCTAAATCTAATCCACCATATTCTTCAGGATAGGCTAAACCAAAATAGCCCATATCACCAAATTTCTTCCAAATAAAGCGTTCAATAGTACCTGTTTCTTCCCACTTTTCAATATGAGGCACAACTTCTTTTTGCAAAAAATCTCTTAGGCTTTCTCTAAATAAATTGTGCTCTTCGGTGAAGTATATATTTGACATAAATTATGTTTTTCTTTACAATCGCAAATATAATTTAATTATCTCTAATTTTTTAATAGGAAAATCTTCAATTTTTGTTAATTCTTCAAAAGATTTGAAACCTTCCCTGAGGGTTCTTTCTTCTATAATATTATTTGCCACTTCATAATCTATATACTTAATCAATACAAGTTCGTCTCTTGTCGCAGAATTAATATTAATGGTTTGTATTGCTCTTGGGGTTTTTACAGTAAAGCCTTCTCTTATCCTTTCTATTACCTCAGGCATTAATCCGTAAACTTCAGATAATTCCACATCTGCTATAAAACCACCAAATTTAGTTCTATACTTAATAATACGGTCTGAAAGTTTCTCACCGACTCCGTAAACTTTTTGGAGCTGGTTAGCTGTTGCTATATTTAAATCTACTTTCTGATTAAACGTTTTCGGCTTATTATTCTTGGCAAACGAATTATTATAGCTATTTGAATTTGGCTTGGGACTGGTAACCCATTCTGGAAATTTAAAATAAGGTGAAATTTTATTCAGTATTGAATCTGAGACTTTTGTCACCTGTTGAAACTGGTTAGCTGAATTTATCCATTGATTACTTTCTCTAAATCGATGAAGTCTATCAATCTCTTCATTCGTCATACCTAACGTGTACCCCTTATAATCGGTGATATAGTTTGGGTTGAATGGATAGATCTTTGGTTTGTGGTTCTCAACTTCTATCAACCGTAATGAATCCAATTCTTTTCTAAAAGCATTTATTTCTTTAGTGTCTGAATGAAATGTATCATCTGAAAAATCTATAAAAGCAAAAATACATTGTAAAGCAATGATAATTATGAATAATAAAAAAATCCCATTCCGTTGTTGATTAGAAAACTGGAAATGGGATTTCATATTTTTATGTATTTATTTTATAGAATCTCGTTCATATCATCTGCACCTTCTTCGATTGCTTCCTCTTTAACGTTGATTGCTTTATAATATTTTTTCAATTCGTTTCTTATTATTGGCGATAACAATACTACACCGATAATATTTGGTACAACCATTGCAAAAATCATTGCATCTGAGAAATCGATTACTGCACCCAGGCTGATTGACGCACCAATTACCACAAATATTAAAAATAAAATTTTGTATGCTAAATCCGAAGTTTTTCCTTTTCCGAATAAAAATACCCAACCCTGCATACCATAATAAGACCAAGAAATCATAGTACTAAATGCAAACAATATAACAGCAATTGTTAGTACAACTGAAAAATGCGGTATAACACTGTCAAAGGCTGTTGCTGTGATCTCAACACCTTCTTTAATCTCAACACCATATTCCATAAATGAACCGTCGAAATTTGTTATTACTATAACTAGAGCTGTCATTGTACAAATCACAACGGTATCTACAAAAGGCTCCAATAAAGCTACAATACCTTCACTCGCTGGATATTTGGTTCTCACTGCAGAGTGAGCAATAGCCGCAGATCCTACACCTGCTTCGTTTGAGAAAGCACCTCTTCTAATTCCTTGAATCATTACTCCAACGAGGCCACCTGCTATACCAAGACCGGAAAACGCCCCTTCGAATATTAACCCGAAGGCATCATCGATAAGTGTAAAATTAGCACCTAAAATTATCAGAGCAGCAAGGACATATATACCAGCCATGAATGGTACAATTTTTTCTGTTACTGATGCAATACGTTTAATACCACCTATAATAACAACAGCAACTAAAACTGCCATCACCAAACCAAAGTACAAGCCAGCGTTACCGCCTTCTAAATCAAAAAGTTTAACAAATTGAGCAGCTGCTTGATTTGCCTGAAACATATTTCCACCACCAAATGAGCCTCCAATAACAAAAATCGCAAAAATGACTGCCAAAACTTTACCTAAACCACCCATTCCTTTGGCCCTTAGACCTTTTGTTAAGTAGTACATTGGCCCACCATAAACAGTACCATCATTACCGACATCTCTATATTTTACACCTAACGTACATTCAGCAAATTTTGATGCCATACCTAAAAGACCAGCAACAATCATCCAGAATGTCGCACCAGGACCACCTATAGATAATGCCACTGCTACACCTGCAATATTACCTAAACCAACTGTTGCAGATAATGCTGCCGTTAATGCCTGAAAGTGAGATACTTCACCATCAGCTCCTTCGTCTCTTATTGTTTCAATAATGTCTCCTCCTTCATTTGGTGTGCTATCGCCATATAAAGTATCAGCACCGTGCTTTTCTATATCTTCATATTTTCCTTGAACTACTTTAATAGCAGTTCTAAAGCCTGTTACATTAATAAATTTAAAATAAATAGTGAAGAACAGTGCACCACCTACTAATACAATAAGAACCCATGGAATACTAGCGTAAGGCGATGTAGCCATTAGTGTTACGCTCTGATTAGAGTTTAATTCTTTTTCTGAAAAAACGATACTATTTTTATCTCTAACTGATAGATCATTGTCCGATAATATATCTATTTCAGTGGCAATTCTATTGCTAGGAAGTCTTATTTCTGTGATATAAACTGAATCATTTTCAATTTTCTTATTGTACTTAAACGGATCAGTTTTTGTTAAATCTAAAGTGACCTCTTCATTTATTTCTCCAAAAGGTATTTCAGCAAAAATTCCTTCTACAAACCACCCTGTATATTTTTTAAAAGCATTGTCAATCTTTTGAGATGTAGTTTCTTGAGCAAAATTTAACAGTGGTAATATAAGTACAAAAAGTAACAGAAGATATTTCTTCATGAGATTAGTATTAGTTAGTTTTTATTAATTATAAGCCGACAAGATGCTAAAAAAAAATGAGTTTTTAAAGCTTGTTACGTTAAAAAGGTTATGTGTCTTATTCTATATTAAACTCTGAGTTGAGCTTATTGATCTGCTCTGGACGACCTAAAACAATGATTTTTGAACCAGTAACAAGCTTTGTATCTGCCTCTGGATTAACAATATACTCACCATTTTCATCCTTAAATCCAATAACAGTACAACCTGTTTTTTTTCTTAAGTCTAGTTCTCGAATAGTCTTTACGTGTTCTGTGTCGTAAAGTTGTTCTACTTTAATTTCTTCGATATTGATATTGCGTTCACCCACGATACCTAGGTTATCAATAAACTCTACTAAATCTGGAATAACTACTAAAGATGCCATATGATCTCCACCTATTTTATCTGGTAAAATAACATTGTTAGCACCCGCTAGTTTTAGTTTATTATATGAGGTTTCTTGAGATGCTCTACTTATTATGCACAACTCTTTATTTATTTGCCTAGCAGAAAGTACAACAAACAAATTATCTGCATCACTAGGTAATGCTGTTATCAATGTACTTGCGCGATCTATACCTGCTTCAATTAAAGTTTCGTCTTCATTGGCATTTCCAAATACATAAGGCAATCCGTCTTCTTGTAAACGCTCTATAACATCCTTATTTCGTTCTATGATAACAAAGGGTTTACCATAATCTTGTAATTTTATTGATGCTTGCTTTCCGTTTCGTCCAAAACCACAAATTATAATGTGGCCAGACATGGCTTCAATTTCCTTTTGCATTTTACGTTGTTTTATGTCTTCGAAATTATTTCTACTCAAAATATACTCTGTAATTATTGATATAGCATAACCTACAATAACGACACTTGCTAAAATCAAAAACACAGTAAATATTTTTGACTGGGTATCTAATGGATTTACTTCCGCAAAACCCACTGTAGTTATCGTTATAACCGTCATATAGATAGCGTCAATCCATTCATAATTGGATATAAACCTGTAACCAATAATACCTATAAACATAAGTATTAATAGTAGTATTAATGCTGTATATATTTTAGATCTGAAGAGTCGTAATAATGGATTGCTCATAAATTATAAATCGAAAACTGAAGAGCGTTTTGTGTAAATTATATCTTTAATTCGCATCCAAAAAGCTAAGAACAGGTATAAAGCAAACCCAAAGCCAAGGGTTACAAATGTTAAATACATAAAAGATGTCCTTACAATTTTTGCCCTAATACCCAAGCGGTCTGCGATGCGTTGGCAAACATAGTAACCTCTTTTTTGAAAATAGTGTAGTAATTTGTAAAACAAATTCATAGTTGCAATGTACTTAATTTTTAACTATTAAACTATTCCCTATTGCACATTGGAGACAGCGGTTTGTATCACAATAATTTTGTTTTAATTGAAGCAAACCTTGTGAACTGAGAGCATTCTTTTTAATAGGTCTCAGTTGCATGTATTTATTTACAATGCTGTTATTTTCTTGCCTTATACCACTTAGTAATTTGAACAACTTGTCGTTAATTTGTTGACCTTGATGCTTGGCGTAACTAAATTTTATAGGAATGACTGTGTTTATTAACAACAAATCAATAAATGATTTTGTAATTACCTTCTTATAGACTTTTGACTGTTTACCAAAGGTATAATGCGTCATCCAAAAGTTGGTAACACCCTTACTGAACAATTTATAAAAATCTTTTTTTGTTTGAATCGTCATTACTTTTGAAAATAGCTGCTGCTCAGAAACATAAAGATTAACAAATTGCGAAAGGCGAATTGTTGGAAAATTTGGTGGTCTTAGCCTAAAAAATTGCACTGGTAAAACACCTTGATTATTAAGTTTAAACTTTTGTACCAAAAAAAGATAACGCTCTTTTAAATCTTTAAAGTAAGGCTCTTGTACATCTTCATCTAGTAAACTTGCTTGACCAAAGAATAAGGCTTCCAAATCTAGTATATTATTCTGAAGTTTTCTAACTGTAGCATAGTCTACAGAGTTTGCAAGGCTAAAAAATGCTTCACCATTTACTTTAAGTCCAAAGTTTTTTAACAGCATTTTGAATAAAACTGCTTCCCAATCGTTTTTAGATTCCTTTAAAAGCTCTAAAATTTCACTCGATTTTCGTTCTAAGCGCTCGATATACAAACGCTCTATCCAGTTTTCTAATACAAAATCATCTACTTCAGGGTAATGAGTTTCGCAATTAATCCAGGCCTTAGATGTTAACAATGCACGGTAATTCGTAACAAGATTTCTATCTATTATTGGCTTTAATTCTAATGTCGAAACCAACGAATTATCACGTCTTAATACTTCTGTATCATGTTCCCAAACTACATGTAAAATTACGTTATCATATGCCTTATCTTTTTCATGACCATGCACATACCAATCTGAAGATTTTATATGAATTTCAACATTACCAGCCCATAACTGGCCATCAATACTTAACTGGGCATTAAAAAAATCTGGACCTGAATTATGATTATGCTGCCCTAATTTTAAGATAACAATAGATTCACCACTTGTAGTTTTAAGCGATGTTGAGGAAAAAGCTTTTTGCTTCCAAACGTAATGAAGAAAGTCTTCTTGCATGCTCTAAAATAGAAAATCCTGAGCAAAACTCAGGATATCTAGTTAATTTGTTATGTTCAAAAATACGGGAAGCATTTTTTTTAATCAATATACCCTTTTTCACGCATCCAATCGTCATTGAACATCTTACCTACATAGCGACTTCCGTGATCATGAAACAACACAACCACGACGTCTTCTGGTTTAAAATGTTCTTTTAATTGAAGTACACCTTTTATAGCAGCACCTGCAGAATTACCCAAAAACATGCCTTCTTCTTTTGCTAGACGTTGTGTGTACACCGCAGCATCTTTGTCAGTTACTTTTGTAAATCCATCGATAATACCAAAATTAACATTTGCCGGTAAAATGTCTTCACCAATACCTTCGGTGACGTACGGGTAGATTTCATTTTCATCAAAAATGCCGGTTTCATGATATTTTTTAAACACTGAACCATAAGTATCTACACCCCAGACTTTGATGTTTGGGTTTTTCATTTTTAGGTAACTTCCTACTCCTGAAATCGTACCGCCTGTACCTACACCAACTACAAAATGTGTTACTTTTCCGTCTGTTTGTTTCCAAATTTCTGGACCAGTAGTTTTAAAATGAGCTTTACAGTTACTTGGATTGTCGTATTGATTTACATACCATGAATTTGGCGTTTCTTCACCAAGTCTTTTGGACACTGAATAGTAACTTCGAGGATCATCTGGCTCTACGTCTGTAGGGCAGACAATAACTTCTGCACCTACAGCTCTTAAAACATCCATTTTTTCCTTAGACTGTTTATCGCTTATAACAAAAATACATTTATAGCCTTTAACTATGGCTGCTAGAGCGAGTCCCATACCTGTATTTCCTGATGTCCCTTCAATGATAGTTCCGCCAGGCTTTAAGCGTCCATCCGCCTCTGCATCTTCAATCATTTGTAATGCCATACGATCCTTAACTGAGTTTCCTGGATTAAAGGTTTCATACTTGGCTAAAACCAAACAAGGTAGCTCCTCTACTAATTTATTCATCTTTACCAAAGGTGTGTTACCAATGGTTCCTAATATGTTTTCTACGTACTCCATAGTTTTATTTTGCGATGCAAAAATAGTTGAAAAGTTAAAAGTAAGGCGTTAAAAGTTCGTTATGTTTTTTAATCGAATCGAATGGCTTTTACTGGCGATATCTTAGAAATTATCACTGATGGTATTAAAAGCATTAATAAACATGCAATAAAGGTTCCGATATTTAGAATCAAAATATAATCTAAACTTATGTATACTGGCGCTTCACTTACATAATAGGTATCTGGATTAAGCGGAAAAAGCTTGAAATACTTTTGAGCAAACAACAAGCCTAAACCTAGTAAATTTCCCCAAAGCAAACCTAAACCAATAAGATAGGATGCGTTGTACAAAAACACTTTTCTTATAGACCAGTTAGAACTACCTAAAGCCTTAAGAATACCTATCATTTGGGTACGCTCTAAAATTAAGACCAACAAGGCTGTAATCATGTTTATTCCGGCAACAATTATCATAATAGCTATAATGCCATAGGTATTGTTATCGAAAATTTTTATCCACTCAAATACGGTGTAATACTTTTGGTTTACTGGTGTAGCATTTAACAAGGAGGGGATTTCTTTAAACACAGCATTATAAGTTTCTTCTATGTTTGAAAAGTCATCAATAAACACCTCAAAACTTCCAATTTCATTAGCTTCCCATTTATTTAAACGTTGAATATGACGCAAATCTGCAATACAGAATTTTTCATCTAGTTCTTGAAAACCAGAATTATAGATACCAACTATTTCATAATTAATGTAGCGTGGAGCTTTATTAAGATTTTCACCAAATAAGGTTTGAAATGTATCACCAACTTTAAAACCTAATCGGTTTGCTAAATAGCTTGAAATTAATATTTCCTCATTACGTTTTCCTGAAAAATCTGGTAAACGACCTTCTACCAAAAACTCCTGAAAATAATCCCATTTATAATCGGCTCCTACGCCTTTAATAACGACGCCTTCAAAATCAGTTTCGGTTCTAATTACTGCGAATTTTGTAGCAATACCTTGTATGTGCGTTACTTCTTCTACAGCATTGAAGTTTGGATAAAAATCCTGATCTGAAGAGATTGGCACCTGAGATTCATCTGAAGCATTGGTATCATAATTTGTAATTTCTATATGACCATTAAAGGCAACTACCTTATCTCTAATTTTTTGCTGAAGCCCTAAACCCGTTGCAATAGCAATAAGCATTACTATAATACCGATAGCAATTGCCGCAATACCAATTTTAATTATTGGTGCCGAAACACTACTTTTATACGCTTTATTGCCAATAATGCGTTTAGCTATAAACAGTTCGAAATTCAAATTTTCTTTTATGCGTTTTAAGGTTTTCAAAAATACAGTTTTATTATTTGTCTTGGTAGTGATTTCTTGTGCAGGAAAAGGAGGAAGTGAAAAGCTCGAAGTGAGAAGTGAGAAGCTAGAAGACACTTCGACTGCGCTTCGACAGGCTCAGCGTGACACGCTCAGTATGACAGAAGAAAAGGATGACAAAAGTATTGTAGTTGGTGCTAACCGCACAGAAGCTTACTTACCATTATTAAAAGGAAAGTGCGTTGGTGTTGTGGCTAATCAAACCTCTGTGATTTTTAAAGAGATTGCCGCGACTTCTTCTAAGTCTCGCAATGACATTTCTTATCAACATATAGTAGATTCTCTATTAGCATTAAACATCAACATCAAAAAAGTATTTTCTCCTGAGCATGGTTTTAGAGGTACGGCTGATGCTGGTGAAAATGTAAAAGATGGTGTAGATGTAAAAACACAGTTACCAATTTTTTCACTTCATGGGAAACATAAAAAACCAACAACTGAGCAACTCGAAGATTTAGATATTATGGTTTTTGATATTCAAGATGTTGGTGTGCGTTTTTATACCTACATCTCTACCTTGCATTATGTGATGGAAGCTTGCGCTGAAAATAATGTACCATTACTAATATTAGATCGTCCTAATCCTAATGGCAACTATGTTGATGGCCCTACATTAGAAAAAGAGCACAGTAGCTTTTTGGGCATGCATACCATTCCTTTGGCGCACGGTATGACGATTGGCGAATATGCTAAAATGATTAATGGTGAAGGTTGGTTAAAAGACAATGCTAAATGCGATATTACTATTGTAGAGATGGAACATTATAACCATGAAAAAACCTATAGTTTACCGATAAGACCTTCTCCAAATTTACCTAATGATCAATCTATAACTTTATATCCTAGTTTAGGATTGTTTGAAGGCACAAACATTAATGCTGGTCGCGGTACTGAGTTTCAATTTCAACGTTATGGCGCTCCCTTTTTAGATGCGTCACATTATGCCTTTACCTATACTCCACAACCTAATTTTGGCTCAAAATACCCTAAACATAAAGATGTACTGTGTTATGGCGAAGATTTGTCTAAAATTAAAGCTGAAAGACGTTTTACATTAAAATATGTGATTGACGCTTACACTAATGCTACCGATAAAAGTAAAGTGTTTAATACTGCTAACTTCACCAAACATGCTGGTACAGAAAAACTACAACAGCAAATAGAATCTGGAATGAGCGAAGAAGCCATTAGGGCAACATGGCAGGATGATTTAGAGGTTTTTAAAGTAATTAGAGCGAGATATTTAATCTATGATTAATATCTCTGAATTTGAACATTATATATCACATGTCAGTTCGAGTGATTTTGAGGTACGAAAAATCGTATGGAGAACTTTTTAGTTATTAAAATTCTAATTCTCGATACAAATTTTTCTCATTTACAATCGAAAAATCCACTCGAACTGACGAATTTTTATTATTACTTTCTGAGGGAATGATTAATTATTCTCAGTTACCACTACTTTTTTAGATTCGTTAGCGACTATAGCTTCAGAGGGTATTTCTATTGGTTCTTCTTTTGGGATTTCTTTTAAAATTCTAACGACAAATACGATGCGTTTTGGCGACTGAACAGCTACCAACACATGTTTTCCTTTTGGCAATTTGTTTAATGGAAATTTATAAAATGTGGTGTCTACATAGACATCAAAATCCCTTCCGTAGTCTTTATTGATAGAATAGAGATAATTGATCTTTTTATCGCTTTGCAAGATTAATGTATCCTTGGTTTCATTCAACTTATGAATTAATCCTTTGGCTTGAATATTTCTGTTTGGCTCTAATTTGGCATATTGTTCTTGGGCTTTTAACGTAAAACTTAATAAAAAAACAAGGACAACAATGAGGAGAATTCGGATTAAATTTTTCACTACAGCAAAGCTTTACATTAAACTTGGTTTGTTTAGCTCAACAGTATTTAATTAATTAATCCATCGCAAACATAATTGGATAATTGAATGAAAGGATAAAATATCCACCAACTACACAGAAATCAGAGGAATTACTATTTTTTGTTGATAAGTTGTTAATAACGTTCGCTAGAACGCATCTTTATAAGCCTGTCTGGATAATCTGTAATAATGCCATCTACATTCCATCTAAGCATCTTTAATAGGTCTTGTACTTCGTTAACTGTCCAAGGAATGATTAGATAATTTTGAGCATGATACTCATTAATAATTTCTGAAGTTAATAATTTAAAATATGGACTTATTATTTCTGGTTTGTAAGATAGTTTTTCAAGCTTTGTTGCTATAGTTTCATCTTCATCTACCAGAAGTGCAACTGGCATTTTTGGAGATTGTTTCTTTATTTCTTCTAAAATCACTAAATCAAATGACTGCAAATTCACATTAGAGAAAAGTCCACTTTCTTCAATTTCATCTAAGACTATTTTTACATATTCATCTGGCTGTGGTGTATAAATACCATAATACTCAGGCTTAGATTTAATTTCAATATTGAATTTAATATCAGGATTTTTAGTCTTTGCAAGTTCAAAAACTTCAGACAAAAGTGGTTTGTAAGTTTTTAGTTTCTTTTGGTCTGGATATGTAGGATGAAGCTTTGTACCACAATCAAATTGTTTAATCTCATTGTGCGTCATCTCATAGAGATTATACTTCATGTCCATGTCTTCAGGAATCTCGTCGCCTTCGGGATTAAAACAAATAGTTCGGCTCATAAAAGGCTCGTGCGAAACCACAACTTCATTGTCTTTTGTAATGGCAATATCTAACTCTAAAGTTGTAACACCAAGTTCAATCGCTTTATCAAATGCTGGCAAGGAATTTTCGGGATATAGACCTCTACAGCCTCTGTGACCTTGAATGTCTAATTGTTTTTCGATGTTGCAGCTCATTAAAAATATGACTAAAATTACTAATAAATACTTATTGTCAGTCTGAGCTTGTCGAAGACGTTTTTGGTTTCCCATATTCTGTATAATTTTTTGAAAATCTTACTAAGTCATCCCAGTTTTCATTAATTAAGGCCTCTTTTTTCTTTCTAGACCATCCTTTAATTTTCTTTTCTATACCTATAGCCTCGTCTGGTTTAGAACATTCTAAATACCAAACAAGTTTTACTGGCAATCTTTTGTATGTATATCCATAAGAAGCTTTCGTTTGATGTTCTATTAACCTTCTCTCTAAATCATTGGTCATTCCTGTATAATAGGAGCCATCGGAACATTTCAATATATATACGTAATATAATCTCATGATTTTTTTATGAGTTCGGCTTCGACAGGCTCAGCCTGACAGTTATAGTTAAAAGGTTATTTCATACTACTCTTCCACATCTGCCGAGAGTGTAGGTTTTTCATATTTCTGAAAAGGTTGTTTTAGCAATTCACCAATATTGCTATTTTTCGTTTCATCTGGAAAAACATCTACTCCGTAAACCAATTTTTCTCTATCCATGTACATGTAAGTACCCAATAAGCGATCCCAAATACTAAAAATATTACCATAATTAGAATCTGTATATGGCAAGCGGTAATGATGATGGATTTTGTGCATATCTGGCGAGATGATAAAATAACTCAACGCTTTATCCAAACCTTTAGGCAACTTAATATTAGCATGTGTAAACTGTGTAAAAATTAAAGACATAGCTTGGTATAACATAACCAATGCAAAAGGTGTACCGACAGCAAAAACACCAAACAAGGTAAATGCAAAACGAATAACACTCTCAATAGGATGGTGCCTGTTGGCTGTTGTTGTATCTACTTTGTGGTCTGTGTGATGTACCAAATGTACCATCCAAAGTGGTTTTACTTTATGCTCTACATAATGCGCCAAATACGCACCAAAAAAGTCTAATAACAGAACACCAAGAAACGCATAAAGCCAAAGAGGCTGAGCATCGGGAAACAACCAGTTAATAATCCCAAAATTATGTTCTACCACCCATTTTGAAGACCAATATAGTAATGATGCTAATGCGAAATTAACAATTACTGTTGTTAGTGTAAAGAACAAATTAGGCAACGCATGCTGCCATTTGTTATACTTAAATTTGAATAAAGGTAAACCACCTTCTAATAACCAAAAAAAAGTTAATCCACCAATTAAAATAAGACTTCGGTGAGACGATGGAATCGTTTCAAAATAGTTAATAATCGTTTCCAAAGAATTATCTATTTAAATTTATAATCTTTTGTGCTTTTTTCAAATTTACAGAAGAAATTTGAGATTTCCATTCTTCTGCATCTTCGGATTTACCTGTGCTCATATAAGCGGCATAATACAAAAATGCCATAAATGGTTTATTACTTTCTACAATCTCATCATCCTTTATTTTATTCAACTGTCTGATAACTTTTTTTGGCCGTTTTAAAAGCAGATATTTTTGAAGTTTTAACAACTCACAACGCTGTTTCAAGGCTGTGTGCTCATTCTGCTCTTCTTTCGAAATAAGTCGTTCCGTCTCGTTAATATAGATGTTAGACAATTCAATAATATCATTTCTTGTTCGTGGTTTGGCGTACATGCTAAGATCTAAATATTTTGATGCTAAAAAATAGGCAGAATAGAAATTTTTATCTTCTCTATAATCCTGAAGTTCTTTAGCAATAAAGGCTGTATTTAAAGAGTAGCGCTCTATTAAAGTTGTTATATTTTGAAAGTCTTCTGTTGAGTAATTTACATTGAGAATATTACCATTAACATCCATAATTTTTATGCTATCGTCATTAAACTTATCTAAGTATTTTTGGCTACGACTTTCTTTAATCTTTTCATATAAATCCGCATAACGATATTCTGATACAATGACTGGCACAAAATGTTCCCAAATTAAAGGACTCACCTGCTCGTCTTCATACAAGTTATTAATAAATACAGTTCTACCTTTATCATCTTTTACAATAACAGGATATTGATACGTAGTAGTTTCTTCCCAAACCATAAGCACCATTTTATTCTGAACCGTTGCTAAGGCTTGCGCTACCTCTAGATTTTTCATCCATTCTTGAGCTGAAGCTGTGTTCACCATTAAAACAACGAGCAATAATTTTAGTAGAACGTTTTTCATATTTAGTTTTTTTCAAAGGTTATATCAAAAATTATTCCGAAGCTAAAGTTATACATTTATTCGTTTTTTCATTTCTTCAACAATGTTAAACGCTGCAGGACAAATCGCTACATTTTTTAAAGTTAAATTAGAAATTTGCTGAAATTTTTTACGATCTGTATGCGGAAATTCTCGGCAAGCCTTTGGTCTTACATCATAAATCATACAGTAATTATCCGCATCTAAAAACGTGCAAGGCACAGATTGCAACACATAATCATTATCCTCATCTAGGCGCAAATAAGCATCAATAAACTGCTGCTCTTTCATTTTGAAAGATTTAGATATGCGCTGAATATCCTTATCCGTAAACAAAGGTCCTGTGGTTTTGCAACAATTAGCACATTGCAAACAATCTGTTCGTTCAAACTCTTCCTCGTGCAACTCTTGCATAATGTAGTCTAATTGCTTTGGTGGCTTTTTTCTAAGTTTGGCAAAGAAAGTTTTGTTTTCCTTATGCTTATCTTTGGCCAACTTTGGCAGATTATTGATTTGGTTTTGCATATTGTAAAAATACGAATTTACTTGTCATTACGAGGAATGAAATGACGTGGTAATCTCGAAAAATACAACCTAAAACTAACAGATTGCCGCGCTTTGCTCGCAATGACAATATTATGAAAGACATCTTTGGAAAAGCACTATTAGATTATCAGAATGGTAATTATTCTGAAGATATTATCACATGGACCAACATATCTGATAAGGACGAATTACCACTTCCCTATTTATTTAGAACTTATTCTGAAATGCCAAAACTAGAGCAAAAAGCTTTACAACTTAGTAAAGGCAAAATCCTCGATGTTGGTTGTGGTGCTGGCAACCACGCACTTTGGTTACAGGAAAAAGGACTTAATGTAAAAGCAATTGATAGCTCTAAAGGTGCTATTGACGTCTGCAAATTACGAGGGCTAAAAAATGCTGAACATAAAGCTTTATTAGAAGAAACAGATACGTTTGATACCATTCTACTTTTAATGAATGGTACTGGTATTTTTCAGGAAATACTACAGGTTGCTAAATACTTAAACCTCCTAAAATCGTTGTTGAAACCTAACGGACAAATTTTAATCGACTCTTCTGATATCTCTTATATGTACGAAGATGAAGATGGTGGTACTTGGCTAGATTTAAACAGTGGTTATATTGGCGAACTTGATTATTTCTTTAGCTACAAAGGCGAAGAAGCAACTCCAATGAAGTGGCTCTACCTCGATTTTGAAACGCTAAACACAGCTTGCCAAACCGTAGGTCTTAAATGCGAAAAAGTTATGGATGGCGAGCATTTTCATTATTTAGCGAGGATTACTCACGCATAATTTACTTCCTGAATTTGGTTAGCTATCCATAGTGATTCTGAAACAACACTTCGAGAAGCTCAGTATGACAGTTCAAAATGACGATAAAAAGATTCCTTTTTCAAAGGAATTTTAGAAATCGAATTGATATGTAGCTCCTATTAATGCTTGTATGCCTTGAACGGGGAAGTTTAAATAACGCTCGTAATCCTGGTTAAGGATGTTATTGACTTTTCCAAATACAGATAACTGATCGTTGATTTTATAACCTACATGCGCATTAGCATCAAAATAACTATCTAAACTTATAACAGGATTTGGGTCTTGTGGCAATAATGTAGCCACTAAATCTTGTTGGTCTTTTCGTTCGCCAACATAAATGGCACTAGCACCTGCATACCATTGTTCAGATATTTGTAAATCCATAAAGATAGAACCTGTTACGTTTGGTAAATTCCATGCTTCGGCTTCATTATCCATATCATAGTTAAAGTATTCTCCTTTAAAACCAAGCGTAAAATTTCTATTGACATCAATGTTTAACTCACCAGCAACCGAAAAGGTAGTAACATCATCATACACCACACCAAAAGAATTACCATATTGGTAATCTGCTGTTGCATCACCTCTAGCATCATTTGCTTTAAAAAGTGCTTTATTCTCTTCTGCGTAATAATTTCCTTTAACGTTATAACTTACACTATTAGACAGCTTTCCTTTAAGTCCTAAAAACCCTTTATAGCGTTGGTCTGTTGGTGCTACATAAAGTGTTGGAGATACAAATGGATTTTCTGTAGCAAAATCGTAGTAAGAGTTTTGTTGTAACTGTCCTGTGATTCCACCATAAGCAATCAAAATTTCGTCTACTAAACGGTAAGAAGCATCAATATTAGGGTAGATAAAAAACTTATTATCGCTAAGTTCAGTATCATTAAGATAGACTAAACTTAAGCCTAAATTGACCGTTAAATCATCTTGGGTTAATTGATACGAAGGTGATAAACCAACTGTAACATTTCCGTAATTAATGTCACCTAAATTCTCGTAATCACTATCAAAACTTCCACCAACGTAATCCACATATAATTTTGTTTTTATAGCTTCTCCTTGCACAGGAATATCGAAACCTGCTTTAGCTACAAAACGGTTTTCACCAGAATCTTGATTATCACCAAAACGTCTAAAACGCACACTACCATCGTTGATAATAGCATCTTCAAAATTAATTTTTCCGCCTAAATAAAAACTATTAAACGTGTGGCTAGGATCTATCATATCTGCTTCGGCTTGTCCAAAGAAATTCTGAGGCAAACCATACCAATTGTATGTCATTAAGTCAAAACCTCCATCTACTTTCCATGATAAATCTCTAAGTCTTTGAGAATAATGTGCGTTTAAATGCGTGGTAGAAAAATCGTCATCTAACAATAAATCTTCAATACCACCTTGAGAAGAATGGTGACTGAAATAACCACCAACATTTTCAGAATTACTAAGCTCATGGTTAAGATACACTTCACCCAAAACTGTTGTATATGTACCCACTCCAAGCGATGCGTAATTATCGTATAACTTCACAGCTTTTGCTTTATCAACCGTTGCTGCTTTACCCTTTGCAGGCGTAAAAGTTGAAGCCACTGGAATTGAAAAAATATTATACCTCACCTCTTTTTTCTTCACCAAATTAGAGTCTTGTAATTTTGGCGTATCCTTAATTTTAAAGGCATCTGAAATTGTAGGTTTGTATGGTGTTACCACATTTACGACTTGGTCATCAATAGTGTCTTTTGCACGTTCTTGAGCTACTATTGATATACTGCTTGATATGGTGATTATAAAAATTAAAAACTTGATTTTCATATTTGATATTTTGATTTAAGAGGCTTCGACTGCGCTCAGCCTGACAAAAAAAGCAATAATTTAATTCAACTGTCACACTGAGCGCAGTCGAAGTGTCTTCTTGCTTAATTATCCGTTTCGATTGATGAATTTGTTTTAGCTTCTTCGGTTTTAATCTTGTTAAGTTCTTGCTGTGCCTCTTGTACCACATCATCAAACTCTGGGAAATTAGAAATCACACTTTCTAAAATATAATTGGCCTGAAACGCATCACCCAATGCATAAAAATTCTTCGCCATAACTACCAAACCTTTAGCACTGTAATATTTGTAACTGCTGTAATCCTTGGCCAATTTTTGAATGGTTGTGTTTGAGGCTTCATACTTACCTTCCTTATTTTTAAAATACGCATTGTAATATAGAGCTTCTGCCGCAACACTTCCTGTAGCTATTTTTTCTACATCAGCATAGGCTGTTTTTGCCTTGTCCTCGTTTCCTGTTTTTAAGGCAGAACGTGCAATGATAATCTTAGCATCACTCTTCACTTTAGTGTCTAAGTTAGAATTTGCCAATACCTTTTCGGCATAATTTTCAGCACTAGAATAATCCTCTGTTTGGTAGTACGCATTCATTAAATTAGACTGCGCATACAATACATTCTGAGGATAGTCTGCTTCAGCTTCCAAGGTTTTTAAAACCGGAATCGCTTGCGACCAGTTAGAATCTTTCAGGTAAATTTCACAAAGCTTCACTGTTGCCTGCTCTGTATATTCACTTCTTGAAGCATCAACAACATATTTGTAATGTGGTTGAGCGGTTTCAAATAAATCCTTTTTGTAATATAATTGTGCGATGTAGAAATGTGATTTTAACGCATGAATACCATTAGGAAACTGGTTTAAATATTTATTAAACTGACGAATGGCATTCTCAGTATCGTTTTCTAAATATGGCTTTTCGGCTGCCAAATACATGGTATTATCCAGCTCTACATCAGAAACCTCAACATAATCTAAAGACTTTACCCAAGCTGCGTAATCATCCACACGACCTAAATCGATATAAATTAAACGCGCTGTAGAAACTGCCTGAACAGCTTCACCAGAATTTGGAAAATCCGATGCTACTTTTTTAAACTTGGTTAATGCACGCTCGTTATCATTGGCATTGTAATACACCAAACCTTGACGTAATAACGCTTTTGAAGTAAAAGCACCACGTTTGTATTCCGAATTTAATCGGTCGTACATCTGCATTGCTTTGTCTGTCTCGTTAGACTTAACATAAGAGTTTGCCAGCTCGTACATGGCATCGTCTCGTAATGCTGACTTAGGATACGTATCTATAAACGTATTAAGCTCAGAAATTTTTGTAGATGCTTTGCCTAAATACCCATTACTCATTGCCTTTTGAAACGCTGCATAATCGGTTTCAATTTCATTAATCTGAATGGCTTTATCATAAGCATCGATGGCATTTTGGTATTTACTAGACACAAAATAACCATCTGCCAACCTTAAATAAGCATCGTTTCGTCGTAGCCTGTCACCAGAATTATTATCAATAAATTTTTGAAAATATTTTGAAGCGTTGGTATAATCTTTCAACTTGAAATACGTGTAAGCTAAATTATAATCTAAGTTTTCATTCTCAGATAAGCCTGAAGCTTCAGACATACCAACAAATTGTTTAAACCCAATTAAGGCGTCGTTATAGTTGGTTAAATTATATTCTGTTTCGGCTTTCCAAAAGGTAGCTTTTGCTACAAAAATTGGATCTCTTGGTTCTTTTAATGAGTTATTAAACAACTCTAAAGCTTCGCTATACTTGGTTTCGTTATACAATTCTATTCCTCTAAAAAATGCTACTTTTTGGTAAGCTACTTTGTTTTCAAAACTATTTTTACCTTTTAATAATTCTAAGGCTTCCTTGTAATTTTTTGATGTAATGTAAGAATCAATCAGTAAGGTCTCAACTTCTTCTCTGTAGCTTGTATCTGGATATTTATCTAAATAGCCTGCTAAAACCTGTGGTACAGATTGGTAAGGGTTACCAATCTCATAACTAATCTTAGCATAGTTTAACCAAGCATCTTCCTGAATTTTTAAATCGTAATCCATTTCAGATGCATTTCTAAACGCGTTTAATGCTTCTTGTTTTTTCTCTAGGTTGATGTAGCTTTCACCCAAATGATAATAAGCATTCTGTGCTACAGCGTTGTTACCATCTATAATTTTATTGAATTCTGAAATGGCTTTTTCAAAATCGTTTTGCTTGTAATAAGCGTAACCTATTTGGTAATAATCTGTATTGCTCCACTTTCCTTTTTTGCCTTCATAAGCTTGAAGATAAGGAATAGCCTCTTCGTATTTTTCGAGGTTAAAATAACTTTCACCTATAATTTTATTAAGTTCAGATGCTTCTACACCTCTACTGCTTGGTAATTGCTCTAAGGCAAGTTCTATGGCTTTTTCAAACTTTCCTAGTTTAAAGTTTAGATCGGCTTGATAGTACGATAACTTTTCCTTGTATTTTTCGTTATCGCTTACCTGATCAAAATATTCATTAGCAGTATCATAATCGTCACCTTCGTAAGCCATGTAACCTATGTAATACTTGGCTTGCGAGCCGTATTCCTTAGAATCTGCAACACGGTTAAGATACTTTGTTGCTTCTTTTTTACTATTTGTAGAATATAAGGTGTAACCGTAATTAAAATTGAAACGCTCGCGCTCAGTACGTGCTATACTAGACTCATCTACTTTTTGATACCATTTGCGAGCATAGGCGTATTTACCATTTTCAAAATAGTAATCTGCCACATCTAAAAAGGCCGTGTTTCGCTTTGTGCTTGTTGGGTATTCTTCAACAAATTTTTCGATTAAATCGTCTGCATTTCTCTGATTTAATCTTACAGCACAATTGGCAATGTAATACGAACAGTCGGACTTTAAAACAGCATCATCTGTATTGTATTTAATATCGTCGAACAAAGATTGTGCGGCTTTGTACTGTTTATTATTGTATAAAGTTAATGCCTTTTGGTAATCCTTTAACTCACTTGTATATACTGCAGATTTCTGTGCGAATCCCAGCATTGTAAACGTAAGAAAAACGATAAGTAATTGTCTTTTTAAAACTAGCATTAGAGTCGTTTTTTGATTAATATTTATTGATGATAAGCTATCACTATTCAAATATAAATGAATACAAAATGTATAACGATAGAAAACCTGTATAATTATAATATGGTTTATTAAATATTAGTTTAGCTTTATCTTTTATTTAACGCTTTTGTACTTAAACAATACATCTTAGCGTTTGATTATTGAGTTAATTAATAATACTTTTACATTTACTTAATTTTTTTATATAACTATGTCTGAAACTGTTTTACAACTTAAAAACGCAACCATCTATCAAGGTGGTAATATGGTTTTAAATGATGTTAACTTTGAAATGCAAAAAGGTGATTTTGTATATCTCATTGGTAAAACAGGAAGTGGAAAAAGTAGTTTTATGAAAACGCTTTATGGCGATTTAGAATTGACCGAAGGAGAAGGCACTATTGTAGACTTCAATCTTAGAACAATGAAAGAGCGAGATATTCCCTTTTTAAGAAGAAAATTAGGTATTGTTTTTCAGGATTTTAAATTATTACCAGACCGCACTATAAATGGTAATCTTGAATTTGTTTTGAAGGCAACTGGCTGGAAGGAGAAAGACAAAATAAAAGAGCGCATTGAAAAGGTTTTGGATAAAGTAGCTATGAAAACTAAAGGGTTTAAATTTCCGCATGAGCTTTCTGGTGGTGAGCAACAGCGTATTGCCATAGCAAGAGCACTTCTTAATGATCCGGAATTGATTTTAGCTGATGAGCCTACAGGTAACCTAGACCCTCAAACCAGTATTGAAGTTATGGAAGTGTTACAAGACATAAATAAAAACGGAAATACTATTTTAATGGCCACACACGATTATGCTTTGCTTTTAAAATACCCGAGCAAAACCTTAAAGTGTGATGAAAACAAGGTTTTTGAGGTAGTGCAGAGAAAGAATTAATCTATGCTCTCTATTCTTATACCTACATATAATTATGATGTAGAACCACTTGTAAAAGAATTGCACCAACAAGCGAATGATTGCACTATTGAGTTTGAAATAATTGTTTTAGATGACGCATCTAGTGTAAGAAGTTATGATATCACCTCTTTAACTTCTTTGAATAAAGTAAGAGTAGAAGTATCGAATAAAAATATAGGTAGAAGTGCAGCTAGAAACAAATTAGCTAATTTGTCATCTTACGAAAATCTACTTTTTGTTGATGCAGGCACGTTCCCAAAATCAGAACAATTTATAAACGATTACTTAACCGTTTTAGATGATGATGTTATTATTGGTGGAATGACTCACAAAGAAGTGAAACCCAAAAAACCATTCACCCTTAGATGGGCCTACACAAAAAAAAGAGAAGCCAATACAAAAAACAACACTTATACTTCTGCTAATTTTTTGATTAAAAAAACAATAATTAAACGCCATCCTTTTGACGAATCAATCAAAACTTATGGCTACGAAGATCTTTTATTCTTCAAAACAATAGAATCCGATAAAATCACTTTAAAGTTTATAAACAACCCTGTGATACACGATTGTGATGAAGATGCGCAAACTTTCATTAAAAAAACCGAAGAAGGATTAAAAAACCTCAAAAAATTATCAAAAGAACACTATCAAATCTTTAAGGGTAGTAAAATCATAAAAGTCTATAAAAAATTAAACTTTTTAGCTTTAGATGGTATATGTGGCAAAATTTTTAAATTAATTAAACCTATTATATTAAAAAATCTAAATTCTTCGAGCCCATCAATATTTTTATTTGATTTATATAAGTTAGGTTACTTTTGTAATCTAAAACAAAAAAACTAGTGCCATTTTTTTCTGTAGTCATAACAGTTTATAACAAAGCTGAGTTTATAAAAAACACTATAAATAGTGTTTTGAATCAGACATTTCAAGATTTTGAAATTATTGTTGTTAATGATGGATCAACTGATGAAAGTAAAAGTATTATCAAATCTTTTAACGATAATCGTATTGAACTCATTACAACAAAAAACCAAGGAGTTTCTGCAGCTCGGAACAAAGGTATTGAAGTTGCAAATGCCAATTATGTTGCGCTTTTGGATGGTGATGATTTATGGGAAAAAGATTTTTTAAAATTTATTAAAGAAGCTATAACCAAATTTAGCAATGTTTCGGTTTTTACTACAGCATTAGCTCATAAATATGAACACAAAGTTGTTCCTGCAACCTATAACTTTAAACAAAGAAACACCTACGAGATCCGTGATTTTTTTAAATCTAGTTTAGATCACACAATACTAACAAGTTCTAGTATAGTATTCAGAAAAAACATTATAGAAAAAATAGGTTATTTTGACACCTCAATTGAATCTGGCGAGGATACAGATTTTTGGATAAGAATAGGAATACATTTTAAGGTTGTATTTATAAATAAAATTCTTGTGTATTACAACTTCGTACCCGAAAGTATAAGCAACACAGTATTTAGCGTAAAAAACAAACCCAGATACGACAAGTATTTTAAGGAAGAGCAGCAAGACAAACATTTGAAAATTTATATTGACAGAAATAGATTTCCTTTAGCTATACTTAGTAAACTCGAAAGAGATAAAGAAAGTTTTAAGTATTACAAAAGCTATATAAATCGTAACAACTTACGTTTAAGTCAAAAAATAATTTTAAACTCACCGAGGTGGTTTATTAGATTATTGCTTAGGATTAAATCTTTAAAAGGAGAAAAATTATATTACCCTTTGACTTGATTCAGAAATCGATCATAATCTCTGATATACTCTTCTTCTTTAAAATTTGTTGAGGCTAATACCAAACATACTGCCCCAGAGGAAAAGTTATCAATCTCTCTCCAAATATAAGTAGGAACATATAATGCTTTTGTTGGCTTATTTAATATTATTTTTTGTTTACTAACACCATTATCTAGTGTAACTTCAAAACTTCCGCTTAGCGCAATAATTACCGACTCCTGTTCTTTATGAGCATGACCTCCTCTGTAACTATCGCTTGGCACATCGTACAAATAATACACACGCTTTATTCCAAAAGGTATGACTTCCTTTTCTATTACAGCTAAAGAACCTCTTTCATCATGTACTTTAGGAATATCTAAAAACTTAACATTATTTAGAGCAATACTCATTTAATAGTTATTATTTACTTTAAAATAGTTCGCCATTGCATACCAATGTCTTCTTTAGAAAACTTCTCTACACTAGCTTTTGAATTGGACTTGCAATGTAAGTATAATTCTTCATCTTGTACCATCTTGTTTAATGCTTTTGCTAGTGCTTCTACATTATAATTTTCAACTAAAAGCCCATTTTGCTCATCTACAACAATTTCATTAGGTCCTGATTTACAGTCTACAGATATAACAGGAACCTCTAATGCCAAAGACTCTATTAAAGCTCTTGGAAAACCTTCATATCTACTTGTTAGAACTGTAAATAATGATGGCTTAATAATACTATTTGGATTAGGCTGAAACCCTAAAAACTCAACTTTTTCTTCAAGTTTTAAGCTTTCAGTTTTTTCAATTAACATATCTTTATCCTCTCCATCTCCAAGGATTTTTAGTTTTATATTTAAATCGGGTAAATTTGATTCTGAATATGCCTCTAGAAGTAAACTTATATTTTTAACAGAATCATCTAATCGCCCAAAAAACAAAATATATTTACCAGAGAAATTTTCACTTTTCGTTTCATCTGGTTTCAAATCAATGGGATTATAAATTGTTGAAAGATTATTAAAATTATAGTCTTTTTCTAACTTTTCCTTTATAGCCAATGATACCGTTACAATCTTGTATGCTGAACGATATAAAATTTTACCCAGGTATTTATTAGGATTGATATATAAATCGGTGTTGTAACTTCTTACACAATATATGATCTTTTTAGTCTTATATGCCCATCTAGAAATAATAAGTTCCTTCCAAAAACCAATTCTAGTTCTATTATCAATTACATAATCAAAACCGTGCTTTTTTAGATAACCCTTAAAAACTCCTAGTCTTTGTAATCGTCCTAAACTTGAATCATTTTTAGCCTTTAACTCACCTAAATTCAAAAGTTTTCCTTTGTAAGGGTATTGAATATCATCTAACACAGAAACGATATGAACATCATAACCCAAATCGAATAAAATTTCTGATAAGGTTGCTGAAGATCGTTCTGCTCCGCCACCTCCTAGAGAAGTAACAACAATACATATCTTTTTGGTGTTAGTTTTAACCATTAACAACTATCTTTGAAACAAATGTAACGATATATATGAAGATATTACTCGTTGGAGAATATAATAGAACCCATTGGAATTTAAAAAAGGCACTTCAAACAATGGGACACCAAGTCACAGTTATTGGCTTTAGAGATGGTTTTAAAAAAGTTGATGTAGATATAGAACTAAAGGATACATTAAATTCTAAATTTTTAAAAAAGTTAAGGGTTATCACCTATAGAATATTAAAGATAGACCTCCTTAGTTTTTCAATAAAACGCCAAATAAAAAAAAATAAAGAAGTACTCTCAAATTGTGACATAGTACAATTTTTGAACGAAACACCTTTCTATATTGATAAAAAAAGCCAACTAAAACCTCTTAACTGGTTAACAAACTGGAACAAAAAATCTTTCTTAATATCGACAGGCATTGATTACATAAGTGTTTCATATGCTTACAATAAGAAATTTAGATATTCCATTTTAACACCTTATTTTGAGGGAAAGGTAAACGAAAAAGATTTTGAGATAATTTTAGATTACAAGTCTAAAACACAAAAGCGCATTTCTGATTTTATGATTGATAAATGTTATGGAATTATATCTAAGGATTTAGATTATCATATTCCTTTACTGGGTCATCCTAAATATCTAGGAATGATTCCTCATTCTATAGATCTAAATCTCCTTGAATATAAAACACCTATTGCAGAAGGTAAAATTGTGATCTTTCATGGTATTAACACAACTAATTATTACAAAAAAGGTAATGATCTGTTTGAAGCTGCTTTAAATAAAATCTCAAACAAGTTTGAGGACAAAGTAGAAATTTTGACATGTAAAGATCTACCCTATGAAACATATATTAAAAGCTTTGATAAAGCTCATATCTTATTAGATCAAGTTTATGCATACGATCAAGGTTTTAATGCCTTAGAGGCAATGGCAAAAGGTAAAGTTGTTTTTACCGGAGCTGAAAAAGAGTGGTTAGACTATTATAAAATCGAAGAAGATACCATAGCCATAAATGCCTTGCCTAATGTAGACAAAATCGTAGAAAAACTAGAGTGGTTAATACTAAACCCTGACAAAATAATAAGTATCTCAAAAAACGCTAGAGCATTTGTAGAGAAACATCATAATCACATAAATTGCGCTAAACAATATCTAGAATTTTGGACTAAAGCTTAGGAAATCTGAGCTCTAAAGAAATTCTGGTTAAGTCTTTGTTTTGATTAATTGCTGCACCATGAATTAAAAATGGAGTAAATATTAATGCTTCACCTTCTTTAGGGTTTGGTCGTCTCATTGACATTATACCGTTAGATGTTTCTAAAATACATGGCACATGATAGATATTACCATTAATTTTTGCGCCTTTATTCTCAGTTCTTAAAATTTCATTTTCTGGTAATAAATGACTACCAGGTAAAACAGGTAAAGATGATTTTTTATTACAACCACAAATTGGCAACCAAACATTTATTATATCTTCCCAGTAACTTAAGTATCCATCTCTATGAGGTGGGTTAATATCTAAAGAATCAGGTCTGCTTATTCTAATTTGTATATGTGTTTTTTTTAGTTCCTCTACCCAAGAAGTAAGTTTATATCCCAATATATCCCCAAATCGCTTGGTCAGTAAATCAATATCAAAATCAAAATCGTCAATCTCTAAATTCCGTGTGATAGAAATTATTTTATTGTGTAATTCATTTGTAGTTACATATTTATGGTAATCCTCCAACACAAAACTTGAGTCATTTATTTCAATGTTATTTTCTTTTAAGGCATTTATAATTATTTTTTTTATTGATTTTTTTAGTATATCAAACTCTTCATTTCTAAATGCTTCAACGACTTTAAACCCTTCTTTTTGCCAAGGCATTTTTGATATTACGTTATTTTCTTTTTTGTATAGTAGTTTATTTTCTCCCCAAAAAAAGTCACCTTCAACATTAAACTCAAAAGCCTCTTCATCTATATATATACTACATGTCTTCATTCTTGTATTCTGATATGTTATTTTTACTAAAGTATTTTTTAACAACTAATAATACTATTATAAAATATATTATATATCTTACTAAATGCGCTATAACAACACCTTCCGTACTAAAATAATTGATAAATAAGTTTGTTAGCACATAAAATAAAATAAGCGAAATAATCTCCGTAATCACAAAACTTTTTACCATTCGTTTTGCTAAAAATTGATGTGCTAAAATAAGACTACAAAGTCTTGTAAAATCACCTAACAGTTGCCATTTAAACAAAGGCTCCATACCCTTAAAATCTGGGTATATAATATCTATTATTACATTACGTAATAGATAGACCAAAATCATACCCAACCCAAAAATTGGTAAAATGGTTTTGTAAATATTAACAACTTCGTTTTTAAATTCTTCTTTGGTATAAATATTAGCAAATTTGGGAATGACATATAATGTAAACAACCCAGAAGCAAAAACCATATAATTTTTTGATATAAAACTCACTGCAGTCCAATAGCCTGCCTCATTAATATTTATTTTATCTTCTATGAGACTGATTATGCTTAATTCTATATAGTTGAGTAAAAATGTGGAAACAAATGACATCAAAGTAAATGCCAACAGACTATTCTTATAATCTAAGCCTAACCGTAACTTCTTAAAGTCAACAAACTGTTTTAAAACTTTTCCAAACACAACGACAATTACTCCTAATTGAATTACCGGAGCAATAGCTATGGCCAAAATAGCAAACTCTAAATTTGCTTTGTAAAGTGCAATGACTAGAAGTATTGCTGCCAGTAGGTAACTTATCATTTCTATTCTGGCGTAGTTTTTATATTCTGATAAGCCATTTACTATACCATACAAAACTCTGTTTAAAGCAATAAAAGGCACTATAAAAGCAATAATTTTAAAAACATATTTAAAATCATCAGATTTAAATAAAATTTCAGAAAAATAACCAGATCCAAAGAAGAGCACAGTTCCTGAAATAAAAGAACCTATAAGAACAAATACTGTAGTTGTAGAGAAGAGTTTGTTTAGTTCTGCCTTATTATTTTTGTGTTCGGCGACATATTTTACTATACCATTAAAAATTCCAAGAGATGAAATACTGGTTAGCATGCCCATGATATTTCTAACCTGCCCTATTCTGGCAATTCCTGTTTCTCCAAAAGTTGTAGATAGCAACCATTGTGTAAAACCAGAGATAACAAGTCTTACTGTAATTACAACTGCATTAAGGGAGGTAATCTTAAGCACAATATTATCTCTAATAAATCTAGGAATTTTCATGCTCAAAATTTTTAGAATTCGTCTATTCCTTCATCATTTATAACACCAAATAATGAACTACCAAAAATAAGTAAGACTATACCAAAATGCATCAAATAACTAAGACAATGTCCCATCACAGCGCCTTTTAATCCAAAAGCATCAATGAGATAAATACTAGAGAAGTACATGATGACAAATAAGAATATCTCTATAATAATAAAATGCGTAAACATTTTTTTAGCCAGGAATTTATAAGCAATAACCATAGACATTACACGCATAAAATCACCTAGAATCTGATAACCCATTAAATCTTCTATGGGTCTAAATTCTTCAGTAAATAATAAAGTAACCAACAAACTTCTACTAAGGTAAATGACACCTAATATTAGTGCAAAAACAGGAAGAACCGTTTTATAAAAACTGAAGACTTCTTTTCTAAACTCGGTTTGAGTTTTTAACTCAGCGAATCTTGGCAAAATATACAATGCCATTAATGAGTTAATAAACATGAGGTAGTAATCTGAAACTCTTGTTACAGCGGTCCAATAACCAGCCTCTTTTATGCCTATTTCAGAAATAAGATAATTTCTAATAATAATATATACTATTGGCAATGCGATTGAAGATACCAATGCCATAATCATATTTGGACTTAAGTTTCTGAGTACAGAAAACTGAATATCAGTTATGTTTATTATTGACATTAAATTTTTTCTAAAGGCAATTCCAACTATTGTAATGAGAAGATTAAGCGCAGGTGTAATAACAACTGCGATTAATGCACCATCAATATTTTCTTGCTTTATTAAAAGAAGCGTAACTAACAGACCTAATATTTGACCTGTAATATTTATAACCAATAAGATCCGATACTTAGAAAAGCCATTCATTATGGCAAATACGAACATGTTTAATGAGTAAAACGGAAGTACTATAGCCATCGTTTTTATGACATAAACATAATTGTTATTGAAAAAGATCAATTCATTAATAAACTCAGCATTGTAGTAGCATAAAAAAGCCAATATGAGTGATGCGAAAAATCCAAAATAAAATACAGTAGATAGCGTGTTGGTTAATTCTTTCACATTATTTTTATGCTTACCAATAAGTTTAACAAAACCATTGTAAAGACCAGCTATTGATATGGACTGTATGGTACTGAGGAAGTTTCTTAAATTACCGATAAGCGACATACCTTCAGGTCCTATAAAAACTGCTATAAACTTTGATATGAGAATTCCTGCAAGAATCTTAATACTAATATTGGCAGTATTAAGACTAGCAGCTTTTACTAAAACTTCATTATTTATGTAGTGAAAAAACTTTTTCAATTAATAAGCATTTATAACCTCGATCACAGTATTTACTTCTTCATCAGATAACACTGGACTTATTGGCAAACTTATAACTCTTTTATGAATTTGTTCGGTTATAGGAAGTTTTAAATGAGAAAATCTTTCTAAGGCTTTTTGCTTATGAGGTGGAGTTGGATAGTGAATTAACCATCCTATTTTGTGTTGATTTAAATACTTTATAAAATCCTCCCTATCATCCACTTCAATCACAAATGTATGAAACACGTGATTTTCGGAACCATCATAAAAAGGTAAAACCAATTTAGGGTTTTTTATCTTTTCAAGATAGCTCCTCGCTATATCTCGTCTTTTTGAATTATCAGCATCTAAATATTTTAGTTTTATACTTAAAAAGGCAGCTTGTAAATCATCCAGCCTACTGTTATATCCTATAACTTCGTTTTCATATTTTATTTTGCTACCATAATTCCTCAAAAGCAAAATTGTCTCGTACAATTCTTTATCATTAGTTGTTACTGCACCTCCATCACCTAAAGCACCCAAATTCTTACTTGGGTAAAAGCTAAATGCAGCTGCATGGCTCAAATTACCGGCTTTTGGGCATTGGTTATTAGGTGTTGGGTGTTTTGAACTCACAGCACCATGTGCTTGGGCAGCATCTTCAATTAATAATAAATTATGCCGATCTGCAATAGCTTTTAATCCTTCGAATTCTGCTAACTGACCATACAAATGCACCATTACAATCGCCTTAATGTCTTTCGTTAATTTAGACTCCAAATCTTCGCTAGAAAGATTATAAGTTTCACTATTTGGTTCAACTAAAATAGGTTCTAATTGCGCGTGTAGAATAGATAGAATGGTTGCTATATAAGTATTAGCAGGTACAATAACTTTATCTCCAACTTTAAGTCTCCCTATTTCTATATAGCCCTTTAGAATAAGTGTTAATGCGTCTAAACCATTTGCAGTCCCAATACAATAGTTTGTACCGCAATAGTTGGCAAATTCATTTTCAAATGTCTTAACGTTAGGACCAAGTATATAATACGATGTATCTAATGCCTGAGCAAACGAAGCTTTTAGCTCTTCTCTATATCTATCATTAATTTTATGTAGGTCTAAAAAGGGGATCATACCTGTTTTGCATTTTGAATAAAATTCGTCAATTCGAGTGGTTTTTCAGAATGAAATGATGAAAAATTGCATCGAGAATCGAATTTTACTGTAAAAAAACTTATTCTCGATACTTTTTCTTGCAGAAAAAACTCGAACTGACGGTTGTTTGAACAATAGCCAATTAAAACTCTCAACGGATTAATCATATAAAAAGATTCTCTAAGAGTTTATAGTTTTCTGTATCAATCTTGTAGAATCCTTGAGTTGTAGAGCGCGCTCCAAAACCTTCTTTCCAATATTGCAGCCCTTCATTTATATTTTGACCGTCATTTTCATTAGAAATGCCAAAGTTAAAATAAGATTTATCAGCAAAAACCACCTCTAAAAGGTGATGATGTAAAAAATCTAAACTTCCTAGTGTATTTTTATCCGAATTCCCAGAAATATACTGGCTATGTGCTACATGTTTTGTTTCAAAAATTGTAGTACCTGCTACAATTATATCATTATGGTATACATTGAATTGTCTTATTTTATCTGGAAATCTGGATTTTAAAAGTTGAATTTCTTCCAAGCTATGTACTGGTTTTACATCATGCTTGTTATCTAAATTGGGCATTAATATTTCATTCCAAAACTCTTTAAATTCATCAACTTCTTTAACTATCAGATTATTTTTCTGACCTCTTTTGTAACCATTTTTTCTACTTCTATTATAAAGTTTGAATTTTAGTTCTAATGTAGAATGCATATCCATGCGTTGTAGTTGTGCCTTTAGTTTAAAACACAAATAAGCTAATGGATTATTGGTTTGGTTATCCAAAAAAACAAAGGGTAACTCTTTTATGACAAGATTTTTTATTCCATTTTCAAGCAGATGTTCTAAAACCGTTTTTAAAATCCCAATAAATTCTTGATTCTGTAAAGTTGATTTGTATATCAAACTACCATAAGTTAAACCTTGATGAGAATACACAGTATTTTTGTCCTTATTTGCTGGCAACAATGCTATTAATTCATCATCCTTAAATAACATTAAGGAATAATCTTGAAATCTATCGCTATGATAGTCCATAAAATCTCTAAGGAATAAAAATGTTTGTTGATTACTTCCTAGAGTAAATCTATCCCAATCATTTTTATGAGATGGTTTATATTGTAAAACCTTGAAGTTTTGCATCTATCAAAAATAATCTTAATTATTTATTTAACGATTTAGTAATCGGTTTTTTAAAACAAATTTACCTCACTTGAAAAAATTAATTAAGCATATTTAATTACTAGTTTTAATACCTTTACACATACATAGATAATAGAATCTAGATATGTACAAAACCAGCACAAAGCATCTAAAAAAATCAACATACTTACTTTATCCTATTTACTTTGGTGTTTTTTTATTTTGTGTACAAAGCGAGCCTATATATTCGCCAGACACTTACAGCTACTTAAATGCCATGCCTTACAGGCAAATGGGTTATGTTGTTTTTTTTAAACTCTTTACAACTATTTTTGGGTCGCATTGGGATAGTGCTGTTGTTGTTATTCATACTATATTTAGCCTTAGCGCCGTGCATTATTTCTTTTTGAAAGTTTCAAAGCTTTTTAAGCTGAGTTTACTTTTACAACTTTCAATACTAATAATCTTATTATTCCCATTTTTTCCACCATTAAGTATTCTAAATAATTTAGTTTCTGAAGGACTTGGTTACGGATTGTATCTTCTATTCATTTCTATTGGAATAGAAATACTATTCAACAATAAACGGCATTATTTTAAATATTATATTCTTGTTTATCTCTTACTGTTTTCGGTAAGAAGTCAATTTATGTTTTCAACCTTAATCTTCGCTGGAACCTATTTCATTATGTACAGAAAACAGATTTTAAGAAATAAGCATCTAATAAGTCTTATACTTCTGTTTGGTGTAATTCTTATAGCTGGTCTTGGTGAACGTACTTACCATAAGTTAAAAGACGGTTTCTTTAAGCCAACTCCTTTAGGCTACACAAGCGCATCCACTGCACCTATTTACTTATCTAAAAAGTCAGATTATAAACTCATAAAGGACAAAAACTATAGAGAAATCTTTATAAGAAGTTTTGACACTTTGACACATAAAGATTTATTAGTTAGACCAGAATTCTCAACTGAGGAAGCTTATATGTTTTTCCATAATAATCTACCGAAGATTTGTAACCAAACTATAAGGCAACAAGGAGTAGATTACTATTTTAAAAATCATAGACCTAAGGGTTGGGATATTGATAAAATTGTGGCTTACTCTTTTTTTGAAACAGAAGCGGCTTGTAAGGATTTCACTAAAGTTTTGATCCTAAATAATTTTCAACAGTGGTTAAAACTCTACTATGTTAATATCACTTATGGATTTAAATCACAATTGTTATTATGGTTAATTGTGATTATATTCTTTACAAGTCTTATAAAATCATGGATTACAAGTAATAGAGATTACCTAATTATTTTCTTATTATCGTCACTCATCTTATCCAATGCTATGTTTATTGCTTTCGCTTCACATTCTATTCAACGATACTTATTTTATAACTATGCTTTAATTTTTTTGTTGTTTATTAGCATTTATAACCTTAAAAGAAGTGGAAAAAAATCCTGAATTATCTATTGTAATGCCTTGTCTTAATGAGGCTGAAACTTTGGAGACTTGCATCAAAAAAGCTCAAAGTTATTTTGATACTCAAAAAGTTGATGGAGAAATAATTATCGCTGACAATGGTAGTACTGATAGCTCGATTGAAATAGCCAAAACTAATAATGCTATTGTAGTACACGCCAAACAAAAAGGTTATGGAAGTGCACTAAAAGCAGGTATAGAATCTGCAAACGGCACTTATATTATTATGGGAGATGCGGATGATAGTTATGATTTTAGTAATCTTTCTCCATATCTTGACAAGTTACGAGAAGGTTATGATTTGGTTATGGGAAATCGCTTTAAAGGTGGTATTGAAAAAGGCGCTATGCCGTTTTTGCACAAATACCTCGGCAACCCAGTTTTGTCTTTTATAGGAAGATTATTTTTTAAGATAAACATTGGTGATTTCCATTGTGGTTTAAGAGGGTTTTCAATAGCTGCTTACAATAAAATGAATCTCAAAACTTCAGGAATGGAGTTTGCCTCAGAAATGGTAGTAAAATCAAAATTAAATAACTTGTCTATTACCGAAGTACCAACGACCTTAAAAAAAGATGGCAGAAGTAGAAAACCACATTTAAAAACCTGGAGTGATGGTTGGAGGCATTTGCGTTTTTTAATGCTCTATGCGCCTAATTGGGTGTTTCTTTATCCTGGTATTTTATTAGCATTTGTTGGAATGCTATTATCCTTACTATTAATTTTAAAACCTATAGAGTTTAACAATATAACCTTAGATGTTCATACTCTATTATATGCATCATCATTCTTATTAGTAGGATTTCAATTCATCATTTTTTATGGTCTAACAAAAGTCTTTGCTGTTGAAAATGAACTGTTACCAAAGTCTAATCGTTACAATAAACTTTTTAAAATTATAAATCTCGAAAAAGGTTTAATCATTGGGTTTATATTTTTACTTGTTGGAATATTATTAAGTCTTAAAGGGTTGTCTATATGGCAAAACACAGAATATGGAAGTCTAGACACATCTACGACTTTACGCCTAATTATTCCAGCAATTACATTTTTGCAATTAGGTATACAAACAATATTGTTTAGTTTATTTTTTAGTGTATTAGGATTGAAAAAGTAAAACTAATCTATTTTTTCAAATACAAACAAGTTATTTAGACCCAACTGAAAAGGCTTATATTTAAGAAGTCTAAATTGTTCTGAATTAAATAATTTAGGAGTCTCTTTGGCCCTGAATCCATAATGTTCATCTAGAGACATACCATCAATTAGCCTCAACTTAGATAAAATATTTAAAATATTATCTACAAAAGGCGATGGAACGGTTATTATTACTCTCCCATTTAATTCTAAGCAATCATATAACCTATCATTTAATTCGGATTGTTCTTTTTTTGGTATATGTTCTAAAACAGCTAACATGGTTACACAGTCAAACTTTTCTCTTTGGGGTAAATCTTGAGGAAACCTACCTGGTATGAGCTTATATCTAGATTTAATAATTACATCCTTTAACAATGGATCTAAACCAACTCCAAAATCGATGGGCTTCCGCGAGAGTCTTTCAAAAAAAGTAATATCAAAAGCTCCAATATCTAAAACTCTATCGTAAGGTTTTATATATCGCTCAGCTTTTTTAATTCGCCAATCTCTTAAAAAACGATCTAAGAGCTTCATAAATGATTTGTTGATTAATTCAAATTTATAAGAAAAAAAGAGAAACGCCCTAAAGCATTTCTCTTTTAAATAGTACTCAATCATACCATTAGATTCTGAAACAAGTTCAGAATGACAGGTCTTTTTCTACAAACTCTTGTTTCGCTTACGATCTACCTCTTTCAATAAGATTTTACGTAGTCTTAAATGATTTGGTGTTACTTCAACGTATTCATCTTTTTGTATGTATTCTAAAGCTTCTTCTAAAGAAAACTTAATTGCAGGTACAATCTTAGCTTTATCATCTGCACCTGCTGAACGTACGTTACTTAACTTTTTAGTTTTAGTAACATTAACCGTCATATCATCGCCACGAGAATTCTCACCGATAACTTGTCCTTCGTAGATATCTTCTCCTGGATCTATAAAGAACTTTCCTCTTTCTTGTAATTTATCAATTGAATACGGAATTGCAGTACCGTTTTCCATAGATACTAAAGAACCATTTAAGCGTTCAGGAATTCCACCTTTTAATGGTTGATATTCCTTAAAACGATGCGCCATAATAGCTTCACCTGCTGTTGCTGTTAGTAATTGATTACGTAAACCTATAATACCACGAGAAGGTACTATAAATTCACACACCATACGGTCGCCTTTGGCTTCCATACTTAGCATTTCACCTTTACGCATCGTTACCATTTCAATGGCTTTACCAGATACATTTTCTGGTAAATCAATCGTCATTTCTTCAAAAGGCTCGCACTTTACACCGTCAATTTCTTTAATGATCACTTGTGGTTGACCGATTTGTAGCTCGTAACCTTCACGACGCATTGTTTCAATTAAAACTGATAAGTGCAATACACCACGACCAAACACCATAAACTTATCAGCACTATCAGTCTCCTCTACTCTTAACGCCAAGTTCTTTTCTAGCTCTTTAGTAAGGCGTTCTTTTATATGTCGAGAGGTTACATATTTACCATCTTTACCAAAGAAAGGCGAATCGTTAATGGTAAATAACATACTCATTGTAGGCTCATCAATAGCAATGGTTTTTAAACCTTCAGGATTTTCAAAATCTGCAACAGTATCACCAATTTCAAAACCTTCTAAACCAACAATGGCACAAATATCCCCAGTCTGTACTTCGTCTACTTTTAAACGCCCTAAACCTTCAAAAGTGTGAAGCTCTTTAATCTTACTCTTTACGATAGAACCATCTCTCTTTACCAAAGAAATTGGTTGACCAGCCTTTAACGTTCCTCTAGTTAAACGACCAATAGCGATACGTCCTGTAAAGCTTGAAAAATCTAAAGAAGTAATTAGCATTTGAGTTGTACCTTCTTCAATTTTTGGCTCAGGAATATGCTCTATCACCATATCTAACAAAGGCTCAATATTTTCAGTTGGCTTTTGCCAGTCTTCACTCATCCAGTTGTTCTTTGCAGAACCATAAACTGTTGGGAAATCTAATTGCCACTCTTCTGCACCAAGTTCAAACATTAAATCAAACACTTTTTCGTGTACTTCTTCTGGTGTACAGTTTTCCTTGTCTACTTTATTTACCACGACACAAGGTTTTAAACCTAAATCGATAGCTTTTTGTAACACAAAACGTGTTTGAGGCATTGGTCCTTCAAAAGCATCTACTAAAAGTAATACACCATCAGCCATATTTAACACACGTTCTACCTCACCACCAAAATCGGCGTGACCAGGTGTATCAATAATATTGATTTTAGTGTCTTTGTAAACCACAGAAACGTTCTTAGACGTAATGGTAATACCTCTTTCACGTTCCAAATCATTGTTATCAAGGATTAAATCTCCTGTATTTTCGTTTTCACGAAACAATTGACAATGGTACATAATCTTATCTACCAAGGTGGTTTTTCCGTGGTCTACGTGCGCAATAATTGCAATGTTTTTAATCTTCGTCATAACTGATGCTGATTTTAAGCGCGCAAAGGTACATCATATTCCTTTCAAATCGTTAATTATATGTTATATTTTAAAAATGAGACAATTTCAGTTTGTATCTTGTAGTTATAGAATTGATTAATAGTAAAAGCCTTCTCATCAACCGCTAATTGGGCTATTTACGTCTGAACCCTTAATTTTTAAAACAGATGAATGCAATTAGCAAGTACACCAAGTTTATTCCATATCTTTATTTTATTAGCATAGTTGCTTACTGGTTTACCATGGTTAATAGAAGCGAAGGTATTTCTGCATATCCTATTTTATTGTTTGCTATTCCATTTTTATGGCAACTTATAAAGCCCAATAGAAAACTTAATTTTTCTCTAGGCATTGTATTCGTTTGCTTATCTTCTTACTTAATACTTGCCTATTTGTTTAATATACTTAATATTATGAATTGGTCAGAATCAGCTCAACGCTTATTATTTTATGGTGGCGTTTTAGTTTTTGGAAACTTTGTAATGTCACTGTGGATTATACGAAATAGTATTAAAAAGGTTTTTTGATTTTTATATCTTTAAAGTCTAATAAACCCAAATTATACTTTGAAAAAAATCAATTTTCTTTCGAAAAAGTTAAAAATCTTATGCTTAAACATATTAATTATAACTTTTTTCGGATGCTCATCTGAAGATGAATGCACCAAAACCATCACTTTACAACAAGTGTATTTAGTTGGCAATCAATATTACTACAATGATATTGAACAAGAAGTGCCTTGTAATTTTCCTGAGCCAGAAGACCCAGAGGTTATTGATCCTCCTAAACTTGAGAATTTTTCTTATCAAATTTTAAGTTTTAATTACGAGCCAGACACAGGAAACAATTCTTCGTTATTACAATTTGAAATTCAATTAAATAACAATAACGATTTTGATGTTAATGGAATTCCATACTTTACTGTGTTTACTAATATTGAATTTTCTACGGCTTACTACATGAATGACGCTTCAAATTCTTGTCTAGAAATACCTGCAAATTCTAATTGTGTCTTTACGTATAATGTAGAAGAACCTACAAATAACGTTGGTGTATCGGATAACTTTGAAATTTTAAATGTTGAATATATTATTACCAACTAAATTAAGAAGATTATAAGAGCGCTATGCGTATACATATTAATAGTATCTTTGCAGCCTAACATTTAAGCCATAAGTTTTGACAACAATTCCTAAATTAAAACATACAAATTCTGATAATTTCTTTTTGCTTTGTGGCCCTTGTGCTATTGAAGGTGAAGATATGGCATTGCGTATTGCAGAAAAAGTGGTTTCGATTACTGACAAACTAGAAATACCTTACGTTTTTAAAGGTAGCTTTAAAAAAGCCAATCGTAGTAGGATTGATAGTTTTACAGGAATTGGGGATGAAAAAGCCTTAAAAATATTGAAGAAAGTTTCGAAAACTTTCGATATCCCAACTGTAACAGACATCCATGAAGTTTCTGATGCTGCTAAAGCTGCTGAATATGTTGATGTTTTACAAATTCCTGCTTTTTTAGTGAGACAAACAGATTTAGTTGTTGCGGCTGCTAAAACAGGTAAGGTTGTAAACCTTAAAAAAGGGCAGTTTATGAGTCCTGAATCTATGAAACACGCTGTACAAAAAATAAAAGATTCTGGTAGCGATAAAGCTTGGATTACCGATAGAGGCACTATGTTTGGGTACCAAGATATGATTGTAGATTTTAGAGGTATACCAACAATGCGTCAGTATGCACCTACGGTTTTGGATGTAACACATTCTCTACAGCAACCTAACCAAACTGTTGGAGTCACTGGTGGACGACCAGATATGATAGAGACCATTGCAAGAGCTGGTGTGGTAAATAATGTAGATGGACTATTTATAGAAACACATTTTGATCCTGCTAATGCTAAAAGTGATGGTGCTAATATGTTACATTTAGATAATCTTGAAGGGTTACTGACGCGTTTGGTCGCAATTAGGACGACCATTAATTCTTTATAATCTACTTTTGTACTGAGACATTAGTTGTTAAATGGCAAATCAACTGTTTATGATAAAACCATTAACTTCTTTGCGATTTGTGTTTGCATTGATGGTTTTTGTCTCGCATCTTGGCTTTGTCAAAGAAAAAGATAGTACTCTAGCTTCTATATTTAATAATATATTTTATCAAGGTTACATAGGCGTAAGCTTCTTTTTTATTCTGAGTGGCTTCATACTCACTTATAGATACCAAGATGAATTGCTAAATGGTAAAACATCTAAAAAATCGTTTTACAATGCTAGAATAGCAAGAATATTTCCTTTGCATTTGTTAACTTTTTTAATAGCTATACCTTTAACATTTTATGAGTTTGCACAAGATAAACTTCTATATGGTATACAAGCATTAACAAACGTCACTTTAACACAAAGCTTTGTTCCGAATAGATTTATCTATTATTCGTTTAATTCACCATCTTGGAGCATTTCAAACGAAATGTTTTTTTACCTTCTTTTCCCTCTAATTATTGTATTCTTTTCAAAACATAAACAGTACTTCAAGGTTTTTGTACCGTTAATAATAATTCTCATACCTGCTTTATCGCTAATAATTCCTGAAACTTATCATCATCAACTATTTTATATAAACCCTTTATTTAGGATTGTTGATTTTATTATTGGAATACTTTTATACATAGTTTTTAAACATTATAAAGAGACGAAAACGCACATTAATTTCACCTATTTAGAGATTATAACAATTCTGTTATTCGTTATATTTATAGCATTCCATAAATTCATTCCAGAAGTTGCAAGATATTCCTATTATTATTGGATACCAATGAGCTTATTAATTATTGTATTTGCATTTCAAAGCGGAAGCTTATCTAAGCTATTATCACACAAATTCTTTATGCATCTTGGACATATCAGTTTTAGTTTTTATTTATTTCATCAACTAATAATTAGATATACATTAAAAATCAATTCTAAGTTTTTTGATTTTGAGAACGACGTATTACTTATAGTCTTTATGTTTATAATGACTGTTGTAGTTAGTCATTTTAGTTTTATTTGGTTTGAAAAACCAATGAATAGATACTCAAAAAATCTTTTACAAAAACTAAAATTAGGCTTTAAAACTAATTAATAACTATGACAAGTAGGTTTTTATTTTTTCTTACCGAGAATAAGCTTAAACGGATTCGTATTAATTTCTAATTGTTTTTCCAGCACATAGACTATTACCTCGTCATTAATATCTTCTACAGATTTGTAACGTAATGAGCGAATAGATTTTCTATTTGTGTCAATGAAGTGCTCTGTATATTTTTCTAGTTTTTCAAAATGCCAAAAAGCAAAATCCACATAGTCTTTAGATTGGTTAAGGAAACAAATAGGAATACCATTATTATAGTAAAATGGAATTCGCCATTTGTAAAGTAGTTCTGCATTTGGCAGCACTGCTTCAATGATGACTTGAAGTTGCAGCAAGATAGATTTATAAGGCTCCTCTTGTTTTAGGATATAGGCTTCTGATGGATTCAAAATTGGAATAATTTTTGACTAATTTAGTAATATGAGAACAATCTTACTAGTCATATTTTTATTTTCAACTTGGTTTAGCTTCACACAGGACTATACTAAAATTGATTCTATAGTGTCTACATATCCTAACAAGTTTGAATCGATTGAAATATTTACAAATAAAATCAAATCGGATTTTAAAACTGATTTAGAAAAGATTAGAGCAACCTATTATTGGATATCAAATAATGTAAGGTATGATTATAAAAGTGCTAATAACCAGAGAAATAGTTCTATGTCTTTCTCTAGTGAAGAAAGATTAAGTCAATACCAAAAAAATTATGCAGAGAAAGCTATAAGGAGAAGATTAGCTGTATGTGAAGGCTATTCTCAGTTATTAAAGTTTAGTTTAGAAAGATTAAATATTAAATGTGTAGTTATTTCTGGTTATGCTAAAACAACAATAAGAGATATTGGATGGATATCTAAAGACACTAACCATGCATGGAATGCGGTTTTCCTAGATAACAAATGGCAATTAATTGATGCTACTTGGTCTACAGGTAGTAGACCAGACCGACCTAATGAATTTAGTTTCAGGGACGTCTATTTTTTAATTAATCCTAAACAACTTATATGGAGCCACAGACCTGAAAATGATAAATGGCAATTACTGGATATTATCATTAATCAATCAGCTTTCTTTTACGCACCAATTATTCATGCTGGTTATTATAATTCTGGCTTAGAACTAACAAAAATGCAAGGACTAATAAAACCAAAAGAAAACATACTAATAGAATTCGATACAATAAATGAGGAAAATCAATACTACTATCAGTTTAGCGAAGATTCATTAAATCTAGAACCAATAACATTTGTAAAAAAAGGCGAAAAGTACATCGCACAAATCCCTTACAATAAAACTAAGGGAGAAAAACTAGTAATTTTTAGTGACTATAAAGCTTGCCTATCATTTAAAATCATTTAAAACAATCCCAAAATTCCCAAAACCAAAAGTGCAATACCAATTATAGCCTTAAACGGCATTAACTTCTCAGATAACTTGCGTAGGCTTGATTCGAGAGCTGGCACTTTACCAAAAACATGAGTAAGCAACAATACACCTCCTAAAACACTCACAATACCAATTACGCTAAATTTTAAAATTGGCAGCACAACAAGTGCACCTCCAATTACGGTCTGAAATGGCGTTAAAAACCCAGCTATTTTATTAAAAAAGTTACTCTCACCATCCCATTTATCTAACGTTGCTAGTCCAAGTAGTATACCACCAGAAATATTTGCTATTGTTAAAAGAAGTCCTATCATAATGTCCTAATTCTTAATTCTTAAAACATAAATTTAGTTAATATCTTCTAAAATTGTTTTGTTAAAATCAAATTTATTTATTTACTTTGTATTTCAAAGTACTTTTAATTATGAGCAACGAAGACTATCTAAAAGACATTAGCGAGATTAAAGATTTAATGAATAAATCGTCGCGCTTCATATCACTAAGTGGCTTATCTGGCATTTTAGCAGGAGTATACGCTTTAATTGGTGCTGCTGTTGCCTATTGGTTAGTTATAAACCATAGCGGAGGTCTTCTTTACATTTTTCATGGTTGGGTATTTTGGACCTGTATGGCAGTGCTAGCAATGGTTGCTATTCTCAGTGTAATAACTGGAATTATACTTACAACACGTAAAGCAAAAAAAAACAATGAAAAAATTTGGGATAATTCATCGCGTAGACTCCTACTCAACTTTTTAATACCACTTGTTGTAGGTGGTATATATTGCCTTATTATTTTAGATCAAGGAAGATATGGGCAAACTGGTGGCTTAATGCTCATATTTTATGGTTTAGCTTTAGTGAGTGCCTCAAAGTATAGTTTAGGTGATATTAGATATTTAGGATATATTCAAATCGTACTTGGATTAATTGCCAGTTATTATCCTGGTTATGGCTTTTGGTTATGGGTTATAGGATTCGGAATAATGCATATTGTTTATGGTACTTGGATGCATTTTAAGTATGATTCTAAATAGAAATCTATATGAAACGCTTCAAATCATTAATAGTACTAATGCTTTTTACCCTTATTTTTGCTTGTAATAGCAATACAGGGAAATTTTTAATTACTAACAAAAGTAATTTTGACGTAGATTCTTTATCAATATTACCAGATAGTGAGAAAGCATTAATAAGAATAAAACAAGGCGAAAGCTTAAGGCATAATATTAATATGAATGAAGTAAAAACTGATGGTAGCTATCTTATTTCTTTTAAAAATGAAACAACTAACCAAACAATAACAAGAGCTTTTGGCTATTATACCAATGGCTATCAAACTGAACATATTATAAACATTAAAATAATGAATGATACCATTTTGATTAATAGTGAGTTTAAACATTTGTACTAAAAAACTGAGATTCCTGCCTACTCAGAAAATATTATGAGCATCATCAATAACATAAATAAACTTTTTGATCATAGAATACGACTAGGTATTATGTCTGTTCTTATGGTAAATGAGTATGCTGATTTTAAAACATTAAAAGAATTATTAGGTGCTACAGATGGCAACTTGGCAAGCCATACAAAAGCATTAGAAAATGCAGAATACATATTAGTTGAAAAACAATTTATTGGCCGAAAACCAAATACCAGATACAGCGCAACAAAACTGGGTAAAACCGAATTTAAAAAACATATTGAAGCTTTAGAAAAGCTTATAAAAAAGACATAATATTTTGGGTGTGCTCAATACGACGCATATTTTTTTATCATTTTACTTTGTTTTTCAAAGTACTTTTAATAATAAAAACTATGAAACAATTTCTTCTACTTACCTCAGCATTTTTCTTTAGCATTTTGTTCTACGATAAGCAAATTGGGCTTAATCTTTTTTTATTCAGTTTGCTATCTGTCATTATTCTTGCCATAAATAATAGTGATGATTTTAAGAGCAAAAAGAATATAGGCTTTGCTGGTATTTATCTTACAACAGGACTTGCAGTCTTTTTTCACGACTCTGCTCTTGCTATTATAGCAAATAGTGTATCATTCTTTACACTCATTGGATTATTGTCTCAAAATAACTCATCTATTTATGTAAACTGGCTCAATGGATTATATACAACTGTTGCGGGATTATTTCATCGGAATTTCACAGTAAACGAGGCCAAGCAAACCGTAGAATCCCAAAAAGAAATTGATTACGTTCATTTGGCTAAAATCATTTTAATTCCTGCAGCGATTGTCATCATATTTATTGGCCTGTACCAAAATGGAAATCCCATTTTTAATAACCTTATAGAAAAGATTGACTTTAGTTATATCAACATTCAATGGTTATTAGTTGCAGGCCTTGGTTATTATTTATTTTTAAATATTCACAACCCAATTGTAGTAGAGCCTGCAACATCACAGGACTTAAAAACTGGCAACCTTCTATTTAAAACAAAAGATTTTTCTATTCCAGTTTTAAAACAAGAAAACCAGCTAGGCATTATCCTAATTGCCTTACTCAACGTACTTATTGTTATTTTTCTAATAACAGATATCGCCTTTATCTTAACAAACGAAGAAGTTCGTGGTTCGGTTTTCTCAAGTCAGGTGCATAGTGGCATTAACGCCTTAATTGCATCTATAGTTATTGCAATAATTATTCTGCTTTATGTTTTTAGAGGTAATCTTAATTTTTACAAAGAGAATAAGACGGTAAAACATTTAGCCTTTACATGGATTATTTTAAATGCAATATTAGTGCTAAGCATTGCAGTAAAAAACAGTCAATATATCTATTATTTTGGGTTAACCTATAAGCGTATTGGTGTTTTAGTCTACCTTATTTTAACCTTAACAGGACTTGTTACTACACTTATAAAAATAGACAAAACAAAAAACATTTGGTATCTATTTCGATTAAATACTAAGGCAGCATTTATTGTATTGGTTATCGCAGCAATGATTAATTGGGACTATCATATTACCAACTACAATTTTAACTACGCCAAATCAATGGATATTAATTATCTGATTGACTTGTCTGACAACAACACATTACTATTAAAAGAAAAAATAGAAACTAAAGGAATTGAAAACAAAAGTATTCATCGCATTGAGGAAAAGTATAAAAACTACACTATGGAACTATATACTAATTCCTGGCAAGAGCTTCAATACGATAACTTAAAACTAAACCGCAAGTAACATGGTTGCATTAATAATTTTTGGCATATCATTTATTTTGTTGGCAACTTATACCATCATAAGAATTAGTATTGCTTGTGTGTTTTGGTCGTTCAATACATCTACAAATGCCAAATACATTTTTAAACGCTGTTTCCCTTACTACATCATTGTTTTAACATCAATTTGTATAGGATTTATTATCACTTTCAACAATTCAATCCTTGTTATTTACTATTTCTCATCAGTTTATTTTTTAGCCTTATTTCTGTGGAGAAGAAAAATTAAACCTTCTAAAAAATCTTTTGCCGTTGAACCAAATCAAACCCATCTACCATGAACAACCTATTTAAAACAATAAAGCACCTAAGAAAACAACTTATCATTTGGCTGTTTGAAAATTCCCAACGCATCTATACAAGGCTATTTAAACATCATGAATCATGGAATATCTCAAAACTCGATTTGCTTAAAATGCCTAAACCCTCTTTTGGAAGACATTTGGGTGAGTTTTTAGATAAAAATAATTTTGAACTGATTCCTAAAGTAGAACGTCATGATTGCTACCATGTACTATGCGGTTATAGTACAACAGTTGAAGATGAAATTGCACTACAATGTCTGTGCTATGGTAATGGAAAACGAAGTCTTTATTTATATGGAGCAATCATAATTGGTGTTACTACCCTACCAGATTATTATGCATACTATTACAGATCTTATAAAACTGGTAAGAGCGCTAATCCTTTTCATCATTTTGATTATAAAAAACTATTACATGTTTCTATTGAAGATTTTAGAAAAACTATTTTTTCTAAATCACAACGTATTCAACTTAAAATCAGCTAATCATGAAGCTATTTAAAATTACACTACTAATTATTATACTTATGAGCATTGGTATTTTTGGCACTTATCACTGGATGAGTTTCAAAACCAGACATCAAGTTTATGATAGTGTAAACGACATTCCGAAAAACAAAGTTGGTTTATTACTTGGCACTGGAAAATATGCTACTAGTGGAACTATTAATCTATTCTATAAATATCGAATTGATGCCGCAGTAATGCTTTATAAGTCAGGAAAAATCGAATACATTTTGGTAAGTGGCGATAATAGTAGAAAAGATTACAACGAGCCTTCCGATTTTAAGAATGATTTAATAGCCAAAGGTATTCCTGAAGATAAAATCTTTTTGGACTATGCAGGTTTTAGAACTTTAGATTCTGTTGTGAGAGCCAAAGAAATTTTTGGTCAAACCAAATTCACTATTATTTCACAGAAATTCCACAATCAACGTGCTATATACATTGCAAAACATTTTAGTATTGATGCTGTAGGCTTTAATGCCAAGGATGTTTACAATTCTCATTTCAGAGAATATTTGGCGAGATCTAAAGCTAGTCTCGATTTAGTTTTTAATGTACAACCCAAGTTTTTAGGAGAAAAAATCGTTATAAAATGAAACTTCAATTCAACAAATACTACCTAGCTATAGCTCATTTCTTATTATTAATTGAACTAGCGATAGCATTTATCATAAAAACCGGATTTATCCGCTACACCTTTGGCGACTATCTCGTGGTTATTTTACTATACGCAATATTTAGAGGATGTACCAATATGAGTGTGAGGGCCTCAGCCTTGGTCGTTCTCTTTATTGCTTACGGTATAGAGTTGCTTCAGCTCACACCATTCTTAGCCTACTTTAATTTAGAAAACAGTACAGCTGCAAATCTCATATTTGGAAGCACGTTTCAATTTGGAGACTTAGTAGCTTACACCTTAGGAATTTCAACAGTTTTAATCATAGAATACTATTTACAATTAAAAAAAAGTGTCACTTCGAGTGAATGTTATGATTGCTAATGAATAAAATTAGCACTTCGACAAGTGTCACACTGAGTATAGCCGAAGTGCTCAGTAGAACTATCGAGAAGTAAATTCTACCAAACTTGTTCTCGATACAATTTTAATCACGAATATCTTCGAGATTAAAACCACTCGAACTGACGTGTAAACAATAACATATGGAACTAATAAAAATACTCATACAATTAAAGTTTAAAACGCTGTAGAAGACAATAATTAAGAGGCAGATCTGTTAAAGCACATTACATTTTAACATTTAATGACTAAGACAATAAATCGTTTTAACTAACTTTATCTGTAATAATCTTTTAAGCTTTAAGCATTTAGACTTCAATCTAACAACTAAAACCAATTTCATTATGAAAAAAATAATTTTAGTACTATCAGTAATCGTCACTTTTGTATCATGTAAAAGTGAAAAAAAAGTTGAAAATGGTATCACTATTGGTGACTTTAACTTCTCTTCAAAAGAAATCACTCAAAATGAACCTTTTACTATAACATATGTTGGCACCGGAAACTTAGAAAATAGTTTTTACCATAAAATACAGCACAACAAAGCGTTTCCAGATGACTTAACATTTGTAGAAAACAAAGCAACCATAACTATTGCAGATAGTATTTCTGGAGTTGCATTTAATTTCAAAATTGATAATAAATATAATCATAACAATAAAAAAGGCTTTTTGTTTAAGGTGAAAGATAAAAGCGGAAATCTCATTTCAGATTCTCAGGCTTCTTTAGCGTATTACACCATGACCTACGGTGAGCAATTTGGTTTAGAAAGTGACCCAAAAGAAATATTAAACACCTTAGATGAAACTCTAGACACCAATCCTAAGTTAATTGATAATTGGTATCAAAATCATATTTATTTAGCCAATGAAGTTGATATAGACAAAGGTAAAACTATTGGTAACAACTACATTTCTCACTATTCATCTAAAACAGAAATGACACTCAAAGATTATGAAGCTCTATCTAATACCTATAGAGCTTTAAGAGACAAAGCTAAAGCAGATAGCATTATTAGTTTTGTTTCTAAAAAGTATCCAGAAAGCGATTTGGCCCTAAGATCAAAAATTGATGCGTTTTTCGAGGTCAAAGAACTAAGCACCAAAGAAGCCCTCTTTGCGTCTAATAAGGACAGAATATTAAATTCTGATTATGCAAATTATATTGTTAGAGCATTAGCTATGGAACATTTCAATAAAGGGAATACCGAAGCTTTTTACAACTATACCGCCTTAATGAAAAACAATACGGACAAAGCTTCATTGTTCAATTCCATTGCATGGCCCAATGCAGAAAAGGGCCAAAATCTTGAAATTGCATCAGAGCTATCTCTAAAATCTCTTAGCTTAATCGAAGCAGAACAAAAAGAACTCAAAGAAAAACCAGATTATTACAGCCCTAACCAATACAAAAATAGCCTAGAAAACAGCTATAATATGTATGCAGATACATACGCCTTGTTAGCTTTTAAAAAAGGAGATCTTAAAGCGGCTATCAAATATCAAGCTAAAGCTGTAAGCAAAAATTCTAATCCCGAAATGAATGAGTGTTATATTGAATTTTTAGTAGCAGATCAACAATACGATAAAGCCATAGAAATTGCTAAAACATACATAGAAGAGGGCAATAGTACAGCTAAACTCAAAACTTATTTTAAGGAGGCCCTATCAAAATCTGATAATAAAACTAATCCCGAAACTCTTATTGCCGACTTAGAGGCAAAAGCCAAACAAAAGGAACTTGATAACTTAAGAAAAACATTATTAGACGAGGACGCTATTGATTTTACATTAAAAAATTTAGATGGTGAAGAGATAACCCTATCATCTCTTGTAGGAAAAACTGTAGTGCTCGATTTTTGGGCAACATGGTGTGGCCCTTGTATACAGTCCTTTCCAGGTATGCAAAAAGTAGTGGATAAATACAAAGACAACGAAAATGTAGAATTTTTCTTCGTTGACACCTTTGAAGATGGTGAAACAAGGCTTAAAGATGTTGCCAAATTCATTGAGGATAATGATTATAATTTTAATGTTCTCATTGACCCTAAGGAAGAAAACAGCACTAAATATAAGGTGGCCAATGCCTATAAAATTTCTGGGATACCAACCAAAATTATAATTGGCCCTAGTGGAAAGATAAAATTTAAATCTGTTGGCTATAGTGGCTCAGCAGAAAAAATTGTGAGCGAGATAGATGCCATGGTAGCGTTACTAAAAACTAACCCTTAATTTAGATAGAGATAAATAACAAAAGTGAGTTTATATAAAAAAGCTCGCTTTTGTTATTTTCCATCCACATAATCCTGTAGATATTTAAAACGCTCTGTCAACTTACCATCTGCAGTTGTAATTTTTGCACGCTTTAAAATACCTCGTTCGTCATTATTGAAAAAAGCTGGTATAACATGCTCTACGAACGTTTCTCCAAAACCTTCGCTGGCATCTTTTGGCAATTCACAAGGCAAGTTATCTACTGCCATAACCGTAATAGCACCTTTAGCATCAAAAGCAACTTCTTGTTCGGTTTGTGGATTGTAACCATAAAATGGGTCTGCTATGGTTGATGGACGAATGGTTGAAGCCACAGGACCATCAATATCGCAAGACACATCAGCGACTAAATTAATCCTAAAATCTGGATGCTTGGCGTCTTCTCGTGTAAACAAATATGGTGCATTATTACCATAAAAATGACCTGCTATAAAATAATCCGTTTGTTTAGCGTAAGGCATAAAATTACTCTCGTAACCTGTTGGGTCTTTGTAGAACTGTTGCTTATTTCCAACTTTACCATCCTTACGTTTGGCATATTCCATTACATCTGCCATGACATAAACTGGCTCTGTAAATTCAGATGTTAGATATAAAGCATCGCTTACTTCTTTTATTCCCAAATGATCTAAAATTTCTTTAGCTCCATAAGCTACTTTTCCGGTTCCAGTGAGTAATATTTTTATATTTGGAATTGTGATTTTATCCAATTCAGCTTTTACTTCTTCCAAGTCAGCAAGTGTTTCAACTTTTGGCAGATTAAATAATCCGTCTCTAAGTCCTAAAGCTCTAAAACCGTTGTATGCACCAACCAAACCAGCGTAACGCCCAAAACCAATTAAACGAGCTCCGCTCTGCTTAACTATGGTTTCGTGGTCGTACATTTCTATATTTTTCTCAAGCATTGCCTTTAGCAACTTTCGGTTGTATGGCTGCTTTTTAATGGTATGTGAAAAATAGAAATACTTTTTATTCGGAATTAAATTTTCAACTGGGACCTCTTTTACACCAATCATCACATCTGCATCAGATACATCATCTGTTACCGTAAATCCTAATTTGGCATAAGCCTCATCTGGAAACACACGTATATTCGAAGACTCAACAACAAACTCAGCTTCTGGAAACTTTTCTCTTGCTTCTGCTAAAGTTTCTGGTGAGAATACAACACGTCTGTCTGGTGGATTTTTACGTTCTTTTATGATGGCGAATTTCATACTGATGTGGATTTGTTTAACCTTTTATTCGTTTACTTATTTTTTGTGACTGGAAACTGACACTGAAAACTATAAATGGAATAATTTTGCACGAAAATAAGTTTATTTAAAGGTGTTTACAAATCAATCTGCGCGTTCTACTTCACTTTCACTTTTTAGTACGTAATCGCCATCATCTTGTTTAATGTACAGTGCTTTATCGCCAGTTTCACCATCTCGCGTTACTTTGCTACCCTTAATGGTTTTTGTTACTTTTTCCGTGTAGGTTTCTTGCACCTCGCCTCTGGCTGTTCCGTTTCCCCATTTCCACTTTACTACTGTTCCTTTCTGTATCATTGTTATTTTGATTTGCTTGAAAATAGATATTAATACTGACATTTTTTCTTAATGCTTTGATAAAATAGTCTTGGTATGGCTTTTGATTTAATAATTTTAGTAATTTCGCACACCTTTGGGCAATGGTTACTGTTCATTGGTAGGTGCGTTAGGGATGGAAGCGGCATCCTTTTTTACTAATGGTCACTAAGCGTAGTCGAAGTGATTAAAGTAAAAAAGATACAGCGGACAGCCCGACTCTACGAAGTTGTAACGTAGTAGAGTAACGCCCAAATTATTTTATCATTTAACGATGAGTCCCTGAAACAAGTTCAGGGTTAATTCGATAGCTCAAAACATAGTTTTGCTATCTCATTAAGGGGTCGACTGGTTTTGACAGCGAGATTAATTAAATGGTAAGCACGTCGTGTAATGGTTTTGAAACACGTTAAAGGCTAGACCAAATTTTAAACGGCGAGAATAACTACGCTTTAGCTGCTTAATCTGAATTATAGTAAGATTTCAAGCTACATTCCTACAAGGTAGGAAGGCTAAATGTCTCCAGAAAGCCTTGGTTAGTGGCGTTCTTTTTAGAGGCATCGTAAAAATTGACCAAGATTGGGTAGTGCTTTGATGCCCTTTTGAGATTAAAAAGCTAAGTGTAAAGTAGGCTGTCTTTAGCCAGCTTTGCATCGAAAAAACAAGAAAAGACTAAACGTGTAGAAAGCCCTTTGGTTACTTGTTTGGACGAGAGTTCGATTCTCTCCGACTCCACCTTCGCCCTACGAAGCTTTGAGGAAACGAAAAGCGAAGTAGGGCTTTAATTATACTTTTAAACTTAAACCATCAAACTTTTCTAGGGCTTCGGTGGACTCGTCCACTATATTTCATAACTTTATTTAAACTAAATCTTATGAAATTATCTTATTCTGTTTACATCCTAAAATGTTCAGACAATACCTATTACACTGGTTTCACTACAAATATCGATAATAGACTAAAAGCGCATAATAATAAGGAAGTCCTTTATACCAAAAGTCGACTTCCTATTAAATTAGTGAATCTCATAGAATTTGAAAACAAACAAAAAGCTTATGACTTTGAACGTTATCTCAAAACTGGTTCTGGTATTGCTTTCAGAAACAAAAGGCTAGTTTAAAATCTGTAAGAAATTAATAAACACAACGACTATATTAATATCTTTATAAAAGCATATTATTAATTTAGAAAAGAAAGGAACCAACAGTATGCTCACCTGGAAAGACATTATAAATTTTGCAGTTAACGGTAACCCAACTCCAGATCAACGTGTTGAAAAATCGGATACAGAGTGGAAAGACCAATTAACACCAGAACAATACAGAATTACAAGACAAAAGGGCACAGAACGACCTCACAGTGGCGCGCTTTGCACTACCTATGATGCTGGTAAATATAATTGTGTATGCTGTGGTACACCATTATTCGACTCAACCATAAAGTTTAGCTCTGGCACTGGTTGGCCAAGTTTTACACAACCTATTAAGGAAAATGCTATTAAGTATGAAAAAGACGCGTCTTTTGGAATGGTACGTGTAGAGGTAATGTGCAATACTTGCGATGCGCATTTAGGTCATGTGTTTCCGGATGGTCCAGAACCAAGTGGTTTAAGGTATTGCATAAATTCAGAATCTATGGTTTTAGAAAAAGAAAGTGTAAATGAGTAAGAACATACAGATTGCTACCGTTGGCGGTGGCTGCTTTTGGTGTACAGAAGCTGTTTTTGAAGAAGTAAAAGGTGTAGAAAAAGTAGTTTCGGGTTACATGGGAGGAACTGTTCCTGGCAGACCAACCTACAGAGAAGTTTGTTCAGGTTTAACAGGGCATGCTGAAGTGGTGCAGATTACATTTGATGCCAATGTAATTTCATTTCAAGATATACTACTAGTTTTTATGACAACGCATGACCCAACAACGTTAAATCAGCAAGGTGCAGATAGAGGTACGCAATACCGTTCTGTGATTTTTTATCATAATGAAGAACAGAAAAAAACTGCTAAACTCATTCTTAATGAATTAGCGGTTTATTTTGAAAAGCCTATAGTAACGGAAATTACTGAAGCTCAAACATTTTTTGAAGCCGAAAAAGAACATCAGGATTTCTATAAAAATAATCCTGATTATGGCTATTGTACCTTTGTAATAGACCCTAAATTATCTAAATTACGTAAATTACATTCAGATAAATTAAAAGATGTTTAGAATATATCTTATAGGAATTGCCATACTTGTGATTGCTATTTTAGCCAATGGCATTGTCTTAAAACTGGGTATAAAATCGTGGTACAGTTTTATTGATTTAATCTCAAGTGACGGATTCTCAGCCTTTAAATCCTTAACATTTATAGATGCATTATGGTTGTTCTTAGGCTACCCTATGGTTTTAGGCCTTGGTTATTGGATAGGTGACAAGTTTTACAATTTTATTTTTTAATATATACCGTTTTAGCATTCACAAATTCCATAATGCCTTCTTTAGAAAGTTCTCTTCCATAACCAGAAGCTTTTGTTCCACCAAAAGGTAATCTAGGGTCGGATTTTACAAGTTCGTTAATAAAGAATGCTCCATCAGCGATGTCTCCTATTCGTTTTTTGGCTTTATCTATGTTCTTGGTAAATACCATACTACCCAGACCAAATCTAGATTTTGATGCCATGTCATATGCTTCATCTTCATCTTTAACTTTTATAATTGCAGCCACGGGACCAAAAACCTCTTCTTTAAAAACCGGCATTTCTGCAGTGACATTTTCTAAAATTGTAGGTTGGTAGCGTGCATCTTCTCGTTTATTTCCATAAAGAACTTTAGCACCTTTGTCTAGAGATTTTTTCACTTGTTCTCCTACATCTTCAGCCGAACCAACAGAAGCCATTGTTGCTATTTCTGTTTTTTTATCCATTGGGTTTCCTACGACATAAGATTCTACTTTAGCTTTAAATTTAGATAAGAACTCGCCATAAATATCCTCAACAACTATAAAGCGCTTGGCTGCAATACAACTCTGACCAGCGTTTTGCATACGTGCCCAAGCCATAGTCTCTATATGCTTATCTAAATCTGCATCCTTAAGAACGATGCAGGCATTGTTTCCACCAAGTTCTAAAACTACTTTCTTTAGATTTTTACCTGCTATTTCAGCAATTTTGCGACCTACCCCTTCGCTTCCGGTAAGACTTACAGCCTTTACAATATCATCGCTTATAATAGTTTCAATCTGACTGTGCGAAACCAATAAGGTTTGGAAACAACCTTCAGGAAAACCTGCATCTTCAAACAGCTTCTGAATTTCTAAAGCACACTGCGTGGTACTTGACGCGTGTTTTAACAGCGCTGTGTTACCAGCCATTAGTGTTGGTGCTGCAAAACGCATAACTTGCCAAAACGGATAATTCCAAGGCATAATTGCTAAAATAACTCCCAACGGATCGTAACTAATAAAGCTTTCTTCAGCTTCTGTTTCTATTAATTGATCAGCTAAAAAGTCTTCGGCATTTTTAGCATAAAAGTCACATACCCAAGCGCACTTTTCGATTTCAGAAATACCTTGGGTTATCGGTTTACCCATTTCTTTAGCCATTAGTTTGGCATAGGTTTCTTTTCGTTCTATTAAAAGTTCTGCAACTTTATACATTAGGCTGCACCTATCTTGAATTTCAGTTGTTTTCCAACTTTGAAATTGCTTATCTGCAAGATTTAACTTCTGTTTTAAATCGGCATCACCAATTAGATTATATGTTTTTAATTCTTCTTGCGTGTACGGATTTATGGTTGTTATTGTGCTCATAATTTTCTTTTTAAAATAAGAGATTTTTGAATTCTTAAAGCACAAACTCTGACATTTAGTATAACTTTAGTATTTTGAAAGCTAAATGTTAATTAAATGGAAAAAACGGTTTCTGAAGCTATAGCGTATAGAAGATCTACACGTGTATATAAAGATGAAGTTATTGATACAAACAAGGTAAAACAGTGCTTGGTTAATGCTTCTTTAGCACCTACAAGCAGTAATCTTCAACTTTGGGAATTTTATCATATCACTAATAAAGATGTATTGGAAAAATTAGCTAAAGCTTGTTTTAACCAAAGTGCAGCAAAAACAGCGCAGCAATTAGTTGTTGTGATTACCAGAAAAGATCTATGGAGACAACGCGCTAAGGCCAATGTTGCCTTTTTAAATAAGGTATATGATAAAGAAAATCTAACTGAACGAGAATCAAAACGAAAAAAGATGGCTACCAACTATTACAAGAAATTAATACCAACAGTTTATGCTGACTTTTTTGGTGTTCTTGGAATTCTAAAATATATCATCTTTCAGATTGTTGGACTTTTTAAACCTATTTACAGGCAAGTTAGACAAAGCGATATGCGTATTGTAGCACATAAAAGTGCTGGTTTAGCTGCTCAAAATTTTATGACTAGTATGGCTGCTATCGGTTATGATACCTGCCCTATGGAAGGTAGTGACACACTTAGAGTAAAACGTATCTTAAATCTTCCTAGAGGTGCTGAAATCAACATGATTATTGGCTGCGGCATTAGAGACGACAAAGGCATCTACGGTCCTCGTTTTAGAGTTCCGTTTGAAGATGTTTATTTTGAAGTATAATTACTACTTCCTAAAATTCTCTAAACCGGTTTTTAACCATTCGTAATAAGCATCTGCATCTGGCTCGTATGCTTTTGTAGAATTTAGCAATTCAAAATTATGATCTAGTAATGCGTAATATGGCTGAGAGTTGTTCTTAAAATTAATAGTTTGTAGTGTTTGCCACTTGTCACCAACAGTTTCTATTTCTTTTACAGTCCCATTACTTCTTAAGTATTGAAATTGCTCATCTTCTGGTAGTTTCTTTTTATCATCCACATAAAGCGAAATGATAACATAGTCTTCCATTAAAATATCATACACTTGGGATGTACTCCAAACTTGTTCTTCCATTTTACGGCAATTTACACAAGCCCAACCTGTAAAGTCTAATAAAATTGGTTTGTTTTCTGCCTTAGCTAATGCCAAACCACTCTCTAAATCTTTATCGCAATTAAGGTCTAGAGGACACTCTGATGTTTTTTCATAAATACTATAAAACATTGGTGGAGGAAAACCACTTAGCAGCTTCAAATTCGCCCATTTTGTATTGGTTAATCCCGGTACTAAGTAAATGACAAAAGCTATTACTAAAAACGCTGTAGTTAATCTTCCTTTACTCAATTTTTGCAAAGAACCATCATGTGGAAACTTAATTTTTCCAAATAGATACAAGGACAATCCTATGCCTATTATTATCCAAATTCCGATAAATATTTCACGTTTTAAAAGTCCCCAATGTTGAACTAAATCTGCATTAGATAAAAATTTAAGTGCTAATGCCAATTCTATAAATCCTAAAACAACTTTGACGGTATTTAACCAACCACCAGATTTTGGTAAAGAATTTAACCACTTTGGAAACATTGCAAAAAGCGTAAAAGGTAAAGCTAAGGCTAAACCAAAACCACTCATTCCCATGGTAAGTTGAGTTGCACCACCATCTGCTGTTAATGAGCTACCCAAAAGCGTTCCTAAGATTGGACCTGTACACGAAAATGACACAATTGCAAGTGTTAGCGCCATAAAAAAGATACCGATAAAACCTCCAATTTTATTTGCTCTACTATCCATAGCAGCACTCCATGATTGTGGTAGGGTTAATTCGTAGTATCCAAAAAAGGAAAAAGCAAATCCAATAAAAATAGCGAAGAAGATAAGATTAAGCGTAACGTTTGTTGAAATGTTATTCAAAATTCCAGGATCTAAAGTATCTAGTAAATGAAATGGAATACTTAACAGAGCATAGATTAAAAAGATGAAGAATCCATATAATAACGAGTTGAACAAGCCCTTTTTTGGGTCACCTGCACTTTTTGTAAAAAATGAAACCGTTAAAGGAATCATAGGAAATACACATGGAGTCAACAAGGCTATTAAACCTCCTATAAAACCAAGAAAGAAAATTGATAGATTACTTTTCTCTTCAATAACTTCCGCTTTGTAATTATCCCAACCCGTTACGTTTAGGTTAAGACCTTCTGATAGCTGTTTACTTTTTTCGTCAATAACAATGTCTTCTTTAACGATTTCTGAACCATCTAAAGAAAAATTAAATAGAAAATCACTAGGTATACATTTTGAATCATCACAGGTTTGATAATCTACCTTGACGTCAATCTGTTTTAAGTCTTTATTAATTAGGCTTACTCTTTGCTTAAAAATAACCTCGTCTTTAAACTTTTTTACTTCTTCTTGAAAAATCTTATCATAAATTGTTGGCACATCTGGTTCGGAGGTTTTTCCTTCTAATTGATAGTTACCTTCAACATTTTGAAATTCAAAATAGGTTGTTGGAGCAAAGCTTTCTTCAGATGGTTGCTCTTGTGAGTAGATATACCAACCTTTATCTACATTGGCTTTAAAAATTAGTATAAATTCTGTGTCAGAAACTTTTTCAACTTCATAATCCCATTTAACAGGTTCTAATTCCTGAGAAAATAAATTGAATGAAAAAAATAAGGATAGTAGGCTAAATAGAAAGACTTTTTTTGCTGTCATAAATAAAGCATTAATAGGCAAATGTAAACTTTGCGCTTTTATTTTTTCTTAAGAGTCGTCTAATTTATAAAAACCTTAAGAATTATGACCAAGGAATAAAAAAAACCGAACAAATGTTCGGTTTTAATTTTTATGACTTTACTTCAATCTTTAGTTTATCTGAATGCTTCCATTTTGAAAGTCCACCTTCTAAATCATAAATTTTCTGAAAGCCAGCATCTTTAAGTTTTCGCGCACATTTTGCACTTCTTACACCACCTTTACAATATAAAATTACAGGTTTTGCTTTATCTAATTTTGCTATGTCTTCTTCAAAAGTAGGAGAATTATAATCTATATTTTGAGAATTAGCTATGCGCTCTTCTTCATGCTCTTTTGGAGTACGAACATCTACTAATTGCACATCTTCTAACTCTAGTATAGATTGCATCTCTTCTGCGGTTACAAGTTTTACCTCAGCATCTTCTATTTTGCTGTCCACGCAGCTCGTACCAAAACTAACAGCCATTAACAAACAGCCTATTATTACTAATCTTTTCATATGCAAACAGCTTTTTTAGATTAATTTTATTACTTAAAGGTTACCTCGCCTTGCCAATCTGTGATACCTCCAACCAAATTATAAGCATTTTTAAAACCCAATTGATTCATTATGGCACATGCTTGTGCGCTCCTACCTCCAGATTTACAGTATACATAATAATTCTTGGATTTATCTAATTGATCTATTTCATGGATAAAACCTTGACCTCTGTATATGTCTATATGAATAGCATTTGGGATAATGCCTTCATTAACTTCGTCTTGCGTTCTAACATCTAAAACAACAGAATTATTGTCTTCCTCTAGTTGTTTTGTCCAATCTTTTTGAGATAAATTCAATTTTTTTAGCAATTTTGATTAGACAAAATTAACATTTCCTTATGATATAGACGTAAAAAAATCCGAAGTGTTACAACTTCGGATTTAATTTTAACATATTTTCTGTTTTTTTTACAGTTCTATTATACCTAAACTTTTATGGTACAACCAATTGCGCGTGTTTCTTTAACTTCAATTTCTTTACCTTGTAATAAAGCGTCTACAGCATTTTCTACATACTTAGTTTTTACTGCACTAGCATCTTTATAATTGTCATCTATAGCACCAATGTACTTAACAATATTTCCTTTTTTAGTTTTTTCTAATAAATATACATGTGGTGTTTTTGTAGCACCATATTGCGGATATATTTTTTGACCCTTATCCATTAAGTACGGAAAGGTAAATCCTTTTGCTTTTGCTCTTGCCTTCATAGCTTCCATATTGTCACCAGGTTTTACATCTGTGTTGTTTGGCATAATTGCAATTACAGGATAACCTTTAGATGCATATTTTTTATTTAGAGCTTCTACTCTATCTTCATAAGCTACAGCATATGGACAAGTGTTACAAGTAAAAACTACAATAAAACCTTTTGCGTCTTTAAAATCTGACAAAGACACCATTTTACCGTCAATATTTTCTAAACTAAAATCGGTGGCAACATCACCAATTTTATAACCACCTTCTTCTGTGGTTAAAGATAAAGCAGATAGTGTAAGCGTTAACACCATTACTGCAAGTAATTTTAGTGTATTCATAGTCTTATTAATTTAAAAATTGTTTTAGTTCTGTTTCTAATTCTTCTTTAGTGAACGACCTTTCATAAAACAGTCGTTTTTCTTTATTATAGATTATTGTAGCTGGTATAGCACCAGACCAGTCTTTATGAATTGCAGGTATCCACTTATTTTGATCTACATCATCAAAGGCTACAACTTCTGACTGTAAATCTCTTTTCGCAATAAATGGTATCAATTTAGATTCATAATTCCTCGGAAAATCTAAGCTTACTAAAAGCACCTCTACATTTTTATCTTTATACTCTTGGTTAATTTCTTCAAAAAATGGTAATTCTTTTACACAAGGAGCACACCAAGTTGCCCAAAAGTTAACCACATGTACTTTATCGTCGCTTTTATTGATTAATGGTTCTAAGCCATCGTAGTCATAAATTTCTAAATCAAAATCTACAGTGTTCTTGGTTTTCTTTTCTGTAATTAAAACACTCTTAGATTTATCTGATAAACTTACATCCTTGTCCTTGTTCTTACAAGAACAAATAATTAAAAGAGATAATATGATTAATCGCTTCATTTTATAAAGTTATTAATAGAATTATTTAAGATTGAATAATTAACAAAATATTAATTGTAAATATAAAACAAGACCATATATTTGTATATACAATTATTGTATATGGAAGAGTTAAAAAAAATATTAAAATCTAACGCAGATATACCTTTAGCCAAAGCAAGTATTATTAATATTTTTCACACATCCATGTGGATTAAAGACGAAATTCTACTACAATTAAAACCTTATGATTTATCTATAGAACAATTTAATGTTTTAAGGATACTGAGAGGTCAAAAGGGAAATCCTATCAATCTTCAAGACATTCAAGAACGCATGGTTAGTAAAATGAGTAATACAACACGATTGGTAGATAAGCTTATAAAAAAGGGATTTGTAGATCGTAATATATGCCCAACCAATCGTAGAAAGGTTGAAATAATAATTACAAAAAACGGCCTAAATGCTTTAAAAGAAGTTGATCCAATTGTAGAGGCTACTGAAAACAAGTTAACCAATAATCTTACACACGAAGAACTAGAACAATTAAATAAACTTTTAATAAAACTTAAAAACAAATAATTATTATGAAAAACAGAAATTCAAAATTCGCCATGCTATTTGTCTTAGCATTATCTTTTATGTCATTTACAATCTTAAAAGACAAAAAAGTAGATGTATCAACAAGTAAAGTAACATGGAAAGGTTACAAAGTTGGTGGTGAGCACGAAGGAACAATTAAACTAAAAGAAGGTTCTTTATCATTTAATGGAGAGGCTTTAGAAGGTGGCACTTTTACTATCGACATGACTTCTATTAACACTACAGATTTATCTGGTGACTATAAAGCGAAGTTAGATGGTCATTTAAAATCCGATGATTTCTTCGGTGTAGAAGAATATCCAACAGCGACTTTAACAATCACTTCGGTGAGTGGTGACAACGGAGAATACAATGTTAAAGGCGACATTACCATAAAAGGAATAACAGAATCTATTTCTTTTCCTATGACTGTTACTGAAAACTCTGCAACCGCAAATTTAAAAATCGACAGAACAAAGCACAAAATCACTTACAAATCGCCTTCATTATTAGAAACATTAAAAGATAAAGCTATCTATGATGAATTTGATATAAACGTAGAATTAAAGTTTTAATTCCCTGAGGATTAATAGTAATCCTTGTTATAAAGATTCTTGTCTTAGTAAATAATTTACATGAAGACAAGAATCTTTTTTATGATATAGTTTGAAATAAAGATTTTCATTTCTATATTTGATGCATCAATGAAAACAATAACAAATCATACTTGGTGGTGGAATTTTGCAAACGCGCGTTCGTGAAAGAAACCTTGTATGTAATATTATAGAAAAAGGCTTGTCATTCACGACAAGCCTTTTTTAATTTTAAATCATAAATGAAAACATTCAGTCTATACACACATTACAAAAAAATACTTGCAGATACCATTACTCCCGTAAGCATTTATCTTAAGATTAGAGATAAATTTCCTAATAGCATTTTGCTAGAGAGTAGCGACTATCATGCCAATGACAATAGTTTTTCTTATATCTGTTGCAACCCAATTGCTTCCATTAAAGTTAAGGATGGTTTAATTTCACAAACTTATCCAGACGGAAGTTCTAAAAACAACTTTGCAGAATCTATAGGTGTGGTAGAAGAAATCAACAAATTTACCCGACGATTTAAGGTAGATTCTAATGAAGACTTCAAATTTATAAATAACGGCATCTTTGGCTATACCGCTTACGATGCCGTAAAGTATTTTGAAGATATTGAAATTTCTAAGAAAGAAAATTCTATTGATATTCCAGATATTTATTATGCTGTATATCAAAACATCATTGCCATTAACCATTTTAAAAACGAAGCTTACATTTTTGCACATTGTTTTGATACTGATAATAATATTGATGAGATACATCAAATTATTCAGACAAGGCAATATGCATCTTATAACTTCAATGAAAAAGGAGATATTCAATCTAACCTAACCGATGAAGAATATAAACACCATGTTGATCTAGCTAAAAAACATTGTGCCAGAGGCGATGTCTTTCAACTGGTATTATCTAAACAATTTTCCCAAGAATTTAGTGGAGATGAATTTAATGTGTACAGAGCATTAAGAAGCATTAACCCTTCCCCTTACCTATTCTATTTTGATTACGGAAGTTTTAAAATCTTCGGAAGTTCGCCAGAAGCACAACTAATCGTTAAAGAAGGGAAAGCCGAAATACATCCTATCGCAGGTACCTTTAAACGAACAGGAAATGACCTTAAAGATGCAGAACTGGCAGAAAAGCTTATTAACGACGACAAAGAAAACAGCGAACATGTAATGTTGGTTGACCTCGCAAGAAACGATCTTAGTAGGCATGGTTCTAATGTTACGGTAGAAAATTACAGAGAGGTGCAATTCTTTTCGCACGTTATTCACTTAGTAAGCAAGGTTACTGGAACCAAAAATAAAGAAACTGATACTATGCAAATCGTGGCAGATACATTCCCTGCAGGAACATTGAGTGGTGCACCAAAACACATGGCAATGCAACTCATAGAAAAATACGAAAAAACAAGCCGTAGTTTTTACGGTGGTGCTATTGGTTTTATGGATTTTGAAGGCAATTTTAACCATGCCATTATGATTAGAACATTTTTAAGTAAAAACCACAAACTATTCTGGCAAGCAGGTGCCGGATTGGTCGCAAAATCCAGTCCGGAAAACGAACTACAGGAAGTCTATAATAAGTTAGGTGCTTTAACAAAAGCTATTGAACTTGCTAAAGAAATATGATTAGTGATTAGTGATTAGTGATTAGTGATTAGTGAAAAATTGATTAAGGATGACAATAAAAACAAATATTAATATATCAAAAAACAAATTCCCTTTCCTCTGGAAAGGGTTAGGGATAGGCTTATGAAAAAGGTTTTAGTAATCGACAATTACGATAGTTTCACTTACAATTTAGTTCATTATTTAGAAGACTTAAATTGTGAAGTCACTGTAAAACGAAATGACAAATTAACACTTGAAGACGTAGATGCATTTGATAAAATAGTGCTCTCACCTGGTCCTGGAATACCAGAAGAAGCCGGACTTTTAAAAGACATTATTACTAAATACGCACCAACAAAAAGTATACTCGGTGTTTGTTTAGGACAACAAGCTATTGGTGAAGTTTTTGGTGGCACACTAGAAAATCTAGATACAGTTTATCATGGTGTTGCAACACATGTAACGCTTTCTGTTGATGATGAGCCATTATTTAAAGGCATAGATAAAACCTTTGAAGTTGGCAGATATCACTCTTGGGTAGTGAGCAACAATTTACCAGAGGTATTAGAAGCTACTTCATTTGATACCAATGGGCAAATTATGTCATTAAGGCACAAAGTTTATGATGTAAAGGGTGTACAATATCATCCCGAATCTGTATTAACACCTGATGGGAAAAAGATTTTAGAAAATTGGGTGAATAGTTAAAAGCCCTTCCTAAATCCTTCCCAAAGGGAAGGACTTAAAAAGACAAAAAGATGGAAAAAATTGACTTAAATAATATTTAATTAAACAAACTAAATTCCCTTTCCTTCGGAAAGGGTTAGGGATAGGCCTATGAAAGAAATTTTAAACAGACTAATAAATCAAGAAAGCATCTCAGCAGAAGAAGCCAAAAGCGTTTTAGTGAATATTTCAAGTGGTGTATACAATCAAAGCCAGATTGCTTCTTTTTTAACCGTCTACATGATGCGAAGTATTACTACAGAAGAACTTCGTGGTTTTAGAGATGCCTTATTAGAACTATGTATTCCTGTTGAATTAGATGGTTATAATACTATTGATTTATGTGGTACAGGTGGTGATGGTAAAAATACGTTTAATATATCAACCCTATCCTCGTTTGTCACTGCTGGTGCTGGAGTACACGTAACAAAACATGGAAATTATGGTGTCTCATCTGCATCAGGATCCTCTAACGTTATGGAGCATTTAGGTATAAAATTTTCTAATGACATCGATTTTTTAAAACGCAGTTTAGATAAAGCAGGCATTTGTGTTTTGCATGCACCTCTTTTTCACCCTGCCATGAAAAATGTGGCACCAATACGTAAGGAGCTTGGTGTAAAAACCTTTTTTAATATGCTAGGTCCAATGGTAAATCCTGCATTTCCAAAAAATCAAATGGTTGGAGTTTTTAATTTAGAATTACTCAGACTCTATGGTTATTTATACCAAGAAACTGATAAAAATTACGCTATAGTACATGCTTTGGATGGTTATGATGAAATTTCGTTAACGGGAAAAACAAAAACAATTACCAATACTTCCGAAACTTTATTTGAAGCTCAAGACATTGGCTTAGAACAAATCGATGCTTCAGATATTTATGGCGGATCTACTGTAAAAGAAGCAGCTAAAATTTTCAAAAAAATTATTAACGGAAAGGGAACCAAAGCTCAAAATAACGTAGTCTGCGCAAATGCTGGTTTGGCCATAGCAACGGTAAAACAAATTACACACAAAGAAGGTATTGCAATGGCTGAAGAATCCTTAAAAAGTGGTCTTGCAAAATCTAGCCTTGAAAAATTGATTACGTTGAGCGATAAATAAGAAATCTGTGTATAGTAAGTAATAAGAACATAATACACTGATTGCTAAATACTTAGTACCGAACACTGAACACTGAATACTGAATACTGAAACATGAACATCCTAGATAAAATAGTCATTGACAAACGCAAAGAAGTTGCACTTCGAAAAAGCCTGATTCCTTTAAAACAATTGGAAACTTCAGTGCTTTTTGAAAGATCAACAATTTCACTTTCTAAAAGTCTAAAAAACAGCACTTCTGGTATTATTGCAGAACATAAAAGACGTTCACCATCTAAAGCTGTGATCAACCAAAACTTGGATGTGCAAGATGTTGCTAAGGGTTATGAAGATGCTGGTGTTTGTGGCATGTCTGTGCTTACAGATGGAAAATATTTTGGTGGTTCTTTAGACGATTTATTATTAGCTAGAGCCAGTTGCAATTTGCCACTATTACGCAAAGAATTTATTATTGACACCTATCAAATCTTAGAAGCCAAAGCTTACGGTGCAGATGTCATTTTATTGATTGCTGCAATCCTGACTAAGGAAGAAATAAAGCAATTTTCAGAATTCGCGAAAAGCTTAAAGCTAAATGTTTTACTTGAGGTTCATGATTTAGAAGAGCTTCAAAAATCCATTATGCCATCTATTGATATGTTAGGAGTTAATAATAGAAATTTAAAAACTTTTGAAGTAAGCTTAGAAACATCAAAAACATTGAGCAACCACATACCAGATGATTTTGTAAAAGTTTCAGAAAGTGGTATCAGTTCTATTGAAGCCATAAAGGAATTACAACCTTATGGTTATAAAGGGTTTTTAATTGGTGAAAATTTTATGAAAACTGATAATCCAGGAGAGAGTGCAACAAAATTTATAAAAGACCTAGCAGGTTTTTAAAACCTAGCATGTCTAAAACAAAACAAAGATTCCTGCCTTTGCAGCAATGACAGAAATTATGAAAATCAAAATCTGTGGAATGAAATATAATACAGCCGAAGTTGCAGCACTGCAACCAGACTATCTTGGCTTTATATTTTACGACAAATCACCTCGTAATTTTGAAGGTGTCATTCCAGATTTGCCAAAGTCAATCAAAAAAGTTGGTGTTTTTGTTGATGAAACAATTGACGTTATTATTCAGAAAATTAAAAAATTTGGACTTGATGCGATTCAGTTGCATGGTAATGAATCTCCTGATTATTGTAAAATCCTAAAACGTCATTACGAGAAGCGGAGCGACGAAGTAATCTCATCAAAAGAGACAGATTGCCAAGCCCTGACAAAAAGCGTCAGGACTCGCAATGACAGACCAATTGAAATCATCAAAGTCTTCAGCATCAAAGATAAATTCGACTTTAGTCAACTGCAACCTTATGAAGATGTAGTAGATTATTTTCTATTCGACACCAAAGGAAAATTACCTGGTGGAAACGGATACACCTTTAATTGGGATGTATTAAAAGCGTATCCATCAACAAAACCATATTTTTTAAGTGGTGGTATTGGCTTAGAAGAAATGGACAAGGTTTTGTCATTCATGCGAAGGCAGGAATCTAAATATTGCTATGCTATAGACATCAATAGCAAATTTGAAATTAAGCCTGGTTTGAAGGCTTTTGAAGAACTAGAAGAATTTAAAAAATACGTCACTTCGAGTGATTTTTGAAGAATGAAAAAATTGTATCGAGAAGTATTTGGTTCTGATATAAAATTCCATCAGATTTAATTCGATCTGACAAAATAAAATAAGATCCTGAAACAACACTTCGACAAGCTCAGTGTGACAGTTCAGGCTAACAAAAAACTATGAAAAACACATACAACATCAACGACAAGGGTTACTACGGTGAATTTGGTGGTGCCTTTATTCCAGAAATGCTCTACCCTAATGTAGAAGAACTACGCCAAAACTATCTAAAAGTAATGGCAGAACCATCTTTTCAAGAAGAGTTTAATCAATTACTTAAGGATTATGTTGGTCGTCCTTCCCCTCTCTATTTTGCCAAACGCCTTTCTGAAAAGTACAATACCAAGGTGTATTTAAAACGTGAAGATCTCAATCACACTGGTGCACATAAGGTTAATAATACCATAGGACAAATTCTTATGGCAAAACGCTTGGGCAAAAACAGAATTATTGCCGAAACTGGTGCAGGACAACATGGTGTTGCTACAGCCACAGTTTGTGCACTAATGGGAATGGAATGTATTGTTTACATGGGAGAAATTGACATTGCCAGACAAGCTCCAAACGTTGCTCGTATGAAAATGCTAGGTGCAGAAGTGAGACCTGCATTGTCAGGAAGTAGAACACTAAAAGATGCAACCAACGAAGCGATTAGGGATTGGATTAATAATCCAGTTGATACACATTACATTATTGGCTCAGCTATTGGTCCACATCCCTATCCTGATATGGTGACGCGATTTCAATCTGTTATTTCAGAAGAAATAAAATGGCAACTCAAAGAAAAAGAAGGTAAAGAAAATCCTGATTATGTGGTGGCTTGTATTGGTGGCGGCAGTAATGCTGCAGGCACATATTATCACTTTTTAGACGATGAAAACATTGGTATCATTGCTGTTGAAGCTGCAGGTAAAGGCATTCATACTGGTGAAAGCGCTGCGACTTCAGCATTAGGCAAAGAAGGTATAATTCATGGTTGCAAAACCTTATTAATGCAAACTGACGATGGTCAAATCACAGAACCTTACTCTATTTCTGCAGGATTAGATTATCCTGGTGTTGGTCCATTACATTCGCATTTATACAAATCTGGTCGTGGTGAATTTTACTCTGCAACAGATGACGAAGCCATGCAAGCAGGATTAGAATTGACCAAGCTAGAAGGTATAATACCAGCCATAGAAACAAGCCACGCTTTAGCTGTATTTAAACACAAGACCTTTAAACCAGAAGATATTGTTGTCATCAGCTTATCTGGCCGTGGTGATAAAGATTTACAAAACTATATTGATTATTTCGGACTTTAGTCCGAATGCTGAACTAGATTCAGCATCTTATGAATTGAAGTTAGAGTTTAATTAAAAAGATACCTGCTTTCGCAGGCATAAAATGAACAGAATAAACCAAAAACTAAACGAAGACAAAAAACTACTGTCTATATACTTTACAGCAGGTTACCCAAATATTGATGATACCGTTTCTATTATTCAAAATTTAGAACAAAGTGGTGTTGATATGATTGAAATCGGCCTACCTTTTAGCGATCCACTTGCTGATGGACCAACCATACAAGCCAGCTCGACAGCTGCACTAAAAAATGGTATGACTACTGAAAAACTATTCGAACAACTTAAGGATATACGGCAGTCTGTATCGATACCGTTAATCATTATGGGCTATTTTAATCCTGTGTTGCAATATGGTGTTGAAGCCTTTTGTAAAAAATGCCAAGAGATCGGTATCGATGGATTAATTCTTCCAGATTTACCTGCAGATGTTTATGACGAGGCATACAAAGCTATCTTTGAAAAATATGGTCTTATCAATGTGTTTTTAATTACACCTCAAACTTCAGAAGAACGTATTAGATATATCGATTCTATTTCAAATGGATTTATTTATATGGTAAGCTCTGCGAGTACAACCGGTGCGCAATCTGGGTTTGGAGAAACACAAACCAATTATTTTGAACGTATTTCAAAAATGAACTTAAACAATCCGCAAATTGTTGGATTCGGAATATCAAATAACGACACATTCACCCAAGCTATAACTCATACCAAAGGTGCTATTATTGGTAGCGCTTTTATTAAATATATTTCTGAAAACGGGATAAACTATTTAAACAACTTTGTTAACCCTATACTTGGCAAGAATTAATAGTTTTTAACAATTAAAACTTAGATTTTAAGATGCTTTTGGGACCTAAAAATGCTATAATTCCTTAAATTAAAAAAGAACACAAAAAACAAATAAATTATGGGAATTATAGCAGATAAGAGAAAGTTTAAACCAACAAAAGAACAAAACAATCCAACAAATCCTACTGGTAATGTCAATCAATCAACAAATGAATTTGATATTGATGAAAGTACCATTAAGGATCAACAGAAGAAAAAATAAGGATTAAACCATAAAAATAATAGAGCCTGTTCATATCTTTGAACAGGCTTTCTTATATGAAAAAAATAATAAACGACTGGAAATTAGTTATTCTTCTATGTCTAACACTTGGCTTAGCTCCATTTTTCCCAGAGCCACATATTGTTGGTAAGCTAAGATGGCTTATAGGAGGTGCTAATGGTATGACTGCAATGGATTATTTTGATGTATTGCTCCATGGATTTCCTTTTGTATTATTGTTGAGATTGATAATCGTTAAACTTAAAAAGTAAGGTTCTGAAACAACACTCCGACTGCGCTCAGTGTGACAGTTCAGAATGACAATTATTATGGCATTAAACATTGTCCTTGTAGAACCCGAAATACCAAACAACACAGGCAATATTGGTCGTTTAGCTTTGGCTACAGGATCTCGACTGCACTTGGTAAAACCTTTTGGTTTTGAAATTGATGACAAGCGCCTAAAACGTGCTGGACTTGATTATTGGCAACATCTTGAAGTTATTTATTACGAAAACAAAGAAGAATTCTTCAACCAAAATGAAGATAAAAAAATGGCTTTTCTGAGCAGTCATGGCACCAAATCGCATTGGGATATTAATTTTGAAGATGATATGTTTCTTGTTTTTGGTAAAGAATCTGTTGGTCTTCCAAAACCTTTAATTAAAGAACGAAAAGAAGACTTGTTCAAAATACCAATGTACAGTGAAAACATTAGAAGTCTTAATCTATCAAATGCCGTGAGCATTATCGTATACGAAGGTCTAAGGCAACTTCGTTAAAAATATCACAAAATAAACCTAACAATTAAACGCTTTTAAAACTAGGAAGTCATAGTAGTGTTCATTAACATATACTGAGCGTGTTTCAGTATTTAAACACAAAAAAATATGATTTCAAAAACATTAAAATTAGGCGTATTAGTTATCGCAATTTGCGCTGTATCATTTACAGAGGCACAAGAAAGACAACGTAAACACAAACCAAGTCCTGAAGAGTTATTTCAAAAATTAGATGCTAATGATGATGGCGCATTATCATTAGATGAATTTAAAGACAAACGTCAGCGAGAAGAAATAAAGGAAGAAACAATTGGCGAACACTTTAAAGAATTAGACACCGATTCTAATGGCTCATTATCAGAAGAAGAATTTACTGCCAGAAAAGAAGTAATGAAGCAAAAACGCATTGAAGAACGTTTTTCAGAAATGGACAAGGATGGTAACGGAACTATTGATTTAGACGAGTATAAAGCCTTTGTAGAAAACCATAAAAAAGAAAGACCAAAGCGCAAGCATGGTAAACACTAAATGTATTTTAAGAGGCTATCTAAAAAGTAGGAGAATCTGGTCATTCTGAATTTATTTCAGAATCTCAACAAGCTGATTTTTTTTAAGAATCTGAAACGAGTTCAGATTGACAAAACATTAACTTTTTAGGTAGCTTCTTTCTTTTTTAACCAATTAATTGTTTTGATTTTGTACCTTTTAGTTTTAATAAAAATAGGAATTATTGAAACACGCAAAATCCATGAAAATTATTTCAGAATATGTTCAAATTATTTTTGGTATCATATTAGCAAGTATTGGTTTAAAAGCTTTTTTATTGCCTAATGGTTTTTTAGATGGTGGTGTTACTGGTATCGCACTTTTAATAAGTTCTGTTTTAGACATTAATATTTCTATACTACTGATACTTTTCAGCATACCTTTTTTAATCTTAGGTTTTTATACGGTTTCAAAACGAATTGTCATAAAATCCATAATTAGTATTCTAGGCTTAGCGCTTTTTATTCAATTTGAAAACTTTAGTACAATTACAGAGGATAAGCTCTTAATATCCATTTTTGGTGGTTTATTTCTTGGAGCTGGTATCGGGATTGCCATAAGAAATGGTTCTGTTTTAGACGGTTCTGAAATTTTGGGTATTTATCTAAATGATAAATTTGGTATTAGTATTGGCCAAATTATCTTAATTTTCAATATAGTTTTATTTAGTATTACCGCGTTGGTACTTTCAGTAGAAGTTGCGCTCTACTCCATATTAACCTACATCGTGACTGCAAAAGTTACAGATCTAATCATAGAAGGATTTGAAGATTTTATTGGTGTGACTATTGTTTCAAAAAAATTTGAAGCAATTGAAGTTGCTATAACAGAAGAATTGGGTACTGGTATGACACTTTATAAAGGAACAAGAGGCTTAGGCAGTTCTGGAAAAACAGAAGACTTTGACATTATACATACTATTGTTAATCGTATAGATATAAAAAAATTGTATCGTGTTGTCGATAAGATAGATCCAAAAGCTTTTATTGTTGAGTTTGATGTTAATACTGTAAAAGGTGGTGTTCTACGTCATTATCTTGATAAGAAAAAGAACAAAGTACTACCTAAGTTATAAATACTCAGAATATTGCATCACTCTAAAATCAAACGTATTAAACTCAGGATTACTGGCCTTTAACTGTCTATATAATGGTAGTCTGCTTATTGATATATTCGCTGCTCCAGATGCTGAAGTTAGTGAGACGGTTTTTATAGTTCTCTCATGCTCTTTAGGAGATCCTGAAGCGAGTTCAGGATGACATAGCGTAAATTTATGGATTCTTGGCACTTCATTGGTAACTAATTCAAGTTTTAACTTGTAGTCTCTTAAATGCTTTCTAAAGAAATATTCTGGTCCATTTTTGCTGTTCCCACCTGTGAATAAGATTGTTTTAATATTTGGATAGTGTTTTATGTAACCAACAAGGTCTCTCAATTTCACATTATTCATTCCTAAATCTGAGGCATCAATTTTTTCACGTTCGCATGATGCTACAATATCGCAAACACCTATTTTGTTTTTAATCAAAAACTGTTTGCGTTGTGTTATGGCTTCTTCAGAATTGTCGTATCTAAAATTAAGGTTATGAATCTTCTCTATAAACAGCCACAACGAATTGTAATAACTTCCATAACAAAAATCAACATCTTGTTCTAATAAATCTCCTGTAGAAAATCTTGGAGGTGGTAAAGTGCCAACAATTAGTTTTTCGGTATCATGGTTTATAAATGGTGAATATGGATGTTTGTGAAGAAACACTATCTCGTAAACACTAGCTCTTTTTCAGAGGATAATTCTTCGCTATAACCATAGTTTTCATAGTTAAACCCTTTAACGTCGTCTAATGTTTTTGCATCTGTGTCAATAATGTACCTTGTCATTAATCCACGCGCTAATTTTGCAAAAATGGCAATGGTTTTATACTTACCATCTTTAAACTCTTTAAAGTTTACATCAATTACAGGTACTTTCAATGCTTTTTTATCCACGGCTTTTGAGTACTCGTTACTAGCAAGATTTAAAAACAGTTCGTCTTCGTCCAACTCGTCATTAAGTGCTTTAGTCACTTTCTTTTGCCAAAAATCGTAAAGATTTTTATTCTTACCAACAGGCATTTTCGTTCCCATTTCTAATCGGTACGGCTGTATTAAATCCAAAGGTTTTAAAATACCATACAAACCAGAAATTATACGAACCGTATCCTGTACCTTATCCAACTTTTCTGTGTCAATTGTATAAGCGTCTAAACCTCTATACACATCGCCATTAAAAGCATAAATGGCTTGCCTGGCATTATCTTTTGTAAATGGTAATTCCCATTCTTGGTTACGCTCATAATTAAGCTGACCTAAATTGTCTGAAATATGCATGAGTTTAGACAAACTCTTTGCAGACTTCTTTTTCAGTAACTTATTTAGTCTTTCTGCTTCTGCTAAAAAACAACCTTCAGAAGTTTTTGTAGTTGGCAATTTGCTTTCGTAATCTAAAGATTTTGCTGGTGATAGTATTAGTTTCATCGACACTATTTTGTCGTTCCCATAACAACGGGAAACGCATTAATTAAACAATTTCATTCAAGAGTAAAAATACGATGTAATTAGAATAGTTTCAAGTATTATCAACAACTAATCTAGATAGTTCAATAAGGAATGTCTATTCCTTAAAAGTCCAATGTAAATTGTCTTTCTGAACTGTCACACTGAGCGCAGTCGAAGTGTTGTTTCAGAATCTCGTTCTAAAATTTAATAAAATGCTGAAATAAATTCAGCATGATAAAAAACTTACGTCCTTACTGACTTTGATGCTTGGTATAGCTTCTCCACTTCTCTATGCACTGCTGCATATCTTCAGGTATTTCGGTTGAAAAGCTTAACCATTCGCCAGTTGTTGGGTGCTCAAAACCAAGGGTTTTAGCGTGGAGTGCTTGTCTCGGCAATACCTTAAATGCGTTTTCTACAAATTGCTTATACTTGGTAAAGGTTGTGCCTTTTAAGATTTTTTCTCCACCATAACGCTCGTCATTAAAAAGCGTGTGCCCAATATGCTTCATGTGTACACGGATTTGGTGCGTACGCCCTGTTTCGAGCTTACAACTCACCAAGGTAACATAACCTAAGCGTTCTAAAACTTTATAATGTGTTACTGCTGGTTTCCCTTTATAAGCTTCGTCTCCTTCATAAACCGTATTTTGAAGTCGGTTTTTGGGATGACGACCAATATTACCTTCAACCGTTCCGCTTTCTTCTTCAATATTTCCCCAAACTATAGCCACATATTCGCGTTCACTAGTTTTTTCTGCAAACTGATTAGACAAATGTGCCATAGCATGTTCGGTTTTAGCAACTACTAAAAGTCCGCTTGTATCTTTATCTATACGATGTACCAAACCAGGACGATTGCTAGAATTGTTTGGTAAATTTTCAAAATGATAGATTAATCCATTGATTAATGTGCCAGAATAATTACCATGACCAGGATGCACTACCATACCTGCAGGTTTATTAACCACCAACAACTCATCATCTTCATAAACTATATCAATAGAAATATCCTCTGCAACCAACAAATACTCATGTGGTGGATGCTCGAATTTTACAGTTATATGATCGTTTGGTTTTACCTTGTAATTGGATTTTACAGGTGTTCCGTTTACAAAAATACTGCCGTCTTTTGCTGCTTGTTGAATTTTATTTCGTGTGGCATTTTCAACAAAATTCATTAGGTATTTATCAATACGAAGTGGTTGCTGTCCTTTCTCAACCTTAAAAGCATAATGCTCATAAAGCTCGTCTTCTGCCTCAGACATATCTACGATATCTGCCATATTTTAGCGCTTTCCATTTCCTAACACTACATCTATTGTAGATGTTAGCGGTAATAGTGTACCTGGTTTTAAGGTTTTTCCTTTGTGTTTTAGACCTAAAACAACATCCTTTCCGATGTTATCAATGTAAGTAATGTTTCCTATTTTAAACTCTAGTGCTTCTAACTGAGGTTTTGCTTGTCTAAAGGTACGTTTTAAAATATTTGGAACCTCGACTTTACGGTAACCAGAAGGGTTGAGAATTAAATAAATCTTTCTATTCTCTTTTACCTGTGCACCTGCCACAGGGTTTTGCTCTATCACTGAATACTTGGGATAATTAGGATTATAATTTGCAGAATCTTGAATCTCCATTCTTAAATCGTTGTCATTTAATTCTATTTCAACAGTTTCTAATGATTTTCCTTTTAAGTCAGGTACTGTTACAAACTCACCATGGTTAGTACAACTTTTTAGAGATGTCAAGATTAGTAAACATAAAACAACAATTGCAACAATAGCCAATGCTAATTGCTTAAAAAACACTTTACTGGTTAAAAATTTCACAATACTCATAGGCTGTTATCTTGTTGACAAATCTAAATAAATAATCTAACGTTATAAAATTAATATACGTGTGCTGTGTTTCATTTAGATTATTGAAAATAAATGATACTTTTACGTTATATCTTGTTCAACTTACATTGCCTAGTTTTTAGGTCTTAAATATGAAAAAAAATATCGCCATAATTATGGGAGGCTACTCTAGCGAATATCAGATTTCGTTAAAGAGTGGCAATGTTGTTTTCGAAACTTTAGATAAAGAATCGTACAACGCATATCGCATCCATATTTTTAAAAACAAGTGGGTTTACGTTGATGAAAATGATAACGAATTCCCAATTGATAAAAATGACTTTTCAGTTATGGTGAATAACAGTAAAATTAATTTTGATTGTGTTTTTAATGCCATTCATGGCTCACCTGGCGAAGATGGCTACATGCAAGCTTATTTTAAATTACTCAATATACCGCAAACCAGCTGTAACATGTATCAAGCAGCGTTAACGTTTAACAAACGAGACCTACTATCAACATTAAAACCTTATGGCATTAAAACAGCTGAAAGCTATTACCTTAATCTAGGAGATGCTATTAATGAAGATGCTATAATAACTAAAGTTGGCCTACCTTGTTTTGTAAAAGCCAATAAAGCTGGTAGTAGTTTTGGCATTTCTAAAGTGTATAAAAAAGAAGATTTAAAAGCTGCAATTGAAAACTCATTTAAGGAAGATAATGAAATAATTATTGAGCAGTTTTTAGAAGGTACGGAAGTTTCCGTTGGTGTGATTTCGTATAAAGGTAAAATTACTGTTCTACCAATAACAGAGATTGTATCTGAAAATGACTTTTTTGATTATCAAGCTAAATATGAAGGTAAATCTCAAGAAATAACGCCTGCTAGAATTTCTGAAGACTATAAAACTAAAGTTGAAACTGTAGCCAAGAAAATATATAAAGTTTTAGGTATGGCAGGGTTTTCTAGAAGTGAATTTATTTTTAAAGATGATGAACCTCATCTTCTCGAAGTAAATACTGTACCTGGATTAACTAAAGAAAGTATTTTACCGCAACAAGCCGAAGCTGCTGGCATAAGTATGGCAGATTTGTTTAGTAACGCTATTGATGAAGCTATGAAGAATTAATAACTATCTTTGAGACAACAAAAGAAGTATCATAAATGAAACGTGCGCTTTTTCCTGGATCTTTTGACCCAATAACCAATGGACATTACGATATTATTAAACGAGGTGTGAAACTCTTTGATGAAGTTGTGGTTGCTATTGGTATAAATGCTGATAAAAAATATATGTTTTCGTTAGAAGAACGTAAAGCCTTTATTGAAAAAGCATTTGAAAACCAACCAAAAGTAAAAGTTACTACATATGAAGGCCTTACCGTAGATTATTGCAAAGAAATAAATGCTAAATTTATTTTAAGAGGTCTAAGAAATCCTGCTGATTTTGAGTTTGAAAAAGCGATTGCACATACTAATAGAAAGCTCTCGAAAATTGAAACGGTTTTTCTTTTAACAGCTGCCAAAACCTCTTACATCTCATCTTCTATAGTAAGAGATGTTATTAGAAATAATGGTGATTATACAGTTTTAGTTCCTGAGAGTGTTAGGGTAAAATCTTAAAAATTTAAACTTGTTTTATCTTGAGATCCTGAAACAAGTTCAGGATGGTAACAATTATTTATTGTAGTCAAATAATATTATTTCGTTTAGCTTTTTGTACAGCTTCTAATTTGTTATGAACTTGTAGCTTGCGATAAATATTCTCAATATGCTTTCTAATAGTTCCTGTAGAAAGGATTAAATTTTCTGCAACCGCATTATAGCTTAAGCCTTTACTTAATTGCTCTAAAACATCTACTTCTCTACTCGTTAATTTTATTTCCTCTTTTTCTTTTTCTTCAACAAAAGGGTTTCTAAGAAGTTTTAGTGTTTTTAAAGCTATAGAAGGATTCATTGCTGCACCTCCATTCAAAGTTTCTAAAATACCAGAATGTAAGTCTCCTGCATTAATTTCTTTTAATAAATAGCCATCTGCTCCTGCTTTTATAGCATTAAAAATGTTTTCGTCATTATCAAAAACAGTAAGCATTATAATCTTAATATGAGGATACTTTTGTTTTACCTGTTCTGTAGCTTCAATACCATTGATTACAGGCATTTCAATATCCATTAGTATTAAATCTACATTATTGTTTTCTTCTAATTTTATAAGAAGATCCTTGCCATTCATAGCTATAAACCTAACCTCTAAATCTTCAAAAAAAGAAAGTTTCTCTTCGACTGCTCTTATAAGAAAAGTATTATCGTCTACTATAGCTATTCTTGTAATCATTTGGTTTTTATTAGATTTTAAATATCCTCAAAAAAATTGTTAAATACTATACGCACTTTATCGTATTTATACCTGTAATATTATGTCTGTGCCTTCATTAATACTAGATTGTATTGCAAATTGTGCATTAATATCATCAGCACGTTTCTTCATATTATTTATTCCGTTACCAAGTTTTACGTTATTTTCATCAAAGCCCTTTCCGTTATCTTTTATACTAATAAACATCTTATTATCAATTTTTGAAAGATTGACATTTATGGTTGATGCATCTGCATATTTAACAGCGTTATTTATAGCTTCTTGTATTATTCTATAAATATTCATGCCCTTTACAGAAGAGAAAGCCATAGTATTATCTACTGAATCCTCTACATTGAAATTAAATTTTATGTTCTGGGCAGCAAGATTTGCATGATCTATAAAATTTGAGATACGAATCTGTAAGTCTTCAAAAGTAATTTTATCCTTATTCATTGCCCAGATGGTATCTCTTAATTCATAAATAGTGCCTGATGTAAAATCGCTTATCGTCTTAAGTTTATGAGTTAGCTTTTCATCTTTAATATCAAAGCCATATTTTAAATTGTCTATAGATGAAATAATAAAAGTGAGTTGTGCTCCTATATTATCATGCAAATCCCTACTAATACGCAAACGCTGTTCCTGTAGCTTATTTTGAGTTTCAATTTTTATTAAAGCGTCTTTAAGCTCATTTTCTTTTTGTAGCTGATGATTTTTTAGCTTCTGTTGGTTGTAGAACAGGAAACCTACTAAGCCTAGTATTAATGTTAACAGGGCTAATCCGTATAGTTGATAGTTTCGCTTCTGAATGACCAAATCTTGCTCTGCTAATTCTGCACGTTGTATAAGAATCTCTTTTTCCTTTTTTTCAGTTTCATATTTTACTTCTAAATCTGCTATTTTTTGGGCATTTTTTTCTGAGAATATTGAGTCTTTTAATTTTATATAGGTTCGCTTTTGCTGTCTGGCTTTGTCGTAGTTTCCAAGCATGTAATTGCTTTCTGCGAGTGTTAAGTACAAATCTGCGGAAACCAATTCTATTTCTGGATATTTCTTTACCAAATTAAAGCCTTCTCCTACGTAATGTTTGGCTATTTTTGGTAAACTTTTTTCGTTATAAAGTGTTGCTATATTATTGTACGTAGAGAGCATTCCACGCTCATCACCATTATAATTTTCTTTCTTTTTTAAAGCTTCTAAATATGTTTCTAATGCTAAATCTTTATTCCCTTTATCGTAGTATGCATTAGCCAGATTATCTAAAATTTTATAGTACTCTATTCGGTTATCGAGTTTTTTGGCCAACGCTAATCCTTTTTTATAAGACAATATCGCTTCATCTATTCTACCTAAATCCTTTAGGTTAATACCTATGTTGTTATGTGATGCTATTTGCTCATTTTCAAGGTTATACTTTTCCCTGACCTTTAATGCTTTTTTATGATATTCAAGAGCTTTGCCGTTAAGATTCATTTCTTGATAAATAAGCCCAATATTATTTAATGATGTGGATGTGGATTTTTCACTTTGTTGAGCTTCATCCATTTTTAAGGATTGAAAGAAGTAATCTAAAGCTTCATCGTAGTTGCCTCTATTCCAATTAAACATTCCCAAATTATTGATACACATGGATTCAATGTTCTTAAACCCAAAATCTCTACTCATCGTTAGTGCCTTTTCAAAATAATAAGCTGCAGAGTCCGATTTACCAGTAACATCCATATATATACCATAAGTATTTACTAACTCTGTTAGACCGAAATTAAAACCTGCAGCCTTGGCAGATTCTTTTCCTTCATTAAGTACTTTAAGTGCCATGTCTGTATTATTAAAAATATACCCAAAAGCTATTTTATTGTACATTCTAATTTTAACAGAATCGTTTTTTGTTTGGCGTGCAACGGTAAGTAAACTATCTAGATTTTGAGAGTAAGTTACTAGGCTAAAAAAGAAACACAGTAAAAGGATGAATTTTTTCTTCATAAAATTTAATAAAAAAAGCACCAGAAATATTCTACGTATCGTAGTTAGTATAACTGGTGCTTTTTTAAAGAAATTGATTAATAGCATTATCAATATATAGGTTTTTATTAATAATCTGATTTTTATTCGATTAAGACACATTTTAAGAAGATTAAGCGTAACTAATATTGCTACGCTTAATCTCAACACACCTTAACGATGATTTTTATTTTTTAAGATTATACGCATAAATGGTTTTGTCATTTGCCTTGTAGTAAAGATAACCACCATAATCATCTACTTTATACTCTGGCTTTTTGTCTTTTAGCAAAATTTCTTTATCTATTTCGCCAGTGTCTTTATTTACTTTAACCAAGCCTACTCCACTATCTAATTTTGTTAAAACAAATTGTGAATCTTCTGTAGCAGCAGACGCTTTAAAACGTTGAGACATCATATCAAAAGATGCACCTGCTATAGAGGCAAACATATCAGAAGCACGCTTGGCTTCTTTTCCATAGTCGTTATAATTTCTTAAGTTATTTATTCCTATACCATTATTATTCATTCCTGCTGCATAAGCCGTAGAGACTGTTGCTACAAGTGATGCTGCTGCTACAACTCCACCAACAATCTTCATAAATCCACTTTTACCTGGAGATTTGTAATATTTATGATACATTTCTGAGCCATTACTATCTAATGCCATTAGATTTTGAGAAGAGCTTAAAAAGATATTTCCATTTCTTATCTCCATGGTATTTGGTGACTCTTTTTCTTCAAATTTCACTTCAGAAAGCTCTGATACATCTCCAGAATTAGCATCTATAGCATATAAGACATTTCCGGCTGCAATAAGGTATCTATTGCTAGTTGCATCGTAAGTAGAAGCTACAGAAGCAGAATTTTTATATTTTAGTGGTTTGTCCCAAACCTGTTCGCCTGTTTCTAGATTTACAATGTTTGCATCTTCACCTGTAATATAAATTAATCCTTGTGGTGTGTGTGCCATCATCATAATATTTTCACCTGTTTTTAAAGGTTTTTTAAACAGTGTTTTTCCATCAAATGAAATTTTATTTATTCCGCCAGAGTAGATTCCAAACAAAATACCATCTTCCATGATATAAAAATGCTGCACATAGCCCTTTGTTTTTGGTGCCTTTTCCCAAAGGTCTTCTCCTGTTGCTGCACTAAACATGGTTATTTTAGATTCGGATTTGGCAGCAAATGCACCATCTCCACCTGCAACATCACTTACAACAGCCAAGCCTTGAGGTAAAATTTCAAATTTAGATACAATCCCTTTTACTTTTCGGTCGTCTTCCCAAAGTTCTTCACCTTTAACACCAATTTTGTGTATTCTTGTGTTTTTTCCGTTGGTAGTAGTTTCAAAACCATAAATTTCTTGTTCGGTTTTGTCTGCTACCAGCCAAGTAACACGTTTAATTTTATTGGTCCAAAGATCTTCTCCTGAGTGTGACTTTGCAATTAGACCTTGAGCTGTTGGTATAATTAAGAAATCCTTTAATAATAAAGGTGTTCCTGTTACACTAAAATCTTTTGCAACACCAACACGTCCTGGTTTATCCAAAAAGAAACTATAATCTAATTTTGATGTATTAAGATCATAGACTGCAACCTTTGGAGTCATCTTCTCGGCTTTGCTTCCTATTTTTTGAATTCCACTTACAATAAGTTTATTCTGAGGTAGTACAACATCACATGTATAAATCTGGTTCCAGCTGTCGTCATCTGAATTAAAAATCACTTTACCTTGCATGTAGTCTATAACTGCACGTTTGGTTTTTGAAACACCTGCAAATTTTGATCCTGCTCCTTGAGAAACAACAATGTAAGGTGATCCTGCAATAAAGTTAGTTTCTTCTGGTTTCAGTTTCCCAAAATTGTTAAAGGTAAATACTGGCTGGCTCTGCTCTGGTTTTATACCTGTAAGACCATCGTTAGTAGCTACAACAAGCACACCGCCTACTGTTAATGTCATCTCATTTATCTTTGCTCCAAGATCATAACTTTGGTCTGGATTTTCTTGAGCAAGCAATGATGTAGTACTTACAAAAAATACTAACATCATTAAAGTTTTAATTTGAGTCAATAGTGTTTTCATTATACAAACTATTACTGAACTTGTTTATTCAGATTAAACGAACCATCTGTGATTGTTTTTACAGACTGATCTCCATTAAGATTTTTGCAGGTAAACTCAAAAGTTCCTATTAATTTATCATCTGTTTCTTCAGAAACACTTAATGATCCTACCATAGAATTATCGTATGGTGCTTGCCAAATTTCTGTAGTTGAATTTTGTGGATTATTAAGATCTACATCAGTTTCTGTGTAAGAAGCTACATTTACGTTACTAATGTTAGAACCGTCTAAATCATAAGTTCCTACACCTTCATAACCCCAAATTGTAAACGAAAACGCATTACCATCGCTATTAGAAGCTATAATTATTAAGTTATTTCCGTTGTTTGCTATAGTAGCTGAAGAAGATATTTCCCAAGATTCGTAGTTTGTACCATCTACTTTTGCGACTAAAGTTCCTGATGGAGCATTACCACCATTTCCACCGTCATCATCACTGCTACATGATGTAAATGTTGCTAATGATAATGTCAATACTAATAACATAAAGTTTTTTAAAGTTCTCATTGTTGATTTAATTTATTGGTTAATTCTGAGGCAAATCTCAACAATAAGATGATGGCAAAACATACGATGAATTACGTATGTTTTTTCAAAACACTGATTTTTAATTATTTAAATTGTTAAAACGAAACTATTCAGCCTTATATTTGATAATCTTTATGTAACAAAACTCAGGAATCTACTACCTATAATTAACCAAAAATGTTAGTTATGTTTTATCAGTTTTCATATTGGTTATTAAAAATGAAACTTTCTCAACCTTCAGAGAAGGTTATAAACTATTGGATTGGTACAAACTCGGTTAATAAGCTAGAATATGCATTAATTCATGGCAATTATAAAACAAGGCAGCTAGCTGCTGAAGCTTTAGAATTTGTTGGTCAACCTTCTTCCATTCCTGTATTATTAATTGCTATTGATGACAAAATTAAAAATGTATCTATTGCTGCCCTAAACACACTAGAACAGTTACAAAACAGTGATGAATTGATTAAATCAATTGTAAGAAAACGTTTTGATTGGCTTAAAATACTTCGAGAAAAAGAGGAAAAACAAAACAACACAAAAACAAAAAAGTATAACATTTATCGTTGGGAACGTGCAAGCAAAAAGTCTTTTGAGATGGTAAAAGAAAGATTGAAACTACCTATTCGGTAATATTTAATCGAATTTAATATGAGGAAATTCTTTCTGAATCTGTGCTATCTCTTCTTGAAGATTATCTAAAAAATTTTGATGTGCTTTAGAATTTGGATTAAACGGACGATGCGCTTTTTTAGTTTGAATACTAGCTATCCTTTCTGAGATTTCTACGGCATCTTCCGCTAGCCAAACGGTTTTAAACGTTTCCCAAATGTAGTCTATCGCTAAATCATTTGGGTGAATCATATCTTGATTGTAAAACCTGTAATCTCTCAATTCGTCCATCATAATTTCATACGATGGAAAGTAAAACAGTTGATTTCTGGGCTCTATAATCTGATGAATTGCTGACAATAAATGGGCTTTACTTCTATTGTTTTCTACAAAACCATCTTTGAGATGCCTTACTGGAGATACCGTGAAAATGAAATTGACTTTTGGATTTACACTTCGTACTAAAGCAATTATACGTTCTAATGAGGCAACAATATCTTCAACAGACATCAACTCTTTTAGAAACTGTTTTTGAGGTATTTTATGGCAATTAGCAACAATTTTATCAGTTGCTTTATTTCTATAAACCCAAGCTGTACCAAGTGTAATTATTATGTGCGATGCAGATTTAACCTGATCTAATGTTTCACTTAATTGCGTGTTTAAACTCTTAAGTAATTGTGATTTAGAAAGCGTATTTAATTTTGAATGCGCATCGAAACAGCTATAAATTTCATTCTGACTTACAATCTCTAGGTCACTATAAAAATCTTCGTTTATACTTCTAGTGATTAGGTTTTCTATAGCCATAGGATGAAATAAAATACCGAATGGATTTACCTCTGATTGAAACTTATGATACTCGAACTTACTACCAATATTCTCAGAAAAACATGAGCCTAACAACATCAATCTAGACGTGTAATCTATTTGATGATGTGGTTGTTTTTGTAGTTTTATGTTGGTTTGTAGCTTCATAAATTATGAGATCCTGAAACAAGTTCAGGATGACAACTATAGATAATTCTTTGCAGCTTCTAAAGCCTCCTCAATACCTGCAGGATTTTTACCACCTGCTGTTGCAAAGAAAGGCTGGCCTCCGCCTCCTCCTTGAATGTGCTTACCTAATTCCCTAACAATCTGACCTGCATTTAAATCTTTTTCTGAAACTAGGTTTTTAGATATGTAGCAAGATAAGAGTGCCTTTCCGTTATTATCTGCGCCAAACAAAGCAAAAAGATTATCTACTTCACCGCCTAACTCAAAACATAAGTCTTTAATACCAGAAGCATCTAAATCTACTTTTTTGGCAATGAAATTCACGCCATTAAGCGCTGTGATTTCATTTTTAAGATCACTTTTTAAGTTCTTAGCTTTATCCTTTAATAATTGTTCTATCTGCTTTTTTAAACTCGCATTTTCGTCCTGTAAATTTTGAAGTGCTTTTACAGGTTCTTGAGCATTGTTTAATAGATCTTTCATTTCAAAATACGCTCTGTTATTTTCAAAATAAAAGTCTTTAACAGCATCATAAGTTATTGCTTCTATACGGCGAATTCCGGCTGCAACTGCACCTTCAGATACAATTTTAAAATGCCAAATATCTCCTGTATTCTTCACATGTGTACCTCCACAAAGCTCTATGGATTGTCCAAATCTCACAGTTCGAACTGTATCGCCATATTTTTCACCGAAAAGCGCCATTGCGCCATCAGAAATTGCTTGATCCATTGGTACATTTCTTTGCTCTTCCAATGCTAATTTTCCGTCGATACGTGCATTTACAAAGTTTTCAACATCTCTTAATTCTTCAACTGTTAGTTTAGAAAAATGAGAAAAATCAAATCGTAAATATTTAGAATGTACTGCAGATCCTTTTTGCTCAACATGTGTTCCTAACACTTCTCTTAATGCTTGGTGCAATAAGTGTGTTGCTGTATGGTTACACTCGGTTCTAAAACGTTGTTTTTGGTCTACAACAGCTTTAAACGTATCGTTAAGATCGTCTGGTAAATTTTTAGTAAAGTGAATAATGACGTTATTCTCTTTCTTGGTGTCTACGATGTAAACTGTATCTCCATGATTGTCTTGCAAATACCCTTTATCACCAACTTGTCCACCTCCTTCTGCATAGAATGGAGTGAGATTAAACACCAACTGATACAAATCACCTTCTTTTTTTGAAGTGACTTTTCTGTAGCGTGTAATTTTTACATTTGCTTCAAGCGCATCATAACCGATAAATTCTTGCTCAGCATCGTCAACTAAAATCGTCCAATCTTCAGTAGAAGTTTCACTTGCTTTACGCGAACGATTTTTTTGAATTTGAAGTTGTTCTTCAAATCCCTTTTCATCTAATTTTAAATTCTTTTCAGATAAAATTAAAGCCGTTAAATCTATAGGAAAACCATAAGTATCGTACAATTCAAATGCCTTCTCGCCCGAAACTGTATCGCCTTTTGTTTCTTCAACAATACCATTCAGCAAAATAAGACCTTGCTCTAGTGTTCTTAAAAAAGAGGCTTCTTCTTCCTTAATTACGTTTTCAATCAATTGTTTTTGAGCTTTAATCTCAGGAAACGCAGTTCCCATTTTTTTGCTCAACACATCTACTAAACGGTAAATAAATGGTTCTTTTTTATCTAAAAATGTAAAACCATATCTCACTGCTCTACGTAAAATTCGACGTATAACGTAACCTGCGCCTGTGTTACTTGGTAACTGACCATCTGCTATAGAAAACGCTACAGCTCTTACGTGGTCTGAAATAACCCTAATGGCTACATCTATTTTTTCATCCTTACCATAATCCTTGTTGGTAATGGTTTCAATCTCACGAATTATTGGTGTAAACACATCTGTATCGTAATTAGATTGCACGCCTTGTAACACCATACACAAACGTTCAAAGCCCATTCCTGTATCGATATGCTTATTTGGCAGTACTTCTAGAGATCCATTGGCTTTACGGTTGTATTGCATAAATACCAAGTTCCAGATTTCTACCACCTGAGGATGATCCATGTTTACCAAAGACTTACCATCAACTTTAGCTTTTTCTTCAGCCAAACGAATATCTACGTGGATTTCACTACATGGTCCACATGGTCCTTGGTCTCCCATTTCCCAGAAATTGTCCTTCTTATTTCCCATAAGAATACGATCTTCAGAAATGTATTGTTTCCAAATATCGTAAGCCTCTTGGTCCATTTTTAGTTTATCGCTATCATCGCTCCCTTCAAAAACAGTGACATATAAAATACCTTTGTCTATACCATAAACTTCGGTTAGTAACTCCCAAGCCCAAGCAATGGCTTCTTTCTTAAAGTAGTCTCCAAAACTCCAGTTACCAAGCATTTCAAAAAGTGTGTGATGATACGTATCGTAACCCACTTCTTCTAAGTCATTATGCTTACCAGAAACTCTTAAACATTTTTGAGTATCTGCAATTCTGTTATTTTTTGGTTCACTATTACCAAGAAAAAATTCTTTAAAAGGTGCCATACCAGAATTTACAAACATTAAGGTAGGGTCATTTTTTAAGACCATTGGTGCAGATGGCACTACAAGGTGTTTTTTACCTTCAAAAAAACTTAAAAACTTAGAACGAATATCTTGAGACGTCATATACTGAAATTATGCTAATTATTATGTTATTGTCGCAAATGCAAAACAATTTTTTATCTTTTCTCTGCTAATTTTTAATATAATTTTTTTGTCAGAGAAAACCTTCTACAAATATATTTCATTACTTTATTAAATTTGTAATGAAAATATTTTTGTAGGTTTGGTCGTTTCACTAATGTAATTAAGCTGTTACACTAGTGTAATTGCTGCAAAAATAGTATAAATTAGAACATGGCTAAGGTAAAATATTATTATGACGCTGAGACGCTTTCTTATCGTAAGATAAAGCGAAAAAAGCGCACAACATTTAAGTACGCTTTTGTCTTTTTAGTAGCCTCTGCACTTTTTGCCTTTTTATTCGTCTTTATTGCAGGCCAATACATTGAATCTCCTAAAGAGCGTCAGTTGGCGCGAGAGCTTCAAAACATGCAAATTCAATATGAATTATTGAACAAACGTATGGATGATGCTATTGCAGCTCTAGAAAATGTTGAAGAACGCGATAATGCCATATACAGATTGTATTTTGAAGCTAATCCTATTCCTGAAGAACAACGACGCGCAGGATTTGGTGGTGTGAACCGTTATAAAAAATTTGAAGGCTATGACAACTCTCAACTTATTGCAGAGAGTAACAAACGCTTAGATATATTAGAAAAAGCTATTGTTGTACAATCTAAATCATTAGATGAAATTGCAAAATTAGCTGAAGACAAAGAAAAATTTTTAGAAGCCATACCTGCCATACAACCCGTAAGAAATGAAAACCTTACGCGGATGGCTTCAGGTTATGGTTACAGAACAGACCCTTTTACTAAAGCAAGAAAGTTCCATTTTGGGATGGACTTTACAGCACCAAGAGGGACACCAATCTATGCTACTGGAAACGGCATTGTAAAACGTGCAGATAATAGTTCTTCTGGTTATGGTAAACACATTCGTATAGACCATGGTTATGGTTATATATCTTTATATGCACATTTATATAAGTATAATGTACGTGTTAATCAACGTGTAAAACGTGGTGATTTAATCGGTTATGTTGGTAGTACAGGTCGTTCAGAAGCACCTCATTTACATTACGAAGTTTTTAAAGATGGTGAACGTATAAATCCTATTAACTTCTATTATGGCAACCTATCTGCAACCGAATTTAATGAATTGCTAAGAAAAGCCTCTCTAGAAAACCAATCCCTCGATTAAAATGCATATAGATTTACCAGAAAAACGCTATTACGGTATTGGTGAAGTGGCTAAAGCTTTTAAAGTGAATGCCTCTTTAATTCGGTTTTGGGAAAAGGAATTTGATATTATTAAGCCTAAAAAAAATGCTAAAGGCAATAGAAAGTTCACTCCAGAGGACATAAAAAATCTTAAGTTTATTTACCATCTTGTTAAAGAAAGAGGCTTTACGCTTGAAGGAGCAAAAACTCACCTAAAAGAAGAAAAGAAGCAATCGCTCGAAAAATTTGAAATTATTGAAAAGCTAGAAAGCATAAAAGCACAGCTTATCAAAATAAAAACACAACTTTAAAACTTATCAATTATGAAAAAATGGTTAATCCCTCTGATTGTTATTGCTATAATTGGATTTGGTATCTACCAATGGGCAGTTGGCATTAACAATACATCAGTAGAGCTAGAAGCAAATGCTAAAACAGCTTGGTCTAATGTAGAAAGTACTTACCAAAGAAGAAATGATCTTTATAGTACAGTAATTAAAACAGTACAAGGTGCTGCCGATTTTGAAAGAAAAACATTAAATGAAGTTATAGAAGCGAGATCTAAGGCTACCTCGATGAATATTAATGTTGATGATTTAACACCAGAAAATTTAGAGAAATTTCAACAAGCCCAAAGTCAATTAAGTGGTTCTTTTAGCCGATTGATAGCTTCTTTTGAACGTTACCCAGACTTAAAAGCTTCTCAGCAATTTAGAGATTTTCAAGCGCAACAAGAAGGCACAGAAAACCGAATCAACATTGCAAGAGATCGTTATAATGAAGCTGTAAATAAGTATGATATATACACAACTAAATTCCCAAATAAACTTTTAGCAAGTTGGTTTGGTTTTAAAGAGATGGCTAGATATAAAGCAGATCCTGGAAGTGAAAAAGTTCCAGATGTAGAATTTAACTTTTAACCTTTCATAACATGCCACACATTGAAGATTTCCTAACACAGCAAGAAGAGCAGGAAATCATTGAAGCTATTCGTATTGCAGAACGTGAGACTTCTGGTGAAATCCGTGTACACATAGAACAAAAGTGCAACATGGATATATACGAACATGCCCTGGAAGTTTTTCATTACTTAAAAATGGACAACACAAAGGAACAGAATGGAGTGCTCATTTATGTGGCAGTAGACAATAAGGCCTTTGTTATTTATGGAGACAAAGGCATCAATGATATTGTTGGTGAGGACTTTTGGAATTCTACAAGAGATAAGATTGTTTTTCAATTTAAAAATGGCAACTTTAAACAAGGGCTTATAGATGGTGTTATTGAAGCTGGTAAAGCTCTTGCTTTACATTTTCCTTGGAAACATGGTGATCATAACGAATTAGATAATTCAATTTCTAAAGGATAAAATGTAGTATGCAGTTTTTAGTAAACAGTAAACAGTTAGCCCTAAGCTTAAAAGTGATATGCTTTTTCACACTTCTTTTTGCTTGCCAACTTATTGAAGCCCAATACGAAATTCCTCCTGTCCCTAAATTTCAAACAAGTGTTTATGACGAAATTGGACTACTAAGTACTGCTCAAAAAAAGAGTTTAGAAGATAAACTTATACGATATTCCGATACAACCTCAACACAAATTGTAGTTGTAATAATTAATTCTACAGAAGGAGAATATATAAATTATCTTGGTGCACAATGGGGCGAAAAATGGGGAATCGGACAAGAAAAGGAAGATAATGGCATACTTATTCTTTTAGCAAAAAACGATAGAAAAATCGCTATTAACACTGGTAAAGGTGTAGAACACTTACTTACAGATGCTTTAAGCAAACGTATAATCGATAGAGAAATTATCCCTTACTTTAAACGCAATGACTATTACGGTGGACTAAACAGAGGTGCTGATGTCATTTTTGAAGTCATGAAAGGTGAATACAAAAGCTCTAGAAAAAGTAACAATAGTGAGTTTCCGGTTGCTTTTTTCATCATACTACTTATCTTTTTTATAATTTTTATTATAGCTATCTCAAAAACACGAGGTGGTGGACGAGGTGGCAATAAAGGCAACCGAAGAGATGACGATGCCAGAAGTATCCTTGAAGCTATAATACTAAGCAATATGGGACGTGGGAGCTACTCTCGAGGATCATCTGGAGGAGGTATCTTTGGTGGTTCTTCTTCTGGCGGAAGTTTTGGTGGTGGAGGCTTTGGTGGTGGCTTCGGAGGCGGAAGCTTTGGTGGAGGTGGTGCCTCTGGTGGTTGGTAATTTTTATATTGTTTTAGATTTATGCTTCAGACTTTAAACAGCAGGTTATTTATTCTATGTTTTATTTCTTTTATTCTATTGAATTGCAAGGAAGCTAAAACGAGTCTTATTACAGATACACCTAAAAACCTTAATGAAAATGTAGTTTATGATACTGCTGAATTGTTTTCTAAAAGACAGCAAGATTCGTTAACTAATAAAATAATTCTTTTTGAACAGGAAACTATTAATCAAACTGTTATTCTAACTGTAGATTCTATCCCAAAACATATGAATATCATGGAGTTTGGTAAAGAAGTGTCAAATTCTTGGGGAATTGGCACTATGGAAAAAGATAATGGGCTGCTCATTACAATTTCTAAGTATGATAGAAAAATTGCTATCAATACTGGTTTAGGCACAGAAAAAACAATTTCAGACTATGAATGTAAAATCATAATAGATAGTATTATGATCCCTAAGTTTAAAGAAAACAAATACTATGATGGTGTTAACAAAGCTATAGACTCACTTTTTTTGTTGTGGAATTAACTAGAATAAAAAGAAATCGTCATCACTAGTTTCTCCTTTTGAGCCCAAGCTATTAAACTTATAACTAAAACCTAGCATAAAGTATTGTCTTAAGACTGTACTTTGAGAATCTTGTATATAATCTTGCGTTGCTACACGTCTTGCATTGGTGTTTTGGTTAAGTAAATCATATACCTTTAAAGAAATCAAGCCTTTATCTTTAAGAATGCTATAGGTTAAGGATGAGTTCCAAAACCAAGCACTTTTTTGAAATCCTTCAGCAACGTCTGGATTATAATTAAATCTAATATCGTTTTCCCATTCAAACTTTTTGGGTAGATATGTTGCTGTTCTTAATCCTGCGTTATGGCGTGTAAAGTTTCTATCTTCAAAAGCATCAATATCATAAGAATTGTTAGATATATTAATCTCGTAATATGGCTTTATTTCCATCACCTTATTCCAGATAAAATCCACTCCCAATCTAGGAGTAATTGTATTTACCCTACTTGCATATTGTACATCATTATTAAAGTTGATGTTTTTACTTCTGTTGTAGCGTGTCCGAAAGTTGAACTTTACAGATTTTAAGGTGTCTAATTTTATTTCTTTGCTATATGTCGCAGACACACCAAAATTAGAATTACCATCAACATTCTCATACGTTGTTGTTCTTACTAAAGTCTCAGGATTTATAACCGTTTTAGAAACCACTTGATTATTTGTGAAATTAGCATTTATATTGGCATAAAATCCTGTTCGTTTTTGCCAATCGAACCCATTATAACCTGCATAAAAACTATGTCTGTTTGAAGGCTCTAAGTTAGGATTACCAATTATAACACTTAGAGGATTAGATACATCTGTAAATGCCTGTAGCTGTCTTAAAGCTGGCGGATTGTTTCTAAGCCAATAACTACCATAAATTGATGCCTTAGGGCTGAATCTATAGTTTACTCTATAACTCGCTTGTAAATTTTTGAATTGACGTTCTACATTAAACTGAGGACGTAATAAATCGTTATTTTCTAAGGTACGAATATTATAACCTATATCTAATCTTGAATAGAATTTTTCTCCGCTATAGGTTGCACCAATTCTAGGTATACTTCTTGAATCTGTATATTCAAAATCGGTACTTAAGGCAGTATTAAAATCATCAAAACCTTGCGAAATCTCATTGTAATCAAAAGTGCTCTGTCTGTTATTCTCTTTATCTCTTGAATACTCGTACTCAAAATTTAGAAATAACTTTTTAGCTATAATTGGTAGTCTATAGGTTAATTCTGTCGAAAAACCATAACTATCATTTACACCATCTGTAAACTGATCTCTTATTATTGTTTCAGGATTTGTACCAAAAATCTCTGCTATCGAATTGAGAAAATCGTCACTTTCTTGCTTACTTACTTGTGTTCCTATCTCTGCCCTTATAAACGCACCTCTGCTTCCAAATCGTTTTGTTGCCGAGATATCTGCGGAAAAATCGCGAGCATAGCGTTCTACATCAGAATTAACCGAAGATTGATTGGTAAGCACAAAGTCTTCATCTAAGGTTTCGTCATTACTATTAAAAAAAGTTCTGGTTTTAGAATATCCAAACGAAGGCTCTATATTAAGTTGAAATGTAGAATCTGTTTCTATTTCAAATTCGAGATTTGCCGAATGGCTGTCTGTATCATTATTTGACTTAGATCTTGTATTTGTAAAAAACCTTGAGTCTGCCAAAATTGTCTCACGCTCTGTTAAGGTTTCATTCTCAGAATTACTAGAAGAATTAAAATAATCTGCCGAAACATCTACGGTTTCACCAATAACATCTGCATAATTTAACCCTGTACTTCTGGATGTTGTAATACCTTGCCCTCCACCAAAAGATCTGCCATCAAAGTTAAAAGAACCGTTGCTATTTATAGATATAGAATTAGCACCACCAAACATTTTATTTAACTCACCAAAACTGAATCCGGGTGAATTAATATTGTTTCCACCAGAAAGTACACTCAGTCGTCTGTCATTGTCAAAAAAGTTGACCATACCTGCGTACTCGTAGCGCTCATCTGTTCCTGCACCAGCAGCAACACGACCAAAAACACCTTTATTATTCTCTTCTTTTATGGTAAGGTTAATGGTTTTATTCTCGCTATTTCCTGCTTCACCAGAGAATGCTTCAGATTTGGTCTTAGTATCTACAATCTGAATTTTTTCTACGATATCTTTGGTTAAATTTTTTGTAGTAATAGTTGGATCGTCACCAAAAAACGGTTTTCCATTTACTAAAATCTTATTCACTTCTTTACCATTTACTGTTATCTTACCTTCTTCATCTACTTCTACTCCTGGTAATTTTTTTAAAAGATCTTCTACTGTAGCATCTCTCTTTGTTTTAAAAGACTTTACATTAAATTCTAGAGTATCTTTTTTTATGGTTATAGGGGCAGTAGACTTTATAAGTACTTCTTTGAGTTGATTATCTAACTGCATAGAGATAGTTTTTAAGTCTATTTTATCCTTATCAATATCTATTTTCTTTACATAAGTACCATAACCTACATAAGAAGCAAAGAAATTAAGTTGATCATCAAAGGTTCTTCCTTCTACTTTAAAAAAACCATTTTTATCTGAAATGGTATAAGTAACAACGCTACTGTCCTTAATTCGTTCTAAGTAAATAGTTGCAGATTCTATGGGTAGATTAGAGTCTTCGGCGATGAGTGTACCTGTGATTTCAAAAGTTTTTTCTTGAGAGAATATAAAACATGTAAAGATTAGTGCAAAAACTAAACTTAGTTTTTTCATAGAGATTGATTGATGGTTAATGTAACAGCTAATGCTTTAACGCAATTAAAGCATAAATCGTATGAATTTTCTTAAAAGAATAATAAAATTCAGTTAACGTTTTAATGCAAAGTGTCCCTTAAACGTTCTTCCGTCAGCTAAATTACAACCTGTAGCAATCTGAACAAAAATCTCATCTAAAGTTACTTCTCCTCCACTTATACTAATATCTGTAATTATAGGCATTGGTGCTTCGCCACAGTATAGTTGTTCGCCTTCAAAATCAATCTGCGGAGGACTCTGTGCCATACCAACAAAACAGTTAGCAATGCAAAACAACAAAAACCAGTATTGCACAAGCTTTATCATAGCAAAGTAAAGATACTACTTTTTACGCATGTACACGCTTACTGGCACGCCTGTAAAATCAAAATGATCTCTTAATTGGTTTTCTAAAAATCGCCTGTATGGATCTTTTATATATTGAGGCAAATTACAGAAAAATGCAAACTGAGGCTGTGGAGTTGGCAACTGCATTATATACTTTATCTTCACATACTTTCCTTTGTAAGCAGGTGGAGGGTTGTGTTCTATAATTGGCAACAGTGTTTCATTTAGCACACTTGTTTTAATGCGTTTAGTTCGGTTTTTATAGACCTCAACAGCAGTTTCTATAGCCTTAAAAATACGTTGTTTATTCAATACCGAAATAAATACTATTGGCACATCTGTAAAAGGAGCAATTTCTTGTTTTATATGCTTTTCGAATTCCTTGACAGTTTTATTATCTTTTTCAACCAAGTCCCATTTATTCACAAGGATTACAATTCCTTTTCTGTTGCGCTCAGCTAACCAAAAAATATTTTGTACTTGTCCATCAAACCCTCGTGTTGCATCTAAAACCAATAAACACACATCACAATGTTCAATAGCTCTAACACTACGCATTACAGAGTAAAACTCTAAATCTTCCTTTACTTTAGATTTACGACGAATACCAGCAGTATCAACCAGATTAAACTCAAATCCAAAACGGTTATACTTGGTATCTATAGAATCTCTTGTTGTACCTGCAATATCTGTAACGATATAGCGATCTTCACCTATTAAAGCATTTATAAATGATGATTTACCAGCATTAGGACGGCCTACAACAGCAAACCTTGGTAACTCCTCTTCTTCAATGTCCTCCTTTTCAGGCAAGGCTTCCACAACAGCATCTAACAGATCACCTGTTCCACTACCATTTATACTAGCAATGGTATAATAGTCACCTAAACCAAGCGAATAAAATTCAACAGCATCCTCTGCACGTTTATTATTATCTACTTTATTTACAACAAGGAAAACAGGTTTTTCCACTTTTCGCAATAGTTTAGCCACATCCTCGTCCATACCAGTAACACCAGTTTCTACATCGACCATAAAAATGATAGCATCAGCTTCATCTATTGCTAGCTCTACCTGCTTATCAATTTCGGCTTCAAAGATGTCATCGCTTCCCACTACGTATCCACCTGTGTCAATGATAGAAAACTCTCTTCCATTCCAATCGGTTTTACCATAATGACGATCTCTTGTTACACCACTAACGGCATCAACTATAGCTTCGCGTCTTTTAATTAAGCGATTAAAAAATGTTGATTTACCAACGTTTGGCCTTCCTACTATTGCAACTATATTTCCCATAAATTTTTTATTTAATCTGCATTACATATCCTGTAAGCGGTAGCAAAGGTAGGGTTTAATTTTAGATTTACTATTTATGATTTCCGAATTCGGAATTGGAAATTCAGTTTTGAGTTTAACCAAGAAAATATGTACATTGGTTCTTATATCTTTTTGCAATGGAACTTTCTAACGAAATTGTTTTAAGACCTCGATTTAAATTCAATGTTAGTCATAGCAATGAAAGCCTGCTGTCACTATTTGAAAAAGAAGGGAAAAGTCAATCTGAATTTATCGTGACTCGTGTTGATGACCATGTGTTTATAAAGATACCTAAAGCTAAGCAGCACTTTTGGTCTCCACAGTTACATCTTGAAATTAATGAGGATTATGACAATAAACAGCTAAGTACCATTTATGGTCTATTTGGTCCTAACCCAACGGTTTGGACCATGTTTATGTTTCTTCATTTTGCTGTTGCTGGTTTCTTTATTGGCTTTGGAATTTGGGCTTACGTTAATTGGTCTTTAGGAAGTAGTTTTGCCATACAACTTTTTGTTACCTTACTTATGGTAGTGGTATGGTTTGCTCTTTATTTTAGTGGAAGACTTGGTAAAAAAGCTGGTATGGAGCAAATGCATCAGCTACACCACTTTATGCGAGATACGTTGCGAAGTAAAGATATACACGCTATAACCTAAACTACTTTTGGTTATAACCAAAACGTTTTAATTGTTTTTGATTAGATCTCCAGTTTTTGTTCACCTTTACATACAGCTCTAAGTGAATTTGCTTACCAAAAAACTTTTCTAAATCTTTTCTGGCTTCTACTCCAACACGTTTTAAAGCTGAACCTTTATGACCAATAATAATTCCTTTTTGCGTATCGCGTTCTACCATAATAACAGAACGAATTCTGATGATATTTTCCTCTTCAAAAAACTCTTCAGTATCTACTTCAACAGAATATGGGATTTCCTTTTTATAGTGAAGCAATATTTTTTCTCTAATAGCCTCATTAACAAAAAAACGTTCTGGCTTATCTGTTAATTGGTCTTTAGGATAAAATGGTGGAGACTCTGGTAATAATTCAATAATTCTTTGAAATACGTTCTTAACATTAAATCCGTTAAGTGCAGAAATTGGATAAAACTCAGCATTTGGCACCTTACTCTGCCACAGCTCTGCTTGTTCTTCTAGTTGTTCTTGATTAGAAGTATCTATTTTATTCAGCAGTAATAATACTGGTATTTTAGAGTTGGTAATTTTCTTAAAAAAGGCTTCATCCTTAAGTTCCTTCTCGCCTATTTCTACCATGTAAATCAATACATCAGCATCTTCAAAAGCAGATTTCACAAAATCCATCATAGAGGCTTGCAACTCATAAGCTGGTTTCATGATGCCTGGAGTATCACTTAACAACATTTGAAAATCTTCACCATTGACGATTCCCAAAATTCTATGTCTAGTCGTTTGTGCTTTAGAGGTTATAATGGACAGCTTTTCTCCAACAAAAGCATTCATTAAGGTAGATTTACCCACATTTGGATTACCAATAATATTTACAAAACCAGCTTTATGCATGTATTAAAATTTTAACAAAGGTAATATTATTAATGATGACATTTTAAAATAACGACGATACATAAGAAATGAATCAAAAACCATTTCTTATGTATCGCTTTAAAACCCTAATCTTATTAATTTTAATATGTGTTCTAACAGCCTGCTCGTCGGATGACAACAACAATACCCAGAATATTGACAATCGCGAATCCTCATGTATCAATGCTGTAGGTTACACGGGTTTATATTGGGATTTCGCCAATGCTAGACCAACTGGTTTATCGCAGGTACCTATAATTCAAAATCCAGGTCAGCAATTTATCCATAGCCTACAACCACTCTTAGGTTTCACCATTCCACAAGGCTTTACTGCTTTTGAGTTAACAGATCCGCAAACCCAAACCATTGGTGTTAATGTATTTAGAAATGATAATGAAGTTCTCTTTCGTTGGGTACCTTTGAGCTCAGTGATTGGACAACAAATTCCATCTCAAAATTTTATAGCCAATGAGATTGATACCATGTTCAATTTTTATAATTTTAATGGTACTCCAGAAGTCCTTTGTTCGGAATTCAAACAGCAGGTTTTTGCTACAATTCCCATGGAATTTAATGCGAGACTGCTTCGCTTTGATGGTCGTATAGCACAAGTTTGGGTTATTACAACTTATGCTGCAAGCTCAACTTACATTACAGTTTCTGTAGTTACTGCACCAGAAGCTGAATACGATGCTCAAGTTGCCAATACATTTTTACCTATTAACTATCAACTCTACGTTAACGAAAGTGGTGGTATTGTAGATAATGACATGGATGGATTTGATATTCTAAGAGATCCTGATGATAACGATCCTAACGTACCGTAACAAATAATCACAAATAACTATTTTAACAATGAAAAAACTAGCCGTACCACTAGCTGTATTCTTAATCGGTCTTGCTCTAACCGCTTTTAGCTTTTTTGGATCTAAAAAAGGGAATGCTGATGATATTGACATTAGCATTGAGAAATCTGCCTTTATAATGCCTGCCGCACACAGAGTATATTCTAACCCAGAAGCTATGGATGGGAAATACTACCTCTTTAAAGCAAAAATCACAAATAATTCATCTGAAACTTTAGAAGATGTAACAGTTAAGTATCGTATTCCAAATTACATCGAGTGGACAGAATTAACAGTTTCTGGTGAGATGTTTCCTGGGCAAACCTTAGTAGTGCCGTGCTACCCAAAATTTAAAAATGAAATTACCGAGAAAACTACTGAATCTGTTGAAAAGGCAGAAATAGAAATTTCTTGGGATGGTGCCGCTGAGGATGATGTGATAGAGGAAGATTTCACATTTAAACTCACTAACCGAAATGAGTATGTGTACACAGGAATTAAAGCAGAAGAAATAAGTTCTTATGCGGACATCTATGATAATGATGCTCTTATTGCCTGTTTTGTAACTCCCAATGATCCAGTTGTAAAATATTACACTCAGAATCTTCAAGAAAAAATATTAAAAGGAGAAGCGGCAGGCATCTCTAAAAGCGAGAAGGATGCTGTTAGGTTTTTAATGGGCATCTATGAAGCCACAAGACTATCGCATATGGTGTACAGCAGTACTAAAGGTGTACCAAAAAGTACCGAAGATGTGCAGTCTTTAGTGCAACAAGTAAGATTGCCGCGCGAGGTAATCACTGGCAACACAGGCTTGTGTATAGAATTAAGCACCCTATATGCAAGCATTTTATCTAATGCTGGGATAGATCCAGTAATATTTTTTATCCCAGGACATGCCTATCCAGGTTTTAGAATGAACGGCCAATACTATGCTATTGAAGCTACAGGAATTAATGGTGAAGGTTTAGGCGGAATAGCAAGTGCTGAAGCTGCTTTTAAGAAAGGACAAGAGCAGTTGCAAGAGTTTATGAAGTATGCACAAATGGGAGATCCAAGATATACCTTTGTTGATATTCATAATGTTAATAATCAAGGCGTAACTTCTATGGATTTAAAGGATAATGATTTTATGCGAAAAAAAGTAGATGATATCGTGGCGTCTTGGTCTGGTGGACAGCAAGTAAGCTCCAATAACCAAGGAAATGACATTAGATTATCCGATAACAACCTTCGTACAAATAATCCGCTTTCTTTTTCAATACCAGCGGGTTGGCAAACCATGATGAATCCCGTTCCGCAAATACCAATTGTTACTGCACAGGTTGTAGCACCAGACCAAATGACAACAGTTACAATTTATGATATTCCTGTTTCCAACACTCAACAAGGTATGGCTACCGTCAACCAATATTTAACAAACTTTGGTATGCAAATGCAATATCAAATCAATGGGAATTCCATCTCTGGAGTAACCTATTCTGCCAATGGAAATTTCAATTGGATTGGTAAAGCCGTTAGACGACAGGGAGGCATCAGAATTGTGGCCGTAGGTGCACCAGATTACCTATACAATCAAAATTCAGGAATAATTAATCAAGTGTATAACAGTATCCAATAAATCTAATCATCATGAAAATTTTAATAAAAATCATAATCGTTTGCATATTGTTTTTCAGTACAAACAGTAATGCTCAATCTCAGCAAAAAATAGAAATGCGAATAGACTCTATTGGTAATGCTAAACTAACGGTTTCCATGACTATGAATGCCCAACAATGGCAGGTATGGAACAGTAACTACGGTAATAACCCTTCAGCATTAAAACGCGATATAGAACGCTCTATGCCAGCCTATTTCTTGGATGATTTTAAATTAGACAAAGACGATATGAACCGTTCTTTTAACCTTAGCCTTAATGCTTATGGAGTATGTGAAATTAACAAACGTGGAAAATGGATCGTAGATACTGACCAAAAAAATGCACAGCTTACTGAATTAACAGAAAACAAGTATATGTTAGTAAGTAGTCCTATTGAATATAGTGGCAACCTACAACAGACCTTCATAATTGAACTTCCAAATGATGCCAAAAACATCAAAGTAGATAAGGACGCTTATGGAAAATCTGTTTTTGAATTTGATATGGATGCACCAACTTCTAGTTTTAACTTCGTGCAACTGTCTGGTATTTTATTATTGGTTATTGGAGGTACCTGGTTTGGCAAGAACACAATCTCAAAAAAGAAATTATGATGACATTATTAGCACTTTTCGATTAAAAAGAAAGAAAATAAACCTCAAAATCAATCATTATGAAAAAACACAATTACCTTTTTATTCTCTTAGCATTTCTATTAATGACATGTTCTGATAATGGTGATGATATAAACAATACAGCTCCAGGTATTTTCTCAGCAAATACAATAGAAACTAGATTTGATGGTGCAACGATAGAATGGACCGAATCTCTAGATCCAGATGGAGACGATGTTACCTATGCTATAATTTTAGAAGGACAAGAAATAGCATCCGGAGGAACGACTTTATCCTATAGCTTTTCAGGTCTAGAACCTGAAACATTATACGAAGGCTATGTCGAAGCAAGAGACGGCAATGGCGGTACATCACAAGCATCATACTTTTTTACAACAGAACCTGAGGTAATAATTTATGAGGTAGATATTGAATGCAGATGGTGGGAAGGTGCAGGCGGTTATGGCATAGTTAATTATTTTGAAATAAATGCTGTTGAAGATGCTATTAGCTATCATGTAGAAATTTTAGATTATGCTCCAGACCCTATACCATCTAATGTAGGAAGAACATATTCTTGGACACCAGAATCTAACTTGCCAACTGGAAATAATGTAGGTTCTGGCTCTAGCCATCTAACAGAATATTCGCCAGGTGTTTACCATGCAAATACTAGTACTGGAAGTGGTTCGCTAATTTACTTAGATGATGCAATAGCCAACTGTGAAGCTGTTGTTGCTACAGCTAGAGTTACCATAATTGTTGGTGAATGATAATGATTTTAAAACAGATTTAATAACGAATTTAATCAGATAGAATTATTTTATCTGATTAAATTGTTGTTTGACCTAACAGCTATTTGTGTTAAAATGAAATAATCGTATCTTTCTCATGATTAGCTATTAACATGAGGGAAACATTAAAAACCAACAATACACTACAAGTGGTTGATGCCATAAAGCGTAATGATACGATTACACTAAAACGCATTTACGCCAATAACTACCCGAAAATAGAAATTCTGGTTTTAAAAAATAATGGCACTAAAGAATATGCAAAAGACATATATCAAGAAGCTTTTTTGGTGGTTTGGCAAAATGTAAAACAAGATAAATTCATTCCTCAAAACGAGTCGTCTATTAACGGCTATTTATACACCATAGCCAAGAATAAATGGATGGATGTATTGCGCTCTCAAGGCTATAAAAAAACAATTGTAGCATCTCAAATGTCGTATTTTGAAATAAAAGATGAAGAAAACAATGGCATGGATGATGACATTTTAAAAGATAAACGATTAGAAGATGTAATGCATGCCTTCAAAAATTTAGGTGATGCTTGCAAAAGTTTACTACGTAAGTTTTATTTCGAAAAGAAATCAATGAAAAACATTGGCAAGGAATTGCAATTGGATGCTGCCTCAACACGAAATAAAAAATACCGTTGTATGCAAAAATTGAGACAAATAGCCCTAAAGAATAATTAATAGCAATGGATATAAAAGATATATCACAAGAAGAATTTGAACGTATTGAAGCCTATCTGAACAATTCGCTTTCTAAAGAAGACTTACTAATTTTTGAAAACCGATTACAGAACGAAGAAGGATTCGCTGCAAAAGTTGAAGATATCAAAACTGTTTTAACAGGTATAGAAACACAAGCATTAAAGGAACAGTTGAATGAATTTCATGAAGATATTACAACTCAGGAAAAAGAAACTATTCAATTTAATCCAAAAGTAAAATCTTTACAATGGAGGAAAATTGCAGTTGCTGCTGCTTTAATCATTGCTACAGGAAGTTTTTGGTTTTTAAATAGAAATTCCAACGATCAATTATATACTGATTTTTATTCACCAGATCCTGGCTTACCAACAACGATGAGCAGTACAGATAATTACGAGTTTTATGAAGCGATGGTATCTTATAAGCAAGGCCATTATAAAGAGGCCTTAAATACATGGACCAAGCAGTTAAAAACAAAAGTTGAGAACGATACTTTAAACTATTTTATAGGTTCTGCCTTATTAGCTGATAAAAAAGAAAGTGATGCGATTTCTTATTTAAAAGAAGTAGCAAATAATGATGATTCTGTCTTTAAAAATGATGCTTTCTATTATTTAGGTTTGGCATATTTAAAAAACAACAACAAAGAAAAAGCTATAGAATACCTGAGCAAATCTGACTTTACCAAAGCAAAAGACCTACTCAAAAAACTGAACTAACAAAATGTACAAATGTAATTATATAACACTTTTACTTTTGGTATTAGTGAGTATTTTTAGTTGTTTACATTCTCAAAATTCTCATGAAAACAATCTAAAAACATTAGATGAGTTTTTAAAAAACAAAGAGTATAAAGCCGCCGAAATATTCACAAAAAAGCAGATGGATTCACTCATAGGAGTTAAAAAGTTTTATGAGCTAACAGATTATGTTTATTATTTGGGTCAAATTGAATCTAAACTCAACAACACAAAATCAGCAATAAAAATTATTGAAGACTTTGAAGCTAAAATTAAAGTATTAACTACCAACAAAAAAGTACTCAGACAATTAGCATTAGAAACAGGATCTTTTTATGAATCTATTGGTGATTCTGAAACTGCAAAAGATTATAATCTAAAAGCTTTGAGGATTACCAAGAAAATGCCCGAAGCGACGGGTAAAGATTTAGCTATGATTGAAAGTAACCTAGGTGTGTTTTACTCACGCTTGGGAGATCTAACAACTGCTACTAAATATCACAAAAAAGCTTTGAGTTCATTAAAAAGTGACGCTACCTCAACAGAAGACAGCTATTATATAACCTATAATTCTTTGGGAGCCATGATGTGGTATGCTTCTAAATTTGATAGTGCTATCTATTATTACAAAAATGCAGATAAGACATTACAATCTCTCGAGCAAACACCATGGAATAAATATTACAGATCCGCATCATTAAACAATAACATTGCTGGTATTTATAACATAAAAGGAGATATAGATGCTTCTATTAGCGCTATGCGTACTACAGTAAATAATCTTAATGCTTTTCTAAAAGAAGATATTAGCGATGCAAGACGAACTCATGCCCAAGAATTCTTGTTTCAGGCTATAGAAAATTATGCAGGCCTGTACAAAGATATTGGTGACTATAAAAAAGCTAAACAGTTACTCAACTACGCTTTTAAGTTGAAGATTAAAAGCCTTCCACCAGAAAGCCCGGAAATAGCCAAAGGAAAAGTCCTTCTTGGAAAGGTAGAAGTGGCTCTCAAGAATTACGAAGAAGCTGAAAGATTACTAAATGAAGGTATAGAACACCTCGAAAACAATAATGGTGATTATAATTTTTGGTTGGCAGACGCTTATTATGGCAAAGCGTTAATTCACTCAGAACTAAAGCATTATGACATAGCTCAAAACTATTTTATAAAAAGTGAAAACCACTATAAGTCTTCTCTGGGAAACTATTATGATGAGCAATATTTAAACTTCACAATTAATGCCTCTAATTTCTACACAGAAATAAACAACAAAGAAAAAGCACTGTCTATGGCAAATGAAGCCTTGGACTATATTAAAACCAATCAAGGTGAAAAAACACTTTTAGAATATTACCAGGTATTGAATTTAGCAGATATTTATTACCAATGCCAAGATTACACCAACGCTCTACTGTATAGCGATAAAGCTTTAGAACTAATCAGCTCTAAAGATTTTATCAAAAATAGCAAACTCAACACGTTAAATGCAGAAAGCAACAAAGTGAGTGCTATTTTAATCAAAGTAAAGACTAGCCTAAAATTAAACTCTACAAAAGATGAAACTTTTTTAAAGGCACAGCTTTCAGAAATTGAAAATGCAATAAAACTCTTAGAAAACCGGAAGTCTATGTTCTCTGGAGATAATGCAGTAGCCATCTTAATACAAGATAATGCAGATGTTTTCAAAATTGCTAAAAAATTAAATTTAGAACTTTATCAACTCACAAAAAATGAGAAATACCTCGAAAATTTGTTAGGTCACCACGAATCCATGATTTATCATAAAATTAGAAATAGACTCAACTCAAAATCAACACAATTAACTGCCAGTTTACCCAAAGAAATTTTAGAGGAAGAAAAGAATCTTAAAAAAAATCTTAATAGCTTTTTAGACGAAAATTCATCTATGAATACTTATATAGATAATGAAAAGAAATGGTTGAACTTTTTAGGCGAACTAGAAGAAGACTTTCCTAAATATTACAAGTTAAAATATGCTTCAATTTCACAATCATTAAATAATATAAAACAGAACATTCCGGAATCGTCAACTGTTGTAAGGTATATGTTTATTGAAGATAGGCTCTTTGCGTTTGTAGTGAGTTCTTCCTCGGTTAATATGGTTGAGTTAAAGTCAGAATATCTTAAAACGTTAATATCGCAACTCAATGATACTACAGAAAGGCTTCAACCTACGTTTCAACTTCAATCAGCGTTATATAGCATCCTCTGGAAACCTATTGAAAATGAACTAAAAACAGAAGCTGTTATAATAATACCAGACAAGGAACTTTTTAACCTAAGCTTTGAGTTGTTGACCTCAAAAAATTGTGAGAATTATAAAGATTTTAGTACTCATAGTTTATTGGCTAAGCATACTATTTCATATAATTATAGCTTATTTCTTGTAGATAAAAATAGCCAACCCATTGGCTATGATTCTAATTTTATTGGTTTTGCACCAGAGTTTAACGAAGCTATGAAAACCAACTACAAAATTACCATAAAGGATTCGGTAGAGTTGGATTACGGATATTTGAAGCTAATACCACAGCCTTTCGCAAAAGATTTAGCTAAAAGTTATTCGAGGTTATTTGACGGTAATTCGTTTTTAAATGAAAAAGCCTCAAAACGTATTTTTACGGAAAATGCTAGAGAACACAAAATCATACATATTGGCACACATGCAGAATCGGATAACATTTCTCCTGAATTTTCGAGATTAATCTTTGCAAAAAACACGGATGATGAGAATAACTCATTATACACTTATGAAATTTACAACCAGAATCTAGCTTCTAATCTTGCCATTTTAACAGCCTGTGAAACAGGTAAACCAAGTTATCAACCTGGCGAAGGCATGATATCGTTAGCACATGCTTTTAACTATGCTGGCAGTGAAAGTATTTTGACCAGTCTTTGGAAAATCGATGAACAGTCGAGCACTCAGATTCTAGAATATTTTTATAAAAATATTTCAAAAGGTATGAAGAAAGATGAGGCACTTAAAGCTGCAAAACTTAAATATATTTCTATTGCAGAAGGCAGAACTGTTGCACCTCAATATTGGGCTGGTTTGGTTTTAATAGGTGATACTACAGCAATTAATCTAGAAGTTAGCAATAACTGGTGGGTTTGGATAATTTCGATTATTGCTATTGTGCTTATTCTTTATTTTATGCTGAGAAATAGAAGCGCTAAGACCTAGGCTTTTCAATACCTCTATCGTACATTACGATACTACCAGCAACAGATACATTAAGGCTTAGTTGCGATTTAAATTTCACCAAAAAATGACTCTTATCTATGGCTTGTTTGGAGAGTCCATGGTCTTCTGCGCCTAAAAGATAGACACATCTTCTTGGGTGATGAAATGTCTCTAAATCTACTGCTTCATCTGTTAATTCTATACCTACTAACCTGGCACCTTTAGGCAAATTATTAAAAAACTCATCAAACGTATTGTAATGAAAATAAGGCATTGATTTTACAGCATTATGTGTATCACACGCTTGTTTAGCATATCTATTACCAATGGTAAAAATAAAACTGGCGCCTAAGTTTTGTGCTGATCGCCATAGTACTCCAAGATTCTCCGGTGTTTTACCATTTTGTATGCCAATACCAAAAAATTCGTTCACAAAATTATCTGTCATAGTTGCAAAAATAAGACATACTGACAAAATGTAAGTTCATACTGAAATGGCATTTTTTTTGATTTTTAGAAACTGAAGTCTAATTTAAAATTGTAAAAAATGAAAAAAGTAATGCTCTTTTTATTTGTAGCAATTTTAGCTACAAGTTGTAACGCACAAGACACTGAGAATTCTTCTAAAAATTCTTCAGATATAGAAATTCAAAAAGACAGCCTTCAAAGACCAAAAGGTAATTGGAAAGTCAATAAAGAAGTAGACGAAAATGGCAATATAATTCGTTACGATTCTATTTATAGTTGGTCCTCTTCTGGGAATATAAAAGATGTAGAAAGTGATAGCATTTTTAACCAAATGCACACCATGATGCAAAAGCGTTTTTCTATGCTACAGTCTCCTAACCTAAATGATTTCGCAGAACGCGATTCGATAATGAAACAGTTTTTTTCTGATGACTTTTTTAAAGATGATTTCTTTTCTAATCGTGTACCACCTGGTTTCCAAAATATGGACGAAATAATGAAACAAATGGAAGCTATGCGACAAAACTTTTTTAACAACCAGAACAGATATATTATCCCACCAGAAAACACAGAACCAAAAGAGAAGAAAACTAAGACAATCGAAAAAAAGCAGGTGTAATAATTTTTATGGTTTAATTTTTAAAACAATTAGATTATGAAGAAACAACCTATTGAAGTTAGATTAGTTAATCAAAAGGGAAATATTTACCATATCAAATTCCCTAATCTCGAAATCCCAGTTAAGGTAAACGAACATCTTTACCACAAAATGCTTCACAGTCCAGAATATCAATTTGGATCTTCTAATGCTGTTGTAAAACAAACCTATTCGGCTTAGCATTGTTATAATTAAAGCAATAATCAATGAGGCTGTCTGAAAAGTGTGTTAATCTGTTATTCTGAATTCATTTCAGAATCTCAATGAACTGATTTTCAAATTATTTTAGAATCTGAAACGAGTTCAGATTGACAAAGCATTAACTTTTCAGACAGTCTCATTTTTATTACACAAAAAGTCAAACTTAAACTATTGTTTACTAATTTTTTAGCTGACAAATATCATGGGAAGTTTTAAATCTTAGTCATAACTTTAAATACTAAGAACAATAAAACCCTTTGATTATGTTATCTATCTTATTACCTACCGATTTTTCACAAAATTCTGAAAATGCTATTATCTACGCTTTAGAATTGTATAAAAATGAAGACTGTAAATTTCACTTTTTGCATTGCTATCCTCCAGTCATTTTTTCATATGAATATCAAATAGAAAAAGGACTCATCGGAAAGGATATACATAAAATTCTTCAGGAAGAATCTAAAGAACGTCTTTACGAATTTGCACTTTCGTTAATGCGAAAATATGGTAATGACCAAGAATTTGACGTGGAGGTTGTGAAAGGTTTTTTACCTGACCGCATTTCTAAAACAGTATCTGATAACAATATAGATCTCATTGTAATGGGTACAAAAGGTGAAACAGATTCAGACAGAGTGGTTTTTGGTAGCAATACTACACAAGTCATAAACAAACGTTGTTGCCCAGTCATTGCTGTACCAGATGATTATAAATTTGTTGGCTTGGAAAATATATTGTTCCCTTCAGATTTAAATCTTGCGTTCAAAAACAAGCATTTTCAACCAATTCTAAAAATATTAAAATTACACAAGAGTAATATAAATGTTCTGCATATTTCAATATTAGGACTCACATCTCTTCAAAGAATACATAAAGAATTCATCAAAGAAACATTTACAGATTATAACACCACATACGACATTTTAGAAGAGAAAGACATTGCAGATGTTATTTATGAATATCAGCAAGAACATAAGTCTGAGCTACTTGTGATGATAAATAACAAACATACATTTTTTGAAAATCTGTTCTTTAAACCAACGATTTCAAAAATTGCAATGCACTTACAGACACCATTTATGGTGATTCCGGCATAAGCAACGAAACCCAAACATTTAAAAAATAATGGGTTGCGATGTTACAATTGACATAAAAAACTTTAACCATGAAAGTTCTTGTTTACAGCACCAGAGATTTTGAGAAAGCTTATTTAGAAAAAGCCAACCATAAAAAGCACTCTATGACATTTACAAAAGAAGCTTTATCATCCTCTACAGCTATTAGTGCTGTAGGTTATGATGCTGTTTCTATTTTTTCTGCAGACGAAGCCTGCTTCTTAACCTTAGAAAAACTTCGAAGTTTTGGTGTTAAGTACATATGCTTACGCTCTGTTGGGTATGACAATGTTAACATAAAAGCTGCCAAACGAGAAGGTATAAAAGTAGCTAATGTACCAGCATACTCACCAAACGCTATTGCAGAACATGCAGTGACACTACTTTTAGCATTAAACCGTAAACTTATTGAGGCAAACGACAATATTAGACGTTTTAATTTTGACTTAAATCACCTTACAGGTTTTGACCTTAATGGTAAAACAATTGGTATTGTTGGCACTGGTAGAATTGGCTCTGTTATGGCTAAAATAATGCATGGATTTGGATGTAAATTATTAGGCAGTGATATTGAAGAAAACAATCTATTAACAGAACGCTATGGATTGCAATATGTTCCTCTAGAAAATTTATGCGAGCAGTCAGACATCATATCGCTTCATGTACCACTAAATAGTGAAACTCATCATATGATTAATGAAGACTTATTTGATGTAATGAAGGAAAATGTATACCTCATTAATACTGCTCGAGGTGCTGTTGTTAATACAGATGATCTTATACAGGCTTTAGACCACAAGAAAATTGCTGCCTATGCTATGGATGTTTATGAAAATGAGAAAGGTATCTTTTTTAAAGATTTGTCTCATAATATACCAGACGATGATAATCTATTAAAGTTAATAGCCTTGCCAAATGTATTGGTTACTGGCCATCAGGCATTTTTAACCAATGAAGCTCTAACCAACATTGCAGAAACTACCATTTACAATCTAGATTGTTGGGAAAACAACAAGGTAAACAACAATGAATTAACTGGTTAATTCGTAGTGCTCTACCACTAAGCTCAGTATACTATGGAACAAATTACTTCCATAAATAAACAATTAAGATCTTTTTTTACAGAGATTGGTGACCTCTCATTTTTTACTATTAGATATTTTAAAGAAGTCATTAAACCACCTTATGAGCTTAAAGAATTGCTTCACCAATGTTATAATATGGGAAATCGCTCACTACTTTTAGTAGGCATTACAGGATTTATAATTGGTTTAGTATTAACGCTTCAAACCAGACCAACTTTAATGGAATTTGGTGCAGTATCATGGATGCCATCAATGGTTGGCATTTCAATAATTAGAGAAATAGGTCCAATTATTACTGCTCTGGTTTGTGCTGGTCGTATTGGTTCTGGTATTGGTGCAGAATTGGGCTCTATGCGAGTTACAGAACAGATAGATGCTATGGAAGTTTCTGGCACCAATCCTTTTAAATTTTTAGTAGTTACAAGAGTTTTGGCAGTAACCTTAATGCTTCCTTTGCTCGTAATCTTTGGTGATGCCTTGGCATTATTCGGTTCGTTTTTGGTAGAAAATGTAAAAGGTAACGTGTCTTTTACGCTTTATTTCAATCAGGTTTTTAATTCTTTAGAATTTGGAGATATTATTCCGGCAACCATTAAAACATTCTTTTTTGGATTAGCTATAGGTATTGTGGGTTGCTATAAAGGCTATTACAGCACAAAGGGAACAGCAGGCGTTGGAAAAGCGGCAAACTCTGCAGTTGTGTTGGCATCATTGTTACTGTTTATTATAGATTTTATAGCTGTTTTTGTTACCGATATTTTTTATGACTTATGAATGGAAATACAGACATATCAGAAAAAGAAATTGTTCTAAAAATCAAAGATCTACACAAAAGCTTTGGCGACAATCATGTATTGAATGGTTTTAATCTTGTGTTACACCAAGGTGAAAATCTCGTTATCATGGGAAAATCTGGTTCTGGCAAGTCGGTAATGATAAAGTGTTTGGTAGGTCTTATGGAAGCTGACAGTGGTACAATCTCTGTAATGAAACACGATATCACCAAACTAGACAGAGAAGCGCTTGATATTTTAAGAGCTGATATCGGATTTTTGTTCCAAGGCAGTGCATTGTATGATTCTATGAGCGTTCGCGAAAATTTGGAATTCCCGCTGCGTCGTCATTCAAAAAAATTAAAAAAAAATACAGATACCGAAAGTATGATTATTAAAGCATTAGAAAATGTAGGTTTGGCTAGTGCCATAGATTTAATGCCTTCCGAATTATCTGGTGGAATGCAACGACGCGTGGCATTAGCTAGAACCTTAATCCTTCAACCAAAAATTATACTATATGACGAACCAACAAGTGGATTAGATCCTATTACGGCAAAGGAAATCATTATGTTAATGCAGAGCATTCAAAAAAAATATAACACCTCAGCACTCATCATTACACATGATGTGGATTGTGCTAGAGTTATTTCAGATAGGATGATTTTACTAATCGATGGAAAAGATTATGCAGAAGGTACCTTTAAAGAGCTTTCTGCTTCAGAAGACCCAAAGGTCAAAGCGTTTTTTAAACATGAATCATGAAAGTCTATAATAGGCATTTGATGAGCAAACAATACTACTAAAGGAAATAATAAATTACAGAATCAAGGGTTCTAGAAAATTTGAAACAGATGAAAAGATCAGCATCACAAAAAACAAGACTTGGCATATTTGTTATTATCAGCACCATCTTATTTATTGTTGCTGTTTATATGATTGGTCAAGGAAAAGATATGTTTAAAAAAACCTTTACTATTAGTGCATATTTTCAGAATGTAAATGGTCTACAAAACGGTAACAACGTTAGATATTCTGGCATTGATATTGGTACCGTAAGAGCCATTAACATGATAAATGATTCTACCATAAAAATAGATATGGGTATTGATAAAAAAATCATAAAACACATTAAAAAAGATGCTATAGCTACCATAGGTTCGGATGGATTGGTGGGTAATATGATTGTAAATATTGTTCCTGGAAAGGGTACGGCTAACGTTATTGAGAATGGTGATGTTATTGAATCTTTCAGTAAAATTGGTGCTGATGATATCCTTAGTACTTTGAGTGTTGGCTCAGAAAATGCAGCTTTATTAACTGTTGATTTATTGAAAATCACGTCTGAGATGCTAGAAGGTGAAGGCACTATTGGCATGTTATTAAACGACACCATAATGGCACAAGATCTTAAAAAATCCGTCTATAATCTTAAAACTGCAAGTAGAGGCGCAACAAATGCCATACATGAGTTAACCGATATTATTTCTTCCTTAAGAACTAACGATGATTCTGTTTTGGGCATGGTATTGAATGATTCAATTTCAGGAAAGCAGCTAAAAAATATTGTAAATAATCTTGAAACATCCAGTAATGAGATCAATTCAATTTTAAACAACATCAATACTGTTGTAAGTGATTTAAACTCTAGCGAAGGAGCATACGACTACATTGTAAGAGATACAGCGTTGGTTAATGATTTAAAATCTACAATTAAGAACATTAACGAGGGTACCGAAAAGTTTAATGAAAACATGGAGGCTTTGAAGCATAATTTCTTAACACGTGGCTATTTTAGAAAGTTAGAGCGCCAAGAAAAGAAAGAGGCTCAAAAACAATGAACACACAGAATTTGAAAACGTTCAAATTATTGGAGATTGTATTTTAGATCTGTAATCTCTACTGTAAGCCAATGAAAATCACCCTTTTCAAATTTCCATAACACCTTACTTTTATTGGGGATTTTCAGACCATTAAATAACTTGTATTCTTCCATGTGTATTAACCACTTTTCTTCTTTGGAATCTGTACTTCCACCATAATATCGATTGGCTTCAAATGACAGTAAATCACCTTTTTCAGTAAAAGAAAATATACCTGAAACTGACTGCTCTTTGTAAGTAAGTGTGGCTTTAGCCCTATTATTATCCATCTCTTGCCACGATATATGCTCACTCAATGCAGCAGACGGAAACCAACACATCTCACTTAAAAAACGAATCATTGCTCCAGAGTTAATTTTTGGGTTTTCTTTTTCGTTTACAACTGGAAATAAACTTGCCAATTTAATAAGCATTGCTCCTTCTCCATCAATAAGTTTATCTCGCCCTGCTAAATTAATAAATGGCATGGCCTTTACATTAGTACACCACACAAAAGAAGCATTATTTATATTAAAATATTGCTTGGCCTCAAAGCTCATCCACTTACCTTCGGACGATGTTTTCATTTGCCCTCTTTGTTCTAAATAGGCTGTTTCGGTTTTCTCGCGCCCCAAAACGCCTGAAGTGCTTAGCCATTTTCTAACAATATGTGGTAGAGCTTCAAGATTATTTTCAGTTATAATTTTAGAATCGTTTATTCCTTCGTTTTTTAAAAGCGCTGTAACCTCTTTGTCAACCATGTTCTGAAACTGATTATTTCCCAAAGCAGAAAGACTGACTAGAAGGATTATAATATTAGCAATAGTACCAAACTTGGCGTCTTGCCAAGCCATAATTATTAAGATTTGAGAAAGAATTATTGCTAAAAAAGCAATATAAAACCATTTTTTATTAGTTAGATATAGAACTAATGAAACTGTGAAAAGTATAAAAGTTATGAGCCATAACGACCCAATGGGTTTTGAAATACCTAATACTTGCTGCCTTATATCAGTTAAATAAAAGGCTTTTACAAAACCCATTAGATGAATTAAACCATGGACAATTAATAATATGGCAATAGCATGTCTCATTTATTCACTTTAGAATGTTTTTAAAATACCAACCCCAAAAGAAATATAATTGAGGTCAACATCAGATTTAATATCGCCAAACTCAATATCTCTAGACAATGCTCTATATCCTATTTGAGGGCGTACATGCCATGTCTCTAAAAATGTATAGTCGATACCAACGCCAAACTCATAACCCAAACCGTGCCCTGTGTCTTCAAAAATATTGCCATCTTTATCCTCAAACTCAAGATGATTATAAATACCACCAGCTCTTATTACATAGGAAAATTTGGACTCATCGGAAAACGGGTGAAAAAATTGAAGTCCAAAAGAGTAACCTGTCATATCTACATCATTGTCGAATTCAGTAAGGTTTGAAGTAGTCTTGAATGTATTATAGCCCCAACCTACATAAGCCCCAAGGTGTTCCGTAAAACTGTAAGAAACAGCAACTTCAAAACCAAAACCAGTTTTAGGTTCTATTTCTCCAATATCTTTTGTTGGAAAATCTAGATTTGGCCTAAATTCTACTGCCCAATCATTTTGAGAAAAAGCGTTAGTTGTAATTACTAAAAACAACACGCTTACTAAATTAAATCTTGAACATTTCATGATATTATATTTTAAATTAATACTCGTTATTAAACGTTGCCTAAAGTATTATTTACGTTATATCTGCACAATGACGCAAATCATTTTAGATTACTTATTTTCAAATATTTGAAAACCAACAAACCAGCATTTAGGATTAAAAATTCTAACCTTTATTATAATAAACTGTACTCATATTTTAAGTATTGCTATGATCAGGATTTAAATAAAAAAACTGGATAGATCAGCATTGATCTACCCAGTTTTTAAATTCAGATTTTATAATGAAAATCTTTAATTAGCCATAGCTTCGTGATGTTTATAATCAGCAAATTTTTCAATTAAATCTGGCACTTTTTCAAAAGCAGCAGAAAGACCATGAGCTTTACCAGCTTCGATAAAAGAAATTTCATTTTCTCTTGTTACTAAAAATCCTAAAGGCTCTATTCCTACACCTGCACCAGCTCCCATACCTTCTCCTTTTTTTCCTTTAGTCTCTGTGCCTTCTCCTCCACCAGAACCAAATCCCATGCCTACCTTTATTACTGGCACACACTTAAATTCTCCTAGTTGAAACTCTTTACCAATTACAGTATCTGCATTAGCTTCCGTTTTCATAAAATCTGTCACTTGTCCTAATAATTCTTCTAAATGTAGTTCCATAATTTGATGTTTTAAATGTTAAAAAATGATTTAATAATGCGTATTGGTCTATTCTCAACAGCCAATACTAATGCGTTTTGACCTTTGTAATTAATATGAAACCCACCAAACTGGTAGTTTAAAAAAGCAAATACTGGATACAATTTTGAGTTTGTAATACAATCACCTGTATCTATGTTCATATAAAACTTCTGCACTTTGAAGGATCTCATTATTTTTACTACTGTTCTAAAACTTAATTTCTTTATTTTTTTATCAACCTTTCCTGCTTTTCTTATTTCTGATTTCTTTTCTTTTTTGGCTTTTAATGGATGGATGTAAAATTTTAAAAAGAATAGCTTTAGTTTTATTATAAAAATCTCTTTATCATCTTTAATCACATCAGCCCTAGCGACACCTTTCATTTGAACATAATATTGATCATTACTTGTGTCTACAACCAAAACCATTGGCACTAACAATAGGTATATAATTAATGATAAAAACAGTAGTATGGTAATGGTTAACAACATGTTTTAAGTTTTAACCAAAGGAAAGGAAATCATTGATCTAGCACAATGATATTCATCAACTTAGAAGCGTTTCTTTACACTTTTACACTTCACAACAATTGTAAATAGCAATCTCATCAAGAAATATTTCTTATTAATTTATCCTAGCTCTTTTCGTAGAATATTTTTAAAACGTGTCGCACTGATATAATGATCCTCTAAAAGCTTACCATTATGAAGCAAATTGAAAACACCAAAACCAGAAGGAGCTTTTTTTGCCTGTTCTACAGTTTCAATTTTGCTCAGCTTTAAATCAATACCAAAATCCAAAGCTGTATTAAAAAGATCAAAAGCAGATTTTTCGTGCCATGGACATTGGTCTGCATAAACCAAGTGCCAGCCTTGATATTGTTTTTGGTGTTCAGTCCAATCTATAAGCTTGGGATGATTTGCATTTTTATCCCATTTTTTAGATAGTAATTCAAAACGCCCTCTATTATCTACTTCTATAAAATCATGCTTCTCAAATATGGTTCTGTTAGCAATCCAAGAGCCATCACTTGTCATTACACAAACACCAGACATGTTGAGCTGTTTGGCAACTTTTTCTGCTTCATCAATGAGTAATTTACCAAAACCAAGGTTTCTATCTTTTTTGGAGTACACATACATACAATGGATAAAAAGGAAATTATCACCTTCAACAGGTCTCCAAGCTTTGGATATTGGCACAAACTCGATGAAACCAATCATTTTATCGGTTTCATTTTTTAAAATCTTAAGCCGTAACCCTTCATCATAACGCTTCATAAACCATTTACGCTTACTTTCAAAACCTGGTTTTTTAATATCCTTTATACAGAATAAGGTTTCTTGGTTTACATTTTTTGGTGTTACATCTATGATTTTAAGAGATTCCTTATTACTCATAATATTTTACTGAGAAGATTCTAATTTTCTTATTGACCAAGAGTTGTTATCACTCTTTACAGCTATTAGCTTATCAGAGATAAACTTTGCATCAATCTTAGGTGGAACTCTAATGTAATCTTTAGATAAGGTTACATGCGTTGGTTTTTCAGAAAGGTACATTATTGCTTCGCCATTGATGTTTATGACATTTTTTGTGTAACAATAGTCTATCATCTGTTTATCTAAAACGTCATTATTTCCAATAACATTTTTATGTAATTGTAAAACAATGGCCATTCCGTTATTAAAACTTGTTGCATTTAAAAATTGAGGCTCAATGATTGTATTACCAACCTTATCAATAAAACCAAAGTAAGATATACCTTCTTCTTTTTTTACAATAAGACATCTACCTGAATTAAAAATAGGGTAGCTCTCATCACCAAAACGATTTAAGACAACATCATTTCTATAGTCAACAACTATGTTACCTGTCTCATCAATAAAAGCCCATTCTCCTCTCTTTTCAATAGCTGCTAGTCCATCATAAAATGGTGAAATAAAATCAATATTTTTTATATCTTGGGATATTACAGTTAATGGTAACATCATAAAAACAACAAGAACTACTATCAACTTTTTCATGATTATTTGCTTTAAAGATTAACTCTATAAAGCTAATATTGAGGAAGGTATTATAAAATGATTTTGGTCAATCTTACGAGTTAAAACCAAAGTATTTATTGTGGTAATTTCTTAAACTCAAGGCTCAGTTTTGCCATAAAGTTTAGTTCAGATTTATTGATTTTGGCGAATGCATAAGCAATCTCATTACCAGTCTTAAGGATAAGTTTTTTTAATTCTTCTGTAAACAATTTAGGATTTCTGTGTAGAAAATCAATAAAAACTGAAAAACTATCTTGGGCAGACATGTTTTCTTTTTGCAATGCATTAAACTGATTTTTTATCAGCTCTCTTTCTGCTTCAGTAAGATGATGCCATCGCTTTTTTAGACTTTGAGATAATTTTACGTATTCCTCAAAAGACAAGTTATCATCTGCCTTGGCAATGGCATAAAACACATATCCTAAATGTATTAAAAAGTCCTTATTCATCTTAATAAAAATCAGCAATAAACTAAGGTATTTAAATCTTACGAGATAAAGAATGATATTGATCATTATCATAAAATAATCGCTTTTAATTACGTATCTTTAAAGGATACACTAATCACTTGTTTGGTATGATTAAACAAGACCAAGAAATATTCAATATTCTTCTAGATGCCATCTCTGAAGCTGTTATTATTGTTGACGAAAAGCAGCATATCATGGAAGCAAATGGTATGGTAGAAACTATTTTTGGTTACAGCAAAGACGAAATCAAAGGCAAGTCAATAGAGGTTCTTATTCCCACAAAATTCCGTAAAGTACATAGTGAAAATGTAGAACGCTTTATAGAAGAATATCAGCGCAGCAAAATGGGTAAGACCACAGATGTTTATGGCCTAAAAAAAGATGGCAATGTTATACCAATAGAAGTAGAGCTCAACCCATACAGCATATACAACAAAACCTATGTTATGGCTTTGGTTAAGGACATCTCTAAACAAAAAGAGAGCGAATTTAACTTTATGCTTAGAACCAAGGCCTTAGATTCTGCAAATAATGGAATTGTAATTACCGATGCTTTAAAACCAGATAATCCTATCATCTATCACAATGCAGCTTTTGAAAAGCTGACAGGTTTTACTAAGGAAGAAATTTTAAATAAAAACTGTAGATTTCTTCAAGGCGACGATAGAGACCAAAAAGCATTAGCCAAGATAAGAAAGGCCATCAAAAATGGTGAAAGTTGTCTTGCAACACTTAGAAATTACAAAAAAGATGGTACTATATTTTATAATGATTTATACATCACTCCTATAACAAATAGAAGAGGTATTGTAACCCATTTTATTGGTGTACAAAATGACGTAACTGAGCGCGTAAGAGCCGAAGAAGAAAAAAATCATTTAGCTACAATTTTTAATGAGTCTTTAAATGAAATTTATGTTTTTGATGCTGAAACGCTCCACTTTATAAATGCAAACAGAGGTGCATTAAAAAATATAGGTTACTCTTTAGATGAGCTAAAATCCATGACTCCAGTAGATTTAAAACTAGGTACAGACGAAGCAACTTTTAGAAAAAAATACATTAATAAACTTCTAAAGAAGCAGGAAGAGCAGATAGATTTTGAAACTATTCATGTTAGAAAAGATAGTACGTCCTATCCTGTAATGGTACATTTACAGCTTTCTCTATTGAAAGATAAAAAAGTTTTTGTTGCTATAATTGTTGATATTACTGAGCAAAAAAACTATACCATAAAGCTAGAAAAAACAGTACAAGAAAGAACACTGCAACTACAAGAAGCATTAAGCAAAGAGAAAGAACTCAACGAGTTAAAAACAAAATTCTTGTCGCTTGTATCCCATGAATTTAAAACACCTTTGAGTGGTATAGCGACATCTTTAATGCTCTTAGAAAAGTACAAACTAACTGAGGAGCAACCAAAACGAGATAAACACTTGGCTATCTTAAAAGATAAAGTAAATTACCTAAACACCATATTAAATGACTTTTTATCTATCGAAAGATTAGAAACTGGCACATATAACTACTCGTTTTCAGACTTTAGGTTAAGCAAAGTAATCAATGAAGTAATTTATAGTTCTAACATGCTTTTAAAAGAAGGACAACGTATTAACTACCCAAACGATATCGATGGTATGTCAATGTATCAAGATGAAAGGATTATTGAAATCATCTTATCTAATATTTTACAAAATGCAGTAAAATATTCTCGTGAAAATTCAAAAATAGATATCAGAATTCACCAAGATAAAAACAATACTGTTTTTGAAATCGAAGACCAAGGCATTGGTATACCACAAAAAGAATTAAAAAATATTTTCACGCGCTATTACAGAGCCGAAAATGTGCTCAACTTACAAGGAACAGGAATTGGTCTTAGCATTGTAAAAACACATCTCGATAATTTGGGAGGAAGTATAAAAATTGAAAGTTTAGAGAACAAAGGAACATTAGTAACACTAAAAATCCCAAACAAGGCAAAGCATGACTAAAGTTTTACTTATAGAAGACGATTCGGTTTTAAGAGAAAACATAGCTGAGCTTTTAGAGCTTTCAGACTTTGAGGTCCTTACTGCTCCAAATGGAAAACTTGGCTTAAAATCTATAAACATTAATATACCAGACATTATAGTTTGTGATATAATGATGCCAGAACTCGATGGTTATGAAGTCTTAAATGAGGTAACCAAAAACAACAAGACAAAACATATTCCTTTTATCTTTCTATCTGCAAAAACAGAACACCAAGATGTTAGAAAAGGTATGAATCTTGGTGCAGATGATTACATTACTAAACCTTTTACCGAAGATGAGTTGGTAAGTGCCATTAAAAGCAGATTAGCTAAAGCCAGTATCCTTAAGGAGAAAGAACAAGATAACGTTCATAATTACTCTGAAAAGGATGAACTAATCAACCTCAATGACTTAAAGAACTTCTTTGACGATTATGGCAATGAGTTTACATTTAACAAAGGAGATATCATTTATAGAGAAGGCGACCATTCTAATTTTATTTATCTCATTACCAAAGGTGCTGTAAAATGCCATAAATTAGATACTAAAGGCAAAGAACTAGCTACAAGTTTGTACAAAGAAGATGATTTGTTTGGTTATACATCTTTTACCCATAATTTACCACATAAAGAAACCGCTACAGCTATAAAAAAGACCAAATTGGTTGGCTTATCAATATTACAATTGTCAGAAATTTTAAAGAATAACAATAAACTAGCCATTGCATTAATTGATCATCTAACAGACGATTTGTCTCAGTTTAAGAATCAGTTATTAGAAATGGCTTACAGTTCTGTGAATAAAAAAACAGCCAATACTATTCTTCAGTTTGCTGAAAGAATAAATCGCAGACCAAATGACCCAATAAAAATATCTAGAAATGACCTGGCAAGTGTTGCTGGTATCGCTACAGAAACCTTTATCAGGACTTTAACCAATTTTAAAAATCAAGGATTAATTAAATCTGAAGGAAGAAACATCGTCGTTTTGGATATTGATGGGCTCAAAAAAATTAAATAGCTACACTTATCTAAAATGATTCTAATCATTTTATAAATCGGTTTTAGCGCCTACTTTTAAAATATTAAATTATTCATATCATGAAAAATGTGCTTTTACCGACGGATTTTTCTGAGAACTCTTGGAATGCAATTAAGTATGCCATTCATTTTTTTGATACAATTGAATGTGATTTTTACTTACTACATGTTAACAGTTTAAACAACTTTATTCCTTTAAACGAATCGATGACGTACGATTCTTACTATCTTGAAGATACATATACAAAACCTATTAAGAATAAATTACGTGGTTTACTAAAACGTATATCAAAACTTAATATTAACAATAAAAAACATAAGTTCTTCACACTTACCGATAATGGTTTTTTTATTGAAACTATATCTAAAACTATAAGAGAAAAGCAGATAGATCTTATAGTTATGGGTACCAAGGGAGCTACTGGTCTAAAAAAAATTATACTCGGTACAAATACAGCTGATGTTATTACCAAAGTAAAATGTAACACCTTAGCTGTACCAGAAAATGCCACGTTTGTTTCGCCAAAGGAAATTGCATTTCCGACTGATTTAAATTTAGGGTATAATCTAAATATTCTCCATCCATTAAGCGAAATTATAGATCAATTTAATACCTCTGTAAGGTTTCTTCACATTAATAAAGACAGAACTAAGCTTACAGCCGATCAAGAACAACATAAAACCCTATTAGAAGACTATTTTAACAATACTGAAAGTAGCTTTCACTACTTATCCAATAAAAAAATAGAAGATGCTGTTCAGTGTTTTGTTGAAAGTAGGGACATAGATCTTATCTGTATGGTAGCAAAGAACCTCAACTATTTTCAACAAATATTCTTTCACAGTAGAGTTGAAAAAATAAGCTATCATATAAATAAACCACTATTGGTCTTACACGAAAAAAATTAATAAAACCATGGAAAATTCACTATTCTTTACAAAATTTTGGGGCTGGTATCTTATAATTTTCTTTTTCATTTTAAGCTTTAATCCCAAACGCATAAAGCAGATTTTTAATAATCTAAAAGATGAAAAGTTTTTAATCCTAGCAGCTTTTATTTGTATAACCTTGGGACTAACGACAGTAATCTTACATAACTATTGGGAATTAAACTACAAACTAGTTATTACATTAATAGGATGGTCATTTCTGTTTTCTGGCTTAGCACTCTTTATTTTTCCAAATAAAACCGTGTCGTGGTTGATACTCACAAACGTTAAAATGGTGCAACTCATTTATATGCTTTTATTTTTAGTGGGTTTATTTTTATTAAATATCGTTTATAAAGTAATTCCATATTAGCCAAAATTGATATTTATCATTTTATAAAGTTAAAAGGTTATTTATGTTTATCGTGTGATATTAAAACATAGGGAAATTTAAAATCACATGCTATTAATCACGGAAAAAGCCAGAACAACCTCTGGCTTTTTTTGGCACATGGGTTCTCAATAATTTTGTACCAAAACTGATATTCCTCATTTTGTAAAACAGGGGCAATAGTTACATTTATTCTGTTACAATAAAAGCGCAGAAATTCTTAGTAAAAGCATTCATATTTTATTAAGGGCTTATGAATGTAAAAAAAGTGTTTAATGCTTTGGTTGAATAAAAAGCGATCCATTATAATTCTTTGTAGTCAGAGGAATTTAGGGTTATTTGAAATAAGAGGTGAATTATAGAATTAAACACTTTACGGAAACAGGAAGTTAATGCTTCCTGTTTCTTTTTACCTTTATCCTTATAAAAAATGTATGATAAATGTCATTGTAAAATGGCGCTAAACGCCTTAGCTTTAAAGAGCTATAAAACGATTTATCATGAGAAATATTCTAATTCCTACGGACTTTTCCGAAAATGCAATGAATGCCTTGAAATATGCCTGCGAGTTGTTTAAATACGATAAGAGCAGATTTTTTATAATGCATGCTTACCAAGATGAAATTTTTGAAGACGAAGAACGCATTAAGACGGAAACTCTTGTAAAAGTTACACAAAACGTTGCAGAGAAATCGCAATCAAATCTCGATAAAATCTTAAAAGAAATAAAGGATATTTCTCCAAATCCAAGACATAGCTATTCTACTATTTCTTCTAATAATATGTTAGTAGATGAGGCAGACAAGATTGTAGACGAAGAAAATATAGACATTATTGTTATGGGCACTCGTGGCAACACTAACGACAGAAAGTTGACCTTTGGCAGCCACACATTACAAGTTTTAAGATACGTACAATGTCCCGTTTTAGCCATACCAGAGCACTATGTTGGCATTCAACCAAGACATATTCTCTTTCCTACCAATTACCTAATCCCTTATAAAAGAAGAGAGCTAAAATTACTTTGCGAACTAGCAGCACCATACAGAGCCGTCATAGATATGCTTTATGTTTCAGAAAGTGACAAACTATCCATGAGACAACAAAACAATCAAAGCTTTGTTAGGGATGAGTTATGTAAAAATAAAATCAATTTTAAGACGGTTAAAGACCAAAGTATTACAGATGCGATTTGTAATTACGTAGATGAAAATAATGTAGATATGTTAGTCATGGTTAATACGCGACATTCATTTTTCGAAAATATATTCTTTAAGTCTAAACTCGATGAAATTACGCTGAGAATAGACATTCCGTTTTTGGCGCTGCAAAACATTAGACGTTATTAATTTTTAAAAAATCTATCGTCATGAAAAAAATACTTTTACCAACGGATTTCTCTGATAATGCCTGGAATGCCATTGCATACGCATTACAATTGTATAAAAACACAAAATGTAATTTCATTTTATTAAATACCTATACACCTATTGTTTATCAGGTAGAATTTATGCAATACAGTACACCTCAGTTTCAACTTATGGAAACGGTTAAGGAAACCAGCAAAAAAAGACTGCAAGAATTAGTTGAAAAAATAGAAACCGAGTTTCCTAATCCTAATCATCAATTTACAACCATTTCGTCATTTAACACACTTACAGGAGAGATCAGCGAATTGTACGAAGGTAACGTTATGGATCTTATAATTATGGGAACCAAAGGTGCATCTGGTGTTAAGGAAGTTTTGTTTGGTTCTAACACCATGCACGTACTTAACAATGCTAAATGTCCTGTAATTGCAATTCCTAGCGATTTTAATTTTGAAAAACCACACGAACTCTTGTTTCCTTCAGACTATGAAATAGATTTTAAAGATGAACACATACAACCACTCATAGACATTGCAACTCTTTACAACATTCGTATTAATATTATGCATGTGTACTATGGTGAAGCCTTAACAGATAAACAAGAAAAAAATAGGCAAAAACTAGAAACAAAGTTTAAAGGTGTTGCGCACCTATTTCATAATATCAAAAACCAAAATATACCAAAAGCTATTACAGAATTTCAAATAAAAACAAAAATCAACCTATTGGTGATGATTAACAATAAGCATTCATTTTTTGAAAATCTATTCTTTAAATCCAACATAAAACATATCGGTTTTCATCTTAATGTTCCGTTTATGGTTATTCCATCACAGATATAATTAAGACTGATTTTTATCATTTCAAAATATAAAAGTTTGCTATAACTTTTACTAATAAACTAAAGCTACTCGCTATGAAAAAAATACTATTACCTACGGATTTTTCGGACAATGCTTGGTGTGCCGCTGTTTATGCGCTTAAGCTTTACGAGAAAGAAGAATGTAAATTCTATTTTCTGCATTCATGTAAAATGAAAGCCTCTACAATGTCTAATATTTCAAACAAATTGCTGCGAACTATTGCAGATAATGCAAAGCAAGATTTATTAGAACTTAAAAACACGGCAGAAAAGACAAACGATAACCTTAACCATAGTTTTGAAACCTTACTAAGTGTTGATGCCATGGATGATGCCATTGATATGGCATCGGAAAAATATAATATAGATCTTATTATAATGGGAACCAAAGGTGCTACGGGAGCCAAAGAAATCTTTATGGGTAGTAATACCGTAAAAATCATTAAACATGTAAAATCCTGTCCTATCCTTTTGATTCCTCATGAATATGATTTTAAAGCACCGAAACAAATAGCGTTTCCAACAGATTTTAATCGATTTTATGGTGAAGAGTTGCTAGCTCTTAAAAACCTTTCAAAGCTTCACGATTCTAAGATTAGAATATTACATATTAACGAAGAGAAAAACCTTAGCCATCAGCAAGACTACAATCTGGCAATGCTAAAAGCTTATCTAGAAGATAATCCGCATAGTTTTCATTGGATGCCAGATTATACAAAGAAAGAAAATGCTATAAAGGACTTTATAGAAGAGCTAAACATAGACATTTTAGTAATGATAAACTATGAACACAGTTTTATAGAAAGCATTATAAATGAACCTGTAATAAAAAAGATAGGCTTTCATGCTACAATTCCGTTTTTTGTAATTCCGTCCTCAGCTTAGTAAACGATTAACTCAAAACACAACAACTTAAAACAAAGCATCATGAGGCATAAGATATTATTACCAACAGACTTTTCGGACAATGCTTGGCATGCTATAGATTATGCTACCGAGCTATACAAAAATGAGCCCACAGATTTTTATATCCTCAATGTATTTTCTGCTACTGGAAATTTAGTTGAAAGTTTAATGAAACCACAAACCGGAAGCGAGATATATGAGTCTAAAAAATGGGACTCTGAAAACGGATTGGCCAAAGTTTTAGATAAACTGGTTTTGAGTAAAAAAAAGAATCCAAAACATCATTTCAAAACAGTATCAATGTTTAACAACACTATTGATGCCATTAAAGACATCGTAGATAAAAAGGATATTGAAATGATCATTATGGGTACTAAAGGCGAAACACACTCTGGAGCTACTGCCTTTGGTAGTACAGCAATTTATGTAATGGAAAAGGTTCGTAATTGCCCTGTAATTGTAGTACCAATGAAAGCTGAAATAAAGCTACCTAAAGAAATTGTTTTTCCAACAGGTTTTGAAGTGCCATACAAACGCAGAGAGTTGGTTTACCTTACTGATATTGCTAAAAAGTCTGAAGCTTCAATCATTATATTGCATGTAAAAGAGCAAGATGAATTAGATGACAATCAAAAAGAAAATAAAGCACTTCTAGAAGAAATATTAGAAGATACGTCATTTGAGAATCGTACATTATCGTACAATTCGGTAATTGCTGCAATTAATGTATTTGTAGAAAGTAGAGATAGTGATATGGTAGCCTTTATAAATAAAAAACATAAGTTTTTTGGAAGCATACTTTCTAATCCATTGGTTAAGGAAATATCATTTCATCTCAATGTCCCAATTTTAGCTATGCACGACCTCAGAAATTAAAAATACACCATCATGAAGTATACAGGAGTTTGGATAGACAAAGACAAGGCACACATCGTAACGATAGACAATGGAAAAGAAAGTTTCTCAACCATATCGTCCGAAATTGAACATTTTAAAGCCAAGGGAGGATCTGGTCAGCGATTTAAAAGTGGACCACAAGATGTTACAAAGGACAGTAAGTTTTTAGAACGCGAAAAACAACAATTTAAAAAGTATTTCAAAAATATTGTCGAGGAAATAAAAGATACCGATTCATTAGTCATTTTTGGACCTGCTGGCACAAATGAAAAGTTCAAAAAAGAATTAGACAAAAACTATAATGCACTAAACACAAAAGTAAAGGATGTTGTAAAAACTGATAGCATGACCAACAATCAGATAATCGCTTGGGTTCGTGATTATTTTAAGTTGAATTAGTTTCCAACAAATTTTATTAGTCAGTAAAGCTGCCAGAGCCAATCATGTTTTGGCAGCTTTTTTAAATGAATAAAAATGGAAAACGAAAGCATAATTATAACCAAATCATCAGGTGATAGAGTAAAATTTTCACTTAATAAGTTACGTTCTTCCTTAAAACGAACTGGTGCGGATAAAGAGACTATAGACCAGATCATAGATAAAGTTAGAGACGAGCTTTACCAAGGTATTTCTACCAAAGAAATATATAATAGAGCATTTGCTTTACTAAAGAAAAAGAAAAGCCATTACGCCTCAAAATACAAACTCAAAAAGGCAATTTATGAGTTAGGACCAACAGGTTTTCCTTTTGAACGATTTGTTGGTGCGATTTTAAAATATTCTGGCTGTAAAGTAAAAATTGGTGAAATTTTACAAGGCAAATGTGTAACACACGAGATTGATGTTGTTGCACACAAAGACAACGAAACTACAATCATTGAATGTAAATTTCATGGTGAACAAGGCATTAATTGTAATGTAAAAATACCTTTATACATTAACTCGCGCTACCAAGATGTTAAAGCACATTGGAATGCGAATGCCAAAAATGGAACTATACTAACCAAAGGTTGGGTTGTTACTAATACAAGATTTTCAGAAGATGCCATACAATACAGTAAGTGTTGTGGGCTCTATTTATTAAGTTGGGATTATCCTGAAAACGACGGATTAAAAGACCGTATTGACCGTTTAGGATTATATCCTATTACGGTCTCTACATTACTTTCTGACAGAGAAAAACAATTTTTGTTAAGTAGAAATGTGGTTTTATGCAGAGAGCTGACACACGATAAATTCTACCTAGATCATTTAGGAATTTCTGATGCCAGAAAAGATAAAATACTAAAAGAAATCGCAGATCTCTGTACAATTAAAACTGAATAGACATGGAAAAGTTTGTAAAGGTTAATTTTTTAGGTGCCTCTGGTGTAGTCACAGGGTCAAAATTTTTGTTAGAAACCTCAGAGCAAAATATTTTGATAGACTGTGGTATGTTTCAAGGTCTAAAAACGTTGAGAGAACTTAACTGGTCTAATCTTCCTATCGATGTTAAGTCCATTGATATTGTACTTTTAACGCATGGACATTTAGACCACGTTGGCTATTTACCAAGACTTTTAAAACAAGGCTTTAGAGGTAAAATTGTTGGTACAGCACCTACACTTGCTATTGCCGAAATTATTCTAAAAGACAGTGCTAAAATTCACGAAGAAGAAGCAGAAAAAGCCAATAAAGAAAAGTACACCAAACACAAGCCTGCTTTACCGTTTTATACCGTTGAAGAAGCAGAACAGACTATTAAATTATTTCATACAGAAGAAGATGATAAATGGATTTCATTGACTCAAAACATCTCATATCGCTTTCAATACAATGGTCATATCATTGGTGCCACATTTATAGAATTGGATATTAATGGTAAACGGTTTGTATTTTCTGGAGACATAGGACGCACTAACGATTACTTACTCAAAAACCCTAAAACACCAGAATGGGCAGACTACTTATTTATTGAAAGCACCTATGGCAACAAGTTACATCCAGAAGAGGACGTAGAAACTATTTTAGAAGACATCATCAAAGAAACAATTAATAAAAGAGGTAATCTCATCATCCCTAGTTTTGCGGTAGAGCGTTTGCAAACGTTAATGTTCATTCTATGGCAATTATATAAGCAACGAAGAATCCCAGACATTCCTATTTTTATAGATAGTCCAATGGGCAACAATGTTCTCAATGTCTTTAAAAGATTCCCTAACTGGCATAGGTTAACAACTGAAGAATACTACGCGATGTGCAATCATGTAAACATCGTACAGTCTTACAGAGAAACTTGGGAAACTATAGATGATAAACGCTCTAAAATTATAATTGCGGGTAGTGGTATGGTTACAGGTGGACGCGTACTCACATATTTACAACAGCTTATAGATGAACCTTCAACTACTGTACTTTTGGTTGGTTACCAAGCCGAAGGTACCAGAGGACGACAACTAAAAGAAGGTGTACACGAAATTCGGTTTTTCGGAAAATACTATCCAGTTAAAGCCACAATAAAAACTATTGAAAGTTTATCGGCACATGCAGATCAAGAGGATTTACTTAATTGGATGAAGAATATTAAAAACATTCCAGAAATGGTTTATCTTATTCATGGAGAGCCTACAGCCTTAGATGTTTTTAGGACTAAAATTAAAAGTACTTATGGTTGGCATGTGAAAATTCCAAAATTGACTGATGTAGAAAAGTTAATTATTTAATTTAAAAACAACACGCTTCAAACTGATTAAAATCATTTCAGAATCACCATTAGCTCAGTAAATTAGAAACAGTAAAATCGAAGTTTAACACTAAAAATTTAGAGCTATGTCACTAATTAAATTTAACAACAGACGACGCTTGTTCCCTAGTTGGACAAATGAAGGCTTAAAAAATTTTTTAAGCAGCGACGATTTCTTTAACAACGACTTTTTTGAAGAAGATAGCTTAATGCCAGCTATGAATGTTAAGGAACACGATGATGATTTTGAAATAGAGTTTGCAGCTCCTGGTTTCAATAAAAAAGATTTTGAGGTCACTATAGATGATAATATTCTTAACGTGTGTGGTGAGAAAAAACATGAAACAGAAGAAAAAGAAGAAGACTTTACACGCAAAGAATTTAGCTATAACTCTTTTAAAAGATCTATAACCCTACCTAAATCTGTTAATACAGACCAAGAGGTTAAGGCCACCTATAAAAATGGTATCCTTAAGCTTAATCTTCTTAAAAAAGAAGAGGCTAAAACACAACAACCGAAAAAGGTTGAAGTTATCTAAAATCTCTTAATTAAGCAGAGTGTATGTTTTTTTTGAACTCTACACTCTGCTATTTTAAACTTTTGAATTATGAAAACGATACATACAAATGCCAAACACACCAAATGGTTAAGTGCTGATGAAATGCACTTTGAATCTAAAAAATGGCTTTCAGAATTAGAATTTTGTAAAGAAGAGCAATGGTTTTTTGAAGACTTGATTCGTTCGTATACACTTCAGATTTTAGACAACAATCATTTTGAAGAAAGTAAACGGTTAATCGATAAACTCACTAAAATTGTTGAACAAACCGAGACTTTAATCAACGCTGTTAAGTCTCATGAAAAAGAACTATCAATTATGGTAGACGGTATAGACCAGATTAAAGAAGAAACAGCCTATAAAAAAGAACATCGCAATCTTACTGAGCTCGTAGAAGAGTTTAGAAAACGCTACAGAACCACAAAAGCTAAACTTTTTAACCTTATAAAAATGGTTATGAAAGAAGGTAAGCAAAACCGATTATTAGATAAGAAATAGACCATTATGAAAACACTTATCATTCTACTTTTAGCAGCACTTGTAAGTAGCTGTACCTCAACGCAACTAAGCGATAGCTGGAAAAATCCGGAGATAGAATCCTATGCTCCTTCTAAAGTTTTAGTTGTTGGCATTACATCTAATATTGAGGCCAAGCAAAAATTTGAGAATAAACTCAAAGAAGAATTCTTAATGCGAGGTACAGATGCTTACACAAGTTTTGAAGTTTTTCCTAAATCTTTTAAAACCGAAAAGCTAAACCAAAATGAATTAGACAGTTTGGAACAACAACTTTTACAAAGTGGGTTTGACACTATCATTTTTTCAAAAATAGTAGGCTCTGAAGATAAAATAGCATATACCAAAAACTTTGATGTATACGATGAAACCTTTATAAAATTTAAAGAAGATTATTTAAGATATCAGGATAGTTTTTACAATCCTGAGTATTATGAAGAATATAAAGTATATCATGCAGAAACCTCTGTGTTCTGTATCTGCCCAACCAAAGAAAGAGAATTGCTGTGGAAAGGTTCAATAAACATAGTAGACCCACAATCTATAGACAAAACCGTAAATGATTATATAGAATTAATGATTGAAGCCTTAGAAACTGAGCAGCTATTAAACCCAATCGCATTGAGTAAACAAAAGAAAATAAGCTAAAACGTTAGTTTTTTAGAATTAAACCTTCTAATATATCGCCAACATAATATGAAACCACTGCAGCTAAAGCACCAAGAATTAAGGTTTCTGAAATACCCTTTAGCTTACTGGTCTCAGTAACATAGGTTTTTAAAAACCCTATCACTATAAAAGCTATTGAGGTAAAGATGCTCGTCCAAAGAAAAAGATTTCCTGAAAACGTACTAAAGTAATCCCAAACGTAGATTAACAACGGAATTAAGCCTATAAAAATAAAAGACACATACGTTACAAATCCCATCATTAAAGGCGACTTGGTCTCTTCAGACATCATTAACTCATCTTTCATCATAACGTCTACCCAACGATCTTTATCTGCTGTAATAGTATCAACAACTTGTTGTAAAAGCTCACCCTCAAAGCCTTTTGCTCTATAAATATCTTCAACTTCTTTTCGCTCTAAATGAGGAACATTTTCTACTTCCCAATACTCTATCGCCTTATGTTTATTGTAATTATCTTTTACGGATTTAGATGAAAGATAAGCACCAACAGACATGGCAAAACCGTCAGCCAATAAATTAGCAAAGCCTAAAATTATGATAATGGTATTGTCTAAACCAGCACCCACAGCACCACAAACCACAGCAAAAGTAGTTACAGCTCCATCAATACCTCCGTACACAAATTCACCTAAATATGCCTGGTATTTATGAAACCACGTGTTTTTATTATGAATAGTATTTTCTTCTAAATTCAAAATAATTAAGCTATTATTTAAACATGAAAGACTAACAAAGGGGCTCTTAGTTTTTTACTAATCGCCGTTGTTGATGAACCGGTAAAGAACCTTTCGAAAAGACTTTCTTTCTGAACCATTAAAGCAATTAAATTTATACTATGTGTTTGTGTATATGAGTTTACGACATGATCCATAGACGCGTCGTTAACAACATGATATTCGTAGCTAAAACTGCTTAGATAGGTTTCAATGTGTTTTTGATCTTTAAGTTCCTCTGTTGAAACTTCATTGTTTGGCTTTATCCTTAAAATATGTAATTTTTTAGAATGCTTTTTTGCAAAGGTTAAAAGATTTAAAAACGCATCACTACTAAGAGAATTATTCAAATCTAGCGGTAATAAAATTTCTTTTGGTGAGGCATATTCAAAATCCTCGGGAATAGCTAGTGTAGAGCAAGCAACCTTTCTAATAACATTAATAGTATTACTGCCAAAAATTACTTCTTTAGCACCTGTAACACCATTGGTTCCCATAACGATTAAGTCAATGGCTCTAGATGCTACTACCTGATTAATTGAATCTATAAATACATCATGATCAATAAGCATTTCAAATTTATAATCTTCATGATTAGATAAAGCTTTTAAATCTGTAACAATTTTTTTTAATCTGCTCTTAGGCTTTTTAACCAGTGAATCGTAAATACTTTTATTTCCACTTGCCATTAAATCATCCGTTAAAAAGGTATTGGCAACTTCAACATGTAATACGATAAAATTGCAAGTAGTACCGCTAAACAACTTTAAAGCGTAGCGTAAAGCATTAACAGAATTATCTGAAAAATCAGTAAGTAATAATATATTTTTCATAACTAAATTTAATAATCATTATCTAAATTTAGCATGATTTTAGTCATTCTTTTTTGTTATTTACACGATGATAAACATAAGAGCCACAAACTTTTTTAATAGGCATCATTACTATTGATAAAAAATAAAGCTCCAAAAATGGAGCTTTATAACTAACACAAAATTTAAAATTGCTGTAAGAATATCTATACTATAACTCTACAATCAATTTAAGTAAGTTTATTTGATACTCAAATTCAAAGAAAACACTGTTATGGAAGTTGTTCCCGATCCTGTAAGTCTTTGTCCCCAAATTTCGATGTAATCATTTGGCGCAAGCTCAACAGTTCCTGATATTGAATTACTAGATATATCGGACGTATTATTTACACGCATTAGTGTATTAGTCTCAGTTAATGTGTTTGAACCATTTTTTCTGATGAAAAAAGCATAAAAATCACCAACACCAGAGTTACCTCTAATGGATAAAGCTGCATTTACTTGAAATGTTCTCGTTTCTTTACCCGTATAGGTTATTCTGTTGTCTTGAGTTGACATCGTTCTTAAATCATTTACCAAGGTCGTGGTATTAGAGTTACCGTTTCCACTCAAATTTAAAGGACTATTATTTGTAATATTTTGAACAAAACCTGTTGTAATAGTACCGTCATAATAAATATTACCACCACTAACCTCATCAGATTCAACGGGTATTCCAGGACAGTTTACGTTCCATGCATTATTAAAGTTATATCCTGTATATGACCCTACGGTATACCCATCAACATACTGCGTACTCGTACCCGAAAAACTGACATCTGATAAAACAGCATTTAATACGGTTGGATTACTACTTACGTCTATACCCGAAGCAGCTCCATTCAAAACCATAAAACCGCCTTGCTTTTGAATAAATTCAAAAGTACCTGTGTACGTTTCATAAGTTCCAGAATTATTGGATTGCCATCCTGTATTACTAATTAAAAGATCAGTAATATCTGTATATGTAAGCCCATCAGAATTATTTAGAAATTGAATGATACTAAAAAATACCATTTTGAAACCAGAAATGGTACCAACTGCATTAGAATTTGCAATAACAGCATCTCTTACAATTAGATTTTCAGAAGTTGTTCCATTAAGTGCAAAAACCGTCCCACTAGGAGCAGAAAGGGTTACGTTCTTTATCACACCACCTTTTGTACTAGAAAACATGGTTCCACCGGTTTTAACTAAGACGTCCTCATACGTGTCCATACCAGATACAAAGGCATTATTAAGATTTATAGGATAAGCTAAATTTATAATTCCATTTATTTCATAGAAGGTGTTTTCATCTAAGAGATACTCTGTACCTCCACCATTGGTTAGCTCGTCACTCAAGTCGGAGACAGATTTAATTAATTTATGATTATTTCTGACTTTAGAATCAATTTTAGTCCATTGACTGGTATCATAGAAATAGAAGGCATTATCTGTAGTATCAAATACCAATAAGCCGTTTGCAGGGCTTGTAATAGCCAATCGTTGAACACTCGTCATTCTTGGTGCTAGTAATCCTTTTGATGTAGAATTAATATCGAGCATCGAAGATGCATCTGGTGTTAAAGTTCCGATACCAACTTGTGCCATAGCACTATAGCTGGTTAACATCAAAACCAAACATTTGATTAAAATTAGTTTAGAATTAAGCTTTTTCATAATTAGTAGGTTAAAATTTTTGTAGTTATTTGGGTATTTTCTGTTTTTAATAAAATGACATAAACGCCTTTACTTTCGGTAAACGGAATACTAATCCTTTCTTTATCGTTTATACCATTTACCTTCGTTAAAACCAATTGTCCTAGTGTATTATAAATCTCTATTTTATCGATAGTTGCTCGTTGGTAATTATAAATTTCAATTGCATTTACACCATTATAGTACACTTTGGGTTTAGACATAGTATTCTCTTCTACATCTAAAGCACTCATTGGCAGAAAAGCTAGCGAATAGCGATTATAGAAATCCCCTTGTTGCGGATTAAATTCATAATTAGCGTCTGTTAAATCGTATTCGGTATTCGTATAATTGTCTCGCAGAAATATAGGATGATCAAAGTTCTCAAGAGCATCTATCATTATGCTGTGAATACCTGTTTCGGAAACTTTTAGTGCTAGATCAAATTCCATTTGCTCGTTAAAATCTCCAACACCTTGAATGGCAAATGGACTGTTTATATTATCTTCTATTACAAAGAATAAATCATCTTCCCTTAATCCATTTATTAGAGCATCATAACCATGGTTGAAATTCTCGTTTGCCTGTGAGTTGGGCATGAAGCCCAATAATAACTGTCTATGAAAACCTTCAGGATCTTCGTAACCAATTCTTATGTATTTATTTGTATAAGTCGTACTCTCGCTATTTCGATAGAATGTGGTTTCAGAAGCGCTTTCGGTTTTAAAAATTCTTTGGGCATTATTAAACTGAATTGTACCAGAGTTTGAGGCTTGAACAAAAAAGCCCTGACCAACGGATACGTATTGAGAAGGAGCTGTTACTGTCCCTGAATTACCGATTCCGCTTATTAAAGACGATGCTACAGATGGTGTTACACCACCTGTGAGGTTTCTTACGGCATAACCACCCAGATAATCCGTTAAATAGTGTGTGTTAGACCCTCCATCTACCCAAAAGTAAAGCGCATCAACAACACTAGCATTATCAGTTAAAAATTGCTGAGCATCTAAAGCTGATGGATACGGATTGCCTAATAAAGCACTTTCACCAGAGTTTATACTAAAACTGTAATCACCATTGTTTGCATCACCATAAAATACGTAATTCTGTTGAGATGAAGATGCACCAGTACCTTTCATTGTAAACCCTTGTCCTGGGCTGAGGGCTGAATTTTCATCTATAGACAACCAATCTGCATACGTTCCGTTACCCATAGCGTATGTGTAAAGCCAATATTTGTTAATGGTAAGTGGTGTAGTAACATTTCCGCTGCCATCGGTAACAGATGGTAAACCATTGTAAGGAAATCCATTGTTAAAACCCACAGGTTGCGGACTGAATGGATTTAGGCTGGCATCTGTACCATCAAAAACACACGTAGAAATAGAGAAATCTCCTGTGCGATTTACTGGTGAAGACCAATAATTAAATCTGTGAACCGAACTATCACCTTGTTGATCTATAAGTAATTTTCCAGATCCAATGGTGTTGATGTCTAATCCTGAGTTAGCCTGAATTAGTTGTGACTCACCCAAAAGTCTTAAATCACCATTTTTAATATGTAGAGAATTCCCAAGATGTAATCCTATTGCATCTGCAATAGACAATCCTTTTGCTGATGGTGATGTCATATCAACCTCTAGATTGTAAAAGTTGATTTGATTTGTTGACCCTGTAATTTCTTGATTATCGTTGGTAATACTCTTAAAAAATGTTGTCCCACCATTTGCAGTCGTAGTACCATTATTTACAAAATTTGAATTGAGATAAAGATTACCATCAGAATTATGATTCCCTGAGTTCTCATAATTAGACGTGAAGCTTACTTCTGTACCTGAAACAATTTTAAAATCGCCGAGATTACTTATTTGCGCTATAACCTGCTCTTGAAATAATAGCAAGAGCATTATTATTATTATTATGGTAGTTTTTTTTGTCATGTCTAAAGTTTTCTTCAAGATGTTTTCTTATACTGCATGTTGCTCAAGTGTTCTTCGTACACCTTAGCAAACTTTTCTACTGTTAATGGTTTACACAAGTAACCAGCACATAGCGTATTATTTTTAGCTTTGGATATGTCTTCTGCATACAGTGATGAGGTTAACATATAAATTTTAAATTTTGTGCTTTGTCCATTAAATTGTCTTTCTACCTTTTCTAAAAATTCAAAACCATCCATTTGTGGCATATTTATATCCACCAGTATCAGTTCTGGTACAGCCAACACATCAGACCCACAGTCTTTATGGCATAATTCAAGAAAGTAAAGTGCAGAATCACCATTAGTAAAACTTCTGGTTTTTATCTCTGGATTATATTTTTCAATAATCTTTTTTGTGACAAATAGATCGATTTTATTATCGTCTACTATCATAACGTTTCTAATCATTTCGGTTTTATTTTTTTTGATTTGGGATTGCTATTTTAAAAGTTGTACCGACACCTAATTGGCTATCTACTGAAATAGAGCCTTGCAAGTCTTCAACAATACATTTTACGATATATAGACCAAGTCCAGTACCTTGTTTACCTTCGTTACTGGCTCTATAGTATATATCAAAAACTTTATCTTTATTTTTATCACTTATACCAACGCCATTGTCTGATACGATTAGTTGTACCTGATTATTTATCTGTTTTACATCGATATTAATTTTGGGACAAAAATCATCACTTGGTGCTTTACTGTAAATGATGGCGTTTTGAATGAGGTTCTGTAATATTGAACAAAACAATTCTCTGTTTGATAAAAATCTTTTGGTCTGCTCAATTTCAATATGAAAATCGATATGCTCGTAATTATCTAGCCCACTTAACATTTTTAATACTTTGTTAATTTCCTTTTCAAAGTCTATAATGTTAAGTTCATTTTTCTTTTCAGAAATAGAGGCAGCAAAGGCAAGATTATCAAATAGAAGTTTTCCTTGGTCTAATGTAGTGCTGAGCATTTCTAAAAGCTCTTTGGTACTGTCATCTATATCTTCATGTTTTATTAACTCAATTAGGCCTTCTGCAGAGGATATAGGAGCTTTTAAATCGTGTGCAGAACGGTATAAAAACAACTCTAAATCTTGTGTTTTTTGTATTAAACGTTTTTCTAGCTTTTTTCGCTTAGAAACATCGAGCATTATAGCGGAGAAATAACGATCCTTGCCACAATACCATTCGTGAATAGTCAGTTCGACCGGAAACTCTTCACCATTTTTTTTAAACCCAACTAGTTCAGTGGTTTCACCTCTTGTATGACCACCTGTGGTTTCTTTAATTTTTAAGAGTTCTTTTATGCCTTCTTCTAGATACTTTTTTGAAATGAGCATAGTCAAAGACCTACCTATAACCTCTGATTCTGTATAACCAAATGCTAGTTGTGCACCCTTGTTCCATTCTTTTATAGTACCATCTTCATCAGTGACAATGATGATACCAAACTCACACGACTTTAAAACAGCTTTATATTTGGTTTCGATGTCCTTAAGTCGCTTCAAAATTCTTACATCTTTTGTTTTTACCTCTGTAGTGATATTAGCATGCGTAACTTCTCCAGACTTGTTAAATACGGGCTCTATATCTGAAATGTAAAGCTGACTACCAGAACTACTGGCGCAAGATGTAAATTGAAAATCTAAAGGCATTTTATTAGAAAAGACTTCTTTTATTTTAGACCTGATAGCATCGTGATAATCCTTATCTAAGAAATCATATACGTAAGATCCCACAATACTATCGTAGTCTTTACTTATTTCGTTATCTGTTGCTCTTAAGATTTTTGCTCTACTATTGATGGCTATAGTTATGTCACTAATATTTTTAATTGCGACTCTATTTTCCCTTACTCTTGTGTCAGAAATATTTTGAAGCTCGTAATAATCTGTAATGTTTTCGTAAATAGAAATATATTTCTGATTATCGTTTTGGGACTGCATAGGATATAGTGCCGTTTCTAACCAAAGATTCTTAGAATCGTTAGATTTATGGCACAAAACACCCTTCCAAGAATGACCGTTATTTATGGCACTCCACAATTCCTTATATACCTTATCAGTACTCAGATGAGACTTTAAAATATCGTTTCCGTAGCCAAGAATAGAATTTTTTGGTTTACCGATAAGATTGCAGTAGTTATCGTTTGCATAAATTACACGACCAACATTATCTGTAATGGTAAATGTTAAGTGCGACCCTAGCACCTTTAAAACCTCAAGACTAATTTCTTCGAATTTTATTTTTTCAAGTTTTTGTACTTTCATTTTCCTATATCATTATCCTCTGCACAATACTCCATAGCTTTATTTACATCTTCAAAAATTCTAAATGGTTTGTGAGGTTCATAAATTCTTTTAAAAGCGAGCACTAGCAGTTTACTCTGTAATGTATTTATTACAAATGCTTGACGTGTTGTATTTTGTTGAAAGGCTTCATTGTTGCTAATTAATTTAACCGCCTCTACGGAAAAACTTCCTACCACATTTCTCAGATCTACTACCATAGGAACACTTCTACCCTCAGTAAGTTGATGTATGGTTTTTAGATAATTGACAACATCCTTTTCCATCAATTTATAGCTCATACTTGTATTCAAAAATTGACAAAACAGAATCCCTTCATCGATCCATAGTCTCACGGTTTCAAAATCATATATTGTTGTAATTGGCACGTATAAATAATTTGTTTGTAGTCTCTATTGCCAATGCTGTGCCAATAATAAAATTTTAACAATTAAAAATTATTAATCAACTGATTTACAGATATTTATTTTTTTTAATTAAAAAACGAAGCCCACGATGTGTCGTGGGCTTTTGTTGCTGTAAAATACAATTTACGAAATACCGTGATTAGGATTTTAGGATTTAATGACTCCCAGCTTTTTCATCCTATCCCTAAGTGTACTCGGCTTTATATCTAAAACCTCTGCTGCACCATTGGGACCATCTATTTTCCAATTACATTTTTTTAATGTTTGTTTAATGTGTAACCGTTGTACCTCATTAAGGCTTAGCGCTGTTAAATCTATTGGACTTTCATTATCTGAGGTAATAAATCCTGGCACAAATAGGGAGCTCTTGTTACTTAAAATCACTGAACGTTCTATAAGGTTTTCTAATTCTCTTATGTTACCTGGCCAATCATAGTTGTAGAGAGCATCTCTGGTTTCTTGCGAAATAAGTTTAATATCTTTTCCGTACTTCTTACAGAACTTGTTGACAAAATGCTCTATTAAAATAGGTATATCCTCTTGGCGCTCTCTTAAAGGCGGTACATGAATAGGAAATACATTAATTCTGTAATATAAGTCTTCTCTAAACCGCTTATTTTTTACTTCATCTTTTAAGTTTCTGTTGGTAGCGGTGATTATCCTTATATCTACCTTATGGATCTTTGAATCTCCGATAGGTTCTATCTCAAACTCTTGTATAGCTCTAAGTAGTTTAGGCTGCATTTCTAAAGGTAATTCTCCTATTTCATCTAAGAAAAGCGTACCACCATCTGCAAGCATAAATTTTCCAATCTTATCACTAAATGCACCAGTAAAAGATCCCTTTTTATGCCCAAACAACTCACTCTCAATTAATTCGCTTGGTATTGCAGCACAGTTTACCTTTATTAATGGCTTTTGTTTTCTATCACTATTATTATGAATAGCTCTTGCAATTAATTCTTTACCTGTGCCTGTTTCACCATACAGAAAGACTGTAGCGTCAGTGTTTGCAACACGTTCTACTTCTGTTAGTACATTACTAAATATAGCACTGCCATAAACCATTTCTTCATAATTGAAGACCAAATCAATCTCTTCCCTCAAATACACATTTTGGTGTTCTAAATCTTGTTTTAGTTTGTTAAGTTCTGCTAAAGATGATGTTAATTTTTTGTTTGTATGCTCAAGTTCTTGTTGAACTTTTCTACGCTGGTTGTGCTCTAAGGCTAGAGAAATAACACTTGCAATTGTAGTTACAAATTGTTCATCTTCAGGAATCCATTGTCTTTTTTGTCCGATTTGTTCAAAACATATCACGCCAAAAGGCTGTTCCGTTCCCATAATGAAAGCATCGAGCATTGACTTTATATTAAATTTATTTAGATATTGAGCTTTATATTCTTTGTTGATGACATTATCTGTAGCAATATCATATACCGATATTATTTTCTGTTCATGCAATTCATCAAAATAGTTAGGGTAATTTTCTGTCTTTAGAACATCATGGTTTAAAAATTCCTCTTCTTCCGAATGGTATGCTTTTAGACATTTTATTTTAGCTTTATCATCACTAAATTTCCAAACACTAACGCGATTTACGTCTAGTACATTAGCTGAGATTTTGGTCACCGCCTTTAAAAACTCATCAAAATTTTCGTCTTTTAGATTGAGTAATTCTAAGATGGAATTCTTTTTTTCCCTAGCTTTTATTGATTTAGCGATCAAAGAATTTTGATGCTTAACCTGTTCAGAAATATCAACAGCTGTTGAGGCATAACCTAAAAGCTCATTATTTTCATCTAAGATTTCGGTTGTAGAAATACGAACCTGAAAGCGCTCTCCATCAGCTCTTTTAAAGGTAAGTTGGTCTCTACTTAGCTCACCTGCTAAAAATATTGAAAAGTATTCTTTAATATTGTCATATTCTTCTGGTGGCCAATGTGGGAAAGGTGCTTTTTTATTAATTACGTCTTTTTCTGTGTAACCAGTTAATTCTTTAAAAGCTTTATTGATTCTTATACACTTTAGGTCTTTGTCGAGTATAAAAACGGCCTCATAAACGCTTTCTAAAAGACGATCTGAAAAATTTGTTAATACCTTAAGCTCTTTGGTAGATTTTACGAGATCGCTTATGTCAACAATAGAGGTTAGCACTAACTTGGAATTCTCATTTTCCAATAATTGAAACGTTGCAAGCCCATAGGCTTTCTCGTTACTTTTGCGATTGATTTCTATTCTGTATGACCTTATCAAAACCGACTCGCTGAGCATCTCTTGCAGGTTTTCTAAATGTGCTGGATTTATAATGTTTAGTTCTATGCCTGTTTTACCAAGTACCTCTGAACGATTGTGACCTGTAAATTTCTCCCAGGATTCGTTAACATCTAAAATGACGCCACTTTCATACTCTGATAGAGCCTTCGCGGCAGGACTAGAGTTAAATATTTCTGAAAAATATTCTTCTTCGAAACCGTATAGTTTTCCTGTGCGCTGGTTATTTTTATGCCGATCTTTCATGTTAACATTTATTTAATTAGTGGGAAACTGTACCGCACAATTAGTGTTACTGTGCTCCTAATATTTGGTATACTTGCGCTCAATATAAAATACGATTTTTTTTTGGATTTAGATGACTGAATACTAAATAATTATAACCTTCATAGACAATATTGAAGAGAAGATGTTAGATATATTTTGTGTTAAGCATATTACTTAGACTTCCTTAACAGAAGTACTTAATGAAAATCATTAAGCATCAACTGATTAACTTTTGACGTTCTGATTCCGTATAATCAAAAAGCCAATAGCTTAGATAAACTATGTTGCAAAACGGATGAATATATACTTTGGTAGTTATTTTTCATTTGGGGCACAATGTAAACTATTTCTAAGTTGATACGTTCGTTTAAACCGGATAAGTCAATTAAAAAAGCCAAATATCGAATTGAATATTTGGCTTGTTGTAGCGGGAACTGGACTCGAACCAGTGACCTTCGGGTTATGAGCCCGACGAGCTACCTACTGCTCTATCCCGCGATATTGGACTGCAAATATACAACGCTTTTTAGTATTGACAAGTTTTTATACTAAAAAAAGTGCTCATTTTATTTGAACACTTTTTCTAACTCATTTATATGGCAAACCGTAATATTAATCGTCATCCTCTTCAGTATCTAATGTTGCAAGCGCACCTTTCATGTTTACTTCGTCTAAATCAAAGTCAACAATATTTGGTAATTTATCCTTTAAAGCTGCATAATTTCCTTTAAAGCCATTATTACTTAATAACAATGTTTTTAAATTTGATAGCTCAGCTAGTTCACCTGGCAAATTTCCGTAAAACGCATTATTAGATAGAACCAACTCTTCTAGTTGTTTTAACTCACCTATTGAAGACGGAACGGTTCCTAAGAGACTGTTGTCAAATAAACTTAAGACCTTTAAGGATTTTAGATTAGAGATACTTGCAGGTAGCCTACCTATTAATTGGTTACTACTTAATATCAAATATTCTAGGTTAGATAAATCACCTATAGAACTAGGAATCTCACCAAAAAAATTATTATTATACAATTCTAATGTTTTGAGGCTTTCCATTCTACCTATATCCGATGGTAAAGCACCTGAAAAGTTGTTAGAGAACAATTGAAGCGTCTCTAAATTACTCATATTTGTTAATGATTTAGGTAATTCACCTTGTAACTTGTTAAAGGCCAGGTTTAATGTTTTAAGAGATGTTAACTCTGAAATTTCGCTGGGTAACTCACCATTGAGATTATTGAAGCTTAAATTAATAGCTACAACTTTATCGTCTTCAATGGTTAAGCCATACCACTCAGTTATTGGTTGGTCTAAGTCCCAAGATGTGTTCCAAGCGTCTCCGTTGGTTGTGTTGTAAAGTGCTACTAGTGCGTCTTTTTGACTTTGAGATACGTTGGCGAATGTAAATGCAGAAAGCAAGCAACATAGTAGGGTTAATTTTAAAGTTTTCATAATAGCTAGATTTTGTGGAGGGGCACATAAACTATTCGAATATAGATACTTATGCTGTGAACTGCAAATTTTTTCGACGAACTACATAGTGTAAATTTTTAAAATACTGATTTACAGATATTTAACACTTTCTACTGTTCTAGGTTTTCAGCTTGAAAATTGACTATTTGTTGTGCTTCTACAGTTACTGATATTTGAATAGGATTACAACAAATTTCACAATCCTCAATGTAAGTTTGCTGGTTTTGAGACACATCTATTAGCATAGAAATTTGCTCCCAACAATAAGGACATTGAAAAAAGTGTTCTTCCATTTTTAACCGTTTTTAAAATTGAACATTCAACAACTCACCACTAATTTGAAGCAAAGTCAACTCAGCCAATTTGGCATCATATTTTGCTTGACTTCGGCTTAATTCTGCATTCAATAAATTGATTTGTGCTTGTCTAAATTCAATAGAATTGACTTGACCAATTTTGAATTTCTCTTGAGTTCTATCAAAATTATTCTGAGCGGTAATAATATTTTTATCTTGAATGTTATAAATATCGAGTTTGTTCATATAATCATCCCATGCATTATTAAAATCACGCTCAATGCTTAATAGAATATTTTCTTTTTGAAGTTGTTGTGTTTCAAGATTAATCTTTGCATTTCTTACTCTGTTGATGGTTGCACCTCCATCAAATAAATTCCAGCTTAAATTTAAACCACCTGACAAACCTGTATTAGTCAGCACGGCTACGAAGGCGGCTGCATTATTATTATTTGTGTTCCAGCCATAAGTACCTGTGAGTCCTACAGTAGGTAAATAGGCTGACTTACCAGAACTAATATCTAACTTACTAATTTCAATATTTTTTTCTGTCTGCAGTAAGGCTACATTGCGTCTTCTTGCTTGTTGAAATAAACTATCCTTTTGAAATTGTAATGTAAATTCCACTTCGGTTTCTACATTGTAATCTTCTGTAAATGTTTCGCCTAACACCAATTTTAAGTCTCGCTTAGCATTTTTTAATTGTTGTTTTATGTTGATGATATTTATACTGTCATTGTTGATATCTACTTCTGCGTTTAAGACTTCGAGTTTTGTGTTTTGTCCATACTCAAACTGGTACTCAGCTCTAACCAATCTATCTTTGGTAACATTTATAGCTTTTTCTAACGTGTTTAAGTTATCGGATAACTGTGCCACATTGTAATACACCGAAAACATTTGAATAATAGTGTTTTCGATAGTTTCTCGTGCTTGCAATTCGGATAATTGGTACTGTTCTTTTAAACGTTTGTAGTTGTAACGTCTACCTAAACCATCAAACAAGGTATAGTTAAGATTAACGCTAGCATTATATCTAGAACTCTCAGCACCATTTAAAACAGTGGTTTCACCATTTGAGAATTCCGCTTCCGTATTATCTAAATTATACGTTGCACCAGCATTACCCGTAATTGTAGGCAGATAACCCGAATTTAAAATACTGGTGTTATTTTCTGCAACAGCCACATCATTCTTGGCGATTTGTACACCATAATTATTTTCTAAGGCACTTGAAACCGCTTCTTCTTTTGTTAATATATTTTGAGCCTGTAGATTTAGCCCACATAAGGCTGCTAATATTATATAGAATTGTTTAATGCTCATTACCTTCTTTTTGTTCTTTTATAGCACGTTCTACTTCTTCCTTAGTAACATCTTTTCCAGTGGCCAACCATTTAGTGTTTTTCTTAACGTTATTACTAAACGATAAGAATAATGGCAATACCAATAATGTTAAAACAGTAGCGTAAGCAATACCAAACGAAATAGAAATTGCCATAGGTTTTAAAAATTGAGCTTGTCTACTCTTTTCTAATAATAATGGTGCTAAGCCTGCAATGGTTGTTAATGACGTTAGGAAAATAGCTCTAAAACGCGATTTACCTGCTTCGGAAAGTGCGTTATCAAAGGTCATTCCCTCTTTTAGATTATTGTTAAATTTTCCAATAAGTACTAAACCGTCATTAACCATAATTCCTATTAAAGCGATAATTCCTAAAAGCGACAACACATTCACCTGAAAATTCAACAACCAGTGTCCCCAAGCTACGGCTGTTAAACTAAACGGAATTAATAAAATCAATAATAACGGTTGCGAATAACTTCTAAACGTAAACGCAATTGTAATATAGATTAATATCAAAATTATTGGACCTGCAACTCCTAATGAACTTGTTAACTTACCTGCTTCTCTATTTTGTCCTTCATATGAGGCATTTATGGTTGGATATTTAGATTGTAATTGTGGTATAAATTCAGTTTTAATGGCTTCAGTTATATCTGTAGCACTTGCGCTTGGATCTTTTAAATCTGCATACACTTGAATTTCACGTTTCCCTTCCAAGTGATTAATGGCTACATCTCCACGTTCTATGCTATACGTTGCAATATCCTTAAGCGTTACGCGTTCACCTGTTGGTGTTACGATACGCATATCATCTAAATCGTTAATAGAACTACGATTGTTTTTATCGTAACGCACCCAGACTCTAATTTCGTCTTGCCCACGCTGAAAACGCTGCGCTTGGACACCAAAAAATCCAGAACGTACTTGCGCCATAACTGTTCTTAAATCTAAGCCTAACAAGTAAGCGCTTTCCTTTAATTCTAATCTAATCTCTTTAATTCCAGCAGGATCATTATCACCAATATCTTTTAACAACGGATTAGACTGCAAATATTTTTTAAGTTCGTCCTTAGACGCCTTTAATTCTGAAATATTATTACTTAGTAATGATACAGATACAGGACTACCACCAAAGTTTCCACCTGAACCATAAATTAATCGTTCGGTTCCGATCACTGGTCCCACCAATTCTTCTAATCGTTTTGTAATTAAAAAAGATTGAATCTCATCTGGTCGTTCTTCACCTGGTAATAAGTTGATTCTCAAATTGGCTGACGAGCTACTGTTAATGGATACAATGGTATTTTCAAACAATTGCTTTCCGGTACCTTTTAGATACTTTTCCGTGAGTTCTTCATTAACGATAAACGACTTTTCTTCGATCATAGAAATGATGGAATCTGTAACTCTTACATTGGTGCCAGCAGGCATTACTAACTCAATATTTGCAGAATCACTTGCGATTCTAGGAAAAAGGGTCACACCAATAATTCCGCCACCTAGAGAACCAAAAGTTAGGACTAAAAGTGCGACAAAAATACCAAGTGCCAATAATTTAAATTCCATTACAAATCGTAATGTTGGTGCATACACCTTATCTCTCAGATATGACATAAAGCGGTCTCCAGAACGGTTGAGTCCTCGCATAAAGGAGAAGAATCCATTGGATGATTTTTTGCTATGCAGCTCTTCTTTTTTAATTCTTAAGGCTTTTGAATGTGCTAAATGCGCAGGGAGAATAATTAATGCCTCTACAAGCGAGACTACTAAGGTTAGTATTACAATAACCGAAACCTCACTAAAAAACTCGCCTATTCTACTCTCTAAAAAGAAAAATAATGAGAACGCTAAAACAGTTGTTGTTATGGCCGAAACGACTGGTGGAATTACTTCTAATGTACCATCAATAGCAGCCTGAATTGGCTTTTTTCCCTTTTCGTAGTGCTGATATATGTTTTCGGCAATTACAATACCGTCATCTACCAGAATACCAATAACGATGATCATTCCGAAGAGAGACAATACATTTATTGTAACATCAAACTGACCTGCAAACATAAACATTCCTAAGAATGAAATAGGTAGACCAAAAGCCACCCATAATGCCAGTCTGGTATTTAAGAAAATAGACAAGAACACTAAAACCAAGAGCATACCAACAACAGCATTTTCTGCTAACAGCTGTGTCCTTTGGTTTAGCGTAATAGATAAATCTCTAACGACACTCAAATGGACATTTTCATATTTTTGATTATACTCCTCAATATAGGCCTTAACCTTATCAGCAGAGCTTATTAAATCTTCGTTATTAGTACTTGTTACCGAAATATTCACAGCCAATTCTTGATTGAAATAAGTCGCATTTGGTGTTTCAGAAAAACGATCTCTAATAATTGCCACATCCTTTAAGCGTACTACTTTACCATCAGACGACGCTTTTACAATGATATTGGCCAACTCTTTACCGTAATATTCTCTGTTATTTGCTCTAATTAAATATTCTTCAGCAACGGTTTTTACATTACCACCTGTTACCAAAATATTTGAGTTACTTACAGCTGTGGCTACGTCGTTAAAAGTAAGATTATATGCTAGTAAATCAGTTTCATTAACAGCAATCTCTATTTCTTCATCCGGAAAACCAGAGATTTCAATCTGAGAAATACCATCTATAGCTCTTAAATCGGTTTCAACCTGTCTTGCTAATTGCTTCAGGGTAGCTAACGGAATTTCTTTTCCACTGATTGCAAAAGATATTGTTTCTCTAATGGCTTCTTGTTTAGAAACCACTAAAGGTTCCATTCCTGTTGGAAAAGAAGGCACACGATCAACTGCATTTTTAACCTCCAATAACATAAAATCTAGGTTTTCACCTTTTTCGATCTCTACAGTAATTGTTCCGCTGTTTTCTCTGGATGTTGAAGTAACCCTATCAATACCCTTTAAGCCTTTAAGATTATCTTCAATTTGAAGCACAATACCTTCTTCTATTTCTTGAGGTGAAGCACCTGGATATGTAATGGCAACATTAATGATTTTAGACTCAACCAATGGAAAAAAAGAAGACTTTAATGATAAAGCGCCAATAACACCAAAAATGATGAATGCAAGTATACAAACGTTAACTGCAACGTGGTACCTTATAAAATATTCAATTATTTTTCTCATTATTCTACGGTATCGGTTGTGGCCGCCTTAACTTGCATACCTGCATAAGCACCAGGAACAGGTTTTCTTAAAATGATGGTACCATTTGGCACTGACTTTAATACTACTGTTTTGTCTGAAAAATGCGCTGGTTTCACGGTAATTACATCTAAAAGACTGTCTTTAACAACATATATTTCTTGACTATCTAGCAACAAAGTTCTGTCAATTTCTATCGCGTTTTCAACCTCCTCAGCATCAAGGTTAGCTTCTAAATACATACCTTCTTTTAGATCTTGGTGTTTAACATCTACAAATGCCGTAATTGTTTGGGTTGTTGCATCAATACTACCATTAACACGAGCCACGGTGCCTTGATAAGTTTTAGTTTTTTCTAAATTGCTTAACTCAACTTTAGCGCCTTCTTTAATGATATCTGCATAAGATTTGCTCACTGCTACTTGCATCTCGTATACTGAAGGATCTATAAATTCACCAAGTTTTTGTCCGCTTCTAATTAAAGTACCTTCTGTAACCAAGGCTTCTGTAAGAATACCTGTAAATGGTGCTGATATTCTATATTTGGCTAGGCGTTGTTCTAAATTTTTAACGTTGTAATACGCACTAACAATACCACGTCCTGTAATGAAATAGTTTTCTTTTTCACCAGAAATTTCTGGCAACTTTGGTGTGGTTTTATTTAAATCGAAATTGTTTAGATAGGCTTGCCATTTTGGATAAACATCTATAAAATCTAATCGCAAATCTGGCATAATTGCAGCGATACTATTGTACAAATTACTTTTAGCAGATTGAACACTTGCATAATATTCTGATGCATCAATACGAATTAAAGTTTCACCTTTTTTAAATTTTTGACCTGGTTTGAATAACTTATTTCCTGTTTTGAAAACACCTTGCACTTCAGAATATAATTCTACGCGCTGTTTTGCTGTTAGGTTTCCATTGGCAGAAATTACCACAGGAATGGTTGAATTTTTAACTGTATCTACCAAAACGGTTTTAACCACCTTTGGTATTATTGGCTTTGGTTTGTTTTTATTAGCAATAAGATAGTTTGCAAAAAGAAATGCACCTACAATTAAAGCGATACCTAAAATGGAAAGAATAATTTTTCTGGTCATAATGAAAGCGGTCATCAATAACTTGCAAAGTTATTGTTATCATTATGTGTAGCCGTTAAAATAATCTTAATGTTGTGCTGAATATTCTTCTATTTGCAGCGTTATATCTTCCCAGTCTTCCATTAATTGTTCTAATTCTTTTTTCTTGTTTTGATACGCATCGAAGAAATTAGGGTCAGAAGCTGTATTATCGTAATCTGTTTCAAGTTTAAAGTCGTCTTGTTTAATGGCTTTTTCAAGCTGGTTGATTTTAGCTTCAATGCTGCTAAGTTTGTTATTTAGCGACTTTATTTTTTTCTGGTCTTTGTAGCTTTTTTTATTACTTTCTTTAGGCTTATCCTCAACAACTGTTCGCTTTTCGGCTTCTCTGAGATTTTCAATATTGCGTTGCTCTAAATAGTAATCAATACCTCCTAAATATTCCTTGATGTTTTGGTCTTTAAACTCATAAACCGTTTCGGTCAACCCTTGAAGAAAATCCCTGTCATGAGATACCAAAATTAATGTGCCTTCAAATTTTTTAAGCGCATCTTTCAGCACATTTTTAGACTTAATATCCAAGTGGTTGGTAGGCTCATCCATTATTAAAACATTTAATGGTTGAAGCAATAGTTTTGCTAATGCCAGACGGTTACGTTCACCACCAGATAATACTTTTACGTACTTTTCTACCTCTTCGCCTCTAAACAAGAATGCACCCAAAATATCTCGCACTTTAGAACGATTGCTTTCATTGGCAGCATCAATCATTGTATCTAAAACGGTTTTATTACCGTCTAAATATTCTGCTTGGTTCTGCGCAAAATAGCCTATCTGCACGTTATGACCTATATTCACCTTGCCATCGTGGTTTAATTCACCAACGATGATTTTTGCTAATGTAGATTTTCCTTGACCATTCTGGCCGACAAATGCTGTTTTTACATCTCTCGGTATAGTTAGATTCACATTATTTAAAACCTGTAGGTCGCCATAATGCTTTGATACATTTTCAATCTCAACAACGACCTTTCCTGGTGCTATAGACACAGGGAAATTTAAAGTCATTACACTGTTATCATCCTCATCAACCTCAATACGATCAATCTTATCTAGTTTTTTAATTAACGACTGTGCCATTGTTGCCTTTGAAGCCTTGGCTCTAAATTTTTCAATCAGTTTTTCGGTTTGCTGTATTTGTTTTTCCTGATTTTTCTGTGCTGCCAATTGCTGCACTTTCATTTCCTTTCTTAACTCAAGGAATTTTGTGTATGGTTTGTTGTAATCGTAAATTCTTCCTAATGAAATTTCAATGGTTCGGTTGGTTACATTATCTAAAAACATTTTATCGTGAGATACAATTACAACTGCACCTGGGTATGTTTTTAGGAAGTTTTCTAACCAAATAATAGATTCGATATCTAAGTGGTTTGTTGGCTCATCTAACAGTAGTAAATCGTTATTTTGAAGCAATAGTTTCGCAAGTTCAATACGCATTCTCCAACCGCCAGAAAAGGTATCTGTTAACTTATTGAAATCTTCACGCATAAAACCTAAACCTTGAAGAATTTTTTCGGTTTCGCCTTGATAATTATAACCACCTAATATTTCGTATTGGTGTTGAATGTCATTCAAATCAATCATTAATTGGTTATAAGCTTCGCTTTCGTAATCTGTGCGCTCTGCTAATTGAGTATTAATATGTTCTAGCTTCGCTTCACACGCTTTAATCTGTTTAAAAGCTTCATAAGATTCTTCTAAAACGGTTTTACCAAAATCGAAATCGATGTCTTGTTTAAGGAAGCCAATTTTTAAGTCTTTATCTGCTGCAATTTGTCCAGAATCTGATTCTTGTTCTTTGGCTAAAATTCTTAGCATTGTAGATTTACCAGCTCCATTTTTACCAATTAAACCAATGCGATCTCCAGCGCCAAGTTTAAATGTAATATCTTCAAACAAGTATTCCCCTTGAAATGATATAGATAGATTATGGATGTTTAGCATAATTAAATTTCATAAGAACAACTGTGTTAAATGTTACAATTGTTACAATGGTTGAAAGGCAATAATTTATCTTTGTAAGCCTTAAAAAACGCAAAAGTAAAGGATTTAGTTATGATACGAAAAGGAATGAAATTATATAGTATACTTTTTGGTGTTTGCCCAAAATGTCATCAAGAATCTATGTATTTAAATAAAAATCCTTATGTAATTTCTAAAGTTATAAAAATGCATGATCAATGCTCGCATTGCAAGACAAGATACCAAATGGAGCCTTCATTTTTTTATGGATCTATGTATGTGAGTTATGGTGTAGGTATTGCTTTTGCTGTTGCCGCTTTTATAACAACTTACATAATCTTTGAAACCTCAATTACAACAGCATTTATTAGTATTGTATTAACCTTAGTGCTCTTATTTCCTGTGATTATGAGACTTTCGAGAAATATTTGGATTAATATTTTTATGAAATACGATAAATCTCTAGCTAATAAGTAAATCTTTTTATATTAATTTCAGAATCCAAAGGTTTATCATTTTCAACAAATTGATATAACTTTTCCGCCACGTAAGGTGCGATCATAACACCTCTAGTACCCAATCCGTTTAATACATATAAATTTTGATGTTCAGGATGTCTACCAACTAAAGGCCTTCTATCTTTTACCGTTGGACGTATACCTGCTAAGTGTTGAACGACTTCAAAATCACATCTTAAAAACGTCTTAAGTTTAGAAATAAGTTCTTGTTTACCTTCTTCTGTTGGTTGGTTGGTTTTATCTGCCCAATTGTAGGTTGCACCTACTGCATATAAATCATTTTCTATAGGAATAATGAAGACTGAAGACTTTACTCCGTAGTCAATATTAAGTTTTGGAGCTTTAATAATTAAAACTTCACCTTTTGTGCCATTTAAAGGAATTTGATTGAAGTAAGGGTTTTTCTTTACACCAAAACCTTCTGCAAAAACTATTTGTTGAGTTTCTATATCATCATATATCAGACTATGAGGTAAAACTTGTAGTTTTTCATAGATAAAACTAGACTCCTCAAGACTTTTAATTTGTTTTAGATAATCCTTGTAAGCATCTATGAGTGCATTAGTATCTAAGCGACCTGCGTGTAATACCTCACCAAATCCAAATGGTGCGTCTAGAGCGTCATTATTATTTTTAACTAATTCTGTTGAAAGAAATGGTTCTAGTTTCGGTTTGTCGGTAGCATTAAACCAAAGATTCTGCTCTTCAATTGAAGAAAATCTTCTAAGAATTCTAAGTTTATAGTCAATTTTTATATTTAAATCTTGTTCAATTCTATTGTAAACAGGCAAAGCAATATCTAACTGCTCTTTTGCTTTCCAAACCTCTGAAAACCGTTTTAAAATTACAGGGTTGTATAAACCTGCTGCAACAATAGATGACTGCTGTGAACCATCGTCAAAAACAATAAATGTTATATTGTTAGTTCGTAGCTGCTCACAAAAGGCAATACTAGCTAAACCGCAACCTACTATGATATAATCAACTTGTTTCACATTTGCGAAATTATCAAAAAGATCCTTGCCTACGCAGAAATGATAGAAATAAAAAACGCCCACTTAATAAGTGAGCGTTTTCTTTTATATTTTAGAGTTATTAGTAACTCCACATATCTTGTTCAAAATCTCTGATCTTATCTTTGATACGCTCAGATTCTAGTAATTGCATTAGAGCATTTTCAGCAACGTACTCTTTTACTTCTCTGTCACCATAAACATTCTCTTCCTTGTAGATAACTCCGTGGAAACGACGACTGTTAAGTAAGTGATCAAAAGAAATTGGCGAAGCACTATTATCGTTGTTAAAGGCCTTTGCTTCGTGTAAAATATCTCTTACTTCTGGATAAAAAACCCAAAACATTGGTATTGGTTCGCTATTTTCAGAATCTTCTGAATCTATAAAGTTAACATCTGGTGCTGCTGGTGCAATACCTAAAATACGATATTTTAGCTCACCTTGACGTTTATCAAAATACCAAAGACCTTTAATTAAATATGAATTAATATCCGCTGCTTCAATATTTCTTTCAATAATATATTCTTCAGGAATTTCATCTTCACCAACACCATTCTCGTTCATATATCTAATACCAGCATCTGTTATTTTACGCATACTGAGTGACGCTTCCATATCTTTTAATGTACGCTCTTCAGTGAAATACGAATCGCCATATACTTTAGAGATCATTCCACTATCTAGGTTTTCCTTTAAAACCTGATACAAAGACTTACGATCATCACCTAAATTACCTTCAACAGGGAAGTAAAGTGGAAAGTTAACACGTTCATCTAATACAACTTTCTCCCAAATCATTTTTGAGAATAAGATGTCTCTATCACCTACATAACCATATTCTAATGGTTTATCATTATCTAACAGTAATTCGGCTTCTGTCTTCATACCTATTTCTTCAGGTATTTTTGCATTTAGGATATTTGCTTGAGCAAATAAACTATTTGCAGCTAACACAATGAATCCTGTACATAAAAAGCTTTTAAATTTCATCTTACTAATTAATTTGGGTTTTCTTAAACTCTATCTAAAGTTTTACAACTATATATAATTTAATCCTTTTTTGGGATTAGTTACTTGTAACTTCTACTACTACAGGTGAAACGTTCTGCAATCTATACTTTGAATTACCTTGTATTTTAGCATTGATATCAAAGATTGTAATATTGTCACCTCTACGTGCTTTTTTAATAGCAGCTTTAGCTTGTGCATTCATTTTAGTTCCTGCAACATTTACAGTTGGTTGCCCTGGAACTTTAATTTTAAATGATGTCACTTGAATTGGTAAATCAAAAACAAAATCTTTTAACTCTGCTCCTACTGTACCTATTTCAACGTTACGTTTAGGCAACTTCACAACACCTGTCTGACCAGCTATAACACCTGTTGGTGCAGGAATATCTTTAATTCTAAATGTTTTACGGTCACTTACTCTAGAACCATCATCTAAAGTGCCGGTAACATTGATAGTTACTTCTTTACCAGAACCTGGATTCATAACATATTTACCTTGACCTACAGGTTTTAATCCTATTCCGCTAGCTTGTACTTTGTTATCAGCAATACCTGCAAATGAAATAGTCATTGGGTTAGCAACACCACGATATACAACATTCATCTTATCCGCAGAAATTGTAGCAGAGTTTGGTCTTGGTACAACCACATACTTTCCACTGAAATCAATAGGTAATTCTTCACCCTTTTCTAAGAACGTAAATTGTCCTTTAATATCATGCTCACCAACGTTACCTACAGTAAACTCAATTCTAGCAGCACCTGTAGAGTCAATTGCACCTTCTCTGTTCATATCTAAATCCGTATCACCAACCTTTAATTTTGTTGGAGTTACATTAGCATACTTACCTAAAACTACAGAACCAGTAAACTTCTCACCAGCGAAAAATGCATTCTTATCTGGTATAACGATAGCTGTATAGTTCTTTAAAGATGTAGCTTCATCAACTGTATTTCCTAAAAACACATTGTATAGGTTTGCTTCAGTTGCTTTGATATCGTTTTGCATTGCAGTAAGCTTTGTGTAAGAAGCTACAGCTGGAAATCCTTTAAAGTTGTAATCTAACCAACTTTGTTTCTTACCATCTTTATTAGTTACTTCTGAAGTACTAAAACGACGCTCTAAATTTTCTTTAGCTGGATTGTAAGCAACATCATCACCTAACAATTCATTGATATCAGCCTTGTATTTATTAATTCTCTCTACGAAAGCCTGACCTGCTTTTGTCATACGGTCACCTGTAAACCAGTGCTCATCTAAAGCATCTCCTTTGTCCATCTCTTCAGCTGGTAAGCCACCTTGCTCAGCAAATTTAGCCGCATAATTTCCTTTGTCTAAGATCATTTTCTTTTGACCTTCTAAATACGTGAAGAATTCATTAGAAATAGAACTTACCTTTTGGGCATTATTAAAAGCAACACCAAAGTCTTTAGGTTTTTCCTCAGCTTGCTTCTCAAGACCTTTTAAAAGGTTTGTATTAGATGCAACTGCTAGTTCGTTTGCATTTTCGAATTTGGTATTAAATAAGCTAAACGCAGATAGTATCTCTTTACTTGTAGTCATTGCAATCATAGCAATAAATACTAAGTACATTAAGTTAATCATTTTCTGCCTTGCAGATAATTTTCCTCCTGCCATTGTAAATTAGTTTTTAAATGTTAATTAATTAAATTGATTATAAAAACTAATTAGTTTTTGTTCATTGCAGATAACATTCCACCGTAAACACCATTTAATGATGATAGGTTTGATGCTAAAGATGCCATTTGCTCTTTTAATTTCTGTGCATTTTCTACAGCTTCTTCGTTGATTGCAGCTTGACGATTTGCACTTTCCATTTGTACTTTGTAAAGGCTGTTTAAAGACTCCATCTGAGCTGCTGCTAAAGACATTTCTTCGCTATATTTCTTTTGAGCTGCCATTGAATCTACAGTTGGGCTGATACCCTTAGCTGCACCCTCAAAGTTTTTAATGCTATTTCCTAAGCTTGCCATTAATTCTCCATCAATTTTAGCTTCTTTTAATAAGTTATCTAATTTTTTAGATAATAATCCTTCAGCATCTTTTGGTTCTTCTTTTTTCTTTTTTCCTAATGATTGACCACCAGCTAATTCTGGATATACTAGAGACCAATCTAAATCCGCTTGTTGTCTCTCAAAAGCTGAGTATATGAATACTAAGGCTTCAACAACCATACCTATTGTTAAGATCTCTGAACCGAAAGGCCAGTGCTGAATTTTAAATAATGCTCCAACGATTACGATTGCTGCTCCTAATCCGTAGATCATGTTAGTGATTGTAATTTTACCTTTTTGTGCCATAATTTGTTTAGTTTTTTTAGTTTAAGTTAAATGGATGATAACTTAAGTAGGTTAATTTAATTTGGGTTATTGTTTTAATTTTGTTTTAGTTAGTTGCTGCATTCTTGGTTACCTCAGTTCCCATGTAATCTTGTACAGTTCTAAAACCTATATAACTTCTTGCTGAGTCCGCATACTCATAATCTCTAGAACTTACTTGTAAAAAGTAAGCAACATCTTTCCATGAACCTCCTCTTACTACTTTACGAGAGTTTTCTGGATCATTAACATTAGGATTAATTGTAGATGAAAATTCGTATGAAGCAGGATCGTAAGAACCGTTAACCCATTCTGAAACATTACCTGCCATGTTATATAAGTTGAAATCATTTGGATCATAAGCATCTGCTTCTACAGTATATAATGCTTGGTCAGCTGCATAATCACCTCTTAATGGTTTAAAGTTTGCCATAAAGCAACCTCTATCATTTTTAGTGTAAGGTCCACCCCAAGGATATGAAGCTCCTTGTAATCCTCCACGAGCAGCATATTCCCATTCTGCCTCTGATGGTAATCTGTATGAATTTATAGGCTGTCTTCCTTTACTCTTTTGGTAACCATTGTGATATAGTGTTCTCCACTGACAAAACGCTTGCGCTTGTTTCCATGATACGCCAACAACAGGATAATCACCGTAAGCATCGTGCCAGAAATAATCATTATGCATTGGTTCGTTGTATGAATAAGCGAAATCTCTAATCCAAGCTGTAGTATCTGGATACACCTCTACTTCTTCCTGTTCAATAACCTCAGAACGCTTAAGACTTCTATCTTTAGCTGCCTTAGCTATGTCCATGTATGTATATTGAAATTTGAATTGCTTTACATCCCAAGTTCTTTGACCATTATAAGATTCTTCTAATGGTAAGTACATACCATCCATAACCTCTGCATACAATTCATCTGGATAATCGTCAGTATCGAAAATTAAATCGACATCGTGATTAATTTTTCTCTGCTCATTACCATATGTATTCTGCATGTAACTTTCGTAAGCATTTAACTCTTCTGGATTAGCATCTAAATAAGCAAACTCACCGATGTCACCATTACCTGGAGTTTTACCTTCTAAGTCAGCCATTTCAGCTAAATTAAGTCTAAGAATAGAATCTCGTACCCAAAAAACGAACTGTCTGTACTCGCTATTTGTAATCTCAGTTTCGTCCATATAAAAAGCACGTACTGTAGCCGTTTTTGTCGGAGCATCTTTTACACCAGCGATATCATCGTCTGATTTACCCATAATAAAAGCGCCACCAGGTACTAAAGTCATACCGTAAGGCTTTTCTGGATGCCATTTTTTACCTTTAACACCTACTAATTGTCCGCGGTCTCCAGAATTACAACTGGCAACCAAAACCAATACAGCGGTAAGTAAAATAAATCTCTTAATATTCATAGTAACTCGAGGTTAAATTAGTCGTCCTTAATTTTAAGGTCGTAAACATATTTATATATTTTCTAAAAAACAACTTTTTTCGATTTTTTTTTGCATTTCGTCCTTAAAAAATGCATTTCATCGATAGTTTAAATGTTAAATTATCGACTAAGTGCCCTTTTTAAAAGCTGTTCTTCCTATAGGCTTTATACCAACGTTCAGGTATTTCACCCTGAGTAGCAAGCACATAATCGGCATGCATGCATGGTAATAACGTGTGCTTTTTTAATTTATTATTAACATCTGGTAAAAAAGGAATTTCTATCCACCAACGTCCAGTTTTTAAGCTTTTGTAAAATATGAGTTCGTCGTCTTCAACTAAAACATTGTATTTCTGAAACTCATTTTCATTGTTAAAATTGTCATCTTTCACCCTACAATTTACTCCTTCTATAAAATACCATATCATTTGAGCTATTAACATAGAAGAAGCAGAATCATTTTTAGAATTACTGTATTCATAAATCCCAAATGAAGACACTTTATTACTTATACCAGCATACCGAGTAATTGCACAAATTTCTTTTCCAGAAAATCCATTAGGTGAATACTTTAAACTATCACTTACCTCAGCAGCTCTTATAGATTTTAAATCAATAGAAACTATATGAGCATCTCTTAATAAAGGTTCAACCTTATTTATATCACCAGATATTTCGCCTAAACGGTGAGATTCAAAGTACAACTTCTCCATAAGATCTATTTCCTCTTGAGAATTAAAGTATGTTTGATAGCCTATTGCCGAATAATTAAAAAGGTTATAAGGCTCTTCAACAATAATCTTCCCTACATAACTATTATTTTTAATTGGCAAATTAGCATCTCCTAAATCGAAGTTAGTGTCTACATTGACAATATTAACCATTGGCATTAAATCATCATATGCACGATAATTAGCATAGGTTAAATCTTGACTTCCCCCTATTATTATCGGAATAATATTTTTTTCTACCAAGACATTGATTGCGGTACGGATAGCAAAGTAGGTGTCTTCTACAGATTCGCCTGGCAATATATCACCAAGGTCTGCAATAGTTGAACTCCAATTTCCCGGGAATAGTGTATAAAGTGTTTTCCTAACAGTATCAAAATTAATATCAACACCTATATAGTTGACATCATTTCTATTTTCCAGAACTCCGATGATTGCTAATTGAACATCATCTAAATCTGGGATACCATTTTGCTTTGAGTGAATTTTGATTTTTTTTCCGAGCGCTTGCTGCGCTAATAGTTCTGAGTGAGCTAAAACCGCATCTGAAACAGGCGTTAGAAAATTAAAATTCATAAAGTATTACTTCTTTTTGGTGGTCGTTTTCTTCTTTGTGGTTTTTCTGGTTTTCTTTTTGGGAGCATTTTTTTCTAGAATAGCTTTTGCTTCTTCTAAGGTCATATCAGACACATCTACTGTTTTAGCTAGCTCAACTTTCTGCTTGCCTTTTATAACATTATGTCTTCCCCAACGTGCTTTTTCTACTCTAATACCTTCATCTTCCCAAACATGAATAAGTTTATCTTTTTCTTTTTGGATTTTATTCTCGATCAAAGTTACAATGTCTTCGTCAGATAAATTATCCCAATCGTATTTTTTATTCACATTTATGAACATATTGTTCCATTTAATAAATGGGCCAAAGCGCCCTTTGCCTTTTGTAACTTCTAAACCTTGATACGTATATATAGGAGCATCTGCTTTTTCTTTCTCCTTAATATATACTATAGCTTCATCTAATTCTACACTTAATGGATCAACTCCCTTTGGTAACGAGACAAACTTCTTACCGTATCTAACATAAGGGCCAAATCGTCCGTTATTCACCTCAACTTCATCATCTTTATAATGACCTAAAGCTTTTGGAAGCTTGAACAAATCCATAGCCTCTTCATAGGTAATAGTATTAAGTTGTTGGTCTGGTGATAAGCTGGCAAACTGAGGTTTCTCTTCATCATCTACAGTACCAATTTGTACCATAGGACCAAACTTACCTAAACGTACACTTACCTGACGACCTGTTTTTGGATCAGTACCAAGAATACGCTCTCCCGTTTCACGCTCAGCATTTTCCTGAACATCTTCAACCTGAGGATGAAAACCTTTATAGAAATCTTTCATCATTGCTTTCCAATCTTCTTTACCTTCTGCAATATCATCAAAACTTTCTTCTACCCTTGCCGTAAAATTATAATCTAAAATACTTTCAAAATGATTTACCAAGAAGTCAGTAACAATAAAACCAACATCTGTTGGCACCAATTTACCTTTATTAGAACCTACTTTTTCTGTAAGATTCTTTTCTTTAATACTTTGGTTTGAAAAGACTAATTGTTTGTAGGCTCTTTCATCCCCTTCATGAGTCCCTTTTTCTATATAATTTCTATTCTGAATTGTAGAAATTGTTGGTGCGTATGTCGATGGTCTACCAATACCTAATTCCTCTAACTGCTTCACTAACGATGCTTCCGTAAATCTTGAAGGAGGTCTGGTAAAACGTTGTGTTGCCGTAATATAATTATTAGACAACGCTTCACCTACTTTTAAATCTGGTAAAATTCCATCTTGTTCAGCGTCTTCGTCATCTGTACCTTCTAGGTATACTTTTAAAAATCCATCAAAGGTTATGATTTCTCCATTAGCAGAGAATTGCTCACCTACTTTATTAGAACTATTAATTTGAATTTTTAAGTTAGTGCGCTCTAGTTTAGCCTCACTCATTTGCGATGCAATCGTACGCTTCCAAATTAAATCGTAAAGTCGTGCTTGATCGCGTTCTACATTTACTGAATGATTAGAAAAATCTGTTGGTCTTATTGCTTCGTGAGCTTCTTGAGCACCTTTAGATTTTCCTTTGTAATTTCTTGGTTTGCTATATTCTGATCCATAAGCTGAGACAATCTCTTTCTCAGCTCCTTGTCTTGCCTCATCAGATAGATTAACACTATCTGTTCTCATATATGTTATAAGACCAGCCTCGTATAAACGCTGAGCATTGCTCATAGTTCTACTTACAGAAAACCCTAATTTTCTGGATGCTTCCTGCTGCAATGTAGATGTTGTAAAAGGTGCTGCAGGTGATTTTTTTGCTGGCTTTTTTTGTAGGTCAGCTACTTGATAAGTAGCTCCTTTATTATTATTTAAAAATTCTAAAGCCTCTTCTTCTGAACCAAAGTTCTTTGGTAATTTAGCTTTAAATGATTTCCCGTCCTCTGATGTAAATTCCGCATCTACTCTGTAAGATGCTTCTGGATTAAAGTCTTGTATTTCGCGCTCACGCTCAACAATAAGCCTTACAGATACAGACTGTACTCTACCTGCTGATAAACCTCCTTTAACTTTTCGCCATAAAACCGGAGACAATTCATAACCAACAATACGATCTAGAACACGTCTAGCTTGCTGTGCATCTACTAAGTTATAATCTATGCCACGAGGATTCTCAATGGCCTTATTTATTGCACTTTTTGTAATCTCATGAAAAACAATACGCTTCGTCTTTTCTTTATCTAAATCTAGCGCTTCTGCCAAGTGCCACGCAATTGCTTCTCCCTCACGATCCTCATCACTGGCCAGCCAAACCATTTCGGCTTTTTTAGCTAACTCTTTCAGTTTCTTTACTACGTCTCGTTTATCTTTAGACACTTTATATTTTGGCTCAAAATCTCCCTCTACATCAACTCCCAACTCTTTTGAAGGCAAGTCTGAAATGTGTCCAAAACTAGACTCTACTTTGTAATCTTTTCCTAAAAATTTTTCTATGGTTTTGGCCTTTGCTGGAGACTCAACAATAACTAGATTCTTCGGCATTATTTAATTTTTTGAGGTTACAAATGTATGTGAAAATAAATTTACAATCCTAATTTGGTATTAAATACCATACTTTTTATCTCAGACACACAACATATAAATAGTGAATAAAAAAGATAATTATGAGACTGACATTTAACATTTCAATTCTTTTAAATATTCCTTTAAAGAAAAGAAACAGCATGAAATAAATTTGAATATTCAGAGAATATTAATTGCAAAACAATTATCTGCCAGATTGTCAGAATACATAAATTAATCCTATCTTTGCACACTTATTGTCAATTGAAACTAGAAATTGCGATTCCCTAATCATGGGAAATATTATGGAAAAAATAATCGACGAAAACAAACAAGGTAAAGCCTTGGTATTAGACCAAAAAGATAGTAATACTAAAAAGCTATTTATAGAAAGTTATGGTTGCCAGATGAATTTTAGCGATAGCGAAATCGTAGCTTCTATCTTGTCTGAACAAGGATACAACACAACCCAAAACCTTGAAGATGCTGATTTAGTTTTGGTAAACACTTGCTCTATCAGAGACAAAGCTGAGCAAACTGTTAGAAAACGCCTTAAGTATTACGATAAGGTAAAAGATAAAAACCCTAGCATGAAGGTTGGTGTATTGGGTTGTATGGCAGAGCGTCTAAAAACAAAATTCTTAGAAGAAGAAAAAATTGTTGATTTGGTCGTTGGACCTGATGCTTATAAGGATATACCTAATTTACTTAGCGAAGTAGAAGAAGGTAGAGAAGCCATTAATGTTATTTTATCTAAGGAGGAAACTTATGGAGATATTTCGCCTGTACGTCTTAACAGTAATGGTGTTAGTGCATTTGTTTCAATTACACGTGGTTGCGATAACATGTGTACTTTTTGCGTAGTCCCTTTTACCAGAGGAAGAGAGCGTAGTAGAGACCCTCAAAGCATCATTGAAGAAGTAAACGATTTATGGAATAAAGGCTATAAAGAAGTTACGCTTTTAGGACAAAACGTTGATAGCTATTTATGGTACGGAGGTGGACTTAAAAAGGATTTTGAGAAAGCGTCAGAATTGCAAAAAGCAACAGCTGTAAACTTCGCCAAGCTATTAGAATTATGTTCCAAAGCACAGCCAAAGATGCGTTTTAGATTCTCTACATCTAATCCTCAGGATATGACTTTAGATGTTATAGAAACCATGGCGAAGTATGAAAATATATGCAATTACATCCATCTTCCGGTACAAAGTGGCAGCAACCGTATTCTCAAAGAAATGAATCGTCTTCATACGCGCGAAGAATATTTTGAACTCATCGATAATATTCGTCGCATCATACCAGATGTAGCCATTAGTCAGGATATGATTGCTGGTTTCCCAACCGAAACAGAAGAAGATCATCAAGATACTCTAACCTTAATGGACTATGTAAAATACGATTACGGTTTTATGTTTGCGTACTCTGAGCGCCCTGGTACACTTGCGGGCAGAAAAATGGAAGATGACGTACCTGCTGATGTTAAACAACGACGCCTTAACGAAATACAAGCCTTACAACGTAGACATAGCTTATACAGAACCCAGCAGCATGTTGGTAAAGTAGAAGAAATTCTTATTGAAAAGTCTTCTAAAAAATCAGACCAACACTGGTCTGGCAGAAACAGTCAGAATATGGTTGCCGTGTTTCCAAAAGAACATTATAAACCTGGTGATTTCGTAATGGTGAAAATTTTAGACTGTACAAGCGCTACACTTATTGGTGAAGCTGTGGGTTATTCAAAAAACAACTCTTAATTGATTTATTAATGAAAAAAATATTATTACTATTCTGTGCATTTGCATTAGTAACAGCTTGTGAAAACGAACCTTTGGATCCTGCCTTCAGTGGTGGTGGAAATAATAATGGTGGCGGAAATGGTAGCTCCGATGATATAACATTAAGTAAATACGAATTAGATGTTACACTTAACACGTCTTTATTTGGATTCCCTTTTGAAACCATAGTAAAAACAGATTACTTCTTAGAAGAAAACTCGTTAGGTTATGGTGAAATTGAAACAACAGCTACAGTTTTAGGTGAAACACAAACTGTTACAGAAACACAAACTGTTGAAACAAATTCTGAAGGACAAGTAATAAGTTTTTTGTCTATAAATAGTTTAGGACAAACTACTAATACTACTTCAATAACATATGATGGCAACAATATTTCTAATATTACTTACAATTATTTTGAAGATAATGAAGAGGACTACGAATACAACTTTTCTTATAATGGTAACACCATAACAAGAACAGAAGTTGGCACTACAATAAGCACTGTTTTTACATTAGATGAGAACAATAGATTTTTCAAAAAAGAGTCTTTTGACGATGGAAACCTTATATTATCTGAAACCGTAACCTTTAATGAAGATGGTAATTGCGCAACTAGTATTACCACAGGCGATAACAATCTAAACATCACTTATAGTTACGATAATTTTGAAAATCCTATTCCGAACCAGATCTATAATCTAGGGAATATGCTTTCTATTTTAAATGATGATTATGAAGATACTTTAGGGGATGCTCTATCTCATGATTTCGCTTCTAATAACTGTATAGCAACAAGTATTAACGGAGAACTTTATAATTTCGATGTAACTTATGACAACTCTGATAGAATAAGCACAAGAGCCTATGAAATCTCATTAGAAGAAGATGGGGTTTCACTCACGACTGGGTTCAACGAAATTTTTACATACGCCAATTAAAATATGGAATCCATACAAGCTATAAAACAACGCTTCGGCATTATAGGAAACGATCCTAAGCTTAATCGTGCCATAGAAAAAGCCATTCAGGTTGCTGCTACAGATATTTCTGTGCTTGTAACAGGTGAAAGTGGTGTTGGTAAAGAAAGTATTCCTAAAATTATACACCAGCTTTCCCACAGAAAGCATGGCAAATACATTGCGGTAAACTGTGGCGCCATCCCAGAAGGCACTATAGACAGCGAGTTGTTTGGTCACGAAAAAGGTGCTTTTACGGGTGCCACACAAACACGTTCTGGTTATTTTGAAGTTGCTGATGGCGGAACCATCTTTTTAGATGAAGTTGGTGAATTACCATTAACAACCCAAGTACGCTTACTTCGTGTTTTGGAAAATGGTGAGTTTATTAAAGTAGGTTCTAGTAAGGTTCAAAAAACTAATGTAAGAATTGTAGCAGCTACAAACGTTAATATGTTTGAAGCCATTAAGAAAGAAAAGTTTAGAGAAGACCTTTACTATCGCCTTAGTACAATCGAAATAAATCTTCCAGCATTGCGTGACCGCAAGGAGGATATTCATTTATTATTTAGAAAATTTGCTAGCGATTTTGCTTTAAAATATAAAATGCCAACTGTAAAGTTAACTGACGATGCAGTTGCCTTACTTTTAAAATACCGTTGGAATGGTAACATTCGTCAATTGAGAAATGTTGCTGAACAAGTTTCGGTTTTAGAGCACAATCGTACTATAAATGCCGTAACACTTCAGAATTACTTACCTAATACTGGCACAAGCTTACCAGCTGTAATTAATACTTCTAAATCTGAAAGTGATTTTAGTAGCGAAAGAGAAATACTTTATAAGGTGTTGTTCGACATGAAAAGTGATTTGAACGACCTTAAAAAGTTAACCATGGAATTAATGAAGTCAGGAAGTGTTTCTGATGTTAAAAAAGAAAACGAGCACCTCATTCAGAAAATTTATGGAGATGATGATGACGAAAGTTATGAAACAGCATCTGAGATTGATAACTTAGAAGTACTATCCATACCACAGCATACAGAAGATAACGACGCTAATACAATAGACGTTGATGATAAGTATCATTTTGCTGAAGAGATTGAAGAGGAAGAAACCTTATCTTTACAAGACAAAGAGTTAGAACTTATTAAAAAATCTCTAGAGCGTCATAATGGTAAGCGCAAATTGGCTGCTGCCGAATTGGGAATAAGCGAGCGTACACTTTATAGAAAAATAAAGCAATACGATCTTTAAGAAAAGATTAGTACAACACAAGCACTATTAAAAAAGTAAGTGCGTTCAGTTAAAAACACTTTAGATGAAATTATTAAAATACATCGCAATACTTTTATTTACAATCACATTAACAGGTTGTGGTATCTATTCTTTTACAGGTGCAGACACTGGTGATGCCAAAACATTTCAAGTCAACTTTTTTCAGAATAATGCCGAACTTGTTGAGCCAGGTTTAGACATAGATTTTACAAATGCATTACAAGACTTAATTCAAAACCAAACCAGTCTAAATCTTGTAAATACTGGCGGAGACTTACTGTTTGAAGGAGAAATTACCGAATATAGAATCGCTCCAATGACAGCTACCGCACAAAACACAGCTGCCCAAAACCGCCTAACTATTAGTGTTAACGTACGTTATTTTAATACACTAGATGAAGATAAAGATTTTGAACAACGTTTTTCATTTTTCTTTGACTTTGATGCAAATGCTCAATTAGTTGGAGGTACAAAAGACGAAGCTTTTGAGGTTATTTTTGAGCGATTAACACAAGATATTTTTAATGCATCATTAGCCAATTGGTAATATATGCAACTAAAAGAATTAACATATTTACTTCAGCATCCTGAGGCTGTTACGGCTACTCAGACAGATGCATTATTGGCAAAAATTAATGAGTATCCATACTTTCAACCTTTACGTGCTTTATACTTAAAAGGTCTTAAACAAAAAGAGAGTTACAAATACAATAATGCGCTAAAAGTAACTGCTGCGCATACAGCAGATCGTAGTGTTTTGTTTGATTACATTACCTCAGAAATTTTTAATCAGAACGAAATTTCTAATCAAATTAAGCAAAACTCAGAATACATTAAATCCATAGACGTTAATGAAGTTGACGATATTTCGGTTAACAAAAGTGTGACCATTGATGATGCATTAAAAGAACACATTAAAGCAACCGAAGGTGTTTTAGACCCAAACCTGTTTGAGGCAAAAACACAGTATACTCCTAAGGAAGAAACTCTAAAGCTTGAAGATTCTATAATTTCAGTCGATGTTAAAAACATAACGCCAGAAGAAAAACTAAGTATTGGAAAACCTCTAGAATTTGACAAAAATGAGAATCATTCTTTTACCGAGTGGTTAAAAATAACAAGTTTTAAACCCATAGAAAGGGAAACGGAAGCTGAAATTTCAGATACTCAAAAAGAGGATACAGCGCAACCATTAGCCAGTAAACTAGATCTTATTGATAAGTTTATAAGCGAAAATCCTAAGATAAAACCCGTTGCCAGTAATACACCGAAACCTAAGTTGGTAAACAACGATGATAACGTTTCTGACAGCTTAATGACTGAAACTTTGGCAAGGATTTATTTAGAACAAAAAAACTATGACAAAGCCATTCAATCTTATAAAATTTTAAGTTTGAAATATCCAGAAAAAAGTAGTTTCTTTGCAGACCAAATAAAACTGGTAGAAGAAATAAAAGATAATAACACAATATAAAATGAGTGCATTTACAATATTTTTAGTTTTAATCGTAATCGTTGCATTTTTATTAGTCGTAGTGATTATGGTACAAAATCCAAAAGGTGGAGGTTTATCATCATCTTTTGGTGGTGGTGGCACACAACAATTAGGTGGTGTAAAGAAAACAGGAGACTTCTTAGACAAGAGCACATGGTTTTTAGGCGCAGCCTTAATTGTATTAATCCTTGCCTCTAACCTTACAATAGACTCTGGGAACAATATAGATTCTAAAGCTTTAGATGAAAATGAAGCTACAGAAATGCCAATATCTACTCCATCTAATACAGAAGATGCTGGTACAACAAACGATACTGAAGGGAACTAATACTTCTCTATTACAATAATGTAAAGCCAACTTTAAAAGTTGGCTTTTTTTGTACTATAAATTTCCGACAGGTATATCTGCAAGTTTGTCAGTCTATTTGTATTGGCATAATTTTCGAATAATAACAAAGCATTAAAACAACTTTTAATTAATCAAAAATATTATAACAAATGGCTTTAAACATTAAACCTTTGGCAGACAGAGTTCTTGTAGAACCTATGGAAGCTGAAACCAAAACAGCTTCGGGTATCATTATTCCAGACAATGCAAAAGAAAAACCGCAAAAAGGAACTGTTGTTGCAATTGGCAATGGCAAAAAAGATGAACCTTTAACTGTTAAAGTTGGTGACACTGTTTTATATGGTAAATATGGTGGCACTGAGTTAAAGTTAGAAGGTAAAGACTATTTAATGATGCGCGAAAGCGACATCTTGGCAATTGTTTAAAAACTTTGGCTATTAGCCTTTGGCTTTTAGCACCCTAAAATCAATTAACAAACGTATTAGCCAATAGCAGATAGCTAGAGGCAAAAAGCTAAAAAATTTAAAAAAATGGCAAAAGAAATAAAATTCGATATTGAAGCACGCGACGGACTAAAACGTGGTGTCGATGCTTTAGCAAATGCAGTAAAAGTAACTTTAGGGCCAAAAGGTCGTAATGTAATTATAGGTAAATCATTTGGAGCACCTCAAGTAACCAAAGATGGTGTTTCTGTAGCAAAAGAGATTGAACTAGAAGACGAGCTAGAAAACATGGGAGCTCAAATGGTAAAAGAAGTCGCTTCTAAAACCAACGATTTAGCTGGTGATGGTACAACAACCGCAACCGTTTTAGCACAAGCTATTGTAAAAGAAGGCTTAAAAAACGTTGCTGCTGGTGCTAACCCAATGGACTTAAAACGTGGTATTGATAAGGCTGTAGAAACCATTACTGCAGACTTAGAAAAACAAGCGAAAAAAGTAGGAAACTCTTCTGAAAAAATTCAGCAAGTAGCTTCTATTTCTGCTAACAACGACAATACTATTGGTGAGCTTATCGCTGAAGCTTTTGGCAAAGTTGGTAAAGAAGGTGTAATTACTGTCGAAGAAGCAAAAGGAACAGATACTTATGTAGATGTTGTAGAAGGTATGCAGTTTGACAGAGGTTACTTATCTCCATACTTTGTGACTGATGCTGATAAAATGATTGCTGATTTAGAAAATCCATACATTTTATTATTCGACAAGAAGATTTCTAACTTACAAGAAATTCTTCCAATCTTAGAACCAGTTGCGCAATCTGGCCGTCCATTATTAATCATCGCTGAAGATGTAGAAGGACAAGCTTTAGCTACTTTAGTTGTAAATAAATTACGTGGAGGATTAAAAATCGCTGCTGTAAAAGCACCTGGTTTTGGAGACAGACGTAAAGCAATGTTAGAGGATATTGCAATCTTAACTGGTGGTACTGTAATCTCTGAAGAAAGAGGTTTCTCTTTAGAAAACGCTGACCTTTCTATGCTAGGTACAGCCGAGTCTGTAATGATAGACAAGGACAACACAACTATTGTAAATGGTAACGGTAATTCTTCTGATATTAAAGCAAGAGTTAACCAAATTAAAGCTCAAATAGAAACAACTACTTCTGACTATGATAAAGAGAAACTTCAAGAGCGTTTAGCAAAATTAGCTGGTGGAGTTGCTGTATTATATGTTGGTGCAGCTTCTGAAGTTGAAATGAAAGAAAAGAAAGATCGTGTTGACGATGCTTTACACGCTACACGTGCTGCTGTAGAAGAAGGTATTGTTGCTGGTGGTGGAGTTGCTTTAGTAAGAGCTAAAAAGACTTTAGAAAAAATCACCACAGACAACCTTGACGAAACTACAGGTGTACAAATCGTTAATAAAGCGATTGAAGCTCCTTTAAGAACTATTGTTGAAAACGCAGGAGGTGAAGGATCTGTTGTTATCAATAAAGTATTAGAAGGTAAAAAAGACTTTGGTTACGATGCTAAATCTGAAGAATATGTAGACATGCTTAAAGCAGGTATTATAGACCCTAAGAAAGTAACTCGTATTGCGTTAGAGAATGCAGCTTCTGTAGCTGGTATGATTTTGACTACTGAATGCGCTTTAGTTGATATTAAAGAAGATACTCCTGCTTTGCCACCGATGGGTGGAGGCGGAATGCCAGGCATGATGTAGGTCGATAACCTCAATACTAAAGGAACTCAATATTGCCAATAACATGGTTGAGTTTAAATGATAAAGCAAAAGCCTTTGACGAAAGTTGAGGGCTTTTATTTTTTTACGGTTTTGTCAAATAAAAGCCTGAACTTATGATCAGGCTTTATGATTAATTTTTGTTTTCTGCTTTCTCTTGACCTTCATGGTCTTTAACGACATCTTTATCACGATACCTACAACAAGGGTGAACTGAATCATAAGCCTCATCTGTGGCTTTTATTTCTTTTGTATCATGGCCTACCGCAGCAATATTTTTAGAAATAGTTTTTAAATCTGTTTTACGCTCGTCATAAATCAATTTAAGCTCATGTGTATCCACGTTCCATACTGCAGATTTCACACCTTTAGTTCTAATCGCAGCTTTTTCTATACGTTCTTTACACATACCACAAACACCATCTACTTCCATAGAAGCTTTGGCATTCTTATTCTGAGCAAATGTCATTGTAGTTACTAATAATGCTATAATTAAAGTTACTTGTTTCATTTTATTGTTGTTTTTACCATTCTGAACTTGTTTCAGAATTTAATTATTTATTTTTTTATTATAGATTCCTGCTGCAGTAATGACAGTTTATTTTATTCTAAATCGTAATCCTGCATAGTACATGCTCCCAAATATTGGTCCATATACAAAGTTAGTATCAAAATTTGAACCAAAAGGATTGTCCGCACTAACTATTGGATTATTTTGCCTTACGTTAGTTACATTCTCACCTCCTAAATATACTTCAAACTTAGGTGAAAAGACCTTTGTTACCTGAAGATTTAAAGTAGCTACAGTTGGCGAATATTCATCTAATTGATATTCGATATCGCTTAGGGTGGTGCTAGGAAAGCGTTGAGAATCTAACCAATTATACGTTGCATCAAACTTCCATTGTGCACCATTATCTTTCTGATCTGTTTCATAAGCAGCATTAGCAAATACGCGATGTTTAGGCACTAATGGCTTTTCTAATTCACCAGAATTATAGTCGGTTTTTACATCGTAGAACTTGTAAGCTGTACGTAAATCAAAATTTTTAAATAGGTTATAGTTAAATTCAAATTGAAAACTATTAGCATAGCTATCTCCTTCAAGATTATAAAAGTTTACTTCAAAAGGGTTTTCCCAATCTACCACAACCTGATTTTGAAAATCCGTTCTATAAAAATCAAACGCTATATCAGCCTTTCTATCAAAAAGATTAAAACCTTGCAGATAACTCACACCATAATTCCAAGCAATTTCAGGATCTAAACCATAAATCTTTCCTCCTGAATTTAAAATATTGATTTGTCTTGAGCTAGCAAACATACTCTGATTTTCAGCAAAAATATTGGCACTTCGTTTTCCTCTTCCGACAGAAAATCTCAATGCTGATTTTTCCCAAGGTGTATAACGCACATGTAATCGAGGAGTTACAAAAAACCCAAGCCTGTTGTGCTGATCCACGCGCATACCAGCAGTCATAGTTAATTTATCGAGATTGTCATATGAATACTCAAAAAACGCACCAATGGAATTCTCTGTACGCTCAAAAGTTTCTGTGTTAACAAGTTCATCATAATGATCATAGGTGAAACTTAAACCTGTTTTTATCTTATGACGCGAATCGGAAATTATGCTGTTATAGACCAAGTTAGAATAAAAACTGTTATGTTTTATATCGTAAAGATTTAATCCAAAGTAAGAATCTTGTTTATGATGGCTAAAAGCGGTTTGAAATCCTAAACTTTGGTAGGGAATTTCGGGGTTTACATAGCCTAGCTTTGTACTTACCTCAAAGCGCTCTGTATTAATCTCGCTACCCCAAAATTCTGTAGTTCCTTTGTGAATCTCTGGATTGAATCCTAATTGTCCGGATTGCTTTTCGTCATTAACATATTTTAAATTTATAAAACTAACGACACCTTTTTCTGGATTTGTGTATTGCCAACGGTTCATCATGTTTATTTGGTTAAACAATGGCATATCCAAAAAACCATCATCATTAACATCATGCTTTTCTTGATGTGTATTACCATGAAGGTACACTCCTGTACTCCATTTATCTGACACCTTTGTATTAAAATGCGTATTAAATTCTAGACGCTCACTTGTAGCACCATAAAGGTTCACAAACAACGCATCGTCCGTAGTAGGTTTGACTAATTCTGTGTTTATCTGGCCTGCAATACTTTCAAAACCATTTACTACACTACCTGCTCCTTTAGTAATCTGAATACTTTCTACCCAAGTACCTGGAATAAAACTTAGTCCATAAGCTTGGGATGCTCCTCGAATAGCAGGAATGTTTTCGGTAGTAATCAATATATATGGACTAGTTAGGCCTAGCATTTTTATTTGTTTTGTTCCTGAAACCGCATCAGCAAAATTTACATCTATAGACGGATTGGTTTCAAAACTCTCAGACAAATTACAACAGGCTGCTTTTAGTAGTTCATCTGAACTTACAGTAATCGTATTAGTTGCTTTGAGGAATGATTTTGAAGTTGTTTGTTTTCTCGCCGTAACTGTTACTGCTTCTAATTCTTCAGAAGGTTCTAATACGTGTCTAACATATCTGTTTTTATTTACCGTTAATGTATCTGTTTTAAATCCTACATAACTTATAATCAACTTATTATAAGAAAATTTATATGGTAACGAAAAAGTGCCATCTTCGTCAGTTATTGATCCAATAGTTGAACCCAACCAATAAACATTAGCACCAGGCAAAGGCATTTCCTTGCCTGTACTTGTTTCTAAAATTACACCCTCTAATTGATCTTGAGATAGCCCTATAAAGGGCAAAAGCAGCATTATAATTACAAACTTTTTCATACAACAAAAGTTTTATTAATCATAAATATGGCCATAGCTATCATTATAGCATTTTCAATAAAGGTCGCTTTGGTCATTGGCAACTTTAATGCTGTACCCAAACAAGCACATTGAATAGATTTTTTATCTAATAATGTTTTGGTAACTCCAAAAGTTGTAATTCCTAAAATTACTAAAGTAACTATCAGAGCAATAGTTGTTTGAAAGCGCATAAGAAACATTAGACCTAAGGCAACCTCAATAAATGGGTATATCCATCCATAAGCTGGAACAGCTTTGGCCAATGGGTCGTACATTCTAAAACTTTCTGGAAAACTCTTAAGGTCTAAAAACTTAAAAAAGCTGAAAACAATATAAAATAAGCCCATAAAATCTAGCATAAAGCCATTAATATTCCATGGTTTTATGTTTAGTAAGGTTGAGGCCATAATGATGTAACCAAAAATTAGAAACAGCGGAAATAACTGCTTTATTTCTCTTTTCTTTTCATCATTAGGCTGAGTAGAGCTAAAAACATTTTTAGTGTTTTGCTCTGAAATTGTGTATTTATCTGATAGTGCATTTTGAAGTGTATCTACTTCGATATGCTTTTGCATTGTTATGGTTGCAGTACTGTCATTAAGATTAACCTCAACCTTATCTACATCAGACAGTTCAGATAGAGCCTTTTCTACAGAGGCCTTGCAACCGTTACAGGTCATTCCTGTAACCTTATATGTGTGTGTCATTAATTATTTAATTTAAAATTATCTTCGGTTAGTATTCTCAACGAATACAAAATCTTGAAAATTTTAAATTGTCTAAATAAGGAAAGTTTCGTCCAAAACGTGAATGTCTTTCACTATTTCGGGAGGAGAGTAGTCTCTGTTTGGTATTGCTTTTTTAGGTAAGCTTTCAAACAGGTGGATATAAGTAAAATGAAAAGCAATAAGTATTTGCTTTTCTATGCTTGTTAGATCATCAATTGAGGTAATCTTTAATTCATCTTGCCCTTCAACGACATCCACTTCGTTTTTACAACATGTATTTTTTGTAGTCTCAAATGCATCGGAGTCATTGGCATCACCACAACATGAATCTATTTTTGAAAATACTGCAATATCCACTAAGGTATCACCACAGAAATGCTTTTCTACAGTTAAAGAAAGCGTAGAAAACAACACTAAAAAAGATAGTGCTATAGCAATGGTTCTATTTAGAAATGAATATTTCACATTGCAAAGTTACAAAATTGACACAAACGGAAATGATTTTATAAAATCCTTAACGATTAAGTTTGTAATAGTAAAATGCTGGTAAGAGTAAAATTAAACCTATTGGCTGTATCAAAAATCGTCTGATATTGAAGAATAAATAGTAGTCTTCTTGCTTGGGATTAATAACAAAATATAGAAAAGGGATGAGTAATAACACATAGGCAATCGTATACAGCAAAACTGAAAATTTTATCATGATTTTATCATTAAAAATCAGATATAAAATCCCTATCGATGCCAATGTGTTTAACAAATATCGCAAACTTGTATAGAACACTAATTTAGCTACTTCGCGTCTAGGATTATCTATATAGAGATAGTCGTTTTCAAAAAACGTGAGATAAGGATCGTAGAACAAATAATCCTCAAAACCTCTAATCGCCACCAAAACGAGTAACAATAAAACAGCCAATATGTAGCGCGTAAGTTTAGGCATTTGCTTTTACATTTTTAGAAAATCTATTAACCCAAAACATCCAAAGGATAAATACAGTCCCATAAATTACCATTGGGAAAATAACATTGTGTAAGACCTCGCGTCTCCATGGGTAATGGTAAAGTCCTGCTGATAAAATCACTATTCGGATAAGATTAAAAGCATATATGATTATACTACCCGCAAAACAATAGAGTACTGTTGTTTTTATCTTACCTGCAAAAGCGACAATAAAAGATAGAAACAAAATGATAATGCTCACAGCATTACAACCTTCTATAACTCTGGCCACAAATTTTCCATTAATGATTACCTTCATTGAAGGTTCTTTGGGATGTGGTATAACTTCAGCCTTATATCCCACACTATTCAGCAAAGAATTAGTCTGTCTAGCGACCAAATTGGTCATGTAATCAGGATAGTGCTTAGAACCATCAGATAATTTTAAATAAATATTATAACCAATGGTTAACACACCATATACCAATAAAAAGGTGATAATGAATCTTATAACGAGCTTATATTTTGTTAAGAGTTCTCTCAAATAAAATATTATTAATTGTAGGCTGTTAAATTTATGAAAACCCTAATTTAAAAGTTTACGCTTTTAGATATTTTTGCCAAAAATTTGCAATTATGACTTTTGAAACTCTAAAACCCGAAATAAAATCAATAGCATCTAACACTAACTTTACTATAGACGAGCGTCTATTAAAAATTTGTGAGCTTCTTGAAGCCAATGTAGACTATTACAATTGGGTCGGTTTCTATTTTAAAAACGGAGACAAGCACGAGTTAAAACTTGGGCCATATGTAGGAGAACCAACCGAACATACCATAATTCCTTTTGGCAAAGGCATATGCGGACAAGTTGCCGTGAGTAATAAAAACTTCGTAGTACCAGATGTGTCTGCGCAAGATAATTACATAGCTTGTAGTATAACCGTAAAAGCTGAGATTGTAATTCCTATTTTTATAAATGGTGAAAATATTGGGCAAATTGATATAGACTCGAATACTCCAGACCCATTTACTGAAGCTGATGAACGTTTTCTAGAGTTTGTTTGTAAAGAAATTGCTAGTTTTATTTAATCACAATACTAACTACTAACTAAAATACTACATTCCAGTTCTAATAGCCTCAACAGGATCCAGTCGAGATGCTGATATTGCAGGTATTACTCCAGATATTAATCCTATAAATGTAGAAAGAGCAAAACCAAGGAACATATTGCCAAAAGATAAGACAAAGTTAAAGTCATCTCCCACTACTCCATTCATTATTAAGGCTGTTATATAAACAAGAAACAGACCGATTAAGCCACCTACAACAGCTAAAATTACGGCTTCGAATAAAAATTGAAATAAAATAAAACGGTTTTTAGCTCCTAAAGATTTTTGAATTCCAATAAGGTTTGTACGCTCTTTTACACTCACAAACATAATATTGGCAATACCAAAGCCACCTACTAAAAGTGAAAACCCACTTATTACCCAACCAACAAGGTTAAGTGTTCCAATAATAGCATCTACAAAAGATACTAAACCAGATAATTTATTAATAAAAAAGTCATCGTCTTCATCAGCTTTCAGACCTCTATACGCTCTGAATTTTTGCTTTAAAACACTTTCAAAAGCACCCATATCTACCCCAGATTTTGGTTTTATAACTACAGCACCTGGCAGACCATCTACACCTCCATTTCTAAATTGTCTCACAAAATTTGCAGGCACAAAGCCTTTAACGTCTGGCGAGTCACCTAAACCTGATCCATATTTCTCTAAAACTCCAATCACTGTTAACTTTCTACCATATACTCTCACCACTTTACCAATTGGATTAGACTGATCAAATAAATTTTCAGCTAATTCGTAACCAATAACAATAACAGGCGCTCCCGTATCTGACTCTAATTCTGAATAGAATCTACCTTTGTCGATTTTTAAATCATCTATAACATAAATTCCATGAGAAATCGGTGTAATCTCAATATTAGTTAATGTTTCTGCTTGGTAACGGATAGTTTCTCTACCACCAAAAATCACATAGGCAGACTCTTCAATATCTGGTACATTACGTCTCACAAACTCATAATCATCATACTCTGTTTGCGGAAAATTATCACGTTTCCATCTTGGCACTTCTGTTGGTCCAAAAGAATATTTAGTGAGGTACATGGTGTTTTTATCAAGTCCTGATAGGTTTTCCTTAATGTTTTTATCTAATGAATCTACAGCGGCTAAAACGGCAATAATAGAGAAGATACCAACGGTAACGCCCAAAAGTGACAGAAAGGTACGTAACTTATTATTTCTGAGAGCATTTAGTGCAAACGAAAAACTCTCTTTGAATACTCTTAAATAGACAAGCATATGTTGGTTGTTTTAAAACAATTTAAAGATAGGACGTTTTCAACAATTTATTGTTACAAAAAACTTAAAGAAACTCATATAACCACAAAGATAATCGTATTGTTTATTTTATTTTTGCAGCATCAAAATCACAACACAACATTATGAGCAACAAAACCATATCCTCAGCGCTAATTTCGGTATTTAGTAAGGACGGATTAGAACCAATAGTAAAAAAATTAAACGATCTCAACGTTACCATTTATTCAACTGGTGGAACGGAAAAATTCATCAAAGATTTAGGCATTAACGTTGTGCCTGTAGAAGATGTTACATCTTATCCTTCAATATTAGGTGGAAGGGTTAAAACTTTACATCCAAAAGTTTTTGGTGGTATTTTAAATCGTCAAAATCACGAAGGTGATGTTGCCGAACTTGCTGAGTTTGATATTCCACAAATTGATTTGGTCATTGTTGATTTATATCCTTTTGAAAAAACTGTTGCTTCTGGTGCTAGTAATCAAGATATCATTGAAAAAATTGATATTGGAGGTATTTCACTCATTAGAGCTGCCGCTAAAAACTATGCAGATGTTACTTGTGTATCTTCTGTAGATGATTATGCTGAATTTTTAGAATTACTTGAATCTAAAAATGGAGAAACTTCTGAAGAAGACCGTAAGCATTTTGCTGCAAAGGCTTTTAATGTTTCTTCTCACTACGATTCTGCTATTTTTAACTATTTCAATAAAGATGAAAAAGAACCAGTTTTAAAGATTAGTGAGACAAAAGGAAAAGTATTGCGTTATGGTGAAAACCCTCACCAAAAAGGATTTTTCTTTGGTGATTTTGATGCCATGTTTACAAAACTTCATGGTAAAGAATTAAGCTATAATAATCTGTTGGATGTTGATGCTGCTGTAAATCTTATTTTAGAATTTAAGGGTGAAGAACCAACTTTTGCTATTTTAAAGCATAATAATGCCTGTGGTTTTGCACAAAGAGATACCATTCATCAAGCGTATGTAGATGCGTTAGCTGGTGATCCCGTTTCTGCTTTTGGTGGTATCTTAATCTCAAATACAGAGATTGATAAAGCAACTGCCGAAGAAATCCATAAATTGTTCTGTGAAGTTGTAATCGCACCTTCATTTAGTGACGACGCTTTAGAAATTTTAAAAGGAAAGAAAAACCGAATTCTTTTAATCTTAAATGATGTTGAACTATCTGAAAAAACTGTTAGAACATGTCTAAATGGTGTTTTAGTTCAAGATAAAGATAACAAAACTGATAGTTTAGAAGATTTAAAAACAGCTACAACTAAAGCACCAACTGATGCTGAAAAAGAAGATTTAATTTTTGCTTCAAAACTTTGTAAGCATACTAAATCTAACACCATAGTTCTTGCCAAAAACAAACAACTTTTAGCAAGCGGAACAGGACAAACAAGTCGTATAGATGCCTTAAACCAAGCGATACATAAAGCTAAATCTTTCAATTTTGATTTAGAAGGCGCTGTTATGGCTAGTGATGCATTTTTCCCATTCCCAGATTGTGTAGAAATTGCAGATAATGCTGGTATTACAGCTGTAATTCAACCTGGCGGCTCTATAAAAGACGAATTAAGCATCAATTATTGTAATGAAAATAATGTTGCTATGGTCTTTACAGGAACACGTCATTTTAAGCATTAAAAAATATATTGAGTTAAAACATCTATAAAGGCAGAAATAACGTATAATTTATTACATTTACGCTTAGTCAAAAAACTTTGACAAGAATAACCCGAATAATATTATAAACGCGCATGGGATTTTTTGATTTCCTAACAGAAGAAATAGCCATTGATTTAGGAACCGCAAACACTCTAATTATACATAACGATAAGGTTGTTGTTGACAGTCCTTCTATAGTAGCGAGAGATCGAATTAGCAATAAAATAATAGCTGTTGGTAAAGAAGCCAACATGATGCAAGGTAAAACCCACGAGAACATTAAAACAATTAGACCTCTTAAAGATGGAGTAATTGCAGATTTTGATGCTTCTGAGCAAATGATAAGTATGTTTATAAAAAACATACCTGCGCTTAAGAAAAAGTTTTTTAATCCTGCGTTGAGAATGGTTGTTTGTATTCCTTCTGGTATTACTGAAGTTGAAATGCGAGCTGTAAAAGAATCTTGTGAGCGCGTTAATGGCAAAGAAGTCTACCTAATACATGAGCCAATGGCAGCTGCCATTGGTATTGGTGTAGATATTATGCAACCTAAAGGAAATATGATTGTTGATATAGGTGGTGGAACTACTGAAATCGCTGTTATAGCACTTGGCGGTATTGTGTGTGATAAATCAGTTAAAGTAGCTGGTGATGTATTTACAAACGATATTATCTACTACATGCGTACGCAACACAACCTTTATGTTGGTGATAGAACTGCTGAAAAAATAAAAATTCAGATTGGTGCTGCTACTGAAGATTTAGAATTACCACCAGAGGATATGAGTGTTCAAGGACGTGACTTATTAACTGGTAAGCCTAAACAAGTGCAGATATCTTACAGAGAAATTGCTAAAGCATTAGATAAATCTATCTTAAGAATTGAAGATTCCGTAATGGAAACCTTATCACAAACTCCTCCGGAATTAGCTGCAGATATATACAACACAGGTATTTATCTCGCTGGTGGTGGATCTATGCTAAGAGGTTTAGACAAGCGTTTATCTCAAAAAACAGATTTACCTGTTTATATAGCCGAAGACCCATTAAGAGCTGTAGTAAGAGGTACAGGAATTGTTCTTAAAAACTTGCCAAAATACAAAAGCGTATTGATAAAATAAACGAGAAATAAATGCAACAAATCATCAATTTTGTTATCAAAAACAAAACCTTTCTGTTGTTTTTATTCCTCTTTAGTATTTGCTTAGCACTTACTATTCAATCGCATTCTTATCACAGAAGTAAATTTATAAACTCTGCTAACGCACTTTCTGGTGGTGTCTATGGTACTGTAAATTCAATTGATAAGTATTTCGATTTAGAACAAGAGAATGAAATTTTAGCTGAAGAAAATAAACGCTTAAAAGAACAACTTTTCAATTCTATAAACTCTGAAAACAATACGGTTATTGATACTTCAATCTCAAAAAAAAATTACAGAATAACCATTGCTGATGTTTATAAGAACAGTTATTCGTCAACCAATAATTTTTTAACCGTTAATAAAGGTAAGAACGATAGCATTAAGCAAGATTTTGGAGTTATAACATCAAAAGGTATTGTTGGTATCATTGACAATACTTCCAAAAATTATGCTACTGTACTTTCTATTTTGAGCAAAAAAAGCAGAATTAATGTTAAACTAAAAAACTCAAACCACATAGGTTCTTTAACCTGGAACGGAAAATCTCCAGAATTTGTTCAGCTTATCGATGTATCTAAATTTGCTCCTGTAAAAGCTGGAGACACCATTGTTACTGGTGGTCAATCTTCAATTTTCCCAAAAGGAATTAACATTGGGAGCATTGAAAGTTTTGAAACTGATATTAGTGGAGATACATACACAATCCAAGTAAAACTGTTTAATGATATGACAAACATAGGAACAGTTTACATTATTGAGAACAAAGACAGAGACGAGATTTTAAAATTACAAAACAGTAGTAATGAATAGTGCTCTAGGTGTAAATAGCATTCGCTTTGTTTTACTACTTCTAATTCAAGTTGTTATCTGTAGTCATATAAACTTTTTGGGTTATATTAATCCATACATTTATATCATTTTCATATTCCTCTTTCCTATAAGGGAAGATCGTCTCGTTTTACTCCTTACAAGCTTTTTATTAGGTATGTTTGTTGATGTTTTTATGGATTCTGGCGGAGTCCATGCTGCTGCTTCGGTTTTTTTAGCATATGCCAGACCCGTTTTTTTAAAAACATCATTTGGCATGCTCTATGAGCACCAGAGCGTGAAGTTTAGCAACACCGACTTAGGTAGTTTGATCACCTACGTAACGCTTGGCACAATTACTCATCATCTTATTTTGTTTTCTCTAGAAGTTTTTAACATTTCTAGCATACTTTTAATCTTGAAAAAAACGTTATTCTCTAGTATTTTTACTATAATACTTTGTATCCTAATCATAGTTCTATTTAGTCGAAACAAAAAATGAGAAAACTTTTACTCTTAACTACTGTTATACTTGTTGGCATTGTTTTTATAGCACGTTTGTTCTATTTACAAGTCTATGGTGGTTATGAATATGATATTTTTGAAGATTCTGCAATAAAAAAGGAGTACACCTATCCTAAGCGTGGTTATGTATACGACAGAAATGGCAAATTATTAGTGGCCAACCAACCATCTTACGATGTTATGGTTATTCCAAGGGAAGTTGAGCCTATGGACTCATTAGAACTTATTGAGTTTTGCAATCTATTGAAAATTACCAGAGAAGAATTTGACAAAAAATTAGAACGCGCAAAAAACTACTCCCCTAGGTTACCTTCACCATTTGTCCCACAGTTATCAAAATCCGATTATGCTGTGCTTCAGGAAAAAATGAGAAAGTATATAGGCTTTTACATTCAGAAACGATCCCTAAGATCTTACCAAACCACTATTGGCGCGAATGTTTTAGGAGATATTGGTGAAGTTAACCGTAGTATTATAGAAAAACAACCTTATTATAGATTGGGAGATTTAATTGGTAAACAAGGTGTAGAGCAATCTTATGAAGAAATTCTTAGAGGTACAAAGGGTATAAAATTTATTCAAAAAGACAGGTTTAATAAAAATATTGGGCCTTTTCAAGAAGGAAAATTAGATACCTTACCTGTACCTGGCAAGGATATTACCATCACTATAGATTCAGAATTACAAGCTTATGGTGAACTTTTAATGCAACATAAGCGTGGAGGTATTGTTGCCATAGAACCTAATAGTGGTGAGATTTTGGCTATGGTTACTGGACCAAGTTACAATCCAAATATTTTGGTCGGCAGAAACAGATCTAAAAACTACACAAAATTGCACTATGATAGTATTGCAAAACCTCTATTTGATAGAGGTCTCTTAGCCCAGTATCCACCAGGTTCGCCATTTAAAGTTATCAATGCATTAATCGGCTTGCAAGAAGGAGTCGTTGATGAGCATGACACCTTTAGTTGTAGAATGGGCTATTACTATGGTAGTAGAAAACTAACGGGTTGCCATCATCATAGAAGCCCAGTTGACATGAATATGGGAATAGCGCAATCCTGCAATGCTTATTTTGTTAACGTCTACAGACGAATTATTGACAAATATAATGACGCAGGAGATGGTATGAACAAATGGGCAAAGCATGCCAAGAGTTTTGGCTTAGGAGATTTCCTAAATAACGATTTATCAGTTGGTCGTCCAGGTCGTATTCCAGATGGTGATTATTACGACAGAGCTTATGGAGATAATCGTTGGGGCTCAACATATATTGTATCTAATGCTATTGGTCAAGGAGAAGTTGAAGCTACACCAATACAACTAGCAAACATGGCTGCTGCTATTGGAAATCGTGGGTATTATTACACTCCACATATCATTAAAACTATTGAAGGCGATACAATTCCATCAAAATTCACAACTCCAAAGTATACCACTATCGACAGAAAACACTTTGAACCTGTAATAGAAGGTATGTTTGATGTCTACAATGATGGTACAGCTAAAGCTTTAAAAGTTGAAGGGATAGAAATCTGCGGAAAAACAGGAACAGCCGAAAATTTTGCTATAATTGACGGCAAAAAAACCCAGCTGACCGACCACTCGATTTTTGTAGCTTTTGCACCAAAAGATAATCCTAAAATCGCCATTGCTGTTTTTGTGGAAAATGGATACTGGGGAAGTCGTTTTGCTGGAAGAATGGCAAGTTTAATGATTGAAAAATATATTAAAGGCAACATAACAAGAACCGATTTAGAAAATTGGATACTAACACACAGTCTTGAAAATGAGTATGCTAAGCCGATTTCGGGCGAACCTTTCAAAATTAATGGTGAAACAACACTTCAAGTTATAGATAATTACGCTATTAAACTTGAAGAACAAGAAGCCTTAAAACAATAGTTGATGCTCAGAGAAAACCAAAGACGTTTTAAGTTCGATTGGATTACCATTATACTTTTTCTTTTATTGGTTGGTTTTGGCTATGTTAATATTTTATCAGCATCTCATGATGGCGAGGTCACGAGCTATTTTAACATGACTGAGCTCTATGGTAAACAATTAGTATTTATTGGACTCACCTTCATTATAATCATTCTAATTTTATCGCTCGAAGCCAAGTTTTACGAACGGTTTTCTAGTGTTATCTATTTGTTCGCCCTTTTATCGCTTGTAGGTCTCTTCATTTTTGGTAAAGATGTTAATGGAGCACGCTCTTGGTATGGTATAGGTAGTATGACAATCCAACCAAGTGAGTTTGCCAAGTTTGCCACAGCTTTAGCAGTAGCTAAGTATATAAGCGACATTCAGACCAACATGAAAACGTTAAAAGACCAAATTCGTGTTGCTGCTATTATTTTTATCCCTGCCTTATTGATTTTATTACAAAACGACGCAGGAAGTACTATTGTCTACACAGCTTTTTTCTTCGTATTTTACAGAGAAGGCTTACAACAGATATATCTCATTGTGGCTTTATCGCTTATCTTTTTGGCTGTACTATCTTTAAAATTTGGTGTATTAATCACTGGTATAGTTGCAGCTCTAGCACTCGTCATTCGCTTTTTTATACGTAAAAAGAAACGTGCATCTAAAATTCAGTACGCATTGGTTTTACTCATCGCTATTGGATTTGCATATGGTGTAAAACTCTTCTATAACCATGGCTTAAAGATTCATCAACAAAACAGAATTAGCCTTTGGTTACGATTAGAAAAAGATCCAGCGAAACTCGAAAGAATGCGCAAGGCAGAGGCCTATAATCTTATTCAATCTGAGCAAGCTATAAGCTCCGGTGGACTCACAGGAAAGGGATTTTTTGAAGGGACTAGGACAACCGGTAAATTTGTACCCGAACAAGAAACAGATTACATCTTTAGTACCGTAGGAGAAGAATGGGGATTTATTGGCAGTAGTATAGTTGTGCTACTCTTTGTGTTCTTAATAGTACGTGTTTTATATTTAGCTGAAGCCCAAAAGTCTCAATTTAGTCGTGTATACGGTTACAGTGTTGCTTCAATCCTCTTTATTCATTTTACCATAAATATTGGTATGGTAATGGGCTTAATACCAACCGTTGGAATTCCTTTACCTTTTTTTAGCTATGGAGGCTCGGGTCTTTGGGGTTTTACCATTTTACTATTCATTTTTATTAAGCTTGATAGTAATAAAATAAACGAGTGGTAAAAAAGACACCAGATTTTAGTTTAATACAAGTCTTACTAACTAATCTCTATTGCAATAAACAATACTGTCATGATTTTTAGCACAACCTATCATAACAGCAGAGCAATTAGTATCTAACAACCTATGAAAAAATTTAAAGACTATTGTATTATCAAAAAATCTTAGTGTCTTTGTTTCAATAAAAAAAACATCCTTAAGGTTGATAGTTACGGTATTAACCCTACTACTAATTAGCCACCTAACCTTTAGGGTGTATAAAAGAACTAACTCCTATTGTCCTTGGCCTAGAGAATATCCTCTTACACCATCAAACGTATATAGGTTTTCTGTTTTAATGGCATCAATACCATTTTGTAAAGCTGCATGTAACACCTCTACCACTTTTTCTTTAGACAATTCTTTCCCTTCTTTAGCCGTGTATCTACACCTCCAATGGTCTGTGCAAAACGTTTCTTCAAAACCATTTGGCCATACTTTAATACCTCTGTTGGTTATCATGGACAACTCGAGTTCCTCGTTGTTAAGTTTTTGAAGTTCCTTTGCCAGAATATTAGCATCATACCCATTCCAATCAACAAATAAGTCTACACCTACAATTTGCTTTTGTCGCGATGGCTTTCTTTGGTATTTAGGCAATACTAAAGGTGTATTATCTTCAAAAATTACTGCTGGCAACTGTTTTGGTTTGTTACCTAAATTAGCAATAACCGCTTCAGCAAATGCTTTTGTACCAACACGTTTTGTACTCATTATAGGGTCGTAAATATCGTTGGTATGCACACCATCCTCTATAGTTCGTAACCATGCGTTTTGTATTTTTTCGGCCACATCACTTTGTCCTATATGATTTAGCATCATTACGGCACCATTTATTAAACCAGATGGATTCGCCACATCTTTACCAGCAATATCTGGCGCAGAACCATGTATAGCCTCAAACATGGCACACTCTTGCCCAATGTTTGCTGAACCAGCTAAACCAACTGAACCTGTAATCTGTGCTGCTATATCTGACACTACATCTCCATATAAATTTGGCATTACTATAACATCAAAATCTTCTGGAGAGTCAGCTAATAAGGCAGAACCTATATCCACAATCCAATGTTCATTTTCAATTTCTGGATAGCGTGCTGCTACTTCATCAAATACTTGGTGAAACAAACCATCGGTCTGCTTCATAATATTATCTTTTGTAAAGCAGGTTACTTTTTTTCTACCATATTTTTTTGCATACTCAAATGCGTAGGTGACAATTTTTTCGCAACCAGGACGACTTATCAGTTTAAGACACTGCACTACTTCATCCGTCTGCTGATGCTCTATACCTGCATATAAATCTTCTTCATTTTCCCTAATTATAACTACATCCATTTCTGGATGTTTTGTAGTTACAAACGGATGAAGACTTCTACAAGGTCTTACATTAGAGTACAAGCCTAATGTTTTGCGCATAGTTACATTTAAGCTTTTATAACCACCTCCTTGCGGTGTTGTTATTGGCGCTTTTAACAAAACTTTGTTTCTTCTTATAGACTCCCAAGCTTCATCTGATATACCTGTAGAGTTACCAGACAAATAGACCTTTTCGCCTACTTCTATTTCTTCAAAGGTAAGATCTGCACCAGCGGCATTTAAAATGTTTAGTGTTGCGTCCATAATCTCAGGACCAATACCATCTCCTTTGGCTAATGATATTTTTATCATAATTATTGCGTTGTCTTTTTATTACGGTGCAAAGATGACATTCCTTTTTTATATATTTTTATATATGTTTAATATGTTATATATAATTTTTATTTATACATAAGCGCACATAAAAGATTAATACTGCAAAAACAACTATTTTGCAGTATTAATCTTTTAAGAATTTTTAAGAAAATTTAACTATTTAAGACTTTCCAAGCTTGCTTTAATTGTATCAATTTTAGCTAAAGCATCTGCTTCTTTTTTCTTTTCTGAAGCTACAACTTGCTCTGGCGCATTATTTACAAAACGCTCATTGGACAACTTCTTTTGAACTGATTTTAAGAAACCTTCTGTATAATTTAATTCTTCAGTTAGCTTTTTAATTTCAGCTTCTACATCAATACTTCCTTCCATAGGAATGAAATATTCATTAGATTTTACTCTAAAGGTTAAAGCGCCTTCAACAGGTTCGTTGACGTAATTAAAACTGCTTAGGTTACCCATTTTTGTAATAACCTCATCAAACTCAGGTTCAACATTTTCATTATTTACAACTGAGAATCCTATAGCATCTTTGAACGCTATATTCTTTTGTTTTCTAATGTTTCGTATTCCTGAAATGACTTCAGACGCAAAATCGAACTGCGAAATTAATACATCATTAGTATCTTTTTGAGCTGGCCATTTTGCTATGATTAAGGCTTCTTCTGGTGTTCTTGATTTCATAGTTTGCCATATTTCTTCAGTGATAAATGGCATAAATGGATGCATAATTTTTAAGTTGTCTTCAAATAGTGCGATTAACTTATGGTATGTTTTTGCATCAATTGGCTCACCATAAGCTGGTTTTACGATCTCTAGTAACCATCCGCAGAAATCATCAAAAATCAATTTGTAAATAGCCATTAACGCATCGCTAAGACGGTATTTGCTAAAGTGATCTTCAATCTCTACTAATACTTTTTGAAATTTAGCTTCGAACCATTCCAGACCAATTTTACTCGATTGTGGTTGTTCAATTTTATTAGATACTTCCCAAAGTGTTGTTAAATAAAACGCACTCCAAACTTTGTTTCCTAAACCTTTACCTTGTTGGCAAAGGGCTTCATCAAACAACAAATCGTTACCAGCTGCGGAGCTTAATAACAAGCCCACTCGCACACCATCTGCACCATATTCTTCGATAAGCTTTAAGGCGTCTGGTGAATTACCAAGCGACTTAGACATTTTTCGTCTTTGCTTATCTCTTACCAATCCGGTTAAATAAACATTTTCAAATGGTCTTTGGTCTTTATACTCATAACCTGCAATGATCATTCGGGCTACCCAAAAGAATAAAATGTCTGGACCTGTTACCAAATCATTAGTTGGGTAATAGTATTTTATGTCTTCATTTTCTGGATTTCGTATTCCATCAAAAACACTCATTGGCCATAACCAAGACGAAAACCATGTGTCTAGTGCGTCAGTTTCCTGACGTAAGTCTTCAATTTTAAAAGACTTCTCGACTACGCTCGAAGTGACAGCAAGCTCATATGCTTTTTCTTTAGTTTCGGCAACAACAAAATCTTCTTTCCCGTCTCCATAGTAATATGCAGGAATTTGATGTCCCCAAAGTAGCTGACGTGAAATATTCCAATCTCTGATGTTTTCCATCCAGTGACGGTACGTGTTTTCAAACTTCTTTGGAAAAAGCTTCACCTCACCATTCGTAAGTACTGCATCTAAAGCTGGTTTAGCCAAATCTTCCATTTTTAAGAACCATTGGTCACTTAAACGTGGCTCTATAACCGCTTTTGTACGCTCTGATATACCAACACGATTGGTATAATCTTCAATTTTTTCAATCTGTCCTAAAGATTCTAGCTCCTTAACAATGGCTTTACGAACAGCAAAACGATCTTGCCCTTCGTAATGCATACCATAACTATTCAAGGTAGCATCTTCATTAAAGATATCTATAACTTCAAGATTATGCTTATCGCCTAACACTTTATCATTTTCATCGTGTGCTGGTGTTACTTTTAAACAACCTGTACCAAATTCTACATCTACATAATCATCTTCGATAATTGGAATTACGCGATTACAAATTGGTACAATTGCTTTTTTACCTTTAAGATTTTGATGCCTTGGATCTTCTGGATTGATACAAATTGCCGAATCTCCTAAAATAGTTTCTGGTCGCGTTGTAGCAATCGTTAGGGTATCGTTAGAACCTTCAATTTTATAATTTACATAGTAAAGCTTTCCTTGTTTTTCTATATACTCTACCTCTTCGTCAGATAGTGTTGTCCTAGCTTCAGGATCCCAATTAACCATTCTGTAACCACGATATATCAGTCCTTTATTATAAAGGTCTACAAACACCTTTATAACGGCTTCGGACATATCATCATCCATCGTAAATTTAGTTCTGTCCCAATCGCAAGAACATCCTAATTTTTTTAATTGCTCTAAGATTACACCGCCATATTCATGCGTCCAATCCCAAGCGTGTTTTAGAAATTCATCGCGTGTTAAATCATTTTTATCTATGCCTTGTTCTTTTAACTTGGCAACTACTTTAGCTTCTGTAGCGATAGATGCGTGGTCTGTACCAGGAACCCAACATGCATTTTTACCTAACAATCGAGCTCGACGAATTAACACATCCTGAATTGTATTATTCAGCATGTGTCCCATATGTAAAATTCCTGTAACGTTAGGTGGCGGAATTACAATGGTGTAAGGCTCTCTATCGTCTGGTGTAGAGTGAAAATATTTATTTTCCATCCAGTAGCTATACCACTTATTTTCTACTGAAGTTGCATTATATTTTGATGGGATTTCCATATTTGGTATTGTTTTTGCAAAGTAACTAACAAAAGTACTTATATTTCTTTTTTTGAAAAATTATTAGGCTGTTTTATGTGGCTGTAGACATCAAAAATTGTTAAATAGCATGTATTACATCTAATTAATTTTGAGGAGAGTAAAAAAGTAAGTAGTTTTGATAGTATCAATTTAAAACTTAAATGATGAAAAATTTAATAGCAATTCTATTTGTAGGCTTAATAAGTTTGGGGTCTTTTGCTCAGGAAAAGAAAGTAGCTAAGATAGAGTTTAAGACAACCGTTATTGATTACGGAACTATTGAAAAAGGTTCTGATGGTGTTAGAACGTTTGAATTTACCAATACCGGAAATGCTCCTTTGGTAATATCTAATGTAAAATCTACATGTGGTTGTACAGTACCAAAAAAGCCTAAAGAGCCTATTATGCCTGGTGAAACAGGTGAAATAGAAGTAAAGTACGACACAAAGAGAGTTAATCCTATTAGAAAAACCATCACTGTGTATTCTAATGCAGAAACTCCAACAGTAGCGCTTAAGATTAAGGGATTAGTTATAGATCCTGATAAGACAAGTGTTCTAGAGAAAAAAGAAAAAAGTATGATTGAGCAATAAACTTAATTATCATTATATTTCAATGAGCTCTCAATTTGAGGGCTCATTTCTTTTTAAGGCATCATCTAACTTAAATTTAAAAACCTTCACCTCACCATGACGCTCAACTTTTAGCCTTATTGGTTTTCCTGTTTTGCCAAACAAGATTTCATTTATTTGATTCAGTTTCATATTAAAGACTTCTTTTCCATTAATACCTAGTAAAATATCACCTATTCTGAGACCAGATGCATATGCGTTAGAAGATCTGCGTAACTCTACTATTCTATACATTGGTTTCAATAGCATTCTATGACTTATAGAAACATCTATCTTTATAGCATTAGGATTATAAGTTTCACTATAACCATCTGTTGAAGGAACTTTAATACGCTCATTTACAAACATACTGCCATTATGCTCTAATACAATACCACTATTATTGTACGTAAATGGTTTCTTGTAATAGTTATTTTTCTTTATATAAAGTTTTTCATTGCTATAATCTACATACATGTTATATCTCTTGAGAATATCACCTCCTACGCTTCCATTTCTCCCTTTATGAATTTTATTGACGTCCACAGATAAAGAATCTGGATAAGCAACATTCACATCCGTAAGCTTATAGTTACTTAACTGAAAACTTTTAATCTTAGATCTCTTGCCATAAACAGAACCACTTAAACCCTTACCTAAATAATCTCTAAAAAAAAGAGAGTCATTAGGTATTAAACCCTTTTCTTTATTTTCGAATAACCATAAGGCATCACTACTACCAGTATCCATTAGTAATTTTACATTTTCAGCATTATCTCCAAACGTAACTCTAGCATTTAGATAAGGCTTGTTATTATGAATTTCTAAAGGTATTGATTGCCATTTTTTAGATAGTTTAGGTTTAAATAAATCAGGTTTGTGCAACCTTATATACTTAGACCTATAATTAATCTCAACAACGAAATCCCTAAAAATGTCATAGCCAATTATACCGTGCACAACTACACCCAGACGAGGTGTAAAATTAATATCCGAATCAAACACCACATACAAATCTTGATTACTACCTACAGCGTCACCTATCTTAAACCTATTATAACTAGACTTTATAGCTTCAATCTTTCCATCTGCGCCTAAACCATGCAGATAAAATGTTTTTGTGTTTTTTAAATCGAGCGAATCATTTTCTGTTAGATTAAACAAAATAGGCTTACTAACACCTGTATCTAATACAAATGATAGTTCTACACCATTAACTTCTACAGGGATTACTATAAGATTAGCTGCAAATTCAAAAGTAATTTTCTGACTCACCTTATCTTTCAAAAGGAATTGACCTTGAGCGATGATTGACCAACTATTCCAACATAAGCAAAGTAAAATTAAATATGTAAGACGTCTTTTCAATATTGATTTGATTTAACTGAATTTACAAATCTTTATTTAACTATATATTTTCGATGTTATTTTTTGTAGAAACTTTAAGAAATTTCGGAACTTAGCACTTTAAAATTTATACCATGCCTAAAATTTCTGAGAAAGGTATTAACATGCCTGAGTCACCAATTAGAAAATTGGTACCATATGCTGAAGAAGCTCACAAACAGGGAAAAACTGTTTATTATTTAAATATAGGACAACCAGATATAAAAACACCCGCAGTAGCTTTAGATGCTGTCAAAGTTCATTCATTGGATATTCTTGCCTATTCAAGATCTGAAGGTTCTGAGGAATACAGAAAAAAAATTGCTCAATATTATTTACGTAATGCTATTGAAGTAACCCATAACGATATCATTGTAACAACAGGTGGAAGTGAAGCTTTACTTTTTGCTTTTGGAAGTATTATGGACGAGGATGATGAAATTATCATACCTGAACCATTTTATGCCAATTACAATGGTTTCTCAACAGCCTCTAGCATTAAAGTGGTTCCTGTAATTTCTAAGATTGAAGATAACTTTGCGCTTCCGCCAATAGAAGAATTTGAAAAGCTCATCACACCAAAAACCAAAGCTATTCTTATTTGTAACCCAGGTAATCCTACAGGTTATTTATATTCAGAAGAAGAAATAAGTAAACTTGCTGCAATTGTTAAGAAGCACGATTTATTCTTAATCGCAGACGAAGTTTACAGAGAATTCGTTTATGACGGTATAGAACACTACTCAATTTTACAAGAACCAGGCTTAGAAGAGCATGCCATAGTAATAGACTCAGTATCTAAGCGCTATAGCATGTGTGGTGCTCGTATTGGGTATTTAGTTTCTAAAAACAAAGACGTTATAAAAACTGCATTAAAGTTTGCCCAAGCAAGATTAAGCCCACCAACTTTAGCTCAAATTGCCAGTGAAGCTGCTCTTAGCACACCACAAAGCTATTTTGATGATGTTAAAGAAGAATATGTAAAACGAAGAAATATTTTAATTGAAGGTTTAGAAAATATCCCTGGTGTTAAAGTTGCTAAACCTAACGGAGCTTTTTATTGTATAGCAGAATTACCTGTTAAAAACTCTGACGATTTTGCACGTTGGCTGTTAGAGTCTTTTGAATATAATAACAGTACTATTATGGTAGCTCCTGCTGCAGGCTTCTACTCTACTCCTGGTGTTGGTCGCAACCAAATAAGGATCGCATATGTACTTAACGAAGACAGTCTAAAAACTGCTGTTAAAATTTTAGAAGAAGCTCTTAAAGTATATAAAGATTAATGACTATAGAGCATAATGTTTCGTTGCAACCCTTTAATACCTTTGGTTTAGAAGCCAAGGCAAAATCCTATTGTAATATAACTGATAAAACAGTTCTTTCTGAAGTTTTAAAAACCAATAAAAATCAACCTTTATTCATTCTTGGTGGCGGAAGCAACATGCTACTCACCAAAGATATCGAAACCTTAGTGCTTCATATTAATTTAAAAGGCATTGAAGTAGTAAACGAAAGTGATAATACTGTTTTTGTTAAAGCCATGGCAGGCGAAAATTGGCATCAGTTTGTCCTTTGGTGTTTAGAGCACAACTATGGTGGTATTGAAAATTTATCTTTAATTCCCGGTAATGTTGGGACGTCTCCTATTCAAAATATAGGAGCCTATGGTGTAGAATTAAAAGATGTATTTGAAAGTTGTGAAGCTATTAACGTTAATACTCAAGACATAAGAACTTTTACAAAAGAAGATTGCAAATTTGGTTACAGAGAATCTGTTTTTAAGCAAGATTTAAAAGGCGAATACATTATTACAAGCGTTACTTTTAAACTAAGCAAGCAAAATCACCAACTGCACACAGATTATGGTGCAATTAAGCAGCAACTCCAAATATCTAACATTGTAAAACCAACAATCAAAGATGTATCTAATGCTGTAATTGCTATTAGACAAAGCAAATTACCTGATCCAAAAGACATAGGAAATAGCGGAAGTTTCTTTAAAAACCCTGTCATTACAGTGGAAGAGTTTAAAGAATTGCAAACTAATTTTCCTGATGTACCTTCGTACAAAGTTTCGGATACTTTGGTTAAAGTTCCTGCTGGTTGGCTAATAGAACAAGCTGGTTTTAAAGGAAAAAGATTCAATGACTATGGTGTACACCAAAAACAAGCTTTAGTTTTAGTTAATTACGGTAATGCTAAAGGGAGTGATATATTCGAGTTAGCACAATTGATTCAAAAAACAATAAAACGAATATTCAATATTTCAATAGAAACAGAAGTAAACATCATATAAAACAAAAGTCGTAATAAGGATTACGACTTTTGAATTTAGAATAATCTTTTAAAAATGCTATTAACCAATCTCTCAGAAAAAATGATTATTCTATCTTTATAATGCTAAATACATATATTACTGTATTTAACTATATTTACGTTTACAAATCCATTTTGGATGTCGTAAAAATCTAAAAACTAAGATTTTAACATTTTGAGCGTTACACCAACCGAACAGAAAATAATCGATTTACTAGACAAAGGCGATAAGCGTGCGTTGGACCTGTTATACGAAAATTACTCTAACAGCCTCTATGGTGTTATTTTAAAAATAACTATAAACGAAGAGATTGCTCAAGACGCTCTACAAGAAACCTTTATTAAAGTTTGGAAAAACGCTCATAAGTACGACCCTAAAAAGGCAAAATTATTTACTTGGCTGTTTAGAATTGCAAGAAATACAGCAATAGATAAATTGAGAAGTTTTAATAATAGATATCAAAAAGAAGTCCAAATCGATACTTCAAACGTATATATCTTACCTTCAAGCAACTTAAACCAGGATGTATTGGACATTAAAGAGCATGTTGGACGACTCGAAGAAAAGTACCAAATTGTGTTAGACGCCTTGTTTTTTCAAGGCATGACACAGCAGGAAGCTAGTGACGAATTAGACATTCCGCTTGGGACTATAAAATCGAGATTAAAAATAGGATTACGTGAACTTAAAAAAGTTTACGACCCAGAATAACAGAATTATGGAAACAAAATTACATACCTTTTTAAATTCTGACTTACTAAACAAATACTTAGTAGGTGAAGCTTCCTATGAGGAAACCAAGGAAGTAGAGTTTTTTATTAGTAATTATCCTGAAGCAGCCGAAGCTTACGAGAAGCTACAGAATAACTTAGAAATTATTGCTAAGGCTGGTGCGGTAGATGTTCCTAAGAATATTTTAGGAAATATTCTAGATGCTTTGGACGAAACTAACGACACTAAAGTTATTCAGTTAGTACAACACAGAAAAACACCTTGGTACAGCATTGCTGCGACGGCTGCTGCTGTTTTATTTGCTGTATCATCATTTTTCTTGTATCAAAAAAATCAGAATTTACTAGATGAGAACAATGTAGTTATAGACGAGATTTACGACTTAAGAAGTGATATAGAAAAAAATAATGCTATGTTATCGGAGTTATCATCAGAGCTTAGTAGACTTAATGATCCTGATGCCAGAAAATACATTATTAGCGGTAATGATAGAGCTAAAGATCTTAAGACAGTAGCTTATATAAATCCGGTTGAAAAAACCTCGATGATAGATGTTATTAAATTACCTGAGTTACCTGAAGACCAGCATTACCAAATATGGGCTGAACTACAGGACAGAATGGTGAACTTAGGCATATTGGATGAGTCTGACCGTAAGATGAAACAAATTCCATATATGGAAGATGCTTTAGCACTGAGTATTAAAATCGGTAGAGATGGTGATGAAACTAATGAGAATAATACCGAAGTTGCGGAAATCTCTCTAAAAGAGAAGTAGAATTAAAAAAAGATTTAGGACAAAGAGGTACGGTTGTACCTCTTTTTTTTATTTCACAAATAATATTTTAGATTTTACACCTCCAGAAATCATCTAATTTAAAGCTTACAGATTTTGTATTAAAGCATTATCTTTGCAATAAATTTTAATTAAAATGAAATTATTACTTCTCACTTTAGGAATGTTAGCCTTAGCTTTTGCCGGTATTGCCATAAAAATCTGGGCAAAGAAAGACGGTAAGTTTGCTGGTACGTGTGCGAGTCAAAATCCTATACTAAACAAAGAAGGTGATGCTTGTGGTTTTTGCGGAAAAACTCCAGATCAATTCAAAGACTGTAACGAACCTCAACATTCTTAAGGTTAAATGAACTTTTTGGCTATACTATTTATAGTATTTGCATTTACAGTTGTTGTTCAGCTCATTTATTATTCAGTATTTCTATTTTCCTTCTCGCTGCAACGAGCAGAAACTAAACTAAAAAAGCACATACCGCTTTCCGTAATTATCTGTGCAAAAAACGAAGCTGAAAATTTAAAAAAAAACCTTCCTTATATATTAGAACAAGATTACAGCAGTTTTGAAGTTGTATTGGTTAACGATAGTTCCTCTGACGAAACATTAGAGGTCATGGAAGACTTCAAAATCAACAATAAAAACACCAAAATTGTAGACGTAAAATCTAATGAAGCCTTTTGGGGAAATAAAAAGTATGCTTTAACTCTCGGCATAAAAGCTTCAAGCAACGATTTTCTCGTTTTTACTGATGCTGATTGCAAACCAAACTCTAATAAATGGCTTGCTGAAATAAGCAGTAAATTTTCTAATCAAAAGGCTATTGTTTTGGGTTATGGCGCATATGCCAAAAAGAAATATTCAATCTTAAATGCGCTAATACGGTTTGAAACTATTATCACTGCACTGCAATACTTTTCATATGCTAAATTAAGTATCCCTTACATGGGAGTTGGCAGAAACATGGCTTATAGAAAAGAATTGTTTTTTAATAACAACGGTTATAATGGCCACATGGCTGTAAAATCTGGAGACGATGATTTATTTATAAACGAAGTTGCAAAAGCTAAAAATACAGACATCTGTTTTTCAAAAGAAAGCTTTACAATCTCAGAACCAAAAAAAACATTCAAAGATTGGATATTGCAAAAGCGCAGACACGTAAGTACTGCCTCATTTTATAAAACAAAACACAAAATCCTTCTAGGCTTATTTTACGCATCGCAACTTTTGTTTTGGGTTTTTGCTGTAACACTCATAATTCTAGGGTATAAAATGCAATGGGTATTAGCACTTGTTGCTCTTCGTTTTGCTATTCAACTACTATGTTTTGGGCTTACAGCAAAAAAACTAGACGATATTAATCTTATCTTTTTTGCACCTTTTCTAGAATTATTTTTAGTTACCACACAATTAAGTATCTTTATTGCTAATCTTATATCTACACCTAAACATTGGAAATAACAGACGCAATTAAAAGAGCCAAACAAAATGACCAGATTGCGTTTAATTTTCTTCTTGACACTTTTTGGAATGATGTGTATTCTTTTCAGCTAATGCGCACTCAAAATGAAAATGATGCCGAAGACATTACCATCCAAACATTTTCTAAGGCTTTTGATAAAATTGATACTTATGATGATAATTATAAGTTTAAAACTTGGTTAATTACTATATCTAAAAATATTCATATAGATTTAGTAAGAAAGCAAAAAAAGACCATACAAAATACATCAAAAGATAACGAAGACAACTATTTAGAGATTATTGATGATTCTCCTTCACCTGAAGACAAAATTATCACGGAACAAAATCTTGCCAAACTACTCAGAGATATTAAAAAACTGAAACCGCATTATCAAGAAGTTATTAATCTAAGGTATTTTCAAGAATTAAGCTACAAAGAAATCTCCGAGGAACTTAAAGAACCCATTAACAACGTGAAGGTAAAACTATTACGAGCAAAAAAGCTATTAGCAGCTATTATTACTAAAACGTAATGTTATCTCAAATAAAGAAATTAGGTCCTGGTTTACTATTTGCTGGTGCAGCAATTGGTGTTTCGCACTTGGTACAGTCTACAAGAGCTGGTGCTGATTTTGGTTTAGGTCTTTTATGGGCATTATTGCTTGTTCACTTATTCAAATATCCTTTTTTTCAATTTGGACCAAGATATGCTTCAGCAACGGGAGAGAGTTTGCTAGAAGGTTATCATAAAATGGGTAAGCCTATTTTAATGGCCTATTTCATTTTAAGCTTAGCTACTATGTTTACAATTCAAGCTGCTGTAACCATCGTTACGGCTGGCTTGGCCAATTCACTCTTTGGTGATATTTCTTTTTTAAATTTTGGTATTGAAAACATAAGCAGTGTAGAAATCTGGACTATTATCTTACTCTTTATTTGTCTGTTCATTCTATTAATTGGAAAATACAACACCTTAGACAAGCTTATTAAGGTGATTATAATTATACTTACCATAAGCACTTTGGTTGCTGTCTATTTTGCTTTTACTGAATTTGAGAGAACCATAGGTTTCAATCAGGTATTACCAAACAATAAAATTGAAATTGCTTTTTTAATCGCCTTTATGGGATGGATGCCAGCACCTTTAGATATTTCTGTATGGCATTCTATTTGGGCATTAGAAAAGAAAAAAGACGAAGGTTCATTTACTCCAAAGAATGCCTTATTAGATTTCAACGTCGGTTTTTTTGGCGCTATACTTTTAGGAATTGCTTTTGTCAGTTTAGGCTACTTTATAATGTACGATTCTGGTAATAGCTTTAGTAATAAAGCTGCTGTATTTTCTAATCAACTTATAGAATTATATACCAAAAGTCTTGGTGATTGGGCACATATTATTATTGGTATTGCCGCATTTACAGCCATGTTTAGCACTACTATCACTACTCTAGATGCTTCACCTAGAGCCATGAACAAAAGTTTAGAAATATTAAACAATAAAAGCTACAGAAAAGGTTATCTAAGTTGGATACTAATTTTGACCTTCGGCACCATAATTATCTTTTTAGTTCTAGCTTCTGAGATGGGATTATTGATTAAAGTAGCTACAATTCTATCTTTTGTAACAGCACCTTTCTATGCTATAATAAATTACAAACTGCTCTGTAGCAAACATACTCCAAAAGCCTGGAAACCGAGTTTAGGCTTACATATTTTGTCTTGGTTGGGCATTGCTTTTTTAATAGGTTTCAGTATTTGGTACCTAAGCACGTTGTAGATTGAAATCATCTTTAAGTTCATAATCAAACAGCGAACTGCAATCCATAATATTTTTAACGCCATCCAACTCACATAAAGTTGCAACAACGGCATTTAATCCATTAAATAATATATCTTGACTTTTATAGAAATCAGGCTTATGGCAATAGGTCTTGCCCAAACGGTAACCGCAACCTTCTAAAAAAGAAGCTTCAATTTTTAACAACTCTATTGGTGTGTAACCATTAAATCGTCTACCTAAATTTTGATGTACTAAGCCAACATAGTTTAATTTAATAGAACCGTGCAAATTGGTCATATGTTTCCAGATATCATTATTATCTAGAATATTCCCTACGGCACATTGTTTACAGTCTTCGGGATTGAGTGTTTTGTTATGAAAGGCTGTGTAGAGTTTTTTCAAAGCCTCATCAAAACGTCTGCTTGTAGTTTTCATAGTCTTTCTTTTTCGCAATAAAAGATACTAATTATTTAATTTATTTGTATTCTACAATCAAAAAAACCGCTGTAGTTTCACCAATATTTAACACTTTATGGATTGTTTTAACATCATTAGAAAAGCTATAACCTTCAGGCACATCTACCTCTCTAGTACCTGTTGTATCTGTAATTCTAAATTTACCTCCAGATAAGGTATAACCAAAATGTGGGTTGTGATAGTGTTTCTCGTGACCCACATTTGGAGGAAACTTACATTTTAAGATACGTACAGATTTGTTCTCCTCAACAACTTCACAAACGTTCTTTCCTTTCCAACCTGCTTGTAGTGGGTCTGGCAATTTTTCTACTGACTTACAGTTAAAAAAGAGTAGGTTTAAAATCAAAAGATTTACAATAAATATTGGTTTTACGGTTTTAAAATTCATAATTGAATTTTTAAAAAATTAATGGTAATACATACCGAAACATTAAAATTAACAAGAGTACGGAGATAAGGTTTAATATCACTCCTACCCTTGCCATTTGATGTACTTTTACAAAACCACTGGCAAATACAATTGCATTTGGCGGTGTCGCCATTGGTAACATAAATGCACAACTACTTGCCATGGTAACAGGTATAAGCAAATATAATATTGGTACTTCTAGTCCGATGGCAATACCAGCCACTACTGGCGCTAACACAGCTGTTAATGCGACGTTGCTCATTAACTCCGTCATAAATAACATTAAGAAGATAAGTAACGAAGCTGTGAATAAAACACTTATTTCACTTTTAGAAATCGTTTCTGCCACCATATCTACAATACCACTTGCAGACATGCCTTTTGCTAAAGCCAGTCCGCCACCAAATAAAATCAATATTCCCCAAGCTAATTTTTGGGTGTCTTTCCATTCTAAAATAAACTCGCCTTTGCTTAATCTATAAGGTACAGTAAACAAAGCTAAAGCACCCAGAATACTAATCATGGTATCTGTTAGTTCAAGTTTTTGAAATACACCATTAATTACTGTTCTAAAAATCCAAAGCGACACTATTACAGCAAATGTTATCAGCACTTGTCTTTCCTTTGGTGAGAGCTTACCCAATTTCTTTAATTCATCTTCAACTACTGTTTTTGAAGCATCAAATATCAACCCCTTATTCGGGAACATTTTTATCAGAACAAAATAAATTATAGTGATTAAGATGACTGAAAAAGGTAAACCGACAATTAACCAATTCAAAAAGGATATTTCCATGTTGTATTCATTCTCTAGTAAACCGATCAGAATAGAGTTTGGCGGCGTACCAATAATTGTTGCTATTCCACCAGCATTGGCAGAAAACGCAATACCAAGCATTACACTTAGTGCAAAATTTTGATCTTGCTTGGTAAAACCATCAGCATCATTTATAAGTAGGTTTATTACAGACATGGCAATTGGCAACATTACCACAGCACTAGCCGTATTACTTATCCACATGCTCATAAAAGCTGTAGCCAGCATAAAACCTAATATAACTTTATTGGGAGTTGTACCTGTAAGTCTTATTATGCTTAGGGCAATGCGCCTATGTAGATTTACTTTTTCCAAAGCTAACGCCAAAACAAAACCACCAAAAAATAGAAATACAATCGGACTTCCATAATTAGCACCAACCTCATCCATTGGCATCACTTTAAACAAAGGAAATAGAAACAAAGGCAACAAGGCAGTTACCGAAATAGAAACTGCTTCTGTTATCCACCAGATAATCATCCAAAATGCAACCGCAATAACAACATCAGCTTTTTCTGAAATCAAGCTAAACTGAAAAACTTGAAGGAGGATGAACAATAAAGGACCTAAGATTAAACCCAAACGTTTTGATAGTGGATACATATTGATGTTAAATAAAAACAGGAATATAATACGAAATCTTTAAAAAATAACGTTTATCGGTTATGAAGAAACTAATACTCCTCTTGTTTATCATTGGTTTGGTTTTTGTTGCATTTCAATTTAAACCTGTTGAGAATGCTTACGATACGGTTAAAGCAGTAATCGAAACCCCAAGTTTAATTAATAAGGATAGTTTAACCATAAAATCTAGAGTTAACATACCTGAAGGCTACAAACGTGTTGCATATCCAAAAGGTGGTTTTGAAGAATACCTTAGAAATTATAAACTCAAAGCCTTTGGCAGCAAAATTATAAACTACGATAATACAGATTACTTTTGGCAACGAGGACATATCGGTATCTTACAAGTGCCTGTACCGAAAAATGGTTTGCAGCAATGTGCAGATGCCCTTATTAGAATAAGAAGCGAATACCTTTGGGATAATAACAGAAAGGATGAAATTGGCTTTAACTTTACATCTGGTCATTATTGCTCATGGACAAAATATGCAGAAGGTTACCGACCAAAAATTAATGGAAATAAAGTCTCTTTTCATAAAACAGCAAGAGCTAATCATAGTAAAGAAAATTTTTACAATTATTTAAATCTTATATACACTTACTCAGGTACATTGTCGCTTTACAATGAACTAAAATCTATTAAATCTAAAGATTTGAAAATTGGAGATATGCTCATAAAAGGTGGTAGTCCAGGACATATTGTAATGCTTTGCGACGAAGCCATTAATAACAAAGGCGAAAAATTATTTCTATTGTTTCAAGGCAATACTCCAGCACAAAGTGTACATCTTGTAAAAAACTTAACCGACTCTTCTATTTCACCATGGTATAAATTAGAAGATGACGCTATTACACCTGTTTCTAATTATACATTTAGTAGCGCAAAATTTGTTAGATTTAAGTAAGCATCTTTGTATCTTTGCAACATGAGCAAAGCACTAACAGCACAAGAACTTCATAACCTGGCCATGAACCATGTAGGTAAAGATTTAGAATCTCGTGGTTTTGAATTTATTGCGGTAAATAGCAAGCTAAAACGACATCCACAATTTGTTTGTATCGATAAGAACAGTCAGTACTATTTTGTTGTTGTAAGAGCGGTAATACTACCTGAGAATCCTAATAATTACGATGTAGTTTGGATGGAAACTTTCAAGAAACATGCTTATGAAAAGGATGCTAAAGTTTTATATGCAGGAGTTGGGCTTGGAAACCCTAATGGCGAAAATTTACCAATCTACCTTAACGAAGAATACCTTATAGAATACAATGGTATCCAAGTCATAGAAATGAATTTAAATTAATCATGAAAAAAATAATCCTTTTACTCGCTGTTCTTGTTAGTTTTTCTTGTAAAGAAGAGCAACAGAAAAAAGACAGCACGTTGGTAAAATTATCAGGGCCTGTTTTCGGAACAGGATTTACTATTCAATATGCTGATAATGAGAATACAGATTTTTCAAAAGAAATAGATAGCTTGTTTAATGAGGTAAACAATTCACTATCAACATATATTCCTAATTCTGATATTTCTAAATTAAACCGAAATAAAATAAGTGAAGTAGATCATTATTTCGTTGAAGTTTTTAATACTTCGAAATCTATTTACGAAAAAACCGAAGGTGTTTTTGACCCAACTATAGGCAATGTTGTTAACGCATGGAATTTTGGTGCTGAAACCAATAAATTTTTAACCGACAGCACTACAATTGATAGTTTGATGCAGTTTGTAGGTTTTAACAAAATAAAACTTACAAACAATATCATTAGTAAACCTCCCTCTACTTATTTAGAGTTTAATGCCATTGCTAAAGGTTACGGTGTAGATGTAATCGCAGAATTTTTAGAATCGAAAAATATAGTAAATTACCTAGTTGAAATAGGTGGGGAAATACGAGCAAAAGGAAAAAATATTCAAAAAAAATCACCATGGAAAGTTGGCTTAGACGAACCTCGTTTTGATGGAGAACAATCTGTATTTAAAGCCATTGAATTAAGAGATGAAGCTATGGCTACTTCTGGTACATACCGAAAATTTAAAATCGATGAAAACGGAAACAAATATGCCCATATCATTGATACTAAAACTGGGTATCCAACTAAAACAAGTATTCTGAGTGTCTCTGTAATTGCAGGCGATTGTATGACTGCAGACGGCTATGCAACTGCTTTTCAGGCTATGGGAATTGAAAAAGTTTCTGAGTTTTTAAAATCACATCCAGAACTTAAGGTTTACTTTATTTATGAAGACAAAGACCAAGCATTAAAAACCTTAAACCTTAATAGTTTTCCTGAATAATATATGTGACCAATACATTATAAGTGTGTCTTATAATTGCTATTAACTACTATTAATATAGTTGAGCCGTACCTTTTGTTCGTTTTTAGGTGCGGCTTTTTTATTTAATTTAAAAAAGCCCAGCAAACTAGGAGTTTATCGGGCTTTCTCTATTAACTAAACTAAAAACTATCCTTATTCATAGCTTCACTATCTTTTTTGTAATGACGCTAGAGTTATCAATAAATAATTGAATAAAATAAATACCACTATTTAAGTTTCTAATATCAATAGTAGTAGTACTTTGTTCCTTATTCAAAAATTCTTTACCATTAATGTCAAAAATTCTAAGTTGTAAAACCTTATTATTAGTAGCAATATTCAGAAAATCGGTAGTTGGATTTGGATAGATTTTTATATCAGTATTGGATGTATTATTTAAACCATTACTGCTCAATGGTATTGAGTTAAACTCATAAGCTCCCATATCAACATTAGTACTAAATATACGTTGATTATTTAAGAGATCTGTGATACTATTAGCGGGCACTAAAGAATTATTACCTGCATCTATGGCTGGTGAGCCATTTATAATAGAATATTGATGGTTTGAATTAGCAGCTAATGCGAATAAAGGATCCTGGGTTATGATATTATTAACCGTAGCATTAGAGTTACCTGTGATATTGCTAAAGAAAAAAGCATCTAAACAATACCTTACATCCCAGCTGCCAGATGAGAAATTTAGGCTTCCAACTGCGTTGGCCAAACTAGTTGAAGATGATGAACTATTTAGGTTTTCCCAGAAAATAGAATTATAAACATTGGTACTAGCAGAACCACTTATTTGACCAATGGCCACTGTAGTTCTTTGTGATTGAGCTAATATTGTCCCGCCATCTGTATTAGCGGCAAAGGTATTATTTACCAATAATGTGTTCAATGTTGCGGAACTATTGTTAACCGCAGCGTATAAGCTACTTCCTGCTCTGCCTTGTACATTCCCAATGTCTGCAGCGAGATTGAACTCAAAAATACTGTTGATTATCTCAATGTTATAATTACCAGAATTTGTAATGCTAAAAAATAATGCGCCGCCGTTTCTACTGTAGTTCCTTGCAAAACGGCAACCATATATGTTTAGTTGAGCACTGTTGTTAGGTGACCATGAAATGGCACCACCTGTATTTCTAGAAATATTATCGGCTACTATGACTTTATTTAGGGTTAACTCAGTAACACTTTCATCTACAAGAATGGCACCACCAGATTGTGTGGATGTCCCAGAGTTCGCGTGTCCGCCTTTTATAAAAACAGAATCAAACACCACACCAGAACCGTTGCCTGTAATTTCAATAACATTGAATGCGTTGTCGTTAATACGCACTGCACTAAAATAATTTAGACTGCTACCATTGTCGTCACCAAAATTGTCGCCATCAATATAGGTTATATTTGTACCATAAATACGTTCAGATAACTGGGTTTCTGTGCCTGCAAAACCACCATAAATTTCTATTTCTGGTGTGTCTACAATAAAGGATTCTGTTCTAAATCCTGTTGGTGATGGCCTGTATGTGCCTTCAGCTATCCATATTTGCCCTTGAAACGCGACAGCATTTAATGCAGAATGCAGATCTGTAAAAGCATCTACCCAACTACTACCATCATTTGCGCCAGTGGCATCTTGGTCTACGTAGACTATGGTACCCGGCGGAATTGGCGTGGCTTCATAAGCACCTCTATCTACTGTAAAACCTTGATTTCTTGTATTGTGTTCTACATCTAAACTACCAAAAGGTGCATTGGCATTACCAGTATCTCTAGCTGGTGATGCACCTGCTAAACTAAAGTCATTATTATTGGGATTTACAAATTGAGGATTTGATGTATTTACAGCTGTCCAAGTATGCCCTGCACTTGTTAGAGTATTTGCAAAACCACCTTCATCTGTTGAATTCGAGATATTAAAAAATGGAAACGCAGTTGAGTTATTGAATCCTAAACCTGGCAAAGGATTTCCATTGAATAAAGTGTTATTGTAAAATATACTATTATAAATAAAGAACGTTTGACCATTTGTAGCTGGTGAGCTAACAGTTAAGGTAGTACGATGATTAATAGCATTTTGAGGACCATTATGAAATGTACCATTTTCGATATTGAATGCACTGGTATTGTTAGTCCAATCCGCTGTGTAATTTCCCACTGAACTAAAAAAACAAGAACTTCCAGAGGTTCCTGGATCTCCAATATTTCTTGTTTCGTTTCTTATAAATAAACTGTTTCTGACGCTAAAGTTCAATGCATCATTACTGTTATGCGTATAGTGAATTCCAGCACCTTCTCTGGTGAGGTTTTCAATAAACTGACAACGGTTGACCTCAAATGTTCTTTGGGTGCCATTGCCACCTCCTAGATTAAGATAAATTCCAGCACCTCTATTCCTTGCTACATTTCTGTAAATTTTACAATCGGTAACTGTTAAATCTGTTGAGCCAACTCTAATACCCGCACCATCTGTATTATTAGCCGCGTTAGAGTGGCCACCTGTAATTGTCAACCTGTCAAGTACAATGCCATCAGAAAGGGATAGAATTTGTAAAACACGATAACTATTATCTAACCGTGTAGGTTCAAAATAATCAATGTTGGCATTGTCGTCACCATTTAAATCACCCGAAAGAATAGTTTCGTTCTGTCCATAGATACGCTGGCTCAATTGGGTTTCATTACCTGCAAATCCACCATAGATTCTGACATTAGGTTGAGAAATTAAGAAAGTACTAAACCTCGACCCGCCTGGAACATCTGGTTTGTACGTTCCACCAGCAATCCAAATATCTGTATTCTGTGTTGCGGCTGTTAAAGCAGATTCTAATAAAATAAAAGCATCTGCCCAACTGGTACCATCATTGTTTCCTGTGGCATTCTGATTTACATAAATTGTGTTTTGTGCACTACAAAGTCCTAAGAAAAATAAGCTTAGGACAATGAGTAATTTTGATTTACGCACAGCTTGTGCGTAATAAATTGTAATGTTCCTCATAACTAGGTTAAATTTTATTTTTAGAACACAAATATGTTCATTTACACTAGTGATATTCTTATTGAATTTCTGAAATGACGTTCTGGACTTCTAAATGAATCAAGCTATATTTAGGCTTTAAAAACTGTAACTGACAATTCAGAAATTATGACTTCAGATTTGATGTGGTTTATGGTATTTTTAAATTCTTTAAATCGCCTTATGCTAAAAATGATACTAAATGCTGTTCTTCTTTTTCTTATTGGTATTCAAGCCGCAAGTGCACAAATTGTGGATTTAGATAGCTTGCTTGTCGAAATAAATAAGCCACAATTAGAAAAAACTAAAAAGGTAGATTTGCTTAATTTGCTTTCGGCACAGTACACGGCAAAGGATATTTCAAATAACGATAGTGTGCTTAAAGAAGCCATTAATCTGAGCAAGTCTACCGGCTATAATGAAGGGCTAATTGACGCTTTAAACAATTATGGTGCGTATTTTTACCAAACTGGTAAGTATGAAGAAGCGTTAAGATTTTCGTTGCAATCCAAAAGTATTCAGGATAGTTTAGATACCAATTACGGACAGATAAGGACGATTAACAATTTAGGTCGTATCTACGATTTAATGAATGAACCAGAAAAAGCCATTGAGAACTACGACTTAAGCTTAAAATTGTTAAAAACCGAAAATCCCAACCATCCGCAATTACCAGCAACACATTTTTATTTGGGCAGTGCACTTGAACAGCTCACAAATTACGATGAGGCAGCATTTCATTATAAAGCAGCAAAGAGTATCGCCAAACGTGAAGGTTATAAAGTAGGTATTGCCATAGCAGAAGGCTCTTTGGGACGCGTTTACACTAAGAGTAAACGATTTAAGGATGCCATAAGGTCTTTGAACAATGCTCTTGATTATTTTACGGAAACCAATCAAAAAACCAACCAAGCACATACATATTTGAACTTGGCAGAAGTTTATGCTGGTTTAAAGGACTTCAAAAAAGCCATTGATTACAATAATAAGGCTCTAGAAATATACGAAGCACAAGGCACCAATTTTAGGCAATTGCGCTACGTATACTCTAACCAAAGCGAGTATTACAGTAACATTCAGGATTATAAACGCTCATCTGAGTATTTAAAAAAATCATACGAGGTTAAGGACAGTGTCTTTTCTGAAGAACAGATGAAGACCATAGAAGATTTAAGAACTAAATACGATACAGAAAAAGCGATTAACCTTAAGGAAATAGCCGAACAGGAAGCCAAGATTGCAAAGACTGAAGCCAAGCAGAATCAACTCTATTTCATAGCAAGTAGTGTAGTCTTACTATTATTGTTATTTACATTTCTAACGTATTTTAAACAACAACAGACTAAAAGAAAAAAAGAGCTTATTGCTTCAGAGTTAAAAGCAGCACAGAAACAATTGGCCTTAGAAAAGCAATACAGAAACTCTGAGCTAAAGGCACTTAAATCACAAATGAATCCACATTTCGTGTTCAATGCTTTGAATTCCATTCAAGATTATATTTTATCGAACGAGCGCAATTTGGCAAGTGATTATTTGGGTAAATTCTCGGATTTGGTAAGGCGTTATCTAAAATTTAGTGACGAATTGTCTATTACGCTTAGCGACGAGATAGCGAGTTTAAAACTATATTTAGAGTTAGAGCAGTTGCGTTTTGAAGACTATTTACAAACGGATATTATTGTAGACGAAGTTTTAGATATGGACAACACTAAAATTCCTACTATGCTTGTTCAACCTTATGTAGAAAATGCCATAAAGCATGGACTTCTACATAAAAAAGGTACCTGTATACTGACGGTTCAGTTTTTGAATTTTGACAAAAATTTTGTGCAATGTATCATAGAGGATAACGGAATAGGCAGAAAAAAAGCCAATGAGATCAAAGCTAAACAATTGAGATTTCATAAGTCCTTTGCCCTGAAAGCCAACCAAAGTCGATTAGAACTTTTGAACTACAAGTCTAAGCATAAAATTGGCGTGCAAATTGAAGACTTGGGTGATACAGAAGACCCAAAAGGTACACGTGCAACCATCAATATTCCCATACAGTAATGACAGCATTAATAATAGACGACGAAAAAAGAGCAAGACACGTTCTTAGACTTTTAATTGAAGAAAACTGTCCTAAAATAACAACTATTTTTGAAGCAGACAACCTGTTGCAAGGTGTTGAGCTTATTAAATCTGAAACACCTACTATTGTATTCTTAGACATTGAAATGCCTGAACATTCTGGTTTAGAAATTTTAGATTTTATTGAAAAAGAGGTATTTAATTTTGAAGTCATATTTACTACAGCCTATAGTGAATATGCCATACAAGCCTTTCAGCTATCTGCTATAGACTATTTGTTAAAACCAGTGCGCGCGTACCAAATTAAGCAAGCAGTTGATAAGGCCTTGAAATTTACTGGCAAGTCACAGACCAATAGAAAGTTAGAAGAACTTAAGGCTTCTTTAGAAAAATCATCTTTTGATAAGATTGCCTTACCTGTAGCAGATGGTATTATTTTTTTAAAATTCGATAATATCATCTGTATGAATGCGGATGGCATGTACACAAAAATTTTCACCTCAAATACAGAGGACTTTCTAATTAGTAAGCCATTACGCTATTTTGTTGAACTTCTTGAAAATCAAACTACATTTTACAAGCCTCATCGATCTCATTTTATCAATCTTAAATATATAAAGTCTTATATTAAAAGGGATGGCGGCTATATTGTTATGGATAATGATGAAACGATCTCATTAGCAAAGGATAAGCGCGAGGAATTCTTGAGTATTGTCAATGGACTGTAAGCAGAAAAGCATGTATTTTTTAAGGCAAAATAAACTTGAAGTATTCTTAGTACTTTTCTACACAATTATTCTTTCTCTTTTTTTTCTATAATTTAAAAACCAAAGGAATGATTTCGCCTTTGGCTAAACGAAATTTATCTATCTCAGAATCTGATAAAGTGGCAGTATAATCTACTTCTTCAACTTCAAAACCTACGCTTCTCAGTTTATCAAAGTAATCTCGACCATAGATTCTAACATGGTCGTATTGTCCAAATATTCTAGCACGCTCTTCTTTATCCGTTATTGTATCATCCTCAAAAGTAGTTTCTCTATTTAAATCTTGAGGTATTTGAAATATTCCAAAACCACCTGATTTCATTACACGATATAACTCTTGCATAGCCTTAGTATCATCTGGTATATGCTCTAACACATGATTACAAAAAATGACATCATAACTATCATCTTCAAAGGGAAGATTACAAATATCGGCCTTTACATCTGCAATGGGAGATAGCAGATCTGTAGTAGTATAATCTACATGCTTTAGTTTTCTAAACCGTTTTAAAAAACATTGCTCCGGAGCAAAATGAAGAACCTTATATCCTTTAGAAAAAAAGTCGGTTTCATTTTTTAGATACAACCAAAATAGGCGATGTCTCTCTAGAGATAGTGTGGAGGGAGATAAAACATTTGGCCTTTGTTTTCCGTAACCATAAGGCAAGAAAGTTTTAAAACCTTTACCGTCTATCGGATCTATATATTTACTTCCTTGCAAAAAAAAGGCTAAGAGTGGTCTAACCACATAGCTTAACCTTATTAACAAAGGTCTAGGGAAAAGATTTAGAAAAAACTTAAAAATTGTTTTCATTAGCTATGATACTTGTTCAATAGCTTGGCTTTCTGTTATGGAGTTGTAAATACCATCCCAAAGTGCAATTCTGTGTTGTAATGCCTGTTTTGAGATTTCTAAGGCTTCATTCCACTTATTAGAATCCTCACCGCAAAGACCCTCTATCATTTTTAAAGCCAAAGGACCATGCTCATCGCCATCTAACTCAATATGTCTGTTTAAGTAGTAAGTCAATTTACTAAAAGAGGATTCCTTACTTTTTGACCTATTGATAATTTGAAAAAACATATCTGGTATAACATCCTCTCTTCCAAACGTAAAGGCTGCTGCTATTTTATGATTTTGATTAGTCTCAATTACAGAAAATGTAAAGTTCACAAAATTTACTGTCTGTTGATTTAAAGATAACCTACTTAAAGCTTGTCTTACAGTTTTTCCTTTAGTTATGTCAGACAAAAATGATTGGATAGCCTTTGTATCTGCACCTATTTGACGCATCGCATCCAAATACATTTCAAAATGGCTCATTGGCACACCCAATTCATTAACATCGCTCTCTTCATCTAAGACAATTTCGTTAATGAAACGGGAGATTTTAGAATCGGATACTGGCAACCAAGGCAAAGAAGTGTTCGTTAAATTGTTTTGTAATGCTTTTAACAAAGACATAAAATCCCAAACCGCGAACACATGTTGTTGCATAAAGGTTCTTATATCATCAACTGAATTTAAAGTACCATAAAGTTTATGGTTATTAAGCTCTTCTCTTAATAAAGTTAGTTCTTGCTCTAATTGGTTAATTCTCATATGAAATTTTATAGTGAGAGCGCATTCTGTCTAAATCTATCTTCTTCATCAGTTGTTATACCTAAGGCCTCGTGTACGTAAGCAAAGGTTGAAAGAATTTCTGGCTTTCCATCTACGATGGCTACATCATGTTCAAAATGTACGCTCGGTTTTCCATCTTGTGTTACAATTGTCCAACCATCTTTTAGTTGTTTCACTTTGTGAGTGCCCATGTTAATCATAGGCTCAATAGCCACGACCATACCTTCTATAAACTTTTTACCTCGTCCGCGTCTACCATAGTTTGGCATTTCTGGGTCTTCATGCATTTTACGACCAATACCATGACCTACCAACTCTCGTACCACACCATAACCCTCTGCTTCGCAATACTGCTGTATAGCATAACCAACATCTCCCACACGATTTCCTACTCTCAGTTGCTCTATACCTACGTATAAAGATGCCTTAGTGGTTTCAATTAATTTTTTTGTGTCTTCAGAAACATCACCAATTTCAAAAGTATAAGCATGGTCTCCATAAAAATCATTCATTAGTGCTCCACAATCTACAGATACGATATCACCATCTTTAAGGGGAATATCGGTTGGCAACCCATGCACCACAGCCTCATTAACACTACAAAGTAAAGTTGAAGGACAGTCGTATAAACCTTTAAATCCTGGTAACGCGCCATGATCTCGTATAAATTCTTCTGCAATAGCATCGAGGTGGTTTGTCGTAACTCCTTCCTTTATTTCTGTGGCAAGCATACCTAAAGTTTTAGATACAACAAGAGCACTTTGTCTCATTAACTCAATCTCTTCCTTTGTTTTTACAATAATCATGGTCTCTTAAATTTGGTTGCAAAGATAATTAATTATAACTATTAAATAATTTTAGAAAAACATGATAAAAGGCAGTTTTTCTTTACCTTTTGGGCTGTAAGTTTGTAACCTAAAATTTAAAAAATGTTCAAAACGGTAAGCGCAGAAGAAGCGGTAAAAGCTATAAAATCTAACGACAGAGTATATATTCAGGCAGCAGCAGCAGTTCCTCAAAAATTAATCAATGCCATGTCTGCAAGACATGAAGAGTTACGAAATGTTGAAGTATGCCATTTACACATAGAGGGTGAAGCACCTTATGCTAATCCTGATTTGAGGGATAGTTTTCATGTCAATTCTTTCTTTTTAGGCAAAAATGTAAGACATACATTACATGCTGGTAATGGCTCTTATACTCCAGTGTTTTTAAGTGAATTACCGAGACTTTTTCAAAAGAATATTATAGATTTAGATGTTGTCTTAATTCATGTATCTGAACCAGACAAGCATGGCTATTTGTCTTTAGGTGTTTCTGTTGAAGCCACATTAGCCGCTATTGACAATGCGACTACAGTTATTGCACAAGTTAACAAAAACATGCCACGCACCCATGGAGCGGGAATAATACACTATACCGAAATAGACTATTTTGTAGAGTGCGATGATGAAATACCAACTATGCACGCCTCCGAACCTTCTGATATTGAGAGCAGAATTGGCGACTATGTTGCTGGTCTAATTGAAGATAGAAGCACGCTACAAATGGGAATTGGAAATATTCCTAACGCAGTTTTATCTAGACTTACAAATCATAAAGACTTAGGTTTACATACCGAGATGTTTTCTGACGGTGTTATTGATTTAATATTAAGCGACGTTATTAATGGTAATTTTAAAAAAATTAATAGAGGTAGAGCCTTGACCACTTTTTTAATGGGTTCTAAACGATTATATGACTACGTAGATGATAATCCTTTTGTAGAAATGAGAGCCTCCAACTACACTAACAATGTCGCCTACATAAAACAAAATCCAAAAATGGTAGCCATAAACTCTGCCATTGAGGTTGATGTAACAGGACAGGTTTGTGCAGATTCTATTGGCTCAAAAATGTATTCTGGTGTTGGTGGTCAAATGGATTTTATAAGAGGCGCTTCTCTTAGTGATGGTGGAAAAGCTATTATTGCTCTACCTTCTGTAACTCGTAAAGGTGTAAGTAGAATTGTGCCAACACTAAAACCAGGAGCTGGTGTTGTAACGACGAGAGCACATGTGCATTATGTAGTTACAGAATACGGTATTGCTAATTTATTTGGAAAAACAATCAAGCAACGGGTAAAAGCCTTGGTAGATATAGCTCATCCAGATCACAGAGAAGAAATTGACAAAGCTTATTTTGAGTTGATGTAAAACCTTATTTGAACCAACCAAAGAGACCGCCTTTACCTTTAGGTGTCTTAATGTTTGGTTCTTCATTAGTTATCATCTGATAAATTTCTCCCCAACCAAGGATACCACCAATATTTCTATCGTCTATAAATAAGTCGGCATGGATTTTTCGGCTTCTGCTGTAATCAAACTTTTCCTCAGGAAAACTTGCATTTACAGCATAAAACTCTATGCCGTTATCTTTACAAAAGTCTACAGCTTCTTGAAGTTTAGATCCACTTCTGTAGGTCCATAGTATTAATCTGTGACCGTCTTGCTGCAGGCGTTTTAGAGTTTCAAAAGCGAAGATTCTTGTTTTACCTATTTTTGGGTAAGCATCCTCAACTATGGTTCCATCAAAATCTACTGCTATTATTAATCTATCCTGAAAATTCATGCAATCAATCAATTAGGCGACAAAGTTACAACAATGTACCATTTATACAAGACTATGTTGTGTCATAGCTTCTGGTTGTTCCACACCCATCAACTTTAAAATAGTTGGTGCAATGTCGCCTAGAATGCCGTCTTTTATTTCCTTAAGCTCTTTATCAATTAAGATTATTGGCACAGGATTAGTGGTATGTGCTGTATGTGGAGTACCATCAGGATTTACCATAGTCTCACAATTACCATGATCTGCTATCAAAATAGTTGTGAAATTGCTTTCTAAGGCTGTAGTTACAACATCTTTTACACAATCATCTACAGCTTCGCAGGCTTTAATTGCAGCTTCCATTACACCTGTGTGACCAACCATATCTCCATTAGCAAAATTAAGGCATACAAAATCTGTTTCACCTTTTTTAAGTTCTGGCACTAATGCATCTCGCAATTCGTAAGCACTCATTTCTGGCTTTAGATCGTATGTTGCAACTTTAGGTGAATTTCTTAAAATTCTTGTTTCACCCTCAAAAGGCGCTTCTCTACCACCTGAGAAAAAGAAGGTTACATGAGGATACTTTTCGGTCTCAGCAATCCTTATTTGTTTTTTGCCATGTTTTTCTAAAACTTCACCTAAGGTATCCGTTAAATTATCTTTATTAAACACAACGTTTATACCTTCAAAATTATCATCGTAATTAGTCATGGTTACATAGTGCAAATTCAATTTGTGCATATTGTACTCATGGAAATCTTCTTGAGATAGTGCTTGGGTTAGTTGTCGCCCTCGATCTGTTCTAAAATTGAAGAAAATAACAACATCACCGTCTTTTATTGTTGCTATAGGCTTATCATTTTCATTAACTACAAGAGGTTTAATAAATTCATCAGTAACATCCTCTTCATAGCTTTGTTGAACAGACTTTAATATGTTCGTTGTTTGAGTTCCTTGCCCATGCACTACAGCATCATAGGCTAGTTTAACACGTTCCCAACGTTTATCTCTATCCATTGCATAATAACGACCTATTACAGTAGCCAGCTTACCTGTTGTCTTAGCTAAATGTTCTTCTAACTCTGAAATAAAACCATAACCAGATTTAGGATCTACGTCTCTTCCATCAGTGAAAGCATGGACATAAATATTATCTATATTCTTCTCTTTTGCAGCATCTAAAAGCCCAAACAGGTGATTAATATGAGAGTGTACTCCACCATCACTTACCAAGCCTAGTAAATGCACGTCTTTTCCATTAACTTTAGCGTAATCAAAAGCATCTTTTAGGACTTGCTCTTCTTGAAGTGTTTTATTTTCTATAGCTAGATTAATCTTTACTAAATCCTGATAAACAATTCTACCAGCTCCAAGGTTCATGTGCCCAACTTCGCTATTACCCATTTGACCTTCTGGTAAACCTACATGTAAACCATCAGTACGTAAGCTCGCACTAGGATATTTAGTATATAACGAATCTATAAACGGTGTTTCTGCATTGTCGATAGCTGAGACTTTAGGGTCTGGTGATTTTCCCCAACCATCTAATATCATTAAAATTACCTTCTTGTTCATACTGTATTGTTTAGTAACTTCAAATATAAGGTATAGTATACGACTATAAATCTGTATTCAAAAAATTTTGAGTGTTATTTAATTTTAAAGTTATATACTACTGATTGTTATATAAATACATGTTTTTATGAAAGCCTTAACAGATTTGTTTTCAAAACGTTAAATGTATGTTATTTAAAATTTTGGAGTGTAACATAAAGGAAATAAAGTCGTCTCTTTAGTATAATCAAAAAACAAATCAATTAATTTTAAATCTTTCATCATGAAAAAAACAGTAGTAGTTTTAGCCTTAGCATTGGGCTTTTCAATCACAAATTTAAATGCATCAAACAATCTTTTAACTTCAGCAACTAGCGAAGTAACTGTAAAAAAATTAGAAGTAAGCCCTCTATGTAAGGCAGTAGCCACTGGAGACGTAGAACTTACAAAAACCTTAATTGACCAAGGAGCAGACGTTAATGCCAAATCAAATGGCATGAGCCCTATTCATTATGCTGCAAAATACAATCGCGTTGAATTAATAAAAATATTAGTAACTGCTGGTGCAGACGTACACAAAACATGTGATTTAGGGTACACCGCTCTAGGTCATGCAAAAAAAACTAATGCTAAAGAAGCGGCACAGTTTTTGAAACGTTTTAAAAAGAAAGTGTCTAATTAAAGACAATTATTTGAGTTAGTTAATTGGAAATGCGTCTTATTATTTAAGACGCATTTTTGTATTTTCTAATAGCTTCTTTAATTTTTTCGATACGATTTTCAGGATCGGGATGTGTACTCTGAAACTCTGGAACGCGATTAGGACCAGCAGCAGCTTTCAGTATCTCCATAACACCTATTAATTCTTCTGGATTATAACCAGCATCAATCATAAATTTAACGCCCAACTCATCACTTTCTAATTCGTCGTCTCTACCGTTTTTTAAGAGTTCCCCTTGCCCAATTTGCTGCGCTACACTTCCCATATCTATTGCACCAGCACCCATGACAATAGTCTGCCATTTTTTTGAATCTGTAATACGTTCGTTAGAGTGTTTACCTAACACATGTCCTATCTCATGACCTAAAACACCCGCCAATTGATCTTGATTTTCTAGCTTTGAAAATAAGGCATAAGTAATAAAAATTTGTCCTCCAGGCAACGCAAAAGCATTTATAGTTCTCTCATCTGCTAGTAAGTGAAACTCGTATTGATATGGTGTGTTTTTTGCCACACTACTATTTACAAGCTTATTACCAACATTATCTACTAAGGCCTGATATTGATTATTTGAATGCAAACCACCATGTTGTTTAGCCATACCTGGTGCACTTTGTAAGCCTATGGCAATTTCTTGATCTGGTGATAATGAAATAGCCTGAACTCTGCCTGTGTAAGGATTTGTCTCTCTCTGACTCCAATTTCTTATAAACGCAAATGCTACTACAGCCAATGCAATAAATATTCTGACTTTAAAATTACCTCTTCTCATATAAACGGTCTTAGTGTGATAAATTTACAAAAGTTTGACACATAATTTCTTGGAAAGTCATCTCTGCTATTTTTAAACTTTGAAAAACATTAATTTTACACAAAGAAATAAATGAACTACGACTTTAAAATATTGCCAAACAATGAGTTAGAATCTATAGTCCCTTTGGTTTTTGATTTAAATCAAGGCAAGATCAGCAAATCTGTTTTAACGCGGCGCTTTAACGAAATGAAGCATCAAAATTATGAGTGTGCTATCATCCTAAATAATAATGACATTGTTGGTGTTACAGGTCTATGGTTCTGTACACGTCATTACATTGGCAAATCTGTGGAAATAGATCATGTATACATAAAACCTAAGCATAGAAACAAAGGGCTAGGTAAATTGTTTATGGCCTGGATTACTGACTATTGCAAAGAAAAAGGCTTTGAATCTTTAGAGTTAAACACCTATGTTCAAAATTATCCTTCGCACAAATTTTATTACAATGAAGGCTTTGAGATATTAGGCTACCATTTTCTAAAAAAGATATAGGGTTATTTTAAAAATCCTAAATCAGAATTTGTAGGAATTTCATAAGGCTCCTTGCCGTATTCAAAAACCCTTGCATCTAAATTACCTTTTAACGTTAAGTTATTTCCTTTTACTTCTACCCAACTTCCTTCTCGCAAACCAATAACAGGCTGTGTATTAAAAGCATGAAATTCCTTTATTCTGGTTTCTCTGGTTTCACCCATATGTTTACTATTAGGATCTGGATCTAAATAATGAGGATTGATATTAAAGGGAACCAAACCTAAGGTTTTAAAATTCGGAGGATAGACTATTGGCATATCATTAGTAGTATTCATTGTAAGGCCACAAATATTACTTCCCGCACTTGTACCTAAATATGGTGTACCACTATTTACAGCATCCTTTATAGAGGTTAACACATCATTCTTGTAGAGCTGATTTACCAAAACAAAAGTATTTCCGCCGCCTGTAAAAATGCCTTTAGCCTCTTTTATGGCTTTCTTAGGATCTTCAAAAGTGTGAATGCCTTTCACAGTTTTTCCAATTTTCTTAAAAGGCTCAGCAACCTTGGCTGTATATTCATCATGCGATATTCCACCTGGTCTTGCATAAGGAATAAATAAAATCTCATTGACAGACTTAAAATGAACTTTTAATTCATCTAAAAGATATTCTAAAGGACCACTTCCATGAACTGTTGACGTACTTGCTATAATAATTGATTTCATATCACAAATTTAATGTTTATAGTTGTAAACTTTAAAACCAAAATCTATCACTTTAACAAAGATTTATTAAGCCTTTTTTATGAAAATTGATGAATAAGCACGAACTTTATAAATCAATAAAACCAACATGAAACACATACTTTTTATTATAAGCTTTTTTACAACCTTTTTAATCTTTGGCCAAAATGTTGAAAGAGTTTCTGTAAACGGCAGAATTTCAGTCTCTTCTGAAGACAAACAAGGTGTCACAGTTTATAATGCTTCTTCTAATAAAGGTACAGTAACCGATGAAAATGGTGACTTTACAATTAGCGTTGCACTTAACGATATTGTAGAGTTTGGAGCGCTTCAATTCAAAGACTTTACAATTGCCATTACAGAAGACATAATTAAGTCTAAAACGATGACTGTTATTCTTGTTGAAGAAGTCAACAAATTAGATGAAGTCGTGCTATTACCTTTTGGATTAACAGGGAACATTAATGCAGATTTAGAAAATGTCAGAACTTATAATGTAAGCTTAGATTATGTTTATTTTGGTCTAGATCATATTGAAGATTTTGAATTTTCTGCAGATTATAAAACAAAAGCAGAAAATGTGGCTTTTAATGAAAATAATCCTCGTGTAGGTAACATGCTTAACATTGTAAATCTTGCTGGTTTTTTAGTCAGTCAAATTGCAGACATTGAAAAAGATAAAAAAACCAATGCCGAAAAAGCTATTGAAAAAACACCATTTAAAGAAGCTTTAGATAAATACAGTGTTAACTATATTCACACCAATTTTAATATTCCATTAAACCAAGTAGATGCTTTCATAGATTATATTGAAGAAGAGGGTGTTGATGAAGAGTTGCTTGCCGAAGATAAAGAAATACAATTTTTAGAGCGTATTACTCAATTAAGTAAATCTTTCCTTAAAGATAAAAGTGAAAAAGACTAAACACCTTTTTAGTCTTGTAGCATTAGTATCTGTTTTTTTGTTGCAAGCCCAAAGAACAGAACTCAAAGGCAAACTAATTGCTAATGACGATGTTGAGGGCATCCACATTCTGAACAAAACAGCTTCAAAGTTTACAATATCTAACGACAAAGGTGAATTTACCATCCTTGCTAAAGCTTCAGACACTTTATTCATATCGAGCCTGATTTATGAAAATAAAGAAATTATTATTACGCAAGAGCACATAAACTCTAATACAATAGAAATCAAATTAGATGAAAAAGTTAGCGCATTAGACAAAGTTGTAGTTGGCAAAATACTCACAGGAAGCTTAGAATCTGATTTAGAAAACTCAGATGCAAAAACAGAGATTAATTTCTATGGTCTTGGTATACCTGGCAACACTAAGTTACCTCTTACTCAAAACGAAAAAAAACTTCACGATGCAGATGGTGGTTCTTGGGGACATCTAGGTCTTGGCTTTGGTGTTAACTTTCATAAGCTTCTCAATAAAATCAGTGGAAGAACAAAAAAACTAAAAAACATAGTTGACCTAGATGACAGAGACAGATGTATTAATAGACTTAGAGTTGATTACGAATCAATAATTTTTGAAAATGATTCACTCGCCAAAAACCTAAGAGATGAATATTTTTTATTTTCTCAAGAAGATGAAAACTTTCTGAGTTTGTGCAAAGAAGATAATGACATCAAACTCTTGGAATTTTTACAGCAAAAATTAATAGCTTACAGAGAGAATTTAGATAGCGCAAATAATAATTAACTTTGGAACACTTTTTGGTTTTTAGAAAAGAACTATTAGACATAACGTATGAAATCAATATTCCTCATTTTTATTTTATCAGTTGGCTTAACATTAACTTCTAGCAACACCAAACACGAATACTATGTTAGCGTTACCAACATTGAGCATGCCAAAGAGCAAGAATCTGTTCAGATAATCAGTCAAGTTTTTATTGATGATTTTGAAAGGCTAATCCGTGAGCGTTATGATGAAACCATTACACTTGCTGAAGACGATGAACCAGAATTAGTTGATGAATATATGAAGCGTTATCTTGAAGATAAACTTAAAATCTCAATTAACGGAAAGGCTTATAAATTTAATTTCATAGGTAAAGAGTATAAAGAAGACATTACCTACTGCTACCTCGAAATTGAAAATATAAAAGACATAAAATCAATTAGAGTTGTTAACCGTATACTTTTTGATATTCTTCCAGAACAACAGAACATCGTAAGGTTAAAGTTAAATGATAGAAACAAGAGTTTCTTACTCATACCAGAGAATGATGAGTGCATGTTAAACTTTAACTAAAAATTCTGTTAAAACACCTTAATTTCTCTATTTTCGAAATCATTTTTAAATAACACTAATTATAATGAAAATTTTCAAGTACTTCTTTGGTGCTTTGCTTTTTGTTTCCGCTGGTGCTTTTGCACAAGAAGACATAAAGCCAGAGCGCAAACCTGGCCACACTAACCAAAACAAATTCAAACAATTATATGACAAATTTGCAACTCCAAACATGTTTAGAACTGGTTCTGGAGCACCTGGTCCTGCTTACTACCAACAACAAGCAGACTATAAAATGGATATAGAAATAGATGATGTCAATGCCAGATTGTATGGTGACGAAACTATTACATATACCAATAATTCCCCAGATGAGCTCACTTATCTTTGGGTCCAATTAGACCAAAACATGAGAGCAAAAGATTCTAAAACACCTTTAATTAGTAGTTCTGGTATTGGTCCTGCAACTTCAGCTTCAAGAGCTACAGGAACATATTTAAAAGAACGTTTTGATGGTGGTTTTAATATCGAACACGTTAAAGATGTTAATGGTAAAGATTTACCTCATAGCATAAATCGCACTATGATGCGTGTAGAATTACCTAAACCAATGAAGACTGGTGATAAATTTTCTTTCAAAATAAAATGGTGGTACAACATTAACGACCATGTCAAAGATGGTGGACGCTCTGGTTATGAGTATTTTGAAGAAAATGATAACAGATCTTATGTTATTGCACAATTTTATCCTCGTATGGCAGTGTACAACGATGTTGAAGGCTGGCAAAACTCTCAGTTTTGGGGAAGAGATGAGTTTGCATTACCATTCGGTAACTTTGATGTTAACATTACAGTACCAGCAGATCATATCTTAGATGGAACAGGTTATTTAACCAACAGAGAAGAAGTTTTTACTAAAGAAATGATGAAGCGTTACAATCAGGCTAAAAAATCTTACGACGAACCTGTAATGATTGTAACCGAAGACGAAGCTCGTAAAAACGAGAAGACAAAAAGCACAAAGAAAAAGACATGGAAACTTTCTGCCCAAATGGTTAGGGATTTTGGTTTTGCAACGTCTAGAAAATATTTATATGATATGATGGCCGTAAAAATTGGTGACAAAGATGTTATGGCTGTCTCTATGTACTCTAAAGAAGGAAATCCGCTTTGGGAGCAATGGTCTACAAAAGCTGTAGCAAGCACCTTAAAGTCTTACTCTCGTATGACCTTTGATTATCCGTACCATAAAGCTATTTCTGTTCATGCCCAAAGACAAGGAATGGAATACCCTATGATTTGTTGGAATTACGGAAGACCAGACGAAAATGGCAACTATTCAGATAGAACAAAGTATGGAATGATAAGTGTTATTATACATGAGGTTGGGCACAACTTCTTCCCTATGATTGTAAATAGTGATGAGCGTCAATGGACATGGATGGATGAAGGCTTAAACACTTTTGTTCAATATGTAGCAGAACAAGATTTTGGTGAGTGGTATCCAAAAGCTCTATCGCCAGGACAAGATAAATATCCTTCTCGTAGAGGACCTGCTAAAAACATAGTGAGATATATGGGAGGTGATCAAGACTATATTGCTCCAATTATGACCAAAGGTTTAAACACCTATCAATTTGGTAGTAACGCATACAGTAAGCCAGCTACTGGTTTAAACATTCTTCGTGAAACAGTTATGGGACGGGAGTTATTTGATTATTCATTTAGGGAATATGCAAGACGTTGGATGTTTAAGCATCCTACTCCAGAAGATTTTTTCAGAACAATGGAAGATGCATCTGCTGTAGACTTAGATTGGTTCTGGAGAGGTTGGTTTTATACCACAGATTATACAGACATTGGAGTTAAAGAGGTAAAGAAATTTGCTGTAACTAATAATCCTAACGAAAATGGAAGACAATTAGCAGAACGTTACAATATGGATCCTGATGCACTTGTTTACTTTATTAGCGAAGGTGACGAAGGTTATGAAGAAGCTTTAAAAAGCGGAAAATCCATGGAAGATCTTCCTACTGTAAAAGAATACATAATGGATAATTTTACACCTGAAGAACAAAAGAACATGAAGAAATCGCCTAAATATTTCTATCAAGTTACTTTTGATAAACCTGGCGGTTTAGTAATGCCTCTAATCGTTGAGTATGAATATACTGATGGTTCTAAAGAAAAAATCACGTATCCTGCACAAATTTGGAGATTTAATGACAAGGAAGTTAGCAGAGCAATTGCAACAGACAAAGAAATTGTTGCTATAACTGTAGATCCAGACTTAGAAACTGCAGATATCGACACTTCTAACAACTCTTGGCCAAGAGAAACTAAAGAAAGTGATTTCGATAAGTTTAAGAACAAAATAAAAGATTAAGAAAAATTTATTTAAAATTAAAGCCGACTTTAACGAGTCGGCTTTTTTTATTACATAAAGTCACTCTATATTTGCACTGTGATACAATTAGCAAAATTATTATTTATCGGTGGAACCGAAATTGTCTTTATACTATTTATAGTAGTACTGGTTTTTGGTGCAGATAAGCTACCAGAAATTGCAAGAGGATTAGGTAAAGGTATGCGAACCTTGAGGGATGCCACTAATGACATAAAACACGAAGTTACAAAAAGCGCCAAAGAGAGTAATGTTGTAGATACAGACGCTGCGAAAGAGATTCAGCAAGAGATTAATAAAGTCAAAGACGATCTCGAAAACTTTACAGGCTCAGTAAAGCGAAATATGTAAGATGAAATATTCATTATTTTTATATTAATTTTTTATCATATCCTTAATATATAATATGCTTTTTATAGAATAATTTAATATATTTAGAAGTTACTAACCATCTAAATCATATTAAATGAAAAAAAGTTTTTTCAAACTATTACTACTAGCTGTAATAGTGTTAGTATCATGTTCTAAAGATGATACGAATGTTGAAACCCAACCAGAAACAGTTCAATTTCCTGAAAATCCACTCACCATTGAACAAATTAATTCGAGAATTTCCGAGACCATAGAAAACACAGGTGACTTTGACTGGAATGCCGTTGATGAACATTTTTTATGGAGTGCTGTTGTTCATGGACAAAATGTACTTAGCATTGGATATGGAAATCCTGGTCAAAGCTTCAGCGAAACAGAAGATCCTGTCTTAGCTTCTAAGAAAAATGCACTAATAGAAATAGTACTAGATAATGAAGCTGTTGAAAAGAAAGATTTAAAGTTGGTAGAACATGAAATCATTACCGTAATAGATATAGAAGTTACAAAAATTGAGACCATAATTGAGTTAAGAAAAAGTGACTATGTTCGCTATTTAGAGCCAAATGGCTATAATCATTATGGTGCTGAACAAGCTTTTCGTTCAAGCTCAGGATGTGACAAAAATCCCGACAGTATTAATTCTGCACACTACACAACAACGAGCCCAAATAATGCGCAAGTGTCTTGGCATTTTAGCGAGCACAATATTCCTCAGGCATGGAATCATAGTACTGGGTCTGGTGTAACAATAGGTCTTATAGATACTGGAGTTTCTGCTTCACAATATTTATTAAACTCACCAGGATTTAATGATGGTGCTTCTACGGGTAGATTTGTTCAGAAATACGGAACATTTATTGACTCTTGGTGGTGGTGGAGTAGCAATTATGATGGACCACATGACAAATGCGGACATGGTACTGCAATGGGATCTGCAATGGCTGCACCCAGAAACAATGATGGAATGCCTGTTGGTGTGGCTTACAATGCTAACCTTGTAGCTTACAGAGCAACAGAAGATGTGTTATTAAACGATTATCATGAACGTAAAGGTGTTTCTGCTGCTCTAACTCAATTAGGAAATAGAAGTGATGTAAAAATCATCTCTATGTCTATTGGTTACGTTTGGTCAATAGGAAACATCAAAGATGCAGTGAAATATGCTTACAGTAAAGGAAAATTAATCTTTGCTGCCGGCGGAACCTCAACGAGTTTCACCAATGGTTTTGGAGTCATTTTCCCAGCAACTATGAGCGAAACTGTTGCGGTTACAGGTGTAAATGATGGCTCGAGCTATGAACGATGTGACACCTGTCACAGTGGAAGCAAAATAGATTTTACAATCATTATGGAAGGTGACAACAACACCAGCAAAGCTCCACCAGTTTTAGGATTTAACACAGGACAAAGAAGGTATACAGGTGGCTCATCAGTTGCTACGGCAACAACAGCAGGTATCGCAGCCTTAATTTGGTCAAAGTATCCTAGCTGGTCTAGAACTCAAGTATTAAACAGATTAAAACAATCTGCAGATCTCTACCCTAGTAAAAGTAGTAGTTTCGGCTATGGAAATATAGATGCTCTGCAAGCTGTACAATAATAACCAATCAAAACTGAAAATAGCTTTGCAAATTAATGCAAAGCTATTTTTTTATTTCTTCCTACTGATAGTTAGTCCGTCTCGTATTGGGAACATTACTGTTTCAATCCGATCGTCTTCTTTTAAAAGCGTATTATAATCCAAAACAGCTTTTGTAGACACATCTTTATCGTTTACAGTTTCAACTACTTTTCCGTGCCATAAGACGTTATCAGAAAGTATAATACCTCCTGTACTTAGTTTGTCAATTATCAAATGAAAATAGTTGCTGTAATTAGGTTTATCAGCATCAATAAACACCAAATCAAATGAAATATCTAGAGTAGGTATAATATCTATTGCGCTTCCTGTATGCTGAATAATCTGATGGCCATAATCAGATTTATCAAAATACTTTCGTTGAAAATCATGAAGTTCTTCATTTATATCAATGGTATGAATAACACCATCACTTTGCAATCCTTCGGCTAAGCATAAAGTGGCATAGCCTGTAAATGTTCCTAATTCTAAAATAGATTTAGGATTTACCAACTTAGAAATCATACTCAGCACTCTACCTTGGTAAGGACCGCTGAGCATGATTGGTTGTAAAATTTTTTGGTATGTTTCTCGAGTTAATTGTTGTAACAACTCAGGCTCTTGCTCAGAATGTGAAACAACGTAATTGTCTAAAGCTTCTGGCAAAAAATACATGTCAAAGATTTAAAGTTGGATAGTTATTCTGCCTTTGGTTCTTCCGGAAGTTCAAGTTCTACCTCTTCTGCCTCAGGTTTACCTAAAAAGAATAATGCAGCACCTACAACCACTAAGCCTATTTTTATGGCCCAAGCCACACCTTCTCCCCATTCATATATCCACATTAAAATACTTGGAACTCTATCAAAAAAGTTTAAAACAATTGCAAAAAGACCAAAAAAGATCATGTAACCTCCGGTTTTTCTCATAATATATAGTTGATGATTAGAATTTAAATATAGACAAAAATTTGAAAATTGTATGTCTAAGAAGTAATTCTGGCTATAAGATCTTTTTTTGCCTGTTCATCATCACCACACAACCACTGTACAATATTATCTTCCCAAATGGCATCGCGTTCAGACTCGTTTATGATTTTCCGTTCTATGGCCAAATCTAAAATTTTACCAGGATACGACGATTGTTTAGCACTTTCCATTTCACCTAGTGGATAAGGATCATCTAATCCCATTATAACTTGTTTTGAACCTTGATTTTTTATCAGTAATTCTAAAGAACCTGTGTCGTGCACTAAAGTATCAAAGAAAATATTTTTATGACCAACAGCTTTACGAGGATGCTTTTTACCTTCAAACAAATCTGGTCTACCATCAAACCCTTGAATACGACGACCAAGATTAATCTGTGCTAATTGTCCACCATGAGCAAAACAAATTCGCATATTAGGATACTTTTCATAATAACCATTTAAGGTTAAAAAATGATAAGCATCTGCACATTGTGCCAACATCCAAATTAAATGAAAACGCCATGATGTGTTTTCTAGTTTAATGAATTTTTCACCATCGTATGGGTGAATTTCAACCGCTAAATTATATTTATCGGCAAGCTCAAAAATAGGTTCGTTTTCTTCATCAAAAATACAACGCCATGTCCCAATAGTATCCATATAATGTGTTGGCAAACACAACAAACGCATGCCTAAAACCTCAACACAACGCTCTATTTCCCAACAAGCGCCTCTTACAAAACCAGGATGCACCACAAAACCCGTTGTAAATTTACTTGGGTGATCGTGTTGTATGCGTGCATTAAAATCATTCTGAAAACGCAAGGCTTGCTTCATTTCCTCTAAACGCAAACCGTTGCCATAGAGTTGAGATAAATTCAAAACAACAGCATGGTCAATTTTAAAATGCTCCATCCATGCTAACTTTTCATTTAAGAAAAAACTAGAATCTGTAATTGGTCTGTTCCAATCTTTTTGAAGCATGAATTTACGGTCCTTATCGACCCAAAAAATCCCTTTATCTTTCATAAATTCAGGAATTTCTTCAGGATAAGGAAGAAGGTGAGAATGACCGTTAATTCTTAGTTTACGTTTACTCATTTGTTTTAGGTGTTACCAAACTTTAGTTTCGGCAATTATTGTATGTTGGTTAGATACTCTTTGGCTTATTTCTTAAATGCTCCTTTTTTAACCATATTTTTATAACGGTCAAAAATAGCAGGCATATCTGTTTCTATATTGTCAAGCATAAATTCTTCTTCATAAATCAAACTTGTGTCCTCATCAGAGTACCACTGTAATTTATCCATAACACCTTCTGGTCTTGGATATTCGATAACCAAACCAACTGTATTTGCGCTACGTTGAGGTGAATGCGGTACTTTTGGTGGTAACACAAAAATCTCACCTTCTCTTATGTGGATATCCTTTGACTCACCATCTTCAATCACTTTTAAAACCATATCACCTTCAATTTGATAGAAAAATTCAGGTGTTTCATTATAGTGATAATCTTGTCTGTCGTTTGGTCCACCAACAACCATAACAATAACATCGGCATCTTTCCAAACCACTTTGTTTCCCACAGGTGGCTTTAATAAGTGACGGTTTTCTTCAATCCATGCTTTAAAGTTAATTGGTGGAAATAATTTGCTCATAATAAAAGCCCCTTTTTAATTTCCCTACTTCGATTACGCTCAGTACAAGCTGGGAAAAACTCATCCGGGAATAGAGTTTTGTTATAAAATAATTATTGGTATAAAGATATGGTATTTTTTGCTCAATCTATTCCTTCCTTTTGGGAAGGTTAGGATGGGCAATTATAAACTTTTTGTTCTACCACCATCAACCGGAAGGTTAATTCCGTTAATATAACTCGCCTTTTCACTTGCTAAAAAAGTAATTGCAGCAGCTAATTCTTCTGGTTTTGCAAATCGTTTTGCTGGTATAGCGCTTTTCATGGCGTTAGCAGATTCTTCTTCTGTCTTACCACTTTTAGCACTTTTGTTTTTAATGATTTCGGTTAAACGTTCTGTTCCAGTTGCACCAGGTAATAGATTGTTTACAGTAATGCCAAATTGTCCAAGCTCGTTAGCCAAGGTTTTACTCCAGTTGGCTACAGCACCACGAATGGTATTGCTTACACCAAGTCCGTCTAATGGCTGTTTTACAGATGTTGAAATCACATTAATTATACGTCCATATTCTTCAGCTTTCATAAACGGAACAATAGCTTGAGCTAATACATGATTACATTTTAAATGCTGTGTAAAAGCGCTTTCAAATTCTTCAATTTTTGCATTAAAAACTGGTCCGCCAGCTGGTCCGCCAGTGTTGTTTACTAATACATGAAATCCGTGATTGTTTTTAATATAGCTTTCAACTTTTTCTTTTAATTCCATCGGATTAGAAAAATCGGCTACGATATAATCGTGGTTTCTGTGTTTTGGCAGTTCAGCTAAAACTGCCTTTAGCTTGTCTTCGTTTCTTGCAACTAGTGTAATATTTACACCTTCTTCGGCTAAAGCTAAAGCAGTTGCTTTACCAATACCTGCTGTGCTACCACAAACTAGTGCGTATTTGTTGTTTAGTTTTAAGTCCATAAAAAAGCCCATCCTAACCTTCCCAAAGGGAAGGAACACTTAACTGGGTAATTAAGTGTTTTTAGATTATATACGTTTTAATCACTTTACACTATTACTTTCGTATTCATTTTGTCTTTCTGATTTAATAAAATAACTTATTTTCTCACTTAAGACAATAAAAATTAATACGACAGCTATTGTTTTATCAACATACCAAAAATGATATACTAATGCACCAATAATAAAAGGTTGAATAAAAGTTGTAATTTTATTTATGACTCTAAATAATGATTTAATTGAATCGGGTAATTTTGAAGTTACTTTTTTTCCAAATGATTTAATTAATAAATTCAAAAAATATGTTGAAACGTAGATTAACAATAGTATAGTTACTATTGCTCCAACAGTTAGAAAGTCACTAAAATTATTTTTTATAAATAAATCGATTAGAGACTTAATACAAAATAACATTATAAAAATAAATAAGATAGGTCTTAAATATTTTTTCCAAATATCAAATAAGAAATCTTTTCTAGTCAAATTTTATATTTTAATTACTTCTTTCAGTTTCTTCCCTTTGGGAAGACGGAAGATGGGCTTCTAGTATTTTATACATACATTCTTAGCCTCAGTAAAAAAGCGTAAAGCTTCAAAACCACCTTCGCGACCAACTCCACTTGCTTTTACTCCGCCAAAAGGTGTACGTAAATCGCGCATCATCCAAGTATTTACCCAAACGATGCCTGCCTGAAGTTGGTTGCTCATTCGCATCGTGCGTTTTAGGTTATTTGTCCAAAGCGTTGCCGATAATCCGTATTTTACTTTGTTAGCCATCTCTAAAACGTCGTCTTCAGTTTTAAATGGCATAATGGTAACTACTGGACCAAAAATTTCTTCTTGATTAACACGACAATCGTCTGTTTGAACTTCAATAACTGTTGGTTGTAAATAGTAACCGTTTTCATAGTCTTCAACAGTGACTTCGTTTCCACCACATAAAATAGTTGCACCTTCTTCTTTAGCAATTTCGATGTAGCTTTTCACCTTTTCAAGATGCGGTTTTGAAACTAATGCTCCAATGTTTGTGTCTTTTTCAGAAGGATGACCAACTTTCAACTCTTTTACTTTGTTTACAAAGTCTGTTTTGAATCTATCGTAAATAGTTTCCTCTACAAAAATTCGACTTCCGCATAAACAAATCTGACCTTGATTAGCAAACGACGAGCGTACCGCTGTGTTCAACATATCATCATAATCGCAATCGGCAAAGATGATGTTTGGGTTTTTTCCTCCTAATTCTAAAGATAATTTTTTAAACATTGGTGCGGCAACTTTGGCAATATGTGCACCAGTTGCAGTTCCGCCAGTAAAACTAATGGCTTTGATATTTGGATGCTCTACGATTGCCTGACCAGTCGTGGTGCCTAAACCGTGAACAATATTCAATACGCCTTTAGGTAAGCCAGCTTCATTACAAATTTCGCCTAACAAATACGCTGTCATTGGTGTGACTTCGCTTGGTTTGGCAACGACACAATTACCTGCTGCGATTGCTGGTGCGATTTTCCAAGTAAAAAGGTACAAGGGTAAATTCCATGGACTTATGCAGCCTACAACACCAATAGGTTGGCGTAAAGTATAATTTACAGCGTTTTGACCAACGCTTTCGTGGCTTTCGCTTGCAAATTGTGTAATGGCATTTCCGAAAAACCTGAAATTACTTGCTGCTCTTGGTATATCAACCATTTTGGCGAGACTTATGGGTTTTCCGTTGTCCTTACTTTCGGCTTCAGCAAAACGGTCTAAATTGGCTTCTAATAATTCTGAAATTTTAATTAGAATTCTGCTTCGTTCTTCTAATGTAGTATGACTCCAGCTTGGAAAAGCAAATTGTGCAGCTTTATAGGCTTGCTCTACATCGTCCTTTGATGAGTTTGGGATTTGCCCATAGACTTCACCGTTTGAAGGGTTGTAGTTATCAATCCACTGATTACTTTCTGGATTTACGAATTCGCCGTTTATGTAGTTTTGAATATTCATTATGTTAAATAGATGTTAGACCCAAGAGTCAAGAATCAAGACAGATTAGTCTTGTGTCTTGGTTCATTAATCTTTTTTCAAATACGCCATCACCTTAATCTCAACCAACAGATCTGGATGCGGTAATTGGTGTACAGCAACGGTTGTTCTTGTTGGTCCAGTTTCTTTTTCAAAAAACTCAGCGTAGGCTTTGTTGTAGCCTGCAAAATCGTTCATGTTTACTAAAAATGTGGTCACATCAACCACGTCTTTTAGACTTGCTCCAACGGTTTGTAAATTTTTATCGATATTTTTTAAAACTTCTTTGGTTTGAACTTCGATATCTAATTTTTTAGTATTCATTTCGTCAATAAGTTCTACACCAGCAATCGTATTGTCTGCGCGTCTTGAGCTGGTTCCTGAAACGAAAATGAAATCGCCTACCACTTTTACGTGTGGATATGCGCCTCTTGGTGTTACTTTAGTTCCTGCGTTTGTATTCATAATGATCGCCTCTCTGAATTGTCACACTGAGCCTGTCGAAGTGTTGATTCAGAATCTATTTTTATAATTATTGGGCCATATTGAGGCAATAAAGCTGTCTTTTGGATAGACTTCTCGACTGCGCTCGAAGTGACAATTTATTCTTGTTTTAAAAGATTCCTGCTTTCGCAGGAATTTAATGATGCATTGTTTTTGCAACGTTGTCATCATCAATAATATCGTTAGTTTTTTCTTGTACTTTTTGTAAAGCCTTTTCTAATTGCTCATTGGTCATATCTGTTGTTATCGATATCTCGTTATCTGCAATCATGTTTAAAATGGCTTTGTCTTGCGCACGACCTTTAGTCATGGCTTCATGATAACCAATATTTTCATTAAATGTTACCATTGAGTATTTTGAAAAATAGTCCTCTGGAAAATGCTTTTCTAATTGCACTTCTAGCTGACGTTTTTTCTTGAACATTGGATTAGCAACGTGATCTCGCATTTCGTAATAATTCTCTTGAGCTAATTCGCCAATAGCATCTGCATCTGCTTTTCTTACGTTTTGATATGTTTTGAAAATCGTTTCCCAGTCGCCTTCGTGCTTATCGATAACACTATCTAGAACTGCAACATCTTCAAAAGATGCATTCATCCCTTGACCATAAAACGGAACAACAGCGTGCGCTGCGTCACCTAAAATTAAGGTGTTGCCTTTATAATACCATGGTGAACACTTAATAGTACCCAAAGGTCCCGTTGGATTGTTAGCAAATTCATATGCTATGTTTGGAATTAAAGCCAATGCATCTGGAAATTGCGCTTGAAAAAAGGCTCTAATCTTGTCTTCTGTATCTAGATCTTTGAAATTATACTCGCCTTCTTCATGACTTAAAAATAAGGTTACGGTGAAACTTCCATCTAAATTTGGTAAGGCAATTAACATATAACCACCTCTTGGCCAAATATGTAAATAATCTTTGCTTATTTGATGGCTTCCGTCTTTTGCTGCAGGAATTTCTAACTCTTTATAACCATGGGTTAAAAAATTCTGAGAAAAACTAAATAAGAATTTACGTTGTAAAAAGTAGCTTTTTCTTAATTCTGAACCCGCTCCATCGGCACCAAATATAACGTCTGCAGTGACGTTAAAGGTTTCTTTTGTATTTCGGTTTGTAAAATGAACAGTATTGGTATCTAAATCTACCGTTTCACATTCGGTATTAAAATGAATGGTGAGATTGTCGTATGTATCGGCTTCGGTTAATAGCATTCCGTTTAAATCGCCTCTTGAAATTGAGTTGATGTATTCGTTATCGCGACCAGAATAGTTGGACGCAAAGGTATTACCTTCGGTATCGTGCATGAGTCTGCCTTTCATTGGGATACATATCTCACGCGCTTTATCTTCAACATTAGCTAAACGTAAGGCTTTGAATCCGCGATCTGATAAAGCAAGATTGATAGAACGACCTGCGGAAATATCTGTTGTGCGTAGATCTGGTCTACTTTCGTAAACATTGACATTATATCCTCTTTGTGCTAATCGTAATGCTAAAAGTGAGCCGCATAAACCTGCACCAATGATTAATATGTTTTCTTTTTGTTTCATTATTTTTGTTGTCTGGTTGAGCCCAGTAGAGACCTTTTTATGACCTCTCGACTGCGCTCGAGATGACAGTTTAATTTAAAATTTCTTTCAACTTTTCTACCATTCTAAACACATCTTCAAAACTGTTGTAAAATGGTACTGGTGCACAACGGATCACATCAGGTTCGCGCCAATCACTTATAACACCTGCATCAGTAAGTTTTTGGTGGAGTGATTTATCTGCATTTAAAACTTGAATAGATAGCTGACAACCTCGTTCCTCAGGGTTAGATGGAGTAATGATTCTTATAACATCTTCACCTAACTGTTGCAACAAAAACTCAAAATAACTTGTCAGTTTTTTAGATTTTTCTGTGAGTTTATCCATCCCAACTTCGTTAAACATATCTAATGATGCCTTAATTGCCGCCATTGATAAAATAGGTGGATTACTCAGCTGCCAACCTTCGGCTCCAGGCAATACATCGAACTCATGACGCATATTGAAACGCGTTTCTTTATTATGGCTCCACCAGCCTGCAAAGCGGTTTAAGCTTTTATCATAAGCGTGTCGCTCGTGTACAAAACAACCTGATAAACTTCCTGGTCCAGAATTTAAATATTTGTAGGTACACCATACCGCAAAATCAGCACCAGAATTATGCAAGTCTAATTTTACATTTCCTGCGCCATGTGCACAGTCGAAACCAACCATACAACCGTGGCTATGACCTAATTTGGCAATGCGTTTTAGATCGAAATACTGCCCAGTGTAATAGTTAACTCCACCAATCATTATTAACGCTATTTCATTACCATGAGTTTCAAGAATTTGTTCTAAATCCTCATATTTAAGCAACTCTTCGCCTGTCCTTGGCTTCCATAACAACAATCCTTCCTTATCATCAAAACCATGATGACGTAATTGTGACTCTACTGCATATTTATCAGATGGAAATGCATCACTTTCTATTAAAATTTTATAACGTTTTTTTGTTGGCTTGTAAAAAGACGCCATCATAAAATGTAGGTTTGCCGTTAACGAGTTCATAGTAACCACTTCGATAGGTTTTGCTCCTACTAATTTTGCTGAAGCTTCTGTTAAAAACTCATGATAAGGCATCCATGGATTTTTAGCATGTGTATGTCCTTCAACCCCTAGATTTGCCCAATCCTCTAATTCTTGATTTATATAATCTTTTGTAGATTTTGGTTGTAATCCAAGAGAATTTCCACATAGATAGATCAGCTCATTTCCGTTCTTATCTTTTGGGATATGAAATTGCTTTCTGTAATGGGATAAGTTATCTAACTCATCTTGCTGTTTAGCGTATTCTAGGTTAGTTTGAAAGTTGAACAATTTGAGATAGATTTATCGGTTTGTAACAAAAATAAGGATTTAAAGTGTAGTATTAAAAGGCTGATTAAGGATTAAATTTTAGTACCTTTAAAGAAAAAGAGTTTAATTCTAACTTTAAAAATCTAATTACAGATGGGCAATACAAAAGAATATTCTAACGGCGAAGTCACTGTTGTTTGGGAGGCTGAAAAATGCATTCATTCAGCAATGTGTGTAAAGGGCTTACCAGATGTGTTTCAACCTAAGGAACGACCTTGGATAAAAATTGATTCAGGCACAACCGACAACATCATTAAAACGGTTAAAAAATGCCCATCAGGAGCACTAAGCTATTATATGACTGATAGTGAGGACAAAACTTCAGAGATTTTAGAAACTAAAGTTGAAGTGTTAGAAAACGGTCCGCTATTAATTTACGGCACGCTTAAAGTTACCCACAAAGACGGGAAACAAGAAACCAAAAATAAGACTACAGCGTTTTGCCGATGTGGAGCTTCGCAAAATAAGCCCTACTGTGATGGAGCCCATGTTAAACAAGACTTTAAAGGATAAAAAGCACTTTAGCTTGTAAACTAAAGTGCTTGAATATATATAGACGCCAAAAGGCGGAAAATGTAAGCTATACGTTCTAAGTCGTAATGACTCACGTGAAACTTACATTATAGATTACAAAAGTAATGCCAAAATTTTAATCTCTTTATTTAAGCGTTATGCTTACATCTGTAAAATTTAAGTTCCAATTACCATTATCTTTTTTGTGGTCTATTGCTATTTTTATACCGTTGAAATCTTGATAGCTTTCAAATGTATTAGACAATGATGGTTCTGGTGAATTTCCTTGTCTATACGTCCATTCTCTAATCAAATAATCTTCATCAAAATAAATATCATAGGCATCACCAGGTGTGTAACCGCCTTCATCAGGATAGGTAATTGTAATCATCTCCAATTGTTCTTTGTTAATTGACGATTCTACTTTTTTTGGCTCAGAAATTGTAGCAGATGTATCCCAAACCAATTGAAATGGTACTAAAAGCCAAAATTTATCATTTATAAAGGCTTTATCTACATTGGCTGGCACACTGTCTAGATTTTTCCTAGAGTACCTTACTTCTTGTGTTCCTGCCTTCATATAAACACTATCGTTCTTTGGAAACCAAACCCATGAACGACCGCTACCTTTTATAGTATCTCTGTCTACTTTGAAAGTGAATGCCACTTTTTCAACATTTACCCAATTCTTATAACCGTGAGCATGAGCTATTCTTTCAGCGATACTTAATTCAGTTTCTTTTGTTTTGTTTGGAGTTTCTTTCTTTTCAGACTTACAAGAAAAAACTATGAGTAAGCAGATGAAACTAAGATATAAAGGCTTCATATTAAAAAGTTATTTAATTTAGATACAAATTTAAAGCCCATCCTAACCTTCTCAAAAGGAAGGAACAAAAAGTTATTAAAAATGGAAGACACCAATAACTACTTTGAAACCAATAGAGACACGTGGAATAAGAAAGTAGCGATACATGCGCAAAGTGAAATGTATAATATGAAAGCTTTTAAGTCTGGAAAATCTTCTTTAATGCTCTACGAACTAAAGGCATTAAGCGATATTAAAGGGAAATCACTTTTGCATTTGCAATGCCATTTTGGACAAGACACCTTAAGCTGGCAACGTATGGGAGCGCAGTGCGTTGGTGTGGATTTGAGCAACGAAGGCATTAAGCTTGCCCAAAAACTAAATGACGAATTAAACCTAAAAGCCGAATTTGTGTGCTGCAATGTTTTAGATACTTCAAAACACATTTATAAAACGTTTGATATTGTTTATACGAGTTATGGAGTTATTGGGTGGTTGCCAGATTTAAAACCTTGGGCTAAAATGATTTCTGAACGACTTAAGATTGGTGGTACATTTTATATGGTAGAGTTTCATCCTATTCTATGGATGTTTGATTATGTGGATGGTAAACCAAAAATGAAATACCATTACAGCCAAGATGAAGTTATTTATGAAGAATACGAAGGTACATATGCTAACCAATCTTCTAAAATGGTAAGTAAGGAATATGGTTGGAATCATGGACTTTCACAAGTGGTTAATGCACTTATCGAAGCTGGCTTGCAGATTGAGTATCTTAACGAACATGATGAAAGCCCTTATGATGTTTTTCCTGATTTGATTAAAACTGAAACAGGATTATATAATATGAAAAAACAATTATTCCCTATGATTTTTGAGATTAAGGCGACTAAAAAGCCCCTTTAATTCCCCAAAGGGGAAAATAAACTACTTATAAACACTTACAACTTACAAGATCTAAAAAAACCTTTCTGAATAGCAATTTAATGCTTCTCTTCATCCTTCAGTAACTCAGGAAACTTAGCTTTAAAACGATTTAATCGAGGAATAGAAACCGCTCTTACATAACTCTGGTTTGGATTTCGCTTTTCAAAATCCTGATGATAGTCTGACGCTTTATAAAATTTTAAGAATGGATATACTTCAGCAGCTATTGTCGCATCTAATTCTTTCGCAAGCGCTGCTTTCTTATTCTCTATAATTTCTTTTTGTTCATCATTTTGATAAAATATAATAGAACGGTATTGCGGCCCTTTATCTGGTCCTTGACCATTAACTTGTGTTGGATTCTGAGAACCAAAATACACGTCTACTAAAGTAGAAAAACTCACAATCTCTGGATCGTAAATAACTTCAACAGCTTCAGCATGTCCTGTTGTACCGGAGTGACTTTTCTCGTACGTAATATCATCTGTATGTCCACCTGAAAAACCACTGTAGACTTCTTCAACTCCTTTTACACTTTCGTAAATTGCCTCTACACACCAAAAACACCCACTTGCAAAATAGGCTTTTGCCTTACCATCTTCCATAGGAACTTCTACAGGTTCTGCATTAATTATTTCTTGTTGTTTTGGATTGTTTTGTGCTTGATTATGACAGTTAAAACATAAACTTATACTTAAAATGATGAGTAACTTTTTCATTTGCTAATATTTATTTGTTTTTTAAGGTAAGATGGAATACCCAGATTATCATTTTTCGTTGATTTGCATATTCTTTTTCTGGGTATTTCATAAATTTCTTTTTTACTTTTCTATAGACGTATAAAAATACAATTCCTTAAAAAGAAATCTTTTAAAGTTTTATTAAATAAAAAAGCCCTCACAAATTGTGAAGGCTTTTGAGATATTATTTAATGGTAGTTACTTTGCTAGTTTAGCAAATAACTTATCCATTTTTTCTTTTTCTTCTTCTGCAAGAGCAGCATCTACTAAGATACGACCACTATGCTCATCAGTAATAACTTTTTTACGAGAAGCAATCTCTACTTGTACCTGTGGTGGAATAGTAAAGAAAGAACCACCAGAAGCTCCACGTTCAATTGGTACTACCGCTAAACCATTTTTTACATTATTTCTAATTCTCAAATACGCTTTTACTAAACGTTGATCAATTTTCTTCTGAAAATCTTCTGATTTAGCGATTAAGGCCTCTTCTTCTTTTTCAGTTTCTTTTAAGATTTCATTTAATTCACCTTTTTTGTGCTTAAGGTGCTCTTTACGATCTTTTAAACGGTCTTTAGTTTCAGAAATAACTTCTTTTTTCTGCTCTATCTGAGCCTTAAATTCTTTGATGTGCTTTTCAGCCAATTGAATCTCTAATTCCTGAAATTCAATCTCTTTGGTCAATGAATTGTATTCTCTATTATTTCTAACGTTATTTTGTTGCTCGCTATATTTTTTGATTAAAGCTTTAGCTTCTTCAATTAAATTTTTCTTTCCTTTAATCTCATCATCAATAACAGCAAGGCTATCATTTAGTTTCTCTAGTCTGGTATTTAACCCTTCCACCTCATCTTCTAAATCTCTTACTTCTAAAGGAAGCTCACCTCTCACATTTCTTATTTCGTCTACTCTAGAGTCTATTAACTGTAAATCGTAAAGCGCTCTTAAACGCTCTTCTACAGTAACTTCAGCTTTTTTCGCCATAATTATAAATACTTTACCGGATTTGTATTTGTCTTTGATAAAATGACTGCAAAATTAGTAATTTTTTTCGAGAGATAGTCTACTAAAAACGATTTTGTGAACTGTTCGCTCTCATAATGACCAATATCTGCTAACAAAATATTGTTTTCTGCACTAAAAAAGTCGTGATATTTAAGATCTGCTGTTACTAACAAGTCTGCACCAGATGCCCTAGCTGCACCTATGGCAAAGCTTCCAGAACCTCCTAAAACCGCTATCTTTTTTATTGATTTATTGAGGAGTTTTGAATGTCTCACGCATTTGGTATTCATTTTTTGCTTTACGTAATTTAAACAGTCTAACTCATCCATCTCTTTTGCCAACTCACCAATCATTCCCATACCTATATACTGGTTGGTATTATCTAACGTGGTAACTTCGTAAGCTACTTCTTCATAAGGATGTGTATTAAAAAGTGCTCTTAGAACTTTAGATTCTGTATGTTTTGCAAATACTACAGAAATTAAAGTTTCATTTTCGGTATGTAATTTGCCTTTTTCACCTAATGTTGGATTTGATTCTTCATTTCCTCTGTAAGTTCCTTTGCCTTCAAGATTAAAACTGCAAGCATCGTAATTACCTATGTTGCCTGCGCCTGCACTAAATAATGCTGTTCTTAATGCTTCAGCATTTTCGTTAGGTACATAGGTTTGTAACTTTTTTAAGGTGCCAGATTGTGGTATTAAAATCTTTTTATTCTGTAATTGTAACTGATCGCAGATTATAGAATTAACACCTTGAAATGCATTATCTAAAGCCGTATGTATTGAGAAAATTGCGATTTTATGCTGTATTGCTTTTATAACTACACGCTCTACATAGGTTTTACCGGTCAGTTTTTTTAGGCCTTTAAAAATGATAGGATGAAAACTCACAATTAGATTACAGTTGTTTTCTATAGCTTCATCTACAACAGCTTCAAGCGTGTCTAAAGTTACCAAAACACCTGTGACTGTTTGATTTTTGTCACCCACCAAAAGGCCAACATTATCAAAATCTTCGGCATAGTTTAAAGGAGCCAACTCGTGTAAATGATTTATTACGTCGTGTACTAGCATAAGTGTATATTTGTTTCAAAAATAATATAATTTAGTGCTTGTGAAATTTCTACGCATCATATTGTTTCCTGTTGTGCCAATTTACTACTTGGTGACCTGGCTAAGAAATTGGCTATACGATAAAGGTGTTAAGTCTTCAAAATCATATGACATTCCGATTATTTGTGTTGGAAATCTTAGTACTGGTGGCACAGGAAAAACACCTATGATAGAATACTTGATTCGTTTGCTAAAAGATGAAAAGTCTGTCGCTACACTAAGCAGAGGTTACAAACGCATAACCGAGGGTTATGAGTTGGCAGGCCAAGGTGCAACAGCTGATACCATTGGTGATGAACCTTTTCAATTCTTCAGAAAATTTAAGGATATAAAAGTTGCTGTTGATGGTAATCGCCAAAATGGTATTGCACAATTGCTAGAGTTAGAGGATAAACCTGAAGTTATTTTACTAGACGATGCTTACCAACACAGAAAAGTAAAAGCTGGTTTTAATATTCTGCTAACCGCATATTATAACCTGTATAGCAATGATATTGTTTTGCCTACTGGAAACTTACGAGAACCAAGATCTGGTGCTAAAAGAGCTGATATAATTGTAGTAACAAAATGTCCTGCGGATATTTCTGAAAGTGAAAAACATAAAATTTCTAATGGGTTAGGGATTAAACCATATCAACAATTAGTATTTAGCTCTATAAGTTACGCTGAAAAGGTTATTTCAACACATTCTAAGATGGCAGTACAATCTTTACCAGAATTTACGCTTGTAACTGGTATAGCTAATGCAACGCCTTTGGTTAAATTTTTGAAAACTAAGGGATTAAATTTTGATCATTTAGAGTTCCCTGACCACTATAGTTTTAGGATAAATGACATTGAAGAATTAGCAAAAAAGGAATTGATTATAACTACAGAAAAAGATTTTGTCCGATTAGTGGATAATGAAAGTTTAGAAGCTAAATTATTCTACCTTCCGATTGAAATAACTATTGATAAAAAAGATGTTTTTGATAATGCAATTATGTCTTTTGTAGGCTAAAAGAAACTAGACACTACTTCTTTACCTGAAAGCACATCGTATAACTTACCTTCAAAATCTTCTTGCTTGAATGGCTTAGAGATGATATCATTAAACCCGGCTTCACCAAACTCATGCATTTTATCTTCTAACGTTACAGCTGTTAATGCGAAGATGACTAAGTCTTTATTGAAAGTTCTAATAATCTTAGTAGCCTCTAAACCACTGATACCTGGCATATGAATATCCATTAAAACAACATTATAATCTGTTGATTTTACTTGTTCTACGGCAGCTTCACCATTATCTACAACATCACAATAAAGTCCCATTTTATTGAGAATCTTTTTGGTAATCATTTGGTTGATTTTATTGTCCTCGACAATTAAAATCTTCACTTCGCTTAGATCCAAATCTTCCATCTTATTTGTTTGTTTAGTTTCTTCTACCGCTGGCGTATCAACTGTCTCAGCCTTCTCTAGGGGAATCTCAAAGAAGAATGTAGTACCTTTTCCAAGTTCACTCTTCAAATAAATTTTTCCTTTAAGAATTTTGATAAGTCCTTTTACAATCGATAAACCAAGACCTGTACCGCCATACTTGCGATTAATCTGCACGGAGCCTTGGGAGAAGCTCTCAAACATTTGGTCTTGTTTTTCTTTTGTAATACCAATACCATTATCTTCAATTTCAAAACGTAAGGTGTACTTATTGTCCTTTTGATCAATTTTGTACGCTCTTACCCAGATGTCTCCATCTTTTGTAAATTTAATGGCATTTCCGAGTAGGTTAATTAAGATTTGGGAAATCTTTAGCTGGTCACCATTATAACTTTCTGGCAAACCATCTTCATAATCGAAATGTAATTTAGTGCCATTATCCTTAGCTGAATTGTCTAAGGCAGACATTACATTTTCTATTTTATTTTTAAGGTTGAATATTTCAGGGTCTAGCTCAACTTTATTTGCTTCAATTTTATTTATTTGAAGAATATCATTAATAAACGTCAACAAGTAATCTCCTGAAAATTTTAATGATTTTAAGTGTGGTATTTGATGTTCTTTTGGGTTTTCATCCAAAAGCATATTAGTCAGCCCTGTAACAGCATAAAGAGGTGTTCTTAACTCATGTGTTACGGTTGATAAAAAGTTAGCTTTTGTTTTTGAGGCTAACTCTGCTTTTTCTTTAGCAACGATAAGCTCATCATTTTTTTTGTGAAGCATATTGTTAGTCTTCAACCTTATATTGTTGTTTTTATATAAGGATAAAGTTAAAAGCGAAAGAATTGTAATTAAGGCAATACTTAATATCGTTGTTATTCTTGTAAAATTACTTTCCGCACTTACTTCGTCTATTTGTTGTTTGAGCTGCTCATTTTGGGCATCCTTATATTTATTGATAACTTGGCTTGAAACACCTAAAGCTAAGTTTTCGCGCTTAACATCTAATATAGAATCAGAAAGACGTATGTGCTGGGTTATGTTCTCCAATGAATTTTTATAGTCACCTCTTTTTTTATGTATATCACTTAAAGTTAAATAAGCCTCATTAACATTTTCTACTACATTATGGGCTTTTGCAATTGAGAGTCCTTCCTCTACCTGAGATAAAGCTAAATCAGTATTATCTAGTGCACTCGATACTTTACCAGACTGAATTAAGGCACTACTTAAAACTCTTCTTTGTTCATATTTCTTAGAAATAATAATTGTTTTATCGAGCTGTGTTTTAGCTTCTTCGTATCTCTGCAGTGCTATGTATGCCTTTGCTTCATTTAAGGTAACTTCTGAAATGTATTCTTCCAAATCTTCTTGTTCAAACAAATTTTTTGCGGAATTGTAATAATCTAATGCCAACTTATATTTTTCATCAGTACTGTATACAACACCTTGTATATTATAACTGACCGCAAGATTACCATAGTCATCATTTTCGCGTTGCAACTGAATTGCTTTTCCTAGTGCTATATTAGCTTTATCGGTTTCGCCTACTAGGTAACGCACTTTAGCTATTTTGGTAAGTGTTGTTCCTTGACTTATTTTATCATCAATAGTTTTCGCTATATCTAAAGCTTTATCAAGGTTATTTAGAGCATTGTAATAATCACCTCTATCGCTTTCTAATTTTGCTTGATAATTCGTTCTTGTAAGCGTATAGATAACATGTCTGGATCTTCCACAACACTTTGTTGCGCGAAAACCAGACTACAAAAACATGCTAAAAAAACAAATATGTGATATTTGATTCGGGACATTTCAGCTCTATTTATAAAACAAATATAATTATTTATTCGACAAAAGTGCTTTTTTATCCGATAAATTGCAAATTAAATCTAAAATTCTTGAACTATATCCTGTTTCATTGTCGTACCAGCCCACTATTTTCACCATGTTTCCGATAACGGAAGTCATCTGAGCGTCGAATATACAAGAGTGTCTATTACCTACAATATCTATTGAAACTATTGGGTCTTCTGTATACTCTAAAATATTTTTTAAAGACCCTTTCGAAGCGTTCTTAAATATAGAATTTACTTCTTCTATAGTAGTATCAGTTTCTACATTAATAGTTATGTCAGTTAGTGAGCCGTTTGCTACAGGAACTCTTATACCACAGCCTCCGATAACATCGCATAAATCAGGAAATATTTTTGTCAGAGCCTTTGCAGCTCCTGTTGTTGTTGGTACAATAGATTGGCCTGCAGCTCTGGCCCGTCTTAAGTCTTTATGTGGCTGGTCGTGCAGACTTTGGTCTGTAGTGTATGAATGAACCGTTGTAATATAAGCCTGTTTTATACCAAAATGTTGTTTTATTAAAGCTATCATTGGTGCTGCGTTGTTGGTGGTGCAAGAAGCATTTGATATAATAGACTCTGAGCCTACGATAGCGTCTTCGTTGACACCAAGAACTATAGTTTTGATGTCATCATCCGTAGGCGGAACAGACAAGATCACTTTTTTTGAACCATTAGTAATATGGTGTTGTAATTCTGCTTTGGATTTAAATTTTCCGGTTGATTCAATAACTATATCGGGTTGAGTTGATTTCCAGTTGATTGTTTTAGGATGCTTTTCGTTGAATAAAGGGATTGCATCACCGTCTATAATAATACTATTAGCACTGTAGGTAACATGTTTATGAAGCACACCATGTATGCTGTCGTATTTAAGAAGGTGACCCAATGTTTTGGCATCTGATATATCGTTAATAGCAACGATTTTTATTTTTGGATGGTCTAATGCTAATCTAAATACACGTCGGCCAATTCTACCGAATCCATTTATGGCAACCTTTATCATTAATTAATATGTTTCTGTGCCTTGTAAGAAGATCTCACTAATGCGCTACTTTCTACGTGCCTAAACCCAAGATCTAATCCAATTTCTTTGTATTCATTAAACTCGTCTGGATTGATAAATCGTTGTACAGGTAGATGTTTTTTGGTTGGTTGAAGATACTGACCAATAGTGACAACATCAACATCGTTTTCTCTAAGATCGTGAAGTGTTTCAATAACTTCTTCCCTTGCCTCTCCTAAACCGAGCATTATTCCAGACTTAGTTCTACGTTGTCCTTGTTGTTTTAGATATTTTAAAACACCCATACTACGGTCATATTTTGCTTGTATACGTACCTCTCTAGTCAAGCGACGAACAGTTTCGATATTATGCGACACAACTTCTGGAGCTACTTCGACAATTCTATCAATATGTCTCTCTATACCTTGAAAATCTGGTATCAATGTTTCAAGAGTAGTTTCAGGATTCATTCGTCTAACAGCTTTTACTGTTTCTGCCCACATAATGCTTCCCATATCTTTAAGATCGTCTCTATCTACACTTGTTAAAACAGCATGCTTTATTTGCATCAGTTTTATAGAACGTGCTACCTTTTCTGGCTCATCCCAATCAACAGTTTCTGGTCTTCCTGTCTTAACACCACAAAAACCACAAGAACGTGTACAGACATTACCTAATATCATGAAAGTTGCCGTTCCTTCTCCCCAACATTCTCCCATGTTTGGACAACTCCCGGATGTACAAATAGTGTTTAATTTGTACTTGTCTACTAAACTTCTTAGTTCTGTATATTTTTTACCTGTTGGTAATTTGACTCTTAACCATTTTGGTTTGCGTTCTGGTAATATATTTGAAGCTACTTTTGTTTCCATTCATTTTCTTCTTCTAGACAACAAAGATACGAAGTAAATTATTAAAGAAGTGTTACAATAATCTTAGTATTCTGAGTATTCAAAAACAACAGAATTAAAAAATCCTACTCAAAAATTTTGAATAGGATTTTATTTATTTAGTACTTTAATGTTTATCCACCAAAGTCATCGAATCTGATATGTTCATCTGGGATACCAAAATCTTCTCCCATCTTTTGAACGGCTTGATTCATTAACGGTGGGCCACAGAAGTATAATTCTATATCTTCTGGAGCTTCATGATGGTTAAGATAGTTATCAATCACACAGTTATGAATAAATCCTACAAAACCATCACCTTCTTCATCGTTGATGTCTTTTTTAACTTTCCAATTATCTTCTTCTAATGGCTCTGATAATGCCATGTAGAACTTAAAGTTCGGAAAGTCTCTTTCTAATTCTCTAAAGTGATCTATATAAAATAATTCACGCTTAGAACGCCCACCATACCAATAGGTTACTTTACGCCCAGTCTTTAAGGTTTTAAATAAGTGATATAAGTGTGAGCGCATTGGTGCCATACCTGCACCCCCACCAACATAAAGCATTTCGCTCTCCGATTCATTGATGAAGAATTCACCATAAGGACCAGAAATCACCACCTTGTCTCCAGGTTTTTGAGCAAAAATATATGATGATGCTACACCAGGATTTACATTCATCCATTGGTTTTTTGCGCGATCCCATGGTGGAGTGGCAATACGTACGTTAAGCATAATCTCTCTACCTTCGGCTGGGTAAGAAGCCATGGAGTATGCGCGCTCTACAGTTTCTGTGTTTTTCATTACTAATGGCCAAAGACCAAACTTATCCCATTCTGCTTGAAACTTATCTGGTGTATCATGCTCTTCTGGGTGTGCGGTAATATCTATATCAGAATATTTAATTTCGCATGGTGGTATTTCAATCTGAATATAACCTCCCGCTTTGTAATTCATATCTTCAGGTATTTCAACAACAAACTCTTTAATAAAAGACGCAACATTATAGTTACGAACAACGGTTGCTTCCCATTTTTTAATACCAAATACTTCTTCGGGAATAGTAATTTCCATGTCTTGTTTGACTTTTACCTGACATGCTAAACGAGCACCATGCTGAAGTTCCTTTCTTGAGAAGTGAGGTGTTTCAGTAGGTAAAGCTTCTCCTCCGCCAGATAGTACGTGACATTCGCACTGAATGCATGTTCCACCACCACCACATGCAGACGGTAAGAATACTTTATTACTTCCTAATGTTGATAGTAGTGTCCCGCCTGAGGCTACTTCAATTTCTTTTTCGCCATTAATGAGTATTTTTACTGGTCCAGAAGGCGATAATTTTTGTTTTACAAATAATAATAATGCTACTAGTAATAGCGTCACCAACAAAAAGGCTCCAACAGTTGCTACTACAGTTCCGATTGTACTTGCGGCTAATATCATCATGCTCATCGATTACTTATTTATATTTTCTGCCAATTCTAAGTCAGACTCAGTTTTAGCATCTTCTTGTTTAACATCTTCTTCGATAACTTCTATTGCGGCAGATTTTTCTTCAGCTTTACCTTCGTCATCACCGCCTGTCAACATTCCACCAAAGCTCATAAATCCAATTGCCATTAGGCCAGTAATGATAAATGTAATACCTAAACCTCTTAATGCTGGAGGCACATTACTGTATCTAATTTTTTCACGAATTGCTGCTATAGCTAAAATTGCTAAAAACCAACCTATACCAGAACCTATTCCGTAGTTAAGTGCTAAGCCTAAAGTTGCTATTTCACGAGACTGCATAAATAAAGATCCACCTAAAATTGCACAGTTTACAGCAATTAATGGTAAAAATATACCTAAGGAGTTGTATAAGGAAGGTGAAAATTTCTCTACTATAATTTCTACCAACTGTACCATAGTTGCGATGGTAGCTATAAACATAATAAACGATAAGAAACTTAAATCGTAGCTTGCATACTCAGCACCTAACCAAGACAAGGCGCCTGGTTGTAAAATATACTGATCTAACAACCAGTTTAAAGGCACTGTTATTGCTAATACGAATATTACGGCAGCACCAAGGCCAACAGCTGTTGACACTTTCTTAGATACTGCTAGGTATGAACACATTCCTAAGAATGTAGCGAATACCATATTATCTATAAATATTGATTTAAAAAATAATTCTACGTGTTCCATATTCTTTTTAGTATTGAGTTTTGAGCAATTAGTTTTGAGAAATATAAATTCTCATTACTAGAATCTCATTACTACATTTAATCTTCTATTAATGCTTTATTCCTTGTACGCTGTACCCAAATAATAATACCAACTACAATCAGAGCCATTGGTGACAATAACATAAATCCATTATTCTCATAACCCAAAGCGTACAAACCTGTTTTCTCTATTGGATCTCCTAATACCGGAATTCCCAATAAAGTTCCTGACCCTAGGAGCTCTCTAAAGAATCCTACTATTATTAAGATAATTCCATAACCTAGCGCATTTCCTATACCATCTAAAAAAGATCTATAAGGACCGTTACCTAAAGCAAAGGCCTCAAAACGCCCCATAATGATACAGTTGGTAATGATAAGACCTACGAATACGGATAACGTTTTACTGAGTTCGTAGGCAAAGGCTTTTAAAACTAAATCCACTATGATCACTAATGTCGCTACAACAATTAGCTGTGCAATAATTCTAATTTTTGAAGGAATAATGTTTCTCATTAATGAAATAACAACATTCCCTACACCCATTACAAATAACACAGAGATAGACATTACAATTGATGCTTCTAACTCAGCGGTAATTGCAAGTGCCGAACAAATACCTAATACCTGAATAGTAATTGGATTATTATCTGTTAGTGGGTCTAATATTAATCTACTATCTTTTGCCATCGCTTATTTTCCTTTTAATGAATTAAAGTAAGGTAAGTATAATTTTAAATCTTTTTTAATCATTGCTGTTACACCGTCACCAGTTATTGTGGCACCAGCAATGGCATCCACCTCATTATCAGTTTTATCATTGTTTTTTGGGTCCGCATTACCTTTTGCAACTGTTATTCCTTTAAAGGCTCCGTTCTTAGTTAGCAGATGCTCACCGTAAAAGTCGTCCATAAAATAACGCTGCTTTATGTTAGCACCAAGACCTGGTGTTTCCCCTTTATGGTCAAAATAGGCACCTCTAACAATCATATCTTCGTCCATCGCTACATAACCCCAAATAGCATCCCAAAGTCCTTTACCATAGATTGGAGCTACATAGACGGTTTTTCCTTCTGGAGTTTTACCAACAAATAAAGGTAGCTTTCTGTTTCCACCAGCTTTTACACTTGCTTGCTGCTTCTTTACATCTATAAGGTATGGCTCCTGCTTAGTTTCTTCGTAATATTCATCCCTAGATTGTGTTTTAACAACCTTACCATTAGCATCAACTGTAATAACAATCTGATCAGTAACATTGGTATCAAAAGCCTCAGGTGCTTTGTCAGTAGAAATAAATACTGCACTTGTTTCGTCGTTCTCATTTATGCCCATGGCATAAAGAATATTTTGTTGCTTTTCTAACCTTTGGTTTTCGGTAATTTTTGGTTTTAATGTCGATGCTAAATATGCTAATAAGGCACCCACAACAATTACCATTCCAATAGCAAAAATAATTGTGTACGAATTTTTATCTGTTCTATTTTCCATAGTTATGCAACTTTCGCTTTTAATCGTTTCATTCGTTTCTTAACGTTTGCTTGTACCACATAATGGTCAATAGTCGGTGCAAATACATTCATTAATAAAATCGCTAAGAATACACCTTCTGGATATGCTGGGTTAAAGACGCGTATCATAATAGAAATAAATCCGATTAAAAAACCGTATATCCATTTTCCTTTATTTGTCTGAGATGCAGTTACAGGATCAGTTGCCATGTAAACGGCACCAAACAATATACTTCCAATGATAAGGTGTTGCCAAAATGGAACACTCATTAGTCCATAAAACTTACTTGTTTCACCAATCCAACCAGCATCGACAACTCCATTAAAGATTAGTCCCATAACTAATGCCCCAATCACTGTACTTAGCATTATTCTCCAGCTTCCTATTTTAGTAAAGATTAAAAATAGGGCACCTATAATAATTAAGAACTTTGAAGTCTCACCTACTGAACCAGGTATGATACCCCAGAACATATCTGCATAAGAGTATAGTTCTTCTGCTCTAGCACCATAAGTGGTTACCGTATCTGTTCCTGCTACAGTTAGCTCTTGTCCGGATTTAGCGTAATACCCTAACAAAGTTTCGCCAGAGATTGCATCTAAATTAGCGCCATTTGCAATGGCTTGATCGCGTTCTACAGCACCATGTACCCACACTTTATCTCCAGACATCCAAGTTGGATAAGCAAAGAATAAAAATGCTCTGATAGTTAACGCGGGATTAAGAATATTCATTCCCGTACCACCAAATACTTCTTTACCAATAATTACACCAAAAACTACAGCTACCGCTAACATCCACAATGGAATGTCTACTGGTACAATTAATGGTACTAGCATTCCTGTTACCAAGTAACCTTCTTCTACTTCATGCCCTTTAATTATGGCAAATACAAATTCTACAGCTAAGCCAACACCATAAGACACTACCACCAATGGCAGAACTTTCCAAAGACCAATAACAAAATTGTCCCATGTCCAGAAAGATGCGCCTAAAAATCCGTCAGCAGAGTCTATTAGACCTTGTGCCAAGTAGTGTTGATAACCAGCGTTAAACATACCAAATATTAAACATGGCACTAAAGCCATAATTACCGTATTCATGGTACGTTTAAGATCATCTGCCGCTTTTATATGAGTACCGTTATGCGTGGTCTCGTTTGGCATGTACAAAAAGGTAAAAAGAGCATTAAATCCTGGAAGCCACTTTTTATCTTTATTCTTCTCTTTAAAATTGTGTAAATTTTGTTTTAAACCCATTATCCTATCTCTTTAAGCATTAAGTCTAATCCTTCTCTTATTATTTTTTGATGTGGTTGTTTAGACACACAAATAAATTCTGTTAATGCAAAATCTTCTGGTGCTACTTCATACATACCTAACGCTTCCATTTCATCTAAATCTTTGTACATACAAGCTTTTAGAATTTGCATTGGATAGATATCTAAAGGAAATACCTCTTCGTAACTTCCCGTAACCACAAATGCACGATGCTCACCATTTGTATTTGTATTGAGATCATACTTTTTCTTTGGATTTAACCAAGAAAATGTTAGCGCTCTAGACGTTGATACCTTATCAAATACTGGCTTATTCCAACCGAAGAATTCATAATCATCACCTTCAGGTATCACAGTAATGGCGTTACTATAATAATCTAAAGCTCCATCTGGTGCTACTTTTTTTCCTGTTAAAACATTTCCTGAAATAATTCTGTCGTTACCATCTTTATCTACGCCATTATCATAAACCATAGTTGCCACTTCAGAACCAATTTTTGTTCTAAAATATCTAGGCTTTTTAACAGAAGAACCTGCAAGAGCTACAATACGCTCTGCATTAAACTTTCCTGTTAATAAAAGCTCACCGATAATTACTAAATCTTGTGCGTTGACTGTCCAAACAACTTCACCTTTGTTTATTGGGTCTACTTTATTAATTAAAGTACCAACATTACCTGAAGGATGTGGACCAGAAACTTTATGAGTAGTTACATTATCTAATCCTGCTAATGGAGAATTAGAACTTCCTACAGCAACATGAACGCTCCCTTCAGTAAGTTTGGAAAGTGCAGTAACAGCAGCTTGCAATTCTGCTTCTTTGCCTGCTAAGGTATAATCTAAATCAGCAGCTAAAGGTGCGCTAGCATACCCTGAAATGAAAATTCCTTTTGGAATGCTATTAGCTTTTGCCACAACATCGTATGGACGTTGCTTAATAAAAGCCCAACAACCAGATGCCAGTAGATGTGCTTTTAGTTTATCTGCATCAGATGACATATCAAACTTACCGTGATCTACATAAAATTGTTCTTTGTCTGCAGTAATTTTTATTGCGTCGATACGACGTCTTGGACCACGCTGTATTTCAGTTATCTCGCCCGAAACAGGTGAAACAAACTTCATGTCCTCCATGTCCTTGTTGTAAAACAGCGTTTCACCCGCTTTTACACGTGTACCTTCTTTAGCAACAAGTTTTGGGATAATACTGTGGAAATCTTCTGGTCTGATATAATAAAAATTACTAACAATAGCATTTTCGGTTGTTTTCTCAGCTTCGCCGACTAGTTTTATATCTAAACCTTTTTTTATTCTGATGTCTTTTGACATATAGTTAAAGATTAGTTATCTAAAAATCCGTGCAAATTTAAGAATTAAAGAGCAATTTATTTTCAATTTAACATCAACATTTTTATTTATAATCATTATAAATAACTCTTATGCATTGAGGCACAGATTTTGATTATATTTATAGTATCTTACTTTTACCAGATGAATACAAAACAACTTTTCTATATTTTGTGCTTTCTTAGCATCCCTACAATTTTATTTGCGCAAGCAGAAGAAGTTAGTCCTCCAGATTTTATTAAAACAATTACCTTTAAAAGTAACACCACTCAGGGTCAGTTACCTGTTTTAAAACTAGGAGAACCTTTGGTTTTAGAATTTGACGCACTTAATGCCAATGAAGAAGACTTTTATTATGTGATTGAGCATTTTAACTTTGATTGGACACCTTCAGTTCTTGCTAAGGCAGAGTATATGAGAGGATTAGACAATCAACGTATATTGGAATATTATAACTCTTTTAATACTTACCAAGTGTATTCGCACTATAAATTACAAATCCCTAATATTCAAACCAGAGCATTATTAAAGAGTGGCAACTACATGATATCTATATATGACGAATATGATGAACTAATGTTCAGCAGAAAATTCATGATATATGAAGACTTGGTTAATGTTGGTGTTAGAGTAAAACGCTCTAGAGATGTAAGAGTTATTGAAGAAAAACAATCGGTTGACCTTACAATTTCTACAAGTAGCATCAATTTTAATAATCCTCTTGAGACTATTAAAACTGTAATCATTCAAAACAACAACCTCAACACTTCAATTTCAGATTTAAAGCCACAATACACACTTGGTAACGAGCTAATATATCGTTACGATACTGAGTCTGCTTTTTGGGGAAGTAACGAGTTTTTATGGTTTGAAAATAAGGATGTAAGAGTATCTAATGTAGGTGTTCAGTTTATTGACCTAAAAGATATTTACCAAACTTACTTGTACCCAAATGCGCCTAGAGTAGGAAGACCTTACACCTACAACCCAGATTTAAATGGCAATTTTCAGGTAACAGCATTAGACCGAACAGACGTAGACATCGAAGCAGACTACACCATGGTGCATTTTTCATTAGTACAGGATGAATTAATCGGAAAAGACATTCATGTATATGGTAATTTTAATGCATTTGCCATTGAACCGCTGACCAGAATGGAATATAATTCTGAAAAAGGTGCATACGAAACAAACTTTAGGTTAAAACAAGGATTTTATAATTATAAGTATGTTGTTGTAGATAGTGAGACAGGTGAACTTGATGAAGGTGCTATTAGTGGCGATTACTGGCAAACCGAAAACAACTACAAGACTTTAGTGTATTACAGAGATTTAGGAGCGAGATATGACAGGCTCATCGGTTACGGAGAAGCTACCTCTGTAGATATTTCTAATTAGGATGAAAAATATTATAATATTAATTTCATTCGGATTTTTGAATTATGTGTTTCTTGCAAACTACACCAATGGCAAAGATAATGGTGAATACCAAGGTAATTTATTGGGTACAGTCGAAGGCTCTAATGAAAGTTTAGATATTTTCTTTCATGGGGATTTCAACCAAAAAATCGATATTAAATTTGTTTCCAAAGACAATAAAATTAATAATTGCTTATCAGAAATTATTAGTGAGAAACCAAAGGTCAGTAGTTTTGAGTTTTTCTGGGATCTCGAGAAACTAGAGTATTTTGAAATAGAAAAGTCCTGTATTGGCAATATTGTCATAGAAATTGACAAAAACTCTGTTAAAGAAAACACGGATTTAAAATGCGACCATTTTGATTGTGTTAACTTTGAGTTTAAGGGCAATTTGATAATTACAAATGATAAAACAATTAAAAAAGCTAAAATGAATTTTCTTCTTAAATTATATTTATAATTTTTGCCTTTAAAGCCCCATAGACACAAAACTCTTAAAAGTATCGTATCCTAACTTTTTATCAACCAACTTTCCTAAACCATCATCAAAAGTAAGACTTTGCGCTATTGGCCTTGCGTAAACATGAAGACTTAATGCTCTACTTTTAGTACTATTTCCTAATCTATGAAATCCATCATGTCCCTCAGATTTAGAAATTCCATTTGGTTTTAAAATCTGAGATGATTTATGTTTTAATTGCCCAGAATCATCCAACTCATAAAAATCCTCTTCCAACTCACCTTCTAATAAGTAGACCCAACAATCTTCGCCGCCATGATTGTGAATAGCCGTTTTTTGTTCTTTATCCCAACAAATCAAAATCAGCTCAAAATTTTCATCCTTATAAAAACAGTTTCTTGTGTAACTATGGGTTTTCCAATTTTCTATTTCAGAAAAGTCTACATCCTGAAAATTGAAATTTAAGAGAATATCTGTGTAATCTTCTTTGGAAGAATGCGACAATACATTAACAAGTGAATGAATATGTTCCTGAGTACTCAATATTTAGAGAAATAATTCTTTAATATCGAAAATAGGAATAAATTTATCCTGAGCAAAATTTTGAAATCAATCTAATGCAAAAAGACCTCAATATTTTCATAGAACTCGCTGAACTGTTATTAGCTGAAGAATATAAACAACCAGTAGCCAAACAAATTACTACTTCTAGTCTATACGATGCATTAGACTTATCATTAGATGATGAAGGCATGGCTGATGAGACCCTAATTAACAATCTGAAAACCATCGTAAAAAGCACGCCCAAAACAGCTTCAAAATCCTTTTTTAATCAACTCTTTGGAGGAAGAATCGGCAAAGCAACTTTAGGTGATCTATTAGCCGTAATGCTCAACAACAGCATGTATACTTACAAGGTTGCAGGACCACAAGTTGGTATAGAAAAACAAGTTCTGAAAAACATCTCTAAACTAGCAGGATATCCAGAAAAAAGCGATGGTACTTTTGCACCAGGTGGTTCTATGAGTAATATGATGGCACTTATTATGGCAAGAGATGCCAAAAATGAATCTATTAGAGCTAAAGGGCTTTCATCAAAAATGATTGTTTACACTTCTGCTGAGTCCCATTATTCCATAGCAAAAAATGCAGCCTTAACTGGTATTGGACGGGAGCAGCTACGTCTTGTTAAAACCAACGACAAAGGTGAGATGCTCGCCAATCATTTAGAAACTTTGATTAAAGAAGACCTCAAAAACAACCACATACCATTCTTTGTAAATGCTACTGCAGGTACAACTGTGCTGGGCGCTTTTGATGATATTTCAACCTTAAGTCCTATATGCAAAACCTACCACCTTTGGCTTCATGTTGATGGTGCTTATTGTGGTAGTGTTATTTTTAGCAAAAAATACAAACATCTGGTAAATGGTCTCAAAAATTCCGATTCGTTTAGTGTTAACGCACATAAAATGCTTGGCACACCTTTAAGCTGCTCTATTATCGTTACAAAACACCCTGGGCAACTGCACCATTCATTTTCAAACGAAGCAGATTATTTATACCAAACCGATGGAGATGACTTTAACCTAGGTAAAACCTCAATGCAATGTGGTAGACGCAATGATGCTCTTAAAATATGGACATTATGGAAATCCATCGGCACCAAAGGACTAGAAAAAATTGTTGACAAGCAGTTTGAAATGGCTGAAATCGTCAGAGATTACATCAAACAAAATAAAGATTATAAACTTTACAGTTTTGATGATTCTATTTCAGTTTGCTTTAACTATAAAGACATAGACCCAAAAGAATTATGTACTGCGTTATACGAAGATGCACAACTCATGGTAGGTTTTGGCTCCTATAAAAACGAACAATTTGTACGCATGGTAACCATAAATAGTGTCTTGGAAAAAGCAGACATTTTAGCCTTTTTTAGAACTTTGGAGGCCTATGTAGACGAAAAAATGTTAAAAATACCTACGTCTTAACTTAAAATTTACGACTTGATTAAAATTTTATCTTATTTTAGCAAGTACAACGCTCAAAAAATCTATGGTACAACAAGTTACAAGCGGTATTAAAATTTCAGTCGAAACCAATTTTGAAGGCACTTTTTATAAAAATTATAAAGTGCATTTTGCTTTTGGTTATAAGGTAACTATTGAAAACCAAAGTAAAGATTCTGTTCAGTTACATTCTCGCCATTGGAAAATCCTTGACGCCCTTAATAACGAAGAGATTATTGAAGGTGAAGGTGTTATTGGAAAAAAACCTGTACTTAAACCAGGTGAAAAGCACACTTATAATTCTGGTTGCCTACTAACCTCTCCTTTTGGCGCTATGCAAGGCCATTACAATATGGTAAACTTTACAAAAGCCAGTAAGTTCAAAGTATATATTCCTTCGTTTAAATTGAGTGCTCCTTTTGCGCTTAATTAGGTTTCGACTGCGCTCAATCTGACATATAATTTTTTATAAGATTAAATCTATATTTCTTACCCTCTTGTTCTATATTAAAAAACAAACAATTTGAATAATGAACAAACTGATAGTCTTTAGAAATATCAAAGCTATCATCATTCACTTTGTAAATACCGTCACAGTCCATATTCCCATAAGGTGAAATCCTTCTAAAACGAAACTCAGAATCGTGTCCTAAATCGTGTAATTCAAACCAGGCACCTGCAGCAATACCACTCAGCCATTGCGCATGTTCTTTCTTAACCTCATTGTGTTTTGGTTTTAGCGTTCCAACCAAACTTGGGTTATAACCTTTTAGCCTATCTAAAAACAACCTCCTATTTTCTCTGCTAACGGTAGATTTAAATTCAGATATAACACCTTTTTCATTTACCAAATGGACAAAATCTTCAGTATCTGCAATAACAACGTTGCCAATAGTACTTGGCGTGAACCATTTAGATCGCAGTAGTTGTCTCTTAATTTTCACATCTAAAACACCTGCTATTAATGCATCAGTTACAAACCTAGCACAATTACAAGCCTCTTTTATAAATGCCGCATACCTAATAAAGCCTTTAGCTTGCATGATATCGATATGATTTCGGGCTGACTCATAATTCACGGCACTACAAACCGATGCATACAAATGACCATCTCCATGTGTCAGTTTAGGGTTCACAGCTAATAACTCAAGAATTTCATCTAAGTTTTTAATTGTATTGTCTTCAATTTTTGCTTTTAGAGGAAAATTCAATTCAAAGTCCGTCTCTCGTCCTCTAACACGTCCATTGGGTTCTGAGGTGATGTATCTTCCAAAATCATGATACTCTAAAACACCTGTTTCTTTATGAATTAACACCATGGCTGCGTGTCCAGCTCTCACATGATTTTTATTGCCGATTGAAAGGTATTTTAAATACTTAGAATACCATTCGTCTGCATGAGACACAATAGTTTCAGGATAAGCAAGGGTTAAAATAAAGGCATCAGTTTTCAACATAGGTCTTTGTAGAAAATTTTAACGGCAACTTACAAAAAATATGGATGTAAGTTTCACAGAACTATAACGTTTGAAACCAAATTTCTACTTTAAAAATTGTACCTTTGCACTTTCAAAAATTCAAACAAAAACAATCATATTATGTCAAAAGGATTCTTTAATGTACCTGTAGCGGTTAATGAGCCTGTAAAGTCTTATGCACCAGGCTCACCAGAGCGTAAAGCTGTAGCCGAAACTTACAAAGCTATGTTTAACAGCAAAGTAGAAGTCCCTTTATATATTAACGGAAAAGATGTAAAAACTGGAAACACCAGAACAATGTCTCCTCCTCACGACCATCAACATATCGTTGGCGAATACCATTTAGCTGAGAAATCGCACGTTGAAGAAGCCATTGCTACAGCATTAGAAGCTCGTAAGACTTGGTCTCAATTACCTTGGGAACAACGTGCTGGTATTTTTCTTAAAGCTGCAGAATTAATTGCTGGTCCATACAGAGCAAAAATTAATGCTGCAACTATGATTGCACAGTCTAAAACAATCCACCAGGCAGAGATTGATTCTGCATGTGAGCTTATAGACTTTTTACGTTTTAATGTACAGTTTATGACTGATATCTACATGGAGCAACCAGAAAGCACAAGCGATGCTTGGAACCGTGTAGAATATCGTCCACTTGAAGGTTTTACTTATGCTGTAACACCTTTTAACTTTACTGCAATTGCTGGCAACTTACCTGCATGTATGGCATTAATGGGTAATGTTGTTGTATGGAAACCAAGTGACAGCCAAATATACTCTGCTAAAGTAATTATGGATGTATTTAAAGAAGCAGGTGTACCAGATGGTGTAATTAATGTTGTATTTGGGGATCCTGTAATGATTACCAATACTGTTTTAGCTAGTCCAGATTTTTCTGGTTTACACTTCACAGGTTCTACATTTATATTTAAGGAACTTTGGAAACAAATTGGAGAGAACATCCACAATTATAAAACATACCCAAGAATTGTTGGAGAAACAGGTGGAAAAGATTTCATCGTAGCTCACAAATCCGCTAATGCTAAGCAAGTAGCAACTGCTATCTCTCGTGGTGCTTTTGAATTCCAAGGTCAAAAATGTAGTGCTGCATCTAGAGCATACATTCCAAAAGGCATTTGGGCAGATGTTAAAAACTATGTGTTAGAAGACATTGCTTCTTTTAAAATGGGTTCTCCTGAAGATATGAGCAACTTTATCACTGCTGTAATCCACGAAGGTTCATTTGATAAATTAGCTAAATATATAGATCAAGCGAAAGCTGATAGTGATGCTGAAATTATTGCTGGTGGTAATTACGATAAATCTAAAGGGTATTTTATTGAACCAACAGTTATTGTAACTACAAATCCAAAATACACTACGATGTGTACAGAGTTATTTGGTCCAGTAATAACTATATATGTTTACGAAGACGATGCCTATTCAGAGACTTTAAAACTTGTTGATGAAACAAGTGAATATGCTTTAACTGGTGCGATTTTAGCCACTGAGCGTTATGCTATAGACGAAGCAACTACAGCATTACAAAATTCGGCTGGTAACTTCTACATTAACGATAAGCCAACTGGTGCTGTTGTTGGCCAGCAACCATTTGGTGGTGCCAGAGCTTCTGGAACAAATGATAAAGCTGGTAGTGCTCAAAACTTATTGCGTTGGGTATCTCCAAGGTTAATTAAAGAGACATTTGTAACTCCAACAGATTACAGATATCCTTTCTTAGGCTAACCAGTATAACAAACTGAATTACAAATCCTTAAGAGCCTTGTGCTTTTAAGGATTTTTTTTGCTTTTGGTAGAATATAACATTGAATTTAGCAATTGCCTTTTGAAACTTTGTATCTTTTAAGTCTAAAATCAAAAACTCCCTCAATATGAAGAAATTTTACATTTTAATTTTATTAATTGTTCCCGCTTTAGTTATAGCTCAAACTTCCTTCACTTCGAGTATAACACCAGATTTATCAGCTTATGGTGAAGCAAACAACTATCCTGGTGAAGGTGAATATCAAATTTTTCTAGATACTGATGATGGTATTTTAGACAAACCTATCATTGTAGTTGACGGCTTTGACCCAACAGATTCAAGAGACATTCCTGGACTATACAGTTTATTGGATTTTACTGGCAGTTCTGGTTCCCAAAACTTAGCAGACTTAGTAAGAGCTGAAGGTTTTGATGTTATTATCTTAAACTTCCCTGTTTATGTAAGAGCTGCTGATGGCGCAACAATAGATGGTGGTACTGACTTTATAGAACGTAATGCCATGCTACTTGTAGAACTTTTGGACATTATAAACACCTCAAAGGCTAGTGCAAGTAACCCTGAGCAAAACGTTATCATAGGTCCAAGCATGGGTGGATTAATATCTCGTTATGCCTTAAATTACATGGAGGCTAACATGCTAGATGCCGATACGAGACTATATATGTCTTTTGATTCTCCTCATCATGGCGCTAATGTTCCAATAGGTTTACAGCATCAATTAAATTTTCTTGCTAATAATGGCACACAACCAATTGCAGAGGTACAACCACTCATAGATTCTTTTTTAAAATCTTCAGCCGCAAGACAGTTATTAGTTGATCATTTTGAAGCGCACCTTCAATCTGGAAGTTCTGTAAACTTTGATCCTGCTCTAACCTTGCCTCAACCGCATCCTTTTAGAACTCAATTTGTGAGCAACATCAACAGTTTTAATACTTCAGGATTTCCCGAGAATACAAGAAAGGTTGCAATAATAAATGGTAGTGGCATTGGGAGTTCATATTTTGCAATGGGTAATAGCGGACCTACAGTTACAAATGGATATTCTGTAATTAATACTAGCTTAAGCGTTCCTGCGGGTATTTTCACAGCAATTGTTAATATCGAAATAAACTTTACACCAGCAGCTGGTATAACATCTACAGTAAGTGATATTTCCATCTCTCTTTTTGGAGTTGAAGTAGAAGGGTCTGAAGCAAGTAGTCAGTCATTTTCTTATTCTGATGGTGTAGACTCAGCACCAGGTGGGCTTTTTGATCTGGCAGCTTTAACTGGTGATATTGCCTCTGGAGGTGGTACAGCAGGCGATTTTGTGAATGCTTTACAAATCGATAAATTCAATTTCATCCCTTCCGTAAGTGGACTTGCATTAGAAATCACAGATGATGAAATAGATTGGCATCACGATATTAATCTGGCTGGTCGTGGAACAACAAACATCACACCTTTTGATAATACATTTTTACCAGATGACAATGAGCCTCATGTTCAGTTAACTGAGGATAACGTAGCTTTTGCACTTTCTGAAATCTTAACAATACCATTGAGTAATACAGATAATGACGCATACTCATTTCAACTGGAAAGTAATCCTATAAAAGACGAAATTGTTCTTCTTTCTAACACTGAATCAAATGCATCAATACAAGTTATGGATGTTTCAGGGAAGGTAATTTATAACACTTCAATATTATTGAATAATAGAACTACAATTCCTGTAAATCTAGCTTCAGGGTTTTACATATTGAATGTAAATTCAGAAAATAATACTAGCTTCACAACTAAGTTTATCGCTGACTAATTTAATTGTAGCATAAAAAAGAGGCTGTCTAAAAAGTCTGAAAATCTGTCATTCTGAATTTATTTCAGAATCTTAATAAGCAGATTTTTAGTTTGTTTTAGAATCTGAAACCAGTTCAGATTGACAAAACACTGACTTTTTAGACAGCCTCTTTATTTAGTTATGCTTAAGTGGTAAATGAATCACTTTTTTAGTCTCAAAGAATTCTTCTTCAAAATAATCTGATAATAAATAGGCTTTAACTGTGGTGTATTGCTTTAACTCTTCTGTTAGATCACCACCTTTTAAATACAAAATCCCATTCTTTAATTCATTTCTCTGCTTTTTCGCAGTTTTACCTTTTACCCATTTTGTAAACTCTGGCATAGCTGTAACGGCTCTACTTACAATAAAATCGCAAGTTTCAGTAATAGCCTCTACTCTACTATGTGTTGTTCTTACATTAGTTAAGTCAATAGCTTCACAAACCGCATTAATAACTTTCAATTTTTTATTAATACTATCTACTAAATGAAATTGACAATTAGGAAACATAATAGCCAAAGGCACACCAGGAAAACCACCTCCGGTACCAACATCTAAGATTGAGGAACCATCTGCAAACTGTATCACCTTAGCAATACCGAGAGAATGTAACACATGTCTAAGATAGAGCTCGTCAATATCTTTGCGAGACACCACATTTATTTTTGAATTCCAATCTTTATATAATGCTTCAAGAGCTGCAAATTGTTCAATCTGATGTTCGGTTAAATCAGGAAAATATTTTAGAATTAAATCCATCTATTACAATTTGTGCAAAAATAACTATTTTAGTGTGCATAAATTAACGCCTAAGCATAAGGCTTCATTTTATTTATTAATTATCTTTGTCAACTTATAATGAAGTTAATCTCATTTCGTTATAAATAAAAAATAGATTTATGGCTCAACAAACCTTATCATTCTCTCGTGTTGACTCGGCAAAGTTCTTTAGAACTCTAAATAAGCGTGTTAACAATTACTTTAAAGAAAATAACATTAAACGTACAGGTAACTGGCAATTATGGCTTAAAACGATTGTTATGTTTTCCCTTTTTCTAACACCATATTTTTTATTGCTTACACTAGACATACCTACTTGGGCTCAAATCTTACTAACAGTGGTTATGGGTGTTGGTATGGCTGGAGTTGGCATGAATGTGATGCATGATGGCAACCATGGTTCTTTTTCTAACAAAGAATGGGTAAATCGCCTAATGGGTAGCAGTATTTACATCTTGGCCGGAAATGTTTACAACTGGCAAGTACAGCACAATGTCCTTCACCACACATATACTAATATTCATGGGCATGATGAAGATTTAGAAGCTGGAAGAATCCTAAGGTTTTCTGAACACGCAGAATGGCGCAAACACCACAGATTTCAACATTTTTACTCCATTTTCTTATATGGATTGCTTACTATCAATTGGGCAATTACAACAGATTTCCAACAAATGAAACGCTACATGAAGCGCAAATTATCATATGGGAAACTACCAAACCCTATTGTAAATTGGAGTAAGTTGGTGATTTCTAAACTGGTTTACATTGCTATGTGGATTGTTTTACCTATTGTACTTACAGATTTAGCATGGTATGAGGTTTTAATTGGTTTCTTTATAATGCATTATGTAGCAGGTCTTATACTTAGTGTTGTATTTCAGTTAGCGCATGTTATGGATGAAGCCGAAATGCCGATGCCTGAAAAGGATGGTACTATGAAGAATACATGGGCAATTCATCAGCTTAAAACGACTGTTAACTTTGGAGCTAAAAATTGGTTAGTAAACTGGTATACAGGTGGTTTAAATCATCAGGTAGAGCATCATATTTTCCCTAACATTAGTCATATACACTACGGGAAGATTGCTAAAATTGTAAAGGAGACTGCTAAAGAATTTAATTTACCTTACAAAGAATACGAAACCACAAGAAAAGCTATTGCTGCGCATTTTAGATTTTTAAAAGAAATGGGAACGCAACCAGCAATGCAAGCATAATTCTATTACTACTAAAACATGAACCAACTTTCAGATAGAATTAATAATCTATCGACTTCAGCAACCCTAGCTATGGCTGCAAAAGCCAGAGAACTTAGAGCAGAGGGTAAAGACATTATTGGATTAAGTCTTGGTGAACCAGATTTTAACACGCCAGATTTTGTAAAAGAAGCTGCAATTAAAGCTGTGGACGACAACTACAATAGTTACACACCTGTTGATGGCTATGTAGAACTTAAAGATGCGATTATTACAAAGTTTAAACGTGATAATGGGTTGGACTATTCAAGATCTCAAATAGTAGTCTCTACTGGAGCCAAACAAGCTTTGTTTAACATAGCTTCCGTAATGCTTAATGATGGTGATGAAGTTATTTTACCATGCCCTTATTGGGTTAGCTATGCAGATATCGTAAAATTAAATGGTGGAGTTCCTGTTGAAGTAAAAACAGCGATAAGCAATGATTTTAAAATGACAGCTGATCAATTAAGAGCTGCCATTACTCCAAAAACAAAAATGATTTGGTACAGTTCACCTTGTAACCCAAGCGGTTCAGTTTATAGCAAAGATGAGCTTAGAGCCATTGCAGATGTTTTGCAGGATTTCCCTAATATTCATGTTGTTTCAGATGAAATCTATGAGCATATCAATTTTATTGGAGGTCATCATAGTATGGCTCAGTTTGATGATATGTATGACAGAACAATCACTGTAAATGGTGTCTCTAAAGCCTTTGCTATGACAGGTTGGCGAATTGGTTATATTGGTGCACCAGAGTGGATTGCTAGAGCGTGCAATAAAATGCAAGGACAAGTCACTAGTGGAGCAAACTGTATTGCCCAGCGTGCGGTTATAGCTGCTTTAGAAGCAGATCCTTCTGAAATTCAATACATGATTGACGAATTTAAAGAACGTCGTCAATTAATTTTAGGCTTACTTGATGATATTGAAGGTTTTAAAACCAATGAACCAGAAGGTGCTTTTTATGTATTCCCTAATGTGTCTTCCTATTTTGGAAAAACCATAAAAGGAAAAACCATAAACAACGCTACTGACATGTCTCTCTTCTTATTGGAAGAAGCTTTAGTAGCCACAGTAACCGGTGAAGCTTTTGGTAATCCTGACTGCATACGTATTTCTTATGCTGCTTCACAAGAGCAAATTATCGAAGCAGTTAAAAGGATTAAAGAAGCATTAAGTTAAGCCTACCGATAACGTTTTAAAAAAAAGCTATAATTCTTAAAAGATGAATTATAGCTTTTTTTATGATGCCAATAGCATCCAAACCAAAGTTTTATTTTTTAATACGTTAAGAGTTCTACTATACCACCTCTTGAAGCAAGAAAAACAGCTACGAGAATAAAAAATAGAATTGCTGTTACCACCATTACTTTTGCCATTCTAAGCCTATGTTCCTCCTGCATGCGTCTAGCAATAATACTTAGTTCCTTGTTAGAAGCTTTCGGTAAGTTATACTCTGTTTTTCTGGTATTTTTTTTACTACCTAGAGTATTTTTAAGTTTTTCTCTTTTAGAAAGCAAACTTAGATTATTTTTAATACTGGTTGACATATATCCTCCTGACATAACTTCTTACTTTTAAATTAAGGTACAGAGCATTAACATTATATCTATATACATGTTAATAGAGATAAAAGGCATTTTTAAAAATGCCAGTTAGAGTTCAGAAACTAGAGTGAATATATTTTAGAAAATAGCGATTAAAGCTATAACGAATACAGACAATTTTAATATAGCTGCAACGTGGTCTACTTTACGCAATTGTGAAGACTTAATACGCTGTCTAATTCCGAAAACAGATTTTGTTGTAGACTTGCTAAAGTTGTGCTTCACAATAGATTTGTAATTAGAATTTAACAAACCGTTTGTTGTGTAATGCGATACCGCAATGGGTTCTGGTACAGATTCTAATTCTTGATTTAATACTAATTCCATGATTGATAATTTTTAATTGGTTACGCAAATATGACGCAACAGAAATAAAAATGTTACAAGTAGTATCTCAACAACAGCTTGATTTAGAGCACATAAAACTCAAAAAACAATAGTAAAATTATAGGCTAGCTAAATTTTAAAAAAAATTAAAAATTTTTGAAATTTTATCTGTTTCTCCAGAAAAAAGGAGTCAAAATTATAAGCACTGTGAACAATTCTAATCGACCAATCAGCATTAAAAATGACGCCCACCATTTCCCTAAAGGTGGTAATGCAGCATAATTATTTACAGGTCCAAAATCACCGAGTGCAGGCCCTACGTTACCTAAGCTAGAGGCTGACAGACCAATGGCAGATTCAAAATCTATCTCAAACATGGAGAATCCTAACCCTCCAATAATAAAGGACAGCATATATAAAATAAAGAACCCTAAGACATTAAATACAATGTCTTTAGAAACTGATTTTGTATTATATCGTACAGGCAAAATAGCATTAGGATGTAATGAGCGTTTAAATTCTAAAAAACCATTTTTAATTAAAATTAAATGACGTACAACCTTAACACCTCCAGAGGTACTACCTGCAGAACCTCCCAAGAACATTAACCCAAAGAAGAATACCGTTAAAAATGGTGTCCACATGGTATAATCTGCCGACACAAATCCTGTTGTTGTAACTACTGCTAATACCTGAAATAAAGCATGTCTAAAAGCACTTTCACCTTCACCTAAAACCATTGGATGCGCAATGGTAGACTGAGACACATCTGCTCTAAAATAAATTAAAACCGCAGCGATAATGGTAAAAATCGATATGAATTTAAAATATAATTTAAACTCATCATCCTTAATAATTTTGGTAACATTACCTTTAAAAAGGTAGTAACTCAGTACAAAATTTGTACCAGCTAAAAACATAAAAAATATGATGATATATTGAATTGTTGGATTATCATTCCAATGTGCTATACTTGCATTTTTAGTTGAAAAACCTCCTGTGGATAATGTACTTAATGCATGGTTAATAGCATCAAAAAAAGACATGCCTGCTACTTGCAAAAGAATTGTCTCGGCAACAGTGTAACCAAAGTATATAAGCCATAAGCGTTTTGCAGTGTCTGTGATTCTTGGGTGTAATTTATCACCACCAGGTCCTGGTGCCTCAGCTGCAAAAAGCTGCATACCACCTACTCCTAATAACGGTAAAATGGCAATAGCAAGTACAATGATTCCCATACCACCTATCCAATGGGTCATACTTCTCCAAAACAAAACACCTTCAGGAAGTATTTCTATATCATTAAGTATACTGGCACCAGTTGTCGTGTAGCCAGACATGGTTTCAAAAAACGCTTCAGTAAATGTAGGAATGGATTCTGTTGCCATGTAAGGCAATGTACCTGTTAGCGACATTACAATCCAACCAAAGGCTACAACAATATAACCTTCGCGTTTGTTCATCTCTTTACTGTGATTTTTTGTGCCATACATGGCGACACCACCTATGAGCAAAGTAGATAAACTAGCTAAAAATAAATTTAAGGTTACACCATCTTTGTATATTAGACTGATAAGCGTGGCCAACATCATAAAACCACCATTGAAAAGCAATAGCAATCCAAAAAAATGGAAAATGATTTTATAATTTAGTCGAATTCTAGACATAATACTAATTACGAGAAAAAGGCCTCTACTTCAGAAATAGAACGTGGCAAACAACAGACTACAACTCTATCTCCAGCCTCAATTTTAAAGCTTCCCAAAGGAATCATACCTTCTCCATCTCTAATAACACCGCCGAAGATAGCCGATCTTGGAAAATTTAAATCCTTAATAAGTCTATTTGTAATTTTAGAATTAGGCTTCACCACAAATTCTAACAATTCTGCATTCATATTAGTAAGCTTGGTCATGGCTACAACCTCACCCTTTCTTATGTACCTAAATATGTTGTTTGCCGCAAGTAATTTTTTATTGATGAGGGTATCTATACCTATAGATTGAGATAGCTGGTAATAGTCCATATTTTCAACCAAGGCAATTGTTTTTCTTACCCCTTTTGACTTTGCTAATAAACACGACATGATATTAGTTTCAGAATTACCAGTTACTGAGATAAAAGCATCCATGTCGTTAATATTTTCCTCATCTAAAATCTCAACGTTTCTTCCGTCTCCACATATAATTAAAGCGTTAGGCAGTCTATCTGCTAAATCTTCAGCAAGCGGCTTTTTACTTTCTACAAGTTTTACTTTAAACTTGCTTTTGCAAAGGTCTCTTGCAGTTTTGTAACCGATTTTACTTCCGCCGAGAATCATTACATTCTTAATCTCAGACTTAACCTTACCTGAAAGTTCAAATAATTCGGCGTCACCACCTGCAGAAGTCATAAATACTACTTTATCTCCTTCTTTAAATTGTGTATCACCACGTGGAATAATAGTATATTGAGTTCCGTATCGTTGAATTGCAATTGGAATAAAATGCAATTCTGAATAAAGTTCTGCCGCTTCCTTTACCGTCTTACCAACAAACTTTGCAGTTCTAGAAAGTCTTAAACCCAACATTGTTAATGCACCTCCTTCAAACTCATAAGTATCGTTAAAACCGTACTGATTTAATAAAAGTTCAATTTCTGATGCTGCTAGAGACTCTGGTGAAATCAACTCGTCTATGCCAAATTGAGAAAACCCAATAGTTTCCTTTTCATCAATAAATTCTGTATTGGATATTCGTGCAATTGTACGCTGAGCGCCTAATTGTTTTGCTAGCACACATGCTGTAATATTTGTAGTTTCAGACGATGTAACTGCTATAAATAGTTCTACCGAATCTATACGCGCTTCTCTTAAAATAGCAATAGATGTGGCGTCTCCTTTAATGGTTTTTATATCCAGATGCTCACCTGCATAGGTCAGGTTATCCTTTTTTGTATCTATAAGTGTTATCTCTTGCGACTCGTAGGATAGTAATTTTGCCAAATGAAATCCTACCTCTCCTGCACCTGCGATAATTATTTTCATCTATGTTTTTATTCAAAATAAACATACAAATATAGTAAGAAGTAATAAGTTAATACGTTTCAAAGCTTTAAACTTAACACCTATGGCTAACTATTAACATTTAAAGAAATATTTCATTTGTGAATTATGGATTGTGAATTTTCAAACAAAAAATTTCACGTATTTTTGCAAAAAAATTTTAATGGCCGAAAAAGTTAAACCATACAAAAACAGTAACGCTTCTAAAAAAGAACAGGTTACCGAAATGTTTGATACCATTTCTAATGAATACGATGGACTGAATCGTGTTATTTCCTTTGGTATTGACGTAAAATGGCGAAATAAAGTCGTTAAAATTGTTAGCCAAAAACAGCCAGAAAATATTTTAGATATTGCCACTGGCACAGGTGATTTAGCCATTAACCTTGCCTCAACCAATGCTAAAGAAATTATTGGTTTAGATATTAGCAATGGTATGCTTGAAGTGGGCAGAAAAAAAATAGTTACAAAAAAATTAGAGAATATTATCTCGATGGTAATTGGAGACTCTGAGAATTTACCTTTTGGTGACAATACCTTTGACGCCATAACGGTTGCTTTTGGTATAAGAAATTTTGAAAATCTAGAAAAGGGACTTTCAGAGATATTAAGAGTGTTAAAGCCTAACGGAATTTTTGTTATTTTAGAAACTTCGGTACCAACAAATCCAATTTATAAATTTGGGTATAATATCTACTCTAAATTTATATTACCAACTATTGGAAAATTATTTTCAAAAGACAAAATAGCTTATAACTATTTAAGCGAATCAGCTTCGGTTTTTCCTTATGGTGAGGAACTAAACAATATTTTGAGAAAAATTGGGTTTATTAATGTCGAAGATAAACCACAAACCATGGGTGTGGCAACAATATATACAGCATCTAAAGCATAGTTATGAAGAAAATCCTAGTTTTCTTAACATTTATAATGGCATCTCAATTAGCAACTGCACAATTATTTACCAAGGAAAAGGTTGCTAATAATATTGACAATTTGGACCAAAAGTTTTTGTCTTGGGGCTATTTCTTAGGGTTTAATCAATACGATTTTAAGTTTGAGTATGAACAAAATCTTGATGATATCTTAGTTGACAATACGTTTGGGTTTCATCTTGGTCTTATTGGAGACATGCGTATTAATAACTATATGAATTTGAGATTAGAGCCTGGTGTTTTCTTTACTACCAGAAATTTAATGTATAACCAAAGTTATTTTGAGGGCACCGATTTTAACGACTCTGACTTATTACGAGAAGTAAAATCTACTTACATTCATATTCCTTTACTATTAAAGGTTTCTACAAAACGGATTAATAATTTTAAGCCCTTTATAGTTGGTGGTTTTTCAACAGCATTAAATCTCTCTAGTAACCAAGACAATCCTGACGACAATAGTGCTGGTGAGTTTAGAATGAAAAAAAACATGTATTTCTACGAAATTGGTTTTGGAATAGACTTATACCTGCTTTACTTTAAGTTTACCCCTTCAATTCGTGGTGTTTTTGCTATAAATGATGAAATTGTAAGAGATGCCGACCCAAATAGTCCTTGGACCGGTAATGTTGCTAAAATGCAAACTAGGGGTATTTTTATAAACTTTACATTTCAATAGTTCTCCTTCTAAATTCACTTAATGCAATAGCTGTTGCATTAGCTACATTTAGGCTCTCCGTGTCTTTGCCTTTTCCAAATTGAGGAATTGTAAGGCGTCTATTTACTAATGTTGTGATTGCATCTGAAATACCATTGGCTTCATTACCTAAAACAATAATACCTTCATTTGGCAAATCTGCACTATAAATGTTCTCGCCATCCATATAGGTGCCATAAACTTCACCTTTATAGTTTGTCATAAATTTTGAAAGGTCCTTATATACAATATTGACTCTCGTTAGAGAACCCATTGTAGCTTGTACTACTTTAGAATTGTAACAATCTACGGTATTAAGACTGCAAACCAAATCCGTTACGCCATACCAGTCACAAAGTCTAATAATTGTCCCTAAATTCCCTGGGTCTCTTACATCATCTAAGGCTACAATCAATCCATCTAGATTTACACTTTTTGATTTCGGTATCTCAAAAACTGCCAATGCAGTATTTGGGTTTTTTAAAGCTGATATTTTACGTAGTTCATTTTCAGAAATCTCTACAATCTGGTGTTCTGGAGCGCTAAAAATTTGCTTGGTGGCATATAATTTATGAAGTTTAAAATCAGAATCAAGAAATTCGGTAATGCCTTTTATACCCTCAACAGTAAAGAGACCTAACTGTTGCCTGTGTTTTTTTTGATTTAAACTTTTAATTAACTTTATGTCTTGCTTTGTAACCATTAAAATGTATTTACTTTTGTTGTGGTTAATTACAAAGTAAACCTTTTTTGGACTAATTTTTGTTTATAGCAACCAATATCAAAAAACATACATCAAATAAACTTGCAAATTCAAAACTCTATACTTGCTAAATTTCCTAGAATGCTCAAGGGTATTTTGATGTTGGTTTTTATTACATTTTTAAATTCTTGTGATGTTGTAAAACGTGTAAAATCTAATGAACATTTAATTACCAAAAACACCATCATTGTAGATGATAAGATTAATAACGAAGAACGCGTCAACAACATCATTACTCAGAAAACCAATTCTGGTATGAATAGTCTACTGGGTTTTCCTTTAAAACTTCATGTTTATAATTTAGCAAGACCTAATATAGACTCTATACTACAAGCAAAAGTATTTAGTGACTCTTCTAAGGTACGTTGGAAAACTAAATTATTATCTAAAAAACAATTTGATAAAGAAATAGAGGCTAGGAAAAACTTTAATAGCTGGCTAAAACGTACTGGTGAAAAGCCTACCATTTATGATGAAGATAAAACATTAAAAACTGTAAATAACCTCAGAAAATATTATTACAGTAAAGGTTGGTTTGATAATGAGGTGATTTTTGAAGTTGACAAGGACAGTAACAAAAGAGCTGAAGTTACCTACAAAGTCACTAAAAATGAACCCTACTTTTTAGACTCTTTAAAACCAGTTATTAGTAGTCCATCAATAGATTCCCTTTATCCTAAATTTATTAGAAAAACGCTTCTAAAGAAAGGAGAACAATACGATGAACAAAATTTTGAAAATGAGCGCGAGCGCATCAACACCTATTTGAGAAATGCTGGTTTCTACTATTTTGGTCAGGACTACATTAGGTTTGAGACAGATACTATAGATACTAACCACAAGGTTAATACAGACATTATAATAGCAAACAGAACTGTAAGGACCGAAGATTCTTCTAGGGTTGAACCTTTCAAAATTTTTAAAATAAAAGAAGTTAACATATTTACAGACGATAATTTTGATAATCGCTTCAAAACAATTTCTGATACAACAATCTACAAGGACTACAATTTATTCAGCAAAGAAAAACTTAGATTTAGGCCTCAGGCATTAACCGATGCTGTTTTTATAAATAAAGGTGATACTTATACAGACTTAGCACGTAGCAGATCTTTGCGCTACCTTAATGATTTACAAATGTTTAGATATCCAAGTATTGAATACATAGAAAACACCGAGGATACCACATTAACTGCAAATATATATCTAGAACCAAAGAAAAAATACGCGCTAAGTTTAGACTTAGATGTCTCTCAAAGCAATATACAGACCATTGGTTTTTCTGTAACTCCTGGTTTAAAAATTAGAAATATTTTTAGAGGAGCAGAAACTTTAGAAATTAGTGGCATTGCAGCCATTGGTGCTTCAAGAGATGGTAGTGAAGATGATGATGCCTTTTTTGATATAAATGAATTTGGTGGTAATATTAGGTTAACAATTCCAAGATTATTTACACCATTCAACACAGATAGTATTATCCCAAAATACATGTCGCCTAGTACAGCAATTAACCTTTCTACAACGAGTCAACAGAATATTGGATTAGATAAGCAAACCTTATCCGGACTTTTAAGCTATAATTGGTCACCATCACGAACAGTTTCAAATACACTAGAACTCTTTAATGTTCAGTTTGTAAAAAACCTAAATACAAACAATTACTTTGGAGTTTACATAAATTCTTTTAGCAGACTTAATACTATTGCTAGAAACATTGGCTATATAGCTTCAGAAGAAAATCTATCCATTCCAAATGGAGCCAATCAATTTATTGATGACGTACTCAACGGAAATACAAGTTTATCATCTAACGACGATGATTTTATAACAGTAAATAATATTGAAGAACGAAAACAAAGACTTACAGAAAACAACCTTATTTTTTCAACTAGTTTCGATTATAAAAAAGATAAACGCACAAGTATCTTTGACAATGACTTTTCTATTTTTAAATGGCGCGTTGAGCTAGCCGGTAATTTACTATCTAACCTATCTGAAATATTTGGTGCGCCAAAAAACAGCGATGGAGATTATGAGGTATTTGGTGTAGCTTTTTCTCAGTATTTTAAAACTGAAGTTGACTATGTAAAATATTTCGACTTAGGTAAAAACAATGTTTTTGCATTCAGAAGTTATGCTGGCATAGCCATACCTTACGGCAACTCTAACAGTATTCCTTTTGCTGAAAGTTTCTTTGCTGGTGGACCTAATGACAATAGAGCTTGGACAGCTTATAATCTTGGACCAGGAAGCTCTAGCTCAACTAATGAATTTAACGAGGCTAACTTTAAAATTCACTTAAGCGCAGAACAACGTTTCGGACTTTTCGGAGATTTAAGAGGCGCACTCTTCGTTGACGCAGGAAACATATGGAATGTTTTGGACAATGTTGAAGATGATAGAGCGACCTTTACTGATTTTAATTCGCTCGAAGATATAGCTGTTGGTTCTGGTTTTGGCCTTCGTTATGATTTCGGTTTTTTTGTACTTCGGTTCGATACTGGTTTTAAAACCTACGACCCTTCGCAACCAGAAGGTAGTCGTTGGTTTAGAAACTATAACTTTCGAAACGCTGTTTACAATATTGGTATAAATTATCCTTTCTAACAGCATTAATTCATCTACATCGTTTTCGATATTTTATAGTTATTATTCTAATCATCTAGATCAAAAAATGGCTAAAATTCCGTATTTTTGATATCTAATTTTCAATCATATAATAATGAGTCACAATATCAAACCTGGCGTTGCAACAGGAAGAGAAGTTCAGGAAATTTTCAAATTAGCTAAAGAAAAAGGATTTGCCTTACCAGCAGTAAATGTTATAGGTTCAAATTCTATTAATGGTGTTTTAGAAACCGCTAAAGCTTTAAATGCCCCAGTTATTATTCAGTTTTCTAATGGAGGTGCACAATTTAATGCAGGAAAAGGTTTAGGAAACGAAAACCAAAAAGGTGCTATTGCAGGCGGAATTGCAGGTGCTAAACATGTACACCATATGGCAGAAGCTTATGGAGTTCCTGTAATTTTACACACGGATCACTGTGCAAAAAAATTATTGCCTTGGATTGATGGTTTATTGGATGCTAGCGAAAAACACTTTGAAGAAACTGGTAAGCCACTTTACAGTTCTCATATGATAGATTTGTCTGAAGAGCCAATTGAAGAAAACATAGAAATCTGTAAACAATACTTAGCTCGTATGAGTAAAATGGGTATGACTTTAGAGATAGAGCTTGGTATTACTGGTGGTGAAGAAGATGGTGTAGATAATAGTGATGTAGACGCTTCAAAATTATACACGCAACCAGAAGAAGTGGCTTATGCTTATGAAGAGTTAAGCAAAGTTAGTGATCAGTTTACCATCGCTGCTGCTTTTGGTAACGTTCATGGTGTTTACAAACCAGGTAATGTAAAATTAACACCAAAAATTTTAAAGAACTCGCAAGAATATATTACTAAAAAATATAATGTTGGTCACAACCACATTGATTTTGTGTTCCATGGTGGCTCTGGTTCTACAGTAGAAGAAATAAGAGAAGCTATTGGCTATGGTGTTATTAAAATGAATATAGATACCGATATGCAATGGGCGTTCTTAAGTGGTGTTAGAGATTATGTACAAGACAATCATGATTACTTACAAACACAAATTGGTAATCCTGAGGGAGACGATGTACCAAACAAAAAATACTACGACCCAAGAGTTTGGCTAAGAAAAGGTGAGCAAGCTTTTGTTGAACGTCTTAAAAAAGCTTTTGAGGACTTAAATAACGTAGATACTTTATAACATAACAACTCATTCAAAATTTTCAAACCTATCAAAACTGTTTTATAGTTTTGATAGGTTTGTTTATTTTAACAATTACATGAAGCAACTACTTTTGAGTTTAATTAATTAGTAGTAATTTTGCTTTAACTAACTAACAACAATTAATTATAGAATTTTTTTAATCTATGATTAAAATTACCCTAAGCACAGTCTAAGGGTTTAAAAATCAAATTGATATGGCTTGGTTTAAAAGAAAAGATAAAGGAATTCAAACGTCTACAGAAGAGAAAAAAGATACTCCAAAAGGACTTTGGTACAAATCTCCTACCGGTAAAATAATAGACACTAAAGAATTAGAACAAAATTTTTATGTAAGTCCAGAGGATGGCTACCATGTAAGAATTGGAAGTAAAGAGTATTTCGAAATTCTTTTTGATGACAACAAGTTTAAAGAATTGGATACAAATTTAACATCTAAGGATCCTCTTAAATTTGAAGATACCAAGAAATACCCAGATCGTTTAAAAGCAGCCCAAGCTAAAACTAACCTTAAAGATGCTGTGCGAACTGCCGTAGGAAAATCTATGGGAGAAGATTTAGTTGTTGCCTGTATGGACTTTGGTTTTATAGGTGGATCTATGGGTAGTGTTGTAGGTGAAAAAATTGCAAGAGCTGCAGACTATGCGTTAAAGAAAAAGATTCCATTTATGATTATTAGTAAATCTGGTGGTGCTCGTATGATGGAAGCAGCCCTATCACTAATGCAGTTAGCTAAAACTTCAGCTAAATTAGCACAACTTGCAGATGCTGGTATACCATATATATCTTTATGTACAGATCCAACCACAGGTGGTACTACAGCTTCATTTGCGATGCTAGGTGATATTAATATTGCAGAACCTGGTGCCTTGATTGGTTTTGCAGGCCCAAGAGTTGTTAGAGATACCACAGGACAAGAACTTCCTGAAGGGTTCCAAACCTCAGAGTTCTTATTAGAACATGGTTTCTTGGATTTTATAACACACAGAAAAGATTTAAAGAAAAAGGTAAACCAATATATAGATTTAATTAAAAATCAACCTTTAAGAGCATAAAAAAAGCGAGCCAAATGGCTCGCTTTTTTACTCCAATCAACTGAAACTAAATCTAATTTAGCACTATAGGTATTTCTGTACCATTGTTAAAAGTAAACGTCGCTTGGTTATCGCAATTACCTTCACCAAAATCAAAGATACCACCAAAATTTGTGCGTTGTACATCAAAAGAACCACTGACAAAGAAAGCACAAATAACTTCTCTTCTTAAAGGGACTAGAACCTCGTAAGTATGTGTGTTTCCATTTACAAAAGTTGCTGTCCAATCCCCTGTAATTTCAAAAACATTATCGCTAAAAACACCACTTCCAAAGCCTTCAACCCATTCTCTTATCCTAGTTCCTTCTCTAGAAGCTTGCACACCATTTGGCCAAATAACTGTAACGCTCAGGTTGTGTGTAAACTGTGGATTTCCGTTATCATTAGATAATTCTTTTAAAATAGAACGACTTGCAATTACATTTTTAGCATCAAAGTAGAAATCAATTAAATTATAATTAATAGCAATTTGTTGTGCTTCTGGATTTCTGGTATAATCAAATACAATCTGTCCCTGTATTAAGTGTCCATTGACCACACATCCTTCTGTACCAAAATCTAACGTTACTTCTCTGTAATTTTGTTGTGCTACCAGAGTAATTGTTACGCATTCTGGAATATCTCTTGAGTATGTTTCTCTTGTCGGATTATCTTGCGTGTATTCAATTCTATCTGCCAACTCAAACTCTTGTTGTTCATAAGCGTCTATAACTAAATCACCTAAAATGTTGTCTATTTGGTCGATTTCAGCAGAACGCTGCACCTCGATTGTATCTTGTGTTACATCTTCTGTTGCCGTAACTTCGTCATTATTACTACAAGACGTAAATGTTAAACCTAAAACCAAAAGGCTGAAAATTCCTCTTTTAATGACATTAAAATTTTTACTCACGTAATTAATACCGACTTTTTTGAGTTTGTGATTTGAATAATTCATGATTACTTTTTTATTGTTAATATGATGTTAAGACTATAACAATTGAAAAAAGTTTAATCGAAAAATAAAATTTATGCTTTTCTAAAATAAATTGAAAACTCTGTACCTACGTCTACCTCACTGTTTACAGTAATCTTACCGCCCAAAGATTCAATATGATTTTTGGTGATAAAAAGACCAATACCTATGGCATCATCGTTATAATGAAAGGTCTTGTACATCTGAAATAGCTTGTCACCAAACTTATCCATATCGATACCTAATCCATTATCTTTTATCTTAAATACTATATACTCATCTTCAATCAAAGAGGTTAATTCAATAATGGGTATCCTTTTTTCTGATTTATACTTAATAGCATTGGTAAGAAAATTTAAAATTATACTATCTAGATATGCTGGCACACCCTTTATATAGTGAGATTCATCTATTTCATTATAAATTAGAGCATTTGAGTTTTGTGCCATTGCAATAATATTATACATAGCCTTTTCAACATATTCATAAAGATTAAGGTCCTGTAATTTGGAAGGTTCTATTTCTCTAATTTTAGCAACCTCAGTAAGATGGGCAACGGTCTCTTCCAAATTATCTATTGCTTGCTTAAGCATTATGTAGTTCTCGTTAGCTACTATCCCTTCGAAGTCGTCTTCTAAGAACTTCGTTAGAGAAGTAAGGTTTCCTGAATGTGATCTGAGGTTGTGCGTTACTATATTGGCAAAAGATGTTAATCTATCGTTCTGCTCTTTAGCTACACTCAACATAGCTTTTAACTTATCTTGATTTTTTTGACGGTTGGTTACATCTGTAAATTGCCAAATCATATGCGGCCTACCTTCTTTAAAATATACAAGAGTCACATAGATCAATAACCAGATGACATCGCCACTTTTATGAAAATAGCGCTGTTTTACACGATACTTATCAATTTTTCCGCTTATTAACTTCTCAAACTTTTCTTCATGCACACCCAAGTCTTCTATAAAGACAATGTTGTCTATATCCATATTAAAAAGCTCGGATTTTGTATAACCAAAAATATCAGAAACGGCTTCGTTCATTTTAAGCCAATTGCCATCCATACTTACAACAGCAATACCATTATAAGTATTGTTAAACACACGATCGAGAACATCGTATGCATTAGCAACATTTTGAGAAGAGCGAATAGCTTTCATCCTAACTAAATTTTCAGGATCAATAGGAAAAAGCTCTTAATTAGCCAGGGGAGACTTATTAAAACGTTGTTATACAGATTAAAAGTTACGAAAAAAACCACAAATCACAAAGAAAGTATTATATTTGCCGCTTGAAAGAAAATCTTTCAAAGTACATAACAATCATTTACAATAATATTAGAATGTATTTATCTAAAGAGAAAAAAGAAGAAATCTTCGCAAAACACGGTAAAGGAAAAAATGATACTGGTTCTGCTGAAGGACAAATTGCGTTATTTACGTACAGAATTAACCATTTAACTGAGCACTTAAAAAACAATCGTAAAGATTACAACTCTGAGCGTTCTCTAGTAAAGTTGGTAGGTAAGCGTAGAGCTTTATTAGACTACTTAACTAAAAAGGATATCTTAAGATACCGTGCTATCGTTAAAGAATTAGGATTAAGAAAATAATCTAAATACGAAGACCACGCTTTTAGCGTGGTTTTTTGTTTACAATATAACGTCTTCGAAAGCGTTTAATTTTCGAATTGAAATAGCAGATGAGATCCCAAAACTAGTTTGGGACTTCGGTTTTTCATTGGTCACAACAACAACTACACAACAACACAACACCAATGTTTAACAAGTTTGATGATCATTAAATTGAAAATTTGATCATTGAGCGTAATCGAAATGAAAATTTTTATGATTCCAAAAACTTACAAAGAGGTCATAGACCTAGGTGATGGTAGAGAAATCTCTATTGAAACGGGAAAATTAGCAAAACAGGCACATGGTAGTGTTGTAGTTCAATCTGGTAATTGTATGCTGTTATGTACAGTAGTGTCTAACTACCACCAAGCAGATGTTGACTTTTTACCACTTACAGTAGATTACAGAGAAAAGTTTGCGGCAGCAGGTCGTTATCCTGGAGGATTCTTTAAAAGAGAAGCAAGGCCAAGTGATGGAGAAGTATTAACTATGCGTTTAGTAGACCGTGTATTACGCCCACTATTCCCAAAAGACTATCATGCGGAAACTCAAGTGATGATTCAGTTAATGTCTCACGACGAAAATGTAATGCCAGATGCTATGGCAGGTTTAGCTGCTTCTGCAGCAATTCAATTATCAGATATTCCTTTCGAGACTGCAATATCTGAAGTTAGAGTAGCTCGTGTAGACGGTGAATTTATCATCAATCCTTCTTTTGCTCAATTAGAAGCATCTGATATCGACATGATGATTGGTGCTTCTGCAGATTCAGTAATGATGGTAGAAGGTGAAATGGATGAGATTTCTGAAGAAGAAATGGTAGAAGCTATTAAAGCAGCACATGACGCGATTAAAATTCAATGTGAAGCGCAGTTAAAATTAGCTGAAGCTTTTGGTAAAAAAGAAACGCGTGAATACGAACCAGAAGTTGAAGATGAAGACTTAGCTAAGAAAATTCATGACATGGTATATGACAAAACGTATGCTATTGCTAAGGCTGGTTCTGCAAAACATGAGCGTGGTGCTGCATTTTCTGAAATTAAAGAAGAAGTCTTCAATTCGTTTTCTGAAGAAGAACAAGATGAATTGGGTAAACTTATTCATAAATACGTAGCCAAAGCGCAAAAGGAAGCAATAAGAAATTTAACCTTAGACGAAGGATTACGTTTAGATGGTCGTAAAACCACAGATATAAGACCAATTTGGTGTGAGGTAGATTACTTACCATCAACTCACGGTTCTGCAATTTTTACACGTGGTGAAACTCAAGCATTAGCAACAGTTACTTTAGGAACATCTAGAGAGGCTAACCAAATAGATATGCCATCTTTTGAAGGTGAAGAGCGTTTCTATTTACACTACAACTTCCCTCCTTTTTCAACTGGTGAAGCTAGACCTATTAGAGGAACTTCAAGAAGAGAAGTTGGTCATGGTAACTTAGCACAACGTGCATTAAAAGGTATGGTTCCAGAGGACTGTCCATATACTGTGAGAGTAGTATCTGAAGTTTTAGAATCTAACGGTTCTTCTTCTATGGCAACCGTTTGTTCTGGTACTATGGCGTTAATGGATGCAGGTGTTCAGCTTAAAAAACCTGTTTCTGGTATTGCCATGGGACTGATCTCCGATGGTGACAAATACGCTGTACTTTCAGATATTTTAGGTGATGAAGATCACTTAGGCGATATGGACTTTAAAGTTACTGGTACTGCAGACGGTATTACAGCAACCCAAATGGATATTAAGATCAAAGGATTATCTTATGAAATCTTAGTAAAAGCATTAATGCAGGCAAGAGATGGTCGTTTACACATCTTAAAGCATCTTACAGATACAATTGCACAACCTAATGCTAATGTTAAAGATCATGCACCTACCATGGTGACAACACGTATTCCAAATGAATTCATCGGAGCATTAATTGGGCCTGGTGGAAAAGTGATTCAGGAATTACAAAAAGAAACCGAAACCACTATAGTAATTAATGAAGACCCTGTTACTGAAGAGGGTATTGTTGAGATTCTTGGTGTTGGCAACAAAGGTATTGACGCTGTAATGGCTCATATAGATGCCATGATGTTTAAACCAGAAGTTGGTAGCATTTACGAAGTAAAAGTAATTAAAATGCTAGACTTTGGTGCTGTTGTAGAATATACTGAAGCTCCTGGCAATGAAGTTTTACTTCACGTAAGCGAACTCGCTTGGGAACGCACAGAGAATGTTTCTGATGTCGTTAACATGGGAGATGTATTTGATGTAAAATACTTTGGTATAGACTCTAGAACTCGCAAAGAAAAAGTATCTCGAAAAGCTATTTTACCAAAACCTGAAGGTTGGGAAGATAGACCAAAACGTGATAACAGCCGTAACAGAGACAATAATCGAGGACGCGATAACCGTAACAGAGGTAATAATCGCAGAGACGATAGAAACCGAAGAGACAATAACAAAGAAGATTAATTACGCTTTTTATGTTTAATAAAAAAGCCCATCAAAATTGATGGGCTTTTTTTTGATATTGTCTCAAATTTCTAGAATGACATTAATAAACTGGCAGATAACCCTGTAGCCTCCGGAACAAAACGACAAACACCGCCTACGCAGACCAATCCTGCACGTTGCCTACCATAATTTAAAGAAAAACGGGTTGCACCCTTGTTATAACTACCACCAAAATTATAATAATGATTTTCTGATGTACTACTATCAGTTCCACTATTATAGATATCGTTAACGTAAAATGATAATCTCGGACTTGCATTATATTCTATGGTTCCACCTACCCAATCATGATTTTCAGTGTTAGACCATAGTTTCTGTAATTCTAAGCGTACAGACTGTCCTATTCTACCAAACTTATAAAAGGTTTCACCAACGATAATATTAGTTTTAATTTGTTCACCAGAGAAATTATCTTCTATAGTTCTTTGGTTATAGTATTGGTTAACGTAGTAAAAAATAGAATTCATCTTTTTATTCCATTTTTTTCTAATCTCTAAACTAACATCAGAAAAATACTTTTCGCCAAAACCAAAATAATCTACATCATAAGTTAAATTATCAAAATCATAATCTCCTTTAAGACCTGCCCAATACGACGCATTAAATGCTAGTTTTGTACCATATTTACCACCAAGTGCTGTTCCTTTTTTAATGTTATAAAATACATCAATCTGCCCTCCTATTTCACCTGCCTCCATAAGTTCAGGATCTGCAAAAACAACTTGAGACTGTGCCTGATACACAAAAATATTAGTCAATAAATAATCGTGCTGCTTTGTTAGTGCAGGTGTAAAATTGATATTATTCTCTAAAAAAACATTTCCTGTTTTTTCACGCTCCGAGAAAAACCCCATATTTTCTAAACGTCTAAATGTGGCATCTAGTCCAAAACCTTTTTTAGAAAACCCAGTATTGAATAATAAAGCATTACCTGGATTAACAAATGAATTAATGACTTGTCCGTTAATAACAAAGACATCATCAGACTTGGTAACGTACTCTGCATTGGCATAAAAGTTACCTTTAGAGAAATCTATGCGACCAGAAAAAGCATTAGTCAACTCATCAAAATTCGGTTCTTCTATATCTGTTTTTTCTTGCCTACCAACATAACTAATCCCAAGATTTAATGAGGAATTTTCAAACTTAAAAATATTAGAAATATCGATTTCAGTATTGAAACCAAAAATATCACTGTCGGCAGTTTCAAAGCCAACACGTTGTTTTCCATACAACCCTGTTAAAGACAAAAAGTTTGTGGGCATGTATTTTACTCTTCCACCCAAAAGAGCATTATTAAGACCAAGCTGTCGATCTTCCCAATTTCTAAGGATAAGACCACTACCGAATTGCTCATAATAGTGTCCTGCACTTGCTTCTAACTTATCACTTCTGTAATTGAGTGAATAAATCCCAAAGTCTGTACCTTCAAAATTTGGTGAATAATTTAATAAAGCTAATGGTTCGTATGATTCTATTTGAACCGTTGCTGTAAAATTTTCAAGAAAATCATAGTCTAGTTTTAGGTAAGAATTGACCCTTACATGCTCATCACCATCATTATTTTCACCATCAAAAAAAGGTCCTGTGCGTTTGTCATCATTATACCACGCCATGTTAGACTCTAGACCAACACGCAAGTTATCTAGCAATTGTGCTGACATTTGGTTTACCGTAAAACAAAATGTTAACAGCATTAAAAGCTTTTTCATATATGATTGTAAATTTTAGTTAGGTTAGTTAGGTTATTGTTGTTGTTTTGTCTACAGTTATTTAGAATGTTCTTTTACGACCTCATATAGTTCCTCTTCACTTCCAGGTGTGTAGCCTGTTCTGGTATGAATAATTTCACCATTTTTAACCACAACAACATATGGTAGCACATTAATATTTAGGGCACGTTTAAGATCTTGATTTTCATCTAATAATATCTGGTATTCCCAGCCTTTTCCATTCACTAAAGGAATAACGCGTTTCTTAGTTCTAGCATCATCTGTAGAGACTGCTATAAGTTCTACGTTGGTTTCATCTTGCCAATCTTCATAGACATCAGCTATAGCATCTAGCTCATTAATACAAGGAACACACCAAGTCGCCCAAAAGCTAAAAATTTTTATATCGCTAGAGTCCGTAAGCGCTTTTACAGAAATACTATTTCCATCGAGATTATTTAGGTTTATGTCTGGAAATTCCTGACTATGCATTAGTAATGAGATACTTATAAAAAAAGCAGCAAATAGATATTTCATGTTTTTAAAATTTTAGTTTTTTTTAACATTTTGCAATAATAATACCACTTTTTTAAAAAATTAGTATAATTTGCATTTTTTTAAACAAAACCTTAAAAATTTTTTATTAAAACTCATAATTTATGAAAACTAAACATCTATTCAATCTTTTATTTATGGCCTTAGCTATAAGCTTTAGCGCTTGCAGTAGCGATAGCGATGGTGACGGAAACGGCAATGGAAATGGAAACGGCAATGGAAACGGTAATGACATAACAAGCATATCTGTTGAAATATCAAGTTCTGTAGCCTGTGGCATTTACGCTGGTGACACTGTAAGTTTTGCTGTTATGGGCAACAATAATACAGATGTTACCAATTCGGCTACAATCTCTGTTAACGGCACAGCCATATCTGGTAATACATATACTACAACCCAAGCAGGTTCGTTACAAGTCTCTGCGACTTACCAAGATATAAGTACGACAAATAATTTAAATGTAAATGTTGCAGTTGACAACTTTAAATTTACAAAACATGTAGTCATAGAAGATTTCACAGGGACTTGGTGTCCTTTTTGTACAAGAGTAACTTACGCTATAGAGCAGGTCAAGGAGCAAACAGATCAAATAAGTGTAGTTGCTATTCACAGGTATAGTTCTAATACATCCAGTAACGGTTATGACCCATATAATTTTGCAGGTGCCGATATATTGGAATCTGCTCTTGGTGTAACAGGTTACCCAACAGCCAAAGTTAACAGAGGCTCTGATTGGACATTCCCAGAACCAAACAATATAGACCAGATTGTCGACCAAACTGTATGTGACAACGCACCTCTAGGCTTGGCTATTACACCATCGTTATCTGGTAATACAATGACCGTTAAAGTAGATGCTAAATTTAGTCAAGATTTTGATTTTAATAATGCTAAACTTGTAGTTATGGTACTTGAAGATGGATTAGTTTATGATCAAGCAAATAATCAAAGTTATTATGGTGGTCAAAACCCTGTTCCAAATTTTGTACATGACCATGTACTTAGAGCTAGCTTAACCAATATTTTAGGCGATGACCTTCCTAATAATGAAGTTACTAATTCTGTTTATAGTAGGACTTTCACTGCTAATGTACCATCAAATGTTGTAGATACAAATGAAATGAGTATCGTTGCATTCATTACTAATGAAAATTTTACAGGTGATGCCTTTGCCATCAACTCAAGAGTTGCTCATTTTGGTGATGCACAAACTTTTGAGGAAAACTAATTACAATATATGAAGCAATTCGTTTGCTTAATTAAACAAAAAGGGAGGCTAAAACATAGCCTCCTTTTTTTATTTCTACCAATCAAAAAACATTTAATCATTCCCAGAAAAAACGTTTAGACTTACGTTATTACCTCCTAATAACCCCTTATTTTAGCCTTAAAATCACATTTTGTCACCGACATACTGACAGTTTTAATGTATTTAACATTTCTTAAGATTCACATATCCTTAAGCATACAAGCAATGTTTTGGCATATCCTCAACAATTCCACTTTTTCTTTTTAAACTTCAAAAAACTTAAAATCAACTTTTTAGTTTGGCACTATCGCATAGTGTTTGCGGCTTACATAGCAACTGACAAGTAAAGTTTAATTAAAACACAAGTATGAAAGTATTAGTAATAGGTGCCGGAAATATGGGCTTAACCTATTCAGAAGGCATGGCAGATTCTTCTTTATTAGGAAAACAAAAGTTAAGAATCTATGACACTGACCCTAACAAAATTGAAACACTCAGACAAAACCCAAGATTTGATGTGTACACCTCTTTAGAGGATGGTTTACCGAAATCGGACATTGTATTTTTAGCAGTAAAACCATATCACTGCGAAGATTTATTCAAAAAAATGAAGCCGCTTATTCATAGCGAACAAATATTTGTATCGCTAATGGCAGGTGTAAGCATAGAAACAATACAAGATGGTTTAGGAATTAAAAAAGTAATACGCACCATGCCAAATCTACCAGCTAAAGTAGGCAAAGGTGTAACCTCGTACACTGGCGCAAAAGCCATATCTCGTGTAGAGTTACTAATGGTGCGCCAACTATTAGACACAACAGGGACTTCTATACATGTAGACTCCGAGAAGTTTATCGATGCCTCTACAGGTATTTCTGGTAGTGGGCCAGCTTATGTATTTTACTTTATGCAATCTATGTTAGAAGCTGCTCAAAAGATGGGCTTTTCAGACTATGACTCTAAAGTTTTGGTAAGCAACACTTTTGAAGGAGCTATTGAATTGTTTAACCAGTCTAATATTTCACCTGAGCGCTGGATTGACAAAGTAGCATCAAAAGGCGGCACTACACAAGCCGCAATAGACTCAATGGAAGATAATAATGTAAAGCAACTCATACAGGATGCAGCTTATGCCGCATTTGATAGAGCTGTTGAATTAGGAAAAAACAAATAAAATGAATGACAATATTAAACGTGTGGTCGTAAAAGTAGGCACCAACGTTTTAACAAATAAAGACAATAGAATTTTAGGACCAGTACTAAGAGAGTTAGTTCGCCAAATCGCCGTATTATATGAAGAAGATATCATGGTAATTTTGGTGTCTTCTGGCTCTGCAATTGCAGGTATGGAAGTTTTGGGCGATACTAAAATAGATAACAAATCTGTAAGAAGACAAGTATATTCTGCCGTAGGACAACCCAGAATGATGCGTCATTACTACAGTATTTTCCATGACTATGGAATGCGCTGCGCGCAAATTTTGGCAACCAAACGCGATTTTGACCCTGGAAAACATCGTCAGAACATGATAAACTGCTATGAAGGATTATTGGCCGAAGGTGTAATTCCGATTGCAAATGAAGACGATGCCGTCTCTTTAACCATGTCCATGTTCTCTGATAATGACGAGCTAGCGAGTTTAGTCGCAGAACTACTCGATGCAGATCGCCTAATCATACTATCAGATACCGACGGACTCTACACAGGCCACCCAGACGATGACGAATCTAGAAAATTAAACGTCGTAAAAACAAACCAAAATGTAGAAAAGTATGTTTGCGCTTCTAATAAAAAAGAAGGCGAAGGACGTGGAGGCATGGCGTCTAAACTAAAGATAGCCAAAGGTACTGCCAAAAAGAATATTCCTACTTACATCGCAAACGGCAAGCGCGAAAACGTCATTGTAGATATTATTAATAACAAAGAAGTTGGCACAAAATTTATTAGTGCCTAAAATCGAAACAATTATGAAACTTTTGAATACAGAAATAAAAAACAAGGTATTAACATCCATGGCAGATATTTTAGATCGCAAACGCGATGCTATTATAGAAGCCAATAAAAAAGACTTAGAAGCTTTTCAAAAGGAAGACCAAGCGCTTTTTGACCGCCTTATTGTTAATGATAAGAAAGTAAACGAAATGATAGAAGCCGTAAACTCGGTAAGACTTCAAGACGATCCTGTTGGTCAGGAAATTTCTAATAGAACCTTAAAAAATGGACTTAATATAGTGAATACTACTGCCCCATTCGGCACCATTCTTATTATATATGAATCGCGACCAGATGTTACCATTGAAGCCGCTGTATTGGCATTTAAGGCCAATAATAAGATCTTACTAAAAGGTGGTAAAGAAGCTTATAACAGTAATATTATTTTAGAGCAATGCTGGCATGAAGCTTTAACTAAAAACGGACTTTCTAAAGATTGGATTAAGCTATTACATTTAAAACGAGAAGAAACCCAAGAGTTTTTGAAAAATCCAACCGAACCGTTAGATTTAATTGTGCCGAGAGGAGGTGAACGACTTATTGAGTTCGTTAAAACTCATGCAACCTGTGCAGTACTCGTCAGTGGTAGAGGAAATAATTTCTTGTATGTCTCAGAAAAAGCAGATTGGAGTAAAGCTGTTAATGTTATTATCAACGCCAAAACCGACAAAATTTCAGGATGTAACGCACTTGATAAAGTATTGATTAATAAGAATATTCCAGAATATAAAACCAAACTTAAAATGCTTCAGCAGAAACTAGAACAACATAAGGTCGAAATCATCGCAGATAAAAGTGTTTCTCATCTTTTAAAGCACGTAGATAAAGTATCTCAGGACAGTATTTGGTTTGAAGAGTTTCTCGCACTAAAGCTTCTCATTGCGTCTGTTGATAATGTTGTCGAAGCAATTGAAATGATCAATAAATACTCAGGTAAACACTCTGCAGCAATCATAACAGAAGATGAAAATGAGGCCTTAACATTTATGAACAATGTAGATAGTGCTGCTGTTTACCACAATGCTTCCACTAGATTTACCGATGGTGGGCAAATGGGAGTTGGTGCTGAACTTGCTATAAGTACAGACAAGTTACATCATAGAGGACCACTGGGCTTAAAGCAATTAGTTACCAATAAATATTATGTTTTTGGGGATGGCCAAGTAAGGATTTAGTAGTGTTTAGCTACTTAAAAACAGTCGAAAATTTGGAATTTTCATTCTAAATCATTATTATATATGTTATGATTTCAGAAGATAAAAAAAAATACAGCGAAGAATTAAGTAACTCAATAAGTTATTTAGAAAACTTGGGATACAATAATATCAAAGCAGATTTAGAAGGCTATGAAACGCCAAAATCTTATCATAAAAGAGGTAGTGATATAGATATTACACCAGATATTGTTGCTGAAAAAGAAGGTAGAAAACATATTTTTGATTTAAGCCTAAAATCTAAAAGACCTAAGCTATTAAAATCAAAGTGGTTATTTCTCAACACGCTAAGTCAACTCAAGTCTTATCGCTTTAGGTTAATTACTACAAGAGGGCATTACAAATTCACAAATGAGACCATCGATGCCATTCACCTTGACACCGTAAAATTGCTTAAAATTTAATTTTTTTTTCTAAACTCTGTAACATTTTGATGCTTGTTTACGTATAATAAAAGCAACAACAATGTTGTAAATTGCACAAATCATATATAAGTAAATGAGACAGCTCAAAATTACCAAGCAGGTTACTAACAGAGAAACCGCTTCATTAGACAAATACCTACAAGAAATTGGTAAAGTCGACTTAATTACAGCAGACGAGGAAGTAGAATTAGCACAGCGTATAAAAGCAGGAGATCAAGTTGCTTTAGAAAAATTAACTAAGGCCAACCTACGCTTTGTTGTATCTGTAGCAAAACAATACCAAAACCAAGGTTTAACCTTACCAGACTTAATTAATGAAGGAAATTTAGGTCTTATTAAAGCCGCTCAGCGTTTTGATGAAACACGTGGTTTTAAGTTTATATCTTATGCGGTATGGTGGATTCGTCAATCTATCTTACAAGCATTAGCAGAGCAATCTCGTATTGTGCGTTTACCGCTCAATAAGATTGGTTCAATAAATAAAATTAATAAGACATTTGCATTCTTAGAACAAAGTCATGAGCGTCCACCATCTGCTGAAGAAATTGCTAAGGAATTAGACATGACTATTAACGATGTTAAAGAGTCTATGAAAAATTCTGGTCGCCATGTAAGCATGGATGCACCTTTGGTTGAAGGTGAAGATTCTAACCTTTACGATGTACTGCGTAGCGGCGAGTCTCCAAATCCTGATAAAGATTTATTACATGAATCTTTAAGAACTGAAATTGAGCGTGCGCTAGAAACTCTTACTCCACGAGAAGCTGATGTGATCCGATTGTATTTTGGACTTGGAAATCAACATCCGATGACTTTAGAAGAAATTGGAGAGACTTTTGATTTAACTCGTGAGCGTGTTAGACAAATTAAAGAAAAAGCAATTCGCAGATTAAAACATACGTCTAGAAGTAAAATATTAAAAACTTATTTAGGTTAACTTCTGTTATAGAATACTTTAGATAATATTATTTATAATAATTATAAAAGTATTTAGAGTTAAAATGATATAAAGGTTTGATTGGGCTTGGTTTTTTGTATATTTAAGCACCAACCTAATAAAGGTAACAACAGTTACAAAACATAACTGTTCGTTTTTTGATTGATGAAAGAACCCACGGCTGATTACCGTGGGTTCACTTTTTATAATATCTTATTAACTTCAAAGCTTAATAAACTTCAATTTTATATAACTTTGCCCAAACTCTTAACAATCTAATTAAATGACTAAAAAAATTATAGCACCTTCCATGTTAGCTGCTGATTTCGGAAACTTACAACGCGATACCGAAATGGTTAACAATAGTGAAGCAGATTGGTTTCATATTGATGTAATGGATGGGCATTTTGTGCCAAATATTTCTTACGGAATGCCAGTAATTGCAGCTATAAAAAAGCACGCTACCAAACCTTTAGATGTGCATTTAATGATTGAAAAACCTGAACGCTATATTGAAGAATTTGCTAGAGTAGGTGCAGATATCATTACTGTGCATTATGAATCTACAGTACATTTACATAGAACATTACGACAAATTAAAGATGCTGGATGCAAAGCAGGAGTTGTTCTTAACATTACTACTCCCATTAATGTTTTAGAGGATATTTTACCAGAATGTTATATGGTATTGCTAATGTCAATAAATCCTGGTTTTGGCGGTCAAAAATTTGAAGACGTTACCTACCAACGTATTAAAAAATTGCGTGCACTAATTGATAAACAAGGTTTAGACACGCGCATTGAAATTGATGGCGGTGTTACCGATGAGAATATAAAGAAATTAGTCGAGGCTGGTGCAGACACTTTTGTTGCCGGAAGTCATGTTTTTAAAAGTGATAATCCTACAGCAACAATCAAAAGTTTAAAATCCATAGCCAACTCATAAAAAAGCGCCTTATAGGCGCTTTTCATTTATAATTGCTTTAGGAGATAATTTATTAAATCTGTAGTAGTAACTATACCCACAAGGTTTCCGTCGTCTACAACAGGTAAAGCATGAAACTCTTTTTCTGACAATATCTTAGCTACATCTTTTATAGTTGCAGTTGAAGGTACGGTAACCACGTCTTTTACCATCACTTGGTCTATTGTAAACATATTATACACAAGAGTATCAACTTCTTCTTCATTGTCATAGACAGCATCAGCAAAACTTATGCGTAACAAATCTGAATAGCTAAGCATCCCTATAATAACTTCTCCGTTAACAACAGGTATATGTCTTATTTTATGTCTTTTAAAAAGTAGTTCGGCAGTTTCTAAATCATCATCTCTATTAAGAGCAATGATGTTTTTACTCATTATTTCGGAAATTGGTGGTATATATCTCATGACTATTAGTTTTATAATTCACTATTAAAAGTAATCCATAAAACCGAGAGAAATCATGATAAATATCATGTAAGAAACTGAATCCAAACCAGTAGTTACATCCTATGTGTTATTTAACACTACCATAACCATAGTTGTAGCCATAGTTATAGCCATAGCCTTGAGACTTACTCGCTCCTACGCTATTAATAACATATGCCACATTCTTTAACTTACCACTCTCTGATAATTCTTTTGAGAATTTTAATAAGTTTTTCTCGGTATAGTTAGCCCTTGTAAGGTAAATAGTCGCATCTGCAAATTGAGAAATTAGCATGGTATCAGTTACCAATATTGTTGGCGCTGTATCAACGACAACATAGTCATATTCTTCTCTTGCTTCTTCAATTAATTTTTTAAAGCGTCCATTTGTAAGCAAATGTGCTGGATTAGGCGGAATACTTCCTGAAAGAATAATATGGTGATTAGGATGCTTATCAAAACCACTTATTAGAGCATCTTTCCAATCGTAATCTACGTCATGAAGATAGTTAGATAAACCTGCCTTTTGTTTATCCTCACTAATATGCGAATGTATCTGAGGATTTCTAAGGTCAGCACCAATGACCAACACTTTTTTATTGATACTAGATAAAGCGAGAGACAAATTAAGGCTAACATAGGTCTTTCCTTCACCTTTTATTGTCGATGTACAGTAAATAACTCTCCCTCGATCTTGTTCTATAGGTAGTATAAAATCTACATTAGAGCTTAATATTCTGAAAGCCTCTGCTAGTGGTGAACGGTCATTGGGATCCTTAAAAATAATATTTTTCTTTTTTCTTAAATCTGGTATCTCACCTATCACAGGGATCTTTGAAGTTACCTCAATAATATCGTCTTTACTATGTAGTTTTGTATCTAACATAAAAATGAGGTATAATATTCCAAAAGGTATTAATAAGCCAGCTAAAAGGGCACCTGCATAGACTATAGTTGGTTTTGGCGATATTGGTTTTATACTAGAAAGTGCTCTCTCGACCTCTTTTATAGATGGTTCAGTTATCGCTAAATTTATAGCAGCCTCTTCTCGTTTTTGAAGTAATAATAGATATAAACTTTCCTTTATTTTCTGTTGACGATCAATAGCCTTAAACAATCTTTCTTGCTCTGGTATTTGAGACACTCTTCCAGTCAATCTTCTATTCTTATTTTTTAATTGATTTAGAGAGGCACTTACTTGAGCTGAATATGCCTTTAAAGACCGATCTATATTTGACTTTAAATTTTGAACTTCAGTAATAGCTAGTTGCACCATTGGATTATTTTCACCACCACTACTAATTAACTTATCCCTATTTATTACTGCAGTATTGTATTCTGAAATAAGCGCATTAATACTTACGTTTTCTATACCAATATTTGCTGGCAATAGGTCTGATTTGGAGTCAGTAATCAGTGAATTGACCAACAAATTTGAAAGTTCTAATTGGTTTTCTAGCGCAAACACTTCTTCTTCGGATTTTGTTCGTTGTTGAAGTCCTAGCTCTGCATCGGTTTGAATGTCTACTATATTATTATCTTGCTTAAACCCTTGTCTATTAATTTCTATGGAGTCTAACTCCTTTGCCAAAAATTTAAATCTTGCATCTATAAAATCTATAGTACGTTCAGATACTAACTGCCTATCTTTAATACCATCATTATCAAAAACCTTCATTAAAGTATTTAGGATTTTTTCTGACAACTCTTTACTTTCACCTTTAATTGAAAGTTTTAATATGTCACTTTGGTCTCCAATAGCTTCAACAACGATTTTAGTTTTTAAGGACAGTGTAGCTTCTTTTACTGTTCTGTAAACAATATTATATGTATTCTCAACTATATCAGTTAACGGTATCTGATCGTTTAACTTTAAATTAAATGGTAATTTATGATTCTGTGTATATGTTGAATGTCCTTTAAAATTAAAGACTTTTTCTGTATCTAAATTGGTTATTTGAAATCCTTTATCAGTTATTGATACCTTATAGGACATAGGTGCTGATATACTATCTGGCAGGATGACTTGAGCATAATCTAGTGGCAGTGATTCTATTTGCTTGGTTTGGATTGTACCCTCTTCATAAAAAACAGTATTTAGGTTTAACTCCCTAACTACCTTCTCCATAATAAGAAATGAGCCTATAATTTCAATTTCATTCTCAAGGTTTATATTAGATCTCTTAAAAACAAATGCGGAGGTAGGTAACTCTAGACCTTCAGATTCATCTAAAACTTTTATTTTAGAATAGGTTTCGAAAATACGTGGTGCGTATCGCAAGTAGATATACGCGCTTAACATTGAAACAACAACTGCAATTACGAACCACGGCCAATAGCTTAAATATTGCCTTACAATTTGCTTAACATCAATTTTATCCTCTTCCCCCAAAAAACTATTATTAAATTGATTATCCATACTTTATCTTGTAAGTAAAATTGTAACACTAAGCGCTAATGATGCAATGGTTAATATAGTGCCCACATTACCAACAAAACCAGCACTTTTAACCTTAGGGTTATTAGGGTTTACAACAATATTGTCATTTGGCTTTATAAAATAGAACTCACTATTCATAAATGAAGTTGAAGTTAGGTCTATATGAGATATTTTACGCACACCGTCAACTTCCCGAGTTATAAGAATATCATCACGTTTACCATTAATAGTTAGATCACCAGCATAACCTAAGGCTTGTAATATCGTAATATTTTGTTCTGTAAAACTATACGTGCCAGGCTTATTAACTTCGCCTAAAATAGTAACTTTAGCATTGATGAGTCTTACGTTAACTGTTGGGTTGGTAAGATGGCCACCTGAGGTTAACCGATCTTTAATGTCCTCTTCCAATGCTTTAGTTGTTTTATTTGCTGTCGAAATTTCACCTAAAACCGGAAACTTAATTGTATTATCTATAGATACTAAATAGCCATCTAATTGAAGTACTTGTAAGTTTTGAGGCTGCGCACCCAAGACTCTAGATTTATTGTATGGTACTGCTGCTTCTGGTATTGTACTTTCTACCGTTATTTTTAAAATATCATTTGGCTGAATATTCGCAGACTTATAGTTTACTGTGCTATTATCTTGCTGTAGGGCATCTTGCATATACAATATTTCTTTTTTTGAAGCACAAGAGCTCAAAACAACCAAAATAAGTAAACTTAATATTCTTTTTTTCATTAAAACTAATAATTACAAGTATAGCAAATATAACCGCATTTCAAGGATTGACAAAAGCTATAGTAACATAATAAGATCTTAGTACGGACTTAACTCAATTAACCGTTATTTTTCTTATTAGAAATGGCAGCGTATAAAGGGCAGAACCATAAAGTAATAAAAATATGATTTGAGTATTGAGGTTGAGGTGAAGTAAATTAAAAGCTATACCTATTATAATAACGTTAATACTGCTAATTAAAACCGTTGTCATTAAATGGCTGTAACCACTTCTTATGAATCTGTGATGAATGTGATTTTTATCGGCTTTAAAAGGACTTGTTTTGTGAATTACGATTCTTATAAAGAATATTCTTAAAGTATCAATAAGTGGGTAAAATAATAATGCAAACGCTAAAGCTGGTGATGCCTTATAATATGCTGAGCTACTATCTAATTGTGCCATATTAATAAAGCTAATAGTAAAGAAGGCCAGTAAAAATCCAACAATCATTGAACCAGTGTCACCCATAAAAAGCTTACTCTTTTTTGAAAAATTTAGTCTTAGGAATGCAAGCAAACAACCACATAGGGCAATAGCAATCGTTGCTAAACTCAACTCATTAGAATTTACAAAAAAGTACACAAAAATACCGCTAACACTTAATGCAATAGTACCTGCCAACCCATCCACGCCGTCAATCAAATTGTATGCATTAATAATAAGAACATAAACAAAGAGGGTAAATCCTACTGATATCCAATATGGCAACACATCGATATCTAAAATTTTTGAAAATCCAATTATCCTAGTATCTGTAAACACAATGAGCAAACCAGCCGCAAGTAATTGTCCCATAAACTTCTTCCTTGCAGAGAGTACGGTTAAATCATCCTTTAGCCCTAAAAAGAATAGAATCGTAAGACCGCCCATAACCAATAGCAAAACCTTGGTATTTAAAAAGGCTCCTACAATTGTCATTACGACAATGAGCCCTACAAAAATACCAATACCACCAAGGGTTGGTGTTTTATCAGAATGCACACTTCTACTATCTGGTTCATCCATTAAGTGTTTCTCTTTGGCTACATATAGTATGGTAGGGAATGTCTGAAAAGCGATTAAGAAAGCCAATACAAAAGCTGCTATTAACCAAATGGTTATATTATTTTCAGGGGAAAAATTCTTGAGTAATGTTTCAATCATATGGTTGATTTTAAAACATCTTAGGGGATTAGAAATATACAACTTTCTAAACGAAGTATAAGATGTTTAGACAAATATCTACAAATTATTTCTTAGCAAAATTTAGGATATGCGCTACTATTCTTTCAGCGGTTTTACCATCCCATAGCGGAATTGTTTTGTAATCTTTCCATTCTCCATTAAAAAGTTTTTCTAAGTAAGGTTTAATAGCCTGCGGATTAGTTCCTACCAACTCATTAGTCCCTAAGGTTATGGTTTCTGGTCGCTCTGTGTTATCTCGAAGCGTCATACAAGGCACGTTCATTACTGAGGTTTCTTCTGTAATACCACCTGAATCTGTAATGACTGCTTTAGCGTTTTCTACTAAGTAATTAAATTCTAAATAGCTTAAAGGTGCCACCATATGCAATCTAGGATGTGACACTTTTAAACGCTCCAGGATTTTAGCAGTTCTTGGATGCACAGGAAAAATTAATGGCAAGTCTTTAGTATTGCCAACAATCTCTTCTATCATAGCCTTTAACTGACCCTCTTCATCGACATTTGCTGGACGATGCAGCGTCATTACGATATACGATTTTGGCTTGAGACCTAATTGACCATAGACCTCTGGTGCTTTAAAGTTTGGTCTATGCTTTAAAAGTGTATCTATCATGGTATTACCCACGTAAAATATCTGGTTGTCTTCTGCACCACTTTTAAGCAAGTTTTGGTTCGCCAATTCTGATGTTGTAAAGTAATAATTGGTAATACTATCGGTAACTAATCTATTAATCTCTTCTGGCATTGTCCAGTCATCAGAGCGAATACCTGCCTCTACATGGGCTACCTTAGTATGCAGTTTTTGCGCTACTAAAGCACAAGCCATTGTTGATGTTACATCACCAACCACCAAAACCAAATCTGCAGGATTTGTCATTAATTCCTTTTCAAAACTTACTAGAATCGCTGCTGTTTGCTCAGCTTGTGTGCCTCCACTGCACTCTAAGTTAATATGTGGTTCTGGAATGCTGAGTTGCTCAAAAAAACTACCAGACATGTTTTTATCGTAATGTTGACCCGTATGCACTAATCTATACTCTAAAGCTTCACCTTTTTGTTTAGCATTTTCAATGGCATGGATTATTGGTGCTATTTTCATAAAGTTAGGTCTTGCACCTGCTATTATTGTGATCTTGTACATGAGAGCTTTGGGTTGATTGGTTTTATTATAGTTATAGTGCTAATACTACAAATTTATAGTTTTTTAGCAATTCCTTTACCATGAACAACAGTCTTTAAATTCAAACTTTTAGGATTTGTAGGAAAAAACTACCGTTGACCCGAATATGACCCGAATTAGACCCGAATTAGACCCGGTGAAGACCCGAAGGAGCTCCTAATGACGCATTGCTATCTAATATTCTAAAATTTAATAGCAACTTAATGTACCAACTCCTGTTCTTTTTTATAAAATTCGTCATTGGGATTGGGCCTTTTGATTGACATGATAAAAATTTTCCTGCCTGTTAGCTATCATTTCTTTAGTATTACAATTTAGCAACCAAAAACCTTCTCGATACATTTTATTCTCATACTTCGAATAAAACACTCGAACTGACGTAATGCGTGTGTTTTCTTTTTATGATATGCTTCTTGATAATCTTGGTGTTAGCTATCGGAAGGCCTATCTAGCTACAGACATGCTCGACGTGACGCCAACACGATACCTTTTGTTTAAAATGCTAAATAACTATTATTGTTTGGGTTCTTAATATTTCCCTAGTATTAAATTTACTAAAAAACGTACCAGATGTATTTGACGCTTGATTCTTGATGGCTGGTTAATGAGTCTATATGCCCATTCTAGATTGTTTTTAACCCACCATTTTGGAGCGCGTTTTACATTACCTGTGTACACATCAAAACTTCCTCCTAAGCCTTGATATACGGCTTGATGTTTTTGCTGTATACGCTCCATGAGTAGTTCTTGCTTTGGTGATCCCATAGCTACAAAAACAACATCTGGCTGGTGTTTAACGATATCTTCAATAAGCGTTTTTTCTTCAACTTCATTCTTTATGTAGCCATTTCTGTAGTTACATATGTTAATGCCTTTAAAGTCTTCTTTTAGCTTTGCAACAGTTTCATCTATAACTTCTTGTTTCCCTCCTACCAAATAAAACGTCTTTGTTTTATGGTACTTCTCTACAATATTTAGCCAAAGTTCGCATCCTGGGATTTTAACGACCTCTTTATGTCCTTTTTTGCGCAATGCCCAAACGGCACCTATACCATCTGGATAACCTAAGTTTCGGTTAATAATAGCGCGACTTTGATCTGTAGCATGTAGAATTTTTTCTGCATTTACTGCCACCAATATTTTGTGATGCTGAAAAGCATAGTCTATAAGTTGATCTCTAGATTTTGGCGCATAGGTAATGACGTTATTTAGGGCTTGAAACTGCATGGTTATTTGTTTATTTCTAAATAATAATGTGCCATAGCGTTAAACATAAAGGCATTACTCCATCGCATATATGGAATTTTTGAACTCAATCCTTGCCTGTATTGGTAATAAAAGTAGCCTTTTTTAGACTGCATGTTTTCTATCGTCCAGTTTAGTGTACGCTCTAATAATTCTAAATGTTCTTTAAAGGTGCTCAATTTTGAGGCTGTTACTATGACCTGTGCTGGGCAATGGATATCTATAGGATAGGTTTTATCGTGATAATATTTTGGTTTGCCATCTGCTTCAAAAAAGTGTTCTGTATAGTAGTCCCAACCTTTATCTATGTATTTTTGAAACGTCGTATCGCCTGTATTTTGCTGATAGGTTTCTAAGGCATCTAAATTAAAACCGGTATGAAAACTATCTTTCCAAGACTGTATGGATAATAATCCATATATCCATGAACCATCGTCTTCTTGCAAATCACAAGCTGCAATAACCGCTTTTTTTGCCGTATCTAGATACGTTTGCTTTTGTTTGTATTTGTAGGCGTAGCTTAAAATTTTTGCACCTAACAACGAGGCGTTGATTACCGTATTATTGCCGTCTTTGACACTGTATGAAAAGATGTGTCCGTTACCGTGCTCGGTTCTGGATAAATCTTGCAACACGAATTCTGCTGACGACAGGGCTGTATTTAGCACGTTTTCGTCTTGTGTTATTTTATAGCTTTCTATTAGTGCCTCTACACAAAAGGCAGTTGCCACTACTGTTGGTGTATTTTTTTTGAATAGAAAGAGTCGTCTTGCCTGCCAATCGAAGTTATAGCCCCAACATGCCCCTGCATAACCTTCTACTTTCATGTCTAAAAGTAGTTTGGTTAGATACTTAATTTTCTCTAAAAGCGTTTCTGAGGTTCCGAATTCGGTATTACCATTGCGTGATGCTTCGTATAACCTACAATAGCCCAAAAGGAATAATGCTATCCCTTTTGAGTTGTGCTGCTTAGGTACCAGCAATAGTCTCCTAAAATTAATAGGACTCCTTTTAAAGCCCTGTATCCATGCCAAGCGCGCCAAATCCCAATGTTTAAGCGGTAATGCTTGAAACACTTTAGAGTTTAAACCATCGTAAGGGTCCCAACCTGCGAAGTTTTCGGTTTCGCAATAGGTTTTGAGGTTTTGGAAGCTGTTTTTAAAATTAGGAATCACTTTTTATTTTATAGTTGACTATATATACTCAGCAATCTCGAACTTACGGCACTTATTGAGTAATGCTTTGCTTTTTCTATATTATTTTTTGAAATTGTTTGATATGTATCGTTATCCAGCAACTTTAATACGGTTTCAGCATACCACTCTGGTTTTAATGACAAAGTTAAAAACCCATTGACGCCCTGTTCTACCTGATCTGGTATACCTGCATTGATTCTAGATATTATAGGAAGTCCACTACCCATTGCTTCTAAGATTGTATTTGGAAGCCCTTCTCCATGATATGTCGGAAAAATTAAAATATGAGACTTTTGAAATAATTCATCTTTTGTGTCACCGTGCACAGCCCCTAACACACTACAATTAACAACCTCTTGTTTGTTAATATAATCTTCAACCTCTTTACGTATATCACCATCTCCTGCAATGTATAAACACACATTCTTTATATTATATTTTTTTTGAAGAATCTTTAGTGCATCTATTGCTATATAGACTCCTTTTTCTTTTACCAACCTAGATATAAAAAGCAAATTAACACCCTTATTATCTATTGATTTAGGTATCGAACTTTGATACTCAGACAAGGTTGTTTCTATTATTACATTTTTATTATAACCAAGCTTTTTTATTTTTGATTTAAACACATTGCCAAGTACAATAAACACATTTGCCTTGCACCATATTAATCTAAATATTTGGTTATAAATCTTGTTAGAATGTATTTTATTTTCAAAATCATTACCCCAACCTCTTACAAATACTATTATTTTCTTTCTATGCAATAAAGATATAGCGATTAAAACACTTTCGCGTAAAAAAGCTTTATTTAGTAGCGAAGGATTGACATGAACAATTTTAAACCTAAACAATAAAAAGAAAAAAGAAATATTTCTTTCTATCAATCTTAAAGCCGTATTCTTAAAAATACCACCATTAATATTAAAGTATTTTATGTGTTTATGCTTATCTATCCTTAAAGTCTTATAATAATTGGCAACACCACCTGGCAAGTTTAAATCTGGTACAACTATTAGTACTTTTTTCATATTTATTGTATTAGACACTTATTGCTGTCTGCTTAAAAAACTATCTAAAGCAAATGCCATTTCTGTTTCTATTACAGATTTTTTCTCAACACAAACCCACTCTCCATTTTTTTGGATAAAATAATATGGTGCCGTGTCTAAAGTATGAGTTCCAAAGTATAATGCCTGAAACTCTATTAAAGAGAAATTTTGTTTATCAAAGGCCACATCCATTGCAAAAAACGGAAGGTTTTGTTTTTCAAAAAAATCATGAGCATAATCTAACATACCTGCTGGTATATCTTTGGTATAGTTTATAAGTCCGCTTCCACTTGCTCTGAAGTCATTTTTCTTAACTCTTCTTTCTAAAACATAATATTTATCACCAAATACTAGTATCTTATAGTCTCTATCCATCCCAGATATTAAGTTCTGTACTATAAATTTTCTTCTATATCTAGATTCTCTTTTGTAGCCCTTGTGTTTTATGGCTCTAATATAATCTTTGAGATCATACCAAAAGCTTTTACTATTAGAATAAGATTTTATTTTTTTTAGCGCTTCTTTTTTATTGCTGATTAAAGTTACAGCTTTGCTTGTAGCACCAAACGCACTTTTAAGTACTAGTGGATAACTAAAACTATCGGCAGATTTTTTGAAATCTTCAAAAGTCCCAAAATAATTTGACTTTATATTTTTGATTTCAGGGATAGGTGCCACATCTCTAATAATCTCCATAAACATTTTGTTATGGTGAGCTCTTAAATACTTATATCCTGGTATCACATTTGCACCTATCAATTCTAAGCCTAATACAATATCTTCTACATAGCTTTTGTAAAATAAATTTTCATCTTCTTGGCTAGTGTATAAAAAAACTTTGTCTAAAAAAAACTCCTTGTCTCTAAAATTTAAATCTGTGTAAGACATAAATATGACCTCACGTCCAAGTTTTTTAAACTCCAAGAGAAGTGTCTCTTTATTAAGACCACTTCTGTAAGGTTTAGCATTCCACTTGTATGAAAACCTATTATTGTAGTCTACTAAGAAAACTATTGTTTTATTTTCCATTTACCTCTTTCTCTAAAATATCTATTACAACTTCTCTATGAACTCTGCTCCTTATTGCATTAAGTAATATAGCTTTACTTTTTTTTGAATACGTTCTTTTTACAAAAGGAAATATGGAATTCAGTTTCCTTAAAACTCTACCATATCCTTTAAAAACACTAAAATACAATGGTTCGAACTTTTCAATAAACTTAGCCCAAGATTCATTTATAAAATTCTGATCTAAGACATTTTTGCTCATTTGTTCTGATTCCTCAAAAAACTTTTCGCTTTCTTCTTTATTTAACTTAGCTATACCCGGATAAGTTTGTTTAAATGGTATTTGTTTTATGCGAACCTTATTGTCTTCTAACTCTATCTTAATTAAAAAACCTGTATTCCAGTTAATGGAATTTCTGTTGGCATAATCGAACATGAGGTTACCTTGTCCATAAAAAATATTAGCATTTTTATAAGTTTCCCAGGCACCACATATGTGTGAATGCTGACAAACAACTAAATCTGCCCCCACATCGCATAAATATCTGCAAATTTTTTGCAAGTTAGGTGATGGGTATTTGTAATGTTCTTTGCCTTCATGAAGAATAACAATATTAAAATCGGTTTTTTCTTTAAGATCGATTAACCGCAGGGAAACTTCGCAAATATCTAAAGGATTTACTCCAGCTGTTTTAGTTGTAGCTATTCCAAATTCTGTATCAGACATGGATATTATCCCAACTTTCTTGGCTGCATTTACAACTAATGGCTTGCCAGCTTCATAGATATTTGTACCAGCACCAACACTCTTTAGATTATTTTTAGAGCAAACCTCAATAGTTTCTAACACTCCTTGACTAGAGAAATCACCTATATGATTATTAGCCAAACTCACTACATGTATATTTGACAGGTTTAAAGAATTTGCAGCAAAAACTGGCCCTTTGATATTAGGGCCTGACTTTAAAATTTTTCTTGTAGCATTGGTCAATGGAACCTCTAGATTTATAATATTTAAATCTGATTGTTGGAATTCTTCCTGAAAATCACCAAAAAGCTTAGCATTATTTTTAAAATGGTTTTTATTCGTATTTATTGGGCAAATGTCGCCACCTATGATTATTTTCATGGTTTGTCTCTTTACTACTTAATTACAAGTCCTTTGATTGAATACAATATATTAAGGATAACATCTAACAAAAATAATTTACGATTATCAGATACATTGTACAACTCGGTATATTTATTTACCGCCTCATTGACATTAAAAAAACTATTGAACCATTTTTTGGAATTGATGTTACGATCATTTGATTGAACTAGGCTAAGTATATTTTCTAAATTTAATTTGCTGTCATAATTATCTACCTTAGTTCTTGGCGAAAAATTGGTTTCGAAAACTTGATTGAAATTATGATTATCTACAAGCAAAGGGTAATCATCGTCCTTGTAAGGAACAAGTAAAATTTGACCTAGACTCGAGGCCTCCATAAAGTTTCGACCTGTACCAATAATTATATCACCCACACTGAGAACCCTACTTGCATTATAAGTAAATTTATCATCTGTTTCTATAATAACATGGTTAGATATATTATTTTGATTGATATAATCTAATATATCTCTATATATATCTTCACTCTGAATGGTACCCAAAATTATAAATTTGATATCACATCCTTGTTCTGCAAGCCATTTCACCAAATTAATACCTTGTAATATGGACTTATGATAATGGTTTCCTATTCTAGCAATTCTTAAGATTGTAATTTCCGTATTTATCTTATGTTTTTCTTTAAACGCTTTTACCTTTTCTTCATCTATATAAACAGGTAACACTCTATTAGGTATAAGAACTTTATTAACTTTTTGATATTTTCTATGCTCATCAAAAAAATGTTGATTCTCATGGCTGAAAAGCACTAAATTATCAGCTTTGGGATAGTATAATTTTGGGTTTGGCCCACCGCATTTATTAAGGTAACTAGACTGTCCTAGATTTGCAGAAAGTAATCTTCCAAACGCAAAGGATTCTACATCAAATGCGTGAACTACCTGAGGTTGAATATGTTTAACGATCTTTTTAAGCTTGAGAAAAACCTTAAAAAAATTATATCCGTTATAGTTTACAAATGACATTTTATAGCTACTGGAATCCAGAGATTCTGAGCGTTGCACACCAACATTAATTACATGTACATCATGAACCTGTCCAATGGTATTGGCTATGGTATTTAAACTATGAAAATGCCCTCCTTTTCCATGTCCCTTTGTTGTAATTAAGTAAACTATTCTCATTATTAGTTTTTAGTTAATTAATTGGTTGATGGGTTATAGTCCTACTATTTAGTATCCAAATTCTTTTAGCCTCTAATATGACCAAAGAGATGATAGCATAAATCATTTCGGGAGCAAAGAGATTAACAGAGTAAGAACAGCCAAGGCCAACAACCACCATCCATATAAAAATCACAAGTCCTTCATAAGTGCCTTTAAAAAATAAAAACAACTTAAATACTCTATAAAAAAAGAAAATAATTGCACCCAGTCCTAAAAGACCGTAGTTAAAGAAAAATTCCATAATGTCACTATGCGCCACTATGCTATGACCAATAGTCTTTTGAAAAAAGTCAACTGTTGCATAAAACCCATTGCCAAACAACAACACTAACGGATTATCATTATTCAACATTTCATTTATAATAAGAGTAAACATTCTTCCCCTCCCAGATCCTGCTGTTTCAACATTTTCAAAATCTTCTACACGAGTAAGAAAAATATCCATGTTTAATAAAAAGTAATAGGAAGCCGCAGAAAATACACCTATACCAAAGATTAACTTCAGAAGCTTTTTTTCTTTTACTTTAAACAAAATATAAAAATAATATACTGCAAAAGCTACACTAAATGCCAACAACGCTCCTCTTTTAAACGCTAAAACAATTCCTAATGCAGTTAGCAATATCAATACATTAGTAAACTTATTTCTCATTAGAAGTACTAAAGGGAATAATTTTAATAAATGATACGAATTATTAGATACAAAATAGTTTTTTGACCCTTTCCATAAAGCTGTATTCGAAAAATCCCTAAGTACTACCAAGAAATAAATAACAACCATGGAAACGACAAGTATATTAAGATGTCTCTTAGACACAAGACCCGAGACGATAGCATAGTAAAAGCAATAGTAACCTGCCATCCAATACAACACCTTTAAGAACGGAAAGAGATTTTTTAACAGTAACTCTAAATGTAGTAAACTAACCACACAAAATAACAACAAAAGAAACCTAATAGCTTTGCCCGTAATTGGTTCGGGTATTCTGTATCCCTTTATTTTAATATTAAAAAGATAAACCAACATAACTCCAAAAAAAGCAGCTCTGCCGATTTGCGGCACAATCCTATCTACATTATCGCCTTTTGACGGATACAGTAAATCAAAAAACGACAACAGCGTAAAGAACAGTATTAAGACTAGCCCTTTTTTTGATTTTGTTATGCCCATTTCATTATAATTTTTCTAAAAAAAGTCTACCAAACTTATAATTCTTAGATAATACGTTGCTCAACTTCTAAATCTACTCCAAAAGCTGCTTTAACTTGTTCTTTGGTATGCTTAATAAGCTCTAAAATATCTTTACCTGTTGCATTACCTACATTTACGATAAACCCACTATGCTTTTTGGATATCTCTGCACCACCTACCCTGTAACCTTTAAGCCCAAGCTCATCTAACATTGGCCCAACAAAACGCCCAGGAGGTCTTTTATATACACTGCCACAATTTGGGTATTCTCTAGGTTGTTTTTCCCAACGTCTAGCTTTAGACGCTTCCATAATGGATTTTATGTCTACTGCATTGCCCCTTTGTAGTTGAAACCAAGCTTTTAGAATGACTTTATCATTTTGTTTTTGAAATAGACTGTTGCGATAACTTAACTCTAGATCTTCATTATGTTTTTCTTTAACCAGCATATCTGCCAAATCGAGGTAACGCACCTTAGTTAAAATGTTTTTGGTCTCCCCTTCTTTGGTACCAGCATTCATTACTACAGCACCGCCAACCGAACTTGGTATATCGTAAAAAAACTCTGCGCCAGATAAGCTATGCTTTTGTGCCAAATTACTCACCTCTAAAATGGTTGCGCCAGCTTCTGCCTCAATTACACTTGTAGTTTCATCCACTTTTAATGTATTAAAATTACCATTAAAGATGATAAAATCTGCATCATAATACGGTTTAGAACAAATAATATTATGACCGCTACCTAAAAGTACATAGTCTTGTTTTTTGGTATATAACGCTGTAAGGTCTGCTTCATTTTCTGGAAAAAAAGCATTCTTACAAATCGCTTTTACCCTGTATGCGTTATAATTTGTTAAATCAAAATCTTTGTAATACTTCATTTATTTTTTAGATCAAAAATTTACGTCAATGACTAAATTACTAATCCAATTAAAACCATCACCTTTTGGCATAAGAAAAGTATGTATTTTTAAACTTTGGTCAGCTGGTATTACTTTTTTGACAGTAGTTTTTTGATTCTTTGAAACTTCAATAAAAATTCTTACTGGTTGTTTTGAACGTTTAGCTGAACTAATAATATGACTCATTATTTGTTCATTATAGGCTATCAAATCGTCGGATATTTTCACTTCACAAACCCTTCCATTCTTTATCAAATCTTCATAATCATCTATATCACTTTTGTGTTTTTTGTTTTCACCTAGGTGTATGTTTAAATAACCATTAAGTACCGAAGTTTTAGAAATATGAATCTTAAGCCTGTTTTTACAATTACTTTTAGATTGATTTAATCTAAAATATTGATACTTTTTAAATATAGCTTTAAATAGTTTTTTAGTCTGCTGATTTAACTGTCTCAAAATTTTAAAAAAGGGACTCATCTTCTTTCCTCTCATTTCTTCAATAATAAAATCACTTTCAAAGTTTCTTTTATCAAGATAGCATACTTTTTGAACACTAACTTTTTCTGCTACCATCGATGCAAAAAGGCGAAGCGATCTATTAGCCATATGTATATTTCCTGTAATTTGGTATGGTAAGTTTTTTAAAGTAGAATCTGCGAGTCCAAAGGTTGTGAAAAATGCAGAACCTCTTACAATTTTTATCTCTTTTTCTGCAAATGGAATATTTAGCCTGTTTAAAATAAAAGCTTCTTCGAAATAATTATCTTTAAAATTATCAATTTTAGTAAAAGGACTACTGTTGCCAACCAATTCGAATCCTTGCTTTATTTTATTCATAAAAGCTTCAACGAAACCATTTTTTACAATTCTAATATCATCATGCAAAAAGAGTATATAATCTGGTTTTTGGTTGTTTTTTTTTGATAACCATTGCATAAATTGCACGTGACAACCCCAATCCCAACCAACATTTTCTTCAAAGATAATTTGCCAATTATTATCTCTTAAATAATTTAGAATATTTCTATCAATTTCTGTTACTTTTTTGTGGGATAGAATGTAAAAATCGAAAATAAACGAAGGGTTTAGTTTAGCTTCATCAAGCAAACTTTTATATAGATTTAAATTTCTAAAATAATAGCCTGTTAAGCATATTGCAATTTTTATCATTCTAAATCAAATTTTTTACTATCGTATCCAATAGTTTGTAATTTTGTTTTTACATCCTTATCAATCCAACTTTTATCTTTATTCTTGAAGCGGTTTACTGTTTGTGGTGCAGTTATTTTCAATTTTATTTTTTCTATTGAAGATTGATCTGCCGTGCAACCCATAAACTGTAATAGTTCTTTAATACTACCTTCGTTATGATGTATTAAATCTTCGTAGAACACTATGTGAAAGTTTTCTGCAAATAATTTCCGCCCTTTTTCAATACTGTACTTGTTAAAATTGTACCAAAAGTCAAATTTGTTTTTTTCTGACTCATTCTTATTATCGATATCAAAATATTCTGAGTAATTATAAAATTGTTGATTGTTTTTAGAATATACCATATCTAATCCATTTCTTATTAGCAAGATGAATTTAGATTTAGGGTACTTATAGTAAATATCTTCTATGAACATAATCGTATGAGGTTCTTTCCATCCCCATAATTGTTCATCAACACCTCTCCGCTTAAAAAGAATTCCTTTATACCTGTAAAGTATCCATTTAAAATTGTACTTACGAAATTGAAAAAAATGAAGGATAGAGGCTCTTAGTATAAAATAACAGTCCAAAAAATTCAATCTCTTGTTTAGCAGAAGTTTATTGTGCGTATCTAAAAGACGATTTATATACCTACTTCGCTTACCAAAATATTTTTTAAAATGGGTTGGTAATTTAAATAATAACGTAAATGATAAGTCATCGTCTGCACGATTAACATCGTAACCAAAATTAAAATTAATTTCTTTAAATATATCTACAATAACTCTAGTTCCCGAACCACCTAGCCCACTGATAAAGGTAAAGTCTTTTTTCATTTAAAAATTTTTATTGGTAAAGTTAAGATCCCTGTTTTTTTCTGTGCTACAATGACCTTAATTATGTTTTCTAGAGCCACTGTCACAGACATGGTTATAGCAGCACCTAAAAGCCCATACCATGAGATAAGAATAAAATTTAAAATTAAATTGAGCACCACAAAAACGAAAGATATATAACCATGTTGTTTTTCAAAACCACACATTACTAACAATAAACCCGAGCACCCTGTTGCTATATTGAAAAATTGACCAATACTCAAAATAACCAAAATTTGGTATGCGACGATAAATTCTTCACCCCAAAGATTTAAAACATACTTTCCGGCAATTATAAAAATAATCACAGGTAAGCCTGCTATAAATGTCAAACCTTTGGTGGTTTGCCTTACCATTACTTCCATTTCTTTTTTTTTGCCCTCTGCATTTAAACCTGCTAACTTTGGTGAGACAACAGAGTTTGTCACTTTTAAAAAAAAACTTGTTAAAAGTGCAATACTTGTCGCAACAGTATACAAGCCAACTTCTTTTGAATTACTTAGCCAACCAAGTAAAACAACTGCTGCATTAGCTGAAATTATGCTGCTTATTGATATCCACAACAGAGGCAGCGCAGGTCTTATTAACTTTTTTACAACAAATTTTGGCTTACTATTATTTGTAAATAATTTTTTCCAATAAACACCAATGACTATGGTAACTATTAGGCTACTTACACCATAGACAATTGCAACTCTAACAATAGAAATTTCTGTATCTGTAATATACATTAAGAAAAGTGATATTGCTATTAAGATCGAACTCAGTGTTTTGTCTACCAAATTACTTTGCCAAATTTTTCTATATCCGTTTACCCCTGCACTAAATAATCTTGAAAAAGTTTGAGGAACCAGAGATATTACTGCTACAACCAGGGGTATCATCAAATCAGGTTCATTAAAAACGTTAAATGCTAACCAAGGAGATATTAACAAAAGAATGCTAACAACAATTATAGAAAGTAAACCATTAAAAATATAAGCCGTATGCATGTACGACCCTATTCTATTAAATTGTTTTAGATTATACCCTACAGCTATATTTTTAACTAATACTGTCCTTGTACCCAATAAGCAAAATACAAGAGCGATAGCAATTACTCTATTAGAAAGATTAATAATCCCTAAACCTGATGCACCAATTGCTCTACCTAGAAAAATGCTAACCACAAGAGCTACAATCATGCCAGTACCTTTTACAAACATGGAAGCAATAGATTTTTTAATTACTTCTCTTGTATGAATATCGAGAGATTTAAACTTATTTTTTAGTAATCTACTCATCGATTCATATTAACTCCCAATCCTTGCAATTTATCATGTAGGTTTTCGTACCCTCTACCAATTTGCCAAGCATTTTCAATGGTAGTTTCTCCATCTGCTGTAAGTCCTGCTAAAACCAAAGCAATACCAGCTCTTAAATCTAGTGCAGTAACCGTAGCTCCTGTAAGTGGATTGCCACCATGTATCTTAAGCAAGTCTCCATCTATTTGATAATCCATACCCATTTTTGCTAATTCTTCGGCATATCCATAACGTCCAGGAAATCTTAAATCTATAATGCGGGATTCCCCTTTGGATACTGCACCAAACACCGCAAACAAGGGCTGCATGTCTGAGTTGATACCTGGATATGGCCCAGTACTAATATCTATAGGATAAGCTTCGCCTCCTCTTACAATCAACGAGTTTTCGCCTCTGTAAAATTGCATGCCACTCTCTCTTAGGTGTACCAAAGGGACTTCGAGATGCTCAAAAGGGAAATCTAAAATTTCAACATCACCATGTGTTACCACAGCACCAATAGCCCAAGTTAAGGCTTCCATATTATCTGGTATTACACTATGCTTTACACCACTTAATTTTTCTACACCTTCTATAACAATACATTTTTGGCCAAACACCTTAATCTTTGCTCCCATTTTGTTGAGCATGGTAATAAGGTCTATAATTTCTGGCCGTATGTGTGGATTCCAAACTGTAGTAGTGCCTTCTGCTAACGTTGCACACAAAATGGCATTTTCTGTTGCACCAGTAGAACGCATAGACAAATGAAGGTCTCCACCTTTAAGTTTTCCGTTTGCTTTGGTACACAGATAGCCCTCTTCTTCCCATACTTTGGCACCCATCTGCTCTAAAATCATAACGTGCAAATCATACTTGCGCTCGCCTAATTTACAGCCACCTGGTAATGGTACTTTTCCATGACCAAATCTTGTGGTTAGCGTTCCTAAAATGAGTAATGAGTTTCTGATGGATCGCTCGTCCCATAAAAGTTCTGGGTTAATGGTATTCTCTGTAATCTTTAAAAAACGGTCACCCTCTTCACAAATCTTGCCCATTTTATTGAGCATTTTAATATGTACTTGCATATCTAACAATCCGTTGGGAGCATTAGAAATTTCAACAGGTTCATCTGTTAATACTGATGCTGTGAGTAGTTTAAGCCCACTATTTTTAGCACCACTGAGTCTTACCTGACCTTGTAGTTGTGCTTTTTTTACTTTAAGTATATCCATTATTTGTTAAAAACTTAGCCAATTACACCTACCAACTTTATCTATAAACAGGTTATAAATTACGGCTACGTTACAAATCTAAAACAATTCTCTTAGCATCATAACAAAGTAGCTCCAAATTAATACCATTTACCTTATGTTGTGTATTCTCTTACTACATGCTTTTATTAAGGTATACATAAGATGATAAAAAGTGTTTTTATCAAACAAGATTGTAAGAAAGTAATTATTAAAATTTATTATATTTGTGAGAATTAAGTTATCAAACACCAACTCGAACAAAGGATTTTATTGATTTCATGAGGGAATCTTTAATATTTTCAACCTTTTGTAGTAGTATTCACACTCATACTACCAACTTCCTAGCCCCTTATAGTTTTCGTTTTAAACAACTAAAAGTCATCGTATTTGAAGGTCTTATATCTCAAGTACGATTTTTTTATAATCCATTGACAACTTTAAAAACTAATATGATATGATTAACGACTCCTAATGATTACAAAAACAACACATTAATTAATTCTTGTGACCACTTTTTAACTAATGTGTATTGTTTAATGTTTTAACCCTTAAATAATAACATTGAAAATTCTTAACTAGCACTTGGTATTCTTGCTACAACCACGTGTTATATTCTCATATTTAGAATTCCATTTTCATTGTTATGTACTATCAAAACCTTTGATGTTTTTGTTGGTATTAATGTTTGCTGCCCTTATCTGGTAGGAACATCAACATCCATCAAACAGGCAGAGGTGTGTATTTATTAAAAATTATAATTGAACTACTAATGTTTAAAAACAATGAAAAAGAACACTTTGCACTTATTTTGTGCACTTTGCTGTCTCATATCCTTTGGGCAGAGCACCATATACCTTGAAGACTTTACCGGCCAAACTGGTAAGGGAGCGATAGGGTCTGACGATGACGACCCAAGTATTGACCTATCTGGCGTTAACTGGTCTATTGATATCAGTAACGCTAACCTTACTAACACTAATGATTATTTTGCGGTGATTGATGTGGGTGGTAATGAATTTTTAGAAGGTAGAGACTTAGACACCAATGCCTCTTGGTTATCTCCTATTATTGATATTTCTAATTACACTGCCGTGGCATTTTCTTTAACGGTAACAGAATCTAATGGTACTGGAGGTAACAATCTAGAACCCACTGATACTGTACTCATTGAATATCGCATAGATTCTGGTACCTGGACCACAGCATCAATAAACGGAACACTTTCTGATGATTATGATCTTACGTTGAGTAGTACATCGGGTTTATTGGGCTCTACATTAGAACTTAGGGTCACTATGACCAATAATGGTGGTGGTGAACGTCAACGCATCGATGCTATTGAAGTTACCGGAACAAGTGACTGTACTACTGCTTTTTCCCTACCATTTAACGAAGGGTTTGAAGGAGGTGTCTTTCCGCCCGCATGTTGGCAAAGCTTTAGAGGCTCAAATAACTTAGGAACCATTAATGATTGGACCAGCTCAACACTTTTAGCCAATTCTGGCACAACATCTGCGTTTGTGGAGTACGAAGTGGTTACAGGAGGTAACGCTGAAGATTGGTTGGTTACTCCTGCTATTGACTTGGGAAGCGCACAGACACAGTTACGGTTTTTTGCAAGGGAACAGTTTACTTTAGATTGGAATACCGAGTATTCCGTCAGAGTATCACAAACATCACCGACAGATATTTCAAGTTTTACAACTATTGAAACATACAACGAAGCCGAGTTGGGTTCTACCTTTAATGAAAAAACCATCGACCTATCTCATTACAGTGGCATCATCTATATTGCCTTTGTAATGGAACAGAATGATGGTGATAATTGGTTTTTGGATGATATTTCGGTCGTTGAACTTGCACCATGTACCATTCCTGACGCGGTGACCAATGTATCTGCCAATTACGACGGCAATGCTATTAATCTAAATTGGGCATTAGGCAGCTGTTATGACGACATCCTTGTTATAGCCCGAGAAGGTAGTGCTGTAAGCTCAACACCCACAGGAGATGGTAGTATTTACAGTCCTGATACAATCTTTGGCAATGGCACAGAAATTTCAACTGACGAATTTGTTGTTTTTAACGCTATTGGCAGCAGTGTTGCTGTTAGCAATGTAAGCCTCGGCAACACCTATCATTTCGAAATTTTCACAAGAAAAGGTACTTCTTGGAGTTCTGGTGTTCCTGTAAGCCTAGCTATAGATTATTGTACCGTAAATGGTGACACTAGTTTTGATACCTCAATTACTCTGGTTGATTTTGGAAGTATTAATAACGTTACGACTCAAGGGTCTGGTTATGACGATTTTACAGCACAATCCACAAGCATTGCCAGAGGTGAATCTGAAGATTTAACTGTAAACCTTAATACGGATGGTAATTTTGCTGTGTATAGCTATGCTTGGATCGATTGGAATAGAGATGGTGATTTTGATGATGCTGGTGAGACCTATGACTTAGGAGAGGCGATTAATACACCCAATGGACCTACATCTAATAGTGCTTTAACTATTGAGGTTCCCTTGGATGCCGCACTTGGGGATACAAGAATGCGTATTTTATGCCAATACTTTTTTTCGAATGTACCAACAAATGGCCCGTGTGATGGCTCTACAGATGGTGAAATAGAAGATTACACTGTTACAGTTCTTCCTGGTATAACATACACTTACAATAATGGTTGGTCACCTACAGACCCTAATGGAGTAGCAACTCTGGCTAATCCAATACTTGTTGAAGCTGGTAATGCCATCTTTAATTCTAATACAAATGCCCAATCCATCACTGTTGAAGCTGGCGCCAGCGTCACTGTAAATAGTGGTGTTGATTTAAATGTTTCTAACATCTTTACTCTAGAGTCCACATCCACAAGCTACTCTAGCCTTATATTAGATGGTACAATAAACGGCACTATAGAATATAAACGCCATGTGAATAGTGCTGCAGGTGCCGGTGCAACTACTACAGCAAATGATCTTATAAGTGCTCCACTGGTTGGACAGACTTTTGGTGATTTTAGAGCAGCAAACCCAAACCTACTGTCAGGAACTATTGGCGGCAATACAGCATTTTTGTTTGGCCCTTTTGATACTTCAACGGGCAGTTATATCAATTTTACGCCATCAAACGATACCAGTACTATGGGAGCTGGTATTGGTTACCGTACAGGCTCTACTAATAACTCCACGTTTACATTTACGGGAAATGCAGAAACCACAACAGTTAATGTACCTGTGGTTTCAGATGGTTCAAGTGATTGGAATTTGATAGGAAATCCCTATCCAAGTTATATCAATGTACAAGCCTTTTTGAACAATATGGCTAACTCTGGTCTTATCGATGAGAATGCAGTAGGCGTCTATGGCTATGATGGTGCCGCATCCGATGGTTGGACCATTTATAACCTCGCAACTACCACTCCAAGTACTGTAGTTGCCCCAGGACAAGGTTTTTTTATTAATGCTGAAAGCTCTGGAACTATTGAATTTACTCCCGGAATGCGTACTACTGGTACTGATGATGATTTTATAGCCGGAAGGAATACTAACATTTTAACATATCTTAAACTTCAGTTGAGCAGTAGCACCGCACGTTATAAAACGGACTTCTATTTTAACCCAGAAGCTAGTACGAGTTTAGATATAGGTTACGATGCGTCGGTATGGAATAGCCAACCGGCTCATTTTTCGATTCATTCGTATCTTGTGGAAGAGGGTAATGATACTGCCATGTCAGTACAAGCGCTTCATAGCTATGACCTCAACAATGTTATGATACCGTTGGGTATTAGCATCAATCCTAATGAACCTGTTACATTTTCAATCTTAGAGTCTACCTTACCTGGAGGGATAAACGTGTATCTTGAAGATGTAGTTGCTGGGAGCGTTACATTACTTAATGCGCATAACTATGAGGCCACATTAAATACTGCTGTAGTAGATAAAGGTCGCTTCTATATACGTTTTGTTAATCAAGCTTTAAGTCAAAATGAAACCGCTTTGGAACAACTTGGTTTATTTGTCAATCAAGAGCAGCGTTCATTAGCTATAAAAGGACAACTTTATACAGTTTCCGAACTGAAGCTTTTTGATATACAAGGTCGTCTTTTGATACAACAGCAATTAAAAGCCCATCTAAGTTCACAAGAGGTTGATTTGATCGACTTGCCCTCTGGTGTATTTATCGTTTCCATTGAAAGTGCCCATACCAGTAAAACACAGAAGATTGTTTTGAAATAGGAAGAAATTAGCAGAATGAACAAAAAAAGCGCGGTAACCTGCGCTTTTTTAGTTTATATTGAAGATTGAAGAATCATTATTAACGCTTTGTTAATATCTAAAGCCCTAATGGGTCTATAGTTTTATTATATTTGTCATCCTTTTCTACTTTATTGAATTATAATTACTACTTATTGTTATCGTTAAACAATTTATTTAAAAACACATGAAACATTTTTACACAATTTTAATTGCCATTTTATTTACAAGCATTGGGTTTGGGCAGACTACGATTGCAGTTCAGGACTTTGATGGTTCAACTCCAACATGGAACTATACTTCTAACCCTGCGCCCTATAGTACAGGGAGCGATGATTGGGATATAGTTACTACCAATAACGACCCTGCGGGAACAACAGGCAGTTTTTGGGGAATTCAGGATATAGATAATCCGAATGGTGGGGGCGCATTTGAGCACACCCTAACATTTGACGCAATTAATGTATCTAGTTATAATAGTGTTGAAATCTCTTTTGATTTTTACACTATAGGATTTGATGGATCTGATGAAATAAGGTATGAAGTCTTTTACGGTCCTGTAGGTTCTGAAGTTGGACAAGGTATCGTAAGCTTAAACAAAGACACTCAAGCTTGGACTACAATTACAGTTACAATACCTGACACTGCTGATTCAGCTTATCTTGTGCTAGGTGCCCAACAAAATGGTGGTTCCGATTATGCTGGATTTGATAATATAAACATAGAAGGTATAGAAATTGTTTCTTCAAACGATACTGATTCTGAAATTTATGATTCTGGCTCACAACCAGTTGGCACAACACTTTCTTCTTTAGCTGACACCTCAGCTGAAGCCATCGATGTTTTTGAATTTACAATTGAAGATATTGGAACTAGTGATGGCTTAAGCACCTTGGTTACTAATGTAAGATTGTTTCCTCACACAACAAATACAGCAGACTGGACAGAAACCATTCAAGGTATAACGTTAAATAATGGTAGCCTTATTCCAATCGAAAATTTAAATATTACTGACGGCTTTATAGACGCTACAATTATTTCTGGAAATTTAGATGTAGCAGATGGTACATCCTCTACAGTAACAGTAGGGGTATATCTAAACTCTACAGGTCTAACTGACGGAAGCACAATTGCCTTTATGGTAGATGCTGACAATCATGGATTTACTACTGACTTAGCTGGAAGTGGATTTGCTACTAGTTTAACACTAGGTGATTTTAATTCTAATGATTTTGTTGTTGATGTAGAAGCTACACAATTATCTTACATTGAACAACCTAGTAATACTATTATTAACACTGTAATGTCGCCATCTGTTGAAGTTGCTTATACTGATGTAAACGGCAACGTGGATATAGATTATAGTGGTTCTGGTTTTGATATTGCATTGACAACATCAGGAAGTTTTGATGCTTCAGCTACAACTACCGTTGAAGCAGTCGATGGTTTAGCTACTTTTTCAAACCTAGTTTTTGACAATAGCGCAAGTGGTATAGTATTAACAGCTGTAGACAACTCGACTTTAATCAGTGGCTCCTACGACTCTATGACTTTTGATATCAATTTAGCGCCTATAGCACCTTTAGCTGGTGATTTAATTATTACGGAAGTGAGTGATGCTAGTAATTTTAATAATGAATTTATTGAAATATATAATACTACAACTAATATCATAGACATGAGCACGTCAAAACTTGTTATGCAAAGCGACGGAACAGTTTGGGATTTTGATGATGATATTGCTAATGCTTCAATACCTGCTAATGGTTTTTTAATAGTAACGCGAGGTGGAACACAGACAAATTTTGAAACTGAGTTTGGCTCTTTAAATACAGAAACTGTTTTTGTTCAAGGTACGAGTGCTATGTTCTTTGGTACTGGCACAGCGCGTAGTTGGCAAATTTACGAAGGTGGTACAGTAAGCACTGCTGATGGCACTTTGATTGACGATACGGTTAATGCTGTAGGTGGTAGTGATAGAGACTTTTTTGATTTTGTAACCGACACTTACATTTCCACATCAGAAAATTTAGCTAATCCAGGTGTAATAGATAATTTGGTTTATGCTTCTGGTACATGGAAGTACAACGCCCAGGCAGATGAGAACTCAAATGAGTCCAATGCATTCATTTTAGATGATTTTGTTGCTAGTGCCGATATAAACACTAATACATTCACTATAAATCCCGGTGCCAGTCTTACCGTTAATTCTGGTGTAACTTTAGATGCAACTAATGGTACAACTTTAGAGTCGACATCAACAAGTTATTCTAGTTTAATTCTAGATGGTACACTTACAGGTACTGTGACATATAATCGCTATGTAAATACTAACGATGCTGTAAATGGTAACGACTTAATTAGTGCCCCTTTAAGCGGACAAGCATTTGATGTCTTTATTGGCAATAACACTAATATTTTAACAAACTCAACAGGACCAGAGGTTTTATTTGGTGGTTTTGACAACGACAATGCCAGCGCACCATATGAATTATGGAACGATACTGATACTACACCACTTACTGCTGGTGTGGGTTACCGTAGCGGTATTGATCCTGTTGCCGGTTCAAATTTAGTATCTTTTGAAGGTACTGTAAATACTGGTTTGGTTCAAGTACCAATTGCTCAGGGTACAGCAAGTATTCTTAACTTGGTTGGTAACCCTTTCCCTTCTTACTTAGATGCCCAAGCTTTTTTAACTCAAAATGCTGCGGTCTTAGATCCAAGTGCCGTGGTGATTTATGGTTACAATGACAGTACTGACGGTACTTCTGCTGATGATTACACGATTATCAGTGCCATAGAAAACAATACACTAAACATTGCCCCTGGTCAAGGGTTCTTTGTAGCTTCCAATGTTGTTGGTGGCAACCTTCAGTTTACAACAAGCACTCCAGATATGCGTATTATATCTACCGATGATGACTTTATTGCTGGCAGATCGGCTATATCGAACGTTAATATCAATTTAAGTAATACTACGGACAATTTTATCACTAAGGTATATTTTACAGCCTCTAGCGGCTTAGGTTTAGACCCTGGTTATGATGCTAGTCTGCTTGGTGGTATTGCACCAGCTTTTTCTCTATTTTCGCACTTAGTAGAAGAGAATATGGACGTGCCGTTTGCAACGCAGGCCATTGGAAAAACAGATTATAACGACACAACTATTGCCTTGGGTGTTAATGCTAATATGGGTGAGCAGTTGACTTTTAGCATTGCTGAAAACACAATGCCAGCCTCTATTGAAGTGTATTTGGACGATACGCTAACCAGCACCTCTACCTTATTAAACGCTGCTGATTATGTATTAACGCCTTCTGAGGATTTAAATGGTACGGGACGTTTTTACTTAAGGTTCTCTAATAGTGCATTGTCTACAACAGATGCTATTTTTGATGGTATTTCAATATATGGCAACCAGACCAACAGAACTATCAGTATCGCAGGACAACTGACCGAAGGGACTTCTGCTAATGTATATGATATACAAGGACGTTTGGTTACTGCTAGACCGCTAGTGTCTGACTCGACATTACAGACTATCGATGCCAGCAACTTACATACAGGTGTGTATATTGTGAAGCTCGTTAATGGTAATGCCGTTAAGACTCAAAAAATTATATTGAAATAAAGAGAAAAAATTCTCATACAGAATGAAACGCACTCAGTATTGGGTGCGTTTTTTTATTGTTTTAGAAATACCGATATATGAACTTTAGATTAGTAAGATGTTTTAAATCTGAAAAAAAAACTATATTTGGTTTTATCTAATTATCATAATATCAAATCTATAATAAGCTTATGAGACAGTTTTACATTTTTATTTCATTTTTGTTTTGCGCACTTACTTCTTTTGCTCAAGTTACCTATAATGGTAATGGTAATTCTGGTTTTGGAGGAGCAGTTGGTGGTAGCAATATGACTATTACAGACAACGGAACAAATATAACCATTACGTTTAATCGAGGTTCAGGTACTTTTGACAACGAAATGGTTATATATATAGATAGCAGAACAGGTGGGTTTAGTTCAACGGTGGATTTTGCTGACCCAGATAATGGTGACAAGTTACGCAGAGCCATAAATGGTGCTGGTACTTTTGGTGGTGCTACACGTTCAGTAGTAAATTTTCCATCAGGAATGGAGCCTGATTTTGCAGTTGCAGTGAACACCTCTTTTGGTGGACTGTGGGAATTAGTTAATAACGCTTCATTTCCATTTATTGCTGGAGTAGGAAATCCAACCAGTAATACCCAAGCCAGCTTTAGCATGAGCTTTGCCAAAACAGATATAGGTATTGGCGTTGGAGATGCTATTGAGTTTACATTTGTTGTTACCTATCTCGATGGTTTTGGCGGTGGTGGCGTATTTAGGTCGGATGAAGGTTATGGTAACGGATTACCAGTAGGTAACCCAGGAACCAGTGATGTTACATTCACATCTTCAGAATTATACCGTGAGTCTACTACTTACACCTATAATGGTTCTTGGACTCCAAGTGATCCAAACGGATCGTCTACACCTAATGATGAGTTTTTAATAGCTTCAGATAATGCTATAATCTCAACAAATACAGATTCTAGACTGGTTACTATAAATCCAGGTGCATCATTAACAATAAACTCAGGTGCAAACCTCAATGTAGCTGATGTACTAACTTTAGAATCTGTTTCGACGAGCTACTCAAGCCTAATACCAGAAGGTACAATTACTGGTGCTGTAGTTTACAACCGCCATGTCAATAATAATGGACCTATTAATGGTAATGACTTAATTAGCGCACCTCTTTCTGGTCAACAATTCAATACTTTTATAGGGAACAACACCAATATTTTAGCAAATCCTTCAGGCACAGATGTTCTTTTCGGTGGTTTTGACAATGATAATGCAACGGAACCATATGAGCTTTGGGATGAAACTGATACTACACCACTTACTGCTGGTGTTGGTTACCGAAGCGGTATTGATCCTGTTGCCGGTTCAAATTTAGTATCTTTTGAAGGTACTGTAAATACTGGTTTGGTTCAAGTACCAATTGCTCAGGGTTCAGCAAGTATTCTTAACTTGGTTGGTAACCCTTTCCCTTCTTACTTGGATGCGCAAGCTTTTTTAACTCAAAATGCTGCGGTCTTAGATCCGAGTGCCGTGGTGATTTATGGTTATAACGACAGTACTAACGGTACTTCTGCTGATGATTACACGATTATCAGTGCCATAGAAAACAATACACTAAACATTGCACCTGGTCAAGGGTTCTTTGTAGCTTCCAATGTTGTTGGTGGCAACCTTCAGTTTACAACAAGCACTCCAGATATGCGTATTATATCTACCGATGACGACTTTATTGCTGGTAGATCGGCTATATCGAACGTTAATATCAATTTAAGTAATGCTACGGACAACTTTATCACTAAGGTATATTTTACAGCCTCTAGCGGCTTAGGTTTAGACCCTGGTTATGATGCTAGTCTGCTTGGTGGTGTTGCACCAGCTTTTTCTCTATTTTCGCACTTAGTAGAAGAGAATATGGACGTGCCGTTCGCAACACAGGCTATTGGAAAAACTGATTATAACGACACAACTATTGCCTTGGGTGTTAATGCTAATATGGGTGAGCAGTTGACTTTTAGCATTGCTGAAAACACAATGCCAGCCTCTATTGAAGTGTATTTGGACGATACACTAACCAGCACCTCTACCTTATTAAATGCTGCTGATTATGTATTAACGCCTTCTGAGGATTTAAATGGTACGGGACGTTTTTACTTAAGGTTCTCTAATAGTGCATTGTCTACGGCGGACAGTATTTTTGATGGTATTTCAATCTATGGCAACCAGACCAACAAAACTATCAGTATCGCAGGACAACTAACCGAAGGTACCTCTGCTAACGTATATGATATACAAGGACGTTTGGTTACTGCTAGACCGCTAGTATCTGACTCGACATTACAGACTATCGATGCCAGCAACTTACATACAGGTGTGTATATTGTGAAGCTCGTTAATGGTAATGCCGTTAAGACTCAAAAAATTATATTGAAATAAGTAAAACCAGCCTAATACTATTTGCGTTAGTATTAGACCATTGTAAGGTTTTTTAACTTTATTTTTTATATTCGTTAAATCATTGGTTAGAAAACCTTACACTTTAATATTTAATGTGAATTAAATTTTAGTATAAACGTTTTTATTTTTTCCCTTGTTAAATAAATTATTTTATTATTTTTGAACCAAATCTAGGCTTGGCCATGAAAAAAGACAACAATACAGACAAAATCACTCGTAAAGATGCCATTAAAAAAATGGGAAAGTACGCAGCATTAACAGCTGTAGGTACTTTTGTGATTTTAAATCCACTTAAAGCGCAATCGTCTTCTCCACCAGATCCAGGAGGAAATCCATTTGATTAATTTACAATAAAGTTTGAATCACAACTTGGCACCAACATATCAACGTTTGTTTGGTTCTTATTGGTTGCTTTGGTACAAAAAATCTAACGTTTACAGTATTGTAGATGATGATTTTAAAAATCTCCTATACAATTATCTAGAATGTTCATCACTTGATGAATTTAAATCAAAATTTATAAGTGTTGATTCCAGTATAGACACCACCACAGTTATTCACAGCCTAAACTCTTATTTAGAGCAATGTCATACTAAAACTGATGATATTGCTGTATTAGATACTCCATTTAATGCCTCTAAACGTCAAATCTCTGTAGATTATAATTTCAATAATAGAATCTTTAGAGTAAACTTTGATTCGGACTTAGTTAAGAAAACCATCCATCCTAGCATAGCCCATTTAGAGACAAATGCTTTTTTTACACCAGACATTATCTACGATGTTTATATTGAAGATGATCGTTTATGTCTATTTAAAAATGAAGTATTGGTGCGCACAGTACCAAAACGCGACTACCATCTTATACAAGGCAAGTTTGCTATGGAGCTTCTTTCCTTTATTCACCATAAGGATGAATCGGATTGGTTAGGTACGTTTCATGGGTCTACTATTTCGGATGGCAAGAATTCCATTTTATTTATTGGCGCATCTGGTAAAGGAAAAAGTACATTGTGCGCTTTACTTAGTGCTCAAGGTTTTGAATTAGTTGCTGATGACGTCTCTCCCATGCTTGCTAAAGACTCTAGGATTTACCACAACCCTTCAGCAATATCTATAAAAGAAGGAGCTTTTGATTTATTACGTCCTTTAGTTGATGATTTTGATAGTTTACCAAATACATTATTTAATAAAACTAAAGGTGTAATTAAACACCTACCCTGCAAAAGCCCTATCAAAGATTGTTATCCTTGTAGTGCAATTATAATGGTTAACTATAGTAAAGGTAGTAAAACATCTCTTGAGTCGATATCGATTAAGGAAGCCTTAGAAACTCTAATTCCTGAATCGTGGTTATCACCTAAGCCTTTGCATGCAAGTCAGTTTTTAGATTGGTTATCTCAAACACCCGTTTATAAGTTAACATACAGTAATACCGAAAGCGTCACAAAGGAAATTACCGCTTGCTTTAAACAATTTAATAGCGATTAATATTCATTATATTTAGTACCAATTAATTCTATTTAATGGGTAACCTTGCCATTACATACCAATACATAGCAGATATTCTAAGTTTTAAGTCTTCTAATGACATGTTGGAAGAGACACTTAGTGATAAGGAATTTGACTGGGACAACATTGTGATTGAAGGAAGCAAACACCTTATATTACCCGCTATTTATTGTCGCTTAAAAACAAAGCAGCTCACCCATCTGCTGCCTGAAGAATTAGACATCTATCTTAAAGAGATTACAGCACTTAACGCGCAAAGAAATCATGAAATAATATCTCAGGTGAATTCGCTATCTGAGTTATTGAATACACATGAAATAGAACACGTCTTCTTAAAAGGTTCCGCATTGATTTCTGGAGGTTATTATGATGATAATGCAGAGCGTATGCTTGGAGATATTGATATTTTAGTCGCTAATAATCAGCTTGATTTGGCTTTTGACATATTGAAAAAGAATAGTTACTATCCCATTGAACAAACACTTGGCAACGATTTCTTTGAACACAAACACCTACCAAGACTTAAAACCGACAAGTATATTTGTGCTGTAGAATTACACAGAAAACTCTTTGTATCTCATACAGACAAAGCATTGAGTTGTTCTAACATCTTATCTTCTAGTCAACTTATTAATACCATTGCTATACCCTCTTCAAAACACTTATTACTTCACAATATTCTTAACTATCAGATCAATGACAATGGTAGTTTATACAATAGTGTTAGTTTTAGATCTGCTTACGATAGCCTGGTGATATTGCAACGAAAAGATTGCTCAACCATAAACAGTAACAGTAAGCTCATTAGGAATTACTTTAATTTATTGGGCATCTTTTTTAAAGATATTCCTGAAAAATACAGCGGTACAAATTTTGTAACCAAATTTTACAACTTTAAATTAAAGCATCTTAAATTTTATAAATTTTGGAATAAACTCATAAAGCTTATCGATTTTTTATGGATAATCATCAGTAGGATTCCTCATTTTATAAAAAATAAAGCCTATAGAACAGCATTATTAAAAGACCGTAGACGTATTTTTAGCCATATGAGGTCTGTTTTAAAAAACACTTAATTATATTTACATTTAACTATAATAACTTAATATCTTATTTGTTTTATAAGCCATAAAGTTTAACTTTGATTTTTAAAATAAATTTTTTCATGAGAAAATTACTTTTACTAACAGCTTTGGTGACGTTATCGTTAAATTCCTACAGCCAGTCTGGTTCTGCTGAATGGTTTGGAAGTGTAGGCCTTAATGCTGTTAACAGTGCTGGAACACAATCACCTGCAAATGGTATGACAGACTGGGCCATTAATCTACCTATTTCTCTTGGAGTAGAAGTAGGATGGACTTCTGGTTTATCAATCGAGCAAGCCTTTACATTAAACTCATTTGCTGAAGGTGATAAAATTGATGGTGTAGTATTGCAAGAAGATTACACTTATTTTTCTTTTGACACTCACGCTAAGTATTACTTCGGAAAGCATATCTTCCCTTCTGCAGATTGGATTGATTTTTACGGTAACGCAGGTGTAGGATTTTTTAATATCGACGAAACAAATATATCGCTTAACCTTGGTGGTGGTGTATTGTTTTGGTTAAATAGAAGACAGACCTTTGGAATACGCGCTCAAGTTATTGGTAAATTTGCATTAGACCATGCAGAAAGTGGACTAGATAACAATCATTATCAAACCCACTTACAAGCTATATTCGCGCTATGGTAGTCATTGAAAACATAAATAAAATAAAAAAAGTCTCTAATTTTTAGAGACTTTTTTTATATACTAATACTACGTTAGAAGCTAGCTTTCCCGAGTCAATAAATCATCAAAGTAGTTGATTGTACTTTTTAATCCCTCTCTTAAATTTATTTTTGGCTCCCATCCTCCTAATTCTTTTTTAGCTAAACTTATATCTGGCTGACGCTGCATAGGATCATCCTCAGGCAGTGGCAAGTATGTAATTTTAGATTTGGAACCTGTAAGGTCAATTATTTCATTTGCTAATTGAATCATGGTAAATTCCTTTGGGTTACCAATATTTACAGGACCTATAAATCCATCTCGAGTATTCATCATTCTAACTGTCCCATCAATTAAATCATCAACATACTGGAAACTTCTAGTTTGTGTACCCTCACCAAAAATCGTAATATCTTCACCTTTTAAGGCTTGCACTATAAAATTGGACACCACTCTTCCATCTTGCGGATGCATCCTTGGACCATAAGTGTTGAAAATACGTATAATCTTAATCTTTACCTTATTCTCCTTGTGATAGTCCATAAATAAGGTTTCTGCACATCGTTTACCTTCATCATAACAAGACCGTGATCCTATAGGGTTGACGTTTCCCCAATAACTTTCTGGCTGAGGGTGTACTGTAGGGTCTCCATACACTTCACTTGTAGATGCCTGTAATATTTTTGCTTTAACACGTTTTGCTAATCCTAACATATTTATAGCACCCATTACAGAGGTTTTGGTTGTTTTTATAGGGTTGTATTGATAGTGCACAGGAGATGCCGGACAAGCAAAATTATATATCTCATCTACTTCGGCCATAAAAGGATTAGTAATATCATGCCTCACCAATTCAAAATAATGATGATCCATGAGATGCTCTATGTTTTGTTTAGAGCCTGTAAAATAATTATCCAAGCATATAACTTCGTTTCCTTTATTTAAGAGATGCTCACAGAGATGTGAACCCACAAATCCTGCTCCACCTGTTACTAATATTCTTTTCATGTATAGTTTATAGTTGCTTATACTTCAAAAATAATGCTTATTTCTTAGTCATCAGTATCCTGCAAAATTAAAGTTTAACATTTGTTTCATATAGTTGTAAAGTTCTGGAAATTTATCTCTGAACTCGTCTGGAGTCTCTATGAAGTTTTCTAACAATACTGCAAAAAACTCAAACTGATTGGTATAGGCATACGCCCTAAAGTATTTTGATGTTATTAAATTATCTCTAACCTTTTTATGATCTTGAAGGTAACTAGCCAGTTTATTGAAACCATCTCTAAAAATCTCGCTACTTATATCCGATTTTCTAAAAGCATTTAAATGAATTGCATGCCCAAACTCATGGATTCCTAAATTTAAATTGTCGTCACCTATGTGATATCCTTTTTTAAAATCTTCCCAAGAAAAAACTATTGACTTTAATTGCGGGTTTGTTTCCCCTTTATGGTAAGTTTCATTTAAATTAGAATAGTATGCTGTTGGATAGATTATTACTTTATCTATCAATTCAATACTATAGTTTCTAAAACCGAACGTTAACATTACAGCTGTAGCAGAAAATAACGTCTTCATCACTTCATCCACTACCAATCCTTCTCTACCTATAAATTCTTTTTTATTAATAAACGTTGCTAGACGATGTCTGAAGATGTCTTGTTCTCTTTTATTGAGCCTATTGTAAAAATCAAATTCATTCTTTAAAACTGATTGCTGTCTATTTGTTAACTCTTTTTTAAATACAATAGCATTTAAAAAGAATGGTTTCTTATATTTTGAAGCATAAATAGACTCAAAAAAGGCATAAAACTTAGAAAGAATTACAACTGCTAAGCCAATAAAAAAGATGACTAGCATTACCAGTCTAAAAGTAGGGTTAATTTCAGGATTCTGAGCTTCTTGTAGGTAGAATAAGATCATTGCCTAAATATAGAAAGAAAACACTTAAACTGGCTCCTAACACGTACTGAAAAGAAAAAAATGCTCAAGCAAGCTTGGCGACAAAACAACTTCATAAACAAATCAGAGTTCAATGGATTGCTATCGCATCCCTTGAGATCTGCTTTGAACATACTTCAAACAAAAAATGCTCAAGCAAGCTTGGCAACTAAACAACTTCATAACAAATCAGAGCTCAATGGATTGCTGACGCATCCCTTGAGCTCCGCTTTGAACATACTTCAAACAAAAAAATGTTCAAGCAAGCTTGGCAACTAAACAACTTCATAACAAATCAGAGCTCAATGGATTGCTGACGCATCCCTTGAGCTCCGCTTTGAACATACTTCAAACAAAAAAATGCTCAAGCAAGCTTGGCAACTAAACAACTTCATTAACAAATCAGAGCTCAATGGATTGCTGACGCATCCCTT
>NZ_SZQF01000003.1 GCF_005869935.1 Winogradskyella algicola
TCTAAGTAGAAAAGAGAGGGGATTATCATTGTTGTCGAAGTTACAGCTTCACCGTGTATACTAATCTTAATCCTCTCTTTTGTGCTTTCTGGTTAATCTTCTAAATATAATGGATTGTAAACTTAAGACATGTATAGCTCATTGCGGCTGAATTCCTAATCGGAATTCATTGCAATTTGCTATCTTTAGGTTACGGCGGAAAATCATAGCTGATTTTCCGCAACGAGCCATACACAAAATCGATAAGCGCAACTACCTAAAAACTACCTTTTTTCACAAAAAAATATAAAATGAGTAAATCTGACACCAGCCACCACGACGAACGTATCGCTAATATGAGTTTTGCATCTGTATACCCACATTACGTGACCAAAGTAGAAAAGAAAGGCAGAACCAAGGAAGAACTCCACGAAGTCATTGAATGGCTTACCGGCTACAATGAAAACAAACTCAATGAACTCATTGAGCAAAAAGCTAATTTTAAAGACTTTTTTGAGAATGCCAACCTTAATGAAAATGCACATCTCATAAAAGGTGTTATTTGCGGTTATAGAGTTGAAGATATAACCAATACTACCACGCAACAATGCAGGTATTTAGACAAACTCGTAGATGAATTAGCAAAAGGTAGAAAAATGGAAAAAATTCTTCGTCAACCTTAAATTTTCCATTTTAAAAACATGCCAAAAACGCTATATCGTATTTATGTTGTAGAACTTTCTAAGCGTGTATTTACAGAAAATGCCAAGTTTAGAAATGCTAATCCGCAGTACAATGGTGTATTAGAGTGTTTGTATGTTGGTATGACAAGTAAAAGCCCTAAGGAACGTTTTGAACAACACAAAACAGGTTATAGAAACAAAAAAGGACACAAACTATCGTCTAATATTGTAGAAAAATATGGCTTGTATCTTAGGCCAAGTCTTTATAATCATATAGATCCCTTTTTAACACGAAAAGATGCTTTAGTAGCCGAGAAAGCAATCACTTTAGAGTTGCGTAGAGAACGTTACGCGGTTTGGTCTAATTAATAATGCATACTTATCTAATTTGTCATTGATAAGTCGTTTCAGAATCTCACCTTTCTATTTAGTAACCAAAATCTTATCTAAGGTTTCTTCGTAGATGGCTTCGTATTGTGGCACAATAGCGTGAATATCAAACTTCTTAGATTGTGCTTTGGCATTAGCTTTAAACGTCTTTAACGTCTCTGAATTTTTAAGTATTTTAATGGCGTTGGCCGACATATCTGCTACAGCATTAACATCACTTAAATAACCAGAATATCCATCGATATTTACTTCTGGTAATCCACCTGTATTAGTCGATATTACCGGTACTCCACTTGCCATAGCCTCTAAAGCTGCCAGACCAAAACTTTCAGTTTGCGATGGTAGTAAAAACAAGTCACTAAAGCATAGGATACGGTCTATTTCGTTACTGTTTCCGAAGAAAATAACCTTATCACTAATACCCAATTCTTCAGCCAATATTTCAGCGGTTTCTTTTTCTGGGCCTTCACCAACCATCATTAACTTAGCTGGTAACGCTTTCTGAATATTATAAAAAACCTTAATTACATCTGGTATTTGCTTTACTTCGCGCATATTACTAATATGCGTAATGATAAACTCTTCATCTTCTGCCATCATAGCGCGTTGACAATCCGTAAAATTATTGAGATGCTTATCTAAGTCTATAAAGTTTGGCACTACATAAATATCTTTTTTAATATCAAAAAGACGCATGGTGTCCTTCTTTAAACTTTCTGAAACCGAAGTAACGGCATCAGATTTGTTAATACTAAAGGTTACCGCGGGTTTATAAAACGGATGACTACCAACTAGTGTGATATCTGTGCCATGAAGTGTGGTAACGATAGGAATATGAATTCCCTTTGCTAAAAGCATTTGCTGAGCCATATAGGCTGCATAAGCATGTGGAATTGCATAATGCACATGCAACAACTCTATACCATAAAGTTGCACCATATCTACCAACTTACTAGACAATGCCAACTCATAAGGTTGATAGTGAAATAAAGGGTATTCAGGAACATGGACTTCGTGAAAATGAACATTATTGCTCAACAACTCTAAACGTACTGGTTGACTATAGGTTATAAAGTGAATTTCGTGACCGCGTTTAGAGAGTTCTAAACCTAATTCTGTAGCTACTACACCACTACCACCAAATGTTGGGTAACAAACAATTCCTATTTTCATGTGTTAATATTTATTGCCTGCTTTATAGCAGACATTTTTTTAATGGGCACATGGAACATCCTATTATCATATTTGCTGTACAATCTATGATTAATCATGGATGTTTCATCTAAAACTTTTGAACGATTAAAATTGATATGTATAAAGTCTTGGACCTTTTTAAATCCTTACAAATTTATAATACGTGTTAAAGTTAGCAGATTTGAATTGGTACAAAGTAACTTTTAGCACTTTTTAACGTATAGCCCTAATCTATGATCGCTTCATAAATGAGTCGCTGAATTTCGGTTCTGATGTTCTCCCTAAGCAATAAATTCTTGCCAGCCTCTGGATAAGTTCTATTGGCTAAAAACACGTAAACGATTTCTTCTTCAGGATCTGCCCATGCATAAGTACCCGTAAAACCAGAGTGTCCAAAACTAGTCATTGATATACAACCGCAAGTAGGGCCTTCTTCTCCTAATTGTGGTTTATCGAAACCTATACCTCTCCTGTTGTCACTTTCGCAATAATAACAGGTGTTAAACTTATCTATAGTTTCGGATTTAAAGTAACGTTTACCACCATAAAATCCTTTTTGTAAGTACATCTGCATAATCTTTGCCACATCATTGGCATTACTAAAAACACCAGCATGGCCACCAATGCCTCCTTGCATAGCGGCTCCCATGTCGTGTACATAACCATGAACCTTTTTATACCTATAATAGCTATCCACTTCAGTTGGTACAATGTCTTTTAGACTAAATGTTTTTCTTGGGTTGTATGTGGTATAATTTGCACCTAAAGACTTGTAGAAACGGTCTTGAGTTATTTCGTGTAAAGATTTATCATAAAAGCCTTCCAGATAATTTTTAAGGATGTAATATGGCAAATCGCTATAGCGATAACGCAATCTTGAAAGTAAATCACTCTCCTTTATAATTTCTTGTATAGAGTCCTTGTAATCGTTGCGCATAAAAAGTGTGTTGGTAACCTCTATATTAAAATCCTTAGAGCGTTTTGTTCTATAATATTTAGGATCTGGTTTCTTTGTAACAGTATCTAGAGTTGCATAATAGAAAGGAATCCAAGGTTTTAACTGCGCATAATGCGATAACATTCGTTTTAAGGTAATGTTCTTTTTATTAGACTTTTTATACGCTGGTAGTAAATCTCCTAGCTTTGAATCTAATGATACGGAACCTTGTTGCTCTAATTCCATAAGTACAGGAAGCGTCGCAATAATTTTTGTTAAAGATGCTACGTCATAAATATCATCAAAGTCTACCTTGTTCTTTTTTGAGTAGGTGTGATAACCAAAATTCTTGTTATAAATAACTTTTCCACGTCTAGCTACCAAAAGTTGAATACCAGGCGTCATTCTATTGTTAACAGCATGATTGGCTACAGAGTCTATTCTGCTTAAAAGCTTAGAATCCATACCAACACGCTCTGGTAAACCGTAACTAAGATTAGATAGTGCATTATAAGTTAAGCCTGTACCTACAGGGAAGAACTCACCATTACTTACAGGTAACTTGCCTTTTGCACCTATTCCGCCAAAAATAAGCTGAGCCGATTTTTGTTGAGCTATAGTACTATTCTGATAACTCATTACAATGGCTTCAATGTTTTCCACTGAGCGTAAATCGTTTAATGCATAAGGTCTGGCAAAAACATCTAGAATTACAGTAGTGCTTCTAGCAATTTCGTATAGCCATGCTAACTCTTTTTGTGAGAATTCATAAGCTTTCCAAGGGTTGTCATTAGATTTATGAAAACCAACTACCACAGTATTATAATTCTGTAGTTTGGTCATAATTTCGTCTAACTTTTCTCCTTTTATGTGATGTACTTTAGTGTATTTTTTTAATTCGTTGTAAAAGGCTGATCCACTTGCGTCTCCTAATTCTACATAAGCTATATTTTTGGTTTGCAGGTCTCTAAGTGGCAGTACATCATCTTTATTTTTCACCACAGTAATAGCATTCTCCATAAGGGTTTCGTAAAGTACGTCGTCTTCAAGTCTATTTAAGTCCTTACCTAGACCGTACAGACCCACTGGTGAGTAATTATGCAAACCAACCTTGTACTTTGCCATCAGAATCTTCTTAACAGAGTGCGACAATCGCTCTTCACTTATTTTCTTATCCTCGTAAGCTTCCATAATCCTTTCGATGCCTTTCTCAGGGTCTTCAGACATTAGCAAGACGTCATTTCCTGCTAAAAATGCCATTAAATCAATTTCGCCACCTTTTGAAAATACACTAGTTGTAATACCATCAACGTTTTTTTCTACATAATCTGCAGCACCTTTCATGGTTAAGGCATCTGTAAAGATTAAACCTTTAAAACCTAATTCACCTTTAAGAATATCTGTAACAATATGTTTTGATAAGGACGATGGAAAACCTCGTCTTTTTTCTAAACTTGGGACATTAAGGTGCGCAACCATAACGCTAGACAAACCCTCGCTTATGAGCTTTCTATAAGGATATAGTTCTACAGAATCTATTCGTTTTTCACTAAAGGAAACCGTTGGTAAGGTTTTATGGGAATCATCTTCGGTATCACCATGACCTGGGAAATGCTTGGCATTTGCCAAAACTCCAGCACTTTGCATACCATTCATAAATGCTAATCCTTTGGCTGTAACATTATCTCTGTCTTCACCAAATGAACGATTACCAATGATTGGATTTTTAGGATTGGTATTGATATCCACTACTGGTGCAAAATTAAAGTGCACACCCAAACGTTTGCAATGCTCACCGATTTGTCTTCCGGTTTGTTCTACCAAACTATCATCTTTAATAGCACCTAGCGTCATATTCCACGGAAACGCATACGTAGAGTCTAAGCGCATACTCAAACCCCATTCTGCATCCATACCCACCAACAAAGGTACTTTAGATGTTGCTTGCAAAAGGTTATTTAATTTGGCTTGACGGTATGGTCCACCATTTGAATAAATAACACCTCCAATGTGTTCGTCTTTTATTAAATCGACAATTTTATTATTAACCTTCTCATTATTTTTTGAAAACACCTGAACCATAAAAAGCTGACCTACACGCTCTTTTAAGGTCATAGCATTGTAAATACTATCTACCCATTTTTGTTGTTGCGCTGTATCTTTGGTTAATAATGGATTAGGAGTTGCTTCTTGGGCAATACTAATCTGAACACAAAAAGCTATTAGAATAAGGGACAAATATCGCATACATCAATCTTTTCTCGTTTGTAATTTTAATAACGAATACTATGCCAAAATAGCATATTTAATAAGAAGTAAAAAGACTTTAGGATAGTTTTATAAACCGTATAATTAACAGTTATACATAGTTACACCAAATCTATATGACGGTCGTGATAACCCAATAAATATAGCACACCATCCAAACCAATACTAGAAATAGAGTTCTGGGCATTATCCTTAACTTTTGGCTTAGCATGAAACGCAATACCTAAACCTGCTAAATTGAGCATTTGTAAGTCATTTGCACCGTCTCCTACAGCAATAGTCTGCTCTATATCAATACCCATATTATCCGCTAATAATTGAAGATACTCGGCTTTTTTATGACCATCAACAATATCACCAACATAACCACCTGTAAGTACACCATCTTTGATTTCTAAAGCATTAGCATACACAAAGTCTATGTCTAATTTTTCTTGAAGGTAGTGCCCAAAATAAGTAAATCCGCCAGATAGAATTGCAGTTTTATAACCGTAATAATGAAGCGTATCTATAAGTCGTTTTGCACCTTTGGTAATTGGTAAATTTTCTGCAACATCCTTTAAAACAGATTCACTGAGTCCTTCTAGAAGCTTCATACGTTTTTTGAAACTCTCCTGAAAATCTATTTCCCCTTGCATTGCAGACTCTGTAATGGCCTTTACCTCATCACCAACTCCAGCGCGTTCTGCCAATTCATCTATAACTTCGGTTTGAATTAAGGTTGAATCCATATCAAAACACACCAAACGACGGTTACGTCTAAACATGCTGTCTTCCTGAAAAGCAATATCAACATCCAACGCATGCGATATTTCCATAAATCTAGATGTAAACTCGGATTTATCATTCAATTTTCCTCGAATTGAAAGTTGAATAGATGCTCTAGGGTACTCTTCTTCTTTTACTAAAGATGTACGACCTGTTAATCGCTTTATGGAATCTATGTTCAGATTCTTTTCTGATATAACTTTGGTGACCTCAGAAATCTGTTCTGCTTTTAGTTTATCGCCTAAAATGGTAACGATATACCGATCCTTACCTTGCATACTTACCCAGTGCTCGTAATTCTCTAAGGATATAGGTGTAAATTTTGCTGTAATACCTAATTCATAAGCCTTAAATAATAAGTCTTTTAGGACTGCTGCAGATTTTTTTCCGGTTTTTATTTCGAACATCATACCTAATGACAAGGTATCGTGGATATTAGCCTGACCAATATCTAAAATCTTAGCATCATAGGCTGCCAAAACACTGGTTAAAGACGATGTTAAGCCTGGTTTATCTTGTCCTGAAATATTTAATAAGAAAATATCTGTGCCCACGTTCTATTGACGATTTACGAATTTAGAATAACGAATTAGAGAATTTAAGTTCCTAAATAAGTTAGTGTAAAAATGAACATTCTTTCTTAAAAATGAAAATCATTGGTAATGCAAATGCTGTAATTTTTAGGTGATTTTATTAAGAATTCTTCAATCTGAAGATTTATTTAATAAACCGACTGTGCCAACTTTCACTTGCTGGTACCTCCCAATTGTCTTTAAACTCTGCGATATTAGTGACTAGGTTATTAAAAACAATGGTATTTTTGGATACAGAATTGTTTTTAGCCATTTTTTTGAAGTCCATTAATGGTTTGTAGGCAATGAATTCTCCTTGTTTAAAGGACACATTCATCTTATCCATTAAATCGACATTATAGTCTTTTTCTAACTGTTGAATAAAATGTACAGAAGCATCAATTGAGCAACCTGTAGCCACATTAAGGTTTTGATTTAAAGCAATAACAATAAAGCGCTTGTAAACAATCTTAAAGCCGGCTTGTAAATCTTTACCATGTGCCGTCCATGCTTCAATAAATGTTTCGAGTTTAGAGGTTAACGCTTTTATTTCTTCTTCAGAAAAACTTCTGTTAGCTTGGTAAATCCAAACACGTGATTCTTCTGGTAATTTATCAAAATCTACTAGCATACTAAAGTTCTTCTAGCTTCGTAATTACTTTTTTTGTGATGTATTGCTTTTCACTTAAATCAAACAACTCTACTTCCTTAAACGTTACGGTATAAGATTTACCGAAGTTAGATTTTTTAAGCAGCTCATAGCCTTCAAATTCTTCAGTAATTAAAAAAATGTGTGTTTTATCAAAATCGTCTTTAGCTTCAAAATAAGAAATAGCGTCGTTATTCATTGTCACCAACTCTACCTCTATCGTTAACACAGAATCCGTGGATGCATCCAGACCAACTTCATCTTCATCGTCACCTACAATTTCTACTAATTCTTCTGAAGAAAAAATGGATAAAAAGTCATCCGCACAAGTAGTTGCCATTATAAAACCAACATCTTCACCTATTTCTTCGATATCATTTAAGGTTTTTTTACTGTAATATCTAGATTTTGATTTGTGTTTATTAAAGCTATCAAATAAGCAAAGTCCCAAAGCCATTTCCTTTTCTTCGGTATCGTCAGATTTATCAAATTTCTTTTTAGAAATACACTCGCAAGTGTCCTCTGCCATCAGCTCTGCAACCTCTTCTTTTGACTTTTTTTGAGCTAAAGCACTTGATCCAAAGAGTACAACTAATATTAAAAGTGTAACTTTTTTCATAGGTATATCATATTCTGTTAAGAATTATCCTTTAAATGTAATTAATCTATATACAAATCCCATGATTATAGAGTGTATTATGAAATCAAAAACGAATAAATTTACTGAAATTAAAGAAGAGCCTTTATAATAATCTATTCCAAGATTTATAGTTGCTATTATTAATCCGCTTATGATACCAAAAATTATACTTTTTCTAAATAACTTATTATTATTGTTTGTCAAAACCTAAGAATTGGCAATCAACTCAGCGATATCTAATACCGAAATTTCATTTTCTTTTTCTTTGGCCTTTACACCATCAGTCATCATAGTATTACAGTATGGGCAACCTGTAGCAATAATATCTGGCTTGGTTTCTAAAGCGTCTTCCGTTCTAAGAACATTGATATCCATATTCCCTTTTTCGGGCTCTTTAAACATTTGGGCACCACCTGCACCACAACATAAAGCTGTAGATTTGTGACGTTTCATCTCAACCAGATTAGCATTGGTTTTTTTAAGAACATCTCTTGGTGCGTTATACTCGCTATTGGCACGACCTAAGTAGCATGGATCGTGAAATGTAATACGCTTTCCTTTATAAGTATTGCCTTCTATAGTTAAACGACCAGAACTTATTAATTCTTTTATAAATTGGGTATGGTGTACCACATCGTAATTACCACCAAGACTTGGATATTCGTTTTTTATACAGTTATAAGAATGTGGATCGCAAGTGACTATACGCTTCACCTCATAAGCATTAAGAATTTCAATGTTCATCATCGCTTGCATCTGAAACAAAAACTCATTACCAGCACGCTTAGCAACATCACCTGTATTACTTTCCTCTTCGCCCAATACAGCAAATTCTACATTGGCCTTGTTTAAAATTTTAACAAAAGCCTTTGATATTTTTTTCGCTCTATCATCGTAACTACCAGCAGATCCTACCCAAAACAAGATTTCGGGTTGTTTACCTTCTGCCATAAATTCTGCCATTGTTGGCACTTTTAGTTCTTCGCTCATCTCTTAGATGTTTATTTTTTATGAGTTGAATCGTTTAATTGTTTATAAATTGAATCAAAAGCAAATTAAACGCTTAAACGCATCAACGTTCTAGTCTTCTTTAGCCCAATTCAAACGGTCCATCTGGTTGTATGGCCAAGGTGCACCATTATTTTCTATATTGGTCATCATGTTATTCAATTCCATAGGTGCTGCACTCTGCTCCATTACCAAATAACGACGCATATCCAAGATAATGGATAACGGATTAATGCTTACCGGACACTCTTCTACACAAGCATTACACGTAGTACATGCCCAAAGTTCTTCATTGGTAATATAATCTCCTAATAATTGTTTGCCATCGTCTTTAAATTCTCCACCATTGGCATCTATATTTTTTCCTACTTCTTCTAGACGATCTCTAGTATCCATCATAATCTTACGCGGAGACAATTTCTTGCCTGTTAGGTTAGCAGGACAAGCCGCTGTACAACGACCACACTCTGTGCATGTGTAAGCGTTGAGTAGTTGAATTTGGTTTAAATCCATAACATCACTAGCACCGAACTTCGCTGGTTCCTCTTCTTCTGCTCCTTCTGGTGCCGCGGCAAACGGGTCTGCGTTTGGATCCATCATTAATTTTACCTCGTTAGTCACTGATTCTAGATTGTTAAACTTCCCTTTTGGCGCTACACTACCGTAATAAGTATTCGGAAATGCTAAAAGAATATGTAAATGCTTAGAGAAATACAGATAGTTTAAGAAAATCAGTATACCCACAATGTGTAGCCACCATGCTGTGCGCTCTATGATATGTAAAGTGTCTGGATTATCCCCAAACCAAGGTGCTATAAATTGTGAAATAACATTGCCATGACCTAAATTCTGAAACATTGTATCTGTTGCATTCATTACCAAGAATAAACACATAAGCACCACTTCGAAATACAAAATGATATTACCATCATTCTTTGGCCAACCTTTTAAACTTTTAAAGCGTTTGATATTGATAACATTACGACGCATCCAAAAAGCAAACACGGCAACGAGTACTAAGACCGCTAAAATTTCGAAACTACCTATTAAAAAGCCATAGACAGATTCTGGCAAAACTTTAAGTCCTATACGATGAGTACCAAAAAGGCCATCGATAATAATTTCTAAAACTTCAATGTTTATAATTATGAAACCAACATAAACTACAACGTGTAGAAAACCAGCAATTGGCCGTTTTACCATTTTACTCTGGCCAAGTGCAATTCTGGCCATATTGCTCCAACGTTCACGCTTATGATCACTAGCATCTACTTCTCTACCAAGTTTTATATTACGAATGAGCTTCTTAATATTTCTTGCAAAATAGCCAATACCCAAAGCAAGGATAACAGCAAAAAGTATATTTGGTATATATTCCATAAAAAATTAATTCTTTTGGTCTTCGGTTGGTGGCTGATACGGAATTTCTTTCTTAGACAAAATTCTTCTGTATCGTGCAGGATGTAATTTTATATCGAGCAACAACGCTTCCATTTCTTTAGATGCAGCTTCAAGGTTATTGTATAGCGCATCATCATTGAGTAGTTTGCCAAGTGTGCCATCGCTGCTATTCACACTTGCCAACAACGTATTTATTGATGTTAAAGACTCATCAAATTTTGTGACGGTTTTTGCCAACTCTATGTCTTTAATATCGTCTGATAATTTTGATAAGTTTTCGCTAGTACTATTGAAGTTATCTAAAATAGAGTCAATCTTAGCATCGTTTGCCTTGATAACTCCTTGTACAGAATACGATAAGGATTTAAAAGATTTAAGCGTCGCGTTTAATTCTTCAATCGTACTTTTTAATCCTGCTTCAGATTCATCTACTACCAACCTATTAAGATTTGTCATTAAGGTATCCGCCGAACGAATAGTGCTATCTAAATCTGAACTGATACCTGAAAAATTACTTTTCAACGATGTTATTAATCCTGGTTGTACTTCTGACGCTATATAATCACCGGGTTTTGCGAGCTCACCTTCATTTGAGTTTACAATAGCAAGCGCATTACCACCCATTAGACCAGTTTCATAAAGTCTAATAATACTACTTTTAGAAAACTTTAGCTTAGGATTTACAGAAAAGGATACTCTGGTTTTACCTGTTTCAAAATCATATTTAATCTCTTCTATCTTACCAACCTTATTACCTCTTACAGTAACGGAAGACGAAGGACTTAAGGCATTATAATCAAACTCGGTGTAATAAGTATTTGTATTGGAGAAAATATCGTCTCCTTTTAAATACGAAAACAGATAAATGAAAAGTGCAATACCAGACAATACTAATACTGCAGTTTTAGCTTCTCTTGAAATTTTCAATGGGCTTAGATTTGATTGAAAACAAAATTAGGAATAAAATTATTAATAATAATTCTAATTAGTGGCAGATTTTAAAGCCTCATCCAAGCTAATTTGTTCACCATCCTTGTAAGCAACCACAAAGCTGGTTGTATAGCCTTTGGACTTTGCGTCTTCCTGTAGTTGTTTTACTTTGTTATAATCTGAAGTACTTCCGTAAAAATATTTATAAAGCTTGCCTACTTTAACCTTACTTATATCGGTTAAACCTTTAAAATTATAGGATTTTGGTTCTAAATCTTTAGAACTCGCAGCTATCTGTACTTTAAAGGTAATATCTTCGTATACCAAAGGTAAACTCTCCAGAGTTTCAACGGTCTCTGTGTCTAGCTTCTCGGTACCTAGAATACTGCTACCAACATTCTGATCTATTTCTTTCTTGTAAGATAAGATAGCATCTTTAATAGCTATTGCCATCTTAGACTGACCAGATTTAGTATTTAAATAAGCTCCTTCTTTGTTGTTAGTCAAAAAACCAACTTCTACCAAAACACTTGGCATATATGTATTTCGTATTACCAAAAGACTTGCTTGTTTTAGTCCCCTACTTTTTCGCTTAGCATTGTTTATAAAATGATCTTCAATCTTTCGAGCTAAAACAATACTCTGCTCTACATACACTTCTTGCTCTATACCAATAGCAATAGTAGATTCTGGCGAACTTGGGTCAAAACCTTCATAATGTTGTTCGTAATTATCCTCTAAGAAGATGACCTCATTCTCACGCTTGGCAACCTCAAAGTTTCTACCGGTATTCTTTTCACCCAAAACAAAGGTTTCAGTCCCAAAGGCTTGGGAGCTGTGTGCGTTACAGTGTATAGATACAAACAAATCTGCATCTGCTTTGTTTGCAATATTCGCACGTTCGTGCAGCTCAACAAACACATCGGTTTTACGTGTGTAAATGACTTTGATGTCTTTATTCTTTTCTAACTCCTTACCAACTTCTAATGTAACATTAAGCGCTATGTTTTTTTCTTTGTAACCATTGCCTAAGTTACCAGAATCGTGACCACCATGACCAGCATCTAACACCACAATAAACTTGTCATCTTGCGCGTGCAAAGGTGCAAAGCATGTTAAAGAAGTGATAAAAGTAAGTAGTAAGAATACTATTATATATTTTCGCGTCGTTTGCATATTTAATCTAACGGTTTATAAACTCGAATTATTACGCAGTATTTTTAGTAATATCCTATTTTTAAACTTTAGAAATTTAATAAGATAATCACAAAAAAATATCTGTACTTTTGGCGTTTCAAAAACCGAGCCATACTTTTACAAAAATACATCTAAAAGGATTGCGTACAAATAGCTTACACATACTTTTTACCTTGAGTTTTACAGTGTTTATCAACACTTTTAGCTTGGCTCAGGAATTACCAAAAAAGAACGAAGGCATTCCATCCGAGCAAAAAAACGACACTACTGTTGTTGCTAAAGACAGGGTTGAAATTTCTGCTGATTCTTTATTAAATCCGCCTTTGAATACCAAAGTAGTTGACTCTACAGATAGTGACTCTGTAAAAAAGGAAGGCTTTTTAAAAGATATAGTAACTTATAAGGCTAGGGATTATGTCGCTGTAAATCAAAAAAAGCAGCAAATACGCCTATTTAACGAGGCTATGGTTCAATATGAAGATATGGAAATCACGGCTGGTGTTATAGTTATTGATTACAATAAAAATCTGGTATATGCTGGCAGATTAAAAGACTCAACAGGATACTCTCAAAAACCTGTTTTTACACAAGGTGCTAATGTTATTGAACCAGATTCTATTATTTTTAATACCGACTCCAGAAAGGCTTTAATTTTTAATTCCGTAACCGAACAAAGTGGCGGAACCGTCATAGCTGAGCGTACAAAAAGAGAAAACGATTCGGTATATTTTATATCACAAGGAAAGTTTACGACTTCAGAAAACCTAGAAGATCCTGAGTATTATATTAAGATGAGTAAGGCAAAAATTGTACCTAACAAAAAGATTGTAACTGGTATGAGCCAAATGTATATCTACGATGTGCCAACACCAATTGCTTTACCTTTTGCTTTCTTTCCAATGTCCAAAAAACAAACGTCTGGTATTATCTTTCCGTCGTTTGGAGAAGATACTGGTAACGACAGAGGTTATTTTTTACAAAATGGAGGTTACTACTTTGCCATCAACGATTATCTAGATTTGGCAGTCCTTGGAGACTATTACACCAATGGTAGTTATGGTATTAGGTTACAGAGCAACTATGCTGTACGCTACAAGTTTAGAGGAAACTTTGGCTTTAGATATGAAAACTTACTTAATAGCGAACGTGGTTTCCCAGATTTTAGGCAAAGTACAATTTACAACATAAGATGGTCACATAGTCAGGACGCTAAGGCTAATCCAAATTCTAGATTCTCAGCATCGGTTAACCTAGGTAGTAGTCAGTTCTTTTCACAGTCTATTAATCAGGCCAATTTAGCCAATACGCTTACTAATACCTTGGCCTCTTCGGTATCGTATTCTAAAACCTTTCAAGGTGAGCCACAAGTTAATCTGAGTTTAACAGCTACACACAATCAAAATACAAATACAGAGGCCATTAATTTAACATTGCCAACCATGCAAGCCTCCATGACCAGAGTGTTTCCTTTTGCTCCAAAATCTGGTGCCAAAAAAGGTGCGATTCAGAATATTAACTTTCAAGTGAACACTAGAGGCGAATACCGTATACAGACTACTGACTCATTATTTGGTAAAAGTGAAATGTTTGAGGATGCCCTTGCCGGGATGCGCCACTCTATTCCCGTGACCACTAACTTTAAAGTTTTTAATCATTTTAGCGCTAGTGTCAGTGCTAATTTTGATGAAAACTGGACGTTTAATACCGTAAAACGAAATAATATTTTTGAAGGCGAAAGCTCTGAAGCTATAAAAGTTAACGGTTTTGATCGCTTTTTAACCTATAATTTTGGTGCTAGTATCGGTACCACTTTATATGGTATGTATAACTTTCAGAAGAAAGGCAAAAACCCTAAAATACAAGCCATTAGGCACGTAATGCGTCCTTCCATTAGCTACAATGTTTCACCAGCTTTTGATCAGTATTACGAAACTTACGATGTTATTGCGGCAGATGGAACAACGAGCGATCAGATAGAATACACACGTTTTGAAAATTCACTTTTCGGTAGACCAGGTAATCGCTACTCTAGCAGTCTTGGACTTGCTGTTGGTAATAATTTTGAAGCCAAAATACGTTCTAAAGACTCCACCGAAACCGAACCAAAGAAGATCTTTTTATTAAACAACCTTAACTTGGCAACCTCTTATGATTTAGCGGCAGACTCACTAAACTGGAGTCCATTGCGCGTTACTGGTGGAACCCAGATTCTTAATAAGAAGATGAATATTAACTTCGGTATGACGCTAAATCCATATGCCTTAGACAGCAATAATAACGTTATCGATAAATTTAACGTTAACAATGGCGGAAGTTTATTCCGTATGACATCTGCTAACTTAAACGTTAGCTACAGTTTAAATAACGATAGTTTTTCTGGTAAGGATGAAGAAGAAGAAAGAGACGAAGAGGCAGATCGCAATAGCGCTACTGCCAATGCAAGAGCCGATGACCTTTTTGGGGTATCGCAAGATTTTGCAGACCAACGTCTAGGCGATCGTAAAAAGGACAAAAGCAAAGACGACGAAGAAAAAAACAATGAGTTCTACAACTATAAAATGCCCTGGAGTTTAAGATTATCTTATGTCGCCAACTACAACAATACTAGGCGACAAAACGAAATCTCCTCCCACTCATTAATGTTTTCTGGCGATGTAGAACTTTCACCGCGTTGGTCTATTGGCGCATCCTCTGGTTATGATTTTCTAAACCAAGGGTTTACTTTTACACAGTTACGTTTTGAACGCGATTTATTAAGCTGGAGAATGAACTTCTCTTGGGTACCATTTGGTAGAAACCAATCGTGGAATTTCTTTATAGGTATTAAATCCAACCTATTAAAAGATTTAAAATACGATCAGCGTCGCCAACCAGATCGTCAATTGGGCAACTAACCGTCAGTTCGAGTGTTGCAACGTTTGCGTTGCAGTGTATCGAGAACTATTAAAGCAACTGTCAGTCTGAGCCTGTCGAAGACCAAACAAAACCAATACCTACAGAGACCGCCAAACCAAATTCCGACATGTCATGCTGAGCTTGTCAAAGTACAGTCGGAAACCGCTGTCAGCAGTATATATAAACAAAACTTGTCAACAATGGCTGAAGCTTAAGAAGTCATGGATGTCATCCTGAACTTGCTTCAGTAATTCAACATCTCATCAAACCACAAAATAACAAACCCTCACTACAAGACACAAAACAGTCTCAAAAAAGGGAAAACACAAATCTACTGTCAGTTCGAGTGTTTTTAATCGCTAGCAAAGCGATTAAAAATGTATCGAGAACTATTAATGTCAAAATGAACCAAGAACAAAATAGTCACCATTTTATTCTAAAAAACCACTCAAATTACCGAATTTTAAACCCACTAATAACTGAAGCAACCTATACTCATGAAAACTATAATCAACACACCAAACGCACCCGCTCCAATAGGACCATACAACCAAGCAGTTTTAATTGGTAATACCTTGTACACCTCTGGGCAAATAGCCTTGCATCCTAAGACTATGGAACTGGTAATGGATACCATTGAGGCCGAAACCAAACAGGTTATGGAAAACATGAAAGCAGTTTTAGCTGCTGCAGACATGACCTTTGAAAACGTTATTAAAACATCTATCTTTATTAGCGACATGCACAACTTTGCAAAGATTAATACTGTTTATGCCACATATTTTAATGAAGACACTGCACCCGCAAGAGAAACTGTAGAAGTAGCCAACCTACCTAAGTTTGTCAATGTTGAGATCAGTATGATTGCTGTGAGGTAGGTTGTGCGAACAAATAATTACTGATAGCCATTATTGTGGTCTCGTTATTTACACGTTTTGCCTTTTAGTAATTGAATAGGTTCTTGTATGTCTTCCTTTAAATTAAAAAAGTATTGTCGCTGTCTCATTTGCATACCCAAAAAAAACACAAGATTATCTTGAAATTTTATAAAATATGGGTTGGTAGGGTCGTTAGTCCAATTGATTTTAGGTAAAAAAGAAATATGTTCCTCACTAAGTTCTTTTTGCATGTAATCAACATCCTGATATCCCAATTCTGTGATAAGGTCAAAATCAAAATACCGCTTAATTATTTCATTTCTATTTTCTTCCAGAAGGTTTATAGTGTTGTTTAAAACTGTACTGTGCTTTATCAGTCTGTTTTTTAATGTAATATCTGTGAGCAGTTTTAATTGTCCAGATGATGTTAAATCTTCAAAAGTAATGGTACTGGGCACAAAAGCGTCTTGTCTTAAGGCAATTACAAATTTATTTAGAATGCGACTTCTATCATTTGGTATAGTGTTTAAATCTACTATTAACGCTTTGGTGAGTTTTATTTTGTTGGCTATCAACTCATAATTTTCATCAATTAACTTCTCATTAAGCAAAAAGTCATCTAATATTCTACAATAATAATCGGCTTCTGTAATTCTGTTTTTTCGGTCTTCATTCCAATTGTTAATTTGTAGCGCAATCAAAATACCAATGACTACAAGTACAATTTCTCCGATTGCATATTTGAGATACTTCCCGGTTCTTCCTTCCGAAAGTAAGTTCTGTCTAATTTTTCTAAAGAATTTTATCATTGGCTAGCGTTGTGCTTTATTTATTAGTTTTTTATTTGGCTTTCTAATACTTCAAGAATACGATTAATCCTTTTCATTAAGGTTTGGGATTCTTGATTATTAAACACATTTAGGGTTAATGCCCAAGCAACCTTACCTTCTAATTTGGAGTCTTTCAAAAGTTCATTCGTAGTCGTTGTAATAAGTTTTGATGTTCCAGGTATGAGGTTTTTAACCTGTTTGGATTCTAACAAGTTTTTGGGTGCGTCTTTCCAATGGGTGTATGCTACATCACGCTGTATACCTACGTCATTTAGATGAGGATAAATGCGTTGTTCACAAAATCTAAAAAACACTTGCTCTACTTCTTGAAGTTGAATCACATCAGTGCTCCAATTAACAAGTAGTTGCTTTAACGTTTCATCTTTTAAAATTTCGATATTTCCAGAACTTACCAAGTCGTTCTGAATTGGATCAAAGGTTGGTGGTTGAATAGTACTTAAGTAAACAAGGATACTATCGCGTGTGGCATTTTCTGGGTCATCATAATAATCTAATAACTGCCTACAATTTTCAATCAAAGTATTTCTAAGTTCTATTTTATCTAGAAGTTGATTTCTATTAGATATAAATTCCTTTTCAAGCCTTTTTAATAGCGCTTGTTCTTTACTATGTTCTTTGCGTTGCTCATTCCAATTGTTAATCTGTAATGCAATTAAAATTCCGATGACTACAAGTACAATTTCTCCAACGGCGTACTTAAAGTACTTTCCAATTTTATTTTCCATAAGTAAGTTTTGGCGGATTTTTCTAAAGAATTTTATCATGAGTTAGGAGTTCGTAATAATTAAGCACCACGGTTTATGCATGAGCAGCAACAGATGTCATGTAATTGCTTGTCGTATAGCAATATACGCTATTTCAACGAAAAATCAACTTTTAGCAAGGTACCGCAACTACTATTTTTTTATACCGTATTAGGCAACATAATTATTCAAATAGTTCACTGAAACCAAGATATTCAGTTTCAACAAAAAATATACTCCAGTTGCCGTATTCGTAGTTACCATAATTCTCAGCACGACTAAAGAAAAAATACTTTCCATCTCTCGAAAACCTAGGACTGCTCTCTTCACCCTTTGTATTTGCTAAGGGACCTATTGGCTTTGCCCTACTCCATCCGTTTTGTGTCTTTTTAGAAACAAAGATATCTTCGCCTCCAGATCCGCTAGGCACGCCATAGGAATTAAAAACCAAAAAATTTCCGTCTGGTGATATTACCGCAGAATAAACTACATAGTTCTCATCGTCAAAAAGTCCATCGATTACTTTTGGCGCTGAAAAATTTCCCCCTTCTAACTTCGTTTCATAAAGTTTGATTGATTTGGTGCCACGCACCATTGTGGTATAGTAAAAGGTCTCGTTGTCGTTTGTAAAAAAGAAATTATTATTTGATGACGGCCATTCTTCGCCTTCTTCTTGCACTTCATTTATTGGTGTAGGTAAAGGTACTGGTTCACTCCAACCAGTTTCTGTTCTTTCCATTTTCCAAATATTCATATCAAAGTTTCCTTTGTTTGGTTTATCTGGAATTGGTCGCTCAGAACCGAAATACATAAATTTTCCGTCTGGTGTTATCAATGGCGTTTCGTCTCTATCAATAGAGAAACTTGCCAAAACTGGTGTTGACCATTTACCATCGACCAACGTACTTTTATAAATGGTTTGTTTTTGTTCTGGCGCCCTTCTAGAAAAATATGTTGTAAGTCCATCCGTTGAAAACGTCAATTCAAATTCGCTGTTTTCTTCAGTAGAGATTATCCCTTGAGCAAAAGGAATAGGTTCAGAAACCACATCCTTTGAGTAATTTATTTCCGGTATTTGCTGGTCGCTTTTACAACTCAAAAACACCAAAATTGTGGTTAGCAGTACGTAGTTTAGTTTTTTCAGCATGTTGATCTAAATGTTATCAAACGATTTTTGTACGAGCAGTAATGGATGTTATGTAATTGCTTGTCGTATAGCAATATACGCTATTTCAACGAAAAAGCGGTTTGAGTAGCACCCAAACCGTTGTTACGTATTCACATTCCTGTATGTCGTTTATTATTTATTTCCATCCATCATAATTTGCTGCTTGTCGTATAAAATCAATCACGCTCGCATCATTTACCTCATCTAGTGTCTTTAGCTTAATATATCTTGTTTCCCCTGTTCCCAAAGGTGGTTGTGGATCAAAAGCTGCACCATTAAGAAAAACAATATTAGCAGACACATCATAAGCCGCAACTTCAATCAGCCATCCTAATGCATCGGTTCCGTAATAGGCATTTCCCCATTTGCCATCCAATCTTCAATAACCTTATAATCAGGCTCTGGAATAGGCGGCTTCTTTGTTGAAAGTGGTTGACGTTCTTTATGCATTCAATAGTGTTTTTCGGTACATTATCATTTTTATTATTAAATCTTTAGGTAAAGGCTTATCTAACGGAAATTGAACCGAACCTTTCCGCGTTTATATACGGTCAATTCAGGTTCAAACTTTTCCATAGTTGTTGGGTGTGGATAAAGTCCAACGTGTTTTGTATAGCCTGCAATCATTATCTGCTGTTCCCTTTTTCCGTCTTTAACTAAAGCATAAGCGGGTATGTTATAGTTAAGTAGTTCAGTTGCATTAGGCGCAACTTTCAAAATACATGCTTTAAGTTCCAACAGCGCTTGTTTGGTTTCTTCGGGTTGAGCATTGATGTATTCGGCTACGGAATTATATGGGCTTGTCTCGCTCATTGTAATGGGCTAATGCGTTTCCACGTATTTTTTGAAATTTTCGAGTATCGCCTGCCAACCAGCACGCTGTTGTTCGTCGGTATGTGTGCCCTCAGCATCAAATGTTTCCCTCACATTTACCTCATCTCCGTTTTGCAAAAACGCAATATCCACTTTTCGTCCGTCCGACATTTTGTAAGAAATCAGTTCCTTGTCAATTATTTTGTCATAAGTTCCCGTAAAATCAAAGCCCATACTACCGTCTTTCGCTTCCATGCGCCAAGAGAAATTCCCATTCGGTCTTAAATCATTTTCAGCATTTGGGCAACACCACGCATCAGTCGCAAAGTTCCAATTGGTAATGTGTTCTGGTCGTGTCCAATAGTTCCAAACCCTGTCAAGATCGGATTTGATAGAAGTTTGAACAGTTATGCTTTCCATATCTTTTATGTTTTACGTTCTGCTGAAATGCACCACAAAGGCCTCATACAACAGCAAGTTACAACATTAAAGGTAATAATTTTTAGTTAAGAACTGACGTTAGTAATTTCGAGCAGATTCGGTTAGGCCTGACCTGAGCTTGTCGAAGGGAATACCGCTAGCAAACACATATGCGTAAATATTTTACAGTTATACATTGGCGGCAATAATTATTTCTCATATACTATTTCTCCTTCTTTGATGGTTTTTAAAACCTGTATATCTTTTATATTTTCAGGATTTACTTTCAATGGGTTTTTATCTAAAATCACAAAATCAGCGAGTTTCCCTTTTTCAAGACTTCCTTTTCTGTCTTCCTCAAAATGTTGATATGCCGACCATATGGTTATTGCCTGTAAAGCCTCGTAGGGTGATAACCTTTCATTAGGACCAATGATTTTACCAGAACGAGAAGTCCGTTCTACTGCTGTCCACAAAACGCGCATTAAATTAGGTAGTGCAACTGGTGCATCGGTGTGAATAGTAATATCCATTCCCTTTTTTAGTGCTGTTTTTACCGGACTAATACTTTGGACTAAAGAATCACCAATAAGTTGAGTATGCCAATCTCCCCAATAAAATGTATGCAACGGAAATAGAGAAGCAATCATTTTCATGTCTTTGGCTTCATTTAACTGGTCTTCCCTAATGTATTGCCCGTGGATAATAACATCGCGTCTGTTTTCCTTTCCGTATTTTTCTTGTAGTGGTTTCATTGTTCTAATAAATTGGTCAATTGCAGCATCTCCATTAGTATGTGCTAAAATTTGCCAATTATTTTTAAACCCTTTTTCTAATATGGAAGTCACCACGCTATCGTTAGGTATAGCTGGGTAACCACTATAATCGTGTGGCATTCCTTGTGGCGGAATAAGATAAGGTTCTGTTCTCCAAGCAGTTCTGCCTTGGGGCGAACCATCTAATGTAACCTTCATTCCACCTATCCTATAGTTGTTAGTATAATCTTTACTATTCCATTTACTGTCCATGTATGCATCTACAAAGGCGTAATCTATATAGCTCACTACATCAATTTTATATAGATCCCTCTCTGCCATAGCAACTAGCATTTCATGATTTTCCATTGCTCTCCCTTCCTGAGCCGTTGTGTATCCGTAAGACAATGCCATTTCTTGTCCGGCTTCAAAAAATCTTATCACGGCTTCCTCAGATTTGGGTGCAATAGCTTGCAGCATATACGGAATCGCAGCCAGTTCTTCTAAAACACCATTAGGTTCTGTAGAGTTGTTTTCGCGTCTTATAATGCCGCCCTCAGGATTTTTACTGTTTTCATCAATTCCCAATTTTTCTAATCCTTTTGAGTTCACTACTGCAAAGTGTCCTGAAATGTGCGTTATCATTATTGGAAATTCTGTACTTACTTCATCTAGATCGTGTTTAGTAGGGAACCGTTTTTCTTTTAAGATAGAATCATCAAACCCAGTACCAAAAATCCAGCCTGTCAAAGCTCTATTTTCAGGTGTATTCCATGCTTTTAGGACTGAAATTAAAGTGTTCATGTCATCAACATTGGCGTCAGGCGAAGCTAATAATTGCGCACCAATTGCCTGTGCGCCAAAATTAGCAAAATGGGCATGCCCATCAATTAATCCCGGAACGAGTGTTTTTCCTTCCAAATCAATCATATGGTGATCTTTTCCAGCAATTGTCATGGCGTCTTCACTAGAGCCAGTAAAGATTATTTTTCCGTCTTGTTCAACTATGGCTTCAACATAATTTGCCGTATCACCAACCATAGTAATAATATCACCATTATAGTATACTGTTGAAACATTAGATTTATCAGTTTTTTCGCAGGAACTAAAAAGAGTTAGTCCTAAAACTAGAAGCAAAATTTTATTTGTCATTATTTCGGTTTTAAGTAGTGCCAATGGTTTAGGCTATGAGTCGTTACAAAAAAAAATTCACCATACTTATTGTATCGCGACCGAAAGATAACAAATTACAACGACACAAGCATTATATGCAAACCAGTAAAGCAATTCAGCCTCAATAGCTTATAGCCTCTACTGTAGCGCGTTTTCATTTTCAAAATTCAGGAAGTCTAATGTTCAAATAATGTGCTTCAATGAATTCAAATTGTGAAATCTCAACAGTTTGTTCGTCGCCTTCATCAGCTTTCCATTTTGTTAGAGCATAAATATTATACCCTTTTTTATTATGCATTCCAAGCGGTGAGATAGCCTTACTAAAGTCTGTCCAAATTGTTATGTCTAGCTTTTCTAATTTAGTCAAATCACAGTCATGGTTTTTAAAATGCTCTGGCAACCAATTTAAATAATCGTTAAGTAATTGTCTGCTTGCTTTAGATTCCGCCTCTTTTGGTTTTATTTCTCTGTTTATAAAGTCAAAATTTGCTCGGTTTTCTTTTCCGATTTTATATAAATCAATAAGTACATTTACAGCAAGCCGTCCGCTTTTCATATAGTCAATACTCATAAACGAATGCGTAAAATTGTGAATTGCCGATTTATAATTTTTGTACTTCATAGGCTTTTCGCAAATGTGTTACTGCGGTCTTGTGTACAGCTCGTTACCTGTAAATTATCAATTATTGTAGAATTAGGCAACAAGTAAATTTTTTAAATTTTACTATATATCTTTTTTATACCAACGGATTTTAACCAAAGTAAATATTAAGAAACAGGCTTTAGCTATTGTAAAATCAGGATTGTCTTAAGCCGAGAACCTCTTTTCAAAATTAGCATAAAATGACTTGCTTTTTAACTCAGTTCTTTGTTGTGTTTTCGTACTTTATTTTCCGTTTTATTTGTAGCGTTGGAAAGGCATACTCTTTTGTAATTTTTGGCGTAGCATTGGCTGTAGTGAATTGCGAATGTGTATGATTTAGAGCTAGGGCTTGATTCATAAATATTTCATTCTTAAACTAACCATTGCGTTAGAGTTTTTCCATCACATTCCATCGCATTTTTTAAATCAGTTTCTACAATATTGGGAACACTTCTATCTGTAAATGTTCTATTTAAAGCATTAGTAATTACTTCACAAGTATAAGGTCCTCTTAATATATCGTTCAATTTTGCATCTTGAGTGTATGCTAATGGTGGTGAATCCGTGTCCATTGCAAAGTCAACTCCTTCTCTTGTCCATTTATTAAATGAAAATTCTGGTGTAGAAAATGAAATATCTCCATCATTATCTATCTTATAAACATAAGTAGCAGTTACCAGTTCAGCAGTATATGAGATTGCAGGTAAAGTAATAGTGAATACTTTATTCTTTTCGATTACAACCTCTCTTTTTGGTAATTCAATTTTTTGTAAATCATCTATAACTTTAAAAGCAGCTTCTATGTCATTTTTATAAATTGGACTTTCAATATCATCGTGCGACATTGGATTTAACAATACAGTTTTATATGTTTTTAGTCCATCAATTATTGAGTCTGGAATTTCTATTTCTAAATCTTTATAATATTCCTTTAAACGATTTATTAATGTATCCAATTTTGGTGGTTTTAAAAGACCTTTTACTTCCTCACTTAACGTATGTGTTTCAGGTAGTTTTTCTTTAAGCGTTTTTTCTAAAACTTTACGTAAAGAATTGGCAGCAGCTGGATAGTCATAACTATTTTTATATAGTTCAGCTTTTTGTATTTCAGTTTTTACTTTGTCGTTAATTTCTGGACCATTTACACCTTTATAAAATTCAAGAAATTTCCAATTGGTTAGCTGTACTTTTGCGACTTCATACCAATGCCTATCATAAGTTGTAATGAATATTTGAAACTGCTCAAATTCTGGCTCTTTTAAAAGTTTTATGAGTTTTAAACGATGCTCATTGTCTAATCCGATTAGTATATCATCTAGAAATAGAATTTTAATTTCTTCCGAAAATCTAGACTGTCTCAATATTGCAGCTAAAAAAATACTTATTGCAATTGCAGAAAGTTTAGCCTCATTCAAAGCGAAATGAGGATAATGACTATCTAAAGAAGTACCATCACTTTCAATATTTAATAAAATCTTACTTTGTGATATTCCGCCCCATTGATTTACTTGAATCGTATGTCTATTGAACTCTATTTTTAGATCAGGAACTAATTTTTCTAAAACTTTATTAACTGCTGGTGCTAAATAATCAGGATTACCACTTAAAAAGAGTTTATTTAAAGCATTATTAAATGATAATGCTTTGCGTTCAACAGAAGCCTTTTTTTGTCTATGCTGATTAAAATCTTTACCTCTTCCTACTGTTTTTTTACTTTCTTCTAAAACATCTTTCCACAATTCACCCAATTCAATTCCACCTGTAATTGTTTGAGATTTAAAATGCTTTAGAACTCCATTAATAATTAAGTTAAAAACATTAAGTTCATCTTTCAATTTTACGTTGTGAACTCCTAATAAATGTTTGTATGTGATAAAACTTTTTAATCTATTACAGTCCGTGATTGAAGCTGTATTTGTAGTCTTTGTACTTTCATTTAATGTAAATTTTGCATTACCATCAAACTCAACTTCAATAGCACAATCTGTTTGTCCATCAGTTAAATAAAGGTTTCGCAAATTTGCCATATTGATATTTTCAACACTAGATTGAAAAAAATCCTTTAGGGCATAATACACGGAACTTTTACCACTTCCATTTTCTCCATAAATAAAAACGTTTTTTCCACTCACAGCAATATTTTCAGACCGTTGAAATGCTTTGTATTTATTTATGGTTAGGTTTTGGATTTTCATATTAACTCACTTTTGCACCTTTAGATTGATTATGATGAGCACATAATAACTCTCCGTTTTCTAAAATAGTCTGACCTCCTTTAGCGTGTGGAAAAACGTGGTCAGCTTGATAATTAGACCAACTTACTCTTGCTTCTTTTTCGGGTTTACCTTCACGTAGGCACTCCTGACATAATCCTTTACCATCACGATAAATTATGATTCTTTGTAACTCTGAAAAGGCTCTATTTTCATCTTTTTCTTTTAACTCAAAAAGGTTATCTTTTAAATACTCGAAAAAGATTTGTCTCATAATTCTATCTCTGACTTCTAAATCGTGTTCTCCTTGTTGTCTACGATTACTAAACGTCAACATATCGGTATCTTCAGAATCTTCGTAAGTTTTCCAACGCGTATGAAAAGCATAAATAAATTCACGAACTATATTTTTGGTATCATTATCTAATACATAATGCATTCTTAAATGACGAATGAGCATATATACAGAAATGATGAAATACTCTACTGAAAACTCTTTTATGCCGTTTTTATCGTCTAACATTGGGTCATCTTTAAAAATATCGTAGAATACTTTTAAATTTTTGCGTACCGCAACAGCTTCATTATTATTCTCGAAAGTATAATCTCCTATACCATTTGATGTTTTGGCTTCTTCAATAAACTCTGTTATTTTTTTATCGCCTAATTCGGCATAACCACCATTTTTTTCAATAAGAAGAAACCTCGCCATAAATTGTAAATGCTTCATTCTATCATTATCTACATTCAATAGTTTGAAAAATGGCATTTTATCTGGATTACTATCTATTGGCTCGTATTTGTTATAATCAAAGGTTAAGTCATCAGCATATTTTACTATAAAATTTCTACTTAAACTTGATAATTGCGCGTGTGCAACTTCCATATAGTTTAAGGTTTCGCCTTGTTGTAACCTCCAAAAAATCTCGGTAGCAATAATTTGGTGGTTTACATTATTTGGTTCATCGATATTTAAAATAACATCGGCTTGGTAGGTTAAGGATCTATCAATAAATTTTCGGACTTCTGAATTAAGGTCTTTGTAATATTTACCTGCAATACCTTCACCTAAATCTGCCAATGTTTTTGGTAATTTGTATTTGTTTTCAAAGAACTCCTGTACCGTAGTAATTCGTTGTTGGCCATCTACAATTTCATTAACTGTACGGTCATCACTTAATCGTACTCTGCGAATAACTAACTTGGGGATATAATATCGCCTAAACAAACTATCCATTAGGGCTTGTTTCTTTTTTACCTTCCATACTGCTTTACGTTGGTATGGTGGTCTTGTTACAAACTCATCTTTGTATTTATGAAAATCTTCTATAGGAAAACTTTCCTGAACTATTGTATATTCTGTCTTTGGATTAAATGCCATTGTTTAATTATTTTAATGCCTCTCTAATTATACGTACCTCTTCTATACTATCTAGGGTTTCTATAGCAAAGCGTACAGGATGATCTGGATGATACAACCGCTCATACTCGCTTTGTATAATACCCAACTTTTCTTCTTCACTCATACTATCATTTATAGGTTTGAGGTCTGAAAGGTGTTTTAAAATGAATTTGTTTGTAGACTTAAACTCATTTGGTAAAAACAGTTCAAAAGATGTGGCATCTAGCGCAAGTTCGAAGAAATTAAAAACTTCCACATATGCATTTTTAAACTTGCTTACAAAACTCAAATAATCAACAATAATACTAATGTTTATTTGCTCTTCATTACCTGTCTCTGGCACATATAGCTTTCTCACATTTTTAGGTTTAACTTCAGCAAAAGTTCTTCCACCTTCCTGTGAAAATTTATCATACAAAAACGCGTTTACTGTTGAATTAAGAATAGATAAAATGTACTCATACGATAAACTACATTCACTTTTCTTCTTAAAAACCAATATGCTGTTTAAAACATAATAACTTTCATCATCAAATACAGCTTTGATAGAATCAGAAGTTTGACGCATAATAATTTTAGGCTCCTCAAATAATTCTGGATATCTCTGACGACCTAAAGCAAACCAAGGTAAAGTCCCAGATTTAGATTCACTTCTAGTCATTAATTTATCTTTAAATGAAAGTAAATAATCCTTAATATTTGGATAATTATCAATTTCTACACTTCTATTGGTATAAATCAAAATATTTTGACTGTTTTCTATTTTATACTTATTTATTTCACCTCCTTTGAGTACTTTCTTTAAAATACCATCTTCAAATTGATTCTCTTTGGCAAAATCAGTTTTAATCCTAAAAATTTTATCACCACCAGTTGAGATACCACTTGCCATTTCTTCTGCAATATCATCAATTGTTACAGATACGCTTTTTAATTTTTTTATTATTTCAAACTCACTTTCACTAATACCAAAAACAGAAGCAGGAACTTGTAATGTTGAACTGACTGTTGTTTTCGAAAATATAGATTTAAAATCTAAATTCTTCTTATCAGCATTTCTTAAATCGGCATACTTATAACTATAGCTTCGACTATCCTTTGTTGTTAAAAAGATACAAGAAGGTACTGTAGCAGTATTAAATACACCATCTCCCAAATTAATTCCTATATGGAATGAGTTTTTGTTTAAAAGTAGCTTTCGTGTTTTTTCATATTCAGACTGAAACAATAAATTATTAGGTACGATGAAGTTTATAACTCCATCTTCCTTCAACAATCTTAAACCATTAGAAATAAAATAGTTGAAAGTATCAGGTGTTCTCATATGAACATCTGAATATTGGTTTTTAAATAATACTTTTTCCTCCTTTGTTAATTTTGCTCCATATGGTGGATTTGCTATCACTGCATCAAAACCACCTTTTTCACGCCATACTTCAGAAAAGAAGAGTTTAAAATCAAAGTCAATCTTGTATCCAGCAAAGGTTTCAGCGGTATCTAAAAGCTCTCTTATTTTTGTGTTTATCTTGTTCCGTAATGTTTTTTTACGTTGCTCATTGGTAACTGCGTAAAACTCTTCCTTTAAAGTTTCTAACTCTTTTTCAACCTCTAAATCTCGCATTGTACCATCTGGCATACCAATTAACGAATTACCACACACAATTTTATAATCGAGGTTTGGTAACGTTTCTATAGGTTCTAAATCGTCTTCGTCTACCACTAAAGAGAGCCATAAACGTAAACGCGCAATATCTATAGCAGAGCGGTCTATATCTACCCCATAAATACTTTCTTGTATAATGTGCTTTTTTAAGCGGTACACATAACGGCTTTCGCTTACGCTCTCTCGTTCGTGAAATTCAAATTCTTTTAATTTATTATTTAGGTAATTGTAACTTAAATGTGGTTTTAATATTAATTGCGCTGTTACCAACTCGTGCAACAAACCCACAGGAAATGCCCCAGAACCAATAGCAGGATCGCAAATGCGTATTTCGGTTAGTTTTTTATCTATAACATCGGCATTATTACGTACACTTTCTGGCAGTAAGAATTTATAGGTTTTGGTTTCGCCACGTTCTGCCACACGCACATCGTTTTCTAATGCTAAATGCCCCTCGCGTATGTATTGTTCTATATCTTCTTTGGGCACAATAATTTCATTGGTTTCAGCTTGTATGGTTTGTTGCCCTGTTTTTCCTTGATTTCCAAACATATTTGTTTGGTCATCTCCCAATTCTTGGTAAGTGTTATTGTAATTATTTAATGCATTATCTAAATAATGTATTAAGCTTTCTTGACACATATAATGTACAATTTCACGAGGTGTGTAGAACGCTCCTTTACTTTTTCGTTCTTTAATCTCCAACATATTTTCAAAGACTTTCCCTAGCATTTCTGGGTCAACTGCTACTTCTTTATCAAGAGGCTCGTCTTCTTTAATGGTAAAATTGTAACGGTCAAACACATCGAGAATACCCGTTCCTATATCTCCAGATTTGTTTTTCTCATTGTTACGGAATAAATCTGTAGGAATACTAATGTTGGCGTTTTGCCAATCGTATTGCGCTTCAAAAAGCCCCCCATTTAAAAATGGAATACGACAGTTAAAACGTGGGTAAAACGAATTGTCGTTATCGCGCTCTTTGGCCAATGCTTCATAAAATAAATATTGTAAATAGTCTTTAAAGAAGTTTTTGTTTTTTTCTAAAGACTCATCAAAAAGTTGTTGCAGAAAGTGTCTTTTACCAGCACCCCATCTTTCATTTTTAGGTACACCTAACCAACCTTTTTTCTGCAAGAAGTATAAGAATACTATTTGACCTAATAACTTTTTAGTAAAGCCTGACGCATCTAATTGGCTGTCTTGAAAAATAGATAAATCTTGTTTTTCAAAATACTCATAGACTTTAATGTATAAGCTTTTGTATTGTTCAAAAAACTCATCGGTTACACGCTCTATACTAAACGCTTTTTCTAACTCTGAAATAGTTGGGTTATTCGCAATATTTTGTAAAAGCGGTAATAATTGCGTTTTTGCGGTATGCGATTTCTCGTATTTACCAACTAGAAAAGAATAACGTTTTGCAGGTGTAAACTCCTTACGCATCTTCACTTTTTGCTTTTCTTCATCTAAATAGGATTGATGTTCCATTTTTATGAAAGAAAAACGCCAGTCGAACCCTTCGTCTTCTTTAGAGTAAAATGCCACTAAAGCATAGTCTTTCTCAAAATTGTTAAGATGCTTAATCACAAAGTTTCTCAATGCTGTCCTTGCTCTTTCCAGTTTAGAGACATTTTTTACTTGAACAATCAAGACATCTAAAGCTTCGCCTTCTGGATCTATATATTTACCAATGCGTTTGTAGTAGCTTACGTGGTCGCGTTGGTCTTCCCAAATTGTATTACCACTTGCTTTGTATGGTTTTATTTCAAAATCGTTCAATAAGTTCTGAATGAAGTTCGTAAACCTCGCTTCATCAAATGCTTTATTAAAGGTTTTATCTATGAGATTAATCGCAGAATTTTTATCCATAATTAACTGTTGGTAATATATCCTGAAAGAATCACTTCTCTTTTTTGGAACTTATTATTATTTTGTTTGTTGATATCCATTCTAATACGTCCATACTTTCTTAATACCTGTAAAACGTGCAATGGCTCAATAACTTTCTCTAATTCTTTTTTGACGATTTGGGCAGTCTTTTTCGCCATTTTGCCTTCTTTGAGCGTGGTTTTTGCAGCTGTAATAAACTCTTCGTCTGTTTCTGTGAAACCTTTGAAATTTTTAAATAGCTTATCTTTTATGATGCGGTCTTCGATATATTTTGCGTTTGAGCGACCTCTATTTCCGCCTGTTTCTTCTTTTGCAGTAGTGTCGAGCGTGAATTTAGCTCTGTTTGTTTGCAACATATTGAAGAAATTATCTGGCACTTTTCCTCTTGGTGTTTCAGGCTTACATTCCAATTTGTGAACAGCGTCAAAGAAAGTAGCTTCATCAGATTTTCCATTTTCAAATTGATAGAACTTTTTAAGTTTACCAATTCTAAAAAATGTTATCATTTTCTGAAATTCTAATTCTTTATTTACAAAACCACTTCGTGCTTTTTTTGGAAGGTTTTTAATTCGTTCAAATAAATCAGGATTATTATCTCGAATTTCTCTAATGATTTCTAAATACTTTAATTCAGAATCACCAACTTCATCTTCACCAGAATATGCTTTTTTATTATTCAACGTATTAAAAAGCTCTTGACTACCAAATTCTTCACCATCACTTAAATATTTGGCATCTTCTCCTAAAATATCGTGAAACATTTGAATTTTGTTTGTGATATTTATTTCTAAACCTAAATGAGCATCAGAATGTGTTGTTGGAAAAAAGTTGTAGATATATACAAACGGGAAGGAACTTCCTAAACGATTAACACGTCCAGCACGTTGTAAAACTCTGGTTGGATTCCAAGGTAAATCATAATTTACAAGCACATTTGAGCGATGCAAGTTGATACCTTCCGCTAAAACATCGGTTGTAATTAATAGCCTAATGTCACTAACTTGGTCTTTCTTTTTGCGATTTGGGTCAAAGTTGCACTGAATTATATCTCTAGAAACATTTTGATTTGATAAAAGTGTTTTATTACTATGTCTTCCACCAAGGCTAGAGAAAAACATTACTTGTTCTGGAAATTCCTCTATCAAAGCTTCATATAAATAATCGCCAGTTTCTTTGGATTCTGTAAAGATTACAAGCTTGTTCTTTTTTAAAATTTTATCTGTTTTAAGTTCATTAATAAAGGTTTCTAATTTTGGGTCTTCATTTACAGTTGCCCAAACATCTCTTATGTATTCAAGAATTAATAAGTCTTTATTTAATTTATCTATATAGTTTTTAGTAAAATCTTCTGATTTGTATTTATGTGCTTTATCTTCATTGACTAACTCTTCTAATTTATATATATCATCATTTTCTAATAAGTCATAAACATTTACTTTTTTACTGACATAAATCGTCCCAGACTTATACATATCAATAAAATTCTCGTAAGATTGAATAAATCGACCAATACTCATTTTGAAAGCGTGAAAACTACTTTCTAATCGTTTTACCAATATACCTTTCATAAAGCCACCAACGTTGCGTTGTTGTTGCTTTTCAAATTCAGAAAGTTGTTTGTTTCCTTTATAAAACAATAATGGCGTATAACGAGCGTATGTAAATTCCAGAAGCTGTTGAATTGTAGATTTAAAAATTTGCTCTAAATTTCCTTCGTATTGATATACAATTTTATTTGGGTCATTTAGAGTAGGGAAGACCAATCCTTGTTTTTGCATATCATTTTTAAAGTAAGTCATTACATCGTTACGAGTTCGTCTCACCATTACATAACGCAACACATTGTTCCGAATATCGTCTGAAATTTCTTTTATAAGTTGTTTGTATTCTGGTTCTGCTTTATCTACTTTGTTAAGACGTGTTCTTAATCCTGCAAAATATTTTTCAAGATTTGGAACTCCAGGAATAGTAGAGTTTTTTGGCGATTGAAACAGTTTTAATTGAGCGAAAATATCGTTGATTGTATTGTTAAGTGGTGTTGCAGTTACTAGAATTACTTTTTTGTTAGTACAAATCTCTAACAAATCTGCATAGGCTTGTGTTCCTTCATTTCTGAATCTATGTGCTTCATCAACTACTATATAATCATAACGTTCTGTTCCTTTTTTTAGAATGTGAGGTAATTTACCTAGTGATTCAACTTCAAAACTTCTAATTCCAAAATCAAATAGCGAATCTTTCCAGTAATCTTTTAAAACTGGCGGACAAATCACAAGTGTTCGTCCAATTAATTGTTGAAGTAATAAAGCTGTAATAAATGTTTTACCCAAACCTACTACATCAGCTAAAAACACACCATTATATCTTTCTAATATTTTTTTAGATTGGATTGCAGCTTGACTTTGGTATTTAAGTTTCATAAAACCATCAGGTAAAAATGGGTCGAACTCATCTTCAAGGTTTATGTCTTCTTCTAAATATTCATATATTAATTTAAGATATAGTTCGTAAGGTGAAATATTTTCGCTTAACCAAGTTTTCTTTTCTATTGTATCAATAAAGTCTTCTGAAATATCTACAGATTCAGCCCATAATTTGTTGAATTGGTCTTCTGCGAAAAGTACGTCTCGCTTTGTTCTTAACTCAACATTAAATTCGCGATTAGCAATTAAACCTGATTCAGAAAAGTTACTAGAACCTGTAATTACAAAGCCATAATCTCTATCATCAGGCTTGAATTTCCCGATATAAACTTTGGCGTGAATATTTTTTGAAGGATAAGCTCTTATCTCTAATTTTTTTCCATTTCCGTGATATGCTTTGTCAATTTCTGGGTCTTGGCATTCTGTATTCAAAAACTCAATAAACTTTTTAATTCCTAATTCAAGTTTATCTTCATTCTCATTTGCATCTTCAATTTCTTCTTTTAGATTTTTTTGATATACTTTTTTCGTTCTTTGATGAGATTCCAAGTCCATCATTGACATTAGTTCATTGTATGCAATGATGTCATATGAATCTTTATCGACATTAAGACCAACTAATATTCTGATTTTTTCAAGTGGTTCAAGTGATTCATAAATTCTATGGAAACCACTCATTCTAAAATAACCAACTAAAACATCAAAGAGTTGGGTATCTCGCAAAGTGGATTTGAATCTACTCAAAAGGCTGTGTCCTTCTTCGTTTGTAAAAAATGTTAAGTCTGTTTGGTCTATGTTTGACATATTTATTTTTAATCTATCTAAAGTTCAGTTCTTTCAATTATTAATTCTTTGACACCAACATTTAAGATTTCCGCAATCTTTTACAAGTCCTCCAAACTTGGCTGGCGTTTGTTTTGGGCATAAGAGTGTACCATATTGTAGCTCTTTCCAAGTTGTTCAGCCAACCAGATTTGTTTTATTCCTTTCTGTTCTAAAACCTCTTTTATTCGGTTCATTTTGAACCTTGCTTTATTAAAGTTGAAAGATAACAAAGTTCATTAAATAATAATCAAAATATTCATTGTGTTGTAAGAAATGAAGTCTTAAATAAAGCCATGCACATGTCATTCAAATACATGCCGCAGATAAAAATCTCTAGTCCTGCTTCGGTAGGACTTTTTTATGCCAGCAACACCCAAAACCCAAAACCCAACACCCAACACCCAACACCCAAAGCTAACCTATAATTTCCCCTTACAGCAAAAGACGTTTTAGTTACTTCTTTTGTCTTTAAAAAAAGTAAGAATAAATCAAAACGTCTCAACAATTAAACACATAAACGACTAAACACATAAACATTTAAACATCGTAACACCCAAACATCGCAACCCCAAACCCAGCAGCACCAGACAACAAAAAAAGCCCACCATTAACCTGCTGGTAAAACGCCACACGTGCCACAGCAACCAATACACCATTACCTTCTGGCAAGCCATCAACAGTTATACTAAAGGAAGAAGCCTCAAAATCTCTAGGCACATATAAAGCGTCTGCCATAACACTAGTATAAGTGCACGTCTCAAAATCAAAACGCAGCACACCAACAACAACCTCCATAACGTCCGCACCTTTAGGAAACTTGGCAGCCGCAATACTAAAATTACGAACATCTAAACGCAAGGCATCCCAATCAAAAGCATAAGAACAAGAAAACAACTGAGGACGCTCCGGAGTCACTACAAAATCACTTAACACTCTAGGGCCATATTCCGTAGCATAACCAATCCCAACCGTACGTTGGCCACGTTCAGAAGTAACATCCAAATCCTTAATGCTCAAAAACAAGCGCATCAACCGATAATGAAACGTACCATCCTTATAACCATTCATAAAAGGCTTTAGCGCAAGCTTAAAATGCTTGTTTATCACAGAGCACAGCGCAAACTCAGAGTTGCTCTCGCGCACACGTACCATGTTAGAACTCGTCTTTATGGCCTTAGCTGAAAAGCCACCACCAGCCCTTCTGGCCGTGGGCACACCCTTTCTGTAATAAAAATTAATACCGCCCAACGTCCCTTCAAAAAATACAACACCCTTTTGCTTTGCCATAACGTACTTGTTTACTATAGTTTATATATAACATCTTATGCATAAAAAACACAACGTATTCACACACCTCAGTCCTGTTATCCCAACTGCCTAAGTCGGTACGTATCGATAACTTTTAATGGTGATATGCTAAGGCGTTTTACAAATTGTATCATAAAAACCATCAACCGATCAATCGTCAAACACACCAAAACACACATTATCAATGGTTTAAATATAAATAAAATAAATAAATTAAGGCTATTTATGCCAAGTATATGCCGACTATATGCCGACTTTATACCATGTTAACGGCAGGGTTAGTTCGGGTAATAAACAAAAAAAATCCCAAGCATTACGCTCGGGATTATGGGTTATTATCAATTAATAAATAAGCATTCCTTTAGTCTTCAGGATGCATAAAACGTTGCTTACCTAGAAGTTCTTCTTCCGTTTCTACATGGTTATCATCTGGCACACAACAATCTACTGGGCAAACCGCTGCACACTGTGGCTCTTCATGAAAGCCCATACATTCCGTACATTTATCTGGTGCTATATAGTAGACTTCATCACTAATAGGCTCTTGCGTCTCATCAGCATCAACTGTTTTGCCATTAGGTAGTACAATCTTACCCTTTAGACTGGTACCGTCAGAGTAGCGCCAATCGTCTGCACCTTCGTAAATAGCTGTATTAGGGCACTCAGGCTCACAAGCGCCACAATTTATACATTCGTCTGTGATTATAATTGCCATGGTAATTTTTCTTTTTTATTACGTAATTTTGCCTGTCGCCAAACAGGATTGCAAAGTTAAAGCCTAAAAGGCGTTTTACCAAACTCTATATGATTTTACAACAAAGAATTAACGCTTTCTCAAAATTAGGGCATTTTTTAAGCCAGTTTACCACCAAGGGTATCCAAAAGGATGATACTGTACAAGCCAACGATCTTTTTTTTGAGGGCTTTAAACACCAAATAAAACTAGCGAAAGAACACAACGGTTGGTTTACTGAGGCTAACGTATACTTTAGTTTAGAGTCTTGGGCACATGCCTTAACTACCAAAAATATAAACCAATGGACAAGGGCTTATAATTTTGAAACTATAGAACCTAAGACGGTTGGTATTATTATGGCTGGTAACATCCCTCTGGTTGGTTTTCATGACTTTTTATCAGTACTTATTTCTGGCCATAATGTATTGGTAAAACAATCCTCTAACGACAAGCACCTCCTGCCCTATCTAGCTAAGTATCTCGAAGTTGTAGAACCTGGCTTTAAAGGGAAAATTACCTTTACGCAAGATAAACTAGAAAACTTTGATGCTGTTATAGCCACAGGTAGCGATAATACAGCACGCTATTTTGAGTACTACTTTAGAAACAAACCGTCCATCATTAGAAAGAACAGAAATTCGGTAGCGATACTCAATGGCAACGAGTCTAAAGAAGATTTAGAAGCCTTGTCTGATGATATCTTTAGATATTACGGATTGGGGTGTAGAAATGTATCAAAACTATTTGTACCTAAAGACTATAATTTTGATGCGTTTTTTAATGCAGTTTACAAATGGCATCCTGTGATCCATGAAGCAAAATACGCCAATAACTATGATTACAACAAGGCTGTCTACTTAATGAGCGAATTTGATATGCTAGAGAATGGCTTTTTAATGATAAAGGAAGATAAAAGCTATGCCTCTCCCATTGCCACTGTATTTTACGAATATTATGAAAGTAAAGAAAATCTAAAAAATAAATTAGAAGAAGAGCATGACAAGATTCAATGTGTAGTTGCAAATGGTTTTATCAAAAATGAAATTGCTTTTGGGCATACCCAAAAACCAGATCTTTGGGATTATGCAGATGCTGTTAATACTGTTGAATTCTTGTTAAAAATTTGATACAAAAATTATCAATTTAGTAATGTTTTATAGGCAATTAATTAGCACCTTTGTAACAGATTAAACAAAAAAATAATAAATTTCTGAGTCATTAGAAATGAAACTATACTATTAATGAAAAAACATAATTTTAGTGCAGGTCCTTGTGTACTACCAAAATCCGTAATTCAAAAAGCTTCTGAAGCACTTTTAAACTTTGACGATGGCTTATCACTTATTGAAATTTCGCATCGTAGCAAGCCTTTTGTAGATGTTATGGAAAACGCCAGAGCTTTAGCTTTAGAACTGTTAGGATTAGAAGGTAAAGGCTACAAAGCGTTATTCTTACAAGGTGGTGCAAGTACTCAGTTTTTAATGGTTGCCTTAAATCTTCTTGAAAAAAGAGCTGGTTACTTAAATACTGGTACTTGGAGTGATAAAGCCATTAAAGAAGCTAGAATTTATGATGATATTTATGAAGTAGGTTCCTCCAAAAGTGCAAACTTTAACTATATACCAAAGGGTTACGATATTCCTGAAGATTACGATTACTTCCACTGTACCTCTAACAACACCATTTTTGGGACACAAATGAAGCGCTTTCCAAACTCACCAATTCCTATGGTTTGCGATATGAGTAGTGATATCTTTTCGCGTCAGTTAGATTTCACACAGTTTGATTTAATCTATGCTGGTGCACAGAAAAATATGGGTCCTGCTGGTACAACTTTAGTTGTCGTTAAAGAAGACATATTAGGTAAGGTGTCTCGTAAAATTCCTTCAATGATGGACTATAAAGTGCATATCAGTAAAGGAAGTATGTTTAATACACCACCTGTATTTGCAGTATACGTATCTATGCTAACCTTACAATGGTTAAAAGATTTGGGAGGCATCAAGGCCATTGAAGAAGAAAATGAAAAGAAAGCGCGATTAATTTACTCAGAAATAGATTTAAACCCACTATTTAAAGGGTATGCAGTAAAAGAAGATCGTTCTACTATGAACGCAACCTTTACATTAGAAAACGAAAATCTAAAAGAAACCTTTGACGCCATGTGGAAAGAAGCTGGTATTAATGGTCTCAACGGTCATAGAAGCGTTGGTGGTTACAGAGCATCCATGTATAATGCATTGAGCCTAGATAGCGTCAAAGCGCTTGTTGAAGTTATGAGTGAACTAGAAAGAAAAGCTTAAAAAATAAAACAAAGAATTCCTTTTACATGAAAGTACTAGCAAACGATGGTGTGTCTCAAAGTGGTATAGACGCTTTGGAAGCTGCGGGTTACGAAGTGTTAACAACGACTGTTGCACAAGAACAATTACAAAATTACATTAACGATAATGATATTTCTGTGCTACTGGTAAGAAGTGCTACCAAAGTAAGAAAAGATATTATCGACAACTGCCCAAGCCTTAAGATTATTGGTCGTGGTGGAGTTGGTATGGACAACATAGATGTTGATTATGCAAGAGAAAAAGGACTTCATGTTATCAATACACCTGCGGCATCATCACATTCTGTAGCAGAATTAGTGTTTGGCCATTTTTATGGTTTAGCCAGATTTTTACACAATTCTAATCGCGATATGCCCTTAGAAGGAGATTCTAACTTTAAAGCACTTAAAAAAGCTTACGCTAAAGGTGTTGAATTAAAAGGAAAAACTCTAGGTGTTATTGGTTTTGGTAGAATTGGACAAGCTACTGCTAAGGTTGGTATTGGTGCTGGCATGAACGTCGTAGCCTTTGATCCATTTATTGAAGAAGCTACTCTAGAATTAGACTTTTTCGATGGTCAGAAAGTAAGTTTCAATATAAAAACCGTTTCTAAAGAAGAAGTTTTGAAACAAGCTGATTTTATAACACTACATGTGCCAGCACAAAAAGATTATGTTATAGACGAAGCTGACTTTAACCAAATGAAAGACGGTGTAATTATAGCCAACGCTGCGCGTGGTGGAGTTGTAAACGAAATTGCTTTAGTAAAAGCTATTGAAAGCGGAAAAGTGGCGAGAGCTGCTTTAGATGTGTTCGAAAAAGAGCCACAGCCAGAAGTACAATTACTTATGAATCCTGCATTGTCTCTGACACCACATACTGGTGCTGCTACTAGTGAAGCACAAGATAGAATAGGTGTAGAACTTGCAGATCAAATCATAAAAATATTGGGCTAACAAAATAATTGTGACCTAGTTAAAGAAAATGAGTCCTATAATTGTATAGGACTTTTTTTGTACCTTTTTAAACTAAACTTTATTAACACTTTAATTCATAAAATATATGGAAGGAATTTTAGACTTATTGAATAGTGATATGGGAAAAACCATCATAAGTGGTGTTTCCGGTTCTACAGGAACGGATCAAAACAAAACAAGCAGTGTATTAACAATGGCATTGCCTGTTCTTATGAAAGCAATGGAGCGCAATGCTTCTACACCAGAAGGCGCGCAAGGGCTTATGGGAGCATTAAGCGGTAAGCACGATGGAAGTATCTTAGATAACTTAGGAGGCCTTTTTGGCGGTGGTGTAGATGATGAAGTTAAAACAGATGGAGATAAAATTCTTGGTCATGTTTTAGGACAAAAACGCCAAGGTGTTGAGCAAGTAATAGGGCAAAAATCTGGTTTAGATTCAGGTTCTGTTGGTAACATTCTTAAAGTAGCAGCACCGATCTTAATGGGTGTTTTAGGCAAGCAATCTCGTCAAAACAATGTAAGTTCCCAAAGCGACCTTACAGGTTTATTAGGTGGGTTACTTGGTGGTAGCAACACTAGAAATGAGCAAAGTTTCTTAGAGAAGATTTTAGATGCTGATGGAGATGGTAGCGTTGTAGATGACGTTGCAGGAATGGTACTTGGTGGTGCTAAGAAAAAAGGTGGACTTGGTGGTCTTCTAGGTGGCTTATTCGGGAAATAAAATTCTGATATTATTATATAAAAAAAGCAGCTCAGATGAGCTGCTTTTTTAGTTTTCAATCGTAGGCGTTTACTCACTGATTATACCTCTTGACTCATTGCGTGTTTTTAGTGATATTATTTATAGTGTACTTTGTCTTTAACATCAATAATTATCAAATGACTAAAATTATTAATACCTTTAATCTCATGAAAAAGATCATTCCGTTTGTTGTCCTCATTGCGTTAATTGCAAGTTGTAAATCCTACAACAACAATCCAACAATTAATAATGGTAACGACAGTGCTTTAGTAGAAAATGATACTGTTTCGATAAGTAGTGATGAAACTGACTACGAAATTATTATCATAGAGCCTGGGTTTAATGCTTGGTTAGCAAGTACCGCCAGACCAAGAGGATTTCATTCTCAAAGGTGGTTAGAAAACAGAAACGCTTTACTTGTACAAGCCTGGAACCAAAGAAACCTCCAACCATATAGTTACAGCCCTGATTTATATCAGGTAAGAATAGATTACGACACACGTACAGATTATGGTTATGAAGTTAATTACAAACTCTACAATTATTTTTTATATTTTCAGTTAAAATATAAACAACAATTAACCTCTATGATTCCTAGAATTTAGTGTAACTTTGCACCACTTTAAAGGTGCTATGAAAAAATTTAAAGAAAACTGGGAAATTCAACATAATTGGCAGTTAATATTTCCATTAATTGGTCTTTTAAGTCTTGGTTATTCGTCATATAAATTAGCACTTATATACTTTGATAGTTTTGGCTATATCATTATTGCATCGGTTGCTCTTTTTGTTAGTCTATTGGTTTTAACTTTAAAACTATTTAAAATTCTAGATAAGCGTTGGGAACTCCAATACAGATGGGAAATGATAAGAGTATTTATTGTCTTTGCAGTTACAGGTTCTTCATCATTGTATGTAGGGAGACCAATTATTAAACTTCTCGGAATTACTAAAGAAAACTTAAACCCTATCCTCTACTGGATTTTATTTATTATCATTGGGCTCATTTTTTATCAAATTCTTTTAGTTACCTTTGGATGGTTATTTGGTCAGTTTCAATTCTTTTGGGAATTTGAGAAAAAAATGTTGAGGAGATTTGGCTTAAAACGTTTTGTAGATTGAGTAAAAAAACTATCATAAAACCTACATTTAAAGGACTTGCTTTAGTATTAATACTTGCAGTATTATTACCTTCTGGTGTAAAACTTTCTCATATTTTTACGCATCACAAACACAAGGTTTGTGAAATCGATAGTAATGACCAAACACATTTCCACGAATTAGATGTAGACTGTGAATTTTATAAGTTTAAACTTAACACAAACTACTATTCTGGTTTTCAAGCTTTTGAAACTATAATTCAAAATAACTTAAGTAAGGTAAATACTTACTTTTATTTGTTCTTAAGAACGCATCAGCAAAACGCTTCATTTTTAAGAGGTCCACCTACCCTAGCCTAAAACTTCAGTAAAGAAATACATTTAAGTTACCATTGCTCATTATATAAATGGTAACATCACTTACTATATTTTATGGTTATGAGGCTTCTAGCTTTGTTTATACTTTTAATTACATTTCTGGTTGGTCATTCTCAAGAGTGCGACTATACATTCTTAGGAGAGATTAAAGACTTTCACGACAATACTCCTATTGTTGATGCTACTGTATTTATACAAAATTTAAATAAGTACACCACTTCTGATGTATATGGTAAGTTTAAAATTGAAAAACTATGTAATGGACCTCTCAAATTAGTGATTTCCCATGTTGCTTGTGAAACTAAAACAGTTTCGTTTATGATTAATGGCGATCAATTTGAAACAATTACCTTAGAGCATCATACTCGCGAATTGGACGAAGTCGCAATTAAAACAGAAGCTATTAGACGAGAAACTAATGCAGCACAAGAGACAACCGTCGATTCTAAAACACTTAGAAGATACAGTAATTTGAGTATCGGTGATGCTTTGGAAGAAGTTCCTGGAGTGTCATCATTAAAAACAGGAAATTCTATTGTAAAGCCTGTTATTAACGGCCTTCATAGTAGTAGGATTTTAATAATGAACAATGGTGTACGTCTTCAAGATCAAGAATGGGGCGTTGAACATGCGCCAAACATTGATATAAATTCTGCTAATCAGCTTACTGTAATTAAAGGTTCAGGAGCATTGGCTTACGGTGGCGATGCCGTTGGTGGCGTTGTAGTTGTAAAACCAAGTCGGGTTATAGTCAAAGATACACTTTACGGTAGAACAGTATTTGGTGGACAAACCAATGGGCGTGGCTATAATATCACGTCAAGTTTAAATAAGAACTATAGTTCGGGTTGGTTTGGGCACATCCAGAGTTCTTACAGACGAAGTGGAGATTTTCAAACACCAGATTATAATTTATCCAACACAGGCTTAGAATCTTTTGGTGTTTCCACAAGATTTGGAAAAAAATCATTTGAGTCTGGTTTTGAAGTCTATTATAGTTTTCTAAACAACGAAATTGGCATCCTAAGAGCGGCACACATTGGCAATCTCTTAGATTTTGAACGTGCAATTAATGCTGGACAACCAATTAGAATAGAAGATTTTACTTACGATATTAATGTGCCTAAGCAAGATGTAAAGCATCATTTAGCAAAAGTTAATTATTACAAACGTTTTCAGAATTTTGGAAAGGTAAGCTTACAATACGATTACCAAAACAACAGACGCCAAGAGTTTGACGTTAGAGTTGGTGACCGTCGAAATATACCGGCCGTAGATCTCATTTTGCAAACGCATAGTATTTTGGCCGATGTCAATCTAGATTCCAACTTAGACAGAAAATACAACTTTGGAATTGTGGCACGGTATCAAGATAATTTTGCTGATCCAGATACTGGTGTAAGACGCATCGTTCCAGATTATGATAAATATGATTTTGGTGCTTACATTACAACAGAATGGCAGCTCAGTGATGATTTAATTGCCGATGCAGGAGTTCGTTACGATTTCAATAGAATTGATGCTAAAAAATTCTACTTAAGAAGTAACTGGGAAGATCGAGGCTACGATGAAGATTTTCAAAACCTTATAATTGAAGAATTTCCTACGCAATTCTTAACCAATCCTGTGTTCAACTATCACAATTTTTCAGCGTCTATTGGTGGAAAGTATAGCATAAGTGATAATCATAAAGCCATGCTGAATTTTAGTCATGCCAATCGACCACCAAATCCGTCAGAGTTGTTTAGTGATGGATTACACCATGCATTAGCAAGGTTCGAAATTGGTGATCTTAGATTTAATCAAGAGATAGCGAATAGAATCTCGGCAAGCTATAACTACACCAATTCTAAGTTTAATTTCTTAGCAGAAGTATTTTACAACAGAATTGACGATTACATTTTCTTAAGACCAGACAATAGCGATTTAAGTAATCGCGGCTACTTTGCCGTTTGGATATACGAGCAGACCAATGCTGAACTTTTTGGTATAGACATTAATGCAACTTATGACATTACGCCTCAAATTCAGTACAATCACAAATCCTCATTTATAAAAGGTTACGATCTAAAAACAGACTTGCCTTTGATAGACATTCCGCCTTTTAGCACGACAAATCAAATACGATACTATAATGAAAAGTGGAACAATTTTTCAGCAAGTTTAAAATCTGAATGGGTGTTAGAACAAAATGAGTTTCCAAATTTTAACTACACGGTAATTAACCAACTTACAGAAGAAGAATTTGAAATAGACATTAGCACACCACCACCAGCGTATCATTTATTACACTTTTATAGTGATGCCACATTTAATTTTAAAGGTAAAACATCCTTAAACGTCGCTTTTGGCATAAATAACATATTTAATAGTTCTTATAGGAATTATCTAAATGGCTTACGCTTTTTTGCAGATGACTTAGGACGAAATTTCACACTACAATTACAACTAAATTATTAATACTTATATATGATGAACACAAACAATCAAAACTTTAAATTAATGATAACCAATTTTTTAAATTTTAATTTTATGAAAACTACTAAATTTTTACTTAGCGCAATTGTGTGCTTAACGCTTGTAACAACGTTTACGTCTTGTTCTGATGATGATGACAATCCACCACCAGTAAATCCTACAGAGTTATTTACCAATGTAACACTTACTTTTACACCTTCAAATAGTACTAATGCCACTGTAGTGATGGAAGATATTCAGCCAAACGGTCAAGGCGGTGGCGGTGCTACATCTAATACTGTTTCAGGCGCTTTTGTATCTGGTGAGACTTATTCGTTATCATTGGCTGCAACAGATGCATCTGATCCTAATGATGTAGATGATTTATTAAACGATGACGTAATCCCAGAAGCTGATGAGCACTTCTTTGTGTATGGACTAAATGGTCTTAACTTTACTATGACTAGAGATGCTAATGATATTGTTGGGTTAGATAACAACAAAATCGGTGTTAATACTACATGGGTTGCAGGTGCTGCAAGTACAGGAAACTTAAGCATTACTTTAGTTCACGAAGCAACTGCCGTTGATGATAGCGCAAACAACAACCTTGGTTCAGCTACTGGTGGTGAAGAAGATTTTAACATCACTTTCACAGGCGTTACAATTAACTAATCCATAATTAAGTTATAATAAAAAAGCACTCAAATTGAGTGCTTTTTTTATGCTTTAGTAATTGTTTTTTCAGACTTTAAAACATAAGTGTATAACCACATTATCGAGAATGTTGGAACAATATCCATAAATGGCAGAGCTTCTTCTATAAAGGAGACAACAGCTGCGACTTTACCTTCTCTACCCTTATATAATCTTGTCATCAAATAGGCCGATAATGGTGCCCAGATAACATCCGAAAATTCGCCTATCCCAGGTATAAAAAATGACACAAAGCCCAAACCATCAAACAAAATACTCAATACCAGCAGCTTATATTTATTCATGTATAGTTTTAAGTGTTAATAATTCAATGAATATTAAGCAATAAGTATTCCAAAATTTACACCTGTCATTTACAGTATCAATTCTATTAACATACCTTAAGCCTTTTTAACGTTTAATTAAGAGGCTTGCATAATATCACAAGTTAGTTTTGTAAAATTCTTTTTATAAAGTATAACCAGAGTTTTAAGACTTGTTTTTCAATCTAAAAATAAGTCTTTAATACATTAAATCTAGATTATAAAGTTAAAGTGTAACAATCATAAAAAACGTTTATCTATAAAAAACGAACCCGAGAATCATCAATCAATCATCATGAACATACGTTCTTTTTTCATTCTATTTACCTTTTGTTTTTTTAGCGTTGCACTTTCGCAAGAAAACACAGTCCTTACCAAAGACAAAAAAACACTCAACATTACCAGAGCATCTAAAAAACCAAAAATTGATGGTGTTTTAGACGACAAAATCTGGGAAAATGCAGAAATCGCTACAGGTTTCATACAGTTTAGACCAGACATTGGCAACACGCTACCAACAGAACAAAGAACTGAGGTAAAAATGAGTTATGATGATGATGCCATCTATGTTGCTGCTTATTTATACGACGATCCAACAAAAATTATGAAGCAGCTAACGACTCGAGATAATTTTGGTCAGAATGATTTCTTTGCTGTGGTTTTAAACCCAAACAACGATGCACAAAACGATACCCAATTTTTTGTATTTAGCTCTGGCCAGCAAGCAGACGCTATAGCCAATCCTAGTATTGGCGAGGACTTTAGCTGGAATGCTGTTTGGCAAAGTGCAGTACAAATAGTAAATGATGGCTGGATTGTTGAAATAGAAATACCATACAGAACATTACGGTTTCCTGATCAGGAAGAACCAACTTGGGGACTTCAGTTTCACAGACATTTTAGAAGAGATCGCTCCCAATACACATGGAATGAATTTGACCCAACTCAAGGTAACATTGGCTTGTATCATGGTGAACTAAAAGGACTAAAAAATCTTAAGCCACCTGTAAGGCTCAACCTCTACCCTTTTTCAACAGGAATTCTAAACAGTTTCGATGGTGATACTGAAACAGACTTAACCTTTGGCATGGACGTTAAGTATGGTATTACAGATAACTTTACGCTAGACGCAACACTTGTTCCTGATTTTAGCCAAGCTGGTTTCGACAGAGTGGTTCTAAATCTTGGACCTTTTGAACAAACGTTCTCAGAACAACGTCAGTTTTTTACTGAAGGTGTTGATTTATTTTCCAAAGGAGATTTATTCTTCTCAAGACGTGTGGGTAATGCACCAAGTGGTCAACTAGATTTAGACGATAATGAGGAAGCAGATATTCCGGATGAAGTAAAAGTTTTAAATGCTGTAAAAGTATCTGGTAGAACTAAAAAAGGACTTGGTGTAGGTATTTTTAATGCAATTACAGAAAAAACTTATGCCACTATAACCAGAAGTGAAGAAATCTTTGATGAAAATAATGAAGTTATAGATACGCTAATCACTAAACGTCGTGAGTTAGTTGAACCTTTTACTAATTATAATATTTTAGTTGTAGACCAGCAGTTTAATGGCAATTCATCAATAAGTCTTATCAATACTAATGTAATGCGTGAAGGCGAATTTAGAGATGGAAATGCTACTGCACTCGTTACTAATTTACAAAACAAGAGAAATACTTATGTGATTAATGCAGAGGCCAAAATGAGTAATGTTAACTATCAAAATGCTGACAGCGAAACTGGTTTTAGTTCATTTTTCTACATAGGTAAAACACACGGTAATCTACGCTACAGTTTTGATCATCGCTTTGCAGATACCAAATATGAAATCAATGACTTAGGACTTAACTTTAGAAATAACTTCAACAATTTTGGAGCTGATATTTGGTATCAAATCTTTGAACCTAAAGGAAATTTAAATAGCTACAGAATTAATGCTTGGGTTAATTACAGAAACCTAGCCAACCCAGGTGTTTTTACAGGTCTAAATTTTGGTGGACGCTATTTTGCGCAAACCAAAAAACTCAATGCTTATGGTTTTAATTTTAACATTGAGCCAGGCAAACAATATGATTATTTTGAATCTAGAGATGGTAGGGCTTTTATTTATGAGAATATTGTTAGTGTAGGTGGTTTCTACTCGTCCAACTACAACAAAGTATTTGCTTTTGATATTGATGGAGGTATTTTTAAAATCTTTGAAGATGGTAGAGACCTATTTGGTTATAATATTTTCTTAAGTCCGAGAGTAAGACCAAACGATAAGTTACTTATGATTTACAGTTTTAGCCTTAATATGGCAAATGGTCAACGCGGTTATGCAACATTTGAAGATGATCAACCAATTCTTGGTGAGCGAAACAGAAAACGAATCACAAACACCATTTCCGCTAATTATACCTTCAATCCTTTTAACTCTGTTGCTTTAACGTTTAGACATTATTGGGATACCGTAAATTATGATAATGAACTATTCACTTTACTGGATAACGGTCGTCTTACAACAGAACAAGGTTACACGGTAGATAACGTTAGTGGGTCTCCAAACATTAATTTTAGTACTTGGAATATTGACCTCAGCTACTCATGGCAATTTGCACCAGGTAGCTTCTTAACAGCTTTATACAGAAATCAACTCTTTAATTTCGATACAATGTCTGAAGATAGTTATTCTGAGAGCTTAGGTACACTTTTCGATCAGCCAATACAGCACACTATTTCAGTGAGGTTACAGTATTTCTTAGATTTTAACGGTATAAAATCTATTTTTAAGAAAAGAGATAATCCTCACAACGGACAAGCCAACAACTTCTTCTCGTCACGAAACAGAAGATTTGGTATTAACTCTTAATTTTTGCTAATTCCAAATATGCTTCATACGCAACCAACGTCAGCTCGAAAGGTTTTACATTATATTGAATTCACCGTCAGTTCGAGTAATTTTGTATTATGCTGAGGCAGTCAAAGCTCAAAATTGTCTTCACTATTTCAATCAAAGTAATACTATAATCCAACAATCTAAAAGTCTAAGAATCGAAACATCCCATAATCTAAAAAAATAGTATTTTCGCTCTTGTATGATAAAAGCTACCAATATCCATAAATGGTATAAAGATTTACACGTTTTAAAAGGCGTAGATATAGACATTGCAGAAAGCGAAATTATTTCTATTGTTGGTGCATCAGGTGCTGGTAAAACCACTTTGTTACAGATTTTAGGTACGCTAGATAAACCAGATTATAAAAGTGATACCACACTACAAATCAACGGAAAATCCATTACAGCATTAAGCGATAAAGCTCTAGCCAAATTTAGAAATAAGTATATTGGTTTTATCTTTCAGTTTCATCAGTTATTACCAGAGTTTACAGCTTTAGAAAACGTGTGTATTCCTGCATTTATTAATAATACACCAAAAGCCGAAGCCGAAAAACGTGCTATAGAATTGCTAGATTATTTAGGTTTAAAAGATAGAATACAACATAAACCTAATAGCATGTCTGGTGGTGAGCAGCAACGTGTTGCTGTTGCCAGAGCATTAATTAATCAACCAAAAATTATTTTTGCTGACGAGCCTTCCGGTAATTTAGATAGCGAATCTGCAGAACAACTTCATCAACTATTTTTTAAATTAAGAGACGAATTTAAGCAAACCTTTGTCATCGTTACCCACAACCAAGACTTAGCTAATATGGCTGATAGAAAATTAACAATGGTTGATGGAAAAATTGTAAACTAAGACCGTTATTCTGTTTTGTTAGTTTCCTTGTATTCTAAAATTGCCTGTGTAGCATATAATTCACCCAGTGCTTGTGCAAAAGCTGTAGTCATTCTTTCATCCCAATTCTTAACATCATTTTCAAAAGATTGTTGTAATTGAGCATTGTTAATTGGCATGCCTAAATAATAGGTTCTACCTGAAACTTCTGATGTAGCAATTATTAAAATGCCTGCTAATTTGTCTTCCTCAGTTCTAACAAGTGCATTAAAGCTAAACGAATAATCACTTCTGGTTACAGTATTAATAAGATCTACTTTGTAACCACTCTTCATGTCGAGACCAGAAGATAGCTGCATTTCGTAGCCTCTTATCATATAGTTATATTCTTCTGATGTGGTTCCGTTAGTTTCTGAGGTTTGGGAAAAAGTTAAATTAAGGGTTAAGATAATCGCAAAAAGCGGAAGTATTCTTTTCATTGTATAAGTAGGTTAAAAGTTAGGGTTAGCCAAATATATTAATTTTTACCAAACTTTTGTTTTAGCGAAAATTATATTATGGTGATGCTTGTCGTTAAAATATGTTTCCATTTTAATGAACTATATTGATTGATACTGAAACAAATTCAGCACAAGTAAGCGAAGTTCGCTTTTTTAACCTAAAATATTAATACCTGACCTTACGTAATTTTAAATAAAATGATAAAATTATACGCAACCATTTTATACTTTTAGCATCTTTAATTAAACATTTTTTATGCGCAAACTACTTTTACTAGTGTGTTTTTGCTCTCTCTGTTCGTGTGCTACGATACTGAATGGCAAAAAAGATAAAGTTTACATACATGCGCCTAAAAACACCAAAGTAAAATTTAAGGGTGAAGACTTTTTGGTAAAAGAAGATCATGTTGCTATTTTTCCACTACGCTCAAAAGACACTTTAAAGTTTGAACTTTCTAACGATAGCATTTCAACAGAATTTGCTTTTCCTAAAAAAACTTCGGGTACATTTTTTTTAAACTTTTTATCACCATATTATGTTGGCTTTCTAGCAGATTTCACCAACCACAAACGGTTTTCTTACAAGAGAAATATACTATTTGAAATTGATAGTACAGAGAAAAAATTTTTTAGCCCTAATAGTGAGCCTATTCACTTTAAAAGAAATGATATTTTTATTTATACCACACCTCTAAAAGCTATAGATATTTTTTCACAACCTATGCTCACCATAGGCGCAGAATATTTTGTTACTGATAATATAAGTGTTAGTGCAGAATATGGCACCGTGTTTACCGAAAGGCTTGGAAGTGGCAGAAATCCTAAATTAAGACTTGTTAAAGACAAAGGAAGAGCCTTTAGGTATGAGCTTAAATATTACAATTTACTTAGCATATCTAATAACCCTAGAGTTAATGAATATATTGGTATAGAATCGCGTTTTATCCGTTACCAATTTAATGAAGACATCAGTTATATTAGAGAACTCGAAGAAATTGCCTTTTCTATTGACGAAACATTAGTAGTACACAAATCGGTAAACGTATTTAATATAAAATACGGTTTAAACTACCCTATTGGTAAAAATTACTTTATTGATTTATACTCTGGCTTTGGAATAAGGCTATTTAATATCAAAAACCCAGGCAGAAACTACAATCCAGAAACAGACACACTGAATGATGATCGTGGGCATTTCGATTACAGAAGACGTAATGTTGAAGGCCTAAACAACAACAATCACTTTAATTTTACCTTGGGTTTTAAGTTTGGGTATAAGTTTTAGAAGAGTTTTGATGGTGCTTATAGGTTTTGTGTGTAGACTTGTTGCGGAAAAATTCGTAGGTTTCTTTCCTTAATAGCTGAAACATAATAAAGAAATTCCAGCAGGAATTTTAGCCGGAATGGATTATAGTCGTTATTACTAATAATTTTTTATTCAAAAAATCCTTTTGATTTCAAAATAGTCTTTTTCATTATCTCAAAAATATCATTTGCATAGTAGCCATAAATAGCTCTGGCTTTAGCTCCAGAAATTTGATAATATGGTTTTGGATATTTTCTTTCAAGCCACATTGAATCTGCTTTTATGCTAAATTTAAATATAAGATCTTTTTCAAAATCAATAATTTCTGGTTGTTTGATTTTTACAGAATCCTGTTTTTTAAAATTAAGTTTTTTATAAGGTGTAGCCCATTTGCCATTTTTTGCTTTATAGACTTCATTATCCAAGTATCTTAACTTGACAAGTTTTCCACAATATTCAGCAATGTATAGTATAACATACTCATATTCAGCAAAACTAGCATCGCCATTTCCTCCGTGTTCATATGCAACAAATTTCATTGTGTCATTATGATAGTCGCCATATAAATTTTCAATTATTTTATAATGAGCGTTATATTTTGTAGACAATGATATTACATCACAATAATTATCATTGCCGCCATAGTTGACAGTTAATTTTTTTCCGATGAAAACATATAATTTAGGCTTATCATTTTCACAAGCAATATATTCTTCACAAGGCTCTGTTTTAAGTTGAATTATGATTTTATCTTTAGAAATCAAATCAGAAACAAGATATGATTCAGAAATTTGATTCGGCGAACTAAAAGTTATTGAGTCAGTGAGTTTTGCTCTTATTTTGAATTTATTTTTTTTGTTTGTCCAAGTATTATAATCTTTATCCAAAAATAAGGTTTCGTACTTCTCTTGATTAAAATTTGCACTGTTATAATATTTGTTAATAGTATCATTCAATGATACAAATACAGGAATTTTATTAATTTTTGAGTTAATAGCAGTTCCTTTTATGGTAATTTTTTGACCAGAAATAATTGTTGTAGTTAGCAGAAAACAAACTAATATTATTTTTTTCATAGTTTTTTAATTTATACTTCAAACATAGAAATGAAGTTTTCAAATAGAAAAATGAAATGAGTAAATAGTCCATTTGACTGAGTGAGCACCTAAAATAGTTGGTCGCTCAGATTATTGGCAGCGTTTAGAATATGAATCTGTTTTAATGATTTATATTCTCCGTAAACTAAGATCGCTATTTTAAATCAACAAGTCAATACACAACCTACGTGTTTTTCAAACAAAAGCTTTAATCAATTAAAAATTTGCTAACTGATTATAAATCTTATATTTGTTGGTATAACATTAATAAAAAAACAAAATGAAAAAAGTACTAGTAGTCCTATTGTTATGCGTTGGCACCTTAGCCTTTTCGCAAGAGACAGCCTTATTACGTCTAAACTATGAAAAGGGTGACACCTATGAGGTAAAAACGGTAATGAAGCAAAGCATGGGCGAATTTATGAAAATGGATATGACTATGTCTATGGATCTTAACGTTACAGATGCCAAAGACAATGCTATAATATCTGAGGCAACTTTTAGTCATGTAAAAATGGATATGGAATCTATGGGACAAAAAATGGATTACGATTCTAATACTGAAGAGTCTGAGTTGAGCCCATTTGGTAAAGGAATGCACGTTGAGATGAAAAAGTTACTAGAAACCGTTGTAACTATAGAAAATGATAAATTAGGTAATGTTACCAAAACAGATATAAAATCTGGTATAGCTGATATAAGCTCTTTTAAGGACAACATGAGTGGTATGATTTTCCCTGAAGAAGCTGTTGAGGTTGGTTACAAATGGAACGAGACTAAAGAACAAGAAGGTATGAATATAGAAACCACTTACGAAGTAGCTTCTATAACTGATGATACCGTAGAACTAAAAGTAACAGGAAACGTTTCTGGTGCAGCTAAAGGAACTTTAGAAGGCAGTAGTAGTGTTGATAGGGCTACTGGTAATGTTATAAAATCAGAGGTTAACATGTCTGTAACTGCTGAAGGGCAAGCTATTGAAACTAGTGTAGTAATGACCTCTACAAAAAAATAAATTTAAAACTTATTTATACAAAAAGCCCAGAATACTCTGGGCTTTTTTATTTGTGCAAATGCTGAGATAAAACCACAATTTTAGTAGCAATACACTTACAAAAACTGTAATTTTGTAAAGCGTTAAAAAACATACATTATCATGACATACAGAATAGAAAAAGACACCATGGGTGAAGTTAAAGTGCCTGCTGATAAACTTTGGGGAGCACAAACCGAGCGATCTCGTAATAACTTTAAAATTGGTGCACCAGCTTCTATGCCTTTAGAAGTGGTTTATGGTTTTGCATATCTTAAAAAGGCTGCGGCTTATGCTAACTGCGATTTAGACGTTTTAGACAAAAGTAAACGCGACCTTATTGCGCAGGTTTGTGATGAGATTTTAGAAGGCAAACACAACGATCAGTTTCCATTAGTAATTTGGCAAACAGGTTCTGGTACACAAAGCAACATGAACGTCAATGAAGTGATTGCGAACAGGGCACACCAAATAGCTGGTAAAGTTATTGGCGAAGGTGATAAAACTATACAACCAAACGATGATGTTAACAAATCACAATCCTCTAACGACACCTTCCCTACTGGTATGCATATTGCTGCATACAAAAAAGTGGTAGAAACAACGATTCCTGGTGTTATACAATTAAGAAATACATTACACAACAAAGCCATTGCTTTTAAGGATGTGGTGAAAATTGGTCGCACGCACCTCATGGATGCGACTCCATTAACTTTGGGTCAGGAATTTTCTGGTTATGTTTCTCAACTAGACCATGGCTTAAAAGCATTAGAAAATACTTTAGCACACTTAAGTGAGTTAGCTCTAGGTGGAACTGCAGTTGGTACAGGACTTAATACACCAGAAGGTTATGATGTTTTAGTTGCTAAATACATTGCAGAGTTTACAAACCTTCCTTTTGTAACTGCAGAAAATAAATTTGAAGCCCTAGCTGCTCATGATGCCATTGTAGAAACACATGGAGCACTAAAACAATTAGCAGTATCACTAAATAAAATAGCAAATGATATAAGAATGATGGCTTCTGGTCCTCGATCTGGTATTGGTGAGATTATCATTCCTGCAAACGAACCAGGAAGTTCTATTATGCCTGGAAAAGTAAATCCAACACAGTGTGAGGCTTTAACAATGGTTTGCGCACAAGTTATGGGTAACGATGTTGCGGTAACTGTTGGTGGTACACAAGGCCATTACGAGCTAAATGTATTCAAACCAATGATGGCTGCTAATATTTTACAATCTGCTCAATTAATTGGTGATGCTTGCGTAAGTTTTGAAGAAAATTGTGCTAGTGGTATTGAACCAAACCATGCAGTAATTAAAGAATTACTTAATAACTCTTTGATGTTAGTAACAGCATTAAATACCAAGATTGGTTACTACAAAGCGGCTGAAATAGCTAATACAGCTCATAAAAATGGTACAACACTTAGAGAAGAAGCAATTAACTTAGGCTACGTATCAGCAGAAGATTATGACGAATGGGTAAAACCAGAAGATATGGTTGGCAGCTTAAAGTAAAAATATACCTATATTAAGAAGGTGCCAATTTGAATTGGATTTTGATTGTTTTCAAAATCCGATTCGAGTTGGCATTTTTTTTTGACTAAAATGACTGATTTTTATTTTTTTGAATATCAATTAAATAAAACATTAATTTTAATAAAATTCTTACATTTGCTTTCAATAATCACAATTAATCCAATGAAAAAAACTTTACTTACAATTTTCCCTTTTTTAATACTTGCGTATTCTGCTGATGCGCAGACTTTATGGAATTCTATTCAAAATATAGATCCAAACACTGGCAATGATCCATATGTTATTGCTTCTGGTGATTTAGATGGAGATACAGACATAGACCTCGCCATTGGTACTTATAATTTTTCGACTGATGTTGTTAAATGGTATCAAAACGATGGCAGTGGAAACTTTACAATAATGCCTACAGTTTCAGATGTGGGTACATTAAGTGGTATTGGAGGAATCATCATTGCGGATTACGATGGTATAAATGGAAATGATATTATTGTAAGCTCCTATTCTAATGACACTGTAATGTTTTATGCCAATAATGGTACCGGTGGATTTGATACAGGTGTAGCGGTATCTACGACTGCAGATGGTGCAGGACAACTCACTGCTGTAGATATTAATAATGATGGTAACTTAGACATTTCTATTGCAGAATATGATGGTGGCATTGCTTCTTGGTTACCTGGTAATGGTGATGGTACTTTTGGTGCTAAACAAACCATAGTTGCAGCAAATCTACCTGGAAACGTTAGTTTTAATGATTTTGATGGTGATGGTGACCAAGATGCCTTAATAGGCTACGTAGATGGTACTACTTCCGGAACCATAGAAATATACTACAACCAGTATATAGAAAGCGGAACAATGACGGTCTCCTGGATAAAAGATACAGTAACCGTTAATAGTGGTAATCCATTTTTATTTGTTGCTGCCTTCGCAGATGTAAATGACGATGGTACCTTAGACATTATTAAATCTGACAATGTTAGTGGTGATGTAGCGTGGTACAGTAAGACCAAAAATGGACCTTCTATAGAGACTATAATTTCGGATGATTCAATTATTGACAGGCCAGCAGTTGTTGCTGTGGCAGACTTAGATAACGACACATATAATGATGTTATTTTAACCGATGGTGGTTCTGCAAATGATGCTATCATCTGGTTTGAAAGTACAGATATTGGTACGTTTAATCCTGAAGCTCTAATCAACGATAACAACTATCAACATTATGGAATAACTATTGCAGATCTTGATGGTGATGGTGATAAGGATATCGCTACGATTGGCTATTTTAATAACACTGTAGATTGGTACGAAAACATTCTTGAAACTTTAACCATTGGTGAAAACATATCTGCAAAATTTTCTTTTTTCCCTAACCCAACAAAAGATAATTTATATTTCGAAGGTCTAGAAGACGAAACAATTAATATTTTGGTTACAGACGTTTCAGGAAAAACCGTACTTTCTAAATCACAAAACTCAAATCATACTTTAGATGTTTCTGATTTAGCAGACGGTATTTATACGATAACCATTAACGAAAAATTTGCTTCAAAGTTCATTAAAGAATAGAAATCTAAAATATTTCAATTTTAAAACGCTGATACATGTTATCAGCGTTTTTTTTTATCAAAAAAAATAGGCAACTTTACAAAAAACCAACTTATGTCCATTCTTATAAAAAACATAAAACAGCTTGTACAAGTTCATGATTATAATGTAATGATTGTTAAAGGTGAAGACCTGAAAACGCTTCCTGTCTTAGAGAATGCCTACCTCTACATAGAACACGATACCATTATAGAATATGGTGAAATGGAATATTGTGAAGGTATTGAAGCTGAAACCATAATTGACGCGACAGGAAAAATTGTTTTACCTTCGTGGTGCGACTCGCACACGCATATTGTTTATGCTGGCAATAGAACATCAGAATTTGTAGATCGTATTAATGGATTGAGTTATGAAGACATTGCCAATCGTGGTGGTGGTATTTTAAACTCTGCAAAATTACTTCAAGACACCTCTGAAGATGACTTATACGAACAGTCTATTAATCGTCTTGAAGAGCTTATAAGAATGGGAACCTGCGCTTTTGAAATAAAGACAGGTTACGGTTTAACAGTTGAAGCTGAATTAAAAATGCTTCGTGTTATAAAACGTATAAAACAAGAAAGTCTTGCTAAAATTACTCCTACGCTTTTGGCAGCGCATGCTATTCCTTCAGAATATAAAACCAAAAAGGACGAATATGTTAAGCTTATTACTGAAGAATTGATTCCAAAAGCATCAAAATTAAACATAAGCCATTACATTGATGTTTTTTGCGAGAAAGGATATTTTGATCTGGATGATACAGAAGCTATTCTTAAAGCTGCGGCAAAACATGATATGCGACCAAAAATTCATGTCAACCAATTTAATATACTTGGCGGTGTTGGTCTTGGTGTAAAATACAATGCCTTGTCTGTAGATCATCTTGAAGAATTGAATGATGATGACTTAAAAGCTTTAAAGAAGTCTGAGACTATGCCAGTTGCATTACCGGGTTGTTCTTATTTTTTGAGTATTCCGTATACTCCTGCTCGACAAATTATTGATGCAGGTTTGCCTTTAGCTATTGCAACGGATTATAATCCTGGCTCTGCACCTAGCGGAAACATGAATTTTATTGTAAGTGCAGCTTGTGTAAAAATGAAAATGACTCCTGAGGAAGCTATAAATGCTGCAACTATCAATGGTGCTTATGCTATGGGAATAAGCAATATGTATGGTAGTATTACCAGAGGAAAAAAAGCAAATCTAATTATTACAAAACCATTAAGCGACTATAGCGAAATACCATACGCTTTTGCTCACGATCCTGTTGAGCAAGTCATAATTAATGGGCAATTAAAGGATATAAAAAATCCGGAAGAAAACTTCCGGATTTAACTATCAATCAATCAATCTTTGAAATCTTACTTCAAAGTAAACTCAGAAGTCGAAATCAATTCTTTATCGTTAAAAACGTTTACTTGGTAACGTCCTTTCTCAAAATCTGTATCTTCAGACTGTGCTATATATTCACAGATATTAAGGTTTCTGTTTTCGTAATTGAAGCGGCTTATTAGACTGTAATTCAATACCTGGTCTTCAAATTGTACTTGGTCATTAGTTCCTAAAACATTGTTTTTAGGGTCAATAACTTGCACGTATAACTCTTTGTCACCTGCTTCTGTTAAAGTGTTTTTTGCAACTGTAAAACAGATTTTAATTTTATCGCTTCGCCCTGCTCTTTCAGTAGGTATTTGTCTTCCGCTACGTCTTTCAATAACTCCCATACCTTTTAAACCAACTGTCTGTAAAGCAGCTGCATCTTCAACTACATTTGCTAATTCTGTATTTTGTACTAATAAAGAATCAGTAAAAACCGTGCGCTCAGCTAATTGTACTTGTGTACTATCTAATGATGTTGCTAAATATTCGTTTTCTACTTTTAAACGGTCATTTTCAACCAATAACTCATCCATTTCTTCCTGTAGCGCCAAGAATTTCTTTTTGTATCTCCATAAAGAGTTAACACTATTTTGAGATACTTTTAAAGAATCCATTAAGCCTTGTATACGCTCTCTTGCCTCAATTAAATTCTGATCTTTAATCTCGCTAGCTGCAATAGCTTCGTCGTATTGCTTTGCCATATTGTTAAGATCATTCATCACTTGTTCCTTTTCTGTAATAAGTGTTTTTTCAGTCTCTTTATTATCTGTATATAATTTAGAAGCGTAAAATGCAGTTCCTAAAAATAATACCAATAAAATACCTAATCCTACTTTAAGACCGATGCTTGTTTTTTGTGAACCTTCCATAAAATTTGTGTTTAAGTAATTTGTTAATTCTTGTCTTTTTAATCTAATTTAAGGGTTAAATTTTTTAAATAAAGATGTACTTTTATTTCAATCTTTAATTAAACATCCAAATGCATAATCTCGTATTATTTACTTCAAAAGATCGCGATACACTTTTAAAGCTTCGTAAAGGAGAATCAAAATTTGGAGAACATATTCAATTAATATCTAACCTCACTAACATATACGATGACATTGTCGATTTAGATGTTGACTATGTTATTTTTGGTGTTTCTGAAGATATTGGTGTTTATGCAAATTACGGACAAACAGGCACTTACACTGCCTGGCAAGCTGTAATAAAAGTTTTGTTAAATATTCAAAATAACAGCTTTACAAACCCTAAACGTGTTTTGATTTTAGGTCATCTTGATTATGGTGAAGCAAGAAAAATGGTGCAAGAAAAACCATCAAAAAAGAATATTGCTAAAGCTAGAGATTTTGTTGAAGAGATTGATAAAGATGTGACATATTTAGTTTCTACAATCATAAAAGCAGGAAAGACACCAATAATAATAGGTGGTGGACACAATAACGCTTACGGAAATATTAAAGGGTTATCATTAGCTAAAAACGAAAGCGTAAATGTTATCAACTTTGATGCACATACAGATTTTAGAGCAGAAGAAGGACGACATAGTGGAAATGGGTTCAGTTATGCCTATGCAGAAGGCTTCTTAAAAAACTACTTCATTTTTGGTTTGCATGAAAATTACACGTCTGACAAGCTTTTTAAAACACTTAAAAAGGTTAAAACCATTAAATATAACACATACGAAGCATTAGAAGTTAGAAACGAGTTAGACTTTAATGCTGAATTAGAAAAAGGTCTAAATCACATCGCTTCTAAACCTTTTGGTATTGAAATAGATTGTGATGCCATAGAAAATATTCCTAGTAGCGCTGTTACTCCAAGCGGATTTAGTACCAAACAAGCTAGACAATTTATAAACTATTTTGCAAAGCATGACAACGCAAGTTATTTACACATTTGTGAAGCAGCACCAACCAAAAAAACTGAAACTAAAGTAGGGAAACTCATTACGTATTTAATTACTGATTTTATTAGAGCTAATGGACGTTAAAATTGTAGATTATAATTCACACCACGCAAATCACTTTTATGACCTTAATATTGAATGGTTAAAAACCTTTTTTTATGTAGAGCCTTTTGATGAAGAAGTCCTTAGTAAACCAGAACAATATATTATTAATAAGGGTGGTTACATTTTCTTTGCTTTAAAAGACGAAACTGTTGTTGGCACTGTAGCATTGATGCCAACAGATGAATCTAATATTTTAGAATTGACAAAAATGGCAGTGCTACCAGAAATGCGTGGCTATAAAATAGGGCAAAGACTTTTACAACATTGTATCGATTTTGCCAAACAGCAAAACCTAAAAGCACTACTACTCTACTCTAACACCAAGTTAGAAAATGCCATTTACCTTTATAGAAAATACGGATTTAAAGAACTAAAATTAGAATCTAATAGCCCTTATGCACGTTCGGATATAAAGATGTTATTAGAATTTTAAAGTTTAAAATGCGATTCCAAATAATCGAATGCACCACTAATGTTTCCAAAAATATGTTCTTCTGAAATTAAATCTGGTACTATGTCTATAGAGACTAATTTATCTTTTGGCTGCTCTTGGATAGCGGTTAATAAGACTTGTACACCTCTTTGTTCTAAATCCAAAACGGCATTTTCCAAAGCATACAGCCCAGACTGATCTATGTATGGTACACGATCCATACGTATAATTAATGCTTTTATTTCCTCTGGTATTTTCTTTATTTCATCTTGAAAGTGAGATGTAAATCCAAAAAATAAAGGGCCATAAAGATGCTTTATATAAACTTTGTCTTTGTATTCTTCGTAGAATTCGACTTCGTCTTGCCAAGGTTTTTCACCATCAAAACCAGCAATGGTACCAACTTCCATACCCTCTTCACTAATGTCACCTGCTCGTTTCATAAACAGCAAACAAGCTAAAAGCAGTCCCATACCTACAGCTTGTATAAGGCTTCCAAATGTGGTTACTAATAGCACCACAACGAGAACAAACGCATCTGCTCGAGGCACCACTAACAAGTGCTTTAAACCTTTAACATCAATAATCTTAAAGGCTATAGGAATTAACAAACCTGCTAGAACAGACAGTGGTATATAAGCTGCCAGCTTACCCAAACCTAATAAAACAGCTAATAAAAACAAGCCATGTATTGCGCCAGAAACTCTCGTGCGTCCACCAGAATTGATATTAATTACTGTTCCTTTTGTTGCACCTGCGCCTGGAATTCCACCAAAAATTGCTGCAATAGAGTTTCCTATTCCTTGACCAATTAATTCTCTATTACTATTATGTTTGGTTTTGGTCATATTATCTGCAATTACTGAAGTTAATAAAGAGTCAATAGATCCTAAAACAGCCAATACTGTAGCATATTCACCTATGAGGATATAAGTGCTTGAATCTACAGAAAAAATACCATCTAATTTTAGCGAAGGTAAACCTGATGGTATGTCGCCTATGATTGGAACATTCCAATTTAAGAAATAGCTTGCAACAGATGCTAGAACTAACGCTACTAAAGCACTCGGAATGGCCTTGGTTATATATGGAAATACCAAATAAACAACGACCGTAAATATACCTAAAGTCATAGCTTGCCAATTAAACTCTGAAAATAATCGTGGTAAATCTTGCATCACCAACCAAGTTGATTTTTCTGAATCCAAGCCTACGAATGGGAAAATTTGAAGAATGATAATAATAAGCCCTACACCACTCATAAATCCAGAAACTACAGGGTACGGAAAGTACTTTACATAACCTGCAATGTTTATTAATCCAAATACAATTTGAAGAATGCCACCCAATAAAAATGTCAATATTACTATTGGCATGGCAGCTTCAAGACTTCCTGTGATTTCAATAGCTGCTGCAACCAATGCAGCAGATACAACAGTCATTGGTCCTGTTGGCCCACTGGCTTGTGTTGCTGTACCGCCAAAAATGGCAGCAAAAATACCAACAGCAATAGCACCATAAAGACCTGCAATGGCGCCTAAACCAGATTGCACACCAAATGCCAAGGCTAATGGCAAGGCTACAACACCAGCAACTAAGCCACCTGTTAAATCTCCTTTTAAATTTTTAAAATCGTAGAATTTTGAACTCATAGGTTTATTTTATCTGTGAAATTTTATTTAATTATCTAAGGCCTTCAAAGAATCTATTTGACGTTGTAAGGCATCTATCATTTCAGAATTTTCATTAACCTGCGGAATGGTTTTTAATGAGTCTATCTGCATTTGCATTACATCTTCATCTTTTGGTTGCTCTTGATAGAAATAGCCAATACCTTCGCTAGATCTCCAGGCTTCATTTAATTGATTATATACTGTTTCGTCCCAAGTACTAGGATGCTTTACATCGATCCAAATCACGTCTCGATATTCACTATCTATCAATACTAAATCTGGTGTTGCAGAACCATCAAATTGTTGCGAGTTTGTATCACTTATGGATGAAATTGTTCCTAAAAAGAACATGCGTTTTCTACCTGCAATATCTTTTATATATGGTCTAAATTCAACTGGTGTACTCGCATTCCAATCGTATTCTTTGCGTGATTCTTTTACTTTTAATGGCATTGCAGAAACACCAGCATACCCTTGCTTTTTAGTGGCATGGTCGTAATAATATAATTTGTCTGTACCATCTGCTGGCACAAACACACTATAGCTTAAACTGGTACGCTCCTCACCTACTGGTTCTAAACCAAACCAATGGTATAAGCCACTATAAGCATCTGAGTTACTTCCTGCAAAATCAAAATCTGTTACATAAGGTTGTTGGTTTTGATCCTTTGGCATTAGTGGAATTTTAACTGCAGTTTCCATATTCCAAGGTAATGGGTCGCTAAAGCCTCCTAAAAACTTTAAAGACTCCGCTTGTAACTGTGATACACTTTCTGCTAAAGTATTTTGCTTTTGTAAAAACTTGTAATTTTTTATTTCGTCCGGACTCACAAATGTACCTTTACCTATGGCTACACGCTCTAGATAATCGTTAAAATCGTGCTCACCACTTTCTATAATCATTACACCACCAAAGGTTGGATATGGAAAGAAGAAGCCTTTCCACTTTATTAAACTGACTACTTGCACCCAAGCACCTTCATCATTTTTCATGTAAAACGTATCGCTTGGTTCATAGTTGAATAACATCCAAGGGTTAAAACGCTGTACAACCGCATTGTAAGTGTTTCTACTAAATTTTAAAGATTCGCCTATTGAGAAGGTAACATCTATTCTATTTTCGTTAGAAAACCTTGGAAAAGGTGTTGTGCTGCTTACAGAAAAAACCTCTTCCGTATTATCGCTAATGCGTTGCATAATGTACTTTTCACTAGGTTGAATGGCCATGGTCCATTTATTCTCTGTACCAATCCTTACCAAGTGTGGTAGTGAAACATCTTTGGTTTCACCAACACTTTCGTTGGCCATTGAGAATATGTTTCGCAATGGTTGAATACGTTCGTTTTGTGTTAATGGCAACTCGTCAATTTCAACTTTATTAAGACTGTTGAATACATTGTACGTCTTCATATAATCGTACAAACCTTGATTCCAGCCTAAGAAATAAAGTAACCCAAAAAACACAATTAAAATACCCAAGATTCCTAATCGACCACCAGAGCTTGCTGTTTTTCTGAACTTTCTTAATCCCAAAATCAAGATAATGACACTCAGTAGAATTACAAAAATGTACTTTCTAAAGAATAATAAAGCGGGTTGGTAATCGTCTCTAAAAAAGAACAATAGAATTAACAGTAATAACCCTAAAAATATAGTAATTCGCTTTTGTTTTGAGCCTTTATTCCAATAGCTTTTTATCATGATACGTTTTTGTGATTCTGAACTTGTTTCAGAATCTTTTTTGTTTCTTACTTAATCTTCTTAATAATGGGATCCTGAAACAAGTTCAGGATGACATCCTTTTTTACATAAGACCCTTATCCTTCAGTCGGTCACGTGCAGATTTTTGTTCTGCTTTAGGCTCAGGCACTTTTGCTATTTCTTTTTTTGCCTCTTCTACTGCTTTATTATCCTTGTTTTTTAAATCTTCAATAAGATCTTTGCCTTTTTCCACCGCTTCATCAACAAAATCACTCAAAGAATCACTTTTTTCTTCAACAACCTCTGTGGTTTTAATTACAAAATTAGCAAGGTACGTTCCTATTAAGGTTCCTGTTGCGAAGGTTGCAAAACCAGATAATGCAAAGTAATTTGAAAAGATTTCGATTGGTGTTAAAAACTGTAATATCAATCCTACCACTAACATCGTAATGACTACAAATAGTAATCTTGGAATAAATGGTTGCTTGTAAATAAATCCTTTTGGATTATCTGCACTCATTTGTAACTCTTTGCTGTTCATTATTTTATTAATAAAACGGTACGCACCATTTCCGTTAGACTCTCTCCAATACAGAAAAATGCCAAATAAAATAGCTGAAACGAAAATGATGATGTCTATTCCTAGTCCCATGTTATAATTTAGTTTGAAGCAAGAAGTTAGAAGATTGAAGCTCTATCTTTATGCTATATTATATTATTTCACTTTATTTCTAAAAGCAATCGTCATATTCATTAAATCAAAACAATCTTTGTAAAAACCGTCAAAAACTTCTTGACTAATATAACTTCTTCGTTTTGCTTTATGCAAACAAGTTACGACTTCTGCAATTGAACGAATTGAATATCCTAAAAACTTTCTGAATTCAGCACCAGATTGCAATATTGAACCTTCAGAAATATTCAGTGCTACTGAATCTGAAGCTCTTCGTATTTGAGATGATAAATTATAAATTTCTTTTTCAGGAAACAACTCTGTAAGCTTATCCATATTATCACCTAAGTCCATTGCCTTTTGCCAAATTAATAAGCTTTCAAATTTAAACTTCATGCTATTAGTCTATTTATATGTAAAATTGTTACTTCAAGCTTTTAACTCCGTACTTCCTGCTTCAAGCTTCCAACTTCCATCTATATATTGTTACTAATCGTCTCAATCACCCAATCCTGAAAGGATGCATCCCAAGTCTCATAATTTTTGTAAAACTGCTCTTTATCGTACCAGTACAAAAACAGAATATCTTTTGGTGAAATATTTACCAATAATTTATGAATTAAATCGCGATGCTCTGCCGACAATGACGAATGTGGCTGATGTAGTGCAAAATACATGGACTGATCTACCATATCTTCAATTTTATAAGCGTTGCTGCGTTCTAATTTTTCTAAATACAACTCAACTCCCATCACTTGTTTTCGAGCTGCTATATCGATTTTATTTAAGTAGCTTTTAAAAAGCGCTTTACTATCTAAAATCTCTTTTATTGCATGTTCAGTGTCTTTAAGTTTACTGAATAATTCAAACTTTTTAATACGATCGTAATTAGGTGTTTTTACCATGTATTCTAAATCGCACTCAATGATGATATGACTTTTCAGCTTATCGACCAATTCTGGCTGACTGATATGATAAATCAACACATCGTGAATGGTATCTTTAATAGCTTCTTTATAGGAATCCTCATTTTCGAAAACCAAAATGGTTTGAATAAAATCTCGCAACAAGTACACACCACCAAAGGCACGTGTATAAAATGAACCTGTGGTATAATGTAACGCATGAAGGTTTAAATCTCTACTTCGTAGATCTCCGTAAGTTTTTGCAGATTCTAGTAATGCGTTATGAATGTCTTCATCAATAAAGTTATTACCTGTTCTAAACTTGTCTACCAGTCGAAGTTGTTCTTTTTGTCGCTCTTCTAGGTTATCTATAAGTCTAAAGCTAATACTTACATCGTCGTATTTTAAAATGTCTAAAGGCTCATAAAATACATCTATATCCTGATCAAAATCGATGCAAATCGCTGAATCTCTGGTGATATCGTTTATTTTGCTTCCATGTGTTCTAAAGATATGTTGCATCATATCTCTATCAAAAGAATGAAACGGTAAATACACTGGTTTTCCTTTTTGTAAAGGTGAAATAATGATACCATGCGGATTGGCATCACCATGATTTAGGTAATGTACATCCTTCTTTTCTTCTGCTACTTCTGGACTCCAGCCAACACCATCTATAGAAAAGGAAGTGAGTTTGGTTTCTTTAAAACCAAGTGTTTTTAAACATTTATTATAGCGCTCTACCAGTTTACCACTTACTGGTATAAGTTCGCTTCTGTATAGGTTTGCTTGTTTTAGTTTGTTCATAAAAGCCTATCCTAAATCCTTTCCAGAGAAAAGGACTTTTAATCGATTATTGTTGTAATAGTTTTTTTATCTGCACATGTTGCAATAACAAAATCGTTTTTGCATCGATTATATCTCCATTTACCATCATCGCAATGGCTTTTGTAAATGGTATTTCTAAAATTTCTATGTCTTCATTTTCGGTATCTAAACCTCCTCCGTCATTGGTTTTCATTTTATCAGTATATTCACCAACAAAACACGAAAATCGTTCTGTACTACATCCTGGTGTGGCAAACGCACTATAAATCTCTGTTAGTTTTGGGATGTTATATCCTGTTTCTTCAAGCAACTCTCTTCTTATGGCTTCTTCTGTAGAAGAATCATCCTTTTCTAGCATTCCAGCTGGTACTTCTAATAAAAAACCACCTTCTACGCCATTCATATAAGCTGGTAAACGAAATTGCTTAACCAAAATAACGGTTTGCTTTTCCGTATTGTACAGCAAGGCTGCTACTGCATTACCACGTTCTAAAACTTCCCATTTGTTTTCAACCCAATCTCCGTCTTTTAACTGATAATTGAATTTTACCTGAGATAAGGTAAAAAACTTATCTGAAAGAATGGTTCGGTTGATGTTTTTGATGCGTTTTTTAGTCATAAACAAAAGTTTCTTCTTGTTTTGACACCTTAAGGCTATATTCCTTCCATTCACTCATAGAAATAGGCAATAATTTTCTTGATTTTGAAAAATCAATAGCTTTCAAAATATCATCTCGCATATGATTATACTTATGCTTTGAAAATATTTTTTTCTCATATAATTTGTATATGGAATCAATGAAAAATGTAGCTTTTTCTCTCTTCAAAGAGTTATTAAATACTTCATATTCATCTTTTCTAATCAATCTACCATAAGACATTGGGTTAAACAAAACTCTAAAGTAAAAATTAGGCCTCTTATCAAATTTACTCCACTCTATACCAACACAGATTATATAACCTCTAATGTTACCTACCAGTTCACTATCTTTCATAATAAACCCTTTTCTTCTGAAGTTACTAAAAGGACTAGAGTTAATCTTTTTCTTTATCCAAAAAGGTTTATAATACTCCTCAATAATATAATCTTTAGTTGAAAAAAATAAAACTCCTAATACGAAGAATAAGCTTATATATTTTATGGATAGATACTCTTCCTCTGTCTTAGCTGAAATTGAAATAATAGAAATTAAAATCAGTAAAAAGACAAATGAAAACAAATAGTATTCTTTAAATATGTACCAAGCTTTTTTCAAAAATTATTCTTGTTTTCCAAAACGCTCTCTAGCTTCCGTTTCGATGTTTAACTGATTGATTCTGGCATCAACTTTACGTTTAAAGTCGGTATCTGCAATCGTTGCTACATTATCTAAATAACGTACCACTTCTTGTCGCCTAATGTCGCTAAAATCGAGACCTTTCATATTGGCTCGCATCAGTTCTTGAAGCATACCAAACTTGGTGTCGTAATCTTTTTTGAAATACACTTCAGGATTGTTGAACCAATCCTCTTCTAAATCGAAATCCGTTAAACGTAACGACACGGCTTTTTGAATGTTTCGCACATCACGCGAAGAGAAAAATGGAAATATCTTCTGTATTTCTGTATATAAATGCGCATAGAACATATGCTCATTGTCTTTGTATTTGCTCGATACTTTATCGAACGTATCCGACACACGCTCTTCGGTTGGCTTATCTATTTTTTCTAAGATGTCGCCTAAATTTTTAGCTACTTTTTGTGCATCGAGATACTTATAATCGTTAGGATTGCTCATGTTTATGAAATCTGGCATGGTATCTTCGAGCTTTTTCCACCAGAGATAATCCTGATCTACAAAGTCCTTTTCATTACGTGCTCCATCAATTTTAAAACGACCTTGTACACGCGAAATCACAGCCTTATCCAGCATTTCTGGTAAGTTGGTAAATAAACCTATTGAGCTGTTACCATAATTAACTGCATAAGCACCTTCGGTATATCTTAAAAATACACCAATCACTTCCTTAACACCAGCGGACACACCTTGCGTTGTACGCTCTTGTAGGTTATTCTCTGCATCATCTATTGGTGCAAAAATGAGACGTGTTGGGTCTTGCAAAGGTTTCATCCACTCCACCATTTTCTCTGCAGAACCACCTTGAAATGTTGAAATCAACGTATCTGGCATTGGATGAAATAAAAATGGAATATTTAAGTTTTCGCTATGCTCTTTTAATCGTGTTGCAATAGCAGCGATGAGCATACTTTTTCCTGTACCTGGAATTCCATAACCCATAAATACTGGCATAAAACCACCTAGCTCTTGAAATGGATTCTTTTTTGCTTCAAAATCGTAGCTTAATAATCGTTCTGTTAATCTTCTGGCAAAGTGCTTAGCATCTTTGTTGCCTACAATTTGTTCAAACTGAATTTTATTAAACTCTACACTTACAGCTGTTCCTGCAAAAACATTGTTCCAGCCATCAATTACAAAGTCTGAGTTTTCTAGCTTATACGAACGGTCTTCAATCGTATCAGTATATTCTAATGTGCTTTTTCTGAGTTGAATTTCATCAATAAGGGCTTCAAAATAAACCACCGTAAAATCAATAACATCTTTGTCGGTTTTGATAATGTCTGGATGTCCTAAGTACTTATCATAGTAGAATAATTGACACGAAATTCCTTTTAAAGGCGATAAAAACGACACTTCAGGGATGCCTGCAAACTTCTGTTTCATTACCGATAAATCGTCGGATGCATGTGGTTTTAAATCGTTTAGAATTTTATAGGCAGTAGCAAATAGCATAAAGGCTGTTGCTGTAAGCATTTTGCTTTCGTACTCACGCTTTCCGGAGTTATCTAAAGCCGATTTGTTTTCACTTAACGTCGATAATCCCGAGGCATCATAGTAACTATCTTTAATCCAAATACCAAGTGTAATGCCTTCTTGTACAGCAAATAATGTTTGATTAAGAAACAACGGAATTGCAACCGACTCTGGTAATAATTTCTTTTTTAAAGCTAAAATAGTTTTAGAAACTGAGGTTACAGACACATTACTGCCATTATTAGCTCGTGATAGATACAACAAAATGGATTCGTCCTTACCATCATTATCTCTATTTTTGGCGCGCTGACTTTGCTCCCACTGAATAGACTTTAGGTAAGACGTTGCTTCGTCTCGAAGCATATTGAGTTCATTTTGTTTTATAGGAAAAGTTGAGTTGTGTTGCATGGTTATAGTTTTCAGTAGGCAATTTTCAGTAGGCAGTCTTCAGTAGACAGTCTTCAGTAGGCAGTTTTAGACATCGTGACTTATTTTTTAGTTTTTATAATCCAAATTTACTAGGATTGTTCATCATATAATTAATCAGTTTTCCAACTTCTTGACTTTTGTTCATTAGCTCGTTATACTTATTCTTTTCAATGTAAGCGCAAGCTAAAGCAAATTCCAGCCATAATTGAGTTTCGGAATTTTCACTATCAGCATCAGACATTTTACTTTTAAAATGCTTTTCATATTGACGTTTACGATAACCTTCAGAAATATTAGAGCATACAGACCTACTAGACCTAATTATTTGAGAGGTTAATCCAAACATTTCAATTTTTGGAAAACTCTTAGCTAAATGGAAAATTTCCATTGCCAAATCAAATCCTTTTTGATATGCTAGTAAAGTTTTAAAAGACATTTTTTATCTTCATTTATTCCTACTGCCTTCTGCAGACTGCAGACTGTAGACTATTTACTTATTTATTTTTTAATTTTTAAATCAGAAACCTGAACTGGCGGAATTGCCAACTTATTCATAATTTCTGGTGTTTTGTTATATAGTAATTGTATGATGCGATGTGGTGCAAAAACATAACGCTGTCTAAACGGACTTGCCCACTTCTGAAAGGTTTGCTTGCTAAAAAAACTACCTTCCTTAAATTCACTTTTAGAGACAAGTTCATCTACTTTAAATGAAACTACAAATGATTCTAAGGGTATATCTTTCTTAGCAATACCTTGCAAAATGGCGTGAGTTATTTCGTTTTCATCTTTTGCAAACACATTATGAATTGGACCTAAATCAATACGCTTTATGAGCTTTGGTAATACCTTTGGTAATCGCTTGTCTATAGCGTAGGCCATGGTGTCTAAATTCATCTCACGATCTGATGTATTCTTTAAAACAGAATAAATCTCATCTTTGTATGAATTAACATCTCTCCCATCGTAATTAAAATACATGTAGCAAACAAAAGGTCTGTTGTGCGTTACATCATAAAAACCCCAGCTTACCAAATGCTCAGCAGGTGAGCCTTGTGGTGCAGCAATAATCTTACCTTGTACAAAACGATTAAATATATACTCTTTTTTGGCAGATGTGTAATAAACAATAGATGCAGCTTGAAATAATTTGCGTTTAGAAATCGGTTCTTTCTTTCGCATTAAAGTATCTAGAAATTCATCTTTTAGAATATCAATATCTGTGAGTTTGGTTAAAAACTCTTCACGCAATTCTAAATCATTAAAGAGATATCTAAATTCTAAATAATTTGGAAAACTAGAATCTGTAAGATCTACCTTCATGTTTTCCTCATCGTCATACATGTACTTTACACGCATGGCTTCAATAGAATACAACAATAAATCTGTGTACTGCTTAAACAGCAATATTTCTTGTTGATTAAGTATTTGCTTAGCCTGTACAGCTGTAATTAGTTCTTTGAGTGTAAAATCTATCATTTTGTGATAGAACACATACTGCTCTTTAGAATCTAATACTGCGGAATCTAAGGGTGTTACAATCATGGTTTAGTTTTCAGTTTACAGTAACAGTATTCAGTTAACTAACAACTGTGACTGAATACTGTTACTGATGACTAGATTTATCCAAGTAAATCATCTTCATTAGCTTCTGGCTTAGGTTCGCCAGCTGGTTGTTCATCACCTGAAGGTGCATTAGAATCTGCGCTATAGTATTCGTCAAAAATTTCTTTCATATCTATACCATAACGGTCAGCAAAGTTTTTCTGAATTTCAGCATCTTTAGATCTAATGTCTTTAAGCGCTTCAGCATAACTACCATAAATACCTTGCATTACTTTTTCGTGCACTGGAATGTTATCCATCATTTCCTGACGCGCTTTTGCACTTGCTGTATGCATTGCCGCTAAAGTTTCACCAATATGCTCATCGGTTTTAACTCCTAAGTGCTCTAAAATCGCTGCAAACTCTTGGTCTGTACGAGCCTTTAATGCTACTACATAACCATCGTAATATTTAAGACGCTCATCTGTGTCTGATTTTAGTTTAGCACGATGCGTTTGTAGATTACTGCGTAAAGATGTTAATACTTTAATAGTTAAGTTATGCTTGTGCACAAAACTGTCTTTTGACGCTGCTAACGTAGTATAGGCATTTTTTAGACCTTCCAGCTCCTCAACCTTTTGTTCTAGTTGTGTGACTTTTTCTAAAGCTTCGGAATACTCAGGAGATTGTTTGTCGGCAACTTCTTCTAACGCTTGTCTAGCTTGCTTTAGTAAAGCATATTGTTCTTCAAGTTTAGCTTCAACTTCTTCTTTCTTTTGAAGTGCCTTGGTATGGTTGTTACTAGCTTCTACAATTGCAGATTTTAAGCTTTCTTCAACTTCTTTAATTTCAAGTTCTCTGTCTTTTAATCGTTTAATGGCTGCCTGACTTTTAAATGACAACTCATTGAGAAGTGTTTGTACATCTGCTGTTTCGATACGCTCTTGAAACATCGCCTTGGCTCTATTGTCTGCACCATCACGTTGTTTTTGAGCAGCGGCTAGTTCGTCTTCAGCTTTTTTAATTTTAGATTTACGTCCCCAAAGGTTGTTCCACCAAGTATCTGGTTTTGCTTTAGCGTCTTCAAGTTCAACTTTAGCACGTTCTAAACGTTTTACGGCATCGTCAATGATTTTTTGCTCAGCAGCATTTAAGGCCGAAAATCCTTCGAACATAATTCCAACTTCATCTTGATAATCTGTTAAATCTTTTATAGCATCGAGTAGTGTTGTTCTGTCCTTCTCAGCCATATCTACAACATTATCTAACGTAGCATTCAAGATTTTCTGACGACTTTCTGGGTCATCCTCCTGTGCCAATTTAGATTTCATTTGGTCAATGGCTTTTCCCCAGTTTACATCTACTTTTTCAGGTTTCTCTTGTGAGTTGGTTTCTAATAAATCAAAATCATCAGACATCTTGTATCGTGTTATTTAGTTGAACAATTTTTAGGATAACAATTTCGGTAATTTTTTAAGACTATAAAAACTTTACCGTCAAATAATAGGTAGTTAATGTCACAAAAATGTTACAAATTTTAGTTATTGCTAATTGTTGAATATCTTTAAAAAAATAAACATCTATGAAACATTTAAAGAATACACTACTTGCGATTTTATTAATTTCATTTTTAGGTTGCAAAAACGAAAAGAAAAACACAGACTTATCAAACAACAACAAAACAAATGTGGTTGAAGAAAGCGTGAAAGTAATTCCAATAATACATGGAACATTTTTACTAGAGTTAAAGAATGAAGTTATTTATATTGATCCAACAGGCGGCTCTAAAGCTTTTGTCGGGCAAAAACCTCCAACCTTAGTTCTAATTACCGACATACATGGCGATCATCTAAGTATATCTACTTTAGAAGCATTAGACTTAGCAAATGCGACCGTTGTTGGACCTAAAGCAGTTACTGACAAAATACCTAGCTCAATAAGCAAAAACATTGTTACATTAAACAATGATGAAAAACTAAGTCACAATGATGTTAACATCGCAGCTATACCAATGTACAACCTTAGAAAAGAGGCCTTAAAGTTTCATCCTAAAGGCAGAGGAAACGGTTATGTATTAACTATTAATGATGAGCGCATTTATATATCTGGCGATACTGAAGATATTCCTGAAATGCGAAATTTAAAAGCTATTGACAAGGCTTTTATTTGTATGAACTTACCCTATACTATGCCTGTTGAAAGTGCTGCAGATGCGGTTTTAGATTTTAAACCAAAAACTGTTTATCCATATCATTACAGAGGAACTGATGGGTTAAGTGACGTAAGTTTATTCAAGAAAATTGTTAACGACACTAACAAATCGATTGAAGTGAAACTACTGGACTGGTATTAATAGTATTTAAATGTTAAATTTTTGAGTTGTTAACAACTTACTGACAGGTAAATTTAAGCCGAAAACACTGTTGTTCATCGTACTTTTGGAACTTTTTAACGATATCTTTGTTCAAAATAAGACCGTAAATTATTTAAAATTAAGCATTTGAGTAAGGTTTTTTTTCTATATTAGCACCATAGAACCCAAATCTAAATTTATAAATCATGCTTAACACACTGCTTTCTAAAGCTTTATTAGTGACTACAACACAGCTTACCATGATACTTATTGCTGTGGCCTCTATATTTCTTGTTTTCATCATTATTGCAATAGTTAAGATGTATAGGTTGAAAGCAGAGAATAAAAAATTGATGGAAACCAATGCATTTAAAGAAGTAGATGAATCTTATAAAGACTTTACCAGTGGGCACCTTTATGGTGATAATTAAAACCACTAAGACACAGATAAACAAAAAGCCAGCAAATGCTGGCTTTTTTTGTATAAAAAATTATTAGTGAGTATCTACCTCACCAGCTTTTTGTATTTAATTCGTTTTGGCATTAAATCTCCACCTAGACGCTTTTTCTTATTCTCTTCGTAATCACTGAATCCGCCCTCAAAGAAATAAACTTGAGAATTTCCTTCAAAAGCTAAAATATGTGTACAAATACGGTCTAAAAACCATCTGTCGTGACTAATGACAACTGCACAACCAGCAAAGTTCTCTAAACCTTCTTCTAGGGCTCGTAATGTATTAACATCAAGATCGTTAGTTGGCTCATCTAAAAGCAATACATTACCTTCTTCTTTTAGGGTCATTGCCAAATGTAAGCGGTTACGCTCACCACCAGAAAGTAATTTTACCTTTTTATTTTGTTCACTTCCTGAGAAATTAAAACGACTTAAATATGCTCTTGAATTAACCTGACGGTTACCCATCATAATTAACTCTTGCTCATCACTAAAGTTTTGCCAAATTGTTTTTTCTGGATCAATATTAGAGTGCTTTTGATCTACATATGCAATCTTTGCAGTTTCACCTACTTTAAACTCGCCTTTATCAGGTGTTTCCTCTCCCATTATCATTCTAAAAATGGTAGTTTTACCAGCACCGTTTGGCCCTATAACACCAACAATACCTGCTTGAGGTAAATTGAAGTTTAAATCTTCATAAAGTAATTTATCACCATATGCTTTACTTACTCCAACAGCTTCAATTACGTTTGTACCTAAACGTGGACCATTTGGTATATAGATTTCTAGCTTTTCATCAAGTTGTTTTTGATCTTGACTTAAGAGTTTATCGTAATTCTTAAGACGTGCTTTTTGTTTTGTTTGGCGTCCTTTAGCCCCTTGCCTTACCCATTCTAACTCACGCTCTAAGGTTTTTTGACGTTTAGAGGCCGATTTGCTCTCTTGTGCTAAACGCTTAGATTTTTGGTCTAACCACGATGAGTAATTGCCTTTCCATGGAATACCTTCTCCTCTATCGAGTTCTAAAATCCAGCCAGCAACATTATCTAAAAAATATCTATCGTGCGTTACTGCAATCACAGTTCCTTTATATTGCGCCAAGTGATGCTCTAACCAGTGAACAGATTCTGCATCCAAATGGTTAGTTGGTTCATCTAGCAATAGCACATCTGGTTCTTGAAGAAGAAGGCGACAAAGCGCAACTCTACGACGCTCACCACCAGATAATACAGCGATTTTCTTATCACCTTCTGGTGTGCGTAAAGCATCCATTGCTATTTCTAATTTGGTATCTAGTTCCCAAGCATTTGTAGCATCGATTTGATCTTGCAACTCAGCCTGACGGTTCATAAGCTTTTCCATTTTATCTGGATTGCTGTAAACCTCTTCTAAACCAAATTGGTCGTTAATACTATTATACTCATCAAGGATTGCTACTATTTCTGCAGCACCTTCCTTAACCACTTCCATAACGGTTTTTTCGTCGTCTAGTTGTGGCTCTTGTTCAAGATAACCAACGGTATAACCTGGTTTAAAAACCACATCGCCTTGGTAGTTTTTATCTACACCAGCAATAATTTTTAACAATGTTGATTTACCAGAGCCGTTAAGACCTAGGATACCTATTTTGGCACCATAGAAAAAACTTAGATATATATTTTTTAAAACTGGTGTATTAGCAGACTGAAAGGTCTTTGTAACACCAGACATAGAAAAAATTATTTGTTTATCGTCGCTCATAATTATACTCTTCCTTTTAATGCATTAAAGACCCAAGCAATAGCAAAGAAACCTACACCTACAGAGGCAAAGCCATAGCCTGCAACTTCCTGATATTTAAAAGCTCCCAGTGCAATTAAACCTAATCCAACAATAATCATAATAGTTGTGGCCCAAGCCAAAACCGTGTTTTTATTCATCGCCATAATCTTATTCTAAATTTTAGATAGTTAGTTAAAAACAAATATCGTTATTTTAAAATAAAAAAGCACCACAATCTGTGGTGCTTATTCAATAACTTAAATACTTTATAAACTAATCATTGGCACTTCTATGAATAATAATTCTGAGTCTTCAGTTACATTAATTTGAAAATTTGAAGTTTCAGAAATACCCAAAGCATCTCTTGTACTTAGATTAATATCTGAAATTGAAACACCTCCACTTATATTCATAACATAGACACCATGATTTTCACTTTTTAAGTCATAAGTAAATGTATTGCCTTCTTTTAAATCGATACGAGATAATCTTGCATCTTGATGAATTTTTAAACTCTTCTCGTCATCGTCTTTAAAAGATGTTACCAAAGTTTGAAGTTTTCCTTTTCTATCATCTTCACTAAATGTTTTTTGATCGTATCGAGGTTTTACGCTTCGCTCTTCTGGAATAATCCAAATTTGAAACAAGCTTAAATATTCATCAACAGAACCATTAATTTCTGAATGCTGCACGCCTGTACCTGCAGACATAACCTGAACTTCCCCTGGAATTACTGGTATCCATTCATCACCCATGTTATCGCGATGTTTTAGTACACCCTTTAACGGAATAGTTATAATTTCCATATTATCATGTGGATGCGTACCAAAACCCATTTTTGGCGCAATAATGTCATCATTTAAAACTCTTAATGCCCCAAAATGAACTTTTTCAGGATTGTACCAACTTGCAAAACTAAAGGAATGATTAGCTTGTAACCATCCGTGATTGGCAAATCCTCTATCTTCTGCTTTGTGAATTATTGTTTTCATTTTTCTTTTCCTTTCTTAATTTAATTATCTTAATTTATCTAGTAAATCACTCAATTGAGCGGCTTCATCTTCTGTGATAGCTCCCATCCAATCTTCATTAAAACCATCCGAAATTTCTTCTAATAATTCTAATCCTTTTCTAGTAATTTGAATATTTACTACACGCCTATCATTTTTTGAAGGTATACGTTCTATCAACTCCTTAGCACATAACTTATCGGTAAGTCTGGTAGCATTGGGTGCACGTTCTATCATTCTATCCTTTACAATTTGCATTGACAACGGTTTATTTGCCCCTCGTAGAATTCTAAGTATGTTGTATTGTTGAGGAGAAATTCCAAATTCTGCAAAAAATGTATTTTGTTTTGCTGTTATCCAATTGGCTGTATATAAAATATTTATTAAGGCCTTGGTTTTGTTGTCCTTAAATTTTGAATTGACATCTTTTGCTATATCTCCCATGTTAATTGTCGCTTAGTTTTAACAATATCTTATTTTAAAATAAAACGTCTATGTATTCGGTCTTTTTCTTAAATACTGCATTAGCAAATGGACATAAAGGCATAATCTTAAGACCTTGCTCTCTGGCATAGTTAACCGAGGCTTCAACCAATTTATAACCTACACCTTGACCCTTCAATGACGGATCAACTTCTGTATGGTCAATAATTATTTTATCATCACCAGCGTAACTATAAGTCATACTCGCCATTTTATTGGTATTAATCTCAAGGTAGAACTCACCTTTTTTACCGTTATCTTTATGCTGAATTGTCACAACCTATATACTTTGTTTAAATTGTTCGACTTCCTCTAGTAGTTCATTATTCATTTCTTCATTAATAATTTTTCCATCTGAAAAGTTATTATGGAAGCTAGGTAAAGAAAATTTCCCAACAATATTAGCGTCATGTCTAGGAAAACGATCAGATGCCATACCCAAAACTGAAAGTCCGCCTCTTTGACCTGGAGAGGTTGCCATTAATAACATAGGTTTTCCGAAAAAAGTTTTTGGTTCTACTCGCGATGCCCAATCAAAAATATTTTTGAATGCTCCAGAGTATGCACCATTATATTCGGCTAATGAAATTATAATCCCATCTGAATTCTTTATTTGCTCAACAAAGTCAATGGCTTTTTGAGGATGACCAGATTTACTTTCTCTATCAGAACTATAAATTGGCATCTCATAATCATTAAGGTCTAAAATGTTTACTTGTACGTCTTCAACTAAACTAGACGCGTACGTTACCAACCGCTTATTTATAGATGTGCTGCTGTTACTTCCTGCAAAGGCTAATATTTTTTTCATTTTATTTGTTTTAATAGTACAAATCTAAAAATAATTATTTTATTTTCCAAGGAAAATATTTCCAAGGAAATTTAATTAACCTTTCTTTAAGAAAACTTAAATTTTAATATAAAACATTATTGTTTTGTAAATTCGTAACATAAAAATTAGAATACCTAAACTAAGTACAACTACATATTTCTATAAATGGATATAAAATTTAATAAAAACGAGGATCACAACAAACTTCTACTTTCAGATTTAAAAAAACGTCTAGCAAAAGTGAAGCTCGGTGGTGGTGAAAAAAGTATTACCAAACACCATAGCAAAGGAAAAATGACAGCTAGAGAACGTATAAATTATTTATTAGATCCGAAATCCAAGTCTATAGAAATCGGTGCATTTGCTGGTGAAGATATGTATCCCGAATATGGTGGTTGCCCATCTGGTGGAGTAGTTGTAAAAATTGGTTATGTAAAAGGAAAACAATGTATAGTTGTAGCGAATGATGCAACTGTTAAAGCAGGTGCTTGGTTTCCTATTACTGGAAAAAAGAATCTTAGAGCGCAAGAAATTGCTATAGAAAACAAACTACCTATTATATATCTTGTAGATAGTGCTGGTGTATTCTTACCTATGCAAGATGAAATATTCCCAGACAAAGAACATTTTGGTCGCATTTTTAGAAATAATGCTGTAATGAGTAGTATGGGAATTACTCAGATAGCTGCCGTTATGGGAAGCTGTGTAGCTGGTGGAGCGTATCTTCCAATAATGAGTGATGAAGCTCTGATAGTAGATAAAACAGGTAGTATTTTTTTAGCCGGAAGCTACTTGGTGAAGGCTGCTATTGGTGAAACAATAGACAACGAAACCTTAGGAGGCGCTACGACACACTGCGAAATATCTGGTGTTACAGATTATAAAGCTAAAGATGATAAAGATGCTCTAGACACCATAAAAAATATTGTAGATAAAATAGGTGATTTTGATAAAGCCGGTTTTAATAGAGCCAAACCTGCCAAACCTGCTGAAAACCCAGATGATATCTATGGCATACTGCCTAAAAGTAGATCAGATCAATATGATATGAACGAGATTATTAAACGCTTGGTTGATAATTCAGAATTTGAAGAATATAAAGCAGGTTATGGTCAAACCATAATTACAGGTTATGCTCGCATAGATGGCTGGGCAGTTGGTATTGTTGCTAATCAAAGACAAATTGTAAAAACTAAAGGTGCTAAAACAAAACCAAGCGAAATGCAATTTGGTGGTGTTATATACAACGATTCTGCAGATAAGGCAACTCGTTTTATTGCCAATTGCAACCAGAAGAAAATTCCATTAGTTTTTTTACAAGATGTTACTGGCTTTATGGTTGGCAGTAAATCTGAACATGGTGGTATTATTAAAGATGGTGCAAAAATGGTAAATGCTGTTAGTAATTCTGTTGTGCCAAAATTCACCATTGTCATTGGTAACAGTTATGGCGCAGGTAATTACGCTATGTGTGGAAAGGCATACGACCCAAGACTTATTGTGGCTTGGCCAAGTGCAGAACTTGCTGTAATGAGCGGAAAATCTGCTGCTAAAGTTTTACTTCAAATCGAAACTGCATCTTTAAAAAAGAAAGGTGAAACTATTACTAAGGAAAAAGAAGAAGAACTGTTTAACAAAATAAAATCGAGATACGACAACCAAGTATCACCATATTACGCTGCCGCAAGATTATGGACAGATGCTATCATAGACCCTTTAGATACTAGGACTTGGATTAGCATGGGAATTGAAGCTGCCAACCACTCACCTATTGAAAAACCTTTTAATTTAGGTGTTTTACAGGTTTAAGCAATTCTTAAAATTATTATTCATAAAAAAAAGAGCGCAAATTGCGCTCTTTTCTATTTATATGTTTAACTGATTAGTGAGTTAAACTCTCTCTTTCAGCCTTCTTTTCTTCTCTAATTTCTTTAAAACGCTCAATAGCTGAACCAAACACCCAGTAAGGAATTACAAAAGTTAAAAGGAAAATCATTAACCAGAATCCTATTGTTAAAATGGTTAAGAATGCCAAAAATCCTAAATATTGATCAAATTCAAACATAATTGCGTTTCGTTTATTTTAAAGATGTTACAAAGATATAACCAAAATATAAGTTTTACAATAGACTTCTTTAGATTTATTAACAGAAAATAAACAATAAATACTACACTGCTCTAATTAATAATTCTGCTGTAGCTGGGTTTGTAGCTAGAGGCACATCATGAACATCACACAAACGCATTAGCATTAGAATATCTGGTTCGTGCGGATGTTTATCTAAAGGGTCTCTAAAAAATAAAACCATGTGGCACTTGCCTTCTGCTACTCTTGCTGCGATTTGGGCATCACCACCTAAAGGACCAGATAAAAGCGCATTAACTTCAAAACCTGCTTTTTTAACTTTTTCACCTGTTGTTCCTGTAGAAATTAATGAAATTTTCTTTTGTTCTAAAACTTCTCTATGTTCATTTAAAAACTGAACCATTTCGGCTTTCTTCCCATCGTGTGCAATTATTGCTATCTCCATTTATAAATTGTTAATATGGTAATCTACCAAACCATCTATTGGTCTTCGTATAAAGTTACCGACTGTAAAGCCATATTCCTTTGCAACTTCGTATATTTCTTCTTTGGCAAAATAAGCAATAGAACCAACAAAGTGCACAGGAACACCATTTTCTAGTTCCTTTTTAAATTGCATTATCATGTTTTCCGTAAAAAGCTTAAAACCACTTTTAATAAGGTTATTTATATAATCAGAATCTTTGTTTAAGAACATGAATTCTGCAAAATTGGCTAAATACGCATTTGGATTCGCTTGTTTATAAAGATTGAATTTAATGAAGTCTGCATCAAGATTATACTTATGCTCAAATGCCAATCTAATAGTCTCTGGCATTTTATTGAAGTAAAAATCTCGGATAAGTTGCTTACCATAATAATTACCGCTAGCATCATCCATTAAGGAATATCCTAAACTTTTTACTCTTTGGTGTAATTTTACACCATCGTAGTAACTACAGTTAGATCCAGTGCCCATAATACATACAACGGCCTTATCGCTAACATCTTCTATTGCTGCTCTTACTGCTGCCATGGTATCTTCCTCGACTTCAATTTTTGCTGACGGGAATAAAAACTGAAGAACATGCAAAAGCATAGTTCTTGGCTTTTCAGTGCCACAACCTGCACCATAAAAGAAAATGTGAGTTACTCTATCCTTATAATTCATTAATTCTTCAGAACTACTAATTATATGCTTTAATTCGGTTTCTGTCAATATTGCCGGATTTAAGCCTTTAGTCCTAATTTTTTGTGCTAGTCTTTTTCCTGTTTTGTCTATAGCTATCCAATCGCATTTGGTAGAGCCGCCATCGGTTATTAAAATCATAGTTGTAAAATTAAAAATTCCGTAGAGTGATTAATTCAAATTAATCCTTCCTACGGAATTTCTGAATTAATAATATGAGGTGTATTATAAAGAATTAATCTTTAATGCTAAATCTACTAATTTGGTAGAATATGCAAACTCATTGTCATACCAAGATACAACTTTAAAAAACTTAGAGTTTAACTCTATACCAGCACTAGCATCAAAAATACTTGTACGTGTATCACTTACAAAATCTTGAGACACTACTGGTTCTTCAGTGTAACCTAAAACACCATTCATAGCACCTTCTGAAGCTTTCTTAAATGCTGCTTTAATTTCTTCTAAAGATGTTTCTTGCTTTGTTCTTACTGTTAAGTCTACAACAGACACATCTGCAGTTGGCACTCTAAATGCCATACCTGTAAGCTTTCCGTCTAGCTTAGGAATAACCTTACCTACTGCTTTTGCTGCACCAGTTGTTGATGGAATAATATTATTTAAAGCTGAACGACCTAATCTGTAATTTTTACGAGAAGGACCATCAACAGTTAACTGTGTTGCTGTAGATGCATGGATTGTAGTCATTAACGCTTCTTCTATACCGAAGTTATCATCTATTACTTTTGCTACAGGAGCTAAACAGTTTGTGGTACAAGATGCGTTAGATACAATTTTATGATCTGCAGTTAACTCATTATCATTAACACCCATTACAAACATAGGTGCATCTTTACTAGGCGCAGAAATTGCTACTTTCTTTGCACCAGCATCAATATGATATTGCGCTGTTTCTAGAGTTGTAAAAATACCTGTACACTCTGCAACAACATCTGTTCCTACTTCGTCCCATTTTAAGTTTTTAGGGTCTCTTTCCGCAGTTACTCTAATAGTTTTGCCATCTACTACAAGATGACCATCTTTGACTTCTACAGTACCATCAAAACGACCATGAACTGAGTCATATTTTAATAAATATGCTAGATGTTCTACATCTAATAAATCGTTTATTGCAACTACTTCAACATCTGGACGTTTTACTGTTGCTCTAAATACTATTCTTCCTATTCTTCCGAATCCGTTAATTCCTAATTTTAAGTTTGACATTTTCTCTTGTTTTTAAATTGTCATTATATCTGAAACTCTAAGTAGTTCCATATTAATTTTTGATTTTCCTTTTACTGCTTGGTCAAAAGGTGTTAAATCCATAGTATCGTTTTTAAGACCGACCATATAATTACTTTTTCCTGTAATAAGACTTTCTACTGCTTTCACGCCCATTCTACTAGCTAAAACTCGGTCAAAACACGATGGACTTCCTCCGCGTTGCATATGTCCTAAAACAGAAACTCTAACCTCGTATTCGCTCATATTTTCTTCAACATAATCAGCAAGCTCAAATACGTTTTTACCGATTTTATCACCTTCAGCAACCACAACTATACTAGAAGACTTACCAGACTGTTTGCTTCGTCGTAAAGATTCTAACAACCTATCTAATCCTAAATCTTCTTCTGGTATTAAAATCTCTTCGGCTCCAGCACCTACACCAACATTTAATGCAATATGACCAACATCTCTTCCCATAACCTCAACAAAAAATAACCTGTTATGAGAACTTGCTGTATCTCTAATTTTATCTATGGCTTCAACAACAGTATTTAAAGCTGTATCATATCCTAAGGTGTGTGTTGTGCCAAAAATATCGTTATCAATAGTACCTGGAATTCCCATTACAGGAAAACCAAATTCTTGATTAAAAACCATAGCACCAGTAAAACTACCATCTCCACCAATTACAACAAAGGCATCAATGCCTGCATTTCTCAAAGCATCGTAAGCTTTTTGTCTACCTTCTTTTGTTCTAAACTCTTGTGAACGTGCGGACTTTAATATGGTTCCGCCTTTATTAATAATGCCCTTTACACTACGAGCATCCATTTTCTCAAAGTCACCTTCTATCATTCCTTGGTAACCTCTGTAAACGCCGTAACATTCTAAGCCATGAAAAACACAAGTTCTTACTACGGATCTGATGGCAGCATTCATACCTGGAGAATCTCCACCAGATGTTAAAACGGCAACTTTTTTTATAGTATGTAGCATATCTATCTTATTGAATACAGTAAAATTAATAAACAATAGATGGAATAATGTGACTATTGTCATAAAAAAATGTTACGAAAATCAATTCAAACGTTTTCGTTAATAAGTATTTTAATAAATTTTAAAAAAGTGAAGTTAAGACTTAGATTTTGTCTTCTTTTTCTTCATAGACATGTATTCTGGCATAAGGTCATCGTCATCGTTTTTATCTTCTTTTTCTTCCTTATTCCCATCTTTATCTTTACGATTTTTACCAGAAAAAATAATATTGAGCAGCTCCTTGAAAGTATCGAATTCTACACTATAAGACATACCGATACCTTGAGTATAACCAATCTCTTCGCCAAAGTTTCTTATAGTGTTTTCTCTATTGAATACTTTGGCTCTTAACGTACCGTCTTCATTGAGCAACCAATCTATTTGAACATCTCCAGTAATAGTGGTTTGTTGCGCACTGCCGAAAGGCACACCAACTTTACCATTTACTAATACTTTTTCTGAAATCTTTGTTTGTAACGTTACTCCAACAGAATTATTAGTTTGCAAATCTGGTGTGTCCTGACCAATTTCTGCAACTATCCCTATATCTAAATTATCGTTATTATCGCCTAAAATATTATTTAAAATACCTGTTAATCGTTCAGATAAAGTTCCTGTTATATCTAATCCACCTGTTGTTGTTGTAAAACCACCTGTACCAAGTAATGTAAGGGCTTGATTGTTTCTTATATCTTTTGAAGATAATCTATAGTCTAACTCTGACTTTACGGTTGAGGATACATTAGGAAAGCGTAAATCGAAATCTGGTTGCGGCTGTTCTAAATCACCTGTTAAATAAATATCTACCTCAACAGGTATTCTTTGAGAAATAGGATTATCTAACAATACAGAAGGGTTTGCTTTGGTCTTATAGATGGCTTTTAAATTTATTTCTGCTCCCATAGGGTCACCCTCCCAAACTATAGTTCCGCCTTGCTCAACCTCAAACTTTTTCTCTACCAAACCACCATACTTAAAGTTATAAACACCCTCATAAACCGTAAAATCTCCCCACATATTAAATGTTCCGTTGGTGTTGATGAAAAACCCTAAGAAACCTCTTCCTTTTCCTTTTATTGTACTGCCTGCTTCTTTATCTATAACTATTTCTATAGTAGCATCTTCAGTAACATCTAAATCGAAATTAAGCTCCAAGCCTTTTACCTCGATAGCCTCTGTGACTTCGCCGTTAAGTCTAGCTTTCTTTTCTTCTGGACTTAAAAAATGAATGAAAGAGTTATCGCCAAAACTCTCAGAATCATTCAACGGAATATTAAAAACTGTTCCAGAGGCTGTACTCCCCTCCACATCTATAATCAACTGGTCAGTTGGTCCACTAATACTAGCTTCCCCAGACACAAAGGCAGTTCCATAATATAATTCGTCCTCGGACTCTTCAGTATTTAAAACCAACAAACGGTCTGTGCTCAAGTCTAAACCGAGTTCCCAATCAGAAAAATTATTATGCTGAATAAAACCGTTTAAGTACCCTTGTGAGAAGTACTTAGAATCTGTCATAGCCACATTATTAAAAATAAACTGTTGATTACGCAAGGATACTTTAGAATCAAAATCAAACCCGTAATCTACATTGAGATATGGAATAGACAGACCCGCTCTATCTAACAAAAGTTCTCCGTCAATACTTGGTTTGTTAAGGCTTCCTGTTACGCTAGCTTCACCAGAAACCAAACCTCTTATATTACTAATAACGCCTTCACCAAGTGGGTTAAGCGGATCTAATAAAAATTCTTCGAAAGTAACGTCGAGATCTATTGTTGATCTTCGCTCTGCGACATCAATACTACCTTTTGCCAAAAAGGATGTAAGATTATCATTAACCAAAGAAACATCTACCTCATAATTGGTAATAGAGTTATTACCTTCTATAGCTGCGGTTAAATTACCTAAATCATAATCATTAACAAACAGGTTACTGATTTCTAAGTTAGATTTTGGCAGATAAGTACCACTTTTCAGAATGAGATCTAGCTTTCCGTTTACAACGCCTGCTAAATCCAAGCTATCTATCCGTGGAGTTATTTTTACCAATTCTACATCTTTAAAATCAACCCTTAGATTTTTATTGATACTATCACTAATTATTCCTGAAACCTCGATAATTTCATTACCTTGATTAATAGTAATCGGAAAAATATCAAAAGCAGATAGTGTTCTATCAAATCTTACTTTATTGAAATTGTTTTTCTCTGAATTTATAAACCATTCGTAACCTTTAAATACTACATCAGATTTTCTAAAACCAACAACCGATTTGTTTGCTTCATCTATGGTGTAAAAAAGATTTAGATTAAATTCATCTTTATTGTTTTTGCCGCCTTTAAATTCGGTTTTTACTAAAAGTGTATCACGCTTTGTAACATTTATTAATGTGAAGTCTGATGCATTATAAACACCTGCGCTAAGTGTATCTATTTCAATAAAGGTATTATATAGTGGGTTACTGTTATCTACATTGAGGTTGATATTATTAGCAAAATAATCTTTAAACTTAATTTCTGGAGAATTAAAAGTAAGCTCAAATCCTTTTGCATCTGTTTCAATTCTACCTTCTATAAAGGTGTTTTTACCCAAAAATAAGTCCCTAAAAAAGACAGCTGCAATCTTGGAATAAATATTAAACCTAAAATCGATATACTGACCTTCTTCAACCTCAAAAGGCACGTAATTGGTATAAATACTTCCAACTGAATTTTCAACCAATTTAAAAATATCTTCAGTCTTAAATTTACCTTTGATTTTACCGTTTATGATATCTGGTGAGTTTATAGCTATGGTACGTTCATCACCTTCAAAGGATGAAACTATATCAAAATCTTCAAATCTGTATCTACTATCCTGATTTTTGTATGTCGTATTTTTGATGTTTATTGCACCTGTTACATCATCAAAAGTAGATCCTGTTGCCGTCATACTTACAATACCTCTAAATTCTGAAATACTGTCTCTTGTTATAAAATTAAGTACTCTTAGATTGGCATAACCGACATTGGCGTTAAAGTCAAACTTCTTTTTTTCGTCCACAAAATCAACTAATCCATTAAAATCTAGTTGAAGGTTTGGATCATCAGCAACGAGATTACCGTTAAAAATCTTATTACCCAAATCACCAGAAACCTTAATACCATTATACTTGTAACCATTATATTCTAGACTAAAGACATCACCAGTTATATCTGAACGTAAATTATCTAGTGTAAAACCTTTACCATCTACATCGAGATCTGCTGACACAAATTTGGCTTTAGGGTCGTTAATTAGCTTACCGATGTCAAACTCATCAAAAACAATATTTCCTATGTAACTTGCTCTGTCAATATCATCAATTTCCGTGAGCTCTAAATCAGATTTCACAAAACCTAAATCTGTATCAATTGCTATGGCTGCATTTATGCGCTTTGTTGTTATTTGTGATGTTCCTGTAATTTTAAAATTACCAACTTTAGACAAAACCGTTGGGATTGCATTACCAAGAATTCTTGGCAGTAAGGCTGTTAAATCGTTATAGTTTGATGCTAGATTTTTAAAATCGCCGTCCAAGGCAAAACTATCGTCTTCTTTGGTAAATAAATTTTTAAATGTGATGTCACCAATAATTCTGGTATTTCTTGTGGTACTTACATTTAAGTTTTTGGCTTCAAGATTATTTAAAGTACCTGATAAATCTGCATTGAAACTTGCGCGTTGATTAACACCAAATTCATCAAAAAAAACGTTTAATTCTGTTAACGATATTTCAGAATCTTTAAAACTGGCTGTAACGTTTACCTTATCCGTAAAGTCTTTTAGGTCTTCGCGTTTGTAATCAAATCTTAAATCACCTTTTAATTCAGACTTTTCAGTTTCAATACTCAAATCAGCAAAATTCATGTGGTCTAAGGTGTATTCAAAATTAGATTTTAGGTTCTCTACTGTAATACCTCTGCTATCCTTAAAACTGAATTTATTAATGCGCGAACTCACATCGGGACCATTTATTAAAAAATTGGTTGTATTGGCATTAAGCTCTGTAAATTCAAAAATCCTTGGTGTTTCAAGATTTTCATCTGTTAATTTAAAAATGCCATTTTCTATAGATAAATCGCTTGACGAAAACAAGAAACTACTTGGTCCTTCTCGTGGGTTATCGTCTTCAAACTTATCTACAAAAACATCGAGATTTGTATCTTCTTCACCTTCATACGTTTTTAGATTAAATACTAAATCTTGAATATCTATATCACCTAGATTAAATTTACTATTGTATAGGTTTTTGAAACTTATAATAGAGCTATTTAACTCACCAATGCTTATAAGTGTGTCTTTTTTATAATCTCTAATTAGAATTTCTTTTAACTCTATATCTCCATTAAGTTGAAGACCAACTTTACCAATATTAATATTGGTTTTAAATTCTTCGTTAACTTTTTGCGTAGCGTATTTACCGAGTTTGGTTTGAACGGCAGGAATACCCAGAATTAAAAACACAATAAGGAACAAGAGCAGAATAATACCTGCTATTTTCCCTATTATTTTGAGTACTCTTTTGATACGGATTAATAATTACTTGTTGATGAAATCTTCACTACATTTGCAACTGTAATACGCTGGCAAGTGGAGTCTTAGACTATATTCCGTAAAATTAACAATTATTGTGCCCTTTTTAGTTAATGAAAAAAGAAAATATTTATATCCTTGGTATTGAATCATCATGTGATGATACGTCTGCTGCTGTACTATGTAACGATACTATTTTAAGCAATGTTGTGGCTGACCAAAAAATACATGCCGAATATGGTGGAGTTGTGCCAGAATTAGCCTCTAGAGCACACCAGCAAAACATTGTTCCGGTAGTGAATCAGGCCATTGAGCGCGCTGGTATTTCTAAAGAACAGTTAAGTGCTATTGCCTTTACACGCGGACCAGGTTTAATGGGCTCTTTGCTCGTTGGCACCTCTTTTGCAAAGTCTCTGGCTTTTGGTTTAAATATCCCTCTCATTGATGTTAACCACATGCAAGCGCATATTTTAGCGCATTTTATTGAAGAAGAAGGACACCATAAACCACCTTTTCCATTTTTGGCGATGACCATCTCTGGTGGTCATACACAAATAGTAAAAGTTACTAAGTATTTTGAAATGGAAGTCCTTGGCGAAACCATTGATGATGCTGTTGGTGAGGCCTACGATAAAAGTGGTAAAATTTTAGGACTAGGCTATCCTGCTGGTCCAGAAATAGACAAGCGTGCACAATTAGGAAACCCTAAAGCTTATAAATTTACCAAACCCAAAGTAGATGGACTTAATTTTAGTTTCTCTGGTTTAAAAACAGCCATTCTGTACTTTGTACAGCGTGAAACTAAAGCCAATCCCAATTTTGTTGAAGAAAACCTTAATGACATCTGTGCTTCTATTCAATATACAATTGTTGGCATTTTAATGGATAAACTGAAACTTGCCGTAATGCAAACTGGCATTAAACACATTGCTATTGGTGGTGGAGTTTCAGCAAATTCTGGCATTAGAAAAGCTCTTAAAGATGCTGAAAAGAAACATGGCTGGACCACTTACATCCCTAAGTTTGAATATACCACAGACAATGCTGCTATGATTGCCATTGTTGGATATTTAAAGTATTTAGAAAAAGACTTTTCAGATTTTGATGTTATGGCTACTGCTAGATTGAAGATATAAATTGTTAAAACATCTGTTGATAACAGATAGTGTAGAGCTTTAAATACATTTTAAAATTTAGTTGTTTTGTAAATACCCCAAATTAAACGAAATCAATTACACAATGAAACAACTATTTTTTCTACTCTTCTGTATTCCCTTTTTAAGTTTTTCTCAAGACGCTTTAGAAACCGAACTCGATTCTATTAATTCTATCGAAGAGGCTAAAACCTTTGCTAAAGCTCACAAAAAATCTAATAAAAGTAAGGTCTTTACATTTAATAAAGAAAAGCATAAAACACGCTTGGCAGATGAGCTTTTTAAGCTTTCTAAAGGTGGAAAAAAAGTTGTAAAAGGTGAATACAAAAAGACCTACTACAAAGTTATTGAGAAAGAAAAAACCTTGCACTATAGAGCTAGTTATATATTTTTTGATGGTAGTAAAATGAGCTTAGAAGACATCAACGAAAAGCGTGATAAAATTATCTCTCAATACCAACAAGGTTATAAATTTAATAAGTTAGCACAATTAAACTCTATGGATTTAAATGCCAAAAGAGGTGGTGATTTAGGTTGGTTTCCCGAAGGACAAATGCACCAAATGTTTGAAGACGCTGTAAAAAACCATAATACTAATGAAATTTTTACTTTAGACATTGAAGATAGAAACTGGTATTACGTTGTTCTTAAAACGCACGACTCTAAAACCATTGAAGAAATTATTGTTTTACAATACTCAGAAGCTACAGATTAATGCAATTATTCTACAATCCTAATATTTCAGAAGGAGACACTACGTTTAATTTTGACAAAGATGAAAGCCGACACATCGTAAAAGTGCTTCGTAAAAAAATTGGAGATCAATTACACATAACCAATGGTAAGGGTTGGTTATTTACTGCAGAACTTACATTGTCAGATGCTAAACATTGTTCGGTAAATATCTTATCACAAAGTCTACAACCGAAACGTCCTTTTAATTTGCACCTTGCTGTTGCACCAACTAAAATGAACGACAGATACGAGTGGTTTTTAGAAAAAGCAACAGAAATTGGTATTGAAGAAATTACACCAATCATCTGTGATAACAGCGAGCGTAAAGTTGTAAAGCTAGAACGATTTGAAAAGATCCTACAGTCTGCCATGAAACAATCTTTGCAATGCTATTTACCAAAACTAAATGAACCAGTATCTTACAAAGATTTTGTAGACACTTCTTTTTCCGTAACAAAGTTTATTGCGCATTGTGAAGAAACCGATAAAAAATCTTTAAAGTCTCAGTTAAAAAATAATGACGATACTTTAATACTTATTGGGCCTGAAGGTGATTTTAGCGTTAAAGAAATCGAAATGGCTTTGGCTGCTGATTTTATTCCTGTAACCCTAGGAAATACAAGGCTCAGAACAGAAACTGCAGCAATAGTATCATGCAGTTTAGTTAATTTTTTGAACACTTGATCAATCTATTAATTACCAACTTATCAATAATCATATTAACAAAAAACTCAACTTATTAACAGTCAGATTGTTGAAGGCTTGTTGAAATTGAAAATTCAAATTTATAGGATAATATAATTTTTTAACAAATCTTTGTAAAAGAGAAAGACCTCAAACAACTTTTCTCTTTTTGTATTAGAGCCAAGTTAATTATAAGGCCTTTTTCTATCTCTATAAAACCTCTTCTTTTGTATTGAAGAGGTTTTCTTTTGAACAAAATTAAAAATCTTCTTTTGAATATTTAAGAAATATTCATTCAAGTTTTTCACATCCACCTTTATTAACAAACACTTTAATCTGAGAATTGATTATCACAATTATTGTTAAGTGATAAAAATTCCACAATTTCTTTATTACATTTGAATTATAATAATCATTAATTAAATGAAGGGTATTTTTCTCTTTCTATTTTTATTATTCACAGGTATTAGCGCTTTCCCTCAAGATATAGCTGTATTAAAGTATAAAGGTGGTGGCGATTGGTATAGCAATCCTACAGCTCTACCCAATTTGGTAAAGTTCTGTAACGATAATATTGACACTAATATCAATGAAAACATACAAACTGTAGAAGTTGGTAGTACAGACATTTTTCAGTATCCATTTTTACATATGACAGGTCATGGCAATGTGTTCTTTAGTGAAGATGATGCCGAAAACTTAAGAAAATATCTCATTTCTGGTGGTTTTCTTCATATTGATGATAACTATGGTATGGAGCCATACATTACCAAAGAACTAAAAAAAGTTTTTCCTAATAACGAATTAAAGGAAATCCCTAAAAATCATGAAATATTCAGTTCTGCTTTTGAATTCCCAAACGGCTTACCAAAAATCCATGAGCATGATGGTAAAGCATCGCAAGCCTTTGGTATTTTTCATGAAGATAGATTAGTTTTACTCTTCACCTTTGAAAGTGATTTAGGTGACGGCTGGGAAGACCCAGAAGTACATAATGATCCTGAAGATGTGCGTGAAAAAGCACTCAAAATGGGAGCTAATATCTTGAAATATGCTTTTGAAAATTAGAAATGAGATAATAGACTCTAGATATGAGACTTGTTTATTTTGAAAAACAAAATTTCTCTTATCTCAAGTCTAACTTCTAAAATCTAGCCATGCAACTCACCCACTACACTTCAAACTTTAAAAAGCAAAAACATCCCATTACTATAATTTGTGATAACATTGCCAATGCACCAAATATTGGAAGCTTATTTCGTATTGCAGATGCGTTTAATATTGAAGAACTTATTTTTTGTGGAGATAATATTCCTATTGGAAAACGCATGACCAAAACATCACGTTCTACCGAAAAGTATGTAACCCATAGAATTGAAAAAAAGATTGATGATGTTATTCTTGAGCTAAATGAAACACACCAAATCATTGCTTTAGAAATTACCGAAAGCAGTACAGAACTAAGCACTTTTAAACTTGAAGTCAATAAACCAATAGCACTAATTCTTGGAGATGAAAACTTTGGAGTTTCTGAATCTGTATTAAATCAATGTGATGCTATTGTCCACATTAATATGTATGGAAATAACAGCAGCATGAATGTTGCTCAAGCTACCAGCATTACACTTTATGAATTTACAAAACAACTTAATTCTTAAATTTGTACTGCTGAATTTATTTCAGCATCTTTGAGATATGAATGAGAACTCAAAAATCATTGCAAATGGCATATTAAGAGCCTTAGGAATTCTCTTAGGTATAGCTTTGGTTTTATTCTTTCTATACAAAATACAATCTGTAATAGTTTACATTGCCATCGCTGCTGTAATTTCGCTAGTAGGTAGACCAATTGTGCTGTTTCTTAGACGCAAATTAAAGTTTAACAATACAGTTGCAGTTGTTGTAACCATGCTCTTGTTTATTGGTTTGTTCGGTGGATTAATTGGTATGTTTATTCCTCTGATAACAGACCAAGGGAAGAATTTAGCGCTTTTAGATTTTGATCAACTAGAGCGTAATCTTGATAATTTATACCAACAAATCGTTACCTATTTTGAGTTTAACAACATTGACGTTGAGCAGTCTATAAAAGACTCCAACATACTATCAAAGCTCGATTTTTCTTTAATTCCTAACTTCTTTAATAGTTTGGTTAGCGGATTGGGAAGTTTCAGTATAGGCTTATTTTCGGTACTATTTATTTCATTCTTCTTTTTAAAAGATAGCAAATTATTTGAAGAAGGTATAATGATATTTGTTCCAGAAGGAAATGAAACACGCTCTAGGAACTCTTGGATAAAGATAAAAGATCTTTTGTCTCGCTACTTTGTTGGGCTTATATTTCAAATTTTAATTCTCTTCGTTATCTACACTATTGTTTTACTCATTTTTGGCATAGATAACGCAGTTGTTATTGCTTTCCTTTGTGCACTATTAAATTTAGTGCCTTATGTTGGGCCTTTGGTAAGTGGTTTTTTAATGCTAATACTAAGTATGTCTAGTAATTTGGGAGAAAGTTTTAGTGATGTTATTTTACCAAAAACCACTTTTGTAATGATAGGGTTTATCATTGCGCAATTGGTAGATAATTTCTTTAGTCAGCCCTTTATATTCTCCAAAAGTGTGAAATCTCATCCATTAGAAATCTTTTTGATTATCGTTATTGCTGGTATTTTATTTGGTATTGTTGGAATGATCGTAGCGGTTCCTGCATATACAGCAATTAAAGTAGTTTTAAAAGAATTTTTATCTGGCCACAAGATTGTTAACAAGCTTACAAAAGGCTTATAGGTGTTAGTTTGAATACAGATTTATTAAATACTGAAATACAAGAATTTATAAATTTTAATTTAAAATCTAACGTTTCTGATTTATTACTCCAAGGAATACCCTTTCCAGCTATCGATCAAAAACTTATAATAGAACAGATTGAAGCCAAAAAGCGATGCGAAAAAAAGCTACCGACTTGGTTTAGTACTAAGAATATATACTATCCAAATAAGCTCAATATTGAGCAAACTTCATCAGAACTCACAGCAAAGTATAAAGCCGATTTGGTATTTGGAAAGTCTCTAATAGATCTCACAGGTGGTTTTGGTGTTGATGCCAACTATTTTGCAAAACAAGTTGAAGCTGTAACGCATTGTGAAATAAACGCAGATCTTTCTGAAATTGTAAAACATAATTACAAAGTACTTGATGTTACTAATATAACCTGCCTTAATGAAAATGGTATCGATGCCTTAAAATCTATCAACAAACAATTTGATTGGATTTATATTGACCCTTCACGAAGAGATGACTCTAAAAATAAAGTTTTCCTACTCACAGATTGTACACCAAATGTAAAAACATTCAAAGGATTGTTTTTTAAGTATGCTAAAAACGTGATGATAAAAACATCTCCTTTATTGGATATTTCTGCTACAAAAAATGATTTAGAACACGTAAAAGAACTTCATGTCGTTGCAGTTAACAATGAAGTAAAAGAACTACTTTGGGTTTTAGAACGCCATCATGAAGACGAATTAAAGATTAAAACCATAAATCTCACAAAATCTGATGACGAAATTTTTGAGTTTAACTACAATGAGGAATCTACCGTTGAAATAGAATTTTCTGAACCTCTCACCTATTTGTATGAACCAAATTCGGCAGTATTAAAAGCTGGTGCGTTTAATATTATTTCAAATACACTTCATGCTAGTAAACTACACAAGCATTCGCATTTATACACCTCTAAACAACTAATAGATTTTCCAGGAAGACGATTTAAGATAGAAAAAGTCATATCATTCAACAGAAAAGAATTTGCTAAATTAGACATCAACAAGGCAAATGTCACCACTCGTAATTTCCCAATTCCTGTAAGTAATATCAGAAAAAAACTAAAAATAAAAGATGGAGGTTCTTCTTATCTGTTTTTTACTACAGATATAAACAATTCCAAAATTATAATCTTATGTACTAAAGTATAGTTGGAATATAAGACACTATTTCATTACTGCTATTAATCTCAATCTCGTATGCCATACAAGAATTCATATTAAGCAAAACCTTATCATCACTGACAAGAGTTTGGTTACTATCTATTGAAAAAAGCACTTCTCCTTCGCCAAAGCTAGCCCAAGATGTTGTTGTATTTGCTGGTATATTTGGAATATCAACTAATACTTCACCATCGCTGTCAATAACTTTAAAATCAACAGTAACAGTGCCATTATTAATAACTCGTGTAATTGGATCTTGATCGACACAAGGATCATTAAACTGACTAGGCGTTAAGTCATCAGAAATATTATTTCCGCTTGGGTCTGACGTACAAGTAAATAGCGTTAATGCCAGGCACACTAAAAGTGTACTTTTAAGTAGGTTTTTCATCGGTTAATAGTTTCGTTGCTAAAGCATTAAGCCCTAACAATCAATTTGGGATGACAAACATATAAAAGAATTTTTAAAATACCGATAAAACGCACAAATTATTCGACGAAATGCATTTTTATTAAATTTTAAAAATTGAAGAATCTGTAAAGGCAAATTGAACTACACCATTAGGAATATCTCTAGTATTTAATCCAGTAAATAAACTGAAAGCAGGTAAAATCAATTGATTTTCAGTGATTTGATAGCATGGCAACTTAATCCTCTGTCTGCCCTTACCCTTTATCAATACTCCTGGATGCGTATGACCAGAAATCATAAATTCATCCTTACCATTTTTATTTGGCTCGTGAAGAAATTTAAAGGGTGTTAGGGCTAAATGTGTTACGATTTCAATGTTTAAATCATCCATTAAAGACTTTAATTGCCGATCGTGATTTCCTTTGATCAATACCAACTTTAGATCTGGAAATTGACCAAGCCATTCCTTAAAAGTAGTCATATCACTGTTTCGCTCAGCATGGAATAAATCACCAACGATTAGAAGTGTTTTAGCACCAAACTGTAGAATGAGATGTTTGAGTCGTTCTAAGTCCTTTTGTAACACATCATCTGGCATGGGAATTCCATGTTTCCTAAAGTGTGCTGTTTTTCCAATATGAACGTCAGATAAAATCAAAGCCTCCTCGCGATGCCAATACAAGACACGTTGATTGGTAAGGATTAATTCCTCATTTTTAATCGTGATATGTTCGGTTACAATTTTCAATACAAAAGTGAAATTCGTCAATTCGAGTGATTTTTCGAAATCAAAATGAGAAAAATAGTATCGAGAATAGAATTTCACGTCGTTCTCGATACATTCCGAAACACGTTCGGAACACTCGAACTGACGTATTAATCGATTTTAAATGCTTGTTCTTTAATACGTTGAATGCGTTTATCTAAACTTTCATTACTCATAGTACCTCGCAAGCTATCGACCTTCAAGGGAAAGCTCAAAGGTGTAAAAGACTTGGCATGTTTTACAACAATCTTACTCTTTGAAATCCGCTCAAAAGCTTGCTGTAATCTTGCCTCTTCCAACTGTTGATTAAACACCTCTGTATAAGCTTGTCTCAACAACAAATTATCTTGCTCGTAATCCTCTAAAACTCTAAAAATAAGTCCAGAAGAGGATTGTAAACTTTTATTATTCTTACGCGTGCCTGGTTGTGATTGTACTACTAAACCTGCGATGACCGCTATATCTCTAAACTTTCGAGATGCCATTTCAGAGGCATTAATACTGGCAACAACATCATCCATTAAATTGTCTTTACTTAACAATGCTTCAATATTTGATGCATTCACTGGAATAGGTTGATCACTCAGCAATTCAAAGCCATAATCGTTCATAGCGATGGTAAACGTCAGTTGTTTCAGTTTACTAATACGATATGCCATCAATGCCGAAAATACCTCATGTACCAATCGGCCTTCAAAAGGATACATAAATAAATGATGACCGTCTTTGGTTTCGATTAACTCCACTAAAAACTCATCAGCCTTTGGTATGTGTGAGTGTTGGTCTTGTCGAGATACCAAAGGATTCAAAAATCGTAGTTCTTTCTCTAATCGTCCAGGTTGCAAGGCATCTGATAGCTTCAACCTTAAATAATGACTCAAATGCGATGTCAAGGGCAATCGTCCGCCTAACCAACTCGGTGAAATAGCTTTCTTGGCCTTACTTCTTCGCACTAAAACGGTCATGTCCTTAATCTGAACCAATTCCAATATTCGACCCGCCAAAATAAAGCTGTCACCTGGTTTTAATTTCGAAATAAAGAATTCTTCAATCATACCAATATAGCCACCCGACATGTATTTCACCATCACATTCACTTCACTAACAATAGCACCAATATTCATACGATGCAACATGCTAATACGTCTACTTTTTACTTTGTGCAAACCATCTTCATCTAAAATTACCTTATGAAATTCTTCATAAGAATTTAAAGTCTTTCCGCCTTTTGTGATAAAGTGTAAACACCATTGCCAGTCATCTTCTGTGAGATATTGAAAAGCATGGATCTGCTGAATTCGTTGAAATAGTTCATTTGAATCAAACCCTTCACCAACAGCTAAGGTTACCATGAATTGCACCAAAACATCGAAGGTCAATACCATCGGATCTCGAGATTCTACCTGCTTGTCTTTCACTGCTTCTTTCAACGCCGAAACTTCCACCAACTCTAAAGAATGTGTTGGAATAAAATAAATCTTTGAACGCTCAAATGGTGAATGACCACTGCGTCCTGCACGTTGCATAAAACGTGCTACACCTTTAACAGAACCAATCTGAATCACACAATCCACAGGTTTAAAATCCACACCTAAATCCAAAGACGATGTACAAACCACAGCTTTTAAATAGCCGGAAGCTATATTATCTTCAATCCAATTTCTTAGTTTTTTATCTATAGAACCATGGTGAATGGCTAAAAGTCCTGCTAAGTCTGGTTGTGCATTCAATAAAAGTTGATACCACAGCTCTGCTTGTCCTCGCGTATTTGTAAAAATTAAAGTTGTCGTATTTGAAGCTATAATCGGTAGAATCTTATCTACCATATTGGCTCCCAAATGACCAGCCCATGGCAAAACTTCAATTTCATCTGGTAAGACCGAAATAATGTCTAATTTCTTTTTTTGCTTGGCCGTAACCTGAGTGACTTTTAAATCTGAATATGGCAAAAGCACATGCTTTGCTTCTTCAAGATTACCGATAGTCGCAGTGATTCCCCAAATTTTTAGCTTTGGTGAATAGTGCCTCAATTGTGCAATTGCTAATTCTGTGAGTACACCACGTTTATTGCCAATCAGTTCGTGCCACTCGTCAATAGCAACACATTTTACTCCTTTAAACCATCTGGAATTCTTTTTCTGAGAGAATAGTAGATGCATGGTTTCTGGTGTTGTCAATAGCACATCTGGCATTAAACGTTCTTGCTTACGCCTTACTGCTGTTGGTGTGTCACCATTTCTTACCTGTACAGACCAGTCTAAACCAATATCATCCACAGCTTCTGTCATGGCCTTAGCTAAGTCTTTGGCCAAAGATCGCAATGGACTAATCCAGAGTAATTTTAAGCCTTTAGGATACTTGTCTGGATAATTCAAATAATCAATTACTACCCCTAAAAAAACAGAAAAGGTTTTACCAAACCCAGTTGGCGCGACGACCATACCCGAATAGCCATTAGCATAGCGTTGCCAGGTCTGTAATTGAAACGGAAAAGGTGTCTGACCTTTTTCTGCCATCCAATTGTTTATTATACGTAGGCCTTCACTTTCTTTGAAATTCAAAATATTTTTTGTTACTTTTCTGTCACCTCGAGCGCAGTCGAGAGGTAAATGATTTTATTTTTCAAATAGGTCTCAACTGCGCTCGACCTGACAGGGTTAATTACAAAATATTTCCCAAATCCTGCTTTCCAATAATTGCCATGATTTCAACCTGATGATTTTTAATCCTGAAAAATATGCTGTCTACACCACAAACGCAACGTCTGTAGCCTTTTCGGATATAGTCTACAGACTCAAATGAAAATGGATTCTTTGCAATTAATTCGAAATACTCAAAAAAAGCATCGAAATATTCATCTGCTTGGGTTACACCAAACTTCTGAATACCATAATGATGAATGCGAATTAAATCTTCTTTGGCTTGCTCACTTAATATATAATTAGCCATTATAGCGCTGTCTGGATTCGGCTAAAATATCGCCTTTACTTTTAGTAGTGAAACCACTTTTCTCAGCTTTTTTTAGCTTTTCAGCTATCCAATCTATTCGAGCTTGTTGCTGTCGCGCTTGACGAATAAGGTCATTGACCAGTTCACTTTTACTTGAATATTCTTCGCTTTCAACCTGAGCTTTTAACCATTCGTCATTCGGCTTTGTAAATGATATACTTTGTCTTCCCATAATTATCCTTTTGATGCAAATATACATCAATTTAACACCATTTTCAAGTTAATTCGTATTTATTAGCGCTTTCACCGATTCAATGGTATCTATTTCATCGACAGGTTTGTCCTTTCGCCATCTCGCAATACGTGGGAATCGTAAGGCGACTCCTGACTTATGACGGTTACTTAGCGCAATACCTTCAAAAGCAATCTCAAAAACAAGCTCTGGCTTAACCGTTCTTACAGGGCCAAAACGTTCGATAGCGTTTTTATTAACCCATTGAGAGATCTCAGTGATTTCTTTATCCGTTAAACCCGAATAGGCTTTTGCCACAGTTACTAAAGCATCATCTTTTTTAACGGCGAACGTGTAGTCTGTGTACTTTGAACTTCGTCTACCACTACCCTTTTGGGCATAAATCATCACAGCATCTATTGTTAATGGGTCAACTTTCCATTTCCACCAATCGCCTTTTTTGCGACCTGTATGATATGGAGATTGCTTCATCTTTAGCATTAAGCCTTCGCTATTGATAGCTCTTGAATTATCTCTGATCGTATGAAGTTCATTCCATTTTTTAAAATCCACCAGAAAAGACAATTTGATATGCTCTGGCAAGGCTACTGAATTGAATAAAGATTCTAAACGTTTACGACGGTCAATAAAAGCTACATCACGAATGTCATCACCATTGTATTCTAAAATATCGTAAGCCTTAAACCCAACTGGAACTTCTTCTAAAAGTTTCTTGGTCACATTCTTGCGATTAAGTCGTTTCTGTAAATCGTTGAATAGTAATACATCATTGTCTTTCATCGCCAGAATTTCACCATCGATAACAAAGTCATCTTTAAAATTCTGCATAGCTTCCACCAATTCTGGGAATTGTTTGGTTACCAATTCCTCACCGCGTGACCAGATATAAATTTCATTATTTCGCTTCACAATTTGTCCACGAATACCATCCCATTTTTGTTCTACGATCCAATCTTCTGGCTCGCCTAATTCTGGTAATTCTTTTTCTAAAGCATAAGCCAAACAAAAAGGATAAGGTTTAGAATTGTCATAATTGATGTGCTTCCCATGAATGAGTTCTTCAAAAGAAATTGAATCGATATCCCAATTACCGATAATACTGTGCATCAATTGGTTGGCGTCAATACTCGTTAATTTTGTCAAGGCATTAACCAAGGTTTTTTTAGAAACACCAATCCGAAAACTTCCACCAATGAGCTTATTAAAAATCAATCGCTCTTGTTGGTCTAAACCAGACCAAGCTTCCAGAACAAAGGCTTTTTTATCCTCGTCAGATTTTGGTTTTAAAGCTTTGAGTTCGCTCATCCATTCGTGTAAGGATAAATCCAGCTTATGTGTTGGTGTTGGTAATAAAAGTGCCATGGTTTCTCCTAAATCACCAACAGTACTATAACTTTCTAAGAATAACCATTCTGGTAATTTTGTGATCTCCATGCACCATTCGCGCATTAAGGTCGTTTTTACCGGACGTGATGGTCGCTTTCCTGTAAATAATGCTATGAGCCAAAGTTTGTCCTTGTCTGGTGCAATTTTAAAATACTCCATCAAGGCCTCAATCTTTGCATTGGTCTTATTAGTGATTTCTATAGCACTGATGAGATTGGAAAATAGTTTCATATTATTCCCAAGAAAGTGGGAATCTCTTCCCGGTTAGTAGAATCAATTTCTAAAAACACCCCTAAAGTCCCCTCAAGGGGACAATTTCTCTTTTTAAGATTTATGTTCTGACATATTCTAAACATCAACTTTATTTTCTTCTTTTTCAGCTTTAGCAAGCGCTTCATCTCCATATTCAGTGATTAACTCGTCTGCCTTAATACCTATTTCATTCAGGTATTTAGAAAAAACCACTTGGGAACCATGAGTTACATAAACTTGCTCTGCTTCTGATGCTTTAACGGCATCTATCAATCCATTCCAGTCTGCATGATCACTTACAGCAAAGCCAGCATCAACCGCCTGCCAACGCCTATTTCCTCTAATTTGCATCCATCCTGAACAAATGGCTGTTGCTGGATTTGGTAAACGTTTTAGCATTCGAGATCCTAATATTGCTGGTGGCGCAATAATGATTTTATTCTGAAGTATTTTCTTATCTAAATCTGCGGACCAAAGTTTGGTTTCTGGCAATTTAATTCCTGAGCCAGAAATGGCGTTATTTAAACTATGAATAGAACGGTGCACATAGATATCATCACAGCCATCCAATAAAGACATAAGACGTTGCGCCTTACCTAAGGAATAGCCGAGAAAAACAGACGTTCTATCGTTTTGCTGATTCGTTTTTACCCATGATTGCAACTGACTTTGTAAATCTTCTTCTGTTTTCCAATTATAAATCGGTAGCCCGAAGGTACTTTCAGTAATGAAGGTATTACACTTTATGGATTCAAATGGCTTAGTAATAAAATCAGGTTGGGTTTTATAATCTCCAGTAAAAACGACCACATAACCTTTATACTCTAAACGTATTTGTGCTGAACCTATGACATGACCTGCAGGATGAAAGCTCACCTTAACTTCATTAATTGTTATTTCCTTCCCATAGGAAGTACTTTCAATATTAATGTCGGCACCTAAGCGATGTTGTAAAATAGCCTTTGAGTCATCAGTACATAAGTAACGTTTCATGCCCCAACGTGCATGATCGGCGTGCCCATGAGAAATGATAGCATAGTCGACTGGATACCAAGGGTCTAAATAAAATTTACCTTGCGGACAGTAAATCCCTTTTTTGGTGAATTTGATGAGTTTTTTTTCAGTTGACATAGCAAAACGAAGCTATTGAAAATGTGACGAAAACACTAATAAGAATTCGTTAAATTTAATTTACAAAAAACCTTTTTGTGCTATAAGCATATCTTCGCCCCAGAGTTTAACCAAAAAAGAAATATCTATCGGAAAGAAGGATGACGATCCATCTAAATTGTATTTTACTGGACACTCTAGACGGTTTCCATCAATTATTTCACATTTATTTTTACCGTTATCAGATATATAGATTTTCTTTTCGTCTAACTTTTGATAAACTTTTTTTAAATCAATTATTGCATATTTAATGAACGATGTTGCTTTATGAGTCTCATTTTTAGCACTGTCAATTATTCCATAGGTGAAATAGTGCGCCTTCATTTTGTAGTACTCTGATTTGTGTCGCTCTTTGATTTTATTTGAGTCTCTACGGTATCTAATTGTAAAATCGTTGAAATCCTTGTATCGTTCTTCTCTAAATCGCTCTTGAACGCTCATTATAGTCTTTCCTTTTCGAAAAACATAATCGATACCATCCATCATATCTATAAACTCGGAATAATCCTTTCTTAATTGCACTTTGGACCAGTCTAAGGGATTATATATTAAAGGAATAGCCAAGTTTGTGTGGACATAATTAGTAAAGGCTCTATCTTTAGAATATTTTGACATATGAAAATAAAATTAATCATATTCTATGCTCTTTCAAAGTATTAGCGTATTCGAATTAAAAAACTCGAAAAAATTGTTGCGATAATTAATATGATAAGTTACATTTGCATCCGCAATTTTAAGAAACGTTCTTATAAAATTTATTGGAGAGGTGCCAGAGTGGTAATGGAGCAGATTGCTAATCTGTCAACGCGTAAGTGTTGCCCGGGTTCGAATCCCGGTCTCTCCGCATTTAGATAACCGTTTTTCGGGGTGTAGCGTAGCCCGGTTATCGCGCCGCGTTTGGGACGCGGAGGTCGCAGGTTCGAATCCTGCCACCCCGACTTTTTAGATTCGGTCGCGTAGCTCAGCTGGATAGAGCATCTGCCTTCTAAGCAGACGGTCACAGGTTCGAATCCTGTCGCGATCACATAAAGCCATACTAGTATTAGTGTGGCTTTTTTGTTTTATTCTGGATACTCTATCCTTAAATGATAGATATTGGCAAGTTTGTGCTTTATTACTTTCTTGATAGATTGAATTTCCTTAAAAGTAATATTAGCGTTTAAGAATTGTCCACTTTCCATTTGCTTATTAATGATATTCTCAACAAAATCATTAATCTTCGTTGTTGTTGGTTCTTTCAAACTTTTTGACGCAGCTTCAACGCTATCACACATCATTAAAATAGCTGTTTCTTTGCTAAATGGTTTTGGTCCAGGGTATGAAAAATCTTCAATTTTTGCAGTATTATTTTCAGCTTTCTCCTTCATATAGAAATAATAAACGAGACTAGTACCATGGTGCGTTCTAATAAAATCAATAACACGGTCTGGCAAATTGTATTTTTTTGCAATTTCAATACCATTCAACACATGGTCTACTATAATCATTGCACTTTCACTGCTTGACAATTCATCGTGAGGATTAATACCGTTACTTTGATTCTCAGTAAAATAGGTTGGATTCTTCATTTTACCTATATCATGATACAAAGCACCAACCCTAACCAGCATAGCGTTTGCACCTATTTCATTTGCTGAAGCTTCCGCAAGATTAGCCACGTTTAGAGAATGATGAAATGTTCCTGGTGCTTTGTTAGATAATTCTTTTAAAAGCTTTGTATTAGTATCTGATAATTCCAAAAGAGAAACATCAGATACAAGTCCAAAAATCTTTTCGTAAATGTAAATAAGAGGCTGAACGAAAAGTGTTGCTAATCCACATAAGATGAATAAGCCAAATGTATCCCATTTTAAGGTTGTTATTTGCCCTTCGTGGATTACAAAAAAGGCAAAATAAGCAATAATATAAATAAGAGTTATCTGACCAACTGATATAAAAAGATTGGCACGTTTATAGAGTTCAGAAACTGTTAATATGGTCACGATTCCAGCAATAATCTGCAGAAACATATACTCATAACTGTTTGGTACAATAAATCCCAAAAGTAATACTGTTAACACATGTGCAAATAAACCAAGTCGCGCATCAAAAAAAGCTTTTAAAACTAGTGGTAAAATACACAGAGGCACTACATATATGTACTGTGAATTATAATTAATTACCAAAGTAGTTAGCAATATCATCAACGCAATGTTGAAAAATATGAATGTTACTTTGGTATTGTTTTGAAACACTTCAAATCTGTATTTCTGTAAAAACAGTAGCAACATTAAAAGTGCTAGTGCGACTAATAATGTATATGCAACAAGAACCCAATTGTAATTAGCAGTATTCCAAACCTGGGACTCATACTCTGACTTTAGAGACTTTAGAATGTTATATTCCTCATCTTCTACTACTTGACCTTTAGAAATAATTAATTGGTCTTTATCTATACTACCCCTCGTAAGTGATATTTGAGAAAGCTCTTCTTCTAAGGTTGTCTTTGTTAGGGTTTCATTTAAAGTTACATTAGGTTTAATGATATCAAAAAATAGAGATATCATCCTATTTTTATTCTCAGAAGAAGTTGAATTAGCTAAATAACTCTCCAATCGATCTCGAAGTTGGTTTATTTCAATTAGGCTTTTATACTCTAAACGTTTTTCAACCGTATTAGAAGCTACTAAAACAACAGGTTTGTCATTAGAATAAGGATAATCGGTATCTAAAATTCCATTCTCATACAATGTCTTAATTATATCATTACCTTTAGTGAATAAATCTTTTTTAGATGAAATAGAATCATTAAAAACTTCATTAAATTTTGCATTATAATTAAGCTTTACGGTCTCAGGAACTTCTAGATCAATATCAAAATAAACGGAAGCGTTATTTTCAATTTCAAGCTGTTCTTCATTAATTTCTTCTTGAGTCTTTTGAATTGCAAAATTAAATGGTGCTAATAAACTTTCAGACTGCCAAGGTTTACCTTTCTCAAAAGAATATCTAAACTTCCCAGTCTTTGGAAATAAATAAACGATAAACAAAGTTGTCAATAAGAACAAAAGTATTTTATATACCAATGCATGATTTCTATACCATTTATTCAGAAGTTCCTTCATATAAAATCAAATGTAACAAATATTAAAATTTAAAACATCTATAATCTTTAATACATTCCTAAATATCTTAAAAAATCATTAATTTCGCAGAAATTAACTATAAACAAAATAATAATGAACAAGGACGTAGTAATTGTATCTGCCGTTAGAACACCTATAGGAAGTTTTTTAGGGAATTTATCTAGTGTACCAGCCCCTAAACTTGGAGCTGCTGCTATTAAAGGAGCTCTAGAAAGGATAAATCTAAAACCAGAAATGGTAGACGAAGTGCTAATGGGTAATGTAGTTCAAGCTGGTACAGGACAAGCGCCAGCGAGACAAGCAGCTATATTCGCTGGAATTCCAAATACTGTTCCTTGTACAACTATTAATAAAGTTTGCTCTTCGGGTATGAAAGCCGTAATGCAAGCAGCACAAGCTATTAGTCTAGGTGATGCTGAGATTATGATTGCTGGTGGAATGGAAAATATGAGTGCTATACCACACTATTATCATGCTCGTAGTGCTACAAAGTTCGGTCCTGCCACTTTAGTAGATGGCATGCAAAAAGATGGATTAGTTGACGCATATGACAACAATGCTATGGGTGTTTGTGCTGACGCTTGTGCTGTAGAGTACAGCTTTAGCAGAGAGGACCAAGATAAATTTGCAATACAATCTTATGAGCGATCTAAAGCTGCTTGGGATGCAGGTAAGTTTAATGATGAAGTTATTCCTGTCGAAGTCCCTCAACGTCGTGGTGATGCTTTAGTTATTAGCAAAGATGAAGAATATACTAACGTGAAAATGGAAAAAATTCCAGCCTTGCGTCCTGCGTTTACCAAAGACGGAACTGTAACTGCAGCAAACGCTTCTACCATTAATGATGGTGCAGCAGCTTTAGTACTTATGAGTAAAGAAAAAGCTGAAGAATTAGGTTTAAAACCTTTAGCGACTATAAAAAGTTACGCAGATGCTGCTCAAGAACCAAAGTGGTTTACTACTGCTCCTGCAAAAGCATTACCAAAAGCATTAGCGAAAGCTAATATAGAATTAAGTGATGTAGATTTCTTTGAATTTAATGAAGCTTTTTCTGTCGTTGGTTTAGCTAATATGAAAATTTTAGGATTATCCGACGATAAAGTTAACGTAAATGGTGGTGCGGTTTCTTTAGGCCATCCACTAGGCTGTTCTGGAGCTAGAATCTTAGTGACATTATTAAACGTCTTACAACAAAACAATGCAAAAATTGGTGCAGCTGCTATTTGTAATGGTGGTGGTGGTGCTTCTGCAATGGTATTAGAACGCGCTTAAATATTTTCTATGCAATACGGAGTTTGCAATCTAGGCATTGTACCTATACGATTAGAGCCTACTGATACCAGTGAGATGGTAACTCAGGCATTGTATGGAGACTTTTTTAAAGTGTTAGAACAGCGCAAAAAATGGAGTCGCATTCGTTTTGCATACGACAAATATGAAGGCTGGATAGACAACAAGCAATATCTTGAAATTGAAGAAAGTCAATATAGCCAATTATCTAATTCTGATATCTCCTTGTCAAAAGATTTAATACAGTTTGTATCTGATAATGCTAATAATATCTACCCTATTCCATTAGGTTCAGACCTAAACTGTCTAAGTCTTTTAAATCAAACGTTCGAAGGCAATAAGATTACCAAAAAAAGTGAAAAATCTAAAATCATTGACACCTCGTTTTTGTATCTAAACACACCATATTTATGGGGAGGTAAATCTCCTTTCGGAATTGATTGTTCTGGTTTTACACAAATGGTGTACAAGCTTAATGGCTATCATTTATTACGCGATGCGTCCCAGCAAGCCACACAAGGTTTAGCTTTAAGTTTTATTGAAGAAAGCGAGCCTGGAGATTTAGCTTTTTTTGATAATATAGAAGGAAACATTGTACATGTTGGTATAATAATGGAAGATAATTATATTATACATGCACACGGTAAGGTAAGAATTGATCGTTTAGATCATAGTGGTATTTACAATATAGACAAAAATAGCCATACGCACAGACTAAGAGTAATAAAGAAAATTATATAATAAAAAAAAGCGACTCTAAGTAAGTCGCTTTTTTTATTGTAGGTAAAAAATCTTAGTTTCCTTCTTCAATAGCTTTTGCTTTATCTTTATTTGTTCTGAATTTATCCATTTCACCAAGAGCACTGTATATATTTGCTAATTGATTATAAACATCTGCGTTTTTTAAATCTGGATTGTTAACAACAAACTTCTCTAATATTTCAGCACCAGCTTTAAACAAATCATTCTTTTTAGCCTTAAGTTCGTCATAACGCTTGTTATCTGCAGCAGAGTTACCCAATGTATTCATTTCATCATTCATAGCATTACCCTTATTAACTTCTAAAAATGATAAGTTCAATGCTGCATTAGCATAATCTGGCTTTATTTTTAAAGTTTGCTCAAAAGCATCTTTGGCCACATCATACTGCTCAACTTCCATTGCGGTAATTCCTACATTATAATTTAAGTCTGCATTATTAGGATCTTTCTTAAGTGCCTCTTTAAAAAGCTCAAAGGCTTTTTCATTGTTTCCAACTTTTATCTGAATTGTTGCTTCTGTAAGAATTAAATTATTATCCTCAGGAAACTCGCTTCTTGCATCTGCAATAGCTGCTAGTGCTTTTTCATTATTCCCTTGTGAAACATGAATAAATGCTATGTTCTTAACAACATTAGCTCTTTTAGACTCCTCTTTTCTATCCTCCGGATCTATATGTGTTTTGAGTGTTTTTACTGCAAAATCTCTATTCGATTTTTCTGGAAAAAATTCTTCACCTCCAGTTTCTTTATTGGTTGCTACATAATTCATCTTTATTCCTGTAAAACCAAGATTTTTTAGCTTAATAAAATGTTTTAGTGAAGTGTCATAATCATTATTCTGAGCTGCAAGTAAAGCTGCATTATAAAGATAGACTGTATCTTTAGGAGATATCTTATAAATATTTTCATAAGCTTTAGAAGCTACAGTAAGATCTTTATTATTGAAAGCTTCATTAGCTTTTTTCAAAAAGGAATTATAAATTTCTGTCTTCATCTCATTGGCTTCTTCAGTATACCTAAGTTTTCCTATTGAAGACTCATGGTTTTTTAATTCTGCTAAAGCAGCAATTGCAGCATCCACATCACTATCTGATCCTGCTCCATTTGCATAAAGCGCCTGAGCCTTTAAAAATAAAAACTTGGCCTTCATTTTGTCATCCATATTGCTCTTTAATCCTTCCGCCACAGACATAGCAGACTTTGCATCAGCAAAATTCATATTCTTAAGTGCTTTTTCCATAGCTTTCACCTCATTTTTTTGAGCAAAAGACATAGCTGTCACTGTAAAAACAAGCACTAATGTCATTAATTTTTTCATTTGTAATAAATAATTTATGTTGTTAATTTTTAGTTTTCAGTTTCATTATTATCAATAGCCGTGCCATCTTCATTTGTTGTTTGCTCATCAGCGTTTTCAGCATCTAGTTCGTCAACATTTTCTTCATCGTCATCTTTCATTACTTTAGCTACAGCAGCAATAGAATCGTTCCCTTTTAAGTTGATAAGCTTAACACCTTGTGTTGCTCTACCCATCACTCTTAAATCTGCTACTTCCATACGGATTGCAATACCAGACTTATTAATAATCATTAAATCATCTTCGTCAGAAACGTTTTTAATTGCTACTAAATTACCTGTTTTGTCAGTAATGGAAATGGTTTTTACACCTTTTCCGCCTCTATTGGTAATTCTGTAATCATCTAAGCTAGAACGTTTTCCGTATCCGTTTTCAGAGACTACTAAGATATTACTTTCAAAATCATTAACAGCAACCATTCCTATTACCTCATCGTTATCATTTGCTAAAGTTATACCTCTAACACCTGAAGCATTACGACCCATTGGTCTTGTTTTGGCTTCTTCAAAACGAATAGCTTTACCAGACCTAAGGGCTAACATCACCTGGCTTTCGCCTGTTGTAAGCTTAGCTTCTAATAATTCATCACCCTCTTTAATAGTGATGGCGTTAATACCGTTGGTACGAGGTCTAGAATATTGTTCTAATGATGTTTTCTTAACCTGACCTTTTTTCGTGGCCATTATGACATAATGGCTGTTTATGTAATCTTCGTCCTTAAGATCTTGAGTACATATAAATGCCATTACCTTATCATCTTGCTCTATATTAATAAGGTTTTGGATTGCTCTACCTTTTGAAGTTTTGGAGCCTTCTGGAATTTCATAAACACGCATCCAGAAACACTTACCTTTTTGGGTAAAAAACAACATATATTGGTGGTTTGTACCAACAAACAAGTGTTCCAAGAAATCTTCATTACGAGTTGTCGATGCTTTTTGGCCAACGCCTCCTCTATGCTGAGTTTTGTATTCATTAAGGGACGTACGCTTTATATAACCAGCGTGAGAAATAGTAATAACTACTTTTTCATCTGGAATCATGTCTTCAATACTTAAATCTCCACCAGCATATTCTATAACAGAACGACGCTCATCACCGTATTTATCACGGATAACTTCAAGTTCTTCCTTAATGATATTCATACGACGTTCTTTCTTGTCCAAAATATCTTTAAGGTCTTCTATAGTTTTCATTAACTCTTCATACTCTGCTCTTAACTTGTCTTGTTCCAGACCTGTTAACTGACGTAATCGCATTTCTACGATAGCCTTAGCTTGTATTTCAGTAAGTTTAAAACGTTCTATTAATTTTTCTCTCGCTTCTTCAGCATTAGATGAAGCTCTAATTAATGCAATTACTTCATCAATATTATCTGAAGCAATGATTAATCCTTCTAATATGTGAGCTCTTTCTTCTGCTTTACGTAATTCATATTTTGTACGTCTTACAACCACTTCGTGTCTGTGTTCTACGAAATAGTGAATTAAATCCTTAAGATTTAAAAGTTGAGGACGACCTTTTACTAAAGCAATATTATTTACACTAAAAGAAGATTGTAAAGCTGTGTACTTGTATAATTTGTTAAGTACAATGTTAGGAATGGCATCGCGTTTTAAAACATAAACAATACGCATTCCTTTTCTATCAGACTCATCTCTAATGGTAGAGATACCTTCTAGCTTTTTATCGTTAACCAAGTCTGCAGTCTTTTTAATCATATCTGCCTTGTTAACTTGGTAAGGTATTTCATTTACAATGATACACTCACGTCCATTTACTTCTTCAATATTGGCTTTTCCGCGCATTACTATTCTACCACGGCCAGTGTGAAATGCCTCCTTTACCCCATCGTAACCATAAATAGTTCCACCTGTTGGGAAATCTGGTGCTTTAATGTGCTGCATTAACTCATCTACCTCGATATCATTATTATCTATATAAGCAATAGTTCCATTAACAACTTCCGCAAGGTTGTGAGGTGGCATATTTGTTGCCATACCAACGGCAATACCAGAAGCACCATTTACTAATAAGCCAGGAATACGTGTAGGTAAAACTGTTGGTTCTTCTAAAGTATCATCAAAGTTAAGCTTATGGTCAACCGTTTCCTTATCAATATCAGCAAGCATTTCCTCAGAAATTTTCTGCATTCTAGCCTCAGTATAACGCATTGCTGCAGGACTATCGCCATCCACTGAACCAAAGTTACCTTGGCCGTCTATTAACATATATCTTAAACTCCATTCCTGAGCCATACGTACCATTGTATCGTAAACCGAAGTATCGCCATGTGGATGATATTTACCCAATACCTCACCAACGATTCTTGCTGATTTTTTATGAGCTGTATTTGCTCTAACACCTAATTCATGCATACCGTAAAGTACACGTCTGTGAACTGGTTTTAAGCCATCTCTTACATCTGGTAACGCACGTGACACAATGACCGACATTGAATAATCAATGTAGGCTGATTTCATTTCATCTTCAATGTTAATCGGAATGAGTTTTTCTCCTTCTGCCATATATAAAATTTATTAGATTTTTCTAGGTTTTCAAAACGTGCTAATATAAGCATTTCAGTAGTGTTTGAAGTGATTTCGAAAGCTAATTTTGAGAGTTTTTATTAACAATTTTTGATATCTTTTTAGTTAATAAGTATCATTAAATTTGCTTTGATTTAAAATGCTTTTTTAGTCTATTCGTTAAACCATTTTATTTAAGGTATGGTTTTTGCCATTTAGATAATATGTTTTTACTATTTTTAATGCAGAAAGGAGTTTACTATGGATGATAATTTTTCCCCGAGAGTTAAAGATGTTATTGCATTTAGCAAAGAAGAAGCTTTACGCCTTGGTCATGATTTTATTGGCACAGAACATTTAATGTTGGGTCTTTTAAGAGATGGCAATGGTAAGGCTATAGATATACTAAGTGCATTAGATGTCGACTTAAATCACTTAAGACGTAAAGTTGAGATTTTAAGTCCTGCTAATCCTAATATTATATCAACATCTAACGAAAAGAAAAACTTGCACTTAACAAGGCAAGCTGAACGTGCTTTAAAAACAACATTTTTAGAAGCTAAGTTGTTTCAAAGTACATCTATAAACACAGCACATTTATTATTATGCATATTAAGAAATGAAAATGACCCAACTACGAAGTTATTAAACAAACTTAAAGTTGATTATGATAATGTAAAAGACGAATTTAAATCTATGATTACAAGCGAAGATGATTACCTAGACGAACCTAAAGCCGAATCATATTCTGATGATGAAATAAACGAAGAGGATGATGCGAAGCAAAATCCTTTCGGTGGAAGCCAGTCTGGAAAAACAAATAAAAAGTCTAAAACACCAGTTTTAGACAACTTTGGCAGAGACTTAACCGTACTTGCCGAAGAAGGCAAATTAGATCCAGTAGTGGGTCGAGAAAAAGAAATACAGCGTGTTTCACAAATATTAAGTAGACGTAAAAAAAATAATCCGCTTTTAATTGGTGAACCTGGTGTTGGTAAATCTGCCATTGCTGAAGGTTTAGCACTGCGTATCGTAAAACGTAAGGTATCCAGAACGCTTTTTAATAAACGTGTTGTTACATTAGACCTTGCAAGTTTAGTTGCTGGCACAAAATACAGAGGTCAGTTTGAAGAGCGAATGAAAGCCGTAATGAACGAACTTGAAAAAAATGATGACATCATTCTTTTTATTGATGAAATTCACACTATTGTTGGTGCTGGAGGTGCTACCGGAAGCTTAGATGCGTCTAACATGTTTAAGCCTGCATTAGCAAGAGGCGAAATTCAATGCATAGGTGCAACTACGTTAGATGAGTACAGACAATATATCGAAAAAGATGGTGCTTTAGAACGTCGTTTTCAAAAAGTAATTGTTGAACCAACTTCTGTTGAGGAAACAATTGAAATATTAAATAATATAAAAGGTAAGTACGAAGAGCATCATAATGTTGACTATACACCTGAAGCTATTGAGGCTTGTGTAAAGTTAACAAATCGATATATGACAGAGCGTTTCTTACCAGACAAGGCTATTGATGCTTTGGATGAAGCAGGTTCTAGAGTGCACATTACCAATATTGATGTTCCTAAACAAATCATTGAACTAGAGAAAAAACTTGAAGAAGTTAAGGAAACTAAAAACAGTGTTGTTAAGAAACAGAAATACGAAGAAGCTGCTAAACTAAGAGATGACGAAAAACGTCTTGAAAAGGAATTAGCAACCGCTCAAGAAAAATGGGAGGAAGAAACAAAGCAACATAGAGAAATTGTAACGGAGGATAACGTTGCCGATGTTATATCCATGATGACAGGTATTCCTGTTAATAAAATAGCGCAAACTGAGCTTAATAAATTAGCAAGTTTACCAGATCTCATTAAGGGACGTGTTATCGGGCAGGACAATGCTGTTGCAAAGGTTGTAAAGGCTATTCAACGTAACAGAGCTGGCCTTAAAGACCCAAATAAACCAATAGGTTCATTTATATTTTTGGGACAAACTGGTGTTGGTAAAACGCAATTAGCAAAGGTTTTAGCTAGTGAATTATTTGACAGTAACGATGCCTTAGTCCGTATAGATATGAGTGAGTATATGGAAAAATTCGCTGTATCTAGACTTATTGGTGCACCTCCAGGATATGTAGGTTACGAAGAAGGTGGACAGCTTACTGAAAAAATTAGACGTAAGCCCTATGCTGTAGTTCTGTTAGATGAAATTGAAAAAGCGCATCCTGATGTGTTCAACATGCTTTTACAAGTTCTTGATGATGGCTATTTAACAGATAGCTTAGGTCGTAAGATTGATTTTAGAAATACCATCATAATTATGACATCTAATATAGGTGCTCGCAAACTTAAAGATTTTGGGACTGGTGTTGGTTTTGGTACTGCGGCAAAAGAATCGCAAGAAACTGAGTATGCCAAAGGTGTTATAGAAAACGCTCTTAAAAAGGCATTTGCCCCTGAATTTTTAAATAGAATTGATGATGTTATAGTATTTAACGCTCTAGAAAAAGAAGATATTGATAAAATTATTGATATTGAATTAGTTAAGCTTGTAAAACGTATTAAAGAATTAGGTTACGATTTGGTACTTACGGACAAAGCCAAGGATTATATAGCGGAAAAAGGTTTTGACAAACAATATGGTGCAAGACCACTAAACAGAGCAATTCAAAAGTATGTAGAAGACGCACTCGCTGAAGAAATCATCAATTCAAAAATCCAAGAAGGTGATACTATTACCATGGATTTGGACACTAAAAAAGATGAGTTAAAAATCAAAGTTAAAAGCTCTAGTAAACCTACAGAATCTTAAGACTTTTTAATATTTTAAGTTAAAACTCCTCATTTTTTGAGGAGTTTTTTTTATCTTAAAAAATAAAACTGTTCTAAAAATGCAAGAAACTGTTGTAAAATTAAAGTTTTGTACACTTTCTTTCTACGATAGATTTGTTATTGCTAAAATTAACGAAGGTGTACACTTAGACCATCTCCACAATGAGGCTTTAATTGAAGTAATAGAAAATCATTTCAGCAAACCTTTTGTGTACATCACCCAAAGAGTAAATTCTTATTCTGTAGATCCGAGCGTATATCCTAGGGCTACAAAGGTTGAATACTTAAAGGGTTTTGCTGTTGTTTCAGATAAATATCAAGCAAAGATTAATGCACAAATAGAGCAAATGTTTTTTGGAAAACCGTTTGAAATATTCACTAAACTAGATGATGCTATTAAATGGGCTAATGATATTATTACTGAAGGATAATTAGCTGTACTTTTTTAATGCTTCTCTACACCATAATTGTTTAGAAATAATTCTTCTACTTCAATATCTACATCTTTTAAAAATTGAATAGAAGCTTCTATATCATCATGTAATACTTCGTCTTCTTTTATAAAAGGCACTACTTTTCTATAATGTTCTAAGAAAGACTCAAGTAATGGAGACGTTTTCATCGGCCTTCTAAACTCAAGGGCTTGTGATGCATTCATCAATTCTATAGCAATAACACGCTCTACATTTCTAATAAGATTATAAGCTTGTGTAGCAGCATTGGCTCCCATACTTACATGGTCTTCTTGTCCATTACTAGAAACTATACTATCTATACTTGCAGGTGATGCCAATTGCTTATTAGCACTAACTATGCTTGCAGCAGTATATTGCGGAATCATAAAACCTGAATTTAATCCAGGATTATCTACTAAAAATGCTGGTAAGCCTCGTAAACCAGACACTAATTGAAAAATTCTACGTTCAGAAATATTTCCTATTTCGGCCATAGCAATTTTTAAATAATCTAGAGCTAAAGCCAAAGGCTGCCCATGAAAATTTCCCCCTGAAATAATCAAATCTTCTTCTGAAAAGATATTTGGATTATCTGTCACGGAATTGATTTCTGTTAAAATTACTTTCTCTACAAAATCTAAAGTGTCTTTTGTAGCACCATGAACTTGAGGTATACATCTAAACGAATAAGGATCTTGCACATGCTCTTTTTCTCTGGCAATTAACTCGCTTCCTTCTAAAAGTTCATTAAAACGTTTGGCTACTTTACGCTGACCTGGATGTGGTCTTACATCGTGTACCAAATCATGAAACGGATCTAATCTACCATCAAACGCATCTAAAGATATCGCTGAAATTATATCTGCCAAATAAGAGGTTTTATGAGACATTAAGAGCAAATACACACCATAAGCACTCATAAACTGTGTTCCGTTTAATAGAGCTAAACCTTCTTTAGCTTCTAATTTTATAGGTTCCCAATTGAATTTTTCTAACAATTCTGAAGCTTCATAATTTTCGCCATTATGCACAACACTTCCTTTTCCTAACAACGGTAAAGCTAAATGTGCCAAAGGTGCCAAATCACCAGAAGCTCCTAAAGAGCCTTGCGTAAATACAAATGGAAAAATATCATGATTAAAAAAGTCTATTAATCGCTCAACAGTTTTTAGTTGCACTCCACTATGACCGTAACTTAAGGACTGAATTTTAAGCAACAACATCACCTTAACCACAGATTCTGGTACGCGATCACCTGTACCACAAGCATGAGACATTACTAGGTTTTCCTGCAACTTAGTTAAATCTTTATCTGAAATTTTGACATTATACAGTGACCCAAAACCTGTATTAATACCATACATGGGTTTTTTGTTGTTAGCCAATTTGTTATCTAAATAAGATTTACAGGCCTTAATTTTTGCTATAGAATCTTCTGAAAGTTTTAACTTTTTGTTATCCTTAAATATGTTGTATATCGTCACAATGTCTAGAGCATCAGACGAAATAATATGATAGTTATCCATAATTACCTATTACGCTTCTTGTTGTTCTTGTTGCTGCTGTTCTTGTTCTGGTTGTTTGAATAAATCGATATAAGCTTCCCCTAAAGTTTCTATAATATGGCTTGCTATTAAGCTTTGATAGCCATAATCTTCCAAAGAAATATCAGCAGATTTTCCATGTAAATACACACCAAAAACAGTTGCTGCTAATGGTTCATAACCCTGAGCAATTAAACCTGTTATTATTCCTGTTAAAACATCACCAGTTCCTGCTGTTGCCATTCCTGGATTTCCTGTTGTGTTTATATAAAGCTTGTCACCAAAAACTGTTATAGTGTTTGCGCCTTTAATAACGACGATGACTTTATACTTCTTAGAAAATTCTTTAGTTTTTTTAAGCTTATCAAAATCGTCTGACCACTCGCCTACTAATCGTTCTAATTCTTTTGGGTGTGGTGTTAACACAGTTTGTTCTGGTAACAACTTTAGTAATTCTTTACTTTTAGATAAGATGTTTAAACCATCTGCATCAATAACAAGCGGTTTTTTATTAGCATTCAAAAATAGCTCTAAAGCTTCAATTGTTTTATCAACCGTTCCTAATCCTACACCTATACCAACGACACTAGGTTCTATATCAAAAGAAATATCAGTGATTCGTTCTTCATCTTTATCTGTAATGACCATGGCTTCAGGAAAAGAAGCTTGCATACTATGATATCCACATTTAGGAATATACGCTGTAACCAAACCTGCGCCAGAACTTAAAGCTGCTCTACTTGCTAAATTAACTGCACCTATTTTCCCATGACTTCCACCAACTATTAAGGCATGCCCAAAATCTCCTTTGTGCGAAAACTTCTCCCTTGGCTTGTATAATGGTAAAACTTCAAATTTTGAAATTAATTCAACTTCAGTTTCGGTTTGCATTAGATAATCACGATCTATACCTATATCTAATGCTTCCCATTGTACCGTAAACTTTGAGGTTTCAGGTAAAAAGAAAACTAATTTTGGTGATTGAAAGCTTAGGGTATAATTTGCATGAACCACGGCATTTTCGTCTTCTACGGGTTTATCTGTATATAATCCCGAAGGTATATCTACAGATAAAGTAAATGCTTTTGATGCTCTCCAGTTCTGAAACAATTCTTGCACCCATTTGTTCGGTGGTCTGTTAAGACCTATACCAAACACAGCATCCACTATAATATCTTTTTCATCAATAACCACATCTGAAAAATCACCAGAGCAACTAAGCATTTTTGGCCAATCTTTTGTTACTGTTTTTATTCTATCGTAATTAATTAAAAAATCTTTAGAACGCTTATCACTACAGTTAACTATATAGGTCACCACATTATATCCATGAGTTAATAGATGTCTTGCTAATACCAATCCGTCACCACCATTATTTCCTATACCACAAAAGACGTGAATTGGCACTTGCGCACCTTGCATACGCATATGAATCCAGTTAAAAATCTGTGATCCTGCTCGTTCCATTAAATCGGTTGAGGAGATATTTTGACGTTCGGTCGTGAGCTTATCACCTTCGTATATTTGTTCTTTTGAAAATAACTTCATGTATAAATTCTGTATATTGAAAAATCTTTTTAGGGAAGTAAAAATAAGGTTTTCCAAGCCAATAGAATAAAATTGATTAATCTTACTGTGAAAAATTCATTCGAAACCCAAAGACTTCTCGTTAGACCAATAACTGCAGAAGACGCACCATTCATTTTAGAATTAATGAATACTCCAAAATGGGTAAAATTTATTGGGGACAGAAATGTAAAAAGCATTGAAGCTGCAGAAGCTTATATTACAGAAAAAGCATTACCGCAAATAGCTACTCACGGTTATGGCAACAATGTTATTATTAGAAAATCTGATAACGTAAAACTCGGTACTTGCGGAGTTTACCATAGAGAAGGTATAGAAATACCAGATATTGGCTTTGCGTTTTTACCATCTAACGAAGGAAAAGGTTACGCGTTCGAAGCAGCATCAAAACTTGTAGAAATAATTAAAGACAATTATAGTCTGGCAGAACTAAGTGCCTATACTTTAGAAGAAAATCTATCCTCAAGAAAACTGCTAGAGCGTTTAGGCTTTACACTAAAAGGCATCGGAACATTGCCTACTTCTGATGAAGAATTGTTGCATTATTACAGGAAACTATAGTTTTAACCCAAATAAAGGTGAATCATATGTTTTTTTTGCTTACAAAACTTTTAGTTATGTACATTTAAATTTTAAATATTAAATATGAGACGTTCGCGCTGTTTTATTCTGCTTTTGGCTTTATCTTTTTTAGGTATCAATGCGCAACAGTTTACTTTAGAAACTTCATTAGATGCTACAGTCAATGAAACCTCAGGATTATTGTATATTAATAATACATTGATTACGCATAACGACAGTGCAAATACCAATCAACTTTTTGATATAGACATTTCTACAGGAAATGTAACTCGTACTGTTACTATTACCAATGCCACAAATATAGATTGGGAAGATCTTACACAAGATGGTACTTACATTTATATTGGCGATTTTGGCAATTACCAAGGAGACAGAACCGATTTAAAGGTATATAGAATTGCTATTTCAGATTATTTAAATAACACGTCTCTTACTGCAGATGTGATTAATTTTAGCTATACAGACCAAACAGATTTTACAACAAGTCCGTTTGCTACCAATTTTGATGCAGAGAGTTTAATACATTACAATAACAGTCTTTATGTGCTCACCAGAAATTGGCTAGATGGCAACACCAACATTTACGAATTACCTAAAACACCTGGCTCCCATAGCATTTCTAGGGTTGATAGTATAACAGCAGGTGGTTTGGTGTCTGGTGCAACATTCAACACAACAAGTAATCAAATTATTATCACTGGTTTTGATAGTAACGGCGCTTTTTTAATTGAATTAACCGGATTTAACTCTGGGTTATTTTCTAACGGAACAGTTACAAAAACATCTATTGCTGTACCCGAGAATTATTCGTTTCAAATAGAGGGTATATATCCTATAAACGCCAACGAATATTATATAACAGCTGAAGAAAACGGAGCGCTTCAACCAGCTTTGTATAGTTTTAATACCTCTACCCTTTCTTTAAATGAAACTGAATTAACACCAATTTCATTTTACCCAAATCCGGCTAGAACACAAATTACATTGAGCGAGGATAATCTTCAAACTAAAATCTATAATATAACTGGTCAACTTGTAAAAACATCAAACAAAAAGCACATTGACGTTTCAGATTTAACTTCTGGAATATATCTTATAACTATTGAGGCTGCTTTTGAAAAAAACACAATAAGAAGACGTTTGCTGATAGAGTAATTAACTCATTATTCTTACCAAAAGTTCTTTTAGCAAGTCGCCTTGTGGTACTGCATTTGCACCAACACCTTTCCCTTTTACATCAAACTCTCTGAGCAATGCTATTGTAGCACTTACTTTCTTCATTTGGTAGTTGCGGGCTGCTGTAAGATATTCATTCACAAAATAAGGATTAACCCTTAATGCCGAAGCTACACTTCTTGGGTTTTTGTCTGTCATACCATGAAGATGCAACAACTGCGAAAAGAAATTAAATAACAACGCTACTGTCACTACCATAGGATTGTCCTTAGGATTATCACCAAAATACTTTGCAATACGCTGTGCTTTTACAATATCTCTGGCACCAACGGCTTTTCTAAGTTCAAAATTATTGTAATCTTTACTTATTCCTATATTTTCTTCAATATGCTCTGGTGTGATTTGTGTGCCTTTTGGTAAAACAATTTTTAGCTTATTGAGTTCATTATTTACTTTGCTTAAATCGGTTCCTAAAAACTCAACCAGCATTTGCGCTGCTTTTGGCGAAATATCATAACCTTGTCCTTTTAAAACTCGTCTTATCCAATCTGGCACTTGGTTATCATAAAGTTTTTTGCTTTCGTAAACTACACCTCCATTTTTAGTAATTGCCTTGTAAAGTGCTTTACGCTTGTCTATTTTTTTGTATTTGTAATTAACCACTAAAACAGTAGTTGGTTGCGGATTAGCAGCATATTCTGCTAATTTTTCTATAGTACGACTAAGGTCTTGCGCTTCTTTTACAATAACTACTTGGCGCTCTGCCATCATAGGATAACGCTTGGCATTACTTACGATATCGTCAATGCTAACATCTCTTCCATAAAGTATCATTTGATTAAAACCTTTCTCTACTTCATCCAAAAGATTATCTTCAATAAAATCTGAAATCTTATCAATGTAGTAAGCCTCCTCACCCATTAAAAAATAGATGGGTTTAATTTGCCCCTTTTTTAAGTCTTCTACTAATGTTTTTACTTCGTCCAATCTCTTAAATCGTTTGCTCGAATGATATTATAATTTTAATTTTGTGAAGTGCAAAAACTCAACTTTCCACAGTTTGAATACCGATTCAAAAGTACAGAAAATAAAATTTCTATTTTTGATGTCATTCGGAAAAAATTTATCATTCTTCAACCAGAAGAATGGGTAAGACAGCATTGTGTACATTACCTCATCAATGAAAAGAATTATCCAAAATCTTTGATCAATGTTGAAAAGGAGTTAAACATTAATGGCTTAAAGAAACGCTACGATATTGTAATTTTTAATCCAGATGGTAGTATTCTTCTTATTGTTGAATGCAAATCGCACGACATTACCATAAATCAAAATACTTTTGACCAAATTGCACGTTATAATTTAGCGTTAGATGCAGAATTCCTCATGGTAACAAACGGCATAAATCATTATTATTGCCAAATGGACACTAAAGCAGAGCGTTATCAGTTTTTAAGAGATATTCCTAACTATAAAAAGGCATAAATGTACAGCGACAAGGATATAGCAATTGTTATTTTAAACTGGAATGGTAAAGCGCTACTAGAGCAGTTTTTACCGTCGGTTTTAAAATATTCTGAAGATGCTAAAATTTATGTTGCAGATAATGCCTCTACCGATAATTCTGTTGAATTTTTACAAACTTCGTTTCCCGAGGTTAGTATTATTCAAAATTCTGAAAATGGTGGTTATGCAAAAGGCTATAATGAAGCTTTAAAACATGTTTCTGAACCACTGCTCTGCCTGCTAAATAGTGATATTGAAGTTACACAGAATTGGCTAGATAAAATTCTAACAGCTTTCAATTCTGAAGTAAAACCAGACATCCTTCAACCAAAAATATTAGACTACAAAGACAAGTCTAAATTTGAATATGCTGGTGCTGCAGGTGGCTTCATAGACAAATATGGTTATCCTTTTTGTAGAGGTCGCATATTTAACAGCATCGAGGAAGATAAAGGTCAATACAATGATATCACAGATATTTTTTGGGCTTCTGGTGCTTGTTTTTTTATAAAGAACCAAGTTTTTAAAGCCTTAAACGGTTTTGATGAAAGCTATTTTGCGCACATGGAAGAAATAGATTTGTGCTGGCGCGCTTTTAATAGTAATTTTAAAACACAATATGTTGGTACATCCACAGTGTATCATGTTGGTGGCGCAACCTTAAATAATTCTAACCCTAAAAAGACGTACCTCAACTTTAGAAATAGTCTTATAACTTTAGTTAAAAACACTGACAGTAATGTGTTTTCTAAGGCTATAATGAGAATGCTTTTAGATGGTGTTGCAGGTGTTATGTTTTTACTGCAATTAAAACCTGCTCACTTCATTGCTATCCTAAAAGCTCATGGTTCTTTTTACCTCAATTTGAGTAATGTTTTAAAGAAACGCAAAACACTCAAAAAACGTCCTAATTATTACCAAACCTCTTCAATTGTTTGGTCTTATTATGTAAAGAGAAAACAAACGTTTTAACTGTTTATAAAACTGTTAAAGTTTTTGTTAATCTATGTTATAGCCTATTTTCTTTTGTATAATTTTGATATGTTAAAATTAACAATTTAAACTATAATGAAAATTATGAAAAAACTAATGTTATTAGGTGTTTGCTCAATGGTGTTGTTTGCATCTTGCGTATCGAAGAAAGAATATGCTGCACTTGAGGCAAAACATCAAGAAACACAAGACTTATTAAACAGTGCTACTGTAAAACTAAATAAGTGTCTTTCTGACGCTGCTGCAGCTAGTGCCAGAGTAGAAACCATGAAAGACCAATTGGCTGATTTACGTAAGGCGAACCAAGATTTAATTGATACCAAAGGAAATTTGACAACCTTAACTCAAAAAGGCGCAGAAAACCTTGAAAAATCTCTGGAAAGCTTAAAAGAAAAGGATTTAAAAATATCACGTTTGCAAGATGCTTTAAACAAAAAAGATAGTGTAACACTAGCTTTGGTAACTAGCTTAAAGAAAGAGGTAGGCATCAATGATCCAGACATTGAAATTAATGTAGAGAAAGGTGTTGTTTTTATCTCTATTGCTGATAAATTATTATTTAAAAGTGGTAGCTATAACGTAACCGACAGAGCAAAAGAAATCTTAAGTAAAGTTGCAAAAGTAATTAAAAGTAAGCCTACATTTGAAGCAATGGTTGAGTCTCACACAGATAATGTACCATACAGTAAGCCACCATTATTAGATAACTGGGATCTTAGTGTAAAACGTGCAACATCTGTAGTACGTGTATTAGAAAGCTTAGAGGTAAACCCTCAACAATTAATTGCTGCTGGTCGTAGTTACCACGTACCTTTAGTAGCTAATGATACTGCTGAAAACAAAGCTAAAAACAGAAGAACTCGTATCATTGTTCTTCCAAAAATTGATGAATTCTACGAGATGATTGAAGAAGAAATGAAGAATCTTTCTGCTGAAAATTAATTTTTGAACTCAAATAATTTAAAATTAAAAACCCAATGCAATTGCATTGGGTTTTTGTTTTTATCATTAGTTTCTTCTGTAATTTAATGAATAAACCTATCTTAAAACAGACTCTATAGTTTTAGCACGTTGTATTTTTCCATTAACAGTTTCTACAAATTTATCTGTAATGTAAATATGTTTAGGAACTTCAAACTTTGTTAAACCCTTAATAAATCGTATCCTATTGGCTATACTTTCAACAGAATCTCTTGGGTTTTCTACAATTAAAACAAGTCGTTCTCCTAAAGTTTCATCTTCTTCACCTGCAACAATAAAACGCTCATCAATAGCAGGCTGTAGCTTATCTTCTATCTGTTCTGGAAATAACTTAACTCCACCAGAGTTGATAACATTGTCATAACGACCTAATAACTGAAAACTAGTTTCAGATTTCAAATCTACAATATCATTAGTTACAAGAGGTTCATCAACTAAATTATAGGCGTTAATTACCAAACACTGCCTCTCATCTTGAGAAAATGTCACATTAGGGATAGCATTAAAATACTTCTCAGCTTTAGACGCTTTAGAAGGTAATTGTCTAACTGCAACATGAGTTACTGTCTCTGTCATACCATAGGTTTCAAAAAACTTAGAATCACAGTCTTTAATTCGCTCAAGTAATGGAAGCGTCACTTTAGAACCACCAACAATAATTGTCTTAATGTTGTAAGTGTACTTAAGCGTATGCTTTAATTGCAGCGGAATCATTGCACAAAAATCGTAATGCTTTTCATAATCAAACATTGGGTGTGCGCTAGGCTCTACATGATCTAACTCTAAACCTAAAATCATAGCTCTAACCAACATCATCTTACCAGCTATATAATGGCTTGGCAAACAATCTAAAGCAGAATTTCCTGGCTCCAAACCAAAGAAATCTCCAGTGGCGATGGCAGAATTTACCATAGCCTGTTTTTTTAACTTTATTAGCTTTGGCTTACCAGTAGAACCAGAGGTTCTAACTTCAATATAATCTTTATCATTAAGCCAATCTATTAAGAAGTTCCCTGTAGCTTTTTCATAAGGTGCTCCTTCTTTAATAAGACTATAAGCCACTTCTTTAAGGTCCTCGTGATTATAGTGTAACCCGTTTAATTTAAAACGATTATGAACTTTATCGTATTCTGGTGTCATTATTTATTCTCCAATGATTTTATAATCTTCTTTTGGTGGTTCGTTTACTTTACCAAATAGGCGCTCTTTCCAATTTTTCCAACCGTATCTTTTTGATAAAATTAATAACATAATTGGATAAACAACCAATACTGGTATTAAGATTTCGCCAATAATACTCATAGATGGCTCGGCTGTACTTTTAAAAATAGCGTCTGTTTGCAGTGCTGTCCAATCTGCAGTAACTAAAAGCGATGCCAACAAGTTGTTTCCTAAGTGAAATCCCAAAGCAAGTTCTAATCCATCATCCATTAAGGTCATAATACCTAAAAGCAGACCTGTACCAATGTAGAATATCATCATCTTCCAGAAACCAACATTAGCTACTTCTGGATTAGCACTATGTGCAATACCAAATAAAACAGAGGTTAGAATTAAAGGAAACCATTTGTTCTTCACCATAACACCTATATGCTGCATTAAATAACCTCTAAAAAGATATTCTTCCAATCCAATTTGAAAAGGAAATAAAACAATACTTACTAAAAATAAAATAGAAAACTTCTTAAAATCGAATTGATAAATAATCTCTGATGAATCTATATTATAGCCTATGATAAAAGAAACAATTGTAAACGTTGCAATCATCATAAAAGCAAAGAATACCCTGCCATAATCTACCTTAGGTCTTGCTGTTGTTAATGACAAAATACTTCTTTGATGTACATACTTGACCAAAATAAAAAGTAAGCCTAACAAAAATGCAAAAGGAATGAGATTAAAAGCTAGATTGAGAGTAGAAGGTATACCCTTCATCATTTCATATGCTGCTTCTAAATCTGCAGGATCTGTTACAAGATAAAACACAAAATTTAATAAAAAGATACCTGCAACTAATATGGTAGTGAGGATAAACATCCATAATTCTCGTTGCCCTTTATATGCTTGTTGTATATAATTCATACGTTTAAATTAAAAATCCAATCTTTATTTTTATTGTATTGCAAAGTACCATTTTTTACTGTCAATGGTGAAGCAAAATTATTAGTAAACAAACTTCCCGTTCCCAATCCCTGAGGCATAGGGTTATTCAGCGTGTAGGTCCATTGTGCAATGGCATTAAGACCAACATTGCTCTCCAAAGCACTCGTAATCCACCATTTTATACCCAAATCTTCAGCAGTATTAATCCATTGTTGACTTCCTTTAAAACCGCCAACTAAACTTGGTTTTAGTATAATATATTGTGGTTTTATGATTTGAAGCAGCTTTAACTTATCTTTTTCTGAAAAAACTCCAATTAGCTCTTCATCTAAAGCGATTGGCAGAGGTGTTACCTCACAAAGGCTCGCCATGTCTTCAAATTGTTTAGGCTTTATAGGTTGTTCTATAGAATGTAACTGATACTCTGAAAGACGCTTTAATTTTTCAAGGGCTTCACTTGGTGAGAATGCTCCGTTAGCATCTACGCGAAGTTCTATATCTGAAATTGAAAATTCTTTTCGAATCGATTTTAAAATATTCAATTCTGTTTGAAAATCAATAGCACCAATTTTAAGTTTAATACAATCAAAACCTGCTTCAATTTTCTCTTTTACTTGCTTACGCATAAAGGTTTCATCTCCCATCCAAACCAAACCATTAATAGGAATAGTATCTTGTCCTTGAGTAAATTTAGATGGAAACAAATTGAATTGAGATTCGCTTTCTAAAGACTTAAAAGCCATCTCAATACCAAACTGAATACTTGGTAGTTCGACAAGCTCGCTGACCAAAGTTTCCAAACCCAAATTGATGTTCGCACAAACCCATTTCAATTTTTCTTCATAATCAGGTCTGTCGTCAATAGATAATCCTCTTAAGATGCCGCATTCACCTATTCCAGTTTTATCATAGTTGTTTAAAACAATAAACCAAGTTTCCTTAGTAGTCATAACGCCTCTAGACGTACCACTAGCCTGCTTAAAACTGAGTATGTATTTATGGTATGTTGCTATCATAATAGTAGTTCAAAAATAAGCATATCACTGTTAAGAAACATCTATTTTAAAAAAATATCAGGCACCAATTTCTTGATGCCTGAACCATTAACCAATCAACCTAATTTATGTAATCAATCACATAAATTTTACTTTCCCTGTAGCCATATCGTATACCGCTGGCACAATTTTTATTTTTCCTTCTTTTTCTAAGCTTGCCATTTTTGGCGATTGCTTACGAATATCTTCTACCGTAATGTGTGCATTTGTCACAATAACATTATTGGTAAATTCTTCGTTTTTAGAAGATACTTCACCCATTTTAGTAGTAGCATCTATTGATGGCTGTATCTCATCTAGTAGATTTTGAAGCGCATTCATCTCCATGGAAGCTGCATCAACTTTATCTATGGCGCTCTTTACAGCTCCACAAGCCGTATGACCCATTACAATTACTACTTTAGAACCAGCAACTGCAGTAGCAAACTCCATAGACCCAACGATATCTTTGTTCTCAATATTGCCAGCTACCCTTGCAACAAAAATATCACCAATACCTAAATCAAAAACATCTTCTACTGGTACTCTACTATCTACGCAAGATAGAACGATTGCTTGTGGATATTGCCCAATCATTGCTTCACGACGTTGAGATGAGTGATCGCGCATTGTTAAATTGTTACTCACGAAGTTTTCATTACCTTTTTTTAGTCTTCCAATTATTTCATCAGGGCTCATATCTGCTTGTTCTTCTGCTGTTAGGATACTATTAATAGGGTCTTGCTTTATTGTTTTTGCTTGAGTTTTGACCTCTGATGTAGAGGTTGTTTCAGTGTTCTTCTCATTACAGCTGTAAGACATTACAACTAAAGCTAAAATCATTGAATTTTTAAAAATGTTTTTCATAGTCATTGAATTTATTTGATAGTGTTAAAAAAATTGTCTGTTAAAAATTATGGTGCATACTTATTTGCCACTGCCCTTTTCCCCATGTATCAGTCTTTTGGTTCATCCAGCCTAACTGAAATCTTATTTTAGAGTTGAGTACGTAACCTAGTCCTAAATAAGTACGATTTCTATCGAATAGTTCTACAGTTCTACCATCGCCAATCCCTTGCTCACCATTGATGAATAATTCATTATATAGTGCGATGTAATAAGCTTTAGGACTTAATTCTTTGCTATTTATAGGTACATTTAAAAATAGATTATAGCGATAGCGTGTTCTAAAGTCTTGATCTTCTACAAATCTTTGTTCATACCGAAAACGGTGTGTGAGATAAAATCGATTACCCAACTTCTGAGGAATTAACGCTTCTTGATAGATACGGTTCTCAACAAAAGTATCATCACTATCGCCAAACTGACCTGTTGTAATATTGGCATATCCAAGGGTAAACATTACACCAGAGTCTTTTGGTGTAAAAGTTAATCCTGATCTTAACATTAGTTGTTCCATATCACCAAAACCTTGCCAGTCACGGTATTGGAAATCCCCTTGAATTCCCCATTGGCTATCCTTAAATTGATGGTTGTAGAAGTACATAAACCAAGCACCTGTTTGTGATTCTTCAACTTGAGCATTTGCGCCCCAAAACGAAAGCAATACTGTAATAGTAAAAAGTTTTAATCTCATATTTGATTATTTATTATGCAAATATAAAAGTATTACTATTGATTTATAGATTTTGAATTATGTTTAACTTTTAATTAACTTGAATACACAAATCAGTTTTGCGTAAAAAATTTCTATTTTTATCAAAAACAAGAATGCCTAATTTTCCAAATATTATACTGTACGCTATACCTTTCTTTGTTTTAGCAATGTTATTAGAACTTTATGCTACAACCAAAGTGCAATTAAAACATGTAAAAGGCTATGAGACAAAAGATGCGCTCGCATCTATAGCTATGGGTTTAGGTAATGTAATTTTAGGATTTGCTAGTAAAATATTGGTATTGTTGGCTTTAACCTGGGTGTATGAAAACTTTAGATTCTTCACAATCCCTATTACTTGGTGGGCATTTGTGCTGTTATTTTTTGCTGATGACTTAGCGTATTATTGGTTTCATAGAATTTCACACGAGTGTCGCTTATTCTGGGCATCACACGTAGTACATCACTCATCTCAACATTACAACTTAAGCACCGCCTTAAGGCAAACATGGTCTGGCGGCTTTTACTCTTTTGTATTTTGGCTTTGGCTTCCGCTTTTAGGTTTTCATCCTGCCATGATATTACTACAAATGTCTATCAGTTTATTATACCAATTTTGGATACATACAGAAGCTATAGAAAAAATGCCGCGTTGGTTTGAGGCTATATTCAATACACCATCTCATCACAGAGTTCATCATGGCAGCAATCCAATTTATTTAGATCGTAATCACGCAGGAATACTAATAATTTGGGATAAGCTCTTCGGAACATTTCAACCAGAATTAGATGATGAAAAGGTAAAATATGGACTTGTTAGTAATATCAACACGTACAACCCAGTAAAGATTGCCTTTATTGAATGGTGGAATATGTTAAAAGACACATTTACCGGAAAAAAGTCTTTTAAAGATCGTTTTCTGTATTTAATTAAACCACCAGGCTGGAGGCATGATGGCAAAGGAAAGCTAAGTAATGACTTACGGAAAGAATGGTTAAATTCTAAAAAACGATCATGACATTTATTAATAAAGTTATTTGGATTACTGGAGCATCAAGTGGTATTGGTAAAGCTGTTGCTTTAGAGTTATCTAAGTACAACTGCAAGCTCATTCTTTCCTCTCGTAGAACCACTGTTTTAAATGATGTAAAAAATGAATGTTTATTGCCTAAAAACGTTGAAGTTTTAACTCTAGACTTGGCAGATTATAAAACCATGACAACTGTTGTAACAAAAGCTATTTCTTTTTTTGGCAAAGTTGATATACTCATAAACAATGGCGGTATCAGTCAACGTTCTTTAATTATTGATACAGATATTGAGGTTGATAAAAAGTTAATGGACATTGATTACTTGGGAACAATCGCATTATCTAAAGCCTTGCTTCCGCATTTTATTTCCCAAAAAACTGGACACTTTGTTACAGTCACTAGTTTAATGGGTAAATTTTCTTCACCATACCGTTCTGCTTATTGTGGCGCAAAACATGCTTTACATGGTTTTTTTGACGCCTTACGATTAGAGCATGAAAAGGATAATATAAAAGTAACCATGATCTGTCCTGGTTTTGTAAATACCAACGTTGCACGTAACGCACTAACTGGTGATGGATCCATACAAAATAAACAAGACCATGCTACTGAAAACGGATTAGAAGTTTCTGTTTTTGCCAAGCGAATGCTAAAAGCCATTAAACAAGAAAAATTTGAAGTTTATATTGGCAAAGGCGAAACCAAAGGTGTTTATTTAAAGCGATTTTTTCCTAAGTTATTGCATAGAATAATTTTGAGAAGTAAAGTGAGATAACTCAAAATTATCAAGAATTTTAATTATCATAATACACTTCAACTTCAAGTTCTATAGCATCTGAAATAGCATAATCTTTAACTTTTGCAACACCCTTTGAACTGTAGTTTACTCCAAAATCAGTTCTATCGATTTTAAATTTAGTATAAACCTTATTCTCATTTGGTAATATATCTACATTATACAATGTCACAGCTCTAGTGATATTTTTAATCGTGAGATTGGCTTCAATTTTAAGCCTATTGTCTTCAACTTTTTCAAAATTTATGAATTCTAGTTTAGATTCAGGAAATTTATCAACCTCAAAAAAGTCTTCGTTTTTTAGGTGGTTTACTAAGTCTTCACTGTATTCTCCATCAGTGTTTACTATGGTGTTCATATCAACTGTAAAAGTACCGCCAATGATTTCATTGTTTTTAAATTCTAACGAGCCTTCTTTAAAATTTACCGTTCCGTAATGCTCACCAAAACTAAAAAGCATAGAACCTTTCCAGTTTATAATACTTTTTTCTAGATTGATTTTAATGTTACCATCTAAGTTAACATCAACTTCTTTGGTCTTCTCCTCATTTATAAGAACTAGAGTATCATTACTTGGTTCTGATTTGTTTTTACAATTTGTAAAAAAAGTCGCTGTAATAAAGCTTAATAGAATAATTGTTCGTTTCATAATTGATTTATTTTATTGATTTTCAACCAAAACTACTTTGACAGCTCTTAGAAAGTGTCAAAAAAGTGTAAAAGAAATGTGAAGCCTTGTAAAAAGTGTTTAAAATGCTGTTCTTTACATTGCTTATGAAAAAACACTATCACTTTATTTTATTTTTATGTTTTGCTTTTTGCTCTGTTTCTTGCACAACTAATGAGAAAGAAATAACCTCAGATGAAGTTAAAGTAGCTGTAAGAGCAGTTGGTCATGAATTATTATTGGCACAAAATGATTCTACATCTCTGGTCTTACCTATTGAAGATATTGACACAAAATCCTATAAACTAAAGTTTCAAAACAGTTTATCTATAGAACCTAACTTCTTAATCGATGTCGTTAGTATAAATTTCAAAAAAGCAGAATTACCGTCTAACTATATCATTGAAGTTTTAGAGTGTAGTGATGAGCAAGTTGTATACAGCTATCTAATGAAACTCAGTAAAGACAGCGAAATTATTCCTTGCGGTGGTCGAGTTTTACCCAAATCTTGTTATATGATACTTGTAAAATTTCAAAATTACAAGCGTACGTTTTACTCATGGATTCCTATCGTTTTAATTTTAATTTTAGGTGTTCTTTTCCTTTTAAAAAGAAAATCTGTTTTAAAGCTAGATAAAGAAAATGATGACCAAATTAAATTAGGTGGTTTTCTCTTTTACCCTGAGCAACATAAATTAGTTAAGCAAGCTATAGAAATAAGCCTCTCTAAAAAAGAGTGTGAAATTCTTGAAATTTTTTCTGAAAAGCCTAATACTATTGTTTCTAGAGAAGAGCTTACCAAACGTATATGGGAAGATAACGGTGTTGTTGTTGGAAGAAGTCTGGACACCTATATCTCAAAGCTTCGAAAGAAATTACAAGACGATCCTAAAATACAACTAACTAATGTACATGGTGTTGGTTATAAGCTGGAAATAAAATAACTACACGTCCATACTATTACCAATCTCTAATAACTTCAACGTTTTTAGTTTAGAATCAAATTTGGCTTTAGCTTTTACCTTGTCTATTTCAATATAACCGAAAGTATCATAATGATATCCTAAAACTCTATCGCATTTTAAAAAGCGTGTTGCTATAATAGCATCTTCTACTCCCATTGTAAAATTATCGCCTATTGGTAAAACTGCTAAGTCTAAATCATAACTCTGACCTAGTATTTTCATATCATAATGTAATGCTGTATCACCAGCAATGTAGAGTGTTTTTTTGTCTGCCTGTATTACAAACCCACCTGGTTGACCACCATATTTTCCATCTGGAAACGATGATGTATGTATAGCATTGACATATTTTACTTTACCAAAATCAAAATTCCATGAACCACCATGATTCATAGGATGTCCTTTAAAACCTAGATTTTGATAGTGTACCACTATTTCATAATTAGAGACAATAATTGCATCGGTCCGTTTAGCTATCCTCTCTACATCTAAGATGTGATCTTGGTGTGCATGAGTTATGAGAATATAATCTGCTTTAATACTATCAATATCTATATGAGATGCTTTTTCATTACCAGAAATAAAAGGGTCTACTAGAATATGAACATCTTTTATTTGAATACCTAAACATGCGTGACCGTAAAATGTAATTTTCATCTTCAATGGAATTTATGGTTAATTCAATATAAAATTAAAAGAAATGTAACCAAAACCCAATAATAGAGCAAAAAGAAACGTAGATAATGCTAATACTTTTAGTTGACCATCAAAATCATTAGGTGCTTTAGCTGCTTTTATTTTTTTTAAGTGAATTAATAATGGAATAAAAGCAATTAAATACAACAAGTTATATGGTGAAACATAATAAAAGATTGAAAAAAGCACTGTAACTAACATAGCACCAACAATAAGAGAATAATGATATCGTTTAGCTCTTTTAATACCTAACTTAACAGCGAGTGTAATTTTACCAACATTGGCATCCGCTTCTAAATCTCTCATATTATTGAGATTTAAAACACCAACACTTAATAGACCAAGAGCTATTGCCGGTAAAAAAACAACATAATCAATCTTGTGCGCATAAAGTAAATAACTACCTATTGTACTTACAAATCCAAAGAAAATAAACACAAAAACATCACCAAGGGCTCTATATCCATATGGTGAGTCACCCATTGTGTAATTTAAAGCTGCGTAGACAGATAAACCACCAAGAAAAATAAACAACAACAAAAATAAAAAGTTGGTTGGACCAAATGCAGCCATTATTAATGATAATGTGAGAATAATAACTACCACTATATTAAATTTTATGGCATCTAACATCTCCTCAGGAGTTATACTCCCACTTTGTATAGCTCTTTGTGGTCCTACTCTATCCTCATTATCAGTACCTTTTACTCCATCACCGTAGTCATTGGCTAAATTAGATAGTACCTGAAGACTTATAGTAGTTAAAATAGCAAGTACCAAAACCCACCAACTAAAACGACCATTATATACTGCAAAACAGGTTCCTAAAATAATTCCAGAAACGGATAGTGGCAAAGTTCTAAGCCTCATGGCAGAAAGCCAAGGTCTAATTTTTTTCATTAAGCCGTTATTTTATGGAATCCACTTTTTAGGAAAGTTTGGTTTTCTCTTTTCCAAGAATGCATCACGACCTTCCTTTGCCTCATCTGTCATGTAAGCTAATCTAGTAGCTTCGCCAGCAAAAACTTGCTGACCAACCATACCATCATCTGTTAGATTCATGGCAAACTTTAACATTTTAATAGAGGTTGGCGATTTTGCTAATATTTCTTGAGCCCACTCATAGGCTGTGGCTTCTAATTCATCGTGAGGTATAACGGCATTTACCATGCCCATTTCAAAAGCTTCTTGTGCAGAGTAGTTTCTCCCCAAGAAAAATATCTCTCTTGCTTTTTTCTGCCCTACCATTTTAGCTAAATAAGCAGAACCATATCCACCATCAAAACTAGTAACATCGGCATCTGTTTGTTTAAAAATGGCATGCTCTTTACTTGCTAAAGTTAAATCACAAACTACATGCAAGCTATGACCGCCACCGACTGCCCAACCTGGCACAACAGCAATAACAGCTTTTGGCATAAAACGTATAAGACGCTGAACTTCTAAAATATTTAATCTGTGATAACCATCATCACCTACATAACCTTGATGACCTCTTGCTTTTTGATCTCCGCCAGAACAAAAGCTCCAAACTCCGTCTTTTGACGATGGTCCTTCAGCACTTAATAAAACGACACCAATATTAACGTCCTCATTTGCATCATAAAATGCATCATAAAGCTCTGAAGTTGTCTTTGGACGAAAGGCATTTCGTACATCTGGTCGGTTAAATGCAATTCTTGCAACACCATTACTTTTATGATATGTTATATCTTCATAAGATTTGGCAACTTTCCAATCTATATGGCTCATATTCTTTAAATTTTTGATAGCAAAAATAAGGAATTAATAATAATGCTTAAAGGCTAAATTTTGTTTGAAATTACTATGCGTGCATACTATATTTGCGGCTGATTTTTTATAAAATGATTTCATCCTTAAAGATTGATAATACGGATTTTACGTTTAAAGAAGTTAGCCTAGGCAAGCTTTTCTATAACGAAAAATATATGATTGCTGAATTTAACGAAGGGGTTGACCTAAACTTTAAAAATTTTAATGAAGTAACTACTCTCATTAAATTACAATTTAGAGATAGACCCTTTGGTTTTATTTCCAATAGAATAAATTCATATTCTATAAACCTTTCTGATGCTAACAAATTTAATCAGAAATTCCCAAACGTTAAAGCTTACGCGGTTGTGGCCCATAATCCAATTACAGAAAAAGTGTTTGAAATTGAAGAGCGCTTTTTTAAGTTCAATAGGAGGTCTTTTAGAGATCTTAACGATGCCATTGACTGGGTAGAAAAAGCACTATCAAGTTTGAACAAATAGCATTTATAAAATCCAAATTTTGATCTGTAACGTATAACCATATGTTTTTCATTTATTTATGTGACTAAATTGAAAAACATGTGTCTAATTATAGCCTTAGGTAGGTTAAGCTATAATTAAAGTTTGAAGATTATGGGAATTGAATACACAGATTTAGCATCAAGAGTTATAAATCAAACCTCAACTGAGTTTGGAATTACTCATTTTTTTAAAGATATCGCAGTTATAGAGTTTAATGGAGGTACACATATAGACTTAAAGGCTGTAAATCCAACATTAAAATCCATAAAAAAGCACTATGGTTCTTCTAAACCATTTGGAATCATTGCAAATAGAGTTAACTCTTACTCTATCTCTTTATTAGATCTAAAAAAAGCAAGACAAAGACTACCAAACTTAGCAGCCTACGGTATAGTTAGTTATACCGACGCTACACGTATGAATGCTGAAATTGAAAGTAGTTTTTGTGAATGGAAAGACATATGTTTTAATAACCTTTATGAAAGCCTGAATACCATTCAACAGCGAATAGAAAATAATTTCAGTGATAGCATAGCTTAAACTAATTTTCAAATTCTAGTTTAAAAGTCGATAACCTCTTTAGTATTTGAAAATCAATTTTGTTTTCTAATAAATTAATATTTTATGATATTCTTTGTATCAGAGTTTCCATTGGTATCAAAAACCTTTATAACATACATCCCATTTGCAAAATCTGTAATATCTAACTCATGTTCAGTAGATACTTGGTCAGTTATTACTGTTTTTAATAGTTTTCCTTGGATATCGTAAACCGTGATTTCCTTTAAATTATTTTTTGATGTTATTTTATACTTCCCTGTACTTGAAGGATTAGGATAAATCGATACATCAGTAGCTTCAAACTCACGGATATTTAAGGTTGCATAGGTTATACTAAGCATTGGAGCTACATTCTGATCTTTACTTCCAAATCTCCTAGTGGTATTAGACGAAGATTCATCTCCAATTAATATCCAACCATAATTACTATTGGTGCCATCAATCCAATTCTGAACATCTTCTACCAAAGTACTCGTAGAACTAAATACTTTACTTCCTGTGGTATTATCCATAGACAAAGAATGTGTTGCATCCGCAATAAAGTCTCCACCAGGTGTCGTCCAATTAGATGTTCCTAGCATAGCGTCAGACCAAGTAGCATCAGGTGCCACAGCAGCAGATCCTGAGCCGCCACCGCTAAATGAAGTACCTTCACCCCAAGGGGTTGTTAATCGGTGTAATGTAAAAGTATCAGTTGTACTAGAACTTACCTGATTTACATTGAGTGTAAGCGTAACAGAAGAAACAATTGCTGTTGAAGGTATTGCCGAAAAATCGAATTGAAACAAACATCTTCTATTATTTCCCATAGAATTTTGACCAGAGAATAACCTTCCTAATCCATTTGAATTGTTAGATTCTGAAAAAATGGAATTATCTTGTGAAGCTGTAAGATCTACTGTAGTTTGACTGAAGGAAAAATTAACAAATAATATTAATAAATAAAGTACAATTTTTTTCATAAAGTTTGGTTTGGTGTTTTCAAAAATTAAAAGAATTTAGAGCTTATTTTAAATAAATACCGTCATTCTTTATTTCTATTTGTCGCTCTTTATACAAAGATCCAATAGCTTTTTTAAAAGCCTTTTTACTCATCTGTAATTGCTCTTTTATATCTTCTGGACTCGATTTGTCGTGAAGAGGTAAAAAACCGCTATTATCTTTCAATTCATCAAGAATAAACTCAGCATTAGGCTCTATATTTCTATAACCTATTTGGCTAAGAGATATATCTAACTTATTATCGTCTCGTACTTTCTTAACGATGCCCTTAAGCCTGTCTCCTACACTTATATCTTTATAAATATCATCTTTAAACACTAAACCTAAATGCTTTTTGTTAACGATAACATTCATACCGATTTCTGAAGGATGAGATACAATTAAGTCAACCTCATCAAATTGTTTAACCGTAAGTTCTTTATTATCTAAAAAACGATTGGTTTTACTAGATGCTACTAAACGTTCTGTTTCTTCATCTAAGTAACAATACACCAAGTACCATCCACCTGCTTTCATTTTAAAAGCTTGTTCTTTGAATGGGCAGAACAATTCCTTTACCAAACCCCAATCTAAAAAAGCACCAAACTTAGTAACTTGGTTACAACGCAATAAAGCAAAATCTCCTTTTTTAATAAAAGGTTTATCAGTTGTGGCTACAGGTCGCTCTTCATTATCCAAATACACAAATACCTCTAGTTTATCACCAATTTCAAATGCATCTGGCACATATCTGTTTGGTAATAAGACTTCACCACCTTCACCATCACCAAGGAATAGACCTGGTTCAGTATCTCTCAGTATTTCTAATGTATTGTATTCTCCTAAATGTATCATTCTGCAAAGGTAGAAATAAGTTGCATGTGAAAAGTAGAAAGTTACAGAAATAAAAAAAGCCTTTCTCATTAGAAAGGCTTAAATATTTTATATTACAAGGTTTACTAGTAAACCGAAGCTTTGTTAAAATGAGTACATAATAAATAGTACACAACAGCTCTATACTTATTTCTGTTAGACTGACCGTATTTATCCATTACCGAAGCAATTGCACCGTCTAAATCATCGCTTTCGCTAAGACCTAATTTTTTAATTAAGTAATTGTTTTTTACGGTTTTTAACTCACTTTCATCAGAACCAGAAACTGTTGAAGAATCTGCATTGTAAATCGAAGGGCCTAAACCTACAGTAACTTTAGTTAGTAAATCCATATCTGGGTTAACACCACATTTGTCTTTTAAATCTGCTGCGTACTTTGCGATTAATTCGTCTCTTTTACTCATTTTTATATTTGTTATTAGGTTAAATAAATTATCTCACTAAAGGTAAGTATTTTTTAGACACCTAAAAAGCTGAGAAGTCACATCTTATTGATATTTAACGATTAAGTTACTTTATAAACTTAAAATAATTTAAAAGCACCTCATCATTAATTGTCGATGGAGTAAAAATTTCTAAAAGTTTTGGTTTTTTTGAAACATTGTAAAACTTATCCAATGCTTCATTTAAAGCGTTTTCATCTGTTGCTTTAGAATATTCAAAATCATACATCTCGCACAGTTGCTTGGCGGTTAAATGATGTTTGGTTTCAAAGTAAGTATCAAAATTTTCAGTATTCTTATGACCTGGTAAAATCCTAAAAATACCACCACCTTCATTATTTATAACAATGATTCTAAAGGTCTTTGGTATATAATTATTCCAAAGTGCATTACTATCATAGAAGAAACTTAAATCTCCCGTTACAAAGGTTGTACGTTGTTTATTTACTACTGCAGCACCAACTGCTGTACTCGTGCTACCATCTATACCACTTGTACCTCTATTGCAAAAAACAGTAATATCTTTTCTTAATTGAAATAATTGTGTGTAACGTATCGCAGAACTATTGCCGACTTGCAGTTGACTCTGCTTCGGAATACTTTTTAGCAACATATTAAAAACCGTAAAATCCGAATACGGAATAGTCTTTAAATAATCATCATGAAGCTTTCTTCGCTTTTGTCTCACTTTTAACCAATTGACCTTGTAATCACTTTTGGTATGATGTGTTACTTGTGGTAAAAAGGTTTTTAAAAATGTATTGGGAGTTAGTTTAATGTGTTTATCTAAACAGAAAAAAGTATCATTTGCATTAAATAAATCTACATGCCAATGATCTTCTGGCTTGTATTGTCTTAAAAAAGCTTTGATCTTTTTAGACACAATCATACTACCAAATGTTAAAAGGATATCTGGTTGTAATGATTGAAACGCTTCCTCATCGAGTGGAGCTATCATTTTATCAATTCCGGGAAAAAAATCAGGATGATGCAAATTTGAAGTGGTCTCCGTAAAAACCAAAACACTATCATCATCAGCTAACTCTTGTAGCCATTGCTCTTCTATAGAGTTTGGCTGTAATACACCTACCAGAATCATTTTTCGTTTTGCCGAATGCCAGACATCCAATAAGCTTTTTATTTCAAACTCGTCTATCTTCTCTGTTCGGTCGGCTATACTAAATGGTTTAGGATTTATGCTTAATTCATCTACTGTTTCATAAAGTGGTTCATCAAAAGGAATATTAATATGTACTGGACCTGACTTTAATCTTGCAACTGTTATGGCATCATGTACTTCAGATTCGTTATAGGTTTGAATGTCTTTTTGAAGACCCAGAAAGCGTTCAAGCTTATTCTCAATACTTCGCATTATTGGCAGCTCATCATCTGAAGATTTTTGCTCTTTGTCTTTTAAATCTAGTTTTAGGTTGGTACTATATAATACGTGCTCTCCGTAAACATTTTTCTGTTTTATGGTTTGTCCGTCACCTATATCTATTAAGTGTTTAGGTCTATCTGCCGACAACACTAATAATGGAATATTACTGTAATACGCCTCGGAGATAGCAGGATAATAATTAAGCAAAGCACTACCAGACGTACAAACCAAAGCTACAGGTTCTTGTATTTGCTGCGAAATACCAAGCGCAAAAAAAGCAGCACAACGTTCATCTACAATACTATAGCAGCTAAAAAATTCGTCGTGGGTAAAACCTATGGTTAATGGTGCGTTTCGGCTTCCTGGCGAAATAATTATATGCTTAACATTATGCGTTTTGCATAGTGTAACAACCGTTTGGGATAAGGGAATTTTAGAGTATTTCATCAAAAAACAAAGATAAGGATTCTCTTAGTTTTAACTTAAAACGTTAACGATTGTTTTAGTTTTATTTACGGTTTCTTCCCATTCGTTTTGCGGAACTGAATCCTTAGTAATACCACCACCTACATAAATTACTGCTTTTTTATCCTTTAATTGCATACAACGTAGGTTGACATAAAAATTAGAATGCTTTCTTACTACGGTATAAGCGTTATTCTCAACATTACGTCTGTTGGTATTTCTGGTTTTAGACGATTTTAAATTCAATTCGCCTAAAAACCCTGTGTAATACTCGCGTTTATAATTTTCATTTTTTAGAATAAACTGTCTGGATGTTTCCTTCGGAAAACCACAAACGGCTGGTGTAGGATGTAAGGCTTCTATAACAGATTTTAAGTTACTATCGCTTTTTATCTGACTATGTATGTATGTTTTAAGATGTAAGAGGTTTCCTGCTCTTACCGTTTCAACATCAGAAACTTTAATATCCTTGGTATGAGGTTCAATTTGCTGAACTATATAATCGGTTACAATTTGCTGCTCCTCATACTCTTTGTTTGTCCATGAGACGTCTTCTGTTTCTACATAAGGCTGTGTTCCTGCTAATGAAATTGTTGTGAGTTGTTTGCCTTCAACCTTGAACAATAACTCAGGTGTTGCACCTAACCATAAGCCTACTTTTGGATGATACCAACAATATACCATCGCATTTTTGTAGGTATTAAAAAGACGCTTAAAAATGGTAAGTGGATTTGTACTTTCTATATCTTTTTCAACCTTACGAGACAACACAACCTTAGACAACTCTCCTTGCTTTATAGCATCTATCCCTTTTGTAACAAGCTGCACATGCTGTTCCTCACCATAGTTCTCAATAGTTGTAGTTTTAAAATCTTCATCTAAATCTAAATTAGAGATTTCCAAAGTAAGATGTTCACAGTTTGCTTCAGGAAGTAATATGCTTTTGTCACTTAAATCAAAAGGTGCAAACACAAAACCGCTTTCTGTAAAGTCTGATGTGGTATACAGGGAATCGTCATTTTGTAACCAGCACTTAATGATAGAATTAATGGCTCTGCTGTATACAACAAAAGGTAGTTGGTTTTGGTATTGACGCTCTAAAGTTTCAAAAAAAGAATCTTGAGTCATCTATTACTTTTTAAGTGGTAATGAAATGGTAGATAAACGGCAAATGGAGATTAAATTATCCTGCTCGTCCGTAACTCTAATATCTAACAATTGAGTGGTACGACCCTTGTGTAAAAATGTGGCTTTAGCATACACATAACCTTCTCTCACGCTCTTTAAATGGTTAGCAGTAATCTCTAAACCTCTAACAAAATACTCTTCTAAATCTATAAATATATGCGATGCAAAACTCCCAACGCTCTCTGCCAAAGCAGCGGTTGCACCACCATGCAACACTCCATCTGGTTGATGTACTTTTGGAGTCACTGGCATTCTGGCAACCAAAAAATCTTCACCATAGTCTATCATCTCTATATCTAGCGTTTCCATTAAGGTGTTTTTACTAACAGCATTGGCCTTTGCTAGAATTTCCTCTTTAGATAGTTGCATAGAAAAATGTATTTTTAAAATCGATTACAAAAATACTGAAACTACCAAGAATAATGAATTCAGAAGAAAAAGAAATCACATATACAACCCGCAACTCCTACTCTACTCTAAACAGGCTTACCGAACACACTAAAAATGTGTGGTTTGTGTGTCATGGTATGGGTTACCTAAGCCGTTACTTTTTACGCTATTTTAAACACCTAAATGCTGAAGAAAACTATATTATAGCTCCTCAAGCACCTAGCAAATATTACATTCAACCAAAAATGCATGTTGGTGCCAATTGGTTAACAAGAGATAATACCGAAAGCGGCATGCATAACATTCTTAATTATTTTGATGCTGTTTTTGAAGCTGAAAATATTCCCGAGAATAAAAACCTTATTGTTTTGGGTTACTCACAAGGCGTGAGTGTGGCTATGCGTTATTTGGTTAAACGACAACTGCAATGTTCGCAATTGGTGCTACATTCTGGTGGCATTCCTAAGGAACTCACCGCTAAAGACTTTGAGTATCTTTCTAAAGACACCAAGGTAAAACTGATTTACGGGACCGAAGACGAATATTTAGATGCAGAACGAATAGCGCAAGAGTCGCAACGTGCGGAAGAACTCTTTAGTAAAAGGTTGAAGATTCTTCCTTTTGAAGGTAAGCATGTGGTTAATGTAGATTATATTAATGATTTGGTTTAGATTTAAAAAGAATCGTCATTACGAGGAACGTAATGACGTGGTAATCTCTTGAATAAAACTTCTTTTTATAAGATTGCCACACTACGCTGGCAATGACATAAAAAAAGCCACAACTACATTGTGGCTTCTATTACTAACTTGTTTGCTGTAAGGTCTTATTCTTTTCTTTAAGAATAGCCAATTGCTTTTCTAAAAAGGTAATGGCTTCTTCTGTTTTGTAACTGGCTTTAGAAGCAAAGTCTTTCATATCTTCTTTAAACTTGTCTTTACCAGATTTTGCTGCTTTAGACAAGTCGTCTTTTACTTCTGTAAAGTCATCTACTAGTTTGTCTTTTATCTCCTTGCCTTCTTTTTTAAGATGATCTCTCGTGGTACTGCCTTTATCTGGTGCTAACAATACACCGGCAGCTGCACCAATTAATGCTCCTAATACTAATACTCCTTTATACTGAATCATAATTTTTCTTTTTTAAGTTAAACCTCATTTTAATTATTGGTAGTAAAATCTTATGTTTTGTTACAAACAAATTCAGTGCCAAAGGTTTAAAGCTAAAAATTTGAAACGCTACTCCGATTTATGTACTTCCAATTCTATTTCTACCATAAACTCAGGAAGTGCCAATCCCTTTACTTCTAGCCAAGAACCTGTAGGAAAACCATTTTTGTATACTTCGGCTCTATAAGCAGAGTTTTCGAGCATTGATGCCATATCTGTTGTAAAAATATCTTCTTTAACGACATCATCAAAGGTACAGCCAAAGTGCTTTAATATTTTTTCTAAGTCGGCATAACAGTTTTTCATTTGTTGTTCTATGTCACCAACGGCTGTTGGGTTACCTTCGTCGTCCATACTAACCGCACCAGATATTTTAATCTCATTTCCAATTTTTACAGCATGCGAATAGCCATATGCTTTTTCTACGTCTGGTCGTAACATAAAATACTCAGGCTTTTCGGCTTTGATTGTAACTTCTTTTTCTACGTCTTTAATGTCTTCTTGAGGTTGTTGTTTGCAACTTTGAAGCCCTAGAACTAATGCAAAAAGCATTACGAACAAAATTTTTTGGTTGGTTAGTCGTCTCATAATTTTGATGGTTTAGTGATTAATTAATTTGGTTTCGTTCTATGGCATTTTTAGGGAGAGGATTTTCAAAAGTATACGGGAACAAGCAACTACTTGTAGTCTTTTTTGCCATTAGTAATCTTAATTCTTATTTGATTTTATTAATGACTTCATTGTTTTTTCGTCTTTGAATGAATAAATTCCTCCAGAATAATCTCCGTTTTTAAAAATTAATAACTCTGCCATTGTTCCTTCATGATTCCAAACGTAAAGAGTTCCCTCACCATTTTTTAAAGTACCTTTTTCCTGAGAATTTCCATCAGGATCATAATTCGATATAACTGTCCAAGGAAGTCCATCTTTGTAAATACGTTTAGACCATTCTTTTCCGTTTTCATAATAGAAAATAAATTCTCCATTAAATTTTGGTGCGAGTTCTAGTGTTTCTATAATTTGAGAAGAAGGAACAATTGCAGCAAATCCACCACCTAACGTACCATGAACTAACCCTATTACTTTTGACTGTAGTCTGACAGGTTTATCATCAATTTTAGGCATATTATCAGGTGTTTTCATTATTTCCATTACAGGACCTCCACTGAAACCACCAATGCTTGGGTCATCCATGATAATAAAAGGGTTAACTACACTATTATCAAATCGAGGAAAATAAACAATATCACTAGCTGAATGTGTATTTATAGTAATTGGTGAAATTGAAGAAGGTGTTAAGCCTAATCCAAGAGGAAAACCAAGAATAGTTAATTCATTAAACCTATTTGGTGCAATCAACTTTCTTTCAAGGAAATCATAGTCTATTGGGTTAACATCTTCTATAACCTCTTTAAATGTCCCTAAATGTAAAACAGCTATATCAGCAGTTTTGTGTCTAGTCCAATTCAATTGCTTAGGAAGTGTTTTGTCTTTTCTTAAATCTGAAATGATAAACTCTTTTTTTTGTCCATCCAAACCTTGGAATTTAATTGAGCTTGAACTATTCAATATTCTTGCTACATGCTCTGCTGTTACAAGGTATACATCAATACCTCTCATTATAAAAAAGCCACTGCCATTAGCAGGCTTTTTATTCTCAAATATTTCGCCCGTCCAAGGGTCTCTGTAGACTACCTCATATAATTTTCCATTTATCTTTTCAGTTTTAGATGATTTTTCACTTAAATATACTATGGAACTAAAGTAATCTCTTAATTCATCATCATTTACTCTGTATTGAGAATAGCAAATAGAATTAAAAAAAATTAAAGAGAAAAGAATTAACTTCTTGAAAGATTGACTATTATTTTTTAAAATCATTTTGTTTAAGTATTAATGACAACGTTAAGATATGCTTCAGTTTCAATGAAATAAATCGATTGATCCCAAAACAACACTTCGACTGCGCTCAGTGTGACAATTCATTACAAGTAAGCAAGTTAAGCTAAAAAACCAACAAGTCTATACGTAACTTTACGTAGTTTTAAACATTATTGTAAACGCTTTACAAACTCTAAAGTCTTAGAAGCTGCCATGCCATTTGGGTTGCAGCCTAACTTGCCCTCTGGTATTTCTATTCCTAACTCTTTATAGTGTGTTACCCAACCGTTGTGGAAGCTATCGGTTTCAGCATTTTTAAAGGTCATAGGTTCTAGGGTAAACACACCATCTTCTTTAAACAATTCGTAGATATACTCTGAGCAGTAATAGCCTTTGTCTTCTAAAATGTAGGTGACGTTATAAGGCTCACCAAGTAATGTTTTGGCTTTAGAAATGGCGTTTTTAACTTGTTGTTGAGTAATGTCTTTAATTCGGTAAATATCTGCTGTATAATTTGAAGAATCGTCTGGTTTTAAAAATAACTCTAAGGGCTCTTTTACTACACCTTTGCCTAAATCTGAGTGGTAAACAAAAACATTTTCATCCTCTACACTACAAATGCCCATGTGCGTATAGTTTGTAGCTTTTTCGGTTTGTGTTACCTCATTAATGGCTTCAGACAAATCACTTTGCGATGCACCTCTAAAGACAATATCACCAGATTTAATAGTGGTTGCTGTTGTGCAAGACATTATTAAAATTAGAACAATGAGTAATGCTGTTTTTGATAATATGCTAATCTTCAAACTTTTGCCAATTTACGTGTATAATACAACGAAATTAGAGCTTTTATCGTAAAAATATAAGTCCTGCCGAGAATTTTAAGCATTCCATAGCTAAACGGCTATTTTACGCTCAACCAATCTATTATACCTATGAAAACTATCGTTTTATGCTTTATGTTGTTCTGTTTTAGTGTCAGTTCAGCACAGATTACCTTAGAAGATGACGGCTTACATTTTGCAGTTGGTGCTGCTATCTCTAGCGGAACGTATGCTTATGTGTATTCTAAAACCCAAAATAAGAGTAAAGCCTTTTGGTTTAGTTTCGGTTTGTCGTCGTTAGCCGGTTTTGCAAAAGAATTCTACGACGGTAATATAATTTCAGGAAAATTTGACAATAGTGAAATGATCTCAACCATGCTGGGTGGACTTTCGGCGAGTTATACCTTTAATATTTTTACAGGTAAGCGCAAAAAGAAAAAACGAGAAGAAGAACTGGCTGTTTTACGTTATAAGCCTTAATATATTTTCATCAGATGTCAGTTCAAGTAAAACTCTAAACACATTTTATATCGAGAACTGTTGAGAAAAAATTAGACTAACTTCTGAAACTTAATTGACAAGCTTAGCTACAATAGCCTTTACTGGTAATATTTCTTTGGTATGCTCAATACTTGGTCCGGCAACCCAAACGGTTTTATAAGTGGCTTTTTTCGCAGCTTTTTCAGTAGCTTTCATACCTATTGAAAAACGAATCATTTTTACCCACTTCTTCAGCTTTCGATTTTTGTTAAGCAGGTTTTCTATCCAAGTAGCTTTAGTACCAATTTTTTGAACATAAGGTGTATTAATCACAGTACAAGGAGTACCTGAGATGCGCTCTGTCATTACAATATCTTCAGCACCATAATCTACACAAGCTTGCTTATACTCATCGGTAACTCCTGCTTCTTCTGATGCTATAAACGGACTACCAACCGATACTCCTGAAGCACCATAACTTAACATTTTGTCTATATCTGCTTTGCAACCTACTCCACCAGCAGAGATCACAGGAATAGATAATTCTTTGTTCAATAAACTCGTTAGCTCCTCTGGTGACATATTACCTCTATGACCACCAGCTTCGTTGTTTACAGCAATAGCAGCATCAGCCCCTAAACTTTCTACTTTTTTAGCAAACCTTAAATCGGTAACATCACAAAACACTTTAATTCCGGCTTTATGAGCTTGTTTTATGGTTTCTTCCGGACTTCCTAATGAGGTAATGATAAAATCGCAACCTTCTTCGCAAAGTACCTCAAGCTGCCCTTTGTATTTAATATTAGACTTGTTTACAATAAGGTTAAAACCAAACGAACCGCCTTCTACTTTATTTGCCTTTAACGCTTTAATGGCTGCTCTTAACTCTTCTAAGGTTCTGTAGTTGAGCGCAGGTATACAACCAGCTATACCAGCTTTCATGGCTTCTGTAACCATAGCAACATTAGACACCAAAAACATTGGTGCTTGTATTACAGGATATTTTATATTGAGTAGTTCGGTTAGTTTAGTTTGCATCTTAATTTAATTTATTCAAATATAAAAAATATTATGCATGCATAACACTTTTATTCTAAAAAGCGATAGTATCCGCATTTTAAGTAAGCACCTTCTGGAAAGGTAACAGGATGATCTACATCGTGCTTTGTCTTTAAAATGGTTTCAAACAATCGACCTTGAGCGTTTAAAGCATTTTGATTTAAATCGAAAAACGATTGTGCTGTAACTCTAGATGAGCACGAAGCCAGCACCAACAAACCTTGTTTTGCCGTTAGCTTTTCACCTAATTCTGCCAGCTGTTTATATTTCTTCTTTGCCAGTTCAATTTCACTTTGTTGCTTGGCAAAACTTGGTGGATCTATAACAACCACATCAAACGTCTTTTTTTGCTTAATGAGGGTTTCCATTTCCACGAATGCATCACCTGAAATCGTTTTATGCACACCAGAATAGTCGTTTAATTTTCCATTTTCTCGAGCAACATCAAGCGCTTGTTTACTAATATCTAAGCTGGTGACTTCAGTAGCGCCATTAGCTAGTGCATGTACCGAAAATCCGCCAGCATAAGAAAAGACATCGAGCATCGTTTTGCCTTTACTCCACTCACCAACGCGCTTTCTATTGTCTCTATGATCTAAAAAATAACCAGTTTTATGACCTTTTAAAACATTTGCGGAAAAATGTACTCCATGCTCTACAAACCTTACAACTTCATCTTCTAAGGTGCCATAAACCACTTCGCCATCTGTAAAATTATGATGATTACTATTTTCTAATTGTCTGCTTAGCCTTAACACTATGGTTTCAGCATTAGAGACCTTTTGAAGACTTTCTAAAATCCATTCTAAATATGGCAACCATATTTCGGAATACAGTTTTACAACCAAAACGGTATCGTAAACATCTGCTATTAGACCTGGAAATCCGTCATTTTCACCAAACAACAACCGATAGCTGTTGGTTTGGGTTTCAAGTAGTTCTTCACGCTTGTGATAAGCAGTTTCTATTTTTTGTTGAAAAAATTCAGAATTAATAACCGCTTTGGTCTGCGCGTTATGAATCATTTTAATGCGAATTGGCGATTTGGCATCATATAACCCAATGCCAATAACCTTATTTTTATTCTTGCTAAAAACAATGGCAAGATCGCCAGTTTTGGCATCGTCATTTATCTTAACAATACTGTTAGAAAATACCCAAGGATGACCTTTTACAACAGATTGTTCACCTTTTGAATTGAGCTTTACAGCTAAGTTTTTAGGTTTTATTTCTACTGAAAAGGATCTATTAAACGCCATAAAATGAATAAATCTGAAATTTTGAATTCTAAGAATTTACCACAAAAATAGCTCTAAATAGCACAAGATTTTCACATTTAATGGATGAAATTACGCTGTTTAGCGTGATTACTGCTGTATTTAGCAATGATTGGATATATTCGAACCGTAACCAAATCTACTTTGACAATTCGATTGTTGACCCTAGACCAATTAATTTGTCAAAACCTAATAAAATGAAAAATATAGTAATTTATGGTGCTTCTGGCCATGCTAAAATGATTGTAGATATTATTCTGAAGAATAATGATTACAACCTCATCGGTTTTATAGATTCTTATAAACCCCTAAATTCTACAGTATATGGCCATAAAGTCATTGGAAATTTAGACTCGCTTTCTGTATTAGTTAAAAAATTTAATATCAAAGGTGTTGTCATAGGAATTGGTGACAATGATTTAAGATTAAATATTTATGAGAGCATCAAAAAAATAGCACCAAGTATTGAGTTTGTGCCTATTGTTCATCCAAGTGCAATTTTAGCAGAGGATATATTAGTGCCAGAAGGTGCTGTTTTAATGGCTGGTACAATTGTAAATGCTAATGCCAAGCTTGGTAAGTTCTGTCTTTTGAATACGAAAGCATCATTGGGACACGATTCTGTAATGTCTGATTTTTCTAGCTTATCTTCTGGAGTTACTATTGCTGGGAATGTTAACATTGGATTTTGCTCATCTGTATGTTTAAGCGCATCAGTGAGCCAAGGTGTTACAATTGGAGATTATACAGTTATTGGTGGTGCTTCTTTGGTTTTAAAATCTATTGGAGATTTTAAATTAGCTTATGGTGTGCCTATCCATACCGAAAAGGATAGAAGTTTAGACTTAATGCATACTGCCTAATTACTTGTAGTACTCGTTTACTACTTCGCGTCGTTTACCAGATGATAAAAGCGGAATTTCGTTTACATAGTTAATCTTTATAACAGCAGCATCACCAAAATGAGCTTTAAAATCTGTGATGATTTTGGCTTCATCAACTTTAGTATCTGTGTTGAGATTGATGTGATACTCAGTCTTCGTTTTTTGAATGAGTTGAAACTGTCTAAACTTACCATAATCCATTAACCGCAATGACAAGTGTGATGGAATTAAATTGCCTTTAGTATCGTAAAGCTGATCTACTTTTCTACCTGAAATATTAGTAAAGTATTGTATTCCATTTTCTTCTTCCATAATACCAATATCACCTGTATCGTAACGCAACAAAGGTGTTGCAAAATTATATAGATCTGTAAGCACTATTCGTCCTGGTTGGCCATTTGACACCGAAGCGTCTGAATCTAACTCTAAAACTTCCATAACGTAACTAGAATCATTAATTCTGAAGCGTTGGTCGTTAGGACTAACTTGTTGTGCCATGATACCTGTTTCGTTATTGGAATAACGCGACAAAGGTGTTACACCAAAATAGTGTTTTGTCTGATTTCTGGTATAATCATTTAAGGCTTCAGACATGGTGATTATGGACTTGGTCTTAAATTGAATTGGGTTGTGCTCTAACCTATCTATGTACTTACAAATCTTTTCTAAAGCTGTTGGATAAGTCAAAAAACTAATCTCTTCATTTCGTTTATTCAATTTTAAAATCAGCTGCTCTATACCTTTATCTGAAAGATTGAGAATGTTCCATGGCATAAAGTTTTTTAATAAAAAATTGAATCGCAATTTGCTATCAATACGCTTTGGCCAAATTCTGATAAAGGCTAAAAAATCACCTACTTCATAACCCGATTTCTTTGAAAAGTAAATATTATCAACCTGAACTTTATAAACCTTTTCAGGATTTTGATAAAGACTAAAAGGTGAACCTGTTGAACCACTTGTTGAAGCTATTTTACATGCTTTCTTTTTAAATTTTGAAGAAAAGAAGGCATCGGAGTCTTCTCTGATGATATTCTTATTGATTATAGGAAAATCTTGAAGGGTTTCAAACTCTTTATTTTTGTAAAATGATGTGGTCTGTTTTGCATGTGCAATCAACTTATTCAATTGTTTTGCATTTTCAGCTTTAGACCATTCTCGATTCTCTGCCTCTAAAATTGCGTGAGTTTGAGTACACAACTGCTTTAAAGGCTGACCTTTAATTTTATCAAGAAACCAAAAAATGTTTCGTCTTAAATTCAATAGAAAATGTATTTATTTGAGCCTCAATTACTCAGACCACTTGTACAAATCAAAATACTCTGAGGTGTACAAAAGTATACTATTTTCAGGGACTGAAGGATTAAAAAAGGGACTTCCTGGACCAGGATACAAATCGTTGTGACCTTTGTTTTGCCTCAATAATAAAACCTCATCATATTTAGAAGTTATAGATTCATCAACCTTTAGATGAGCTTGTCCAACTTTAGTTTTTAGTTGCCAAACTACCCACCAATCAAGACCATGCCTCACCATAACAATCGTCTTATATGGATTCTGAATTTTTGCTTTCATTACAACTAAATCATTGTAAGATTCAACGCTTATGCTATTCTGTTTTGGAAGAATAAGATTATAAGCTATTGATATTCCAATAAATACACATAGCAAAACAACAAACTTTGATTTGTATGATGCTTTTAGGTATGGATACACTAAAATCAAGGCAATTAACTGTGGTATAAACAACATGAGGTTAAAGCGTCTCCATAGTTCAAAACGCAATAATGGAATTGACAACAAAGCAATAAACCACAAAAATATTGTAAACAATTGCTTTTGCCTGGTTTCTACTTTTGAATTTCTAATAGCTAAAAACAACACCAAACCAATTAAAATACTTAAAATAAAACTAGCAATACCAGCAGGATAGAAAGCAATTCGCCATGGTAAACCAAACCACTCTTCAAAAATATTAATCGCGTTAAATGCTCTAAACGGATCTAACCACCAGACAATGGCGAACCCTAAAAATGCTGTTATAAGAATCGGAGCAATAGCTTTTACCTTATATGCCGAAATCAAATATATCACAAGGAAAATAATAGATATCGCAAATACACCAAAATGTGTAAACGCAATCAAGAATAGGACTAAAAGTATAAACAATCCATGTTTTGCTGATTTGTCCTCAAAAAACTTCAGAAATAAGTACATAAAGTACGCAAATCCAACAATTGCATAGGCGTTTTTCATCATCTCTGCGCCTAAATAAAGTGGCGAAAACGAGAATAATGCGAATGCAACGATTATGTATTCAAAAGATTTTGGCAACTCAAATTCAAGATAGTTATTGATTAACTTATATAATGGAATAACCAATAAAGGAATACTAAGTGCACCTAATATTTTAATTCCTAAAATAATAAGATATTCTATAGACTGTGAAGGAAGAAATAAGGTCAAAACCTTTACAAACAATGCATTGATGTAGAATATTAAAGGCATATCATTCATGGCTAAATGACCTTGCTCTAAAATGTTTCTAACCTGTACAGGATAGTAACCTCCATTAATACCTGTGATGATTGATGATTGAAATTCTTGAAACAATCTAAAACCAAAGACAAGCAATCCTAAGATGAAGTAAACGGTTTTCTTACCCATTAACTAATTGAATTGTAATACTCGTTAACAACTTCCCTACGCTTTCCGGAGTTTAATAACGGAATATCATCTACGTAATTAATTGTAATCTCGGCATCTGCACCAAAATAAGACTTATATTCTTCTACTAATTGCTTCTCGTCTACTTTTTTATCAGTATTCAGGTTAACTTCGTATGCTTTTTTATCTTTTTGAACTAGTTGAAATTGTTTGTATTGTCCATATTTACATAATTTAGCAGAAAGATGAGATGGCACCAAATTACCTTTAGTATCGTATAGTAAATCTAAAACTCTACCTGAAATTTCTGTAAAATAAGGTCTATTATTTTCATCTAATTGCATTATACCAACATCTCCTGTATCATATCGAATTAGTGGTGTTGCCCAATTGTATAAATCAGTAATTACAATTCTACCGCGTTGACCATAATCTAATTTTTTATCAGAATTCAAATCAAAAATTTCCACAACATAACTAGAGTCATTAATCTTAAATTTTAAATCTCCTTCTTCTATTTGTTGTGCAATAATACCATTTTCGTTGTTTGAATATCTGGATAGCGGTTGGATACCAAAATATTGTTTTACCGAGTTTCTTGTGTAATCATTTAAAGCTTCAGAGATTGTAATTATTGATTTTGTTTTGAAAGTAATTGGGGTGTACTCTAACTTGTCTAGATACTTACAAATTTTTTCGAAACAAGATGCATAGCCTATAAAACAAACCTCTGAGGATTGTTTGTTTAGCTTTTCGATAAAAGTTTTTATTTCATTATCAGAAAGATTAAAAACACTCAAAGGATACATGTTTTTTAACTGAAAATCTAGTTTTTTCTTCAAACTAAATGTATCTGACCAAATTTTCACATATACCAAAAAGTCACCTAATTGGTAATTAGATTTCGCTGAGAAATAAATATTATCAGCTATATTCTTCTGAATTTTTTCTTTGTTGTGATATACACTAAAAGGCGAACCTGTAGAACCACTTGTAGACACTTTTCTGCATTTTGATACATCATATTTTGAAGATTTAAATTCATCAAAATGATCTCTAATAATGTTTTTATTGATAACCGGAAAACTATCTAATCCATCTAAAGGATTAAGCCCTTTGTAAAAATGTGTTGAAGCTGTTACATGTTGTAACAAGTAGTCTAACGAACTCTTAGCTGAGTTTGAATCTGGCACAGAACTATTGAGTAGTTTCTGAGTGTTATTCAACTCTATTTTAACTGGGTTTCCCTTAATAGAGTCACTGAGCCAAAATATCTTTTGCCTAAGGTTTATACCTCTTTTCATTATGGTTGATTAATAGCTAACAAAACCTAACGCATTAATTATTAGGCTTATGAAACAATTATACTAAAAAGATAGGCTTTCATTGATAATTATAGATAAAGTGAATAAAAAACGCAATCAAATGACTGATTGCGTTATATATACTACATAATTACTGCTTTAAGATGAATGACAGTAACTCTACCCTAACGTCTTAAAGCTATCTCGTTTTTAATTAAAATCAACTCTTAATCCTACTGCAAGATTATTAATATCTACGGGATTATTCTTAAATATTGGATTGATATCATACTTAACAAACACACTAAAGTCTTTGTAACCTATATAGGCACTGAGTCCATACGTAAATTTATTTGTGTTAAAATCATCCCACTGTATTTCTGTTATTCGTTTTCCGTCTTCTTTATATGATATCCATTGTCTGGTTAAAATTCTGTAAGCTGCAAAACCTCCTATTCCCATCCTAAAACCTTCTTGAGAGCGTAAATAGGTTTGATCTGTTTTTTTATCGTACTTAGGTTTTGAAAAATCTAGTTCTAGAAAGAAGGGTATACCTATGTTAAAATAGCTAAGTCGTGTATTTCTGAGATTAAGACCTGAATCTTGAATAGTTGTTTGATCTTGATTAGTAACTAGAATATCGTCATCATTATTAAAAGTAAGGTCTGTCATCATACTCATAAAACCAAATTTTAAATTCCACAAGTTTGTGTCTTCTTTCAATCTGTACTTAAAGGTTGCTCCCACTTCTCCATATCCCAATGGATTGGTATCAAAGCCATCACCATAATAGTCATCATTTCCATTAATAACAGTATTGACTCCTAAGGCGAGAACAAATTGAGATGTCCATCGTTTTTCGATTTTAATACCAGAAACACTGTCTTTATAATAATTAATATTCTCAAAACTCCGTGTAAAAGCATTTCTAGATTCACTATCACTCAACTCTAGTGTTCCGTTAAGTCTATTCTTAACCAGCATCTGCAATCTTTGTTCTTGGGTAGCAATAGCGTTATTTATTCTATCTGCATGGTATGCTGCCAGCTCTTTCTTTTTAGCCTCCGCTTCCGCTTCCGTTATTTCTTTCTTTTTAAGCTTTTTATCAATTTGGGTAATGGCTTTTTTCAAGGCTTTTTTCTCTGCTTTGGAGATAGAGTCTATACTAGAAGCAATGTCAGAGGCTTGTTTTTCAAATATCTCATTTTGAGACCAAATAGTCTGTGAAGATATTAAGGCAAATAATGTGATTATTATATATTTCATCATTACAAATTTTTTAATTCTTGTTTTTCAAAATTTCTGTTTGCAAAGGCTTCCCTTACTTTTTTAATTTCCCTACTGGCTCTATTAAAAATCCCTTTATTCTTTTCATCAAATAATTGGCGTTCTAATTCAATTAAAAGCGCATCAGACTCTACATATTTTTCTGTTGTTTTTTTTAGAGTACCATTAAGCTTTAATGAACTACTATCAGTGGCTGTGGATGCTAGCAAATCCTCTGCTGTGATATAAATAAAGTGTTTAGGTAATTTACGACTTAGTGTATCTGGCTTTTTTACAACATCTCTATTTTCTTCTACAACGACCAGCTTATTATTTTTTTCTTCTCTTGAAATTAAAGGTTCTTCTTTTATTTGAGGCATACTTGTTTTAGCAATAGTTATCGGTAATTCCTCTGATTCTTTTACCACAACAATTTTGTTTGATTCTTCCTCTTTAGTTTGAGTTAATTTGTCCTCAATAATTGTTAGCTGTTCATTAATTGGTTGCTGTGGCTCTTCATTTACTATTTTTTGAATAGGTGCTTCATCATTAAAACTTCCGAACATCATTTTTGCACCCACAAAACACAACATCAAAATTATTGAAGCAGCTACGGCATACGGCAACCAAATCATTCTCTTTTTCTTCTGCTTTGTATTTAAAGCTTCTATTAGGCGCTCTCTGGCACGGTCAGAAGGTGCTATTTCTCGATTGCCAATAATTTCCTTAATTAATTCTTCTGTATTATCGTATTCCATAATTATTTGGCTTTAAATGTGCTAACTGTGCTCTCAATAAAGATTTTGCATGTGCTAATTGGGACTTGGAAGTTCCCACGCTTATTTTGAGTAACTCGGCAATTTCCTTATGCTTATAACCATCTATAACAAATAGGTTAAAAACCGTTTTACATCCTACAGGTAATTTATCAATGGCACTCTGAACGTCTTGCAAAGTTTCATCAAAGTTTTCAACGACTTGAACAGAAAAATGATGATCATAAACTTCTACTACATCGAATTTGTTTTTACGAATACGTAAATACGAAATACATTCCCTAATCATTATTTTTCGTAACCATGCTTCAAAACTTCCCGTAGGTTCGTACTTATTTAAATTTTGAAAGGTTTTCTGAAATCCAATTAACATAGTATCTTCTGCAAACTGTAAGTCTTTTATATACTGTCTGCAAGTACTAAGCATTTTTGGTGCGTATAAATCATAAAGTGCGAGTTGCGCCTTTTGGTTAGACTTCTTAGCCAACCTTATAAGCTCGTTTACACTTTGATTCATAGAAATTAGTTTTGACATCCTTTCGCTTTCTATTAATAAAAACGCTTTTGCTAATAAAAAGGTTGGATGAGTGGGTAAATATTTTTTAATTTAGAATTAAAAATATGATAAACCCAATAAATTATAGGCTATATCACTACAATAAAAAAACGCAACCAATTGAATGATTGCGTTTTAATTTTAAGCTGACTAAATCTATCTACAATTTTACGATTCTTCTAATAAACGACCCTCTATCACTACTAAACTTAACAAATAAAACACCACTATTAATATCAGTTAAGTCTAAAGTGTTTGTTATACTTGAATATTCAATATTCATTTTTTTACCTAAAGTATCGTAAACTTCTATATCTAAACCATCTAATTCACCATCAAAATACAGAATGTTTTGAGTAGGATTGGGATACATATTAATATTTAATAATTCTTCATCTTCAACACTTAAAGGACTATTTATAAAAACCCTACTCTCAGCAAGCGGTGAGAAATTAAAATCCAACAATTCATTCCATATAAAAGTATTGATATTTTGATAGTTATTAGCAACAGTACTATGAACAGTATTTGGTACAATAAAAGAATCTGGTGCTGGTGATTGAAAAATCGCAGCATAAGTGATCATTGCTGCCAAAAAATAAATTGTAGGCCTTCCATGAGGTGCATCATCCTCATATAATTCTGAGATAGGAATTTGATCGTAAGGTGCCTGACTCAAAAGTTTACTAATTATTGGCCCAACAGGAATCATCTTAATGATTTCATTTGGTCGTTCTGCAACTAAAAAATCTTGATATTCTATCCACCAATCATGAAAATCACCCTCAGTATAATCATTATAAGCTTGAAATTCTGAAGCAGATGCAGGAAAACCATTATTTAAAAAGCCTGCCATATCTGGCCAATTTTCATAAATATAGGTCACCATATCTGGGTTTTGGTTATTAACCCAATCCACTATGGTTAATGTTGCGGAAAGTGGTGTTGTATTAGGGTCGTTATAATAAGGCTGATTAGAAGATTGATATTGTATAAAATTACCAGCTGTAATTAGTACCGTATCAAAATTTGCTGCCGAAAAAGGTTCAGTATCAGAATCCCAAGCCGATGCAACACTGTCAAAACCCCATTGTGATATTGGAGGTAAATCATCATGCTGTTGTAAAAAACCGTACTGACCATTAACAGCAATATCTAAATTAGCTTCTTCGGCCAAAAAATGAAGCCAGTGTGGTACAGTGGTTTCATTACTAGGTGTTGGTATTAATGGAGGATCGTGTACAACTAAACTATGACCGAATATAAATACGGTCTTATCCTGCTGTGCATGGAGAAAAAAAGATGTGAAAAAGATTATAGAAATACAGAGTAATGTTCTTTTCATAATAGAATACATGATGGTTATTTGTAGAACAGTTAAATTAATATATTTCCTACTCTGAGTCAAAATTTTATAACAAAAAACGCAATCAAATTAATGATTGCGTTTTTGTTTTATGAGATTCTGAAACTAGTTCAGAATGACAAGTTGTTATTTCACTTCTTCAAAATCTACCCTTCGACTGCGCTCAGGACAGGCTACTTGACTTCTTCGAAGTCTACGTCTTCTACATCGCTAGCTTCATCAGTTGGCTGACCTTGCGATCCTGCATCAGGACCTGCAGCTCCACCTTGCTGTGCTTCAGCTTGTGCTTTGTACATTTCTTCACTTGCAACTTTCCAAGCTTCATTGATTTTCTCTAAAGCTGGTTCTATAACTGCGATATCTTTAGACTCGTAAGCTGTTTTTAATTCCGCTAAAGCATCTTCGATTGGCTTTTTCTTATCATCAGACAATTTATCGCCAAATTCTTCTAATTGCTTTTCAGTTTGGAAAATCATGCCATCTGCCTGATTTAATTTATCTGCAGTTTCTTTTGCTTTAGCATCTGCTTCTGCGTTAGCTTCAGCTTCAGCTTTCATCTTTTGGATTTCTTCTTCAGTTAATCCAGAAGACGCTTCAATTCTAATATCTTGTTTCTTACCAGTAGCTTTATCTTCTGCAGATACTTTAATGATACCATTAGCATCAATATCAAACGTTACTTCAATCTGAGGTGTTCCTCTTCTTGCTGGTGGAATTCCATCTAAGTGGAAACGACCAATTGTTTTGTTGTCTGCTGCCATTGGACGCTCACCTTGTAATACGTGAATCTCTACCGATGGCTGATTGTCTGCTGCAGTTGAGAATACTTGCGATTTCTTAGTTGGAATCGTAGTATTAGCCTCAATCAACTTAGTCATTACATTACCCATAGTTTCGATACCAAGAGATAATGGAGTGACGTCCAATAAAAGAACGTCTTTTACATCACCAGTTAATACACCACCTTGGATACCTGCTCCTAGTGATACTACCTCGTCTGGGTTAACACCTTTACTTGGTGCTTTTCCGAAGAACTTCTCAACGGCTTCTTGTACTGCTGGTATACGTGTAGAACCACCTACTAAAATAACCTCGTCAATATCAGATTTTGATAAACCTGCTGCTTTTAATGCAGTTTCACAAGGCTCTATAGTACGCTTAATTAAATCGTCGATTAACTGCTCAAATTTAGAACGTGTTAATGTACGTACCAAGTGCTTTGGTCCGCTAGCTGTAGCTGTTACGTAAGGTAAGTTAATCTCTGTCTGTGCAGAAGATGACAACTCAATCTTTGCTTTTTCAGCTGCTTCTTTAAGACGTTGTAAAGCCATTGGGTCTTTACGTAAGTCCATATCTTCGTCAGCAATAAACTCTTCTGCTAACCAATCTATAATTCTTTCATCTACATCGTCACCACCTAAGTGTGTATCTCCATCTGTAGATAATACTTCAAATACTCCATCACCTAACTCTAGGATAGAAACATCGTGCGTACCACCACCAAAATCGAATACTACTATTTTTTGGTCTGTAGATTTTTTATCTAAACCATAAGCCAATGCTGCTGCAGTAGGCTCGTTAATAATTCTACGAACTTTCAAACCTGCAATTTCACCAGCTTCTTTTGTTGCTTGTCTTTGCGCATCGTTAAAGTAAGCAGGTACTGTAATAACAGCTTCAGACACATCTTGCCCTAAATAATCTTCAGCGGTTTTCTTCATTTTTTGAAGAATCATAGCTGATAATTCCTGAGGTGTGTATAAACGACCGTCAATGTCTACTCTTGGTGTATCGTTGTCACCTTTTACGACTTTATAAGGTACACGTTCTGCTTCGTTTTTAGACTCAGAATATTTATTACCCATAAAACGCTTAATAGAATAAACCGTTTTTGTAGGGTTAGTTACTGCTTGTCTTTTTGCCGGATCACCAACTTTAATTTCACCACCTTCTACGAAAGCGATAACCGAAGGTGTAGTTCTCTTACCTTCAGCGTTTGGGATTACAACTGGCTCGTTACCTTCCATTACAGAAACGCAAGAGTTTGTTGTTCCTAAATCAATTCCAATAATCTTACTCATAATATTAGTGTATATATTTTTTGTGTATTTAATTTTTAAACTCGTTTACTAACAGTCAATGATTATGCCATGACAAAAAATGTGACATGATGTCAGATTACTTTTATGAAAAGATTTTACAATTACACTTACTTTGGAATACGATTTGATGTATTATTGACAAAAATTTAGTTATTATGAAGCGTATTTTATCCTTAATTACCGTATTTACTTTATTATTTACTGCCTGTGAAGGCGATCCTGGACCTCCTGGACCTCCTGGCTTACCTGGGCAGAATGCAGATCAATATGCTGCTGAAGCTTTTGAAATAGTTCTAGATTTTGAAGCTGAAAACTTTTATGAGTTTATTGAACCTTATGGTTTTCCAGTTGCGCAATCAAGTGTTACTCTAGTTTATATTTCCTGGAGTGTTGAGAATGGCCAAGATATATGGAGACCTCTTCCACAAACTGTAATTTTTGAGGATGGAAATGATTTGGTTTACAACTATGATTTTACCCAAAATGATGTTAGGTTTTTCCTTGAAGGTTCTGACTTAGATGGTTTAGGCCCAGAATGGACGCAAGCGCAAGTTTTTAGAGTCGTAGTTCTACCTACTGTAAATGCTGGTAGAGTAGATTTATCAGATTTAGATGCAGTAATGGAAATGTACGGAATCACTGAATTTGAGCGAAGATAAAATCAAGATTTTTTATAAGATTGAAGCAGCCTAAATAACTTAAATTAAGGCTGCTTTTTTAATATGACATGTCCAACAAAATGTATCTTTGCCAGAATTATTAATTTAATTTTATGGAATGTATTTCTGTTTTCGATATGCTAAAAATTGGTATAGGACCGTCGAGTTCTCACACTTTAGGTCCTTGGCGTGCTGCTGAACGTTGGATTAAAGAACTGAAAGACAAAAATCGTTTTCATAAAGTTGAAAAAATCACCGTAGATCTTTATGGTTCTTTGTCTTTAACAGGAAAAGGCCATGCTACAGATCTCGCTGTTTTGCTTGGTTTAACTGGTGCTGATCCAGAGCGTATTCCTGTTGATACTATAGACATCATTATATCTTCAATTAAAAACACTAACACCTTAATGTTTAACAACGAAAGACCTATTACTTTTGATGTGAATACAGACATTAAGTTCAATCGTAACTTTTTACCATTTCATGCTAATGCTATGTCATTTTCAGCATTAATCAATGGTAGAAATTATAAGTCTACCTACTACTCTATTGGTGGCGGATTTGTGGTACAAGAGGAGCGTAAAGTTTCAAAAGCTAACAAAATCGTCTTTTACTGTACGTTTCCTTATCCTACATCTTATGGAGATGAATTATTAAAATTTTGTCACCAGCTTAATTTACCTATTTCTGGTGTAGTTTTAGAAAATGAAAAGTCCATAAGAGATATTGAAACCATTGATTTTGAATTGCAACGCATTTGGGATACCATGCTAGAGTGCATGTACGTTGGTTGCCATACCGAAGGTACTCTTCCTGGTGGACTTAATGTACGTAGACGTGCATATGATATGCATAAAAATTTGATTGGTGATTTTACTTATGAAAGTCCTCAAGAATGGCTTAAAACCATCAGAAAAACCGAAGTAAAGTTTAGACAAATCCTTAAATGGGTGAGCTGTTTTGCTTTAGCAGTTAATGAAGTTAATGCATCGCTTGGACGTGTGGTTACAGCACCAACAAATGGCAGTGCTGGTGTTATACCTGCTGTATTAATGTACTACATGGTAATTGAAAACCATGATGCCGATTTTGAGCATATTAAAAAATTCTTACTAGTCGCTGGTGAAATTGGTAGCATCTTTAAAAAAGGTGCCACCATAAGTGCTGCAATGGGAGGTTGCCAAGCCGAAATTGGTGTATCATCTGCGATGGCTGCTGGTGCATTATGTGAATTACTTGGCGGAACACCGGAGCAGGTTTTAGTGGCTGCTGAAATTGCTATGGAACATCACCTAGGCCTTACCTGCGATCCTATTGGAGGATTGGTACAAATACCATGTATTGAACGTAATTCTATGGGAGCTATAAAAGCTATCAATGCTGCTGAATTAGCCTTAGAAACAGACCCTAACAACGTGAAAGTACCATTAGATAAAGTGGTCAACACCATGTGGGAAACTGCTAAGGACATGAATACCAAATACAAGGAAACCTCGGAAGGTGGTTTGGCTGTTGGTGTACATTTGAGTGATTGTTAAGAAACCTTAAGCCCATCTAAATCTTCCCTGAGGAAAGACTTCTTTTCTAACTGAACACTTATGAATTTACGACTCATATTTTACAAATTACTGACAATTATGCGTTACTGATAATTATGCGCTAATATATGAGTTCCTTCCCTTTGGGAAGGCTAGGATGGGCTTTTTTATTTACACCCTTCTCTCCGTCTGGTATCTACCAAATAAATAATTTTCCACTCGTCATCTTCCTTTATTAGTTGGAAGGAATTAACACCACAATGACTGAAATTACCATTGTACCAAAATTCGTAAGGTGTCCAAGCATTTGCCATGTTTCCATCTACTTTAATATTGAAATCTAGCAACTTTTCTTTAAATGTATTATCCTTTGGAATACTTGCAATGCTTTTTAAAAACTGACTGTATTTACTCTCTGTTAATATTGATTTTCCTTCCTTATTTACCGAAATAGACTGCAACTTTATATCTCCCTTTGTCATAGTTTTTAAAGCTACAGTATCTTGCTTATGAAAAGCTTCAAAAAAGTGATTTACAGCTGCTTTTACATCTTCAGAATCTGAGTTTTGTGCATAGATGTTAATTGATAAACATAAAGCAATAAGGATGGATATTTTTTTCATCTTGTTATGGTTTTTTCTGAAATTAAATATTTCGTCTGTATTTCTAAGTTCTAATAAACAAAAGTTTAACAAAACTCATTACTTTTACAATTACTAATTTAATCAATATGTCAGTAGCCAAAAAAGAATACAAGAGAATTACTGTGAAAACCTTAGTCGATATGAAGTCTAAAGGTGAAAAAATTTCAATGCTAACCGCTTATGACTACACAATGGCAAAAATTGTAGATGGTGCTGGTGTAGATGTTATTTTAGTTGGTGATTCGGCTAGTAATGTTATGGCAGGTCATGAAACTACGCTTCCAATAACGTTAGACCAGATGATATACCATGCATCTTCTGTAGTACGTGCCATCGACAGAGCATTAGTAGTGGTAGATTTACCTTTTGGAACCTATCAAAGCGACCCTAAAGAAGCACTACGTTCGGCTATTAGAATTATGAAAGAATCTGGAGGACATGCTGTAAAATTAGAAGGCGGGAAAGAAATTAAAGATTCTATAAAACGCATCCTCAATGCTGGTATTCCTGTTATGGGTCATTTAGGTCTTACACCTCAATCCATATATAAATTCGGGACTTACACAGTAAGAGCTAAAGAGGAACAAGAAGCTGAACGCTTAAGAGAAGATGCTAAAATGCTTGAAAAAGCAGGTTGCTTTGCAATTGTATTAGAAAAAATTCCTGCTGCTTTGGCTAAAGAAGTTGCTGAGAGCGTAAGTATTCCGGTCATTGGTATTGGTGCTGGAGATGGTGTTGATGGACAAGTTTTAGTATTGCATGATATGATTGGTATGACTCACGAATTTAATCCTAGGTTTTTGCGTCGATATATGAATCTGTATGAAGACATGACTAATGCTATTGGTCAATATGTTGAAGATGTAAAGCGTCAGGATTTTCCTAATGAGAAAGAGCAGTATTAAATTTAGATTAATTAGATTGTTAGACTAGTTAGATCACTCTTTTTAACTAAATTAATTTATATGGCTCATAAGTTTAAAGAACTTCAAATATGGCAAAGAAGTAGAGCTTTCTGTTCTGTAATCTATAAATTAACATCTGATTTTCCAGAGACAGAAAAATTTGGTTTAGTAAATCAATTAAGGAGAGCCTCTGTTTCTATTCCTTCAAATATTGCAGAAGGCTCATCAAGATCTTCAAATAAAGATTTTATTAGATTCTTAACCATATCAATAGGTTCTGCTTACGAAATAGAAACACAATTATTGATTGCTTATGATTTAAAATTTATCTCAGAACAAGAGTTAAAGCAAGTAATTAATGACTTAAATGAAATTATAAAAATGATTTCAAAATTTAAATCCTCTCTACACATCTAACATGTCTAAAGCATCTAACAGATCTAACAAATCTAACTTACAAGTTCTATATGAAGACAACCACATCATTGTGGTAAACAAACGCGCAGGAGATATAGTACAAGGTGATAAAACAGGAGACAAACCTCTAAGCGATGTTGTAAAGGACTTCATAAAAGACAAATACAATAAACCTGGAAATGTATATTTAGGTGTCGTACACCGTTTAGACAGACCAACCACAGGTATTGTGCTGTTTGCTAAAACCAGTAAAGCCTTACCAAGATTAAACAAATTATTTGCAGAAAAAAAAACCAATAAAACCTATTGGGCTTTGATAAAAAATAAACCACCTAAATCTCAAGACAGGCTTGTTAATTGGCTCAAAAAAAATCCAAAAAACAATAAATCTACTGCCTTTGATACAGAAGTTGAAGGTAGTAAAAAAGCTATTTTAAATTATCGTGTTATTAAAACACTAGACAATTTCTACTTACTTGAGATTGATTTAGAAACGGGAAGACATCACCAAATAAGATGTCAGCTAGCTAAAATTGGTTGTCCTATTAAAGGAGATTTAAAATACGGTTTTCCGAGAAGCAACAAGGATGCTAGTATAAGTTTACATGCAAGAAAACTAGAATTTACACATCCTGTAAAGAAAGAAAAACTCAGTATTGTTGCACCTTTACCAGATGATGCGTTATGGAAAGCTTGTGAGATTTAAACTCTTCGGTAAGGATAGACAATTGTAAGCACAGTACCATTATCTGGTTCTGACTCTAATTTAAAGTCTGCCTCTAAAAGGTAAGCACGTTTTTTCATATTTGTCATTCCAGAACCTTGCTCAGCACTTGCCACATCAAATCCTATTCCATCATCTTTAACCTTAATTTTTAGTTTATCTGTAGCATATTCTAAATAAACTTTTAAGGTATCGGCTTCAGCATATTTCAAGGTGTTGGAAAGGAACTCTTGTACTATTCTGAATAAAATAATCTCATCCTTTTTGTTCTCAAGGACATGATTTTCACCTTTAATATTTAGTGTCGCTTCTATTAATCCAGATTTATTCAAACGATTTATCTCATTTTCTACAATCGCTTTAAAACCTAAATTACGAATCACATCACTATTTAATGATTTTGACAATGCCCTTACCTCTGCTAAGCCTTCTTTTAAAGCATCAGAGGCATTCTCTAATCTAGGCTTAAGGTCTTCTGTTGCGTTACGAGAAACACTATTCATTTGCATAGTTGCAAAGGCCAATAACTGACCTACATTGTCGTGCAACTCTCTGCCGATATTTTTTAAGGTCTCTTCTTGTATCTCTTGCTGTGTTTTTAAAAGCTCTTCATCAAATTGTTTTTGTTGCTCTATGTTTTTTAAAACTAATGCATTTTTTCTTTTTTGATATACCACAAAAAATAAAATTACCAAGCCGCAAATCAAGAGAAGAACAATAATCATATATACAATTAAATTACGTTCTGCTTCTGTGCTTATAACATGCTGACCAGCCTGAATAGCACATTTTACATTGGCAACATTGTTATTAATTAGAAAGTTTTGCATTTTAAATGTATATAATTTTTATATCATTATTCTTTCGATTGGTTTGTTTCTGGTACACAAATCACTAAAGCAATTGATAGCGTGATATAGAGAAAAATATTGAGCAAAAGAAACACTTTCCATTTAAACAGTACGTAGCTCCAATCATCTTGCACAAAATATGCTTCAAAAAAATCCATTGGTATCATAATTAAAACCCAAACAAAAATTATTGAATTGAAATAGAAAAAGATAGATTTATAGAACAGAATAATCCTGTCCGATGTTAGTGTTTCAAAAAAATACACGATAATAGATAATATTACCATCCAAAGACTTGCTATTTTAATAATTCGCTCCTCAGGTCTAAATATATATTCAAATCTAAAAATCAGCGTTAGTAAAATCTGAACCAAATAAAGGTAAAATGCATAAGAAAGAATCTTCTTATACCTTATATTAGTCGTGTTCTTTAGGTTAATATAAAACATAAAAAAAGAAAGCCCTATCCACCAAAATATTGTATACCACCAATAATTTCTTTCTAACAAAGTCCCTTCTATGAGATGAAATAAATCGCTTCTCTTTAATATACTGGGATAGTCACCCAACAGATCAACTAAAAAAGCAAAACATAAAAAGTATATCACATATTTTGCTGGTGTTGCTGAGTATTTTTTAAAACACGCTAAACCAGTAAGTAGAGCTATTAACTCAACAGATTTGGTAAGTAAGGAATAATTCTCTTTTAAGAATTCATCCATAAAAATTATTGTGGATAATTAGCGGCTGGAGGTATACCTGAGTGCCCAATATTTAAACCATCTGCGCCTTTAAGATCATTACTTCCACCGCCTTGAGCTGCTGGTATCATAGAGCCTTCAGATACATTTTCTGATCCTGTTGGCACAAAAAACATAGTCATTAATCCTGGTCCTTCTTTAGTATCTGGATAAGCTCCTGCATAAAGTCTTAAGCCATCTAAGGTATATCCTAAAGAATCTGCTTGTTTTTTTGCATATGCGATATAAGACTCAATCTCTTCTATAGAATACCAAGATGATCTATTATCTGGTGTTTTAATTAAGGAGTCACTAATAATGGTGTGCCTACTGTTGTAAGCCTGGTCTAATGCTTCAATTTCAGATGGAGTAATTAATCCCTTTGGGTTTGCCATTTCTTCTAAATTTTGACTGGTTGATAAATAGTAGTAAGTCGCGGCAATTCCTAAAACCAGACCTACCAATAGCAATAATAGTTTTTTCATAATTGTTGAGGTTTTAATTAATAGTTGTACCTAATATATTGAAATTATGAAACAAACGAAACTATTATTAAATATTTTCCTACAAATTTACTCTTTTAATCTAAAATTTATTGTATTTGCTGAAAAATTTTGAGCTAGAATATTTATGGCGCTTTCAGTTAACTGCAACACTCTTGGATAGCCTCCTGTTGTTTGGCAGTCACGCATTAAAATAATTAAAGTTCCACCAGGTGTTAATTGCACTGTTCCTGGTAAAACAGGCGAACTTAGTATTGGCTCTAAGTTATTATCTAGCACAGGCTCTAACTGATATGCCATGCGACTATTATTCTTTGAAACCGAAAAAACTTTTGAAAACAGTTGTTGCTTTTGATTTTCTGAAAGCATATCAAAATCTAAACCTTTAAAAACATCTAAAACACCTGACTCTAAGTGCGTATCATCATATTTTACTTTAGAGAATGCTGATTCCGTAACATTGAAAGGTTCATATTGAAGACAATCACCTCTGTTAATAATACTCTGGGTTGTAACAGATGGATACATACTTCTACTACCTAAAATAGTTTCGGTTTTAAAACCATTTTTTACAGCCAAATATGTCCTAAAGCCCTTCTCTGCACCTCCAAAATACAATACATCATCCGGTTGGATCTTAATTAATTTATTCTGAAGCACAGCGTCCCTATTTAGTGTTGGATTCATAAAAGCACCTGAAACAGCAATTACGGTTGGTTCTAAAAACTGAAATTTTCCACCAAGCATTGTCATTTCAATAAGCGCAGCATCTTTAGCATTACCTAATAACGCATTTGCAAACTGCGCCGAATACAAATCCATAGCACCAGAAACAGGCACACCCTTATCTCTGTAACCAACTCTCCCAAGATCTTGAACGGTTGAAAAAAATCCTGATTGCAAAATACTAAGCATACAATTCTGGTGTTAGTTGAAATTGATTGTTTTTAATATCCTGTTCTAAGTCTAAAAATTCCGTTTTCGAAATTCCAAAAAACTGAAGCTTGTCACCTGCATTAAAAACACATGGAAGACTACTTTTTGCATTGAAAAAATCAACTGGAGTTTTACCAATAATATGCCATCCGCCAGGACTGTTTTTTGGATAGATTCCAGTTTGTTTTCCACCGATACCAACAGACCCTTTTTTTATATCTAAATTAGGTGTGGATTTTCGGTCTAAATGAAGCTTCTCATCAAGACCACCCAAGTATAAAAATCCAGGCAAAAAACCAATAAAAAAAATAGTGTATATTGCAGAAGAATGAAGCTTTATAACTTCTCCTTTTGAAAGCTGTTTTTCTTTAGAAAAGGCTTCCAAATCTATGCCAAAATCATCATCATAACAGACAGGTATTCGCCATAATCTAGATGATGTATGCTCAATAGTACCTGCTTCAATTTTAAGCGATTTTAATCGTGAAATTTCACTATAGACATCATCAATAGTTGAATCGTAAATTATTAATAATGAATTATATGTATTGATTACTTCAATTACTAATTTAATGTTGTAATTTTGAATTGATTTTTTAAAATTCAATATATCTTTCAATATATTTTCATCCATTACCGCAGGCCATTCTATTAAAATAGAACACTCATTATAACGCGAAAACTTCAACTCGTAACCCATAAAAAACTATTGAATTTTTACATTATATTTTGGTAATTCTTTAATTAAAAATTCCAAAATTTCGAATGCGTTTTTAGTGTCTCCATGCACACAAAATGTTGATGATTTTATCGGCACTTCTACTCCATTAATTGCAGTTACTTTTTCGCGATGAATCATCCCTAAAACATGGTTTAAAATTCTTGAATTTTCATGCAAAATTGCATCCTCTTTTTTACGCGAAACAAGGCTTAAATTCTCTTCATAATTTCGGTCTGCAAAAGCTTCAAAAGTAACGCTGATTTTTTCCTGTTCAGCAAGCTTAGAAATTACAGAATTATAGGGTACATAAAGTTGAATTGGCATAGCAATACTTTTTACAACTTCTATAATTATTCTGGCAGTTTTTTCGTCCTTAGCTGCTAAATTATAAAGCGCACCGTGGGGTTTTATGTGATGCAATTGTGCATTTTCGTTATGCAGAATTTGTTGCAAACTTCGGATTTGCGATTTTAAACTACTGTACAAATCTGCAGCTGAGATATCCATAGCTACTCTTCCAAAGTTCAATACGTCAGGAAATGAAGGATGCGCACCAATCTTCACCTTATGATTTTTTGCTAAACGAACTACTTCAGTCATGATTTTGGCATCACCTGCATGACCACCACAAGCTATGTTACACGATGATAAATAAGGCATCAGCAACGCTTCGTTACCCAAACCTTCACCAACATCGGCATTAATATCTACAGTTTTAAAACTCATACAAGATTAAAAATACTTAGAATTACTTTTAGTCCTAATAAGATAGTGATTACCAAGATAATTAAACCCAAAAAGTTTTGAAATTTTGAGTTTTTATAGACTCCTAAAACTGATATTTTATTCATAACCCACAATAAAAAGCCTGCAATTACAGGCAATAGCAAACCATTAGCAACTTGAGCAAATTTTATAATTTCTATGGATTTAAAGCCTACCGAAGAAAATATAACACCAAGACCTAAGATAAACATCCAAACTGCCCTAAAACGCTTCGATTTTAAGTCTGTTTGCCATCCCAAACAACCACTTGCTACATAAGCTGCAGCCAAGGGCGCTGTAATAGCACTTGTAATGCCAGCTGCAAATAAACCAACCGACAAAAAATATTTGGCATTAACACCAAATAATGACTCTAAAGCCAAAGCCAAATCTGCTGCATTACTTACATCTTTTATATTAATCGCTGCTGCTGAAATAATAATACTCATGGAAACAATACCTCCTAAGACCACAGCCAAAACAGTATCTTTTCTGGCTAATTGAATATCCGATTTCTTGTTCCATTTCGTTTTTGCCAAAGACGCATGCAAAAACAGATTGTAAGGCACTACAGTTGTACCAATAAGCGCTACAATAGTTAATATACCTTCATTAGGGAATTGCGGTATCAGCATATTTTTCACAATACTAGTAACCTCTGGCTTGGTAAGAATTGCAGTTGAAAGAAAAGCTAAACTCATTAAAATAACGAGACTGACTAAAACTTTTTCAAGCACTTTATAAGTTCCTAAGTACAATAATATAAAGGCTAGCAAACCCAATATCCATGGAATAACAGACAATTCTACATTAAACACACTAAAGGTTGTATGCCCTAAAAGTGTTTCTAAACCCAACGCACCGCCACTGATGTTTCCTGCTTCGTAAGCCGCATTACCAACAACAATAGCAGATAATACTAAAACAACACTAAAACCTCTTAAAACAGGACTTTTCACCTCTTCTCTAATGACTTGTGACAATCCTTTTTGCGCAATAATTCCTAATCGTGCTGCCATCTCTTGCAAAACTATAGTTGCAAAAACCGACAATACCATTGCCCAAAGTAAGGCATATCCAAAGTTAACACCTGCTAAAGTACAAACGGTTACCGTTCCTGGACCAATAAATGCAGCAGCTACCAAAGGTCCTGGCCCAATATTTTTGAACCAGTTTTTCATTAGTTACTTACTGAGTTTAGTGCATAAATAGCAAAGCTACCCAACCAATGGCCTCCTTCATAACTATCACCAACAATGCTTGGCAAAGAATAGTTGATGTGTTTATTTGCTAAATTTTCAAGATGATTAAACTCTGGTAAATCCTTCGCAATGTAATTTAGACTCCATGCTCTTGAAAAATTCACTCCATCGAGATGCACCAATTTACCATCGGTTCTATCTGACACTTTACCAACGTCGATATCAAAATCTTCATTATTTAATTCTGGAAGAAAATCATTAATCCATGATAAAAATTCTTCTTTTGGCAGTATGCGCTTCATTAATGCAGCTTCTTCTAGACAAGGTGATAAAAAATCGAAACCACTCGGCTCCCATTCTAACGGACAATCTTGATCGTCTGAATAAAATTCTTTTGCTCTGGTTTCAATCAACGTTTGTAATTGTGCATTCTCAGTAACCAAAGCATAATCGTAAGCAAAACTCAACCCAAAAGCAGTATTAGGATGCTCTCCTACTCTAATTGGATAATTTAGCTTTGGAAGAAATTCTAGATAACGCTCAATGATTAAATCGGTTAAAGGTTGAAGATTTTCTTCTAAGGTTTTAGCTTCAGCATGATTCCAAATATGCAATTCTTCAGCCAACTTTAGCAACCAAGCCCAACCATAAGTACGCTCGTAAGATGTATTGTATTTTCCTTTAAAATATAAAACCTCTTGCGTTATATTTTCTTTTGAAATGTTAGCTAATAATTTTTGAATAATGTCTTCGCGATTATTCAACTCCGGAAATTCTTTCAACAGTTTTACCAAACTCCAATGGCCATGTACAGCCGAATGCCAATCGAAACAGCCATAAAAAGCAGGATGCAATTCTTGTGGAGATTTTAAATCTTCATTACCTCCTAAAACCTGTCCTAGCTTGTTAGGATATTCGGTATTGATGCAATGAATTGGTAATGTTGCTAAGCGATTCGCCTGCTCTAGGTTTAACATAGGAACCTCAACGATTTTTACTTTTTCTTCAATTGTATTTTTTTTAGATGTGTCTTCAGAATTCTGACAATTGACTAACAGAAGAAGCACTAATAGAAGTTTAAAATATTTCATAATAGTATCTGTGTATAAATACTTTTAAAGGTATTTGATAGCTTAGTAAAAATACATTAAAAAGTAGTTTTACATAACTTTTGGCCGATTACTCTTGATATACTCACAATACTGTTTATCTTTAATGAAGAATTTTGCATTGTATTTTCAAAAAAAGCTATTAGAAAAATATGACTCCTGAAGCCAAAAAGAAATGGATTAATACACTGAAATTCTTTGCAGCCTATTTGGTTGCGGCATGGACCTTTCTTCAGTTTGTGGACTGGGTTTTAAACCGTTACAACATATCGCCACATTGGGTAGATATTTTATTGTGGTTTTTTATTGGCATTAGCCCATCGTTACTCATCTATTTTTATCACCAAGAGCGTTTGGGTAAAAGAATCGTAAAACTGAGAGAAAAAATTCTTATTCCGCTTAATTTTATTCTACTCTTCATAGGCCTTTATTTTGGGTTTGGCAATAGTGATCTAGGTGCAACGACAAAAGAAATTAATTACACTGATGAGCAAGGTGTGGCACAAAGTAAAACGATAACCAAAGAAGAATTTAGAATTGGCGTACCTATTTATGGATTTAAAAATCTAAGTAATGACAAATCTCTAGATTGGATGCAATATGGTATTGGAAGGCTCTTAGAAGAAGACTTAAGTCAGAATAAAAGCTTAAGTCCAGATTTTTCTTTCTATACAGATACTTCTACAAAAATTGAAGAGTCAACTATTTTTAATGATTTTTATATTGATGGTAACTTTAAAAAAGAAGGAGAAAACTACAGTATTACTGCTTACAAGCGAAAAGCAAACAACGGAAAAGTATTAAAGAAAAACACTTTTACAGGCAAGGATCTTTTACCTCTTATTGATGAAGTCTCTTTGTTTGTAATAGAAAATTCTGGCTTTGTTGAGAGCAAAGAATTACGGTATCTTGACTATCCTATCAATGAATTTATGAGCGACTCTTTAGAAGCTATTAGAGAGTTTATTGAAGGTAACTACAATAAAGCCGTAGCTATAGACAAAAGGTTTGCACTGGCTTATTTAGAATACGCAAAACGCTCATTGCGCGTCAGTAGAGGGAAACTAGAAGTACAAGACTTAGCAGACAAAGCCTTTGAATATAGAACACAGTTGCCTTTACAGAAGCAGCTTGAAGTTTACATACAACGAAATTTAGCTTATGAAAATTTTGATGAAGCTACAGAACAGGTAAAATTACAATTAGAGGTTGATCCACATAACGAATTTTACAATGATGTACTTTTTAGCATTTACGGTGAAACAAAACAAACTGACAAGTTTTACGAATCTTCTTTTAAATTATTTGATATTGACCAAAATCCTGATACAGGCACCAACCTTGCCTTAGCTGCGCTAGTAAACGGTAATGACGAAATGCTAATTGAAGAGATCAAAAAATATGAACTTTTAAGCCCGAATCTGAAAATTTTTAGGCTTCAACCATTAATTTTTAAAGGTAACATCAAAAAAGCAGAAAAACTTTTAGAGGACATAAAAGCACTTTATCCTTACACAAAATACAGAGCTCAGGCTTACGATACTGCCATTGCCTACCTTAAGAAAAAAGGCTATGATATCTCTAGACTAAAAAAGTTTGAAGGTACTTACAGGGCAAGCTTTAACGAGCAAGAACAAATATATTGGATAGAAAACAACCGACTTATACAGTACGTTAAAAACCAAACTATGCAAGCATTTTTTCCTGCAGGGGAAAACTCTGCTGTGTCAGGGTTTTTAAATGATGGTGTAAAAAAATGCGACCTCATACTAAGCGATTCGGGCAAACCTATTGGTCTTGATTACAATCAAATTAATTACAACAACACAAACTCTTATTGGTATTGGAAAGAAGATGAGTCAATACGAAATGCACACAGAGCATTCGATGAGGGAGACTTTGAAAATGCTTTAAAACTTTACGAAAAAGCACAAGTAGAAAACCCAAAACATGGTTATATACCCAATATAATTTCCTATTTAAAGTACATTAAAGACAACGATAAAGCTACCATTTTAAAGCAAAATGAAGCGTTTTCTGGTGATTATGGCCCAAGGAAATTTTGGATAGAAGATGGTAAGTTTTATTACAAACGAAAAGACAACAAAACTGAACTGGCCAAAGTAGAATTACTCCCAATTTCAGAAAATCACTATATGGATCTAACCCGTTTGGGCACTATTATGGCATTTGAAAAAGACCCTTCTGGCAAAATGGCTTCAAAGAGCTACAGCTTTATTATCGGGAAAGAGTTAAAGTTTGAATGGGTTCACAACTATGGTAACAATGCCAATGTCACTAATTATTTTCTAAAGAACGATTAGGCTAATTCATGCTTTTTTAAAGTTTGAATTGTAGCCCAAATAGAATCCTTAGCTGTGTGTTTTTAAAATTTTGAGCGTTATTATCAATAGGTTTTTCGAAATAGTTATAGCTTGGCTCTAAAAACAGCACAGTCTTTTTGGTTAAATAATAAGAAAAATTGGTACTTAAAGTAGCCCCAAAAATAGTATGGTCAACACCTATATTTTCACCTATTTCTTCACCATTGAGGTAAGCCTTATTGTCGGAGATAAAATTAACATTACCTCCAAACCCAATTAATAGATCATATTTTTCCTTAGCAAGTAGCTTATAAAAAACCTCTAAAGGAACCTGTACATAATCGAGCTGTTGCTGCAACGTTCCATTCTCACTAAATTCATTAAATGATGCATCATTGCTAGCTAACTCTGTTGAACCAAAGAACACTAAAGACTCATCACTTACAATGGTCTGACCTTCATTAGACGATAGCGACCCGTCAGCTGTTGCATAAGCAATATTATTTACTTGCTGACCTAAATTATTCCTTCCGACACCTGTCTTTATCTGCACCTTATCTGATATTGAATAACCCACTTTAAAAGCATATACAAAATCATTCTGAGGACTCGTGTTTACAGATGTTTGCTGAAAAGATGCATCTGAGGTAGTATTAGATAATCCTCCTAAAATTTCTACTGACCATTTATTGTTATTCGCAACATTAGTATCTACAGAATCATTTTCATGACTACGCTCTGCCATTAACTCTTCGTACAAATCTAGTTTTACATCTGTTTTATCAGTTGTAATAGAATCTATTCCAGCAATCGCAGTCTCTTTATTTTTTTCTATTAAACTTTCATTTTTCTTTAATAAATTAGGAATGAGCTCACTATTTTTATCCTGCACAGATTTAATATTATCTCTGCTTTTATCATCAATAGTTTCAGCTATTTTACTATTGCTTTTTACGCTTTCTTTAAGTTGTGTTTTATTCAGTTTATTGTCTTCATTTTTATTTTTTGCATGTTGTGAAGTCTCACTATTTGCAAATTGGTTATAGTTTGGCTGTTGTAAAGTATTATTAGTAGTTTTTATTTTTTCTTCAATAGAGTCTTTACTGGTTTTACTAGTAACAATTTCATCATTAATTATATCAGGTTTATGTGTTACATTATCTGTTTCATCATTTGGTTGCTTTGTGTTTGAAATTTCTTTAACAGGTTCATTAATCGGTATATTAATACCATCATTTCCTGGCTTATAAAATGTATATGCTAACATTAACATCAAAATTGCTGCCGCTGAGCCCCAAAGCCAAAAGGCTCCTCTGCGTTTCTTTTTAGGGTGTAACCTAGCTTCTATATTATCCCACAGCTCTTTTGGAGGTTCCTGAGTGAAGGACTTTAGTTCGCTGTATATCTCTTCAATATTATCCTTCTTCATGATACTTTTTTACTTGTTTCCTCATTTATTTTTAATCGCAACAGATTTTTTGCTCTGCTTAATAATGACTTTGACGTACCTTCCGCAATATTTAATTTTTCAGATATTTCCTTATGGCTATAACCTTCAAAAACAAATAGATTAAAAATCATTCTATAATTATCTGGCAACTGCTTTATATGCTTTATTAATTCGTTTTGCGTTATTGAAATTCTGTTATTCTCACTTGTATTATCATAATTATCTTCAATTTGAATTTCAGTATTTACAGCAATATGTAATTGACGTTGCTTCTTACGCAAAACCTCTAAAGCTTCGTTTACAAAAATGCGTTTTGCCCAACCTTCAAAACTTCCCTTAAATTTATATTGATCTATCTTTTGAAAAAGCGTTATAAACGCATCCTGAAAAACATCATCTGCTTCGGTTTTATTCTTCATATATTTTAGACAAATACCGTACAATACAGGTGAAAGCAGCGTGTATAATTCGCGCTGCCCTTCCCTATCTTTCTCAATACATTTTTGTACGAGTATACGAAGTTTATTATCCAAGTTGGTATTAATCTAGATGTTTACTATACGTAATAAATTTATTAATATTTACTATTAAACAATCAATAACCATTTCATATTTAGAGCATTATAATAAAAGAAACATATTTTGTTCTAGAACTGAACAGTTCCTATTAGCTCTAACCCGAAGTTATCTGTATAATTAAATTGGTGAATTACATTGTCTCCAACAGAGATAAGATGTGACGAAAGTGGTATAACATCTTTTGAATCTACATTATACGTGTTTTCTAAAACTATGTTACTTGGATTTTCAGCATTAAACACATTAATACCATCATCATTACAGACATAGAGAATATTATCTTTTATTCCTAAACCGTAAGGGCTTGCTAAAAAGTAACTAGAGTATTCTAAAGGAGATGTAATATCAGAAACATCGATAACATTTACCTGATCTTCTATAGCACCACAACTATTGCCACCTCTAATAGTAATGTAAGCTGTATTTTCTTCAACAACTACGGGATCACAACCTGTTGCATGTAAAAATGACGATGTATAAGCTGGATTAAACTCATCTTGAAGCCCAACGATATGCATTCCGTTTGTAGCGCCAATAAACATGTAATCTTTTCTTATAAAGGTAGTCTCTAACACAGCTCCTCCAAACCAACCTTCCATCCAGGTTTCTGAAACCTGAGTTATAGCATTATAATTACTTATATCAAAAGTTAATAATGAATAATCACTGATAGTATATAACGCATTATTGAAAATTTGAAATTTAGCATAAGAACCTCCAACACCAACTTCATTTACTAAAACAGCTCCGTCAAAATTTTCCCATCCCCAGAAAACATCGTCATTCCAGCTGTAAATATTTGGATCGTTTTCTACAACTGATCTTTCCATTTCTATTGTAGTATATCCTGCTATAAACTCATCTTCTGAAGCTGGGTACTCTACGCCTTGAAAGTAAGATACATCACTAGGATAGTCTGCATAAAAAGGTAACATATCTTCTTCTGTGTTAACCAATTGAATATTAGACATATTACTAATATCAAAAACCACCAGATCCATATAATTATCTGCATAAAGAATATCGTTCTTTACAGAAATATCATTAACACCTTCTAATTGAATAAATGCCAAATTTATAGGTGAAGCAGGATTTTGATTATTAAAGATATGTATACCTGAGTTTTGTGCTATGTAGAACAGCAAATCTGCATAAACATATATTTTTCCATCAGAATTTGTGGGTTGCGCATCTGTAACTGCTATTGAATTTCTAAATTCTGATTTAGATTTAATAACAGGAATTGTTACAGTAACAGGATCTAATAATCCTTCATCATCATTGTTACAACTGGTTAATTGCAAACACAGGGCAACAAAAAGTACTAATGGTAAAATTTTATGCTTCATAATATTGGTTTTCTTATAAGATGAAAAAAACACAAAAGGTTGCAGTGATTTTGGAAATAAATTTACTATCCATAAAACAATTAGAACTCATTTTTTATAAACACACTTAATTCTAACGGCTATACTTAGGTAAATGATTTTAATTAAGAGATTCCTGCATTCGCAGGAATTGGTTATCCCAACCAACCTTCGCGATCCAAACTTCGATACTGAATAGCTTCGCTAATATGCGCACCAGTAACATCAGTTGAACCTTCTAAATCTGCAATAGTTCTAGAAACTTTTAAAATTCTATCGTATGCTCTGGCAGAAAGATTTAAGCGCTCCATAGCAGACTTTAAAAGCTCTAAAGAAGCGTCATCTAACTTGCAATACTCACGTATTTGCTTGGTATTCATCTGAGCATTATAATGCACGTTTTCTAAAGCTTCAAAGCGTTTGGTTTGTAATTCTCTGGCTGCTGTAACACGTTTTCTAATATCTACGGAAGATTCGCCTTTTCGGTCATCGGATAGCTTTTCAAAAGGCACAGGAGTTACTTCAATATGAATGTCGATACGATCTAACAACGGTCCCGAAATTTTGCTCATATAGCGTTGCATTTCCGCAGGACTAGAGGTTACTGGCGCATCAGGATCGTTAAAATAGCCTCCTGGACTTGGATTCATACTTGCCACTAACATAAACGAACTTGGATAAGTGACTGTAAACTTTGCTCTAGAAATTGTCACTTCTCTATCCTCCAAGGGTTGACGCATCACCTCTAAAACTTCACGCTTAAATTCTGGCAACTCATCTAAAAATAAAACTCCATTATGAGATAGTGAGATTTCACCTGGTTGCGGATAACTACCACCTCCTACTAAAGCGACGTTCGATATGGTATGATGTGGACTTCTAAACGGTCGCTGCGCCATCAATCCTGTATGATCTTTGACACGACCAACAACAGAATGAATCTTGGTAGTTTCCAATGCTTCATGCAATGTTATTGGTGGCAAAATACTTGGCAAACGCTTTGCCAACATCGTTTTACCAGAACCTGGAGGACCAATAAGAATAATATTATGACCACCAGCTGCCGCAATCTCCATACAGCGTTTTATACTTTCTTGTCCTTTAACATCTGCAAAATCGAATTCAGGAAAATCAAGGTTTTTATAAAACTCTTCTCGTGTATTGATGATAGTTTGCTCTAGAGTTTCACCTTTATCAAAATGATTGATGACTTGTTCTATATTATCCACACCATAAACCTTAAGATCATTAACAATGGCTGCTTCTTTGGCATTTTGACTTGGCAGAATAAAACCCTTGAAGCCTTCTTCTCTCGCTTTTACAGCAATGGGTAAGGCGCCTTTAATAGGCTGTAAACTACCATCTAAAGACAATTCTCCCATGATGAGATATTCGTCTAAGTTTTCTGCTTTAATTTGATTAGATGCTGTAAGAATTCCAACAGCCAACGTTAAATCGTAAGCGGAACCCTCTTTGCGTAAATCGGCTGGTGCCATGTTAATAGTAATCTTCTTTCCTGGAATTCTATAACCGTTATTTTGCAAAGCTGCTGCAATACGGTAATTGCTCTCCTTTATAGCATTATCTGGAAGTCCGACTAAATGGTAACCTACACCTTTATCTACATTTACTTCAACCGTTATCGTTGTAGCTTCGACACCAAAAACTGCACTTCCAAAAACTTTTTTGAGCATAAAGAATTGATTTGCTTAAATGTAGGAAAATTATAAAAACATCTTAAAAGTTTTTAAATGAAAAACAATAACACAGTATTATCCAAAGATTTCATCTCTAGTTCTAACAATTGCTTTTACATGATAATCCACAATTTTTTGGCGGCCTTCTCTTGTATTTAGGATTGTTTTAAACTCGTCTAAGTTATCCATAAAGAAGCTTTCGGTTAAGATGGCTGGCATTTTGGTTTTGGTCAACACATAAAAGCGTCTTTCCTTGTCTAAATCACCATCAGAGAAATCTGTTCGTAATTTTCGATCAGGAAATTCTTCCTTAAACGCTTCACCAAAAATAGTTGCTATCTTATCGCTTTTGGTATTTCCAGGTGAAGTGAAGATTTCACTACCATGTCCTCCACCAGCATTACTATGAATACTTAGATAAAAACTTTTTCTTGCTGGATATTTATTAGCACGATTAACGCGTGTTTCTAATCGTACATCGCGATATTCTGGAGCAATATTTACATAATTTATTTTTAACACTGTTAATTGCTCAATGATACCACCAACAATGGCTCTGTTAAATTCACCTTCGTAAATAATTCCATCTGCGCCCCAATCCTTGTGCTTACCTGGTGTAGTATACTCTCCATTTATGAGACCACCATGACCATTATCTAAAAGTACTATCATATGTATTAAATTAACTGTTCTATATTTTTATAATATTATACTTCTCGATACATTCCGACACTTTCGTCGGAACACTCGAAGTGACGAAACACTGGTTTTTACTAAAAACAGATTTAAATTATTGTTTCAACAACTTTAAAACTTTGTTTATTTGTTCAGACATAATCTTACCTTTTATAGTATTATCATAATATTTGATAGTACTCTTACTAAGATGTCTTGCCAAAGTAGGCTCGTAAGTACTCCAAACGGAACCTGTATCGTTTAAATCTTCATCCAATCTTTTATTTTGAATGTCTAAAAACTTTTCTAATTCACCTCTTAATGTTTCACATTCAATATCACCACCAATAAAGTCTTCTACATCATTAATCATAACTCGAAATGGCAGATAAACAGGAACGTATGTAATAATTCCGTCGTCTTGCCAACCTTCTAACATATCGCTTAAATAGTTTGGTATCTTATCAAGATTTAAACCTGTTTTAATATCTGCAACTATATTGTCTTGTTCTATTTCATCAATAAAAATGTGCTCTGCATAGGTTTTTCCGTTGGCTTTCATAGTTTTTTCAAACTCTTTGATGAGATACCATATATAGCTACTCTTTCCGTTGAGAATTTCGACAAAAACCTTTTTTCTATTATTAAATCTGTTGTCTTTCTGAAAGTAGGTGTACAAATCCAGAGAACTTAAAAGTCCACTATTATCTATAGCTCCTGCATCTATGTAATGACCATAGCCTTTTATCTTGGCTGCAGGACTTAACGCAGGAAATCTATTGGTCGACGATACTGCTTCATAAAATGCAATATGACCATCATTGAGTTGAGATAATTTATCTGAATTTGAAAATATATTGCCTTCATATGCTATAGAATAAAACACACCTCGCTTACCATTAGTTTTTGCCGTGTTAACAATTAACGAAGGAAAGTATTTATTGTTAGTATCGTATATATTCTCTTTCCAATAGGTATTAAATGATGTGTTACTTAGAGTCATTGAGGTTTTATCTTCTAGAACATTTCTATAGTGTGCCATGGCATAGTATGAGCGATCTCTATATTTACCTAACAAATGAAACGGAGCAAACTTTCTTACAAAATCGTAACCGAATGTAAATGCAACATCTCTTGAAGCAAAATTTTCACAGGCTACAGAATCTATTTCTACTGCAATAGCAGTAAAATCATTTGGATATCTACCGCTTAAAACGGAGTATAACGACAATCCCATCATACCACCTGAAGCTCCTGACAGAGAAACGGATTGATTGAAGAATTGACCTTCTGACTTTTTTTGAATTTCATTGAGCACTTTCATCGTCCAAATATTTGCTTTTAGACCACCACCATGCGCAGCTACAAACAACATGGATTCATTTTCTGGTACATTCTCTAAAATTTTGGATTTAAAAGCATCCATTTCAACAGAATTCTTCGTCTTATCGATAGTTTCACAAGCTTCTCCATTGGTGTTAAATACTTCAAGCTCATGAGTACTTTTTTCTGCATTTAATGATATAGCAACAATGATTAAAAACAAAATGGTTAAAACAGATGAAATACGACGTCTTCGCTCTGCAAACGCCTTTTGATCATCTAAATCTAGAAGTTTCTCTCGATTCTCTTTCTTTATAAGCATTGAATTATTTAAATAGCCAACCGAAGTAATTTTAGGCTTCTTTGTTCTTACTTTTAGTAAGTATTCCTTCTGATCTTTTAGTACATCTAAAACAAAATAATACTTCAGTGAACAGGCTAGAATGTAATAGATAATAAAAAAGCAGGATAATAGAATGAACATGGCATTAGCTAACCAAAAATTAAAATAAACCGCAAGATTAGAATAGACTAAATGTGCAATGAGTACTAAGAAAACGACCAAATAAAACCTCAAATAACCTACACTGTTGCTAATGTGATAAAACTTAAATTTATAGGAGATAACATACACCCTAAACACTCTAAATAAAACATATAGCATTGTGATTAAAAATGTCATTATTTGCAATAGCCAATAACCTAATAAATTAAATTTTAGTAATGCTGAGGTTAAAATTGCAGTCAAAATTACAACAACCATTAGGACTAAAAGTGAAAAAGCACCTCTTCGTGTAAACTTCTTTCGTTTATCATCAATACTATCGTACAAGGTTTTATTAATGTCTTTTGCGTTTCTTTTTCCTGTTTGATACCTATTAAGCATATATAACAGAACAATGAGACTCACTACTGGCACGATAGCCAAAGCGAAAGTCAAATATTTTGTAGTACCAATAATCTCTGGTGTTACAACAAGTTTTGGATAGAATGTTTGATAAATGTAGTAATGCCAAATTGAGAATATAACCAGCCCTAATACTTGCCTAAAAAACTTAGCCTTATAGTCCTGTTCATAATCATCATCCAAGCGTTTATAAGTAAAGATGTAATAATTGAGCCATAATTTATAGGCATACCATGAGTGGACATCCTTACTATTATTAATGTCTTTTGAATAATAAATATAGATCGGATAATGAGACAAAACTGCCGCAAAAAAGGATATAACCGCAAAGCATAAGACCAAGGATAGCTTGTCCTTTTCAATCATATCTACCAATAATGTATTAGCCTGGTCTAAGGATTGCACCAACAATAGGATAATAACAATAAAAGTTATGCTGAGATATGAAGACTTTAGAAACCTACCAAAACCAATGACTACATTATTGATAAACTCAATTGGTGGATAACTGGTATGCTCTTCTTTCTGAGGCTGATTTACCTCTGTAGATTGATTTTCGGACATGGCTTAAAAATTAGTTTGCAGTCAACAAGAACTATTTTTAAGTCTTAGGGTTTTGATATGTGTAAGTTACAAAAAAAAGTTAAGCATGTTCTGTTACAAAATCCAAAGCATGTCTTTCATTATAATACACATTCTTTTTATCAATAAATCCAACATGGCCACCGTACTTTGGCATTTCAAGATAAAGATTAGGATTTTGTTTTGCTTCCTTAACGGGATAACATTCAGCAGATAAAAATGAATCGTTAAGTGCATTGATAATTAAAGTTGGAATGGTAATGCTTGGCAAGTATTGTAAACTACTAGATTGTTCATAATAATCTACCGCACTTTTGAAACCGTGAGCCTTTGACGTGTAAACCTCATCGAAATCTACCAAGGTTTTAATTGCGTTAAAATCTCTTATGGAAATATCTTGTGGAAACTGTTCCAACTTAGGCTTCAATTTATCTTTAAGATGTGCCAAAAATCTGATAGCATAGTGTTTATTTTTCAAACTCATCAATGCATCGCAAGAGCCTTTTAGATAACATGGTGACGACACAGCAACAATGGCTTTTAATTCTTTTGGTAATTGTTCACGCTCACCAGAATACTTTAGAGCCATGTTAGCACCAAGACTAATACCTTTGATATAGATTTCGCTGTATTTGTCTTTCTCTAAAATATGGTTAATGACTACTTCTAAATCTTCAGTAGCGCCAGAATGGTAACTTCTGTATAAACGATTAGGTTCACCACTACAGCCTCTAAAGTTTACTGCACATGCATCTATTTCATTTTCATTGAATAATTTTGCTGATCCTGTAATATATGGTCGTTGCGCATTGCCTTCTAAACCATGTAATAGAATAATTACTTTATTTGAAGGGTTTTCAGCATAACTCCAATCTACATCTATGAAATCACCATCCTTTAGCTCAATACGTTCTCTGGTTTGCGCTACTCCATTCACGGTTCTGGCTAATCCTGAAAATACTGTAGACACAAAGCTTTTCTTTGCCCAAAATGGTGGTTTGTATATGGATTCTATTATTGGCATTTTTTAGTAATCAGCGATTATTTCTAATCGTCACTTCGAGTGATTCCGAAGTATGAGGAATTGTATCGAGAAGTCAAAAAAATTAAGTTCTCGATACAAAATTGCCAGAAGCAATTTCACTCGAACTGACATTTATTATTTTACTTAAGTACAGTAAACTCAATAGACGAATCATTAAACACCTTATGCATCTGCACTTTAAAGTCTGATTCTTTGGCTTTAAAAATATTATCTACATACGTCTGAGGATTAGCATCTATGTAAGGGAAGAATGTACTTTGCACTTGCACCTGAATTTTATGTCCTTTCTTAAACGTATGAAACACATCTTGCAACTTAATATTTACTGCTGTCTTTTTGTTTGGCACAAAAGGTTCAGGTGTTTCCATGCTGTTTCTAAAACGACCTCGTAACACTTCACTACGTACCATCATGTGGTAATTGCTCAATTTTAAATGATCTTGCACATCGTCAGTGTTCTCTGTATCTGCTGGAAACACGTCGATTACTTTTACAATCCAATCGGCTGCAGTTCCTGTGGTGGATACATTCAACTTTGCTAAAATATCACCTGCAAGCGTCATATCATTTTCTAAAACTTCGGTTTCAAAAGTTAATACATCTGGACGTCTTGATGCAAAACGTTGATCGTCAGTCATGAATTTTCGTGGTGTGAATCCAACCTTGATATCTTCTGTATAAGGCACTGGTTTCTTTGGATCGCTTATAAAATCTGAAGTTGCGATGTTTCTTGTAGCTCGCTGTGTTAAGCGCTCGTATGGTTGTAAAAAGTAACTTTCCTTAGCTGTGTTTTGTGGTGGCCAGCTTTCAAAAGACTGCCATGCTTTTGTACCTGTATTAAACATATGTGCCTCTGGTAATCCTGTGTTGCCATCGCCTTCGCCTTTTAAGAAATGATTAAAGAATTTTGTTTCAATTTCTTTTTGAAAATAATCTGAAATACCATCTCCAAAATGAATATTACCCACAACTTGACGCTCTTTAGTTCTTGCCCAATCTCCATGACTCCAAGGTCCGAAAAGTAGTGTGTTATAATTATCGCTATTGTTTTCAATGCTTTCATAGGTATTATAAGGACCATACAAATCCTCAGCATCAAATTGTCCGCCCACAATCATTGTTGCTGGCTTTATATCTTTTAAATGCTGAATAATACCTCTACTTTTCCAAAAATCATCATAAGTAACATGTGTTTTTAATTGTTCCATAAACACATTAGTGCTGTCGTAAAATTTATTCAACTTGCTTAATGGCATATGATCTAAGAAAAACTGATGTTGATCTTCGGTTCCTAAATCTGGAAATTTGTACCAAGACTCTGTTGTTGGTTTATCTTTCATGTAACCAAATACCGACGTTGCACGCCAATAACTCAATAAGTAGGCACCATTATGAATAAAATCATCAAAAAAGAAATCGCCAATACAGGCTTGTGGTGATGCTGCTTTTAAAGCTGGATGCGCATCTAAAAGCGAATACGTGGTATAAAATCCAGGATACGAAATACCGTAAGTTCCAACCTTGCCATTATTATTTTCAACATTATTGACTAACCATTCAATAGTATCGTAGGTGTCACTAGCCTCATCGGTTTCATTACCTGTTTTATTTGGTATGTAAGCACGCATATTATCATAAACTCCTTCACTATTCCAACGACCACGAACATCTTGATACACCATGATATTACCTTCTTCCATAAGGTATTTATTTGGTCCTATTTTACTCCTAAACTCACCTTCTCCATAAGGTCGGCAACTGTAAGGAGTACGCATCATTAAGATTGGGTAGGTCTTAGATGTATCTTTTGGCGAATAAATTGTTGTGTGCAACTTAATACCATCTCGCATGGAAATCATTACCTCTTTTTTAGTATAATTATCCTTTACGAAAGTATCTTCTGCTTTTTCAGTTTCAGGATTTTCGAGTGCTTGGTGTTTTTCGTCTTTGCAATTAACTAAAACTAAAAAGAGTAATAAAACAATGGTGAAATTCTTAATCATATTTAGGCTGGTTTTTTTTGAAAGGTTTAAAGATAGTGAGATTGTTAGACTTTTAGATAGTTATAAATCTTAGACGAAAATGTTTATGATTTAATTAACATTCAAATCCGTAAACCCAAACTTCCCTCCATCAAACAAACCTTTATCACTGAGTTTTAAAGCTGGAATCACCAACAAAGCCATAAACGACAAACTCATATATGGCGCATGAAGTGTGGCGCCTAATTGTTTTGCCATTTTATCTAATTTTGAATACTGTTTTCCAATAGTCTCAGCGTCTTTATCGCTCATAATACCAGCAACAGGCAATGCGACTACTTTTTGCTCTGTATTACTTACAGCACAAATACCACCTTCATTTTCAATAATAAGATTAACCGCTTTGCAAATGGCACCATCAGATACTCCAACGGCAATGATATTGTGGGAATCGTGACCAACAGAACTTGCAATTGCTCCTTCTTTAAGTCCGAAATTCTTTATAAATGCCATTGCTGGTTTTTCGTTTTGGTAACGATTAACAACAGTCATTTTTAAGATGTCGCTTTCTGTGTTAGAGACTAGATTGCCATCTTTAATAGTAGCATCTTCAATGATTTGATTGGTGACCAACTCACCATCTAGACATTCAATAACTCTGATTTTTGGATGTTTAAATGACTTAGACACTTCGACTGCGCTCAGTGTGACATCGCCTGATGACTCTTTATTAGCTTCAACCTTAAAATCTTCAACTGTTTTTTTGCTCGTATTAAAATTGTTTAGGTTTTCGAAATTGATATGTTTAATTTTAGATTCTCCATGATCGTAAACTAATTCGCCATTGATGTAGGTTTGAAGGGTTTTAAAATTGGTTAAGTCTTCAACCACAATACAATCTGCTGTATCACCAACTTGCAACAAACCAACATCTAAATTATAATGCTTAACAGGATTAACACAAGCAGCCTGAAGGACTTTAAAAATGTCATTGTCTTTATCTACTGCTCTTGCACAAAGTTGATTAATATGTCCTATCAACAAATCATCTGGATGCTTATCATCACTACAGAACATCATATCTTGGTAATGTTCATTTAACAAGCCTATCAAGGCTTCAAAATTTTTGGCAGCACTTCCTTCTCTAATGATAACTTTCATGCCTTTTTGAAGTTTTTCTAAGCCTTCCTCGTAAGTAAAACACTCATGATCGGTTGAAATACCTGCAGAAATGTATTTGGTTAAATCCTCACCTCGTAAACCTGGTGCATGGCCATCGATTGGTTTATTGTAATGTTTTGCCCACTCAATTTTCTTAAGCACTTCTGCATCGTCGTAAATGACACCAGGATAATTCATTAGCTCTGCTAAATACTTAATATCTGGATTTGCCATTAATCTTTTTATGTCATCAGATTCTATAACAGCTCCAGCCGATTCAAAAGGTGTTGCTGGCACACAACTTGGTGCACCGAAATTGAATTTAAAAGGCGTTTGCTTTCCGTTTTCTATCATAAATTCCACACCTTTTACACCAAGCACATTGGCTATTTCGTGTGGATCGGAAACTGTGGCTACCGTACCGTGTTTTACAGCGACTTTGGCAAATTCTGATGGCACTAACATTGAGCTTTCTATGTGAATATGTGCATCTACAAAACCTGGTAAGATGTAGTGGTTTTCTATACAGTCTTTTTTTTTAATGTATTTAATCTTACCATTTTCTATGGTGATTTCTCCTTTGTAGATACTGCGTTTTTGGATATCTACGATGTTTCCTTTTAATGTCATATTATAAATGGATTCCTGCCTACGCAGGAATGACAATATTATTTTAATTCTATTTTTAAAATACGATTGGTTTGGTTTGTAACCTTAAAACGGTCATCTGCTCTTCCCCCAACAACCCAAACGATTTTATTTTCTGAAGTTAAAACCAAAGTATTTTCTTTTTCTATTGGTATTAACTTTTCATCTTTAAGATATTTGCTCACTTTCTTTTTGCCTTTCATACCAATAGGATGAAAAACATCTCCGGTTTGCCATTGCCTAAGTTCTAAGGGGTATTTTAGTTTTTCTAAATCCACATAAATTTTGGTTTGTGTATTATCTTTTAAAGCATCCGCTTCATCAAAAAACAAAATACCGATTGGTGTTTGAACTTTACCTATTTTGATATCTGACTTTGTCAAAAACAACTCACTAAGAGATTCTGAATCAAGTTCAGAATGACAATTTGTGAGAATTAGAAATTCGCGATGTTTGGTAAGTTTGTGCGTGCTTGAAGTTACGTACTTTCCCGTTTCAGCATCAAGCAAATTAACAACATCATTCCATGCTGAAAACCCATAATCCTTGAACATTTCAAACAAATATGCTTTTGGATTATTTACTTTTTTAAATTCTGAAACTTTAAACGTTATATGATTTTCGTCAATATCTGTTATTGCTCTTTTAGCCACAGCATTTAGGCTTTCTTCTACAATGTCTGCTGTATCATTTAAATACGCTAATGTACTCTGAAAACTATCTAATAATTGCGGATTAATTTTCTTAAGCACTGGTACTACATCGTGACGGAGTTTGTTTCTTAAATATTTTCGAGATGCATTGCTTAGATCTTCTCGCCATGTAATGTGTTCTGCTTTTGCATAGGCTTCAATAATTGCTCTAGAGAATGGTAATAAAGGCCTTGCAATATTATCATTTAGTTCAGGAATTCCGGTTAATCCATTAAGTCCAGTTCCTCTGGTGAAATTGATTAGAAACGTTTCGAGATTATCATCTGCGTGATGCGCTGTTAAGATGTAATCGAAGTTTAGCTGTTGCGCTAATTCAGAAAACCAATCATATCGCAACTCACGCGCTGCCATCTGAATAGAACATTTGTTTTCTTCAGCATAGACTTCCGTATCAAAATTCTGAATAAAAACTTCAACATCTAACTGCTCACCTAGTTCCAAAACAAAAGCTTCGTCTGCGTCGCTTTCCTTTCCTCTTAAATTAAAATTGCAATGTGCTAAGGCAAAATTAAAATTGAGTTTGTGGCACAAATGTGCAAGCACCACACTATCAATACCTCCAGATATAGCAATGACATTACGAGCGTTTTTAAGGAAAGGGAAATGCTCCTCAATATGGCTTTTGAAAGACTCTAGCATAGTGTAAAGATACAATAATGTACTACTCTAACAATTACGTTAAAATGATAAAAATCATATGGTAATACTTTCTTTATTGGTAACTTTAAAGAACTAATATAAAATTATGGTTATGAGCACTTTTAAAGAACTGTCATCAAAATCTGCACAAACTGCTTTTGATAAAAAAGTACTTTCTGCAGTGCCACATTTGCATCCTTATGTAAAGCACAGAATTTACATTGCAGAATCTACAGGTATTTTACCTAAAAATATGTATTCGTCTAATGGTATCATTGATGAATGTATTATACAATTATACAGCAATGGTTTTAATATAGAAGCTGAACGTATGGCTATAAAACTTGAGCTTTTTAAACTTGTGGATAATTACATGAACGAACTTTTTAAAAAAGAAGTATTTCATAAAAACACTATTAGCACAGATGAGATTAGAAAGCGAGAAATTGCCAAACTTGGTGAAGACTATACCATTGATGCTGATTTAGATTTAATCTTAAATACTGAACTCAACGACATTTCCTACAGACAAGATATGGACAATGAGTTGTACTTGTATGAAGATAAGGAAACTTCTATCTTAAGAGCTTTTGAGCTTGAAAATCTATCAAAAACCCAATCACCTAAAGTATTTGGTCGTTTTTACAGTTGGTTGCCTATTAATATCTCTAACATTGTAGATTTATACATTTTTGGTAATCTTGATTTTGATGATATTGCTAAAATTAAAAACATCGCTACATCTCGTGTAGAACTTATTTTTGATAAAGTAAAAAAGAGTTTTAGAAGTCATTTGGAATAGAATTTTTTAAACCTATTAGATTGTTAGGCGCTAAGATTTGTTAGAAAGATTAAGATTAAAAAGAATCTAACGATTTAAGAGTCTAACAGTCTAACCATCTAAAAGTCTAACTATCTAGTTCTCCAACACCTCTCGCATTGCTTTGGCCTTAACCAAACATTCTTCGTATTCTCTAAGAGGGTTGCTCTTTGCGGTAATAGCACTACCGACTGAATAGGAGATATATTTTTGAGTCTCATTATAAAGTATACTTCTTATGATAACATTAAAATCAAAGTCTCCTTTAGGTGTAAAATAACCTACTGCACCAGAATATAATCCTCGTTTTGTTTCCTCTAGGTTTTCAATAATTTTCATTGCTGAAATTTTGGGAGCTCCTGTCATACTTCCCATAGGAAACGTCGTTTTTATAATATCCACAGGATGAACATCTTCTGAAACTTTAGATGTTACAGTTGATATCATTTGATGCACTTGCAAAAACGAATAGACCTTGCACAATTCTTCCACTTTTACACTACCTTTTTCAGCGGTTTGAGACAAATCGTTTCGGACTAAATCTACAATCATAATATTTTCACTACGCTCTTTTGTGTCATTTGCTAATGCATCTGCTAACAGCTTGTCTTCTTCTTTATTTAATGAGCGTTGTGCAGTACCTTTTATAGGCTGCGAAATTACTTTATTACCAGTCTTTTTTATGTAACGTTCGGGTGATGCAGATAACAAATATTTATCAAAAGACTTTAAGTACGTTGCAAAAGGTGGTTTGGAGATTTTGTTTAGTTTTTTATACGTCTCTATTGGATTTATGGTAGAATCTTCGGCATAAAACTCTTGACAAAAATTAGCTTCATAAATATCGCCTCTGTGAATATGTGCTAACATTGTATTTACTTTTTCAAAGTATTCGTCTTTGTGAATTCTGAGTTTTATTTTAATTGGGTTATGGGAGATTGCTCCGTCACTTTGTTCCTCGCAATGACAATTCGTTATACTATTAAAATCATCTTCTATCTCTTCATCTAGCATTTTTAGATATTGAAACTCTACTATTTCATCTTTAATTAAAATTAGTTTTTTGGGTTGAAAAAAATACAAATCCGGAAATCCTAAGCCATCGTAATTATTAGACTTTAAATCTTCTGTTGCATTTTTTAAATCATAAGTTAAATAGCCAAAAATCCAGTCTTTAACGGTTTGCTGATATTCTTTTAAGCGCTCAAAAGCTTCAGTAAAATCGGTTTGTAAACTTGTAAAGGCATCAACTGCTAATACAGCATCATAGCTACTATATTGTGCCTTGTAATCATTAGAATCTAACCAAACAACATCATCAAATTGTTGCGCCCAATACAACAAACGCTGTTTAAAAACTTTAGGATTTTTTATTGTTTGATTATATAATGTTCTCAACGGAGTAAAATAATTTTGTAAAATTCGTCACTTCGAGTGAATTTTCGATTTAAAATGAGAAAATTCGTACTTCGACCTAGCTCAGCAGAACTATCGAGAAGCAGAATTTTACCTACAAATAGTTCTCGATACAATTTTTCGTACCTCAAAATCACTCGAACTGACAATGTATTGTATTTTTCACCTAAAAATGCACTACAGATTTTGTAAAAATAATGAGAATACCTTTTCTAGCGTAGAAGAATTGTATCTTTCAATAAAAAATTAAAAAACCATGCCATTTTTAGAAAACGACCTACTGAAAGTTGAAATAAAATCAAAAGGTGCTGAATTGTGCAGCATTGATTCTGTAAAAAACAATATTGAGTTTATTTGGGAAGCTAATCCAGATGTTTGGGGAAGTCATGCACCCAATTTGTTTCCAATTATTGGAGCAATGAAAAATGACAGCTATTACTTTGATGGAAACAAGTACAACATGCCTAAGCATGGTTTTATAAGGCATAGTGAAGATTTTAAGATAATCTCTAGTTCAGATTCTGAAATTATTTTCAAACTAAAATCAAACGATCAACTAAGATCAATTTACCCTTTTGAATTTGAATTTTTAATTACGTATGAGCTTAAGGGTAATGAACTTTTAATACATCATAAGGTAAAAAACAGAGACGATAAGACGATGTATTTTTCATTAGGAGGGCATCCTGCTTTTACTTGCCCTTTATTTAAAGATGAATTATATACCGATTATTTTTTGGAATTTGAATGCGAAGAATCTAGCCAATCCTATCTTTTAAACATGGAAAACGGATTGGTTACAGAAAAAACTAAAGCAGTTTTTGATACTCCAAAACGTATTAATCTTCATGGAGATTTATTCAACGAAGACGCCTTAATCTTCAAAGATTTAAAATCGAGACAAGTAGCATTAAAACACAAAGAAAAAGGTGAAATTTTTAATGTAAAGTTTGAAGGGTTTCCTTTTCTAGGTATTTGGGCAAAACCAAATGCACCATACGTTTGTATTGAGCCTTGGATTGGTATTGCAGATGCAGAAAACACTAATCAACACATCGAAGATAAGGAAGGTATTGTGACTTTACATCCAAAAAAATCTTTTGAGGCAACGTATAGCATAACGCTTAATCGCGATTTGTTAAACTGATATAGATTATTAATAGTAGCTTTGCACAAAATCTATAGCTGTGACTTTTCAAGATTTAAATCTAAATACCCCTTTATACAATGCTATTGAAGACTTAGGCTTTGAGAGTCCTACTCCAATACAAGCCGAAGCTTTTAATGTTGTTGCTTCTGGAAAAGATATGGTAGGTATCGCTCAGACAGGTACTGGCAAAACCTTTGCTTATATGTTACCTATTCTGCGTCATCTTAAATACTCAAGACAAGACAATCCAAGAGTATTGGTTTTGGTACCAACACGCGAACTCGTTGTACAGGTTGTAAGCGAAATAGAAAAAATGTCTAAATACATAAATAACCGTGTTTTAGGTGTTTATGGAGGTACTAATATCAATACGCAAAAACAAGCTGTAGCTCAAGGCTTGGATATACTTGTGGCCACACCAGGACGTTTATACGATCTTGCAGTTAGTAGAGTATTACAACTCAAATCTATTCAGAAGTTGGTAATCGACGAGGTTGACGTGATGCTAGATTTAGGTTTTAGACATCAACTAATGAATATTTTTGACATCCTGCCAGAGCGAAGACAAAACATCATGTTTTCTGCTACCATGACTGCAGATGTAGATGAATTAATTACTGATTTTTTTATAAATCCGACTAAAATTCAAATTGCTGTTTCCGGTACTCCTTTGGAAAACATTAAGCAAGAGCGCTACAATGTTCCAAATTTTTATACTAAAGTTAATTTGTTAGAGCACCTATTGCGTGATAAAGATGAATTCTCAAGAGTATTAATCTTTGTGGCTTATAAAAAAATGGCAGACCGTCTTTTTGATAAGCTAGAGGAATTGTTTCCTGGTCAAAGTTGTGTCATTCACTCTAATAAAACTCAGAATTACAGACTTCGTAGTATTGAGCAATTTAGTGAAGGTGAGCACAGATTGTTGGTAGCTACTGATGTTATGGCAAGAGGGTTAGATATCGATGACGTAACCCACGTTATTAATTTTGATACGCCAGATTATCCCGAAAACTACATGCATCGTATTGGTAGAACTGGTCGTGCTGAGAAGCTAGGGCATGCTTTGTTATTTTCTACCGAAAAAGAACAAGAAGCCAGAGCACGGATAGAAGCATTGATGCAGTTAAAAATAGAAACCATTGAAATCCCTGAAACTGTGGCTATTTCAACCGAGCTTATTGAAGAAGAGCGTCCTCAAATAAGAGAACGTAACAACCCAACAAAACGTACTGGAGAGGATATACCTGGACCTGCTTTTCATGAGAAAAAAGAGAAAAACAAAAAGGTAAACTTAGGAGGTTCTTATAGAAGAGAAATTGCAAAAAAATATAAGAAACCTAAAACAAGAGGTGATAAAAACTATAATAAACGCAACAAAAAGAAACGGAAATAAAAAAAGAAAACCTCTCCAAAAATTGAAGAGGTCATCCATATACGTCAAGTACTGCAGGATCACATTTTATTTATGTAAATAAAATCTATAACCCTAACCTTATAGTTGATCCTGCATTTGTACTTGATTTTCCATTAAATCATTAATCGGCACTATTAATTTTCCTTTAGAATTCTTTAAGATTACAGAGATGCTCTTAACCTCATCGATTTCATATGCTTCTCCGTTAAATGTAATTTTTTGACCTGCTTCAAACATTTTTCTGGCATAGAATGTTTGCATTAGCTTACCAACTACCAATCTTGCGCCTAAACCAAAAGCAATTGCAAATGCCAATAAGAATGCCGCAATAATCATATTGATGTTGTTTGTAATGATTTCAGTGTCTATACCTGCCTGATTCAAAGCTGTTACACCAATAAAAGTGAGCATTAAGAAAAATACCACTTGGCTAATCATTTTACCGCCAGATAGATCCATAGACTCAAAAAGAGACTTTAATCCATTCTTTACAAAATTTGCAAATAACAAGCCAACTACAAAGATGACTATTGCAGATAGCAACTGTGGAATATAAGAAAGTAGGTTACTAATCTGCTCAGTTATAATATCCAAGCCCATAATATCTGAAGCAGTGACAAATATTATGATATACATTAAGTACTTAACAATGTTAGAAACTACTTTTACTGTATCGAAATTTAGCTTTTTGCCCTCAATGATTTCAATATCATTAAGTTTATCGTCTAGTTTGTTTGCTTTAACTACTTTAAGTAATTTTTTAATTATCTTCACTACTAGCTTGGTTGCTATCCAACCGATGACCAAGACAATAAAAGCGCCTATTATATTTGGAAATATTTTAGTGATCTCAAACCAAATATTGGTTAGTGACTTTAATGCAACATCCGAAAATTCGCTTACCTTATCCACTCTTATTCGTTTTTTGTTAGGGTATTAAATATTTATTCTTTTCTGCTAGCCGTTACACTATCTATAATGTGGCCAATATTATACGAGAATAACTCAGCCAGTTCCATAAATAGCTTCGCCATAGCAATGTCGTGCATGACTTTGCTTTTCAGCTCTGCTGGAACCTCTTTTAAAGGCTGGTTAATTTGCTTAAATGGATTCTCCATCTTTCGTATAATTTTCGTACTTACGTACTAGTTTTTCTTTTGCTCTTTTGAGGCGCATCTTAACAGCACTCTCGCCAATCTCTAAAGCTTCTGACAACTCTCTTATAGTTAAATTATCTTCATACTTTAGTAACAATATCATTTTTTCTTCAGGTGAAATCAGCTCCATTACTTTCTTTAATTGGTCTACGCGCATACTTTCAAACTCACGAGTAGAATCAATATCCTCACCTATGTTTTGAATATCAAAATTTTCTGAACTTACGGATTGTTTTTCAATCTTTTTAGCTGTGTTTCTGGTTACGTAATTTACACAATGGTTATATGTAAACGCGTAAAGCCAAGTTGAAAATTTAGATTTACCCTTAAAGCTAGCTAATTTAATAAACACTCTTAAAAAAACATCTTGCGTTAAATCTTTAGCTTCATCGACTCCATTGGCAAAACCATAGCATTTATTGTACACCATAGTAGCGTATCTATCATAAAGTACCTCAAACAACATTGTGTCGTTGGTTTTTACGATTGCTTCTACAAGCGCTTCATCGGTTAGGCTATGAATTGCGTCTTCAGTCAATTTTGGTTGTAAATTCTTTTTTAACTTGGTTAGTTATTTATGTAAGACACATGATTTTTTAACAGGTCACAATTAAAGTTAAGAAATTTCAGTCATTAATCTGATTTTCTATATCCATGAGATGATGTTCTAGGGCTAATGTTGAAATCTGAATTTCTCGTATTAAAAATGCCAAGGATAAAATGAGAAGTAATAATGCAATACCAAAAACCCAAACAGCTGCATTGTGTAGGTCTACATAAATTAAAAACATGGTTAATACACATAGCAACAGACTCGAAATACCTAGAATCTGCATCCATCGGGTAAGGTTTAACCTTAATTTTAAGTTGTTAATTTGCCTCATTAAAACTGCTTCTTTTCGTTCTAGATATTTATCAGTAAGGTTTCTTATTATTGCCGCATATGCCAAAAATCTGTTGGTGTAAGCCAACATTATTAAAGATATTGCCGAAAACAAAAGCGCTGGTGTTGTTAATGTGAGCTCTTCCATAGGAAAATTTTTACAAAATTAATGAATTTAATTTCTAGACATAAAAAAAGCGAACTTTTTAAGGTTCGCCAAAAACAAATATTTTAAAAAATGGTCTTTATTTTTCTGTAAAACTCCATTTATATATTAAAATACCAATACGTGCTACTGTAAATGAAAACAATCCAAATGTAATAGTTAATAAAGACACCTTTAGACCACCTGAAAATAATGCTGGACTTACATCTCCAAGAACTTCTACCATATCAAACAACTGAATAATTCCTACAACTGAAGCTAAACATCCAACTACCAAGGCAATGAGACTGCACTCAGCAGCAAGACTAATCATCTTTTGGGCTACTAAACTGTCTTTTCTTCGTTTTACGAAGGCTATAACAATAAATATTAATGAAGCCAGAAAGGCTAAGAATATAATATACATTGCTGGCCCACCTTCTTGCAGGCGATTTCCTAAAAGGATTAATGAAAACATATTTTTTTAATTTAATGGTTAAACTTAAAACAAACCTACAGGAAGTATTGTCTTAAAAATTTAAAATGCGACGAATCACCATTTTAGCTATGGTTATAACCTTAATGTTAAAACCAGTCCTAAATCCGTCATTCGTCTACAAAAGATAGTTTGTACTTAAATTTAGGTTATTATTGTAATATCATTATTATTTGAGCATTGAACAACGTCCTTATCTTTAGAATAAAACAAGTACTCCTGCACATTATATTTTGGATTTTAGTGCTTCTGCTTTTTGCCTCAGTATTTGATGTTGATAATTCTATAGATAGCAAAGTCATCTATTTCTCAATGTTTTTAATGCCTGTAACAATTGCAACAACTTATGTGTCTATTTATAAGCTTATTCCAGACTATTTAATTACCAAGCGTTATTTACATTTCTGCATTTACAGCTTGTACACTGTAATTATTTCGGTATTTGGCATATGCCTTTCAATCTTTTTTGCTTTAGCATATCTCACAAATTTTAAATTTGAAAAGATGAATGCCATAGGTAAAAGTGCTTTGTTTATTATTACAAGTATTTATTTAATAGTTATTGTAGTGAGTGCCTTCAAACTTTTAAAATTCAACTTAAAGCAAAGTCAAACTACAAAAAACCTAGAAACAAAAATTTTAGAAACCCAACTGAAACTAAAAGAACAGGAACTCAAATATTTAAAAATGCAGATTCATCCTCATTTTTTATTCAACACACTAAATACCATGTATGGCTCTGCGTTAAAAAAATCTGATGATACCCCAGAAATGATTTTAAAATTGTCTAATCTGCTAGACTACCTACTCTACCAAGTCGATAAGCCTTTTGTAAGTTTAGAAAAAGAAATACATCATATTGAAGATTATATTACGCTAGAAAAAACACGCTTCAGTGACACCTTAAACGTCTCGTTTTCAAAAGATATTCAATCAAAAACTATTCACATTGCGCCAATGCTATTTATTCCTTTTGTAGAGAATAGTTTTAAACATGGTACTTTAAAAGATGGTGTTTTAACGATAAATATAAACTTAGTTGCAACTGCCGAAACTATTGATTTTAAAATCAGCAACAGTAAATCTAATACAAACAATTACAATGAAGGTATTGGGTTACAAAACATAAAAAAACGATTAGAACTGTTGTATCCTAACAGATATAATTTAAACATCAATCAAGATAATTCTAGGTTTTATGTAGATTTAAAACTGAATATAAACTCTAAGCCTACTAATGACTAAACCTATTTCTTGTATTATAGTTGATGACGAAAGTATGGCTAGAGACATAATAGCTACTCACTTAGCGCAAATACAAAATATCGAAGTTATTGCACAATGCAAAAATGCTATTGAAGCTTTCAATTTTATAAATAAAAATGACGTTGACTTGATTTTTCTAGACATTAACATGCCAGAAATATCAGGTATAGCCTTCGCTAAATCCATTAATAAAGACATAAAAATAATTTTCACAACCGCTTACAGAGACTATGCTGTAGAAGGCTTTGATCTTCAAGCTGTAGATTATTTATTAAAGCCTATACCTTTTGAGCGATTGCTAAAAGCTGTAAATCGTTATTTTGAAGTCAATACAGTTCAGTCAAACATTCAATTAAAACCTACAGACCGCAATGATTTTATCTTTGTGAGATCAGACAGACGTATGCTAAAAATTACTTTTAGCGATATTCTATATATCGAAAGTTTAAGTGATTACATTAAAATTCACCTTAAAGATCAATGCATCGTTACTAGAGAAACCATAAGTGCAATTGAAGCCAAACTACCTCAAAAGGATTTTTTAAGAATTCATCGGTCTTACATTATTAACTTAAATAAAATTGAATCTTTTACAAATGAGGAGTTAACAGTTAATCGAAAAGCATTACCTATTAGTCGAAGTTACAAGAAAGATGTTTTAAATCATCTCGAAAATTATTAACTTTAGGTAAATAAAAGTCCAAATCTATCGTTATCATAGTTTCTAGACTATGTTATTAACCCCTTAATGAGTGCATATCTTCATAATACTATTCCTAATTTAAAACCGTTTGATTACGATCGTCATCACGATTCTCATTTTATAAATCAGCAATGGGTTTTGGTAAATGGTATTTCTAAAAAGAAAGCGATTTATACTTTTAGGGATGATAATATCTTAGAGATAAGAAGAAAAGACGCTACCGTAAAAACATCTTGGACCATATGCATACAAAACATCTTTACCATAGAAACCGAAGATGGTATTATTAACGTAAAGGCTTATTTTAAGGATGATGATATATTGGTTTTAAATCATCAGGACAAGGAAGAGTTTGCCATGTATATAAATACTACAAATTATTCTGAAGAGTTAAATTCTATTGAAGATATCCAGGAGTACTTAAAGACAAAATATCAAAAGAAAGTTAATAAGGTTATACATAAACACAAATTCTATTACATCTCAAAATCTAAAGAATTTGGGCCGTGTACGGTTAAAGAGCTTAAAGTAAAAGTAGATAACGAAGACATTAGCGCCTATTGTTTTGTTCGCGATGTAAATGAAGAGGATTATGCCAAGCGCTTACGTGTTATTGACTTATTGCAAGAACTTTAGTTACTTTTATAAAATTCGTATTTAGCGAGCTCTAATTTAACAACAGCCTCCCAATGCTCTTGGGTTTCTCTCTTATCACCTCGCTGCGTCTCTTGGTCATATCTTTGTTGCCTCAATTCCATTTCGCTAAAAATACGGTTAAAAATGGGTTTGGCTTTTTCTGCATTTTTACTGGTTATATTAGCATCGGCAAGTTCTTTTCGTAATTTTCTAGAATAAATTTCAGTAATATCGAAATGAATTTGTTCATGACGAAGCACATAGTCGTTTCTACCCTCTACAACCACCCAACTTTTGTTAGTATTAAAAACACTTTGTATAAATACTTTTCCTTCTTTTAACATGTTTACACCAGATTCGTATCCAAAACCAGAGTTAGTCATAGCGAGCGTATTTGGATAATTTAGCGTATCTGGCACACCTTTAAAATCATCCCAAGTTAGTTTTCTGTCAGCACTCCAATTTATTTTCGCTTCATATTTTTTTGCGTTTTTAACACTAAAAATTTTAGCTTGGAGTCTATGGCAGGTATTGGTGGTACCAGGTAATTTATGCTCTGTTATTTTTATAAGATTGGCACCTGCCTTTCTTGCTAGTTCCTTCAGATTAAGAATATTCTGGTAATAGGTACAATTTCCGTTTAAACCACCATGATTTGCCTCCAATACTCCGACGACATCCCCTTCTATAGATTGCACATCTGCAATATCTAAAACAACAACTAAAGCATCTTTTGGCAATGGAGGAAATGTTTTGGTTATTGTACTTTTTAACTTTGGTGCACAAGCTGCAACAACTATAAGAACCAAGATGTATATTAATCTTTTAATCATAAAAGCTAAAATAAAAAAAGCGAACTAAAAAAGTTCGCTTTTATTGGTTTAGATTACTGATTTTTAATAGTTGTATTTTTAAACATGCAACGCTCTATCATCAGTAGCAGCTAAAGCGGCTTCTTTAACAGCCTCAGCAAATGTTGGATGCGCATGTGAGTATCTCGATATATCTTCTGCAGAAGCTCTAAACTCCATCGCTGTTACGGCTTCAGCAATTAAATCTGCACAACGTGCACCAATCATATGCACACCTAAAACTTCGTCTGTAGTTTTATCTGCTAAGATTTTTACAAAACCATCAATATCTCCACTTGCTCTAGCTCTACCTAAAGCTCTAAACGGAAACTGACCTACTTTATATTCAGTGCCCACTTCTTTAAGCTCCTCTTCTGTTTTGCCAACTGCTGCAACTTCTGGCCAGGTATAAACCACTCCCGGAATAAGGTTATAATCAATATGTGGTTTTTGACCTGCTAAAGTTTCAGCAACAAATACACCTTCTTCTTCGGCTTTATGAGCTAACATTGCGCCTTTAATTACATCTCCAATAGCGTAGATATTAGAAATATTGGTTTGTAAGTGCTCGTTAACCTCTACTTGTCCTCTATCATTCAATTTTACTCCAGCAGCTTCTACATTTAATCCATCTGTGTATGGACGACGGCCAACTGATACTAAACAATAGTCACCTTTAAATTCAACAACCTCACCTTTTTTGTTTTCGGCTTTGACGATAACCTCATCTCCTTTGCGCTCTACCGATTGAACTTTGTGAGATACCATCATATTACATTTCGCTTTCTTAAAGACTTTATTAAGCTCTTTTGATAAGCCTGCATCCATGGTTGGCAAGATTCTGTCCATGTATTCTATAACAGTAACCTCTGCTCCCAAACGACGGTATACTTGCCCAAGTTCTAAGCCAATAACTCCTCCGCCAATAATCATTAAGTGTTTTGGTACTTCTTTTAATTTTAAAGCTTCAGTAGAGGTTATAATTCGTTCTTTATCAATATTGATAAAAGGAAGATTTGATGGCTTAGAACCTGTTGCTATAATAATATGTTTTGCTTCTATTTCACCAGCATCTTTTCCTTCAATTTTAATGTGCGTAGCATCTTTAAAAGAGCCTAACCCTTCGTAAACATCAATTTTATTTTTCTTCATTAAAAAGTCTATACCACCTGTAGTTTGGTCTACAACGGCTTGTTTGCGTGCAATCATCTTTTCGAGATTCACTTTAATTTCGCCTGGTATTTCTATACCGTGTTCTTCAAAGTGTTTTGTAGCTTCTTCATAATGATGTGAAGAACTTAATAATGCCTTACTTGGAATACAGCCCACGTTAAGACATGTGCCACCAAGCGTTGAATATTTTTCTATAATTGCAGTTTTCATGCCTAGTTGCGCACAACGTATTGCTGCTACATATCCTCCAGGTCCAGATCCTATTACTGCTACATCGTAAGAATTCATATATTTTATTTTATTTTAAATTGTAATGATAATTGAAATGCTCTGTTTTGATTTTTGGTTTCTACTCTGGTTACGTCTGTTAAACCAATATAGTAACGTAAGGATGCACTAACTTTATTAGAAATTGCATAACTGGTTCCTAGGTTAATACCAAAATCTCTATCAAAAAAATCTGTTTTTACATCTGCTAAAGAACCTGTTCCATTTTTTGCGGTAACAAGTAATCCCACTTGTGGGCCAGCATCTAGACTAAATGTTTGTGATAAAAAATACTTTACCATTACCGGCAAAGCAACATAATTTAGTCTTACTCTTTTATTGTCTCCCTCGCTCAACTCAAAACCATAAACTGTAAACATCAATTCTGGCTGTATGTTAACATCTTTAGCTATATCAATCTCCATAAAAAATCCTGCATGAAAATTAACTAAAGATGATAAATCTGATGTACCATCACCTGCTAGACTCGCAAGGTTACCACCTATTTTTATACCAACTGGATGCTGCTGTGCACTAAGATTGCCACAAACAAAAAACAATACAACAAAAAGTAGTCTCATCTATTCTTTAGTGAGTCACAAAAATACAATATAGTTTATTGAAATACTACTAAATACCTATTAAAGCCTTAGGAGGGAAATCCTAACATTTCTCCCATTCCTACTGTAAATAACCAAGAACCATAAATAGCGTGCTCTATAGAAACTAAAAGTGTAGATTTTGTTTTCTTAAACGTTAGCGCAAATAAAATGCCACCTAAAAAGGTTAGCAGCATTACTAAAGTATTTTTAAAGAAGAGGTGTGCCAAAGAAAACAAGGCAGCGTTTACTAAAATAAACAAGGAGTTATTTCTAAATAAAGATTCGTAACGCTGAAAGAAAAACGTTCTGTACAGTAATTCTTGAGGGTATACTGAAAAAATGGAGTATACAAACAAAATGGCAACCCATAAAAGCGGTTTGGATTTTATCACAACAAATAGATTTTTAGAGTCAACCAAATATATATATGCAGAGGTAGCGGCAACTATGATAAAAAGCTTTATGAAAGTGCGTTGCCAAAACTGTGTCCAATTAATATGTTGCCTTATTTTAAACTTATTGTTTTCAACCTTTAAGAGAACGAAAACGACGTAGCTAAAGCCAAGTAAACCTAAAACTAATTTGAGCCATAGCTGAAACGTTAGTACCAAACTGATTGGTATTAAAATAAAGACAATAAAAAACTCAACAAGTCTATACCTTACGCTTTGCATGCTACAATGTTATTGCTGTGGTGTGCTTTACTTCGTTAATCATAAACATACTATGTGTACTTCCAATATGATCTATATTTGTTAGCTTTTTTACCATAAAATTCCTAAAAGTTTCCATGTCGTCAACTAATACTTTTAACAAATAATCATAATCTCCACTTAGATGATAACACTCTAAAACCTCGTCTAATTTACAAACTTCTCGTTCAAATTTCATAACATAGTCTTGAGAATGCTGAACAAGCTTAACATGGCAGAAAGCAACAAAAGCTTTGTTAACTTTCATTTTATCTATTAACGCCACATAGTTTTTAATGACTCCCCTTTTCTCTAACTTTCTAATGCGCTCATACACTGCTGTAACCGAAAGCCCTAAGATATTGGAGAGCGCTTTATTAGTCTGCTTACTATCGTTCTGAAGAATTTTAAGTAATTGTTTATCTATTTTATCTAACATCTAATTAATATTTATCTAAAAAACTAATACATAGATTATAAATATAGATTATTTGCCTAATAATACTACTCAATAACAAATAATTTTCTATTAAATAGAGTAACTATTGATTTTTGTTCTAAAAATAATCACATTTGTTTAAAGCAATATAAAAATATAGATATGGAATTTAAACCTGCAAACAACATACAAGATTTACAATATTTTGGAGAATTTGGTGGAGTAAATCCGTCAATTTCAGATTCTTCTACCTACACTTTTTTATCTGCAAAAACCATGTTTGACACCTTTGAAGGTAATGCAGATGGTTGTTACTTATATTCACGTCATTCTTCACCCTCGAATTTGTATTTAGGTGAAGCCCTTGCTGCTATGGAAGGCACAGAAACTGCAACAGTTACCGCTTCTGGTATGGGGGCAATTACACCTGTATTAATGCAATTGTGCGAAGCTGGAGAACATATTGTAAGCAGTAGAACCATTTACGGTGGAACTTATGCTTTCTTAAAAAACTTTGCTCCAAGACTAGGTATTAATACTTCATTTGTAGACATTACTAAATTAAATGTTGTTGAAGCTGCAATTACACCAAAAACTAAAGTACTTTATTGCGAATCTGTAAGTAATCCATTGCTTGAAGTTGCTGATATTAAAGGATTGGCTGAATTGGCAAAAAAACACAATCTGAAACTAGTTGTAGACAATACATTTTCACCTTTATCTATCTCACCTACAAAATTAGGTGCAGATGTGGTCATCCATAGTTTAACAAAGTTTATTAACGGTTCCTCAGACACTGTTGGTGGTGTTGTATGTGGTACACAAGAGTTTATAGACCAGCTAAGAAATGTAAATGATGGTGCAGCAATGTTATTAGGCTCCACAATGGATAGTTTGCGCTCTGCATCTGTGTTAAAAAACCTTAGAACATTACACATAAGAATGCAACAGCACAGCCATAATGCAAGCTACCTAGCTAGCAAATTTGAAAAAGATGGTCTAAAAACTGTTTATCCTGGTTTAGCATCGCACCCTTCGCACGAATTGTTTAAATCTATGATGAACGATAAGTACGGTTTTGGCGGCATGTTAACTATTGATGTTGGCTCATTAGACAAAGCCAATGCATTAATGGAATTAATGCAAGAGCGTAACTTAGGTTATTTGGCTGTAAGCTTAGGCTTCTACAAAACTTTATTTAGTGCACCAGGTAGTTCTACATCCTCTGAAATACCAGAAGATGAACAGGAAGAAATGGGCTTGAGCGATGGACTTATTCGTTTTTCTATAGGTTTAGATGCAGACATAGATCGTACCTACGAAATGATGAAGGCATGTATGATTGAACTGAATATTCTTAAAGCTGAATTAGCTTAAAATAAATATTAAAAAAAAGAGGTCGTCTAAAAAGTAGGAGAATCTGTCATTCTGAATTTATTTCAGAATCTCAATAATTTGATTTTCAATTTGTTTTAGAATCTGAAACGAGTTCAGGTTGACAAACATTAACTTTTTAGACAACCTCTTTTTTATTTCCCTTTTAGACGCATCCAAAGTGCCGACATTGTAAAACTAAAATCTTCTATTTCTGGCTTAAAAGGCAACATATTTAAGCGGTTATTCTCTTTAAATAATTTTAAATTAAAAATTGCTTTATAACCTTCTTTGGTTTGCACTAAAGGGTATCTTAAATCTCTATACATATATTCTTCATTCTCTAGAAATTCAACATTATAATAGTTATTGCTAAACCAAGCTAAACCTTTAATATCATTATATTCTAAAGATGTGAGCGCTCTAGTTTTTGGAATGGTTTTCCAATCTGAAAAACTTTTAGATGTATCTAATAACGAATAAAAACCAACGTGATAATTACGCTCTGTTTCAGCAATGCCATACCAAAGAATGTTGTTTAAAATTGCAGGTTGTGTACTAAATCTTTCATAGCTTATATCATTTTCTTCCAATGAGGACTTAAAAACATTATCAATATAAAGCTTATTAAAAATCGTAAATAGCATGTAAACAGAACTTATTCCTATTCCAGCTTTTAACCAAAATCGTCGCTTTTCATTTTTACGATTGTAAAACATTAAAATAATTACGCTAAGCAAAAAAGGAACAGTATATAAAGGATCTGCCACTGCTATATTATTAAAAGCAACTCTGTAATTAGAAAATGGCGCAAATAATTGCGTTCCATAAGGTGTAAAGCTATCTAAGATTGGATGCGTAAATAATGACCAAAAGAATAATTTTACCCAATCATAAAGATTTGTATTGTTAATTCGTTTGCCTGTGTTAAAGAGATTAAAGACAAGCCACCCTAATGTAAAAGCTCCAATAATTGAAAAGAAAATGGAGTGCATAAACCCTCTATGAAAGAGCATAATATCAATCTCATTTTTGAAGAAAATGGCGCCAACAAAAACATCAAGATCTGGAATTGTACCACCTATTGCACCAAAAAGTAAAGCTTTATTGCCTATTTTTTTGCCTAGAACAGCTTCACCACAAGCGGCGCCTAAAACGATTTGAGTTAATGAATCCATAATTTTTTAAAATACAGACGCACAAATGTACGCAAGAATTGCTATTTGCATAGCATTGATGAAAATCGTAACATTACGCAAATAAAGAATAAATACATGCAAGATAAAGACCCTGCAAATATTAAGGCTAAAGATCAAAATATTATTAATAATAAGGAGCTTAGTTTATCTGAAGCCATTATCCCTGTTGTAGTTTTAATGTGCTTATTAGCATATAACATCTTTTTTGCTGATGGAGAGATGTTTGGTGGCTATTCCAATCAATTCATTCTCTTAATAGGTGGATTTGTAGCTTTTATTGTTGGTTTGCTAAATAAGGTTAATACGGCGACAATGGTGCAAGAAGTTTGGGAAAACCTAAAAAGTGTTTTTGTGCCTATAATGATTTTACTCTTGGTGGGAGCACTAGCAGGAACTTGGCTAATAAGCGGAGTCATTCCTGCCATGGTGTACTACGGTTTAAAAGTATTAAGCCCAGAGATCTTCTTACCAGCATCTGTAGTAATTGCTGCAGTTATCTCTATTGCAACAGGAAGTTCTTGGACAACTTCTGCAACGGTTGGTATTGCACTAATTGGTATAGGCACAGCACTAGGTATTAATCCAGGAATAATTGCAGGAGCAGTAATCTCTGGCGCTTACTTTGGCGATAAAATGTCGCCATTAAGCGACACTACAAACTTAGCTCCTGCAATGGCAGGAACTGATTTGTTTACGCACATTAAATATATGACTTACACCACAGTACCAACCATACTTATTACTTTAGCCGTTTTTTCTGTAATTAGTTTTTCCATTGAAACTTCTGGAAGCTCAGATACAGAATTTCTACTTGGCACAATAAAACAATATTTTAATATTACACCTTGGTTATTCTTGGTTCCTATCGCTGTAGTTGGTTTAATATTACTAAAAACTAAACCACTAGTAGCTCTAGGATCAGGCGTAGTTTTAGCCATTATTTTTGCATCTATTTTTCAACAAAACCTTATATCAGAAATCAGTACGTCCGCTTCAGAAACTTTAGTTAATTCTGTTTTTACTGATACCAATATTACCATTTCAAATAAAGACTATAAAGCTGCATTATCTGCGTCTGATATTGATAAAATCAAAAATGACAAAACATTAAGCAACCTATTCACAGACGATGACTTAAAAGGTGTATTTACCAAAGAAAAGTTAGAAATATTTTTTTCTACCGATTATAAAGATACTCCTACCATAAAACATAAAGCTGAAAGTTTAGATAAACTCATAACGATCAAAAGACTCCAAAAACTTTTTAGTGCTGGCGGTATGAAAGGTATGCTTTGGACCATATATCTTATTATTTGCGCCATGGTTTTTGGCGGCATAATGGATGGTATAGGCGCATTGTCTAGAATAACAAAAAAATTATTATCTGTTGCCAATACAATTTTTGGATTATTTGCAAGTACAGTGGTCAGTTGTCTAGGTTTAAATGTAATAGCCTCAGATCAATACCTCGCACTTGTTATTCCCGGAAAAATGTTCAAAAAGGCCTATGAAGACAAAGGACTTGCACTAGAAAACCTCAGCAGAACACTTGAGGATTCTGGTACAGTAACTTCTGTTTTAATCCCTTGGAATACATGTGGCGCATATCAAAGTGGTGTTTTAGGCGTAGGAGTTGGCGAGTATTTTGTATATGCTATTTTTAATTGGCTGAGCCCTTTTACTACTTTACTATTTGCTGCATTTAGAATTAAGATTAAATATTTATTGAAAAAGTAAAAATTTATTATTCAAGTAAAATCGAACTATTTTAATAAGTTTGCATTTTACACCCTTCTATTTTATCATTATTACAAATTTAGAGGCACTTTTTTGAAGCCATATACTTACACTATAACCTTATTGATTTATAATAAACAATTACTATAAAAACTTACTTGCCTATTGGGTATTTTTGTGTTAAATCAATAATAAACTAAATAAAAATACAATGGCATTTGTAGGAAAACAATTCCCAGATTTAAACGTAAACGCAATGAACGAAATGGGTGATACTTTTAAACTCAACGTTCTTGAAGAAGCAAAAAACAACAATAAAAAAGTAGTATTATTCTGGTATCCAAAAGATTTCACTTTTGTTTGTCCAACAGAATTACATGCATTTCAAGCTGCATTAGGTGAATTTGAAAAACGCAACACAATTGTTATTGGAGCATCTTGTGACACTGCAGAAGTTCATTTTGCATGGTTAAGCACTGCTAGAGATAATGGTGGAATCGAAGGAGTAACATATCCGCTTTTGGCCGATTCTAACAGAAACTTAGCCTCTACGCTTGGTATTTTAGACATCTCTAACGAAATTTATAATGAAGAAACTGGTGTGGTAACTGTAGATGGAGACAACGTTACTTACAGAGCAACTTACATTATTGATGAAGAAGGTATCGTACAACACGAAAGCATAAATAACATGCCTCTTGGTAGAAATGTAAATGAGTACTTAAGAATCATCGATGCTTTAACTCACGTACAAGAAAAAGGAGAAGTTTGTCCTGCAAATTGGGAAGAAGGCAAAGAAGCGATGCAAGCTAATGCTCAAGGCACAAAAGAGTATTTAAAAGCACACTTAAACTAATTATTAGATATGATTCAAGAATTAGATCAAGACAATTTACAAAGTTTAGTTTCCGAAAATGATACTGTTGTTGTACAATACTCAGCAACATGGTGTGGAAACTGCCGAATAATGAAGCCAAAGTTCAAGAAATTAGCAACAGAGAACGAAAACGTAAAATTTATTGTCGCTGATGCTGAAAAATTTCCTGAAAGTAGAAAATTAGCAACAGTAGATAACTTACCTACATTTGCTACTTTTAAAAATGGTGAGTTCAAAAATCAAGTACAAACTAACAAGTTCGATGTTTTAAAAGAACTTGTTAATGAAGTTATTTAATTATGAAATTACCAGTAATAAAACAATTAACCCAGTTTATCGAAGATAACGATGAAGACTACGTAGTAGAAACAATAGAAACCTTAGAAAACCTAACCGAAGTTCCGTCTTTAAAGGATGAAGAGTTAGATGTTATAGGTGAATTAATTTCTAATATGTATGGTGCAATTGAAGTACATAAAATGGTAAAAGATGGCACACCAAAAAAGGAAGCTTTAAATACTTTTATGTCTCGTGTTCTTGGATCTATCGATAAATAGAACTGTTAATTGAAAAAGAAAAATATAAAAACCACTTCAATTTTGAAGTGGTTTTTTTATACCTCTATTTTAATATTTCTATTATATCATTTAAGCTTTTTTCCTCAGCATAATCTAAAGCATTTTTACCATCACTATCTTTAATAGCTTTATCAGCATCATGCTTTAGTAATGTTTCTACAATAATTTTTTGGTTGTACTGCGTAGCAAAGGATAATGCAGTTGTTCCGTTCTTATTCTGAATATTTACATTAGCATTATGAGCTAATAGTAAATCTACCAAATCTTTATTTCCCTTAAAACTTACGCCAATCAGGGCTGTATTACCAGAGGCATCTTGTGCGTCAATATTCGATCCCTTTTCAATCAGTATTTTTGCAATCTCTTCTTGACCAAAATACGTTGCAAATATTAACGGAGTAAATCCTCTTGCATCTTTAATATTTGCTAAATCTGGATTTCTATTTAACTGAAGTCCTAAATTCTCAATATTGCCAGTTTGTATGGTTCTAAAAAATAGTTCTTGCTCGTTCATTTTTATGTTTTCATTAAAAAAGGAATGTGCTAGATTATAACACATTCCTTCTTTTAGTTGGATTTTGCTATTAATCGATTATTTCTTTAAATCAAATCTATCAGCGTTCATAACTTTAGTCCAAGCTGCCACAAAATCATTTACAAACTTTTCTTCTGCATCGTCAGCTGCATAAACTTCACAAACCGCTCTTAATTCTGTATTAGAACCAAATATTAGGTCTGCACGAGTTCCTGTAAATTTCACTTCGCCTGTTCTACGGTCTCTACCTTCAAAGTGTGTTTCATCTTCTGAAGTTGCACTCCATGTGTAAGTCATGTCAACTAAGTTCTTAAAGAAGTCATTAGTTAGATGACCTACATTATCAGTAAACACTCCATGTTTAGAAGAATCATAGTTTGCGCCAAGCACACGCATACCACCAACAAGAACAGTCATTTCTGGAATAGATAATGCCATTAAGTTAGCTTTATCTACTAATAAGTCTTCAGCCTTAACATTTAGGTTAGCATTCATATAGTTTCTAAATCCATCACCAAGAGGTTTTAAATAATTGAATTGCTCAATATCGGTTTGCTCTTGTGTGGCATCACCTCTACCTTGTGCAAATGGTACTGACACATTATGACCTGCTTTACTAGCAGCTTCTTCAATTGCAGCATTACCAGCTAATACAATTAAATCTGCCATAGAAACCGTACCACTAAATTCGTTCCGGATACCTTCAAGAACATTTAGAACTTTATCTAATTCTATAGGATTATTTGCTTTCCAACTTCTTTGAGGCTCTAGTCTTACACGTGCACCATTTGCACCGCCACGCTTATCTGTATCTCTATACGTTGAAGCTGAAGCCCAAGCCGTTCTTACCAGTTCTGGTATACTCAACCCAGATGCTAAAATCATTTTCTTTAATGATTCAATATCTGAATCACTTAATGTATAATCTACTTTAGGTATAGGGTCTTGCCATAACAATTGTTCTTTAGGCACTTCTGGACCGAGGTAACGATCAATAGGTCCCATATCTCTATGTGTAAGTTTGTACCATGCACGTGCAAAAGCATCCTCAAATGCTTTGTGATCTTTATGAAACTTTTGAGATATTTTTAAGTACTCTGGATCCATCTTTAAAGCAATATCAGCAGTGGTCATCATTAAGGCCTGCTTTCCATTCGGGTCACCAGCTTTTGGTGCCATGCGTGCTTTAGATTCTGCGGTTGGCGTCCATTGATGCGCACCTGCAGGGCTTTTTGTTAACTCCCAATCGTAATTTAAAAGCACATCAAAATAATCTGCATCCCATTGTGTTGGGTTTGGTGTCCAAGCACCTTCAATTCCGCTTGTTATCGCATCCTCTAAGACACCACTCTTGTAAGTGTTTTTCCAACCTTGACTCATTTCTGCAATTGGCGCACCATGAGGCTCTGCTCCAACATATTGCCCAGGATCCGCCGCTCCATGTGCTTTTCCAAAAGTATGACCTCCCGCAACTAATGCCACAGTTTCTTCGTCATTCATAGCCATACGCCCAAAAGTTTCTCTTACATCGTGAGCCGAACCTATAGGATCTGGTTTACCGTCTGGACCTTCAGGGTTAACGTAAATCCAACCCATCATCACTGCTGCAAGAGGATCTTCTAAATCGCGCTCGGCATAATTATCACTATTACCATAACGGTCATCGTTAGCTCCCCATTCTGTTTCGCTTCCCCAATATATATCCTGTTCTGGCTCCCAGATATCTTCTCTACCACCTGCAAAACCAAATGTTGGGAATCCCATTGATTCTAAAGCTACATTACCAGCTAAAATCATTAAATCTGCCCAAGAGATTTTGTTACCATATTTCTTTTTGATAGGCCACAGCAACAATCTCGCTTTATCCAAATTTCCGTTGTCTGGCCAGCTATTAATTGGTGCAAATCGTTGATTACCTGTACCTGCACCTCCTCGTCCATCACCAACTCTGTATGTACCTGCACTATGCCAAGCCATTCTAATCATAAAACCGCCATAATGCCCATAATCTGCAGGCCACCAGTCTTGTGAATCGGTCATTAGTTTTGTTAAATCTTGTTTTAATTCATTATAATTAATGCTGTTGAACGCCTTAGCATAATCAAAATCTTCACCAAGTGGATTAGATTTAGCAGCATGTTGTCTTAAAATATTTAATTTTAATTCGTTTGGCCACCAATCTCTGTTTCTTACACCGCCTCCTCCGACAGTATTTTGTTTACCGCTTAAAAAAGGGCACTTGCTTGCATCGCTTTCATTAAGCTCAAATGTGTCTGTGTTGTTATTGTCCATTTTTTTGGTTTTAAGATTAAATTCTACTTCCTAAATTTATGAAATTATATAGTGCCGTTTAGTTAAAAATATATTATCTGTTTATTTTTCAATAGCCATTCTCTATGATATTTTTATTTAGAATTATTTTAAACAATAGAAAAAACTTATCTTTTGTTTAATATGTAGGCCATTTTAATGAATTTTGAAAGTAAAAAATTAAACACAAGTGTTAAAGACTTGGAATGAAAAAGAATGATTATTAATTTTAGAAATAAAAGCGCTTATGTTAATGAAAAATGTAAATCTTGAAGAGAAGCTTAACCGACTTAAAAATAAAAGTCTTAAAGAAGAGGATATCTTAAATGCTATAAGAGATGTATTGAAGGAAGATAATAAAAAGGACGATACAATTCTTGAAACATTATCTAGCCCTAACACTACTTCATATAATAATTTTGATTTTGATTTATTAGAATCGGATAAAATCTATCACATAGACCAAATAAAAAAAATCTGTGTCACTTACAGATTACGATTTTTAGATAGTCGATTTTTTAAAGGTAAACTACCATATGAAGCTATTTCTAAAATTAAACAGCTAGAGAAAAATCATAATATTACCCTAAGTGGTTTTAAGATTATGGCGCCATCTAAACTATTTAAGTTAGAGAATTATGACGATCCGTTGTTATTTGCTCCTATTGGAAATGGCTACTATTACCTCATCCACAAATGGGGAAACGATTTAAGTCCATACAGAAAAATATTAATGTGGCCTTTTAAGAATTTTGAAAACTTTGTGTTTTGTGTTTTTATTCTGAGCATGTTTTTAACGGGTTTAATACCAGATGGTACTTTTCACGGTGAGAAAACTGCTGAACATGCTGGCGTAATATTTTTATTTATGTTTAAATGTATGGTGGCAATAACTTTATACTACGGTTATTTATCTGGAAAAAACTTCAGTTCAGCCATTTGGGATAGTAAATATTATAACAACTAATCTATTGTAAGGTTTTCAATTTTTTCGTAATTTAAGGTAATATTAAAACATTGAGTTATGAATACATCTGAATACACCAAAATATACGACGGCAATTTTATTTTAATCACCAGAATTAAAAGCGAGTTAGAGAATAATGGCATTATCCCTATCATAAAGGATGAGGGCGAATCGCAACGTTTAGCTGGCTATGGCTCTATGAACCAAGGATTTCAAGAAGTTTATGTTAATAATGACGAATTAGACAAAGCACTTGCTATCGTAGAAGTAGTGAAGGCTGAGATGGAGGCTTGAGTTTATGGGAGGATTATCTTATAAAGAAAAACTATTTACGATTCTTTTTGGAATTTTTATAGCTCTACTTGCAGGTCCACAAATATTTTACAATTTACCAGGTAATAAGAAATCGAAAAAGGAAACTTTAATCTATTATTACCTAAGCATATTGTTCTGGGCTTTTATAATTTTCATAATAATTATTGCCTCTTTTTAAGCCTCAACAGCATACATCTTCTCGCGCTGCTCCTTAATTTTCTTGTCGCTCATATATTCATCAAATGTCATATAACGATCTATAACTCCATTTGGTGTAAGCTCTATAATTCTGTTACCAACCGTTTGGGCAAATTCGTGATCGTGCGTAGTTAATAATACTGTGCCTTTAAAGTTTTTAAGCGCATTGTTAAATGCCGTGATACTCTCAAGATCTAAGTGGTTTGTCGGCTCATCGACCATAACAACGTTAGCTCTCATCATCATCATTCGGCTAAGCATACAACGCACTTTTTCACCACCAGATAATACATCTGCAGTTTTTAAAGCTTCTTCACCACTAAAAATCATTTTCCCTAAGAAACCTCTAATGTAAACTTCTTCGCGCTCTTCTTCTGTAGTTGCCCACTGACGTAACCAATCAACTAAAGTCAATTTGTTATCAAAATACTCACTGTTATCTAGTGGTAAGTATGATTGCGTAGTTGTTACTCCCCAAGCATATTTACCAGCATCTGGGTTTTGCTTGCCATTAATGATTTCATAAAACGCAGTAGAAGCTCTTGAGTCTTTAGAATAAATAACAACCTTATCTCCTTTTGCAAGGTTAATGTCTATATCTTTAAATAACACTTCGCCATCTATACTTGCTGCTAAACCTTCAACATTTAAAATCTGGTCACCAGCTTCGCGCTCACGCTCAAAAATAATTGCAGGATAGCGTCTGCTACTTGGTTTAATATCTGCGATATTTAGCTTATCAATCATCTTCTTTCTACTTGTAGCTTGCTTAGATTTCGCAACATTTGCAGAGAAACGACGAATAAACTCTTCTAACTCTTTCTTTTTTTCTTCAGCCTTTTTGTTTTGTTGTGCTCGTTGCTTTGCAGCTAACTGAGACGACTCGTACCAAAACGTATAATTACCAGAATAGTGGTTTATCTTTCCGAAGTCTATATCTGAGATATGTGTACAAACGGCATCTAAAAAGTGACGGTCGTGAGACACTACAATGACGCAGTTATCATAGTTAGCTAAGAAATTCTCTAACCAAGAAATGGTTTCGTAATCCAAGTCGTTGGTTGGCTCATCCATAATGAGCACATCAGGATTGCCGAACAATGCTTGTGCTAATAACACACGTACTTTTTGCTTACCATCTAAGTCTCCCATTAATGAATAATGCAAATCTTCCTTAATACCAAGGTTAGACAACATTGCTGCTGCATCACTATCAGCATTCCAGCCGTTCATTTCTTCAAACTCTACTTGGAGCTCACCAATTTTCTCAGCGTTTTCGTCTGTATAGTCTGCATATAAAGCATCTATTTGAGATTTTAACTTATATAAAGGTTTGTTACCCTTAAGAACGGTTTCTAATACTGTATCTTCATCATGCTTGTTATGATTTTGCTCTAACACAGACATACGCTTACCTGGCTCTAAATGTACATGACCAGAAGTTGGATCCATTTTTCCTGCTAAAATCTTTAAAAAGGTAGATTTTCCTGCACCATTAGCACCAATAATACCATAACAATTTCCATTGTTAAAGGTGGTGTTTACTTCATCAAAAAGGACACGTTTTCCAAATTGAACCGAAAGATTAGAAACTGATAACATAGCTTATAATTTTAGTCGTTTTACCTCTTAATTCTTAAAGGTGAATTTTGAGAGTGCAAAAGTAGAAAAATTAAGCGATTGAGCGAAATAAATGAACAGTATAACAAGATTTAACTAGGTATTAACAAGACTCCATGTTTTCATCATATATTTTTGTTTTCAAACTATAGTAGGATCCCCATGTTAGCAAGATATATAGTCCTTTTACTGTTACTGATAAATTTTGGATGTAAAGTGGACACCAATGATGGTGACTATGCTTATGTTGGTGGTGAAATTGTAAACCCTAAAAACAACAGTGTTATATTATTCAATACTAAAGGGAAGGTTGTAGACTCACTAACATTAGATAGCAATAACAGATTTATTTATAAAATTGAAGATATAAATCCTGGATTATACTCATTCACACATGGTGGCGAATACCAATTAGTACTTTTAGAGCCAAATGACAGCGTAATGTTTAGGCTAAACACTTATGATTTTGATGAGTCTTTAGTATTTACAGGTGAAGGTGCCAGAAAAAACAACTATCTTATCGACACATACTTAGCAAATGAACGTGAAGCTAAAAGACTAGTGAGATATGCCAAAATGGAGCCAGAAGAATTTAATGCTTTTGTTGAAAAAAGACGCAATAAAGAACTCACTAAGTTTCATGAGTTTTTAAAAGATAAAGAAGAATCTGAATTATTCAGATCTATTGTAGAAAGTAACATAAATTATAACGCTTACGCTGATAAAGAAATTTATCCTTTTGCTTACTTCGGAAACAATAAACTTATACACATTAAAGACTTACCAGAAGATTTCTACACACACAGAAAATTTGTAGATTTTAATGCAGCACATTTAAGCCACTTGTATGCTTACAATCGTTTTTTATTTTCACATATAGATAATCTAGCAGCTAAAAATTATTATGAAAACCATAACTTGCATAGTGCTTTTGATAGACATGCAATAGATTATAATAAATCCAAGTTAGATTTAATTGACAGTATAATCTCTGATGAAACTATTAAAAATAGTCTTCTAAAATATAAGACCAGAGATTATGTAAGTTACAATCATACCGAGGCTGAGGCTAACGAAATGCTAAATCACTATTTAGCTAAAGGAACTAATGAAGAAGACAAAGAGAGCATTAAAGAATTAGTTTGTTCTCTAAAACTTTTGAGACAAGGTAATCCAATACCAGATCTTGAGATAGTAAACTACAACAATACAGAGCACTATTTAAGCACAATTATAGATAGGCCAACTATTATATACTTTTGGTCTTCTAACTCTAAAATGCAATATAGAAATAGCCATTACAAGGTTAAAAGCTTAAAAAGTGTGTTCCCTCAGGTTAAATTCGTTTCAATTAACTTAAATTCTAATGATGATAAATCGTGGAAAAGCATTATTAACAATTATGATTTTCCAACTGAGAATGAATACAAATTTAAAAATCCAACAAAAGCAAGAAAAATACTGGCAGTAAATTACCTTAATAAAGCCATAATCGTAAACGAAAACGGAATGATACTGCATCCTAATGTAAATATCTTTAAATCCGATTTTTCGGAAATGCTCGGTAATATGTTACAAAAAAAGCACCTTATTGCTAAACAGTAAGGTGCTTCATGTTTTTAATTAAAGAATACTGTTTAATTCCCTTTTTTATAATCCGCTAAGAATTTTTCTAAACCAATATCAGTCAATGGATGCTTTAATAATCCAGTGATTGAACTTAAAGGTCCTGTCATAACATCTGCACCTAATTTTGCACAATCTATAACATGCATTGTATGACGCACAGAAGCTGCTAATATCTCTGTATCAAAAGCATAGTTATCAAAAATATGGCGGATTTCTGCAATAAGATTTAAACCATCAGTAGAAATATCATCTAAACGACCAATAAATGGAGACACATAGGTAGCACCAGCTTTTGCAGCCAATAATGCTTGCCCTGGTGAGAATACTAAAGTTACGTTTGTTTTAATTCCTCTGTCAGAAAAATATTTACATGCTTTTACACCATCTTTAATCATTGGAAGTTTAATAACAATCTGGTCGTGTAACTCAGCCAAGGCCTCTCCTTCTCTAACCATACCTTCAAAATCTGTAGAAATAACTTCTGCTGAAACGTCTCCATCTACAATATTACAAATATCTACATAATGCTTCATGATGTTATCTACACCAGTAATACCTTCCTTAGCCATTAACGATGGATTAGTAGTTACACCATCTAAAATACCCATATCTTGAGCTTCTTTAATCTGGTCTAAATTGGCTGTGTCAATAAAAAATTTCATTTAAATAAATTTGATTTGTTGTGTTTTTGTTGGCACGAATTTACAACTATTACAGATGAAGGCTTTAAAGAAATCAATAAAATATATTAACAAATTACTAAGAATACGGCTATGCCCTACTCTATTATAAGGGTGTAGGTTTTTGATGTGCCGTAATTACACAATACATCAGGTTCTTCATTAAAATTATTTCTAAAAGGTCCTTCGACCTCAAGAAAGATCGTAACGTCATAAACACCTGACTCCTCTGGCGTACCTTCTAAACTGATAGTTCTGTAGTTTACAAAATAATCCATTCCTGCAGGAAGACCTACAACATCAAAGTAATAATCGTAGTCATTATCCCTTGGCTCATTATTAATTTCGGCATCTAAATCTACATAATAGTAACTTTCTGTATCACCAATAGGAAATTGCATATTAGGAAGTTCTGGTTCTTTAGGAAAAATACACAATGGCTCATCACAGCTAAGTGCTAATGCCATAAACAGAAGGGTAATGAGTAGAGGTTTTTTCATAATAGCTGATTTAAAAAAACAACTTCAAATAATGTACCAAAATGATTTACAGCTTATAATGGTTCATAAGCAGCTTCTCGTACATCTTATCTGGAAGAATTCGTTTGAGCACAATAGAAAACTTCTGCATAAATGCACCAACTTTGTAATGAACCTTTGGAGATGTGGTTTCTATAACTCTAAAGATTGCCTTTGCCATTTCTTTAGGATCGTTGCCTTCATCTACATGCTCGTCCATCATCTTTAAAGAAAGACCATACTTTTCTTTATATGGTGAATCTTCTAAAACTGGCGCGTGGTATCTGCCAGCAGCAATGTTAGTAGCAAAATCACCAGGAGCAACGTTAGTCATTTCAATGTTAAAATCCTTAAGCTCCATTCTAAAGGCTTCGGTAATAATCTCTAAAGCACCTTTACTTGCACTGTAAATTCCTCTAAACGGTAAGCCCATATAACCTGCTATCGAGGTGATGTTAATAATTAAGCCTGAGTTTTGAGCTCTCATAGCAGGCAGAGTAGCCTTTATAACATTGATAGGTCCAAAGAAGTTAGTTTCAAAATTTCGTTTTATTTCTTCATCCGGAATTTCCTCAACAGGACCTGTTATACCAGCACCAGCATTATTTATAAGGACATCTATTCTGCTTTCTTGTTTTAAAACTTCTGCAATACAAGACGAAATCGTTTCGGGTTTTGTAACATCTAAAGCCACAATAGGAAATTTACTGTTTGGATAATTCTTTGGATTTCTACTGGTTCCGTAAACCTTAAACCCTTTTTGCTGCAAAAATTCACCTACTGATTTACCTATTCCTGAAGATCCTCCGGTTATTAAAACAACTTTAGACATTTTATTGAGTTAGAAGTTGGAAGTTAAAAGTACAAAGTTTTAAATAGTTCTTAAACATTCAATACTTCATTTTAGCGCATAAAAAAAGGCAAGCTACCTACATCACACCGCTACGACCGCGTACCTTTGCTACGTTCCCGTCCTGGAGGATTAAGCAGGAGCTGGTTGTGTAGGACTTGCCCGGTTGCAAAGATACAACCTTTTAATACTTTAGCAATCATTTTTAAACTGAATTTTATTTAATACCTTTCCTGAAAATTCTAAAATATTCATGCAATTTCACAAGTACCTCATTATCTTTTGCTTAAGCTTGGTTTTAATTAATTGTGGAGAAACCAATACCGCAAGTCAAACAGGGTTTTCTATTGATCTAAACACAAAATCTCTTTTGTTAGGTGATACACTAAATCTTACTATTAATAATCCGAAAAAGCTAAACATCACAAATGTGAGTTACCAATTAGACGGCAAAACAATTAATAAAGACGCAGTGTTAGAGAATTTAACCTTAGGCGAAAAATCTCTTGTTGCTACCATTACATATGATGATAAAACCGAAACCATTAGTAAAACCATTACTATTTACAACAATAGTATTCCATCTATTTATACTTACGAAATTGTAAACACTTATCCACACGATATTACGTCATACACCCAAGGGCTAGAATTTCATGATGGTGAATTGTACGAAAGTACTGGGCAGTACAACGAATCAAAGCTTAGAAAAGTAAATTTCGAAACTGGTGAAGTTTTAAAAAATATTAACCTTGATGACAACTTTTTTGGAGAAGGTTTAACAATTATAGATGAAAAACTATACCAACTTACATGGAGAGCTAAACGTGGCTTTGTGTACGATGTAAACACATTTGAAAAACTGAAAACCTTCAATTACGGTACAAGTAAAGAAGGTTGGGGAATTTGTAACGATGGCAAACAACTTTACAAATCTGATGGTACCGAAAAAATCTGGATTCTAAATCCTGATAATTTGTCTGAGGGCAACCACATTGAAGTGTATACCGAAAAAGGAAAAATCCCAGCTTTAAATGAGTTGGAATGGATAGACGGGAAAATATTCGCCAACATTTATCAAAAAAATGGTGTGGTAATTATTGATCCTAAAACAGGAGGTGTAGAAGGTGTTATCAACTTTAAGCCTCTTAGAAAATTGGTAACACAGCACAACGAGCTAGATGTTTTAAATGGTATTGCATACCATCCTGAGCGCAAAACCATTTTTGTTACTGGTAAAAACTGGGACAAACTTTTTGAAGTGAAAATTAAAAAGCAATAAGCCTACTTTGCAAACCTTTGAAAAAACCATCATTGTTTCTAAAGACGACCTTGATCAACTCAACCACGTTAACAATGTGCGTTATGTGCAATGGGTGCAGGATATTGCGGAAGCACACTGGTTAAAAAATGCGCCCAAAACCATTTTAGACAACTACTTTTGGGTAATGCTAAGTCATAATATTCAGTATAAAGGTGAAGCATTATTAGGAGATGAATTAACTGTAAAAACCTACGTTTCAAAATCAGAAGGCCTCACTTCTATTCGTCATGTAGAAATTACAAATAACACCAATAACAAGCTTATAGTTACATCCGAAACGAAATGGTGTTTTATGAATATGGCCACCAAAAAGCCTGCGAGAATCCCAACAGAAGTCGCCAAACTATTTGATTAACATTTCTTTAGGTTAAAGTTTTTTTAATCTTAACTTCGGTTTAGCCGATAAAGTGTTTCTTTAACCCACCAATCAATCTATAATGCGATTTTCACTAATCTTTTTGCTCTTCTTCTCTTTCTATTTCAACTTATCTGCTCAAACCTTGTCAGGCAAAGTTTACGACACTAAATCGGTTGTAAAGGATATGAAAGTCATCAACAAAACTCAGAATATACTTACCATTACCAATAAAGACGGAGATTTTAGCATTCAAGCTAAGGTCAATGACACTATTTCATTTCAATCTATTTTTTACCATCCTTTAGAAGTTGTACTTAAGCAATCTCATTTTGATGATATTAATGTTTTTGAAGTTGAAGAAATTGTAAGTGAACTCGATGAAGTAGAGATTCAATCAGAACCAGAACAACCCGTTTTTGAAGAAGAAACTTATAATACTGACTTACAGAATTTAATTAAAGAAGACATTAAAAGAAACCCTCATCTATACATGCCAGAAGAAGCTTATTACGGTGGAAATCTTCTAGCAATAATAGATTTAGTTGCTAAACTATTCAAAAAGAAAAATAAATACAAAGAACCTGTTTATCATCCTGTTACTTACAAACAAATGGATTCTCTATTTTCCGAAAGTTCATTTTTTAATAAAAGTCTAGTTACTGAAAACCTCAAGATCCCAGAAGACAAAGCCAATCTCTTCTACGATTTTTGTTCTGCTAAAGGCATAAGTTCAGAATTATTGAAGGACGAAAACAAAATGGAGCTTTTAGAAGAATTGGTAGTTAACAGTCAATTATTTCTTATTCTTCTAGAAGAATATGGTGAAGAAGCTACAGCAAAAGACTAATCGTTATCATTCCGTACTTGATACGGAATCTATTTATTTTCAAACAGAAGATTCTTGTCTTACTTGGACAGACTCTGTGTGACTGTTGTACTATAATTTATACCACTGCATACTAAATCATAACTTCAAAAGTTATATTTTTAAGCCAAATTATATTTATCTCTTATGAAGCGATTGTTATCCTTCCTTATTTGTTTTATTGTTTTACTATTCTGGAGTTCTTGCCGTAAAGACTTCGAATTTTCACCAAGCACAGGCAACTTAGAATTTGAACGTGACACAGTTTACCTAGATACCGTATTTACAAATATTGGCTCTAGCACGTACAATCTAAAAGTATACAACAGAAGTGACGATGACATTGTAATACCGACCATTCAGTTAGAGAATGGAGTTAATTCATTTTATAGAATGAATGTAGATGGTACCACAGGTTTAGAAGGTGCTCAGCAAGGAAAATTCTTTGAAAATGTAGAACTTTTGGCTAATGATAGTTTATTCATTTTTATTGAAACAACCATTGACATTTCAGCGCTCTCAACTTTAGAAAATCAATTTTTATACACCGATAAAATACTGTTCGATTCTGGAAGCAATCAGCAAGATGTCGATCTCGTAACTTTGGTAAAAGATGCTGTGTTTATCTATGCCAACAGAGATGAAGACACTGGTATTATTGAAACGCTAACTTTTGATGTTGATGGTGATGGTACACCGGACGAAACCACATTACAAGGACGCTATTTAGAAAACGACGAACTTACCTTTACTAACGAAAAGCCTTATGTAATTTATGGTTATGCTGGTGTTGGCGCAGGACAAACCCTAACGATGGAACCTGGTGCTCGTGTGCATTTTCATGCCGATTCTGGCATTATTGTTACCGAAGGAGGAACACTGAGTATAAATGGAGATTTAAGTACAGACCAAGAGGTATTAGAGAATGAGGTTATCCTTGAAGGTGACAGATTAGAGCCACTCTATGAAGATATACCAGGACAATGGGGAACTATATGGTTATTTAATGGTAGCGAGAACAACACCATTAATTATGCAACTATAAAAAACGCAACCATTGGTGTATTGTCAGAATTTGGACAAAACGACACTAATGACAAATTAACCATTACTAATAGCCAAATATATAATTCCAGTGCTTTTGGATTATTAGGACGTGCAACTTCTATTACTGCTGAAAATCTAGTAATTAACAACTCAGGGCAATCCTCTTTTGCAGGCACCTTGGGCGGAAAATACAATTTTACACACTGTACCATTGCTAATTATTGGAGTAGTAGTTTTAGGCAGTTTCCTTCCCTACTCCTCAATGATTTTGTTGTGGATGAAAATAACACTGTTTTTACAAATACAACAGAAGCTGAATTTATAAATTGTATCATTTATGGAAACGACAACCCTGAAATTCTCCTAGAAAATGAAGGTGATGCCTTTGATTTTAAATTCACCAATTGTCTTATTCGCTTCAACAATGAAAATCTTGAAGGTACAGGAAATTATATCTTTAGCGATGCAACACGTTACGAAGGTATAATCCGAAACATAGATCCAGATTTCGAAGATCCTTTTGAAAACCTAATGCGTATTGGAGAAGATTCTGGTGCTAATGGTCTTGCCTTACCGCTAATGCCAGCAGGAATAGACTTATTAAACACCAATAGAGATACTACAAATCCTGATGCAGGTGCTTATGAGAGTGTGGTTTTTGAGGATTAATACCCCTTTAAGTATTACTATGCTATGATGAGAAAACAAATAATTAAAGATAAATTTTTAACCCCTATAATTCTTTCTTTATTAGGGTGCTCTGGATTTATTAGCACAAACAACAATTGGTTGTGGTATTTTGTAGCAGTTTTTTCTTTTTTTACTTTACTGTCATTGTTTGAATACTTTAAAAAAGAATATTATGTTTAGGATTATTCTATAGATAAGGAAGATATTACCTTCAAATACCAAATTAATTTTTCTGAACAAAAAGTTGATGAATTAAAAATTCTTCAATCAAATCATTAAAATTTAGATCAAAGTCTTTTTTAGATCCATTTTATTATCTCACTGTAAAATATATAGATAATGACAACCTATACGACAAAAGAACTTTTAAAGTTTTAGATAAAAACCAGTTCAATAAAATAATAGCTCATTTTAGTAATTTAGAAAATGTAAACGCTAAAATATAATGGTATTTTTCAACATAAAAAGCCCCTCAATTAATGAAAGGCTTTTTTTTGTCATTCTGAACTTGCCTGTACTGAATTTATTTCAGTATTTCAGAATCTAATGAAGTAAGTGGGATGCTGAAACTAGTTCAGCATGACAAAACTTTTCTAACTAAGCGTCAAACAAAGGTCTGCCACCCATAAGTTCATTTACCTTTTCAGCAACACCTTCTAATACAGTTTCATTTTCGTAATTATTGATAACCTCATCAATTAAATCCACTACATAAGCCATATCAGTTTCTTTTAAACCTCTTGTAGTAATGGCTGGTGTGCCTACTCTAATACCAGAAGTCACAAAAGGAGATTCTGTATCAAAAGGCACCATATTTTTGTTAACCGTAATGTCTGCTTTTACCAGAGCATTTTCAGCATCTTTACCAGTAATGTTTTTATTTCTAAGATCTATAAGCATCATATGGTTATCAGTGCCACCAGAAATTAAGTTATAGTCTTTAGCTACAAAAGCTTGTGCCATAGCATCAGCATTCTTTTTAACTTGTAGCATGTAATGTAAAAACTCATCGGTTAGTGCTTCACCAAAAGCAATCGCTTTAGCTGCAATAATATGCTCTAAAGGTCCACCTTGGTTTCCAGGGAATACACCAGAGTCCAACAAACCAGACATTTTACGAAGCTTACCATTCTTTAAAGTAATACCAAATGGATTATCAATATTTTCGCCCATCATAATCATACCACCTCTAGGGCCACGTAACGTTTTGTGAGTCGTGGTGGTTACCACGTGGCAGTGTGGCATTGGGTCGTTTAGAATACCTTTGGCAATTAAACCCGAAGGATGCGAAATATCTGCTAATAAAACAGCACCAACGTTATCGGCCACTTCCCTAAACTTGGCAAAATCCATATCACGAGAATATGCCGAAGCACCTGCTATAATTAATTTTGGACGCTCTTTCTCTGCAACATCAGATAGCATGTCATAGTCAATATAGCCTGTATCTTTCTTTACACCATAAAAAGTAGGTCTATATAATTTACCTGAAAAATTAACCGGAGAACCATGTGTTAAATGACCTCCATGAGACAAATCAAATCCTAAAATAGTGTCGCCTGGTTGTAAACAAGCATGATATACAGCTGTATTGGCTTGGCTACCAGAGTGTGGTTGCACATTAGCGTACGCTGCACCAAACAAGGTCTTTGCTCTATCTATGGCAATTAGCTCTACTTCATCAACAACTTCGCAACCACCATAGTAACGTTTTCCAGGGTAGCCCTCTGCATATTTATTTGTTAATACAGAACCAGCAGCTTCCATAACTTGGTCGCTTACAAAATTTTCCGATGCTATAAGTTCTATACCCTCTGTTTGGCGTTCTTTTTCGGCTTGTATCAGCTCAAAAATCTGTTCATCACGTTGCATAACTATTGTCTTTGTTAAATGAATACAAAAATAAGGAATACATTAGTTTTAATATTAAAAATTATGTAGGTTTGAATAGAAAATAATGAACATTTAATCAACAAAAGATATTATGCCAATTTCAGCCAACGACCCAAACAGAACATCGTGGTTATACGTTAACAAATACTCTGATTTTCCTATACAGAATATCCCATTTGGTGTATTTCTAACAAGAGAAGATATTATTACTATAGGAACACGAATTGGAGACACAGCTATCGATTTAGGTGCGTTACATCAGTTGGGTTATTTTGACGGTATTCCTCTTACCGATGATATTTTCCTACAAGATTCTTTAAACGATTTTATCGCTGACGGTCGCAAAACATGGCGTGCTGTGCGTAATCGTGTTGCTGAAATTTTTGATTCTAACAACGACGAATTAAAGAACAACACAAAGCACAAGGAGATTATTTGTTTCAGATTGGATGAAATTGAAATGCAAATGCCTGTACATGTTGGTGATTATACAGATTTTTATTCTAGTAAAGAGCATGCCACCAATGTAGGTGCTATGTTTAGAGATCCAGATAATGCACTTTTACCAAACTGGCTACATATTCCGGTTGGCTATCATGGTCGTAGTTCTTCAATTGTAACAACACATATTCCAATTCACAGACCACAAGGACAAACCTTACCAGAAGGCGCAGACAAACCTGTATTTGGCCCAAGCAAGTTGGTAGATTTTGAATTGGAAATGGCGTTTATCACTACTGATGCAAATGATCTTGGAGAACCAATTCCTGTTGAGGAAGCTGAAGAATACATCTTCGGATTGGTTGTGTTTAACGACTGGTCGGCTAGAGATATTCAAAAATGGGAATACGTACCATTAGGACCTTTCTTAGGAAAGAATTTTGCATCTTCCATGTCTCCATGGATTGTAACCCTAGATGCCTTAGAGCCATTTAGAGTAGCAAGCCCTAAACAAAATCCTAAGCCTTTAGAATATTTACAAACAAAAGGAAAGCACAGCTTTGATATTCATTTAGAAGCTGGAATTATCCCAAAGGGAGGTAAAGAAACAACAGTTTGTAAAACCAACTTTAAATACATGTACTGGAATATGGCGCAACAATTAGCGCATCATACGGTTAATGGTTGCCCTGTAAACTCTGGAGATATGATGGGTAGTGGTACAATTTCTGGCCCAACACCAGATTCCTATGGCTCAATGTTAGAGTTGACATGGAAAGGTACTAAGCCTGTGAAGCTAAAAGATGGTACTGAACGTAAGTTCATTAACGATTACGATACTGTAGTAATGCGTGGCTATTGCGAAAATGATGATGTACGCATTGGCTTCGGACAGGTAAAAACACAATTATTGCCTGTTTTTAATCCAAAGAAGAAAAAGTAATAATTAACTACATACAACTCAACATAAAGCGCTAATAATTAGCGCTTTATTTTTTTGGCACAATGATTGGTTTATACTACGTATAACCCATAAAATACAAGATTATGAAGCGATTATTACTTATCACAGTACTTGTTTCGGCACTCGTATCTTGTAGTGCCAAAAAACAAATTGAAGAAGCCATCAGTCATGGCAATTACGACCATGCAATTTCTGAAGCACTAAGAAAATTAGAGAACAACAAAGACAAAAAGCGTAAGCAAGATTATGTGATCATGCTAAAGGATGCTTATGATAAAGTCTTGGCAGAAGATTTGGCACAAATTGCTCATCTAAAAAAAGATGGCAATCCTGAATTATATAAAACCATCTATGAAAGCTATGCTGATTTAGAAGCTAGGCAAAATGCCATTAAACGCATTATGCCGCTTAAAATTGGTGGAAAAACCATCGACTTTACCTTTAACGATTACAGTAACGCATTGGTTGAGTACAGATACAAAACCTCAGACTATTTAATGGATAAAAGTCTGGATTTGCTAGATACTGAAGACAAGTTCAATGCACGTGAAGCGTATAACTTGTTTGATTATGTAAATAACATTAATCCAAATTTTGAAGACGTTACAACATATATGTTAGAGGCACACAGAAAAGGCATGGACTATGTGCACGTATCTATTTTAAACCAAACACATCAAATTATACCTGAGCGTTTGGAGGCTGAGCTTTTAGATTTTAACACCTATGGTCTTAATCAATTCTGGACAACATACCACGCTGTCGCAGACAACACAATAGACTATGATTTTGCGATGGAACTGCAATTAAAGCGCATTAACATCTCACCAGAACGAATTAATGAGAGACAGCTATTAAGAGAACGTCAAATTGTTGATGGTTGGGAATACCTTTTGGATGACAACGGTAATGTAGCCAAAGACAGCATAGGCAACGATATTAAAGTGGATAAGATTGTAAATGTCAGAGCAAGATTCTTTGAAGTATTACAAACCAAATCCTCTCAAGTCATAGCAGATGTGGTTTATAAAGACTTAAAACAAAACCAGGTTATTGATGCCTTTACCATAGACAGCGGATTTACCTTCGAAAATGTCTTTGGCCGCTTTAGAGGTGACCGAAGAGCCCTAAACAGAGACGATATAAATCTCTTAAGACAAAGACAAGTACGTTTTCCAAGTGATGAACAAATGGTCTATGACTCTGGCGAAGACTTAAAACTGAAACTAAAAGATATAATCAGTTCTTATAGATTGAATGGTTAATTAAAAAAACTCCTACACCTAGTAGGAGTTTTCTGATTTAACCTGTTATACTTATGTTATGTTTAATCACGTGTAATCATTTAAACATAAAATAACTATCCTGTTAAAAAACTAAAAAACAGACGCAACCTTTTTACAAATTATACATCTATAATTAAACTTCAACTAGCTATCAATCATGAAAAAAATTATATTCTTAATCTTATTAGCCTTTCAATCATTCCTATCCTTTTCCCAAGATCCAATAGTTTATTTTACGAATGGAGGAAATGGCTATTCAACAATAGAAGGAAATTCGTATACATTTTCAGTTAATTTATATAGTGCATCAGCTACGGATGTTATTGTAGATGTATCCACAATAGATGTCTCGGCAGATGCCACCGATTATACTCCAATCAATACAACTGTAACTATACCAGCTGGTCAACTCAGTAGTAATACATTAACAATAAACACAGCCAATGACAATACCATTGAAGGAAATGAAAATTTTAGAATTGAAGGAACTATAACCTCTGGCAATACCTCTAATAATGAAGTTGCAAACACAATAACAATTTGGGATAATGATGAAACACCAACAGTTTATATTAGCAATTCCGTTAATATAGTAGAAAGTTATAGCAAAACAGTTTATGTTAGTCTAAGTAATTATTTTAATACAGATGTCACAATAGAATTTTCTACAACAGCAGGCACTGCAGATGCTTCAGATTTTGTTCCTACGACAAGTACCATAACCATTCCTGCAGGACAAAGACAAACAACTTTCCCTATTGTTACACAAGATGATACAGTTGTAGAAGCTGATGAAACCTATAACATAACTGCAACAGTTACATCTGGTAACGCAACTAACAATACTGTCAACATAACTGTAACCATTATAGATAATGATGTAATACCAACATTTAGTATAAATGACCGCGATGTTTACGAAAACTATAATAACGCTCAGGTTTACGCGCGCATAGATCGTGTTTTTAACGCAGATGTAGTTGTACAACTAACAACCACAAATGGTACTGCAGATAATTCAGACTACACGACAACAACACAAACCAGAACGATAGCACCTGGCTATACTTCGGTTGGTTTCCCTATAAATATTATTGATGATGAAAACGACGAACCTGTAGAGTTTTTTAATGTTACTGCAACTGTAACATCAGGAAACACAACAAATAATAACGACACAAGTATTGTTAACATCATTGATAATGATGGTTTACCTGATTTTTACCTAGAACCAATACAAGGTCCATACGGATGGCTTAATTCAGATAGTATTGCAGCCGAAGAAGGTTTTGAACTTAAATTTAGGCCAAGACTAAGGCATCCAAGTCCTGTTGATACAGAAATTACCATAACTACTACAAACGGAACGGCAGACAACTCAGACTATACAACATCTACACTAACAACTACAATTCCTGCAGGACAAACATTAAATTTTTACGAAGAATTAAGCTATCCAACAATTTTAGACCAACTAGACGAAGATGACGAAACCTTATTCATCAACGCTGTGGTTACATCTGGTAATACCTATAATGCAAACCACGCAGCAGAAGCATTTATTTTAGATAATTATGCCATTAATGCACAACCAGACGAAGTTATTTCTATTGCAGAAGTTGGTACAACGTATCAATTACTAGATAATGATACATTTGAAGGATTACCAGTAGTTGCCTCAGACGTCTCAATTTCTTTAATTGGCAATAACACTGTAGGAGCAACAATAGACCCATCTGGCGTCTTAACTATTCCTAATAATGTTGAATTAGGTTATTATTCGCTATCCTATGAAATTTGCGAAGCTGCAAATCCTGCGAGTTGTGATACGGCAACGATAACGATTCTTGTAGAAAGTCCATTAGATGTTGCAGCAACTATTACGCAAGTAGATTTTAACGGAGATGGCTACACAAGTGCTGGAGATACAATTTTATTTGAATATACAGTTACCAACAATGGGAATGCACCAATTACAGATATAGATGCTATGGAGTATTATAGTACATTAGACATTGTTGGAGGACCTTTAGCAAGTTTAGGTGCAGGACAAACCGATTCTACTACATTTACTGCCACTCATGTTTTAACACAAGAAGATATCAACTATGGCTATTATGGTGGTGATCAAGAGGGTATAACATTTTTTGGAACCTACTATGGATATGAAGTCACCGAATGGGTTTTTCAGGATTTTTATTTAGAAAATTCTGATGGTATAAAGCTAAATGCCTTCGTTGATACCAACGGAAACGGAACACAAGAAAACGATGAATTAAATTTCCCATTAGGGCAGTTTAATTACGAAATCAATGATGATGGTATTATACACAATCTATTGGTCTCACCACATTACCTATATGAATCTAACCCAACAACAAGTTATGATTTAAATTATATCGTAGATGCTGATTACGCAGCCTACAACACAACTACTGCAAGTTATAATAACGTTACTGTTCCTGAAGGTTCTGGCATAACAACCTATAATTTCCCAATAATAGTAACACCTTACGATGACTTATCAATAGAAGTTGTTTCTGCATTTAATGCTGCTGTACCTGGTTTTAATTATTACAACTATTTAATTTTTAAGAATAATTCTAACCAAACCATTACCAATGGTACTATTGAATTTTTTATGGATAATGCCCTAAACCTATTAAATGTGTCTGAATTACAACAAAATTGGTGGCAATATAATCCGGCTACTCCAGTAATTACAGCAACCGGATTTACATATAATTTTAATGATTTATTACCTTACCAGACAAGAAGGCTTAGAGTAAAAATGTCTGTCCCAACGTTACCTACGGTAAGTCTTGGACAATTGGTGACTAATTCTGCCACAATAGAAATACTACCCGGAGAGATTTCTGCTTTAAATAACAGCTCTAGCATTACACAAACCATTGTTGGCTCTTACGACCCTAACGATATTACAGAAAAACACGGAGAAGAAATAGTACATTCTACGTTTACCACTGACGACTATCTTACCTATACCATACGTTTTGAAAACACAGGAACCGCCAATGCTATTAACATTAGAGTTGAAGATGTATTAGATGACCAACTAGACGAAACAACACTAAAAATGGTAGATGCTAGCCACGAATACACCTTAGAGCGTGTCGGAAAGAATTTAGAATGGAATTTCTATGCCATACAATTACCACCATCTGAGGAAGATGGAGATTCCCAGGTCGGACATGGCTATATAACCTTTAAGGTAAAACCATTTCCTGGTTATCAGATTGGTGATGTTATCCCAAATACAGCAGAGATTTACTTTGATTTTAACCCTGCAATTATTACGAATACATGGACAACAACTTTTGTAGAAAACCTAGGCTTAGATGATGAAGCGTTTAATAGTCTTTCGGTTTATCCTAATCCAGCAAAAGACAAACTTCACATCTCTAATAATTCAATCATTACAGCAATTGAGATTACCTCTGTTTTAGGAAAGCAAGTCTTATCCAAAACAACTAACAAAACTTCTTTAGAAGTTGATATAAGCACTTTTACAAGTGGAGTTTATTTCGTGAAAATTAAAAACGAAAATGCCGAAAAAACAATAAAACTCATAAAGGAATAATTAAAAAAACCTCTCAAATTTTGAGAGGTTTTTTTATATGACGCTTATCGGTAAAGTGTATGATTTCGTTGCGTGTTTAAGCACTAAAGTTAGTAAATAATTACGGATAGAAAATTCCGGCGGAATTTTCGTAACTAGGCTATTACTAGCAATGAATTATACACAGTGTTGTGCATAGTATTTATTCAAAATCTGTTGAATTTATTTCTACTTGATATTCATATAATTCAGTAGTGTTGTTCAAAGGGATTTCAATATCATAATTCAAATTTGGGTTTGGCTCTCGGATGCTAAAGTTAATTCCATTTGCAATATTTTTATCAACCCAAATTCTTCTGACAGAATTTTGTGTTGCAGATGGTATTCTGTCAGTTATTCCACCTGGGAATTGTTGGTAAACTGTAATTTCTTGATTTATAATATCCGTTGTAATTACCCTTAAGTCGACAGGATAAAGTTGTAAAGCCTCAAAATTTAATTCCAATTCTCCGCCAATGGTTTCTTCTTGAATAATTTCGTCAGAATTATGTATATGTACTTCATTGTCCAATTCGATTTGGATTAAGTAACTTCTACCGTTTCCTGTAGTTCTAAAAGGTAAGTTATATTCTCCATTGATATTCGTATATGTAGAATCAATAAATCCATTAAAAATATAACTTATACCAGAGAACGTTCCGACTTCTCGATACTCAGCAATTTTAAGTTTCTTGCTGATTATGGGTAAATCATTAGTGGAATCATAGATTTGTCCAAAAATTAAAGTTTCTGTATCAGCTGGAAGAGGTTCTTTTTCACAGCTCATAAATACGAGCGTGAAAAAGATTAAAATAAAACTCAATTTTTTCTTCATAGCAGTAGGTTTATATAATACACAAAGGTCTCGGCTGTGAGTAGCGGTGAGGTTTAGCGTTAAACTTTCAAGTACACACCAAACTGAAAATCCGCGAGACATGAGCTCGTAGTGCGAACTGTGCGAAAGCAAATTTTCAGAAGTAGGCGAGAACAAGCAATTACTTATAGCCATTGTTATACACAGTAATTTATTGTTTTCTTACAGCTCTTAATTGTAATAATTTTTCTTTACCTTTCTTTGTCAGCGCAACCATTTTTACAATTTTAGATTTTTCATCTGTTGCAAATTCTTCATCATAAAACTTAATTAAGTCCAATAAGGTTAGTTGAATTTTAACTGTTTCATAAAAATCGTTAGCAATTGTAATTGAAATATTCGCTGGTAATTGAATATTTGCATTATCATTTAGATAGACCTCTTTTGTTATTGAATTCAAAGCAGATTTAAATGAAGTCATTCGGATTGGACTTATAAGCTTTGGAAGTAAATGATAATTAATAACATTCCAACTTAAATTGTAGGTTTTTCTCTCCGTTTTTGGGTCATTCCAAGAACCAGATTTAATATCTGCAATTACTTTAATTTTATCTTCTCCGTCAGCTAAATTCTCAATGTTTATTTTATTAAGTTCTACGAATCTTGAAGACTCCTCTAATTTTTGTTCAAGTGTTTCTATTTTTTTGTAAAGCTGAACAACTTCTTTTTCAGAGGTTCCAGACATAGAATCAGCTCTAACCCAACCAGTTCTTGGATAATTCTTTTTTGCTTGACTAATACTTCTACTAACTACTGCTCCTAATTCTTGAGGTGATGACCAAAACTTACATAGTTTTCTTTTTACTAAATCTTTAAATGCCTCTAGCTTTTCACGAGCATCTTTCTCTTTCTCGGTTTTTGAAGATTGTAGTGAGTCAACATCATTGTGTAGAAAAGCAATTGTCGGTATGTTTTTAGAAACAGCATACTCATATTCTTTTTGAGTATAACTAACTCCATTATCATCAACAGAACCATATTTTCCAGCTATTATTACAATATAATAGTCTGATTCATCAATTAATTTTTTTATGAAATCCCATTGAGTTTCATCAGCAGCTGGAAAATATTCCATTCCAGAAGGAATACAATCCAATTCCAAAAGCGCTTGAATTACTTCAATTCTTTCAGTAATTAAATCTTTGTATGTTGAGCTAACAAATACTTGATATCTTTTATCCAATAGTGTTCTTTTTTATTGTGTACAACGATCAGGATATGAATCTATTTCAATGATTTATATCCACCGATAAGCGAAGTTCGTTTTTTTCAACCAACAAGTCAATACGTAACATTACGTATTTTTTAAATAAACTTTGCTAAATCCATGTCGTTAATCCCACCATGGCTCGCATGTGCTACCACAACTCCATTTTTTATGACCAGCAATTGAGGCGACTCGTGTAGCACTTGAAATTTATAACCAACCTCATTAGAAACCTCCCGGTAACTCAACAAATCGAGATAATACAAATCGGCATTGAGGTCTAAATCGTAAGCAGCAACAAACTGGTTCATCACCATTCGGCTAATACCACAACGTGTAGAGTGCTTAAAGATAAGCTGTGTTTTGCCTTTAGACCGTTCTTCTATCTCATGAAGCTGCTCAACACTATTTAGAGCAATCCACGGTAATATTTTTTCTTCTTTAGGCTCTGATGAGCCAAATAATTTTTTAAACATGTTTAAAATTTAATTTTAACGTCAGTTCGAGTGAAATGCGCCAGCATTTTGTATCGAGAACAAAATTACAAAACTACTACAACACCAAACCGTCACTGCGAGGCACGAAGCAGTCTCAAAAAGTATCGAAAATCTTATAACCACCAGCATCGTCAGTTCGAGTGAAATGCCCAAGCATTTTGTATCGAGAACCTTATAATAACTATTCTCGTCAGTTCGAGTGAAATGCCCTAGCATTTTGTATCGAGAATCTTATAACAACTATTCTCGTCAGTTCGAGTGAAATGCACCAGCATTTTGTATCGAGAACCTCACAACCTCAAACTTCAGGTTCACCCGTAGCTCCTCCGGCTCTCCTTCGGGTAAGACCACTACGATAACCATGGGCTAACCACAACAAAACACAGACAAAAAGTCATTCCAATCCTAATAAAACCAGTCATTTTGTCGTTTTTATCTTATCAAATTCAATTGGTAAGATAATTGAATAAAGATAATCAAACACAACATAAATTAAAGCAACAATGTTATTCTGAGTTGTCAGACTGAGCCTGTCGAAGTCAAAACGAAATAGTTCAAGAGACCATTCCGAATAATAAAACAAAAATAATATGAACTTTAATAATTATACAATAAAATCGCAAGAAGCCATACAGCAAGCACAACAGCTTGCACAAGGCTTTGGTCATCAACAAATCGAAAATGAGCACATCTTTAAGGCGCTCTTTGAGGTTGATGAGAATGTATTACCATTCATCCTCAAAAAGTTGAATGTTAATGTGTCTTTATTACAACAAATACTAGACAAAGAACTACAAAGCTTTGCTAAAGTCTCTGGTGCAGAGCTAATGATTTCTAGAGAAGCCAGTAAAGCACTAAACGAAGCGTCTATCATCGCCAAAAAAATGAATGACGACTACGTATCTATTGAGCATTTAATCTTGGCTATTTTTAAGTCTAAAAGCAAAATTGCACAGATTTTAAAAGATCAAGGTGTCACTGAAAAGGGACTTAATGCAGCCATAGAAGAATTGCGTAAAGGCGATAGAGTGACGTCTCAAAGTCAAGAAGAAACTTATAATTCCTTAAACAAATACGCTAAAAACCTTAACCAACTAGCACAAGATGGCAAGTTAGACCCAGTTATTGGTCGGGATGAAGAGATTCGTAGAATACTTCAAATATTATCACGTCGTACCAAAAACAACCCAATCTTAGTTGGTGAACCTGGTACTGGTAAAACAGCTATTGCAGAAGGTTTAGCGCACAGAATCATAGATGGTGACGTTCCAGAGAACCTAAAAGACAAACAAATCTTTGCGTTGGATATGGGAGCGTTAATTGCTGGTGCAAAATACAAAGGTGAGTTTGAAGAACGATTAAAAGCGGTTATCAAGGAAGTAACCACGAGTGAAGGTGATATCGTACTCTTCATTGACGAAATCCACACCCTTGTTGGTGCTGGTGGTGGTCAAGGTGCTATGGATGCAGCAAACATCCTTAAACCTGCTTTAGCACGTGGTGAACTGAGAGCTATTGGTGCAACCACTTTAGATGAATACCAAAAGTATTTTGAGCAAGACAAAGCATTAGAACGCCGTTTCCAAAAGGTAACGGTTAATGAGCCAGATACAGAGAGTGCCATTTCCATCCTACGTGGTATTAAAGAAAAGTACGAAGCACACCACAAAGTGCGTATTAAAGATGAAGCGATTATTGGTGCTGTAGAATTATCAAACCGATACATTACCAATCGTTTTTTACCAGACAAGGCTATTGACCTTATGGACGAAGCGGCTTCTAAATTACGTATGGAAATCAACTCTAAACCAGAGGAATTAGATGTTCTAGATCGTAAGATTATGCAGCTTGAAATTGAACACGAGGCTCTTAAACGTGAAAAGGACGAAACCAAATTAAAGTCTTTAAAAGCTGAATTGGCTAACCTTAAAGAAGAGCGTAACGAACTTAATGCCAAATGGAAGTCTGAAAAAGAAACGGTTGAAAACGTTCAGAATATAAAACAAGAAATAGAAAATTATAAGCTCGAAGCCGAACGTGCAGAGCGTGAAGGTGATTATGGCAAGGTTGCTGAAATCCGTTATGGAAAGATAAAAGAAGCCACTGAAAAGCTTGAAGCATATCAAAAACAATTAGCAGAACAACAAGAAACGGCCTTAATTAAAGAGGAAGTTAATTACGAAGATGTCGCTGATGTTGTGGCAAAATGGACAGGAATTCCTGTAACCAAAATGATACAAAGCGAGCGCGAGAAGCTACTTAAACTTGAAGACGAACTGCACAAACGCGTGGTTGGCCAAGAAGAAGCTATTGAAGCTGTTAGTGATGCGGTTCGCAGATCTAGAGCTGGTTTACAGAATCCACAAAAACCAATAGGAACCTTCTTGTTCCTAGGTACAACTGGTGTGGGTAAAACAGAGTTAGCTAAGGCCTTGGCAGAATACTTATTTGATGATGAAAATGCTATGACACGCATTGATATGAGTGAATATCAAGAACGACATGCGGTGAGTAGATTAGTCGGTGCACCTCCAGGATATGTTGGTTATGATGAAGGTGGACAATTGACAGAAGCTGTAAGACGTAAACCGTATTCTGTAGTATTGTTAGATGAGATTGAAAAAGCGCATCCAGATACCTTCAACATTTTATTACAAGTACTGGATGAAGGGCGTTTAACGGACAATAAAGGTCGTATTGCTGATTTTAAAAACACTATAATCATCATGACTTCAAATATGGGAAGCCATATTATACAAGAGCGTTTTGAAGCTACCAAGGATATTGAATCTGCAATGGAAGCAGCTAAAGTTGACGTGTTAGGCATATTAAAACAAAGCGTAAGACCGGAGTTTTTAAACCGTATCGATGACACTATAATGTTTACGCCATTAACTAAAGAAAACATTGTAGCCATTGTAGACCTTCAACTTAAAGGAGTAACAAAAATGATTGCGCAACAAGGCATTACATTTGATGCTACACCAGAAGCTAAAGCATATTTAGCAGATAAAGGGTATAATCCTGAATATGGTGCAAGACCTGTAAAACGCGTGATACAAAAAGAAGTCCTGAATCAGTTAAGCAAGGAAATTTTATCCGGAAGAGTTACTACAGACAGTATTATTCTTCTTGATGAGTTTGATGGACAATTGGTTTTTAGAAACCAAGGAGATTTAGTTGTAGAAGAGTTATAGACTGCTTGTTCTAAGATTATACAAGTGTAACATAATAGCCTCTAAAGAGTCTTTATATTGATTGGTTGGTTAAAGCAACACTGAAATAAATTCGAAAAGCTATCGAATTTTGGATGTGTTGCTTTCCTTTTTTTTAAGTATTTTAGGATTCAAAACAAACTAAGCGTATAGATTAAACAAAAAAGAGCCTCAATGAAGAGGCTCTTTTCGTATGAATATTTGTTTTCAACTCAAAACTTCATGCCAACACCAAGACCAATAATTAAGGGATCGATATTAACTTCTGAAGTATCGGGATCACCATTTACAGTAACATCTGTTTTAAGAAATAATTTCTTTACGTCAAAATTTAAAAACCACTTGTCATTTAAATTGTAATCTAAACCAGCTTGTAGAGAAAAACCAAATGAATTTTCATACTCTATATCATCTAATTCACCTTCGTCAATACCATAGAATATAGTATAGTTTACACCTGCACCAACATAAGGTTTAAAATCATTAGCATAAAAGTGGTATTGTAAATTTAAAGTTGGAGGCAATAACCAAACATGACCTAAATCTAAAGATCCACCACCATCGATATCTAAATCTACATCGTGCTTTGCAGTACCAAGTATTAACTCTGCTGCCCAATTTTTAGAGAAAAAATAAGTAAAATCTAGTTCTGGTACAAACGCTGTGCTTAAATCTACATCAGCACCATCAATATCATCACCAGGAGAAGGTATTACAGAAATTAATCTTAAACGTGCTTGCCACTTATTATAATCGTCAGCAGCCTCAGTATCTTGTGCATTTAGGTTAAATGTTAATCCTATTAGTAAAGCAAATAATAATAAATTTTTCATGTTAAAATATTTAAGTTTCCCACAAAAATAAATGCTTAAAAAAGCTTAATTGCTGATAATTATCATGTAAAACTAAGTTTCACTTTTGTAAAAATATGTGAGGATAAATTCAAATTGTTCAGTTAGAAGTATTTGCAATAGAAAAAGATATTTTTCGATGAAATACATAATTAATTTTAATTAACGCTGTACATTTTAACGGATTTATTATTAATTTTGTCGAGCTATTTAATTCCAACATAACTTAAGAAACAATAAAACTTGTTGCAGTTTTCCCTCTAAATCAAAGGGATTACTATAGTTAATTATTTTATAAACCCTACTTATTTAAACATGGAATTGAACAGATATATAGATCACACCTTATTAAGCCCTTCAGCAACCGAATCAGATATACTTAAACTTTGCGAAGATGCAATGAAATATAATTTTTACTCTGTATGTGTAAATAGTTGTTATGTACCTATTGCAAAGCAAGCTCTAGGACGATCTGAAGTAAAAGTTTGTACGGTTGTTGGTTTTCCACTTGGTGCTATGTCTATAGAAGCTAAGATTTTTGAAGCTAAAAAGGCAATAGAACAAGGTGCCACCGAAATTGATATGGTGATGAATATTGGTCGTCTAAAAAGTAAAAACTATGTCGCAGTCCTCAAAGATATTAGCGATGTAAAACGTGCTATCGGATTAATACCTCTCAAAGTTATCTTAGAAATTAGTGAACTCTCTAAAAATGAAATTGTAAAGGCTTGCGAAATCTGCGTAGATGCCAAAGCGGATTTTGTAAAAACATCAACTGGCTTTTCTAAGAGTGGAGCTACACTTACGGCAGTAAAAATTATGAAGAAGACCGTAAAAGACCAATTGAAAATTAAAGCCTCAGGAGGTATTAGAGACGCTGAAACTGCCCTAAAATATATAGAAGTAGGTGTCCACAGAATTGGTGCGTCGTCTGGTGTTGCTATGATGAATAATCAAACATCTAATTCCACTTACTAGTTTAAAACGCTTTGCTTAACTTTGTGGCATGAGTGTACACATTGGTGCCAAGAGAGGCGATATTGCAGAAACTATTTTATTACCAGGTGATCCATTAAGAGCAAAATGGATTGCGGAAACTTTTTTTGAAGATCCTGTTTGCTTTAATGAAGTAAGAGGCATGTATGGATATACAGGCACTTACAAGGGTAAGCGTGTATCTACAATGGGTTCTGGCATGGGTATCCCAAGTATTTCCATCTATGCTAATGAACTTATAAAAGACTTCGGTGTAAAGAACTTAATAAGAGTTGGTAGTGCAGGTTCTTATCAAAAGAATGTAAAAATTAGAGATGTCGTTTTAGCAATGGCTGCATCCTCTACATCTGGTGTTAACGAGCTACGTTTTGGTGGTGCAGATTATGCACCTACAGCAGATTTTGGTTTGTTCCTAAAGGCTGTAAAGGCTGCCGAAGCTAAAAACATACCTATACATGCTGGTAATGTTCTGTCTTCTGACGAATTTTACGAAGACAACATAGAATCCTACAAAAAGTGGTCTAAATTTGGGGTGCTCTGTGTAGAAATGGAAGCTGCTGGACTTTACACTGTTGCTGCTAAGCACAACGTAAACGCACTTGCAATTTTAACGATTTCAGACTCTTTGGTGACTGGCGAAAAAACTACAAGTAAAGAGCGTGAAACAACATTTAAGAACATGATTGAGATAGCTTTAGAGTTAGCTTAAACGGCATTTAACATACTTTTTCGAAGAAAATCAGATTTTCTAGTCTATTTTTGAGAGGTTTAATCAATCATCTTTCAAAAAATGAAATCTCTATTCTTTACACTATCGTTTTTACTATTTATCAGTTTATCTGCACAAGAAAACACTGATGTAGAGCAAATCGAAACCACCCTTAACAATTACATTGATGGCTTTTATCAAGGAGATACCCTTAAACTAAAAGCAGCATTAAAACCAAGACTCTACAAGTTTGGCTATTGGAAAAATAAAGATACAGGTGAGTACGAGTTCTACGAGCAATTGACATATGAGAATGCTCTTAAAATGGCTCAAAACATCAAAGAAAAAGGTAGAACAACTACCGAAACTAAAATGCGAAGTGTTAAAGTGTTAGAGATAAGCAATCACATCGCTTCGGCAAAAGTTACAGGATTTTGGGGTTTGGACTATATACTTTTATCAAAAGATGAGGGAAAATGGATGATAGAACAAGTGATTTGGGAAGGGCCTTTTGAAGAAAAATTTAAAGAAGAACAAAAAACAACAACCTACTACCTTATTAGACATGCAGAGAAAGACCAATCTGACAAAACAAATAAAGATCCACATTTGACAGAAGAAGGTAAACAGCGCGCCGAAAACTGGACTACAACCTTTGGTGATGTTAAATTCGATATGGTCTTCTCCACCAAATATAACAGAACCAAGGAAACTGCAGAGCCTACAGCCAAAGCAAATAATATAGATATTACCTTTTATGATCCTAGAAATTTAAAACTTGAGGATTTCATTAAAGAAACTAAAGGAAAAACGGTTTTAGTTGTTGGCCATAGCAATACTACACCTATGCTAACCAATGCTCTACTCAACGAAAAAAAATATAATCAGATTGACGAAAGCAACAATGCCAATCTTTATATTATAACCATAACGGATAACACAAAGACTTCCACACTTCTAAAAATTGAATAAAAACTCAACTCTATTTAACCAATATTTTTGCATTTAACCTATTTACCGTAAATAGTATCAATACACAGATAAAAAAATTTATTTCTAAAAATAAATAACTAGTTTTGAGAACATTAATTAGAAAAGATTGATTTAAACCATTTATGAAAACTGTAATGTTATTAGGTGGCACCAAAGGTGTTGGAAAAGAAATACTTAAGGCCAGCTTAAAAAAAGGGTATAATGTAGCCTTTTGTGGAAGAAATACTGAAGAAGGTAACGACATCATTAAATCCTCTAATAACCAAGACAACTTATACTTTCATAAACTTGATCTTACATCTATTAATGGTATTGAAGATTATTACAAAGCGACCATAAAACGTTTCAAAAAAATAGATGCGCTAATTATATATGCTGGCATTACACCTGTTGCGTCTTTGATTGACACAGACGAAGATACCTATGACAAGGTATTTAATGTTAATCTTAAAGCACCTTATTTTTTACTAAAACATGTTTTAAGGTCTATGATAGAACAAAAAGGTGGTTCTGTTGTATTCTTTGGTTCTGCTCATATGGATTATGGTCAAGAAGATCGCACTGCATATGCATTAACCAAAGGAACATTATACACACTTTCTACCCATATTGCACACCATTATGCCAAATATGGAATTAGATCAAACTATTTAGTAATGGGCTGGACCAGTACCGAAGGAGAACTTCAACTTCGCCAGCAAGAAGGTATAAGTGAAGCGCAGTTAAAAAGTAATGCAAGCGAAATAATTCCTATGGGACGCATGCTTACTCCAAATGATCCTGTGCCAGCAGTTATGTATTTTATCTCTGATGATTCTGCAATGACTACAGGTTCAATTATGAGAGTAACAGGAGGAGAATTTATTTAAGAAACATGTAATGACAAAACACTTAATTTACTTCTCCCAATCCGCTGAACTATTTGAAGGTCCAATTTTCGACTCAAAACATCAGCTACTATATTTTGTTTCAATCCTAGATGCCTTGGTGTATTGCTACAACCCAAATACTAAGGAGATTTTGAGTTTAAAGCTAGATTCGCCTACGAGTAACGTTTATGTTATATCTAAAAAAGTTGTTTTGGTCGCTTCAAAAAATGGATTTTACGAAATAGATTTTAATACCCTAAAATCTACTTTCAAATTTCAGATAGATATTCCCAATAATGTACGCTACAATGACGGTATAGAAGATGCAGTAGGAAGATATATAATTGGTACAATGGGCTATCCAAAGGTCATTAACGGAATAGGAAATGTGTTTTCTTACTATAACGGTGAATCTAAAGTGATTATAGAAAATACTACTATTTCAAACGGACTAGCTTTCACAGAAGACAATAAAACACTCTATTTTATTGACACACCAACAAAGAAGGTTGCTAAGTACAACTATAACCTCGATACAGGAAAAGTTGAGTTTGTTGATTACGTCATTGAGTTTAACGAAGATGGAAGTCCTGACGGAATGTGCATAGACAAAAAGGGTATGCTATGGATTGCAGAATGGGGAGGAGCTTGTATTTCGCAGTGGAACCCTTCAACCGGAAAAAAAATTAATGAAATAACCCTTCCATACACAAACGTTACGTCTTGTTGTTTTGATGATAAATCAAATTTATACATCACAACAGCAAAGAATGACGAAGATAAAAACTATGAAAATGGTAGTGGATTATTTTATGTAGAAATAAATCAAAATATATAAGTATGAGCTCTATAAAAATTAGTGTTATTGTTCCTATTTATCGTATAGAAAAATACTTAGCACAATGTATTGAAAGTTTGTTAGAGCAGTCATTTAAAGACTTTGAATTAATATTGGTAGATGATGGTAGTCCTGACAACTGTCCTCAAATTTGTGATGATTATGCAAAGGATGACAGCAGAATTAAAGTAATTCATAAACCAAACGGAGGATTATTATCAGCAAGAAAAGCTGGTTTAGAAGCTGCCTCAGGCACACATATTGCGTACGTAGATGGCGATGATTGGGTAGATCATTTTTATCTAGATACGTTGTATAAACTTGCTATTGCTAACGATGCTGATTTAGTTGTAACTGGTCATTTTAGAGAGTTTGATGGTAAAATAGAAACCATAAAACCAAAAAATCCTGGTTTTTATGATGAAACTAAAATTACATCTGAAATTTTACCAAAAGCCATATACAATGGTGAATTCTGTGAGCATGGTATGTCTACTTATGTTTGGAATAAGCTCTTCAAAAAAGAACTTTTAGAAAAGATACTCTACGATGTTCCTAATGATGTTGTAATGGGTGAAGATGCTGCTATCACATACTCGTACTTAGCTTTTACTAAACGATTGGTCATTAGCAAAATTCCACTTTATTATTACAGACAACGTCACGACTCTATTGTAAAATCCGTTGAAAATCCAAGGACAGAATACTACAGACTAGGACTTTTAATGAATTTCCTTAAAACTAAATTAAACAATGTTTTAGATGAAGAAAATTTAAACACACAAATAACATATTACCTCTATTCACAAATATTAGTGAGATCAGGTGGACTTATATACAACGAAGAGCACGATACTTGGTTCAATCCATTTTTAAATACCGAAAAAGATTCAAAAATTGTAGTATATAGTTCTGGCTCTTTTGGTCAGCACATACTTTCTACCAATCTAAAAACGGATTATTTTAAGATTATAAAATGGATAGATGTAGATTATCACGATTTAAAAATTGGGGAAAACACTGTTCATCCCATCAGTAGTATTAACAATGATGAATTTGATTATTTGATAATAGCGACTATTAACCCTTCAACCCATAAATCTCTAAAAGAAGAATTAGAATTGATGGGTATAGACAAGTCTAAAATTATTAAAATCAATACAGACGAAACAAAAATCAAAAGCCTTCTGAAAGATTTGGGCTATGATAAAAATTTTATATTCCCTAAAAAAACTAAAAATTCCCTCACCCCTAAAATTTAAAACCCTTAAAATTAACAATGATGAAAAAAATAATAATACTTGGCGGTAATCCAGAAACCGGAGTTTTAGTAGAATTTGCCAATAATATGGGATTACACACTATTGTAATTGATCCAAATCCAGAGGCACCTGCTAAAAAATTCGCTGCTGAGACATATGACATCGATGGTTTTGACATCGATGGTATTGTAAAAGTTGCTAAAGAAAAAAACGTAGATGCAGTACTTGTCGGTGTTGCAGATATTTTAGTTAAGCCCTATAAAGAAATTTGCGAAAGACTAGGACTACCTTGCTATGCTACAGATGGTACAATTGAAGCTTTCTGCAGTAAGGATGGCTATAAACGTTATTGTGAAGCGCACGACGTACAAGATATACCGGGTATTTATCTTAAAAAAGACGAACCCATAAGAAAGCCTAAAAAAGTTGACCTTCCATTAATGGTAAAACCAGTTGATAGTGGCGGAGGTGTTGGTATGAAAATATGCAGAGATGAGGAAGACTATAACCAAACCGTAAAAAATGTTCTTAAATTCTCTAAAAAAGGCATCGTCCTGGTAGAAAAGTATATGGACTCTAGTTGTCACGATATGGCCGCATATTACACGTTTAAAAATGGAGTTCCGTATTTATCTGCCATATACGACAGAACCTTAACCAGACTACAAGGCAACTCTAGTCCTATAGGCTTAGCAACGTTATATCCATCAAAATTCACTAAAGAGTTTGTCGAAACCGTTCATCCAAAATTATCTGAATTATTTAAAGCCACAGGAGTGCAAAATGGTGTTTTAAATATTCAATTCTTTGTTGAAAATGGTGAGTTTTACAGCTATGATCCTGGATTTAGATTACAAGGAGAAGCACCTCATATTCATTTAGCACATATCAACGGTTTTGACCATAGAAATATGCTTTTAAATTTTGCTTTAACAGGTGTTTTTGGTGATGAAAATTTTGCTGAACAAAACGATTATATGCTGCGTGGCAAAAAAGCGTGTTCAGTTTGGGTACTTTTAAAAGCTGGTAAAATTACGTCTATAAAAGGCTTAAAGGAACTTAAGAATCATAAAAATGTAATTTTTGTTGTAGAACGATTTAAGGAAGGTGATGAAGTATTACCTGCTATGATTGGTACAGAAAGACAAGTATTATACAGAATTTATACAGTTTCTGACTCGGTTGCAGAAACCAATCAAACCATTTTAGACATTCAAAAGATATTAGATATCCGAGATGAAAACGGAGAAAATATGGTATTGGAGTGGACAGATTTATGGAATACCGATGATTACAGTCATCACTAACTATAACAACCCTAACAATCAACTAAAAAATGAGTATTAATGTTTTAAAAAAATTTAGTTTAGAAAACAAAAATGCCATTGTTGTTGGAGGCGCAGGCGACCTCGGAAAAGCAATGGTAGAGGCTTTAGCAGAAGCTGGATCTAAAGTAGTTATCATAGACATTGACGACAGAATGTATGATTTTTGCAGAGATTTCAAAAAAAACAATCTCAATGTAGAGGCTGTAAAAGCTGATGTCAGTAAAATTGAAGACATTAAAAGTTCTTATAAAAAGGCTTTAGAAATTCTTGAAGGCAAACTAGATATTTTAGTGAATTCTGCAGGAATACAACGACGCTATCCTAGCGAACAATTTCCGGATGAAGAATGGAGGAAAGTTATTGCAATTAATCTAGATGCAACATTCTATTACTGTAAATATGCTGCTAATACTATGCTTGAAGGCAATGGTGGAAAAATTATCAATGTTGCATCATTAATGAGCTTCTTAGGCGGAATTACAATTCCGGCATATGCAGCGTCAAAAGGTGGTGTTGGTCAATTAACAAAGGCACTATCAAATGATTTAGCGGCTAAAGGTATTTGTGTCAATGCTATTGCACCTGGTTACATGGACACACAATTAAATGCTGCTATCATCAACGACAAAAAACGAACAGAAGAGATTTTTATGCGTGTACCAATGAAGCGTTGGGGAACTGGTGAAGATTTAAAAGGTCTTACAGTCTTTTTAGCATCATCTGCTAGCGATTACGTTACTGGCACTATTATCCCTGTTGATGGTGGCTATTTAGGCCGATAATCGTTTACTTTATCATAAAGAAGGAAGCTGTCTTAAAAATGTCACAAGCTGTCATTCTGAATTGTCCCACTGAGCGCAGTCGAAGTGTATTTCAGAATCTTGTTGATTTAATTTACAAGAATCTGAAACGAGTTCAGATTGACAAATAACATGAAGCTTAAGACTACAGCTTCTTTTTTATTGATTGAGTAATTCAACCTCTATACTTTTTAATTCAATTTTAGATAATAGTTTTAGTTTCTTTTCTTCAAAAGCTTCACCTAAATCAAACAGTTCTAATTCGTTGTTTTCCGTCTTATAATTATTATAATCTACAAACCGGATTCCTTCAATATATCTTTCATTAAACGCTTCTCTAAAGCGCATGCCTACACCATCTTCTTCATTATACGAGTACGCTAAATAATCAACTTTAAAACGCTCTTTATCAAACCAATACACAAAAACATCTTCATAGTCCTCACCTCCACCATCAGGATTAAATGTTACTTTAATTTTATAATAGTTCTTTTCGTTAATTTGCTCTTCTCCCAATAAAGTTTTATTGACAGCATCTGCATTTAAACCATACGGTAAAACCGAAAAGTAATGCACAGAATTAACAGATGCCGAAAACTTAGCCTTCATGCTATCTTCTAGAATAACACGACTTTCATTTATAAAACGATCAAAATTGTTATTGGTCAACAAATCGAAAACAGAATCATTACCATCCTTAAACATTCGTATTAAGGAAAACTGTCCTTTATTACGTCTGGCTACATAAAACTTATTTCTAAAATTGAATCGTATTACAGAATTATCAAATGCTTTACCTCCTGCTTTCTCTATAGATTTAGAAATGATTTCATCTGCTGTAAGGTTTATAACTTGTTTTTCATCCTTGCAACTAAAAAGCATTAATCCAAATAAAACCAAGTATAGATATTTCATAATTACGATTTAGGAAGTTAAGGTCGTAAAACTAAGTAATAGTTTACAATAAAGTTTACTTAATGCTTTTGCACTTTGTACTTGATACTTTCTTATTATCTTTGCCAACTATGCAAAAAAAGGTAAACATACTAAACAAGAAGGCAAAATTTCAGTACGAGATATTGGATAAGTACACTGCCGGAATTGTTTTAACTGGTACTGAGATAAAATCTATTAGAGCCAGTAAAGCTTCTATTGCCGAAAGTTTTTGCGAATTTAATGATCGTGGAGAATTGTTTGTTATCAACATGACAATAGAAGAGTACGCTTTTGGCAACTACTACAACCACAAACCTAAAGCTGAGCGTAAATTATTACTTAACAAACGTGAGCTTAAAAAACTTGAAAAAGAAGTTAACGTTAAAGGAAATTCTATTATTCCGCTTCGTCTGTTCATCAATGAAAAAGGACTAGCCAAATTAGAAATTGCTTTAGGTAAAGGTAAAAAACTCTACGATAAGCGTGAGACCATAAAAGATCGTGACAACAAGCGTAATTTAGACCGTATTAAGAAAAGTTTTCGATAACTTTAGGATTGCTATAACTGTTACATATTTCATTTTACTCTAAGTTTGATGCAGTTGCAGGCAACCAATGTTGGTAAAATAGTGTCTGTAATTATAAAGGCATGTTTTTTGTGCGATAAAATCCATGTCTAAGTTTAACCATCAATCAACATCTATGAAACTAAAACTACACGCTCTTTTTTTACTTTTTGTTTGCACTTTTGCATCTGCCCAAATTACAGGAACCATTACAAACACCAACGGAGAACCGCTACCCTTTGTAAATATTCTCGTAGAAAACACTTTTAAAGGCACTACCAGTAACGACGATGGTTATTACGAACTCTCCGTTTCAGAGAAAAAATCATGCACCATAGTTTATACGTATTTAGGTTATAAAACAGTTAAGAAAACAGTTGATGTAACCTCACTTCCTTTTAAGGTTGATGTTACTTTAGAAGAGGAATCTGTTTCTCTCAATGAAGTCGTAGTAGCATCGGAAGACAATCCAGCAAACGCAATCATAAGACAAGCGATAGCCAAACGGAAAGAGAATCTTGAGAAAATTGAATCGTTTAAAGCCGACTTTTATTCGCGCGGATTGATAAGAATAAAAGATGCCCCAGAAAAAATTTTAGGCCAAGAAATTGGAGATCTTGGAGGTGGTTTAGACTCTACCAGAAGTGGTATTATTTACCTCTCTGAAACCATTTCAAAAATTCAATATTTACGACCAAATCAGCTCAAAGAAAAAATTACAGCCTCTAAAGTAAGTGGAGACGATAATGGTTTTAGTTTCAACAATGCGCAAGATGTAGATTATAATTTCTACAATAATACGGTTGAGTTTGGTAATCAAATCGTGTCACCAATAGCTAACAATGCCTTTGGTTATTACCGCTATAAATTAGAAGGTATCTTTTATGATGAACATGGCAACCTCATCAATAAAATAAATGTAATTCCTAAGCGCAAAAATGATCCTGTGTTTTCAGGCACCATTTATATAGTTGAAGATCAATGGACGCTTTACGCTATTGAACTAGACATTACAGGAACGCAAGCCAGAATTCCTGCTGCAGATATCATCTCTTTAAAACAGAGTTTTTCGTATTCCAAAACTGATGATTTATGGGCTTTAATATCGCAAAGTATTGACTTTAAATACGGCATTTTTGGCATTAAAGGAGATGGACGCTTTACTGCTGTTTATAGTAATTACGAATTCAATTCTAACCTTACTCAAAAAGATTTTGGAGCGGAGCTTGTTTCTTTTGAAAATGAGGCTAACAAAAAAGATTCTTTGTTCTGGAAACAAATACGACCTGTGCCTCTAACTGAAGAAGAACGTACAGATTATGTAAAAAAAGATAGTATACAAATTGTTCGCGAATCTAAAACGTACTTAGATTCTGTAGATCGCGAAAAAAACAAATTTAAACTTGGCGATGTTTTAGGTTACACTTATGATAACTCTTATAAAAAGTATAGTTTAGGTTTTGATATTCCTATTGGAGGAGTTCAGTTTAATACTGTACAAGGATTTACCACACAACTCAATTTGTTTTACAATAAACAGTTAGACGAATTTAGACGTTATTTTAATGCAAGTGCTAGCGTACAATATGGTTTTTCAGATGAACGTTTACGTGCAACTGCGTCATTAAGATATAAGTTTAACAATACTAACAGGCGTTTCTTAACACTTTCTGGTGGAACCAAGGTAGAACAGTTTAATTCTGCTGAACCCATTACACCTTTTGGAAACTCTATTGCAACATTATTTTTTGAAGAAAACTACATGAAGTTGTACGAACGTCGTTTTATTCAACTTAATTACTCAGAGGAGTTATTCAACGGCTTTTATCTGTATTCTAACATTTCTTACGAAAACAGATCAGCACTTTTCAACACAACAGATCAGGCATTCTACCCAAGGGCAGACCAAGTTTACTTAACAAACAACCCTATAGATCCTACAAGCACAGATGCACCTTTTGAAAACCATAATATTGTAAAATTTAATGTGACTGGTCAGATTAACTTTGGTCAAAAGTATTTGAGTTATCCAGATAGTAAATTCAATATTAGATCAGAGAAGTATCCAACTTTGGTATTGAGTTACGAAAAAGGTCTGGGAGCTACAAATAGCGATTATAATTTTGACCAGATTAAAGCAAGACTCTATCAAAGCTTTACCATAGCAGACAAAGGTCGCTTTAGCTACAACCTAAGAGGAGGTAAATTTTTTAATGCAGACGATATTGCGTTTATGGACTACCAACATTTTAATGGCAACCAAATTAACGTAAGCAGACGTGGAAACTATACAAACGTATTTAACAACTTAGGCTATTACGACTTAAGCACCAATGACAGTTATCTAGAAATGCACGCTGAACATGATTTTAATGGCTTTATTTTGGGGAAAATTCCAGGTTTAAATAAATTAAATTTCAACCTTATAGTAGGTGCGCACAACTTAGCAACACCAGACAACAAACCGTATCAAGAATTTACAATTGGTGTTGATAATATTGGCTGGGGAAAATGGCGTTTCTTAAGGTTTGATTATATTCGCTCTTACCAAGGAGGATTTCAAGGAGATGCTATTTTATTTGGTTTGAAATTCTTTTAATTTTAAATAATTGTCACTCCTGCCTTTCGACTATCGCTCAAGATAAACTACGGCAGGAATCCATAAAATGATAACCATAAAGATGAAGAATTCACTTACAATTCTATTTTCCGTTCTTACTTTAACGCTTTCAGCCCAAGAAGAAACAAAAGATTTCAGTAAAAATGTGGCTACATTAGATAGCACCATTGAAACTTTATATACGGTCATTTCTGGCGATAAAGGTTTTGAACGCGATTGGACTTTGTTTAAACATTTGTTTCACAAAAATGCAAAGTTAATACCAACAGGAAAAGACAAAGAAGGTAAACAAATTGCACGCTACATGACGCCAGATGATTACATTAATAGCTCAGGAAAATGGTTAGTGGAAAACGGATTTCATGAAGTTGAAATCAATCGAGAAGTTCAAACGTTTGGAAACATCACGCAAGTGTTTAGTACCTATGAGTCTTTTAAAAATAAAGATGATGATAAACCATTTATGCGAGGCATTAATAGTATTCAATTACTAAATGATGGCGAACGTTGGTGGATTATCAATATTTACTGGATGCAAGAAACTAAAGACAACCCTATTCCTGATGACTATTTACCAAAGAATTAATCTTATTTTTATCAAAAAGTAAAAACAACACCATGCTAAAAACACGCAAAATCAATTTCATTCTAGCGCTTGCAATTGCTCTTTCTTTCCAAAGCTTTGCACAAGACACAACAGAAAAAGTAACACCTATTTTCAAAGATGGTGAAGCTCAAATTGTTGAAGCCTTTAATAACCCAGAGACATGGGTACATCACGATCTTTGGGTAGAAACAGAGTTTGATACAGATGGTGATGGCGATTTAGACAGAATGCATGTTTCTGTTACCAGACCAGAACAAACTGATACAGAAGACTTAAAATTACCTATCATCTATGTTACGAGTCCATATTTTGCAGGTGTTGCTGGTGATACACCAGGTATTATGTGGAATGTAGAAAGAGAACTCGGAGGCAAATCTGAAGAGCGCACACATCCTGAAGTAAAACGACGTGCTGCACCGAGACCAATGATTTCATATTCTCACATCAAAAAATGGGTTCCTCGTGGTTATATTGTTGTGCACTCATCTTCGCCTGGCACTGGTTACTCTGACGGTGCACCAACTTGTGGTGGTAAAAATGAATCTTTAGCACCAAAAGCTGTTATCGATTGGTTGTGTGGCAGAGCAAAAGGTTACACAGAACGCGATGGCAAAAAAGAAGTAAAAGCCTATTGGTCTACCGGAAAAGTAGGCATGACAGGTACATCGTATAATGGTACTTTACCTTTAGCAGCAGCCACAACTGGTGTTGATGGTTTAGAAGTTATTATCCCAATTGCTCCAAACACATCTTATTATCATTATTACCGTTCTAATGGCTTAGTACGTTCTCCTGGAGGTTATTTAGGTGAAGACATCGATGTGCTTTATGATTTTATTCACAGTGGTGATGAAGAAAACAGAGCCCACAACAACAAAGTGGTTAGAGATACTGATATGATGAACAATATGGATCGTCAGACTGGCGATTATAGCGATTGGTGGGCAGCCAGAGATTACCTTAACCAAATGGATAATATGAAAGCTGCACTACTAATGTCTCATGGCTTTAACGACTGGAATGTAATGCCAGAGCATAGTTACAGAATATATAAGGCTGCAAAAGAGAAAGGCCTTCCTGCTCAGATTTATTATCATCAGAATGGTCATGGTGGACCACCTCCAATTTCAATGATGAACAAATGGTTTACTAAATATCTTCATGGTGTAGACAATGGAGTTGATAAAGAAGAAAACAAGGCTTATATCGTAAGAGAATATGATGACCCTTCAAATCCTACAGCTTACAAAGATTATCCTAACCCTAATACGCAGGATGTTGTTTTACACCTAACAGAAGGAGGAAATACAGCGGGTGGATTAACGCTAAATAAAAATGTTATAGAAACTGGAGAAATACTTATAGATGATGTTTCATTCTCTGGTGCTGATCTCGCAAAAGCGGAGCGCTCAGAACATAGATTACTATATGTAACACCTAAGTTAAATGGAGATATCCATATTTCTGGAGTGCCAAAAGTGAGTATTACACTATCTAGTAAAAAGCCAGCGGCTAACCTGAGTGTATGGCTAGTATCCTTACCTTGGGATGATAGCGCATCAAAAATTACCGACAATATTATTACTCGTGGTTGGGCAGATCCTAAAAATTATAAATCATTAACCAACGAAGAAGACCTAATACCTGGTCGTTCATACACGGTGAATTTTGATCTACAACCAGATGACCAAGTTATAAAAGCAGGAAAGCAAATTGGATTAATGATTTTTTCTAGTGATAAAGAATATACTATCCATCCCAAACCTGGAACTGAATTAACCATTGAACTAGACAAAACAACCTTAACACTACCAATTGTTAATGGTGAAGAATCCTATAAAAAATACGTTAATTAGCGCTTAATAAGTTTAAACGTTTGTTTATAATCTTCATTTTCTATGATTATAAAATAGATACCATTGGCTAATGCTTTGGTATCTATTTTGTTTTTATCAAATTCTACTCCAACTTGTTTCCCAGAAACATCAAACATTTTAATATTTAAGTTTTCGATTTCTGTTTTAATTGACACGTAATCTGAAAATGGATTTGGCAGTACTTTTAGCTCTGTATTGGCAATATCCTCAACACTCAAGGCATCGTTACAATTTGGGTTTATTGATGATGATGTTGCAAACGTACCGTTGTTAACATACCAATTTTGCCACTCACCACCACTCCCGCTTTGCCAGTCGGAAAGATCAAAATAATTTTGTCCGTTTAGCGTACCTGGTACTTTATAAACTTTTAAAGCTTCATCATTTCTCACCCAATGTAATGGATTTCCATCAGTACAAGTTTCCGGTAAAAATTCATTCGTACAATTAGACTGCAAGAAGAAGGCATACTCAGGATATGTTGGGTATTCACCATAAACATTAGCCCTTCCATTTTCATCAACACAAACAGCAGTATATTCATTACATGCTATACCAAAGGCTCTTGAAGTGTTATCATTTGCATATCGTGCCAGAAAAACACTGTGTCTAGCTCTACGATCCGGATCATCGTAATGCGTATCTGTAATCATTTGGTCTAAATAAGGAATCTCTAAAAAATCATTATATCCTAAAGTCATTCTATTATGGTAAGGATCGCTAAGTGCTTGTGCGTTTGTTACTGTTCCGTTTTCTGCGGAAAAGTAACCACCACCTAGTATTGCCATTCCTGCACTCGTTCCACCTATGGCACCGCCTTTTATATTCACAAAATCGTTAATCGCGTCTTCCATAGCATTATTCTTAAAAAAGCTTACATAGTCGTACTGATCACCACCTGCAAACCAAATCGCCTCTGCTTTTTCTATTTTATCTAAAACATAACTATTTGTAGCTCCTTCTTCCGAAGAAATAACGAACGTTCTTACCGAATTGATGGTAACACCAAGTTGAGAATAAAAATAATTATTATAGCCATCACTTCCCGTAGCTCTTAAAACCACAACATCTCCTCCGTTGGCTCTATTTAAAAACCAAATCATCGCCTCATCATTTTCGCTTGCACCACCCATCATACAAATTCCAAACTCAGGCGATACTTCTAAGTCAGAAGAATTACCGGTTAAATACTCTGTGTAGTCCTGACCTAAAGCCAATTGCACAAAAATACTTAACACAAAAACAATAAAATACTTCATAATTTAGTTTTTATCTTCTAGCATCGGCACAAAACGGAATTCACCAAACTCGTGTTTTTCAAATTCCTTTTGTCCTCGTCTTATAAATAGGGTCATTACCTGTACATCATCTCCAACTGGTATCACTAGCCTACCACCAATAGCTAACTGACTTAGTAATGGTTTTGGCACAAAAGGCGCACCAGCAGTTACAATAATACTTTTAAAAGGTGCCTCTTCAGGCAGGCCTTTATAACCATCTCCAAAGATTAATTTTTTAGCTCTGTAACCAATTTTTGGCAAAAACTTAGATGTTTTTTTAAACAATTCCTGCTGACGTTCTATACTATAAACCTTAGCTCCAAGCTCTATTAAAACAGCACATTGATAACCACTACCTGTACCAATTTCTAGAACTTTGTCTCCAGGTTTTATTTGTAATAGTTCAGATTGAAATGCTACAGTGTAAGGTTGAGAAATCGTCTGATCTGCCGCAATCGGAAAAGCCTTATCTACATAAGCATGATCTATAAAGCCAGAGTCCATAAATAGATGTCTCGGTATTTTGCTGATTGCATTCAGTACCGCTTTATCTTTAATCCCCTTTCCAATAAGAGTGTCAACGAGTTGCTGACGCATCCCTTTGTGCTTAAATGTATCTTTCAAATCTCAGTTTAGTTTCAGGCTAAATTACTTCAAACAAAAGCAAAATGCAATTGCAATTTTCAATTATTAAATTCTCATTATTTTAGATTTTCTTTCTTAAATATCTCGTTCAAATCAATTATTTTTGAAAAAAACAGAAAAACATGCTAAAAGCTGGTGTTTTGGGTGCTGGTCACCTAGGAAAAATACATTTGAGACTGCTCAATCAATCCAAAAAATATGAGCTTGTTGGGTTTTATGATGCAGATGCTGAAAATGCAAAACGTGTTGTAGAAGAGTTTGGTTACACATATTTCGATTCTATTGAGGCTTTAATTGACGCTGTAGATGTTGTAGATATTGTAACTCCTACCCTTTCGCATTACGATTGTGCCAAGCAAGCAATTAAAAAAGGTAAACATATTTTTATAGAAAAGCCAATTACCAATACTGTTGAAGAAGCTGAAGCCATTAGAACTTTAGTTGCAGAACATGGTGTAAAAGGGCAAGTTGGTCATGTAGAGCGTTTTAATCCTGCATTCATAGCAGTGAAGAATAAAATAGAAAATCCTATGTTTATAGAAACGCACCGTTTGGCTGAATTTAATCCTCGTGGTACAGATGTTCCTGTGGTATTGGATTTAATGATTCACGATATCGACATTATTCTTAGCGTGGTGCAATCGCCTGTAAAGCATGTTTCTGCAAGTGGAGTTTCTGTCGTTAGTGATACTCCAGATATTGCTAATGCACGTATTGAATTTAAAAACGGATGTGTAGCCAACCTTACCGCAAGTCGTATTTCATTAAAGAACATGCGAAAAACACGTTTCTTTCAAAAAGATGCTTACATCTCTGTAGATTTTCTAGAAAAGAAATGTGAGGTCGTAAAAATGAAAGATGCACCAGAAAATCCAGGTGACTTTGATATGATTCTTCAAAATGCTGAAGGTGTTAAAAAGCAAATCTATTTTGATAATCCTGAAGTGTCTAGTAACAACGCCATTTTAGACGAACTAGAAACATTTGCAGATGCCATTAACAACAACACAAAGCCAATTGTAACATTGCATGATGGTACAGAAGCGCTACGTGTTGCAACAATGATTATTAATCAGTTTTAAAAAAGCCTTCCCTAACCCTTCCGAAGGAAGGGAACTCGAAGCGCTCTTTAAATATATATTACTAACAAAATTCTTACCAGCCCGAGTAAGAATTCCTTCCCTCTGGGAAGGCTAGGATGGGCTCTTTTTTAATTATGAAAAACATAGCAGTTATAGGAGCAGGAACAATGGGAAACGGAATTGCCCACACCTTTGCTCAGTCAGGATTTAAAGTAAACCTTATAGATATTAGTGAAGCGTCTCTAGAACGCGGTTTAGCTACAATTTCTAAGAATTTAGACAGAATGGTAGCTAAAGAAAAAATCACTGAAAATGATAAAGCAGAAACCTTAGGAAACATTACTACCTATACAAACACGGTTGATGGTGTTAAAAACACTGATCTTGTCGTTGAAGCAGCTACAGAAAATATAGATTTAAAACTAAAGATTTTTAAGCAGCTAGACGAAGCTTGTGATGACGCTACAATTTTGGCTACAAACACATCTTCAATCTCAATAACACAAATTGCAGCTGCTACATCGCGTCCAGAAAAAGTGATTGGTATGCATTTTATGAATCCTGTGCCAATCATGAAATTGGTAGAGATTATTCGTGGATACAATACAAGCGATGACGTTACAAATACCATCATGGAGTTATCTAAAACGCTTGGTAAAGTACCAACTGAGGTTAATGATTATCCTGGTTTTGTAGCCAATCGTATTTTAATGCCAATGATTAACGAGTCTATAGAGTCTTTATATAATGGTGTCGCTGGTGTTCAAGAAATTGATACCGTAATGAAATTAGGAATGGCACACCCTATGGGACCATTACAATTAGCAGATTTTATTGGTTTAGATGTATGCCTTTCTATCTTAAATGTAATGTACGATGGCTTTAAAAATCCTAAGTATGCACCTTGTCCTTTGCTTGTTAACATGGTACAAGCTGGTAAATTGGGAGTAAAATCTGGAGAAGGTTTTTATGATTATTCAGAAAGCCGTAAAGCAGAAAACGTATCTAAGCAGTTTTTATAGTGTGAAGTGTAAAGTCTAAAGTGTGAAGTATGAAAGTTCAAGATTTAATAGCTTATCGAAAGGGTTTTAAACTAGCGATGAATATTTATGAAATTTCAAAATCTTTTCCTAAAGAAGAAACTTACTCACTTACAGATCAGATAAGACGTTCTTCAAGAAGTGTTTGTGCCAATTTATCAGAAGCTTATCGTAAAAGACGCTATCCCAAACACTTTATTAGTAAGCTTACAGATTGTGATGCTGAAAATGGAGAAACTCAAACTTGGTTAGAGTTCGCAGTTGCTTGCAAATACATTTCTTCAAAACAATTCGAATTATTAAACGAAGAATCTTTTGAAGTTGCTAAACTTTTAAATTATATGATACTAAATCCTGAAAAATTTGGTTCAAAAAAAGAATCCTAAACATGTAGTAATAAGCGTCAAAAATTTGCCACTTCACACTTATTACTTTACACTTTAAACTAAAAGATGGCTAAAATAATTCCATTTAAGGCGGTTAAACCAACCAGAGCTATTGTTGGTCTTGTAGCAGCACGCCCTTATCAAAGTTATACTTTAGATGAACGTGAATCTAGAATGGGTTATAATCCGTACAGCTTTCTCCATATTGTTAATCCAGGTTATAAATACGACCAAGAAGTCACTGGAGAAGAGCGTTACAGACTGGTAAGAAGCCGTTACGAAGAATTTAAGGAAGATGGCATTTTTGTTACCGAAAACAAACCGTCGCTATATGTCTATAAAATTGTAAATAGGCATGGACAGGAATTTAACGGTATCATTGCCGCAACAAGTGCTGAAGATTATGAAAAAGATGTTATAAAAAAACACGAGGATACTATTGCAAAACGCGAACAAACGTTTAAAACCTATCTACAAACTGTAGGTTTTAATGCAGAGCCTGTGCTCCTCACCTATCCTGATAATGCCATTGTATCAGACATTATAAAAGAAACTCAAAAAGGCTATGCTGAATTTGAGTTTACTATGACCTATAGAGACACACATTATTTATGGAAAATAGATAATGATGAAACCATTAATAAAATTCAAAACGAATTTAAAAAAATGGAAACCATTTACATAGCAGATGGTCACCATAGATCGGCTTCCTCTTATCTGTTGTATAAAGATGAAAAAGAGAAAAACCCAAACCACAACGGTTCTGAATCTTACAGCTTTTTTATGTCGTATTTAATCCCAGAATCTGATTTAGTTATTCAAGAATTTAACCGATTGGTAAAAGATTTAAACGGATTAACAAAAGAAGAATTCTTAATAAAATTAGATGCACTTTATAGAATTGAAAATAGAGGTTTAACACCATACAGTCCTTCAAAACCTCATCATTTTAGTATGTATTTAGATGGAGAATTCTATTCACTTTATTTAAGAAAAACGAATTATAATTTTGAAAATGCTCTCGATAAACTTGATGCTCAACTCTTGTACAGCACAATTTTAGACCCTATACTTGGCATTAAAGATTTGAGAAACGATAATAGGATTGAATACGTACACGGCAAACACGAAATGATAACCATTAAAAGCAGTGTGGATAGTGGAAAGTTTAAAGTTGGTTTTGGCATGTGTCCTGCAACTGTGCAACAAATGAAAGAAATTGCAGACGAAGGCCTTACAATGCCACCAAAAAGCACTTATATTTTACCAAAATTAAGAAGCGGAATTACGATTTATGAGTATTAAAGACAACCTTCAAAACATAAAATCTGGCATACCAGAACATGTTACTCTAGTTGCGGTTTCTAAAACCAAACCTGTTAGTGATTTAATGGAAGCTTATGATGCTGGTCAGCGAATTTTTGGCGAAAACAAAATTCAGGAAATGGTTGAAAAATATGAACAAATGCCAAAGGATATACAATGGCATATGATTGGACATGTTCAACGTAACAAAGTGAAATACATGGCTGAGTTTGTCAGCTTAATTCACGGTGTTGACAGCTTTAAACTTCTAAAAGAAATTAATAAACAGGCTAAAAAGTACGATAGAGTCATCAACTGTTTGCTTCAAATAAAAATTGCTGATGAGGATAGTAAATTCGGCATGTCTGCAAATGATGCTACTACACTTTTACATTCAGATGAGTTTTCAGAATTAAAAAACATTGAAATTGTTGGTCTCATGGGAATGGCAACATTTACAGATAATATGGCACAAGTAGAAAACGAATTTAGATTTCTAAAAACTACTTTTGACAAACTTAAAACTCAGAACTCAGAACTCAAAATTTTAAGTATGGGCATGAGTGGCGATTATAAGCTAGCAATAGAATGTGGTAGTACTATGATACGCGTGGGAAGTAGTATCTTTGGCGCAAGAAATTATCATTAAATAAAATATACAATACCCTATTTACGCAATACTAGACATAGAAACCACAGGTGGTAAGTACAATGAAGAAGGTATAACTGAGATTGCTATTTACCGTTTTGATGGTCATAAAGTAACCGATCAGTTCATTTCTCTTGTAAATCCTGAGCGTGAAATTCAACCTTTTGTGGTTAATCTTACTGGTATTAATTCTAACATGCTCAAAAATGCGCCTAAATTCTATGAGGTAGCAAAACGTATTGTTGAAATTACAGAAGATTGTATTATTGTAGCTCACAATTCAGATTTTGATTATCGCATTCTAAAAACTGAGTTCAGACGCTTAGGTTTTCCCTTTAAGCGAAAGACATTATGCACAGTAGAATTGTCTCAACAGCTTATTCCAAATATGGAATCTTATAGCTTGGGTAAATTAACCAGAGCTTTAGGAATTCCTGTAAGTGACAGACATAGAGCTAATGGTGATGCGTTAGCAACTGTAAAATTGTTTAAAATGTTGCTTAGTAAAGACTCTGATAAAAAGATTATTAAGCAAGCTGTAAAAGTTGAACAAAAATCTAAGTTAGCACCAAACCTAAAAGAGATTATCGAAGCGTTACCGAGTGAAACAGGTGTTTACTACATTCATGATGCCAATGGTGATATTATTTACATTGGAAAGAGTAATAACATAAGAAAACGTATAACACAGCACTTTACCAACAAAAACTCAAAATCTAAAAAAATTCAGGTCAAAGTTGCTGCAGTAACCTATGAAAAAACCGGTAGCGAACTAGTTGCACTTTTAAAAGAAAGTGAAGAAATAAAAGCCAATAAACCTATTTTAAACAGAGCGTTAAAGCGAAATCAATTTACGCAAGGGCTTTATAGTTTTACTGATGATAAGGGTTATGTAAATCTTCGAATCAGTTCAATCAAAAAAGATGAAAAGCCAATTACCACTTTTACCAATAGAAAAAGTGGAATTTCATTTATAAATAAAATGGTTGAAACTTATGAACTATGCACTAAGCTTTGTGGCTTAGAAAAAACAGAATCGAGTTGCTTTAACTATGGTATTGAGGAATGTTTTGGTGCTTGTATACAAAACGAACTGCCAGAAGTATACAATAAACGAGCAAATGCAGTTATAGAAAAAAATACTTATGACAATAAGGATATGATTCTCATTGACAGAGGAAGATATATTGATGAAAAAAGCGTCATCTTAATAGAAGATGGTGTGTTTAAAGGTCTTGGTTTTTTTGATTTAAACCATCAAATTAATAATCGAGAAATTTTAGAATCTCTCATAACCCCAATGCAAAACGATAGAGATACTCAGCATATCATACAAAGCTATATGCGAAGAAATAAACGTCTCAAAGTTGTGCAATTGTAAGAGTAAGGTTACTTTTTGTATTTTTAAAACGTGGAATCAGAAAACAAACATAATTGGAGAACAAAACTGCATGAAATAATTTATGAAGCAGATACTCCTGCAGGAAAATTATTTGATGTCATATTGCTTATAGCTATACTTGCAAGTATAATTTTAGTAATGCTAGAAAGTGTAAGCAGTATAGATGCCAAATACCATACTCTTTTAAATGTTGGCGAGTGGATAATTACAATACTTTTCACCATAGAATACATCACAAGAATTATAACGGTAAATAAGCCTCTAAAATATATTACCAGTTTTTATGGCATTATAGATTTACTCTCAACCATACCAAAATATCTATCATTTTTCTTTGTTGGATCTCAAGCACTGGTTACTTTACGTGCATTACGTCTATTACGAGTTTTCAGAATATTGAAGCTAGCTCGCTACTTAGGCGCTTCAAATCAGCTCAAAGAATCGATTATTGCGAGCAGAGTAAAAATTTTAGTGTTTCTATTTGCAGTATTGGTGTCTTCCGTAATTTTTGGTACAATAATGTACCTTGTAGAAGGTGAGGAAAATGGTTTTACTAATATCCCCAAAAGTGTCTATTGGTGTATTGTTACTCTAACTACAGTGGGTTTTGGCGATATCGCTCCACAAACAGCTCTAGGCCAGTTTATAACAACAATTATAATGATTTTGGGTTATGGTATCATTGCAGTGCCAACAGGAATAGTTTCTGCTGAATATGCAAGAAGTGTAAATAAAGCCGCTAAAAATAATGGCGAAAAAACGCTCAACAGTCCTGAACCAACCCATCAACCTGTGGTAGATACTAATTCGCAATGTTGTATAAACTGTTTGGCAGAGAAGCATCAAGATGGTGCTTTATATTGCCATAAATGTGGATGCAAACTTCATCATGACTAAAATCATTATTTCTATAGTTGGCCCTACTGCCATTGGCAAAACTGCTTTAAGTATAAAATTAGCTCAGCATTTTAATACAGAAATTATATCAGCCGATTCTCGTCAGTTTTTTAAAGAAATGACTGTTGGGACTGCTGTACCTTCTACTGAGGAGTTAAATGCGGCAAAACATCATTTTATTCAACATATATCAATAAAAGAAAATTACAGTGTTGGGGATTTTGAACGTGATGCTATCTCAAAAATTGAATCCATTCATAAAAATAATGATATAGCGATAATGGTTGGTGGCTCTGGTCTTTATGTAAAAGCTGTAACTAAGGGACTTGACCATTTTCCTGATATAGAAGAACATATTCGATTAGAATTAAATGAACGTTTAGAGCTTGAAGGCTTAAAAACATTACAGAACCAATTAAAAGAATTAGACCCAAAAGCATACGATACTATTGCTATTGATAATCCGCAACGATTAATAAGAGCTTTAGAAATTTGCATAGGTTCTGGGAAAGCTTATTCTTCATTTTTAACAAATCCGGACAAGGCAAGACCTTTTAAAGTTATTAGCATTGGCCTAAATGCTGAACGTTCTACTATTTACAACAGAATTAACCAGCGTGTGGATATAATGGTAAATGAAGGATTAGTTGTAGAGGCAAAACAGCTAATACCATATAAACACCTCAATGCTCTAAATACAGTAGGCTACAAGGAATTATTTAAATATTTTGAAGGCGAATGGACTCTTGATTTTGCTATTTCAGAAATAAAGAAAAAGACTAGGCGCTTTGCCAAACGCCAACTAACATGGTTTAGAAAAGATGATACTATTAAATGGTTTGATTATACCACAAACACAGATGATATAACCAATTATATAGAAAAAAGATTATAAAAAAATCCGATGCAAATGCATCGGATTTCTGTTTCTATTAATTTTCTTTATCATTCACTACTAGTCTAAAGCCTTCACCATGAATGTTGAGGATTTCAACTTTAGGATCAGGTTTTAAATACTTACGCAACTTAGCAATATATACATCCATACTACGAGATGTAAAGTAATTATCATCTCTCCAAATTTTTGTCAATGCTAGTTCTCTTGGCATTAAATCATTTTCGTGCAATGCCAATAAGCGCAATAATTCGTTTTCTTTTGGTGATAATTTTGTTGGTTCACCACCATCAAACTTTAAGAAACGAAGCTTAGAATTAAGATCAAAACGACCAATTTTAAATTCAAACTGCTTACTATCTGCAACAGAATCAGTTGCCTTACGCTGCATTATTGCTTTAATTTTCATTAATAGCACTTCGCTATCAAAAGGCTTATTAAGATAGTCGTCTGCACCAACCTTGTAACCTTTAAGCACATCGTCTTTCATTGCCTTAGCGGTTAGGAATATAATTGGCACATCTGTGTTTTTTTCGCGTATTTCTTTTGCTAGTGTAAATCCATCCTTGTAAGGCATCATTACATCCAAGATACAAAGATCGTAATCGTCTTTTTTGAACTTTTCAAAACCTTCCATTCCATTTTTGGCATGGACAACGTCATAATCGTTCATCATTAAATAATCTTTTAAAACAGTTCCAAAATTTGGATCGTCTTCTACCAAAAGAATTTTCTTGTTTTGTTCTTCCATGATTCGTTTTTATGATATTAATGGTAGTTTTATTATAAAAGTACTACCCTTTCCTTTTTCACTTTCTACTGATATATGACCTTGATGGTCATCTACTATTCGTTTTACATAGGCTAATCCCAACCCATGCCCTTTAACATTATGTACATTTCCTGTGTGCTCTCTGTAAAATTTTTCAAACACACGCTTGGCCACTTGCTTAGACATTCCGTTACCTTGATCGGTAATTTTTAGAATAACGTTATTACCAGCGTTTTCTGTAAAAACGTCTATTTTTGGCTCATCATCTGAATACTTAACAGCATTATCTAGAATATTAACTATAACATTTGTAAAGTGCGACTCATTTGCTAAAACCGAGGTTTTATCTGCATTAAGATGTGCTTTTACATATCCTTTTCTGTCTTCTACAATCAACTCAATGTGTGTTATCGCATCTTCAACTAAGTCGTGTAACTCTAATCGTTCCTTACTTATGTTAAGTTCGTTCTTTTCTAGTTTAGATATACGCAATACATTTTCTACTTGTGCATGCATACGTTTATTTTCGTCCTTTATCATTCCTAAATAACGCTTCACTTTATCTTGATCAGCAATAATTTTTGGATTTTTTATAGCATCTAAAGCTAAATTTATTGTGGCTATTGGTGTTTTAAACTCATGCGTCATGTTGTTGATAAAATCTGTTTTTATCTGTGATATCTGACGTTGTCTTATTAATTGATAAATGGCACTAGAATAGGCAATAATTATAACACCTGTAAATACTATGGATAACACAATCATTTTAAGTATTGTAGATATTAAAAACTTTTTTCTTTCTGGGAAATCTACATAAAGCCTATAACTACTTTCATTATTAGTATCTAAGAACACCGGAACTCCTAAAAAGGCATTACTTTTTTCAAAGTTTCTGGTCTGTACTTTGGTTGCTAAATCATCATCATAAATAGCAAATTCAAAATTTATATCTATTCCTTCATCTTTAAGATGTCTCTTCAGTAAAGTCTCTACCTGCAATGCACTGACACGCTTATATATAGGCACTTCGCGCAATTGTGTTTTAAAAGAATCTTCATAAGCTTTTTTATCTATGTCTGAAAGATTAGAAAATTCCACTAAGGTTTTGGTAGGTTTAATTCCTAAATTACCATCTAATCGCGATCTCTCAAAGTACTCTGTTGTACGCTCACTAGTAAAATTACTGATATCTATACTGTCTGTATCAATTTCAAAGAACAAAGAAGGCACCTTAAAACGCTCTTCTAAAATAGTATTACGATGGATAATGGTTTGATCATTAACATCATCTTCAGTCGTAATATATAATTGTCTTATTATGGTGGAATCTGGCTTTTTATTATTTTCTATATACGGTTGTATATTGGCATAATACTTCCTAATCTCGTAATCTTGAATGTCTCTAGATACAAAGCTTAAAGCTCTAGTAACACTTCTTGTAAAATTCTTTTCTTCATTCTCTAAACTATTATTTATAAAGAATGATTGTACAAAGATTATACCTATGAGCGATAGGCTCATTAAAACCACCAATAAGATGAATAGTTTTTTACTCATCAGCCAAATTTAACATTTTAACATTTAGCACAAATTATGTTTAACCTTACATTAACAATCAGAAGATTATTGCTGTTTAGTTTTTTGAAGTAATGCTTGGTGTATATCCTGTGCTTGTTTCTGTGCCTCTTCCAAATTATTATTTTTAATAACAAAATGAGATTTTTTAACCTTCTCTTCATCAGAGAGTTGATTACGAATGATAGATTCTATCTTCTCTTTTGAAGTGTTATCGCGTTGCATAACGCGTTCTATTCTTAAATTTTCATCAGCTATAACTGTAATAATATAATCGTATTGGTATTCTAGGTTATTTTCAAAAATTATGGCAGCTTCCTTAATAATGTAAGGTGTGTCTTGTTTTTTTAGCCAGCGTTTAAAATGTGAAGCTACTTTTGGGTGTACAACAGCATTCATTTGAGATAGCAAGGTTTTGTCACTAAAAATCTTAGATGCTAAAAATTCTCTATTTAAAATACCATTTTTATATGCATTCTCACCAAAAAGCGCTGTAAGCTTTCGTTTTATAACTTTAGACCTGTTCATTAGAGCTTTAGCTTCTTTATCTGCAATATACACAGGTACCCCTTGAGATTGAAACCATTTAGCTATGGTTGTTTTACCACTTCCTATTCCACCTGTTAAACCAACTACAATCATATTATAATCTTATAAAATCTATACGCTTCTGCTTAACATTTATACGCTTTACAAACTCTGGGAGTTTAGTAACCCTAGGTGTAAAATAAGTTTGGCCTTCGTTTACTTCATTATAATCACATTCAACAAGAAAATCAGAAGCTTTAATTTGATTAAAACTTTCTAAATCTACATAATAGGAAAGCGTAACCGTTTTAGGAAAGTAATTAATAAGAACATCTTTTGGTTTATTAATTATTGTCAGTGGCACCTCCATTTTACCTTCCGTGAAACGTTTCACTTCTGCTTTTACATTTATACTTTTAGGAAAAATTTCGACACCATTTATTTCAGACATAGTAACACTGGCATTAATATCGTTACTAACATTCTTTAGTTTCAAATCATTTGTCAATACCGAGCTGATATTTGCTATTTTCTCGTAAGGACCAACAATTTTAACGCTATCTATACTTAAATCAAAGTTACCTTTTATATCGAAGCCAGTGGTATAATTAATATTCGCTTTTAATTCTATTGGCACAAATTTAGATGCTCTTTTAGAATATGGTATATGCAGCACTTCTGGTTTTAAAGAACGAACTTTGTAAGAAGACCCTAGCTGCTTTTCTATAAGAAAACTGTTTTCTTGTACCTCGAAAACAAACTCCTTTTCACTTACGGTTATGTCTTCATTGGCATTCAGGGTTATTGTTTTAGAGTTATTAAAGATATAAGGTACTAATGAAAAACCCTTTGCTTCTACAATAGCATCAATGGTGATAGATGTATCTTTATCAATAATTATTTCTTCTGCTAGGTTGCTAAACTGTATTTTAAGCTTTATTGTTTGGTTATAATCATTAGAAAGTTTTGAAAAAATCAAAAAGATAAATGCTATGCCAAAAAAGATACTGAAACGATTGATATTTCGCTTTTTAATAAAATCTAATATGCTCAATCTTTTTTTTGAACTCATTTTATCATCTAAAGAATAACTGAGGAAAAGCGTTTTCTGGCTGCTTACCCAAAATTACAATATTGAATGTAGACCTAATAAACCCGTAACCATAGCCAAAAAACTGAACTAAAATAGCTACTAAAGACAAAATAGCTACAATCAAACTTCTACTATTAATTAGCGCTAAGATAAAAGCCATAACAAAATAAAAACCATAAAAATATAAAGGTAGTAACATATTAAACATACCAAGACCTACTGCAATTATAAAACCTAAAGTAAACATAGCAGGAAACCAATATATTAAACTTTTAGACTTTGGGTGCCATTGATTAAGTATTGGACGCACCATTCCAAACTTATTTACTTGCTTGTAAAATTTAGACCACGATATTCGACGTTTATGGTATACAAAAGCATTTTCAATTAAAGTTGTTTTAAAACCTAATTTTAATAGCCTTAAAGATAAATCCGGATCTTCACCAGGATGTATTTTACCAAAGCCACCTGTCTCTAAAAAAGCTTTTTTGGACAAGCCCATATTAAAACTTCTTGGCTGAAAATCTTTAACTTGTTTCTTCCCTCCCCTAATACCACCAGTTGTAATAAAAGAGGTCATAGCAAAATTGATAGCCTTTTGAAGATTTGAAAATGATGGATGTGCTGCATCTGGCCCACCAAAACAATCATAATATGTATTAGAAAGGAACTTTTTTACCTCAATCAAATAATTTGATGGTAAGATAACATCTGAGTCTAATATTATAAAGTAATTTCCTTTAGCATGCCTCATACCAAAATTTCTAGAATCACCTGGGCCGGAGTTTTCCTTATAGAAATAGGATATACTTAAATGAGCACTAAAGCTCTTAATAATATCCTCAGACGTAATAGAAGAACCATCTTCAACTATAACTATTTCGTAGTTATAATCACCTTCTAAATGTTTAAAACTCTCTAAGAGTTCTTTAATTTCTTCAGGTCTGTTATAAACGGGAATTATAAAAGAAAAATACAGCTTCTCCATAGCTACAAAAGTAACTAAAGAAAACACAAAAGCCACCTTTAATAGGTGGCTTTTGATAATTTATGTTAATCTAAAATTACTGCTTAATTACTTTTATAGTTTTAGTAACATCCGCGATAGTTACTTTAACAAAGTAAGCACCATCTTGTAAGTTAGACATATCTAATTCACTATTAACAGCATTTGGTGTAGCTCTTAATACTTCTTGACCTAGCATATTATACATTGCAACATTCTCAATAGTATTTTGAGCATTTAATGTTAATGTATTTTTTACTGGGTTAGGATAGTAAGTAAAAGCAGCTTCATCTTCAAAGCTAGCTGTAGAAAGGGTTTGCTCTACACTTATATCTAATTGGAATTCACCTGTGCTAGTTGAATGACCATCGACATAAATGAAGTAATCAACAGTTCCACCGCCAGTTGCTGAACTTTCCCAACAGAATGTAGATAATGCAGCGTTAGCTCCACCGTCATCATCACCACCAACACAAACAAGAGCACCACAAGAACCTTCAAATACTTGTATTTCAGTGTCAAATGGTACTGGACTATTATCTGTAGTAGCAGTTACAACCTCACCTTCGGAAGTTGTAATAACATACCATATACCAGCACCAAAATTCATTGTACCTGTACCACCTGCACAACCTGTTTCAGCACTTCCACCACCACCATTACAAGCCGTTAAAGCTTCAACATTGGTAGCAGCAACAGTTGAACCAGTAACTGAACTCCCATCAGAAACCGCTATAGCTCCAGCACAATCATTGTTTACAGGAGGACAAGCAGCTTGTGTCAGAGCAGAACTTGACTGTGTACAACTTGCATCATTATCATCTACAACAGTAATGACAACATCAGTTGCATTTACATAAGGCCCAAATGTTAAAGTCGTAACACCAGTAGCTGCTTGCGTAGGGCTACCTTGGTCATCACTTACTGTTAAGTCTGTTGCTGATCCCATATCTGTAATATCAACTTCGATATTAAAACCACCTGAAACATCACAATCGTTAACCACTGCATAATCAACTGTAGCATTTGTACAAGTATTTTCAGTAATATCTAGAGTGTAAGCTGTAGTTTGTGGTGCTGGCCAAGTAGATATTACAAAATAATATGTTGTGCCATTGGTAACCGCAATATCATCTAATGCAATATCGCCACCAGCAAATCCATTCACACCACCATCCGCACAAGCTGTACCAATATCAGAACAATCTGTGTACATAAAAATACCTGTATATGTACCTACACCAGATAATAAAACATTTATTGAACCATCAGACGCAGCCGTGTAAGAATAAACAACGTCATTACCGCCTAAGTAACCTGAAGTACTTCCACAACCAGAAGCCCCTGGAGAACCATCATATACGTCACTAAAATTAGCTGTATCATTTGTATCACTGTACGGTAATGCACCTACTATAAATGGATTAGTACAATCATCTCCTGGCGGTGGATTACCTGTTGAAAAACTCCACTCAGAACAAGGTCCTGCAGCAGGTGCAACTCCATTGTAAGGTAAAACAGACCAATAATATGTGGTGTTAAATCCTACACCAGTAACATCAACATTTGTATCTGTTGACCCTAATAACCCTAAAGATGTTAAGGCTCCTGATGTTTCCCCAAAGAAAACTTCATAATCGGTAGGAGCTGGGCCAGAAGAAGGAGCTGTCCAACTTAGGTTTACAGTACCTCCTGCAACATCTGTTGCCATGTCTACTGGAGAAATTGGTGCTTCTGCACAGTTTGGTGCCGCTGGAGGTGTAAATTCTTGAATACAAAAATCATCTGTAGTTAATGTTTGAAAGCTATCTTTCCAAATTGCCATTCTGTAGTTAGTAGAAGGCATTAAAACTAAATCAACACTAGCTGGCATTGCTGCACAAACAATCTCAGTTCCTCCACATGAGTCTAAGATGACATACTCATTATTAGAACCAGAATTTGAAATAGTTACACCACCAGATGCTGTAGTTGTAAATTCATACCAAAAACCTCTATTATCACCTGTTGCATCACAAGAACCAGTACCGCCAATATTTGGTGCTGTAGAAAAATCAATAGTAAATGGAGTGGCAGTACTGCAATCAGCCTCAACTGTAGCCGAAATTGGAGTGGTACATGATTCCCCAAGATTCGGTTGAGTCCATTGTACAGTTATATAACCACTATCTCCTGCTCCACCACCACAATTTGATTGAACATATATATCATATGTTTCACCTGGAGTTAATCCCATTAGTGTTAAAGAAGGAGTTGTCATTACTGTACCAGAAGTGCCACCTCCACCTTGAGCATAAGGCGAAACACCATATTCATAAGTCCATTCTGATTCAGAACCACCAACCATCCAAGTAATATCTACATCTGTAGTACTGGTAGTTGTGGCCATAAGAGAAGCTGGTTCTGGGCATGAAGGTGGAGTTGCAGAAGTTATTGTCGGTGATTGAAAACAAAAGCCATAATTCCAATCATCACCAGCAGGATCATCATCATATGATATACGATATCTAAAACCAGAAAGCTGAGTTGCTGTAAACGACGCAATATTCAATATATCTGTTGTCCAATTTTCAAAGGTTGCCCCACAATAAGGACCTCCAAATGGTGCACCCGTTGTAGTCGTAGTATTTGCTGGTCCCCAATCTACCCATATCATTGCATCAGCATCCCAATATTGGAATTTAAGTTCATCATTAGCTAAATAACGATACACCAAGTCAGTAGAAACTGTTATCCAAGTCTCACCAGCCCCAGAAGCAGCCGTAAGGTCAATAACTGGCGAGGTTGCTGTAATATTGTCCTCGTTCCCATTTCCTGTTGCATCATCATCAAAAGAAAAGTTCGTTGATGCTATCGTTGGATCTTCTAATAAACCTGAGGAACCATAAGTTCCCCCTAATGTCCAAGCTGCGTTGGGCCAACCAGCATTTTGGTTTAACGTTTGTGCAGAACCAATAAACGTTCCAGCCAAAAACATTATAAGAAAACAATTAAATGTAATTTTTTTCATATTAACATGAATTTTAAGTTAGTAATATGTTAAAAATATGTCAATATTTTACAATACTCCTTATCATTATTTACTAATCGATAAAAAACAGAAAACATCGCCGAAATACAGATGGTGTTTTAACATGTTACTATAAATGAAAATCAATTGATAAATGGCAAAAATTATTACTTCTTAATCAATTTAATGGTTTGAAAATTATTATTTGAGAATTGAACTTTGCAGATGAAAATACCTGAATTTAATATTGAAGCATTGATAACAACACCCTTTTTCTTTGCCTGTTTCTCTAGAACCAAACTCCCTAGAACATCATAAATATTTATTTCGCTTATTATTTGATTAGAATTTAGCTTAATAATGTTAATTATTGGATTATTGTACCACAATCTTGGTTCAGTTTCATAATCTGTGAGTGATAATGTGGAACCTTCAACAATATCTAAAGTCTGATTGACTGGTACGTCATATAAAATGTCCTTTAAACCACTAAGCCATTTTACCTTAACATAATCAACTATGGTATGATGTTCAGTTCCAAAGAATTCAGTTCCTGAGTTTTGAGATAAGTATCCCTCACCACAATGTGTGTATCTGTATTGTTGTTCACCATTTATGGAAATTTCTATATATGAACCTATACCTTGTCTATTGCTTACTGTTCCTTCAAGCTTTACTTTTAACCAATTATTAATATCTTGTGTATTATTTTTCCAAAGAAAAATATTGCTGTGATTTATATTATTTACGACAATCTCAGGATAACCATCGTTATCTATATCACCAACTGCATTTCCATAACTATAGGCTAAATCATTTGGTATTGCGAAATTATTTAAGTTATAGGTTCCGTCGTTGTTGTTTTCATATAATGCTGAAGATAATTGAGTTGTTACGCTTCCATTATTTTCACCACTGATATAAAGGTCTAAATCTTTATCATTATCCGCATCTAAAAATACTGCACCCCAACCTGTACTATTAAAGGTTACATTATATGATTGAGCCATATCTGTAAAAGTGCCATCACTGTTGTTTATGAAGAGGACACTATCACTAGGATCGTTAGTAATATACATATCTGGCCACCCATCTTGGTTTACATCCCCAACCGTAACAGTCATAGGATCAATGCTTATATCTGTTCCTGTTTCTTCTGCTACTTCAGCAAACGTACCATCGCCATTATTTCTATACATTAAGTTTCTGTTTGAATACTTATCATTAGACACGTATATGTCTTGGTCACCATCATTATCGTAATCCAAAAAAGCTGAACAAAACGACATATAACCTATATTAACCAAACCAACTTCTGAATTTACCAAAGTAAATGTATTGTTGCCATTATTCTTGTACAAAATACTTGGAATATAATTATCCCTTATACTCACAAAAACATCAAGATAGCCATCGTTATTATAATCTCCCCAAGAAGCACCATAATAAGGAAAAGCATCTGTCAACATTCCGGAGGTATAGGTAATATCTTGCATAATCATATTACCTAAATTTTCATAAAGCCGTATACCAGAATTGCTACTTGTTAAAAACAAGTCATTATCTCCATCATTATCAATATCAACCCAATTAATCTGTTTTGCACTTAAATCATCAGTAACTACATTTATATTATGAGTCACAAAGTTACCGTTGATATTTTTAAAGAAATAAATAGGTTCGCCATTAGAAGATGCAATAGTAACATCATCCCAACCATCATTATCGTAGTCATAAAAACTAATACCATTACCTAAGTAAGTGTATCCGCAACTTGCAGAAACACCAAGTTGTTGCGAACTTTCTGCAAAGGAAATCTGTGCTGAAGTAAAATTAAATGCTAATAAAGCCCAAATCCATATTCTTTTCATAATCTGCAAAACATATTCTATAGCTGAGAAATAAACCACCCATTACCAAAATATAATATTAACATCTATTTAACAAAAAAAGCGCAACTTTTTTAAAGTTACGCCTCAAGTGTTGAATTATATTTAAATTTAGAGCTATTCCGCTATGAATTTATCCATTACAGCATCACTTACTCCCATATTACTAAATCCACCATCATTATATAAATTCTGAAGTGTAACACGACGTGTTAAATCACTAAACAATGTTACCGTATAATTTGCACAGTCCATAGCGGTTGCATTACCTAACGGAGACATTTTTTCTGCATAAGAAATAAAACCATCAAAACCTTTAACACCACTGCCAGCAGTAGTAGGCGTTGGTGATTGTGAAATTGTATTAACACGTACTTTCTTATCTCTTCCAAAGAAATAACCGAAGCTGCGTGCGATACTTTCTAAATATGCTTTATTATCTGCCATATCATTATAATCTGGAAATACACGTTGTGCTGCCATGTAAGTTAAAGCAACAATACTTCCCCATTCGTTCATAGCATCTGCTTTGTAAAGCGTTTGCATAACTTTGTGGAAAGACATTGCAGATACATCTGTTCCTTTTTGAGTCCAATCATACTTTTGGTCCGTGTAATGTCTTCCTTTTCTAACATTGATGGACATACCTATAGAGTGCAAAACAAAATCAATTTTCCCTCCTAAAATTTCCATAGACTTCTCTACAAGGTTCTGTAAATCTTCTTCTGAAGTGGCATCTGCAGGAATAATTTGCGAGCCTGTTTTCTCAGCAAGAGCATTTATTTGTCCCATACGCATAGCTACTGGCGCATTAGTCAGTACGAATTCGCCTCCTTCTTCATGTACGCGCTCTGCTGTTTTCCATGCGATTGAATTTTCGTCAAGAGCTCCAAAAATGATTCCTTTTTTTCCTTTTAGTAAGTTGTACATAGTATTTTGTTAGTTTTTTATTTAAAAAGTGATTTTATTTTCTGTATGATATTCATTTTTCCCTTTACTCGGAACAGCGATGCATTTATTTCTTCAATGTAGCCACCTGCAGTTGAGTGAAATTTTGCCTTTTTAAAATAATCATATGCCATTAAAAGATTACCTGTCAGCTCATAAGACTTTGCCATTTGGTTATAAATAGTTCCCTTGTCTACAAATTTCTTTTCAAGAGCCTCTCTTCCAAAGCTTAACATATCCTCATAAGCATTTGTGTCTAGTAGAAAATAAGCATAATTACCATAAGGTGCATGATAATCTTTAGAATATTTTAAAGCTAGTTTATAATGTCTTTCTGCCTTAGAAAAATCAACCATTTTATAATGATAAATCCACCCTAAATGATTGTGCGCTTTAGAATAGTCTGGATCGTTTTCTAAAATCTCAAATAATAAGTCCTTTGCTTCTATGATTTTTTCTTGACTGATTAATTTATCAGCTTCATAGAACAAATTTTCCACATCGTTGTACATTATAACTCTTAATTTATAACCAAATATAATATTATTTAATTCAACAATTGCTTGGCATGAGCTAGAGCAGATTCTGTAATATCCATTCCGCTCAACATTTGAGCAATTTCTACAACGCGTTCGTCTTCACCCAATCTTTTTAATTGTGTTTCTGTTGTATTATCCTTATCAATTTTAAACACTTTGAAATGCGAATTACCCTTCGCTGCAATTTGAGGTAAATGCGTTATAGCAAACACTTGCATTCTGCCACTCATTTGCTTCATGATGTCTCCCATCTTATTTGAAATTTCACCTGAAACTCCAGTGTCTATTTCATCAAACATAATAGATGGTAATTGAATATATTCTGATAAAATTGATTTAATTGCCAACATTATCCTTGACAATTCACCTCCTGAAGCAGACTTCTTCAATTCATTATAACTTGAGCCTTTATTGGCCATAAACAAAAACTGCAGATTATCTTTTCCGTTATGTAAAAATCGTTCTGCATCTGTAAGTTCAATCTTAAATTTGGCATTTGGCATTCCCAAACCAGCAAGCAAACTTTCGAGCTTTTGTATTAAAATTGTTAATACTGATTCTCGTTTTTTAGAAATTTGCTCCGCTATTTTATTTAGTTCTTTTTGAAGATTGGAGATTTCGTCTTCCCTTGCCTTAATAGCATCATCCAATCCTTCTGTATCAGAGACCTTAGACTCTAATTCATTTTTTATAGAAATTAAATCTTCAATTTGAGATACAGCATGTTTTTGAAATAGGTTATTAAGAATTTGAAGTTGAGAATTTACACGCTCTAACTCTTGAGGGTCATTAGATAATGTGTCTTCTAAATCATCTAATTCCAACAACAAATCATTGAGTTCTATATGAACACTTGTTACGCGTTCTGCAATAGCTTCATAAACTTTACCAAAACCAGAAATTTTATTAAGCTCTTGTTTTACGGCATTTAGTTGATCAATAATTCCTTGATCTTCCAAACTTAAGATGCCTTTAGTATTAGCTAGCTTCTCGCCTATTATTTCAACATTATTAAGTTGCTCATACTGTGTTTCTAAATCTTCAAGATTAATAGATTCTAGATTAATTTCGTTCAACTCGTTCATCAAAAAGAGATTATAATCATACTCTTTTATTAGTTCTGCTTTTGAATCCATTAAAGTCTGTAAGGACTTTTGAAGACGTTTATAATCAGCTAGTTTTTTGGAATACGTTTCTAAGTTTTCTTTATTATCTGCCAAAGCGTCTATAACTTTAAACTGATAATCGTTATCTATTAATTTTTGTGTCTGATGTTGAGAATGAATATCTATAAGGTATGAACTCAACTCAGACAAACTATCTAAGGTTGTTGGTGTATCATTTATAAAGGCACGTGACTTGCCAGAAGGCAAAATTTCTCTTCTAATTATAGTTTGCACATCGTAATCTAAATCTAATTTTGAAAAAAGGGTCTTAAGATTATAATTAGCAATATCAAAGCTAGCTTCGATTATACATTTGTCATCTTTATCTTTTACTTGGCTTAAGTCTGCACGTTTACCCAAAACCAAAGACAAACCACCTAATAAAATAGATTTACCAGCTCCTGTTTCACCTGTAATAATGCTTAATCCATTATTAAACTGAACATTGAGTTCGTCTATTAAGGCGTAATTTTTTATGTAAAGTGAGGTTAGCAAAAATCTATAATTTGTTTTTACAAAAATATAGAATCTGAGTGAAGTTGAGAATGGCTATTCAAAAAATAAAGAGAAAATTAAAACTTAATTTTTCGCCATTTCTGAGAGTGCATTGGTGCAATTTTATTAAGTATGTCTACAGCTTCTACAATATTAACACTTGGACCACCAGAGAGTACGTCCATAATTTCATCAGATTTAGCATCAAAGAACACACGCATTAAGTAAGAATTTGGACGTCTTCTATGTATGTTTTGTAGTTCAGATAAAGTAGAAATAATTTTAGACTTCCCACCTTTTGCGTCCTCAGCCATTATATCCATACCTTCTATATGGTAGCTGTACATTGTAGATCTAATCTCTTTAAATGTAGGTGACAATAAGTTATCAATTAAAGCAAAACGCGATTGTAGACCATCTTCTAGTTTCCAGCCTTGTCCGTTAAGTTGTTGCGAGTAGTTTGCTATAGTTTGTGCCTGAGCAAAATATTCATCACCTCCATTTAACGCAAATGAATCCGCATCCATTCCTAAAATCATAAACACATGAAAAGATAACACAGACACCAAATTAGATTCAAACTGTAATGGGTTAAATACCATATTTTGATATTCTATATACTGAAAATTGAAGTCCCTATCGTTATAGTTATAGACCGGAGAACTATATGTAGAATTAAACACTGGTCTGGAAGAAGAAACCTGTAAGGTGGCACTGAAGCTGTCATTCTCATAATTGCTAATGTTAATAACCATACTACAGTTAATACGCTCTTCTGCACCAAAGTTTTTCTCCGTCCATTTGGTGTTATTTATAAATTCATTGAGCTGTTTTTCTAAGGTTTTAAAAACAACATTATTGTCATTTCCCGTTTGCTGAGCAATGACACTAACAGTACAGTTCAACTCTTGCGAAAACACAACCGCTGAGAATAAAAAGGCTAATAAAACTAATAATCTACGCATCTAGCTGTTTTAAGATCTGTTGCATTAAATCTTTAGCAACTTCAGCTTTAGATTTAAGCGGATTTTCAATAATATCGTTAGACGATGTTATAAATGTAACTTTATTTGTTGATACTCCAAAACCAGCACCTTTATCTTGCAAAGAATTAAGCACAATTAAATCTAAATTTTTAGATTTTAACTTTCCTTTGGCATGCTCTAATTCGTTATTGGTTTCTAATGCAAAACCAACTAAAAATTGATGCTTTTTTATCTCGCCTAGAGATTTTAGAATATCTTTTGTTTTTTCTAACTCAATACTAAACGTAGTATCTTTCTTTTTTATTTTTTGGTTGGCTACATTTTTTGGTCTGTAATCGGCTACAGCAGCAGAAAGAATTGCGATATCCGAAGAATTAAAATGTTGATGTACTTCATTATACATATCTTCCGCACTAACCACAGACTTTACACTAACTAGTGCATGCGTTATAGTTTGATGCGTTGGTCCTGAAACCAAAATGACCTCAGCACCAAGATTCGCTGCTGCCCTTGCGATTTCAAAACCCATTTTTCCGCTAGAATGATTTCCGATAAATCGCACAGGATCTAAAGCCTCATAAGTTGGGCCAGCAGTAATAAGTACCTTTTTACCATGCAAAGGCAATTGCTTCAAAACATCTTTTTCCACAAAACTTACAATATCTTCTGGCTCTGACATACGACCTTCGCCTACCAAACCACTGGCTAACTCTCCGGTACCTGCAGGTATCATTTTATTTCCGTAAGCGGTTAGTTTTTCGAAAGACGTTTTTGTAGATTCGTGCTTGTACATATCTAAATCCATTGCAGGAGCAAAATATACAGGACACTTAGCTGAAAGGTATGTAGCTAAAAGGATATTATCGCAAACACCATTAGCCATTTTTGCCATGGTATTAGCAGTTGCGGGAGCAATTACAAAATAATCTGCCCATAATCCTAGTTCTACATGATTGTTCCAAACCTCGTTATCATCATCTTCGTCAACAAAAGATGAGTATACTGGATTTTTAGATAAGGTTGAAAGCGTAAGTGGAGTTATAAAATCTTTAGAAGCAGGCGTCATAACAACTTTAACGTTGGCGCCTGCTTTAATGAATAATCTGACTAAACTTGCAGATTTATATGCGGCAATACCTGCTGTAATGCCTAATAAAATATTTTTGTCTCTTAGAATAGACATCTAAGGATTATTGTTGAGTATCCTCAGTATTTCTGTGATAAATTTTACCATCTAACCACTCTTTTACTGCTAATGCATGTGGCTTAGGTAATTTTTCGTAAAACTTAGAAACTTCAATCTGCTCTTTGTTTTCGAAAATTTCTTCAAGGCTATCGTTGTAAGTTGCAAACTCTTCAAGCTTGTCTATTAACTCACGTCGTATATCTGTATTAATTTGCTCAGCACGCTTAGAGATAACAGAAATCGCTTCATAAATATTATCCGTCGCAGCATCAACTTCATTTCTGTTATACGTTACAGTTGAAACAGGTGCATCTGTCTTTTTTAAATCCATCGTTATAATGATTAACTTTTTGTTGTTATATTTTGTAATTCTTCTTCTAATTTATTGTTCCACTCTGTTGTTTCTGCAAGAAACTCTGAGTTAGGATAAGCCTTCACAAAAGCTTTATAATAATTCTTAGCCAAATTTAATCGCTCTTCCTTTAACCTATCCACACTTAATATCGCCAGATTATATTCTGCATGCAACCTATAATACAAGGCTTTTTCTCTTAAAGAAGATCCAGGAAAATCTAACAAGAAATTGTTAAAAGACTTTACAGACGCCTTGTAATCTTTAATCAAGTCATACTGTTTAGCAATTTCAAACGCTTTCTTTTCTAATTTAAAATCCAATTCCTTAACCAATGTATTTGCCTCTGCCAAATATTGAGAGTTAGGATATTGGTTTACAAATAACTGTAATTTTTCAATAGCCTCGACAGTCTCTTTCTGTTCTTTAGAGTATACAGGCGAATTAAAATAGTATCCTTTTGCAGACTTAAAAGCTGCTTCTTCTGCCTTTTCACTTTGTGGATAAATATCTGTGAACTTATCAAAATGATAGCTTGCAATGTAATAATCACCCATTTCGTAAGAGCAGTTAGCATGCATGTATGTTAACTTTTCAGCCTGAGGTTTCCCTCTATACTTTGGAAGAATCTGATCTAAAAGTCTCTTAGACTTACTCCATTTTTCAGCTTCGTACAATTCATCAGCCATCTTAAATTTCTCAGCTATATCTTCAGATTTTAATGCTTTCTGAAAATCGCTACACGACACCAATAAAATGGTTGCTAAAAGTATGTAAATTCCTTGCTTCATAAATTTTAAACAGGATGCAAAAGTACACATTTTTAACGGATTTTAAAAACATAAATTATACGCTAAAATAATGGTTGTTTTAAATGCACTGTGTTATTTAAACTAAGTTTAACTTTTACCTAAATCTTTTAAAGCAATCTTTATATCTTTTTTAAGCTGATCTGTTGCTTCAACAAGCGGTAAACGAACATAAGATTTAGAAATTTCTAGTGCTTCTAAAACTGCTTTTATACCAGCAGGATTATTCTCAGAAAAAATTAAACGTGTTATTGGCATTAAATCGAAATGAACTTTATAGGCTTCTTTAGCTCTACCTGCAATACCTAAACGAATCATTTCGGAAAATTCTTTTGGCAATGCTTGTCCTATAACCGAGATTACACCAGAACCACCTGCTAAGGCTACACCTAATGCTAAATCATCATCACCAGATAACACCAAGAAATCTTCAGGCTTTTTTCTTAGCAATTCTAGATATTGATGTACGTTATTACCTGCTTCTTTAACAGCAATGATGTTTTCAAAATCCTTAGCAAGTCTTATTGTTGTTTCTGGTAACATGTTAGACGAAGTTCTACCTGGAACATTATATAAAATTATTGGTTTTGGTGACACCTCAGCTATGGCTTTAAAATGCTGATAGATGCCTTCTTGCGTAGGTTTGCTATAATACGGAGACACTGATAAAATGGCATCTATGCTAGATAAATCTGTAGTCTTAATTTCGTTTATGATTGACGCTGTATTATTTCCCCCAATACCTAAAACCAATGGTAGCCTTCCGTTGTTTACTTTGCTTATAAACTTTATTAACTCCTTTTTTTCTTCTGCAGTAACCGTAACACTTTCGCCTGTGGTACCACTAATTACTAAGTACTCTGTACCGTTCTTAATATTATACTCTACCAATCGCTCAAGCCCTTCAAAATCTATACTTAAATCTGCATTAAATGGTGTAATTAGCGCTACTCCTGTACCTATAAATTTGGTCATTATAATTTGTTTAAAATGTTTAAATATTTTTTTAGTTCGTTTTTAAATATCTTAATGTCTTTTGGATTTACATCAATGATTAAATCATATAAACGTTCATCTTTTCTGCTAAGACCTACTTTTAAGTTGGCTTTAGATGCTGCAGTTATTAAATCTAACTCAGGTGTTTCATTTTTATAATAACTTACCAATACATCAAAGGGTTCATCTATAAATGCTTGCAAGTCGATATTGTTTATTTTTCCCTTCCACCCAAAATGCTTTGGTGAAAAATAAGTTTCCCATTGGCTTCCTTCGTACTTATCATCTTTTGTAAAAGCAATAATCTTGTGCTTTGGAGATGTTAAGTTCAATTCTTTAAAATAATTCCTAAAGGCTTCAAAATCTTCGAATTCGCTTACATTAAGTAAAATCGCAATAACTTTAACTTTATTGTTGTTTACAGCTGCTTTACGAGCAGACAACAATTTGTTTACATATTTTTGATTTGATTTTTCCTTAAATGCTTTTAAAATCATTTATCTTTAGCCTTTGTTGCAAATTTAGCAAAAGCACATCCATTTTTTTACTACTATTTTAAAACAATGATTAAAAAATCACTTTTTTTAGTTCTTTTTTTGAGCCTTGTATATTCTTGTAAAGAACTACCAAATAGAATTGAAGGTAATCGTCTAGAAATTGACGAAAAAATTACATCAAACAAGGAGATAGAAGATTTTATAAGCCCTTACAGAGACAACGTAAATAAGAATTTAGACAGTATTATCTCATTTGCACCTGAAACCTATTCTAAAACCGATGGAGAATTAAATACTGCCATTGGCAACTTAATGGCTGATGCTGTGTTTAGTGAAAGTAATCCTATATTTAATAAGCGTACAGGCAAGAATATTGATTTTGTTTTACTGAATCATGGTGGAATTAGAGCTATAATTTCTCAAGGAAATATCACGACAAGAACAGCTTACGAAGTTATGCCTTTTGAAAATTCTGTTGTAGTTGTTGCTTTAAAAGGAAAACAAATAAATGAACTCTTTACCTATCTCTCTAAAGCTAAACGTGCTCACCCAGTCTCTAAGCAAGTTGAATTACTTTTAGATGAAGATTTTAACATTAAAAAAGCATTGGTTAATGGCAAAAAAGTTTCTGAAGATGAAACATACTATGTTGCCACTAACGATTATCTATATAATGGCGGTGACCGCATGACATTCTTTCATCCAAACGATAGCCTATACACACTAGATTATAAAATTAGAAATGTATTGATTGATTATTTCAAAAAAGAAGACACCATCAATCCTAAAATTGACAATCGTTTCACAAAGTTAACTGCAGAATAATGATGAAAAGAAGGCAATTTATACAACAAACAACTGCTGCTACAGCACTTGCTGGTTTAGGAGCATTAAATCTTCAATCTTGTGTACCAAACAGAAAACATATTACGATTCTGCACACTAACGATGTACATAGTCATATAGATCCTTTTGGACCAAACGACAAAAGAAATGCAAACAAAGGTGGTGTTGCAAGACGTGCTACTTTGGTTGAAAATATTAGAAAAGAAAATCCCAATACATTATTGTTAGATGCTGGTGATATTTTTCAAGGTACTCCTTATTTCAATTATTATGGAGGTGAACTTGAGTTTAAGCTAATGAGTATGCTTAATTATGATTTGGCAACTATTGGCAACCATGATTTTGATAATGGCATAGACGGACTTTATGCACAATTACCACATGCAAAGTTTGAGTTTGTTTCTGCAAATTATGACTTTTCCAATACGGTAATGGACACACATGTAAAACCATACAAGGTTCTTGTAAAAGATGGTGTTAGAATTGGCGTATTTGGTTTGGGCATTCAACTTGAAGGTTTGGTCGATAAAAAAATGTATAAAGAAACTGTTTATCACAATCCAATTGAAGTTGCACAAGATATGTCGCGTATCTTAAAAGAAGAAGAGTCTTGCGACTTGGTTATCTGTCTTTCTCATATAGGATATTATTATAAAAATAGTCCAGATCGCGTTTGTGATTTAAATTTGGCTAAAGCTACAAAGGATATCGATTTAATTATTGGTGGACACACACATACGTTTTTACCAAAACCAACTATAACTCAAAATAGTGAAGGCAAGAATGTATTGGTTAATCAGGTTGGTGCTTACGGATTATATTTAGGTAGAATTGACTTTTATTTTGAACAAGGTAAGCCTCTTTATTCAGATAGCACCACAATAATCGTTTAGTAATTTTTGTAAGTTCCTAAAATTGAATCGTCTAAGATTTCAACTAAACCAAAGTTTATGAAATCTTACAAAATTATTCTTATGCTAAGAATAGCCGTTGCTGTTATATTGATTCAAACGCTTCGCTTTAAGTTTACCGCGCATCCAGATAGTGTCTATATTTTTGAAACTGTAGGTCTGGAGCCTTATGGACGAATAGGAGTTGGAATATTAGAGCTAGTCGCTGGAATTTTACTGTTAATACCAAAAACTGTTTGGGCAGGAGCACTTTTAACCTTAGGCCTTATAGGTGGCGCAATAGTAATGCATTTAACACAACTAGGTATTGAAGTAAACGGAGATGGCGGAGTTCTATTTTATACAGCAATGATAACATTTCTGTTGAGTGCTGTAATTCTTTATTATTTCAGAAAAGATATTCCGGTTGTAGGCAAGAAATTAAGCTTCTAATTGCTCGTCCATATCCAAATATGTAGGCTGCGGACCAGTATGATCAATTTGCGATTGTAAGTAGAAGAACACAAACGCTACAACTAGGAAAAACGAATAAATAAATCCTAAATTTTTATCTTCTAAAATATAATAATAAGCTAATTGTATTATTTCTGAAAAAACTATACAAATAGAACCTAATAGAAAAAGCATAGATTTATTATCATTTCTATACATATAGTCTATTAAAGCTACAGATAATAACGTCATTATAATACCATTATAAACAAACTCTAAAATATATTCATAAGTAGTAAGTGAATTCCCAGTAGCATCTGTTACAATAATTACACAAAACACATCTAATACAACAAGAATTATAACAGGAATTAACAACTCTCTAAAAACCTTACCAACATTAATTGAAGTTAAAACTTTGATTATCAAAAATAAATATGCACTAATAAAAAGGATATTAGCACCATAATAATGTATATCAAATTGGTCTACCTCTAATAATGGCATAAACCAGCCTGTATAACTTAAAATGTGACCGATTGAAAAAATTACCAAAAACCAAAAGAAATGCTTAGACTTATCTGCTGTCCAACCACAATACAAAATGGTCAATAGCACAAGCATCAGAGCACTTACAGCGGCACCTTGTACTTCATAGGCAAGACCTTGAAGTATTATAAAAACACCACCCAAGAGCAATAGTAGTACTTTTAAGATTTTATTTACTAACATTAATTAATCCCTTATTAATTAGGCGAATATATCAAAAAAAAACAATTAAACGATAAAAAAACGCTTTTTATCGATAAAAAGTTAATTTTTTTGTAGGAATTTATTTCAAAAAAGATAAGAATTCTTGTTCTGAAAGAATAGTGAGACCCAAATTTTCTGCTTTTGTACGCTTACTTGGTCCCATTTTGTCACCTGCAACAACATAACTGGTTTTTGATGATATGGAGGACGACACCTTTCCACCATTATCTTCAATGAGTTTTTTAAGCTCGTTTCTAGAAATGGATTCAAATACACCTGAAACTACGAAAGTTTGTCCTTTGAGTTTTTCCGTTTGGTTAGCTAGTTTCGCTGCAGAGATTTCTAATTGCACACCATATCCTTTCAATCGCTCTATAATTGTTTTATTTTCTTCTGAAGAAAAGAACTCCACAACACTTTCTGCAATACGCTCACCTATTTCATCTACAGTTACCAAATCCAAGACTGAAGCAAACATTAACGCATCTATAGATTTATAATGCTTTGCTAATTTTTTAGCAACAGTTTCTCCAACATACCTAATACCTAAAGCAAATAAGACACGTTCAAACGGAATTTGTTTAGAGGCCTCAATACCTTTTACCAAATTCTCAGCACTTTTTTCCGCCATGCGTTCTAACGGAATAACTTGTTCTACTGTTAACTCATATAAATCAGCATAGTTTGAAATTAAGCCTTCTTTTACCAAAAGCGCAACGGTTTCTCCACCAAGACCCTCAATATCCATTGCCTTTCTTGAAATATAATGTTGAATACGACCTATTATTTGTGGTGGACAACCATTATAATTAGGGCAATAATGCTTTGCTTCCCCTTCTGGTCTTACCAATTCGGTTTGACACTCAGGACAATTTGTAATGTAGACTGTTGGTTTAGAATCTTCAGGACGTTTTGCAAGGTCTACAGCAATAATCTTTGGAATAATTTCGCCACCTTTCTCAACAAAGACCTCGTCTCCCTCTCTAATGTCTAACTTTTCAATCTGATCAGCGTTATGCAACGATGCACGTTTTACTATTGTACCAGCCAATTGCACTGGCTCTAAATTCGCCACAGGTGTAATGGCTCCTGTACGACCAACTTGATACGTAATTTCATTTAACCTAGTTGAAACTTGTTCGGCTTTAAATTTATAAGCCATAGCCCAACGTGGTGCTTTGGCTGTATAACCTAACTCATCTTGCTGATATAAACTATTTACCTTTACCACTACTCCATCAATTTCGTATGGCAGACTGTGTCGGTATTCATCCCAAAAATTTACGTACTCTAAAACCTCATCAATAGAATTAACCAATTTCGCTTCTTGTGGTACCTTAAAGCCCCATTCTCTGGCTTTTTCTAAACCTTCAAACTGCGTAGAAATATTAAGATTATTACCTTTAATACTATATAGAAGACATTCTAAAGGTCGCTTTGCCACCTCAGCACTATCTTGCAGCTTTAAACTTCCTGATGCTGTATTTCTGGGATTTCGATAGGGTTCTTCATCATTAGCAATACGCTCTTCGTTCATTTTTAAAAATCCTTCAATAGGTAAAATGATTTCACCTCTTATATCAAAACGCTCTGGATAATCACCTTTTAACTGAAGTGGTACTGTATTAATGGTTTTTACATTAGCCGTAACTTCATCTCCTTGCACTCCGTCACCTCTGGTAACTGCTCTTACGAGTTTTCCGTTTTCGTAGGTTAAGTTCATCGATACACCATCGTACTTTAACTCACATGTGTATTGCACGTCACCATCGACCATTTTTTTGATGCGCTTTTCCCAGTCCATTAAATCTTCTTTAGAATAAGAGTTATCTAAAGAATACATTCTAAAATCGTGTACAACCGTATTAAAATTCTTAGTAATTGTACCACCTACACGTTTTGTCGGCGAATTTTCATCATAAAATTCTGGATGTGCTTCTTCTAAAGCTTGAAGTTCTTTCAACTTCATATCAAACTCATAATCGCTAATGGTAGGATTATCGAGTATATAATAATTATAATTGTGTTGACGTAACTCGTCTCTTAAGGATTCAATCTTAGATTTTATATCCATTCTATAATCTTTCTTTATTCAACCATTTTGGCGCAGGCAATGGTTTGTAATTATTCATTTTATCTAAAAGTCCTTCAATGGTTGTGTCTAAAACAACAGCATCTAAATTGTTTTGTTTTAAAAATCCACGTTCTACCATCATTTTGCATTGCTCTATCAAAGCATCGTAATAGCCATTGATATTTAAAATACCAATAGGTTTGGTATGTAAGCCTAATTGTCCCCAAGTTGTGATTTCAAAAAACTCATCCATAGTACCAAAACCACCAGGAATAATAATGAAACCATCACTTTTTTCATACATAATAACTTTTCTATCATGCATGTTGTCTGTGGTAATCAATTCCGTTAATTCTGTATGAACAATTTCTTTGGTTTTAAGAAATGATGGAATAACACCAACTGTTTTACCGCCGTTTTCTATAACACCTTCTGCAACTTTTCCCATGATACCAATCTTTGCTGCACCATAAACAAGCGTTATATTTTTTTGAGCAAATTCTTTACCTAAAGCATAAGCTGTAGTAATAATTTCGTTGTCATTTCCATCGCTACTTCCGCAAAAAACTGATACACTTTTCATGTTACTTTTTTGTTCCTTTTAACATTCTGTCATTACCGTTTAAATCCTTTCTCAATTCAATCGCTTTAAATTCGGCATCAACTAAAAGTTGCTTTGTTTGTTGTCCAAGATACTGGTTAATTTCAAAATACAGCGAGCCGTTAGACTTCAACTTATTAACAGCAAAATCAGTTATAGCTTTGTAAAAAATTAATGGTTTTTCGTTTTCTACAAAGAGTGCTAAATGTGGTTCATTATCGAGAACGTTAGGCTTAATTTCTTGCTTTTCTAATTTTCGTACGTATGGCGGATTTGAAACGATGATATCGAAAAAGCCCATCTGTCGCAAAGCTACACCTTCCCAAAGGGAAGACTCTAAAATATCGGCTTTAATAAACTTAACTTCAACTCCATTACTATCCGCATTCTCTTTGGCTACTTCTAAAGCAGACTCTGATATATCAACAGCAAAAACCTGAGCTTCTGACAAGTGCTTTGCCAACGAAATTGCAATACAACCAGAACCTGTTCCTATATCTAAAATCTTTATTGTTTCAGAATTTTGAATTTTATATTTTACATCCTTTATAATCCAATCTACAAGCTCTTCGGTTTCTGGTCTTGGAATGAGTACATTGTCATTCACTTTAAATAGCAACCCGTAAAACTCAGTTTCTCCCAATAAATATTGAATTGGTTTTTGCTGCTTTAACCCTTCTAAAATTTCAAAAAAGAAATCGATTTCAGGTTTAGACAAGGTAAATTCAGGATCTAATTGCAACTGAATTCTGGCCACACTAAGACGATGTTCTAAGCTTAAATAAAAAAAGCTTGCTACCTCATCCTTACCATAAATTTGATCTAATTCCTTATGAAATATGTCTTTTAAATCCTTTGCTTTCAAAATTAAAATGTTTTAAGCATCCAAACCGTACATGAGTAATGACCTGTATTCCCCATCGGTTTATCGATAAATTCAAAACCTACCTTTTTGTACAATTTTCTGGCATCATTCATATAAGGCATGGTTTCTAAATAACAACTTTCAAAACCAGCGTTTTTGGCAAAGTCTAAACATGTATTCATCATTTTAGTTCCTAATCCTTTTCCTCTGGCTTCTTGCATAAAATACATTTTTTGCAACTCGCAAACATTTCCTTCGTAATTATTTAATGGTGCAATACCAGCACCACCAAGAATCTCTTCATTTTGAGCTAAAACAAAATATCGGGTTTTAGGATAACTATACGTTTCTGTCATACAATCTAACGACACATCTTCGTATGCAGTACCTACCTTTGGCACTCCCATTTCTATTAAAACACTTCGTATAGCTTTGGCTATTTTAGGATTGTCCTTTTGTTCTATTTCTCGAATAACTATGGTATCTTTACCCACCTTAATTAAAACTTTTATTCTGTCTGTTTTTACGGCATGAAGATAATTATAAATACCTTTTTATGATTAAAAGAATATTATTCATTTTGATGATTTGTTCACTTGTTTTCAACTGCACCGTTAGAGAAAAACCTAAGTTTATCGGCATTGATAATATCAAGGTTTTAGATTCTAATATTGAGACTATTACCATTAGTGCAGATGCAGAGTTTAGCAACCCAAATGATGTTGGTGGCACACTTCAAACAGATGCTTTAAAAGTGTTTGTTAACGACAGAGAAATAGCCACATTTACATCAAAAGAATTTAAAGTACCTTCTAAAGACAAGTTCAAAATTCCACTTACGGTTTCTATTGCTACAGATAGCATTATAAATAAAGGTAATCTTGGTGGTTTGTTGGGTAGTTTACTATCTAAAAAATTAAAAGTGCAATACAAAGGCGATATTAAGTTCAAGGTTTTAGGCTATTCTTCTACCTATAATATTGATAAAACTGAAGACGTAAAAATTAAGTTATAGGTGCAAAAACACGAGCATTACATAAAACGCTGCTTACAAATTGCCAAAAACGGATTAGGAACCACGAGACCAAATCCCATGGTAGGCGCTGTTATTGTGCATAACGACAGTATTATTGGAGAAGGTTTTACCAGCGCTTATGGAGGGCCACACGCCGAAGTTAATGCAGTAAATTCTGTTAAAAACAAATCCTTATTAAAAGACAGTACAATTTACGTGCTTTTAGAGCCTTGCAGCCATTACGGAAAAACACCACCTTGTAGTGACCTCATTATACATCACAACATCCCAAATGTGGTAATTGGCTGTGTAGATGACAATCCTGATGTTGCAGGCAAAGGCATTGCCAAATTAAAGGCTCATGGTTGCAATGTTATTGTTGGTGTTTTAGAAGCAGAATGTAAAGCGCATTTAAAGCGTTTTTTTGCACATCACAATAAAAAACGACCATATATAATTTTGAAATGGGCCGAAACCGAAGATGGTTTTATGGCACCAGAAACTAAGGATGAACAAAAACCAGTTTGGATTACAAACACTTATTCAAGACAATTGGTACACAAATGGCGCGCTGAAGAACAAGCCATTTTAGTCGGAACAAATACAGTAATTGAAGACAACCCTAGTCTTACCGTTAGAGATTATACTGGTGAAAATCCTATTAGAATTGTTATAGATAAGAACAACAAACTCGAAGAGAGTTATAAAGTTTTTGATTCCTCAGCTAAAACCATCAGACTCACTAAAACTGAGCTTAATTTTGATGAAACTCTGGCTTCTGAGATTTGTAATTATTTACACCAACACAATATAAACTCTGTGATTATTGAAGGTGGTGCTAAAACGCTTGAAACCTTTATTGATGAAAATTTATGGGACGAAGCTCGGATTTTTATTGGTAAAACTAATTTTAAATCAGGTACAAAAGCACCGCAGCTAAATAGTACATTAGTTTCAGAAAAATTAATAAAAGGAGATCGCCTAAAATTATACATTAATGATTGATACGCTTATTTTCGATTTTGGTGATGTTTTTATCAACCTAGACAAGCAAGGTGCTATGCTAAACGCACTTAATTTGTTTGAGATTGATACGTTTGAAGACGACATGATTAACACCAATATTCTATATGAAATTGGTAAAATTTCAACTGAAGAATTTATTAATTTTTATGCATCTAAATTTTCACATTTAGATGAAAATCAAATCATTGATGCATGGAATTATATCCTAAAAGATTTTCCTAAATATCGCTTAGAGTTTATTCAACAACTTTCAAAAGAACAACGCTACAAACTGATATTATTAAGCAACACTAATGATATGCATATAGACTTTATAAAGACTAATATTAGTTTCTATGAAGACTTTAAAAGCTGTTTTGACCAGTTTTATCTATCCCAAGAAATTCAGTTGAGAAAACCTAATAGAGATATTTTTGATTTTGTTTTAGAAAGTAATAATCTAAAACCTGAAAGTTGCTTTTTTGTTGATGATACTAAAGAAAATACAGACACAGCGAAATCTCTTGGTATTAAGGTTTGGAATATTGATGAAACCAAAGAAGATGTTATTAATTTGTTTAATCTTAATAATACACTGTTTTGATTTTCCTTGTACTGAGTGTCTTATCCTCAACGTCTATTTTTATTTTATTTAAACTCTTTAAACTATATAATGTTGATACACTCCAAGCTATCGTATACAATTATATTACCGCCAGCATCTGTGGAATCATTCTATTCGACAAAAAAAATGATATTATAGATTTTGTTAATGAGCCTTGGTTTTATGTAGCACTAGTATTAGGGTTTTTATTTATTAGCATATTTAATGTTATGGCACTTACAGCTCAGAAAAATGGATTATCAGTAGCATCTGTTGCGAGTAAAATGAGTGTTATAATACCTATTTTATTCGGAATCATCGTTTACAATGAAAGTGTGGGTTTTTATAAGATAGTGGGCATTATGTTCGCTTTAGTTGCTGTCGTCTTAGCATCAATAAAGCCTAAAAGTAATGTAAGATTGACAAAGACCATCTATCTGCCTATTATCCTATTTTTAGGTTCTGGTGTTATAGAAACAAGTGTTAACCATTTTGCACCTGAAGGGAATATGCCTTTATTTTTGGCTATCATATTTGCTAGCGCAGGAATTATAGGATTGATATTAGTATCTATAAAAACCATAAAAGAAAAACAGGTTTTTAAAGTAAAAGCCATTCCCTTTGGTTTTGCTTTAGGTTTAGTAAACTATTGTTCCATGTATTTTTTATTAAAAGCATTAAGAGTAGAAGGATTTGAAAGTTCTGTCGTTTTTACCGTAAATAATGTAGCGATTGTTGCAGTATCTTGTTTAACAGGCTTATTACTTTTTAAAGAAGTGATATCTTCTAAAAACTGGTTTGGTATTGGCTTAGCTTTAATTTCAATAATTTTAGTAACCTTATAATGTTGACTCAAGACATATATAAAACCATTTCTAAATCTTCGGTTGGAGAGTTGTTTAAAGACAAAAACAGTAAATTTATTGGTTTTGCATTTCCGGTTGAAAACGAAGATCAAATAAAAGCTTACATAGATGAAGTTAAAAAAGAGCATCACTCGGCAAGGCATTGGTGCTATGCTTATCAATTAGGGACAGAAAACATAAGTTTTAGAGCAAACGATGATGGAGAACCCAATAATTCTGCTGGAATGCCAATCTATGGGCAAATTCAGTCTTATGAACTAACTAATATTCTTGTTGTAGTTGTTAGGTATTATGGCGGAATAAAGCTTGGTGTTGGTGGCTTAATCAACGCTTACAAAACTGGCGCTCAATTTGCTCTTGAAGCTTCAGAAATTATTGAAAAAACAATTAATAAGCATTTCTCACTCAAATTTGAATATAAAAACATGAGTAAGGTGATGCGAATTCTTAAAGAGCATCAAATAGAAATATTAAAACAAACCTTAGAGCTTGATTGTTTGTTAGAAATATCTGTCAGAAAAGGTAACGCTTCAAAAGTATTTGAAATATTTAACCAGTTTTATGGTGTTACAATTGATGAATTATAACGAATAATTTTGCAGTTTGTCTAAAAGATATTTTGGGCATCTTGTAGGTCTATTTTTTTTTGTGTCAATAAAAGCTAAAATAGTATTGCCAGTTGCCAATAATTCACCTTTATGATTTGTTAACTCATAATCAAACTCTATGGATGCAGTTGGCATTTTCTTCAACTTAGTTTTTACTTTAAGCACATCATCATAACGTGCTGAATTTTTGTAGTTTATATTAAGTGAAATTACCGGAAGCATTATACCTTCTGCTTCCATAGCACTATAATTGAATCCAAACTCTCTTAGCCACTCCGTTCTACCTACCTCAAAGTATACAGCATAATTAGCGTGATACACAACTCCCATCTGGTCAGTTTCGCCATAGCGGACACGTATTTTTGTTTCGTTATAATTCAAAATTTTAGATGATTTTTAATAAAAAATTTGTAGTTTTAGAAGATTTTAAACATGGGGAAAAAAATCTTAAAATTCAATTAGAATTGATTTTTTTTTTAAAAATTTTGTTCACATATTTGTCATGTTCAAAATGCTGAGAGAATCCTAATTCTCTTTTTTTTTGCTAATCTAACTAACAACTTAAAATCTAAATTTAACTAATGGAGATCACAGCGGATTCTGTATGGAGTAATTGTCTCGATTTTATTAAAGATAATATACAACCCCAAGCCTATAAAACGTGGTTTGAACCCATACAAGCTGTAAAACTTACTGGCAATGCATTGAGTATTCAAGTACCAAGTAAGTTTTTCTATGAGTGGTTAGAAGAGCATTATGTTAAAATCCTTAAAGTAGCTCTTACTAAGGAGTTAGGAGACGATGCCAAATTGGTGTATGTTATTAAGATGGAGAACACCTATGGCAACAAGCAACCTTTTACAGAAAAGATTCCAAGTGCTAACAGAACACCAGTAAAGTCGCAAGATGTTGATGTTCCATTTAATAATAAAAGTCCTGAGTTAAAAAATCCATTCATAATTCCTGGCATAAGAAATGTAAAAATTGAGTCTCAACTCAATCCAAGCTACACGTTTGAAAACTTTTTAGAGGGTGACTCTAATCGTTTGGCAAGAAATGCAGGAATTGCTGTTGCCAATAAACCAGGTGGAACGTCTTTTAATCCACTTTTAATTTTTGGTGGAGTTGGTTTAGGAAAAACACACCTAGCTCACGCTATTGGTGTAGATATAAAAGATAAATATCCAGAAAAAACTGTCCTTTATATTTCGGCTGAAAAATTTACGCAGCAGTATATAGATTCTGTTAAGAAAAACAATAGAAACGACTTTATTCATTTTTATCAAATCATTGATGTTCTAATAATTGACGACGTACAATTCTTATCTGGTAAAACAGGTACGCAAGATGTATTCTTCCATATCTTTAACCACTTGCACCAAAATGGTAAGCAAGTTGTATTAACGAGTGATAAAGCACCTGTTGATATGCAAGATATTGAGCAGCGTTTATTATCTCGTTTTAAATGGGGACTTTCTGCTGAGTTACAAACTCCAGATTTTGAAACTAGGGTCTCTATCCTTAAAAACAAGCTTTACAGAGATGGTGTAGAAATGCCAGATGAAATTGTAGAGTATGTTGCTAAGCACATAAAAACAAATGTTAGAGAACTTGAAGGTGCCATAATCTCTTTAATAGCACAATCATCTTTCAATAAAAAAGAAATTACAATAAACCTTGCTAAGGATATTGTAGACAAATTTGTTAAAAACACAAAACGCGAAGTATCTATAGACTATATCCAAAAAGTCGTTTCAGATTATTTTCAGATGGATGTAAGTACACTTCAATCTAAAACGCGTAAACGACATATTGTACAAGCGCGTCAGTTGGCTATGTTTTTTGCAAAAAAATACACTAAAGCGTCTTTGGCAAGTATTGGCTCTCAAATTGGGCAGCGCGATCATGCTACGGTATTACATGCTTGTAAAACTGTTGATAACTTATCGTCTACTGACAAACAGTTTAGAAAATACGTTGAGGATTTAGCCAAAAAATTATCGCTTTAAACATTTAACGCCATGACTAAAATTCTAATGGTGTGTCTTGGCAACATTTGTCGTTCGCCATTAGCCCATGGTATCTTGGAATCCAAACTTAACACTTCTAAATTTTATGTTGATTCTGCCGGTACAGCAGCATATCATGCAGGTCTTCAACCAGATCAGAGGTCCATTAAAGTAGCCAAAAACAATGGTGTAGATATAAGTCACCAAACAGCTAGGCAATTTAAAGCTTCAGATTTTGATAAATTTGATTATATCTATGCTATGGATGCTTCAAACTACACCAACATTGTTAGTCTGGCAAGAAATAATTCGGATATAGGAAAGGTGAAACTATTTCTTGAGGAAAATCCAAATGTTTCAAATAAAAATGTACCTGATCCTTATTACGGAGATATGAGTGATTTTGAATATGTTTTTGATTTGATTGAAACCACTTCTGCGATAATAGCAAAAAAGTTGCTTGAAGATTTATAGAACATAAAATCAATTATTTGATTTTTCGTAACTTAGAAACGTTTAAATGTTCTAAAAACACACGCTATGAGAATACTATTTGCAATTATTGGTATCATTTATCTAAATATTACCTTTGCCCAAGATATAGAATTAGAGTCTTTTGCCTCAGGTTTTAATCGTCCTGTAAACATAAAACACGCTGGTGATGATAGGTTGTTTGTGGTTGAACAAGATGGTATAATTAAAATTGTTAATTCTGACGGAACAATTGAAACTACAAATTTTTTAGACATAGATGATCGTGTTAGGAGCATTGGGAATGAACAAGGCTTATTAGGTTTGGCATTTCACCCAAATTTTGACACTAATGGTTATTTTTTTGTTTATTATACAGATAATTCAGGAGACACCGTAATCTCACGATTCTCAAGGATTGGAACTAATCCTACAATTGCAGATCCTAATTCAGAATTAGAAATACTTACTTACTCGCAACCCTTTAGCAATCATAATGGTGGTGAATTACAGTTTGGACCAGATGGATATTTATACATTTCGAGCGGAGATGGTGGCTCTGGTGGAGACCCTCAAAATAACGGTCAAAATCTGAACAGCTTACTTGGCAAGCTTTTACGAATTGATGTAAACAACTCAACAGTCTCAAATCCTTACGCTATTCCTTCAGATAACCCTTTTGTAGGTAATCCGAGCGCCAGGGACGAAATCTGGGCATATGGGTTGCGAAATGCTTGGAAATTTTCTTTTGACAGTATGAATAACGATTTATGGATTGCAGATGTTGGGCAAAATGCCAGAGAGGAAATTAATCAGGCGGCTTCTACTGATGCTGGACTCAATTATGGGTGGAGATGCTATGAAGGTAATAATAGCTTCAACCTAACTGGCTGCCCAAGCAGTAGCACATTAACTTTTCCTGTAGCGGAATACTCACATTCTGGCGGAAGATGCTCTATCACTGGCGGATATGTCTACAGAGGCTCAACTTACCCAAATTTAGTTGGTACTTATTTATTTGGAGATGTATGTACGCAAGAAATTGGGTATTTAAAATTTGAAAACGGTAGTTGGAATTCAACTTTTGAAAGTTTCTCTGGTAATTGGGTAGCTTTTGGTGAAGATATAAACGGAGAGCTTTATGTTTCTAGTCTTGGAGGTAGTATTTTTAAAGTTACGGATTCCCTTCTTAGTATCGATGAGAATACTCAAAATTCAATATCTATATATCCTAACCCAGCTAACACTACTCTGAATATAGACTTTCCGAATGGCACATCTGGTGATTCAACAAATATTGATATTTATGACATACAAGGAAAGTTAATAAAGTCTATTTTAAAAGATAATAATGATACTTTTACAAGCATAAATATTTCAGAACTAAAAAGTGGTTTTTATATCATAAAACTTAAATCTGAAAACGGTAAAAAACTCACTAAAAAATTTGTTATAAATTAAATGACAAGCTCAAAAGGCCAGCTATATCTTATCCCAACACGATTAGGAGATAATCCACCTTTGGAGGTTCTACCAATCTCTATTAAAAAAGTAATTGAAGACATTGATTATTATATTGTTGAAAATGAAAAAACAGCTCGTCGTTTTATTAAACGTATTTCGCCTAACAAATCTCAGCCTTCACTTAAGCTAAGTGTACTCAATAAATATACAACAGAAGAAGAGCGTAATACTTTTTTAAATCCTTGCTTAGAAGGTCGTACTATTGGGTTACTTTCTGAAGCAGGTTGTCCTGCTATCGCAGATCCAGGCTCTGATATTGTTAGCTTAGCACATAACATGAATATAAAAGTTGTACCTTTAGTTGGACCTTCTTCAATACTATTGGCTTTAATGGCTTCTGGTATGAATGGGCAGAGTTTTTGTTTTAACGGTTATTTACCAATAGACAAAGCTGAAAGAAAATCTAAATTAAAAAGCTTAGAGCGTTTATCATCGGAGCACAATCAAGCTCAAATTTTTATTGAAACTCCTTACAGAAACATGAAAATGCTTGATGACCTGGCGAATGTATTACATCCTGAAACCAGAGTTTGTGTAGCTTGCGATCTAACACTACCTAGCGAATTTATAAAAACACAACCCGCCAAAGACTGGAAACTTAATAAAGAGGACCTACATAAAAGGCCTGCTATATTTATTATTCAAAAAAGTTAAATTCTTGCTTTGGCCTTTTTGTTTGGCTTAATGATAGTTGTATCGTAACCAGAAAACTTTTTCATGTAGTATTTTACAGTAGAGCCATACGCATCAGAAAGGTTGTAGTCTCCATAGCTGCGTAAAAACTTTTTAACCGTTCCAGGACCAGCGAGATGTGCCGCAGCTAAAATACCAGATTCGGTTACCTTAACTCCACCGATATACTTACCATCAAAACGCTTAATGTCCTTTCTTAAAATCCATTTGTTTCGTGATGCATTTGCCATAAATGCTTTTTCCTGAAGTTCTGGATTGTACAGAAACTGATTAGGGTTATAAATACCAATTAACTTTAAAGTTTCAGCACCAAATTGATATTTCCCTAAATAACCTAATGTGTTTACAGTAAAATAATCTCCTCTAGATTCTTTAAATGCAAGTGCTTCTTTAAAACCTTCGAAGGACTTACCTAGATGTGGTGTAAAAATATCTGATTTAGCAACATCATTACCTTGAGACATGGCTAAATCTGACTTGATATTGTAGTTTAAATCCAAACCTTCTGTTGAATACATCTCTGTATTTAAGGAGGAATTTGGATAAAGTGCCAACGCAATTACTAAGCAAATTGAAAATGGCAACAAATAATTCTTAACGCTATTTTTTATCATAACAGCCAATTTTTAACTGATAAAACTTTCCCCAAAAGTCTTTATCAAAATCGCGTGCAAATATACGAATTTTATTTAAATATTGAAAATCAACATGTTAAGGTTTGTTAAAAGTTATTAATAGTAGATATAATGCATCTTTAAACGTCCCTTACTATTTAATTCCAATGCTGGGAAAGGCACCTTAATTACGTTTAAAACGTCAAAAATGGTTTTTAGAAAATGAGATTTTGTTTTAATTCTGCTTAAATCTACATCTAGGCTTAGGTAATATTGCCGTGTTCTATTTTGATTTAGAAACAAAGGATCATTAGGTTCGCCTGTTAACATACCATCTGCTCCATAACCAAATGCAAGATTTAGCCAATTAGGAAGGTGATTTGTTTTTAAAAATGAATTAAGATTTGCACTCAACCAATAGGTCTGACCATTATAATCTTTTAAAAATTCTTCGGCTAACCCGTTGCCTAATTTATCTGGTCGTTGCTTTGCAAATCTTGTTTGATGGAACGAATATTTTAAAAGGATACGTTGTTCTTGCCACAATAACTCCTGACCAACAAAAAGTCCTGTACCAAGCGTATTAGCAGCCATATCGCTCCATGAAAAACCCCATTCTTCTGAAAAGCCATCCATGACCTCAACAGTAGTTAAAAATCCAAGTCCTAATGCTGAACCATATATGATTTGATTTTTTTTACTCACACCAGCCCAATTAAGTGTATTTGCACCCAATCTACCAATCTGATAGGAAGAAAATACATGCCCTAACTTATCCATCTGCAACCACTCACCACTATCATCTAGCGTTTTAAACTTTGATCGCGGATAATCGACATACCATAATTGATTTAGACCTATCAACGTAGTAGTAGCTAAAGAAATTTCGGAAATAAGAACAGTATTTCTTCGTGACTTGTTTAGAGAATCACTTGGTTTTAAAAACTGATTAAGTCTGGATTGCGCAAAAATAGAACCACTAACACAAAGCAGAAATATGATATGTGTTATAACACACCTCAAGCCTTACCTATTAATACCTTGTGAAGACAGATAGCTTTGATATTCTCTAGCATTATTATTATGCTGTGCCAGAGTTTTTGCAAACTTATGATAGCCTAAACGTTTTGCATCAGCTGCGAAATAAAGATAATTATGCTTTTCAGGGTTTAAAACAGCTTTTACTGCAGATAAGTCTGGCATTGCTATAAGTCCTGGTGGCAAACCTAAATTCTTATAAGTGTTGTAAGGCGAATCTATTTCTTTATGAATATTTAAAACGCGACGTATCACTGTATTCTCATATTTTGGCAACTGATAAGCTGCAAACTTTAAGGTTGGGTCTGCTTGCAATGGCATACCTATTCGTAATCTATTGAGGTAGACTCCTGCAACTCTTGGCTGCTCATCCGCTTGTTTTGATTCTTCGTGTACAATTGATGCCAAGGTCATCACCTCGTCTGGAGATAAGTTTAATTCCTTAGCTTTTGCTAGCCTAGATTCATTCCAAAACCGGTTATACTCTTTCAGCATTTTATCTCTAAAGCCTTCTGCTGAAGTATTCCAGAAAAACTCATAACTGTTTGGCAAATACATGCCTAACGCTGTTGCCTCTGTAAAGTCATTTTTCTTCAAGAAATCTTTATCTTTCATAGCTTTGAGCAGCGACAAACTATCAGCTTCTATTTGAGTGCTAATTCTTCCGGCTAAATCCTCTAGACTATTTTGGTTATTGAATGCTATTTTTAAAGGTAAATTTCTACTTCTTATAGAATTAATAATCTCATTATTATTCATCCCTTTTGAAATGGCAAATCGCCCAGCTTTTATATTAGATGTGTATTTTTTCTGTTTAGCCAATGCATCAAAAGAACCTATATCTTTTAACAATGGCTCTAACTGCTGTCTTACTTGCATATAATTAGCATCAGCAGGCACATAAATGTATTCTTTTTCTGTTTCAAAATTTGTATTAGGCTGAAACATGGCGACATATATGTAATAAGCAATAGCACCGAAAATTACTAAACCAATTACGGCAACTGCCCAAAGTATTTTCTTTATATACATAGATTATCTGTTAATACGCTGTAATATATATTCATTTGAAAATTGTTGCCCATCAAAACTCCAATCCTCCTTTAATCCTATTTTTTTGAAACCATTGTTTTCAAACAATCTTAAACTGGCTTCATTACTTTCTGAAATATTAGCATATACCTGATGCAAATGAAGGATTTTAAAACAATAATCAACCAGCAAATTCAAAGCTTCTTTTCCGTATCCTTTATAACGATTGGCTTTGTCTTTAATTAATATTCCAATACCTGCACGTTTGTTTTTAATATCAAAATCAAACACATCTATGAGACCAATAGCTATTCCTTCGGCTGTACAAATAGCTAATCGCAATTGTTTAGCTTCAAAAATGTCTTGTTGTGCGTTTTCTAAATATTGCTTTATTAAAAACCGAGAATAAGGTGTTTGCGTGTCGCTTAGTACCCAAAGTGAAGTATCGTTTTCTATTTCATAGATGAAATCGAGATCCTCAGGTTCTAAAGCTCGCAAATAGATATGTTTGCCTTTTAAACTTACCATTCTATTTCACCTTTAAACACTTGCTCTGCAGGACCAACAAGCCAAATATCTTTATAACCTTCAGGACTTTTAGCAAAGTGTACCTTAAGTTCACCTCCTACAACTTTAAGCTCAACTTCATTTCTTGTGGTCTTGTTATTATGATGCATGGCTAGTGCAACAGCTGTAACACCAGTACCGCAAGACAATGTCTCATCCTCTACTCCGCGTTCATACGTTCTAACAGCAAATCGGTTATCTGCTAATTGTTCAACAAAATTAACGTTGCTTCCTACTTCATTATACAGTGCGCCATATCTTATAGCAGACCCTTTAGATTTCACATTTAAAGTTTCAATATTAGACACCATTTCTACATGATGCGGAGATCCTGTATCTAGAAATGAATGACTATCAAAAACTTCAATTCTGTCGACATCTTGCATATGCAAATGCACAATACCATCCTTAATTTTAGCTTTATGTAAACCATCAATAGCAAAAAATTCAGTGTCATTCTCAATAATGCCAAGAAACTTTGCGAAAGCCACGATACAACGTCCACCATTACCACACATAGAACTTTGGTTACCATCAGAATTATAATACACCATCTTAAAATCTGAAGATGTGTCATTTTCTAACAGTATAAAACCATCTGCACCAATGCCAAAACGTCTGTCGCACAATTCTGCTATGCGTTTGGTATTGTTTTTGTCTATGCGTTGTAGACGATTATCAACAATTATAAAGTCGTTCCCTGTACCTTGATATTTATAAAATGTCATTGTCATAATTCTGAACAAATATAAGAATTAAAGACCGTATTTAGCGATGTTAAAGGGCAGTTAAAGTTGACGTTAAATAGTCGTTAAAATGAATATTAAAATTCAATATATATCTAAATTTAAACGTTAAAAAGAAAAACTTAAATCCTGAAAATTATGAAGAAGATTTTAACTTTAGTTGGTGTTTCGGTATTAGGTGGTTTACTAACCTTAGGCGGTTACAAGCTTTTTATTGAAAAACAACATTCAGAGCAATTAGCTACAGAACAAGTTTCTGATCTACCAATATTTATCCCAACAAACAACACAATTAATAACGCTGCTGCAATAACACCAAACTTTGTTGAAGCCGCAGAAAAATCTTTGGACGCAGTAGTACACGTTAAAAATACTGCAATTGTTTCTGCACCTGTCACAATGAGTGATTACTTTTTCGGTCGATCGCAACCTCGTGCACAAGTTGGTACAGGTAGTGGTGTAATTATTTCACCAACAGGTTACATTGTAACTAATAACCACGTTATACAAAATGCAAATGAAATTAGCATCACATTAAACAATAATAAAACCTACATGGCAGAATTAGTTGGTACTGATGAAGCCACAGACATTGCACTCATAAAAATTGAAGCAGATGAAGATTTGCCATTTTTGGCCTTTGGTGACTCGGATAACGCTAAAATTGGAGAATGGGTTTTGGCTGTTGGAAATCCGTTTAATTTAAATTCTACTGTAACAGCTGGTATTATAAGTGCAAAATCGAGAGATTTGAGCGGAAGAAACACCCAATCATTTATTCAAACCGATGCCGCTGTCAATCCAGGTAATTCTGGTGGTGCTTTAGTAAATACTAATGGAGATTTAATTGGAATAAATACGGCCATTTCATCTAGAGATGGATCTTACATAGGTTATTCGTTTGCGGTACCTAGTAATATTGCTCGCAAAATTGTAAACGATATTATGGAGTACGGAAATGTGCAAAATGGTATTCTTGGTGTTATCGGAAGCGCCCTAAACAGTCAAACAGCAAAACAAATAGGTATTGACATGACGGAAGGTTTTTACGTTAGTAATGTTACAGAAGACACTGGTGCAGAAAAAGCAGGAATTAAAACAGGTGACATTATTAAAAAACTAGATAATGTTGAAATTAATAAGTTTTCAGATTTAGCTGGCTACCTAAAAACTAAAAGTCCAAACGATGTTGTAAATGTAACACTAATAAGAGATGGAGATGAAGAAGTGGTCCCTGTGACCTTATTAAAAAATCCAATTTTTGAACTTCAAACCATTGGTATTATTAGAAATGCTTCAAAGAATGACTTAAAAAAATTCAAAACTGATTATGGTGTGAAGATTTCGCGCTTCGATGAGCGCTACCAAGCCTATTGGAACAGAGAAGGCATAGAAGAAGGTAGTATCGTTACACGTATTAATGGCAAAAAACTATACTCAGTAGATGATGCTCAAAACGCGATGAAAACAAGAAGTATGAACGATCCACTTCAGATTGAGGTTATAAATAAAGAAGGTGAAAAGGTTGTCTACAACTTTAGATAAAAGACCTTAAAAACAGATTAAAATCACCCTTCAAAGTACAATTCTTTGAAGGGTTTTTATTTTTGGTAAAATGTGTTACGAAAACGTTTGAAATATGTATTTTTGCGCCAAATTAAAAACACTAAACCAATAAAAAATGGGTTTTAACGACACTTACGAAAAAGAGTTAGCGTTTCAGGCAGACCGTCGCAGAGCAACGGTTGAATTTATTAAAACAGTGAGCGACCTTTGGTACGACAATTCCATTGAGCTTGTGTTATTCAGAAATCAGTTAATTGATAGAAAGGTGAGCGAAATTTTAAACTTGCACGAATACGCAGGTGAATTTGTTCAAAAACCAATTTCAATTTTTGATTCTGTAGAAATTGCTCAGGCAATCAAAAAATTAAATTTACCACCTGCAAAATTAGACATAGGTAAACTTACCTATGAGTATCACTTAGAAGATCAGAAGTACAATAATGCTACAGCATTTGTTTCTGCTAAATTAAGTGAGGCCAATAACTCTAAGGGGCTAGAACCTAAAGATGTTATTCTTTATGGGTTTGGTAGAATTGGTAGATTAGTAGCACGTGAACTAATGACTCGTACTGGAAAAGGCAATCAACTACGACTTAGAGCCATTGTAACTCGTGGTGAAGTAAACCAAACTGTTTTAGAAAAACGTGCATCACTACTAAGAAACGACTCAGTACACGGAGATTTCTCTGGTATGGTAAGTGTTGATGTTAAAAATAGCGCCTTAATTATTAATGGTACCACAGTAAATATTATTTCTGCAAACGCGCCAGAAGATATAGATTATACCAAATACGGTATCAATAAGGCTTTAGTAATAGATAATACAGGTGCATTTAGAGATGATAAAGCGCTTTCTCGCCATCTAAAATCTAAAGGTGTAGAAAAAGTTTTACTTACTGCACCAGGAAAAGGTGTACCAAATATTGTACATGGTGTTAATCATTTAGAGCACAATCCGGATGAGGTTAAAATTTTCTCTGCTGCATCTTGTACCACAAATGCTATTACTCCTGTATTAAAAGCTGTTGAAGACTCTTTTGGTGTAAAATCTGGTCACTTAGAAACCATTCATGCTTATACAAACGACCAAAACTTGGTAGATAACTTCCACAAAAAGTACAGACGTGGTAGAGCTGCTGGTCTTAATATGGTAATTACAGAAACTGGTGCCGGACAAGCAGTAAGCAAAGCATTACCATCATTAGAGGGTAAATTAACATCTAATGCGATTAGAGTTCCTGTACCAAATGGTTCTTTAGCTATTCTTAACCTTGAGTTAGAAAAAGAAACTTCGGTAGACAGCATGAATACCATCATGAAAAAATATGCTCTAGAAGGCGACTTAGTAGAGCAAATCAAATACGAAATGAGTGACGAGCTAGTGTCTAGCGATATTGTTGGTAGCTCAGCACCATCAATTTATGACAGTAAAGCTACTATTGTGAGAGCTGATGGTAAAAATGCCATCCTATACATATGGTACGATAACGAATATGGATACAGTCATCAAGTTATTAGACTTGCAAAATATATTTCTAAGGTAAGACGCTATACTTATTATTAGAATCTTTTGAAAAAGGAAAAGAAAAATCTTGTCGTTTGGCAAGATTTTTTTGTTTTAAAACATCCAAAGCAACTCAAAGCGCGTATATGAACTGTTGAGTAAAATGATGTTGCATTTGTTTTTTTATTTCTTGAAACAAATGCACATAAATTCATTATCTTGGCACCTAATTAATCGAACACAACCAAAACAATTACAATATGAAGTTTTTAGCTAAAGTCGCTGTAATTCTTATAGTTACCTTTAACCTACAAACCTTAACCGCACAAACTCAGCAAGACGATGCTGAAGAACAGTACTCATTAAACAGTGGTACTATTGATAGCCAATTTGAATATGTTTTTAGAAAATCTGGAAACTTTAAAGGAACAAATGGACAACCTTACGAAGCTGTAAAACAAGCTTGGTTATTAAAATTAAAAGCCAATGTTTTAGATTCGCTTAAAACAACATATAAAGATTTAGCCAATTCTGAAGCAACTGTTGCCAACCAAGTTAAAGAAATAGATGATCTAAAGGCAAAGCTTGGAAACACACAAACCACTTTAGACCAAACCAATGAAGAAAAAAACAACATGGCATTATTGGGTATGCAAACCAGCAAGACTAATTATAATGTTATTATGTGGAGTATCATTGCTGCACTAACTGCCTTTTTATTATTCTTTATTTATAAGTTTAAAAACAGTAACTCACTCACCAAGGAAGCTAAACATAAACTTGAAGAAGTAGAAACTGAGTTTGAAGAACATAGACGCAACGCTTTAGAGCGCGAGCAAAAAGTAAGACGTCAACTCCAAGATGAGATTAATAAGAATAAGGCTTAGCAATTACCTTTTTGTAAATATTGAAAATCCGCAGTCTTAATTGCGGATTTTTTTGTTTTTAGTTAAATTTAAAGTAGTATACATTCATTATGAGAAAATGGAAAATTTAATCAATTCGATAAAACAATCATTAGAAAATAGAAATTGGTATGCAGCTTTGATATTGGCATTGACATTACCAGATATTGCTGGCAAAATTGAGTATCCATCCCAAAGGTCATCTCGGCACAGATATTGTCAATGGTTTGAAAACTACATACTTGATTATTACACTGCTGAAATTGGACCTAAAAAAACAAAGACAACTTTTTTATCAGGAAGTGACTGTTACGCTTTACGCTGTGCTTATCTTCATGAAGGAAATTCAGAGATAACAGGTCAAAGTGCTAGAGAAGCACTTGATGACTTTCAATTTGTTGCTCCACTAGAGAAAAGTTTAATAGTTCTTCACAATAATAGGATTAATAACAAATTACAATTGCAAGTTGATATATTCTGTAATGACATTATTAATGGAATAAACAATTGGGTTAAAGCTAATTCTGATGATGTAAAAAAATTAGAACGATTAAATAGTTTCTTAACTATATATGAGATCAAATAACAATATATAGCATTGTATGTTATTTATTTTAATTGAATTCATCATTTAAACCTACCTTTGCATTTCATTTAGAAAGACCATGCGCATAGATATCTTAACCGTTTTACCAGAACTTTTAAAAAGTCCGTTTGAAGCATCTATTCTTAAACGTGCTATAGAAGCAGATTTGGTAGAAGTTCATTTTCATAACCTTAGAGATTACACTACAGACAACTATAAATCTGTGGACGATTACCAATTTGGTGGTGGCGCAGGTATGGTTATGATGATAGAACCTATAGATAAATGTATTTCTGGTCTGCAAGCAGAGCGCAACTACGACGAGATTATATACATGACACCAGATGGCGAGCGTCTTAACCAAAGTATAGCCAACCAAGTATCCTTAAAAGAAAACATCATTATACTTTGTGGTCATTATAAAGGTGTAGACCAACGTGTACGCGATAAGTTTATTACCAGAGAAATCTCTATTGGAGATTATGTGTTGTCTGGTGGCGAATTAGGTGCAGCCGTGCTCTGCGATGCAGTTATTAGATTAATACCAGGTGTTTTGGGCAATGAGACTTCTGCCCTAACTGATTCGTTTCAAGATAATCTGTTGGCACCACCAATTTACACAAGACCGAGAGATTATAAAGGTATGAAAGTCCCTGAAGTATTGTTTAGTGGTAATTTTGGTGAAATAGAAAAATGGCGCGAAGAGCAAGCTTACCAACGTACCAAAGAAAGACGACCAGATCTTTTGAATGAAGAATGATTATCGGCTAACGGCCTACAAATAAACAACTAAACGATTAAACGATTAAACATCGAGCAAAAAACTTTTCACTTTCTACTTTCTACTTTTAACTTTTTAATTATCTTTGCAGCCACTTTTGGATTAACCTCTGGCGAAAACCGTGAATGTTGATTTAAAACAACCATTATAAAAGAGAAAACATGGATTCTTTAGTAAAATTTGTACAAGACGAATTTGTAACCAAAAAAGACTTACCAGAGTTTAGTGCTGGTGATACGATCACAGTATACTACGAAATTAAAGAAGGTAGCAAAACGCGTACACAGTTCTTTAAAGGTGTTGTATTACAACGCAAAGGTAGCGGAGCTTCAGAAACGTTTACAATCCGTAAAATGTCTGGTACTATTGGCGTAGAGCGTATCTTCCCAATTAACTTACCAGCTTTACAAAAAATTGAAGTGAACAAGCGTGGTAAAGTACGTAGAGCACGTATATTCTACTTTAGAGGTCTTACTGGTAAAAAAGCAAGAATTAAAGAAGTTAGAAGATAATCTAACACACATAACATTAGAAAAGCCTTCATTACTGAAGGCTTTTTTATTGCCAATTATTTGTTGGATTCTTTATGAAAGAAAATGAAGATTTTTTCTTTTAGACGAAAAAGAAAATTAAAGCCTAGCCATAGTTAAGCTTTAATTTTATTCTGAAGTATAAATGGAAAAAGAACATTTTATTTCAATTAATTTAATAAATAGTTGGCAACTTTATTAACTTTTGTTGATAAGTACGGTTTATAAATTGTGTATATCTAAATCGTTAAAAAATTTGCATATTCGTAATATAAATCTAATTTAGCTAAACAATCAACAACAAGCAGTGTTTGGTTTTAAAATAAATTTTAAATTTATGTTAATTGTTTAAAGTAACGTTCTTTAAAATAATAAGATTGTTTTTTGAGGTTGACGAACCGCTTGTGTAGGCAAGTGTTGGATAGTCAACCATGAAGCTTAAGTTTTATAGTATGCTTGCAGATTATAAAGCGTAAGCGGAAAGCTTTGAAAAAGTAACGTAAGCGAAAGTGAACGTGAAAAGGATGAGCAATGTTTTTGGACGTGTAGGACACGCAAGTGAAGAACAAAAAAGAAATCATCAAGAAAAACAAATCTTATGAAACTTAGTAGTATCAGGTCAATACATTTTGAAAGATATGAAACGTTTCTCTTGAAGTAGGAACACTTGAACCGAAAAGGATGATGATGAAAATCATACAGCTGAGTTAGTGGAAGCTAAATAGGTCACGTTAGTACTGTTTCAAAAAAAAGCCATGTCAGAACAGTTTTACTGTAGTGATATGGCTTTTTACTTTTATATACCTAAAGATTAACGCTCGTCACTTCGAGTGAAATTCTTATGGAATTTTGTATTGAGAAATAAACTAGTATCATGAATTTCCTTGTTTTCGATACAAATTTTACGCTCTGTAAGCGTAAAACTTAGTCTAACTTACGAAAATCCATATTCTACTTTCTTCTATATTTGTTTTATGAATTTACAAAGCATATCTGACCAAAACTACAGTAATAAAAACTACACCACTAATCTACTTCCAAAAGCAGAATACAGCTATTGCACCTTTACCAACTGCAATTTTGAAAATTCAGATATTTCTAATAACGTCTTATTAGAATGTGAATTTGTAGATTGCAACTTTAGCAATGTCAACGTAAAACATACAACATTTAATGATGTAAGTTTTAATTCCTGTAAGCTCGTTGGTATTAATTTTAAAGATTGTAGTGAGTTTCTACTCGACTTCAACTTTCGAAATTGCAACCTCAATCTTAGTTCGTTTTCTAATATGAACATCAACAAAACATGCTTCAGCAATTGTAAAATGCATCAAGTAGATTTCACATTTACGGAAGTAGAAGAATCAAAATTTTCTCGGTGCGACTTAATGAATTCTATATTTAATAACACCAACCTTGAAAAAGCAGATTTTTCAACAGCTTTTAATTTCAATATTAATCCTGCTGAAAACAATCTTAAAGACGCGCAATTTTCAAAAAATAATATTGAAGGGCTATTAAATATCTTCAAAATAAAGATTAAATAAAAAATCCATCTAATTAAGTATTTCACTCAAGAAATTCTTAAAATTTACCATCAATTACTAGCAATCTCGCAATCGCTAAACCCTATCTATTTTGTATATTTGCACAGCTTAAAAATAAGCTTAAGCATATTCACATTATATTTAACAACCTATGACCAAAACAGCAAAGATTGTTTATACAAAAACAGACGAAGCTCCAGCTTTAGCAACACGTTCATTTTTACCAATAGTTCAATCATTTACCAAATCTTCTGGTATAACTATTGAAACTAAAGACATTTCGTTAGCAGCTAGAGTTTTAGCGGTGTTTCCTGATTATTTAACTGAAGAACAAAGAGTAGTAGATGCCCTTAGTGAGTTGGGTGAATTAGCGAAAAAGCCAGAAGCTAATATTATAAAATTACCAAACATCAGTGCTTCTATTCCTCAACTAAGAGACACTATAGAAGAACTTCAGGCAAAAGGGTATAAACTTCCTGATTATCCAGACGAGCCCGAAAATGATATTGAAAAAGAAATCAAGTCTCGCTACGATAAAGTTAAAGGTAGTGCTGTAAACCCAGTATTGAGAGAAGGGAACTCAGACAGACGCGCACCAAAAGCTGTTAAGAATTACGCTAAGAAAAACCCACATAGCATGGGAGCTTGGTCCGCAGATTCCAAAACGCATGTCGCTACAATGAGCGAAGGGGATTTTGCTCACAATGAGAAATCATATACCACAACTGAAGCTACCACAGTAAAAATAGTACACACAGACACTGATGGTAATACTACTATATTAAAAGATAATTTAGCATTACAAGCTGAAGAAATTATTGATGCTACCGTAATGAGTAAAAAAGCGCTTTTACGTTTCTTAGAAAGAGAGATAAAAGATGCTAAAGCTCAAGATATTTTAATGTCTTTACACATGAAAGCTACCATGATGAAGGTTTCTGACCCTATCATTTTTGGTCATGCTGTAAGAACATATTTTAAACCTGTTTTTGAAAAACATGCTGACACATTTAAAGAAATTGGTGTTGATGTAAATAACGGTTTAGGTAATTTATTAGATAATCTTGAAGAATTACCAGAAGCTAAGCGCAAGGAAATTAAAGCAGATATTGAAGCTGCCTTCAATGAAGGGCCTGATTTAGCTATGGTTAACTCTGACAAAGGTATTACCAACTTACACGTGCCGAGCGATGTTATTATTGACGCCTCAATGCCAGCAATGATCCGTACATCTGGACAAATGTGGAACAAAGATGGTAAACAACAAGATACAAAAGCTATTATTCCAGACAGTAGTTATGCTGGTGTGTATACAGCTACTATAGATTTTTGTAAAAAACACGGAGCTTTTGATCCAACAACTATGGGTACCGTACCAAATGTTGGTCTTATGGCTCAAAAAGCGGAAGAGTATGGTTCTCATGATAAAACCTTTGAAATGACATCAAACGGAAAGGTTGAAGTTATTGACGCTAACGGAACTGTTTTAACAAGTCATAACGTTGAAACTGGTGATATTTGGAGAATGTGCCAGGTTAAGGATGCGCCTGTTCAAGATTGGATTAAATTAGCAGTTACAAGAGCAAGAGCATCGCAAACACCTGCTGTATTTTGGTTAAATAAAGATAGAGCTCATGATGCAGAATTAATCAAAAAAGTAAATAAATATCTTCCTAATCACAATACTGAAGGTTTAGATATTAGAATTCTTGCGCCTATTGAAGCTACTAATTTCACTCTAGAACGCATCAAAGAAGGTAAGGATACCATCTCAGTAACAGGAAATGTTTTAAGAGATTACCTTACAGACTTATTCCCTATTTTAGAATTAGGAACTAGTGCAAAAATGTTGTCTATTGTTCCATTAATGAATGGTGGTGGTTTATTTGAAACTGGTGCTGGTGGCTCTGCTCCAAAGCACGTACAACAGTTTGTTGAAGAAAATCACTTAAGATGGGATTCTCTTGGTGAATTTTTAGCACTTGCGGTTTCTTTAGACCATTATGCTGAAGTTAATAACAATGTTAAAGCACGTGTTTTAGGAGAAGCTTTAGATGTTGCCACCGAGAAACTTTTAGAAAATAAAAAAGGGCCTTCTCGTAAAGTAAACGAACTAGATAACAGAGGCAGTCATTTCTATTTAGCATTATATTGGGCAGAAGCTTTAGCAAACCAAGATAAAGATGCTGATTTAAAAGAGGAGTTTACCTCAATTTTTAATGTCCTTTCTTCTAAAGAAGAAGAAATTGTAGCAGAACTTATAGATTGCCAAGGAGAACCAGTAAATATAGAAGGTTATTATTTCCCTAATGAAACTTTAACAAGTAGTGCTATGCGACCTAGCAAAACACTCAATTCCTTATTAAATTAAACTTTTGTTAAAAAGAGCTTCATTGAAAAATGAAGCTTTTTTTATATCCGTAAATTTGTGTTACAAATGCACTATACAATCGTTTTATAATCAACACCAATCTTATAAACTATGGCTTTAACCTATAGAGTTATACTACTCTTATTATTTTTTTGCCCAAGTGTACTACCAGCACAAGAAAAATTTACATTAAGCGGAACGATTACAGATAGTGAAAGTAACGAAACCTTAATTGGTGTGAATGTTCTTATTCCAGAAATTCAATCTGGAACCATGACCAATGAATATGGCTTCTACTCTATTACACTTCCAAAGGGAACTTACAACATTCAAATAAGCTATTTAGGGTTTAAAACCATAAGCCAAATTATTGAGTTAACTAACGACCTATCTAAAAATTTTCAACTTACTGAAGCTGCTGAGAGTCTAGACGAAGTGGTTATTACCGAAAATATAGAACAACTTAATATCAGAAAACCACAAATGAGTGTTAATGCCTTATCTATAAATACGATAAAGCAAATGCCAGTAGTTTTAGGCGAAGTTGATGTTATTAAATCCATCACACTTTTGCCAGGTGTTACTAATGCAGGCGAAGGCTCGTCTGGATTCAATGTGCGCGGTGGTGCTGCAGATCAAAATCTTATATTATTAGATGAAGCTACTATTTTTAATTCATCTCACTTATTTGGATTCTTTTCTGTTTTTAATCCAGATGCTATAAAAGATATTAAGCTTTACAAAGGTGGAATTCCTGCCAAGTATGGTGGACGCGTATCGTCTGTTTTAGATATTTATCAAAAAGAAGGTAATAGTAGTAAATTTCAGATGAATGGTGGCATTGGTTTAATCTCCAGTAGGTTGTTAGCAGAAGGACCAATTAAAAAAAATAAGGGATCATTTTTATTTGGTGGTCGCAGTAGTTATGCTCATTTGTTTCTTCCACTTTTTGACCTTGATAATGTGGCCTATTTTTACGATTTAAATACCAAATTAAGTTACCGCTTAAATGATAATAACAGTATTTTCTTGTCGGGTTATTTTGGTAGAGACGTATTTAGCATTCAGGATAGTTTTGAAAACACTTACGGTAATACTGTAGTTAATTTTAGGTGGAATCATTTATTCTCAGATAAGTTATTTTCTAACCTGTCGCTCATTTACTCTGATTATTATTATGGCTTAGATTTAAATTTTGTAGGTTTTGAATGGGAATCTGGTATAAGAAACTTTAATGTTAAGTACGATTTAAAACATTATATAAATAATAATTTTAAGTTAGAATACGGACTCAACAGTATCTATTATAAATTTAATCCAGGAGAAATTAACCCTAATACCGAAGATTCTGGTATTAATCCTTTTAAACTCATTGATAAATATGCATTTGAAAATGCTGTCTATCTAGATGCAGAACATAAACTAAGTAACAAGCTTAGTCTTAGTTATGGCGCTCGGTTTAGTACATTTCATCGCTTAGGTCAAGATGAATTAAATGTTTACCAAAATGACAATACTGTCATTTTCAATGCAGATTTAGGTATTTATGAAAAAGCAGAACCAATAGACACAGAGTCTTTTAACAGAAGTGATGTTATTGAGTCTTTTGCCAACATTGAGCCACGCTTTTCTTTAGCATATCAGCTTAATGATTATTCGTCTGTAAAGGCAAGTTACAATAGAATGTCTCAATACCTTCATCTTTTATCGAATACAAACTCACCAACACCATTAGATGTGTGGACACCAAGTGGTAAATTCATTAAGCCACAACTTTTAGATCAATATGCGCTAGGCTATTTTAGGACTTTTAAAGACAACACATTCTCATTAGAAGTTGAAACGTTCTATAAAACCATAGATAACCGTATAGACTACATCGACGGTGCAAATCTTATCGCGAATGATGCCATAGAACAAGTTATTCTTAATGGAGAAGCTAGAGCTTATGGTCTAGAAATTCTATTCAGAAAAAATGAAGGACGATTAAAAGGATGGTTAGCTTATACATTATCAAAATCTGAACAAAAAACACCAGCAAGAACAGAAACAGAAACAGGTATTAATAATGGTGAATGGTATAATACACCATTTGACAAAACGCATGATATCTCCCTAACAGCAAGCTATGATCTAAATAAAAAATGGAAATTGAGTTCTAATTTTATTTTTCAAACTGGTCAACCTGCCACATTTCCAAATGGTCAATACGAGTATAATGGTATTGTAATACCAAGTTACGAAGCCAGAAACTCAAGTAGATTACCATCATATAATCGATTAGATGTTTCTGCAACCTTTAATCCAAAGCCAGATAGTCAAAAGCGATTTAAAGGCGAATGGGTTTTTGGAATATATAACGTTTATAACAGAAGAAATGCTGCTAATATTACATTTAGAGAAGATAGAATTACTGGAGTTAATGAAGCTGTAAGACTTGCTATTTTTGGTATCGTACCCTCTATTTCTTATAATTTTAAATTTTAAATCATATGAAAAAGATTATAACCCTTTTCCTAATTGTTCTTGTATTTACAAATTGTGAAGATGTTATAGATGTGGACTTAAATACTGCTGAACCAAGATTGGTTATTGATGCATCGATTAACTGGTTCAAAAATACATCAGGAAATGAACAAAGTATAAAGTTAACATTAACTGCACCCTTTTTTAATGATTCTGTTCCACCAGCTAATAACGCTATAGTAACCATTACAGATACTAATAGCAATGTTTTTAATTTTATTGAAGATGGCCAAACAGGAATATACAGAAACTATAACTTTATACCTGTTTTAAACAACACATATGTATTAACTATTGTTTATGAGGGTGAAACTTACACGGCTACAGAAACTTTAAAATCAGTTGTTCAAATCGATTATGTAGAACAAAATGACGAAGGTGGATTTTCTGGTGAGGATATTGAATTAAAAGCATTTTATACAGATCCTGCAAATATTGAAAATTACTATTTTTTTGAGTTTATAAGTGACATTGCCGTTGTCCCAACGTTAGAAGTATATGAAGACCGTTTTACAGACGGAAATCAAATTTTTGGATTTTATACAGAAGAAGACTTAGCAACAAATGATATTGTAACTATAAGAAATTATGGGGTTTCAGAACAGTTTTATGAATATATGTTTATACTATTACAACAAGGAAGTGAAGAAACCGGTGGTCCCTTTGAAACACAACCAGCTACAGTTAGAGGTAATTGTATAAATAATACAAACCCTGAAAACTATCCGTTTGGTTATTTTAGATTATCTGAAGTAGATGAGTTAATTTATACGGTTCAATAACAAAAGTTACGTTTTAAATTCTGTAATTTTAGCTTATGAACTTTGAAAAAACTACTGAAAAAGAATCTCACTATAATCATCTTGAAAAGATGACAATTAAAGAGATTATAACTAATATCAACAACGAAGATCAAACTGTACCTAAAGCTGTAGAAAAAGCTTTACCACAAATTGAAACATTAATTAAAGTTATTGTAGAAAAATTACAAAGTGGTGGTCGCCTATTTTACATAGGTGCTGGCACAAGTGGTAGACTAGGAATTTTAGATGCGTCGGAATGTCCACCAACATTTGGTGTTCCACACGATTTAGTGATAGGGATTATTGCTGGTGGTGACGCAGCAATTAGAAAAGCTGTAGAAAATGCAGAAGACTCTACAAATCAAGGTTGGAAAGATTTAGAACAATATAAAATATCTAAAAAAGACGTTGTTGTTGGTATAGCTGCATCTGGTACAACACCATACGTAGTTCATACATTAAAAAGATGTAATATCGAAAATATCGTTACAGGTTGTATAACTTGCAATAAAAATAGTCCTTTAAGTCTTACATCTCAATACCCAATTGAAGTGATTGTTGGACCAGAATTTTTAACAGGAAGTTCAAGAATGAAAGCTGGAACTGCTCAAAAATTAGTTCTCAATATGATTACTACTACAGTAATGATACAGTTAGGACATGTAAAAGGAAATCGTATGGTAGATATGCAGCTTAGCAATAATAAGCTTGTAGATCGAGGTATAAAAATGATAATGGAAGAACTTAACATACCACTAGCCACAGCAGAATCACTACTTAAACAATATAAATCCGTAAGACTAAGTATCGAAAATGGAAGGAAACAACAAAACAGATAAAGAACTTCTTATAAAAGGTATAAAACGATTAGTCATTTGTCTATTTCTTATGTTCTTAGGGCCTACTCTTCTTCATATTGCCTTTAGTAATAATGACAAGCCATTATACTATCCTATTTTAATAGTTGCGATTCTAATTTGTATTACAGCTATTGGAATGCTTTATATTGGATTAAATACAATAATAGATAGTATATTCAACAAGAAAAAATAACCTATAATTTCTTTTTCATTAAAAAATAGCTGGAAAAACAAAAGACCCTTACTGTAACAGTAAGGGTCTTCAAAAAAGGCGGCGACCTACTCTTCCACAAGTGCAGTACCATCGGCGCAAACGGGCTTAACTTCTCTGTTCGGAAAGGTAAGAGGTGAGCCCCGTCGCTATAACCACCTTAAACTGTTTCGGTCGTCTAGACCGTATAATAAACATATTGAAAAAAGTCACATGGTTTGTACCTATAAAAAGAGCGGCGTGCAATAAGCCTATGGGTTATTAGTACTACTCGGCTATGACATTACTGCCTTTACACCTGTAGCCTATCAACGTGGTCATCTTCCACGACCCTTTAAAGAAATCTCATCTTGTGGTGGGTTTCGCGCTT
>NZ_SZQF01000004.1 GCF_005869935.1 Winogradskyella algicola
TTTTTGTGGTGGATTACCCAAAGTACTTTACGCCCAACGGAGATGGCATCCATGAAACATGGAACATAGAAGGCATTGGAAGTACTGCCAAAATTTATATATTTGACCGCTACGGGAAACTGCTCAAGCAGATCAGCCCGGAAGGCCAGGGATGGGACGGGACGTTCAACGGCAACAACATGCCATCGAGCGACTACTGGTTCACGGTAGAGTACCTGGAGCCCCTGACCAACCAGATAAAAGAGTTTAAAGCCCATTTTACTTTACGACGATAATTAACAAATAATTCGGAATAAAAGCCTGAACTTAAAGTTCAGGCTTTTTTAAGTTTAATAAGGCTAAGTTTGATTTTTGTTGGTGTTAAAGCCAATTATCTTTACTTTTAGAATTAAAGGTTTTACATTCTAAAATTGAAATAAGTTTTCAAAATGCAAATTATATTTTGAATCCTAATATTATTTTCTTCTCTTAGAAGAATGTATTTATTTTTGTTAGAATAATACCCTTGGTTTAGAATAAGATTATAAAAAAACTCAATAATCATTGATTATTGAGTTCTAATACTTTTTAGGCTTTTGGAGAACTATACGGTATAATTAGATTTTAAACCCAAGAGTTAAAATAACATCAGTAAATTTTGATTCAAACTGTGCTGAATCTGTAAGCCCAACGTTATAAAGCTGGTAATTTGTATCGCGCTCAGCTTGACTAAAAGCTAAATCAAGATTAATATTACCAAAATTATAGCCAAGACCTAATGAATACCCTGTTAGATCTCCAAAGAAAGTATCATCTTTATAAGGACTTTCTTCAAAACGGTAACCACCTCTAAAGCTTAGTTGTTTGTATCGATATTCACCACCGACTCTATAGGAGTTTGCTGTATCTAATGTATTACTAATACTATTGTTTAAAGCTGAAAAATAAGTGTCAGAAGTTGGTCTAAACTTTGTGTTACTATAATCTTTGATAGAATAATCAAAACTGAGTAACCCTTGTTTTCCAAAAACATATGCTAAACTTCCTGTAAGTTTTGAAGGTGTTTGTAATCTATATTCAGGGAAAATATTAACCACATTTGGGTTTAGGATTGTGTTACCTTCGGTCGTACTTGTAGTTGCTAAATATTGAGATGTTTCTTCTGATATTCTAAACCAAGTAGGTGAGTTAAACGACAATCCAACTCTGAACTCTTCCGTAACTTTTGCAATTCCTCCTAATTGAAAAGAGAATCCGCTTCCTGTTGTTAATAGATTGTTCTCAAAATCAACATTAGTTATGGTAGAATTTGTATTTGAATTAGTTTCGTTCAAAAACGTACTTCTCTCATAATTGATAAAATGTGCGTTAAGATTAATTCCTAAGAATATCTTGTCTTCATAACTTGTAGCAAGATTAAAAGCTAGTTTACCAGTGTAACCTCTACTAGAATAGTAATACTCTTGGTTATAATCAGTTCCGTTAAGATCTATATTAGACGTATAAGCAGTATTTTCATCCGTGTTTTCTACAGGGTCAATGATAAATCCTTCATATCCTAAAAATGCTTGTTGATTTTCAAATCCATAGAATGATCCAATTTCAGAGTATGCCTGAGAGATTGTCTCATCAGTAAAAGCTGATATCTCATCTAAACGTTTACCTTGTGCATTTAAGAGAAAATAGCTACCTATGGAGTTATTAGGGTTAACACCTGTAGCTACCCAATCGTCATCAAAATCAGCTGATCTATCGTAAGCAGCACTTAGAGTAAATTTTTTCCAAGGTGAACTTTCATTTCTATTAACAAATACAAATGTTGCTCCAAACTGATTTAAATCGAAGTTTGAGTTTGAAGCACTTGTAAATCCATTAAAATAATTAATATCATCATTTTTATTAAAAACACCAATAGAAACAGAGGTGTGGCTATTATTAAATATAGCAGAACCTGCAGGATTAATATTAACGGCTGACATGTCACCACCAAGTGCACCAAAAGCTCCGCTCATAGCTCTAAAACGAGCTGTTCCTTGAATTTCATCCATTGAATAGCGAACAGCGTCTGATATATCTTGCGCTAAAATATAATATGAGCTCGCTATGCTTATGCATAACATAAGTAATTTTTTCATAAGTTAATTTTATTTTAAGGGAATTAATCTATTATCCTCTGCCTCGTCTACCGCCACCAGAACGCATGCTGCCAGATGACCTTGATCCGCCTCCAGAGCGCATACTTCCAGAAGATCTAGATGATGAGCCTCTCGAAGATCTAACAGAGCCTGAAGATCTTGAACTTCTTGTAGATCTAACTGAACTAGACGGTCGTGTGCTTCTTGTAGACCTAATTGAGCCAGAAGATCTGTTGGTACCAGGTCTTGTAACCCTAGAGCTAGGTCTCGTAGAAGAATTTCGTATTGTACTATTTCTAGAAGAACGAGTTGTAGAGTTTAATCTGCTTGATCTTGTAGCACCGCGAGACAATCTATTAGTAGAATAGTTTCTTCTAGACAATGCAGAAGTACTCCTGTTGGCACGATTTAGATAATTGTTACTAAGCATTGAGCCTCTTCTACCAGCATTGTAAGCATAACGATTACCTCTATAATAACCATTCCAACCCCAGTTGTTCCAACCGTAGCCCCAACCAGGACCCCAGCCCCAGTTATTCCAGCCCAAGCCCCAACCAGCATTCCAACCCCAACCAGCATTCCAACCCCAGCCAGCATTCCAGCCCCAGCCAGCGTTCCAACCCCAATTGTTCCAACCCCAGCCCCAAGGTCGTCCCCAACCCCAGTTATTCCAGCCTAAGCCCCAACCAGCATTCCAAAGCCATGGGTCATTCCAGCCCCAGCCATTATCTATAATATTAATTGTAACACTTTCGTTGTTTTGACCCCAGCCGCCATAAACTGGGCGTTCTTCAGTAGTTTCTTGAGCTCTTTCCAGGTAATTACCCTCATAAGAGTCTATGTCAGTAAATATTTCGCTATTTTCCATAGCAGCATCTATTTGTGCCGCATTTTCAGCAAAATAATTTTTATAATAATCAGAATCATCAGTAGATGTAGTAGCAACAGGTTGTTCAACACTGGCGGTATCATAATCTTCAGATGAATAAATGCCGTCGTCATCGTAACCTACATATTGAAAAGAACCACATGAAGTTAACACGGTCATTAAACCGAGTACAACAAAAAATGGCAATTTGTATTTAGTATTAGTTTTAAATTGCATATCTCTTATATTTTATTGTTGAACATAGCAAAAATAGTTAGTTTTGCGCAACTATTTTTTTATTTAACATAGTCACAATATTTGTGCCAAAACATTGAAAATGAGTAAAAATCTTACTACTAGGGCTGAAGATTATTCAAAATGGTATAATGAATTGGTTGTAAAAGCCGATTTAGCTGAAAATTCTGCCGTACGTGGATGTATGGTTATCAAACCTTACGGTTACGCAATTTGGGAGAAGATGCAGGCAGAGTTAGATAGGATGTTTAAAGAAACTGGACATCAAAACGCTTACTTTCCTTTGTTTGTTCCAAAAAGTTTATTTGAAGCTGAAGAGAAAAATGCAGAGGGTTTTGCAAAAGAATGTGCTGTAGTAACTCATTATAGATTACAGTCTGATCCCGATAATGAAGGTAAGTTAAGAGTAGATCCTAATGCTAAACTAGAAGAAGAACTTGTTGTTAGACCAACTAGTGAAGCGATAATTTGGAATACATATAAAGGGTGGATTCAAAGTTACAGAGATTTACCAATTTTAGTAAACCAATGGGCAAATGTTGTTCGCTGGGAAATGAGAACCAGATTATTCTTAAGAACAGCTGAGTTTTTGTGGCAAGAGGGACATACAGCCCATGCAACCAAAGAAGAAGCAATTGCCGAGACTATACAGATGAATAATGTATATGCTGAATTTGTAGAAAATTTTATGGCTATTCCAGTTATTCAAGGTGTAAAAACAGAGAGTGAACGCTTTGCTGGTGCCGAAGACACATATTGTATAGAAGCTTTAATGCAAGATGGAAAAGCTCTACAAGCTGGAACATCCCATTTTTTAGGGCAAAATTTTGCTGAGGCCTTTGATGTTAAATTTACTAACAAGGAAGGAAAGCAAGATTATGTTTGGGCAACATCCTGGGGAGTTTCTACACGTTTAATGGGAGCATTAATTATGACGCATAGTGATGATAAAGGTTTAGTTTTACCACCAAATCTAGCACCTTATCAAGTTGTGATAGTTCCCATTTATAAGAATGAAGAACAGTTTGAGGCTATTAAAAAAGTAGCAGACCAAATAACTGACGATTTAAAAGAATTGAATATCAGAGTAAAGTTTGATGGTAGAGATACTTTGCGACCAGGAGCTAAATTCGCTCAACACGAATTGCAAGGTGTGCCATTAAGAATAGCAATAGGTCCTAAAGATCTAGAAAATGAAACTGTAGAATTAGCTCGAAGAGATACTTTTACTAAAGAGACTGTAATTTTAGATAGAGTTAATGTGGTTGTTGAAGATTTGCTTGAGGAAATACAAGAGAGTTTATTTAACAAAGCTTTAAACTTTAGAGATTCTCATATTACACAGGTTAATGATTTTGAAGAGTTTAAAAAAGTGTTAGAAACTAAAACAGGTTTCATTTCGGCACATTGGGATGGTACGGCAGAGACAGAGCAAAAAATAAAAGAGCTAACAAAAGCAACTATTAGATGTATACCTTTAGATAATAAAAAAGAAGACGGAAAGTGCGTGTTTACTGGTAATCCATCCAATCAGCGTGTGCTTTTTGCAAAGGCGTATTAAATTTTTTTCAAAAAAAATAAGTTAGTTGTTGCAACATTTAAAAATAGTTGTATTTTTGCATCCGCAATGGAAACATTGTAGGTTCATTTAAATAAGTAAATAACCAAATGGCCCGTTCGTCTATCGGCTAGGACGCCAGGTTTTCATCCTGGTAAGAGGGGTTCGATTCCCCTACGGGCTACAATTTTTAATAAGAAAAAATAAAATGGCAAATCATAAGTCAGCTTTAAAAAGAATTAGAAGTAACGAAAAGAAGAGAGTGCTTAACAGATATCAGCACAAGACTACTCGTAATGCTATTAAAAAATTACGAGAGTTAACTGATGCTAAGGAGGCAAAGTCAATGTTGCCAACTGTTATAAGTATGATTGATAAGTTGGCTAAGAAGAATATTATTCATTCTAATAAAGCTGGGAACTTAAAATCTCAATTAACTAAACATGTTGCTGCTCTATAATAGCAGAAACCGCTAAGAATATATAAAGGCTTTCGAAATCGAAAGCCTTTTTTTATGTCAAAATATTATCAGTTTTTGTAATTAAAAATAAAAAAGCCTTGAATTAGTTTTCAAGGCTGTTCTACATTATTATAGTTTTTGAAGATTTGTTTTATCCATTCATAGAAATCAGGAACTCTTCATTGTTTCTAGTTTGTTTAAAACGATCATTTATAAATTCCATCGCCTCAACCGGATTCATGTCTGCAAGATATTTACGCATTACCCACATTCTTTGAATTGTATTATCGTCTAATAATAAATCATCTCGTCTTGTACTAGAAGAAGTAAGGTCTATAGCAGGGAAAATACGACGGTTAGAAATCTTACGATCTAATTGTAATTCCATATTACCAGTACCTTTAAATTCTTCAAAGATAACTTCATCCATTTTAGAGCCAGTTTCTGTTAATGCAGTTGCTATGATTGTTAAGGAACCTCCGTTTTCAATATTACGAGCCGCACCAAAGAAACGTTTTGGTCTGTGTAAAGCATTTGCATCAACACCACCAGATAAGATTTTACCAGAAGCAGGTTGAACCGTATTGTATGCTCTTGCTAAACGTGTAATAGAATCTAATAAGATGACAACATCATGTCCACACTCTACTAATCGTTTTGCCTTTTCTAAAACAATATCTGCAATTTTTACGTGCTCGTGAGCTTCTTTGTCAAAAGTAGAAGCAATAACCTCACCCCGTACATTACGTTGCATGTCTGTTACTTCCTCAGGTCTTTCATCAATAAGTAATATCATTTGATATACTTCAGGGTGATTAGCAGCTATTGCATTAGCCACATCCTTGAGTAACATAGTTTTACCAGTTTTTGGTTGTGATACAATCATACCACGTTGTCCTTTTCCAATAGGCGAAAACAAATCCATTATTCTCGTAGAAATAGTGCTTTGTTTTTCAGCAATATTAAATTTCTCTTTAGGGAAAAGAGGAGTTAAATGTTCAAAAGCAACACGATCTCTTACAACATTAGGATCTTGACCATTAATTTTACTCACCTTAATAAGAGGGAAATACTTTTCACCTTCTTTAGGAGGTCTTACATGACCAAGAACAGTATCACCTTTCTTTAAACCAAATAAACGTATTTGAGATTGTGATACATAAATATCGTCAGGCGAGGTTAAGTAGTTATAGTCAGAAGATCTCAAGAATCCATAACCATCTTGCATTATATCTAAGACTCCTTCACTTTCAATAATAGCATCAAACTCAAAATCTGGCTCACGATAACGGTTTCTGTTATCCTTGTTGCCATTGTTTTTCTGATTGTTATTATTGTTATTTCGGTTTTGTCTATTATCGTTTTTCTGATTGTTGTTGTTAGAACGTCTATTGTCTTCTTTACGATCGTTAGACTTATTGTCTTGACGTTGCTGATTTTGCTTGTCGTTGTTAGACTTATTCGATTTTTGTTCTTTTGGCTTAGCGTCCTCTTTTTTATCTGAAAACTCCAAAGATTTTTGATCGTTATTCTCTTTTGGTTTTCTCTGTACTCTAGCTCTTTTTTGTTGAGGCTTATTTTGCTTTTGCTCTGGTTTTTGGTTGGAGTCTGTTTCAACCTTTGCTTTTACTGCTTCTGGGTTTGCAGCTTGATAATCTAAGATTTGATATACCAAGTCTAGCTTTTTTAGTGAGCGATACTTAGGTACATTGAGTTGTTTAGCTATATCCTGTAACTCAGGAAGCTTTTTAGCTTTTAACTGTGAAATTTCAAACATTCGTATGTTATATAATGTATTACAATTTGATATTATTAATTCAATATTTTCTAAATGAAATAAAAAGAAAAAAAGTGAAATTAATTTGGAAGATAGAATGATGCAAATCAATTCGTTGCTTCATTCTATTGCAATAATACAATTTTATTTTAAAACAATTTCTATCTTTTTAAAAATAAACTACTAATTTTGCCTAGCAATTTTTAATTGAAGATATGATTCAGCGCATACAAACACTTTATTTATTTTTATCTGTAGTTATTTCTGCAGGACTAATATTTGTGTTTCATCTGTGGACTAACACTGAGGATACGAAAGTTTTTGCAACAGATAATTATTTGTATTTGGGCTTGTTTTTAGCGTCGGCTTTATTATCTTTAATTTCGATTTTTAGTTTTAAAAATAGAAAGTCTCAATTTGTAATGGGACGAGTTAATATAATATTAAACTTTATTTTACTAGGAATCTTTGTATATCAATCTCTAAATATATCTGGAGAAACGAATGTTTCTGAGAAAGGTATTGGGATTCTTCTTCCTATTTTTTCTATTGTGTGTTTAGTCTTAGCAAACAAGGCTATTAAAAAGGACGAAGATCTTGTAAAATCTGTAGATAGATTACGATAGAACCTAAAATCTTAGTAGTATTAGTGCGAAAAACCCAGACGCTGCCGTCTGGGTTTTTCATTTTTATCTATCAAATTCTATAACTTCGAGATCTTTTATTTGTTTACCATCAATATTAAAGCGCAACATTGTTCTTTTACGATGAAAACCATGCTTACCTATGGCACCAGGATTCATATGTAAAAGACGTAACTTTTTATCTGGAATTACTTTTAAAATGTGAGAATGACCACAAATAAATAAATCTGGCGGATTATTTTGAAGTATTTCTCTAACCCGACCATTATATTTAGGAGGATAACCACCAATGTGTGTTATCCAAACATCAACATCTTCACATTTAAAACGCAGATTTAAAGGGAATTCGGCTCTTGCTTTGGTGTCATCAATATTGCCATAAACAGCTTTTAATGACTTATGTTTTTTTATTTCATCGGTTACTTTTAAATTTCCGATATCACCAGCATGCCAAACTTCATCGGCTTGCTTTACATATTTAATAATAGTGTCATCAATGTAACTATGTGTATCTGATAAGAGGAGTATCTTTTGCATTAAGATAATATTGTGATATTAACTACCGATTCTATGTATCTTTGTGATTTAAAAAGCAAAAATAGCCAATCTTTTGAGATATTTTTTAGAGTTATCATACAATGGTAAAGCCTATCATGGTTGGCAAAATCAGCCAAACGCTATTTCGGTACAAGAAGTTATAGAAAAAGCACTGAGTACTATTTTAAAAGAAACTATCGATATTGTTGGTGCAGGTAGAACTGATGCAGGTGTGCACGCATCCCAAATGTATGCTCATTTTAATTTTGAAGGGAATTTTAAAGAAAAAGATATTACTTACAAGTTAAATTCCTTTTTACCCAAAGATATAGCCATTCATGATATTTTTAAAGTTACATCTCAAGCGCATGCTAGGTTTGATGCTTTGAGCAGAACATATCATTACAGAGTTTCAACATTAAAAAATGTATTTGATTATGATTATTCGTATCAAATGCATTTGCCTTTAGATGTAGATGCCATGAACAATGCTTGTAAAATTTTATTTGAGTATAAAGACTTTCAATGCTTTTCTAAGAGTAATACAGATGTAAAAACCTATAATTGCAATATTATGGAAGCGTTTTGGACTCAAAATGATGATGAACTTTTGTTCACCATAAAGGCTAATCGGTTTCTGCGAAATATGGTTAGAGCCATTGTTGGTACTATGGTAAATATTGGTTTAGGGAAATTAAAACCTGAAGATTTACATCAAATAATCGCATCAAAGGATAGGGGCAATGCAGGATTTTCAGTTCCTGCACATGGATTATATTTGGTAAATATTGAATATCCTGAAACTATTAGAGTTTAATAAGCATTTATAGAGCTAATTTTGGCTTACGATGGCAGAAAAAAATAAAAAGAAAATATTTGACACAACGCTCTTTAAGCGTTTATTACATTACATAAAGCCCTACAGAACGGTATTTGTAATCTCACTGATTTGTGTTATTGGTTTAGCTGTTTTTGGTGCGTTAAGACCAAGGATTTTAAAGGATGCGATAGATATTAAAATAGCCAATAAAGAGTATAGTGGTTTTGTGTTTTACATGGGTATTATGCTTGTGCTTCTTGTTTTGGAAGTTGTATCTCAGTTACTATTTATTTATTACGCAAGTTGGCTGGGCCAGTCTGTTGTAAAAGATATTCGTGTTAAACTTTTTAAGCATATCCTAAAGTTTAAAATGACTTATTTTGATAAGTCGTCTGTTGGTGTTTTAATAACCAGAGCTGTAACAGACATGGAGCGTATTGCAGATATTTTTGGGCAAGGACTGTTCATGATTTTTAGTGATATTCTAAAAATGTTGGTGGTGGCAATTTTTATGGCATTTATCAACTTAAAATTGAGTTTAATTGTTTTTGCAACGATGCCTGTAATTATTGTTGCTACCAAGATTTTTCAGAAGTACATGAAACGTGCTTTTGAAGATGTGCGAACAGAAGTCTCCAACCTTAATTCTTTTGTACAAGAGCGTGTTACCGGAATGAAAATTTTACAGTTGTTTACACGAGAAGCTACTGAATACACAAAGTTTAAAGAAATAAACGAACGTCATAAAAAAGGCTGGTTAAAAACCGTTTGGTATAATTCCATTTTCTTTCCAGTAGCTGAATTTGTGTCTTCACTTACTATGGCCTTGGTAATTTTAGTTGGAGGATTTACAGCCATAAACCAAGGCGCAACTACAACCTTGGGTGATTTGATTTCGTTTACAATGTTTATTCCAATGCTTTTTAGACCATTGTATCAAATCGCCAATAAATTTAATACATTACAAATGGGCATGGTGGCTGCTGATCGTGTGTTTAGGGTGTTAGATACCACTTCTAATATAGATGATTTTGGAACCATTGAAGCCAATCATTTTAAAGGTGCAATTGAGTTTGATAATGTTAGATTCTCTTATGTTAAAGATGAAGAAGTTTTAAAAGGCATTTCTTTTAATGTAGAAGCAGGTGAAACAGTCGCTATCGTAGGGGCTACAGGAGCCGGAAAATCTACAATCATCAACTTATTGAATCGTTTTTATGAAATAAATTCTGGACATATAAGAATTGATGGTACAGACATAAAGGATATGATCCTAAGTTCATTACGTAACCAGATCGCAGTCGTATTGCAAGACGTATTTTTGTTTGCTGATACCATTCTAAATAACATTACGCTCAATAACGAATATATTACAGAAGACGATGTTGTCACTGCTGCAAAAGCTATTGGTATACACGACTTTATAACAAGTCTTCCCGGTGGTTATCACTATAATGTAAAGGAACGTGGTGTTATGCTCTCTTCTGGTCAGCGTCAACTGATTTCGTTTTTAAGGGCTTATGTCACTAATCCGAGTATTTTAATTTTAGATGAAGCTACTTCTTCTGTAGATTCATATTCTGAGCAATTAATACAAGATGCTACAGATACAATTACCAAAGGAAGAACATCAATTGTTATTGCACATAGATTGGCGACTATTCAGCAGGCTGATAAAATTATTGTTATGGATGCTGGACAGATTGTAGAAATTGGAACACACAAATCTTTACTTAAGAAGAAAGATGGTTATTACAAAAATCTTTATGAAGTTCAGTTCTTAAAGGCTGAGGCCGTTTAATTAATCGTATCTTTTATTGTTTTGGCAGCTTCAATTTCAGCTCTTTTGGCTTCTATCATAGCGTCCAATGACCCATTATAATACATTATAATGGTAGATGCTATTGTTATAATGACAAATAGTACGATTAGAATACCAATAAATAGAAGAGATCTAAGTAGTATTTGGGTAAAACTAAGACCGTAAACACGTTTAAGGCAGTATGTAAAATATAAAACCATAATTGGTATCGTAAGCAATCCAAATGCTTCAAAAGATATTAGTTTAGTGGGTACTAACGCAACTGTTAAGATGGCGATACATATAGATAGTTGTGCTTGGCCGTACAAAAAAATAACAATTAATTCCGTGTAATTATATGTTTTTATACCTATAAAAGTAAGCCTTGCGATTAAGGCATAGATTGGTATATATAACATCATTATAAGGGACTGATAGTCGGTCATAAAACTATATGTAGAATCAAAGACAGCTTGCTGCGTTTTACCGATTTCTGTATTTAAATCGTAAAGTGAAATATCAGTCTGAAATTGCTGTAAGACATAAATTTGTAGACCAGACAAAGTAATGGCTAAGGCAAAATAGCTGATAACGTTTACGTACTTTTTTCTGGTGCCATTTATATAACCAACAATAACATCTTCTGGTTTTTTAAAAAGCTGAATAAAAGTTTGGAGCAGCTTGTTGTCGTAATTAAAAAAGGTTTCACTAAGATGTGTAAATAAGTTTTTTAAGGTAAGTCTGTTACGGATTACTTTTGCACCACAACGACTGCAATAATCATATTGCTCTTTTAACTCGGTATTGCAGTTTTTACAATTCATTGATTAAGAATTTGCTTAACTACTAAAATGATAATAACCAATACCATTAAGAATAATATTGACACCATATAAATAATCATTGTGATTAAGAATTTGGCCAAAGTATTCACAAAGCTTTCTCTAAATATACGTTTAAGTACATAGAATAAATATAGGAACGTAGGTAACGTAAGTATGGTGGAAACAATCAGATAGTTTAAACCAAATAGTAAAAATAAAATGCTAAAAAAAGCTGTAATTATAATTATTTGGGCAGAGTAGTATAGGTTTAATACAAGATGTTCAGTGTAATTATATTTTCTATTGCCAGTAACATAGTATGCTAGCCATGAGCCTAGAGCAGATAGAGGAACTGTTAAGATATAAATAAGGCCTTGGTATTTTGTAAACATGTCGTATTCTATACCAGCAAAAGGGTTGTTTTCTTGTCCTGGTAGATTTTGAACACCTTCAATAAATTCAGTATTAAACCCAATGACATCGTTAAAAAAAGTGGTCATTAAAAATACCTGAATACCAGCAAGAGTTAAGGATACAGCGAAGTATTGTAATACATCGATATACTTTTTTCTAGTACCCTCAATATAATTGACTATAACTGATTCTGGTTGTTTAAAAAGATCAATAAATGTTTTTAAAAACTTGTTGTCTAAAGAAATAAACTGCTCATTTATTTGGTTTGCAATAATCTTTGGTGTTAAACGGTTTTGAATCACTTTTGCACCACACTCATCACAATACTTTTGTGTGTCTTTTAGGACCTTATGGCAATTTTTACAATTCATTACTTAGTTTAAGTCTTCCTTAATCTTTTTTACAAGATCATCAGTGTCTTTAAACATTACAAACTCACCGTTTTTAATGTATGATATTTGCCCTGTTTCTTCACTCACAGCAATGGCAAGTGCATCTGTTTTTTCAGTAATACCAATGGCAGCTCTGTGGCGCAGACCAAAACGTTCTGGTATACGTTTTTCGTTATTAACAGGCAAGATAACACGTGTTGCTTTTACTACGTTTTTATCAATAATAATAGCACCATCATGTAGTGGGCTATTTTTAAAGAAAATACTTTCAATAATGGGCTGAGAAACTAAAATGTTAGTATCATCACCAGTATTTGTTAAGAAATCTAAATTGTTATTACGTTCAATAACAATTAATGCTCCTGTATTTGTAGCGCCCATTCTATTGCAGGCGTTGATAATAGCTTCGACATCTGTAGAAGTCTGATTTTCGTTTTTAAGAAATTTAAAATTTTTAAAAATTCCTTTTTTGCCTCCAATATTAGTTGAGCCTACGAGTAGTAAAAACTTTCGGATTTCTGGCTGAAAGACCACAATAAGTGCAATAATACCAACTTTCATAAAACCATCAAAAATGCTGTAGAGCATCTGCATTTGCAGGTAATCTGTAAGTCTCCAAGCAAAATAGATGATAAGAATACCAATAAAAATATTGATAGCCACAGTGCCTTTTACAAGCTTGTAGATGTAATAGAGTAGAATAGCCACAAGGAAAACATCTACAAAATCTATAAATCTAAATTCCCAAAGTTGAAGGTTTTCCAAGGTTAGTGCTTTTTGCTAATTTAATAATTTATGTTAATAAATGAATTCGTTAGAGTTTATAATGATATTGTTGTTTTTCAACTTCTTTAATTTTTTTTTAATTGAAATATAATTTTGAAACCCGAGATTTTTATTAAAATATAAATCTAGTTGGAAATTATCAGTTTCATAGATTTGAATAAATTCATCAAAATTTTGAAAATTTAATGTTGCGAATTCATCATTTTTAAAATCTAAAATGACTAAACTATCAATGTCAAAGTCTAAAGTCCATTTGGTTGTTTTGGGATAGATGTTATCAGATTTATGTTTTGAGCTATCAATTAATATATTATAAGGTTTTTTATGATTCTTTATAAATCTATATTTAACCTCAGTAAACTCTAAAAACCCCAAATTCTTAATACTTGTATCATTACAAGTAAAATAATTCTTTGCATCTTCATTTTTGTGCATCGATTCTTTTTTACGTTTGTTTTGCAGATATTGAATATGAGGAATAGCCTGCCTCAAAGTTAAGCGCCTGTCTACATTAACTAACCAGTTTGTAGTACCAATAAGATTTTTTCTATTGAAAAGGGTAGAGTCTGGTTGGGTTTCGTCATAAAAAATATAAACAGGTGAAACATCTAAAACTTCTGTGACTTCTGCATTTTCAATTTCAGGTAGCAGCAGTACGCGTTCATTGTTGCAGCCTAAAAAAGTAGTTATTGCTAAGATATATAATAACTTTTTCATTTAGTTCTTAATTAGTTTATTAAACAACATCACACACTCAACAGCTTCTTTTACATCGTGCACTCGTAAGATTTTTGCACCTTTTTGCAAAGCCACCATGTGTAATGCGGTTGTGCCATTAAGTGCGTTTTCAGAAGTGGTGTTCAGTGTTTTGTATATCATCGATTTTCTTGAAACACCTGCTAAGATAGGTTTGTCTACTATTTGCAATAACTCCATATTGTTGAGTAGCTCGTAATTTTGCTCTAGTGTTTTAGCGAAGCCAAATCCAGGATCTATAATTATATCGTTGATTTTTGCAGCATGCGCTTTTGCAATACGTTCTGCGAAATAGCTGTTGATATCTTTTACCAAATCATCGTAATCAGTTTGCTGTTGCATAGTTTTAGGATTCCCTTTCATGTGCATCATAATGTATGGTACGCCTAGTCGCCCAACAGTTGCAATCATGTTTTGGTCCAAATATCCAGCAGAAATATCATTGATGATTGCAGCGCCAGCTTCAATACTTTTTTTGGCAACTTCACCTCTAAATGTGTCAATAGAAATTAGAGTCTCAGGATAATGTTTCAGAATAAGTTTTACAACAGGCACCACACGATTTAATTCTTCAGTTTCACTAACATCATCTGCACCAGGACGTGAACTGTAGCCACCAATATCTATAAAAGTAGCACCTTCGTTCAGCATGGTTTCAACCTGATTTAAAATTGATTTCTCATCTTTATATTGTCCACCGTCGTAGAAAGAATCTGGTGTAACGTTGAGAATTCCCATCACCTTGGGTGTAGAGATGTCTATAAGTTGGCCTTTGCAGTTTATGGTCATGCTAGAGTTATAAAATTTCATTTTAAAAAAGCCAAAGTTAACATATTCATAAACTTTTAAGTCCGAAATAAATCAATGGAGACAGAACTTTGAACTTTAAACTAAATAAGCGAAATTTACAGAAATTTTTACGGAATTATATGCAAGATACATCAAAACAATACGATGCTGTTATAGAAAAGTGCAGATCGCTTTTTGTAAACAAAATGAGCGATTATGGAAGTGCATGGAGGATATTAAGATTACCGTCGCTTACTGATCAGATTTTTATAAAAGCACAACGTATTAGAAGTTTACAAGAAAATGATGTTAGAAAGGTGGATGAAGGAGAAGTAAGTGAGTTTATAGGTATTATAAACTACTGTGTTATGGCATTAATTCAGTTAGAAAAAGGTGTTGTAGAACAACCAGATCTGGAGACGGAAGAAGCTACGAAGCTCTATGATGAAAAGGTTGCACTGACCAAAGAGTTAATGATGAACAAAAATCACGACTATGGTGAAGCTTGGCGAGATATGCGTGTGAGCTCGTTAACCGATTTAATATTACAAAAACTATTGCGCGTAAAGCAGATTGAAGATAATGCAGGTAAAACCATTGTAAGTGAAGGTATAGACGCTAATTATCAAGATATGATAAATTATGCTGTTTTCGCCATGATTCATCTTGGTGAAGGTGAATAAATTCCAAATTACAAAAACTAAATTCCAAAAGATTTGGGAAATGATAAGATTTATAATTTAGAAAAGAGAACTTTTGTTTTTGCAAGAGATTGTCGTTTTTTGGTTCGAGATTTAAAAAGTACAATTTCTAATATTGAAGATGGTAAACAATTGGTAAAATCTTCTGGTTCTGTTGGAGCAAATTATATTGAAGGAAATGAAAAACTCGGTGATAAAGATTTAAAGTTTAGATTAAGAATCGCAAGAAAAGAAGCTAAGGAGAGTGAATATTGGTTAAGACTATTGAAAGAGTTTAACGAAAGCGAAAACGATAGGATTGAAAATTTAAGAAACGAAGCTAATGAAATTAGAAAAATACTCTCGGCTATTATTAATAAGTTAAAATAAAAGAAAAAGTTTAATTTTTAATTATTTGTTTGGAATTTAGTTTTTGATTTTTGGAATTTAATATTTATGAAATACATCACACACATAAGCAGAATATTCGTTGGAGTTTTATTTATAATCTCAGGATTTATAAAGCTTAACGACCCATTAGGATTTTCTTATAAACTGCAAGAGTATTTTGGAGCAGACGTGCTAAATATGGAATTTATGATTCCATATGCCTTATTGCTTTCTGTTTTCGTTGTAGTTTTTGAGGTTGTTTTAGGTGTGTTTTTATTAATCGGATATAAACCAAAATTTACCATTTATAGCCTATTGGCTATGATAGTCTTCTTCACGTTTTTAACTTTTTATTCAGCATATTTTGATAAAGTAAAAGACTGTGGTTGTTTTGGTGATGCATTAAAATTAACACCATGGGAAAGTTTTACTAAGGACGTTATACTACTTGCTCTAATATTGATTTTGGTAAAAGGTTTAAGGCATATACAACCGCTATTTACTAAATTACCAACTACTGTTATTGCCTTACTCAGTTTTATTGTGTCATTATGGTTTGGTTACCATGTATTAATGCATTTACCAGCTATAGACTTTAGAGCTTACGCCATTGGTAAAAATATACCAAAGCAAATGGAAATTCCAGAAAATGCTGCAAAACCAGTTTTAGAATATACGTGGACGTTTAATATCGATGGCGAGAAACAGGAATTTGTGACTAACGGAAGTTATCCAGAAGTTGATGGTGAGTATGTAGGTGTTGAGACTAAGACGATTGATGAAGGTTATGTGCCACCAATTCAGGATTTTTCTATTGAGTCTGAAGATGAAGACCTAACAACTTATTTCATGGAAAAGGATAAGTTGGTCGTAATCGCAATGTATAATATTACTGCATCTGAAACTGATGGAGTAGCTAAATTAAAACCCTTTACAGATAGAGCTACTAAAAAAGGCTACACAGTGATAGGGCTTACCTCTTCTGGTGAGTATGAAAAAGAAAAGGTGAAACAAGATTTTGACCTTAATTTTGATTTTTACTTGTGTGATGAAAAAGTGATAAAGACCATAGTGCGAGCTAATCCTGGTGTTGTTCTTTTAGAAAGGGGTACGGTTGTTAATAAAGCACATTGGAACGATATTGAGGATGTAAATTTATAGTACTCAGTTTGCAGTAGCAGTAAGCAGTTTTTTAATATCAAAACTTAATATTTAAAATGAAGTTTGAAGATTTATTAGCATATAAAAAGGGTTTTGATTTGGCAATGGAAATCTATTTTAAGTCTAAAGAGTTTCCAAAAGAAGAAACATATTCTTTAACAGATCAAATTAGAAGATCTTCTCGAAGCGTTTGTGCTAATATTTCGGAAGCTTATAGAAAGCGATTATATCCAAAACACTTCATAAGTAAATTAACCGATAGTGATGCAGAGAATTCTGAAACGCAAACTTGGTTGAGATTTGCTGTTGCTTGCGAATATATGTCAAAGGAATATTATGATGATTTTATGCTTAAAAGTAAAGAGGTAGGAAAGCTAATAAATTATATGATAAATAATCCAGGAAAGTTTGGTTGTAAGATGTAGAAAATTCAACACTGAATACTGAACACTAAATACTGAACACTGAACACTAATCACTTGATAAGATACTTTATAAATAAACTGTTCTATGCATTTATCACCTTATTAGGTGTTGTTACAGTTATTTTCTTTTTATTTACAATTCTTCCTGGCGATCCTGCAAAGATGATGCTCGGGCAAAATCAATCTGCCGAACAAGTAGAAGCAGTAAAAAAGAAATATGGTTTCGATAAGTCTTTGGGAACACAGTTTTTGTATTATTTAAATGACCTATCTCCAATTTCATTTCACTCTAATAATTCAGAAGATTACACATATTTAAGTATTAATAAGTATAATGCTGCAAAGTTATTTAGTATCGGTAATACAACAACGGTTGTAAAAACACCTTACTTAAGAGAATCCTTCACCAAACAAGGAAAAAAAGTAACAGATGTTATTGGTGAAACTATTCCAAATACCTTTGTTTTGGCAGTTTCAGCAATTATAATTGCTATAATTTTTGGGATTGTGTTCGGAATTATTTCAGCGTTATACAGAGATACTTGGGTGGATAAAACAATACAAGTTTTAAGCACGTTTGGTATGAGTGTGCCTTCTTTTTTTAGTGCTATTCTTTTTGCGTGGTTGTTTGGTTTTGTGTTGCACAAATACACCAATCTAGAAATGACAGGAAGTCTGTATGAATTAGATGATTTTGGTGAAAAAATGAATATACAGTGGAAGAATTTAATACTTCCTGCCATTGTTTTAGGTATTCGTCCGTTGGCAGTAGTTATTCAGCTGATGCGTAATTCGCTATTAGATATAATGAGTCAAGATTACATAAGAACCGCAAGAGCTAAAGGATTAAGCGAGTTTAAAGTGATAAAAAACCATGCTGTTAAAAATGCATTAAATCCAGTGGTTACGGCAATTTCAGGATGGTTTGCATCGATGCTTGCTGGTGCCGTTTTTGTTGAGTATATTTTTGGATGGAATGGGCTTGGAAAAGAAATAGTTAATGCTTTAAACACTCTAGATTTACCAGTAATAATGGGTTCTGTTTTGGTTATTGCTATTGTCTTTATAACCATTAATATTCTAGTAGATTTAGTCTATGCATGGTTAGATCCTCGCGTTAAGCTATCTTGATAATTAACTGATAATTATCAACAAGCATTGTGCTTTAAAAGCTTATTTTTGTATACTTCAAACTAAAGTAAAATCAATTTATAAAATCATGAGAAAACATATTGTTGCTGGTAACTGGAAAATGAATAATGGTTTAATTCAGACCAAAACCTTAATTACGGAGTTAATAAAGCAAGAGAAATCGTCTGATGTAGAGGTAATGATTGCACCAACATTTACAAACTTATGGCACGCTTTCGAAGCAACTAGACAATATGATATAGAAGTGATTGCCCAGAATATGCACTTTGCAGAAAATGGTGCATATACAGGTGAGATTAGTGCAGGTATGCTAAAAAGTATTGGTATTAAATCAGTGATTCTTGGGCATAGTGAGCGCAGAGCTTATTTTAATGAAACTGATGAAGCTCTAGCTAAAAAAGTTGATGCAGCTTTAGCTAATAATATGCGAGTGATTTTTTGTTTTGGTGAAGAATTATCTGACCGCAAAGCAGGTAATGAGGAAACGGTTGTAGAAAACCAAATAAAAAACGTACTTTTTCATTTAGACGCAAATGCCTTCAAGCATATTGTTTTAGCTTATGAGCCTGTTTGGGCAATAGGTACAGGAGAAACTGCTACACCAGACCAAGCACAAGATATGCATGCATTTATTAGAAAAACTTTAGCTGAAAAATATGGTAACGACGTTGCAGACGAAGTTTCAATTCTTTATGGTGGAAGTGTAAAGCCAAACAATGCTAAGGAAATTTTCTCTAAACCAGATGTAGATGGTGGACTAATTGGAGGCGCCTCTTTAAAGGCAGAAGATTTTTTTGCTATAGTGAACGCGTTTTAAATGAACAACACTATATATATAGGCTACGAATTTAAAGTAGAACCTCTTCAGCCAGCAACAGAAATTTTAATTGCAGAGCTTGGCTATGCAGGTTTCGAAAGTTTTGTAGAACACTCAAAAGGTGTTACTGCGTATATTCAAAAAGACGACTGGAATGCTTTTATACTAGAAGATATACAAATTTTAAACTCTGAAGAATTTAAAATTACCTATGAATTTAATGAGATAGAGCAAACCAACTGGAATGCAGAGTGGGAGAAGAACTTTAAGCCTATAGTTGTCGATGATTTAGTTACAGTAAGAGCACCATTTCACGATAAACCTAGTACTAAATACGATCTTATTATTGAACCAAAAATGAGTTTTGGTACAGGTCATCATGAAACCACACATATGATGATTCAACATATTTTAAAGAACGATTTTAAAAATAAATTAGTTTTAGATATGGGTTGTGGCACTGGTGTATTAGCGATTTTAGCTGAGAAAGTTGGGGCAACAAAATTAGATGCTATAGATATTGATAATTGGTGCTACCTAAATAGTTTAGAAAATATAGAGCGAAATGATTGTAAAAATATTTCGGTTTATGAAGGTGATGTAAAACTGTTAGAAGGAAAGCAATACGATACAATTATTGCAAATATTAATAGAAATATTCTATTAGCAGATATACCTATGTATGTTAAATGTCTAAACAGTAATGGTGAATTGTATTTAAGTGGTTTTTACGAAGAAGATATACCAAAGCTTGAAGATTTATGTAATAAGCACATGTTAAAATTTAAAGAAACAATAAAAAGAGGTGATTGGGTATCGTTAAAATTCATAAATTAGTATAATTAAAACGAGAAATCCTCAAATCCGTTTGTAGTTATGACGAAAGAAAAATTATCAGAAGAATTACTCCTCGAAGAAGAAGTGTTGAAACAAAATGAGATTGTTTTATTTAATGATGATGTGAATACTTTTGATCATGTAATAGATACACTAATTTATGCATGTGACCACACACCAGAACAAGCAGAGCAATGTTCTATAATTGTACATTACAAAGGTAAATGTACAGTAAAAACAGGTGCTTACGAAGATTTAAAACCTAGATGTTCTAAGCTATTGCAAGCAGGACTTAGTGCAGAAATAGTATAAAAAAAGAAATCCCTCAAGCGAGGGATTTTTTATTTTGTCATTCTTCCGACAGCACAACTAACAAAAGATTTAGCCTTTTTAGGTAAAGAGTTTTGTTCACCTACCATTGGGTATCCTAAATCTGAAAGTTTTGTTTTTGCAGCTTCAAACGCTTCATTATTATTATGATTAAAGCTTACTTCATCTGTATCATTGTTAACTGAAACATCAGATATGTCATCGAGTTTGGATAATTGTGTTAGTATAGTATTAGCACAACCACCACATTTTAGATTTTGTATTTGTATTGTTGTAGTCTTCATTTTGTAATTATTTGCGTTTACAGGTGTTCCATCCAAAAGGTAAATAAAGCGGACAGAAACTAATAAAACTTGTGAGTAAGAAAATAATAGCTAATGCCATTAAAACATAAGCCAGTGTACCTTCAATTACATTGAAATAATACAATAAGGCTATAGTAATAGCAATTATAATTCTAATACCTTTGTCTAAACTTCCCATGTTCTTTTTCATAATAAAAGAGTTTTAAAGTGTTGATAGACAAACAAAATCGGTAGTAGGTAGGTTTGTTTTCTTAATAGCACCAAATCCGCCAGCGATGTCTACCAAATTATGGTAGCCTCTTGCTTTTAGTATTGAAGCTGCGATAACAGAACGATAACCACCAGCACAATGTACATAATAGGTTTTATCCTTATCTATTTGATCCATTTGATTGTTGATATAATCTAGTGCAAAATGCTGAGCATTTTCTAAATGCATACTTTTATATTCACCATCTTTACGAACATCTAAAACACTTAATTCTGATGTATTTGCTCTTTTTTCAAATTCTTCAGCAGAGATAGATTCTAAGGAATCGATTTCTTTTCCTGAGGCTTCCCATGCGTCTATACCACCTTCAAGATAACCTAAGGTATTATCGTAACCAACTCGAGATAATCTAGTTACAGCTTCTTCAGACTTACCTTCTGGGACTACTAGTAAAATAGGCTGTTTAATGTCTGTAATTAAAGCACCAACCCAAGGCGCAAACTGTCCGTTTAATCCAATAAATATTGAGTTAGGTATGTGAGCTTTAATATAATCTGATTGTGTTCTTACATCTAAAACCAATGCAGATTCATGATTTGCTAATGCTTCAAATTCTTCTGGTGTTAAGGGGTTGTTTCCGGTGTTAAGAATGTCGTCAAAAGCATCATAGCCCATTTTATTCATCATCGCATTCTTAGCAAAATATTGTGGAGGTTGTGCGATACCATCAAGCACTTCTTCAATAAATTCTTCTCTGGTCATATCTGCACGCAAAGCATAGTTTGTTTTCTTTTGTTCACCTAAAACACCAACCGTTTCTTTACTTAAATTTTTTCCGCAAGCAGAACCAGCTCCATGTGCAGGGTACACAATAACATCATCAGCCAAAGGCATAATTTTTTCTCTTAATGAATCATACAACATACCAGCTAAGTCACGCTCTGTTAAATCTGATTTTATGGCCAAATCTGGTCTGCCAACATCACCTAAAAAAAGTGTGTCTCCTGAAAATATGGCGTAATCCTTACCGTTTTCATCTTTTAGTAAGTAAGTTACAGATTCTAAGGTATGACCTGGTGTGTGCAGTACTTTTATAGTAATATCACCGAGTTTCAATTCCTCACCATCGGTTGCCGAGTGAATGTTGTATTCTGTTTCTGCACCAGGACCGAAGACGATAGTAGCTCCAGTTTTTTCAGCTAAATCCACATGTCCAGACACAAAATCTGCATGGAAATGCGTTTCTAATACATATTTAATTTTGGCATTATTAGCTTTTGCTTTATCTATATATTGTTGTGTTTCTCTTAGAGGATCTATAATCGCTACCTCACCTCTAGATTCAATATAATAAGCTCCTTGAGCTAAGCACCCTGTGTATAATTGTTCAATTTTCATTAGTAATTATTTTTTACTAGAAATAAAACCTATGATTAATATAGCTTCATCTCTTATAAATTTACGCTAAATTACAAAAGCATAAAAATCTTAGTGTACTATTTGTTACATAGTTCGTAAACTAATGCGGTAGCTTACGTTTTAAAATCCCATACACAAATGTGCCTACCAAAGCAGCAGCTATTACTATTAACATAGAAAAAACACCTGTGCCCACCAAGACATACATTGGTCCAGGACAAGCACCTGAAAGAGCCCATCCGAGTCCAAAAATACTTCCACCTACTATGTATCTGATAAGTCCATTGTCTTTTGGAGGAACTCGTAGGTATGTGCCTTGCGTAGTTTTAAGATGTTTCTTTTTTGCAATTAACAATAAAATAACACCTGTAAAAACAGCGGAGCCAATAATGCCATACATATGAAAGGATTGAAATTTAAACATTTCAAATATGCGATACCAAGAAACAGCTTCGGATTTTACTAGTACAATTCCGAAGAATATTCCAACTAAAAAAAACTTTAAAAAATTCTTCATTTTAGAATAGTATTGGAAAGATTAAATGAATCATGATTAAACCACCAATGAAGAAACCAATAACTGCAATCAATGATGGTAATTGCAAGCTACTTAAACCAGTTATGGCATGGCCAGACGTACAACCTCCAGCATATCGGGTCCCAAAACCAACTAAAAAGCCTCCAACTATTAGTAGGGCAATACCTTTAAGAGTTAAAACATTTTTCCAAGCAAATAGTTCCGGTGGTAAAAGGCTATTTCCTACATTTTTAAAACCGAGTTCGTGTAGGTCTTTAATAGTTTCAGTACTTAGGTTGATGTCGGTTGGGTTCGATAGAAAAAAATGAGCAATAAACCCACCTACGATAGCTCCAATCACTACGGTGAGGTTCCATTTTTGACTTTTCCAGTCAAATTTAAAAAACTCAGAATATTTACCTGCGCCACCCATAGCACACATAGTTCTTAAATTAGAAGACATACCAAATGTTCTTCCGAAATAAAGTAACAAAAACATGGTAATAGCAATGCATGGGCCAGATACATACCATGGCCAAGGTTCTTTAATTAGTTCCATATAAATTATAAAATTTTAGTGTTGAGGGATAAGGGGTTTAATAAAGAATTAAAAATCTATAACATGGATTTTATTTCTTCCTAATGTTATTCTTTCTTGTTTTTCGAGTTGTTTTAACAATCTAGAAACTACAACTCTAGAGGTGTGCAAATCTTCGGCAATTTCCTGATGCGTAATTTCTAAATCTGTAGAAGCAGAAAGCTTTACTTTATCTGTAAGGTACTTAAAAAGTCTTTCATCCATTTTCATAAAAGCCAAAGTGTCAATGGTTTCTAGCATTTCGTCAAAACGTATCTGGTAACTTTGCAGAATAAAACTTCTCCAACTGGTGTTGGTATCAAACCAACTCCTCATTTCTTCTATGGGTATCATAATAACCGTAGTGTCTTCATCAGCAATGGCTCTTATCTTACTTACAGATTTGGCCATGCAACAGGTTAATGACATTGCACAAGTATCTCCAGACTCTAAAACGTACAGTAATAATTCGCTTCCCTCATTGTCTTCTCTCAAAACTTTAATATTTCCTTTAATTAACAACGGAACGTGCTTCAATTCTTGGCCAATATCAATTATAATATCACTTTTTTTGAAAGTTCTAAGTTCAGCTACTTTAGAAATATTTTTAAGAATTTCTTCGTCAAATAAGTAGGCGAAAGGTTGTATTAATTCTTTTGAAATCATGTTTCAAAAATAATCATTTAGAATTTTGAAATAAATAGTTTGGTTGTTTTTTAATAAAAGTTATATATTTGCAGCCCTTTATAAGGCCACGTGGCGCAACTGAATAGCGCATCTGATTACGGCTCAGAAGGTTGCAGGTTTGAATCCTGCCGTGGTCACAGCAGCGGAGAATTTATCTTATTTGATGAGTTCTCCGTTTTTATTTATGATGATTTGTTCTATGCATAACATATAAATGATAATAGACGGAAGTTTTAAGTTTTAATGTATAAAATAAAAGTTGATTTTTTATTCCGTGTAATGGTCTGTTTAATTTTCATATTGAGTGAAATTTTAGGTATAGAGTTAATTAATTTTTTAATTTTAAATGCTTCATCAAAAGCATTTATTATAATCTTAGAATGAAAACAGCATTAACTTTATTATTATTCCATTTTTTTTTCTCATTTGTCTCTTATTGTCAATTTTCACCAAATATTCATAACTACTCTATTGCTGAATATAAGGCTAGTAACCAAAATTGGGATTTACACAGAGCTGTAAATGGTAAAATATATGTAGCCAACAACAATGGATTATTAGAATATGATGGTTTAGATTGGAAATTGTTTCAATTGCCTAACAAAACCACTGTAAGATCGGTTTTAGAATTGAATAACTTGGTTTTTACAGGTTCGTTTGAAGAGTTTGGTTATTGGGAAGAAGATGATTATGGGGATTTAATTTATAACTCTTTAAGTGAATTGATTAAAGATGATATCTCTCCAAATGAGGAAATTTGGCAAATATTAAGTTATAAGGATAAAATCGTTTTTAGATCATTCTCGAGTATTTATATATATGATTTTAAAACTGTAGAACGTATTAATCCGAGTTCAGCTGTAATATCATTGAGTTTAGTAGGTGAAGATTTACTTGTTTCTACTTTAAACAACGGGATATTTAAGCTACAAAACAAAACTTTAATTCCTTTTTTTTCTGATGAAATATTAAAGGATACTAAAATAATTTCAATAGTAAAAAAACAAGATCGATACTTAATAATGACTTCACTTAAAGGAAGTTTTTATTTGATTTCTAATAAGCTAGTACCTACAACATATGCTTTTAATAATGAAATAAAGCAACACCAGCTGAATAAGTTTTCTAAATTAGATAATGGGTATATGGTCTTTGGTACCATAAAAGATGGTGTTTATGTAGCAGATAGTAATGGAGAGATAAAATTTCATGTTAGCAAAGAAAATGGACTCATAAACAATACAGTTCTTGGCCAGTTTATTGATAATAATAGTAAGTTATGGCTTGGTCTAGATAATGGAATAGCAACAATTGATCTAAAGAATACTAACTATTTTTTTAACGATATCTCAGGGAAATTAGGTGCTGTTTATGATATTGTTAAATACCAAGGTTTACTTTATATAGGTACTAATACTGGACTATTTTGTTTGGATAAAAATAAAACTTTAAGTTTTATTGATGGTTCACAGGGGCAAGTTTGGGATTTAAAGATTATAGACGGTAACTTATTCTGTGGACACAATGAAGGTACTTTTTTAGTTGATAAAAATCAAATAAGAAAAATATCAGATTTTACTGGCGGATGGACTATTCAAAAAGTGCCCGAGCACGACGATTTATATATACAAGGCACATATGCTGGTTTAGTGAAATTTGAACAAAAAAAAGGAAAGTGGAGTACTAAGCACATGGGCAAAACCACTATTCCTTCAAGATTTTTGGTTTTTGAAAACCCTTATACTGCATGGGTGGCTCATGCTTATAAAGGTGTTTATAAAATAAATTTCAGTAAGTCTTATGATACTATAACTAAAGTTACAAATTATGGACTCAAAGGCTTAGACTCTGAGTATAATCCTAGAGTATATAATTTAAAAAATGACATAGTTTTTAAAACTAATCATGGTTGGCAAAAATATGAGCCAATACTAGATTCTATTGTGCCTTTTGATTTGTTGAATGAAAAGTTTGGAACGGATTCTTATATTATATCTGAGAAAGATATGGGTCCGATAGTTCTTAAAGATAAAAATGGTGTAATAAGATTTAAATACATTAATAATGACAGTGTTGAGAGAAAAATAAACAACAAGTTAATAAAGAATAGATATATAGTAGGATATGAACATGTCTCTAAAATAGATAACTCACTTTTTGCTTTAAATTTAGACAATGGTTTTATGCTCATTGATGAAAGCTATATGGATTCTACAGTTCTTTTTAAACCTAGAATAGAGTCAATTCAAGTTAATGGTAAGAGTGTAAGTCTATCATCAATCGATAGTGGCGATAAAGTTGTTGCATTAAAGTACAATGAAAGCGTGAATTTAGAACTGTCCTCTTCTAAATCTAATAATCATTATTTTGAATATAGTATACCCTCTTTGAGTAAAGATTGGTTCAAAGTGGATAACAGAAATCTTGAACTAAATAATATTAATCATGGTGTTTATGACATATTATTAAGAACAAGAGACGATTCTGGAAATACGTCAAAAAGCCAAAGTCTAAAATTAGATGTTAGTCCACCTTGGTATAAAGGAACTCTTGGTTTAATATTATATGTTGTGTTATTGTTTGGTGTAATAGGTTTATTCTATTATTTACATCATAGAAAAATTCAAAAAGAGCAACGGTTAATTAGAGTTAAATACGAAAGGGAGCAGCACAAGCTTTTACGAGAAAAAACTCTAGAAAACGAAAAAAATATAGTACAGCTAAAGAATCAATCATTACAAAATGAATTAAAAATAAAGAGTAAACAATTAGCTAACAATGCAATGGCACTGGTTAAAAAGAATGAAGTTCTCCAAGATATTAAGCGCGAATTAGCTATAAACAAGGATAGCTTTAATGATTATTATTCATACAAGAAGCTTGTTAAGAAATTGAATAATTCAATAGAGCATAAAGATGAATGGGAGGTTTTTGAAGAGAATTTCAATCAAGTTCATGATGAGTTTTTTACCAGGCTTAAATCACGTCATCAAATTTTAACTCCAAAAGATTTAAAAGTATGTGCATATATTAAAATGAATCTAGCAAATAAAGAAATTGCACCTTTAATGAATATCTCTGTTAGAGGAGTAGAGACTCATAGATACAGACTGAAAAAGAAATTGAATTTAGAAAATGACATTTCTTTGACAGATTATTTGTTGAATATTAAATAACAGCTACATTAAGTTGTTAATTTGATATTTTTAACTACGTCATTACTACGTCACTTAGTTAAAATTTTAAGATTTTACAACGTTTTCGTTTATATTTAAACTACGTCAAATTATGAATTTAAAGGCTTTTAGGGTCTTTTAGTATTTCATGGCGTAATTAAAATGTAAATAGTATATATATTAAATTTAAGTTAACACCTTAACTTTAGGTTTAGAAAAAACTAACTATTTCAATCTAAATGTTAATGTATGAAAACTAAATTCAGTTTAATATTACTTTTGTTTATCTCCTTAATCTCTTGGAGTCAACAAATAGAAGTAAGTGGTGTTGTAACTTCAGCAAGCGATGGCATGCCATTGCCTGGTGTAAGTGTAATTATAGAGGGTACCTCTAAAGGTGTAACAACCGACTTTGACGGTAAGTACAATATAACTGTGCAAAGTGGTCAGAAATTAAATTTCAGCTACATTGGTTTTAAATCACAATCTACAACTATCGAAAACCAAATTGTTCTTAACGTAGCCTTAGAAGAAGATGTGTCGTTGTTAAACGAGGTGGTTGTAGTGGGTTATGGTACACAGAAAAAAGCAGATTTGACAGGTGCCATCTCTACAGTAAAAACAGAAGTTATTAGTCGTACGCCCGCAGCTCAGATAGCGCAAGGTTTACAAGGGCAAGTGGCAGGTGTCCAAATTAATAGTCAGGGTTCGCCTGGTGAAACACCGCAAATTCGAATTAGAGGAACGAATTCGTTATCAGGTAATAATAATCCTCTTTTTGTTGTTGACGGCAACTTTTTCGACAATATAGATTTCTTAAACCCTAGCGAAATAGAAGATGTATCTGTTCTAAAAGATGCGTCATCTGCGTCAATCTATGGTGTTAGAGCTGCTAATGGCGTAATTGTAATTACAACAAAGGGTGGTAAATTCAATAAGAAACCAGAAATTACATTTTCTTCTTTTATGGGTGTTCAACGCGCTCAAAATATTTTAAAAATGGCCAATGCAGAGCAGTTTACTACATTTGCATTAGAGTCTGGATCTCAGGCAGAGATAGAAAGTGTAGAGCAAGCGATTCAACGATTTGGTCGTAGTAGAGTTAATCCAAATATACCAAATGTTAATACAGATTGGTATGACGAAGTTTTGAGGGACGCTCCAATTGAAAATTATGACATTCAAGTTACCGGAGGTTCAGATAAAATATCTTATTCATTGGGTGGTAACTTTTTTTCTCAGCAAGGTATTTTAGATATGAAAAATAGCTATAACCGTTCCAATCTTCGTGCAAGGATTGACGCCAAGGCTACAGATTGGTTAAAAGTTGGTGGTAATATCTTATATAGTAATGCCGTACAATACGCTGACGAAGGATCTGCATGGCAACTTACATATTTTGCAGTACCTATTTTACCCGTGTTTGATGCTAATTTTACAGAAGCGGATCCATTGCCATATTCAGACGCAAGAGAAATAGGATATAGAGGGGCTCAAAATCCATTTCCGTTAATGGATAACGCTGATAGGAGAGGAGAAAGAAGACGTTTGGTGTCAAACTTTTATGCGGATTTTGAAATTTTACCAAAAAAATTAAATTTTAAAAGTAGTCTTTCATATACCTATTCTGGCACAAATGAAAGAATCGTGCAACTGCCATATTTTGTAACAGAGGAGTACCAACGTGCTATAGAACAATCATCAATAACACGTAATAATGCTGTTGGTGAAAACTACATTTGGGACAATATATTAACGTACAGAAATAATTTTGGTGGCGACCATGACTTAACATTAATCGCCGGTACGTCTTTTAGAGATGATTATGGTAGAAATTTCGGTGCTAGTGGTAATTTCAGTCCAGAATCTTCATTTGTAAGAAACAATGACAAGACTTGGTATATAGAGAATACTTCTCCTGATAGCCGTATCGCTTACGATGGCGGCTTTAGAGATTATGGTTTTTCTTATTACGGTAGAGCCGAGTATAAGTTAAAAAACAAATATCTATTAAATTTATCCTTTAGAGCTGAAGGAACGAATAAGTATGATGAAACGTATGTGTATCTCCCAGCAGTTGGACTTGGTTATGTCATCTCTGACGAGTCATTTATGGACGATGTGGATTTTATTGACTTCCTTAAATTTAGAGCAGGTTGGGGACGTGTAGCAAATGATGCAGTAGGAAGAAGTAACCCTTTATCTGCAAATTCAATTTCTACAGTTTTTAACGATACGTTTTTTAACGGCATAGAGTTTGAAACGGTAGAGGACAATATTTCTTGGGAGTTTACAGATGAATTAAATGTTGGATTATCAGCTTATTTATTTGATAATAGATTATCCTTAGAAGCGGATTATTTCGTAAAAGACACAGACAACTTAGTTATAAATGTACTTCAGTTTATAGGTACTGGTTCTAGCCGTCAAAATGTTGGTGGTGTTAGAAACAAAGGTATTGAATTAGCTGCAACTTGGAGAGGTCAGTTTTCAGATAATTTTAGTTATTCCATCTCAGGTAATTTCAGTACCTTAGACAATGAAATTACAAGTTTAGCAGGTCAACCAGTTCTTGAAACAGGTACGGCAGAAGCTAGACAGAGAATTATTGTTGGCCAACCAATAAACGTATTCTACGGATGGGAAATAGACGGTGTTTATCAAAATGAAGCAGAAATTCTTGCCGATCCAGCTGCTCAAGCAGCTATCGCTGATGGTGTAGATATTAGACCTGGTTACTTTAGATATAAAGACAATAATGGCGATGGTGTTTTAGATGCAGAAGACAGAGCTTACTTGGGTTCACCAATACCGACGTTCTATTATGGCGGTAATATTGCGTTAAATTATAAAGATTTTGATTTAAATGTAGCTTTCTATGGCCAAGGTGGAAACGTTATATTTAACTCTAACAGACAAGAAGTAATTAGAACCCAAGGACGAAATATAGATGCAGATTTGGCAATCAACAGATGGAGAGGTGAAGGTTCTACAAACTCCTACCCATCATCAGAAGGATACAGACAAGTCTGGAATCAAAGATTATCAGAATTTTTCTTGCAAGATGGTGATTTTTTCAGAATACAAAACATACAATTAGGCTATACCCTAAGACAAGAAAATTTTCCAGAAATAAGACTGACATTGACTGCTGATAGACCATTTATATGGACTAAAAGCTTTAACGGTTTTAATCCAGAAGTTGGATTTGATGGCCGTGATACTCAAACATATCCAACTCCATCTGTTTACTCGTTTGGAGTACAAGTTAAATTTTAAAAATTTTAAGCTATGAAACAAATATTTAATTTAAGACTGATTCTTATTGTTCTATCTATTTTCTTTTTCGTTGCTTGCGAGGAAAAATTAGACGAAGAACCAGAAAACCAAACACTGGTTAATGAGATTGATTACTCAAGCCAAGAACTTGCTTTTGGTACTTTAGTTGGTGCTTATCGCAGTTTTCAGAGCGTTGGTTGGGAGCAAATTCCATTACTATCTGTAAGAGGAGATGATGTTAATGCAGGTGGTCAAGGAGATCAACAAGGTTTTGCAGATACCGATAATTATATTTATGATAATAATTATTGGATGTACAATGTCTTTTTCGAAAACTGGGCAGAGGATATAGTGCAGGTAACAGCCCAAATCAACGCCTTAGAAAAATTTAGAGACGGAGGTGTCAATTCTAATTTAATCGATCAGTACATTGCTGAATGTAAAGTGTTGAGAGGTTTTATGACCTTACAATTATCAAGACTTTTTGGTGATGTATATAAGATTGATACACTTGATTTTACCCAGATTGAAGTTGTTACAAAAGATGAACTTATGGAATGGATTTCTGACCAAATGGACGAAGCAACACCATTTTTGCTAGATGTGGCACCAAATCAACGTCAAGATTTGCCAGGCGGTATAACCAAATATACAGCGTTAACTGTTAAAGCCATCGCAAATTTAGAAATCGAAGATTATCAAAGTGTAGCCGATGCTACTGGTGAGATAATAAATTCCGGTAAATTTCAATTATTTAGCGATTATTATGAACTATTTAAAATTCCTGGAAAATTAGCTAATGAGAATATTTGGGAAATTCAATATTCTGATTTTGGACAAGCTTCAGGGGAAAATGTTGCTCATTTATACGCATTCTATGGGCCTCAAAACTGGACAGCTGCGGTAGAAGAAGCTACCAGTGGATGGGGTTTCTATGAGCCAAGCCTTAAATTCATTAAGTTTATGCTAGACCGAAACGAAACTGTAAGATTAGAAACTAGCGTGCTTTTTACAAATGATGGTATTGATGAAATTATGATGGATCCAGCCTATCAGAATCTTCCTTCATTTGTTTCTAATACGACTAGAGATGGTGATATCATAAATAATTACCCAAGAGCCAATTTTGCAAGCGGTAAGCATTATTTACCTTCTAATCAATTAACTCCTGGTAGAACATCTTACGGAACTAACAAAAATTACACAGTATTAAGGTATGCTGAAGTACTTTTAATGTATGCAGAGGCTCTAACACGCGGTGCAAGTGGTGCTGCAGGTACAGCTGAACAAGCTGTTAATACGGTAAGAGCTAGAGCTGGCATGCCATCATTAGCAAATGTTTCAAGTCAAGATGTTATGGATGAGAAATTTGCAGAGTTAGGTATGGAATGGGGTGTTAGATTTTACGATATGGTGAGACTCGGTAACTTTGATGAATTGAGTTATGATGGTAGAACATTTTCATCAGAAAAAGTATTCTTACCATATCCACTAGAGCAACTTGATTTAAGTTTCATTTTAAGCGAATACGCTAACAATAATAATTAATAACTATGAAAACTAATAATATATTTAAACTCGTTGTTTGCTGTTTACTTTTGTTTTCGGCATGTGACGAAGGCATAGATCCTATCACAGAAGTGGATCCGGGACCAGACGCAGGAGCACCAATGGTAACAATTAATAAACCTGTCGATGGATTTGAGATACAAGTTGCAGAACCTGTAACCTCTACTCCAATAGAGTTTAGGGCAGAAGATGATATAGAACTAGCTTCGGTAAGTGTAAGACTAGACGGAGCAGAAATTGCAAGCTATAACCAATTCATAGATTATAGAATCTTCATTGAAGAATTCATTTACGATAACATTACCACAGGTGAACATGTATTAGAGGTTACAGCAACAGATATAGTTGGTAACTCAACAACAGCAATTTCTAATTTTAGCAAAGAGCCTCCTTATACTGCGTTGTATCCAGGTGAAACGTTCTACATGAATTTTGATGGTAGCTATAGTGAGTTAGTGACAGTAACAGATGCAGATGAGGTAGGTAACCCTGGTTTTGCTCCAGAAGCTAGAGTTGGTTCTGGTGCCTATGCAGGTGCAACAGATTCTTACTTAACTTTCCCAACAGATGGCTTGTTAGCGAGTGAGTTTAGTGCTTCGTTTTGGTTAAAGGTTAATGCAACACCAGATAGAGCGGGAGTTCTTGTTGTAGGGCCACCAGATGAAAACAATCCAGATGCCCAGAACAATAGAACAAGCGGATTTAGATTTTTTCGTGAAAACGCTGGCGGTATGCAACGTTTCAAATTAAATGTAGGTAATGGTACAGGCGATTCATGGTTTGATGGTGGTGCAGCTGCTGATGTAGATCCTACAGCAGACGAATGGGTACACTTTGCGTTTACAATTTCAGGAACAGAATGTGTTGTTTATAAAAATGGAGAAGTAGTTAGTCAAAATTCATTTGCTGGTGTAGATTGGACAGGTTGCGACGTGTTATCTATAATGTCTGGTGCACCACGTTTTACAGGTTGGGGACACAACTCAGATGCTAGTTACATGGATGAGTTAAGGTTATTTAATATGGCTCTAACGCAAGAAGAAATTATAGAACAAATCGCACAAGCTGATGAAATTTTTAAACTAGGTTTTAATGGTAGTTATACTGAAGATTACAGTGATATAGACTGTACCGAAGTAGGTAATCCAGATTATACAGGAATGGCAGATGCTTATGAAGGGAATAATGCATATCAAGGAGCAGCGGATTCTTACTTAACATTTCCGACAGATGGATTATTAAATGAAGAGTTTTCTGCAGTTTTTAGATATAAAGTTAATGGTACTCCAGATAGAGCGGGTGTACTTGTGGTAGGTCCACCAGACACAAACAATCCAGACGCTCAAAATAATAGAACAAGCGGGTTTAGATTTTTCCGTGAAAATGCTGGCGGTATGCAACGTTTCAAATTAAATGTAGGTAATGGTACTGGAGATTCATGGTTTGATGGAGGTGCAGCAGCAGATTTAGATCCTAATAATCCACAATGGGTTCAAATGGCATTTACAATTTCAAATACAGAATGTGTTGTGTATATAGACGGACAGGTTGTGAGTCAAAATTCATTTACAGGTGTAGATTGGACAGATTGTGATATTATTTCTATAATGTCTGGTGCGCCTAGATTTACTGGCTGGAACCACCTTGCCGATGAAAGTGCTATGGATGATTTAAGAATCTTCAAAAAAGCACTATCACAAGCAGAAATTCAATCAATGTTATAGTTTATAAAATTGAGCGATCCTTAACGCTAAATTGATGCGTGTGTAGAAACTATTGAATTAGTCTTTTAAACCTTTAGCTGCATCTAACCAATGCAGCTAAAGTTTATCCTAACTTTTACTAATGAAATCAATACATCAAAATAAAGTTTTTGTTTTGACAGTTTTTCTTTTGTCAATTTTTAGCTGTAAAAACAATACAAATAACTCTGAACACTCAGATGTAGTATTGTTAAATCAAGAAAAACCTGAATTATCTAATGATCAACTCTTAGATACCATCCAGTTCCAAACCTTCAATTACTTTTGGGAAGGTGCAGAGCAAAATTCAGGCTTGGCTCGCGAGCGTTTACATATGGATAATACTTACCCAACATCACCAAAAAACACAGTTACTACTGGTGGTAGCGGCTTTGGTCTTATGGCTATTTTAGTAGGTGTAGAGCGAGGTTGGGTAACAAGAGAACAAGCCCTTAAAAGATATACTAAAATCGTTAATTTTCTTGAAAAAGCAGACCGTTTTCATGGTGCATGGTCGCATTGGATTAATGGCGAAACAGGCAAAGTGTATCCATTCGGAAAAAAAGACAATGGTGGCGATTTGGTGGAAACAGCATTTTTAGTTCAAGGGTTACTTACAGTTTCAGAATATTTTAAAGACGGTAATAAAGAAGAACAGGAATTAGTTACCAAAATTGATAAACTTTGGAAAGAAGTAGAGTGGGATTGGTATACTAAAGGAGGTGAAGATGTATTGTACTGGCATTGGTCGCCAGAATACGATTGGGATATGAATTTTCCTGTTGGCGGATATAATGAATGTTTAATTATGTATGTGCTTGCAGCCGCATCGCCTACACATTCAATATCAAAAGAAGTTTATGAAAAAGGTTGGGCAAAAAATGGTGCTATTGTTTCTAATGACTCATATTATGATGAAGAATTAGTCTTAAATTACTTTGAACATAGTGATGCGCCAATTGGACCTTTATTTTGGGCTCATTATTCATACTTAGGTCTTGATCCTAGAGGCTTGTCAGACCAATATGCAGATTATTGGGCGTTAACCCAAAATCACGCCAAGATCCATTATAAATATGCAATAGACAATCCTAAGAATTTTAGTGGGTATAGTGATAGTCTTTGGGGGCTTACCTCAAGCTATTCTATGAAAGGTTATGCAGGTCATAGACCAGGTAATGACCTAGGTGTTGTGTCACCCACAGCTGCATTATCTTCTTTCCCTTACACACCAAAAGCGAGTATGAAAATGCTAAAAAACATTTACAAAAACCACGATAGCTTAGTTGATAAATATGGACCTTATGATGCATTTAGCTTTGAGTACGATTGGTACTTGCCAAGATATTTAGCAATAGATCAAGGTCCTATTCCTGTAATGATAGAAAATTACAGAACTGGTTTGCTTTGGGATTTATTCATGAAAAATAAAGACGTACAATACGGATTAAAAAAACTAGGCTTCAAAACAAAAAATAAAAATTAGATGAAAAAATTAATTATAGTATTGTTAATCACATTTATATCGAGTTGTGGTAACGGCGACGGTCCTGGTTATCAAGAGCCTTACAATCCAAATGATGACGATCCTGTTTTGGTAGATCCATTAACAGATGAAGAAATTCTGGATTTAACCCAACAAGAAACGTTCAAATATTTTTGGGACTTTGCTGGTTCAAATTCTGGTGCAGCCAAAGAGCGTTACCATCCTAACAATCCATCAGACAGCCAAAATGTGATTACAACAGGCGGAAGCGGTTTTGGTCTTATGGCTATTTTGGTGGGTATAGAACGTGGTTATATTTCTCAAGCTGAAGGTTTACAACGTCTAAATCAAATACTAAATTTCTTTGAAAATGCAGATCGTTTTCACGGTGCTTGGTCACATTGGATAGACGATGCTTCTGGTGCCACAATACCTTTTAGCGCACAAGACAATGGTGGAGACATTGTAGAAACAGCATTTTTTGTACAAGGTTTAATTTGTGTGAAAGAATATTTTAAAAACGGAACTACCGAAGAACAAGCTTTAGCTAATCAAGCTGATATACTTTGGAAAGGTGTTGAGTGGGATTGGTACACCAATAATCAAAATAAATTACTGTGGCATTGGAGTCCATCAAATGGGTTTGCAATTAATTTAGAATTAAAAGGCTATAACGAAACTTTAATAGCATTTATAATTGGTGCGGCATCGCCTGACTATCCTATTTCGGCAGATGTGTACCATCAAGGTTGGGCTAGTAATGGTAATATAGTATCATCATCAAGTCAATATAGTATTCCTTTAATTTTAGATCACGCAGGTATAGGTACTGGTCCTTTGTTTTGGGCACATTATTCATACCTAGGATTAAATCCAACAGGCTTAAACGATCAATATGCCAACTATTGGGATTTAAATGTTAATCACACCAATATTAATTATCAATATTGTGTCAATAATCCAAACAACTTTGCCGATTATGGTCCAGATTGTTGGGGATTAACCGCAAGTTATACCAGAAATGCTGACGGATCGGTCGGTTACACCGCACACGATCCTCAAAATGACAATGGTACGATTTCACCTACTGCAGCTGTAAGTTCTATACCGTACACTCCTGAAAAATCATTAGCAGCGATGCACTATTTTTATGAAAATGAATTAATGGGACCCGCTGGTTTTTATGACGCTTTTAATTCAGAGCATGATTGGGTAACTGAACGTTATTTAGCGATAGACCAAGGCCCACAAATCATTATGATAGAAAACCATCGTACAGGTTTACTGTGGAATTTATTTATGCAAAACGAAGATGTACAAAACGGATTAGATGCTTTAGGCTTTACATATTAAACCTACTAAGATGAAACACATTAAAACACAAATTACTTTTTGTCTGCTACTAATTACAACACTGGCATTTGCGCAAAAAGATCTTTATAAGGAAAAGGTTCATATTAAAGGCGAAGATACGCTTAAGTACCGCATTATGTTCCCAGAAAATTTTTCAGAAGACAAACAGTATCCTGTTGTATTATTTCTTCATGGAGCAGGTGAGCGAGGTGACGACAATCAAAAACAACTACTACACGGAAGCAAATTATTTGCAGACAAAACCAATCGTGGTGCATTTCCTGCAATAGTAATCTTTCCACAATGCCCAAAAGATAGTTACTGGTCTAATGCAGATGTAGATCGTTCATCTTTTCCAAGAAAATTAGTATTTCCAAAAGATAAAGAAGCTACAAAACCAATGCAATTGGTTATAGATTTAATGCAAGACATTACTAGCAAAGACTATGTAAATACAGACAAAGTTTATGTTGGTGGATTATCTATGGGAGGCATGGGAACATTTGAAATTCTATCAAGACAACCAGATATGTTCGCTGCTGCTTTTGCTATTTGTGGTGATGGTAATGCTGAACTAACAAAAAACTACGCTACAAAAGTAGATTTATGGGTATTTCACGGTGCAAACGATGATGTTGTAGACCCAAAAGGTTCAATAAAAATGGTTAATGCTATTTTAGAAAATGGCGGAAAACCAAATTTCACTTTATACTCAGATGCAAATCACAATAGTTGGGATCCTGCTTTTGCAGAACCTGAATTATTAATATGGCTTTTTTCTAAATCAAAAAAATAAATAATGACAACGCTTAAACTTACTAACATAAAATCCCTAGCAATAGGTTTTGGTTTACTAACCGCTATATCTTGCAATACCAATAGCAACAAAACAACATCGGCAAAAACCGATAACCCATACCAAACTAAAGTAGATTCCATTATCGGGTTAATGACTTTAGATGAGAAAATTGGTCAGTTAAATCTTCCGGCTACGGGACCAATTACTACGGGTGCTTCAAAAAGTACAGATGTTGTAAAAAAGATTGAAGACGGAAAAATAGGTGGTCTTTTTAATATTAAAGATCCAAAAAATATTTATGACGTTCAGAAAATTGCAGTTGAGAAAAGCCGATTAGGTATTCCCCTAATTTTCGGAATGGATGTGATTCATGGTTTTAAAACCACATTCCCAATTCCGTTAGGATTATCTGCCTCTTGGGATATGGAAATGATTGAAAAAACAGCGCAAATAGCAGCTAAAGAAGCGAGTGCAAATGGTATTAACTGGACTTTTTCGCCAATGGTAGATGTTTCTCGCGATCCACGTTGGGGACGTGTTTCCGAAGGAAATGGTGAAGACGCCTATCTAGGAAGCCAAATTGCGCGTGCAATGGTTCGTGGGTATCAGCAAGATGATATAGCTGCAAATAACACGTTAATGTCTTGTGTAAAACACTTTGCATTGTATGGTGCGCCAGAAGCTGGTAGAGATTACAATACGGTAGATATGAGTCGTATTCGTATGTACAACGAATATTTACCACCTTACAAGGCAGCTGTAGACGAAGGTGTTGGTTCTGTAATGGCATCTTTTAACGAAATAGATGGTGTTCCTGCAACAGGAAACAAATGGTTATTAACTGATTTACTTCGAGATGATTGGGGATTTGATGGTTTTGTGGTGTCTGATTACACAGGTATTTACGAAATGCGTGCACACGGAATGGGTAACGAATTTAATGTAACGTCGTTAGCATTAAAAGCTGGATTAGATATGGATATGGCTGGGGACTCACCACATATTGACGCTGCTTATATAAAACATTTAAAAGGTGCGTTAGACCAAGGTAGAATTACTATGGAAGATATTGATACTGCTGTTGCACGTGTGTTAACCGCCAAATATCAATTAGGTTTATTTGACGATCCTTACAAATATTGCAGTGAAGAACGTGCTAAAAACGAAACCTATACACAAGAAAATAGAGATTATGCACGTCTTGTTGGTGCAGAATCTTCAGTATTACTAAAAAATGATGATCAGCTTTTACCTTTAGAAAAATCTGGTACTATTGCTGTTATTGGGCCATTGGCAAAAGCTAGCAACAATATGCCAGGAACTTGGTCTGTTTCGTCCGATCATAACAAAGCTATTTCGGTATGGGACGGTTTACAGCAAACCGTTGGTAAGGATGTTAATTTGTTATATGCCAAAGGAAGTAATGTAGATTACGATTTAGACTTAGAAAAGCGTGCTACAATGTTCGGAAAAGATATCCCAAGAGATGGAAGAACTGATCAACAAATGCTTAATGAAGCTTTAGCAATTGCTAAAAAATCAGACGTTATTGTAGCAACTATTGGTGAATCTGCTGAGTTTAGTGGCGAAAGTAGTAGTCGTACAGATTTAGGCATTCCACAAGTACAAAAAGATTTATTACAAGCTTTATTAAAAACAGGAAAACCAGTTGTTTTAGTGCTATTTACTGGTAGGCCTTTAACTTTGGTTGAAGAGAGTGAAACTGTTCCAGCAATCCTTAATGTTTGGTTTCCGGGTAGCGAAGCTGGTTTATCCATTTCAGATGTATTGTTTGGCGATGTTAACCCTTCAGGAAAATTGACAGCAACGTTCCCAAGAAATGTTGGTCAAGTTCCGTTGTTCTACAATCACAAAAATACAGGTCGTCCATTAGGAAACGACGAAGGTCATTTTGAAAAATTCAAAACCAATTATTTAGATGTTCGTAACGAACCTTTATATCCTTTTGGTTTCGGATTAAGCTACACCACTTTTGAGTATGGCGAGCTTAAACTAGATAAAACATCGATGTCTCAAAACGATACAATTAATGTTTCGGTAGATATTACAAATACTGGTGATTACGACGGAAAAGAAGTAGCGCAATTATATATAAGAGATATGGTTGGTAGTGTAACAAGACCAGTAAAAGAGCTTAAAGGCTTCCAAAAAGTATTTGTTAAAAAGGGAGAGACTGTAACAGTAACCTTTAAAATTTCGGTTGAAGACTTAAAATTCTACAACTCTAATTTAGATTTTGTCGCAGAACCAGGTGAATTCCAAGTCGCTATCGGAACAAACTCTGATGTTGTGCTAAAAAATTCATTCAAACTTTTAGATTAATAGCTAATTATTATGCCACACATAAAATATAAGATGTTTTCCCTAGCTTTTATGGTGTGTGTGGCTTCTCTTTTTTTAAGTCACGCTCAAACTAAAGTCATAAATTCGGGTTGGCAATATTCTGAAGATAAAACCCATTGGCAAACCGTAAATATTCCACATACGTGGAATGATAAAGATGCATTTGATGACGAGTCTGGTTACCGTCGTGGTTTAGGCTATTACCAAAAGCAAATCTATGTGTCTTCTCAAAATAAAGACCAGGTTTTCTATTTAAAATTTAATGCTGTAAATCAAGAGGCAACCGTTTTTATTAATGGAAAAAAAGCAACCAATCACAAAGGTGGTTACACAGCGTTTAATGTTGAAATCACATCGCTTTTAAACTTTGATGCTTATAATTTAATTGAAGTTGAAGTCGATAATTCTCACAATAATAATATTCCGCCATTAGATGCAGATTTCACCTTTTATGGAGGTATTTATCGTGATGTAGAATTGATAAAAGTTGCAAAGCAGCATTTTAGTCTAAAGGATTTTGCATCCGATGGTTTTTATGTCAATTATTACAACGTTTCCAACGAAAAAGCTGGTGTAAAAGTTGATATATTGATTGATAATTTTGAAACCAAAACCGATACACATTTATATCTTGAAATTTTAGATGCTGAAGGAAATCGTGTTAGAGAAGAACATCAAGGATTAACTTTAAAATCTAATACAACCGAAACCGTTAAGGTCAAGTTTCCTGAAATTAAAAACCCAAAATTGTGGTCACCTGATAGTCCATATTTATACAAATTACAACTAACCTTAAGTGATAAAAACGGAACGGTTTTAGACCAAAAACAATTCAATTTAGGGTTTCGTTGGGCAACTGTAAATCCTGAAAAAGGCTTTTTTCTTAACGGAAAACCAATAAAATTAATTGGTGTTAATCGTCACCAAGACTTTAAAGATTATGGTAATGCAGTACCAATAGAATTGCAAAAACAAGATATTCATCTTATTAAAAATATGGGTGCAAATGTGATACGGTTTGCACATTATCCGCATGCAAGAGAATTATACAAACTTTGTGATGAGCTCGGAATTTTAGTTTGGACAGAAATTCCTATCGTAAATAAAGTGACCGATTCTGAAGCCTTTTTTGAGGTGTCTCATACAATGCAAAATGAACACATCAAGCAATATTACAACTATCCAAGTGTAGTAATGTTTGGGTATATGAATGAAATTTTTCTGCGTTTAGCATTCGATAGAAAATCATCTGATAAAGAAAAAGAAGCATTAAAAACCACGACTTTAAAACTCGCTAACCAGCTAGAAGACTTAACCCGAAAACTGGCATCAAACCATATTACAGTTATGGCTGGTCATTTAAACGAAGTCTACAACGACACTGGTATCGCAGATTTATCAATGCTGTTTGGTTGGAATCTATATTTTGGTTGGTACGATGCACAAATTGAAGATTTAGGTAAATTCTTGGACGAGCAACATCAACGTTATCCTAATAGATCATTATTGCTGTCGGAATATGGTCCTGGAGCTGACGTTAGAATTTTTACCAAAACACCTAAAAAGTTTGATTTCTCAACCAATTATCAAGCAAAACTGCACCAATCCTATTACAAACAGATTACTGACAGACCGTTTATGACAGGAATGGCAGCTTGGAATTTTGCCGATTTTGGTTCAGAATTTCGTGGCGATGCTATTCCGCATGTTAATCAAAAAGGACTGGTACAATACGATAGAATGCCAAAAGACATTTACTATTGGTACAAATCGGTTTTAGATGATGGTGCGCCATTTATTCATGTTGCAACAGATTATTTAAAGCAACTAACGGTTTTAGAAATTGAAACTGTTCCTATTCAAATATATTCCAATCAAAACGAAGTCAATATTAGTTTAAATGGTAATAATTTTGGTGATTTCAAAGTTGAAAACGGTGTTGTTTCCATTGATATGCCTTTTAAAAATGGAAATAATTCTATTAAGGTTTCGGCTGAAAATTTTTCCGAAGAAAAAACAATAAAAGTCAACCGTATCGAAGCTTTTGATTTTAAAAATTTCAAACGTTTTGGCATTAATTTAGGTTCGCATTTCAACTTTTATGATGAAGCACAAAACATCACATTTGTAGCAGACCAAGTTTATAAAAAAGGATGGTTTGGATATAAAGATGGTTCAGCTTTTGGGATGACAAAAGATAAAAATCAAGGTCTGCCACATAACATTAAAAACACAGATGCGGAACCGTTGTTTCAAACCTTATTAGAAGGTTGTACAGAATATCAACTAGACGTTCCTGAAGGCAATTATAACGTAAAATTATATTACGTAGAGCCACAAATTAAGCCCACTGAGAATATTTATAACCTTTCAGAAGAAATTTTAGAAAGTAATAAAACACAACGCATTTTTGATGTGTATATTAATGATATATTAATCGAAAAACAATTGAATTTAGCCCAAGCCTATCCGGAACAATATGGTGTAACGTTACAGGGAACTATTCAAACAAATCAAGGACTAACTCTAAAACTCAACGCTATTGAAGGTTTACCTGTTATTAGTGGCATTTTAATTGAAAAACTAGACTAAATGAAATTAGTAATAAGCGTATTTGTATTCTTTTTTGTGCTAACACTCTCGGCACAAAACAAAGCAACTTACATCTATTCCATTAAAGGAAATGATACTTTAAAATTGGATGTTTACACACCTCAAAACATCAAAAGAACGGATACGTTACCTGTACTGCTTTGGATGCATGGTGGCGGATTTGCGGTTGGTCACAGAGATTACATAGACGATGAAAATTTAGTAAAATATGTTGCCAAAGAGCAGAATTACATAGGTGTTTCCATTTCGTATCGTTTGCTTAGAAAAGGCACTACAACTGGCTTTGGTTGCGATTGTAGCAAAGACGAAAAGTTAGAAACTTTTAAGCAAGCCGCTATCGATTATATGGATGCTGCAAAATATGTGGTTGAACACGCTAACGAACTTCAAATCGATACCACAAAAATCATTGCTGGCGGCAGTAGTGCTGGTGCTGAAGGCATCCTAAATGCTGTGTATATGCGTGAGTATTTTATAGATAATGCTGAAGACTACAACAATGTGAAATTCGCTGGCGCTTTTTCTTGTGCTGGTGCTATTGTTGATGCAAGTTATATATCGCCAGAAAATGCTGTGCCAACTGTGTTATATCATGGGACTAAAGACCAATTGGTTCCTTTCGGAAATGCGCCACATCATTATTGCTCACCAACAAAAGACGGCTATATAATGCTAGATGGTTCTAAAATTATTGCCGATAAATTAGAGGATTTTGAAACGTCTTTCTATTTCAATATTGTAAAAGAGGCGCGTCACGAAATTTCTAGAATTCCCTTTGAAGAATTAGATAAAGTTTTCAACTTTTTTGAGCAAACAGTCTTAAACAACGAAGTCATTCAAACAAAAATTATAAAAACCAAAGTATAATGCGATATATTTCAATTTTATTAATAGGTCTTTTGGCTTTTCAATCATGTAAAGATACAAACAAAGAAGGCGTAGGTTCGAGTACGGAAGAGAACTTAAGACCACCAAACATCGTCTATATAATGGCAGATGACCACGCAGCTCAGGCCATTAGTGCGTATGGGCACCCAATCAGTAAATTGGCGCCAACCCCAAACATTGATAGATTAGCAAAAAACGGTGCAATTTTCAAAAATAACTTTTGTACCAACTCTATTTGCGGACCAAGTCGTGCTGTGGTTTTAACAGGAAAACATAGTCATGTTAATGGGTTTAGAATGAATGGCGATCGTTTTGATGGCTCACAACAAACGCTTCCAAAATTACTAAAAGAAGCAGGCTACAACACAGCGATTGTTGGAAAATGGCATTTACACGGTTATCCTGAAGGTTTTGACCATTGGAATATTTTAAACGACCAAGGAAATTATTACAATCCGCAATTTATTAAGATTCAAGACACAGTTCACATCAACAAAAAACACATTGATACCACTGCGCATTGGACAATCAAGTTGCCAGATACAACTGTGGTTAAAGGCTATGCAACAGACTTAATTACAGATTACGCAATTGATTATATAGATGAAAAGAAAAACGGCGACCAGCCTTTCTTTTTAATGGTACATCACAAAGCACCACATCGTAATTGGATGCCAGCTTTACGGCATGTAAATAAATACGATTCAGTACAATTTCCATTACCAGAAACGTACTTCACGGATCATAAAGGATCTACAGCATCAAGAGACCAGCAACAAACTATTTATCAGGATATGTACGAAGGCCATGACCTTAAGATGACCAAAGAAAAAGGAAATCCAGAATTGGCTTGGAATCCTTGGAAAACCGATTTTGAACGGATGACACCAGAGCAACGTGCAGCTTGGGATAAAGCTTATCAGCCTAAAAATGATGCCTTTCATGATGCAAATTTATCAGGCAAGGCTTTGGCTGAATGGAAAGGTCAACGCTATTTACAAGAATATTTGGCAACTATAGCCTCAGTAGACGAAGGTGTTGGTAAAATATTGGATTATTTAGAAGCGAACGGTTTAGATGAAAATACTATCGTAGTTTATACGTCCGACCAAGGATTTTATTTAGGAGAAAAAGGATGGTTTGATAAGCGTTTTATGTATGAAGAATCCTTGAAAATGCCATTATTAATGCAATATCCTGAAAAAATTAAACCAGGAACTGTGGTTGAAGGCCTAACACAAAACCTAGATTTTGCTGAAACTTTTTTAGATTTTGCAGGTGTTGATATTCCAACTGACATGCAAGGAAAATCCTTTGCAGGTTTATTAGATGGCACTGAAAAAGATAAGGATTTTAGAGATGCCGTTTACTACCATTATTACGATTATCCAGCATTTCATATGGTTAAAAAAATGTATGGTGTACGTACCGATCGTTATAAACTAATTCACGTGTACGATGACATTGACGAGTGGGAATTATACGATTTACAAACAGATCCAAAAGAGTTAACCAATCTTATCGATGACGAGAATTACGACGAGATTGAAACCAAATTAAGAACACGTCTAGCCGAATTACAACAACAATATAAGGTTACCGAAAAAGAATTTGAAAAAGCACCAAAGCAAGGTGTAGACAATGCTTACAGACAATTTGATAGATTAAGAGGAAACACAGGATCAAAATATCATCATCATTAAAATGAAACATCTCTGATTAATCTTAAGTCACTCAGCGAACATAATAATAAGATGTTCCATCTGACGATTGAAAACAATAAAAATTAACAGATGAAATTAAAACACACTATACAACTCGCATTCCTAATTACAGCAATGATATCTTGCAAACAAAAGCAAGATAACACTGTTGTTTCAGAAGATAATCAGACTAAAACAACAGCAATAGATACAACACAAACCTACATCAATCCACTTGATATAGACTACACCTATATGGTTTATAATTCTGCCAGAAATAAATCCTATCGTTCTGGTGCAGACCCAGCGGTTATTGAGTTTAAAGGTGAATATTATATGTTCGTCACACGTTCTTTTGGTTATTGGCATTCCACCGATTTAGTGAATTGGAAATTTATCAAACCACAACAATGGTTTTTTGAAGGCAGCAACGCACCAACAGCGTTCAACTATAAAGATTCCTTAGTTTATTTTGCTGGCGATCCTGCTGGTTACGGAAGTATTTTATACACCGACGATCCTAAAAAAGGATTATGGACGCCAACCGCTTCCATTTCAAATAACATTCAAGATTCCGAATTATTTATTGATGATGATGGTAAGACCTATCTCTATTGGGGCTCTTCAAACGTACATCCTATTCGTGTTAAAATGCTGAATAAAGATGACCGTTTTTTGGAAACAGGTGTTAGGGAAGAATTAATCAATTTGGTTGAGGAAAAACACGGCTGGGAACGTTTTGGCGAAAACAACTTTCATCCAACCTTAAAAGAAGGTTACATGGAAGGTGCATCAATGACCAAACATAATGGAAAATATTACTTGCAATACGCAGCACCAGGCACGCAATTTAATGTCTATGCAGATGGAGTGTATATTGGCGATTCGCCTCTTGGACCTTTCACTTATATGAACAGCAATCCGATGAGTTTTAAACCTGGTGGTTTCACCAATGGTGCAGGACATGGTATAACAGTAAAGCAAACCAACGGTCAATACTGGCATTTTGCGACGATGGCACTAGCATCTAATGCGCAATGGGAACGTCGTTTGTGCATGTTTCCTACCTATTTTGATGAGGATGGTTTGATGTACAGCAACACGTCGTATGGTGATTATCCGCGTTTTGGACCGAGTCATCCTACAAAAGCTGGTCAACATAATGGTTGGATGTTATTATCTTACAAAGGTAATGTCACGGTGTCGTCTTCGCTTCTACAAATAATGAAATTTACGTCTAATGATGATGAAGTTGAAGTGAAAGAAATCCCAACAGAAACAAATGCTGAAGGACAAATAACTTCAAACGTATTAACCGATGAAAACCCAAAAACCTTTTGGGTGGCAGAAGCCAATGATGATAAACAATGGATAACTATTGAATTGTTAAATGAAGGAGCTGTACACGCCATTCAGCTAAATTATCACGATCACGAATCAGGTATTTACACACGTGTTGAAGGTTTAAAACATCAATTTACTATTGAAACTTCTGAAGATGGTAAAAACTGGAAAACGGCTGTAGATAGAAGTAAAAGTGAGATTGACGCACCAAATGCATATCTTGTTTTAGATGAACCAGTAAAAGCAAAATATGTTAGGTATAACAACATAAAAGTGCCAGGAAACAACTTCGCGATGTCAGAGGTTAGAGTCTTTGGATTAGGTTTTGGCGAAGCACCAAACAAGGTGTCTAATTTCAAAATTAATCGCGAAAAAGATCGCAGAGATGCATCATTTTCTTGGGATAAAGTTGAAGGTGCTCAAGGTTATAACATCCGTTGGGGAATAGCACCAGACAAACTGTACCAATCTTGGCAAGTGTATGATACCAACACACATTTTATGCGATGTTTAGATAGAGACACACCGTATTATTTTACCATAGAAGCATACAATGAAAACGGCATTTCTGAACAAACCGAAACTATTTTTGTAGAATAAAGATGAAAAATTTTATAACGTTTTTAGTTGTTTTAACTTCATTATCAGTCTTATCTCAAGACCTAAAAGTAATGAGCTACAACATAAAATTAGATTACCCAAAAGAAGGCAAAAACAGTTGGGCAAATCGTAAGCCATTCATGGTTAATCAAATCAAATTTTATGAGCCTGATGTTTTAGGTGTACAAGAAGCTATGCCAAATCAAATGAAAGATTTAGATAGTTTATTGGCTGATTACAGTTTTGTTGGTGTTGGAAGAGATGATGGTAAAAATGAAGGCGAATATTCAGCTATTTTTTATAAAAAGAATGAACTAAATGTGCTTCAATCTTCAACCTTTTGGCTGTCGGAAACACCAGATAAAGTCGGTATGGGTTGGGATGCCGTTTGTAATCGCGTATGTACTTATGCATTATTCGAAAATCAAAAAACCAATCAAAAGTTTTGGGTATTCAACACGCATTTTGACCACGTTGGTAAAGAAGCACGTTCAAAAAGCGCTATTTTAATTTTAGATAAAATAAAAAGCTTAAATACAGAAGGTTATCCAGTATTTTTAACCGGTGATTTTAATATGGAACCTAATCATGAAAGTATTCTTCATATAAAAGAAATGTTGAGAGATTCAAAAGAGATTGCTGAGATTGGTTTTGGCCCAGAAGGCACGTTTAATGGATTTCATTTTGACCAACCAGTGAAAAGACGAATTGATTATATTTTCGTGTCAGACGATGTTGAGGTTAACAAATATGCAGTGTTAAGCGATAATTGGAATATGCAATATCCATCTGACCATCTACCTGTTTTAATAGAAGCTAAACTAACTAACTAATTATATAACAATGAACAAGAAGACATTTTTACTACTAATTACAGCCATTTCAGCCCTTGGAGGCTTGCTATTTGGTTACGATACAGGTGTAATTAATGGTGCTCAATTTTACTTAAGTAAATATTTTGAACTCGACGCTACACTTAAAGGTTGGGTGGTAGGTAGTGCCTTATTGGGCTGTTTTGTAGGAGCTATTGTCGCAGGACCAATGAGTATAAAATTTGGTAGAAAATGGTCGTTAATTATTTCAGCTATTTTATTTTCAGTGTCAGCTTGGGGTTCAGGATTACCAGAAATACTTCCTGAAACTGTTACGATGCTGGTAGTGTTTAGAATTATTGGCGGTTTGGGTATCGGTATTGCTTCAATGAATGCACCAATGTACATTGCCGAAATCGCACCTAGCAACATTAGAGGTAAAATGGTAACCTACTATCAATTAGCAATTGTAGTTGGGTTTTTCGTGGTGTTTTTAGCAACTTATTTTATAGGAAATAGTTTAACGGAAGCCCAGAACTTACAATTTGGTTGGAGACGAATGTTTTGGTCAGAGCTGGTGCCTAGTTTACTGTTTTTGGTGTTATTATTTTTTGTTCCAAAAAGCCCAAGATGGTTAGCAATAAAAGGTGAAGATAACCAAGCATTAGATATATTAACCAAAGTACATGGAGAAGGGGAAGCTCAAAAAGAATTAATAGAAATTAAATCTTCTCTTAAATCAGATGAACCAAAGGTTAAGGTCAATTATTTCTCTAAAGCTATCCTAGCTATTATAGTCATAGGTACCGCTTTGTCTGTACTACAACAATTTACAGGTATTAACGCCGTATTATACTATGGAGCAGATATTTTTGAAAAAGCCTTAGGTTTTGGTAAAGATGACGTTTTGGCACAACAAATACTCTTAGCATTTGTAAATCTTGTATTTACATTTGTAGCCATGTACACTGTCGATAAGTATGGTAGAAAACCATTATTATATGTTGGTTCTATTGGTATGATATTAGGCTTTTTATTACTAGGCGTTTCGTTACAACAAAACGCGGTTGGTTTAGTGTCCTTAATTGGTGTTTTAATATTTATTGGCTCATTTGCCTTGTCTATGGGACCAGTAGTCTGGGTTATATTGTCAGAAATGTTTCCTAATAAAATACGAAGTGTAGCAATGTCAGTAGCTGTTGCTGCACAATGGGCAGCAAACTATTTAGTATCGCAAACATTTCCTATGGTTATGGAAAGTGAAGCAAACAACAATGCGCCTTGGAATGGTTCAATGCCATATTTTATATTTGTAGCATTTATTTTAGTAATTATCTTTTTGACCTATAAGTTTATTCCAGAAACAAAGGGAAAATCTTTAGAAGAGATTGAAGCGTTCTGGGAGTAAATAAAAATTCATTAATATTAATGCTTAAATAAAAGAGGTTGTTTAGTAGTTTTGTTTTTCCTCATTTTAAAACTTTAAGCATAGAATACGATAGTGATGTAATCTGTCTACTAATGCAATTAAGATTTCATCTTACCAGTCATGTCATCAATTTTAATTAAAAATACAATAGGTGTTTCCATATTATAAATTTTACTCGAAAATTGACTTATGTAATCTAAATCTTTGTGTTCTTTTTTTAGAACAAGATTTTTAATACCGAGTGAAAATTCATGTAGGTAAAGCTTAGCGGTACCACCATCAATTTCCGCATATTGACCATGTGCCATAACAGATTGCCATTTGTTGTTGCCATAAATGTCCGCGACAGTCAAAGAGATGAATGTATGCTTGCGCATGGACTTTACTTTATGGCCATTACCAGAATAGCAGATTATATAGTCTTCTTCTTCGTTGTAATAATAGGTAATCGGAACCGTGTAAGGCCTATTACTACTAATGTAGGATAAATAGCCTATGTAATTGTTGCTTAAAATCTCGGAGCAACGCTTTTGTTCTAAACTCTTAATCATGACTTTAATATTTGACTTATAAGTTACTAACTAAGTTGTTGCTTTTTAATGATTTTAGTCAGCTTTATGAAGAAAAATATCATAACTGTTAGCTACCTAACATTTTAGGTCTTAGATGAGTTCTAGCTTTGCTTTGTAATATTTAAAAACAATAAGCGATGATTAAAAAAACATTTTTAGGATTACTGGTATTTAGTTTTTTTGCAGTGTCCTGTAGTAGTGACGACGATAATAATACGTCTACAACATCAGATTTAACTCTAAATTTACAAGGATTAGAAGCTTTAGGAAGTGATTATGTTTACGAAGGTTGGATAATTGTAAACGGACAACCAGTAAGTACAGGTACTTTTACTAGTGTTACTTTTCCACAAACATTTCCTGTAAATACAGAACAATTAGATAATGCAACAACATTTGTATTGTCTATTGAGCCAGCTGTAGATCCTGATCCTGCACCAGCAGATACAAAGATACTGGTTGGAGATTTTAATGGAACTATAGCTACAGTTAATACAGATATTGTTGGTGATTTTTCTAATGCTTCAGGTGCATTCTTTTTAAGAACTCCAACAGATGAAATGGGAATGAACAACGGTAACGACGAAAATGGAGTTTGGTTTGGTACACCAGGAATGCCACCAACTCCTAATTTTGTATTGCCAACATTACCAGCTGGTTGGGCTTACGAAGGATGGGTAGTCGGTGATTCCGGACCTTTAAGTACAGGCGTTTTCACAGCATTTAACTCTGCTGACAATGCAGCACCATTTAGTGGACCAGCAGGAGGACCACCAGTACCTGGAGAAGACTTTTTTGAGAATGCACCAACAGGTGAAACATTTCCATTAGATGTTAGAGGTCGTACTGTTGTAATATCCGTGGAGCCAGTGCCAGACGACTCACCAGCACCTTTTGTTTTAAAGCCATTAGTTGGTGCAGCAGGTAATGAGACTGCACCTGCTACGCACAGCTTTGGTGCTAATTTAGCATCATTTCCTACAGGTTCTGTAACAAGAAACTAAAATTGAAAAAGAGAATTTACCGCTAGAGCGATAGATTATATTGAGTTTTTTGAAAGGCTGCCTATTGGCAGTCTTTTTTAGTCTAAAGCATTTTTGGTAACATATGCTCGCCAACCTATTATAGCAAGTTGAAATTTACTCGCTTTACTTAGGTCTAATTGTTTCTTAGAGTAACTTGGGAGTATTGCTTTATTAATTTTTGCAATTACCTTAAAGATATTTGTCCTCATTTTTATTGATTTACAAAAGTATGATCATTTCTTTTGTATGTTGAATGAGTGATAAAAATAGTAAAACTTATTCTAGAACTAAGTTTTACATGTTTTTTGATTGGTTGTCTTAGAACACCATCGCTAATGCAATGATGTATTGATTGGTTGGGTTTAGAATATCGAAAATATTATATCGATAATCAGTTTTGCTAAAGTCATCATAATTTTTTGGTTTAGAGGTTAATTATTTGTTTTAAATTCTTGATTGAGTTTTCAATATATATCGACAAACAATTGTCTTCCAAACGTTTTTATAAAAATCGATGAATTTGCATTTAAATTTATAACTAAAAAAATGAAATATATTACTAAAAAATGTGACTTATCTTAAAATAAGTTATTGAATGAAATCATAAATAGCAATTGACCTTTCAGAATTATATGTTTGTAGAAGGTTTTTTATTCAGTTTTATAAATCGTAGAGGCATTTCATCTTAAAAACGCTCAATTTTTAAGTTTTCATCTTTTTAGTGTTCTTCATTACTGATAATTATCATAGTATTCTTCAGTTGGTTTTTGTAAATAATTTTTAATTAACATCTATAGTCTTTTTTACGCTTATCTTTGGAAAAAATTAGAGTATGAAACGTTTTATTATTGTATTGGTGTTATTTCTATTTCATAATACTTGGGGTCAGGTATTAGTTATCAATGAGCTTGATCCGGATTCGCCGAGTACAGATACAGCAGAATTTATAGAGTTAAAGTCACAGACACCAAATTTTTCCACCGATGGCTACATTTTAGTGTTTTTCAATGGGTCTTCAAGTGGTGCAGATTCTAGTTATATGGTTATTGATTTAAATGGCTATCAAACTGATAATAATGGATTATTAGTTATTGGTAGCGAAGGTGTATATCCTTTTCCTCAATATCTAATTTCAGAAAATGTAATTCAAAACGGTGCTGATGCTGTTGGAGTTTATCAGGCTTCTGTTAATGATTTTCCTGAAGGTACTCTCGCAACTCAAGCAAATCTAATTGACGCTATGGTTTATGGTACTAACGATCCCGACGATGCGGTGCTCATGGGTTTGTTGGGAGAAACTGTTCAATATAACGATAATGGTACTAATGTTACAGAGAGATCTATACAACGCTTTGTGGATGGTATGGGAGTAGAGTCTTATTCTGCTGCAACACCAACACCAAGACGTGAAAATGATGGTTCTAGTGCAGTAATTAATCCTATTCAGATTTCTGTTGCAGAAACACAGTATGATGAAGGTGCTTCTTTTGATATCACATTTACTTCGGAAGTAAACGTTACTTCAGATTTGAACTTTACAATTAGCCTTAATAATTTTGGTTTTAATACTTCAGATTATACCGGAAATACAAACCTTACTATTTTAAGTGGGACCAATTCAATATCCACAACCATAACATTAACGGATGACTCTGATGATGAAGGTGATGAAGTGATGCGAATTCAATTTACGGATTTAGAAGAGCCAATTGTTCCTGGTAATAACTTTGTAGAAGTTAGAGTAGTGGATAATGACTTTACGGTTACTCCTTGGGGAACACCAACAAACCCAACAACAGGAATTGTACAGAGTACACAGCCAGATGGGTACTATGATAGCTTAGATGGTTTGTCGGATTTGGCATTAAGACAAGCGTTACAAGATATTATTGCAGACCCTAATGTGGTGAGGGCACAAACCTATGCTGATGTCATCGATATTTTAATGGAAGCAGATCAAAATCCTGCAAATAGCAATCAGGTTTGGTTACTTTACACAGAAGAAGGTAGAGCAAAGCTAGATTTACAAACAGGAAGTAGTAATGCAGGTAAATGGAACAGAGAGCACACATTTCCGCGTTCTAGAGGTGGTTTTTTTGATATTGAAGAAGACGAAGTTGCTGATGGTATTGATGTCTTTTGGACAACAGAAGCAGACTCGCTTCGCCACGGAAACTCAGATGCTCATGCCTTGAGGGCAGCAGATGCTGCTGAGAATAGTACTAGAGGAAATCAGCATTATGGTCAATACATTGGGCCAAGTGGAACATTAGGTAGTTTTAGGGGAGATGTTGCCAGAAGTGTATTGTATATGGAAATTCGTTATAACGGACTTGAAGTGGTGAATGGATTTCCTACAACAACAGGGCAATTAGGCGATTTAGCAACTCTATTAGATTGGCATAGAAATGATCCTCCAGACGATTTTGAAATGAATAGAAATAACGTAGTTTACACATGGCAGTTTAACAGAAATCCATTTATAGATCAACCCGATTTGGTGGAATATATTTGGGGAAATAACGTAGGAGAGGTTTGGGATCAGCAACTCAGTGTAGATGAAAATGAATTGCAAGGTGTTTCGCTGTATCCAAACCCAACATCTGGAAGATTGTACATAAACACAATCAATGCAGTAAATGTTGAGGTGTACTCTGTAGAAGGAAAACGATTAAGACAATATAGTTCAGTAAATAGCTATGTGGATTTAGATTTAGCTTCTGGTTTGTATTTGGTAAAACTAACTAACAGTGAAGGCTTTTTAACCGAAAAGATAATTATAGAATAATAGATTTTATAAACTGAAATAAAAAAAGCCAAACTCAATAACTGATGTTTGGCTTTTTCCGTTTTGATTGATTGATGAAATTTAATCCTTTTTAGTTTTTATAATGATTACACCATTTTTGGCTTTGTCTCCATATTTTTCTATCGCAGACTTATCTTTAAGTACTGTTACAGACTCAATATTTTTGGGTTTCATTTTTATGAATTTATCTTTAGAGACTTCCTTGTCGTTTATTATATACAATGGATCCTTACCATTAGATGTTGTTATAAACATGTTTTCATCGTCGTAAGCATTTTGAATGATGATTATATCTTCTTCTTTATTTAAGTCTTCATTGTTTATCCAGACATTGTTTCCATTTTTCTCTTCTACAATAACCTCAACGCCTTTATCTGAAACTGTTTTGATTTTTTTACCATCAACAATAATTTCATCTTCATCGTTTCCTTCATTTTCGATTATGACTTCAACTTCATCATCATCACCTGAAATGACTTCAATATTTTTTGATTTTTTTATAGTTTTCTCATTACTATTTTTATCAATTACCATATATAAGGTGTCTCCCCTTTTGGTGTTTGTTTTTTCTTTAGATATAACAAACACATTATTGCCTTTACCGGTTTTATGAATTTTGTGTTTACCTCCGTCTTCCGTTTCAATAATATAGGAATGAGCCTTATGGATTGTATCTCCTTTACCAATAGATATACTGTTATTTTCTTTATCAAAAACTATTTTTATAGGTTTAATGGCTTCGTCATCTGAACTGACTTGATAATTGGTACTCGAGTTTTTAGATTTAGCTTCAATTTTGACAGCTCTTATTTCACCATTATTATTTCGTTTTATGCGTTTAAATGTTATAGTAATCCCCTTGTTTTTTAACTCATCTTTTATTTTATTTAATTCAGAATCTGTAGTGTTTTTGGTGATGATAAACTCAATGATTTCTTTTGGGTTTTCAATGGTAGAAGCGTTTTCTACATACACTTTTTCGGTATTCATACTCATTAATAAACCTGCTAAAAGTGGAAGAATTAATAGATATCTCCATTGTTTTTTTTGATGTGATTTAGATTTGTGTAACATAATGATTCGATTTTTGATTTGTGAATTATAGAAATTATTTGATAATGAAATATTTGTGTTATGAATACTGGTTTTTAGTAGTAGATGTTGGTAGGCTTTTTCATTCTTTGTAGTAGCTTGCGTTTCACGATCTGCGATATATTCAAGATTTTGATGCACTTCTTTTTTGTAAAACCATACCAGTGGATTGAACCAAAAGATTACGCATGCTAGTTGAGAAAAAAGAACGTCTAAAGAATGCATTTGGTTAACGTGAACTTTCTCGTGCATTAATATGAGTTCTAATTCTTCGTTACTAAAGTCTTTAGGATTAAAAACAATCCATTTAAAAAATGAAAAGGGTGATATTTTATGATTAACAGTTACATAAGTGTATATGCCTTCTTTGTTTTTTGGATTTTTGATTAGTAACCATATTAAAGATCCAAACTGAAATAAAAACTGCAAGAATAAAATGCCAAAACCTATGGCATAAATAATTGCTAAAAACGATGACCATTCAAATTGCTTTTCTGTAATAATGCTTGGTGAGGTGATAGCTATACTATTTGTTTGAAAAGAAATTTCTGGCGAAGCTACAGTTTCTAAAGGTGTATAAATGGGAATGACAACAAGCGGAAACACTAAAGCTAAAACCAAACCGATAATTAAAAACCAACGGTTATGGTTAAAAAAAGTTTCTCGTTTTAATAATAGCTGATAACATATATAGAATATGCAAACAGCGGCCGATGCCTTTAATAGATATTCCATGATTACTTTTTGTTTTCTATAATTTCAATTATCTCCTTCAGCTCTTCAACACTAATTTTTTCCTCTTTCGCAAAAAAGGACACAACGTTTTTATAAGAACTGTTGAAGTAGTTCTCAATAGCAGTATTCATAAAACGCTTTTTGTAATCTTCCTTAGATATAATAGGGTAGTACTGATGTGTTTTACCGTAGGCATTATAACTCACATACCCTTTTTCTTCGAGGTTTCTAATTATGGTAGATAAAGTATTATAGTGTGGTTTATCAGTTTCAATTTCAGCCAATACATCTTTTACAAAAGCTTTTTCAAGCTTCCATAAAATGTGCATTATTTCTTCTTCTTTGTTTGTGAGTTTTTGCATCTTAGAAGTATTAAATCATTGTTCTTGGTTTCAAATATAACTATTTTTTTAGTTAATAAACTATAAAAATAGTTGTTTAACGAAAAATTTAGTTTTTGTTTGCTTTGAAAATGAAATACTATCTTCGCAATTCTTAAAAACATGAATTAATTATTTGGGTTGTAGATGAGTGTATTTCTTGTTATAGCTGGCTTAGCTTTATTGGTTGTTGGTGGTGATTTTTTGGTAAGAGCTTCTGTGGGATTATCTTTTAAGTTAAAGATCTCTAAGCTTGTAATAGGTATGACGGTAGTATCTTTTGCAACATCTGCACCAGAGCTTTTGGTGAGTTTGCAAGCGGCTTTAGATGGTGTTACTGATATTGCTCTTGGTAATGTTATAGGTTCTAATATTGCCAACATAGGTCTGGTTTTGGGTATAACAGCAATTATTTCTCCTTTAGTTGTAGATCGAGACTTCTATAGACTCAATTGGCCAATGATGATGTTGGTATCGTTTGCGCTATATTATTTTTTGAAGAACGATGAATTGCTTTCAGCATTAGAAGGGGCAATTCTTTTTATGGCCTTAATTATATTTTTGGTTATACTCATTAGAAATTCTCGAAAATCGATTAAAGCAAATTTAGATGAGGTAGATGATGCATTAGCTGAAGTGTCTAACTTTAAAATCGTTGCCTGGTTACTTATTGGTGCGGCAGGTCTATATTTTGGTTCTGAATGGTTAGTACAAGGAGCAAAAGACTTAGCAAAAGCGATTGGTATAAGTGATTATGCAATATCCGTAACGGTTATTGCAATTGGTACCAGTGTGCCAGAATTGGCAGCTTCGGTGATTGCTGCATTAAAACGTGAAAAAGCAATTTCTTTAGGTAATTTAATTGGTTCTAACATATTTAATATTGCTTCAGTATTGGGTTTAACGGCAATAATTAAGCCTATTGCTGTAAATCCTGAAACACCAGAAATCTTATCAACCAATATCTTTTGGATGATTGCTTTTGCGGCAATATTGGTGCCGCTAATGCTTATTCCAAAACGATTTATTATTGGTCGTTACAAAGGCATGTTGTTATTTGGAGCTTACATGGTTTTTATCTTTTTAGCTTTAAAATAGGATACAAAAAAAGCTCATAATTATTATGAGCTCTTTTTTGTTTATAAGTAATGCTATTGATTAAACATCTGCACTTTTTACGGTCTTTACAATTCTACCTGCTACTTTATAAGGATCAGCATTGGAAGCAGGTCTACGATCTTCTAACCAACCTTTCCAGCCTTTTTCTACTGTAATAATCGGTATACGAATTGAAGCGCCTCTGTCAGAGATTCCATAACTAAAGTCGTTTATAGATGCTGTTTCATGGTCGCCAGTTAAACGTTGGTCATTAAACTCGCCGTAAACAGCAATATGTTCTTTTACAACAGGTCTAAATGCTTCACATATTTTCTCGTAAGTTGCTTTGTCTCCACATGTTCTTAATGTAGTGTTAGAGAAGTTGGCGTGCATACCAGAGCCATTCCAATCCATTTCTTTTCCGAGTGGTTTTGGATGATATTCAATGTAGTAACCATACTTTTCAGTTAAGCGGTCTAATAAGTAACGCGCTACCCAGATTTCGTCTCCAGCTTTCTTCGCACCTTTTGCAAACAGTTGAAATTCCCACTGACCACAAGCAACTTCTTGATTTATACCTTCAAAGTTAAGTCCCGCAGCAATACAAAGATCTGCATGTTCTTCAACAATATTTCTACCATGAGTATTTCTACCACCAACTGAACAGTAATATAATCCTTGAGGTGCTGGATACCCACCAATAGGGAAACCTAATGGCATTTGTGTATGTCCATCCATTATAAAATATTCTTGCTCAAAACCAAACCAAAAATCATTATCATCATCATCAATAGTAGCTCTTCCGTTTGATGCGTGTGGAGTACCATCTGCATTCAATACTTCTGTCATCACTAGGTAACCATCTTTTCGTGCAGGATCAGGATAAATGGCAACAGGTTTTAATAAGCAGTCAGAAGAATCTCCAGTAGCTTGTCTAGTAGAGCTTCCGTCGAAAGACCAAATAGGACAGTCTTCTAGTTTTCCACTAAAATCGTCTTCAACTTTAGTTTTACTTCTCATGTTTTGAGTAGGCTTATAGCCATCTAGCCATATGTACTCTAATTTAGATTTACTCATCGGTTTAGGTATTTATTATTAGACGATGCAAATATTAGTTTTTTTTCAATACCATCAAAAAATAGAGGGTCTTTTAGATAAAATGTTATCAAAAGCTGTTAATAAACCCTAAAATTAAAGGGGTGTAATATATGTGTATTTGATAAATTTGTACTTTTGAGCCAAAAAATTAATAATATGTCAACTCTAAGATTTTTCGCAGTTAAAGAATCATTAAAAAGAAAACCCCTAAAAATACATGAGCCTAAAAGACGCTCAGAAGTATTTGGTGCAAATGTGTTTAATGAAAATGCAATGCGTCAATATTTAACCAAAGAAGCTTTATCTAGTATTATGGAGGCCATTACTAAAGGAACAAAAATAGACCGTGTTTTAGCAGACCATATATCTACAGGAATGAAAGAATGGGCAATTTCTAAAGGCGCTACGCATTACACGCATTGGTTTCAGCCTTTAACAGGTGCAACAGCTGAGAAACATGATGCGTTTTTTGAAACTATAGGAGATGGAATGGCTATTGAAAAGTTTGGTGGTAGTCAGTTGGTACAACAGGAACCGGATGCCTCTAGTTTCCCACATGGTGGTATAAGAAATACATTTGAAGCTAGAGGTTACACAGCTTGGGATCCAACATCACCAGCGTTTGTTTATGGTACAACATTATGTATCCCAACGGTATTTGTATCTTATACTGGTGAAGCTCTGGATTATAAAACACCATTGCTAAGAGCATTGCATGCTGTTGATAAAGCAGCAGTTGCAGTTTGTAAATATTTTGATAAAAATGTGAAAAAAGTTAGTGCCTCTTTAGGATGGGAGCAAGAGTATTTTTTAATAGATACAGCTTTAGCAACTTCAAGGCCAGATATTGTACTTACAGGCAGAACCTTACTTGGGCATTCACCGGCAAAAGGACAGCAATTAGATGATCATTATTTTGGGAGTATACCATCGCGAGCAATGTCTTATATGAGAGATTTAGAAAATGAGTGTATGTTGTTAGGTATTCCTGTAAAAACCAGACATAATGAAGTGGCTCCAAACCAATTTGAGTTAGCACCAATTTTTGAAGAAGCTAATCTTGCTGTTGATCACAACTCCTTATTAATGGATGTTATGCAAAAGGTCGCAAAGCGTCATAATTTTAGTGTTTTAATGCACGAAAAACCGTTTGCGGGTGTTAACGGTTCTGGTAAGCACAATAACTGGAGTCTTAGTACAGATACAGGGATAAATCTTTTATCTCCAGGTAAAACACCCATGAGTAACTTACAGTTTTTAACCTTTTTCATTAATACAATAAAAGCAGTGCAAACTCACGAAGAATTATTAAGAGCAGCAATTGCGTCGGCAAGTAATGACCATCGTTTGGGAGCTAATGAAGCACCGCCAGCAATTATTTCTGTATTTATTGGTGCGCAATTAACCAAGGTTTTAGAAGAGTTAGAAACTGTAACTAAAGGAAAATTATCACCTCAAGAAAAAACAGATTTAAAACTAAATGTTGTTGGGAAAATTCCTGAAATACTTTTAGATAACACAGATAGAAACAGAACTTCGCCCTTTGCTTTTACGGGTAACAAGTTTGAGTTTAGAGCAGTAGGCTCTAAGGCAAATTGTGCAAACCCTATGACCGTTTTAAATACTATTGTTGCCAAACAATTAATAGATTTTAAAGAAGAGGTTGATGTATTGATTGATAAAAAATCAATGAAAAAAGATGATGCCATTTTTAATGTTTTAAGAGAATATATTAAAACTTCAAAAGACATATTGTTTGAAGGAAATGGTTACAGTGAAGCCTGGGAAAAAGAAGCAAAAAAACGAGGGTTAAGTAATAATAAAACAACACCAGAAGCACTCAAGGTTAAGTTATCAAAATCGTCAATAGAGCTATTTGAAAATCTTGGTGTGATGAACGAGGTAGAGTCTAAAGCGCGTTACGAAATAGAGATGGAGGAGTACATTCTTCGTGTACAAATTGAAAGTAGGGTTATTGGCGATATTGCTCGTAATCATGTGGTCCCAACAGCTGTAAGGTATCAAAATATCCTTATCGAAAATGTAAAAGGTCTTAAAACTATTTATGGTGATGAGTTTAGGGGTCTTGCAAAAGAACAATTAACAATTATTGAGCAGATTTCTAAACATATAGAAGCCATTAATTCTTTGGTGACCAAAATGATCGAAGATCGAAAAAGCTTAAACTCACAAAATAGTATTGAGAAAAAAGCCAATGGATATTGCAACAAGGTTAAACCCTTGTTTGATGATATAAGGTACCATTGCGATAAGCTAGAGCTAATGATTGATGACGAGTTATGGCCACTTACAAAATATAGGGAGCTTCTATTTACAAAGTAAAGAGATGAAACTTGATTTAGTACGTAATGTTACGTATAAAATTACCCTTAAAAATTAGTAATAGTGTCGTTTGTCGATAACAATTGTCATATTGTCGAAAACCCTACGAATCGTTACAAAAAATACAGTTCTCTTCAGTTTTGCATGAGCATTATTTAGTATGTTTGTAGTGCTATTAATCAATATTTGTAAAAATGAAGAAGTTACTATTAAGCGTAGCTATTCTTGTGGGTGCGACCTTAATTTTATCCCAAGACAATTCTAAAGACATAAAAGATGTTGTTAAGGATGAGGTTGTTAACGTACAACCTGAGCTACAGATCGAGTCTTAAAAAACAAGCTACTAATAGGCTTTTGGCCATAAAAACTATAGAAGGATATTACCATTATTGTGGTTTTATCCTTTTTTGTTGTAGTTGATACTTCAATTTATTTATCAGTTGCAAAATATTTTTCTATATTGTGCATCCTCAGACACTTAAATGACTTAAGCCTACTTTCTAATTAAGCTTGCATGATTATTATAAATAAAAATCAATTCCTAACAATAATTTTTATTTTTCTGAGCATATGTTGTATTACTTCCCAAGAAGAAATTGGTCAACAAGAAGAGACATATCAAACTAACAAGAGATTACTACGTGAGTTAGAATTTTTAACTCTAAGAGGTACTAATGTTGTTGATGCTGTCGCTGGAGGTTCTATGTTATTTGGTGATTATCCAGATTCAGAACTTGATTTTTTTCTTAGAATAGGTTATAAATATCATATTAACAGTGACCTCAATATCAACGTATCTTACAATAAATACAATATAGCCTTAGATGAAAATACAAACTTAGGCTTTATGTCTTTTGATCTTAATATTGAATATTTAGTGAGCCCTCATAATGAATTTACACCTTTCATTTTCGGTGGCTACGGTTACAATGCATCTAATAATTTTGAAGAAACCCATACCAAAGTTCAGTTTGGATTGGGATTAGAGTATATAGTGATGGAAGGTTTGGGGATAAAGTTATTTGGGGATTATAATTTTGTACTTTCTAATGAAATGGAGGGCTTAATAATGCCTGATAACGATGAATCTTTTTTGCGTGTGGGATTAGGTATTAACCTATATTTTGGTGGTAAAAAACGGAAAGAACAGATTTTAAAAACTATAGATACAGTAATAAATTCTAATTTAATCAAATAATTAATTTCTATTCTTACTTTTGCATTACTAAGAATCATTAAGAGTTTCCATGAGTAATTCTGTAAGCAAAAGATATGCCCAAAGAGGTGTTTCTGCCTCAAAAGAAGACGTACATAATGCCATTAAAAATATAGATAAAGGTTTGTTTCCTAAGGCATTTTGTAAGATAGTGCCAGATTATTTAACAAACGACAAAGACTATTGTTTAATTATGCATGCCGATGGTGCAGGTACAAAGTCATCTCTAGCATACATGTATTGGAAAGAAACGGGAGACCTTTCTGTATGGAAAGGTATTGCTCAGGATGCTTTAATCATGAACATTGATGATTTGTTGTGTGTAGGTGCAACAGATAATATTATGTTATCCTCTACAATCGGAAGAAACAAAAATCGTATTCCAGGTGAAGTTATTTCAGCCATAATCAATGGTACAGAAGAGTTGATTAATGATTTAAAAGGTTTTGGTGTAACTATTCATTCAACTGGAGGAGAAACTGCTGATGTTGGAGATTTAGTGAGAACTATTATTGTAGATTCTACAGTTACGGCTCGTATGAAGCGTTCTGACGTCATAGACAATGCTAATATCTCTGAAGGAGACGTCATAGTTGGTTTAGAATCTTTTGGACAAGCTACTTACGAGACTGAGTATAATGGCGGAATGGGTAGTAATGGGTTAACATCCGCAAGGCACGATGTTTTCTCAAAGTATTTGGCAGAAAAATATCCTGAAAGCTTTGATGCCTCAGTACCAGAAGAATTGGTGTATTCTGGAGATACCAAACTTACAGATCCTGTTGAGAACTCTCCAATAGATGCAGGTAAATTAGTATTGTCACCAACAAGGACCTATGCACCAATAATTAAGGAAATACTTAATAAATACAAAAGCGATGCCGTACATGGTATGGTACATTGTAGTGGTGGTGCACAAACAAAAATTCTTCACTTTGTAGATAACCTTCATATTATAAAAGATAATATGTTTAAAATTCCACCGTTGTTTAAACTTATACAAGAACAATCTAATACAGACTGGAAAGAAATGTATCAAGTATTCAATTGTGGTCATCGTATGGAGTTATATGTAAAGCCAGAGATAGCTGAAGACATTATTACAATTTCTAGATCGTTTAATGTTGATGCTCAGATTATAGGTAGAGTAGAAGCTTCAGAAACTAAAAAGTTGACTATCACTAGCGAGTACGGTAAGTTTACATATTAAATTGAAGCGCATATGCAAAACATAAAGCGATTAGTATTTACTTTTTTCTTATTCACTTCTGCCACTATTCTGGCACAACCAGATTCACTTTTTTTTGTTGATCCTGCATTAAAAATAGATTTAGGATGGAATACTAAAAAAGAAGTGGGATTAACATTAAATCAAGTGTCTTTTACCAATTGGAATGCAGGTGGTACAAACTCTATAACAGCAATTCTCAGTGGTAATGCGGCGGCTAGATATAGAACAGAAACTTACTTTTGGAATTCTTCAATAAACCTTCGATATGGTTTAAATAAACAAGAAGGTCAGTCATTATTTAAAACTGAAGATGTAATTGAAGTGATTTCTAATTTCGGATTAGAAAAAAGTCCTGAAAGCAATTGGTTTTATTCAGCTAGGTTTAGTTTCAATACCCAATTCGCAAACGGTTATAATAATCCAAATGATAACAACCCTATTTCAAAGTTTATGGCGCCAGGCTATGTATTCTTGGGTGCAGGTATGGAATATGGTAGACATATAAACAGATTTTCTTTATATGTATCACCTATAACATTAAAAACCACATTTGTTTTAGATGAAGACTTGGCAAATCAAGGTGCTTTTGGTGTAAAACCTGCTATTTATGATATGGAAGGAAATGTTATAAGAAATGGAGAAACGACGCGTCAGGAATTTGGTATGCTCTTTACAGGGCAGTTTGAAGATGAGGTTTTTGAAAATATTAAATTTAATTCACGCTTAAGACTATATACAGATTATTTGGTAAACTTTGGGAACGTTGATGTAGATTGGGAAGTAAATGTTGGCATGAAGGTGAATAAATATGTACAGGCAACCTTAGGGTCTCATTTGAGATATGACCACGATATCAATTCTGAAATAGAAACCAATGAAATTACAAATGAAGAGGTCGTTATTGAAGGTCCTAGAATTCAATGGAAACAATTACTAGGTGTAGGTGTTGTGGTAGATTTAGAGAATGTGATTAACGGAAGTTCAGAACCCTAGTACTACACTTTCAAATAAAACCTTTTATCAATGAAAGAAAAACACAGGTAATTAAACTGTCTAGCAAAAATATGATACTAAAAAATTTTAGGTTAGACACACCTCTTATTTTATAAAAATTTAAACGTTGTCTTAATTTTCTATCGCTAATCATTATCCATAGCAGAAAGACCAAGAATAATTTAGTGCAAAGCGCTAAGATCAATTCTGGATTAATTACCGTAATAGCAATGGTCACTAAAAACGACCATAGAGCAAGCGGCTTGTAGTAGTTTAGTATAGAGGTAAACTGCTTTCGCATACTACCTATAACGCTAAAAGATTAAAAAATATTTTTTAAAATAATCGTAAAATACATTTTTGATAAATTCCATGAATCAGAAATAAGTTTCTAAAGACTTAAATCTCCATAATCAACTAAAAAATTGTACTTTTGATTTCCAATTTTTTGAAGAGAGATGTTAGAGAAAATACAGATTGTAAAACAACGATTCGACGAGGTAAATGACCTCATAATTCAACCAGATATCATAGCAGATCAGAAGCGTTACATTCAACTAAACAAGGAATACAAAGACCTAAAAAAAATAGTTGATAAAGGTGACGTTTATAAAGAATTATTAGATAATATTTCTGAAGCTGAAGAGATCATAGCAGATGGCTCTGATGCAGAGATGGTAGAAATGGCAAAAATGCAGTTAGATGAAGCTAAAGCCGATTTGCCTAAAATTGAAGAAGAAATACGATTCTTACTCATACCAAAAGATCCAGACGATGCTAAGAACGTTGTTGTCGAAGTGCGTGCTGGAACTGGTGGAGATGAAGCCAGTATTTTTGCAGGAGATTTATACCGCATGTATTCAAAATATTGCAGTAATAAAGGCTGGAAAGTAGATGTAGTAAGTACAAGCGAAGGAACATCTGGTGGTTTTAAAGAAATCATATTCGAAGTTTCTGGCGAAGACGTTTACGGTACCATGAAGTTTGAAGCAGGTGTACATCGTGTACAACGTGTGCCACAGACCGAAACACAAGGTCGTGTGCATACCAGTGCGGCAACTGTGGTGGTAATGCCAGAAGCAGAAGAGTTTGATTACGAACTAGACATGACAGAGGTTCGTATAGAGCGCACAACATCCACAGGTCCTGGAGGTCAGTCTGTGAATACAACATACTCTGCAATTAAGCTACACCATGAGCCAACAGGTATGATTGTGAGTTGTCAAGATCAGAAATCATCGCATAAAAACTTAGAAAAAGCCTTAAAGGTTTTACGTTCGCGATTATATGAAGAAGAATTAAGAAAGCGCCAGGCAGAAGCTTCAGAAAAGCGTAAGAGTATGGTGAGCTCTGGAGATAGAAGTGCTAAGATTAGAACGTATAACTATCCTCAGGGTCGTGTAACCGATCATAGAATAGGGTTAACCTTATATGATTTATCAAACATCATAGACGGAGATATTCAAAAAATAATTGATGAATTAATGCTTGCAGAAAACACTGAGTTGTTAAAAGCCAGCGACGAAGCAATATAGGTATTAGGTATTAGGTATTAGGTATTAGGTATTAGGTGCTAGGTATTAGTATTCGTGCTATTCTAAGTTAAAATGAGAGATTTTAGAAAGTTAGACATATGGACAGGCTCAATAACTTTAGTTAAACACATTTATAAATTAATAGAAGAACTACCTGAGGAAGAAAAGTTTGGTTTAAAATCTCAAATTTCAAGATGTGCAGTTTCAATACCATCAAACATTGCTGAAGGATGTGCTAAAGATTCTCAAAAAGATTTTGTTAGATTTCTTCAAATAAGTTTAGGTTCAGCTTTTGAATTAGAAACTCATTTGGTTATTTGTTTCGAGTTGTCCTTTATTAATGAAGACACAAGGATAATTGAAGATATTCAAGTACTCCAAAAAAGAATTAATGCACTTATAAAATATTCAAAAAGTAAGTACTAAAACCCAGCACCAAAAAGCCAATACCCACTAATTGAATGACAACACAACAACTAATCACTCAAATCAAGAAAAAACAATCCTTTCTTTGCATAGGATTAGATGTAGATTTAAATAAAATTCCTCAACATCTTTTAGAGGAAGAAGATCCAATATTTACTTTTAATAAAGCTATAATTGATGCAACACATCAACTTTGTGTGGCATACAAGCCTAACACTGCTTTTTATGAAGCTTATGGAATTAAAGGTTGGCAGGCTTTAGAAAAAACCATAAATTATCTTAACGACAAGCATCCTGAAATTTACACCATTGCAGACGCAAAACGTGGAGACATTGGTAACACAAGTACAATGTATGCAAAAGCTTTTTTTGAAGATTTAGGTTTCGATAGTGTTACAGTAGCACCATATATGGGCAAAGATTCGGTAGAGCCTTTTTTAGCTTTTGAGGATAAGCACACTATTTTGTTAGCATTAACGTCCAATCAAGGAGCTTTCGATTTTCAAACTAAAACCGTTGATGGAGTAGAACTTTATAAGCAGGTTTTAAAAACTTCAAAAACTTGGAAGAATTCTGAAAATTTAATGTACGTGGTTGGTGCTACTAAAGCAGAATTTTTAGCAGATATTAGGCAAATCATACCGGATAGTTTTTTGTTGGTGCCAGGTGTTGGTGCACAAGGAGGTAATCTTCAAGATGTTTGTAAATACGGAATGACTGATACTGTAGGTTTACTTATTAATTCTTCTAGAGGAATAATATATGCATCTCAAAACGATGATTTTGCACAGGCTGCAGCAGCAAAAGCTAAAGAGTTGCAATTGCAGATGAGTGAAATTCTTAATACTTAAAATTAGCTAATCTAAACTCATTTCAATATCTCAAGATGAAATACTTAGATCAGTTAAATAGAAATATTGTGCTAGAGCATATACCAAAACGAATTGTATCTCTAGTGCCTTCGCAAACCGAATTGTTAGTTGATTTAGGACTAGAAAACGACCTTGTAGGTGTTACAAAATTTTGTGTACACCCAAATCATCTCAGAAAACATAAAACGGTTGTTGGAGGTACAAAACAGATTCATCTTGATAAAATAAAAGCGCTTCGGCCAGATATTATACTTTGTAATAAAGAAGAAAATACAAAGGAAATAATCAAAGATTTAGAAGATGTAGCTCCAATACATATTAGTGATTTAGATACTGTTGAAGATTGTTTAGAGCTTATAAAAATGTATGGTACTATTTTCAATAGCTCTAAAAATGCTTCAGATTTAATTGAAGCTATTAAAATTGAAAGGCAAAAATTTCAATCTGCCTTACAATCCAAAAAGAAGAAGAAAGTAGCCTATTTTATTTGGAAGAATCCGTGGATGGTTGCAGCTTCAAATACGTTTATAAATACAATGATTAACGAAGCTGGTTTTAGTAATGTTTTTGAGAGCGAAGCACGTTATCCTGAAATAGATTTAGAGGATTCAAAATTAAAAGAAGCCGATTTAATATTCCTTTCAAGTGAGCCTTATCCTTTTAAAACTAAAGATATAGAGGTTTTTAGAGAGCAGTTTCCGTTAAAAAATATAAGTATAGTTGATGGGGAAATGTTTTCGTGGTACGGAAGCCGATTGTTAAAGTCTTATAAGTATTTTCAAACATCATTTTATTAAATAAAAAAGTCGGTACCTAACTAAAATACCGACTTTAATCTAACTAACTTGTTCTAATCTCTTTTAAGACTTAATCTCTTTTGCAGTACAAAGATGTTGACTTTCTGCGGTTTAAATGTTATGTTAATATTAGCATATAATTAAATGTAGTTTAATAACTTAGGTTAAAACTATATCAATCATGAGAATAATCGTACATCTTTTGGTCTTTATTGTGTTTAGTACATTTGTTAGTGCACAAAATTCTACTTGCAATTGTTGTACCGAAAAGCATTTGGAATTTGATTTTTGGATAGGGACTTGGGAGGTCACTAACCCTAATGGCACAAAAGCAGGAGAAAATACTATAGAAAAGATACAAGGCGATTGTGTATTACAAGAAAACTGGACTAGCTCCACACCTGGATACACAGGAACTAGTAACAATTTTTACAACAATAAAACCAAACAATGGGAACAAATCTGGATTGACAATCAAGGGCAAAGTTTACATCTCAAAGGAAATAAGCTTGGTAATCAAATGATTTTACAAACTGATGAAGAAACCAATTCCGAAGGAAAAACAGTATATCATCGTGTCACATGGACAGATAATGCAAATGGTACTGTGAGACAGCTTTGGGAAACTATAATAGATGGTGAAGGTACTACTGTGGTCTTCGATGGTTTATACAAGCGCAAAAATTAGTTAGCTTGTAATTTAGAGTCACCTATAATGAACTTAAGTTTATTTAATTGGTGTAAGACTTTCGAAGCCCTAAATTCTGAAAAATCACTTAGTGCATGATCAGTTTGCCTCAGATTGTATGCATCCTCAATAAGTCGAAGGTATTCCTTATATAATTTTAACCTTCTTCGTAATAAATGTTCTGAATTTTGCACGACAATTATTGTATGTGTTAGTTTTCTAAGTTACTAAAAATTAGTCAATAAGATGCGTGTTCTAGTTAAAAATAATGTTAATTAATTAATCTTGTAGAGCAAATACCTTTTTCAATAAGTCTGTAGTTCTAGACGATACTTTAGTTCTAATGTCTTTTTCTTCAACGGCAATCATGGTATAAACACCTTTTAAAGCTTCGGTAGTCACATAGTCCGTTAAATCAGGATTTACATTATTGGTAAGCGGTAAGTTATTGTACTTGGTAATTAGATTATTCCATATTTGGTCTGCACCAACTTTACCGAAAGAGTTACTTATTACAGGCTTAAATTTGTTGTATAGTTGTGTCTGTGTCTTAGAAGTTAGATATTCGGTTGCCGCATTGTCTCCGCCAAGTAAAATGTTTTTTGCATCATTAAAAGTGATGTTCTTTACGGCATTTACAAAAATAGGTGTGGCTTCTTTTACGGCATCTTCAGCTGCTCTGTTAAGTGCTTTTATACCTTCATCGGCTAAACTGCTCAGTCCTACTTTTCGTAATGCGTTATCTACTTTTTGTAACTCTCCTGGTAAAAGAATTTTAACCAATTCATTTTTGTAGAAGCCATCTTTTTGGGTAAGCTTGGTAACTTGTTTATCAATACCAAAGTCTAATGCTTGGCGTAAACCAGCTGCCATATCCTCGTTACTTAATCCACTAGTTTGCGGTAACTCATTTATAACATTTTGTAATTCTGCACAAGCAGTTAAATTCAAAACAATTAGGATAGCAAAAATTCTTTTAATCATGAATTGAAGATTTAGATTAACAAAGATATTTTAAAAAAATAGAGTATTGTAATGTAATGCAATTTTAACGACAGAAAAACGTTAGAATGCATTAATTGGTTAAAATTCTTATTTTTAGCACAGTATTTGATTATCTATTTGTAAACTATATTATGAATTCTTTCAACAAAAAAATTCTCTCGTATATCGTAATAGTAGTTTTGGCACTTAATTATGGACATAGTCAGATTAATGTTTCAGAATTTCTTCAAGAATCTAAGATTGCTTCCCCTGATAATAATAAATTATATTTTGTTGATTTTTGGGCAACTTGGTGCGTGCCGTGTATAACGGCTAAAGAACATCTAAAAGTACTGCAAAACCAGTTTCCAGATGATTTTTATGTCGTTTCATTATCAAGCGAAAATCCAATAAAAGTTGAGAAATTTTTAAAGAAAAAGCCCAATGATTTAGCTGTTGCCATAGATTATAATAAAGAGACATTTGGTAAATACAATGTAAATGTTTTACCTGCTGGTGTTTTGTTTAATGCCAATGGAAAGGTGCTTTGGGAAGGCGGAGCTCCAGATCTAAAGAAAGAAATGGTGGCAAGGTTTTTAAGACAGCAAACTGCCAGAACATCATTAAGTTCATTTTTTAATGTTATTAATGTAGAAGATGAAACTTCAAACGAATACATTCTCACAGAAGCAATGGAAGTTAAACCTTTGGCAAGTGGTTTTGAAGAATTGAGTGTAGTGGATAATGATAACTATTTAAAAGTTTCAGGATCTTTAAAGGCTGTTTTAGGATATTTGGCAAAAATATATAAGAATCAAATTGTCATAGCCGATGGTTTGGATACCAATTATGAAGTGTATTTTAAAAAACCATTAAATACAAATGAAAATATTGCCTTTAAATTAATTACAGAATTAAACTTGGGAGTGGATAGAGAATTCAACGAAGGAGAAGGTATAAGCTTTACTGTAGATACACCAAAGTTTTGGGATACTAACCAAATAGACTGGGGAAAAAACAACGCTAAATATTTAATTGGAGATTCTCAAATACAAGCCGATAATGTGTCTTTAAAAGATATTGCTTATCAATTAGCATATGTCTTAGATATGCCAGTAATTGTACCAGATGATTCAGGCATGAGCTTAACACTACACGATTGGGATTTTCATTATAAGTTTTTTCAGTTAATGCAAATCGATTTAGAGGACAACTATGGTATTAAGGCTGAAAAGAAAACGATTACTTACCCAGTGTATCATGTACAAAAAAAAGCCCCTTGAAAAAGGAGCTTTTTTTTTGAATAACGTAATTCTTAGTTAGAGATAACTCTAAACTCAGTACGTCTGTTTCTTTGGTGTTGCGCTTCAGAACACTCAACTCCGTTAGAACATCTGTTTGTTAATCTTGTTTCACCAAAACCTCTTGCAGTTAATCTGCTTCTAGAGATACCTTTAGATACTAAATAGTTAACTACAGAGTTTGCTCTTTGTTGAGATAAAGACATGTTAAAGTCATCATTACCTCTAGAGTCTGTATGAGACATAATTTCAATACTAACATTACTGTCACTTAACATTGGTAGTAAAGTGTCATCGATAGTCTTTTTAGATGACGATGTTAATCTAGCGCTACCTAATTCATAAAATACAGGTAATACATTTGGGTTTAATAACTCACAATCAACTTCTTCCCAAGTCGTAATACCTCCTTTTTTGTCTAATACAGTTCTTGTAACCGTTTGGTATTGTGCAGGTATTGTGGTAGTTTCAGTTCTAGCAGAAGTGTCAACAACTCTTCTTTTGATAGTTGTGTACTCAGCAGGAATTTCAATCTCATCCATTCTAGCAGGAGTCTTAATAACTCTTTTCTTGTAAGTAGTTGTTTGCTCTGGTACTGGTACAGAGTTAGTACTAGCGTCAGACGCTAAAGTTGTAAAGCTAACATCTTTAGATTGAGCAGGATACTCAACAAAACAAGCAGCAACACAATCATCTTTGTTTACAGAAGGACAATCTTCTAATACCTTGTACTCCCAACCAGAAGTCTTTGGATAAATTTCAAAAGTTCTAGAATCTCTTCCAAATGTCGCAGGAACAACTTTTAAGTCTGTACGAGCTTCTTGCTTTACATAAGGTACGTCAACAGTTTCGTAAGTAGCAGGTACATAAACAAACTTTTTAGAAGCTTCTTTTACTAATACGCGCTCTTCAACGGTTTTGTAAGTTGCAGGTATTACTTGTAGCGTCGTGTAAGCAGGATACGTTTGAATAGTTTCTTCAACTTCCTTAAACTCATCTTTAGTAATACATTTTACATAACATTTACCTGGTTCAGGGTTTGTTGGTAATCCTTGTGCTTGAGAAAATCCTATCCCAGCAATAAAGCAAACTAGTAATAATAGTTTTTGTTTCATAAGAAATAAATAATTAGTTAATGGTTATAGTTTTTTTATCGTAAGAATTACTTCCTACGTGTATTTTAAGACACAGCATATTTTGATAGGTCACAATATTTTGTTGAAAAAAATAATGTTTGTTTTTGGGAATGAGGTTTTTAAGGTGTCTTTTTGGCTATTCGATGAATATGGTAATAAAAGTTATTAAAGCCTATTTCTCAGGAATAGTTTCTAATTTAGAATTTTTTATGGTCTGCAGCTTATAAATTCAATTCTCAATTAGATATTTATTAAACATTTGAAATTTTTTTTGAATTATCCTTAAATTTGCACCTCAATTAAGTAAGATTTTTACGAATGGAACAAATCGCACCATATAAACCAAAACACAAAGTCCGTATAGTAACTGCCGCTTCCCTTTTTGATGGGCATGATGCAGCAATAAATATAATGCGTCGTATCATCCAAGCAACTGGAGTAGAGGTGATTCATCTGGGACATGATAGAAGTGTTGAGGAAGTTGTAAACACAGCCATACAAGAAGATGCCAATGCCATTGCAATGACGTCTTATCAAGGTGGACACAATGAGTACTTTAAATATATGTACGATTTGTTGAAAGAAAAAGGAGCAGACCACATCAAGATTTTTGGAGGTGGAGGTGGAGTAATTCTACCGGAAGAAATTAAAGAGTTAATGGATTATGGGATTACCAGAATCTATTCACCAGATGATGGTAGAGAAATGGGCTTGCAAGGAATGATTAATGATTTGGTTCAAAAATCAGATTATGCCATTGGTGATCAGTTAAATGGTGAAGTAAAAGAGCTTCATGAAAAGAACCCTAAATCTATCGCTAGAGTTATTTCTGCAGCAGAAAATTTCCCTGAAGTAGCCAAAGATGCTTTAGAAACTATTCATACTAAAAATGAAACTTCAAAAACACCAGTCCTCGGAATCACAGGTACAGGTGGTGCAGGTAAATCGTCGTTAGTAGATGAGTTGGTGCGTCGTTTCTTAATCGACTTTCCAGAAAAAACTGTTGGATTAATTTCTGTAGATCCATCCAAACGAAAAACTGGCGGTGCACTCTTAGGAGATCGTATCCGTATGAATGCCATTAATTCACCACGCGTTTACATGCGCAGTTTAGCCACGCGTCAATCTAACCTGGCTTTATCTAAATACGTTAACGAAGCTGTTGAAGTATTGAAAGCTGCTGAGTACGATTTAATCATCTTAGAAACGTCTGGTATCGGACAATCAGATACCGAAATATTAGAGCATAGCGATGTGTCACTTTATGTAATGACACCAGAATTTGGTGCAGCCACACAGCTTGAAAAAATCGATATGTTAGATTTTGCTGATTTAGTAGCGATTAACAAATTCGATAAACGTGGTGCTTTAGATGCGTTACGCGATGTAAAAAAGCAATATATGCGTAACCATAATCTGTGGCACGAAGATCCAGATACAATGCCTGTTTTTGGTACTATCGCATCTCAGTTTAACGATCCTGGAATGAACACGCTTTACAAAGCGATAATGGATAAAGTTGCTGAAAAAACTGAAGCAGATTTAAAATCGACTTTCGAGATTTCTAAGGAAATGAGCGAGAAGATTTTCGTTATTCCACCATCTCGAACACGTTACCTGTCAGAGATTGCAGAGAATAACAGAGCTTACGACAAAACAGCTGATGCTCAGGTAGAGGTAGCTCAAAAGCTTTACGGAATTTTTAAAACTATTTGTTCCGTTGGTAATGTCACTTTGAGCGCAGTTGAAAAGTCTTTTATAGGAAAACAAGGTTTAGACCAAGATGAGATCCTGAAACAAGTTCAGGAAGACAAAAAGGATTTCATTAAAATGCTTATCGCAGAATTCGATCGCGTAAAACTAAACTTAGATCCTTACAATTGGGAAATTATTACAGGATGGGATGATAAGGTAAACCGTTATAAAGATCCAATTTATAGCTTCAAGGTTAGAGATAAAGAAATTAAGATAGAAACGCACACCAAGTCGTTATCGCATTCAGATATTCCTAAGGTAGCTTTGCCAAAATACCAAGCTTGGGGAGATATTTTAAGATGGTGCTTACAAGAAAATGTGCCAGGAGAATTCCCGTATGCTTCAGGATTATATCCATTTAAAAGAACTGGCGAAGATCCAACGCGTATGTTTGCTGGTGAAGGTGGTCCAGAGCGTACCAACAGACGTTTTCATTATGTGAGTTTAGGGATGCCAGCAAAGCGTTTATCTACAGCTTTCGATTCGGTAACCTTATACGGAAATGACCCAGATTACAGACCAGATATTTATGGTAAAATTGGTAATGCAGGTGTAAGTATTTGTTGTTTAGATGATGCAAAAAAACTGTATTCAGGATTTAATTTAGCAGATGCTATGACGTCGGTAAGTATGACAATTAACGGTCCTGCGCCAATGTTACTAGGCTTTTTTATGAATGCTGCCATAGACCAACAATGCGAGATTTATATCAAAGAAAATGGTTTAGAAGAAGAAGTTGAGCAAAAGATAAAAGCCATTTACAAGGACAAAGAACGTCCTAAATACAATGCCGAAATTCCTGAAGGAAACGATGGTTTAGGGTTGATGTTATTAGGTGTTACAGGTGATCAGGTATTGCCAAAAGACGTCTACGAAGACATTAAAGCTAAAACTATTGCTCAGGTAAGAGGAACGGTTCAGGCAGATATTTTAAAAGAAGATCAGGCACAGAATACTTGTATTTTCTCAACAGAATTTGCCTTACGTTTAATGGGTGACGTACAAGAATATTTTATTGAAAATAATGTGCGTAACTTCTATTCGGTATCTATTTCTGGATATCATATTGCAGAAGCTGGTGCAAATCCAATTTCGCAGTTAGCATTTACGTTGGCTAACGGATTTACCTACGTAGAATATTACTTAAGTCGAGGAATGGATATCAATAAATTCGGTCCGAATTTATCATTCTTCTTCTCAAATGGTATCGACCCAGAATATGCAGTTATTGGTCGTGTAGCACGTAAAATTTGGGCAAAAGCCTTAAAACATAAATATGGTGCTAATCCAAGAGCACAAATGTTGAAGTATCACATTCAAACATCTGGTCGTAGTTTACACGCTCAAGAAATTGATTTCAACGACATTAGAACCACGCTTCAGGCCTTGTATGCGATTTATGACAACTGTAATTCATTGCATACCAATGCGTATGACGAAGCTATTACAACACCAACGGAAGAGTCTGTACGTCGTGCAATGGCCATTCAGTTAATCATTAATAAAGAATTAGGTTTAGCTAAAAATGAAAACCCAATACAAGGCTCTTTCATCATTGAAGAATTAACCGACTTAGTAGAAGAAGCTGTATTGACTGAGTTTGACAGAATCACAGAACGTGGTGGTGTACTTGGTGCTATGGAAACAATGTATCAACGTAGTAAAATTCAGGAGGAAAGTTTATACTACGAAACCTTGAAGCATAATGGTGAATTCCCAATTATTGGTGTAAATACATTCTTAAGCAGTAAAGGTTCGCCAACAGTACAACCTGCGGAAGTGATTAGGGCGACTGAAGAGGAAAAAGAAAACCAAATTAAAACGCTTCAAAATTTACATAAAGCAACAGATACAACTGAATTGCTAAAAGATTTACAACACAAAGCCATCAACAATCAAAATATTTTTGAAGCTTTAATGGACGTTTGTAAAGTATGTAGTTTAGGACAGATTACATCAGCCTTATTTGAAGTAGGTGGACAGTATAGAAGAAATATGTAAGCAGAATTCCAATTTTGAAAAGCGTAGCGCATTCAAAATTGTGAATATCGCTTATGCTGAGCGTAGTCGAAGCGTCTAAAGCCCTAGGATTTTGTATTAAACGACTTATATGAGCCCTTTACCCTGAGCTTGTCGATATGCCTTATAAATCAGATTACCAAAAACAAAATTAAAGCGTCAGCATCCAATTACGTTTCAGTTTTCTAAATGTTTTGATTTCGCCACGCAAAAGCGGTAAGTAATCTTTGCCATTGCTCTTAGAACGCTCTAAACGTCTGCAGTTACTGTATAGTTTGCTGGTTAAACGCTCCAGGCTGTCTAGATGTTTGTGTTTTTTGTCAGAATGGCGTTCACGTTCTGCATTAATAATTTCTGGTGCTAGATTTGTGGACTGTTGCACAATATCACCAGAAAAGTAAATGTCGCTATCTTCTGTACCATCTTCATTTAAATAAGATAAATCGTGATTTAGATATGTCGAAATGCTTCTCGAAAGCATAATAATATCCATTGCCTTTTGATATACAGGCAAGTCCGATAAATGTGATGGTAGGTTGTAGTTCATATTTTCAATAGCAATTGTTACGAAATTACTGAGGAATAATGAAATTTAACTTTAATTATTAAAGTTAAATAGTATATTAGCTTTAAAAATTACATTATTTAATTGTATTTTCTTTAAATGAGTATAGATGGTTTAAATTGGAAGATTTTAAAGTGTTTGCAACAAAATGCACGTATGTCTAATACAGAGATTGGAAGGCGCGTTGGTATTAGCTCACCAGCTGTGAGTGAGCGTATTAAGAAGATGGAAGACGCCGAAATCATTCAAGGTTACACCACGTTTGTTTCACCTTTTGAAGCAGGCTACCAATTAAAGGCATTAATTACGTTAAGAGCGTTTATGGGCATGTTGAAACCCTTTCTCGAAAAAGTAAAAACTTATAACGAAGTTGTAAACTGCTACCGAATTACTGGAAACGAAAATATTGTAATGGAAGTAGTTTTAAAAAATCAAAAACACTTAGAGGCATTCATAGACCAATTAATTACCTATGGCGAAACCAAAACGCAAATTGTATTATCTCACGTGGTAAAACATAGTGAGATTAAGCCTTTAAAGTAATTCTAATTGATGCGCCAAGGTGGATTTTTTCTGTTCTCACCAGCTGTGTAAATTATAATTTGATTTTGATCTGGGTCTTTCAATTTTATTTCTGTCCATAACCAAGATTGTTCGGTAATTTCTGTGTCGAAAACGATGCCTTTTTGTTTGAGCATATCTACAGTTTGGGAAAGGTTATCAACTTCAAAATAAATGATGGTTTGATTATCGTTAGATAGCTTTTCAACCTTATGAATTGAAAACGTGGTATCACCATCAGGACATAAAAACCTAACATATCTTGGTGCTGCATCAACAATGAGTTGTAATCCTAGAGTTTTATAAAATTCAACAGATTTTACAATATCTAGTGATGGTATGGTCACTTGATTTAAATTCATAATTCCAAATTATTCAATTGTACTTGCAATATGTTCTGCAATCATTTTAGCGTGAATGCGAGAATTTTCAATAAACCACTTGTGGGTTTCCATTCCACCACAAATCACGCCTGCGAGATATAAACCCATAACATTAGATTCCATAGTCTTATCATTATAAGTTGGGATGTGTCGTTCATCCTTTGAAAACGCTATACCAGCTTTTGCCAAAAATTCAAAGTTGGGCTGATAGCCTGTAAGTGCAATGACGAAATCGTTTGGCAAAATGATATTACCATCAGGTGTTTCAACAGTAATTTGGTGTGCTTCAATTTTCGTAATTTCAGAATTAAAATAGGCTTTAATGCTGCCCTCTTCAATTCGGTTAAGAATATCTGGTCTTACCCAATATTTTACACGCTCTCCAATACTCTTGCCTCGCACAATCATTGTAACATTTCCACCTTTGCGGTATATTTCTAAAGCGGCATCTACAGACGAATTACTGGCACCGACAACAGCAATATTTTGCAAAGTAAAAGGATGTGCCTCCTTGTAATAATGAAACACTTTTGGTAAATCTTCGCCAGGTACATTCAGCAAGTTTGGTATGTCATAAAACCCAGTTGCTATAATGACTTTTTTTGCGTTGTAATGGCTTTTGCTTGTAACAACTTCAAAATGATTTTGAACCTTATTAATAGTTCCAACTTCTTCATACAGTTTAATGTTTAATTGATTCGAAGTTGCCACTCTTCGGTAGTACTCTAAAGCTTCGTTTCTGGTTGGTTTAGGATTGTTGCTTATAAAAGGAATATCGTCAATTTCAAGCTTTTCAGAAGTTGAAAAAAAGGTCATATTCAAAGGATAATTAAAAAGCGAATTGGTTAATGCACCTTTTTCAATTACTGCGTAGTTCCAGTTATGTTTTTTACATTCTAAGGCGCAGGCAATTCCAATGGGTCCTGCTCCAATGATTATGATGTCTAAATCTTTGGTCATAATTTAAATTTAACTCTATTAATTAACCAGTACGACAAAATTACAGCTATGAGCCCATACGTTCCAGTAACTAGCCAATTGATTTGGTAACCATAATTTTCAACAATGGTTAAGCCAATTTTTGAACTAAAAATATGAGATACAGAAAAGGCAATAGCGTACAATGCCATATAACTGCCTTCAAACCCTTCCTTTGCTCTGCTTAACGCAAATCTATTGGTATAAGGGAAACCTAACATTTCGCCTACGGTTAACAAAATCATATTAATTATTAAAATACAAAACCAAAAGTTTTGGAATAGTAAATAAAATCCTAAACTCATTAAAAGTGATGCTGTTAAAATATGCTTGGTTACAGGTATTAGCTGTTTTTCGAGAAAATTTAAAAAAGGCATCTCAAGTAAAATAATAAGTCCAACATTAATAATCCAAAACAGACTGATTTGAAATTCATTTAAACTAAAAACTTCTTTGTAATACAAAGGCATCGTAACTACGAGTTGAAAAAATGTCATTCCCATAAAGAAACAAATGACAATAAAAATCCAATATGTTGTATCACTATAAACTATGTTTTTAGCTTTAGTGATAACATCTTCTGTAACCTTAGCAATCTTTTTCTCAGGTTCTTTCACTAAATATTTAAACAGAATAATGGCAGAAATACAAGTAATACCATCTATCCAGAATAATAAATTGTAGCCTTGACTTACAATAATTAAACCTGCAGCTGTAGGGCCAACAGCCATACCAGCATTAATTGCCAAACGGATAAGACCAATTGCTCTAGTTTGGTTTTCGGGTGTGCTATAAGCTTTTATTGATACATAAATAGCAGGTCTAAAGCTATCTGCTATAGACATTATAAAAAGTATTGCAAAGCATAAGCCCCAAAATGATGAAATAAACTGAAGTCCAATAAAGCTAAAACCAGTTATTAATAGGCTAAAGACCATTACTTTGTAAAATCCAAAGAGGTCTGTAAGTTTACCACCAAGCCATCCTCCAATAGCAGACCCAATTCCGAAAAAGGCCAAAATCCAGCCAGCATCATCTTTACTAAAATCTAAGTTATCGGTAAGATAAAGTGATAGAAAAGGAATAATCATTGTCCCGGCTCTATTAATAAGCGAAATCAAAGAGATATACCAAATCTCTTTAGATAATCCAGTAAAGGATTCTATATAGTTAGTGTAAAGTTTTTTCATTTTGATTGATTGTTATAAAAATAAAAAGTCCGACGGTATCGTCGGACTTTTAAATATTGTTTAATAGTATATAATTATAGCTACAATAGATAATACATCCGAATGGTTTCCGAAGAAATCGCACAGGTTTGCTTTGTATATCTATTGACTTGTTTCATTTTATTTTTAATAACTGAGACCAAAGCTACAATAAAATTTGATAAGTTGTATTTTTGAATTTTAAATTACAGCTAAAATGAGACATCTTCTTTTATTATGTTTAGTGCTAATTACAGTGAGTTGCGGACCAGGTAAGGAGGAGTTATTGGGCGAAACAGAATGGCAACGAAAAACCAATGCTATGTTTAAAGATGCTAGTAAATCACCATTAAAAAAGAAAGATTTAAAACGTTTTAAATCTTTAGATTTTTATAAATACGATTCCATTTATAGAGTAGAAGCACGTTTAAAACGTACACCAGATTCTAAGTGGTTTAAGATGAAAACCACCACAGATGAAGAAACAGATGAGCGTGTTTACGGAATTTTATCCTTTGAATTGAAGGGCGAAACTCATCAGCTTAATGTTTATCAAAGTAAAACTTCAACAGCATTTGGCAATATGGATAAAAGTTTATTTCTACCATTTTTAGATGATACTAATGGTGAGACTAGTTATTCTGGTGGTCGCTATATTAATTTGACTATTCCAGAAGATGATATCATTCTAGTAGATTTTAATGAGGCTTATAACCCTTATTGTGCCTATAATGAAAAATATTCTTGCCCAATCGTACCTAGAGTAAATTATCTACCTATAAAAGTAGAAGCAGGATTAAAGGCTTTTAAGAAGTAGTTTTGTTAGGTGTTAGGTGTTAGGTGTTAGGTGTTAGGTGTTAGGTGTTAGATGTTAGATGTTACGTGTTAGGTGTTGATTTGTGTAATTGTTTATTTGTTTAAAGTTTCACTAATCACTAATCATTTTACCCAATACATTCCCAAGAACACAGCTAAAAAGCCAACAATAAAACTTGCAATGGTATAAATGGCAAAATTCATAAAATCGCCTGATTTTAAAAACACGTGATTCTCATAAGCAAAGGTTGAAAACGTGGTAAAACCACCACAAAAACCTGTGGCAAGCAACAAGGTTTGGTTTTGTGTTAGGCTGTCGTTTTTGGCAGCAAGTCCAAGTATAATGCCAATTAACAAACTACCCAGAATGTTAGCAGCAAAGGTTCCGTAAGGAATTCCAGTTTCACTGCTGTTCAGCCATTTTCCGATGAGATAACGAAGTGTACTTCCAAATCCGCCACCAATAAAGACAATAATTAATTGTTTCATCTATTTTATAGGTACATAGATTTCAGTGACCCAATCTGCAGGATTTGGGTAATTTCCTGGGTCAGTAGGGTAAATTTCAAAAGGCTTTTCTTCAGATTGTTCCAAATTGTTTTCAGCTAAATGCTTCATAGTAGCTTCCCAAGCCTTAGGTAAATTGGTGTAGTTACCTTTAAGAGTTGTTTTTAAAACCTTTATATTCGGAATGAAGTTAATGGAGACATCAGAATCGGCAGGCACTTCAATACGTTCTTTTACAGGTATACCATTACTCATAATCACATTAGCACTGCTCATATCGTTATAAACCGTGAGTGGCATTCCAGATTGTTTGATGTTGTTTTCTTTCATAAAATCGTTTATGATACCAAAGTTTTCCTCCATTTTAGAACTTATGTTTTGAGAATTAGCATTGGTAGTTTTGTATAAATAATACCCACCACCATATTCAGTGACACCATCTATGGTTATTTCAAATTGTTTCATATCATCTTGTACAATGCTATCTAGTTTTTCTAAACTTCTTTCGTAGTGTGGACCAATTTGCTTTTCCATTCCACCCATTAAGGTTGAAAATAATTTAAACAAAAATGGCAGGTCTTTTCCAGAGATATTCCAGGTAACATCTGTTGAACCGTCCTCTTTGGCATCTAACTTCCAAGACACATCAGATTTAGGGAATTCAGCAAATTGCATTTCTTGAGTTATAGAATTGTGTGGATTGGCAGCTACCGTTGTCATTGTACCAATACCATCCTTATCTTCCCAAGAGTATGAACCACCAACACCAACATGATTATCAGGAATAGTAAGTGTCATTTCAGGATCAGATTCAACCCAAGACGACCAATCTTCCCAAGTTTCAAAATCTATAATTTTATCGTAGAGTACGGCTTGTGGTGCTTTTATATTTCGAGTCCTAGTGACCTCAAATGAGTTTGGCTGTACTGCAATGTAAATTGAAAATCCAATAACAAGTATGAGCAACAGCAACAGAATATATTTAAGAGCTTTCATTTTTAGTATGATTTAGTAGTTATCCAAAGATAGTAATTTGTCTTATAAGTGTTACATTTGTGAGAATTCACAAAAAACTAACTTCAATATGAAACTTAAATCAATAGTTGTAATCTGCCTGATGGTGGTTTTTGCTTGGTCTTGTAAAAATGACAGTAAAGAACCTGTGAAGGACGATACTACAGAAAAAGTAGCAGATAAGTTTGATTTTAATGTAGAGCAGTTTGCTGACATAAAAATCTTGCGTTATCAAATTCCTGGATGGGAAAATTTAAGCTTAAAAGAACAGAAATTGGTGTACTATTTAACGCAAGCTGGCTTGGCTGGTCGTGATATTATGTGGGATCAAAACTACAGACACAACCTTAAAATCCGTAAAGCTTTAGAAAATGTTTACACGACTTATTCTGGTGATAAAAATTCTAAAGACTGGAATGCTTTTGAAACCTATTTAAAGCGTGTATGGTTCAGTAATGGTATTCATCATCACTATTCTAATGACAAATTAAAGCCTGAATTTTCTAAGGATTACCTAAACGAATTATTCTTAGCAACCAATACAAAGTTAGATGGTGAAGCTTTTGATGTTATTTTTAATGATAAGGATACTAAAAAAGTAAATCAGGCAAAAGGTGTAGATAACGTAGCATTATCTGCTGTAAATTTCTACGGACCAAATGTTACTAATGCTGATGTAGAAAAGTTCTATGCAGCTAAAAAATCTCCAGACCCAAACAGACCGCTATCTTTTGGGCTTAATTCGCAATTAGTAAAAGAAAATGGAGTTTTAAAGGAGCGTGTTTACAAATCTGGTGGACTTTACGGTTCTGCAATAGATGAAATCATCAAGTGGCTAGAAAAGGCACAAGGTGTTGCAGAAAACAAAGCACAAGGTGACGCTTTAGGGCTGTTAATCCAATATTACAAAACAGGCGACTTACAAACCTGGGACGATTACAATGTAGCTTGGACAGCAGCTACTGAAGGAAACGTAGATTACATCAATAGTTTTATTGAGGTGTACAACGATCCGTTAGGTTACAGAGGTTCTTACGAGACAATTGTACAAATCAATGATTTTGATATGTCTAAAAAGATGAAAGTCTTATCCGATAACGCACAGTGGTTTGAGGATAATTCCCCATTAATGGATGAGCACAAAAAGAAAAATGTGGTTGGTGTAACTTACAAAGTGGTAACTGTCGCTGGTGAAGCTGGTGATGCATCGCCAAGCACACCAATTGGTGTTAATTTACCAAATGCCAACTGGATTAGAAAGGAAGTAGGAAGTAAGTCGGTATCACTTGGAAACATCATTAATGCTTACAATAATGCCGGTAGTACAGGTCGTTTAAAAGAGTTTGTAAACGATGAAGAAGAGTTGCAACTTGAGGAAAAGTATGGTCAGTTAGCTGATAAACTTCATACTGCATTGCACGAAGTTATTGGCCACGCGTCAGGACAGTTAAATCCAGGAGTAGGAGAGACCAAGGAGACCTTGAAAAATTATGCTTCTACCTTAGAAGAAGGTCGTGCAGATTTAGTTGGTCTATACTATTTATATGATTCTAAATTACAAGAACTAGGTTTGGTTGATGATTGGAAGTCTGTAGGAAAAGCAGCTTACGATGGTTACATAAGAAATGGTTTAATGACACAGTTAATTCGTTTGAATTTAGGTGATGATGTAGAAGAAGCGCATATGAGAAACCGTCAGTGGGTTTCTGCTTGGGTTTTCGAAAAAGGAAAAGCAGACAATGTGATTGAGAAGGTTACCAGAGATGGAAAAACGTATTTCAATATTAACGATTACGATAAGCTACACGAATTATTTGGTCAATTATTAAAAGAAACTCAGCGTATTAAATCTGAAGGCGATTATGCTGCCGTTGAAGCTTTAGTAGAAGGTTATGGTGTTAAGGTAGATCAAGCAATTCACGCTGAGGTTTTAGAGCGTAACAAGCAATTTACATCTGCACCTTACAGTGGATTTGTAAACCCAGTTTTAGTGCCTGAGATGGACAAAAATGGTGAAATCACTGCAATTAAAGTAACGCAACCAGTTGGTTTCCCAGAACAAATGTTAGAGTACAGTAAAACATACAGTTTCTTACCTGAGGTCAACTAAACTAAGATTTTTTAGAGGAATTTTGAAAAGCAGCCTATTTAGGCTGCTTTTTGTTCGTGCTAAACTTTAAAAGCAGAGAATTAATACTTAATAGAATGAGAAGAATAATCATGACGTTTAATTTTTAAGATTCAATATTGTTGAGTTGTTGTAATTTATAGATGATAGCAAAAACCATAAGGCTATCTTTTCCTTTAAGCTTTAGTTTTTTTCTAATGTTTTTGCGGTGCGTTTCTATTGTAGATTTACTAAGATTAAGTTCTTGAGCAATATTTTTATTTGGTAAGCCTTCACCTATTAGTAGTACAACTTGTCTTTCGCGATTAGTGAGGTTGTTTCTTCTATGTAAATTATTATTGAATTTTAATTTTATAGAATTTATAAGTGCCGAGACAATCTCAGGACTTTTACAGATGCATTTCATATTTTCTAACACTTCAACAAGCTCATTTGTGGTCAATTTTTTCTCTTCATTGTTAATGGTAGAGATTAGTTTTAGCAGCTGATTTTTTGCTGTTTTTGATGGATAGTACATACTTTAAAAGTATATATGTTGAGCACAAGAAAAAATCCCCTTTAATGGGGATTTTTATTAAGATAATAGAAGATTTATACTGATTAGATAATAATTAGAATTTATACTTCTTTTCTAGAGCATAGCGCATTAGTTCACCTTTTCCGTGTAGACCTAATATGCGAATCATATTTTTTCGGTGTGTATCAACTGTATGAACACCAATAAATAATTCGTCAGCAATTTCTCGAGAGGTTTTTCCTTGACCGACAAGTGTTAAAATTTCTATTTGACGTTTCGTAAGCTTGCCTTTTGCTTTCTTGTTGGTGTTGTTATCATCTTCCACTTTAATATTAGTATCAAAGTAGGTGTCGCCATTGTAGACAGAACGCACTGCCTTTAGCACTTCTTCTAAAGGTGAATTTTTAAGTAGATAGCCTGATGCGCCAGCTTCTAGCATTTGTTTGATTGCATCTTGCTGATCAAACATTGTAAACCCTAAAATATTGGTGTGAGGAAACGTTTCCTTTATTTGTTTAGTTGCAGAAATTCCATCGACTTTAGGCATCCTAATATCGGTAATAACAACATTCGGTTGTTTTAGTTTTACCAATTTTAGTAATGCTTCACCATCATTAGCGGTGCCTACAATCTCAATATCATCTTCGTATTCTAAAAGAAGTTTTATCCCATCTATTAAAGATTGATGGTCTTCTGCAATTGCTAGTCGTATCATAATGGTATATCAATTATTACAGTTGTTCCTTTAAGTTTTTCTGACTCAATGGTCATCTTACCATCCAAATGTTCTACGCGTTTATCAATACTGCTAATACCCATGCCTTTATTGGTTTTTGTCATTTGATTTGGATTAAATCCCTTACCATTATCTTCAACCATTATGTTTATAGTGTCATCATGATTAGTTAAATGAATCGTAACTTCTGAGGCTTCAGCATGTTTTATAACGTTGGTAATAAGCTCTTGTATAATTCTGAATAAGGTTAATTCTAAACTATTCTCTAATCGATTATCTAGACCATGATCAATAACCTCTATTTGTATTTTGTTAGAAGCAGATATTTTCTCAGCCATGTTTTGTACAGCTTTAAGCAAGCCTTGCTTAGCAATTACACCAGAGTTTTTAGCGTGAGCAACAGTACGTACTTTTTGATAAGCTTCTTCTATGAGCGTGTTTGTTTTTTCAAAAAGTTCTGGTGAGTCTTTATCCTTAAGAGCATTGAAATGTAGTTTTACTGTTGCCATAAGACCACCTAGATCATCATGTAGGTCATTAGCAATGCGTTGACGTTCTTTTTCTTGACCTTCTATCATGGCATCAATAGCAGTTAATTCTTGCTCTTTTAAAACAGTTGCTAATTTTTGAGATTCTATTTCTTTTTCTTGTTCTGCAAGTTTTTGTTTGCGTTTGGTGTTCTTTTGAACAAGTAAAAATGTAATACTTCCATACAATAGAACTCCTAAAGACCCGAATAATAAATTACGATTTTGAATACGTTTAGCTTCACTTTCAAGGTTATCTGCTCTAAGCTTTTCATTATCATATTTTTCTTTTATTTCTGATATAGCTATGTTCTGCTTAGTGTCATTTATAGAGTCTTTAAGCTTGTTGAGTTTGTCCAGATAAAGTGTGGCATTTTCGTAATCTTTATTAAGTTGATAGGCTTCTGCAATGTTTTGATAAAAAATCACTTTGCTCTTGGCTTCAAATTGCTTTAGTGGAATTGAGTCTGCTTTTAAGTAAAACTTTATAGCTTCATCATAATCACCCATGGCTTTGTATTGTTGAGCTTGGTTATTGTAATTGTAAGCTAAGGATTGATAATCCTTATATTTTTTTAAAACTGGGACAGCTTTTTTAGCATAATATAAGGATGAGTCTGCATCATTAAATACAGCATAATGCACCGTACCAATATTCATATAGTTTTGAGCAATTTTTAACTCATTATTTTTTAGTTTGTAAAGCCCAATGATTTTTCTAAAATACTTATTGGCTTCATTGCCATTTTCTCCATCAAGAAAGGTAGTAGCAATTTCGTGGTACACTGATATCAAAGCAAGGGTGTCGTTGTCCTTTAAAGCATAGTTTTCAAGTTCAGTTAATATAATTGTGCTGTTGACTTCTAGATTATTTTGATGACTTAAAATTTCTAATAAAAGAATATTACAATCGGCAACATCACCTTCTGCGTTAATAGATTTAAACAACTTTTTTGATTTTAGCATACACTTATATGCTACGTCATGATTATCTAGATTTAGTTGATTTTCACTAAAATAAAATAACCATGTGGCCTTTTCTCTGGTATCTAAGGAGGATGTGTCAATTTTTGTTAATGCATTTTCAATATCATTTAGGCTGCCATTTTCATAAACGGTGTAGAATTGATCAAATGCTTCACTTTGAGCATAACAAAAATCAGTAAGTATGAAACTTACTGATATTAAAGTATACTTCAGAAGAAAACTTCTAAATTTCATTTAAGGATTTCTTATTATAATACTTCCTTTTTTATGTTCAGGTTGCCCAATGTATACTTTTTTACATTTCTCGATTTCTTCTCCTTGGGTATAGAATACAAAGACAACTTTTGTGCAATTTATTTTACATTTATCAGCATGTTCAATATTTAATGTTACACGCTCAAATTTTTGATCATCAACCGCATGTATCTCTATTCTATCGTGTTCTTCGCAATAATTAGCGTGTATAAATTTTCTATCAATATAGCTATTATGTATTGTGATTTCTGTTGGTGAATTATCATTCCAATTATTGAAATTGCATAGTATGGTATCGATTCCATTTTTATAGAAAAAATATTTTGCTTTTTTCGAAACGTCTTTGTCTAAATCCATTTCAATTAATTCCCACTGGTTTGCCATAGTTTTAGTATTTAATTAAACAAATTTTTTAAAATTTATATTTTTCTCATCACGTAGATGATTGAAAATGTATTTGATGTTATTTGCGACGGATAAAGTGAAATTATTACCTGCAAAAAGTAAACCAACAGCAAAGCCATTTTGGTTAACCAAGATTGATCCAGAATCTCCTGGCTTAGTCATTAGGGTAGTCAGTAATTGATTGTGGAAAAACATAGGGTATTCTTCATTATTACTGATATTAATTGTACAGTTAATTGATTTAATTTCACCATAAGTTAACCCTGTTGTTCCGCCACATTTTTTTACCATTTCACCTATTTTAGGGTCGCCGATCCCTAATATTTCGACTAAACCGCTTCTGGTGTATTTTCCGTAATCGATTTTTATTTTGGGATAAATCTGTGCGACAGCAGCATCCATAAGATTAAAACCCTTCTGTAATATTCTTTTGTACCATATAACTTCCCCGATGACATCAAAATTTTCAGAATTATTACCATAAGTATTATATCTACTTGGATGTGTAACTCTAAAATTAAATTCATTTTTAAATCCAATCAAAACATGAAAATTTGAAAGCAAATAGGTGTGATTACTATCAGTCGATGTAAAAAAACCACCAGCTGTTCCTGACCCACCAGTTTTACCAGCATTATATGTACTTATACCACCCGTTAAGGAACAATACTTTTTTGTTGACGCTTCACCTACATATTCGCACAATCCTTTACAACACTTTACACAATCGTGTCCACAATAGTTATATAAAATTTGATCATTTTGAAAGTCTATAGAATTAGTCAATTCAACCTGAACCAAACCATTTTCGATTTCTTCAATAATACTTTTTTCAATATCAATTTGCTCAATAGCAGACTTTATAAAATCTTCTTTAATATTTACTTTATTAATATTTTGTTCTATTGTTACTTGTCCATTAGTATACCCTAGTTCAATTAGAAAGTCATCTTTAATGTAGATATTACGGCTCTTTTTAATTACCGCAGCATATCTAGTTATTCTCTTTTTACTAGAGGCAAAATATATTTCGTGACGGTCTGTAAGTCTATTATTCGCTTCTTCTTCAGTCATCAATTATAGATTTGTATTAAACCAAATAAACAAAAACAAAGACAGCCAAGGCTCCTGTTGCGGTGACATTAGGTGCACGAGATGCTAAAGTTTCAACACCATTAATTCCATTTTTTATTTCAATCATTCCAGGTATTGCAATGCTTATGCCACTAGCGCAAAAGGCACCAAGGATTTTTATATATTTATAAACCTCAGCGTGCTCATTTGTTTTGGTTAGCCATAGAAATGCAATAATGCCTAGAAGGATAAAAAGGGAGGTTAAAAAGAGTACTAACGGTTTTACAATGTAATCTTTCATGTTTGGTTGGTTTTAGTAAGTAACAATACAAAGATGCCAAGTAGGAATACATCAAAACATACCCAATAGAGGGTATATTTCTGTCTATAAGTTAAAAAATAATTGTGAACTTATAAGAAAATTAGGACAAACGACTAAAAAACGAGCTTACATTAAAAGAAACTTCACAGCGGCAATCATACCAATAAAGCCAATAAATGCAATAAGAATCCAAACAGTTCCCTTGTAGTAGGCCTTGTGGATTTTTAAATCTTTACGATATTGGTAGGCTACAGCGATAACAAAAGCTATAAAAAATAATATCCCAAAAATCAGTTGACCTGTAGTAAACATTAGTGTATTTTTATGCAAAAATAATTAAAATTAGAGCAAAATCATCAAAAAATGATAGTCTCTATTTTATTTACGAAAAAATAACAACCTTAGTTTTTATTTAATATGCAAGATAAAATTAATGCCGTAAAAGCATTTCATACCGCTTTTAAAATAGGACACAGAGAAACACCGAAAGCTGATTTAGGAATAGAAAAGAACATGCTGCGCTATAAGCTTATGCGCGAAGAAAACGAAGAATATCTCGAAGCTGCTAATGATAATGATTTGGTAGAAGTTGCAGATGCGCTAGGTGATATGCTTTATATTCTTTGTGGTACAATTATAGAGCATGGACTACAGTATAAGATAGAAGAAGTTTTTGAAGAAATTCAACGTAGTAATATGAGCAAATTAGGCGACGATGGTGAACCAATTTATAGAGAAGATGGTAAAGTCCTTAAAGGGCCTAATTACTTTAAACCAAATATTAAAGATATTTTAGAGTCATAAAAAAAGCAGCCAATCGGCTGCTTTTTTAATTATTTTACTTCGTGTCTCCAACCGTGTTTATCTTCCGATAAATTATGTTGAATACTTGTGAGTGTCTTTTTAAATAGTGAAGCATACGAATCTTCTAACTGTGGAATTTCAAAAATATCTTCAGCATGCTCAAATGCAGAAACAGGACTTATAACTGCCGCAGTACCAGCACCAAATATTTCTTTTAGGCTTCCATTTACAGCGGCTTCTTTAATTTCCTCAACACTTACAGGTCTAACCTCACATTCAATGCCTAAATCCTCAGCAAGTTGTATGACGCTTTTTCGAGTTACACCATCCAAAATTCTGTCACTAGTAGGAGCTGTAATCAATTTATCACCAACTCTAAAGAATATATTCATCGTACCAGCTTCTTCTAAATACTTATGAGTAGAAGCATCAGTCCAAATAATTTGATCAAACCCTTTTTTCTGAGCCAAACCAGTTGGGTAGAATTGAGCAGCATAGTTACCGGCTGCTTTTGCAAATCCTACACCACCATCTGCGGATCTACTATATTTTTCAGCAAACAAAACCCGAACAGGTTTGTTGTAATAAGCCTTTGCTGGCGAACAAATAATCATAAAACGATACGTTGCTGCAGGTGAAGCCGAAATAGCTGGCTCAGTAGCAATGACAAAAGGTCTAACATATAATGAGTTGCCTAATCCTGGTTTTATCCAGTCGCTTTCCATTTTCAATAAGGTTTCTAAACCGTTAAAGAAGTAATTTTCTGGAAATTCAGGTATAGCGAGTCTGGAAGCAGATTTATTTATTCTATGGAAATTTTGATCAGGTCTAAACAAAAATATTTTGTCATCTTCATCTTTATAAGCTTTCATACCTTCAAAAACAGCTTGCCCATAATGAAACACACGAGCAGAAGGTTCTATCGTCATTGGTTGGTACGGCATAATCTTTGGTGTTTGCCATTGACCATCCTCAAAATCGCAAACAAACATGTGGTCTGTAAATACACGTCCAAATGTTAAATTATCAAAGTCAACAGTGTTGATTTTAGAATTTTCTGACTTTACTACAACGATTTCGTTAGGGTTAGTTTCTACCATTTAAGAGGTGTTTTAAATTTGTGCAAAAGTACAAAATCATTGTGGTTAATAAAAGGTAATATTATCTTAAAATTCGTAATTTTGTAGTTCTATTGTAAACAATACTAAACAAATTAATAATGAAAAAATTAGTTATAATCTTAGCAATGGGCTTAGCCATTGTGTCTTGTAAAAATAATAAAGAAGTCACTGAAAACAAGGTGGAAGACATAAAAGAAGAGATCGCTTATGCCTCTTTCGGAATGGAAATAAATGATGCAGATGCGTTATCATCAGATCGTATGATGGAACATTACAAAGGCTTAAAAGCAGGTGACACTGTCAATGCTAAGATGACAGGAAAAATCAACGAAGTATGCTCTAAAAAAGGCTGTTGGATGACTTTAGACATGGGTAATGACAAGGAAGTTATGGTGCGTTTTAAAGATTACGGTTTCTTTATGCCTTTAAATGCTGAAGGTGAAGTTGTTGTAAACGGAAAAGCCTTTGTTGAAGAAACTTCAGTAGACGAATTAAGACACTATGCAGAAGATGCAGGCAAATCTGAAGAGGAAATTGCTGCAATCACTGAGCCTAAATTCGAATACAAGTTCTTAGCTGATGGAGTTCTCCTTAAACAATAAGATCCTTGCTTTTGCAGTAGTGTTGCTCTTATGTTTTAATTGTAAGGATGAAACAGAGTCAAAACCTGCTGATAAAAAGGAAAAGCCAGAGTTAATCATGCATCAGCCGTCTGAGATGGCAAATCTTATGAATGGTATGTATGCCTATAATTTGCAAATAAAACAGCAGATTATCAATGGTGAAATACCTGTGTCTATGCCTTTAGATCTTATGAAATTGCATTCCGCAGAAATGAGTAATGGTCATGCAAGAACAGCAGTTTGGAATAGTAAGGTAGATGGTTTTATAACCGCTCAGCAAATGGTTGTAGATACTTTATCTAATGTTGAATTAAAGGAGCGTTACAATACAGCAATTAATAATTGTTTGGCTTGTCATAAAACAGAATGTACAGGACCAATCCCAAAGATTAGAAAACTTTTAATTCAGTAATTGAAGCGAAAAATAATAACCACGTCAGATGGTTCTAAAACCATTCAGATAGAAGATTGGAATGAGCAATACCATTCCATTCATGGTGCTATACAAGAAGCAAACCATGTATTTATAAAACATGGTTTGCTTTTTTATTTTCAATCACGTCATCCTGAACTTGATTCAGGATCTCACCCAATCAACATTCTCGAAATTGGCTTTGGTACAGGTCTCAACGCTTTTCTCACTTTTTTAAAGGCTGAAGAGCTTCAGCAATCCATAAACTATGTTGGAGTAGAAGCCTATCCTGTGAAAAATGAAGAAATCCAACAACTAAATTATGTTGAATTAATTTCTAAACAGCATAAAGCTGAATTTGAGAAAATGCATACGGTTCCTTGGGAAGAGCAACACGATATAAGTCCAACTTTCAAGCTCGATAAACAAGAAAAATTCTTTAAAGACATCACTGATCAAAATAGATTTAATATCATTTATTTTGATGCCTTTGGTGCACGCGTTCAACCAGAACTTTGGACGGAAGACATCTTCAAGATTATGTACAGAGCCTTAAAAGACAATGGTGTTTTGGTTACTTATTCGGCCAAAGGAAGTGTTCGACGCGCTATGCAAACTGTTGGTTTTACAGTTGAGCGACTTCCTGGTCCACCTGGTAAGCGTGAAATGCTAAGAGCTCAGAAAAAGAGCTCTTAGCATTCGACTAAGCGGAACGAATCAAATGGGATGTTATGTCACTTCGAGTGATTGTGAAGCATGAACAATTGTATCGAGAAGCTTTGTAAGTTGAAACGGTTCTCGATACAAATTTCACCAGCTAGCGCAACTAAAATTCACTCGAACTGACAGTTAACTAATTTTGCGTAAGTTCAAGAAATGAAAATTTATTACGTCTATATATTAAAATGCTCTGATAATACTTATTACACAGGTTTTACCTCAGACTTATCAAAAAGAGTGTTAGAGCATAAATTAGGTAAACACTTAGATAGTTATACCTATTCAAGAAGACCGATTGAATTACTTTATTGTGCTGAATTCACAAACGTAGAAATAGCAATAGAGACTGAAAAGCAAATAAAGAAATGGTCACGTTCTAAGAAAGAAGCTTTAATTAATAATCAATTTCAGAAGCTACCAAATCTAGCTAAGAAAAAATTCTAATACCCTATATGTCACTTCGAGTGATTCCGAAGCATGAGGAATTGTATCGAGAAGCTTTATGAGTTGAAACGGTTCTCGATACAAATTTTACATGCTCTCGCATCTAAAATTCACTCGAACTGACGGTTAACTAATTTTTATGTAAGTTCAGGAAATGAAAATTTATTATGTCTATATATTAAAATGCTCTGATAATACTTATTACACTGGTTTTACCTCAGACTTATCAAAAAGAGTGTTAGAGCATAAATTAGGTAAACATTTAGATAGTTATACCTATTCAAGAAGACCGATTGAATTACTTTATTGTGCTGAATTCACAAACGTAGAAATAGCAATAGAGACTGAAAAACAAATAAAGAAGTGGTCGCGTTCCAAGAAAGAAGCTTTAATCAATAATCAATTTGAAAAGTTGCCAAATTTAGCAAAGAAAAAATTCTAACAATAACTTTATGTCACTTCGAGTGATTCCGAAGTATGAGGAATTGTATCGAGAAGTCTTGTAAACTGAGAATGTTCTCGATACAAATTTTATCTGCTCTCGCATCTAAAATTCACTCGAACTGACATCGTGGTTTTGATTTTAGTTTAAGGTTTTTAATGTATCTGATTGTCACTTCGAGTGATTTCGAAGCATGAGAAATCGTATCGAGAAGCTGTATTAGTTAAAATGGTTCTCGATAGTTCTACTGAGCTTGTCGAAGTACAAATTTTATCTGCTAGCGCATCTAAAATCCACTCGAACTGACACCATGGTTTTGATTTTAGTTTAAGGTTTTTAATGTATCTGATTGTCACTTCGAGTGATTTCGAAGAATGAGAAATCGTATCGAGAAGCTGTATTAGTTAAAATGGTTCTCGATAGTTCTACTGAGCTTGTCGAAGTACAAATTTTATCTGCTAGCGCATCTAAAATCCACTCGAACTGACATCGTGGTTTTGATTTTAGTTCAAGGTTTTAAATGTATCTGATTGTCACTTCGAGTGATTCCGAAGCTTAAGAAATTGTATCGAGAAGCTTTGTAAGTTGAAACGGTTCTCGATAGTTCTACTGAGCTTGTCGAAGTATAAATTTTACATGCTCTCGCATCTAAAATTCACTCGAACTGACATTGAACACACCAAACGTTAAATCCAAATTAAAGTCTCCTTGAAGCCTTAATGCATGTTGTATCTTTGTTACGAACTATAAATAGCTAAAGAAAACGAAACATAATGACAGTTTTAATAACAGGAGCAACAGGATTAATTGGGCAGGAAATTGTAAAACAGTGTCATAAACAAGAAATTAACGTCCATTATTTAACAACCTCAAAATCTAAATTAAGTACCGAATCCAATTACAAAGGCTTTTATTGGAATCCCAAAAATAACGAGATAGACCACAACTGTTTTAAAGGTGTATCTGCTATTATCAATTTGGTAGGAGCGAGTATCTCAAAACGATGGACGGACAGCTATAAAAAAGAAATCCTTGAAAGCCGTACTAAAACAGCGCAGCTATTACACGACACCATAAAAGCACATAATTACCAGATAGATCACGTGGTTTCTGCAAGTGCGATTGGTATTTACCCAACAAGTTTAACCAACTATTATGAGGAAGATGCTACACAAGTTTCTGATACATTTTTAGGCGACGTGGTAGAGCAGTGGGAAGCTGCTGTAGATGGCTTTAAAACCTTAGGTTGTAAACTTGCAAAAATCCGAATAGGTTTGGTATTAGCCAAAGATGGTGGTGCTTTACCAGAAATTGTAAAACCCATTAAGTTTGGTGCTGGTGCTGCTTTTGGAGATGGTAAACAATGGCAAAGCTGGATACACGTACAAGACCTTGCCAGTATTTTTATGTACGTATTGCAAAACCAATTAGAAGGCATTTACAATGGTGTGGCACCCAATGCTGTAACCAATAAAGAACTCACTAAAGCAGCAGCAAGCGTATTGCAGCGTCCTTTAATATTGCCAAATATCCCAAAATTTGCCATGAAATTAGCACTTGGTGAAATGCATATTCTCTTATTTGAAAGCCAACGCGTTAGCTCACAAAAAATAGAAAACAAAGGCTTTAATTTTACCTATGCTAATCTAAGACCTGCTTTGGAAGATTTATTGGGGTAAGTAAATATTTCCCTTATTATTTTTTAAGTGCTTTAATAATTCGATCTTCGTTAATAACTATATCTCTAAATAGAACGTACGGAAATTCATTATATTTAGATGACTTAAATGCTTCGTAAATATTTGATAAAGTTGAAGCGGTAATTAGCGAAAGATTCATTTCTGTATCCATCTCACAATCTGTAACGAAATCATCACTAAATTCTGGAGCAACCAACAAAATTTTTACAATTCTCAAGTCATTCTTCAAAGCTAGATTTTGATAAGATTTCAATTGTCTTGATACGGAGCTAAATTTATTATATCCTCTTTCTTTACTAGTCTTACACTCTACAATTATTACTTCATCATTTCCTAAGTTTAACAAGATATCCATCATATCCTTCTTAGTATTCAATTTGTTTTTGAATGCGTCATCAACATTAAATCCTAAATCTTCAAAAATTACTTTTGTAAGATCTTCAAACTTTTGACCCAATTCACTTTCCTTTACAGTAATTCCATTTTCTTTTAATGAATTAAGATTTCTGTATGCTACATTTTCGTAGTTTTCTAAGTATAGATTCTCTACATCTTTATAGTGTTCGAGAATATTTAGAATATCATCACCACGTTGTTTTATTCCGTGATCTTTAATGAATTTTGTTAAATTTGTTTTCTCTATTAAATCAAGAATATCTCTTGGTTTGATGTTATAATCCAATAAATAATCTGCTTTTAAAACAAATTCATCTTGTAGTTCAAATTGTTCTTTTATATCTCGATTGAGTTTTGGTAATGACTGATTTAATTCAGAAAGTAATTTGTCAAATCCATCTAATGAAATACCAACCTTTTCATCGCGTTCAACACTTTCAAAATGATTAATGAGACTATTAATTTTTTCATCCAAAGTGCTTCCTCGAAGATTAGAAATATTTAAACCTTTCTCACAAAGCTCATTTAAAGTTTTTTTCTTTTCGGTTAATGTTGTCTCATTCTTATAGATATTCTCAGTTAATAGGTTCGTAAATGAAACACCCTCTTTGATTATTTCTTCTATTTTTTGAGCATGTGTTAAGTTTCTGTCTATGTTGTGCTCTCTGGCTATTTGGTTAATAATTGGTGTTCGAAGTAATTTAAGAGTTCTGCGATAAAATTTTTCAGCAACTTCTTTTCCTCTCACTTTCCTAAGCATTCTAACCATTTCATCAGCAACATATACTGTGTTTTCTTTGTTAGAGTAAAATATAACACCAATATTTTTTAAATCTTTAATTACATCCTGAACATCTAGCTTTTTGATTGGAACAATTGAGTAGTTTATTAATTTAATCTCCTCTTGTGATAGACCCAACTGTTTTGATAATGTCAATATAATAGATAGCTCGTCAGACGTGATTTTAGGATCTCTGTTATTTTCAATATCGTTCTTATAAGCAGTTTGTAAACATTCTTTATAAATTTTGTAGTCACGTTTGCGATTTAGACTTAAATCGGATTTTTCATCTTTAAAATCTACTTCAAGAGCTTTAATTCTTCCTTTTAAATGTTTAACTTCTTTGTCATACAGTCTAGAAAACCAATCACTTTTCATTATACAATTCCCATCTCTAATGATTATATCAATTAGTATATCGAGTTGAGAAGTAATTTCTTGAAACTCACATTTTATATGCTTCTCAAATTCCACTGAAGTTAAAGCGAAAATTTTAGAAATATTTTGACTGTCAACCGACTTTAATCCCTTGTCAGAGGTGCTTAATATTTTTTCAATTTCTTTATGATTCCTTGGATTGTTAGAAATTATATTATCAATTATTTTGATGAATGAGTTTTTTTCAATTGAGCCGAGTTTGTCTAAAATTTGTTCTAACTTCATGAATTAACTTTTGAGATTTTATGGTAGATAATTATTGATTTTAAAAAGATTTCAATGATATTCTACTAAAATAGAAAAAAATGAAGCTAATTTTATACGTAACTTCACGTATTTTTCAGGCTAATTGAGGTAGACGTTAGTCACTAATTGCGATACGGTTGGGTGGTCATTACCACCAGCAGGTTCAATGGTAATGTTTAGGGATTCGGCATGGTCTATGTAGTTCATTGCCATAAGGTTTTGGTCTTTGGCAATCACTCCCATGTTTATCATTTCGCCTTCTACATCTGCCCACATTTGGTAGTCGTGTTCAGCATCTAATTTTGGTAAGCGCTCTGTGTTAATTACCACAGATTTGGTGCTATGATTTACGTAGCTTACCACTTTACCATCTGGCATTAAGGTATTGCCTTTTAAGACGTACTGTTCAGTATCAGGATGTGCTATGGTACTAAAGAGTGCAATGTCGTTGTCTATTTGTTTGTTGAGCTTATCGTTTAACTCGGTTTTTTCGGTTTCAACCGTTTGTAACTGGTCTTTTACCTCGTTTAATTCGTTATACATCCAAAAGTTACCAAGCATTAATAATGCAGCTACACTGGCTGCAATACCTAAGTAATATTTAAGGTTGGTGTTACTCCTATTGTTTTTAGTGTCTTTGGCTTCTCTAATATCTTGTATTAATTGGTATTTAATACCCTTTGGCGGCTCAATGGCATTTTCTAAACCAAGGGTTTCAAAGTCTTTTTCTATAGCATCAAACTGCGCTTTTAGTTCGGTATCAAACGCTAAGACTTGCTCAATCTGTTCGCACTCTTGCGCATTGAGTTCACCAAGCAGGTATTGCTCTAATAGTCCGTTATCTAATATCGTTTTCTTATCCATCATCACAGCGCATTTAGTATTAGTAAAAGTACACTTAGGGATTTGGTATAGGCTTTTCGCAATTGCTTTAAAGCTTGGCGCACATAAGATTTAAACGTGCCAAGTGGCACATTCATCTGCTGGTGTGCTTCCTTATGCGTTAAGCCTTTAAAATATACCAGTTCTATAGCTTCTTTATGGTGTTGCTCTAACGTGGTTATAGCACCATTAAGTTCTAAATACCTAGCGTCTATACTAATAGCTTCTTCTTTACTATCATATACACTAAAATCATCGGTTTGGATGAGTGGTTCTACTTTTCTGAGAAAATTTAACGTTTTGTTCCTAGCAATTCTAAATATCCAAGTATAAAAACGGCCTTTGCTAGCATCGTAGCTTTCGGCTTTATCCCAAACGGTCATAAAAGTATCTTGGAGTAAATTTTGGGCTTTGCCTTCGTCGCGTACCATTTTTACAATAACACTGTAAATAGCGCCAGCATATTTGTCGTAGAGTAACGATAACGCAAGCTCATCCTTGTCTTTGAGTTGTTGAATAAGAAAGTTATCGTTCTGCATTAATGTTAAAGATTTCCCAAAAATAAAGGCTTGCTCATCCAGTAGTATCAAGCCTGTGTAAATATAAACGAAAGCACTTCAAAAACGAAATAAGTGCAATAGTTTAACCAAAAATTTAAAAAAATCATGAAAAAGTTAGTATTTGTTTTAATGACAACTGTAGCCTTAACATTCTCACAAAAGACTGTGGCGCAAGAAACCATTGTAGACGCAGCAGTAGGCAATGAGAATTTTTCAACTTTAGTTACAGCTTTAAAAGCAGCAGAATTAGTTGAAGCCTTACAAGGTGATGGTCCTTTTACCGTATTTGCACCAACCAACGATGCTTTTGCAAAAATCGACAAAGAAACTTTAGGCAACTTATTAAAGCCAGAAAACAAAGAGACCTTAACTAAGATTTTAACTTACCACGTTGTGCCAGGAAAATTAATGGCTAGCGATGTTGTAGCTGCTTTAAAGAAAAACAAAGGAACAGTAGAGGTAAAGACATTAGCAGGAGAGATCTTAACTGTAATGCAAAAAGATGGAAAAATCTGGTTGAAAGACCAAAAGGGTAATTATAGTGAGATTACTGCGACAGATGTAAAAGGTAGCAATGGTGTAATACACGTCATTGATACTGTAGTAATGCCGTAATATGGTTTTAGTGTTAATAGTTAGCGCATTACTACAACGTTATTAATCATTGTTTTGGTTGATGATGGTTGATTAATAGCGAGGCAATTTTAGAGATAAGATTGCTATGGAGAAGAAAAGCACTTACGGAAACGTAAGTGCTTTTTGTATGTTATAATAGTTTATATATCACTTCGAGTGATTGCGAAGGATGAGCAATTGTATCGAGAAGTCTCGTATTGTAAAATAGTTCTCGATACAAATTTTATCTGCTGTCGCTGTTAAAATTCACTCGAACTGACGTTTCTATACCTTAAGCTTTATTAGCCACAAGATTTACAGTTAACTCAATATCATCATTGATAAACTTATCACCTAAGTCATCAAAAAACGATTTAGAACCATACTTTACGTTCCACTTAGAACGGTCAATAGTAAAAGTCTCACTTCTTAAAGTCATCTTGTCACCATCGATAGATGTTTTAACTGGGAAACTTATGTTATTTGTTTCACCCTTCATCGTTAAGTTACCAGATAACATAGTTTTTCCATCTTTGGTTTCTAAACCAGTAACTTCAAACTTTGCAGTCGGAAAACTTTTTGCATCAAAGAAATCAGGACCAGACAAGTGACCTTGCAAGTTTGCATTGTCTTCATCATCTTTAGGAATATCCGTTACAGCGATAGTTGCCATATCTATAATAAAGTTTCCACTTTCTACAGAACCATCGTTTACGGCAACAGTACCTTCTTTTATATTGATTGTTCCTTCGTGCGATCCTGTAGGTTTAAAACCTTTCCACATAATAGTAGAATTATCAGCATCTGCTCTGTAAGTTACAGCAGTAGCTTCTGCCACAGCAGCTTCTTCAGCGGCTTTTGTTTCTGCTTCTTCAGCTTTGTCTTTACAGCTAGAGAAGGCTACAAATGCTACTAAAGCGGTAATTTTTAAAAATTTTGTTTTCATGTTAGTGTTTTTTAAGAATATGTTTGTTTAAAAGCAAAGTTAAGGATATAGCTGCTGCTAGTATTATAAAAAAATGTTAATGACATTTTGACATTATTATAATAATGGCAGTACTTTTGCAACCCTAAATCGTAGATTTAAAATTCAGATTCAAAATAAAACAAACTCACGATGAGTAAAAAAGATAAAAATAAAGAGGTTGAAGAGCCACAAATAGACGATACTGCAACAGCAACTGCAGAACAAGAGCAAAAGGAAGAAAAAACTGCTGAAGAACAATTACAAGACCAACTAGCAGCTGAGAAAGATAAATTTATGCGTTTGTTTGCTGAGTTCGAAAATTATAAGAAACGAACCAATAAAGAGCGTATAGAATTATTTAAGACGGCTAGCGAAGGTGTAATGCTCGCTATGCTACCAGTTTTAGACGATTTTGAGCGTGCCTTAATGCATATTGAAGAAGATAAAGAAGCTGAAGAGTTGCGCAAGGGAGTCCTATTAATTTACAACAAATTACTAAACACCTTAGAGCAAAAAGGCTTATCTAAAATTGAAGTTAACAAAGGTGATGCCTTCAATGCAGACGATCATGAAGCGGTAACCCAGATACCAGCTCCAAGCGATGATTTAAAAGGAAAAATCATCGATGTTGTAGAGCGTGGTTATAAGCTTGGTGACAAAGTTATTCGTTTCCCAAAAGTGGTTATCGGACAGGCTTAGTAGATAAAATATTAACGGTTCGTCAGTTCGATTGATTTTGAGGGGCGAAAAATTGTATCGAGAACAATAAAAGACACCCAATTTTTTGGGCAATACACATGAAAGAAGATTATTACGACATATTAGGAGTAAGTAAAGGTGCTTCTGACGCAGAGATAAAAAAAGCCTATCGTAAGATGGCTTTAAAGTATCATCCAGATAAAAATCCAGATGATAAAGAGGCTGAGGAAAACTTTAAGAAAGCAGCTGAAGCTTACGAGGTTTTAAGTAATCCGGACAAAAAAGCACGTTACGACCAATTTGGTCATCAAGCCTTTGAAGGTGGAGGTGGCTTTGGTGGAGGTGGCATGAATATGGATGACATCTTTAGTCAATTTGGTGATATTTTTGGAGGTGCTTTTGGTGGAGGCGGATTTAGTGGCTTCGGTGGAGGAGGCAGACAGCGTGTGGTTAAGGGAAGCAACCTAAGGATACGTGTTAAATTATCTCTAGAAGAAGTGGCTAATGGAGTTGAGAAAAAAATAAAGGTAAAACGTAAGAAACAAGCACCTGGTACAACATATAAAACTTGTACAACATGTAATGGAGCAGGTCAGGTAACCAGAGTTACTAATACCATTTTGGGTAGAATGCAGACAGCTACAACTTGTCAAACTTGTGGTGGTGCCGGTCAGATTATAGACAAGAAACCTTCTGATGCAGATGCGCAGGGTCTAAAAGTATCTGAAGAAACCGTTTCTGTAAAGATACCTGCAGGTGTTGTCGATGGTATGCAGCTTAAAGTTACTGGCAAAGGTAATGATGCGCCAGGAAATGGAATTGCTGGTGATTTATTAGTTGTTATTTCTGAAGAAGATCATCCAACATTAAAGCGTGAAGGTGACAACTTACACTACGATATGTATGTAAGTTTACCAGATGCGGTTTTAGGTACTTCTAAAGAAATTGACACGGTTACAGGTAAAGTAAGAATTAAGATTGAAGCTGGTGTGCAATCTGGAAAAATTTTAAGACTAAGAGGCAAAGGCATACCAAATATTAATGGTTATGGTAAAGGGGATTTACTGGTTCATGTAAATGTTTGGACACCAAAGACTTTGAATAAACAACAGAAAGAATTTTTTGAAAACATGAGAGATGACGAGCATTTTGAGCCAAAACCAGAAAGCTCAGACAAATCTTTTTTTGAAAAGGTTAAAGATATGTTTTCGTAAAAACCTAGATGTTAAATAAAAAATACTATCTTTGAATTATCGCTAATGCTAATTAGCGGTAATTTTTCTTTTTCATAGCAATTTTTTCCCATCCTTATCTAACCATAAGGGTGGGTTTTGTTTTTAAGACCATTGCATAATAAAAACTAACTTGATTAATTATTAAAAAATATACGTGATGTATTTACATTTAATATATTTACAAACTAACCGTTGTATAAAACCGCAATTCATATGAACGATTTGTTAGTTGCTGATTCCGTATCTAAAAGTTTCGGAGATTTTAGAGCGCTAAATGAAGTTTCTATTGCTGTACCAAAAGGCAGTATTTTTGGATTACTTGGCCCTAATGGTGCTGGTAAAACCACTTTAATTCGTATTATAAATCAAATAACAATGCCAGATCAAGGCACAGTTCAGCTAGATGGGCAGCCTTTAAAACCTGAACATATCAGAGATATTGGTTACTTACCAGAAGAGCGCGGTTTATATAAATCCATGAAAGTTGGAGAGCAAGCTTTGTACTTGGCGCAGTTAAAAGGGATGTCTAAAACTGAGGCTAGAACCCGATTAAAATATTGGTTCGATAAACTAGAGATTGGTGATTGGTGGAATAAAAAAATCCAAGAATTAAGTAAGGGACAAGCACAAAAAATTCAGTTTGTGGTTACGGTTTTGCACCGACCAAAACTTTTAATTTTCGATGAGCCTTTTTCAGGATTCGATCCTATAAATGCCAACCTAATAAAAGATGAAATCCTTCAGTTAAGAGACGAAGGAGCAACAGTTATTTTTTCAACACATCGTATGGAATCTGTTGAGGAACTATGTGACCATATTGCACTTATTCACAAATCGAATAAAATTTTAGATGGTAAACTCAACGATATTAAACGTCAGTTTAAAACAAATACCTTTGAAGTCGGTTTGCAATCTAACAACAGTGAAGCAGTTATTGCAGATATAAAAAATAAGTTTGAAGTGTTGCCAGCAACCTTTAAGAATTTGAATGACGATATAAAGCTTAATGTTAAAATTGATGCGTCAACCTCCTCAAACGATTTATTATCATTTTTAGCTTCAAAGGCAGAAGTACATCACTTTGTAGAAGTGATTCCAACAGCGAATGATATTTTTATTCAAACTGTAAAAAATAACTAAAAATGAATCATTTACCACTTATTATAAAACGCGAATACCTTACCAAGGTTAAAAATAAGTCCTTTATTATAATGACGTTTTTAAGTCCGTTGATTATGATTGCGCTTATTGCTGTAGTGGCTTATTTGTCGCAATTAAACAATGATAAAAAGCGTACTATTTCAGTATTGGATGAATCAGGTTTTTTAAAGGATGTTTTTCAGAATACAGAGAATACCACTTATAATAATCTTGATGATTTTAGCTTGGAAGAGGCTGTTGCTTTGGTTAAAGAAACCGAAGGATATGGGTTACTTTATGTAGAAAAAGTTGATTCTTTAAATGAGGTTTCTAAGAAGATTAAATTTTACTCAGAAGAAACACCTTCATTAACTGTGATTTCTGGTATAGAAAGCCGGATAGAAAAACACTTACGCGATAAAAAACTTCAAAAAGATGGAGTATCTCTTGCCCAAATTGAAGCTGCTAAAACTAAAGTAGACATTTCACAAGAAAGTTTTGATGGCCAAAAGAGTTCTAAACTAGACAATATTATAAAACTAGCGTTTGGAGGTATTGCAGGTTATTTGTTATTTATGTTTATTATAATCTATGGTAACATGATTATGCGTAGTGTTATAGAAGAAAAAACCAGCAGAATTATTGAGGTGATTATTTCTTCGGTAAAACCTATACAGTTAATGATGGGTAAAATAATAGGAACATCATTAGCTGGTGTAACTCAGTTTGCCATTTGGGTAATTTTAGGTGGTGTGTTAATGGTTGTAGTTTCTGCAATCTTCGGAATAGATTTAGCTCAAGCATCTGCACCACAACAAGAATTAATGAACCAGGCTATTGAAGCAGAAGGAGCGCAAGCAATGGCTGAAAATCTGATTAATGCCATTGGTAATTTGCCTATATTAAACCTAGTAATTGCTTTCATGTTTTTCTTTATCGGAGGTTATTTATTATACAGTTCGCTTTATGCTGCAATTGGTGCAGCAGTAGATAATGAAACAGATACGCAACAGTTTATGCTGCCAATTCTAATGCCTCTAATTTTAGCAGTATATGTTGGTGTTTTTACGGTTATAGAAGATCCTCATGGTACAGTATCTACGGTATTTTCATTTATTCCGTTGACGTCTCCAGTGGTGATGCTAATGCGTATTCCGTTTGGTGTACCACTTTGGCAACAAGGTTTGTCATTGTTGCTTCTAATAGGTACATTTATGTTTGCGGTTTGGTTTGCAGCTAAGATTTATCGAGTAGGTATTTTAATGTATGGTAAAAAACCAACCTATAAGGAACTTTTTAAGTGGTTGAAGTATTAAGTAAATGACACAAGGACTTAGTGACATAGAAGAAAAAATAACTGATAGCTCGGCATGGGAAAGTGTTAAGAATTTTCTGAGTCTGCATATAGACTTTAGTAAGGAAATAAGCATATCAATTTTAGACATGCTTATTGTAGTTACAGCCATTGTAATAACTACGTTTATTTTAAAAGCATTGCTGAGGGTTATAACTAAGAATTTACCAGAAGCAGATAAAGGAAAATTTAATGTGGTCTATGGCTACTTTAGGTGGTTAATCTACATTATTATATTGCTTATTACATTACACTCTGTCGGTGTAAATGTTACCGCAGTATTTGCAGCTTCGGCAGCACTATTGATTGGTGTTGGTTTGGCGTTGCAGACTCTTTTTCAGGATATCATTTCTGGTGTTTTTATACTTATAGACCAATCGGTACATGTTGGTGATATTATAGAGCTTGAAGGGAAAGTGGGTAGAGTGGAAGAAATAAAATTACGAACAACCAGAGCAGTAACTATAGATAACAAAGTATTGGTAATTCCGAACCATCTTTATTTAACAAATTCCCTATATAACTGGACACAAAATGGCACGCTCACCAGAGAAAGTGTAGATGTGGGGGTAGCTTATGGTAGTGATGTACAATTGGTAAAAAAGTTATTATTACAAACAGCAAGTACACACCCAGATGTGATATCAGAACCAGAACCAATAGTTCTATTCAGAGACTTTGGCGATAGTGCTCTAAATTTTAGATTAGTTTTTACGTTAAATGATAGCTTTAAAGCATCTTTTCCTAAAAGTGACATTCGCTTTGAGATCGATAGACTTTTCAGAGAAAATAATATTACCATACCGTTCCCGCAACGTGATGTTCACATCATAGAAAAGAAATAAAACTATATGACTTTACGCTTTAACAAATGCTGTATAATGCTTGCTTTTATCGTACTATATTGTATGGATACTGTTGAAGCTCAACTTACTGATTTAGCACGTTTGGAGTATTCTTTTATTCCTAATAATAAGTCAGAGGATCAATATACAAGACTTAGAGCCTTATTTAACTATCCTATTGAAACGAGTAAAGATTGTTATTTAATTCTGGGTGCTGAATATAACAGAGTTATTCTCAATTTAGAAGATGATTATCCTTTTGATAGATCACTTTTAGAAACCATAAATATAATTGATGTTAACATTGGTTACACCTTTAAATCTAGTACTAAATGGCGTTTGGGTTTAAAGTTTAATCCAAGAATTGCTTCAACCTTAACAGAAAAGTTAACTTCTGATGACTTCTTTCTTAATGGTGGTGTATTTGCAATAAATGATAGAACAAAAGACGAAACAGCTAAAAAACCCTATCGTTTGGTTTTAGGTCTTACCTACAATGCCACTACAGGATTACCCATTCCATTACCCTTTATAAGCTATTACAGACGAGTTAACGAAAAGTGGTCGTTCAATGCTGGTATACCTAAATCTAATCTCAAATATTTTTTTAATGAAAAAAATATGCTTCAAACATTCGTTACGTTAGACGGTTACTTTGCGCACTTACAGCGTCCTCAACAAGTTAACGGCAAACAAGTAGATAATATATCATTATCTTTAGCAGTTGGTGGTCTTGGATACGAATATTTATTTACAAAACACTTGGTAGCATATTTGTACACAGGCTACACATTTAGATTGAATAATGCCTTGCGAAATGAAGACAGAGGTGAGATTTTTAAGTTAAATGATGTCAACACTTTTTATTTAAGAACAGGATTAAAATTTAAAATATAAATATGTCTAAAATATTAATAATTGAAGATGAAGCCGCAATACGAAGAGTATTGGTAAAAATACTTTCTGAAGAGAATGACAGCTATCAAGTGGAAGAAGCAGGGGATGGATTGGCAGGTATTGAAAAAATAAAAAAAGAGGACTATGATTTGGTATTATGTGATATAAAAATGCCAAAAATGGATGGTGTTGAAGTACTTGAAGCCGTTAAAAAGATGAAACCAGAAACACCAATGGTGATGATTTCTGGTCATGGAGATTTAGATACAGCTGTAAACACAATGCGTTTGGGTGCCTTTGATTATATCTCAAAACCACCAGATTTAAACAGATTATTAAATACAGTGCGCATTGCTTTAGATCGAAAAGAACTTGTTGTAGAGAATAAGCGACTTAAGAAAAAAGTAAGCAAAAACTATGAGATGATAGGTGAGAGTGATGCTATAGCTCGCATCAAAGACATGATAGATAAAGTGGCACCTACAGATGCCCGAGTTTTGATAACAGGACCAAACGGAACAGGTAAAGAGTTGGTGGCCCATTGGTTACACCAAAAAAGCGACCGCTCAAAAGGACCTATGATTGAAGTCAATTGTGCAGCTATACCGAGTGAGCTCATAGAGAGTGAATTATTTGGTCATGTAAAAGGTGCTTTTACTTCAGCAAATAAAGATAGAGCTGGGAAGTTTGAAGCTGCCAATGGAGGCACTATTTTCCTAGATGAAATTGGCGATATGAGTCTTTCTGCACAAGCTAAAGTATTACGTGCTTTGCAAGAAAGCAGAATTCAACGTGTTGGTAGCGATAAGGATATTAAGGTAAATGTAAGAGTCGTTGCCGCAACAAATAAAGATTTAAAGAAAGAAATCGCTGATGGTAAGTTCAGAGAGGATTTGTACCATAGACTAGCAGTGATTTTAATTGAAGTACCAGCGCTTAACGATAGGCGAGAGGATATTCCTTTATTAGTAGATTACTTCTCTAATAAGATTTCTGAGGAACAAGGTAACGCTCAAAAGTCTTTTTCTGACAAGGCCATAAAGCTTCTTCAGAATTACGACTGGACAGGAAACATTCGTGAGTTAAGAAATGTAGTAGAGCGTTTAATAATTTTAGGAGGAAAGGAAGTAAGCGAAGCAGATGTAAAAGCTTTTGCTTCGAAATAGAATAGACAATTATGAAAAAAATAAACATAGATGATTTTAGAATTTCCTCTAAAGTCAATATCCATGAGTTACCTACAAAATTTAATCTAGAAGCAGATAAAAAAGATATAAAAGAAGCCATGCGAGCCGTCAGTAAAGATCTTTCGGCAATACAAAATGCCATGTATGCTCACGGTAAATATGCTGTGTTATTTTGTATTCAAGGTATGGACACGGCAGGTAAGGATAGTTTGATTCGTGAAGTGTTTAAAGAGTTTAATGTAAGAGGAATTGTAGCTCACAGTTTTAAGAAGCCAACAGAATTAGAACTAAAACACGATTATCTTTGGAGACATTATATTGCGCTTCCTGCAAGAGGTAAGTTTGGAATCTTCAATCGGACACACTATGAGAATGTTCTAGTTACCCGAGTGCATCCTAATTATCTTAAATATGAAAATATGCCAGGCATTAAGAGTATTAAAGACGTAAATGAGGCCTTCTGGACTAGACGTTTTGAGGAAATCAATAATTTTGAAAAACATATTTCAGATAATGGAACAATTATTTTCAAATTCTTTTTAAACCTTTCTAAAGAAGAACAAAAAAACAGATTGTTAAGACGTCTTAATAGACCAGACAAACAATGGAAGTTTTCTGCAGATGATCTCAAAGAACGTAAGCTTTGGGATAAATATCAAGCCTGCTATGAAGATGTGTTAAACCGAAGTTCTAAGCCTCATGCTCCTTGGTTTAATATTCCGGCAGACGATAAACCAACAGCAAGGTATATAGTAGCTAAGATTTTGTACGATACATTAAAAACGTATACCGATATTAAAGAACCAGAATTACCAGAAAAAGAGAAAGCAAATATTGGTTTATACAAGCAAGAATTAGAAAATGAATAGAATCCTAAATATTCAATTAAAGATCATTGTATTAGGTATTATGTTAAGTTCGTTTTGCGTTTCTGCGCAATCAGACGAATCAGTATTGAAGGCTGTTTATAAAACATCTTTAACCAACGGAAAAAGTTATGAATGGCTAGATTATTTGTCTAATACTATTGGAGGTCGTTTATCTGGCTCAACCAACGCAGAACTTGCAGTACAATACACAAAAAGCGAGCTAGAAAAACTTGGCTTAGATAAAGTGTGGCTGCAACCTGTAATGGTGCCTAAATGGGTGAGAGGTGAAAAGGAAATGGCATATTTTACTTCTAATGGTAAATTAAACAAGGTTAATATTTGCGCATTAGGTGGTTCTTTAGCAACACCAAAAAATGGTCTAAAAGCAAAGGTTATAGAAGTCGGTAGCTATGAAGATTTAAAATATATTGGAGAAGCTAAGATAAAAGGTAAAATTGTATTTATTAATAGAGCGCTTCAACCAGATTTAATCAATACGTTTGAAGCCTATGGAGGCTGTTCTGTGGAACGTTACCGAGGCGCAGCTGAAGCTTCAAAATATGGTGCTGTTGGCACGATTGTCCGTTCATTAAGTTCTAGACAAGACGATTATCCACATACGGGCAGCATGAGTTATGGAGACTTACCTATAGAAAAACGCATTCCTTCTGCAGCCATAAGTACTAATGATGCGGTAAAACTCAGCCAAGCGTTAAAAGCGAATAGGGACTTAGAATTCTTTTTTGAGATGAGTTGCCAACAGTTTGATGATGTGCAATCTTATAACGTCATTGGAGAAATTACAGGAAGCGAATTTCCTAACGAATATATTGTAGTTGGCGGTCATTTAGACTCATGGGATTTAGGTGATGGTGCACACGATGATGGAGCAGGAGTTGTTCAGTCTATGGATGTGTTGCGTTTGTTGAAAGAGAGTGGCATTAAACCAAGACGAAGTATTAGGGTTGTGCTTTTTATGAATGAAGAAAATGGATTGCGTGGAGGACGTAAATATGCAGAAGTTGCAAAAGCAAAAGGTGAAAAGCATGTTTTTGCTCTAGAGAGTGATGCTGGTGGTTTTACACCAAGAGGTTTTAGTTTTGATGGTAATGATCTAATGCTTCAAAAGATTGATACTTGGAGACCGCTTTTTAAACCGTATTTAATCCATTATTTTGAAAAAGGGTATAGTGGTGCAGACATTAGTCCGTTAAAGAATGATGAAATTCTATTAGCTGGCTTACGACCAGACTCACAACGTTATTTTGATCATCATCATGCAGCCAATGATACCTTTGAACATGTGAATAAGCGCGAACTCGAATTAGGTGCCGCAACAATGACAGCTCTTATCTATTTAGTAGATAAGTATGGTGTAGAGACGTCTTTAAAAGTGAATGATATAAAAGATTAAAAAAATTCTCCCTTAAAAACTAAGGGAGAATCTTACTAAACTAAAAACTTCAACTTTTACATAGCAATTTCAAGTTGATTTCTTAAGATGTCCTCAAAGGTTTCTCGTTGTCGTATGAGTTGAGGTTTGCCTTTATATATTAAAACTTCAGCAGGTCTGTAACGTGAGTTGTAGTTACTGGCCATGGTAAAACAATAGGCACCAGCATTTTTAAAACATAAAATATCTCCTTCGTTTATTTCCGAAATTCTTCTGTTATTGGCAAAGGTGTCGGTTTCGCAGATGTAGCCAACCACAGAGTAGAAGCGTTCACGACCTTTTGGGTTAGAAATATTTTCAATTTCATGTTGTGATCCATAAAGCATTGGTCTTATCAAATGATTAAAACCAGAATCTATCTGAGCAAAAACAGTAGAGGTTGTTTGTTTCACAACATTTACTTTTGCTAAAAACACACCAGCTTCACTCACCAAGAATTTACCAGGTTCAAAAGCCAGTGTGAGGTCTTTACCATAATCTTTGCAAAAGAGATTAAAGCGTTTAGACAATTTTTTGCCAAGTTCTTCAATATTGGTTTCTATATCTCCTTTTTTGTAAGGTACTTTAAACCCGGAACCGAAGTCAATAAATTCAAGGTTTTTAAAGTTCTTAGCAGTTTCAAATAAAATCTCACTAGCATACAAAAACACATCAATATCTAAAATATCACTACCTGTGTGCATGTGTATACCATTTATGGTCATGTTTGTGTTTTCAACAATACGAAGCAGTAAAGGAATCTGATGAATTGAAATACCAAATTTACTATCTATATGACCAACAGAAATATTGGTATTTCCACCAGCCATAACATGTGGATTAATTCTTATACAAACTGGGATTTTTGGGTGTTTAGAGCCAAATTGTTCTAAAATAGAAAGGTTATCTATATTAATTTGTACACCTAACTCTGCAACATGTTCAATCTCTTCTAAAGAAACTCCGTTGGGTGTGTAGATAATATCTTCTGGTTTAAAACCTGCTTTAAGGCCAAGTTGTACTTCTTGAATAGAAACTGTATCCAATCCGGAACCCATACTGTTAAAGAGTTTTAGTACAGATATGTTGGACAGTGCTTTTACAGCATAGTTAATTCTTAAGGTGTTTACAGAGTTGAAAGCTTTGGTTAAGCGCTTGTATTGTGATGTAATTTTCTCAGCATCATACACATAAACTGGGCTTCCGTATTCTTTAGCAATTTGTAATAACGAATTGTTGTCCATTAATTTTTTAATAAGAACACAAACATAGAGTTAGATGAGTTATCGTGAAATTTATTGTAGAATATTCACTAATTTTACACATTAAGTTAAATAGTTAACAAAATGAAACGAACATTAAGAAAATTCTAATGTTCATTAACGACAAACATTAGAAATTTTTATTGTGAAAACGATTGCATCTTGTGTAGAGCGTATTGTATTAGAACAACCCTTTTTAGAAGAAGGTCTGGCAAAAGAAATTATTAATTATTCAGCACTAGCAGAAGCCTTGCAAGATGAAGTGTCTAAGCAATTAGGAAAACCAGTAAAAACTGGTGCGATTATGATGGCCTTACGACGCTTCAAGGATCGTTTAGAGGTCAGTAAACCTTATTATAAGTTAGATACACTTCTCGGGCAATTGGGCGATATTACTTTGCGTTCTAATTTAAGCGACTTTACATATAAAAATTCCAATACTTTAATAAATAGTCAGGCAGCAATTCTTACTAAAATAAAACATAAAACTAATGTGTTTTACACCTTTACAAGAGGTATTTTAGAGAGTAATATTATTATTTCGAGTTCTGAAAAATCTTCGGTACGAGAAAGTTTTAAGAACGAAGAATGTATCGCTGTAAAAGAAAACTTATCTGCGATTAGTCTCATCTTACCAAAAAGTAATACAACGGTTGCAGGTTTGTATTATCAAATTTTAAAGCGTTTGGCTTGGCAAAATGTCGCTTTATACGAAGTGATTTCTACAACCAATGAATTTACAATTGTCGTTGAAGATGCCTATGTAGATAGTGCATTTTCTATTATAAAAAACCTGAATAAAAAGTAAAGTTTTCAGTCAAATACAAGGTTTGAAAATTCAACCCAAAAATTATTGGTTTAAACTAAGCGTATATGTATTTTTGTGCAACGAATTAATTTCAGATCACACATGAATTTACACGAATATCAAGGAAAAGAATTACTAAACAGCTTTGGAGTACGCATTCAACGCGGCATTGTGGCTCAAACTGCTGATGAGGCTGTAGAAGCAGCTAAGAAATTAACTGAAGAAACAGGCACAGGTTGGCATGTTATTAAAGCTCAGGTTCATGCTGGTGGACGTGGAAAAGGTGGAGGTGTTAAACTTGCCAAAAATTTAGATGAAGTTAAAGATCTTGCTGGTCAAATCATCGGAATGAATTTGGTAACACCACAAACCTCTGCAGAAGGTAAAAAAGTACACCAGGTTTTAGTTGCTGAAGATGTTTACTATCCAGGTGATAACGAACCTGAAGAATACTACATGTCTGTACTTTTAAATAGAGGTAGCGGTAAAAACATGATTATGTATTCTACAGAAGGAGGTATGGATATCGAGGAAGTTGCTGAAAAAACACCTCATTTAATTTTTACTGAAGAAATAGATCCTGCTTTAGGTCTTTTACCATTTCAGGCACGTCGTGTAGCTTTTAATTTAGGATTATCTGGTGCAGCATTTAAAGAAATGACAAAGTTTGTGTCTTCACTTTACACTGCATATGTAAAATCTGATGCCTCTTTATTTGAAATCAATCCTGTTTTAAAAACAAGTGATGATAAAATTATGGCAGTAGACTCTAAAGTAACTTTAGATGCTAATGCATTATACAGACATAAAGATTTGGCCGAATTACGCGATAAGCGTGAAGAAAACCCAATTGAGGTAGAAGCAGGTGAATTAGGTCTTAACTATGTAGACCTAGACGGTAATGTTGGTTGTATGGTAAATGGTGCTGGTTTAGCAATGGCTACTATGGATTTAATTAAGCAAGCAGGTGGTGAGCCAGCTAACTTCTTAGACGTTGGTGGTACTGCTGATGCTGCTAGAGTAGAAGCTGCTTTTAAAATCATATTAAAAGATCCTAACGTAAAAGCAATCTTAATTAACATCTTTGGTGGTATTGTTCGTTGCGATCGTGTTGCACAAGGTGTAATAGATGCATATAAAAACATGGGTAACATTAACGTGCCAATTATTGTACGTTTACAAGGTACCAATGCAGATATTGCTAAAGACTTAATTGACAACTCTGGTTTAGATGTACTAAGTGCTACGGAATTCCAAGAAGCTGCCGATAAAGTACAAGAAGTTCTTTCTTAAGAAAAGAATAAATATAGAATTGAAAAAGCGCCTTAAATAAGGCGCTTTTTTTATGATAAAAACTAAAACAATTATTTTTAGTTAACGTGTTTTTTGTTCTATAAATGCAAACCACATTCGGTTTTAGGGTTGTTGTTCCAACGACCACTTCTGTCTTCTCCTGGTACTGTACAATGTGTACATCCTATAGAATGATAACCTTTAGCCACTAAAGGATGGAAAGGAAGGTTGTGCTCTTCTATAAAAGCATCTCGCTCTTCTTTTGTTACATCTAAAAGCGGATAAAATTTTAAAATATTGCCACGTTCTTCAAAGATATCTAAGGTTGCTCTGTGGTCGCTTTGCCATTCCATTAAACCAGAAATCCAAACCTTGTAATCTTTCTTTATTTTTTCCAAAGGTTGAACTTTATTGATTGAACAACAGAAATCAGGGTTCTTCTTCCAGGTTTCATCTTTGGTTGTAAACTCGTGTTCTTCCTTAATTGCAGAAATTGAAGTCACGTTGAGACTGTACTCTTTCTCTAAAGTAGTTTTATATTTTAAGGTGTCTTCAAAATGATAGCCTGTATCAATAAAAAACACTTCTTGTTTATTGTTAATATCTGAAACCAACTTTAATAAAAATGCAGAAGTCGCAGCGAAAGAACTGGTAAGCATTATATCTGCAATATCAAAATCTATGTATAATTGCTTTATACGTTCTTGTGCAGATAAGGGTTTGTATTTTTTATTAAGTGCTTTTATTTCCTCTGCAGAAATATCTAACAAAGGAGTGTAATTTGAAGAGGTTTCAAACATGCTATTTATCAACTTTTATATTTTAAATATATAGGCTTGGTTTAAAACAAAAAAATCAATGGCTTATTTTTGCGAAGTTGATAATTTATCCTTTCTTTTTTTGTGGTTTTGGCATTGGGCCTCTTAAATGAATAATTAATCCATTTAGAAAATTTCTTAGAATCTGGTCACCACATTCCATATACTTTGGATGATCTTCGCGTCTAAAAAAGGCATTAAGCTCACTTTTAGAAATTCTAAAATCTACAAGCTCTAGAATTTTCACAATGTCTTCGTCTCTCAGTTTGTGAGCAACTCTTAGTTTTTTAAATATATCGTTGTTTGTCATATTTAGTTTGTTTCTGAGAATAGCCAATTATAAGCCGCTGCAAAATTTTCAGACCATAACTTCTCATTATGTTGACCATCTTTTATAATAAGACTTTCAATTTGATTATTCTTAACACCTTTAGACTTTAATAATTTTATCATTCTGTTTAGATCTGGTACCATAGTATCACTTTCGCTGTCTCCAACTAAAAAATAGAATTTTGAAGTTGTTAATATTTCTGTAGATTCTACCAATTCATAAATTTTTTCACTAAACCAAAAGGAAGGTGAAAAAACACCTGCTTTACCAAAAGTCTCAGGATATTTTATTGCTGCATAAAAAGATATGAGTCCTCCCAGTGAAGACCCAAAGATAGTTGTATTTTCGGCTTTTGGTCTTGTTCTGTAAGTAACATCTACGTGTGGCTTTAATGTATTTTTTATAAACGTAATGTAAGCGTCTCCTTGTCCACCACCATATTTTTCGTGTTTATAAGGTGTTAACTCATCAATGCGTTTTGCATTGCCGTGTTCAATTCCAATAATTATACTTTCGTTTTTAGAAAGAGTATCTAGGTACTCATCTATTTTCCATTCGCCAACATAAGAGGTTTCATCATCAAATAAATTTTGAGCATCGTGCATATAAATGACAGGATAGGCTTTTTCAGAATTTTCGTAATTCTTGGGTAAATACACCCAAATGGTTTTTAGAGTATCGAGTTGAGGTGCAGCAATTGTAAAAGTTGTAACCTGTTTACAAGCAGTGCTTTGCGCATTAATTTTGAAATAAATTAGTAGACAAAAAAATATAAAAAAATGGTTGAAACGCATGCTATTATAGGCTTTAGAGCTTGACAAAAGTTTAAAAATACCGACTAAGTACATTTAATTTTTCGACAAGATACATTATATCAACGACAATAAAATAATGTACCTGTGTAACTTTACACTATTAATTAATCCCCTCAATAAATGATCAACCGTGCTGAAAAATTGAGTCTGCTTTCTGAGATGATTGCATTTGCTCAGACAGATGAAAATATAAAAACCATTGAATATAATTTCTTGTTTAGCATAGCTAAGCAATTAGATATTTCTAAAGAAGATTTTGAATATCTTTTTGAGCATCCTGTAACTTATGTACATCTTAAAACGCATAGCGAACGCATTGTTCAATTTCATAGATTGGTCTTATTAATGAATCTTGACCACAAAATGTCTCCTAAGCAGTTAACTAAAATCCATAATTTTGGGTTACGTATGGGCTTAAGCCATGAGTCTATAAACAGAGTTTTAGATTTAATGGATAGTTTTCCTAATAAAATAGTTCCACCAGATTTTTTAATTGATATATTTAAGGTACAGTATAATTAAGTGAAACTCTAAATTTAAAAGCCTTAAAGGCGAATTAGATTTAGTCAGTCGAACTTATCCTACGGGAGAGCGGAATCCCATCAATTATTGAAAACACGCCTAGAGTCCCACTTCGACATGCTCAGCACATTGCCTCAAGGGGATAGTGCTCGTAATCACTTCACTTTAAGATTTTCTAACTTTTCTTGATAGGCTGTAATTTCATCTCTAAAACGTGCTGCTTCCATAAAGTCTAAAGCTTTAGCAGCTTGTTCCATTTGCTTACGCTTTTCTCTGATTTTCTTTTCGAGTTGTGATTTTGTCAGGTATTCGCTTTCTGGTTCTGCGGCCAATTTAGCATCGAGTTCTGTTTTGTATGTACTTACAGAGTTTTTTGCCAAAGCACTATCTAAGCTTTTGTTTAGTGCTTTTGGTGTTATGTTGTTTGCCGTGTTGTATGCAATTTGTTTTTCGCGCCTGTAGTTTGTTTCGTCTATAGTCTTTTGCATACTTTGCGTTATGGTGTCGGCATACATTATTGCTTTTCCATTTAAGTTTCTAGCAGCTCTACCAACAGTTTGAGTTAGAGAACGGTTAGAACGTAAAAATCCTTCCTTATCTGCATCTAAAATAGCCACTAATGATACTTCAGGTAAGTCTAAACCTTCACGTAGTAAGTTTACACCAACCAAAACATCAAACAAACCTTTGCGTAAATCTTGCATAATCTCTACACGCTCTAGCGTATCTACATCACTGTGAATGTAGCGACAGCGAATGGCAATACGTGTTAAGTACTTTACCAATTCTTCTGCCATACGTTTGGTGAGTGTGGTGACTAAAGTGCGTTCGTCTTTTTCTACACGGTCTTGTATTTCTTCAATTAAATCATCAATCTGATTTAAACTTGGTCGTACCTCAATAATAGGATCTAATAGGCCAGTTGGTCTAATAACTTGCTCAACGTAAACTCCATCTGTTTTTTGCATTTCGTAATCTGCTGGTGTTGCAGAAACATAAATCACCTGATTTTGCAACGCTTCAAATTCTTCAAATTTTAATGGTCTGTTATCCATGGCAGCAGGCAATCTAAAACCATATTCCACTAAATTTTCTTTACGACTTCTATCTCCACCATACATGGCGTGTACTTGAGAAATGGTAACATGGCTTTCGTCTACAACCATTAAATAATCATCTGGGAAATAATCTAATAAACAGAACGGTCTTGTACCTGGTGCTCTTCCATCTAAGTATCTCGAATAATTTTCAATACCAGAGCAGTAGCCTAGCTCACGGATCATCTCAAGGTCAAACTCAGTACGTTCTTTAAGACGTTTAGCTTCCAGATGTTTCCCAATATCTTTAAAATAATCGTGCTGTTTTACCAAATCATCTTGTATGTCTCTGATTGCATTCTGTAGCACATCTGGAGAGGTTACAAACATGTTTGCAGGATAAATGTTTAATCTGTCATAGCGCTCAATTACCTCATTAGAATAGGGATCAAAAGCTTCAATTTCTTCAATTTCATCACCAAAAAAATGAATTCTGAAAGCGTTGTCTGAATATCCAGGAAAGATATCAACAGTATCACCTTTAATTCTAAAGTTTCCGTTTTTAAAGTCTGCTTCGGTACGCGAGTATAAACTCTGAACTAACTGATGTAAAAGTTTGGTTCTTGAAATGACCTGATCACGCTCTAGTGTAATTACGTTTTTTTGAAATTCCACAGGATTACCAATACCATATAAACAAGATACTGATGCAACAACAAGTACGTCGCGACGCCCAGAGAGTAGAGAAGAGGTTGTGCTCAATCGCATCTTCTCGATTTCCTCGTTTATAGATAGGTCTTTTTCTATATAAACACCAGAAACAGGAATGTAAGCCTCTGGTTGGTAATAGTCGTAATAAGACACAAAATATTCAACAGCATTATTTGGGAAAAACTGTTTGAACTCAGAGTACAACTGCGCAGCTAAGGTTTTGTTGTGCGCTAAAACTAAAGTTGGTCGTTGTACTTCTTCAATGACATTGGCAACGGTAAATGTTTTGCCAGATCCCGTTACTCCAAGTAAGGTTTGGTAGCGTTCACCTTGTGCAATGCCACCAGCCAATTGTTTTATAGCTTGAGGTTGGTCTCCTGTAGGTTTAAATTCTGATTCTATCTTAAAGCGCATAGCACAAATTTACGATAAAGATTGGCAGCAATCAATTAACGTTTTAAAGCAAAGTGACCTTTAATTTCGTAGTTTGAATTGTCTTGTCTAAACTTTACGATATACCAATAATCGCTTGATGGCATAGGATTGCCTTTATAATTTCCATCCCAACTAAAACTGCCAGAATACGATTGTAGCATTATTTTTCCGAAACGATCAAGAATCAGTAAGCTTTCAATTTGATTAAGATCTGTATTTGCACCTACAATTTGCCATGTATCGTTAACATCATCACCATTTGGTGTAAAGAATTTAGGGATGCCAACGATTGTTATGGTTTCTTCAACAATACCACAACCATTTCGGTCTTTTATATAAATGGTATGTTCACCTTCAGGAATATTAGTAAATACATTGCTTTCTTGGTAAAAGCCATTTACATCGTCTATGGCATAATCATAAAAGCCTTGTCCAGTTACATTTACTGTAATTGTATTATTTGGCGAAATACCTTCAATAGATATACTTTCAATAATAGCGGTTTCAGATGCATTTACTGTTATTGTTCGGCTTGAAGAACAACCGTTAGGATCGGTAACAATTACGGTATAATTTCCTACTTCATTGATGTCATTAAATGAGGTGTCAACATCTGTCAAAGCACCATTAAAGTACCATTCGTAATAGTAATTGTTTGGTAAGTCATTAAGAACACCTCCATGAATTGTAATGGTCTCAGGAAATGTATTTGTACAGTAAATTAAGGTTTCATCTTCTTCTAAAACAGGAGTGTAAAGTACATTAAGATTTACTGTAGAAATGCTGAAACACTGATTGTCGTTTTTAATTTTCACAAAAATGGTTTGTGTATCAGCTGCTATGTTGGTGTAATTGTTTGGTAAAGAATTGCTTTCGCTTAAAGCATTTTCAAGGGTTTCATAATATGTTACTTGAGAACCTGTAGGAATTTGAGCGATAATGGAAGCTTCAATATTGTTTAAGGTAAATGTGGCAAATCCATCCATATCCATGCCATCACAAGCTCCCAAATCTGGAATTGATATTATGGTGTTTGTAGTCTGTAATTCTAGAGCAACCACATCAAAACAATTTGCGTTGTTAATAACACGAGCAAATACATTCTGAAATGCTTCAGTATTATCAAAACTATTTGGATTTGGAATAGAGTTTATATTATCTCTTGCGTCATCTTCCGTTAAGAAAAAATTTGAAACAGTTAAGGAATTATCATTATTGATTAAGCTACCTTCTGCATCAAAAAGGTTAAAGGTTGTTAATCCGTCTGTGTCCACATCACATTCCGTTAATATTGAGTCTTGACCAATAGGTAATGACGCATATTCAATAATAATTTCTCCGTAAGAAATACAATCATCTAAGATAGTCACTTCAACATTGTAAGTGCCGGGTTCTGTTACCGTGTAATATCCACAGTTTAAACAGTTAGGAGTTGTCTCTTGTAATACACCATCTTTGTACCAACTGTATGAACTTAAAGCAGGATGATTGGCATTGAGCTCTAGAGTTTCTCCTTCGCATAATGCATTTCCCGTAGAAATAAGTCGGTTTGGACCTAAATCTGTAGAAAGTTGAAAACTACCAGCCTCTAAAAACACTGCAGAATCATATCGAAAGTTTTGCTCGTCTGCTATGACGAGTTTTACATGATAAGATTGATTAGGAATGATATCTGCAGTTGCTGTTAAAACAGCTGTTTGACCGTTAAAATTTATTGGTGAATTAATTCCGTTATAATTACCAAAATAAAATTCGTTTTGTGGCGGACAAGACCCTGGAACACCTGGTGTAACTGTAGTTGCCTTTACAGGTGTATTGGTGTCTGGCACTAACGCTATGTTTTGATAAGGATTGTCACCAGCAGTAGGTCTTATTAAAAACCCAAACAAATCAGAAAACTCACAACTATTAGGATTATTTTCTTGGTATTCTTCGGAAGCAAATAAATATCTAAAGCTTACCTGTGAAGCAACAGCAGTAAAATCAAATTCTAAAATTGTAGCATTAAATGTATTACTTTCGTTTAAGATGTTCTCTAAATCAAGATCACCAGGCCAATTAGGTGCATCATCATCACTTAAGCTATTATTTGGACCGGGTACATTTACTAATCTGCCAGTACTTAAAACGATTCCAGTTTCAAACGGGAAACTTGTTCCTGTGGCATCAAAATACCCATAACTTTGATCATTACCGCCAAAATCACCACCAATAACATTAGTTACGTCTATATTGGTAATACAGTCACTATCAATTAATATATCTTCTATAAGTTGCTGTGGAGTAAAGGTTTGGCTATCAACTACAATGTTCTGTGAGTAGGTAAATAGTGAAATAAAAAATACAAAAAGTTTTAATATCTGCTTCATCTCAATTTTTAGAGAGTGCAAAGATAAGCATAGAAAATATTAAAAAGTGTTAAGTTAAATTATAACTAGCGTTTTAAAGCAAAGTGACCTCTTACATCAAAAGCTTTATCACCTCCTCTGATTTCTGCAAGAAACCAATAGTCACTTGCAGGCATATTATTGCCATTATAAGTGCCATCCCATCCCGATGTGCTAGAGCCAAGTTGTTTTATGAGTTTACCGTATCTATCAAAAATATAGACAATACTTCCTGGTAAGGTTTCAATGCCTACAATATGCCAGGTTTCGTTTATAGTATCTCCATTTGGTGTAAAGAATTTAGGCGCATCAACCACAACGACTTCTTTAGTAACTTCTGCACAACCGTTTAAATCTATTATGGTAATGGTGTGATAACCATGAGACACATTTTCGAAAATGTTAGATTCTTGAGGGTCGCCATCATCTAAAATATAGAGGTAATTACCAATACCACTTATGGTTATAGTAATGTTATTAGGATCTGAAAAATCTAATACTTCAGTAAGTTCAATAATTGCAGACTCAGATTCTATAACATTAAATGTGCTTGTGGTTTCGCAACCATTTTCAGAAGTTACAGAAACTGAATATGTGCCAATCTCAGTAATTTCAATGCTTTCTGAAATTGCATTTGTAGACCATAAATAACTATCACTATCATAGCCTGTATCTGCTGAGACTATTAATGGTAAATTATCTATACAAATTGTTTGATTTGGAATATTCACTATTGGTTTGCGGTATACTATAGTGTTAAACGTGGTTAAACTGTAGCAACCTGTTGTGTTGTTTTCTACTCTTGCGATGATAGTTTCACCATCATATGCATTATATGCTTCACTATTAACCCAACCTTCGCCTTCTTCCGCTAAACTCAAGTCATTGTAATACGTTACGCTATAGTCTGAAGGATTTAATCCGTTTAATATTGATGAGGTTTGAGATTCCAGATTAAACATCAAATAGCTATCAAAATCATCATCACAATCCATTAAGTCCTCAGGTTGATTGATGACAGGCAATGGATTTACTTGTAGTTCAAAAGGATATACATGGTAACAATGTGTTGTACTGTATTCTACACGTACGTAAATAATATCATTTGTAGTAGTGTAAGTATAATTATTATCCAACGCATTTTCATTTTGAAGCGCATCAGATTCACTAGTAAAATAGTTGATAAGTATGTTGTAGGTATTATCAACAAGTACCGAATCTATGGTGCTTAAATCGAAACTGTTGGTGTCGTTTTCGCAAATTTCGTAAACTTCAAAATCGTTAATTGCTGGCGGTAAATTAACATTTAGTTGCAGTGGTACAAACCTGTAACAGTCTGCAACTGTATTGTAAACCTTGATATAAACAGTTTGCGGATTACTTAAGTTAGTGTAGTTGTCTGGATTTGTAATCGGATTGATATCAGCATTTAAATCATCAATAGATTCAAAATATGTAATAATATCATCTGGATCTGAAGTGGCAAATAACTCAGCTTCTGCTGTTGTTAAATCAAAATTGGTAATGCCATCATAATCAATATCACATTCTGTAATTGGACTTGGTTCATTTGGAAACGGATTAACAAACAATACAAACTGCGTCAGACTAAAACACTGTGTTTCATTATTTTCAATCCTAACAATAATTGTTTGGTTATCGTTGCCGTTGTATAAATCGTCTAACGCATTTTCATCATTAGAGGCATCTAAAGTGTTTAAGTGATAAGACACTGTAAATTCTGAAGCACTTTGTGTCCCCAAAACAGTATTGGTTTGGGAAGCTAAGTCAAAAATCTCAAAACCATCGTTACTGTCGTCATCACAGACTTCCATGTCTTCAGGTTGATTAGCTATTGGTAAAGGGTTAACCTGAAGTGTAAATTCATAAACGTAGAAACAACCTGTATTTGTACTGGTAACTTTCACAAATAAGATATCATTACTACTTGTGTAAGTATAGTTAACAGAAAGTGGATTAAGGTCTGAATTGGCATCGTTGAAGCTTGTAAAATATGAAAACACCAATCCTGTAGTGTCATCAACAATAACAGAATCTATTTCGCTTAAATCAAAACTACTATCTGGATTATCACAAATCTCATAGACCTCAAAGTCATTGGTAGCAGGTGGTAAAACAGCATTTAATTCTAAAGGAATTGTGCTATAGCAATTAGCAGCATTATTAAACACTTTAATGTACACCGTTTGAGGATTGCTTGTATTGTTATAAGCATCTGGAGTTGTAATACTATTTAAATCTGAATCTAAATCTTCAATAGTTTCAAAGTACGAAATAGTCACATTATCAGGTATGGTAGTATACAATTCAGATTCTGCTTCTGTAAGGTTAAAAGTGTTTAATCCGTCATAATCCGTATCACAAATAACCAAAGGGTTTACAGCTGAAGGTGCAGGATACACGATAGTGTTAAATGTTGTTGTAGAAAAACAACCTGTAATGCTATTTTCAACTCTAACCACAATGGTTTCGTTGTCTTGGGCATTGTAATCTGTGGGTAAACTGTTGTCTCCTTCCAAGGCATCTGTCATGCCGTTATGATAGCTTACTAAAAATATATTGGGATCTTGAGATTGTAAGATAGTCGTATTTTGGCTAGAGAGATCAAATACTTCAAACCCATCGTTAGATAAGTCATCACAGGTCTCTAAATCTTGAGGTTGCTGCGCAATTGGTAGTGGATTAATAATAAGTTCAAAAGGATAGGTGGTATAACAACCTGTATCAGCATAGGTTAGTCTTGCGTAAATTGTGTGCGATGAGCCTGTGTAAATGTAATTGTTGTCTAATGGATTAGTGTTATTATTTGCATCTGTTTGATTGTTGTGATAGGTGAAGTTGATACCAGTAGTATCATCTGTAATAATAGAATTAATAGTTGTTAAATCGAAATTTGACATCGGATTATCACATATTTCAACAGCCATAAAATCATTTACAGGAGGCGGTAAATTTACGGTGATATCAATAGGAACAGCTACAAAACAATTACTGATAGTATTATTAATCTTTACATAAACCGTTTGTGGATTTGTAAGATTGGTATAGTTTTCTGGGTTTAAAATTGGATTAAGATCATCTTCCAAATCTTCCATACTTTCAAAGTAAGATACCACAATATCATCTTGTCTTACATCTAAAATATCAACTTCAGAAAGCGTTAAATCCCATGTTAAAATGCCATCATAATTATTATCACAAGCAATTAAAGGAGGTGCATCATTGACAACAGGAGCAGATATAATATTAATTTCAAAAGCAGAAATACCATGACAATAATTGCCATTGTCTACACGAGCAAATAATTGTTGAGGATTGGTAGAGTTAGTGTAAATTAAGTCTACAGGATCTAAGCTGTTATTGGCATTGTATTCTGAGGTATAAAACGTAATGTCTAAGGTTTCAGGGCTTCCATCAGCCATTGCAGTTATAGTTTCGTTAAGATCTACTGTGATCAGCCCATCATTACTAATATCATCACAAATAAAAATACTTTCAGCTGCATTATAAATTGGTAATGCACCAACTTCTAGTTCAAAAGAGGATGTGCCAAAACAATTTTCGTCTGTGAAGTTGGCAACTCTAACATAAATGGTCTGAGGGCTAGAAGTGTTTTGATAAGCCGAGTATTTGTCGATAGGATTTGTGTTGGCAATGGCATCTGCTTCAGTTTCAAAATACGTTACAAATTTATCTGGTTGTCCATTTAATATTTCACTGTCTTTAAGATAGAAATAAAAATCGGCCACTCCAGATATATCTGCTTCACAATTTTCAAAGTTTGAAATTGGTGCAAATTCAGGAAGTGTATTTATATAAACATAAAATGAAGAAATATTATAACAGCCTGTGGTTTCATTTTCTACTCTTGTATACATGTACTGTGTAGAGGTCGTATAATTATCAGGATTCTCTATTGGGTTTGTTGCGCTGAGGGCATTACTATAGTCGGTGTAAAATGTAATTTCAAACCCAACTGAAGATGCTATTATGTCTGGAATTTGGCTTTCTAAGTTTACCGTAGAAATACCGTCCTGATCATCATCACATACCACTATTGGATCTGGGTACATAATCTCAGGTGCATCTACAATTGTTACTTCCAATGTTGAAATACCATAACATCCTGTTTGCGTGTTTGTAACCCTAATGTAAAAAAGCTGAGGATTTGTACTGTTGTAAACGTAATCTGGTAAAATATTTTCATTATCAATAGCTTCTTGCTCAGTTAAATAATATTTTACGTTAGCAGGTGTTACGCCTTGGCTGGCTATAGTGTTGAATGTGGGCATGAATAATGTAGTGAAGCCATCATTAACACCATCATCGCAATATTCAGCTACCTGTGGTGTTAAAATAATAGCAGGTGCAACTTGTAACACAATATCTACGAGTTCGGTACAATCATCACTAACTATTTTGGCATATATGGTTGTACCGCCATTAGATACTGTATAAGGAATGCTTTCGTTTAGCGCATTTACCTCATTTTCTCTGTCTTCTTCGGTTTCGTAAAAGGTAGTCTCAAATTCGTCATAACCATCCTCTAAATCAACTTCTATAGCAGCAAGGTCAAAGTCTGCTATGCCATCATTACTAGGGTCATCACATTCTAAAAAGGCTTCATTAGAATATACATTTTGAATAATATTAGCATGAAGTTCTATGTTAGTTATAGTGTAGCAACCAGTAGTTTCATCTTGAATTCTAACATAAATTAGTTGGAAATTTTGAATTATGTTTTGGTAGTTTTCAGGGTTTGCAATAGGATTAATATTGTTTTGCGCATCGTATAAATATTCATGAAAACTCACTTCAACACCGGTTAAACCTTGAAGAATATTGTCTATTACACTAGTTAAGTCAAATTCTTCAAATCCATCAAAATCTTGTTCACAGGCATTAATCCATTGGTTTTCGGTATTTACGGCTGGTCCAGATTGAAAAATAATGTCTAAGGACGATGTGTTAGAACAACCTGTGGTAGCATCATATACACGTATGTACAACGTTTCAGAAACATTGTTGTTCGGATATGGAGAATAAATAGGATTGATACCTAAATCTGCTTCAGGTTGTGAGTCGTGATAAGATACATATAAGTTTGGGTTGCCATCTGTAATTTGATTATTAGCTTCCGTTAAGTCTACATAAGTCACACCATCTAGAGTTGGATCTTGACAAATAGTAATTGGGTCTGGCGCTGTAACTTCTGGCGTGGCGTTAACAACTAGATTGAATGTTGAAAAAGCAAGGCATCCATTATCAATATCTTCTATTCTTACGTAAATTGGTTGAGGTGAACTTGTATTTTGAATTATTCCTGAGATGGCATTGTTATCATCCTGTGCATCTTGTTGTGAGTAATGGTAACTTATATTGTAGTTTGATGGTGGAACCGATGCTAAAACCTCATAGTCTTTCAAGGTTAAATCAAAATCTTCTTCACCATCATTTGAGATGTCATCACATAAGAGATAGTCTGAAATCGTACCTGAAGATTGTTCAGAATTTAAAGTAATATCAACAGCATCTTCAATAACACAAGAGGTTTGGTTTAGCTGAATAGTGACTTCTACATGATATGTGCCAGAAGCCGTTACTTCTAAAGTTGTTCCATTTTCATTAGCAATTAAGTTGTCGTTCTGAAACCATTGATAGGATGCTAAGGGATTTTGTATATCTGCATTTAAGGTTACAGACTCTCCACACGTTGTAATATCAGGACCAAGATCTACACTGGCATTAAAACTATTACCTTCTATAAAAACTGCAGAATCATAATTTTCATCATTTTGGTCTGCTATTACTAACTTTATTTCATATTCTAGATTAGGTTGTATGGCTGCAGTTGCCGTAAGAACTACAGTTCTTCCATTGTAATTAGTGTCTCCTACATTATAACCTTCAAAATATTCTTCATTTTCGGCAGGACAAAATTCTATAATTTCATCGTGAATAGTGTTTGTGTTTACAGGTGTCGTAGTTCCTGGAATTAAGGCGATATTAGTGAACGGATCAGCAGAGCCAGCTTCTCTGATTAAAAAAGCAAAACCATCTGAATAGGAGCAGGGGAAATTTTGTGCATATTCCTCTGAAGCTAATATGTAATTAAACTGAATTTGGTTGGCAACAGATATAAAATTAAACTGAATAGATGTTGCATTATGTGTGTCGGTTATGCCAAGAGCATTTTCTAAATCTGAATCTGTCAACCAAGTTTCGTCACCTTCGTTTAAGACATCTGTGTTTAAGATGTTTCCGGCGGAATCTACATTACCTGTTGTTAAAACAATGCCGTTTTCAAAAGGGAAGTTAGAGTTTCCTTTCTCAAAACTTCCATAGCTTGAAAATCCATTAACAGAACCATTAACACTTGAAACAATATTAGAAATTTCCACACAATTTTGTCCAAGATTATTTTGAATAAGTTGTTCTAAGGATAAGGAAGTGTCTGTTGTAATTTGTTGGCTTATAACAATATGAAAACAAAATAGCGTAATTGGTAAAGCTAGATAATTCTTTAATTTCATTGTTGTTGTAGGTTGGTTAATAGCTATTGCAAAGTACAATAGATTGAAATTATAAAAAATCCCCAATAGTGGGTATTTTCAATGCTGAAATGCCTAATAATTAGGTTTATAGGTGTGCTACGAATTTTTAACGCCTCAGCGCAAAGTGACCTTTAACCTCAAAAGAGGTGTTATTTTGTATTACTTTAGCAATAAACCAATAGTCACCGGCAGGCACAGGATTACCATTGTAAGAGCCATCCCAACCTGGAGAAGTATGCAGAAGTGTTTTTATGAGTTTACCATACCTGTCAAAAATATAGATAACCGTACCAGGAAGCGTTTCCACACCAGTTATATGCCAAGTATCGTATTGACCATCACCATTTGGAGTCATATGTTTTGGGGTATCAATCACTAAAACCTCTTTTGTAATTTGTGCACAGCCATTTTGGTCTATAATGGTTATGGTGTTGTGGCCAATAGGAACATTGTAGAAAGTTCCCGAAGTTTGAAAAGGTTCATCATTCAACTGATAGAGATAATTGCCAATACCAGTTACTGTAACAATGATGTTATTCGGATCTGCAAAATTTATGGTCTCAACAACATCAATTTCTGCAGAGTTAGATTCTGTTACAGAAAATGTAGATGTGGTTTGGCACCCAAATTCATTGGTAACCGTTACAGAATAGGACCCAATAGTAGTAATCTCAATAGAAGAAGACGTTTCATTTGTAGACCATTCATAGCTATGCGTCGGATTATTGGTTTCGGCAGATACGACTAGAGGCAAATCATTGAGACAAAGTACTTGATCATCAATAGCAACAAAAGGTTTATTATTGACGATGACAGAGAATTGCGTAATATTGAAACAACCTGTTATATTGTTTTCAACCCTTGCAAAAATAACCTCATTGTTTGAAGCCACATATTCATTGGTTAAAATATTATTATTTTCAATAGCATTTACCTCAGTGTTGTAGTAACTCACTGAGAATTCATCAGGATTTTGACCATTTAAAATTGAAATATCTTGCTGAGATAAATTAACAGTTAATTGTCCGTCAAAATCATCATCACATGCTATTATATCATCAGGTTGATTTGCAAGAGGAAGCGGATTGACATGTAACTCAAAAGGATAAATCGCGTAACAACCAGTAGTGGTATATTCAACTCGAGCGACCAAGTTTTCGATAGTATTTGTGTAGATGTAATCTGAGCTTAATGCATTATTATCATTTTCGGCATCGTCTGTAGTTTGATAATAACTGATTAAAACATTAAAGGTATTATTAACCAACAATAAATCAATATCGTGTAAGTCTAAAGTATTAGTGTTGTTATCACAAATATCATAAATACCAAACTGATTGATGGCAGGAGGTGAGTTGATAATCAGTTCAAAAGGAACAACCGAGAAACAATCTGTAGTGGCATTACGAACTCTGGCATATACTGTCTCAGGACTGTTACTATTTGTATAAGTCGTAGGATTACCGATAGCGTTTACATTATTTTGAGCATCAACTTCAGAATTAAAATAAGTAAAGTCAATATTGTACTGTCTGCCATCTAAGATGTTGAGTTCAATTTCGGTTAAATTCCACTCAACAGAAGTATCGTAATTATTACCACAGGCAACCAAGGATTGTCCATAAGTTACCTCAGGCAATGACAGTGTATTGAGGTTAAAGCTTTCAATATTATAACAACCGGAATTGGCATTTTCAATTCTTGTATATATAATTTGAGGATTCGTTGTCGCTGTGTAATTTAATGGAATGGCATTGGTGCCAAGTTCTGCATTAAGAGGTGTGGCATGAAATGATATATTTAATTCTGTGCTGCTACCAAGAGCTATTTCTTCAACCGTACTGTTAAGGTCTGTTGTGGCAAACCCTGTATTGCTTATATCACATTCGAAAACGTCGCTCGGAGCGTTATAATCTGGTGCTTGTCTCACTTCAATTTGAATAGGCGCAATATTGTAACATGCATTACCGGATTCATTTTCTAATCTAGCATAAATGGTTTGAGGATTTGACGTATTTTGATAAGGGACCGTTTTATCTATTTCGTTTTCTCTATTTATGGCATCGTTTTCAGTTTCAAAATAGAGGACTTGCATGCCTTGTTGGTTGCCAATAATCTCAGAGTCTTTATCTTCAAAAATAAAATTAGAAGACATGTTAGAATCTACCTCACAATTGACATAATTGAAAGTGTTTTCGATTTGAGGTACATCGTAAATTTGTATTTCAAAATTATTAATGGCAAAGCAATCAACTTCAGGAACTTGAATCCTAATAAAAATTTCGTCAGAGGCTGTGTTGTACTCGCTTGGGTTGTCAATTGGATTAATTCCTTCAAAAGCATCTTCAGAAGATGAATAATATGATATGTTGTAATCACTAGAGTTGTCAAAAACAGATTCAAAATGATTTGCCAAATCAACGATTTCAAATCCGTCAAGGTTATCATCACAGGCAATTAATGGCTGTAATGGGTTAATTTCTATTTGTTGAGGAATTGTAATATCTAAAGTTGTTATATCTGCACATTGCAGAAATAAATCATTTATTTTAACATAAAAACGTTGTGTGTTACCGGTAACATCATAAGTATTTCCTAATACATTCTCCTCATTTATGGCATCTTCTTCAGTTAAATAATAATCAACATTATTAGTCAATACGTCTTGTGCCATTAAATTGTTGAATTGTTGCAAAAAAATGGTTGTAGTATCATCATCAGCGTTGTAAATACCACAGGTAGTTGCCACTTGCGGAGACAACGAAGTGGATTCAAGAATATTTAATCTTAACTTTGAGATATATGAGCAATCTTCATACGAACTTCCAATAAACAATTCGTGCGCATTGGTAGCAGAATATGGTAGTGATTGGTCAATAGGGTTCACTTGGCTTATTGCATCTTCTTCGGTTTGATAAAATACAACTTCAATATCATAACCACGCTTAATTTCTTCTGACACATCCAATAGGTCAAAATCTACTATACCATCATTAGAACTATCATCGCAGCGTTCTATGTTAGTTTCCTGACCAAAAATACTATAGAGTAGATTTTTATGTATTTCCATAGTAATTGTTATTTCACAAAAATCGCCTGAGGATACAGCTAATGGAACTATAACTTCGGTTGATGAAGTCGTTATTTCTTCTGGTGGAAGTAATGGAAATAGTAAGGTTCTAAATGTAAAACCAGGATATTGCTCCTCAAGGAGTTGATGATATTCTAACAAATCATACGTATAAACCATGGAATCAAAATCGTATGCTACACCTTCGTCATAATCAATAAATTCAAAGTCCAAGGGTAAGCACATATCAAATACAAATTTATCTGGCATCCCTTCAAGTGGATATTGATAATCAAAATAAATAGTTGCTAAGGCATAACAATCGTTAAAAAGACTTTCTACTCTTGCAATAAAAAAAGGAATTTCATTTTCTATAGAAGGTATATCTTCAATCTCGTTAATCTGATTAATAGCATCACTTTCATTAAGGTAGTAAGTAACTGAAGTGTTAAACTCAAAGTTTGATACTCTAAAATCTAAACTACTTAGGTTGGTAACGCTGACGTCGTCTATTTCACTATTACAAACATCAATTGTATAATCTAAAGTGTTCGGTGCATCATTGACAATGATTTGAAAATTTCCAATTTGTAAACAATCACCACTCAAACTCTCTATCTTTACATATATGGTTTCTTCTTGTTGAGTGTTTTGATAGATACCCAATATAGGATTTATGTTGTTTTGTGCATCTTCTTGACTGGTATGATACGAAATAATATAATTAGAAGCTGGTAATTCGGCTAGAATTTCGTCGTTCTTTAAGAGTTCCAAATCAAAATCGTAAACTCCATCACTAGGTGCAGGGTCACATACAGAAAGATCTTCAATATATGCAGCTTCCTGATAGGGTATTATTTCAATCTCAATGCTGTCTTCTAACATACAGTTATTGTCTGCACTAGGAATTGTAATCTCAACATTATATGATCCAGATTGTTCAGCTAGTAATGTTGGATTGTTTTCTCCTGCTATCGGATTACCATTCAAAAACCACGTATAAATAGCAGATGGGTTATTAATGTCTGCGTTGAGAGTAAGATTACTACCGCAAACAGATTGGTCTGGTCCAAGATCTATTGCTCCACCAAAGCCTTCAGCCTCAATAAAAACTGCAGAATCAAAACGCTCGTCAATATGATCTGCGATTACAAATTTTATTTCATATTCTTCATTAGGTATAACTGCTGTATTGGCTATTAATACTGTAGATTGACCATTGAAGTTTGTACTCGGTAAATTGTAACCCTGAAAATAATCTTCATTCATGGCATCACAAAAGCCATTGATATTTGGATGGATTGTGTTAGTGCTAATTTCTGTAGCTGTTTCGGGTACTAATGCAATATTTACATAAGGATCAGAGCTGCCAGCAGGTCTGATTAAAATGGCAAATACATCTTTAAAAGTACAAGGGTAATCTTGTTGGTATTCGTCTGATGCAAAAAGGTATTTAAAAGCAACAAAGTTGTTGGCTGTGGTAAAATTAAATTGAATTGAGGTTGCGTTAAGGGTTTGATCTATTCCAAGTACATTCAATACGTCTGGATCTGTTTGCCAGTTAAGATCACCATCACTAAGATTGTCTGAGAAGATAGAGTTGCCAGCATTTGTTACATTACCTGTAGATAATATAATACCGCTCTCTAGAGGGAAATTAGAGGAGCCTCTATCAAAGCTTCCAAAACTTGTAATATTATTAACATTGCCGTTTTGAGGTGATGAGATGTTGTTAACAGAAGCACAATTTTCACCTACCAGATTTTGGATAAGTTGTTGCGGAGTTAGCGTGTTGTCTGTAACGATTTGTTGGGAAAACAAAAAGTTTACGTACAACAGAAATAGGAGAAGAGTAAATAATCTATTCCTTATCATAGCTAATTTTTTTAGAGAACAGTAATATTACTTAAGTACTCTTACCATCAAAGATAGGAATTTCCTTATGTTTTCTTAAATTTTAACTAACTATTTGCTTTAAGTAAGTATTTAACGACGAATTGCAAAGTGACCTTTGACTTCAAAAGATTGGCTACCTCTTACAACATTAGCTACAAACCAATAATCACTAGCAGGTAGGTTATGTCCATTTAAAGTGCCATCCCAACCTGGGCCATCGTGTCCTAAAGTCGTTAAGTGTTTACCATAACGATTAAAAATATGAATGATGGTTCCGGGAAGTGTTTCTACACCAACGATATGCCAAGTGTCATAAAGACCATCTCCATTTGGTGACATATGTTTTGGAATATCAATTACCAAAATATCTCTAGTTACTTCCGAACAACCGTTTAAATCTATAATAGTAATGGTATGGTAGCCCATGCCTACATTATCAAAAAAGTTAGATTCTTGAGGCTCGCCATCATCTAATTGATACAAGTAATCTCCAATACCACTTATAGTTACTGTTATATTATTAGGGTCTGAAAAATCAATAACCTCAGTTGCTTCTATGGTTGCAGCTTCAGATTCTACTACACTAAACACTCTTGTGTTTTCGCAGCCAAATTCGGTGGTTACAGTCACCCAATAGGTACCAATTTCTGTAATTTCAATTTCTGATGTGGTTTCACCAGTAGACCATATGTATTGGTCTGTTGGGTTGTTGGTGTTAGCAGAAACAATTAATGGCAGATTATCTAAACAAATCACCTGATCTTCAATATCTATTACAGGTAAAGGGTGAATAATAACTGAAAATTGTGTTACTGAGTAACAAGCAGTAGCATTGTTTTCTACTCTTGCGTATATGATTTCAGAATCAAAAGCAATGTAGTCTGTATCTACTGCAGATAAATTACTGTTGGCATCATCCTCTGAATTATGGTAAGTTATTGTGAAATCAGAAGGGTTTTGTGTACCTAATATTTCAGTATTTTGTTGTGATAAATCAAAGTCTAATAAGCTATCAAAATCATCATCACAAGCTTCTAAATCAGTGGGTTGGTTGGCAATAGGCAGCTGATTTACATTAAGATTAAATTCGTAAACGGTAAAACAATATGTAGTACTGAATTCGGCACGTGCAAAAAGTGTATCGTTATTGGTAGAGTAGGTATAATCTGTGTTTAATTCATTCTCGTTTGCATATGCATCAGCTTCTGTAATATAGTAACTGAATAGGACATTAAAACTCTCATCCATAATAACCTCATTAATTTCGGTTAAGTCGAAACTATTATCCTCACTTTCGCATATGTCATAAGATTGAAAATCATTTATAACAGGAGGCATATTTACACTTAAATCAATAGGAACTAATACATAACAATTTGATATTGTATTATTTATTTTAATATAAACAGTTTGCGGATTACTTGTATTTGTGTAAGCTTCAGGATTTGAAATTACGTTGCTGTTAGTTTCAGCATCTTCATAGTTTTCAAAATAAGTAATCTCAATATCATCTTGTCTAACATCTAAAATATCAAATTCAGCATTGGTTAAATCAAACTCTGTAAATCCATCATAATTGGTGTCGCAGGCTATTAAAGGTACAGAAGGATTAACATCTGGTACTTGTATCACATTGAGTTCAAAAGACGTTATAGAGTTACATATTGTGCCATTATCAATTTGAACAAAAATAGTTTGTGGGTTTACCGTATTGGTAAATTGAAGTGGTAGAGGGTCAATACTATTTTCGGCATTATTTAATGACGTGTAAAAAGTAACAGCTAGGTTGTCTGATATACCTTCTGATATTTCAGTAATCTTGGTAGATAAATCAAAAGTTTCTGAGCCGTCGTTAGATATGTCGTCGCAAACAAACCAATCCGCAGGCTCGTTATAGACAGGATTTGTACCTACTTCTATAATAAAACTTGTTGTGCCATAACAATCTTGATCTGTTGTATTTTCTACTCTAACAAAAATAGTTTGTGGAGTTGAGGTGTTTTGGTAAGCTACATCTTTATTAATAGCATTTGTTCTGTTATGTGCGTCTTCTTGGCTTAAGTAGTATAAGACTTCTTTACCAGTTTGTCCATTTAAAATTTCTGCATCTTTAGTATTAAAAATGAAATCGGCAAATCCATCGCTACTATCCTCACAGATTTTATAATTATCTATCGCAGTAAATACAGGTAAGGTGTTAACTATAATATTTAGTTCTTCTGTAGAATGGCAACCGGTAGTTGTGTTTTCTACTCTTATATAAATACTTTCGGTTTGTGCATTATAACTACTTTCATTAGTTATAGCATTGCTACCATTGTCAGCATCTGTTTGGCTATTATAAAAAGTGATTTGTCTTTCATTTGTACTACTTACTACCTGTTGGATAACGTCTAACAGATTAATAGTAAATAAACCGTCTTGATCATCATCACAAATAACAATATCACTAGGAGTAGAAGTAATTGGAGCTTCTAGAACCGTAATCTCAAAAAAGTTAACATCAGAACAACCAGTTTCATCTGAAGTTATTCTAGGATAAACTGTAAAAGGATTTGTTGTGTTGGTATAAAAATTTGGTAGTACGTTAGTAGCGTTTCTAGCGTCTTGTTCTGTTAAAAAGTAAGTAACGCTAAATCCATCTAAGGCATCAGTGACTTGAGCATCAAATTGCGATAAGTCTGTAGTTGTAAAACCATCCTGATCTTCATCACAAACGGTTTGGCTGTTAATATTTTCGAACTCATAAACAGGAACAAGGGTAATATCTATTTGTTCTATATCATAGCATGTAGCACTAGACAATCCCAAATAAATGGTTTGTGGATTACTCGTTGGTACAAAAGGTACTGATTGATCTATTGCATTTACTTGATTGTCTCTGTCATTCTCTGTTAAATAGAACTCAATAGAAATACCAAACTCTATTGGTAAATCATTTATTATACTTGTAGCTATTGACAAAAAACTAAACTCTTCAACACCATCATTATCGATGTCACAACGTGAAATATCGTCAATATCTGTAGCTGTTAATAGTAAATTGGTATGTATTTCAATTGGTGTTACAGAAGCACAACTTGTAGTGTTGCTTTCAACCCTTATGTACACAATCTGTTCCTCAGAGACAATATTCGTGTAGTTAGTATCATCTGCTATTGGGTTAATTCCTATTAAAGCATCATCATTTGTTTCATGAAAGGTGACAGTAACACCGGTTAAACCTTGTAAGACATCAGGTATTATGCTCGTTAAATCGAAATTAGCAAAACCATCATGGTCTGCATCACACGCATCTATGAAATGTTCTTCTGTATTTATAACAGGATTATCTAAAACAGTAATATCTAAAGTTGTAGTGCTTATACAACCTGTAAACTCATCTCTAACACTTACAAAAACTTGTTCGTTACTGCTAGTATTTACATATGGCATCGGTAGAGGATTAGTACCACTAGCTGCGTCTGAAAGTGTACTGTGATAGGTAACTATAAGATTAGTAAGACCGTTAGTGATTTCATCATTTTTTATATTTAGGTCTATGGTTGTAAATCCATCAGCAACTTGGTCATCGCAAACTTCTAATGGAGAAGGATTATTGATGTTAGGTAATGAATTAACAGTAAGATTGAAGTTTGAAAATGCCAAGCAACCGTCATTATTGTCTTCAATTCTTAAATATATTACTTGTGGATTTGTTGTATTTTCAATAGGGTTGGTAATAGGATTAACGCCACTCTGAGCTTCGATGTCAGAATAGTGATATGATATAGTATAGTTTGAAGAAGGCACAGAAGCTAAAACTTCAGCATCTTTAGTCGATAAATCAAATAGTTCTATGCCATCATTGCTTATATCATCGCAAATTTCAAAATCAGAAATTGGATCTGAAGATTGTGTGGAACTTAAAGTAAGGTTAATATCATCCTCAATAACGCAAGTGCTGCCAGAGAGAGGAATTTCTATTTCAACGCGATAGTTACCTGTAACGCTTGCATTAAAATTAGTTTGGTTCGCACCAGGAATTAAAACATCATTAAAGTACCAACTATATGTTGCCTGTGGGTTGCCTATATCTCCATCTAAAGTAACTTCACTTGCGCAGGTTGAAAAATCTTCACCTAAATCTACTGAAGCATTAAAACTATTACCTTGTATAAAAACTGCAGAGTCATAGTTTTCATCAGTTTGGTCTGCAATAATTAATTTTATTTGATATTCTACATTGGGTTGTATAGCGGCAGTTGCAGACAATACTGTGGTTCTACCGTTGTAATTTGTATCACCAAGACTATAACCTTCAAAATATGCTTCATTAGAAGCTTCGCAAAATCCAACAATTTCATCATGAACTGTATTGGTGTTAACGGGAGTAGTAGTGCCAGGTACCACAGCAATATTAGTATACGGATTGTTAGTGCCAGCCTCTCTAATTAAAAAAGCAAAACCATCTGAGTACTGACAAGGAAAGTTTCCAAAATATTCTTCAGAGGCTAAAATGTAATTAAATTGAATTTGATTTGATATAGAGGTAAAATTAAACGCAATAGATGTAGCATTAAGAGTTCCTGTAATGCCAAGAGCAGTCTCTAAATCTGAGTCAGTTCCCCAACTACTGCTACCTTCGTTTAAGGTTGCTGAATTTTCTATATTTCCTGCAGAATTGGCATTACCTGTACTTAATACAATTCCGTTTTCAAAAGGGAAGTTTGAATTTGCTCTTTCAAAATAACCAAAACTACCCAAACCAGCCACACTGCCGTTTGTGGGAGAACTAATATTAGACACTTCTACACAACCTTGTATGAGATTGTTTTCAATTAAATTTTGAGGGCTAAGCGAATTATCTACCGAGATTTGCTGACCATAAGAAAAGCAAAAAAATAAGCAAAAGCATAATAGGAGGGAGCGGTTAATACAATCCATAAGTTAGGTTAAGTTTTCTGGGTACAAAGTGTTGTCATTTTTGGGGCTGACCTATTGTACGCTTGTAAGCGCGAAAAATACGTGTAATGAAGATGAAACACAAAAAAACACGATGAAATACACGTAATGTTAACATTTTAAAACAATTTGTATTCTTAATCGTACAAAAAAGACCTCAAAAAGAGGTCTTTTTCCCAAATTGAAATTTCGAAAACATTACAGCCTCAACAATAATGTTCCTTAACCTGAAACTCCATATTGTTGTTTTCCTTCTTGGAAAAACATAGCTTTCGATAAATAAAATATTAAGAGGGAAAGTGTATGATAATTGGGAGGGAAATTGAAAATCAATACACAATAACTAAAATTAATTGATGATTTTCTTATCTGCAAATGAAAAAGATAAACGGACAAAAATCTTAACAATTCTAGTAATTTACGTACACCCAACCTACCATTGGTCGATAGTTAGGATCATTAAGGTTTAAAATGTAGTAGTATGTACCAACAGGAACCGTTTTGCCATGATTATTTATTCCTCGATTTATTTTTCCATTCCATGGTTTTTCGTTGTTGCCTTCAAAAATGATATCACCATAACGGTTGTAAATTTGTAACTCATGCGCTGTAAAGATATCGTAAAGCCCTTGTATATTAAACCAATCGTTAAAGTTATCCTCATTTGGTGAGAACCCATTTGGTACATAAGGAGGACAATTTTCTATTGAAAGCTGAAATTGATAAATCTCATAACAGGGTGGACTTTCTAAACGTACATAAATAGTTTCAGGATTTGAAATATTATTGTAGTTAGTTGGTATTAAAATAGAATTTGATGCTGATTCTAAATCTTCCAGTGATTGATAAAAAGAGATAAGGGTTTCATCATAATTCAGATTAATTAAGGCATCATATAGATTATAAGTTGAAGTTTCAAAACCTTCGTTACACCCGATTAAGCCTGGTAAAGTAATAATGTCTGGTATAACTAATAATTCAATATCAATAAAGTTAGTGTTATTATTTTCGTTAGTTTCGGTTACAGTCCCAGACATGCTGCCATCATCATCAACACTGGCGACTATGGTTAAATTTGGATTGGATTCTTGAGGAACAGTTAAGGTGATTGTATTAGACTCAGATGCACCAATATTTAAAGGGCTTATGGTTTGGCTTTGACCAATGAGAAGATCATCTAAATAAAATGCAATAGGTGTATTTACTGGTAAAACATCTGTACTATTAAAGTTGTTTACAGTATAGAAAATCTCGATGCTATTATCACCACAATTCACTATAAAATCATTAATGTCTATTGTAGCATCTGGCAATTGACTGTTGAGTACTGTAATAATATTATTTAGAATTATGAGGTCTGCACTGAAGCCTCCGTTTTCATTAATGCCACCAGTAGTTAATTTTATGGATACAGAAGTATCGCCAATATTTATATTATTTTCTAAATCGTAAACGTCTAAATCTGCATTATAAAATGTGGTAGAATTGGTAAATGTATTTGTACCGTTAAAAGCATTGTCTGCGAGATTTAAAGGTGGATTTGAAATAATATTATCATTAACCGATAGCGATTCGCCATAATTAAGACTATTATCTCCTTCCCATGCCAGAAAACCAATTTTAGCACCTTGGTTATCAATAACATCAATATTTTCTAGGGTAATTTCTTTTTCTTGTATATTACGGTTAATGATTTCAAGACCTTGATATAAGTTTATTTGGTTTAAAGGTAAATTATCATTTTGATAAATGACGTAAATACTCCAACCACCAAAATTAGTCCTGTTATTGCAATATCCAGGATTAGACATTAATTCAGCGCTTATATCTAGGTCTGAAAACTCATAGTTTCCATTTCCTTGGCTAAGTACTATGTCGGTAATATCTGCGTAGCAAGAAAAATAATCAAGAGGTCCATTTAAAATATCATTAAAGGTTACACTGTATAAATCTTCACTAGAAATTTGTATGTCGTTTAGAGTAACTTCCGTATCACCAGAGCCAGAGCCTGCCCAGTACAAATAGGCTTTTATAATTTCGTTTTCTGAATTTAATGAAAGGGTTGCATCAGAGGATTCTAGAAGTGAACAAAAACTTTGATCAATATTGTTTTCTGCTTGGTTTAAAGTGTTTCCGATAGCAGTATAATCATACCTGCCATTAAACTGCTCAAACAGAGAAATATCTTGTGCAAACAGTTGATGTGCCAAGCCTAAAAAAAGCAAAGTGAATATGTAGTGAGCTTGTTTCAATAGGCTTAGGTTGGTTCATCTAAATTACAATATATATTTATCGCACCAAACTAAAGTGACTGGTAAACGTTCTGCCGTCTTCTAGTTGAACTTTAAACCAATAGTCGCTTGAAGGCATAAGCGCACCATTATATGTGCCATCCCAACCACCACTAAGAGGGTTGAGTTCTGCCAGCAATTTACCATAACGATCAAAAATTAAAATACTTGTATTTGGTTGAAATTGGCGACTAATACCTCTGACCTGCCAAAATTCATTAACACCATCACCATTTGGTGTAAAGAATTTAGGAAAGCCAATAACAGATACTAATTCTTCGGAAATACCGCAATCGTTTTTGTCTCTTACAAATACGGTGTAAAGTCCTGGTAAAATATCCTCAAATATATTTGAGTCTTGATAAGGCCCATCAATATCATCCAAAGCATATTCATAATCACCCTCACCAGAGACCAAAACTGTAATCGTATTGTTGTTAGAAGCATCAACAACTTCAATAGCATCAATAGTTGCAATGTTAGATGGTAAAACGGTAATAGTTCTATCTTTAAAACAACCATTTACATTACTTACTCTGACATTGTATGTGCCAGGTGCGTCAACTTCTATAGTTGCTGTATCTTCACCAGTAGACCAATCAAATAAATAATTGCTAGGTGAGTCGTTAATAACACCAGCATCCAACACTATGGTTTCGGGAAAACTATTGAGACAGTATAAGGTTTCAAATTCGGTTTCAATATCAGGAAGTTCGTAAACCGTAAGTTCAATTTCACTTATTCCGTAACACGCATTGGCATTTTCAACACGTGTGTAGATGGTTTGATTATAAGGAATAGTGTTGGTGAAATTGGCGGTAAGTGGATTGACTTCAACTAGAGCATCTTCATAAGTTTCATAATACTGAAGGTCTAAACCAGCAGGAGCACCAGCCAAGACAATGGCGTTAGTGTCGTTAAGATTAAATGTTGCAAAACCATCTTCAGTACCATCAGCATCGCATACAGCAATACTAGCATCATTAGATGATGTAGTACTCACTTCTAAAGACACCTCACTAAAACTTACACAACCCGTAACAGTATTGGTTACTCTCGCATAAATAATTTGAGGATTAAAGAAGTTTTCAAAAGCATCAGGATTAATGGCGTCGGTCTCGTTCTCTGCGTCAGTTTGAGATAGGTAATAACTAATAATTGCATTGGCATCGTTATTAGTAATTTCGCTATTAATTTCATTAAGATTGAAGGTTGTAAAACCCTCTGGTATGCCGTCTTCGTCACATTGTATTAGCGATACATCATTGGCAATAGGTTTAGCAGCTACTATTATATTAAATGAAGTAAACCCTACACAACCAGTATTTATATCTTCTATTCTCGCAAAAATTTCGGTTGGTGTTGCTGAAGTATTTGTATAAATAGTAGGTAAAGCTGAAGTATTAGCTACAGCATCACCTTCAGATAAATGGTAGCTTATATTGAGATTAGCACCTAAGATACCATTCTCAATTTCCTGTGTTTTGACATCAAAATCGAAAGTTGTTTGTCCATTTTGATCATCACCATCTGTATCATCATCGCACAATTGATACGTGGAAGGATTATTAAAATTTGAAAAACTAGTAATATTAATAACGATATCATTTATGATAAAGCATCCTGTAACGGTATTTTCTATTCTTATAAACACAGTTTGGGTGATTGGAAAACTCGTAAAAATATTGCCTAGAGGGTTTATATTGATGGTGGCATCGTTTTCTGATATGTGATAACTCACAGCTACATCATTAGCACCATTGATAATATCTTGTGTTAAGCTAGTAAAATCGACCTGAGTAATATCATCATCGAAAGGTGCCGTACGGTCACAAAGCTCTAAAGGAGGTAAACTTGTAATGTTTGGGTTTGTTAACACAGGATTTGAAGGACTTTCAGGGAATGTCGCTGTGCCTGTCCATTCTAATGAGAAAGGACTGTTGCCTATAGGTCTATCAATGACTAAAAAATAAGTTTCGCCTGCTAGTACATCTAAATCACTTACAAAGCTATCTCCATCTGCTCCAGGTCCTTCATTAGGATCCGGATCATCCGGACTCATACCTGTACGGTTGTTACCTTGATTAGCTGCTGCAGGATTGGTGGTTGAGCATCTGATAGTTTGACCTAAATTACCACAAGTGGCATTAGGACCAAATAGAAAAAAGTCGTAATCCTCAGAAATAGCCGTACTACTTGGTGTTAATGTAAAGGCAAGTGTGCCAGAGGTTGCAATAGTCACCTGAAACCAGATGCTGTTATTTTCACCACTTCCACAATCGCTTAATCCTTGTACTTCCTCAACACCTTGTCCATTAACATCAAAACTAAAACTAGAGTTTCCACAAACTGTAACTGCATTTATGCAATCATTTGGTTCTTGTCCTAAACAAAAAATACTAAAGCTTAGGGCGCTTATTATTAAAAAGTATTTGTTTAAAAATAAATTTGGTTTCAATATCATCGTTTTAAAGAAAAGTGACTGGTAAATGTTCTACCATCTTCTAGTTGAACTTTAAACCAATAGTCACTCGCTGGCATGTTAGCTCCATTATATGTGCCATCCCAACCAGAGCCGAGTGGATTGAGTTTTGTTAAAAGTTTACCGTAGCGGTCAAAAATTAAAATACTTGTATTTGGCTGAAATTGGCGACTAATACCTCTGACCTGCCAAAATTCATTAACTCCATCACCATTTGGAGTAAAGAATTTAGGAAAACCAATAACAGATACTAATTCTTCAGAAATACCACAATCGTTTTTGTCTCTTACAAATACGGTGTAGAGTCCAGGTAAAATATTCTCAAATATATTTGAGTCTTGATAAGGCCCATCAATATCATTCAAAGCATATTCATAATCACCTTCACCAGATACCAAAACTGTAATCGTATTGTTGTTAGAAGCATCAACAACTTCAATAGCCTCAATAGTTGCAATGTTAGATGGTAAAACGGTAATAGTTCTATCTTTAAAACAACCATTTACATTACTTACTCTGACATTGTATGTGCCAGGTGCGTCAACTTCTATAGTTGCTGTATCCTCACCAGTAGACCAGTCAAAGAAATAATTACTAGGTGAGTCATTAATAACACCAGCATCTAATACGATAGTATCAGGAAAACTATTGAGACAGTACAAGGTTTCAAATTCGGTTTCAATATCGGGAAGTTGGTAAACGGTAAGCTCTATTTCACTGATGCCATAACACGCATTGGCATTTTCAACACGTGCGTAGATGGTTTGATTATAAGGAATAGTGTTGGTGAAATTGGCGGTAAGTGGATTGGCTTCAACTAGAGCATCTTCATAAGTTTCATAATACTGAAGGTCTAAGCCAGCAGGAGCACCAGCCAAGACAATGGAGTTAGTGTCGTTAAGATTAAATGTTGCAAAACCATCTTCAGTACCATCAGCATCGCATACAGCAATGCTGGCATCATTAGATGATGTGGTGCTGACTTCTAAGGTAACCTCACTAAAACTTACACAACCAGTTGAGGTATTAGTGACCCTTGCGTAAACTGTTTGAGGATTAAAGAAATTATTAAAAGCATCAGCGTCAATTTCATTTTGTTCGTTTTCTGCATCTTCAAGAGAAAGGTAATAGCCAACGTTTCTATCTGTTTCGTTATTTATAACATCATCGCTAAATAAACCAATATTAAACGTTGTGAAGCCTTCTGGTATACCATCTTCATCACATTGTACAATAGAAATGTTATTTGCCACTGGCGCATCATTAATGGTAAGTTGAAAACTTCCTATGCTGTAACAATCTGTGTTATTTGTGTTTTCTATTCTAACAAAAATAGTTTCGTTAACTGGTGTTGTATTTGTATAAGTTAACGCTAGTGCCGAGGTGTTATCGTCTGCATCTTGTTGGCTGGGATGAAAGGTTATGTTTGTGTCGGTTTCTGGTTGTTCTCCTCTAATGGATGGGATTAGGTCATTGAGTTGAATAGTTGCAATACCATCAGTTGGGTCGCCTTCATTATCGCAGAATTCTATATTATTTAATTGAACGATTTGTGGTGTGTTAAAAACTACAATTTGAAAACTAGTGACATCAAAACAATTAGTATTATCTATATTATCAACCCTAACATAAATTGTATTGTCCGGATTGTTGGTGTTACTGTAAGGGAAAGTTATTTCATTTTCAAGATTATTAGCATCATCCATAGATTCAAAATAACGCACATTATATTGTGTAGCGGATTGATTTAAAAGTGCTTCACTATTTTTATTGGTAAAATCTAAACCGTCAACAATACCATCGTTTCCGAAATCATCACAGACAATAACATCTGAAACAGAGTTTGCAACAGGGATATCAAAAACACCAACAACTGCACTACCTTCAATAGGACATTCGCCATTATTGGGTTCTATGTAAACTTCATAAAAACCAGGAGTATCAATAATTAGCTGTGCTTGGTTATTTCCTGCAATAGGATTACCATCAAAAGACCAAACATAATCGGCACCGGGAATATCGTCTGCCTGTAATGTGTAACTATCTCCAATACACAATCGCAATTCTGAGGTGCTTATTCCGTTTCTGATTATATCTATTTCAGAGCCTAGAAACGATGTAATAAATGGCGGTAAACCTAACCTTGCAGAAGTGCCAACAGCTAAGGCTTGTCCAGAAACGTTATAAGTAGAGGTTAATCCAGCTTCACTTGGGTTTTCAATAACATCTAAAGTGTTTATGTTTAAAGTGTTGCACACATAAATTTTATTGTTGGGAGCTAATTGCATCGAAGAAATAAAACCAGTATTAATTGGTTGTTGATGGATAATAGTTTCAGTATTGTTGTTGTCAAGATCAAATTGGTTAACATTATTTGTATTAGTATTTGTATTTCTGTATGTAACATAGACTTTTTTAGAGTCAGCAGAAAATTCAGTTCCGTAAGCAGAAATATTTGCTAATAGATTAACAGGATTACTCACAGTTCCTGTTTCATTATCAAAATCATATAGCCAAAAACTACCTGTATTTTGAGAATTTGCAACATTACTTGGTTGATTGATATTTTGAGCATGACATACAGCTATTTTTGTACCATCAGGCGAAGATTTCATGTAGCCAATACCATTTCGTCTGTAACCTTGTGTGGTAATGTTTGGTGGAACTACTGAGGTTACTGGAGTTAAATCATTAAAACCATTTGAGTCTATTTTGAAGGCATAAAACGTATCTACAAATTGAGTAATTACCCACATAGTCTCGCAATCTGATCCTTGGACAGCAGTAATCTTTTCTGCACATTTGTATAAAACTTGGTCTGGATTCGAAGTATCATAAGTTATAAGGTGTACATTTTTTTCTGTAGGAACCACATCACCTAAGCCTCCATTTAGCGTCATATCTACTAATGAGTAGTTAAAACCATTATTAAAGCCGTCATCCGCTTGTGGTACAGTTTGCGATGCTGAAGAAGAAGGGTTTTCTTGATATTCATTTAAAGGATTTCCGTTTTGATCTGCAGGGCCTTGGTTAGGATCAGCCCAAGAGTTATTGTGGTGAGGCTCATCTACGGTAAAGATGTAGAACAAATCACTGTTTGTAGGGTGAGGAATAATTACTCCAGAAGACGTGCTTGATGGATCACCGAGTAATCCTGTACCACCAAAATAATTACCATTGGGCATTATTTGATTATTTCGGTTCCATACAGTTCTGCCGTCTGTGTAGAAGCGTAAATTACCGTTTTCATCAGAAATTGAAGAGCAGCCTTCGTTGGTACTTATGGCAGTGCTAACAGGTGTTACGTTTCCAGTAGCTAAATCAAAATTAAGACCAGCATTGATGCCAAATGCCCAATTTGTAGTTTCTTCTTGAGCAAGTGCGATAATTCCAAATAATAATGCAAAAACTAAGGCGGTTTTCTTTTTCATAATTGCTTTGACGTACACTACACACTTTAATACTATTATAACAACTAGAACTTAAAAACTCCTATAGTAAGTATTAAAATTACATAGCAATTACCTCAAAGTTATTACAAATCTCTCTTTTTTAATAATCTATAAGACAAAAATATAAATAATGCTGTCCAAACTATTACAATCAAAATTTCTTGCCATTGTACTGTGTAATCATGGATTAACCCAATATCTTCTGGATTGATTCTGGTGGCATACCTTACCATTGGTTGCTCAATAAGATTATAAAGCGACATTAGTGGAAAAAATTGACTAATACCTTCTGCAAAATTATAGCCAATTTCTTGGGCCTGATTTTCATAAACTTCCCATCTCATATAGGCATAAGAAATCCATTCGATAGCACTTAAAATAATTATAATTCCGATAGAGAAAACAGATCGTTTTACTAATAGAGTTATGAATAAACAGAATGAGAAAAAGCCAACAAGTTTTAAAAAATATGCTAAAAGGTATTCTAGGTCTGTAAATACAATCGAAGCTTCTGTGTACGTACTGTAGATTGACCCAATAATAATAGACATTATAAAAACACCTACTGTAGAAACAAGAGCGTATGCTAAAATGACGTAAAATTTAGAAAGAATCATTTCCTTTTTACTGAGGCCATCAATTAGATTTTGTTTTAACGTCCTGTAATTATATTCATTAGAAATCATAGAAATAGCAACAAGGGCAAAGAACATTTTAAAAATGGATGCAAAATAAGTATTCCAATGCCAGATAAAAGGGAAATTGAAAATACCATATTCACTCGGATCTAATCTTATGAAACCTAGATCTATTTTGATGGAAGTAATAAACGCAATGGTAAACGGAAGTACAAAAGAAAGAATGATTAGCACTCTGCTCGATTTGTTATTCCAGAGTTTAAAAAGTTCAATATTTAGAAGTCGTAACATGATGTTTTGATTGGTTATTTGGTTTATTTCTAATTATAATATTTAGAAATGTTAGTTTAAATTATCAGTAAGTTTTAAGAATTGTTCTTCTAAACTTTCTTTACGTTTTACAAGATGAGATAAAGTGATACCTTTTTCGAACATGAGTTTATTAAAGTCTGAAGCTGACATAGGTTCCTCTAAAAAAGCTGTAATTAAATCATCTTCTATTTTTAGTTTGCTAAAATTAGAGTGGGTTTTTAGTAGTGTAATAAGCTCATCTTGCTGATCTGCTTTTAGTTCAAAAAAGCCATGACTACTTATCATTTCATCAACACGGCCAGAGTATAATTTTTCACCTTTTCTTAGTACTACAACATGAGAGCAAACTTTTTCTACTTCATCTAATAGGTGAGAGGCTAACAAAATGGTTGTACCATCAGCAGCAATGTCTTTTATAATTTGACGGATTTGATGAATTCCTTGTGGGTCTAAACCATTAGTTGGCTCATCTAAGATTAAAATTTCAGGATCATTAAGTAATGCAGAAGCTATTGCTAAGCGTTGCTTCATACCTAAGGAGTAGGTTTTAAATTTATGGTATTTTCTGTCTAAAAGACCGACAATTTCTAGTTTTTCGTCAATTTTATAAAGTGGTACACCTTTTATTTTACAGACTAACTTTAGGTTTTGTTCTGCACTCATGTAAGGATAAAAGTTAGGACGTTCTATAATAGCTCCTACTTGCTTTAAGGCATTATGAGTAGACATGGTGCCATCAAACCAATGAAAATCTCCATTTGTTTTGTTTACCACATTTAGCACAATACCAAGTGTTGTAGATTTACCACTTCCGTTTGGTCCTAATATACCGTAAACGTTGCCTTTATTTATAGTAAAGCTTAAGTCTTTAACTGCTGTTAACGCACCAAACTTTTTTGTAAGATTATTGATTGTAAGGATTGGTTGTTCCAAAATTGATTGGGTTTAAATATTGTATAAAACAACATTGATTGATTATGTAAGTAAGACGAACAACTGATTTTTTTGTTACACAAAAACAACAAAGCACCAATTTATGGTGCTTTGTTTATAGTTTTAATACTGTTTTTTAGTTCCAGTTTTCATCAAAATCGAGATTTTCGTAGTCGTCGATGTCTAGGTCGTCTTCAAATTCATTGTAATCCTCGTCTTCATCAGCTTCAAACATTTTGTCTGGAGCCTCATCTGGTATCTGTCCATGAACAAACATTAAGTTAGGGTAATCTGTACCTTGAGCTTCTTCAACGATTTCAGCAAGTTCTACGTAAAAAGTCCACATGCTTAAAAAGTCGTAAACATATATAAGTTTTGGTGACGCTTCGTGTACAATATCTTTAATGATTGTTGTGCTCATCATTTTAACTTCGTTACCTGCTTCACTCATGTCAAACATGGCAATTTCTTCGCCTTGGTTCCACTCATCATCACTTACGTAAAATGAAGCCATTTCCATACCATCAAAACCAAAAGATTGGGTTATAATGTTATGTAAATCTTCCATAGTATCTGTTTCGCGGATTTCTAAATCACGAAACACATCGTCTTCTGTATCATTGTCTAATATGACTCTAAATCTGTAAATCATTTTGCAAAGATAGATTTTAAAACGTAATTATTATACGCTGAAAAGTATTTAGTTTTATGTTAATTATTAGAAACTCTTTTTATTGAATAGCTATAAAAGTATAGGTGTTTTTAGTAGTATTCTTCAAAGTATTAGTACTTTCTAACACCTAACACCTAACATTTCACTACTTACTAAAACGATGAAGTGTAAACACCATACAACTCAATAAAATAAAAGCAACCACCTGATGTAAAACACCTAGCCAAACAGGTACTGCTAATAAAAGTGTAAGTACACCTAGTAAAAACTGAATTCCTACTACGATTAAAAGGCTGTTAACACCTTTTGTTTGCCATCTTGATATATCGTTTCGTGTAGCTTTATACCAAATTGCTAAAATAAATATAACCACTACGTAGGCTAATGTTCTATGTACAAACTGAACACCGCTTTTTCCTTCAAGAAAATTAAGATAGGTTGGGTTTTGCTCTGTGTATACGGTCTCGTGCATAAATTTTCCTTCACTCATAAATGGCCAGTGATTGTGAATCCAACCTGCATCTAGTCCTGCTACAAATGCACCATAAATTATCTGAATGACTAATACTACTAACCCTATTCTTATAAAATTTCTAAGTTTGGTATCAATAGCTTTTTTATTAGGAAATATTAAATCTAATGCCACCCAAAATGTATATGCAAATGTTAAAAACGCTGTAGTGAGATGTGCCGCTAACCTGTAATGGCTTACGTCTGGTCTGTCTACCAATCCACTTTTTACCATGTACCATCCAAGGAACCCCTGAAAACCTCCCAAAAAAAGTAGAATAACGGATTTTTTAATAGTCGATTTAGTAAGCTGTTTTCTAATTAAAAAGTACACAAAAGGAATGATGAACACCAACCCAATAAACCGACCGATTACGCGGTGTATCCATTCCCAAAAGTAAATGTCTTTAAACTCTTCTAAAGACATACCATAATTAAGTTTTTGATATTCTGGATATTGTTTATACAAATCAAATGCTTCATTCCATTCAATCTCATTCATTGGAGGAATTGTTCCAGAGATTAACTTGTAATTAGATATAGATAATCCAGAATGTGTAAGTCGGGTAATACCACCAACAATTACCATAATAAAAATTAAGAAACAACCTGTGAGTAGCCAATAGATTACGGCTTTGTTATCCTTTTTCATTGTCTTTTTTCTTTTTCAGTTTTTCAATTTTTTTTTTTTCAAAGCAAATACTATTTTCAACACCTGTGTATTGCCCATAGTTGGGCGTAATTTTATAATTATTTCTTTTGTAGAAGGCGACAGCCTCGGTTTGTCTAATTCCTGTTTCTAAAATAATTGTACTGTAACCTATTTCCTTAGCCCAATCTTCGAGTTCGTTTAAAATTTTTGTGGCGATTCCTTTTTTTCTAGCTTCAGGAAGCGTAAACATTCGTTTTATTTCAACCTTATTAGAGTCAAAAATTTTGAATGCACCACAGGCTATGGCTTTATTGTTATCATAGGCTATAACGACATGCTTTAAATGTTCTATACCGTTGAATTGGTTGTAAAAGTCATGTTCATCACCATCTGTGATTTTAAGATACGCATCTAATTTTTTTACAAGTACCTTAAAATCGTTGTGATTGGCGTCTGTTCTTAGAATTGATGTCATACATTAACCACATTTAAGCCCAAGGCTTTTCCTTTTTCTATCATAAACTGATGTGCTGCATCATATTCATTAGGGATATCTCCTTCAAGAATCGCCTCTTTAATCGCTTCTTTTATAATACCGATTTCCTTTGAAGGCTTAAGATTAAATGTTTTCATAATCTCTTCGCCAGATACAGGAGGTTGAAAATTACGAACACGATCGCGTTCTTCCACCTCTACAATTTTATCTCTTACGAGTTTAAAATTGTTATGATACTTATTAAATTTTTTAGGATTCTTAGTCGTTATATCGGCTTCGCAAAGTGTCATTAAATCATCAACGTGTTCACCAGCATCAAAAACCAAGCGCCTTACTGCTGAGTCTGTAACTTCACTTGCTAAGACGATAGGTCGAGAGCTCATTAATACCATTTTTTGAACAAATTTCATTTTGTCATTCAGTGGCATTTTTAATCGCTTAAAGAGTTTGTAAACCATTTTAGAACCAACAAATTCGTGGGCATGGAATGTCCAACCTACTTTTTTACTAAATTTTTTGGTCGGAGCTTTACCAATATCGTGTAAAAGTGCAGCCCAACGCAACCAAAGATTGTCTGTAGTTTTACAAATATTATCTACAACTTCTAAGGTGTGATAAAAATTGTCTTTGTGTCGTTGTCCCTCTTTTTCGTCAATGCCTTTTAAAGCAGTAAGTTCTGGTAAAATATAATCTAGAAGACCCGTTTTTTCGAGCAGTTTAAAACCAATTGAAGGTTTATCACTTTCAAGAATTTTGTTTAACTCAGTAACAATACGCTCTTTGGTTATGATTTTTATTCGGTCCTTGTTGTCTGTGATAGCCTTGAGAGACTGCTCTTCAATTTTGAAGTTTAACTGCGTTGCAAATCGAATAGCACGCATCATACGTAGCGGATCGTCACTATAGGTTATGTTTGGATCTAAAGGTGTTCTTATAATACCTTTGTCTAAATCTTCTATGCCTTTAAAAGGATCTAATAACTCACCAAAATTTGATGGATTAAGACTAAGAGCAAGTGCATTTATTGTAAAATCACGTCGGTTTTGGTCATCTTGTAGAGTTCCGTTTTCAACAATAGGATTACGGCTATCCTCATTATAACTTTCTTTGCGTGCGCCAACAAACTCAACCTCAATATCGTCGTAGCGAAGCATTGCTGTGCCATAGGTTTTGAAAATTTGAACTTTAGGGTTCGTAGGTAGGTTTTTAGACACTTGTTGTGCCAATTCTATACCACTACCAACAGCAACAACATCAATGTCTTTAGCATCACCACGTTCTAAGAAATAGTCGCGAACAAAACCACCAATAACATAGCTATCTAGCTGTAGTTCATTAGCGGATTGCGAAATAGTCTTAAAAATGTTGTGCTTTAGAGCCTTTTTGTGTGTCATACCTTACCCACTAAATAGTGTTTTGCAAAGATACGATTTAGGGTAAGCATTATCAAAAGGATTTATGACAACTTAAGCTTATACTGTTAAATTTAAATTGATAAAATACTATTGTATAGTATAAGTGTCTGTTCTATCATTTTTTCTTTTGAATAATACTGAAGAATATCTTTTCTAGCTTTTCTAGCTATTGAATTATAACTTTCTGGGGATTCAAAAATGTTACTTATTAAGGTGATATAATCTTTCTTATTATTTGCTATGAGTCCATTTTCTCCATCAATAATAATTTCTTTAAAGGCAGGAATATTTGACGCTATAACTATTTTTTCTAATGACATAGCTTCCTCTATTGCAAGACTAAAATTTTCATTTAGAGAAGGGAAAACGCAAATATTGGCTTCTTGAAGTAGATTTGTAAGTTGATTTTGATTTTTTGGTCCATGATATGTGGTTTTTTTTAAGGCTGTTGATGTTAATACTTCACTTGATAAGTATTCCCAGTAACCTTGACCTCTGCCTATAAGATTTAAAGAAGCATTAGGGAACTTTTTAGAAATTGTATTAAAAACTTCACATAAAATATCTACTCCTTTAGCTTTTGAAATAGTGCCAAAATAATACAAGGATTGTTTCTTAATCTTGTGCTCTCTATTATCTGGATAAAAAAAACTAGAATCAATTCCATTGTATATTATGTTATGAATTTTAATATTGTAAATTTTCTTTACGGCATCAGCGGAAAATTTTGAAACAGCAATAAGATGTTTTGCTTTTTTTAAAGCTATTTGCTCCATTTTTATTTTAAACTCATCCTTTTTGGCACCTAAATAATAATGCCAAAAACCTCTAGATCCATGAAATCTTAGAACTAAAGGAGTACTATTATCCCAAAATGCAGTATACCCATTGAAAACGAACGATTCTATAATATCTATATTGTTTTTTATACAGTGGGTTTTTAACTTTTTTGCATAATACTTTCGTTCTTTAATAAGAAAATTTAAGTCAGCTTTTTTATATCCTAGCTTTGAAGTTATAGATCTTTTTAATTCGTTAAAGCGAAATTGTTTAGAATACTTTTTTATAAATTTAAAATGAATGCCTTTGTCTTCAAATTCTAAGGGTTTTTTAGAAAAACCATAAACAAATATTTCATGCCCTTGTTGTGATAATGATTCGCTCATTATTTTTAAAAATGAGCCAACACCACCTGAGTTTGGTAAGTTTGGATGAGAATATTCGTTTGTGAAGAAAAGTATTCGCATTTTATTGTTTTAATTGATGTTTTGATAATTCGTCGTACATTTTCTTTGCAATTACTTTCTTGGTAAAGTTATCTAATAAATATTGATATCCGTTTTTAGTAAATTTATCTTGTAAACCTTTGTCTTGCATTAGTAAAGTTACCTTTTCTGCAAAATCTTTAGGGTTGCCTACTTCAGCTAAAAGACCAGTTTCACCATCTACAATAACTTCAGAAATACCACCAGCATCTGCAGCTACAATAGGAACTTTACAAGCATAAGATTCTAATAATACACCTCCTGTAGGTTCGTTGTTTGAGGTGAATAAGAATAAATCAAATTCAGGTAAAATCTCAGGAACATCTCTTCTAAAACCTGTGAAAATAATGTGCTCTGTTAAGCCTTTATCTTCAACATATTTCTTTATGTCTTGTTCCATACTTCCTTTACCAACAAGAATGTATTTGGCTTTAATAGCATTTTCTTTTACCAATATCTCAACAGTATCTACCCAAGTATAATGGTCTTTAAAACCGGTAAATTCAGCAATATTTCCAATAATTTTATATTCTTTTTGAATGTTGAATTCCTCATGTAATATTCCGGTGCCTTCTTGCTTCTTGAATTTGTTAATATCAGTAACACTGCCAACTACAGCAAAACGACTATGATCCTTAACAGCAAATTTTAAAGATTCTACAACAGGTTGAGAGACACAAATAATTTTTTTAATGTCTTTGTAATTGTATTTCCATTTTCTAAAGAAATTGGTATCTACACGTTTTATGAGTGTTCTGCAAAGCACCAAAGGCACTTTCATTCTAAAAATAAAATGAGCTAAAACAGCTATAGTATGCGCTTTACTGCTATGTATGAAAATCACAGATGCTTGTTTTTCTTCTGCTAATTTTTTAAAAGTTTTTGCATAAGACAAGCTATATTCAGATTTATATTCAAACGGAATGACTTGCATACCTTTTTCAGTAGCAATACGTTCTACTTCAGAACCTATAGGGCAAACAATCCACTGGTCTTCTACATAACCCTCTGCTTTAAAAGCTTCGTATAAATAGATAATTTTTTGTTCGTGACCACGCCAACCATTAGAGGCTGTAAATTGTATTAACCGCATTTAAATTGTTTTTAGCAAAGCAAAAGTAAGGTTTTAAGGTTACTTTATTTTATAGAGTCCTAAGGCTTTTTTAAACTTTTTACTAGCAAGAACATAATTAACGTAGAGCTTATTTTTTAGGCTTAATTTTCGCCATTTTTTATGAGGAATAATCTCTTTAGATATTTTTTCTTCAATAGTTTTAGATACTATAAACTTAGTTTTTATAACGTCCCAATCTACATTGTCATAACCATCAAATTCATTGACTTTATTTTTTTCATGAATAATAGACATCCAAAGACGTTTGTTAGCAACTTCAATACGTCTAGATTCTTTTTTCCACATATTATGATCGCTAAACCAAACTGTTTTTGGTGCTTCATTTTTTTCAATAAGACTGATAAAAGGATTAAAAATATGCTCTTTTTTACCCAACATTATATCTGGTGAAATTTGAAGCGAATAGCCTTTTAATATATCTATTGCCATAAAATCTTGAGACTTAAATTGAGATTGAATTGAAGCAATATAATCTTTATGAATACAATCATCATTATCTATACGAGAGGTAATTATATACGGAGATTCATTACTGTCTTCAGTAATATAATCTTTTATGGAACAATGAAAAGCATCCATACCGTCAATATAGAATGATTTAAAGTGAGGGTAGGGTTTTAGTAAAGTTTCTATTTCATCCTTAAAATCAGAATCTGTACTTGTGTCAAAGAACAATAGCCATTTAAAATTTGTGTTGGTTTGACTTGCCACAGATGGTAAACAAAAATTACTAAAAAGACCAATACGGTGTTTCATCCACTCGCGCGTTAATAAGGTTTCGTTATTCTTAGTAACTTCCCAGTTTTTGTTTTTAAGATTAAAACGCGTAATAAGATAATGTTTAAACATGCTGTAGTATTAGTTGCAGGCAAATTTAAAGAATTAAATAGCTACTTTTGCATACTAAGTTAATAGCAATATATGTCTGTAACAATTAAAATTCATAAAGATTCTAAACTTACTAAGTCCACTGTTTTATCTACACTCGATAATTTTGAGCATCATGGAGAACTTATAGGTACAGGTTACAGAAACGTTATTAAGATTCTTGATATTGAAGGTGAACGCTATAATATCAAAGGGTTTAAAGTACCTAATTTGGTGAATAAGATTGTTTATCGTTTTTTTAGAAAAAGTAAAGCAGAACGTTCTTTTTTATATGCTGAGCGTTTATTAAAAAGCAGAATTTTAACACCAAAGCCAGAAGCTTACATTGAGTATAAATCCTTGTTTTTTTTTGGAAAAAGCTATTACATAAGTAAGCAATTAGAATACGATTTTACCATAAGAAAACTCATTGACGAGCCTGAGTGTGATGATTACGATAATATCCTTAGGCAGTTTACACAATTCACTTTCAAGTTACACGAAAAAGGCATACACTTTTTAGATCATTCACCAGGAAATACTTTAATCAAAAAAACAGATTCTGGTTACGACTTTTATTTGGTAGATCTTAATAGAATGAACTTTAAAACGCTAACGTATGATGAGCGATTAGCAAATTTTGCACGCTTATCTCCAAAAGATTATATGCTAGATATAATAAGTGATGAATATGCCAAGCTTATAAATAAACCGCACGAAGAGGTTAAAGAGAGAATGTACTTTTTTTCTAATAAATTTTCTTCTGGTTTTAAGAAAAAAGAGGCTTTTAAAAAGAAGTATTATTTCTGGCGAAAAAAGAAAAACTAAATTTTCTTTTTATAAATCTCACGCAACTTCGAGTACTTCAAAAAAGTAATGTTTGCAGTCTGTACACAGATTACAAAGCCGTTAAAACCATCTAAAATTCCAAGTCTTAAAATATAAGATTTAAAAAATGCCCAAGTCGGATTCCAAACTATTTTCCAGATAGGAGCCGTTTTACCTTTGTCATAATAAGCCTTGGCTGCAATTGTAGAGAAATGTTCGGTTTTTTTATTGAATTCAGAATAAGTTTGGTACGTCCAATGAAGAATGTCTCCTTTTAAATGTCCACTTTTGGTCTTATTATCATAAAACTGAACATTATCATGCGGATTAATCCCTGTCCATTTAGCTTTTGTTTTGTCGAAAACACGTAATTTTCTGTTAGGATACCAATCGCTGTGTTTTATCCATTGACCGCAAAAATTATTATAACGGTTGGCATAATATCCATCAAAAACCCAGTTGTTTTTTAGCTCAATTATAGATTTTTGAAGTTCATCAGAAAGTGCCTCATCACCATCAAGAGAAACAACATGGTTGTATGTAGCTTGGTTTAGTGCAAAGTTCTTTTGCTCTATGTAGCCTAAAAACTTTTGCTCAATAAAAGTTACATTATATTTTAGGCAAATAGCTTTGGTATTATCGGTAGAGTAGGAATCAACAACAACAATTTCGTCAACAACATTAACTAAGGATTGTAAACATCGCTCAATATTTCGTTCTTCATTAAAGGTAATAATAACACCAGAGAGTTTTAGCATAGTTGTGATTTCACTGCTGTAAAAATAGTATTTTTGTGCTAATGAAATCATCACTAAAGGCTTCAGTTATCATAAGCACTTACAACCAGCCAAAATGGTTAGCGTTGGTGTTGCATAGTTATGGTATTCAAACAGAACCTAATTTCGAATTAATCATAGCCGATGATGGTTCTGATGAGAGAACAAAGGCTGTGATTGATGAGTTTTCTAAGCAGTCAAGCATTGATGTTACTCATGTATGGCAGGAGGATGAAGGCTTTCAGAAAACCAAAATTCTTAATAAGGCTATTATGGCTTCAAATTCAGAATATCTCATATTTACAGATGGTGATTGTATTGCAAGAGAAGATTTTGTAGCAACACATTTAAAGTTGAAGCAAACGAATTGTGCACTATCAGGAGGGTATTTCAAGTTATCTGACAAAATATCTCAAATTATTACTAAAGAGATCATAGATTGCCAAAAATGTTTCGATAAACAGTGGCTTATAATCAAAGGTCAACCCAAAAGTTTTAAGCTAAATAAGTTAACTAAGTCTAAAGTTAAAGCAAACCTTTTAAATATATTAACACCCACAAAAGCTACTTTTGATGGTATGAATGTGTCTTGTTACAAAAGCGATATTTTAGCTGTAAATGGTTTTGATGAACGTATGCAATATGGAGGTGAAGATCGGGAATTAGGCGAGCGTATGATGAACAATGGTGTAAGATTCAAGCAAGTGAGGTATAGCACTATTTGCGTACATTTGCGTCACGAAAGACCTTATAAAAACGAAGAAGCAGAGACTTTAAATCTGAAAATTCGAAAAGAAACAAAAAAAAATAAATCAACATATACCAAGTTCGGTATTAAGAGATAAAAAATTCATGGCGTTACCAAAAATTACAGTCATTATTGCTACTTACAATAAAACCGATTGGTTAGAGAAGGTGCTGTATGGCTATAGTGTACAAACCTACAAAGACTTTGATGTTATTATAGCAGATGATGGTTCTACAGAAGAAACCAAAAATTTAATTGATAAGTTTAAACAAGACTATCCTGTAGAAATTACGCACGCATGGCATGAAGACAAAGGGTACAGACGCCAAAAAATTTTAAATGAAGCCATTGTAATGGCTAAGCACGATTATATTTTATTTACAGATGGAGATTGTATTCCACGTGAAGATTTTGTAGAAACTCATGCTAAACATGCCGAAAAAGGCTACTTTTTGTCTGGAGGCTACTGTAAACTTCCAATGGATATTAGCAAAACTATTGCTGAAGATGATATAAAATCTAAGCGTTGTTTTGATGTTAAATGGCTTAAAGAGCAAGGTGAGTTGAGTGGAAAAAACAAACTAAAGCTCTCTGTAAAAAACAGCCTGGCAGACTTCTTGGATGTGGTAACTCCAACAGGTGCTACATTTAATAACTGTAATTCCTCAGCATGGAAGTCTGATTTAATTGCAATCAATGGTTATGACGAACGTATGCAATATGGTGGGCCAGATAGGGAATTGGGTGAACGTTTGGTAAACAACGGCATTAAAACGAAACAAATACGTTACAAAGCTATTTGTCTGCATCTAGATCATGCACGTGGTTATAAAACACAAGAATCTTTAGATAGAAATTTAGCCATTAGAGCTAAGGTGAAAAAAGAAAATTTAAAGTGGACCGAATTCGGTATTAAGAAAGATTAAGCCTATAATCTTTCTAAAAATTTAACCAAGCCTTCCTCAAAAAGAGAAGGTTTAAATTTTAAATACAAATCGGAAGCTTTAGATTTTAATTCTTTTGGGTGCTTTATATCTAAATATGGCTGATTGTCATAATCTTTTAGATGAACCGAAACGTGCTTTATACCATCATCAAACATATTCCAAGCTTCTTTTTTTATCCAAGCAGAAAAAATAGTAAATGTTGGAATGTTCAAAGCTTTCGCCATGTTTATGGCACCTCCTTCATTTCCTATTAGTGCATCACAATGCTGTGTTATGGCTAAAAAATCTCTCAAACTTTTACCGAAAATATTAAAATGAATGTGCTGTTGAGTTTTGGGGTTGCACAAATCTAAGATAGTTTTTGCATCAGCTTCTTGTTTTGGTATATAATTGAATAAAATCTGGCTTTCGGGTTGAGTTGTTACGATTGTATCAATTACAGAAGCCATATAATCAAACGGATATGTTTTGTTAGATCCACTGCCTAAAACACCAATCATATATAGTGGTTTGTTAGTGTCAATGTTATTTGATTCTAAAAATGCTTGGGCTTTAGATTCTTCCGCTTTAGTAAGATATATTTTGGGTCTTACTATTTTGCTGCTGTCTATATCTATAGGCTGCAGTAGTTGCAGTCGATTTTCTATGGCCAAACCTGCATTAGTATCTGCTTTGGCCTTGTGTTTGTATAGATGCGTGTATAATAACTTATTTTTGCCTTTATCTATAGAAATTTTAATTTTCGCTTTAGAAAATAAAGTAATGAGGTTACTCGATAATTTAGAGTAAACATCTATAACAACATCATAATTTTCTTTTCGAAGTTGTTTAGCAAGCTTAAAAAGTTTCAGTTTACTTTTTTCGTGTTCTGGAGTAAAAAACTGAACCTTATCTATATGAGGGTTTTGATCTACAACAGGAAATGTGTGCGTATTTATAAGGTAATGCAATTCTGCATCAGGATAGTGATGTTTAATGGCTTCAAACAAAATGCTCGAAGCCAAAACATCGCCAATCATTTTTTGCTGTATAATTAGAATTTTCAAAGTTTAAGAAACGGTATCGTATAATCGTAAGTTACGGATTAAAGTTAAAATAATTTTCGTTTAAGTACTTACGCGCGCAATTCCGAGTGAATTCGGACGTAGTCGAATCCGCCGTAGTTGCGATTATACGTTGTTAGGTACTGGCTTTAATTCCATTGACTTTTTAATAGTCTCAATAACGTTTTCAATTTTTTCTCTAATTTCTTTTCCAGTAAACCTCAAACAAACAAATCCTAAATTTTGTAATTCTCGGTCAATATTTCTGTCACGTAATGCTTGATATTCAGTTCTTTCGTGATAAGTGTGTCCATCTGCATATATGCAAATCTTTTTGTCGGAAGTCTCAATGTAAAAATCAGGTAAAGTCAAAATCGTTTTTCTGTCAACTTGAAATTCTTTCGAATATCCTGTTCCATCTTTTCGTATTCTCCTTTGTAATTCGGAATCAATATTTGAGTTTTTCAAGGCAACGTAAAGTTTTTGCTCTAAAGGACTTTGGCAAGTATAAATACAATCAAAACAGACTAAATTCTTTTGGGGACAATTTTTGCAAATTTTTTCACTCTCTTGATAGTCAGAGATTTTTTCAGCTTCTTCTATTGAACAATTGAATTTTTCAGCAATTTCTTTAAATCCAAGTACATCATTTAGCTCATTTCTAAACTTGATTAAGTCTTTTCTATGAGCAATATGTGATAAATCCCATTTTTGATTCTTTTCCTCAATTTGAATTAAGAAGCTTTCACTATATTTATTTTCGTTGAGTCCTCTAAAAATTTTTCTTTCTTGAAGTATTTTTGAAACTGAGATTGGTATTCTTGCCATATTATATTTTCTATTTCAGTTTTTTTAACTTGTGGCTAACTAATTATTATTAAATTATATAGAATATTGAATACTGTGACTATGTACTGCCAACTGCTTAAACCGCTACATCATACTCGCGTAAAGCATCGTTCAAAGAAGTTTTCTTATCTGTACTTTCCTTACGTTTTCCAATAATAAAAGCACAAGGTACTTGGTATTCTCCTGCTGCAAATTTCTTAGTATAACTTCCAGGAATTACTACTGAACGCGCAGGCACTCTACCTTTCATTTCTACAGGTTGATCACCTGTTACATCTATAATTTTAGTGCTCATAGTTAATACCACATTAGCACCAAGTACTGCTTCTTTTTCTACATGTACTCCTTCTACAACAATACAACGGCTACCAATAAAAGCACCATCTTCAATAATAACTGGTGAAGCTTGTAATGGTTCTAAAACACCACCAATTCCAACGCCACCAGAAAGGTGTACATTTTTTCCAATCTGAGCACAACTACCAACAGTTGCCCAGGTGTCTACCATTGTACCTTCATCTACATAAGCGCCAATGTTAACATAACTTGGCATCATAATAACACCTTTAGAGATATAGGCTCCATGTCTTGCTACAGCATGCGGAACAACTCTAATGCCTTTTTCCATATAGTTGCGTTTCAATGGTATTTTGTCGTGATATTCAAAAATACCAACCTCGTGTGTTTCCATTTTCTGAATAGGAAAGTAGAGTACAACCGCTTTTTTAACCCATTCGTTTACTTGCCAGCCATCTTTAGTTGGTTCTGCTACTCTGAGTGTACCAGCGTCAATGAGATCAATAACACTTTTTATAGCATCTATGGTTACATGGTTGGTTAACAAAGAACGATCGTCCCAGGCATTTTCTATAACAGTTTGTAGTTGTTTCATGTGTTAAAAATTTCAGCAAAGATAAGGTGTTAAGTAGCCTTGGTAAAATATTTTTACTAAGAAATGTGACTTAATCCAAAACGCTGTGTCTCAATAACATTAAATGCGATGTAGATTTATTTCATGTAAGTTTATCTGAGAATTTAATTAATAGCTAATTACGAAAACTCCTCTCCCCTTAAATTGAGGAGTTTTCTTTTTTTTTGAAAAAAATGTGACCATTTAAAAGATATGGTGTCTTAATGATGTAATTAACGTGATTTATTTATAGAGGGTAATAAAATCAACGACTTAATTAATAGCTAATTCTAAAAACGCTTCTTTTTTATTAAGAAGCGTTTTTTTATTACACTATCTTTGCAGCAATGGGAAGAATTTTAGCCATAGATTACGGTACAAAGAGAACGGGTTTAGCAGTTACAGACCCTATGCAAATTATTGCATCGGGATTAACAACTGTTGAGACTAAAGAATTAATTCAGTATTTAAAAGCTTATATTAATTCTGAAGATGTGGAAAAATTTGTTGTGGGCGAACCTAAACAGATGGATAACACTGCTTCAGAGAGTGAAGTGCATATTCAGAAGTTTTTAGAAAAACTGCAAAAAGAAATTCCACAAATCCCTGTGGTGCGTGTAGATGAACGTTTTACTTCTAAAATGGCATTTCAAACTATGATAGACAGTGGTCTAAAGAAAAAACAAAGAAAGAATAAGGCACTTGTAGATGAAATAAGTGCAACCTTAATTTTGCAGAGTTTTTTGGCTTCAAATTTTTAAATAAGAATTGTACTTTTGCACCCGAAAACAACAAATTATGATATTACCGATAGTTGCATATGGAGATGCCGTATTAAAGAAAAAGGCTAAAGAAATCGATAAAGATTACCCAAAGCTTAATGAGTTGATAGAGAATATGTACGAGACTATGTATGGTGCTTATGGTGTTGGTTTAGCTGCACCACAAGTTGGTTTACCTATCCGTTTATTTTTGGTAGATACTGAGCCTTTTTCTGACGATGAAGATCTATCTGAAAAAGATAGAGAGCAAATGAAGAATTTTAAGAAAACATTCATTAATGCTCAAATTTTAGAGGAAGAAGGAGATGAATGGGCTTTTAATGAAGGTTGTTTAAGCATTCCAGATGTTAGAGAAGATGTATTTAGAAAGCCTAAAATAAAGATTCAATATCAAGATGAAAATTTTGAAACGCATGTTGAAGAATATGATGGTTTAATCGCTAGAGTTATTCAGCATGAGTATGATCATATCGAAGGAATTTTATTTACCGACAAACTCTCGTCGTTTAAAAAACGTTTGATAAAAGGAAAGTTGACAAATATTTCAAAAGGAAAAATAAGAATAGATTATAAAATGCGTTTTCCTGCAATGAGCAAAAAACGTTAATACAAAATATATGAGCTTAGATAAAATATTAGCTATTTCTGGAAAGCCAGGATTATACGAAATTGTAACACAAACAAGAACAGGTGCTGTTGTACAATCTTTAATTGACAAAAAGAGAATCACAGTAGGAGCACACAGTAACATTAGTATCTTAAGTGAAATTGCTATTTATACTTTAACCGAAGAAGTGCCTTTAAAAGATGTGCTTAAGAAGATTAAGGACAAAGAGAATGGCGAACAAACATCGATTAGCCATAAAGACGGAAAAGATACTTTAGAAGAGTATTTCTTTGAAGTTTTGCCTGATTATGATGAAGACCGTGTTTATGCATCAGACATTAAAAAGGTGATTCAATGGTATAACTTACTACACAAGAACGACCTTTTAGAATCTCTTGAAACCGAAGAAGAAGTTACTGCTTCTGACGAAGAAGAATAATTATAGACGTCAGTTCGAGTGATTCCGAAGAATGAGGAATTGTATCGAGAACATTTTCAAAGTTTGAAATTCTTATTCTCGATAAAAATTTCATTCATTTCAATTATGAAATTCACTCAAATTGACGAATTTTATATAGCTATAAATTAACAATGTCGGATAAAACTGCCCAACTAAAAGCTTTTGAACGTTTGCTTGTAATTATGGACGAGTTGCGAGAGCAATGTCCGTGGGATAAAAAGCAAACGATGGAATCGTTGCGTCATCTCACCATAGAAGAAGTGTACGAGCTTGGTGATGCCATTTTAGATAATGACTTAGATGAGGTAAAAAAAGAGTTGGGAGATGTGTTACTGCATATTGTTTTTTATTCTAAAATAGGAAGCGAAACAGACAATTTTGATATCGCAGATGTATGCAATAGTATCTGCGATAAACTTATAGATCGTCATCCTCACATTTATGGTGATGTAAAAGTTGAAAACGAGGAAGACGTAAAACGTAATTGGGAGCAATTAAAACTCAAAGAAGGTAAGAAGAGTGTTCTTGAAGGTGTACCCAAAAGTCTGCCAGCTATGGTAAAAGCCAATCGCATACAAGATAAAGTAGCAGGTGTTGGTTTTGATTGGGAACAACCAGAGCAAGTTTTTGAAAAAGTAGAAGAGGAGCTAGCCGAATTAAAAGCAGAAATAGCAAAAGGTAATCAAGATGCTATAGAAAGTGAGTTTGGCGATGTGTTGTTTTCTATGATTAATTATGCGCGCTTTCTAAAAATTAATCCCGAAAATGCCTTAGAACGTACCAATAAAAAATTCATAAAACGCTTTCAGTATCTCGAAAGTAAATCTAAAGCGCTTAATAAACCACTAAAAGACATGACCTTATCTGAAATGGATGTTTTTTGGGAAGAAGCGAAATCTCTTTAGTTGTTTGCCATTCTGTATTTGTTTTAGAATCTGATAATGTTAAAATTATCCCAAAACGAAATATGGAACATCCAAACAGAAATTCCCCACGTAAATAAAGTGTATAAAAGCAAAACGTTTTTATAATCTTAGTAGGAAATCTTAATTATTATTAAGCGGTTGTAATTAAGGTTAATTTAGTTTAGTTAGGACAAAACCCATCTGTTAGTAACAGATGGGTTTTGGTTTTTATCTAATAAAGAGGTTAAGAAACTAAGAATACATTCCACGAAGCTTAGATAATTTAGCTTTCCAAGTTTCTAATTCTTTTTTGTGCTTAGCAATGTTTTTATGCACGTCTTTTACCAATGGATTATCAGAATCTACATTAGTGAAAAATTGCAAGTTATTTTCAAGCTGCGTTATTTCAGATTTTACTTCACCAATTTTTTTGCGGATAAAGTTTTGTTCGTTATCTAAAAGTCTAGTATCATCATCATTGTTGGCTAAATTTTCAAGCTTGCTTTCAAATTTTATCATTTCTAACTTAGACTTCTCCATTTTTAGCTTATCAAAAGCATCGTCTATTGCTTTGTAGAATTTACCATCTATGTAGCGTTTATTTTGTGGTACATAGCCAACTTCTTTCCATTCGGCAATTTTTGTTTTTAAAGTTTCTACATCAGCTTTATTGTCACCACTTAGTTCCATGGCTTTTAAGTCATCAAGTAGCTTTACTTTTTTATCAAACGCATCATACAAATGTTGGTTTTCAGCCTTACGTTGTGCATGCATTCTGTCAAAATAGTGGTTACATGCATTTTTAAACTGTTTCCAGATTTTATCGCTATCGCGTCTTGGAACATGACCAATTTTTTTCCAATCGTTTTGAATTTTCTTCATTAAAGGAGTAACAACTGCAAAGTCGTCACTGTCTTTGTTTTCTTCAGCAATTTTTATAAGTTCTTTCTTCTTTTGAAGGTTTTCGTATTGGTCTTTCTTTAAATCTTTATAAAATTTATTTTTACCGCGATTAAAGTTTCGTACCGTGTCTTTAAACTTTGCCCAAGTAGCTTCGTTTACCTTTAAAGGCACTTTACCTGCATTAAAAAATGCTTCACGTAGTGCTTCAACTTCTTTTATTTTCTTTTGCCAAGCACTATGAGCATTAGCTTTATCATCTGCAATAGCTTGTATTTTGGCTATGATTTCTTCTTTCTTTTCAAGATTCTTTTCATAAGCTTTGTCTAAATCTGCATAGTAAGCTTGGCGCTTATCATGTATTGTTTTTGTGGCATTGCTAAAACGTTCCCAGATGTCTTCTCTATGTTCTTTGGCTACAGGTCCAAGTTCCTCTTTCCAAAGTTTATGTAATACCTGCAGCTCTCTAAAAGCACGGTTTACGTTGTCATCCTTAGCAAGTTCTTCGGCACGTTCTATAATCTTTAATTTTTGATCATAGTTGTGTTTAAAGTCCATGTCACGCAAGTCGTTATTAAGATGTAAAAAATCGTAAAAACGCTCTACATGATGATGGTAGGTGTTCCAGGCATTATTGTATTTATCTCTTGGTATTGGGCCAGCATTACGCCATTTTTCTTGAAGTTCTTTAAAGGTTTTATAGGTAGTACCCATGTTTTCTTCTACAGAAAGAAGACCTTTAATTTCTTCAATAATAGCTAATCTGTTTTCGAGATTTTGCTTTAAGTTATGTTCGCGCTCTTTGTAGTAGGCACTTATATTTTGTTTGTAATCTTTATAAAGTTGGTTGAATAATTTTTTAGTGTCGTTGGTGTAGTAGAAGTCTATTTCGTTACCACCATCGTTTATAAATTCTTCTTTTTTCTCCTCTAAAAGCTCACTGAATTTGGCATTAAATTCGGCTTTAATTTCATTGACTTGCTTTGAGATGGTCTGAATTTTGTGATGTTTTAAAAGTCTGTTTAATTCTTCTGCTAAATCTTGCATAGACATAGCATGGTAATCTTTTTCTTCGACATCATGACGCTCTGCATTTGAGTCGTCTTCTGCGTCCTCTGCATTAGAAGCTTCAATTTCTGAATGTGCATCAGCGTCTACCTTAGGTTCATTGTTAGGAGCTTTAGCAGTTTCATTTTCATTTTTCACATCAGTATGTTCTTCAACTTGTGGTGTTGATTCTTCTTGCGGAGCAGTGTTTTGTAACTCTACTTCTTTTTTTCCGTCTGCATCTTGCAGGTTATCATTCTCAGACATATGTCGAAATATTTGTTAAGGGTTAAAGATACTAACAACGTGTTGAATTACAAAGGAAATAAAGGGGTGAAGTTTATTTGTGTAATTGTTTAATCGTTGATGTGTTTATTTATTTAATCGTTGGCTAATAAGAATGTTGAAGGCTTTGAATAAAAGTTTATTCGAATTTAGTTTCACCAATTACCAATTACCAATCACCAATCACCAATCACCAATCACTAATCACTACTCACTACTTATTCCAGATTTCCCAAGATTTTTCAGCTTGTAGTTTTAGCATTTCTAAACCGTTAATAATTGTGGCTCTTTTTAATTTACCACAATTAAGGAATTTGGTTTCTTCAGGGTTATAAATAAGATCGTACAAAATATGCTTGTCTGTTATGCCATCATAAGGAATATTAGGGCATTCATTTATATTTGGAAAAGTACCTATTGGTGTACAGTTTATAATAATTTGAAATGACCTAATGATGTCTTCAGTCAATTCAGAATACGTATAGGTAACTCCTTCTTTTTTGGTGCGTGATACATAATAATATTCAATATCAAGTTTTTTTAAAGCATGTGCAATAGCTTTAGAAGCTCCACCTGTACCCAGAATTAAAGCACGTTTATGATGTTTTTTTAAATGTGGTTTTAATGAATTTTTGAAACCATAGTAATCGGTATTATAGCCAATTAGCTTGCCTTTTTTTAATTTTATAGTGTTAACGGCACCTATTTTTTTGGCACGTTTATTCAATTTGTCTAGTAGCGGAATCACTTCTTCTTTGTAAGGAATGGTAACGTTAAGACCTTTTAAGTTTGACGTGTTTTCAATGATCTCCTTTAGCTCCTCAATGGATTCTAAATCAAAATTCACATAAGTATGTGGTAAACCTTCGTTTGTAAATTTATCTGCAAAATACCCTCTTGAAAATGAATAGGAAATGTTCTTTCCTACCAGTCCGAATTTAAGCTTTAATTTGTCTTGTGCGTTGTCCATACCATTCTAATCCCAAAACAATGAGAATTCCTAAGCCAATATACGCAATTGCAATATAAGTTTCGGTAGTAGCTTCAGGGAAAAAACGCTTGTAATTTGCAATGACTTGTTTACCAGTAGAATCTAAAATATAGCTGCCATCCATATTTGTTTTGTAGATAGTTTCTTTCCAAGGCCAAACCACACCAAGCGATCCAATAATAAAACCGACAATAGTTGCTAGTGTAATATTTTTGAAATGGTGTAAAATGTAGTTTAATACGTGCGAAAAGGTCACCAAACCTGTTACAGAGCCTAAAGTAAAAATACCAAGAACTTTAAGCATTCTAATTCGAGCTTCATTTTTAATAAACTCAAAATTACCAGTAAAAATGTCTGAAAGCGTATCGTAAAGGGCATTAACAGAATCCACTAGAAGAAGGACATAATTTCCGAGCAAAATTAAAATAAATGAGCCCGAAAACCCTGGAAGTGTCATACCAGAGACGCTAATAATGCCACAGAAAAAAACAAACCATAGATTGTCATTTTCTTTTGCAGGATCTAAAAAACTAATGCTTATACCAACAACAGCACCAAGGATTAAAGCGATAATTGTTTTGCTGTTCCAGCCTTTAAAATCTTTACTGATGTAATAGATAGAACCCAAAATCATTCCAAAAAAAGCGCTCCAAACATAGAGTTGGTAATTAACAATAAGATAGTCTAGAATTTTTGAAACGCTAAAGTAGCTAACCACCATTCCTAAGAATAAAAGCCCTAAAAATTTACCATTGATGTATTGATAAAAACTTTTGAAACGACCATTAAAAAGAAGTTTAAATGCAGTCTTATTAACACGCTGAAGTGAGTAAATAAATTCTTCGTAAAAACCAGCAACAAAAGCCACAACTCCACCAGAAACACCAGGAACTTTATTGGCAGCTCCCATTGCCAGCCCTTTTATGACCAAAAAAACGCGATCCTTAAAAGTTCTGGTACTTTGCATTAGACTTTGTTTTTTTGATCTCCTAAACGCTCTAGAATTAAAATGGCTACAAAACCAACGACAATAAAAATAATAGCTAAAAGCATTTGGTTATTACCTTCATAAGCTGAAGGTAAGATACTTTGATCTAATAGTGTCACTACTTCTCCCTCGGAATTAACTCTGGTTTTTAAAACTTTTTTCCATGGCCAAATTTTGTTGAGAGAACCAATCATAAAACCGGTTAAAATAGCAAGCGTAAGATTTTTTTGATGCTTAAACATCCAGTTAAGCGCCTTTGAAAACACTTTCAACCCAACAACTGCACCAATAGCTAGTAATAGAAACTTTAACAAAGCGTCTTTAAATAACTCCATATTACCTGTAACCAATCCATCTCTTAGATTATTTATAGTGTCGATTGCAGTTTGGTAGGCTCCTAAAATTAAAAGTATAAATGCACCTGAAACACCTGGTAATATCATAGCAATGATGGCAATAAATCCACAGAATAATAAATAAAAAGGACTATCTGGTGATGCAAATGGTTCTGCTAATGTAATGTAATAGGAGAGGGCAGAAGTTGCTATTATGGCTATAATTATTTTTGGAGACCAACCTTTTATTTGCTTAGCGATATAGAGTATACTTGCTAAGACTAGTCCAAAAAAGAACGACCATAATAATACAGGCTCATTGTGTAAAAGCCATTTTATAAGTTTTGCTAAAGATAAAATACTAATAGCAATTCCAGAAAATAAAGCCAAAAGGAATGAGCCATTAATAGATTTCCAGGCAGCTTTAAAACCTTGTTGTTTCCATACTTTAAAAACACCAAGATTTACTTTGTCGATGCTTTCAATAAGTTCTTCGTAAATACCAGAAATAAAGGCTATAGTGCCACCAGAAACACCTGGTACAACATCAGCAGCTCCCATGGCTACACCTTTAAAAGCGATAATAAGATAGTCTAAAAAACGTCGTTGCATTTCCTTTTTTATAAGAAGTGCTAAGGTATGGATTTTTTTAGTCTGAAGTCTTCTTTGCTTCTGAAATTATAGCCTTAATCATTGGCCTATCGTTAAGCATAGGAAAGAGTTCTGAAACAATGAAACTATAATCTATATTTAGCCTTAGAGCATTTTTTAAGTGAAAACGTCCTTCTTGAGTTTGATGTGTTGTAAAGTATAAACCACCAAGTCTGTACTCAATTTCGGGGTTTTCAGGATAAAATTCTGCCGCCTGGATAAGATTATAAATAGAGGCATCATATTCTCCTAAAGCAATTAGAATATCTGAGCGATCTAACCACGTATCTAGTTCATAGTTGCCAAGTTCTAGTGTGCGTTTATAGCCTATTTCGGCTTCTTCCAAGAAATTTAGTCGCTTATTGATAGTGGCGTAAAGTTTCCAGTATAATACATTTTCACCATCAATATTTACAGCTTTTTTAATAAACTTCAACGCTTTATTGTAGTCTAAGCGCTTCATGTAAAACTTAGTAATAGCAATCCAGCCTTTGTCTAACAAGGCATCATCTTCAATAGTTTTATTAAAAAACTGTACAGCTAAATCATCTTGGCCAAGTTTTTCATAACAATGCCCAATTCTTAGTAAAGCGAATGATGTAGGTTCATCAAGAGCTAAAGTAACTTTGTAGTTTTCTATAGCTTCTTCATATTGTTTTAGTTTTTCTAAAACTTTACCTTTTTCAATATAAGCACCAACAAAAGTATCATCAGAGATGATTGCAAAATCGAAAGCTGCATTCGCTTTTGCATAATCTTTTATGGTAAAATACTGACGTCCTAACTGATGCCAAGCCACTTCACAATAAGGATTAGAATCTAAAAAGTTATTAAGGTAGCTTATAGCTTCTTCATTCTGGTCTAAAAAATCATAACAATAAACAATATTATGCAATGCAGAATAATCAGACGTATCACTTTCTAAACACTTTTTGAAGTAAATCACAGCATTTTCAAACTGATCTAGGAACAAATATTCCATACCAATTAGGGCATACAAATCAGAATCGTCCTCTGGTGTTGAAGATATATCTATAGCAATTAAAAGTGTGTTAATCGCTTTTTCATGCTCGTCTTGTTTAGAAAGCACATTGGCTTTTTGAATGTAAATTTCTTCGTTATTAGGCTCTATCTCATGAAGCATGTCTAAAATCTCATCTGCTTCATTGAATTTATTTTCAATCACTAAAATCTCTACTTGAAATAGTCTAAGGTTAATAGACGTTGGATGCTGTTCTAATCCAAGTTTAATAGCACGTTTTGCTAAAGCAATTTTTCCGTTTTCGAGATAATAATGAATGATGTTTTCAAATTCATTTGAATCGAAAAACAAAATATCATTTGTTTTTAGCATGGATTCAAATCTTGTAAGCGGATAGTTTTCGTCTTCGTGACTATAATTCATAAGCGGTTTTAAGATTCACTCTATAATCGAGATTTGAGAACACTTAGTTTGTATTTTATTTCTAAGGTTTTTCCTTAACCTAATAAGTGTACTAGACTCGAAAATTGTTTGCTAATCTAAATTACAGTTATCATCAAATGTTAGAGGTCAATTGTATTTTTGTTTTTAACAAATTAATTAACATTGATTTAAACTTTTTTATTGATTGTAAATCAATAAATTAAAATGAAAAGTAAGGATTAGATATTGTCTAATATTGAAGTTATTATTTTACAACCTTTAATAATTTCTTCATTAGAAATGGTAAGTGGCGGCGTAATTCTTATGGCTTTTGGTTCAAAAAGTAACCAAAATAAAATCAATCCTTCCTCTTTAGCTTTAAGGATAACGTCGTTAGTTATTTCAGGATTATCTACCATTGCAGCTAACATTAATCCTTTTCCTCTAATTTCTTTGATGTGTTTGTGATTAAGGTGTTGTCTAATTAATTTTTCTTTTTTGAGCGTATCTTCAATAAGTGTAGACTCTGTTATTTCTTTTAAAGTGGCTAAAGCTGCTGCTGCAATCACAGGATTACCTCCAAAAGTAGTTATGTGTCCTAGTTTTGGATTATCACTTAGTGTTTGCATCATAGCTCTAGATGCAGTAAAGGCACCAATAGGCAGACCTCCACCAAGACCTTTACCGGTAGCAACTATGTCTGGTTGGCAATTATAATTTTCAAAGCCAAATAGTTTACCGGTTCTTCCAATTCCTGGTTGAATTTCATCTAATATAAAAACAGTACCAACTTCGTTACAACGTTGTTGTACTTTTTGAAGATAATTGTTTTCAGGTTCAATAAAACCAGCACCACCTTGTATGGTTTCTAAAATGACGGCAGCTGTTTTATTGGTGATTTTATGTAGACACCAATCGCAATTAAAAGCAATATGGTTAACATCTGGAATCAACGGCAGAAAAGGTGCTTTACGTTCTTCATAATCCATAAGGCTTAAGGAACCCATGGTATTGCCATGATACGAGTTTTTAGCAGCAATAATTTCTGTTCTGCCTGTGAAGCGTCTGGCCAATTTTAAGCTACCTTCTATAGCTTCAGTCCCAGAGTTTACAAGATATGTGGTTTCTAAAGGTGCGGGAAGATGCTTCGCTATAAGTTTAGTAAGTTCTATTGCTGGTTCTTGAATATACTCTCCATAAACCATTACATGTAAGTACTGGTCTAGTTGCTTTTTTACAGCATTCACTACTTTAGGGTGCGAATGCCCTAAGGAACAAGCCGAAACACCAGCTACAAAATCTAAATAAGATTTTCCGTTTTTATCAAAAATATACGAACCTTTGGCATGGCTAATTTCCATAGCTAAAGGATGAGGTGTGGTTTGCGCTTGATATTTAAAAAAATCGTTTAGCAATTATAGTCCTCCTTTTGCTTTCAGTTTTTTCTTTTTTTCAGAAACCTCAGCAGGTTTATTTTTTGGTGTCCAATCCACTTTTGGTGGAGTTGTAATTTGTTCTTTTTTAGATTTGCTTTCTTTTGAATCGGTTTCCTTTTCTTCCTTTTTTGGAAGATTTTGTGCAGCCTTATTAGGTTTGTTTGGTGTAGCTTTACCAGCCTCTTCAACACGTTCCGCTAAGCTATCGTCCACAAAATCTTCAGGTGGAACATAATCCTCTAATCCAGAAATTTTAGGTAAAACTAAAGGTGGGTCGTCTTTAAACAAATCCTCAACAGATCCTGGGCGTTCTTCACCACGCCAATCAAAACCTCTTAAACGTCTTGCGTTTCTTGGAAAATCAGGTTCTGGAAAAATATTGCCATCAATTTGATTGATAAATCTCACTTCCTCTATGGCTTGTTCTACAATTTGAATATTAATACTACCAGATTTTGATTTTTGAATACCAATTAGCTCGTTGGTTTCATTTCGCATGTACCGAATGGTTTCAGCATTCTTTATGATATCTACATTGTATAGCTCATTATCTCTAAACAAACCAATGAGTCGCTGACCTTTTATTTGATTATAACCATCTTCGCTAATAGTATCTTTGCTTACCAAAAATGCGTTATTGAATACTTTTAGAGAGTCTAGTTTTTCAGTTTCAGTATTAGAGATTAGATGAATAGTATCACCTGTCATTTGATTGCCAATATTCCATAGCACAGGTTTTCGAGCTGTAGCAAAAGCATCTGTAGAACTATATCTACTAAGGTTTATGAGTTCTGTTAGCCCAGTTTTGTGGTCTACATGTATAGAATCTGCCTTTCCTGCCAAATCACTTTTATACAGTCTGGCATTGTAATATGCTCTTGTTATGCGATGGTCTTCTTTACCAGTTACCATCAACGTGTCTGCGTGTAAATACACCGAATCTTTTTCTTGTACAGTAATTGCTAAAGCACGTTTGGTAATAAAAACCGAATCTTTATCGCGCCAAACTTCAGCATAATGGCCTTTTACTATGCTATTATTTATGGTGTCTGTAACGGTAATGTTATTAGTAGCAGAAGCAAAACTACGATCACGGTCAAAGTAGATGCTATCTCCTTCTATGGTGCGATTGTCATAATCTATTTTTGCATTACGTTGAAAATAACCCGTATTGTCATTTGTATCATAAAAACCACGCTCTGTATAAATGTTACTTTCTTCACCAACAATTGTTGAAGGGCCAAACAAATACGCATGTCCATTATCAGGAAAAAAATCGAGGCGCTCTGTGTTTAAAGTATAATCAGGATTTACAAGCACCACATCTTTTGTAAACTGATACTTTTTGGCATTCATATAATAACGACCTATCTGGCTTGTAATAGTACCAGAGGAATCTCTTACAACTTTACCACTTGTATTGTAATATGCTAATTGCCGAGTTCTGTCGAAATATAGCTTATCGGTTGTTAAAACTGAATTTGGTTCGGTTAATACGACATCACCTTTTGCAACAGCAATCTCTGTTTTACCGCTATAATCTATGTATTTAGCGACCATGTTGATAGAATCGCCTTGTTTCATGTTAACGTTGCTGTACGCTTCTATGTAGTCCTGGTCTTCAAAATATACAGCTTTATCACACCACATGTTTACTCCTTTATGAATAAAATGTACTTGCTGAGATTCATCACGTAGAAACACTAAAGCGCCATCTTCAATCTCAGAATCAGACGTTGCAATACCAGCATACTCTATGGTGATTTTTTGTTTTTCTTGTGCAAAACTTAACCCAGAAATACAAAGAGTGATAATAAAAATTAGATTCTTTAAACTATTCAAAGCCATATGGTTTTTAAAAAATAACACTAATAAATTAGCTTTAGTATGGGTTAACAGTTTTTTTAACAGAATCTAAAAATTCAAAATTATACCGTTTTCCTAACAATCGTCTGCTTACGATCAGGGCCAACAGATACTATCGTAATAGGAATGTTAAGCTCTTTTTCTAAAAATGCAACATATGCATTAAAAGCGTCTGGTAATTGAGATGCTTCTGTCATACCAGTTAAATCTTCAGACCAGCCTTTAACTTCTGTATATATTGGTGAAACGTTTTCTTCTTCAATGTTGTACGGTAAATGCGTAATGGTTTCACCTTTATAATTGTAAGCTGTACAGACTTTTAATTTGTCAAATCCAGAAAGTACGTCACCTTTCATCATAATTAATTGTGTAACTCCATTAACTTGGCAAGCATAACGTAAAGCCACCAAATCTAACCAACCACAACGTCTAGGACGACCAGTAGTTGCGCCAAACTCATGACCAACGCGACCCATGGTTTCTCCATCTTCATCAAACAATTCCGTTGGAAAAGGACCTGAGCCAACACGTGTTGTATATGCTTTAAAAATACCAAAGACTTCACCTATTTGGCTTGGAGCAACACCTAAACCTGTACAAGCACCAGCCGCAGTTGTATTAGATGATGTTACAAATGGATATGTGCCAAAATCTATATCTAAAAGCGACCCTTGAGCACCTTCAGCCAAAATAGTTTTACCAGATTGTTGTGCTTGGTGTACATACTCTTCAGAATCTATAAACTTTAATGTTTTAAGCGTTTCTATGGCTTCGAAGAAATCTGTTTCAAGCTCTTTTAGATCATATTGAATATCTACATCGTAGAAAGCAATCATAGCTTCATGCTTATCTGCTAAAGCTCTGTATTTATCTTTCCAGTTGGCTAATTCTATATCACCAACTCTAATACCATTTCTACCGGTTTTGTCCATGTAAGTTGGACCAATACCTTTGAGTGTAGAACCTATTTTTGCTTTTCCTTTTGAAGCTTCGCTCGCAGCATCCAGTAAGCGATGCGTAGGTAAAATGATATGTGCCTTACGCGAGATGCAGAGGGATTTTTTATAATCAACATTTTGTTCGTCTAATTTGTCTAATTCCTTTTTAAAAATCACAGGATCTATAACTACACCATTACCAACAAGGTTTACAGTGTTGTCATGAAAAATACCAGAAGGTATAGTGTGTAATACGTGCTTTCTGCCATTAAAAACTAAGGTGTGACCAGCGTTTGGTCCACCTTGAAAGCGTGCAATAATATCGTATTTAGAGGTAAATACATCGACAATTTTTCCTTTGCCTTCATCTCCCCATTGTAATCCAAGTAGTAAGTCTACTGCCATTTTAAAAAATTAGTTAGTCGTCTTTTTTACGGTTGCCGTAAAAATATAGTGAGTGATTAGTTATTTCGATATCAAAAACCTCTTCGATGGTTTTTTTAATAGATTGAATACGAGGATCGCAGAATTCTATAACTTCACCTGTATCAGTTAGAATTACATGGTCATGCTGCTTATCAAAATAAGATTTTTCATAATGCGCTTGGTTTTGACCAAATTGATGTTTTCTAACAAGGTTGCATTCTAAAAGTAATTCTATGGTGTTGTAAAGCGTTGCTCTACTCACACGATAGTTTTTATTCTTCATTTTGATGTATAAAGATTCTATATCAAAATGTTCCTCACTATCGTAGATTTCCTGAAGTATAGCATAACGTTCAGGTGTTTTTCTATGACCTTTATCTTCAAGGAATTGTGTAAAAACACGTTTTACAATTTCCTGATTACTTTCTTCTGTTGTTGCATTCATAATTAAGGTGCAAATTTACGTAAAAATATAGGATAAGAATGATTTAATTTATGATTAAAGTTGAAAGAAATGAACAAGTTTTCAATACTTTTTAATCCATTAAAATTAAACCCTTACTACTTTATCAATACCATTGATTTTTTTAAGCTTATCAATAAGGTTTTTAAGCATGGTTTGGTTTTTTACCTCAACGGTTATATCTCCATTGAAAATCCCATCATCACTAGAAAAACTTATACTTTTCATGTTTACATGAAGGTTTTCAGAAATAAGTTTTGTGATATCGTTTACCAAACCAAGATTGTCTATACCAGATAACTTAATATGCGACGTATAGGTTTGCTGAGAGGAATCTATCCACTTGGCAGACATAATTCGGTAAGCATAGTTAGACTGTAAACTCACTGCATTTGGGCAGTTCTTTTTATGAACTTTAATACCATCATTAATAGTCACAAAACCGAACACTTTATCACCAGGAATAGGGTTACAACAATTAGCAAGTGTATAATTGAGACGCTCTTCTTCCTTACCAAAAACGAGCATGTCATACTTAGAGGTAATCTCTTCTTTATCTATATCTTTATTAGGTACGTCTGGCTTACGGATTTTACTCTTTATATAACTCATAAAGGCGTTGCTCCGTGATGAAGCAAAAGCTTTGAGTTTGGTATTATCTATTGTACCAATACCAACACGATAAAATAAATCTAAAGAGGTTTTTAGCTTAAAGTAGTTCACCAACTCATTCACGCTTTTTTCATTGAGTGTAATTTTGAGCTGCTTTAACTTACGTCTAAGAATTTCCTTGCCTTCTTCCGCAATTTCTTTGGTGTGTGCGTTTAATGCCGATTTAATTTTACTGCGTGCTCTGGCAGTGGTTGCGTAATCTAACCAGTTAGCGTTTGGTTTGGCATTGTCTGAGGTTAATATTTCTACACGGTCTCCGCTTTGTAGCTCATGGCTAAGCGGTACCAACTTACCGTTGACTTTAGCACCACGAGTTTTCATGCCAACTTCTGTATGTATGCTAAATGCAAAGTCTAGAGGAGTAGCACCTTTAGGTAACGATTTTAAGTCACCTTTGGGTGAAAACACAAAGATTTCCTTTGAATATAAATTGAGTTTAAACTGCTCTACGAAATCAACAGCATTAGCTTCGTTATTTTCTAAAGCTTCTTGAAGTCTGTTGATCCATAGATCTAAATTATCCTCTTTGTCGTTGGCATTTTTGTATTTGTAATGTGCAGCATAGCCTTTTTCGGCAATCTCGTTCATGCGTTCGCTACGAATTTGTACTTCTACCCAACGGCTTTTAGGTCCTACAACAGTAATATGAAGCGCTTCGTAACCTGTAGATTTTGGAGACGAAATCCAATCACGCAAACGAATTGGGTTTGGTGTAAAGTGGTCTGTTACGATAGAATAAATTTTCCATGCCAGAAACTTTTCGTTTTCAAAGTCTGATTTGTAGATAATTCTAACAGCAAACTTGTCGTACACTTCGTCAAATGAAACACCTTGTTTTACCATTTTTCGGCGTATGCTAAAAATGGATTTTGGTCGTCCTTTAATTTCGTAATTAAGCCCTTCTTTATTTAACGATTTTTCAATGACTTTAGAGAAGGCTTTAATATAAGCATCTTGTTCTTCCTTGCTTTCTTGCATTTTCTCTAAAATGTCATTGTAAACTTCAGGCTCTGTGTATTTTAAACCTAAATCTTCAAGTTCTGTCTTAATATTATAAAGCCCGATTCTATGTGCTAATGGAGCATAAATGTATAAAGTTTCTGATGCTATTTTTACTTGCTTGTCCGCACGCATAGAATCCATAGTTTGCATGTTGTGCAAACGGTCTGCTATTTTTATGATGATAACACGTACATCTTCATTAAGTGTTAACAGCATCTTACGGAAGTTCTCAGCTTGTAGCGACACATCCATTTCCCTATTAAGAACCGATATTTTGGTGAGACCGTCCACAATACGCGCAACAGTTTCACCAAAAAGGCGCTCCATGTCTGCAATGGTATAATTAGGATTGTCTTCAACAACATCATGAAGTAATGCAGCAGCAATAGAAGTGGCGTCTAAACCGATCTCTTGAGCCACAATTTTTGCCACGGCAATCGGGTGAAAAATGTAAGCCTCACCAGATTTGCGTCGTTGGTCTTTGTGCGCATCTAAGGCTACCTCAAAAGCATGGCGAATTAATTTTTTATCGTCTTTGCTTAAGGTTTGGTAGCTTACTCTTAGTAACTCTTTGTAAGCTTGTGCAATGGCTGCATTTTCTTGTTCGATGTCTACTTCCGTCATAACAACTAAAGTAAACAAAGTCTATGAGATAGGCAATGGGATTTTTGAAGGAAATTTTTGTTGGTTTTGTTTATATTGAAAAAGCAGTGTAAATTTTATTTAGCGTGTTTTGACTCATTTTATTTAAACAATTCTTATTTATAATAAACTGAAAATCCTCACAGTAATTATTGCATGTTTTTTTTCTTCCATATATATGTTTTTTGTAGCTATTAATAACAGTTTCAGTTCTTCTTCCTATCCGACTATAAATATAGATACCCAATACATTATAAAATTCTGACTGATTTAATTTCTTTTCAATTTTTTGTATTGAAGTTTTAGAATTATCAACATAAAAGAACAAAGAATCTATGGCAATACAAATTATGCCATAATTTTTACTTGGTATTTGTTTTGCTTTATCAACTAATTTATTATTGATGATCCTATCAATTTCATTAAAATCAATCGCTATTGGTTGTATATCAAACAAAGGATAATTTCTTTCTGTTGACCACTCTCTAAGTGTATCTTCTTTAGATATGTGTGAAATAGCAATATCTACCTCTTTATTTGAGTAGTATTCAATTAACTCATTTCTAGAAACTTTTTCTTTTATAGATTTTAAATCTTCTATTATTTCATTTAATCGTTTTTCATTAAATGGATTTAAGATTTTTCCTGAAAAATATGTCTTTATAGGCGCTTTAGAAAGCTCTCTGAATATACTGTGGTAGTTCTTAGAATGGGATAATCTTAATTGGCTATTGTTTAGTTTTGTTATTTCTATATAGAACTTTTGATGATTTTCAATATCAATTACTCTAATATCTGGATTCTTTTTGCCATTTTTATTATAAGGTTCAAAAAGAAAATCAAAGTTATTTGGTATAAATTTACTAGCTATTTCAATGAAAGGTAGACCTTCAGTTTCAAAACTATTTACACCTAAAACTTTATTTTTAAGTTCACCATAGTTACAATCTTTATCTTTGAAATGCTTTAAAGTTTTAGAGAACCAAATTATCCATAAGAATGATTCTTTTATTCGATTCGCCAAATAGTTTTTGAAAGGATGGATTTTCTTAGTTTCGTGTCTTAAGAAACTTTTACCTAATTCATGTTTTAAAAAATTAAAAGCATTATACAATTCGATTTTAAAGTCTTCATCATATTCATCAGTTCTGATAGAGAATTCAATGTGCTTATTCCAATTTTGGTAATCATCAGGCGTTTTAAATATTTCAAATTGTATTTTTGACATCATTTTCTCAAATTCCTAACTCTTTGTAACAACGTCGGATGCGAATAATGCGCAAACACATACGCTTTGTGAGGTGTGAGGTTGCTCAAACTGTTTTTTGACAGTTTTTTTAATGATGTAATTAATGGCTCAGCCTTGTATGTGTTTTTGGCATAATCATCAGCTTGGTATTCAAAAACTCTTGAGACGTAATTCATTATTAAACCTGTAAGTTCTGAAATAGGTGAGTAAAGCAACCCAAAAGCAATTAGTCCGACATGAAAACTAGGTGTTTCGACTCCTATCGCATTAGACAATAATGGATTTGAAATAAAAACCGATAAAATAAAGAGTGTTAATCCCGTTAATGCTATAGAAGTAACCAGATTAAAAATAATGTGCTTGCATTTGTAATGCCCAACTTCATGCGCTAAAACCGCAACGATTTCTTCATCCTCTAAATCATTAACCAAAGTATCGTAAAGCGTAACGCGTTTTTCGCTTCCAAAACCTGAGAAATAGGCATTCGCTTTAGTGCTACGTTTAGAACCGTCAATGATGAAAATTTTATTAAGGTTAAAGCCTACAGAAGCTGCATAATCCGAAATCTTATTGCGTAATTCCCCTTCTTCTAAAGGTGTTTGTTTGTTGAACATGGGCACGATTAATCGTGAGTAAAACATATTCATAAATACAGTAAATACCGTTACAATTCCCCAAGCATATAACCAAAACTGACTTCCAGTAATCTGATAAAACCAAATAATTAAAGCTATAATAACACCACCTAATATGGCCATCATGAGCAAACCTTTTAGCTTATCTAGAATAAAAGTCTTTTTTGAGGTTTTGTTAAAGCCAAATTTTTCTTCAATCACAAAGGTTTTATAGTATGCAAATGGTGTGGTAATAATATCACTGGCAATCATAATAATACCGAAGAAAATTAAACCAATAATTATTGGATTGTCAGAATAACTCCTTGCTATATTATCTACATATTCAAAACCATCCAAAAACAGAAAACCTAAAGTCAATACAAGTGAAAATAAGGAAGACCAAATGCCAAATCTGTAATTAGTGGCTTTGTAGGCTTGCGATTTTTTGTACTCGTCTTCATCGTAAACATCATTTAATTCTATTGGAATAGCGTCATTAAAATGTTTGGCATTTAATGCGTCTAGAATTTTATCCTTTATAAAATTGATAAGGATAATGGCTATGATGATGTAGAAAAGGGTTTGTGCTGTCATATTACTCAATTAGTGATTAATAATGAATAATTAATAATTTGGCTATTCTTTTGAAGATTGAATAATCTTAAATAATATTTTAAGAATGCTTGAGAGTTCATTTTCGAGAGAATTAAACTACATCAGTAGTTATATAGTTTGTGTCTCTAAGTATTCTTAGCCAATAATGTGTTTCTCTTGCTTCTTTGTATGAAATAGACATTTTTGCTCTAAAGTCTTTTTTAGATATTCCTCCAATAGCTTCTTCAACATTGGCACCAATTGAAGTTCCAGATTTTAAGATTTGTCTTGATAAAACATATTCGTTTTTTGATACAAGAGCCTTGCTGAGATTTACGATTGATATGGCAAAATTATAGGTCTTCGTAGCGATTATGTTCTCTTTCATTATTCATTGCAAATTATTCATTACTCATTAATTCGCCTTTGGCGAACTGCTTCAAAAATAAGAATTCCTGCGGCAACAGATACATTCATAGAATCGATAACACCTTGCATTGGTATACTAATGTTTTGTGTTGCGGCATCTCGCCATTCTTGGGTTAGTCCTGTGGCTTCTGTACCAACCACAATAGCTGTTGGTAATGTGTAATTTTGTGTATGATAAGGCTTTGATTCTTGTAGAATAGCAGAAAAAATATTGAAATTATAATGCTTTAAAAAATCTATAGCTTCGGTAGTGCTTGTCATGGCAATTTGGGTTGTAAAAACACAGCCAACACTAGAGCGAATTATGTTAGGATTGTACAAGTCTGACTTTGGATTGGCAATAATCACAGCGTCTACATTAGCAGCATCAGCGGTTCTTAACAATGCGCCAACATTGCCTGGTTTTTCTGGTGCTTCAGCAACTAAAATCAGAGGGTTTTTATTGGTTAGTTTTAAGTCATCAAGCAAATGTGTTTTGCTATTTACTACTGCAATAACACCTTCTGTTGTGTCTCGATGTGCCAATTTTTGAAAAACTTCTTTCGAAATTTCAATGATTTCAATACCATAACGACTCATTGATTCGGCTTCACTTTCTGAAAATAAATCAGGAAAAAATAAAAGTGTTTCAATCTTATAACCGCCTTTAATAGCAAGTGATAGTTCTCGTTTACCTTCAATTAAAAACTGACCTGTTTTTTTTCGTTGTCTAGACTTGTCTTTTAATTGAACCAAGTCTTTAATTAATGGGTTTTGTGTGCTTGAAATTTGTTTAATCATAATAAAAACAAAGGTACTGTAATTTTAGTGTTATTTTTTCGTCAAAGCTTGAAACAAATAAATCTAACCATGAAAAAAACAATTTACCTTTTACTTTTAACTGTCTTATTTTTAGCTTGTAAAAACGAAAAACAAACAGAATCTACAGTTGTCAATGAAGTGTCAAAAGAAGATATTACCACTAGTATTTATCCAGAATCAATTACCAAAGTGTTTAATGCCCATGGTGGAATAGATACTTGGAATACCATGAAGTCGCTTTCCTTTACAATGGAAAAACCAAACGGAAAAGAAGTGACCACCTTAAATTTAAAAACCAGAGCTGAAGTTATTGAAACACCAGATTATAAACTGGGTTACGATGGTACAACGCAATGGGTTTTAGAAAAAGATAATAAACCGTACAAGGGCAATGCTAAGTTTTACAAAGGTCTAATGTTTTATTTTTACGCCATGCCTTTTGTTTTAGGTGACGATGGCATCATGTATGAAGACATTGAACCTTTAACTTTTGAGGGCAAAACCTATCCAGGAATTTTAATTTCTTACGAATCTGGAGTTGGTGAGTCTCCAGACGACCAATACAAAATTTACTACGATGAAGCTACAGGAGAAATGGCATGGTTAGGATATACAGTAACTTTTGGTAAGGATGAAAAGAGTAAAGATTTTCACTTTATTCGCTACAACAATTGGCAAACCATTAATGGTTTAAAATTGCCTAAGTCAGTAGATTGGTATAAGTATGAAAACAGTCTGCCAACAGAAAAAAGAAATACAGTAGAATTTATTGATGTTTTGCTATCTGAAGAAGCACCAGATAGCACAATGTTTAAAATGCCAGAAGGAGCAACTGTCGTAAAATGATAAAAATTTGTCAATCTGAACTTGTTTCAGATTCTCATTTTTGTTCTTGATTCTGAAACCATTTCAGAATGACAGCAAATAAAAAAAGCGAGCTATTGAGCTCGCTTTTTATGTTTTTAGTTTTCCTGATTCTTATACTTTTCAGAATAACGCTTCCAAAGCTTTGTTTGATGCGTTTCTAAACTAACGTTTCTACCATCAATAAAGGCATGAGTCAATTTGTTAGTTCTCATATCTAATGCATCTCCTTCGCTAATAAATAGTGTTGCGCTTTTGCCAACTTCTAAACTACCATACATATCGTCTATACCCATAATTTTTGCAGGATTCAATGTTATTAATTGAAGCGCTTGCTCTTTCGTTAATTCGTGAGCTACTGTAGTGCCTGCATAAAACGGTAAATTTCTAGAGTTCATACGTTCCATTTGTCCGCTAGTTTCTAGAGAGACCAATACACCTGCATCCACTAATGCTTTAGCTTGTTTAAAGGTGTAATCATAATCATGGTCTTCTAATTCTGGTAATGAATGTACACGTTGCAACATCACAGATACATTATTTTGTTTTAACAGATTGGCAACATCGCTAGCTTGGTAGCCACCAACAATAGTTAGCTTTTCTATACCTTGATTTTTTGCAAAGTTTACAGCGTCCGTAATACTTTTAGCATCATCTGCATTAATATATAAATGTTTAGAACCATCAAACAGACCAGACATCGCCTCGTATGGCAAGTGTTTGTCTTTTTTACTGCCTGTATTGTAAGCTTTAGCTTCAGCAAAATAGTCTGATAATTCTTTTACCTGAGTACTATAGTTTTTGTTTGGTTTTAATCCAGGATCTTCACCTAGCCACCAACGACCACGACTAAAACTACTAGGCCAATTAATGTGTATACCATCGTCAGTCTTAATAGATGCATCTTCCCAGTTCCAAGCATCATATTGTACAATAGATGATGTTCCTGTAATACGTCCTCCACGAGGTACTACTTGTCCAAGTAAAACGCCATTAGGTCGCATGGATTCAACAACTTTAGACTCTGCGTTATAAGCAATAATACTACGAACATTAGGGTTAAAAGTACCCATTTCCGAAAGATCGTTAGAGGCTTTTACGGCATCAACTTCAACCAAACCTAAGGTTCCGTTAGAAACTATAAATCCAGGATATACGTGTTTGCCTTTGGCGTCAATGATATCCATAGCTTGTCTTGTAAGTGGAGTAGAAGCTTCAGGACCAATTGTTGTTATTTTACCATTGCTCACTACAATGATACTGTTTTCAATAACATCTCCGTTGCCAATATGAGCTGTTGCACCAACAATAGCAAAATCCTTGGTTTGCTTTGGTGCAGGTGTTTGCTGTGCAAAATTGAAAGTAACATACAGCATTAAAAGAATAATATTTATAGATTTTAATGTTTTCATTTTAATAAGTTTTAATGGTGATGTGTTGTATGCTCTCCATCCATAGAATCGCAATGCAATAATTCCTTTTCTTTCTTTTGGATAGGCTGTGTTTTCAACCCTTTATTTTTCTCTTGAAGCATGATGTTAATCAGCTCGCTTTTTTCTTTTTTAATGGCTGCTCGCATTTGTTTGTCGCGCTCCAAATCAAAGTAAGTGACACCTTCAATGATTGTTTTTTCAGCTTTTGCATACACTGAAAGTGGATGGTCAGACCATAAAACAACATCAGCATCTTTACCAACTTTAAGACTACCAACTCTGTCATCTAAATGAAGCAATTTCGCCGGATTTAAAGTCACAAATTTTAATGCATCTTCTTCACTAACATTACCATATTTTACAGATTTTGCAGCTTCCTGGTTTAATCGACGTGCCATCTCTGCATCATCACTATTAATTGCAGTAATAACACCTGCATTGTGCATTATGGATGCGTTGTAAGGTATGGCGTCATTTACTTCGTATTTATAAGCCCACCAATCGCTAAAGGTTGAGCCACCAACACCATGATCTTTCATTTTATCAGCAACTTTGTAACCTTCAAGTATGTGTGTAAAGGTGTTAATGTTGAAGTTGAATTGCTCTGCAACTTTCATCAACATATTTATTTCACTTTGCACATAAGAGTGGCAAGAAATGAAACGTTCTTTATTTAAAATTTCAGCTAAAACTTCCATCTCATAATCCTTACGATAAGGTTTACCGCTTTTTTTGGCATCGTCATAAGCTTTTGCTCTTGTAAAATAATCTACAAACACTTGCTCAACTCCCATACGCGATTGCGGGAAACGCTCATTTCTACTTGATCTTGATTGTTTTACGTTTTCACCCAAAGCGAATTTTATAAATTTTGGAGAGTTGTCATAAATCAGGTCTTCTGCAGATTCTCCCCATTTTAATTTAATAATTGCCGAACGACCACCAATTGGATTTGCAGATCCATGTAAAATCTGAATCGATGTGACTCCACCAGCAAGGTTTCGATAAATGTTGATGTCTTCGTCGTCTATAACATCTTCTATAGTAACTTCGGCAGAAGAATTTTGTCCTCCTTCGTTAATAGAAGCAGCTGCAATATGTGAATGCTCGTCAATGATTCCAGCAGTGATGTGTTTTCCTGTAGCATCAATTTCGGTAGCATTTTTGTCTGAAAGGTTTTTACCGATTTTTGAAATCTTACCGTTTTTAATAAGTAAATCGGTATTTTCTAAAACACCATCTTTTTCGTTGGTCCAAACCGTAGCATTTTTAAATAATAAGGTTTCAGATTTTGGTTGTTCTGTAAATCCGAATGCCAGATTAGGATAGGTGATAGGACTCATGCTTTCGTTTGAAGCTTCTGAGTCTTTCTTATCCTTTTTCTTAGAGTCGTCTTGCTCGTTTGAACTTGCTTTACTCGCAAAGAATGACAATTCATTACCATTTGGTAAAATGGCTTTACCATTAAGACTGTTGCTATTTGCAGCATTGGCTACTACTCTAATAAATTCACTTTTTGTACTATCTGCAGTTTTAAAGGTTAGGTTAACCCAATCATTTGCGTAGTTTAATTTAGAGCCTAATTGATGGTCTCCACTTTCAAGTTTTGCACTAGGTTTTGATGTACTCTCAGAAATGGATAGTTTGTAATCTTCGCCTGCTAATTTAAATGTGTAATCACCATCAATATCTTTGGTATTCATATCTTCAATTACATGCGCTTCACCTTGAACCCAGTTTTCGAAAAGTTTTGTGTTCTTTTCAAAAATATCTCCAGAAGTAATTAAAAAGTTGGCATAGCTACCAGCTTTTAAAGTACCTAAAACATCTGATTTTCCTAATAACGAAGCAGGAACTGTAGTTAACGCTTCAAGTGCTTTTTGTTTAGAAAGTCCGCTTTCAATGGCTTTTAGTAAATTAGTTTTAAATGATTTTTTAGACTTTAAACCATGTGTTGTTAAGGCGAAATTAATACCATTTTCAGCTAATAATCTTGGGTTATGTGGCTCTTGATTCCATGCACGCATATCGCTTAATGATAATGTTGAAGCTAAATGCGCGTTTTCTACATCGTAAGCCAATTTAAAGTCAATCGGTAGAATAATTGTAGCATTAGTTTGCTTTACTTCGTTAATGCGTTCGTATTCGTCACCACCACCAACAATGGTATATTGCACGTTAGATTCATCACCAACTTTATCAGCTCTTAAAAGGTTAGCTCTACTGCCAGCTTCAAAAATTTGTAAAAGCGATGTGTTTTTGTTTAAGGCTTCTAATGATAAATCTTTAGTATCTACATTGCCACTTGCATACCATTTGGCATCGTTGTACATCTGCCTCAATAATGCCATACTTCCCATAATTGATGAAGGGTAAGATTGACGTGATTTTACACTTTTACGAAACGAAAAATGCTGTGTGGTTTCGCCATCGACAACACGTAGTGAGTTATCTGCATCATTATTTAAGGCAATAAGCGCACCAGTTCCTCTTACAATACCATCTGGCATATGCGTATTAACCACACCAAAACCAAGTTGGTGCAGTTCTGATGCTGATTTAGAATCGTACTTAAAACTTGACATAACGTCTTGTTCAGGCATCACGTGGTCATTCCAATAAAAGCCACTTCTACTGGCACCATATCTTGGGCCATTGCCACCACGTTCTGGGGTTTTTACACCAAACGTTGTATAGACATCTATAAAAGAAGGGTAAATTGTTTTTCCTGAAACATCAATGGTTGTAGTGTTTTTCGGAATGTTTACTGAAGTGCCTACGTTTACAACTTTACCGTCTTTAATTAATAAAGTGGCATTGTTTAAGACCTCTGTAGGCGAAACGTAGATTGTAGCGTTTGTAAGTGCGGTGTAATTAGTGTTTTTAGATTTTACACCAGTATTACTTGGAAAGTAATCTTGCGCAAATAGCGAAAAACTGCACATAAGGATGAGCAGCCGTAAAAAAACTTTTGTCATAAAATGGTTAGTTAATTAGATTTTGAAAGATACTAATTAAAGACAATTTTGAAATTGAATTTAGTTTTTTTAACGTTTATAGTGACTGGTTTTCGAAGTAGTTAACCAGTAAAGCCACAACGTAACTGTAGCTTTTCATGCCGTCGGCTTGATTATTTGCTTTTAAGAAATTGTCGAAGGTTTTTTCAAAAACAGGTTCAATTGGGTTTTCGTAAGATCTCCAAAAGTCTTGAACTTCTTGGTAATTCATTAAAATGCCTTTATTTACTGTAGCAAGAATCTCGTAGTATAAATCTTTATCGCGTTTAAAAATTTCTACCAAACAGTAACGCAATCCAAAGGTGTAACCAGAATATTTAAAATGAAGATCTTTGTTATGGATAGCGGCCAAACAACCAATAAAATTAGCTTCATTTTCTGCCGCATAGCCCAATTGATGTGCAACTTCATGGCACGATGTGGTTGGAAATTTGTAGGTTGGAATTAATCCATCAACTTGTGCTTCATTAGTAAAAGGATTCAAATACCCTGAAAATCCCATGTAAGTTAATGGTGTGCTGTAAATTGATTTTTTAATACTTACAGGATTATAATCTAAATGCGGATAGGTTTCAGACAATGTTTTGTAACTGTCTTTTACCATATCAAAAACCTCAGATTTGGTAAAAGGCATGTCCACTTTTGTTGAATCGTTTAGGGCTAATTGATTATGAATTTCATTTGATTTTTCAATCAATCGTTTTGTGAAATTGACTAATTGATCTGTGGTGTATTCAGCTTCAAGGTGTAATGACTTATAGAGAGGAAGTCTATAGTAATTAAAAGCCCATAACATATGAAACGCAAAATAAGCCAAGGATAAGGTTGCTAAAATGTCTAATAACCAGTTTTTGGTGTCCTTATAAATGCGTTTTCGGTTAATGATAATCCAGCGAATTATATAAATACAAGCTAAAGTATAAAACACATCACCTACTGAAAATGGCAACCAACCAAAAGCATAACGCATTAATTTAGAGATAAAAACATAAACACCATTACTATAAAATTGCTCAACAAATTCGGGGAATTGCTTTAAGATTTGAATAGCAACTATCTGAACAATCAAGAAAAGTGCAATGATGAGTTTTTTGTTTTTCAGCATGAATCAAAAGTAAGAAATAGTTTTAGTTTGGTTACTTTTGTAAACAGTAAAAATAATGAATATGAGTCAAGATATAAGAAGCCTTGAACCAAAGGCACTATGGAACAAATTTGCAGATCTTAATGCAGTACCTCGTCCTTCAAAAAAGGAAGAACGTGTTATAAAGTTCATGAAGGATTTTGGTGAAAACTTAGGGTTAGAAACTATAGAAGATGAGGTTGGTAACGTCATCATCAGAAAGCCTGCAACAGCAGGAATGGAAGACCGAAAAGCTATAGTTATGCAATCGCATTTAGATATGGTGCATCAAAAAAATAACGATACGGTTTTTGATTTTGATACACAAGGTATCGATATGTACATAGATGGAGATTGGGTAAAGGCAAAAGGGACAACGCTTGGTGCAGATAACGGTCTTGGTGTTGCTACAATTATGGCCATTTTAGAAAGTGATAGTATTGCGCATCCTGCTTTAGAGGCTTTGTTTACCATAGATGAAGAAACTGGTATGACTGGAGCCATGGGACTTAAAGGCGGTTTGCTTAATGGTGAAATACTATTGAATTTAGATACCGAAGAAGATGATGAAATTGGTGTTGGTTGTGCAGGTGGAGTAGATGTTACTGCTACTCGAACATACAATGAAGAGGAAACACCAGAGTTTAAAATTGGTTACACCATTGAAGTGAAAGGTTTGCAAGGAGGTCACTCAGGTATGCAAATCCATGAAGGTTTAGGTAATGCAAACAAGTTAATGAACCGATTATTATTTGATAGTTTTGAAAACTATGGTTTACGTATTTCTGAAATTGATGGAGGTAGTTTACGTAATGCTATCCCAAGAGAAAGTAAAGCAGTTGTTGCTATTGATGCTGTTAACGAAGCAACTTTTGAAACTGAAATGAAAACTTTGGCAGGTACCATTAAGCATGAATATAAAACCATGGAACCAGACTTAGAAATAAAAATTTCTAAATCTGAAACACCAGAAAAAATCATGGATTTAGGTGTGCAAGAAGGATTAACAAGAGCTTTATATGCTGCTTTAAATGGTGTTTATAGAATGAGTCCGGACATTAAAGATTTGGTAGAAACTTCTAATAATATTGCCAGAGTTATTGTAAAAGATGGAGCAGTGAAAATTGGATGTTTGACGCGTAGTTCTGTAGAAAGTTCTAAATGGGATTTAGCTAATACACTTCGCGCAACTTTTGAGTTAACAGGTTGTGAGGTTGAATTCTCAGGAAGTTATCCAGGTTGGGCACCAAATATGGATTCTGCTATTTTAAAAGTAATGGTGCCAATTTACGAACGTCTTAATAATGGTGAAAAACCTCATGTAGCAGCTTGTCATGCAGGTTTGGAATGTGGTATTCTTGGACAAAATTATCCAGAAATGGACATGATTAGTTTTGGGCCAAATATTAAAGGTGCTCACTCACCAGATGAACGTGCTCAGATTTCATCAGCACAGAAGTACTGGGAATTTGTTTTAGAGATTTTGAAAAATATTCCTAAGAAAGATTAAAATGTATTTGTCATGCTGAACTGTCACACTGAGCTTGTCGAAGTGTTGTTTCAGCATCTCATCATGGCTTATAAAAACAAAAAGGCAACTACACTTCGACTACGCTCAGTGACCAGTTGCCTTTTTTTATCTCTTATTATGGTTTACTTATTCAGCAATACTTGCAATCTCTATATCAAAAACTAAGTTTGTTTTTGGTGGAATTAAAGGCGCTCTACCAGTATCTCCATAACCTAAATAGTAAGGTATAAATACTCTTGCTTTATCACCAACTTTCATGTTTAGCATGGCTTCCCTAAAACCAGCAACTAAACTTGCAGTTTCATTATAAGGCATTGTAAAAGGTTTATACTGTCCTGCTTGCGCTTGTCTCTCGTCTAACTTACCATTTTTCTTAGCAACTTCTTCCCAAGTGGTCCAGAATAACTCTCCGTTTTCAAAATAACCAGCACAATCAATATTTACACGATCTGTAGACTTTGGTTGCACACCATCACTTTCGTGTGTGAAAATCATAGCCATTCCAGTAGGAGAATCTATACGACGACCATCCATAGATTCATTTTTCTTAAGCCATTCTTCTTTAGCTTTTTGAGCTAGTTCTTCAGCTTTTTTCTTGGCTTCAGCTTCTTGTTGTTTTCTTTTTTCTAACATTTTTGGCATTTCTTCTTCAAACACTTTTGGAGCATCAAAAAATTTAGCCTCTTTTCCTTTTCTTATGATGTTAAGCTTAGTAATAACAACATCTTCAACAGGCTTGTGATTTCTAGCTTGAGGATTAATCACCTTTACATTAGAAATGGAGTCATGTACATCCATGCCTTCAATAACCTGTCCGAAAACAGCATGTCTGTTATCTAAACTTGGCCATTCTTTTTCCATAATAAAGAACTGACTTCCGTTGGCATCTCTACCAGGATTTGCCATTGATAAAACACCAGGCTTATCGTGCTTTAAATCTGGATGAAATTCATCCGGAAATTTATAACCAGGATCTCCCATTCCTGAAGCAGTAGGATCTCCACCTTGAATCATAAAATTGTTTACCACTCTGTGAAAAGTAATACTATCATAATAGCGTTTTCCTTTATATTCTTCTTTTACCATGGGATGATTACCTTCGGCTAAAGCGACAAAATTTGCTACTGTCACAGGTACTTTATCATAATGTAGTTTGGCAATCATTGTACCTTTATTGGTAACAAATTCAGCATAAAGTCCATCTTCTAAATTTGGATATTTCTCTTGGCAAGAGATATTTGCCAATACAACTAATATTATAAACGTTGTAAGTGCTTTTTTAATCATTTTCTTGGGTTATAGTTTTTAAAGTTACTTCGCAAATTAATGGAACATTTGTTCCTATTCTATTTTCATCACCATAGTAGCCGTATGCTTTTTGTGATGGAAAGATAAACGTTATTTCATCTCCTGCAGTCATAAGTTTTAAACCTTCACGCAAACCAGTAAAAAGCTCTTGCTTATCCATTACATACGTTCTTTCTGCAGTTGTGTAGATTTCATTTCCGCTAAGGTCAGACACATTGTATTCAAAATTAATAATGTCGCCAAAATCTGGTTGAATAGTATCTTTTTCAGCTTTGGTATTGTAGTAGTACCAAAACCCACTTTCTGAGGCGATATAGTCTTTATCTGGATTATTTTTTATAATTGTTTGAATAATCTCTTGCTCTTTTTCGTTTAGTTTTTTGTTGCGCTCTGCCGATTCTTTAAGGAAAGAACCAGACTGTACCGTTTCTGGCATTCTGGCTTCGGGCGATTTACAACCCACCAAAATAAAAGCCGCAATTAGTATGTAGAGTAGGTGTTTCATTACTGGGACAATTCATTTTTATATTGTGGTAATATACTAATAAATTTCTCAATCGTAGTTTCTAAGCTGTCTTCACTGCGTCCTCCAGCAGCATTAGTATGGCCTCCGCCATTAAAATGTGCTCTCGAAAATTCATTTACAGAAAACGTTCCTTTACTGCGTAAAGATATTTTTACGATACCTTCTTGCTGATTTTCAATGAAGATTGCTGCAAATATGATATCCTTTAAAGATAATCCATAGTTAACAAAACCTTCGGTGTCGCCTTTTTTAAAGTTGAATTCATCCAATTCAGCTTGAGATAAAGTGATATACGCTGTGCGTAATTCTGGTATGACCTTTAAATTTTGTAAGGCTCTACCTAAAAGTTGCAAACGACTATAACTATTAGTATCGTAGATGTTATTGTGAATATCTGAATTCTTAGCACCACGCTTCATTAAGTCGCCGATAACTTCATGTGTTCTACTTGTGGTTGACGGAAAACGAAATGAGCCAGTATCTGTCATAATGCCTGTGTATAAACAGGTTGCAATGGCACTATTTATTTTGTCTAAATCGCCTAACATTTCAATAAAGTTGTAAACCATTTCGCAGGTAGAAGACATACTCACATCGGAGTAGGTGTACTTTGCATAGTCATCGGGTTGCTGATGGTGATCTATCATAATTTTGGTAGCCGATGACTGTTCTAAAGGTAATGCCATATCACCAGCACGATGAAAAGCATTAAAGTCTAAAGTGAAAATAAGCTGCGCTTTGTTGATTAATGCTTCGCATTGTTCTTGCTGAGACTCAAAGATTAAAATGCTGTCATTTTCTGGTAACCACTTTAAAAAATCTGGATAATCGTTAGGAGCAACAACGGTTACTTGATGATTATAGGCTTTTAAGTAATGATACAAGCCTAAGGTAGAACCCATAGCATCACCATCTGGATTTTTATGTGGCACAATCACAATGTCTTGTGGTGTACTAAGTAGTGTTTTTAGTTCTGCAATTTGTGTTTTAATCATAGGAAGCGAATTTACAATTTTTAGTGTTTTTGAAAACGTTTTTAATATGAAATTAAGAATCGTTCTTATTCCGCACTGTCCGACCGAGTGCATTCGAAGTGTGATGCAGAATCTAATAATAGTTTGTAGAATAGATTCCTGCCTACGCAGGAATGATTGGCTACGTCAGCTCGAGTGATTTTATGGTTAATTGGTTCTCGATACTATTTGCTCGCTCACTCACAAATCACTCGAACTGACGATTGAGGTTTGATTCTAAAGCGTTGCGTCACTTCGAGTGATTCTGAGGTACGAAGAATTTTATCGAGAAGTATTATGAGCTAGAACTTTATCGAGAAGTTTTGTTATCTAAAAGGTTCTCGATACAAATTTTATTCCTATCGTCATAAAATTCACTCGAACTGACAAAAGACTTTGTTAATTAATCATTAAACATTAGCCATTAATTATTGGCAAGGCTTGATAAATTAAAGAAATGCATTACTTTTGCACCCAATTAAAAAATTACAAATGGCAACTAACAGAACATTTACAATGTTAAAGCCAGATGCTGTTGAAAAAGGACACATTGGCGCAATATTAGAAAAAATTACAGCTTCAGGATTTAGAATCGTAGCAATGAAGTTAACTCAAATGACAAAGGCAGATGCCGAGGAATTCTACGGAATCCATAAGGAGCGTCCATTTTTTGGTGAATTGGTTGAGTACATGACGCGTGGCCCAATCGTAGCAGCTATTTTAGAAAAAGACAACGCTGTTGAAGATTTTAGAACTTTAATTGGTGCTACAAATCCTGCGGATGCTGCAGAAGGTACTATCCGTAAAATGTATGCTGATTCTATAAGTGAAAACGCGGTACATGGTAGTGATAGTGATGATAACGCTGCTATTGAAGGTGCGTTTCACTTCTCTGGTAGAGAGATGTTTTAAGACAAAACACTTTATATAAAATTGAAAAGACCGTCTGTAAGGATGGTCTTTTTTTTGGATTATAAAGAGAACAGTCTTGATGTAAGTTTCCCCATTTTCCCTATGATTCTGTCATAGTCGTAAGAGCTGTATCCCAGAACTTGGTTTGCGATGAGGAGTAACATTTTTTTATCGCTGAAAGTTTAATGACTATGACATAAATTAAACATATACTATTTATTCATCTATAATGGAATGGTAACCATAATTTTCTTATTGGGCTATGAATATTTATTTGTGTGCAAGTAAATTATTAATTCTTAACAGTTATTTTTTGACAAATTTTTTCTATCATCATAAGTAAAACTTTATGACTAATCATTCACTTAAAAAAAAGATGTTTATAAAACTACAATTCATCATCAAAAACATACAATTCGGTAATTCGTATTTTTAAAAACAAGTGTTATTAAGGATATTTGTTTCAACATTTTGGCATTACATCAAGTTCTGCTATAGATATTTAAAACATTATGAATACAATAGTAAAATTCGCAGTTATTATCATCATCAGCATCATATCTGCTCATATAAATGCACAAGAGGTTTTTAGCTTAACAGTACAAGTTGAAGACGTAGCCAATAATGACGGAAAAATGTTTATTGCAGTCTATGATTCAGAAACTGATTTTTTAGACAAATCCTACAAAGGTGTAATAAGTAGCATTACTAATAAAAGCTGTACTGTAACCTTTAAGGAGATACCAGAAGGCACTTATGCGGTTTCTATTTTTCATGATGAAAACGATAACGGAAAGTTAGATAGTAATTTTGTAGGTATTCCTAAAGAAGATTATGGTTGCTCTAACAATGCTAAGGGCTTTATGGGTCCACCGAAATGGAAAGATGCTAAATTTGATTTAAAAACAAATAAAACAATAACCATAAGACTTTAATTATGAGAAAGGTAGTATTTATTGCAATAGTAGTCTTTACTGGGCTAACGCAAGCACAAACCAATTTTGAAAAAGGAATGACTAAAGCCTTTGAACTTTGGGAGTCTGATAAATTGGATGAAGCCGAAAATATGTTTGAAAGAATAGCCAAAGCTGAAGAAGACGAGTGGTTGCCCAACTATTATATCGCCCAGATAAACAGCTTAAAAAGTTGGGACGAAAAGGACGAAACCATACTAAAAGCACAATTAGGAAAAGCACAAGATCATTTAGACATTGCAATGTCCAAGACGGAGAGCAATGCAGAATTGTTGGTAATGCAAGCTCAGGTATATACAAATTGGGTCGCCTACGACGGTGCAACTTACGGAATGAAGTATGCTGGTAAGGTTGCCGAACTATATGCCAAAGCTGTAAAATTAGACCCAACAAATCCTAGAGCTGCCTTTTGTAAAGCAGATTGGGGAATGGGAAGCGCTAAATACTTTGGCCAGGATACAGAACCATTCTGCGGCGAAATTGAAGCGTCAATAAAACTATTTGATACCTTTAAGCCAGAGAGCGATTTTCATCCTAATTGGGGAAAAGAACGAGCTAAAGAAGTATTAACAGTGTGTAAAGAATAAATTATTTCAGATTTTATGTCAAAGTCAGTAAAAAGTTTTTTAACCACCTTTATTATAGGATGTGTAGTATTCCTTATAGGCACTTACATGTCCAATGGTTTTGATTTTAAAAGTGTTAATCAGTTTTTAATCTACTTTGGCATATATCAGCTCTATACTTTTGTCATTACTTATGTCAATACTGTGGTTTTCGTATACCTTAAGAAGCGTAGTTATAAAACCTATGATATTGTTAAACGTTTTTTGGTTGGTATATTTTGTAGTACAGTGGTAACACTCATAACCATTTTTATTCTTAGAGTATTTGTTGAGGTTGTAATATTTGGAGATTCTTTAGATCATTTTATAGAAACTGAAACTTGGTATGGGTATTCATTTGGGTTGTGGATTACACTATCTATCGTAACGGTGTTTTACATTATATACTTCTACAACCGTTTTCAAAAGAATAAAATAAAAGAGCAAAAAGTAATCGCTGGTGCTGCCAGTGCCAAGTTCGACGCTTTAAAGAATCAGTTAGATCCGCATTTTCTGTTTAACAGTCTCAATGTATTGACCAGTTTAATTGAAGAAAATCCGGATAGCGCACAGAAGTTTACAACAGCATTATCTAAAGTATATCGTTATGTTCTTGAGCAAAAAAATAAAGAGCTAGTCACAGTTGACGAAGAATTGAATTTTGCCAGAACGTACATGTCGCTTTTAAAAATGCGATTTGAAGACAGCATTATTTTTGAAATACCAGACAAGGCTTCAAACCCTGAAAGTAAGGTAGTGCCTTTGTCCTTGCAACTGTTATTAGAAAATGCGGTAAAACATAATATGGTAACCTCGAGTAAACCATTGCATATTAAAATATACGAAGATGGGAATCATTTAGTAGTGATGAATAATCTTCAACCAAAGCAAATTGTAAAGAAGAGTAGTGGAGTTGGTTTAGAAAACATAAAGCAGCGCTATCAGCTTCTTACAGAACGAAAAGTTTACATCAATCAAAGAGAGAAGGATTTTGTAGTTGCAATTCCAATGCTCACAAAACAAGTATCAATCATGAGAACAGCACAAAAATCAAAAGAGCGTCTTAACGAGGATTATGTTAGGGCTCGCAAGCGTGTAGATGAGTTAAAAGCTTTCTATTATAGCTTAATATCGTATGTATTTATTATACCGTTTTTAATCTTTATATGGTATAGATATTCGCAACACACCATACAGTGGTTTTGGTTTCCAATATTTGGATGGGGAATTAGTTTAGTGTTCCAAGCCTATCGCGTATATGTAGATAATGGCGCATTAGGTGCTAAGTGGGAACAGCGCAAAATCGAGAAATACATGCGTGAGGAGGACGATAAAAATCGTTGGAATTAAAAAATAAAAAGTCATGAAAGATCAGAATTTAAATTACATAAAAGCAAAGCGCAGAGTTGAGAAAGAGAAAGGGTTTTACACACACCTTGTTATATACTTTTTGGTAAATACAGTACTTACTGTAGTCAAAGTTTGGGGAGATTTTAATAGCTGGGACAGCTTTGTTAATGAGTTTTTAACCATTAACGTTTTGAGTTCCTGGACTATTTGGGGAGTATTTCTAATTCTACATTTTCTGTCAATTAAGTTTGGTGCTAAATGGGAAGAACGAAAGATAGAAGAATACATGAAAAAAGAATTGTCTGATGACTCATATTAATAAACTAAGAACATGGAAAAATATAGTTTAGAACCTTATAAAGATAAAGACGAAATTTCAGATTTCAGAAAGGAAGAAGCTTATTTAAGAGCTAAAAAAAAGGTAGATGCCTTAATTGGGTTTTACTGGCATTTGGCAGTTTACATTGTCGTTAATCTATTTTTAATATTGCTCATAGGACTTTATTCAGACCAAGGTTTCAGAGGTTTTGGTCCATATGCCACTGCAGTTTTTTGGGGAATAGGATTAATATTTCATTTTATAGGAGTTTTTGGACCCGATTTCTTTTTTGGTAAGGACTGGGAAAAGCGTAAGCTTAAAGAGTTTATGGACAAGGAAGAACGCAATTGGGAGTGATTTTTAGTTAGCTGTTGTATCAGTAGCAGTAAACAGTCTATAGCTAATTGTACTAAAAACTAATTTAGAAGAAAAAATACAAGATGAAGGTAATTATTATAGAAGACGAAAAACCATCAGCAAGACGACTACAGCGTATGCTAAAATCCTTGGATATTGAAGCAGAAACGATGCTGCATTCGGTTGAAGAATCTTTAGAATGGTTTCAAAACAACGAGCATCCAGACTTAATCTTTTTAGATATACAATTGAGCGACGGTTTGTCTTTTGAGATTTTTGAAACCTTGGATATTAATTCTGTTGTAATTTTTACCACGGCTTATGATGAATATGCGCTGCAGGCTTTTAAACTTAATAGTATAGATTACCTTTTAAAACCAATTGATGATGATGATTTAAGAGTTGCGGTAAATAAATTTAAAGGAAGAACACCTCAAAAGCAATCTGTTACGTTAGACTTTAACGATATTAAAAAATTATTAGTAAATCCTATTGAACGTGAGTATAAGAAGCGTTTTTCGGTAAAAGTTGGGCAACATTTAAAGCTTATTAATATTGAAGATATAGAATGCATCTATAGTGAAAATAAAGGGACTTATGCTTATACGAATGAAGGCAGGAATTACCTTTTAGACTTAACTTTAGATCAACTTGAAGATGAGTTGGAGCCACATGTGTTCTTTAGGGTAAGCCGAAAATTTTATGTGAACATTAATGCCATAAAAGATATCATTAGCTATACCAACTCTAGATTGCAAATTAAGCTCAGTCACTTCAATGAGCAAGAAATTATTGTAGCAAGAGAGCGCGTAAAGGATTTTAAAAATTGGCTAGAGTAGAGGTTAGTTTTCCTCTTCAATTCTATTATCATCAAAAGCAGAAGGCAATAATTTTGGAATAATTTTCACAAAAAGCGGTAATAAAATAGCACCACCAGGTAGCATAAAAATAGCCAAACTTGGTATAGATTTAAAAATATCTAGCAGCTGTTGTTGTATCTTTTTTTGCTCTTCGTCATTGAGTGTTCTGTAAGTTGAAGCGGTTAGTAGTTTCATTGCCTCTTTACTCTCAGACAATTCTTTTAAAAGACGCTTTTTGTTGCGGTTTACGAGCTTAGATACCAGTTTGCTACTGTTATCATAAAAACTTTGAGCCAAGTTTTTTGAGCTTAAAAATGCAACTTCTTCTTTATGCTTATCATAAAATGAATTTATAGATTCAATAGATTTATCAATGACCTTTTGTTCCAAGTTGAGATCATCTTTCATTTTATTAAGAAAATCCTGTTCAGCAGAATCTATAACCTTATCACTCCACGAAGCCATACAGACAAGATCGACAAGGTATTGCTTTTCTAAAGGGTGATTTATTAATTTAATTACATCATCATAGGTGTTAATGTCTGTGTCTTTTTGTCGCATAGAGCTTTCAAAAAGCTTCATTAAATTTTCATCGTAATCAGACTTGTTAGATTTAGTGTCCATTACAGAGATGACTACAGACTCCAATGCCGATTCTAAATTGTTAACGTAATTTTCAATGTCTTTTCCCTTTTTACCGTTTAAAAACTGAATGTAGCCTAATACATCTATAAATAGCAAGGCATTTACTAAAAAGTAATTGAAACTTTTAGAAATAAAATTATCATCGATGTGAATACGCTTATGAATCATTTTTTCTAGCAATCTATCGCTAGACGATTCACCAAATAGCTCTTCAAAGAAAGAACGTTCGTTTTCACCTACAGTTTTATAATAGTTAACAAGCTTATCTATAAATGTATCGTTAGAATACCCTTCACTTAAATGAATATGATAAAAACATAGAAGCAGATTTATTTTACTTCGCTCTTCTTCGGTAAAATCAAAAGACTGATCTATAAATTTTAAAGTAGAAATATTACTGCCATAAATAAAACCAGTTTGTCTCAGCTTATTATAAAAATCTAAGGTATCAATATCAGCCAGATTATTATCTGATAGGTCCTTAAGTAGTTTTTTTATCCAGCCTTTTGCTGATGGGTTCATGGCAATATTATTAGGATATAAAGATACTTTTTATCTCCAAAAAACAACCACATTTCAAACTTTTTGAAAAAAATATAAAACCGCCTTGTTCATTTTTCCGTAGGTAGAATAGAGACACAATAATTAACAAAATCTCAAATTATGAAAAACACAAAATTTTTAATGGCAGCAGCAATTGTAGCAATTGCAACTTTTGTTGCTATTGCAGCGGATCATATAGATGCTCCTGCTGTACAAGGTGGTACTAGTGATATCACAGATTTTTACGCCTTTCAAGGCGAGAACACATCAAATATTGCATTTGTCGCAAATGTGCAAGGGCTTTTAGGTTCTGGTAGCGATACTCAAAATGCAGCTTTTGATGAAAATGTATTAATTGAATTTAATATCGATAATACAGGAGACAATGTAGAAGATTTGGTAATCCAGGCTATTGCCAGAGATGGTAAAATGTACGTTTTTGGACCAACTGCACCTTCTCAAACTGGATTGAACAGTACAATTGCAACTAATGCAACCAATCAGCTTGTTGTAGACATTACACCTTACGGACAATCGGCTAATGTAGAAAGCTCTGGTGGTATGATGGCCTTTGCAGGCCCAAGAGATGATCCATTTTTTATGGACTTTGCCCAGTACGGACAAATCATAGCAGGTAACGCTACAAGTTTTAATAATCCTGGTGCAGACACCTTTGCAGGTACTAATGTGCTTTCTGTAGTGGTTGAGGTACCTAAATCTATGATAGGTGGTACAGGTACTATCAATACTTGGGTAGAATCTAAAAGAAGACAATAACAAATTTAAAATTTAAGATGATGAAAAATAATATAAAACTATATGCTATTGCAATGCTAATGTCTTTAGTGGCATTTAATTGTAATAATGATGATGACAGTATTTCTCAGCCAATGGGACCTGATTTCTCAGGAACATACGCGCAGCAAGACCAAATGGGAAGACCTGCTGTAAACACAGTATTTGTGTCTTCTGGTATGAAAGACGCTTTTAACACAACAGTACCTTCAAATCAAAACGCATCGTTTCAGGCTATGTTTCAAAATAATTTAGAAGCATTGAGTCCGGCTTATGCAAATCCTGGCGACACTAATGCTCTAGGTTTAGATGCAGGAGCCTTCACAGGCTTATTGGCAACAGATGTACTTAATGTTTCTTTAGATGGTACAACAACATTTTTTGATGGTACAAATGTCTTAACAGGAAGAGCCTTGGCAGATGATGTTATAACTGTTGAATTACTTCTAATTTTTGGGGGAGAGGACTTCTCTGAAAACCCAGGATTATCTAATGACAATGTAGATGCCAATGATAAAGCGTTTTTAACGTCTTTCCCTTACTTGGCCTCACCTTGGTAAGATACTGAACCTAATTCCTGAAGTAGGTCTACGGATCTGTTTCAGGAATATTTTTAACAACAAAAACTCGCAAACCATGATACTCAAAAAAACCTTTCCCTTTATTATAATATTACTGATGTTTAGCTGTAATAACACAGTAACCAATAGTAACGATTACTCAGAATACCTTTCTAAAAAAGCAGATAAATCATTGCTTGTTGCAAACGCTCAGCAATGGACAGATAAGCTTGAAGAAAACCCAAATCAATATCCATATTTAGGAAAACGCGCTTCAGCTTACACGGCAATTTTTGACGCTACTGGAGATGTAGGTTATCTAATTAAAGCAGAAGAAGACCTAAAGCAAGCTGTTGAAATTACTAAAGGAAAAACCACATCATACTTAAAAAGTTTAGCCTCAAACTATATTTCTCAGCATCGGTTTAAAGAAGCATTAAGCCTACTTAAACAAGCTGAAGAAAATGGTGATAAATTAAAAGGGACACAAAAAATGCTCTTTGATGTTCATTTAGAATTAGGAAATTATTTAACTGCTGAATCTTACCTGAAGGAAATTAAAAATACCTCAGATTTTGATTATCTCATTCGCTTGGCAAAATGGGAAGACCATAGAGGAAATCTAGAAGGCGCTATAGTTAATATGGAAAAAGCAAAAGCTATAGCTGAGGCATCTAACTTAAAAGGTCTTAAGCAGTGGTCTTATACCAATCTTGCAGACTTTTACGGTCATGCAGGCGAAATAGAAAAGTCGTATAATCTTTATTTAAAAACTTTGGCGTTAGACCCTACAGATGCTTATGCAAAAAAAGGCATTGCATGGATTACTTTTTCCTATGAAAGTAACCCTATAATGGCACAAAATATAATCGACTCAGTAAAGACCTATTATACTTCCCCTGATTATGAGTTGTTAATTGCAGAAATAGCCGATTATAATGAAGACGAATCGACCAAATATGCTGCTATTAGTCGCTATAATGATATGGTTAGAAACAAAAATTATGGTGACATGTATAATACCTACAATGTAATAGTGTATACAGATGAGATGTTACTGCCAGAAAAAGCCATAGAAATAGCAGAACTTGAGGTAGAAAACAGACCTACACCACAATCTTATGACTTATTGGCCTGGAGTTATTTTAAAAAAGGAAATATAGAAAAGGCAAATGCAATCATAGAAAAGCATGTAGAAGGACATACTTTTGAGCCAGCAGTTTTGTACCACATAGCCGAGATCTATAAAGCAATGGGCAAAACAGATCAAGTTTCAGAATTAAAAAATGAGTTGGTCGCTAGTCTCTATGAACTCGGGCCTACAATGGAATCTAAAATCAATCAACTATAATCATGAGAAACATAAGACTATTACTTATCCTATTAATTTGTGTTGCATACAACATGCATGCGCAAAATATTAAAGGAGTCGTTCTTAATGAATTAAATCAACCACTTGAAGCAGCTTATGTCTATAACTTAAATTCAGAATCTCATGCACATACCTCAGAAAATGGTGTGTTTTTTATAAGCCAAACTAAAGTAGGAGATTCATTAAAGATTGGACTTTTGGGTTATAAAACAGCTATTGTGCAAGTATCAAATACAAACGGTTTAAATATTGTTTTAGAAGAAAAAGTATTTCAATTGGACGAAATGGTAATTAGAGAAGAACTTAACCCTGTGAGTACCATTTCTAGATTAGATTTAAATGTCACACCAGTAAATTCTTCACAAGAAGTACTAAGGAAAGTGCCAGGTTTGTTTATTGGTCAGCATGCTGGTGGAGGTAAAGCAGAGCAAATTTTTCTTAGAGGGTTTGATGTAGACCACGGCACAGATGTAACGATTGGTGTAGATGGAATGCCAGTAAATATGGTGTCTCACGCACATGGTCAAGGCTATAGTGATTTGCACTTTGTAATACCTGAAACTGTAAATAAAATAGATTTTGGTAAAGGCGCTTACTACGCTTCAGAAGGTGATTTTAACACTGCTGGTTATGTAAACTTTAAAACCAAAGATTACATAGACGAAAGCAGTGTGTCGTTATCTCTTGGACAATTTAATACACTAAGGACAGTAGGTTTATTTGATTTGTTAGAGAATACTAAAAATCAAAATGCCTATTTGGCAATGGAGTATATAGCCACAGATGGACCTTTCGATTCTCCTCAAAATTTTAATCGATTGAACTTATTTGGAAAATATGTCATGTACTCTCCAGAGAATGATAAGTTAACACTTACTGCGTCACATTTTACAAGTCGTTGGGATGCCTCTGGGCAAATACCACAGCGCGAAGTTGATAACGGAAACATTACAAGATTTGGCGCAATTGACGATACTGAAGGAGGTGAAACCTCTCGAACCAATTTAAATGTTACGTATGATAAATACATTACAGACAAAACAACATTAAAGGCTAACGCTTACTACTCTCAATATGCTTTTGAATTGTATTCTAACTTTACATTCTTTTTAGAAGATCCTGTAAATGGTGACCAAATAAAGCAGAAAGAAGATAGACAGATTTTTGGTGCAAATGCAGCGATAAATTATTCAACCTTTTTAGGAAGTACGGAGTTAAATCTAACATCTGGTTTTGGCTTACGACATGATATTATTGATGATGTAGAATTATCGAGAACGTTAAACCGAACCACAACTCTAGAAAATATACAATTAGGCGATATTAATCAAACTAATATTGATGCCTTTGTAAAAGCAGATTTTGAGTTTGGTAAATTCAGAGTAGCACCAGCTTTGCGTTTAGATTATTTCAAGTTTATGTATAACGATGCATTACAGACCAATTATGAAACACAATCTGAAACGAAGACCATTTTAAGTCCAAAGTTAAATTTCTATTACAATGCTAAAGATAATCTGCAATTATATTTAAAGTCTGGTTTAGGGTTTCATTCTAATGATGCGAGAGTTGTTGTAGCTAATGAAGGAAGAGATATTTTACCACGTTCTTACGGAACGGATTTGGGTACTATTTGGAAACCGTTTCCAAAACTTGTAGTTAACTCGGCATTATGGTATTTATTCTTAGAACAAGAATTTGTTTATGTAGGTGATGCAGGTATTGTAGAGCCAAGCGGTAAAACAAGACGTTACGGAATAGATTTAGGATTGAGATATCAGATTAACGATTGGTTGTTTTTAGATTCTGATGCAACGTATACACATGCTAGAAGCATAGATGAGCCAGAAGGCGAGGATTATATACCATTAGCACCAGATTTTACATTCACAGGTGGTTTATCCATAGATAATTTAGATGGGTTTTCTGGCGGATTGCGATTTAGATATTTAAATGACAGGCCAGCTAATGAAGACAACTCAATTATAGCAGAGGGCTATTCTGTTTTTGATTTTAATCTGAACTATAGAATGAAGAATGTGACACTGGGTGTCATGGTAGAAAACTTATTTGACGTAGACTGGAATGAAACTCAGTTTGCTACAGAATCTCGTTTACAAAACGAAGCAGAGTCTGTTGAAGAAATTCATTTTACACCAGGAACACCATTTTTTATTAGAGGAATTGTAACCTACAATTTTTAGGGGTCAACACTTAGTTTGTGGGGAAGCAAATTAAGGTTGATTGATTGGTTGCTAGCAAGAAAGATTAACTGCTGATTACAGTTAATCGGTATCATAAGAAATTTTGATACTTTTTGAGTTTTTTTGTTAGTTGGAACACCTGCACGAAAGTGTGGGTGTTTTTTTATAATAATTTAAATTTTGTTTTTATTTAACGGCTAAAGCAGCAAATTGTTTTCCAAATACGGCTGTGATTCCAGCAGCTAATCCACCAACAATTCCTGTCACTAGCATTAAAACATAAGGATTACCACCAAGAGGTAATAACACAGCGATACGTTTTGCTAAAGTGTAATCATTACTGCTACTTAGAATAAAGCTGTAAACTGCCCAAAACACAAGAATTGCTAAAAAGGGTACAAAAAATACAGAAGCTTTTTTTAATGGAATAAATAAAGAAGTTATCAAAGCGGCTGTCATTACGGACCACCACGGTAAAACAAACGATAGTATAAATGCTAAGAATATTGTTGCGAAAAAGTTAATGATATTGTTCTTCATTAGTTTTCAGGTGTTAAGGTTTGTGTACTCATTATAGCATCTGTAGCCTGGTTAGATTGCAAAAAGTTAAGTTGATGGTATTTTCCTGCAGCCCAATCGTCTATAAAATTATCGTAGTATTTGCTACCAGGATTACCAGATTGTCCACCAGGATATATGCCTATGGCATTAGGTGGTGAACTCATCTCAACAATCATTCGCCATGAAGGCCCATGATTTTCTGAAGTGGCATTAACTATATTGCGATCTCCACCAATAGGAATATCAAATCTTGAAAATGCAGGTAAGGCTTGTAGTAAGTGACCTGCATAAGTAGCTTTATATTTTAACCAAGTGTAATCACCTTTCTCTTTTTTAATTTCAATTAAACGCTCAGAAGCTTCTTTAAAGGCAATTAAAAATAAATCTTTAGCAGTTTCAACTTTATCTTCAGTTTCAACAATATCCATAAATTTGTGGTCGCTATGATTCTTCAATAGATATATGGTTTGATAGGTAAACGGTGAATCTAATTCTAACTCCTCAGAGTCAAGTTCATCCCAAACCAAATTATAGAGTTTTCCATACCATTGTCTAAAAATACTAGGGCCAACTTCGTTTATATCGTTGTTAAATTTCCATGTCTTTATTTCGTTGTAAATTACTTTTTCTTCCTTGGAAAGAGTGGAAGCGTCCATGTGTTCTAACATGTATGGTACAATTTCGGCAGCTTTAAGATTGTAGTTGTTGTTATGTAAATTTTTAAAATCTTCAACACTGAATTTCTCTTTTGAATTGAAGTAATCATTAATAACTCTGTTTCTATACGTTTCGTAGCCATCATTAAAAACATAATAAGGGTAGTTTTCATCTACAGGATGCTGATTGGCAGAACTCACAAAACCACGCTCAGGATTTTTAGTATGCGCATTAAATTGTTGAGGTATATAGCTTTGCCAATCATTTTCAGGATTACTACCATCCATTAAAAATTTTCCTTGACCTTCCCATTTATTCGGGAATTTTCCTTGTATCCATAAGGCAATATCTCCTTCGGTGGAAGCAAAAACAAAGTTTTGAGCAGGAGCATTCCAGTATTGTAAAGCCTGCACATAGTCATCATAGTTCTTTGCTTTATTGAGCTCTAAGAATGTTTTTTGGTTGTTTCCTCCTCCGTGTCCAATCCACTTCATGGCATAGCCAGCCAATTCCATATCAGACTTAAAGTTTTTGTCATATACCACAGGACCATGGTGCGTATAGAGTACCGTGTCTTTGTAGTTTTCTTTTCCTCTTATTTTAATGTCTTCAACACGTATGGAAACATCTTTCCATTGGCCATCATACTTATATTTCGTACGGTCTTCATTAAATTCAACTTTGTACCAATCAATAACATCTCTGGTTGCATTGGTTTCTCCCCAAGCTATGTGTTGATTGAACCCAGAAATAACACTCAGTGCACCTGGAATAGTAGCTCCAAACGCATTATGATTTGGTGTGCTTAGCTGCATAACAAACCATATAGAAGGTAGGTTAAGACCTAAATGCGGATCATTTGCCAGTATAGGATTTCCGGTTGCTGATTTAGCTCCTGATACAGCCCAGTTATTACTACCATTATCTGGATTTGGTTTTGAGATTGTTTCTGTGATAGTATCTAATACAGCCTTACTATTTGGCAAAGGTGTTTGCGGTACATTTATAAAACTCCAATCGGTTTCTTTTGGTATTACAGGATCTGTAATGTCGAAGAAATCAGGAAACAATAAATCAAAATTATCTTTACCGAGTAATCGTAATGCATTGGTGTATTCTAAATCATCATCATTACCGGCTAGCATTTTGGTCATGTACATTAATAATAATGCTGTTTTTTTTGGTGTCCAAGCTTCGGGCTTATAGTCTAGTAGTTTGTATTCAACAGGATAATCTTCAGGTTTTAATTGACTGATATAGGCATTAACTCCATCTGCATAATCTCTAATATATCCCAAGGTTTCTTTATCATATTTTTCCATGTAAGCTATAGCTTGGTCTGCTCCATAGCCCATGCCTCTGCGACGTTCTGTACGGTCATAATCTAGTGCTTTTTCTCCAATAATTTCAGATAAACGTCCAGAGGCAGCAAAGGTCTGAAACTCGAGTTGCCATAAACGATGTTTGGCGGTTAAGTACCCTTGCGCTTTGTAGAGATCACTTTCATTTTGAGCAAAAACATGTGGAATGAGTTGTTCATCATAGTGAACGGTAACTTTGTCTTTTAATCCAGGAATTCTAACATTTCCAGAAATAGATTCGGTTGATTCATTTTGCCAAATACCAGAATATGGATTTAAAAATTTACCAATTGGTGGAATGGAGCCTAGTTTGGTGTTTAGGGTAAAAAAAAGTCCTATCGTTAATACGAAAGAGACAATGAGCTTAGCATATTTCATTAGGTAGCACTATTTGAGGCCTAAAAATACCAAATATTATTCTAAGCTTATAAAATCTACAAGAAGTTTAAAACTCTCCTTTTTCTTATTTCCGATTAAAAAGGCTATTTCTTCCATTTTATTTCCTTCAAAATTAGGAATGTCTAATCGATAACCTCTAAAAGAGGCATACATGTCTTTAAATGGAATTTTTATAGTTTGCCAATCACCCGATGTTGCGAATTTATAAATGTATGAGTGACGATTATTACGGCTATTTTTTACTCTAAACTGATAGGTTTTGCCGTCACCTTTTAGACGTATACTAAATGTTGAAAAGTTTGATGAGTCTAGTGTTTCAAAATAATGGCGGACAGACGAAAAACCACCATTGTTCTCTAAGGAGATTTGTCCGTAAAATTCTCCGTGGCCGTCTTCATTAATTTTTAGGTGACCATCAGACTGGCCTCCCATAACAACATCATCCAAAATTTCCCAACTATCTAGTTTGCTTTCAAAATTAAATTGATATAAAGTCATAGATTGTTGTAATGAGATAAATAATAACAAGGCATATAGTCTTAACATCTTTTTTAAATAAAGTTACAAAATGCTAGACGGATCTTTTCTGGTTTTCTAAAAATCTTAACGCTTTTGCTTAGCGTAACACTAATTTTTTTACAATCTCTTTACCGATTGACTCGTTTAACATTTTTACGATTTTTTCATTGCCATAACTCAGTTCTTCACGCAATACGCTAGAGCTCAGTTGTACATAAAGCGTTTCGTGTTTAAGTTCTATTGCTGTTGTATAATTGTTAACGCCATTTCCCATGAGATTAGCCCAAGCTTCTCGAACATTTACTTTGTCTAAACCGGCTTCTAGATTATTGGTTTGTACAAATTCTTTTAAAATTTCTTCTATTGGACGGTTATCATTGTTTCGTTTTGCCATTTTCTATCACCACTATTAATCAATATCCAATTGTATTGGAATGTAACGCTTGTATAAATATACATCCTTATTTTCATTCCTTACTTTTAAATGCTTTTCTGAGGCTTCTAAAACGGTTTCCTTCCACTCAGCATAAGAGGTTTTATAGTACATGATGAGTTTGTTGTTTTCAATTTTTAAGGTAATCGCTTCAGCATCGTCAGAGGTAAAATAGGTGTCGTTGATACCAGGTTTTAATTTTTTTCTGAATCCTTGCAGACTATCATTAATACTAATATAATCTATAGTTTCGTTGAATTGATATTGCTTAACGGAACCATCAGCTAAAGTGACTTCTTCAATCTCCCAATAACCATTAAGGTGTGTTATGAGTGTTTCAGGGTTTTTAGAACAGCTAAATATTAGAATTAGCAGGATAATGCCACACTTTTTCATAATTTAAAAATTTTGTAAGATTGATGAATCTGCTTGACTACATTTTCTGTTCGCTCGGCATGGGTATCACTAATAAAAATCTGACCAAAATGATCGTTATCTACTAAACTAATGATTTGTGCTACTCTGTTTTCATCTAACTTATCAAAAATGTCATCGAGTAGTAAAATAGGCGAGACACCACTTTGTTGCTTTATAAAATCGAATTGCGCTAATTTTAAAGCAATTAAAAAGGATTTTTGCTGTCCTTGACTGCCAAATTTCTTTATGGGAAAATCATCAATTGTAAACACTAAATCATCCTTGTGCGTCCCTACGCTTGTGTATTGTAAAGCCTTATCTTTGTTAATGTTGGTTTTTAAAAGTTCTATTAATTCACCATCAAACAAATCGCTTTTGTATTTTAAATTTATAGCTTCTTTGCTTTGGCTTATGGCTTCGTAACGATCCTTAAAAATTGGGATAAATACATTTAAGAATTCTTCTCGTTTTTTGAAAATTTCTGCACTGTAGGTGTTTAGTTGTTCGTTATATATAGCAAGTGTGTCTGCATTAAAGGTGTTGTTGAGCGCAAAATATTTTAAAAGTGCATTACGTTGCGAAAGTACTTTGTTGTAAGCTATAAGTGCAGATAAATATACTTTATCACTTTGCGAAATCACACTATCTATAAACTTACGTCTTGTGTCACTGCCTTCAATGATTAGGTCTCTATCAGCTGGAGATATAATCACCAGTGGAATAAAACCGATGTGGTCACTAAATTTTTCATAAGCTTTACCATTGCGTTTTATGATTTTTTTTTGACCTCTTTTAAGCGAAACAATAATTTTTTCACTGCGCTCATTTTTGGTGAAATTACCATCAACCACAAAAAATTCGGTGCCATGTTTTATGTTTTGCACAGCAACAGGATTAAAATAGCTTTTACCAAAAGCCAAATGATAAATAGCGTCTAAAGCGTTTGTTTTACCAATGCCATTAGCACCAACAAAGCAATTTATTTTACCGTCAAAATCAAAAATCTGACTTTCAAAATTTTTGTAATTAACTAAAGATAATGCGTTTAGAACCATAAAAAACAGATGTTCTTTGCTTGAATTTAGAGGTGTTTTATGTAATTAATAGTCTTGCAAATTATTGAAAAATAACGAATAATTAGGCTTTTAAATCCCAATAAAAATTATATTTTTGCGCACGCAATAATAGACAAGATATGGCAACGTATAAGAAAAGAGGCTATAAACCAAAAACTAAAAAAGAAAAGGAAGTAGTAGTTGAAGAAAATTCAACAACAGCAGAAGTATTTAATACTTTAGATGAAGGAGCTTCAAAAACAGAAGAATGGTTTGTTAAAAACCAAAATTACATCGTTGGTGTAATTGCAGCTGTAGCACTTATAGTTTTAGGTTATTTAGGATACAACAAATTCATTGCAGAACCTCAGGAAAAAGAGGCAATGAATGAAATGTACACTGCAAAAAAATACTTTGAAGATGCGGCTAATGGTATTTCTTCAGATTCACTTTACCTTATGGCTATCGAAGGAGGCGAAGGTAAGTTTGGTATGAAGGATATTGCCAAAGAATACAGCAGCACACCAGCAGGAAACCTAGCTAACTATTACGCTGGTATGGCGTATTTAAACCTGAAGGATTATCAAAATGCAATTACTTATCTAAGTGATTTTTCTAGTGAAGATAAGATGTTAGGACCAATCTCTAAAGGTGGAATTGGTGATGCCTTTGTTCAGTTAGAGCAATTACCAGAAGCTTTAGAATATTACGAAAAAGCATTTAAGGCTAATGTTAATGATTTTACAACACCTATGTACCTTCTAAAAGCAGCAAGAGTTGCAATGGATTTAGGTGAAAACCAAAAAGCATTAGATTATCTAAAGCGTATTAAAACTGAATTTGACAGTTCTACAGAAGCAGGTCAAGTTGATGTATTGATAGGAAAAGTAGAAGCAAGCTTATAAAACATGGCTACTGCAAATCATAATTTATCGAATTACGATAAAGCAACAATCCCAAACGCGAAAGACTTTCGGTTTGGGATTGTTGTTTCAGAATGGAACGATACTATTACAGAAGGCCTCTGGCAAGGTGCTTTTGATGCATTACTAGATTGTGGTGCACAAAAAGAAAACATTGTACGCTGGAATGTGCCAGGAACTTTTGAACTTACCTATGGAGCTGCCAGAATGTCTAAAAGCATTTATGCCGAATCTGGCATGTTAGACGCTATTATTGTTATAGGTTGTGTTATACAGGGCGAAACTAAACATTTCGATTTTGTATGTGAAGGCGTTACACAAGGTATTAAGGATCTCAATCTAAAAGGCGATATACCTGTTATTTTCTGTGTGTTAACAGATAATAACATGCAACAATCTATTGATCGTTCTGGTGGAAAACATGGTAACAAAGGCACCGAAGCTGCGATTACTGCAATTAAAATGGCACAGCTCAGAAAAGAGACCAAGTAGTGTTAAGTAGGCAGTAAGTAATACCTAGGAAATAGTACCTATTCTTATTTTATCACTTATTGCTTTACACTTAGTACTAGTTAACTAAATAATGGCATCCTTTTTGTTGATAATTTTAAGGAATCCTTAGGCATTTTTTCCTAGTATTTTAAGTACTTTTGAGACAATCAAGGTTTTAATTTATAAGACAACTTGTTTAATCAAAGAAAAAATAAACGGTTTAATTATAAGCCACGTTTTCAGGATTCTGAAGCCGATAGCCATCGGAAAGAGTCGAAAGACGACTTGGAGCGTAAGTGGCATGAAATAAAAGGCAATACTAAGCGAAAATCAAATAAATTATTTTCCTTACCGTCTTTAATTATAATGCTTATAGCGCTTTTTGTTTTAATGTATGTCTTAGAAGGATATATTAAGTAAGGATATCATGGGATTAATGAAATTGAAGAAAAACCGAAAGTACAGTTATAAACCACGTTACTATAAAGGTGATGGAAATCCCTATGAATTAAAGCACAAGTTTGATGAGTATCGTAAAACGGTAAATCCACCAAAAGGTATCAAAGGAAAATGGAATGCTGCAATAGACGAATATCAGAATGACAGAGACGAAAGCGTAAATAAACGTGTCTTTATTATTGCAGGTATCTTAATCCTTTTATTCTTATTAATAATTGGTTTCGATTTGTCTATTTTCTTCCCTCAAAGCTAATGACAGATATCATTCAACTTTTACCAGACCATGTTGCCAACCAAATTGCAGCTGGTGAAGTGGTGCAACGACCTGCTTCTGTAGTTAAGGAACTTTTAGAGAACGCCATAGATGCTGGTGCAGATGAAATAAAACTCATTATCAAAGATGCTGGTAAAACACTTGTACAAGTAATAGATAACGGCAAAGGTATGAGTGTTACAGATGCACGTTTAAGTTTTGAGCGTCATGCCACTTCAAAAATAAAATCTGCTGAAGATTTATTTCAGCTTAATACCAAAGGATTTAGAGGTGAAGCTCTAGCTAGTATTGCGGCTATTGCGCATGTAGAGTTAAAAACCAAACGTCCAAAGGATGAGTTGGGTACTGCTATAGAAATCGAAGGTAGTCTTGTGAAATCTCAAGAGGTTGCTGTAACACCTACAGGTACATCTGTTGCTGTTAAGAATCTATTTTTTAATATACCAGCTAGACGCAATTTTTTAAAGTCCGATACTGTAGAATTACGACACATTACAGATGAGTTTCATCGTGTGGCATTAGCACATCCAAATATTGCTTTTGCATTTTATCATAATGGAAGTGAACTTTTTAATCTTCCTAATGAAAACTACAGACAACGTGTTGTTCATATTTTTGGTACTAAAACCAATGAAAAATTAGTGCCTGTTGAAGAAGAAACTGAAGTTTTAAAAATTTCAGGATTTGTAGGCAAGCCAGAATATTCAAAAAAAACACGCTCAGAGCAATTCTTTTTTGTAAACCAGAGATTTATCAAAAGTCCGTATCTAAATCATGCCATAAGCGCAGCATTTGAAGGTTTATTAAAAGATGGATATCATGCCAGTTATTTTTTAAACCTTACGGTAGATCCAAAAACAATAGACATTAATATTCATCCGACAAAAACAGAAATTAAGTTTGATGATGAGCATACACTTTACGCCATTTTAAGATCAGCAGTAAAGCACAGTTTAGGACAATTTAATATAGCTCCAGTTCTAGATTTTGAACAGCAAAGTAATTTTGATACACCTTACAGTTACAAAGATAAAGCTGGTAAAGCACCAACAATAGAGGTAGACCGAAGTTTTAATCCTTTTGCTGATGAGGGAAGTACTTCTGGTAGCTCTTCTTCTAAATCTACTTCAACGAGAACAAGTTTTAAATCAGCTCCAACGGCTAATTGGGAAAGTTTATATGTCGGTTTGGAGTCTAAGGGTAATAGAAGACAAGGCGATGATGTGGAAGTAAGTTTTGAAAAAGACTTTAAAACCGAAACATTTTTTAGTGATGCTTCTGTAGAAACGAGTAAAACTACATTTCAGCTTCAGCAAAAATATATCGTAAGTACATTAAAGTCTGGTATGTTGATTATAGACCAGAGTAGGGCTCACCAACGTATTTTGTATGAAGGGTTTCTTAAACACATTACTATTAAAGAAGCTACGAGTCAACAATTGTTGTTTCCTCTACAACTAAGTTTTACACCTAATGAAATTAATATCATAGTAGGTTTAAAAGAAGATTTGGAACACACAGGTTTTGTGTTTTCTGACGTTAAAGACGAAACAATAACTATAACTGGTGTTCCTGTTGGAGTGCCAGAAAGTGAAGTGTCTATAATATTAGAGCAACTTATTAGTGACGTTGAGAATGATGTGCCAGATGCGAGTTTTAGCGCTGCAGATTTATTGGCAAAATCTATGGCAAAAAGCCTTGCCATTAAGAATGGACAAGCCCTAAATAATACAGAGCAAGAGCATCTTGTAAATTCTCTTTTTGCATGTAAGGAACCTAATGTATCACCAACCAACAGACCAACGTTTATAACAATGTCTACAGAAGACATTGAAAAGAAATTTATGTAGTATGAGACAAGGAATAACAGATGCTGTAAAGCATTTATTGATTATTAATGTATTAATGTTTATTGGCACATTAGCTATTGGTAATGGTCAATCTTTTTATCAATGGTTTGCTCTATACTTTCCTAAAAACCCAATGTTTCAACCGTGGCAGGTTTTAACGCATATGTTTATGCATGGTAATGTAACACATATCCTATTTAACATGTTTGCCCTTTGGATGTTTGGTACTACTGTAGAACAAGTATTCGGTATGCGAAAGTTTGTTGTTTTTTATTTATTATGCGGCTTTGGTGCAGCAATTATTCAGGTTGCATTCTTGTACTTTCAATTTAATACTGGTTTAGAGACATTAATAGAATCTGGTTTCTCCCAAACAGATATTGTAAGTGTGTTGAGTGATGGTCAGTACGATAAAAGATGGGTTCCGGTGCTAGGTGATAAATTTGACGGATTTGCAAGTGCATTTAATGCAACAATGGTGGGAGCCTCAGGTGCAATTATGGGTATTCTTGTTGCCTTTGGGATGTTATTCCCAGAGTCTAAATTGATGTTGATTTTCTTACCAATACCGATTAAGGCTAAATATTTTATACCTGCTATCATTGCTTTAGATTTATTTTCAGGATTAACAGGTCAATCTATTTTCAGTCCAAGTAATACAGCATATATGGCTCATGTTGGTGGTGCACTAACTGGTTTTTTGCTTATGTATTTCTGGAAAAAAAATGAACGTGATAAATACCGTTGGAATTAAAAATGACTACGTTAGAAAATTTAAAATATCGCTACAATAATCTTGATGTTTTTGGTAAAATCATTACCATAAATGTCTTGGTATTTATTGTAGATATTGTGCTTACAAGTCTTTTTAGGCTCAATATCATAAAATATTTTGTATTACCCTCTGGTTTTGGTGATTTCGTTTTGCAACCATGGTCTATCATTTCATATGGGTTTTTGCATAGTGGCTTTTTCCACTTGCTCTTTAATATGTTGTTTTTATTCTACTTATCAAGAGCAGCATCAAACTTGTTTAGAACTAAAATGGTTTTAAATATCTATCTGCTCGGAATCATATCAGGCGGTTTAGCTTACCTGGCTGTTGCTAATATCATTCCAACCAATTTCTTTGGTGCTAAAAATGGTATTATGGTTGGTGCATCCGCAGGTGTAAGTGCTTTGCTAATGTTCATAGCTATCTATATGCCAAATTCGCAGATTAGGTTATTTAATGCTTTTAATGTCAAATGGATGCATATTGCACTCTTTTTTGTTGCGATGGACGTTTTTAGATTACTGTTAGGTATTAACCAAGGTGGTTATGTAGCTCACATAGGTGGCTATATTTTAGGGTATTATTATGCTACGCAATTGGTGAAAGGAAAAGATATAGGTCAAGGCTTTGAGCGCATGATGGATGCTGTTGCTGGCTGGTTTAAGCCTAAGTCTAACTTAAAAACTGTACACAGAAGAACGTCTAAGGCTTCGTCCAAGAAATCATCAAAATCAAAGGCATCAGATAAAAGCAATAAACAAAAAAAGATAGATGCCATTTTAGATAAAATAAGTAAGAGTGGTTACGATAGCTTATCGTCTGATGAAAAAGCGTTTTTGTTTGATGCTAGTAAAGAAGATTGATAAATATGAAAAAGTTAAGCTTTTTTAATAAGATCATATTTTTCGTCAATTCATTGGCTGCTTTTCTATTACTTATTTCTTATTTATTGCCTTATGTACCACCGAAGAGTTTTGCTACTTTATCGGTTTTAAGCTTGGGAGTTCCTTTATTAATTCTACTGAATATCTTATTCTTTATTTATTGGTTACTTCAAGTTAAGAAGCAAATGTTGCTATCGCTCGTTGTACTTCTTTTGGGATGGAGCTACTTGAGTTCTTTATATAAATTTTCATCTTCAAAAAAGATTGATGAAACTGGTAATATTTCTGTGATGTCTTTTAATGTAAGGTTGTTTAACAAGTATAATTGGAAACCTAATGTTACTACAAGAGAAGATATTGTGAATTTCTTTTATAACGAGTCACCAGACATCATTTGTATACAAGAATATACTAGAGGCACACCAATAAACTTAAAAGGTTACAATAATTATAATGCACGTTATACCAAAGATGCTAAAGGAGGTCACACCATTTTTTCTAAATTCCCAATAATTAATTCAGGATCTTTAGAATTTACTAATACTGGTAACAACGCTGTTTTTGCAGATATTGTAAAGGAAAAAGACACAATTAGAGTTTATAATATCCACCTTCAATCTGCAAAAATTAATACTGAGATTGATTATATTAACAGTCAGTATTCAAGAGATGTGTTTGTAGAACGTGTTAAATCAGCATTTATAGAACAACAGTCTCAGGTTGAACTATTTTTAGAGCACAAGTCTAAGTGTCCTTACAAGATTATTGTTGCAGGAGATTTTAATAATACAGCATATTCGTATAGTTATAAAGAAATATTGGGTGATGATTTAAAGGACGCTTTCGAAAAGGCTGGAAATGGTTTTGGGAAATCGTTTCAGTTCAAGTTTTTCCCGCTGAGAATAGACTTCATACTCGCAGATAAGCGTTTTAAGGTTAATGGTTTTAAGACTTATAATGATATCAATCTCTCGGACCATTATCCTATAAAAGCTACTCTCAACTTAAATAAGTAAACAATCTACGCTATCTGAGGTGATATGTGCCAAGAGACCAATGGCAAAAACACGAGTTGTTTTTGGTAGAAGTAACAAGAAGTATACAACAATAGCATAATAACTATGAAGCGGATGATAGTTGATGCTACATCTATTTGAATCGAAAATTGGATTGGCGAGCAAATGATCTAAATCTATCACAAAAGCAGCAAGCATAATTAAGTATATTTTTAGCCATTGCTTTCTGTAGAATATTAATGCAATTGCTAGAGGTAGAGCAAAATGCAAACCATAATGAATGGTAAATTTTAGCATAAGTCTATATTTTGGCGAGTAAGATATAACTCTGTGTTAGGACCTTCATTAAAGAGTAAATCTAAAATACTTAGATTAGGAATAAACCCATGCTTTTCTGTAAAAACCTGAGTATAGTGTTCCAGGTTATTGGCTTTGTAATTGCGTTTTACCAGAGGTCTGAAGTCATTTTTATTTATAGAATCTTTTTCAAAAACTACACTTTTAGCTACGCTTAATTCTAACTGAAGACTACCTGTGAGAATTTCAAAACATTTTAGGTTTAAATCCAATATGTAATCGTATTTAGTTTCAAAAAGCGGTATTAAATCATCAATATAAAATTCGAAAAAAGGCGACATGCTATAAGCAGACTGTAAAGATTTAAGATGTAATGATTGCCAATTATCTTCATTAGCAATTTTTACGTCTCTATAAAGTTGCCTGTTTTTTTGGGAATACTTAACAGGAACCGTAAGTGCCAGTTTGCCATTAGCAGCATAGATTTCTGTGCGATTTCTATAAGATTGTTTTTGGTAATTATCCCACAACTCCAAACAAACCGATTTAGAAGTTACCATAGCTGCAAAGTGAGCTATATTGGGAAAATAGGTTGGATGTATAAGACAATCCATTTGTGTACGGATTTAAGATGATGACGCCTTCTTTTTCTTACGCCATTTATTAAAACCATAAATACCTAAAACAACAACTAAAAATGGAATGAAATAAGAGGTGCGCTCACCAGAGCCACTAACTGTTGTAAATATTCTGTCCCAACGGAATTTCCAGTTTTTAATACCGCCATTCATTAGTCCATCTATACTCATCCAGATAAATACTGGCTTACCAAAAATATGATCATAAGGCACAAATCCCCAATATCTACTATCAATAGAATTATTTCGGTTGTCACCCATCATCCAGTAATAATCTTGTTTAAAAGTATAGGAAGTTGCTGGTTCATCATTAATATAAATCTCGTCACCTCGAGTAACCACTTTATTACCTTCATACTCTCCAATAGCACGCTTGTATAGAGCTATGTTTGTCTTATCTAATTGTACAGTTGCGCCAGCTTTAGGAATCCATAGTGGTCCAAAATGATCCGTGTTCCAGTCGTTGTGATAAGCATCCCTAGGAAAAACATCTCCAGATATCCCTTTTTCTTGGACCTCACGTTCTACGCTAGCAACATTAGGTTGTACTCTAAGCTTGTTGGCTGCTTCATCTGAAACTGCTGCTAAATAAAATGAGCCATCAGGATTGATTCTAAACCCATCATCAATATTAGCTTTATCGAGCATATTGTAAAACATACGCTCCTCACCAGCTGAACTAATTGGTTTTTTCAATGTTAACTTATACGAAAACTGTAAATGAGATCTTGGAGGTAGTACATTTTGTTTGCCATTTATAAACACATAACCATCTTTTATCTCTAGTGTATCTCCTGGAGTACCAACACAACGTTTTACCAGATTAGTCTTCTTATCGATAGGTTTGTAGTAATTACGATCTGGTGTAAATATGTTCATATTTAGTAATGTATCTGCAGGTTGGTTAAAAACTACAATATCATTACGCTCTACATTTTCAAAACCAGGAAGTCTAAAATAAGGTAGTTGTAATTTGTTTTTCCAAGACGTATTACGTTCTTCATAATTATCATCATACAGATATGATTTTACTCCCAACTTAGGAATGGTGTCGTGTACCATAGGCGCTGCAACAGTAGTCATAGGACCTCTGGCACCATAATGTATTTTACTAACGATTAAGAAATCACCAACTAATAACGATTTTTCTAACGATGAAGACGGAATAACAAACGGTTGAAAAAAGTAAGTATGTACAATGGTCGCAGCAACAATAGCAAATAGAATAGAAGTAATCCATTCACCAGTTGAGGTTTTTGGTTTGAGTGTTCTGTTTTCAATATACTTAACATCCTCAACATAATTAAGATAGTATAAATAAAATCCTAGAGTTACAATGCAAATTAAAGCATCTAATTTACTGTCTTTACCAAATGCTCTTGCAGTTTCAACCCAAGCTGCTGGAATCATAATGAGATTTACAATTGGTAAAAACATAAGAATTACCCACCACCAAGGACGCGAAATAATCTTCATTAAGATTACTGCGTTATAAACAGGCACAAATGCTTCCCAAGCTTGTCTACCAGCTTTAACATAAAGTTTCCATGTGCCTAAGCCATGAATAATTTGCAATATCAGTAAAAAAATAAACCACTCTGTCCAGGTCATGATGTTATGTTTAGTCTAGTAGGTTGAAAAATATTTTAATTTGTTTCAAATGATAGGCAAATTAACCAATGTTTAACACATCTCGCATAGTGAATATGCCTTTTTTATCTTTAATCCATTCGGCTGCAATAACTGCGCCTAAAGCAAAGCCTTGTCTACTATGCGCTGTGTGCTTAATGCTTATAGAGTCTATTTCAGAATTATAAGTTATTTCGTGTGTACCAGGAACTTCAGGAATACGTTTAGCTTTTATAGCTATTTCATTGGAAGTTGGCTTTTCTAATGTCCATTTATCATAATGTGTATTTTCAATAATCTGTTCTGCTAGGGTTATTGCAGTTCCACTTGGCGCATCTAATTTTTTAGTATGGTGAATTTCTTCAATTTCCGTTTTGTAGCCCTCAACTGTAGCCATCAGTTTGCTTAATCGTTTATTCACTTCAAAGAAGATATTTACGCCAAGACTAAAATTTGAAGCGTATAGAAATGTACCATTTTTAGATTGGCAATATTCCATAACCTCTTGATAATGCTCTAACCAACCTGTAGTGCCAGAAATAACAGGCACATTAGCATCTAAAGCCATTTTAATGTTGTTTACAGCTGCACTAGGAATACTAAAATCTATGGCGACATCTGCATTATAAAAATTGAAATTTTCAGAAGGTTTAGAGACCTTTAAAACGATAGTATGGTTACGCTCTAGAGCAATAGCTTCAATACTTTTTCCCATTCTACCATAACCGAGTAAAGCTATATTCATTTAGAATTTAAAATTAAGTGTTAAGCCTAAATCTCCTGAGTTTTCCATTTGGTTGTATTGATAGTGTGGACTAAAACTCAAGTTTTCATCTACATTAAACTGAAGCAAATGGGCATCTACATTGGCATCTATAATATTAAGTGCATACAAACCAATGGTAACTAAAAGCGAAACTTCTTTGTTTCTCCTAAATTGCTGCTGTGCTCTTATCAATCCATCGTTAGAAATAAGTGGATTGCCATTTGCATCCGAAAATTCATCATCAGTAAAACCTGCTAATCGTCTTTTGTAAGCATCACGATAGCGGTCGTACTGTTTGTCGTTTCTTAAATAAAAATAAACTCCTGTGCCTATAGCTCCCCAAACGATAGGGATTTTCCAATATTTTTTGTTATAAAACTGTCCTGCACCTGGTAAAACAGCAGAATAAAAGGCGGCTTTAGATGGCCTCAAAGGGTCTATTTCCTGTTTTTCTATAAATGCATCGTTAATAAGAACAGGCTCCTTTTCTATAGTGCTAACAATACTATCACTTTCGTTTTGGGAAAATGAAAATGATGAAGAAATTATGCATAGGATGCCAAAGAAAAGATGGTTATTTAGCACGCTGTACTAGTTTTTTAATTCTATTGAAATCTTCTTCGGAATGAAAAGGGATTGTAATCTTGCCACTACCGTTTTTTCCGAGCTTTACATCAATTTTGTGACCAAAGTAATCTGAAAAATCTTTTATGCCTTTCTTTATGTGCTTAGGAACTTCAGTAGATATTTTTTCTGGTTTAGAGGTTTCTTCTTGGTTGTTCAAATTCTTAACAAGTTGCTCGGTAGCTCTCACAGAAAGTTTATTACTGATAATTTTTTCATAAACTTCGAGCTGGTCTACAGGACTTTCAATATTTACCATAGCTCTACCGTGACCCATAGAAATAAATCCATCTCGCATTCCGGTTTGGATAATTGGGTCTAGTTTTAGCAATCGAAGATAATTGGCAATAGTTGAGCGCTTTTTACCTACGCGCTCACTCATTTGCTCTTGAGTGAGATTAATTTCATCAATTAAACGTTGGTATGATAATGCAATCTCTATTGGGTCTAAATCTTGTCTTTGGATATTTTCAACCAGAGCCATCTCTAGCGACTCTTGGTCGTTAGCAATTCTTATGTAAGCAGGTATTGTTTCTAAACCAATAAGCTTCGAGGCTCTAAAACGACGTTCACCAGAAACTAACTGATAGTTGTTAAAGGCTAATTTTCTAACTGTAATTGGTTGAATAACACCTAACTCTCTAATTGATGATGCTAATTCTCTCAGCGATTCTTCATTAAAGTTGGTTCTTGGTTGAAAAGGATTAACCTCAATACTTTCAATATCAAGTTCAACAATATTACCAACAACTTTATCTGCATTTTTATCTTCTGCAGAGTTTATATCATTTTCAGGATCTTTTAGTAAAGCAGATAGTCCACGTCCTAAAGCCTGTTTTTTCGTTGCTTTCGCCATTATAATTCATTTTTCTTTATGAGCTCTTTTGCCAAATTTAAATAATTGGCAGCGCCTCTACTGCTTACATCGTAGTTAATAATACTTTCACCATAACTAGGTGCTTCACCAAGTTTAACATTACGTTGTATGATTGTTTCAAACACCATGTCACTGAAGTGTTTTTGAACTTCTTCTACAACCTGATTTGATAGACGCAAACGCGAATCGAACATAGTTAGAAGCATACCTTCAATGTCTAACGCTTGGTTGTGTATTTTTTGTACACTTTTAATAGTATTTAACAGTTTTCCTAAACCTTCAAGTGCAAAATACTCACATTGGATTGGGATAATAACAGAATCTGAAGCTGTTAATGCATTCAAAGTTAGTAACCCTAAGGATGGTGCACAATCAATTAAAATATAGTCGTATTCAGATTTTAAATCTCTAATTGCTTGTTTAAGCATATACTCGCGCTCATCTTTGTCAACAAGTTCTATCTCAATAGCAACAAGATCTATGTGCGCAGGAATAACATCGACATTAGGCGCATTAGAAGCCATAATAGCTTCTTTAGCTGTTTTAGTGTGTTCTAAAACCTGATAAGATCCAATCTCTACGGCATCAACATCGATGCCTAAACCAGAACTGGCATTAGCTTGTGGATCTGCGTCTATAAGTAGGACTTTCTTCTCAAGTGCACCTAAAGAAGCTGCTAAATTTACAGAGGTGGTTGTTTTTCCGACACCACCTTTTTGATTAGCAATAGCAATGATTTTACCCATTAAATGATTTGGTTTGTTAAGGGCTTAAAAATACAATTTATTATGGGTTTTGAAAATTGAAGTTGTTAACAGTTTGCTTTTTATTTAAAGGTAATATTTGAAAGCTTTTTTACGTTCTACATAATATAAGCTAACATAAGGTTAAATATTCGTGAAGCTTTAATTGTCAGTTTTTTAACATGATTTTAAAATCTTAATATTTAACTTTAGCGTAACCAATAAATTAATCAAAAACATGAAAACTAATTTTCGCACTACATTAGTGCTGGCTATTGCTTTACTCTTTTCTATTGTTGTAGAAGCACAGCCTAGGCAGACAGCCTCAGTAGAAGGTATTACTGAGTACAAATTGGATAATGGACTTAAAGTCTTGTTATTTCCGGACAATTCTTCGCAAACTATTACAGTTAATATCACCTATAAAGTTGGGTCGAGACATGAAGGTTATGGAGAAAAAGGTATGGCTCATTTATTAGAGCATTTAGTATTTAAGGGTACGCCTAACCATCCTGATATTCCAAAGGAATTAACAGCTAGGGGAGCAAGACCCAATGGTACCACTTGGTACGATCGCACCAATTATTTTGAAACATTTAATGCCACAGAAGACAATTTAGACTGGGCTTTAGATCTGGAGGCTGATCGTATGGTAAACTCTTATATCGCCAAAAAAGACTTAGACTCTGAGTTTTCGGTAGTTAGAAATGAGTTTGAATCTGGGGAAAACTCACCAACAAGTGTATTGATGCAAAAGGTAATTAGCTCTGCGTTTTTATGGCATAATTACGGTCAGTCAACCATTGGTAATAAGTCTGATATTGAGCGTGTGCCAATTGAAAACCTAAAAGCATTCTATAAAAAGTATTACCGACCAGATAATGCTGTGTTAATGGTAACAGGTAAATTTGATAAGGATAAAACACTTGCTTTAATTGAAAAGAAGTTTGGTGGAATAAAAAATCCCGATATTCCTTTAAGAGACGTTCCAACCATAGAACCTCCGCAAGATGGTGAAAAGCGCGTAGAATTAAGTAGAGTAGGAGACTTGCAGTTGGTTTCTGCGTTGTATCATACACCAGCAGGTTCACATGTAGATTATGCACCATTAGCGCTTGTAGAAAATATTCTAACCGATCAACCTTCTGGACGTTTATACAAAGCGTTGGTAGAGAGTAATAAGGCATCTTCAATATGGAGTTTTTCGCCATTTACCAAGGAACCTGGTTTTATGTACTTTAATGTTGATGTGCCTTCTGATAAGTCTTTAGCTGAGGCTGAGTCTACATTATTAGAGATTTTTGATGGACTACGCGAGAATCCAATTACAGAGGAAGAATTAAAGCGTGCTAAAGCCAACTTAGGTAAGCAAATGGACCAAATGATGCGTAACTCTTCATTTTTAGGAACCTATACAAGCGAATTTATTGGTGCAGGAGACTGGAGGTTAATGTTTATTCATAGAGATCGTGTAGAGGCTGCAACACTAGAGCAAGTCAACGAAGTGTTAAGTAATTATTTTATAAAAACAAATAGAACAGTCGGCAATTTTGTGCCAACAAAACAACCAATGCGTATCGAAGTCCCTCACACAGAAGGTCTGGAGGAATTGGTGTCTAGTTATAAAGGTAAGGAGGCCATGAGTGTCGGTGAGGCTTTTGATGTGTCTTACGCAAACATTCAAGACCGCTTAGAAACGGGTACCATTGGAAAAACTGGTATTGAATACGGCTTCATTAAAAAGGATAATAGAGGTGAAACTGTGAATGTCAATTTTACCTTTAGAAATGGTAGCGTTAATGATTTAATGAACAAAGGAAGCGTTGCAAATTATACAGCAAGAATGCTCAATAAAGGGACTAAAACAAAATCTAGACAAGATATTGAAGATAAGCTAAGTGAGCTTAAATCTAGCGTATATTTTAGTGGAAGTAACGGCAGAACTTACGCTTATGTAACCTCTACAAAAGAGCATTTAATGGAAACTCTAGATTTAATGACTGAGATGTTAAAATCGCCATCATTTAGTCAAGAGGAATTAGATAAACTTAAGACTCAGGATATCGCTAACATTGAACGTAACAAAACCGAACCACAATATTTGGTGCAAAAACGTTTGGGTGAAATTAATCAGACGTATCCTAAAGGACATCCGTTGTACAACATGTCTATGGAAGAAGAACTAGCAGCGATCAATGACGTGACGGTTGAAGCAATGCAAGCGTATTATGATGATTTCTACGGAATTTCGAACAACGCGACATTAGTAGCTATTGGTAATATTGATGAAGAAGCTCTAAAAGGATATTTTGAAACTGCGTACGCTGATTTTAAATCAGATTTGCCGTATTCTGAAATTAAAGATCCTTACAGAGCCAATAATCCAGCAAACGAACAAATAAAAACTCCAGACAAAAAGAATGCCTTCACGTTAGGGTTCTTAAACTTTGAGTGTAGCCAGTATGATGACGATTATGCAGCTTTACAAGTGGCTGGATCTGTGTTTGGTGGTGGTTTCTTAAACTCTCGTATAGCAACGAGATTACGTCAGCAAGATGGTGTAAGCTATGGTGCAGGAGGTGGAGTTAATGTAGATGGAGATAAAGATGATAAAAATTCTGGAATGTACATTTATGCGATTTATGCTCCAGAAAATGAAGCTAAAGTTCAAAAAGGATTTGAAGAAGAAATAGCGCGTTTTATTAAAGACGGAATTACCCAACAAGAACTTGACGATGCGGTTGCAGGTTGGGTACAAGCGCAAAGTGTCTCTAGAGCAAAAGATAATGAATTAGCAAGTACAATTAATAACAACTTGTACTATGAAAGAGATATGATGTTTCAGAAAAACGTTGAGGAAAAGGTGAAAAGTTTAACCGTTGAAGATGTTAATAAGGCGATTAAAACCTATTTTAAAGACATGAAAGACTGGACTGTTGTAAATGGAGGTGATTTTAAAGAATATGAAATTAAGAAAGATGATAAAGTTGATGATTAATCTATAAAATCATAATAAAAGAAAAGCCCTTCATTTGAAGGGCTTTTTATTAAGAAATACGAATTATTTTGTTATGGTAATAAAACAATTTGTTCTTTATCACTGGCAATTAGGATTGTCGTCACAATCAGGATCATCACAATCAACTAATCCATCACCATCATTATCAACACCGTCAATGCAACGCTCTATCAAACAGTCAGGAAAATCTTCACAGTCAAGGTCAGAACAATCTATAAAGCCGTCACCATCGTTGTCTATTCCATCATTGCAGATCTCTTCACAGTTAGCGTTATCATTACAATCAGGATCTTCACAATCAGTTAAACCATCTCCATCATTATCAGTGCTATCATTACAAATTTCTACTTCTTGTAAATCGTTAGATTCGTTAGCATTATCGTTGTTACAAGAGAGTAATACAGTGATGAAAATGAATATGTGAAATCTTTTGAGTGTAAACTTTAACATGGCAATTTTTTGTCTAAGTTAGTGACTGAAACCTTTCATATATGTTAATAATTCTGTAAAAGAAATAATTAATCAATCAAAATTTCCAAAATCTGAATCGCAGCATCACTAATTTTAGTACCAGGCCCAAAGACAGCAACTGCACCAGCATCAAATAAATATTGGTAATCTTGTTTTGGGATAACACCACCTACAATAACCATAATATCTTCTCTGCCATAGTTTTTAAGCTCTTCAATAACTTGTGGTACAAGAGTTTTGTGTCCAGCAGCTAATGAGGACACACCTAAAATATGCACATCATTTTCTACAGCTTGCTTAGCAGCTTCTTTTGGTGTTTGAAATAAGGGGCCAATATCCACATCAAAACCAACATCGGCATAACCTGTAGCTACAACTTTGGCACCTCTATCATGACCATCTTGTCCCATTTTTGCAATCATTATTCGTGGTCTACGACCATCCTGTTCTGCAAATTGGTCTGCTAGTTCTCTGGCTTTTTTAAAGCTTTCGTCGTCTTTTATTTCTTTGCTATACACTCCGCTAAATGATTTTATTTGTGCTTTGTAACGTCCAAATTCAGCCTCTAATGCGTCACTAATTTCACCTAGAGTGGCGCGCTCTCTTGCAGCATCTACTGCTAAAGCTAATAAATTTTCTTCACCAGATTTAGCAGCAGCTGTTAACTTAGATAAAGCATTAGTAACTGCTTTGGTATCTCTGGTGCTTTTTATATGATTAAGGCGCTCTATTTGTTGGGTTCTAACCGTTTGGTTGTCTACTTCTAAAATATGAAGCGGATCTTCTTCTTTCAGTTGGTATTTGTTCACACCAACAATAATATCTTGTCCAGAGTCGATACGTGCTTGCTTGCGAGCGGCAGCTTCTTCAATACGTAGTTTCGGAATTCCGGCTTCGATGGCTTTTGTCATGCCGCCTAATTCTTCAACTTCTTCAATAAGTTGCCAGGCTTTTTCAGCAATCTCGTTGGTTAAACTTTCAACATAATAGCTACCAGCCCAAGGATCTACTGTTTTGGTAATATGTGTTTCTTCTTGAAGGTATATTTGTGTATTACGTGCAATACGTGCCGAAAAATCTGTTGGTAAGGCAATAGCTTCATCTAGTGCATTGGTATGTAAGCTTTGCGTGCCACCAAAGGCAGCAGCAGCAGCTTCTATACAAGTTCTTGCAACATTGTTAAAAGGATCTTGTTCAGTTAAACTCCAACCAGAGGTTTGGCTATGCGTTCTTAAAGCCAAAGATTTTGGATTTTTAGGGTTGAATTGCTTTACAAGTTTAGCCCAAAGCATACGTGCAGCTCTCATTTTGGCAATCTCCATAAAGTGATTCATGCCAATTGCCCAAAAGAACGATAAACGTGGAGCAAACGTATCAATATCCATACCTGCACCTAAGCCTTTTCTTATGTATTCTAAACCATCTGCTAAAGTATACGCTAACTCAATATCGCAGGTTGCACCGGCTTCTTGCATGTGGTAACCCGAAATACTAATACTGTTAAAACGTGGCATATTCTGACTAGTGTATTCAAAAATATCTGAAATGATTTTCATCGATGGAGTAGGTGGATAAATGTATGTGTTACGCACCATAAACTCTTTTAGAATATCATTTTGAATGGTTCCTGCCAGTTGTTCTGGTTTTACACCTTGCTCTTCTGCCGCCACAATATAAAATGCCATAATTGGTAAAACAGCACCATTCATGGTCATAGAAACCGACATTTTATCTAACGGAATTTGATCGAAGAGAATTTTCATGTCTTCAACCGAATCTATGGCAACACCAGCTTTACCAACGTCACCAACAACTCGCTCGTGGTCTGAGTCGTAACCTCTATGCGTAGCTAAATCAAACGCTACTGAAAGTCCTTTTTGTCCTGCAGCCAAATTACGTCTGTAGAAGGCGTTACTTTCTTCTGCTGTAGAAAAACCTGCATACTGTCTAATCGTCCAAGGTCTACGTACATACATGGTAGAGTATGGACCACGAAGGTTAGGAGCAATACCTGCTACGAAATCTAAATGCTCCAAATCTTTTAGATCTTCTTTTGAATAGTTAGATTTAACTTTAATGTCTTCAGCTGTTGTGAAACGGCCTTTGGCTTTTGGCTCTTGGCTCTCGGTTTTTAGCTTTATATGTTGAAGGTTTTTGCGAGTCATCTTAAGTTGATTTTATTTGAGTATCGTTTGAAATCTTAATCTTTCAATTCTTACTCAGCTTTTAATCGTTTTAATTCTAAGGTTTCAGACAATCTTTTTTCAATTATTGGTTCGATGAGAGTTTTTCGTTTTTCAATCTTTAAAAAAGGACTTACTTCTAAATCATTTTTCATTTTATCAGCAGGATTTGGATGCTTATTTGTTCCTAAAAGAATTAGTTTTTCTGCATCAAAATCGGCTTGCTCTTTGCCAGCACTTTCTTTTATTTTTCGTTGGATTGTGCCTTCTTTTAATTGACTTAAGAATCCTCCGTTAGCTTCAATATCTTTAAAAAGAGCTAAAGCTTTTTCTGCTAATTGTTGGGTTAAACTTTCAATATAGTAAGCGCCATCAGCAGGATTATTTACCTTATCAAAATAGCTTTCATTTTTAAGTACTAAAAGTTGGTTACGCGCTATGCGATCACCGAATTCATTTGGGTGATGATACAAACTATCGTATGGTAAATTGGCAACAACATTTGCGCCTCCTAATACAGCACTCATACACTCTGTAGTTGTGCGAAGCATGTTTACATTGTAATCGTAAATGGTTTTGTTGCGTTTGCTCGGTGTTGCAATTATTTTACAGTTGGTGTTAAAACCGTATTCTGTTGCAAGTGTAGCCCACAATTGTCTAAGCGCTCTAAGTTTGGCAATCTCAAAGAAGTAATTTGAGCCAACTGCTGTGTTGAAAGTTACCTCTATTGATGCTTTTATTTCATCTAATAAATTATCGAAATGATTTAAATATTCGTTGGCATGTGCCAAGCTATAAGCCAATTGCTGCACAATATTGGCGCCTGCATTTTGGTAAAGACTAGCATCTACAGAAAATTGATAAGATGACTTTACAATAGCATCAAATTTTTCGTGATCGTCTTTTAAGTTTGTATACCAATTACCAGTTTTCGCCAAATGACCTATTATGTCCGTATCAAAATGTAATCTTAAGCCAGTAGATGATACGGCAGCATTTTGTTCTATAAATTCTGAAGAAAGAAACTGCATTTTAAAACGTATGCTTGTTTCTTCCAAATCTATTTGATTAAGAAGTTCATCAAGATTAAGCGCTTCATTTTTAATAACAAATGTTATATGTTCAGCGCCTCTGGAAATAGCATCTGTAGCTTTTGTATTAGCTTCTTTAGCATCTTCTACCTCAATAACTTGTGAAATTTTCCATTGCGTGGCTTTACTTGCTGAGGTTTTTGGTAAATTTTCAAATTCATCAGAATGATAAAAAGGTTTAACGTCTATGCCTTCATTGGTATGCCAAATTAAGGTGTCGTTGTAATCTGCTCCTTTAAGGTCTACTTGTATTTTTTGTTTCCAGGCTTTTGAGGAAACAGCTTCAAAATCTTTAAATAAGGATTTACTCATTGTTATCTTGTTTAGCTATGCTGTCTTGGTACTCAATAATAAAAATATCTTCATTATCTTTTTTCATGTAATAATTTTCGCGTGCAGCACGTTCAATTCCTTCTTCGGTACTCAGCTCTTTAATAGCTTTATTGTCTTTCGCAATTTCGTTTTTATAGTGCTCTTTTTGGTACTCTAGTTCTTCAATTTCAGAATTTAATTCATGATGAAAAAACCATGAGTGGGCATCAAAAAACAACATCCAAACAATAAATACAACCAATACTAGAACATAAATATTCTTGAATGGTTTTAGATATTTATTATTTAAGAATTTCATTATAATCTTTCGTTTATAATTGTTTTAACGATATCTACAGCTACTGTGTTGTATTTATTGTTTGGGATTATAATATCCGCATACTCCTTCATTGGCTCTATGAACTGTTGATGCATTGGTTTTAAAGTGTTTTGATAACGATTTAAAACTTCATCTATGTCTCTTCCACGTTCTGTAATATCTCTTTTTAAACGTCGGATTAGTCTTTCGTCAGAGTCTGCATGTACAAATATTTTGATATCAAATAATTCTCTTATTTCTGGATGAGACAGAATGAGAATCCCTTCAACAATCATTACCTTTCTTGGTTGTGTCACAATAATATCTCCTGTTCGATTGTGCTTAACGAATGAGTATACAGGTTGATTTACGGATTTACCTTCTTTAAGTTCTTTAAGGTGCTTTTCTAGTAGTTCAAAATCAATAGAACGAGGATGATCAAAATTGATTTTTACACGTTCTTCAAAACTTAAATGAGATGTGTCTTTATAGTAAGAATCTTGGGATATTACGCCAACTTCTCCTTCAGGTAGTTCTTTTAGAATTGTATTAACAACAGTGGTTTTTCCACATCCTGTTCCACCGCCAATTCCGATTATAAGCATTGTAAATGATTAGATTTAGTTAGTTCTGCAAAGTTAGCTAATTAGCACTAGTTTTTGATGACTTTTGTCACATCTTCTGCGGTAATTATTTTACCATAATTATTTCCCCAACTATTGTTTATGTAATTCATAACATCCGCAACTTCTTCATTGCTTAAGCCTAAAGGTGCCATTACGCTGTTGTAGGTAATACCATTTACAACAATTTCACCAGACATACCTTTTTTTATCCCTTTTATGCTTGCTTCTTGGTTTTCTTTTAAATAATCGGATTCTGCCAATGGTGGAAAAGCTTTAGGTGCACCTTCACCGTTACTCATGTGGCAGGTTATACACAAATCGTTATAAACTAATTTGCCGCGCTCATAACTATCTTTTAATTGTGGGTCTAAGGCTGTGTTTTCTTTATTTATTGAATAATCTGCATGATTATTTTTCTTGTTATCAGAATTACAAGAAGTAACCAACAGTGCTAAAATCAACATTCTGAAATATTTTATCATTTTCTTAATAACTTTACAATTCCTAAATTTTCTACTCCAACATATATATAACCATCAGGTCCTTGTTCTATAGATCTAACTCTCCCTATACCATCTAATAAACGTTCTTCTTTAATGACTTTGCCATCTTTTAAAGTACACATATCTAAATACTGAAATTTTAATGACCCTACCAGTAAATTCTCTTTCCAATCACCATATTTGTCACTATTAATAAAAGCCATTCCACTTGGTGCTATTGAAGGATCCCAATAGTGAAGTGGTTGTTCCATGCCTTCTTTCTCGGTAATGTCTGTAAATTTTGTGCCACTGTAATTGACGCCATAACTAATTACTGGCCAACCGTAGTTTTTCCCGGCTTTTATAATATTTATTTCGTCACCACCTTTTGGGCCGTGCTCATGTGTCCATATTTTGCCTGTTTTGGGATGTATGGTCATGCCTTGTGGATTTCTGTGCCCAAATGAATAGATGGCTTTTTTAGCATTAGAATCCTCGTAAAATGGATTGCTATTTGGGATACTACCGTCAGCATTAATACGATAAATTTTACCACAATCTTTGGTTATGTCTTGTGGATTTTCGTCTCGGTTTCCTCTGTCACCAATAGAGAAATATAGATAACCATCCTTATCAAACTGAAGTCTTGAGCCAAAATGCTGCCCTCTTCTAGAATTAGGTTCAGCCTTGTATAGTACTTTCCAGTCTGTAAGTGTTTGATTTTTGAATTTTGCAGATGCTATTGTAGTGTTGCCACCATCACCTTCACCATCGGAAGAAGCATAAGAAAAATAAACTAGGCTATTATTTTTATAATCAGGATGAAGCGTCACATCCATTAATCCTCCTTGTCCTCGCACATAAATTTTAGGTAACCCAGAAATTTCAGTTTTCTTTCCATCTTTAAATTGAATTAATTGTCCGGCCTTTTCAGTAATAAGCATAGATCCATCAGGTAAAAACGTAAAACCCCAAGGGATGTTTAAATCTGAAACAACAACTTCGTGAGTGTTTTTGGTATTGGTTGGGTTTTTGTCTTGTGCGCAAGTAAGTATGCTTATTAGAATTAAACCTATTATTGGAAATCTTAATTTCATAACTCAAAAGGAATTTAATATCAATTTTTAAAGTTAGAAAAATGTTGTTGGATAATAAAGAATAAAGGCTATATTTGCAGTCCTAAAATCGATAACTAATATTCGGGGTGTAGCGTAGCCCGGTTATCGCGCCGCGTTTGGGACGCGGAGGTCGCAGGTTCGAATCCTGCCACCCCGACTTTTATAGAAAAAGCTCAGCATCTGCTGAGCTTTTTTTTCCTTGTATTAAAAGGTTATCAGTTATAAAATAGTTCCTGAAATAATTACCACACCAATTAAAACTATTAGTACAATACCAATAATTCTTGCACTAATAATTGTTTTTTTATCTTTTTGGAAAAGATAGTCTTTTCTTTCTTCATCCTCTTCTTTTATAAACTTCATTTCTAATATTTTTATGGGTTCACTAGAATATAGAGGTTTTAAGGAATTTTCGCAAGTTAAAAAAGGTTAAACCTTTATACTCTTGGTCTTCAAAAGGTAGATTTTTAATAAGATTTTGTTAAAGTATAAATAAGAAGCAGATTCAGCGCTTGTGTAAGTTTATTCGACCCGTACGTAGTTTTCTGAATAAATTCTATTGCCCTCTTCATCCAATTCAATTTGTTGAAATTTATTTGGATACAAGTCCAATTCAAAAATAAATTGCTTCTTTTCTGCTATGACTTCATCCATAACTGCAGAACCAAAGTCTAATACTTCGGTAAGTTGATTTCCATCATACTTGTATGTGCCATAACCAAACCACTCAGATGAATCAGCAGGTCTGTGTTTACACCACATTACTTTGGTATCTGTATACATTTTTAGTTGTCTAAAATCAGGGTTCATTTTAAAAGAATCAACAACGACATTATCTTTGTAATTATAAAATCCTGTAAGTTCCCATGTACCTTTTAGGTCATTAAGCTTATTGGTTTGGTTACTATTAGATGAAGTATTGGTTTCTTCTGTACTTTTAGTTTCATTTTTACACGAAAAAACTAGTAACAATAGCATACTTAGAAATAGAATTTTTGTTTTCATGACAGGTTGATTTAGCTATTAAACACTTAAAAATTAGTAAATTAATCTGAGAAATTAAAGCAATTTGAAAACTTTATGATGCTATAGTTAGTGTTAATAACTTCTATGTAAGGATTTATACAAAAATCCTACTTTTGCTTTGTAATAAAACACAAGATATGTCTGATACAATTGAAAAATTAAAATGCTTAATAATAGGTTCTGGACCTGCAGGTTATACAGCTGCTATCTATGCATCTAGAGCAAATATGGAACCAGTTTTATACCAAGGTGAGCAGCCAGGAGGTCAATTAACAACTACTAATGATGTTGAAAACTTCCCTGGATATCCTGATGGAATCACAGGACCAGAAATGATGATACAATTACAAAAACAAGCTGAACGTTTTGGTACAGATGTGCGTCATGGATGGGTGACTAAAGTAGATTTTTCTGGTGATATTCATAAAGTATGGGTTAATGATGAAAAGGAAATTCATGCAAAGACTGTGATAATATCAACTGGTGCTTCAGCAAAATATTTGGGCTTGCCTTCTGAGCAAAAATATCTTCAATTAGGTGGTGGAGTTTCGGCTTGTGCAGTTTGTGATGGTTTCTTTTATAGAAATCAAGAAGTTGTAATCGTTGGTGCAGGAGATTCTGCTTGTGAAGAAGCACACTACTTATCAAAACTTTGTAAAAAAGTAACTATGCTAGTGCGTCGTGATGAGTTTAGAGCATCTAAGATTATGGCAGAACGTGTAAAGAAAACTGAAAACATCGAAATTTTATACAATACTGAAACTGAAGAAGTATTAGGAGATGGACAAGTTGTAACTGGTGTAAGAGTTTTTAACAACCAAACTAATGAAAAGCACGATATACCAGCAACAGGATTTTTTGTAGCCATTGGTCATAAACCAAATACAGATATTTTTAAAGGTCAGATAGACTTAGATGAAACAGGTTATATTATCAATGCACAACCAGGAACAAGCAAAACTAATGTTGAAGGTGTGTTTGTAAGTGGTGATGCAGCAGACCATGTATATAGACAAGCTATTACGGCAGCTGGTACAGGTTGTATGGCAGCCTTGGATGCTGAACGTTATTTAGCAGCCAAAGAAGCTGATTTTGAAGTTGCAACTTCTACATATAATTAACCTTAGTAATATAAACATAAAAAGCCGAAGTTTTACTTCGGCTTTTTTATTAATGCTTTTTAAAACTATCGTTTTTTCTTCTGAAGTTTTGCGGTGTCTTCAAACTTTGTAATAGTAATTGCAGGACTACCAAAAAGATAAATTTCAGTATCACCAGATGCTGCAATAGTAATATTATCTATTGTGCTTATTGTTAAATCGCTGTTTCCTTCTAATGTGGTATCTACTGTTTTAACATCAAACTTTGGGCTGTTAAAATTAGTAGAATTGTCTAGTCTAATTACAGAACTATTCGCAGCACCTTCAATAACAGCATCAGATCGTTGGTACAAATCAAAATCTGCTACTTTGCTATTAATTAGGGCGTCTAGTTTGCTGTTGTCACTTAACTCAATTTTTGTTGAGTCTGCTGTAAGGTTTAAACGTGTTTTAGATTTTCCTGAACTTTTGTATGTGAAATTATTGGCATTTATGTTGAGATAAGCCCTCGAATCATCACTCGTTATTAAGCTTGCATCGCCAAGCTCCATTGAGGTTAGTGATCGTATTTCTCCATCACCTCTAATTTCAATATTTTGAAGGGCGTCACCATAATTTACAGTAATATTCAATCTTTTTTTTGATGTAATTCGCATTGTTTGTGCAAAAGACAGAACACCATCTACAACTTCAAACTGAATAACATCATGCAAGTTGTCATCTGTTTCTACATTTACTGATGGTTTGCTGTTGTATACAACTTCTATAGAAAAATCACCATTAACCACTATGGTATGAAAGTCATCAATGTACGTTTGTTTGATGGTAACATTTCTATCACCTTTAATTTTTTCTTGTGCATTAATCAGTGGTGCTGCCACCACTATTAAAACTAAAATGAGTAAAAATTTTTTCATCTATAATCTTTGTTTCGCTATTAATGAGACACAATTCAATAATAATGTCACTTTTTTAGCTGTTAAACAAAGATATACAAAAACCGCCCCAAACTCTATAAAGAATTTGAAGCGGTTTGCAATCGATTGGTTTTTAGTGATTTATGTTGGTTAAGTTAACTGAATATTGGTGTATAAATGCTAATTAATTAGCTCTTACGCTTCCAGAGGAGCTATCAGATTTTTCAATCCTTTCCGGATTGCCAGAATATCTAATGTCTCCACCGCTAGTAGCTCTCGCAGTAAGTTCTTTGGATGTGTTTACTGAAATATCAGCACCACTAGTGGCTTTTACTTTAGATGTTTCAGCCTTTAGGTTAGATGCTTTAATGTCGCTTCCGCTGGTTGCCTCTGCTATTAACAGTGTGGTTGAGCCACTTAGTTTTATGTCGCTTCCGCTTGTTGAGTGGCAATTTAAGGTCTCTGTTTTTACATCTAAGGTCATATCAGCACCACTTGTACAATTAAGTTCTAAATCTTTGGTCATAATTGTATTTGTTGAATATACATCGCTTCCACTTGTGGCTTTAATTGCTGAAATATTAGCGACGTTTAGGTTGATTTTTCTTGAAGCTGCGTTTCTGATATTTTCGGTAGTGTAAATGCGAAGCGTCCCGTTTTCAACTTCAGTCATTATTAATTCGTGAAGGTTTTCATCGGCTTCAACACTAAGTGCTACATCATTACTTTGGGTAATGTAAAGGTCTAGACCTTGGCTCACTTTAATGGACTCAAAGTCATTAGAAATAGAACGTTCTTGCGAAACAACGTTTCTGTTACCATCTACACCAGGTCCTAAATTCATTGAAAAATTACAGGATAGCATTATGATGCTTAAAATACTGGTGACTACTACTCTTACTAATGTGCTCATGATTTTTTTGATTTATTTGATTGATGTTTTTTTTTAAGATTTAATCTTCTCTATTGTCTATAGATGTATGATTATAGCTTATGACACGTTTTAGTTTCCAATTATTCTCTTCAAGAATCCATAAATGTGAAAACAATGCATAATTATCAGTATTTTCAAAATACATGTTCTCGTCTGTAGAGAAAAAGTGTTTTCCGTTTTGTAGAGCGCCATAGAGTTTACCATTGTTATACATAGGGAAAACTTCTAAACTTTCTTCTACAAGAAATCGATATACTTTTTCAGGATTATTGTCTCTACAAATTCCGTTTTTCATGGTTGATATAAACTCTTCTTTAGAATGCGTTATACCACCTTTATCGTGGTAAAACTCTAAGTCGTCATACATTAACTCTGCACTTTTTTCGAGGTCACATTTGTTAAAACCTATTTTGAAAAGAATACTGTCTTTAGCTTTTAATGTTTTAAAAAGTTCAGAGTTTGAGTCCACTTGCGCTAATGCAATACCAGACATTAATAGTCCGATACTGCATAGCAAAAGTGATTTGATTGATTGGTTCATTTTTTGATTGATGATTACAGAACAAAAGTCTGTGTTATTTTGATTGATTTAAACTTATTATTACCGAACTGTCGTTTTCTCGGTATCAATTGTCATTGACCTCTAGATCAACACCATCTTCGTCTATTTTTAGACTAACTTCAGGCTTATCTTGTTTAGACGATAATACTTCTTCTGAGGTTACATTTTCTTCGATATCCTCATCATTGATACAGTCTAAACATTCTGCATTGTCTTTGGTGATTCTGTAATACTGACCAAATTCAATATCTCTTAGAATATTTGTGCCGTATCTTGAGTAACTGTATCTCCATGATCTTGAAAAATGCTTATCAGTATAAAGAATTGTGCCTTCTGGTAAATAAATAATAACTCTAACTTCTTGTTCGCTGAACTTATTCTCAATATCTGTTTTTAAGTAGTTGTCTAAAACAAGAGTATTTCCATTTAACCTGTAGCCATAATCAATATTTTCTGCACGTTTCTTAGCTCGGTTATAATTTCTTCCTGTGGCCTCTTTTTCAATTATTATAGAAGCTACAGAGTCTGTTGTAGACTTAACAATGTATCTTATGTTAGAAGATACCAAACTACGACCATTATCATCTTCAATAATATTAAATTCGCCATTACGGTTGTATCTGTAACTGTTATAATCATCTAAACTTGAGTTGTTTAAACTGATAGTGTCTCCGGTTTTTATATTTAACTCATTTTTAGTGGTAACTTTTGCATCAAAGGCGTGCTCTGTTGCCTGTTTTACACCTGTAATAACAAGACCTATAATAGACATTAGCCACAAACCGAGTAGTGTAAATTTGGCTACATTACCAATAGACTTTAAGTTATTTACTAAAATCTTTAATCCTAAATAGAAGACAAAAAAGAATGGTATACCAATGGCAAAGAATAGAAGCATAGACATTAGCCATATTGGAATGTTAGCTGCATTTGCAACGTACAATAAATCTAAACCAGGAAGATGAACAGCATCAGTAATACCAACTGTAAATAAGGCTACAATTAACGCGATTAATGTGCTAACACCAACAATGATTAAGATAATACCAATAAACTTAGCTACAATCTTTAGGAAGAACATTAAAATACTTCCAATGGAATCAAAGAATGTTTGCGAACTCGACTTTAACCGATTGCCTTGCTTCTGAAAATCTACACTTTTTACAGTTTCTGAAATATTATCCGTAAGATCATCTAATCCTTCCTTAAATTTTTCACCTTTTTTTTTAAAATCAACATTTTTTACGGTTTCAGAGACCGAATCAATGCTGTCTTTAATTTTTTTTTCAATGTTACTGATGTTCACAGGGTCGCCGGTCATCATCAGTTTTTCCGCTGTTGTCCTGGCTTCTGGTACTAATGCCCAGAAGATAAGATAGATGAAGATGAATGTACCACCAGAACCTATAGCTAATAACAACCATATAAGTCGCATCCAGATAGATTCTATACCAAAGTAATGTCCTAGACCTGCAGCGACACCACCAATGTATGAGTTATCTGTATCTCTAAATAGTTTTTTGGTAGGACCAGAGGTATAAGATTTTTTTTGTTGAGGTTCGTCTTCAAAGATTTCATCATCAACCAAATAATCTTCTGGTTGTCCCATTATGGTTATAACTTCATCTACAAGCTTAATACCTACAACTTGTTTTTCATTTTGTATGCGCTCAGAGAAGAGCTCTGCAATACGTGCTTCGATATCTGCTATAATTTCTGAACGACCTTGAGAGTCTGTAAATGAACGTTTTATAGCCTCAAGATAGCGCGATAACTTAAGATATGCATCTTCGTCTATGTGGAAGAATATACCTGCTAAATTTATATTGACTGTTTTATTCATTTTTTTGTTGTTTTTGTACTGGTTACTAGGTTTACTGCATTTTGTAATTCACTCCAAGTCGTGTTTAATTCGTTTAGAAACAACTTACCTGTTTCTGTAAGACCATAATATTTTCTTGGTGGTCCAGATGTGGATTCTTCCCAACGGTAGTTGAGCAATCCAGCATTTTTTAATCTTGTTAATAGTGGATATATGGTTCCTTCTACAACAAGCATTTTTGCGTCTTTTAGTGTTGCCAGAATCTCTGCAACATAGGCATCTTCATCTTTTAAGATGGATAAGATGCAATACTCCAGAACACCCTTACGCATTTGTGCTTTTGTATTTTCGATCTTCATAGTAATAAGGTCTTAAATGTGATTAAACTGTTCATTTTTTGATTGATTATTGATGACCCTTCGACACTTCGACTACGCTCAATGCAGGCAAGCTCAGGGCAAGTGATTTTATTTTAAAAAATTGATTGTTAACGGATATTTATAAACCTCTCCATCTCTGGCAGATAGGCTTGCTTTAACAATAAGTGCTAATTCTATTATAAATCCAATAACAGCCAACGCTCCAAGTCCTCCACCTATATAGAGTAGTGGAGAAGGTTCTCCAACATTAATGTGAAAATCATGAAAACCATGAAAATCTATAACATCCAACCCTCTAAAAAGTTTAAAGATGAAAAACGGAACACTGATAGTACCTATAATTATGGCGTAGAGTAACACACTAATCTGAAAGTTAATGGCTTGCTTTCCGTGCTGATCTACAAACTCAGATTTATCTTTATTAGCAGCCCATAATACTATTGGACCGATAAAATTACCAAACGGAATTATAAATCTAGAAAAGGTTGAAAGATGTATAAATGTTGCTAAATTTTTATGATGATTGTCTACCATTTTTAAAAGTATATAATAGTTTCTTATACAAATATATGTCTAAAAGAAGGTATTATGTTACGCATAGTACTTAAAATTAACATTTTTTTAACATTAGTAGTGTTGAATTATTTGGGTTATTTTAGTGCAAAATCTAAATTATTTTAAATGAACATATCGCCTTCTAAGCTCAATACTTTCTTAATGTTTAAGCTACCTGCAGCGTATTTTACTGGTGTAAGAACAAAGTCTTTAGATAATACAACTTGTGTAGTTACTGTAAAGCATCGTTGGATAAATCAAAATCCTTTTAACTCTATGTTTTGGGCTGTACAAGGTATGGCTGCAGAGTTAACAACTGGTGCTTTGGTAATGAAAAAAATTAAAGAAAGTGGTAAAAAAATATCCATGTTAGTGGCTAATAATAACGCGACGTTTACAAAAAAAGCAACTGGGAGAATAACTTTTACCTGTAAGGAAGGTCATAAAATAGACGAAGCGATACGTAAAGCTATTGAAACCGGAGAAGGACAAACGGTTTGGCTAAGTGCCAATGGAGTCAATACAGATGGAGTAGAAGTGTCTTCTTTTAACTTTGAGTGGACGCTTAAAGTAAAATCTACGATTTTACTTTAAAGTAGACAATAAATAGTATAAAGTGTTTAGTAATTTTATTTTGACATAATAATTGTAACAAATCTTTTTACAAATCAACTTATAGATACATCAACCTTAAAACGAAAATATAATATGGAACAATTACCAGATTTTACAGATAGAAATGCACACGAAATAGATTATCGCATCTATGGCGAAGAAATGCAATATGTGGAAATAGAACTCGATCCACAGGAAGCGGTTATTGCAGAGTCAGGAAGTTTTATGATGATGGACGATGGTATTAAAATGGATACCATTTTTGGTGACGGCTCACAAAAAGATAAAGGATTTTTGGGTAAAATACTAGGTGCAGGAAAACGCATCCTTACAGGCGAAAGCTTGTTTATGACTGCTTTTTATAACAACCTTACAGGAAAGCGCAATGTGTCATTTGCATCACCATATCCAGGAAAAATTATACCTATAGACTTAACACAATATCGAGGGAAGTTTATTTGCCAAAAAGATGCTTTTCTATGTGCCGCTAAAGGAGTAAGTGTTGGTATTGAGTTTTCTAAAAAGCTTGGTAGAGGTTTATTTGGAGGTGAAGGTTTTATAATGCAAAAGCTTGAAGGAGATGGTTTGGCATTTGTGCATGCTGGTGGTACTATGGCAGAAAAGACTTTACAACCAGGTGAAACTTTACGCGTAGATACAGGCTGCATTGTTGGCTTTACACAAGATGTCGATTACGATATTGAGTTTGTAGGTGGTATAAAGAATTCAATTTTTGGAGGTGAAGGTTTATTCTTTGCTAAATTAACAGGACCAGGAAAAGTATACATACAATCATTACCATTTAGTAGATTAGCAGATAGAGTTATAGCATCAGCACCAAAAGCAGGTGGTAAAAGCAGAGGCGAAGGAAGCATCCTTGGTGGATTAGGTGATTTATTGGATGGTGATAATAGGTTTTAAAAACTTTAATTCTCATAAAATCAAAACTTTACAGCGTAAGAATTCCCTTTTAACAAATTAAACGTTCAACGAGTAATTTCAACTTTTAACATAATAAGCTGTTAAACTTTGGGAATATTGTTTCGGCAAATATGATTTTTTTCTATCTTAGAAATTGAATTGAAACAATAGCCTATAGAGAAAATTACTCTTTTTGTTGAACCTAAAACTTAAAATTACCCATGGCGAGAGCAATGTTTGAGTACACAAAAACTGTACTTAAAAAGGTTAGTTTTGATGCGACATTATTCTGTAAGGAAGTGGAAAAAGCAGTAAGACGTTTACTGCCTCACGAACTAGAAGAATTGCGAATATTTATTCAGTCCCTAATCAATCAAAACCCAGAATTAAATCAATGTTTAATTTATTTAAAAGCATAAAAAAAAGCGACTTACGAGTCGCTTTTTTTATTTAGACAAAGGACTTACAATTTCTACATCACTAAAGGCAATCGCTCCACGTATAATTCCTGAGATCACACTATGCATGGCATCAATGATCTGCATTTTTAGCTCGCTTTTGTGATAAATAATACTAACTTCTCTTGCTGGTGAGGGTTTTGCAAAATGTCTTAGATTGGGACTTAATTTTTCTTTTAAATCTAAGGTATGCAAATAAGGTAAAAGCGTCATTCCCATACCTTCGTTAGATAATTTTATGAGCGTTTCTATACTACCGCTTTCTAACTGAAAGTTATCATCTATTTGATCTTTAAATGTTTTACATAAATTTATAACTCCTTCTCTAAAGCAGTGGCCATCCTCTAGCAATAGCATGTCTTCAATATCTAAATCCGATACTTCTACGGTCTTTTTATCGCTTAATCTGTGATTGTCTGGTATGTAAGCTACAAAAGGCTCGTAATATAAAACACGCTCTTTTATATTGTCGCTTTCTAAAGGTGTTGCAGCAATAGCAGCATCTAAGTGGCCATCGTTAATACGCGTAAGGATTTCTTCAGTGGTAAGTTCTTCTATTTTTAATTTTACCTTAGGATATTTCTTAATGAAATTTTTAAGAAACATTGGTAAAAGTGTAGGCATTATGGTTGGTATAATACCAAGTCTAAATTCGCCACCAATAAAGCCTTTTTGCTGATCTACAATATCTTGAATACGCTCTGCTTCATTAACAATATTTCTGGCTTGAAACACTATTTTTCTACCAACTTCGGTTAGTTCGATAGGTTTTTTACCTCTATCAAAAATAACGACGTCTAATTCGTCTTCAAGTTTCTGAATTTGAGTGCTTAACGTGGGTTGCGTAACAAAGCATTTTTCTGCTGCTTTGGTAAAGTTCTTGTGCTCTGCTATAGCTAGAGCGTATTTAAGTTGTGTAATGGTCATAACTATTTGTTTAGGCTATAAAAATATAAAAACTATTTATAAAATCTATAGTAATTGTGCTTTTGTTTAGTAGTAAATTTGAATAAACATTAAAACCGTAGTAAAAATGACGTTAAATAGTATAGGTTTAGATACCGAAAAAACAAAATCATTAGCTAAAGATTTAAATCATTTGTTAGCTAATTTTCAGCTGTATTACCAAAATTTAAGAGGCATACATTGGAACATTCAAGGTAGAGCATTTTTTAATCTTCACGAAAAGTTTGAAGAGCTTTATACTGATGCAAACACTAAGGTAGATGAAATTGCGGAACGTATTTTAACCTTAGGAGAAACACCATTACATACGTTTGAAGATTACACAAAAGCAGCCAAGGTGCCAGTTGGTAAAAATGTGTCTATAGATGAGAAAGCTGTAAATCTTATCGTAGATTCTCTTACGGAATTACTAAAAATAGAACGTAGCATTCTTGATGCTGCAGGTGATGCTAATGATGAAGGAACGGTTGCTATGATGAGCGATTTCATCACAGAACAAGAGAAAACCGTTTGGATGATGAAAGCTTGGTTGGGAGAGACTGTATAGAGAACAATATGTTTATTAAAAATAGAGGCTGTCTGAAGAGTGTGAGAATCTGTCATTCTGAATTGTCCCACTGAGCGCAGTCGAAGTATATTTCAGAATCTCAATGAACTGATTTTCGAATTGTTTTAGAATCTGAAACAAGTTCAGATTTACAAAACATTAACTTTTCAGACAGCCTTTTTGTTTGATTGTTTTTGATTGATGATAAAATAGTATTCTAAAATCTAATATTTAATTCTAAATCTTCATCAGCAACAGTAAATTTAGCATCCTCGTATTGAGGAGGTCCCATTGCCATAACATTGTTAGACATTCCGAAAGATTCTTTTGGCATTCCGTTTTCGTGAAAGTCCATACGTTTGCTATTATTTTCATCATGAAAAGCAAGTATAGCATAATCACCTGGTAAAACATTTTCAAATTTTAAGGTGACTTTACCATCCTCTATAGTAGATTCACCATTTTTGATGCCTTTACCTTTCATAAAAGTTTCTGATGTGTGTAGAGCCATTAGTACTTTACCTTCGTTACTGGTAACGTTGTCAATAGTTACTGTAATTGTAATACCTTCATCTTGCGCAAAACTGAATAAAGTGCTGAAGACTAATGCGAGTGTTAAAATTAAATTTTTCATTTTAAAATAGATTTATGGTTAATGTTTTAATTGATGACTCAAATATCTAACATTACCTAAAGATAGAATAATTGTTATTACCGAACTGTAATTTTATGATGATGAATTGTTTTTATTGATTGTTTATGCGTTTAATTGTTGAGATGCTTGTTGGTTTACTCAATTTTTTAGTTTCACTAATCACTACAAAAGTCCTCTTGCTTTAATTTCTAGATACTTATTAATCGTATCAATAGTTAAATGCTCAGGTTCGGTTAAAATAGACTGAATACCATATTTCTGAAGTTCATTAACAATCAATCGCTTTTCGAAAGCAAATTTTTCTGCAATAACTTTATCGTAGGCTTGCTGTACGGTTTCGGCTGGCTCTGATATTAATGAATTTAACTCTGTGTTTTTAAAGAATATCACTACCAAAAGATGATTTTTTGCAATACCTTTTAAATAGGGTAGTTGTCTGTGTAAACTGTCTAAAGTTTCAAAATTAGTGTAGAGCAGCATTAAGCTTCGATGTGTGATGTTTCGCTTTACATCTGCGTATAATCTGCTGTAATCACTTTCAAAAAAATCAGTGCTAACGTTGTAAAGTGTCTCTAAAATAAGATTCATTTGAGACGTTCTTCGCTCTGCAACTACTATGTTTTCAACCTTTTTAGAAAAAGCTAAAATACCTGCCTTATCATGTTTTTTTAAAGCAACATTAGATATTACCAAAGCGGCATTTATGGCATAATCTAAAAGTGATAGACCTTCAAAAGGCATTTTCATCACTCTACCTTTATCGATAATAGAGTAGATTGGTTGGGATTTTTCATCCTGAAATTGATTAACCATTAATTGGTTTCGCTTTGCGGTAGCTTTCCAGTTAATCGTTCTTAAATCATCGCCAAGCACATAGTCTTTAATTTGCTCAAATTCCATGGTATGCCCAATCTTTCTAATTTTCTTTATACCATATTGGTGCAGATTGTTGCTTATAGCCAGCAAATCATACTTGCGCAATTGTATAAAGCTAGGATAAGTTGGTGCCATTGCAGCTTCGTTGTACCAAAAACGTCTGGCTATGAGGCCAAAAACCGAAGTAACATAGATATTGAGTTTACCAAAATGATATTCGCCTCGTTCAGTTGGTCTTAGTTTATATTCTAGTTCTGACGAACTAGAGGCGTTCAATTTTCTGCTAATGCTAAAGTCTCTAGCCTGAAACTGTTCGGGTATTTCATCTATTATATTGATAAAAACACTAAACGTGTAGAAATTCTGAATGATTAATCTCACAGGATTTTCATCTCCATTCGAAAATTTTTCAGGTACTATACGTTCGCCTTTTACACCATTTTTTGCAGTAAATAGTATTATGATATCCAATACTGTAAGCGTTACAAGAAGTAACAAAACAATCTTAACAATATTAAATAGTCTAGGAAAAATAAAACTAAATACAAATAGAATAATAACGCCAATACAGGCATAAAAAAATCTGTTTTGTAAGTAAAATGGTTTGAGTCGTTTTAGCACCTGGTTTTTATTTTGTTGTTTATCTTGGAATTTCTACAGCCTCAATAATCTGCTTAATAATCTGCTTTGTGGTAATGCCTTCCATCTCGCGCTCTGGTGTAACAATAACACGGTGTTGCAAAACAGGAATTGCAGCACGCTTTATGTCTTCTGGTGTTACAAAATCTCTACCATTCATTGCAGCAAAAGCTTTACTGGCTCTTAAGATGGCGATAGAAGCTCTTGGCGAGGCACCTAAGTATAAGAATTGGTTACTACGTGTGCTAACAATAATATCTGCAATGTACTTTAGTAAGTGCGATTCAATACGAATTTGTTCTACAAGGTTTTGAAATTTATTAATCTGTGCTTTAGACAAATGCGCTGTGATCTGATCTGTTTTTACGCCACCTTTTAGGTTTTGTTCTCTGGTTAAAATTTCAATTTCCTCATCTAGGTTTGGATAATCGATATCTATTTTAAACAAAAAACGGTCTAACTGTGCTTCTGGCAAACGGTACGTACCTTCTTGTTCCACAGGGTTTTGGGTAGCAAGAACAATAAACGGTAAATCCATTTTAAACTTATTGCCATCTATGGTTATTTGACGTTCTTCCATTACCTCAAACAAAGCTGCTTGTGTTTTTGCTGGTGCTCTATTAATCTCATCAATAAGAATCATGTTAGAGAAAATAGGACCTTCTTTAAACTCAAATTCCGAAGATTTCATGTTAAACACAGAAGTACCCAAAATATCACTTGGCATTAAATCTGGTGTAAATTGAATTCGACTAAAATCTATATCTAAGGACTTTGCCAATAGTTTAGCAGAAATGGTTTTAGCAACACCTGGAACACCTTCTATAAGCGAATGACCATTTGCTAAAATTGAAGCAATGAGCATATCAATCATTTCCTTCTGACCAACAATAACTTTCTCTATTTCGGTCTTAATTAAGGCAATGCCATCTTTAAGTTCGGAAAGGTCGATTCTGTTGCTAAAGCTAATGTCTTCAGTAATGTTTTCTGTTGAATTTGTTTGCGCTTCAGAAGTATTCTCTCCCGTATTTTCGCTTAGTTCGTTATTTGAATGTTCTTCCATGGTCATTTATTTATAAAAATCTTCTATTGCTTTGTTTAGTTGTAATAAATCGTCTTCTGTACAGTTAGATTTAGACTTTAAATAAGCAATTTTGTCTACTAGTTGTTTGATGTCTTTTTGATCTTTTCCAGATTTTAATGACAGATTTTTTACAAACTTATCATCTAATATTTGGGTGTCTAAATAATAGACACGTCTTATATATTCTAGAAAATAGGTAATCTTCTTTTCTATAAGATTGTTATGGTCTTTGGTTTCGTAATACAGGTTACCAATGGTTTTGGTAAAGTCTACGGTTGTATTTTTTAGAGGTTTTATCACATTAACAATGCGTTGCTTTCGTTTTGCATTAAATATTATAAAAATAAGTATTGTTATTAATACAATATACCAAGCCCAGCGCAATGCTGGTTGACTGAGGATAAAGCGCAATGGTGAGCTGCTTTCTGTAGCGTTTAATTTGTTTCGTGAGTCAAAAAATATGGTATCATCACCTAGATAAGACATTGCAGCAGCTGCATATTTTTTGTTGTCTTTTTTTAGAAGTTGGTAGTTAGTAAAAACTGCTGGTTGCAAGTGAATATAAAAATAACCCTTTCCCCAAGATGTTTTGATGAAATTAGTGTAAGACGAATCACCAAATTTTTGATAGCCTAAAACAGTTGTGTAAGCGGTATCTATTTTAGAAAAATAGATGTTACTTAATCCTTTTTCTATGGCAATACTATCGTTTGCAAATGAAGGGTTGGTGTAGGTTAAATTAGCTTTACCAGAAAAGGTATATTTATTATCGGTTTTAAATCCTAGGGTGTCTTTTAATCGATCTGGAAAATAATTAGCAGAAATGAAGATGTCATTTCCAAAAGACGCAAAATCCAGCAACTCTTGTGCTGAAGTGTTATCAAGCTCAGGACGTTCATCTATGAGCATATACGTTCCTGAGGCATAATATGTAGAGTCTTCCCAATCGTAATAATCATTAAAATATTCGTAAGGAGTTCGTTTAATGTCTTTTATTTCGCTCTTCGGAAATAATCCTTCTAATTCCTCATAAAAAATATAAGTTCCGAAAGGAATTTTATGCTTTTCGTTATAAGTTTTTTGCCAGTTAACAGGTTGTGGAGTTGAGAATTCTATGACAACAATGCCTATAAAAAGTAATACTAAAATGGCGATATATATTTTTAGAGTTCTGTTCATTAGTTTATGGCATCTAAAAATTGATTAAACGCTGTTTTTGCTTTTTTAAACTGAACCTGATCGATATCAAACTCACCATACCAAATGTAATTGTACAAATACGATGTATACGAAAACTCTTTTTTTAGTTGTTCTGAAGCAATTTCGTAATGATAATCGCTATTGGTCTTTTCTACATCATATTCTATAATGCCAGACTGAGAAAGGTTTTTCAAAAGATACAAATAGTAGTATCTTATAGCTAAACGATAATTGTTTTCGCTTTCGGCTGAAGCTATAAGTGCCTTAAAATCGGCTTCGTAGATATTACTTTCAACATCTGTAATAGGTATAATACTTTTATCTGAAGATTTACCAAAAACCCATTTCCCTTCTTTGTTTATAATGGCTTTTACAATGAAGAATACCACCAAAACAAAAATAACGACGTAGAATATTTTTAAAACAATGTCTGTAACATCTGCTGCTTTTGCATCGGTATTAATATCGAATAGATTCTTGAAAAAATCAGATAACCATTGCTTAAAACGTGTCCACCAGCCATCATTATTAGACGCGCGTTCGTAGATAAAATCGTTTCCAGAATATTTGTCTTTTAAATCTTCGTAGCTACGCTTTTCAATAGGTTCTTTATCTTCATATACACTATCTTGTACTATAGTATTCAGTATTTTGGTAGGTGGCAAAACGTATGCGCTCGATGTAATCCCGAAGCATAAAAAAATAATATATAGATACTTTAGCTTACTCACCAGATCCTATAAGGTCTATATCACTTTTAGTATTAATGTTTTCTATATCTTCTTTAAGGCTATAGAATACAATACCTTGATTAACTTGCACAATGAGATTTAAAACCAAACCCACTAAATACGATAGGACGAAAATAATTATCATCATAACAGAAGCAGATTTACTTATCTCTTGAGAAGTTGCAGCTGTACCAGAATTAATGTCGGTCATCATATCTACAATAAATACAAAATACGGTATCATTACTACAATGTTTTGTACAATGTATACCATTAGAAAAAATAAACCAACAGAGCCAATTGCAGCCCAAAATTTAGAGCTCATGACCGTCCAGGAATACCCAAAACTTTCCCAAACGCTCTTTTCGTTTTCTATGTATTCCATTAGTGTACCTTGGTAATACAAACTTATAGCACCAATTACTATAGGAAGTAGAATAATACCAATTATAGTAATTGCCAAAATAAAACTAATGACACCTGCTAAAATCAATAAAGGTATAGCTATTACAATAGCACAGATGAGATAGATAAATATATTACCAATGTTAGCTTTATACTCATTAATGATATCTGAGGCCGTAAAATTTTTACCGTCATTTTTGGCATAAAGTTTTAAATAAATAGGGACAAATGCATACGAAATTATTGCAGAAACTAAACCAATGGTTACAAAGAGTAAAACGAAGACTACAACTATACTTGCATTTTGGTTCAGATAATCTTCTATTGCATTAGGATTATTATTAGTAAGCCCACCAAAAACAACTTCTGTATAGAAGTTGCTGAAGAAATATCCCAATACCATAAGAATGAGGATAAATATGCCGTTGATGATGAAAAAATTCTTGTAGAGATGCCCTCCATTTTGTCTTAAAAATGAAAAAGTATCTTGAAAAAATTCTCCAAAACTTCTCGATTTATAAAGTTGCATGTGCCTTTTTTAATTTGTTGTTAACGATAAAAGGATAAATTAAATAGTAAAATGATATAAGACTTAATGTGCTCAATATGATACCAATACTCAACCAATTTGGAATTGTGTTAGAATAACGCGTTACGTAACCTTCTAAAAACCCAGCAGCAATTGTAAAAGGGAATGTGCTTATTAAAATCTTCACTCCGTTTTTAACTCCCATTTTAAAAGAGATTATTCTTGAGTATGTTTTAGGAAACAATATACTAGCACCAAGAATTAGACCCGCAGCACCTTCTATAACAATAGCGAAAATTTCCATAGAACCGTGAATCCAAATACCTCTAACACTTTCCCATAGCACACCTTCCTTATGAAAGAAATACTGAAACGACCCTACCATAATAAAGTTTTGAAGCATCACATATACTGTGCCCAAGCCAGCAAAAACACCATATAAAAATGCCTGTATGCCTACATAGAGGTTGTTTAGCGTAATACCTATAAAACTGCCCCAATTGCTTCCGCTTTTGTAGATAGCCACAGGATCACCAGCTTCAATATTTTCTAGGGTTTGGTTAACATAAGCATCACCTAAGATTAAACGTACAAAGGCATCGTCATAAGCCGCAGAAAGTACACCAATAGCTATAAAGCTAAAAGCAATTATAAAGGCGTATAAAATATAACGTCTGTACCCATAGACAATCAGTGGTACTTCTGTTTTCCAGAAATGCACAAATCTGTTGGTCTCTTCGCGCTTTGTTTTATATATTTTTTGAAATGCTCGTGCTGTAAGATTATTTAAATATAGAATTGTCTTACTTTTGGGATAATAGGTTTGAGCATAAGACAAATCGTTTACAAGCTGAATGTAGAGCGACGCAAGTTCATCAGGATTTTTTAGTTGCTTTCCAAAAATAGCCTTTTCGAAATTGAGCCATTTTTGTTTATTTTGCTTGATAAATGCGACTTCTCTCATAGAGAACCAAATTAACATAATTAATGGTAGAGTTACAAATAAATACTACACAAAACGTTAATATAAATTTTGTTGCCGCAAGTGTGGGAGAACGCATCTTGGCATACCTTATAGATCTTATAATTAAGCTTGCTTATGTCGTAGTGACCTACCAGATCCTCTTTAAGGCATTTGAAATAAATGAAATTCTTGTGGATATGGATATGTGGTCTATTATTGCCATTATTCTAACATTTTATTTGCCAGTAATTTTTTACTCATTAATTTTTGAAACGTTTTTAGATGGGCAAACCATTGGCAAGCGCATCATGAAGATTAAAGTGGTGAAAATTGACGGTTATCAGGCTTCTATTTATGATTATTTAGTGCGATGGTTTTTTAGAATCATAGATTTGAACATGGCTTCTGGAATCGTAGCACTAGTTACTATTGCTACTAGCAAAAAAAGTCAACGTTTGGGTGATATGACAGCTGGTACTTCGGTGATTACGCTAAAGAATAATGTAAACATTAGCCATACCATTTTAGAAGAGCTAGAAGAAGATTATGTGCCAACGTATCCTAATGTTATTAAACTTTCTGATAATGATGCACGTATCATTAAAGAGACCTATACGAGAGCTAAAGCAGCACGAGATTATGAGACTCTAATTAAGTTACGACAAAAGATTATTGAGGTAATTGAGCTCAAAGAGTACAACCAAAATGATATGCAATTTATTGATACCATTTTAAAGGATTATAACTACTACACTCAAAATATGTAAGCAGAGAACCAAGTTTGAAGAACAAACTTGTGTGAATCGCTTATACTGAGCGTAGTCGAAGTGTCGAATTATTGAAGGGTCTCGTTTGTAGGGATTTAATGTTGACAGGTGTTTTAAATAATAAGTTGAACCAATTTTAAAAAGATTCCTGTTTTCACAGGAATATGTATGTTTTTTCAAACCTTAGACATATTAGGAACCATAGCTTTTGCCATTTCCGGTGTACTGGTGGCCATGCATAAACGTATGGATCCATTTGGTGTGTTAATCATTGCCTTTGTCACTGCTGTTGGTGGCGGAACCTTGCGTGACATTATGGTAGGAGTAGAGCCAGTGTCTTGGATGCGAAACATGACCTTTGTTTACGTTATTATTGCCTCAACCGTTTTTGCCATAGTGTTTAGAAATTACCTTAAACATCTGCGACGTTCTCTCTTTTTGTTTGATACTATTGGCATTGGGCTTTACACTGTTGTTGGTATAGAAACAGGTTTAGTAGCAGGATTACACCCAATAATTTGTATTGCACTTGGTACAATGACCGCTTGTTTTGGTGGTGTTACCAGAGATATTTTGTGTAACGAAATTCCGGTGATATTTAGAAAAGAAATCTATGCCACAGCTTGTATTGTTGGTGGATTCAGTTATTTTATAATGCGCTTATTTTTAAATGACGAAAACTACCTTTTTATTATTGCAGGTTTGGTTGTAATACTCATTAGACTCATAGCAGTACGTTTTAAAGTGAGTTTGCCGAGTTTGTATAAGCCTGAAGATGTAGAGGAATAATTTCAATATCAAAGAGTAAATTTCTAGTGTTTTATTGTCTTGAGTATATATCTAATCCACCATATTTCATAGAAAGTTCAAAAGCCAATAGAACAAAATTAAAGTTTAACAAGTATTAGGTCTGAAACCTTTAAGTGTACGTGACCTATTCTGGTTTGGGATTTTATAGTCTTGCATTGGTTGATGATTATTGATAGTATTTATAAGTAGGCGAGAACGAGTAATGAGCTATACACGTTTTTGCCAACAGTTTTTATTTATTTTTTTCTCTCCGTAATTTTAAATTTTCAGATAACTTCTCTTTCAATTCATCATATTCCATTGAATTTGATGTTTTCCATTCTTCCAATACAATTTTGTCTTCTTCTGGTAATGTTGCTATTTCTATTCCTAAAACGATATATGAACCATTCTCAATTGGCAATGAGGATTTTATGAAATTATCAACTTCCTTAATAAGTTTTAAACAGTTTTGCATATTTTCAGAGTCAAATTTCAGTTGCTCGTCAGACATATGATAAGAATGAATATATGTGCTTACTTTATACTGTAAATCTTTAGATTTTTTGTAATCGTAATATTCATTTCCAAATTCAAATAATTCACAGACTGCTTGGAAAAACAACTGATATTTATGTTTTAAACTTCCTATTCGTCTATTAACTCGGTCAATTCCGTTTTTTGGTTTAGAATCTTCCACAATTTGTTCTCTTTCCTCTCTTTTTACAGAATGCAAAATCAAGTTCAAATCCAATAATTCAAGTGCGATTCTGCATTCAAGGCAAGCATAAATTAAGGAAGAAGAATTTTTATATTCTTTCGCAATTTTTAATAATTCTGTTACTTGTCGTAAGAGATAAATAGGGTTGTTAATTCTAATATCTGGTTTGTATTCCATTAGGTTAGTTCAAAATGTTTGAAACGTGTTTGTGTATGATTTCGTTGCGTGTTTCAGCAACTAATTTAGCAAATACAAACCGAATAGAAAATCCGCAAGAATTTTCGTAAGTAGGCGAGTATTAACAATGAATTATACTGTTGTTGGCTGTAGTTTTTATATTTAAAAATATTCAATATCAGTTGTTTCTTGAACCCTTTTTGCTCCATTTAAACTTTTGTCTCTTGTCACCCAATTTTGGTGTTTATCGTAGCTGTATAGGTAATTTGTAATAGATTTTATATTATTAAATTTCACATACAGTTCTGTTTGAATAGGATTTTTATGTAAATCAAGAATACACTTTTTAGATGAGAGAAGTTCATTATCTTCCGAAAAATACTTTTCTATAGTCAAAAGCTCTTTGTATTTATACTTAAACCTACCGATAAAATTCCGTGAAGATTTGTCAAAAATATAATGGTCTGTTTTTTGACATTTTGAATTGTATTTAAGTGTTTCAACATCATCATTATAATTAGCATATTGCCTAATTATGGCAGTTGTGTTACCTCTTTTATCATATTCATAGTATTCATCATAATTTTGTTTTAGATTATTGTGAAATCCAACTATTTTTTCTTCTAATATTCCTAAAGTATTATAATGATAATATTCTGTACATAAGTTTTTATCATTAGTGTCAAAAACTCTTTTTTCTTTGATTAAACCGTTATCGTAAAATTCATTCATATAATATTCTCTGGGATTGAATTCTAAAACTATAAAGCCTAATTCATTGAATTCATATTCTTGAATTATTGTGTTGTCACGTATAATTTTATAATTTTTAATTTTCCCATTTAAGTTTAATCTTTTCACATCATTTTGTTCTTTTCGTTTTGAACCAGGTTTGTATTTATTGAATAGATATTCAAGTGTTTTCTTTTGATATAAAGAGTAATACATTCTAATCAAGTTTTGTCATAAGGTTTGAGTGTCAAATTACAGCCAACAATTGGATACACATATTACATATATCCAACTTATATGTTTATAGTCAACAATTTAATAAAATAATAGTACTTTTTCTAAATAGCTATAAATAAAAAGCCATCACAATTTGTGATGGCTTTTAAACCTATATTTAAAACATCCTAATTCTTAGGAACAGGAAAGCCTCTATCGCGCATTAAGGCTTCAATTTTAGCATCGCGTCCTCTAAATAGTCGGTACGCTTCTGTAGGATCCATAGCATTGCGTGGCGCAAACAAATACTTTACTAATTTGTCAGCAACGGCTTTGTCGTAAAACCCATCTGGTGCTTCTTTAAACGCTTCAGAGGCATCACTCGTTAAAACATCTGCCCACATATAACCATAGTATGCTGTGGCATAGCCTTCGCCAGAAAATACGTGTCCAAAATGTGGAGTTCTATGACGCATTGGCAATTCTTTTGGCATACCTAACTCGTCTAAGGCTTCGCGCTCAAATTTATCTATATCTATATTAGTTGGATCTGCTAAGTGTAATTTCATATCAACTAAAGCAGAGGCTAAATATTCTGTTGTAGCAAAGCCTTGGTTAAAGGTTGCTGCTTTTTTAATTTTTTCAACCAATTCGGCTGGAATCGGTTTTCCTGTTTCGTGGTGTACCAAAAACTGATTGATAACTTTATCTGTAGATAACCAGCGCTCTAACAATTGTGATTGAAACTCGGTATAATCTCTAACACCTCCTTGTAGTGTTGGATACTTCACATCTGCCGCAAAGAAGTGTAACGCGTGCCCAAACTCATGGAAAAACGTAGTGGCATCATCCCAAGACACCAAAACCGCTTCACCAGGTGCTGGTTTTACAAAGTTAGAGTTGTTAGAGGCTAATACATTAGTTTGTCCTTCAAAAGTGGTAGAACTTCTGTAAGTTGTAGCCCAAGCACCAGAACGTTTACCTTCGCGAGCATAAGGGTCTAAGTACCAAAGCCCAATGTGTTTGCCAGAGTCTTTATCTGTGACTTCCCAAACCTTTACATCCTCATGAAACACAGGAACTGAGCCTTCTTCAACAGGTGTAAATTTATAATTAAAAATTTCTCCAGCCACAAAGAACATAGCTTCGGTTAATTTGTCTAACTGAAGGTATTGTTTTACTTCATCGCTATCTAAATCGTATTTCTTTTTACGAACTTTTTCGGCATAGTAACGGTAATCCCAAGGTTCTATCGTTATGTTATCTCCAAGCTCGTTTGCTACAGTTTGCATATCTGCAACTTCTTCTTTTACTCTTGCAGTTGCTGCAGGCCAAACTTTTAGCATTAAATCCATGGCATTTTCAGGATTTTTTGCCATTCGGTCTTGTAATCTCCACTCAGCATAATTATCGTATCCCAAAAGGCCTACACGCTCTTTACGTAGTTTTAAAATTTCTGCAATAATTTGGTTGTTGTCGTATTCATCTCCATTATCTCCTCTAGAGTAGTAGTTTTCCCAAACTTGTTTGCGCAATTCGCGCTCAGTAGAGTAGGTAAGAAATGGATCCATAGAAGAGCGTGTGTTGGTAATGGCATACATGCCTTCTTTGCCTTTGTCTGCAGCTATTTTAGCAGCCGATTTTATAAAACCATCAGACAAACCACCAAGTTGATCTTTGGTTAAATACGTGACATAGTTTTCTTCATCGTGCAGTACATTGTTAGAAAACTTAGTGTATAATGTTGAAAGTTCTTTGTTGATTTCAGCATAGCGCTTTTTCTTTTCCGCATCAAGGTTGGCACCATTCATTTCAAATTGTTTGTAGGTCAAATCTACAACACGTTGTTCTTGTGGTTCTAGAGGATTTTTTTGTGAAACTTCATAAACGGTTTTGATGCGTTGAAATAATTTTTCATTCTGAGAAATCTTAGAACGAAATTCTGAAAGTTTAGGTGCTAATTCTGCTTGTACTTCTCTAAATTCTGGTGATGACATATTGCTAGACAAAATACCATAATAGGTAAACACACGATCTAAAGTTTTGCCTGCACTTTCCATGGCGACGATGGTGTTTTCAAAAGTTGGTGCTTCTGTATTATTGGCAATGGCATCAATTTCTTCTAATTGTAATTCCATGCCTTTTTCAACAGCTTCTTTTACATCAGCTACATTCATTTTGTCAAAAGCAGGAACACCTTGGTAAGGTCCTGTCCACTCTCGTAGTAGGATATTTTCTGTCATTGATTTGTCTTCGGTTTTTTGTTCTTCTTTACAACTTGCAAATAAGATAATGCTACTTAAAACAGTAGCTTTAATTACTTTGGAAATCATTGTTTTAGTTCGTTTTTAAAATCTTTAATTTGTCATGCTGAACTTGTTTCAGCATCTAAGAGTTAGTTAAATTATTTGGCTTGATGAGATTCTGAAGCAACACTTCGACTTAGTTCAGTACAAGGTTCAGAATGACACAGTTTAAGTATACAAGATATTAATTTTAGTACAGTGGACTTCTTAATTATTCTATAATTTCTACCTTTTTAATGTAAACATTATCAACTGGCCAGTCACCATCATCAGTCTTTACAGCATTAATTCTATCCACCACATCCATACCTTTTATAACTTCTCCAAAAACCGTGTAATCACCATCGAGATGTTTGGCTTTTTCTCTGTTTACCACAATAAAAAACTGAAATGGCGAGGCGAGTTTGTATGCGTTTTCAATTTCGCTACTTGGCATTGAGATTGAACCTCGTTGATGTGTATAGCCACGTTTAGTATCTGGTGGTAAGAGGTATTTACCAATTTTGCGTCGTTTTTTGTATAAATCTAATCCGTCGCTACTTCCTCCTTGTATTATAAAATCTTTTACAACTCTGTAAAATTGTGTGCCGTCAAAGTATTTGCGTTTAGTGAGATAAATGAAGTTAGAACGATGGAACTTGGTTTTATCATAGAGCAATATGTCTATGTTTCCAAAATCAGTAGTAAGTCGTACTTTATTTTCCTTGTGTTCTTTGTCGTATTCTAAAAAGAACTCCATGGCATTGTCATCCGTAAGAATTGGAAATTCTGATGTCTTTTTTGCCTTCTTTTTTGGTGTTGGCTTCGCTTTGGTAGTTGTGGTATCTTTTACAGTGGTAGTGTTAGAATTTTTTGAAGTTTGCTTATCTTCACAGTTCGATAAAAAAAGAATAGTAAAAAACAATAATAGAAATCTCATAAATGCACTTTAATACGTTTTCTGAATCCGTAGTAAAAATAAAACATCTAGAGCTTTTTGGCGAAGAATCGCATGCTAAAATGTCTCCACCTTACCGATTAGATTTTGCTAAGCGCATGAAAGAAAAGGCTAAAACAGCTAAGACTGCTGGTGTAATGGCGTTGTTTTATCCAGACCAAAAAGCAGAGACCAATTTGGTGTTAATTCTCAGAAAAACATACAAAGGTGTACACTCTAACCAAGTTGGTTTTCCTGGTGGTAAATATGAGGAAGGAGATGATAATTTAATGGTAACAGCGCTTCGTGAAACAGAAGAAGAGGTTGGTGTACCAATGGATAAGGTAAATGTGATTAAGACTATTTCTCCATTGTACATTCCACCTAGTAATTTTATGGTACACCCATATTTGGGACTTTTAGATTCTACTCCTCAGTTTATAAAACAAGATGACGAGGTTGAGGATATTCTTGAGATTCACATACAAGAATTTTTAGACGAGCGTAACGTAATTACTACTAAAGTGCCTACATCTTTTAATGCTAAGGTGGCTGTGCCAGCCTTTAAATTAAATGGTCACATTGTTTGGGGAGCAACAGCAATGATGCTCGGTGAAATCAAAGACTTGTTAAAACAAGTTTTATAAGTTGTCTTATTTCTTACTTTTGCATAAACGAACATAACAATAGAATGCTTTAACCAAATATTTTTATTGTCAGTTCGAGTGGTTTTGTTTCCAAAATAGATTGGAAACAAATTAGTATCAAAAACTTGTTAGATAAAATTCTTTCTCTCGATACATATTTTGCTCATGTTCAATCGCAAAATACACTCGAAATGACGAATTTCATTAAAGCCTCGTTCAAAAATAAAAATTTATAATGGGATTATTCAAAAAAAATCCTTTTGGTCATATACTTTGGGTAAAAAAATGGTTAATCAGAATCCTAGGACTTCTAACACACAGACGTTTTAGAGGTTTTAACGAACTGCAGATTGAAGGTTCTGAAATCATTAAAAACTTACCAGATACTAACGTGCTATTTATTTCTAATCACCAAACATACTTTGCAGATGTTATAGCCATGTTTCATGTGTTTAATGCCAGTCTTAGTGGACGATTAGATAGCATTAAAAATGTAGGTTATTTATGGAATCCTAAGCTAAATATGTATTATGTTGCTGCTAAGGAAACTATGAAATCGGGTCTCATACCTAAGATTTTTGCATACACTGGTTCTATAAGCATTGAAAGAACATGGAGATCTAAAGGGCAAGATGTAAATCGCCAAGTAAAGATGAGCGATATCACCAATATTAAAAAAGCGCTTGATGATGGTTGGGTGGTTACGTTTCCGCAAGGGACTACAACACCTTTTAAACCCATTAGAAAGGGCACAGCTCATATTATAAAAACATACAAACCTTTAGTTGTGCCCATAGTTATTGATGGGTTTAGACGTTCTTTTGATAAAAAAGGATTACGCATTAAGAAGAAAAATATCTATCAATCTTTTGAAATAAAACAACCTCTAGAAATAGATTATGACAACGAATCTATTGCTGATATCGTAGAAAAAATTGAATATGCAATTGAGCAGCATCCTTCGTTTTTAAAGGTAATTCCGCAAGAAGAACTTGAGGAAAAAGAGCGTTTAAACAAAGAGCTTAGGGATTGGTAGATTTCTAACGCGTCTAAAACTCTAATAATCTAAACTTAAACTTCCAGCTTTTTTAACTCATTGTAGTTTCTGTTAAGGCGTTTTAATAGAATACCATAGATAAGCTTATAAAACAGCCATATAATAACTAAGAAAACGGCTGTTATCAATATTGTTATTCCTACTAAAATCGTCATTTGAGTTGTGTCGAAAGCCGCTACCTGATCATGAAAATCTGAGTTTTGATTGAATTCAAAATAAAGCGAAAGCGGTATAGAAATAAAGATCATGACAAGATTATACAATACGTAGTACTTAATAACTTTTCTTGTTCTAAGAATACTTTCCATTAATTTTTTAGCATTATCTGTAGAAGATATGGACTTATGCGATTTGTAAAGTAGATATACAAATAATGCAACCACCGCAAAACCAAAAATTGTTAGTCCTGTAAAAAGAGGGTTTTCATAGCTGGCTTCTAATTTTGCTCGCATTTTGTCTGAAAAGAAATACGGAACGTAACTAACAAGGATCCAAAAAATAAGCTCAGCAACACTAATGTAAAACAGGGTTTTTACAATAGATGATGATTTTTTGTGCAACATTGGATAAATGTCAGAATCTGAATAGTTTTTAAACTCATCACTTCCTTTGTTCCAATCCTTCTTTAATAATTCTAATTCATCCATAAGTTTACGGATTTAATATTGTTTTTAATTTCTTTTTTACACGGTTCATTTTCACTCGTGCATTTACTTCTGTGATACCTAGAGTTTGACTTATCTCTCTATAATCTTTATCTTCTAAGTATAGAAAAACTAAGGCTTTTTCAATATCATTTAGTTGTTGTACCGCATTATAAAGCAACTTTAACTGTTGCTCTTCTGTATCATCGTATTCCTCAGCTTTTATTTTAAATTGAACACTATCAAACTCTTGTGTATTAATTCTTCGTTTCGATTTTCTGTACAGTGTAATGGCTGTATTTAATCCAACACGGTACATCCAGGTACTAAATTTTGAGTCACCTCTAAACTTAGGATAGGCTTTCCAGAGTTGTATAGTTATTTCCTGAAACAAATCGTTGTGTGCATCTTGATTGTTGGTATACAAACGGCATACCTTATGTACAATGTTTTGATGCTTTTGCAACTGCTCTACAAAACTATGTTCTAGTTCTTTGTTCAATTATTTATTTGGTTAGTTAACTATATGTAGCTTTACTTTAATTAATGTTACACAAATATTAAAAAAGTATCTTTTACGCACCATTACTCGTATCTTTGTTAGTGTAATTCAACCTCTATTTTCCATGAATATTCCTGAGTCTAATTTACCAAGAGTTGTTATTGTTGGTGGTGGTTTTGCTGGCATAAATTTAGCAAAAACCTTAGCGAATAAAAATCTCCAAGTAGTACTTATAGATAAACATAACTATCATACATTTCAACCACTTTTATATCAAGTGTCTAGTTCAGGATTGGAACCAGATTCTATAGCTTATCCTTTGAGGAAAATTATAAAAAAACACAAGACCTCATTTTTTCGATTGGCCGAGGTAAGTGAAATACAACCAGAACAAAAAAGTATTAAAACAAGTATTGGCGATTTAACTTACGATTACTTAGTGTTGGCAACGGGAACAAAAACCAATTTTTTTGGTAATGCAGATATTGAGAAGAATAGTATGCCAATGAAAACAGTGCCTCAGGCATTAAATATTAGAAGCTTAATTCTTCAAAATTTTGAAAAAGCTGTTATTGCAAATACTAAAGAAGAGCGTGAAGCTTATCTCAATTTTGTAATTGTAGGTGGCGGACCAACAGGTGTAGAATTAGCTGGTGCCATTGCAGAATTAAAGAATAATGTTTTACCAAGAGACTACCAAGATCTTAATGCTAATGATATGCATATTCATTTGCTTGAAGGCTCAACAAGAGTATTACCTCCAATGAGTGAGCACGCTTCTAAGAAAGCAGAAAAGTTCTTAAAATCTTTAGGTGTAAACGTGCATTGCAATACTCAAGTTACAGATTATGATGGGTTAGAGGTATCGACAAACACAGATTTACAATTAAAATCTGAAACTTTGATATGGGCAGCTGGTGTAACTGGTGCGCCTGTAGATGGTTTAAATGCTTCTGCTTTGGTAGAACGTGCCAACAGATACAAGGTTAACGAATTTAATCAAGTTGAAGGTTATGACAATATTTTTGCTATTGGTGATATAGCACAAATGACTTCTGAAGATTACCCTAAAGGTCATCCGCAAGTAGCGCAACCAGCTATACAGCAAGGCAATTTGTTAGGAAAAAATCTATTGAGATTAATCAATAAGAAGCCAATGAAAGCCTTTGTGTACAATGATAAAGGGTCCATGGCCACAATTGGTAGAAATAAAGCTGTTGTAGATTTAAAGGCCTTTAAATTTGGTGGCTTTTTTGCATGGTTTATTTGGATGTTTGTTCATCTTATGTCTTTAGTAGGTTTTAGAAATAGAGTAATTGTATTCTTCAACTGGACGTATAACTACATTAATTTTGATAAGGCAGCAAGACTCATCATTAGACCTTTTAAGAGGTAATTTAGCGTTATTTAGCTGTAGATTAAAGTTGTCGTGCTGAATTTATTTCAGCATCTAAAACAGTCGGATTTATAATTAAATTAGAATCTGAAACAAGTTCAGATTGACAAAGTTTTAATTTTAGGTAGTTTTTTCAACTTTAAAATTCCTATCACAATAAAAAACTGAGCCAATGCATAAGTTAGCATAATACTTATGTTAGAAAAGGGTAGTGGCTCATAGAATTTGTTCAATGCTAAAATGCTATCAGAAATCATAAAGAAAATAGCACCAACAAAAACCAGGTTATAACTCATATAGTTTACAATCCCCTTTCTCATAAATGCTGTGGTTGCCATGCTCAAAATTACAACCATATAGACAATTACAGGAATAAGCATAGCTCCTAAACCATCTTTTAGTAAATAGAATAATCCTGAAGCATAGGCTAATAGCAGTATCACAAAGCCTATGATTGGCTTTTGTTTATTTCTGTGTTTTAAAAATACAAGGATATACATTACATGTGCTAATAAGAAAGCAACGAGCCCAATGGTAAAAAAGTGTGGTGACTGATCTATAAACATTAATAGAATATCACCCAAAACCGAAAATCCCAATGCCAAAAGCGTAATCCGTTTTATAGATTTTGAAATGCTTCCAGACGTTTTGATAAATAGGAACATTAAGCTGACGACTATAGCAGGTTTGGCTATATAATGTGCTATTTCTAAGGTTTCTGTACTTCCTGTTATAATTTCAAATATTACAATTACAAAGTATAGAATACTGAATTGTTTCTCAGTGTTGGTTAGTTTCATGATTTGAAATTAATTAAAAATATTCAATTCGTCCTTTAAATATTACAACTCGGTAACATAGAATTTAGTAATAGATCATAATGATTGAAGTTTGTTACATCAAAACAAGATAAATCAAATCAGTCATACTGAACTAAATTAAGCAAAAGAAAAATGAACAAGTTAATTACATTGATAGTTTTATGTCTCATTAACCTAAGCTATGCTCAAACCACAATCTCTGGAAAGGTATTGGATAACAAAAAACGACCTATTGAGGGGGCTAATATTTATCTCGATGGAACTTATGATGGAGCAACATCTAATGCAGATGGACAATTTTCATTCATAACCGAAGAAACAGGAACCCAAGCTTTGGTGATTTCTTTTTTATCGTATGAAACAAAAACCATTGTGAATGATGTTTCAAATTTTAATAATTTATCTATTGTTTTAAGAGAAGATGTAGAATCGTTAGATACGGTAGTTTTGAGTGCAGGTACTTTTGAAGCTAATGACAATAGTAAAGTCTCGGTATTAAAACCACTAGATGTGGTAACTACAGCTAGTGCTCTTGGTGATTTTGTCGGTGCATTACAAACGCTTCCTGGTACTTCTAACAATGCAGAAGATGGTCGTTTGTTTGTGCGAGGAGGTGATGCCAACGAAACCCAGATTTTTATCGATGGTATACGTGTGTTTACACCGTTTACACCTACTACCAACAATCTACCTGCTCGCGGACGCTACTCGCCATTTTTATTTGATGGCATAACCTTCTCAACGGGTGGCTATTCTGCTGAGTACGGCCAAGCTTTATCTAGTGTATTGTTATTAAATACAATAGACGAACCAGACCAAGAAAAAACAGATATTGGCATTATGAGTGTTGGAGCCACGCTAGGAAATACACAAAAATGGGAAAAGTCTTCTTTAAGCTTTAATGCATCATACATTAATCTTGCACCATATTTTGAAATCTTTGATAACAGAAACACATTTCAAAAGCCATTCCAGGCAGCTCAAGGTGAAATGGTATTTAGAAGAAAATTAAAAAATGGTCTTTTTAAATTTTATTCCGCCTTTGATACAACCGATTTTGAATTGACACAACAAGATATCAATTTTGAAGACGGCTTAAACTTTAGCTTGAACAACAGAAATTTTTACCTTAATTCCTCCTACAAAGGTGTTCTAGGAAATAGTTGGTCCATACAAACTGGATTGAGTTTTACGCATGATGATTCTAAGAATGGTATCGAAACCATTGCTATCAATAGTATTGAGAATTCAGCACATTTAAAGCTAAAATTAAAGAAGCGTTTTAGCAGTCGTTTTAAAGTGAGTTTTGGTGCCGAACAGTTCATAACAGGATATAACGAAAATTTTAAAGACGATTCCTTTAATGTGTCTTATGGTTTTGAAAATAATATAACTGCAGGCTTTGCCGAGGCTGATGTAATTTTTTCTAAAAAATTAGCATTAAAAGCTGGTATACGAGCAGATTACAGCTCAGTTTTTAATGACACTGAAGTAGGTCCGAGAGCAGCTTTGGCTTACAAAAGTTCTAAGAATGGGCAGTTTTCTTTAGCCTATGGAAATTTTTTTCAAAACCCTAACAACAACATTTTAAGATTTGAACAAGATTTAGAGGCTCAAAAAACAACACAGTATATTCTTAATTATCAATATGTAAATAATGGTAAGATTTTTAGAGCTGAAGCTTATAGAAAGGATTATGACAATTTGGTAAAGTTTGATAGTAATTTCACTAATTTAAATAATGACTTAAACAATACTATAAATACCAATTTCAACACAAGCGGTAATGGTTATGCACAAGGTGTTGATTTATTTTGGCGAGACAATACAAGCGTTAAAAATCTAGATTATTGGTTAAGTTATTCATACTTAGATACAGAACGTAACCATCAGAATTTTCCATTAGCAGCACAGCCAAATTTTGCATCAAACCATAATTTTTCAGTAGTTGGTAAGTATTGGATAGACAGTTGGAAAAGTCAACTTGGTATAGACTATACTTTTGCCTCAGGTAGACCGTACAATAACCCAAATACAGATGAGTTTCTCGCAGAGCGAACTAAGCCATTTAATAGTATAAGTTTAAATTGGGCCTATTTAATTGATCAACAAAAAATCTTGTATTTTTCGGTGAACAATGTTCTTGGCTTTAGAAATATTAACGGTTATCAATACTCTAACACACCAGATGCCAATGGTCAATTCGATAGAATGGCTTTTAGACCAGCAACCGACCAGTTCTTTTTTATAGGCTTCTTTTGGACCATTAGTGAAGATGGTACGGACAATCAATTAGATAACCTTTAAATGTTAAAATATTTAACAATTTTTTAAACATGACTTTTGTCATGAGTTTTGCGCCGAATGATGGTTAACTTTAAAGTATAAAATTAAACGTCATGGAATTAAAGAAGAACCCAAGAGCCAATGTAGGTCGAAACAGCAGTTTATATTTTGCTGTTGGCTTAAACGTAATGTTACTCCTTACATACTTAGGATTAGAACATAAGACTTACGAAACAGAGACGGTTAAGGCAGATATCTTAATGCTAACAGAACAATTGGAAGAAGATATTCCTATTACAACTATTAATATTCCACCACCACCTCCACCACCAAAAACGATAGTTTCTGAAGCTATAACTGTAGTAGAAGACGTTGTAGAAATAGAGGAAACAGTTGTTGAAAGTAGTGAGATTGGGCAAGATGATATTATCGAAGAACGTGTTGTAAGTGTAGATGAAGTAGAAGTAGAAGAAGTTGAGGAAGATATAGAAGTGCCATTTGCAGTTATAGAAAAAGTACCTCAATTCCCAGGATGTACAGGTAACAACGATGAATTAAAGGCTTGTTTCCAAGAAAAAATGCAAGAACACCTACAAAAGCATTTTAGATATCCTGATGCAGCAGCTGAGCTTGATATTCAAGGTAAAGTATTTGTATTCTTCTTAATAGACAAGCATGGTAAAGTAGCTAAGATTCAAACACGTGGACCTGATAAATTGTTAGAAACTGAAGCAGAGCGTATTATAAGCTTATTGCCAAAAATGGAACCAGGTAAACAACGTAATAAGCCAGTAGGTGTTCCTTATAGCATACCTATTAACTTTAAATTACAGAACAACTAATTATAACAAGTTGGTTTAGATAAATTTTTGATTGATTGCAGAACCTCTTCGAAAGAAGGGGTTTTGTTATTTATAGATTTGGATTTTGCAAAGAATACCAATTACAAAGTTCATTGTCATAAGTAAAAGTACCAGAAGGCTTTAAACCTATTTTCTTAAGAATAATATTAGAAACAGTATGCCTCACATAAGCAGCTGCACAAATTTCTTTGAGGTTTAGATCATTAAAACCATAATGTAAAGACGCAATTGAAGCTTCAGTTGCGTAACCATGTCCCCAAAATGCTTCTTTAAGTCTGTAGCCTAAATCATAATAATCAAATTCTTTGCGTATTTCACGTTCAAATTTTAGTCCACACCAACCTATAAATTCACCAGTATCTTTTTTTATAATCGCTAAACGACCAATTCCATAATCTTTGTACTGCTGTAAAATGCTTTTAATATAGCCACGAGACTCTTCAATTGATGTTACTGGATTGTTTCCTAAAAACTCGTGTACTTTAGGGTTAGAGTCTAACTCAAAGAAGTCTTTATCGTCATATTCTTTGATAGGTCTTAGGTAGAGACGTTCTGATTCTATTTTGATGTTCATTTCCACTTAATATTACAGCCCATACTTGGTTTTTGGTTAGGGTTTATGGTATCTTTGCTTAAAAGCGCATCCATAGCAGCTCTTAAATCTTCACCAGTAACAGGAATATCATTTCCTGGTCTAGATCCATCCAATAGCCCAGTATATACCAATTTTAAATCTTCATTAAAAAGAAAAAAATCTGGTGTGCATGCCGCATCATAAGTCTTTGCTACTTCTTGTGTTTCGTCATACAAATACGGAAAAGGATAGTGGTTTTCTTCGGCATGTGTTTTCATTTTATCAGGACCATCTTGTGGATAGTTTTCCACATCATTACTTGAGATAGCAATACAGTTAATACCTTTAGTCTTATAATCATTTGCCAATTTAACTAATTGTTCATTAACATGAATTACAAAAGGGCAGTGGTTGCAAATAAACATAACCAAAGTACCGTTTTTACCTTTAAGTTCGGTTAGTGATTTTGTTTGATTGTCTTTAGTATCTACTAAATTAAAATCTGGCGCCTTAGTGCCTAAAGGCAGCATATTTGATGGTGTTAAAGCCATTATATTTTTGTATTTTAGAAGTTTATTTAAAGTATTAAAAAAAATACTGAAATCAAAGATACGGCGTAGCCAAACAAGTTCAGCATGACAACAGATAATATAATAATATTTGAAGACTTTACAAAGGTAGATTTAAGGGTAGGAACTATTGTTGAAGTTAATGATTTTCCTAATGCTAAAAAATCAGCCTATCAACTCACTATAAATTTTGGTGACTTAGGAGTTAAAAAATCTTCTGCTCAGATTACGACACAGTACAAAAAAGAAGATTTAAAAAATCGTCAAATTGTCGCTGTCGTTAATTTCCCTAAAAAACAAATAGCCAATTTTATGAGTGAATGCCTTGTTGTTGGTGCAGTGAAAGAAAATGATGTGTTCTTATTGCATCCTGAAAATAAAGTTAAAAACGGCTCGCAGGTATCGTGATGTTTGTTTTGTTGTTTAACCGTTTAACTGTTAAATTGTTAAGATGTTTATTTGTTTAGTAAATTGTTAGGTTTTTAGTTTCACTACTCACTACATCTCATTTCTAAAGAAAATAGCGTTCATCAATAATTTATTAGTTCCATACCAAAACGCTCTAAAATTAGTGTTATCTGTAAAGGCCATGATTTTTCCTCTTCCAACTCTACCTGTTTTAAAGGGAATGGTTTGTTTTATGCTGTCTAAATTTTCTTCAGAAATATAACCGCTCATTAGTGGATTTGCGGTGTATTGAATGGGATTGTCATAACTATTCTTATTCGGTTTTATAAACAATGTTGTGTTTCTAAATAGCGCTAATTTATCATTTTTGTATCCAAAATTGACTGGGTGAGAACGGTCTAATGTTGTTTCAAAAATAGCACCACCAATAACTTGTGCTCCTCTAAAATTGCTTCGTTCTTCAAAAGATATAGTTTTTGCTTTTAGTGATTTTCTTTTCTTAAAATTAATCTTCATTAATTCTTTAGAATTTAGCCAACGCAAAGTACTTCTGTATGCTATAAGAGAACCACCATCTTGTAACCATTGCTTTAGCTTTTTAGTGTCACCATCGTCTAATGCCGAATAAGAATTTACCATAATAATGGTATTGTATCTGCTTAAATCAGCTCTGCCAAAGTTCTTTGTGTCTAGTTTTGTAGGAATGATATCGTATCTGGTATCCAACAAATGCCAAATCTCGCCAGCATCATAAGATGTGACTCCATCGCCAACTAACAACGCTATTTTAGGAAGCTCTAAAGCTCTAAAATTTCGGCTTCCGAGATCTATACCTTCATTTAGTCCTGTGGATACTGCGTCGATTATAATATGACTTTCTTGAGCAGCAGTATTTAAGAATGCATACAATGCAGAAGAATCCATATCTTGATTTTGTACAGGAATCATAATTGTACCATAATCGTAAGCCTTTCCATTAGCTTTAAAGTTTTTCATGCTTACCTTGGCACGAATTCTTTTTTTAAGAATTGAATTTAGAAGTTTTGGAGCATAATATTCATTCCAAGGAAATAGATAAGCATATTCGCTTTTTGAATTTACTCCACCTTGTAAATGTTTTAAATCATTTACAATATTGCCGGCCTTTTCCATGCTGGTTTCTGCATAATCGAGGTTAAATGCAAGAGGAAATGTCCATGCAGAAATATCATAAAACAAACTATCTTGAAACGTTGTGCGCTTTTCAAACATGGCATTTATGAGTCTTGTGTTCTTTTGGTTTTTAGGAATCACATAACTATACCCTTTTTTATAGGTTTTACCATCTAAGCCAACATCAGATTTTAAATGATGAAATTTTATTTTGTGACGTTTAAGGATTTCTGCTAAATGATAGGTTTTGGCTGCATCCTTTTCATCACCAAAGATTATGGCTTTGTTTCCTTCTTTTGAAGCTTCTCTACGTGCGTTTTTATAAAAATTATGTTGATATTCTAATAGTTCTTTTCGCATTCCATTTGCCGCTTCAAGCGTTGATAGTGCAGCTGTAAACTGGTTTTTAATAGTAAAAGGAAATGAAAGAATTCCGTTTTCACTTTCTTGAAGATGGCCCCGAGAGCTGGCTTGCTCAAATAAAATACCAATACCACCATTTATATCGGGAAACGTAGAACCTTTACCGTAATAGAAATCATCAAAACTTTCTTCAGAATAATATAAAGAGCCTATTTTATCTAACGCTTTAGCATGAAATTTGGCAATATCTTTTGTTAATTCCTGATTCATTTTTGGAGTTAAAGGATGTGTGCGTGATGGGATACCAGGTTGAAAAAAGAAACTCGCATTAGTGCCCATTTCGTGATGATCGGTTAAGATATTAGGTAACCACTCGTGAAATGTTTGTATACGTGCTCTAGACTCTGGTAACTGTACAGGTAGCCAATCTCTATTCATGTCAAACCAGTAGTGATTGGTGCGTCCACCAGGCCAGACTTCACTAAACTCTCTATCGTTAGGGTCTGCATTAAGATTTTTTCCACGATTAGTATTAGCCCAGTAGGCAAAGCGCTGTAAACCATCCGGATTTAATGAAGGGTCGAAGAGTATTACAGTGTTTTTTAGTAAATTTTCAATTTCAGAACCTTCTGCGGCTGCTAAATAATACGCTAACGCTAATGCAGCATTAGAGCCACTGGGTTCGTTACCATGTATAGAAAATCCCTGATACACTACTATGGGCATATCTTTAAAATTAGCCTTGTCTGTATCTGTAGCTTCTATATGTTGTGTTTTTATATGGTCTAACTTAGAATGATTACTTGGTGAGGTTATGGTTAGTAGAATTAATGGCCTGCCTTCAAAAGTTTGCCCTCTATCTTCTATACTTACACGATTTGAAACTTCAGCAAGTTCTCGCATATACTGCACAAGTTTATCGTGTGTAATGTGCCACTCGCCAACTTCATGTCCTACGATACTCTTGGGAGTTGGTATATTAGGATTATATATAACACCGTCTGGTAAATAATATGATAGATCTGTTTGTGGCTGTGAGAAAAGAGTAGCGGTAAATAAAAAGAAAACTAAAGCAATACGTTGCATGTACTTATTCGGTGTTGGTTAAGTTCTAAAAATAAAAAACCCTGACAAATTTTTGTCAGGGTTTTTATAATTTAACAGAAGTTGATTTTAGATGTCATCAAAACTTATGTCTGTAAAACTATCTGTACCACTTAAATCTTTTGAGGTTTTAGCTTCTTGAGCTACAAAATCGTCTTCTCGTTTAAAGTCTTTTTGGTGGCGCTCGCTTATCACTTCTTCACCTTTTTCAGAAATGATATAGTCCGTCATTTCAGCTAAAATTTCTTTAAACTCAGAAAAATCTTCCTTATAAAGGTAAATTTTATGCTTTTTATAATGATAAGAGCCGTCGTCGTTTGTAAATTTTTTACTTTCTGTAATGGTTAGGTAGTAATCTTCTGCTTTTGTTGCTCTAACGTCAAAGAAATAGGTTCGTCTTCCTGCGCGTAGTACTTTAGAATAAATTTCTTCTTTATCCGTCATTTCATAATCGCTCATAAATCAATCTTTTTTTAATTTATTCTCAAAAATCTAAAAAAAAAGTAAACTGACAAATAATTTATTGTATTTCTTTTTCGGATAGTTGTTTCAAGTAAAGTTCCTTATAATACCCTTCTACATTAATGAGGTTTTCATGGTTTCCCGTTTGCGTAATAATGCCATCTTCTAACACAATAATTTTGTCTGCGTTTTTTGCAGACGACACTCGATGACTAACTATAATAGTAGTTTTGTCTTTAGTTAGCCTAACTAAATTTTTTAGAATTTTTTCTTCAGTTTCTGTATCTACCGCGGATAAACAGTCATCAAACAGAAGTATTTCAGGCTTTTTAATAATAGCTCTTGCAATTGATACACGTTGCTTTTGCCCACCAGAAAGTGTGATGCCACGTTCGCCTAAAACTGTGTCGTAACCTTTACTAAAACCAATAATGTTTTTATGAACTTTGGCATCTTTGGCTGCTTCAATAACTTCATTATCTGTAGCATCTTCTTTACCAAACTTAATATTGTTTTTTATAGTATCTGAAAACAAAAATGCATCCTGTGGTACATATCCAATACTTTCCCTTAAACTGAATAGATTAAGCTCTGATATTTTTTTACTATCTATGAGAATGTTGCCATTATCTATGTCGTAAAGTCTACCAATAAGGTCTAAAATTGTTGATTTACCTGAGCCGGTTTTGCCTAATATTGCTAAAGTTTCTCCAGATTTTAAAGTGAAACTAACGTCTTTAAGCGCTTCAATATTAGTATCTGGATAAACGAAGGAAACATTCTTAAATTCAATATCACCTTTTATGGGTGTAAGTTTATTAACCGTATTCTGAATTTCTGGCTCGGTTTTTAGAAACTCATTAATACGTTCTTGTGAGGCTTCTGCTTGCTGCACTAAAGATGTAACCCAGCCCACAGTGGCTACAGGCCAGGTGAGCATATTTACATAAATGATGAACTCAGCAATGGTTCCGATATTTTCAATTTCACCATTCATATATTGCATTCCTCCGACATAAATAACAATGAGATTGCTAATGCCAATTAATAAAATCATTAATGGGAAGAAAAGAGCTTGTACCTTAGTTAGGTTAATTTGTTTTTGGCGGTTTTCTGCTGAAAGCCCTTCAAATTCATCGTTAGTTTTAGGTTCTATACCATAAGACTTTATTACCGAAATTCCACTAAAGGTTTCCTGCGCATAGGTAGACAATGTTGATAATGATTGTTGTACAATCGTACTGCGTTTATTGATTAATCTGCTCAATTTATAAATTGAAACAGATAAAATTGGTAATGGTAATAATGTGTATAGTGTAAGTGTTGGTGCTGTATTTACCATGTAGATAATTGCTACTGTAAATAAGGTAATTGTGTTTATGGTATACATTAGAGCAGGACCAACGTACATACGTACTTTACCAACATCTTCACTTATACGATTCATTAAATCTCCTGTACGGTTAGATTTATAAAAGTTTAAAGAAAGAATTTGATAATGCTTGTAGATCTCATTTTTTAAATCATACTCAATATATCTCGATACGTTTATTATAGTCTGACGCATTAAAAATGTAAACAAACCAGCTAAAACAGCAGCGCCAATGATTAACAAGACATTAGTAATAAGGCCTGTTTTAAAGACTTCGTAAGTAATTTTACCATTAAGTTTATCCGAGATAATATTTATGGAATCCCCTATGAAACGAGGTGTGAATAAGACAAATATCTTGGATACTATGGTAATAATCACACCTATGATTAATCGGTATCTGTATTTAAAGAAGTATTTATTTAGATGCTTTAGTGCCTTCATGTTGTATTTGGTCAGTCAAAAGTATTATGATAATCTGATTTTGACGTTAATATTTTGCTAATCCTCTAATTATAATTTATTTTTGCACGCTGTTTTTAAATTATTTTCAAACAGCCTTAAATCTTAATCAATAATGACTTCAGAATTAATAAGTTCTAAGGAACTTTCAAAAGCAGATCCTGTATTTGGTCAGGTTTCATTTGATGATCACGAGCAAATCGTTTTCTGCAACGACAAAGATACTGGTTTAAAAGCTATAATTGGCATCCATAACACTGTTTTAGGACCTGCACTAGGTGGTACCAGAATGTGGAATTATAATAATGAGTGGGAGGCACTAAATGATGTATTGCGTTTGTCTCGTGGTATGACATTTAAGTCTGCGATAACAGGATTAAATCTTGGTGGTGGTAAGGCTGTAATTATAGGTGATGCCAAAACTCAAAAAACTCCTGAGTTAATGAGACGTTTTGGTGAATTTGTACACTCTCTAAGCGGTAAATATATTACAGCAGAAGATGTAGGAATGGCTACCGAAGATATGGATACTGTAAGAGAAGTAACTCCATACGTAACAGGTATTTCTGAGAGCAAAGGTGGTGCTGGTAATCCTTCGCCAATTACAGCTTATGGTGTATTTATGGGTATGAAAGCTGCAGCAAAGTTTAAATACGGTTCAGATGTATTAGAAGATAAATCGGTTTACGTACAAGGTATTGGGCATGTTGGAGAAGCACTTGTTGAACATTTGGTGAATGAAGGTGCTAAAGTAACAATTGCTGATATTAACCAAGAACGACTTGAAGAAGTGCGTTCTAAGTACGGAGCTACAATATATGGAGGTAATGATATTTATAGTGAGCCTATGGATATTTATGCACCTTGTGCTTTGGGAGCAACTATTAATGATGATACCATAAATAGAATACAAGCAGATATTATCGCAGGTGCGGCTAACAATCAGTTAGCGGAAGAAGATAAGCATGGTAGAATTTTGCAAGAACGAGGTATTGTGTATGCTCCCGATTTCTTAATTAATGCTGGTGGGATAATAAATGTTTATGCGGAGTTAGAGAATTACGATAGACAAGAGATTATGCGTAAAACTGAAAATATTTATAATACAACGCTTGAAATTTTAGATAATGCTAAAGTAAATAATCTTACTACTAATACTGCTGCATTAAATATAGCAAGGGAACGTATAGAAACTCGTAAAAGAGAAAATTCTAAATAATTTTTTTCAGAGTTAAATAATAGTATTTTTGCAAGGTGAATCGAGAGCGATTCACCTTTTTTAATAACCTATAAAAAGCAGTTCTGTATACATGCTTAACAGAAGACATATTAGAATAAAAGTAATGCAATCATTGTACGCTTTTAAAGGTCATGAAAGTGATGACTTGGCAAAAGACGAGAAGTTTTTAATGCACAGTTTAGATAGCATGTTAGACTTGTACCTTTCTATCTTGGCTTTACTCACAGAATTGCACAAAAAGAGTAAGGATTACAATAGTAAGCTTCAGAAAAAACTATTAAGATCAGACTCAGATAGAAATCCAAACACTAAATTTCAAGACAACTTACTGTTAGGTATTATCAGTGATAATAAAATGTTGCAGGAGGTTATAACAAAACGAAAACTGAATTTTTGGGATTTAGATTTTGAGTACGTAGATATTTTATTCAAAGAGATAAAAAACAGTAAACTTTACGAAGATTATGTAAATAATTCGGAAACAGATTTAAAAACAGATAAGCAATTTATTTTAGATATCTACACAGAAATCATAGCGCCAAATGATAAGCTTTATGATTATTTTGAGGATAAAAAATTAACGTGGGTAGATGATTTTCCTGTGGTAAATACTGTACTTTTAAAAGTATTGGGCAAAATAAAGCTTACATCTCCAGAAACTAAATTATTGCCAGATTTATATAAGGACGAAGACGATAAAGAATTTGCCAAAGAATTATTCAAAAAGACAATATTGAATAACTCTAAATTTTCTGATGAAATATCTAAAAAGACTACCAATTGGGACACAGAGCGATTAGCAAGTTTAGATGGTTTATTGTTAAAAATGGCCTTGTGCGAATTTCAGAAATTTCCATCAATTCCTTATAAAGTAACTATTAATGAATATTTAGAGATAGCCAAAGAGTACTCCACACCAAAAAGTAGTTTGTTTATTAATGGCATACTAGATAAAATCGTGAAAGAATATCAGTCAAATAACTTACACGCAAAAACAGGGAGAGGACTAATGTAGTCGATTACGCTGTGTGTTTCTTTGGTACTTCTGTTAAGGACATTCTAAAAAATTTTAATTGCAGCGAATTATTGTTACCTTTGGCAACTTAGAAAATCAATAGTATTAATTAAAATATAAGTAATGAAAAAGATTATCTTAGGATTTAGTGCGTTATGCATGGTTGCTTTTACTTCTTGTAAAGACGATGCAGCTAGTAAAGTAAATTCAGAAAATGTAGCTGTTGCGGCAGAGAGAGATGCCAATGCTGGTGATTTCCCAGTGATCGAATTAGATAAAACTGTACACGATTTTGGTACAATTGAAAACGGTACTCCTGTAGAAACAATTTTTAAGTACACAAATAAAGGTAACTCTATGCTTGTAGTAAGTAATATTAAGAGTACTTGTGGTTGTACTGTACCATCTAACTATACAAAGGAAGTTGCACCAGGTGAAACAGGTCAGTTTACTGTAAAGTTTAATGGTAAAGGAAATGGTAAAGTATCTAAGTCTTTAACTATGACAACTAATACAGAAAAAGGAACTGAGGTAGTTAAAATTACAGCAATGGTTAACAATCCAGAAGCCGCTAAGAGAGCAGCGGAAAAAAAGGCAGCAGCAGCGAATGCAACACCAAAGAATCCGATGCTAAACACAAAAACATCAACAAAACCTGGCCACGAAGGTCATAACCACGACTAATTTATAATGGAAGGATTAGGTTCAGTTTTACCATTTGTAGCCATTTTCGCTGTGATGTATTTCTTTATGATTGCACCACAATTGAAGCGTCAAAAACAAGAAAAAAAGTTCGCTAGCGAAATGAAGCGTGGTGACCGTATAATTACAAAAAGCGGAATGCACGGTAAAATTGTAGAGTTAAACGATAAAGATAACAGCTGTGTTATAGAAACCTTAGCAGGTAAGATTAAGTTTGACCGTTCTGCAATTTCTATGGAAATGAGTAAAAAATTAAATACTCCAGCTAAAGCAAAGTAAGTTTGGATTATAATCATATGAATAAAGCCACTCAATTTTGAGTGGCTTTTTTAATGTATAGTTCTAACAGTTTTTGTATTTATCATACAGACCAACACCTTTAAGAATCATAGGTGTTATTTTTTTTATTCTAGATTGTTTTGTAGCTTCTCGTTTAGCCTCAATAATATGCTCACAATATTCTCTTTGTTTCCCTGGTGCTAATGATTTGAAAGCGTCTTTTAATTCTTGGTTAGTAGAGAGTATATTCTTTAATTCTATAGGGATAACAACAGCTTTAGTATTACGTTGAGGTTTTATCTCTTTACCTAAACGTTGATTTTCTATAGCCTCTTTCACATACTTTAGAACAGCACTTTTATTGATATCTGCTTTAGATTCAAAACGCATTTGCCTTAAGGCTTTCGTTTTGTTCTCTTGAGCGTTGATGAGTAACTTAGCTTCATCTTTTAAAAAGACACCTTGAAAAAACCAAATACCAAAATGGTTTTTAAAAGCACCAAGACCAACAACATTTTTTCCATCTAGAGTATAAGTAGGCGCGCTCCATTTTAGAGTTTCTTCTAATTCGGTAGAATTAATAATATCTCTAAGTATAGAGAGCTCTTCTCCAAAGTGTGCATTTACTTCTATATATTCTTCAACTGATGAGACTTTTTTCATTTTAACAAGGTTTTAAGGTTCAAATTTACATTTTTCTACAATTTGAGTTTTGTTTCATAAGTCTTTTATGAGTTACATTGCTTTTGTTGATGTGTAAATTTTGATTAAGTTTACAATAATTAGTTTGCTCTATCTACTATGTCTACTTCTTCATTATAATGTTGGTTATGGTACATTTTTAAATCAACCTATATTCTAAATTCGGTAAAATGAAGACGTCTTATTATCTCCTCTATACATTTATATTTCTGTTTGTTCATTTCAAAAAACATATAAATGTTCCAGAGTACCATCAAAGCACAGATTTTGAAATTACATCAGTTTCTAAAGCAAGTGAGTTAACAAGTTTAGGGCAATTGCGCTTATCTCTATATGAAAGTAATGCATTAGCAAATAATGAAACTGCAGCAGATGGAGTATTAATTTTTTTTGATACAGATGGAAGCAATGATGTTGATATAAATGATGCACCAGATATCACTAATCTAGATGAAAATTTTTCGATTAACAACAATGGTGTTTTGTTGAGTATAGAAACTAGAGCAGCACCAGTAGATCAAGAAGAAATTCAATTAGAGGTTAATACATACAGAAATACCAACTACACAATTGTAGCCGAAGGTATTTCTATGCAAAATGCTATAGCAACCTTATATGATAATTACGAGGATGTTTCTACTGAAATTCCACAAAACGGAATAATAAATTATGCGTATACTATAGATTTAGGTATTCCTCAATCAATTGCAGGAGATCGTTTCAAAATTATTTTTGAGGTAGAAACGTTATCAGGTTATAATATTAGTTTAGAGGATGTTTTTATGCATCCTAACCCAACTGATCTTGGCAAATTTTATGTAAATGTTCCATCGGGAGTAAACAATTTGGATATTTCAATTTATAACATATTAGGTTCCAAATTGTATTCAGGCTATGGATTTAAAGGTGGTAGAACAATAATGATTAATACTGATATATTGAGCGCAGGAACTTACTTCGTGGAGTTTAAATCTCAGGGTAAAACTATGATTAGGAAATTGATTGTCATTTGATAGAGAATTTGTCTGAATTACTAATTGCAAACTTTTATTCAAAGTTAGATTAGAATAGTCTTCTTCAGTATAGATCTTTATGAACGAGGTGAAAAAATCAGCTAATCTCTTTTGAGATATTCTAGAAATAATAATTGTATTTCTTTATTTTTATCAAATTATGCAATGCTGTTAAAAGAAAATATTAACATTTTAACGATTTATTTAACATTCCTTTAATATTGAAAACAATTTTTTACTACATTGAAGTGCTATTAATCATTAACTATCTAAACTTGTTTTCAATAATTACATTTACTCATTAGTTTAATTTCTTGTTTATAATACATTTTTGATTCTACAATACACTTGGTAATTAAAAATGTAAATCAGCATGCTTTTAACTAATAATCTCTACACAAGTTTACTTTTTTTGATTTAGGCATAGCATAAGTGATGCCCACTTTCTACAACTAACATACTACTGTCCTTATTATTAGGATGTTTTTGGTGTATATCAACTATTACTAACGTTAATTAACCATTCACTATGAGCAGTCATATTTTCAAATTCAATTCATCATAGATGGGCCAAAGGTCCCAATTTAAGATTCTAACCTAAATAGTAACTTAAAGTAAACTTTATGAAAAAAATTATTTATTTATGCGTTATCATGCTGATGTGTTGTTGGCAAAGTAATGCGCAATGTACTACAGCTGGATTTGGATTTTATGCCAATTTCACTGTAGATAATTCAGGTAACCAGCAAGAATGGGCAACTGATTTATGGACAGACGAAGCATCGACCGCATCCGGTTTTATCATCGGAGATGAGTACACGGTTGATGTTATTGCTGATGATGGCACTCCAAAATTTATTACCATTGCAGATAGTGCTGGTAATGTTGTGGCAAATGGATTATCTCCAATAACTTTTACGGCAACCGATGGTATTCACGATATTTTTCGTCATGATGATGATGGCTCCAGCGGTTGTACAGGTGCACAAGAAGCTCACACAGGCACAATTTCTAACCTCGATGGAGAACCTGAACCAGTACCAGATAACGATCTCTGTGTGGATGCTACTCCTATAACTTGTGGCAGTAGCGTCACAGGCTCAACAGCTGCTGCAACTGATACAGCAGGAAACCCTTCAAATGATGTGTTTTATTCTTTAGCTGGTACGGCAACTGGTGAGGAAATTACAGTTAGTTTGTGTGGATCTGGTTTTGATACCTTCCTTAGAGTATTAGATGCTTGTAATAGTACTGAGGTTGCAAATAATGATGATAGTGCCGCATGCGGTACATCTTCTTCTCAATTAACATTCGTCTCGGATGGGGTGTCAACATATATCATAATAGTGGAAGGTTACGTCAATCCATTTGGTGGTACTGGCGCATTTGGTGATTATTCATTAGAAGTGACTTGTGCGGCACCACCAGCATGTCCAGCACCAACAGATTTGACAGCTATACCAATAACTGATTCAAATGGTGTCTTGCTTGAATGGACACCTGGAGGTAATGAGTTTATTTTTGATGTTAGTGTTTCGCAACCTGGTGAAAATGAGCCCGATGGGTCTTTTCCTACAATCAATACCTCGGAAACAAATACAACATTTTCATCTCCTGCTCCAGGAGAAACCTTACTGTATTGGGTACGTGGTCGTTGTTCTGATGTGCCTTCTTTGGTCAGTGATTGGGTATCTGTGGAATATACGGCACCATTGCCACCACCAGCCAACGATGATTGTTCAGGAGCATTGCCATTGGATTGCGGCGTAACGGTAACGGGCAGCACAGAAGGAGCCACAGCATCAGGATTGGATGCTGAGTGTGACGGCTTTACATCTTCTGACGCTCAAGACCTGTTCTATACGTTTATAGCCGACGGAACGAGCAGCTATACGCTAAGCTTGGACGACGCTACAGGAGGCTTCACCTTCGATGGAGTCATGTTCGTTTATTCAGGCCCATGCGACGATCTTACGAGCCTAGCATGTAGCGATAGCGGCAGTCCAGAGGAAATCACCTTGGACGCCCCATCAGCAGGAACCTATACGGTAAGAATATTTGATTATTTCGGAACGGCCGACTTTACTTTAGACCTAACCTGTGTGGCACCACCAGAGTGTGTAGAGCCAACGATAGACAGTGTATCGGTAGTGGAGACCTGTAATGAGGTAGATGGCACAGGCACCTTCAACGTGGAGGTTGTGGTATCTGACGCAGGAGATGCAGGAACAGTGATCAGTGACGGCACAAATACATATCCAGTAATGGTAGGAACCATAGTAGCGGGACCATATAACAGTGGTGATACCGTGACCTTAACAGTAGACGCTACGGATGATGCCTGTGATGCGGACTTGGGAGAGTTTACCTTTACCTGTCCATTACCAGCACCAGCCAACGATCTATGTGCAGATGCGGAGATGGTAGCATGTGGTGATACCGTAATGGGAGATACCACAGCAGCCACTTCAGATTCAGAGCAGACATATTGTGGAACTCCAGCACCAAGTGCAACAAACGGAGGTGTTTGGTACACCTTTATGGGAGATGGAGGAGAAGCAACTTTCGATCTTACAGGATCGTCTTTCGACACTAAGATCTTTGTGTACACAGGAGTATGTGATGACCTAACCTGTTTAGATGGAGATGATGATGGTGGTGATAGTACAACATCGTCAATTACGGTAGAGACTATGGCAGGTACTACATATTATGTTTATGTAAGCGGCTTTGGTACAAATAGAGGCGCCTATACCATGAACGTATCATGTGTGGCACCGCCAGAGTGTGTAGAACCAACGATAGACAGCGTATCGGTAGAAGAGACCTGTAATGAGGTGGACGGTACAGGTACCTTCAACGTGGAGGTTGTTGTATCGGATGCAGGATCTTCAGGAACGGTGATCAGCGACGGTACAAACACATATCCAGTAATGGCAGGAACCGTAGTAGCGGGACCATACAACAGTGGTGATACCGTGACCTTAACAGTAGACGCTACGGATGATGCCTGTGATGCGGACCTGGGAGAGTTTACCTTTACCTGTCCAGAGCCGGCACCAGTTAACGACGACTGTTCAGGCGCATTGCCGTTGGATTGTGGCGTAACGGTAACGGGCAGTACGGAAGGAGCCACGGCATCTGGATTGGATGCTGAGTGTGACGGCTTTGCCTCTTCGGACGCCTTCGATCTGTTCTATACGTTTGTAGCGGACGGAACGAGCAGCTATACGCTAAGCTTGGACGATGCTACAGGAGGCTTTGCCTTTGATGGTGTGATGTTCGTTTATTCAGGCCCATGCGACGATCTTACGAGCCTAGCATGTAGCGATAGCGGCAGTCCAGAGGAAATCACCTTGGACGCCCCATCGGCAGGAACCTATACGGTAAGAATATTTGATTATTTCGGAACGGCCGACTTTACGTTAGACCTAACCTGTGTGGCACCACCAGAGTGTGTAGAGCCAACGATAGACAGCGTATCGGTAGTAGAGACCTGTAGTGAGGTGGACGGTACCGGGACCTTCAACGTGGAGGTTGTTGTATCGGATGCAGGATCTGCAGGAACGGTGATCAGCGACGGCACAAACACGTATCCAGTAATGGCAGGAACCGTAGTAGCGGGACCATACAACAGTGGTGATACCGTAACGTTAACAGTAGACGCTACGGATGATGCCTGTGATGCGGACCTGGGAGAGTTTACCTTTACCTGTCCAGAGCCGGCACCAGTTAACGACGACTGTTCAGGCGCATTGCCGTTGGATTGTGGCGTAACGGTAACGGGCAGTACGGAAGGAGCCACGGCATCCGGATTGGATGCTGAGTGTGACGGCTTTGCCTCTTCGGACGCCTTCGACCTGTTCTATACGTTTGTAGCGGACGGAACAAGCAGCTATACGCTAAGCTTGGACGACGCTACAGGAGGCTTTGCCTTTGATGGTGTGATGTTCGTTTATTCGGGCCCATGCGACGATCTTACGAGCCTAGCATGTAGCGATAGCGGCAGTCCAGAGGAAATCACCTTGGACGCCCCATCGGCAGGAACCTATACGGTAAGAATATTTGATTATTTCGGAACGGCCGACTTTA
>NZ_SZQF01000005.1 GCF_005869935.1 Winogradskyella algicola
CAGTATTAGCAGAAGACTCATCTTCAGTACACTCTATAGTGACATCTGCAGGAACATTGATTGTAGGATCCGTAGTATCAACTACTGTGATTGTTTGATCAGCAGATACGCTGTTACCACACTCATCAGTTACGGTCCAAGTACGAACAATAGTTTTTGTATTACCACAAGCAGCCGTCTCTACGTCTGACTCAGTAATGGTTACTGTACCACAAGTATCAGCACCAGTAGCAACACCAGTATTAGCAGAAGACTCATCTTCAGTACACTCTATAGTGACATCTGCAGGAACATTGATTGTAGGATCCGTAGTATCAACTACTGTGATTGTTTGATCAGCAGATACGCTGTTACCACACTCATCCGTTACCGTCCAAGTTCTAACAATAGTTTTCGTATTACCACAAGCTGCAGTTTCCACATCTGATTCTGTAATGGTTACTGTACCACAAGTATCAGCACCAGTAGCAACACCAGTATTAGCAGACGACTCATCTTCAGTACACTCAATTGTAATATCAGCAGGAACATTGATTGTAGGATCCGTAGTATCAACCACAGTAATGGTTTGGTCAGCAGACACGCTATTACCACACTCATCCGTTACCGTCCAAGTTCTAACAATAGTTTTCGTATTACCACAAGCTGCAGTCTCTACGTCTGATTCAGTAATGGTTACCGTACCACAAGTATCTGCACCAGTAGCAACACCAGTATTAGCAGAAGACTCATCTTCAGTACACTCTATAGTGACATCCGCAGGAACATTGATTGTAGGATCAGTAGTATCAACAACCGTAATCGTTTGATCAGCAGACACGCTGTTACCACAAGCATCCGTAGCTGTCCATGTTCTTGTTATAGTTTTAGTATTACCACAAGCTGCTACTTCTACATCGCTGAAAGTTACATTAGGAACTGCGCAATCATCAGTTGCGGTTGCAGTGCCAGTACTAGCAGGTGAAGTATCGTCAGTACATTCTACTGAAGTATCGGCAGGAATTGTTAATACAGGGTCGACTGTATCAATAATAGAATAAGTAGCTGTAGTATTTGCCGTGTTACCACACTCATCAATAGCAGTAAATGTTACCGTAATAGCACCATTAGCACAATCTACGTCAGTATTAGCACCATAGTCATTAGACCATGTCACAGTGCCACAAGTATCATTAGCCGTTGCACCTGCATTATTAGCAAGCCATGCTTCTAATGTACCATCAGGTGTCACACCACATTGAATAACAATATTATCTGTATTTGTATTATCTATAGTCGGTGGAGTAGTATCAACCACTGTAATCGTTTGATCAGCAGATACTGAATTACCACACTCATCAGTTACGGTCCATGTTCTAACAATAGTTTTTGTATTACCACAAGCGGCAGTCTCAACATCTGATTCGGTAATGGTAACTGTACTACAAGTATCTGCACCAGTAGCAACACCAGTATTAGCAGAAGACTCATCTTCAGTACACTCTATAGTGACATCTGCAGGAACATTGATTGTAGGATCCGTAGTATCAACAACCGTAATAGTTTGGTCAGCAGATACTGAATTACCACATGCATCTGTAGCTGTCCATGTTCTTGTTATAGTTTTAGTATTACCACAAGCCGCAGTTTCAACATCCGATTCGGTAATGGTTACTGTACCACAAGTATCTGCACCAGTAGCAACACCAGTATTGGCAGAGGACTCATCTTCAGTACACTCTATAGTCACATCTGCAGGAATATTGATTGTAGGATCAGTAGTATCGACAACCGTAATAATTTGAGTTGCTGTTGCTGTATTAGTACAATTGTCTGTAATGGTAAATGTTCTGGTTACTTCTAGTGGACAGTTGCCGGTTGACGTAATGTTATCAATGTAAGTTATTGAAGCTATATTAAAATCATCAGATGCAGTATAATTAGGATTTGAAGCAAAAACTGATTGAATATCACTAGAAGGTGTATCACTGTATTCAAATACAGCATTTGTGTTTGTTATGTCGTTTTCAGAACAACCTTCAATTGTAATAGAAGCAGGAACAGAAATCATAGGATCCTCAGTGTCGTCCACATTTACTGTGTCAGAAATAGTTGTAGTACAACCGTTAGCATCAGTAATTAGAATAGAATAGGTGCCAGCAGCTAAATTTTCAAAAATACCACTAGATTGACTAGTTGATCCATTATCTATTGAGTAAGAATAAGGTGGAATACCACCAGTAGCTTCAGCAGAAATACTTCCATTAGTTTCACCAGTACAATCAATATTTGTAACTCTTACTATAGAACCGCTTACTACTTCGTTAGGTTCCTGAACAGTTGACTGATTGGTGACAGAACATCCATTTGCGTCTGTAACTGTTACATTATAAGTACCAGCAACTAAGTTATTCTGGTCTTCATCAGTTGAGCCGTTGTTCCATAAAATTGAATATGGGGCAGTACCACCAGCAATTGTTAAATCAATTGCACCAGTAGCTTCACCATAGCATAGAATATCTGTTGTAGAAGTTATTGTTGATGTTAATTCTTGTGCAGGTTGACTAATTGTGAAATCATCAGAAATCATACAACCGTTTGCGTCTGTAACGGTTACTGTATAAGTCCCGGCAACAACATTTATTAAATCTTCAGTTGTTGCAGAATTACTCCAAGAGTATGTATACGGAGCTTTACCACCTGCAACAGTTATATCTATTGCGCCAGTTGCATCTGAATTACATACTACGTTAGTTACGGTACCATTTAATTCAAGATTTTCAATTATAATAGGATTACTTCCAAAAGGAGAAAGACATCCCACATATTTATTTCTTACCCATAAACTATAAGTTCCTTCGGTAAGAGAGGAGAATACGTTTGAATCTTGATAATTTGATCCAGCGTCGATTGAATATTCATACTCAGGACCAAGAGGACTTTCAACAGTTAAAACAAAGTCATTAGTTCCATTACAACTAATACTGTAAGTTGGTGCTGGTGGTGTAGCAATATAAGATAGTGTTACGGTACCTGTGTCACAAACACTCGTATTAGGTGCTGGTAAACATACTTCATAATCAAATACTACATCACCCACAAAACCAGGAGAAGGAACATAGGTATATGATCCATCTGAGTTTAAAGTGAATGATTGTCCAGCAGGTGTTGGTCCAGAAACTAAAGAATAGGTAGAACCACTTGGTACATTGTTTTGTTTATCAAGATCATCGCTATACGTTTCATCAACACAGTTAACTTTTGTCTGATCTACAGCATATTTTTGTAAAATGAAAAATTTACCGTCACCATGATCTCTTGTAGCTCCAATAAATTCTATTTTAGTTATATTAGAACCTGTTGGTGCAATATCATCTAAATAGAAAAGACCAATAGCTATGGTTTGCCCATTTTCATTACAACGTCCAGATCTCCAATAATCAGATTGAGGTAGTGGTGGTCCAAAAGTACAGTTTGTGTAATTACCTTGGTTTCGCACAAATGTTTGCCCTAGTTTCTGTTCAACACCTCCACCCGCAGGAATTCCCCAAGCTTCGATGTAAAAACAATTGTTACCACCTCTTTCAGTTACAGCTAATACACCCCCTTCATTAGAAGGAATAGCCGGACTGTAAAAAATAGTTTGTTTTTGAGCATCTGTGGTTGCAGCTGCAGCAAAATTTGTACAAATATTTCTACCGTTTGGATTTGCATTGAAATAGTGATTTAAATTTTTATCTCTAAAAGCAGTTATAGCATTTGACACCCAATTTGGGTCACTACTGTTTCCACCAACATTATTACCATTTTGCTTAATTCCATTAGGATTATGACCATCAGGACCTAACCTTGTCATTTCATAACTCGTAGGTACAACAAACGTTTTGTAAATGGTACCATCAATCGTAATTGATTGGATAGTTGCAGGATCACTATTGTTAGATTGTGTATCTTCCCATTGAAAAGTGACACCTGTCTGGATAGAAGGTGATTGCTGGGCAAAAAACACATTTGGTAGTATAACTAGTAATACGATGAGTATACATTTAGCCACACTTAAGCCTGAAATACAATTGTATTTGTTTCTCATACTATACATAATAACTTATAAAGTCTATGCAGCACTAAATTTTAGATGATGATACACTTTCAAACAATGATAGCACACACCATTTAATATCTAAGCAACATTTTTGTTTTGTTAATTGCAAAAAAAATAGAGGGAAGTATTACTAATGCAAATGAAATCTTGAATGGATTAATATATTTTTGATTTGGGGTCATTTACATTAATTTTACAAAAACAAAAGAACTTATATCTTAAATCTTAAACAAACATTAGAGTTAAAGCGCCAAAATAGTCGTTAAAACGGAAATATGCAACATTTTATCGAAAAAAAATGCATTTAATCGAAACACAATGAAATCAATTACACTCGTAAGACACGGAAAATCGTCATGGGAATTTGATGTTTCAGACACACTAAGACCATTAAAAAATAGAGGAATTAATGATGCAAAATTAGTTGCTAATCAGTTTGTTAAGAGTAATGAATTGCCAGACTTTATATACTCAAGTCCAGCGGTTAGAGCCTTTTCAACATGTAAGATATTTTTAGAGGTATTCAACTTGTCAGAAGATTCTGTTATTGTTAAAGACGATTTATATGATTTTGGAGGTGAAAGTGTCATAAACTTTATCAAAAGATTACCCAATAATTATAATTTGGTTATGATATTTGGGCACAACCATGCTTTTACGTCTATTGCTAATATATTTGGTGATAAATTTATAGATAATCTCCCAACAAGTGGATTAATTAAACTTAATTTTGATATTTCTTATTGGAAAGAATTAAGACAAGGAACAACCGAACTAATAATAATTCCAAAGGAATTAAAAGTATGACAAAACATAAGAATACCTACATTAATAGAGAGTTAAGTTGGTTACAATTTAATGCGCGTGTACTACAAGAAGCAGCAGACGAAACAGTACCTTTAATTGAGCGTCTCCGGTTTTTGGGTATTTTCTCAAATAATCTAGACGAATTTTTTAAAGTGAGATATGCTACCGTAAAACGAATTTATGATGCTGGTAAAGGTGGTAAGAGCGAGTTAGGTGGTATTAAAGCAGGTGAACTACTCGAAGAAATTACTAAGGTAGTTATCGATCAGCAAAGAGAAAGTGTTGAGATATTGAATAAAATAGAGCAAGAACTTGAAAGCGAAAATATATTTATCATTAATGAAACCGAAATAGACAGCGACCATCATGAATTTATAAAGAACTATTTCTATCAAGAAATCAGCCCAGCCTTGGTAGTAATAATTTTAGATGAAGATATAGCGTTACCGGAGCTAAAGGATAGTGCAGGTTATTTAACAATAACGATGTCTAATTCTAATGGAAAAGATCAGTATGCACTTATTGAGATTTCCAAAAGCATGGAGCGTTTCATTGTTTTACCAAATAGAGGTGAAGCCAACTACATTATAATGGTAGATGACGTTATTCGTTATTGTTTAGATGAAATTTTCAACATTTTTAAATACGATTCGATTTCGTCACATATGATAAAAATTACTAGAGATGGTGAGTTAGATTTTGACAGTGATTTAAGTAAGAGTTTTGTAGATAAATTGTCGCGTAGTGTAAAAGGCAGACAAAGTGGTGATCCTGTAAGATTTGTACACGATAAAAACATAGAACCAGATACGTTAAACTTTTTGTTAGAACGTATGGAGATTGACACTAAGGATAGTATAATTCCCGGTGGTCGTTATCATAATCGTAGAGACTATATGGATTTTCCTAGTTTGGGAAGAACCGATCTGCTCTATGATAGAATTAAACCTTTACCAGTAAAGGGATTAAGCTTACAAGAAAGTATTTTTACTACAGTAGCTAAGAAGGATTACTTAGTTTACACTCCTTATCATACCTTTTCATATGTAGTTAAGTTTTTACGAGAAGCAGCTCTAGATCCAAAGGTAAGAACTATAAAAATTACAATTTACAGATTGGCACAAATATCTCATGTGGCGAGTTCACTCATTAATGCAGCTAAAAATGGTAAAGATGTTACTGTCTCTATAGAACTTAGAGCACGTTTTGACGAAGAAGCTAACATTAATTATGCTGAACAAATGCAAGATGCAGGTGTTAAGATGTTGTTTGGTGTTCCTGGATTAAAAGTGCATAGCAAAATGTGTGTTATAGAACGCGAAGAAGAGCATAAGTTAAAGCGTTATGGATTTATAAGTACAGGTAACTTTAACGAATCTACAGCTAAGTTTTATACAGATTTTACACTTCTTACAGCCAACGCTAAAATTCTAAAAGACATAAATAAAGTATTTAACTTTTTAGAAGTTAATTATATAGTTAATAGATATAAACACATAATTGCTTCACCACATTACACTAAAACAAAATTATTCTCTTTGATAGATAAAGAGATTGAAAATGCGAAAAATGGCAAAGTAGCTTACATAAAACTAAAAATGAATAGTATTAGCAGCTATAAAATGGTAGACAAATTGTATGAGGCGAGTAGAGCAGGTGTAAAAATACAAATGATAGTTAGAGGTTTATGTTGTTTAGTGCCTGGTGTTAAAGGAATGAGCGAGAATATTGAAATCATTAGTATTATAGATAAATTTTTAGAGCATACGCGTTTATATGTATTTTCTAATAATAATGATCCTTTAGTATATATATCATCAGCAGATTGGATGACTAGAAATATAGAGCACAGAGTAGAAGTGAGTTGCCCAATTTACGATGAGGATATAAAACAAGAATTACAAGATTTATTTGAGATTTGTTGGAATGATAATGTAAAAGCTCGTCATATTAACGAAACACAAGACAACACGTATCGCAGAAATAATAATACAAAAATCAGAGCTCAGTTCGATACGTACAATTATTACCTAAAAAAGTTAGAAGGATAATATGCTGAAGATTCAAAAATACGCTGCTATAGATATTGGTTCTAATGCAGTAAGATTATTAATTTCAAATATCATAGAACAAAGTGGTAAACCCACTGTGTTTAAGAAAAATTCATTAGTTCGTGTCCCAATTAGACTAGGTGCAGATGTATTTATTAATGGTAAAATATCAAAATACAATCAAGAACGAATGATAGATACTATGAAAGCATTTAGTTTATTAATGAAATCTCATGGCGTAGTTCGTTACAAAGCATGTGCTACGTCTGCTATGCGAGAGGCTAATAATAGTGTAGCTTTATCTAAAAAGATTATAGAAAGCTGTGGAATCAGCATCGATATAATTGATGGAGAGGAAGAAGCAGCTATTATTGCAGCAACAGATTTAAGTACTTATATTGATGAAAACAAGACTTATCTGTACGTAGATGTAGGTGGTGGTAGTACAGAGTTTTCAATTATACATAATGGCAGTAAAGTTAAATCTAAGTCTTTTAAAGTTGGTACTGTAAGACTTCTAAATGATATAGTTACTAGAGAAACCTGGAATGAACTAGAACAATGGATTAAAGAAAATGCATCGGTTTATGATAAAATAGATTTAATAGGTTCTGGTGGAAATATCAATAAAATATTTAAAATCTCCGGTAAGCAGCTTGGTAAACCGTTGACCTATTTCTACTTAAGTAACTATTACCATACCTTACAACAGTATTCGTACGAAGAACGTATTACAGAACTAAATTTAAACCAAGACAGAGCAGATGTTATTATACCGGCAACAAGGATATACTTATCAGCTATGAAATGGAGTGGTGCTAAAGATATTTACGTACCAAAAATTGGATTATCAGACGGTATTATTAAAAGTATCTATTATGAAACTGTTTCTAGTGTCGTTGTATAGTAATTAGGTTGAAAATTACCGTTCAACTACTTTTTTTCTGCTAAAATCTATACATTTACAGCAATTTTAGAATTTAATTTATATTCGCTGTCTCAAATTGAAGATTATGAAAAAATTTTTACTTGCCTCATTATTAGTATGCCTTACAACAATTTGTGTGGCTCAAGAAGTGCGTTATGGTGTAAGAGGCGCACTAAATGTGTCTAATCTAGATTTTGATCCAGATGCAACTTTTGAAAATAAACACAGGAACGGCTTCGCCTTTGCAGGTTTTGTTGAGTATGGCTTTTCTGAAGAGTTAGCTTTGCATACAGAGTTGCAGTGGTCTGCAGAAGGTGGAAAAGATGAAGATCTAAGAGCAGATTACATACAAATGCCAATTTTATTAAAATTGTCTACCTCTGATAGATTGTCTTTTATGGCAGGACCACAAGTAGCGTTAAAAACATGGCAAAACAATGATGGTTTTTCAACATTTGCTTTTTCTGGAGTTATTGGTGCAGAATATATGATAACTGATGAGTTATTTGTTGATGCAAGATTTTCTTATGGATTAACAAACATCTTAGATGAAGATGATCTACCCAATCTAGAAGCTAAAAACCATGTAATGCAATTTGGTTTTGGGATAAAGATTTAAAAAGAAAAATTTAAATAATTTTTGAAGGCTTTAACCTATGGTTAAGGCCTTTATTTTTTTATAAACTTTAGAGTTTTAGTTGAAGAATCCTCAATGACGAAATTAATGAAGTAAACACCAGAAACCACATTTTCAACATTAATAGAATTACTATTCAGAATAGATGACTTTACTTGTTTACCATCGATGGCGTATATGGTGTACTGTAAGTTTTCTGATAAAAGCTGATTGTCTATATTAAGCAAAAGCTCGTCTTCAACAGGGTTTTGTAGTAAAGAAATAGCATATTGATTCACATTATATTCATCTAAGGATAAAGTGGTATCACCAAAAATTAATCTTGCACCTAGTAAATCAGTTAGAATTAATGTGGAACCATTATCAATAATTTCAAATTCGAAGAAGTTTGTAGTGTCATTTCCCAGTATTTCAAAATATATCCCTTCATAGGCTTGCGTAGCACAAGCGGATAAGGTTTCAACAAATTCAGTAATATTAAGATTGTTTGCTCCATTAAATGAGACACCATACTTAGCATTAAACACTTCACATTCACCAACACCATCTAGTTCAGGCAAAAATGGTAATGGTACAAAAATTTCATTGGTTAAGTTAAGATATGGAAAATCACCTTCAGGTATATCAATAATAGGGTTTCCAGGAATATCTATATGATGCAACCACCATGTTGATACTAGTAAAGTGGTTGGTGCTTGTTTTCCAAATACCAACGAATTTCCATCTGTATTTGTTAAGGTTAAAACTTGGTCATCTCCCGTTCCTGTGATTGAATACGTTTGTATACAATCTAAACCACCATTACAATTTAATTCATTATAATAAAGTTCCTCATAAATAGCATAAGGTGCAGTATAACAATCATCTGTAAATGTAGCAGAAATATTAACTGTGATTTCATCAGTATCTACTGAATACGAGCCATTAGAAGCATTACAACCATGACCAGAACTAAAACTTAAAGTTCCTGGTAAATCACCTGAACCGTTTGTGAATTCAAGACTAAAAACATTATAGCTATTAAAATAGTTAGGGTGAGTTACACCTTCTTTAACTATATAGTCTAAATACCAAGTACCTATTAAATCAGTTTGACCATGAGAACTAAAACTGATAAAGGTGAAGAAGCTAATTAAAGCGTAAATGTGTTTCATGGAAATTAGAGCTAATTATAACACCAATTTATAAAATATTATCCATGTACAGTTTCTTTTTTACCTAAATCTTTCATGATGTCTGCTTCATATTCAAGGAGTTGTTGCCATTTTTGATCAACCTCTTTTCTTTCACCGTATTGCCTTGCGAAGTTTAAGAACATGGTATAGTGGTTGGCTTCACTAATCATTAATTTCCTATAAAATTTAGCCAGCTTTTTATCTTCAAGTTCTTCAGAGAGTAATCTAAAACGTTCACAGCTACGCGCTTCAATTAAAGCTGCATAGAGCAATCTATGCACTAATTGTGTGGTTCTACTTCCACCTTTTGGAAAAAACTTCAATAAAGCTAATACATACTCATCTTTACGATCTCTACCTAGTGTCCAGCCACGTTCTAAGATAAGGTCGTGAACCATTTTAAAATGACTCATTTCTTCCTCAACTAAGTCAATCATTTCTTGGACCAGCTCTGTGTATTCAGGGAATCCTACGATCAATGAAATAGCAGTACTAGCCGCTTTCTGCTCACAATAAGCGTGGTCAGTTAATATTTCTTCAATATTTTTTTCTACAATATTTACCCATCTTGGGTCTGTTGGGAGTTTAAGACCTAACATAGTTTTAATAGTTTTCAGTTTGAATGAAGTTTGCTTTTCCTTTGTCGTTAATCAATATTTTGAGATGGGATACCTTATCAGTTTCAGGTATTGCATATACTACATCTATAACTACTGTGTTGGTATAGCTTGGGTCATCATCTACTTGTATAGCGTTTAATATAGCAAGTTTATCAAAGTTATAAAACTCTGAACCTTTTACCAGATTAGGATTAAATTTAAACGCTTTATTCGCTTTTTGCTTATCGAAACTTTTGTCGTAGATAACCTTACTATTTTTTTCAACTAAAATATCAAACTTAAAATTTCGATAATATGTTTGATAATTAATAGTGTCTTTTATTTTAGTAAAGAGAACGCTGTTATCCATATCAGTATAGGCTTTTATCTTAACTCTAAAGCCATTGCTGAGTGTAGTGTCAACTTGGTGTTCTGTATAATTCTCAGGTTTATAAATATCGACTTGTATAGATACCGTTTTTTTAAATTCTTCAATATCTTCTACTAAAGCCTGATTCTTGGTTATGCGTCCTTCACAGCTAATAAAACCAAGAGTAACAATTAAAAGTAAAAAAAGTAAGTTTCTCATAAGCTTATATGTCTAATCCGAAGGTTTGCTTCAGTAATTCTATATTTGGATTCTTTTCTTTTAGCTTTTCGTATTTTTCTCTTGGTGTAAAGGCATATTTTTTTGCAACTTCCTCATTTACAGTAATGTCTAAATGAAGATCATAGTTTTTTAATGTTTTGCGTAAATAGGCGAGAAGCGGGAATTGCGCACGTTCTAACTCTATTTTGTTAGTATTGTTTGAATATGTGAGATGAATTGCGGTGTCCTTTAGTTTAGGCTTATCCATTTGCAGTATGGAAGCTAATATTTTTTCACCTTTTTTAGACACTGAAGCTGTGTAATTATTCCAGGCTTCTGTTAGTGCGTCTTGAGACACAGGTTCTTTTGGTAAATCTTCTTCATCAATAACAACATCTAATTGCCGTATTTGATGTTCTTTTTTTTCTCTAATACTTTTTAATGATAAGCCAGAAGTTGATTTTTTAGCTTTATCGATTGATATTTTTGGAATTGTAATAGGCTCTGAAACTGCTGTAAGTGTTTCTTTCTTTTCTTCTTTTTTCTCAACCTTTGGTTGTTGAACTGTAGGTTTAGATTCTTCAGTTGGTTTATTAACAGGAATTGGTGTAATACCTTTTGTCTGAAAATAAGAAGGTGGAATTATGAAATGTCTGTCATTTTTTTTTTCTCCATCAAAGGTGATAGAGGCTAATTGCATAAGTGTTAATTCAACAAGTAATCTTTGGTTTTTACTTGACTTGTATTTTAAATCACAATCATTAGCAAGTTCAATGCCTTTTAGAAGGAAGGTGTTTGATGTTTTTCGAGATTGCTCTACATATTTTTGTTTGGTTTCCTCTCCGACTTCTAATAAATCAATGGTGGCTTGATTTTTACATACCATTAAATCTCTAAAATGTGAAGCCAAACCAGCTATATAATGATGACCATCAAAACCTTTAGATAATATGGTATTAAACTGCACCAGTAAATCTGGAATTTTGTTTTCTAAGATTAAATCTGTGCTGTTAAAATACGTTTCGTAATCTAATACATTAAGGTTTTCGGTAACCGCTTGTCTGGTTAGATTTTTACCAGAAAAACTTACAACTCTATCAAAAATAGATAAAGCATCGCGCATGGCTCCATCAGCTTTTTGAGCTATAATATGTAAGGCATCGTCTTCTGCTTTTACACCTTGTTCTTCTGCTATGTATTTTAAGTATTCTTTTGCATCAGTTACAGTAATACGTTTAAAATCAAATATTTGACATCTTGATAGAATCGTTGGAATAATTTTGTGCTTTTCTGTTGTTGCAAGGATAAATATGCAGTGTTTAGGTGGCTCTTCTAAAGTCTTTAGAAAGGCGTTAAAAGCAGCTTGAGAAAGCATGTGTACCTCGTCTATGATATACACTTTATATTTACCAACCTGAGGAGGAATCCTTACTTGGTCGGTTAAGTTTCTGATATCATCAACCGAATTATTAGAAGCTGCATCTAACTCAAAAATATTAAAGGCAAAATCTTCATTTTCGCTGGTATTACCATCGCTATTAATCATCTTAGCCAAAATACGAGCACATGTCGTTTTGCCTACACCTCGAGGACCTGTAAATAGCAAGGCTTGGGCTAAATGGTTGTTTTCAATAGCATTAAGAAGCGTATTTGTAATAGCTTGTTGGCCTACAACATCCTTAAAGGTTTGTGGTCTGTATTTACGTGCCGATACTACGAAATGCTCCATTGAAAAGTAACTGAAACACAAATTTAAGAATAACCACAAAATAGCAATTTCTCTAGATTAAAATTTAATAGGAGTTATTAACAATTTATGTAATTTTGACGGCTAGTAAATCGCCTTATCGATTCTAATTTAATTAGGGTAGGAAAGTCCGAACACCATAGTGCAAGCATAGTGGCTAACGGCCACCAGCCGAGAGGCTAGGAAAAGTGCAACAGAAAGAATGTACAGGTAATGCTGTAGTGAAATCAGGTAAACTCTATGCGGTGCAATGTCATGTATACCAACGTTTGAGGGCTGCACGTTCGATGTTGGCGGGTAGGCAGCTAAAGTTTGCTGGTAACAGTAAACGTAGATAAATGATAAGGGTTGGGACTATAAAGGTCTCAATACAGAATTCGGCTTATAGGTTTGCTTATTATAAACAAGCTTCATGAAATATCATGGAGCTTTGTTTTTTTGGAGTCTCTTGTGATTACTTTGTGTCAGAGCTACTTCACAAAATACACAAAAATGACTCAAAGTATCTCAAAGATTAATTTTATCTATTTAAATTTTTTCAACTACTTATTGGTAAGTAATATGATTATTTAGATTGCAATGAAGATTTTATGCCAAATGCCCATTATGGGCTTTCAAAAAAACTAAACATATTACCACCATATTTTTTTGAATGGGAGTAGTGCTTTAAATGGCTTAAATCTGTATGTTTAGAGTGCTCTATTATTAAAAGTCCTTCTTCTTGAAGTAGTTTATTTTCAAAGACTAATTCTAGGATTTTTGAGAATAATTCAACATTAAAATCATAAGGCGGATCAGCAAAAATTATACTGTATTGTTGGTTGTTGTTTTCTAAAAATTTAAAAACATCACTTTTTATAGTTGTTATAGGCATTTCAAATGCTTCAGCAGTGGTATTTATAAATTTTATGCAGCCAAAATGGTCATCTACACTTGTAATTTGTTCTGTACCTCTCGATGCAAATTCGTAACTTATGTTTCCTGTACCAGAAAATAAATCTAATACAGAAATGTCGTCAAAATAATATTGATTATTTAGGATATTAAATAAGGCTTCTTTAGCCATATCTGTTGTAGGACGAACCGGTAATTTTACAGGTGCTACAATTTTTCTGCCTTTATATGTTCCAGAAATTATACGCATTAAAAGGTATTTAATATCAAGTAATGATGGTGTAGTTGGTCTTTATCAACCTTTTCTGAAAAGTTATAATTATAATTAAGCTTTTCAAACTCTACATGCCTTACATATGTATATAACAATTTATATAATTCATCATTTTTATCTACGCTACCACTTAAATGAATTACTGTAGTTTCTGCATCGAGCTTTAGTTGTTCGAAAACAAAGAGAACATAGTAAATAAAATCTTCTTTGCTATGATATTCGAAAACATTAAACAGTTGAAGTTTTTTATTTTCCACAACAGCGACCTCAATCATGGTAGTATTTACATGAAGATATACTTCTGGACTATTACTTTCATTAGCTTTTTGTAAAACAGAATCTAATAATACTGTAGAAGAGTGTTTGTAGGTGAACTCGCCAAAGGTTTCAAAAATATAATTGTTGATGTTAATGTAAGGTATATATACGTTTACGCTCTTATTTACTGCAATTTCATCATGGGTAATGAAATCTGTTTTTAAGATTTTTGTATTGAATTTTAAATAGTCGGCTTTATTGCTTTCGTCATAAAGTTCTTTAGGAACTAAAGTAGATAATTCATTTTGATGTATAACTGTAATTGTGTCAAACTCATCAGAAAATACAGAGTTGGCACTCAATTCTGTTTTTAGACGATTTAAAACATCAAAAGGGTTTAGCTTATGATGAAACTGTATGCTATTTAGAAACTCAATTGTATTGGTAGTTCTGTTTAGTATACAAAAAGAAAGCCCATTCAAATTAACTTGAATGGACAGCTCTTTAATGTTATTTTTATTCAAAATTATTCTTTTGTTGAAAGATCTTTACCCCAATTTCCGCTGGTGTTAACTTCTTCCATAGAACCAATTTTTACGGTTTCACCTTTAACACCTGCTATAGAAACAGCTTGTTTTTCTTTTTCAATTAGATATTGTTCCTGGCCATCTAAAACAATTGCTTTATCAACACTTGCTTCAAAAACTGGAATTTCTTCTATCTTACCTGCCTCTAATTTAAATTTAGCACCAGCTTTACCAACACCAACATCAGCTAGTTTTTTATATCGTGTATCACCTTTAAAAATTGAATCTTTAACATTCCAATAATCTAACGTATCTATTAAAGTAATAGTTTTAAATGTTTCTACACCACCGAAAGCACGTGTACGTTCCTCGTCTAAAACCGTACTGTCTCTTCTTTGGGTAATAGGAATACTATCGTTTTCTATGAAACTTATAAGCTTATCAAAACTACCAGCATACTCGCCTTTTACTTCTTTGTAAGCTATCTGAGAATCTCTAATGTCTACTAATCTATCAATTACAACTTTGTAACGTTCAACTTTCAACTGATTGAATTGTATTTCCTTGTAAACTGACATAAAGGTGATGTACCCAAGAAAAATAATGAGTGCCCATAGTACCAGATTAATTACTGGTTTTAATTTTCTAGGAACAAATTTGTCAATTAACCATACAATTAAAATAGTTAAAAGAATAATACCAATTATTGCTGCAATTACCATTTTTTAGTTTTATTTATTAATTAGCTGTCTCGCAAATCTACAATTTTTTTTTATTGAGAAAAACTATCTAAATAAAAATCATTCAAATTTAAGATAGGTTTTTTATGAAGTTATAATAATGGTATATTGCTCATAATTTAATTTTTATATGATTACAAATGCTTCTGCATTTTACACACTCTTAAAGTCTAAGTTTCCATTTGCACCTACTACCAAGCAAGACAAGGTATTAATGCAATTGTCTCAGTTTATTTTTAATAAATCTTCAAACGATATTTATTTGCTGAGAGGCTATGCAGGTACCGGAAAAACAAGTATTATTGGTACAATTGTAAATAACCTATGGCAGGCAAAAAAAAGTGCAGTTTTGTTAGCGCCAACAGGTAGAGCAGCAAAGGTCATCTCTAACTATTCGAAAAAGGAAGCTTTCACAATACATAAAAAGATATATTTCCCTAAAAAAGAAAAAGGCGGAGGTGTTAAGTTCGTAATGCAGCCTAACAAGCATAGAAATACCATATTTATTGTAGATGAAGCGTCTATGATACCAGACACTCCATCAGACTCTAAATTATTTGAAAACGGGTCGTTGTTAGATGATTTAATGCAATACGTATACTCTGGTCATCAATGTAAGCTTCTATTAATAGGTGATAAAGCACAGTTACCACCTGTTAAATCTGATTTAAGTCCTGCATTAGACTCAGATAAATTAAGTTTAAATTATAACAAGGATGTTTCTGGTGTTGAGTTAGATGAAGTTGTACGTCAAGAGCAAGATTCTGGTATTTTAGAAAATGCTACTGAGTTGAGAGCCACATTGGAATCTGGATTTTATGAGAGCTTTAAATTCAACGTTAAACCATATAAAGATATTGTTAGATTAGTTGATGGTTACGAAATTATGGATGCCATAAATGATGCTTACAGTAGTAATGGTTACGAAGAAACTGCAATTATTGTTCGTAGTAATAAACGAGCCAATCTTTACAACAAACAGATTAGAGAACGTATTCTATTTAATGAGAGTGAATTATCCGCAGGCGATTACCTTATGGTGGTTAAGAACAACTACTTTTGGATAAAGCCAACAACAGAAGCTGGCTTTATTGCCAATGGCGATATTATTGAAGTTTTGGAAATCTTTAGTATTAAAGAATTATACGGTTTTAAATTTGCAGAAGTAAAAGTAAAAATGGTAGATTATCCACGTATGCGACCTTTTGAAACCGTTTTACTTTTAGATACAATTAATGCTGAAAGTGCGTCGTTAAGTTATGATGAATCTAATAGATTGTATCAAGAAGTTGCTAAAGACTATGCCAATGAATCTAGTAATTATAAACGATTTTTAGGTGTTAAGAACAATAAATATTTTAATGCACTTCAGGTTAAATTTTCTTACGCAATAACCTGTCATAAATCGCAAGGTGGACAATGGAACACCATTTTTGTAGAACAACCATATTTACCAAACGGTATGGATAAAGATTACTTACGCTGGTTGTACACAGCAGTAACAAGAGCCAAAGAGAAACTTTATCTTATAGGTTTTAAAGATGAAATGTTTATTGAAAACGACAGTAATTAAGAGATAAAACTTTATTTTTGAATACAGATAAAGCAGATATATGAAGATTATATCCATGATTCCTGCACGCTACAGTGCTTCCCGTTTTCCAGGCAAATTAATGCAAAATTTAGCCGGAAAATCAGTAATACTCAGAACATACGAAGCTACAGTTGCTACAAATCTTTTTAGTGAAGTCTACGTTGTAACTGACAGTGATATCATTTACAATGAAATTGTTAGCAATGGCGGCAAAGCTATAATGAGCCTAAAAGAACATGAGTCTGGAAGTGATAGAATAGCTGAAGCTGTGGCTAATGTAGATTGTGATATCGTTGTAAACGTACAGGGAGATGAACCATTTACAGAGGCAGAAAGCTTAAGAAAAGTATTAGAAGTTTTTAAAGATGATACCAAGAATGAAGTTGACTTAGCCTCTTTAATGGTAGAGATAACGGATTGGGAAGAAATTAATAATCCCAATACGGTGAAGGTTATTGTAGATCAGAATAATTTTGCTTTATATTTTTCAAGAAGTCCAATTCCATTTCCTAGAGATAAAGAAGCAGGAGCGCGTTATTTTAAGCATAAAGGCATTTATGCCTTTAGAAAACAAGCATTATTAGATTTCACCGTTTTACCGATGCAATTTATTGAGGCTACTGAAAAAATTGAATGCATTCGATATTTAGAATATGGTAAAAAAATTAAAATGGTAGAAACTGAAGTGCAAGGAGTTGAGATTGATACACCAGAAGATTTAGAAAGAGCGAAAAAATTGTGGAAATAGACTATAGCAACATAAAAGTAATTGGCTTTGATGCTGATGACACCCTTTGGGTAAACGAGACCTATTTTAGAGAGGCTGAGGAGAAAGTTGGTCATTTGTTATCTCATTACGAGACACCTAATAAAATAGACCAAGAACTTTTTAGAATGGAGATAAAAAATCTTCCAACTTATGGCTATGGTGTAAAGGGTTTTGTATTGTCTATGATAGAGTTGGCCATTGAGTTATCTAATGGTAGAGTTTCTAACGAGATAATTTCTAAGATTTTAGATATTGGTAAAGACATGATTAATAAGCCAATTGAATTACTAGATGGTGTTGAAGAGGTTTTAAAAACCTTATCAAAAGATTACAGATTAATCCTAGCAACAAAAGGAGATTTGTTAGATCAAGAACGTAAACTAGAAAAATCTGGTTTGTTAGAGTATTTTCATCATATTGAAGTATTAAGCGAGAAACAAGAAGCCAACTACGAAAAACTATTGACACATTTAGATATACAGCCATCAGAATTTTTGATGATAGGCAATTCGTTAAAATCTGACATTTTGCCATTGGTAAATATTGGTGCAGAGGCTATACACGTTCCTTTTCATACCACTTGGCAACACGAAAAAGTGAGTAAAAATGAGACTAATGGCTTAGAGTATAAAACTGTAGAAAGTCTAAAAGAGATATTAAATTACATAAAAACTAAATAAACAAACTAAGTTTTTATTTTTGTTAAAGATTTAAAAGTAAATGATATATAAAAATTATCCAATGGTGTCCAGAGTTGTTTTCGGACGCGGAAGTTTTAATCAGTTAGATGAAATTTTAGCGCCTAAACGTAGCGGACGAAATGCACCATTCATATATTATGTAGATGATGTCTTCAAGGGCAATCATTGGTTAACCTCTAGAATTACTTTATCATATAAAGACAAGATCATTTACGTACCAACTAAAGAAGAGCCTAAAACATCTCAGATAGATCAGTTGGTAGAGGATATTATTTTAGAGTACAGCGAGCTACCATCTGGTATTATTGGTATTGGAGGTGGTATTGTAATGGATATTGCTAAAGCAGTCTCTCTAATGTTAACCAACAAAGGTCAGTCTAAAGATTATCAGGGCTGGGATTTAATTAAAAATCCTGCAATATATCACGTTGGTATTCCAACTATTTCTGGTACTGGAGCAGAAGTTTCTAGAACAACAATACTTACTGGTCCAGAACGTAAATTAGGTATTAACAGTGACTACACACCTTTTGACCAAGTTATTCTAGATCCTGAATTAACTAGAGACGTTCCTAAAAACCAGTGGTTTTATACTGGTATGGACTGTTTTGTGCATTGTGTAGAATCGCTCAATGGTACATTTTTAAATGCGTTTAGTCAGAGTTATGGCGAAAAAGCTTTTGAGCTTTGCCAAGAAATATTTTTAGGTGATGACTTATCTGAAGAAGAATCTCAAGATAAGTTAATGATGGCATCGTGGCATGGTGGCATGAGCATAGCATACTCTCAAGTAGGTGTGGCACATGCTATGAGTTACGGGTTAAGTTACTTACTTGGTGTTAAGCATGGTATAGGTAACTGTATCGTTTTTGATCATTTAGAAGCATATTATCCAGATGGTGTTGCTATGTTTAAAAAAATGAAAGAAAAGCACAGCATCAGTTTGCCTCAAGGTATTTGTGCAGACTTAGATGAAGAGCAGTTTAATATTATGATAGATGTAGCATTAAGTTTAGAACCTTTATGGGAAAATGCTTTGGGTAAGAACTGGAAAACTAAGATCACCAGAGATACACTTTTAGAGCTTTACAAAAAGATGTAAGATGCGTTGGCTGGCCAAATTCATTTATTTTAAACTTTTGGGCTGGAAAGTCGTTGGTAACACTAATTTTTCTAAAGACACAATAAAAAAGGCGGTTATTATTGCTGTACCTCATACTAGCTGGCACGACTTTTATATTGGTATTTTATTACGTAAAATAGCAGGTGTTAAGACTAACTTCGTAGCTAAGAAAGAGTTATTTAGATGGCCGTTTGGTTACTATTTTAGAGCTGTTGGTGGTAAGGCTTTAGACCGAACTTCTGGTCAAAATAAAGTTGAAGCTATTGCAGATTTATTTAAAGATGAAGAAGAGTTTAGACTCACTCTAGCACCTGAGGGAACGCGTAAAAAAGTTACAACGTGGAAAACAGGATTTTACTACATTGCTAAAGCAGCTAATGTACCAATCATTATGTTTACACTAGATTTTAAAAATAAACAAAATAAAGTTTCTGAGCCTTTTTATCCTACTGACGATGCTGAAGAAGATTTTAAATTAATGAAAGCGTTTTACCAAGGGGTAGAAGGTAAAGTAAAAGATTACAGCTAAAGTTTTGGCATAAGATTTGTTCTATACATAATGCAATGAAACATAGAGTAAACTTTTAAGTCCCTAAAAAGAAACATTGCCTCAAAAAAAAGCTGTCAAATTAATTTGATAGCTTTTTTTCTGTCATAAACTTAATGAGAAGATAATTGGTTTGAGATTGCAATTTTTTTCTGAAAAAACCAGTGCCACCAAGAAGCCAACCTTTAAATCCAATAGCTTGTTTAGCCCAATTATGAAGGCTAAAGTTGTCGGTATGTTTAATAATTAACCCATCTTTAAATTCGAATGTGGCATCAATTTTATTATGAACTTTTCTTCCGGTCTTACTAAAGGTATAATAAGCTTCCCAATGAGCTGAATTATCTGTAATGTTTGAAGTTTCAATCTTAAAATCTTTTCCTTTTTGAGATTCGCAAAGCATCTGCCACATGGCATTGGCTTGTTCACCTTTTAATACACCAAAAGCAGGATCTTCAAAAATAATGTCTTCATGATAATATGACGCCATCTTTTTGGCATCTAATTCATGAAATGCCTGGTAAAATTTAGATATTAAGTCTTTCATGTTTAGGTTATTTGCTTTTTTAATCTTTTAGAAAACCTACTTTATCATAATTACGTAGGTAAAGTATAAACAAAAAATTTATTTAATTAACAGATTAAAAATCTCATAATATCCCAATTTATGAAATAATGCTTTAGCATCGGTTTTATCGGTGTATTTATCTAACAATTAATATTTTTTGAGTTTTAAAATTGTTATGAGAAAGAAAAAGGCTTCCTTTTTAGGAAGCCTTTTTTATAATCTAAAATATAGAACACATCTGTATAATACATAGATACAGAGGCATTCCTAATGTGATATTAAATGGAAATGTAATTGCCAATGCCATTGGTAAATACAAGCTAGGATTTGCTTTTGGTACTGCTATTCGCATAGCAGCAGGTACTGCTATGTAAGACGCACTGGCGGCCAGTATTGCAAATAATAACCTGTTGCCTTCACTTTGGGTAAATGCAGAACTTATGACTGCTACTAAACTTCCGTTTATTATTGGAATAACAATTGCAAAAGTAAGTGCAAACCACCCTTTTTTGATAAATGCAGATAGCTCTTTGCCACTAGTTATTCCCATATCTAGCAGAAATACAGCTAAAAATCCTTTGAAGATGTCTGTTGTAAATGGTTTTATTCCTTCTGCTTGTTGTTCACTTGCTAAAAATCCAACAACTAAGCTTCCCAAAATTAATAGTACACTACCGTTGGTTAATGCATGTTTAGCAACCTTACCCATAGACATTTTAATGGTATTTTCTTTATCGTAAATAGATATAAGTAATAGACCAATAATTATGGATGGTGCTTCCATTAAAGCCATTACAGCTACCATATGACCACCAAAGGTTATTTGCTCTATCTCTAAAAAAGAAATGGCCGTTACAAAGGTTACAGCACTTACTGAACCGTAAGAAGCGGCAATAGCACCAGCATTTGCTACACTAAATTTACGTCTTAGAATAAAGTAGGTATAAACAGGCACAACTATGGCTAAGAAAATGCCAAATAAAAGCGACCAAATTATTTCTAAATTGAGGTCGCTGTGAGAGAGTTCTTGTCCGCCTTTAAAACCAATTGATAAAAGCAAATAGAGCGAAATAAATTTTGAGGAATTGGGAGGTATTTCCAAATCACTTTTTAGCTGTACCGCGATGATTCCAAGAAAAAAGAACAGTAATGCAGGATTTGTTAAATTATCAAATAATAGGTGTAAATCCATTGTTGATTAATTTCAGAGACTGATATAAAAAAGTGATTTGTGTTACTTTATAAATGAAATATTTAGAGTCCCATTAATAACTACATTATAGCCTTCTTTTCTTGCAATAGATATGTAGTCTTTCGCTATCTGTTTTTCGTTTAATAGTTCTTCTATTCTATTATTTTCGTAAGTGATGTCAGCATCTTCCTGGCCTTCGCATACTCTTAATTTTTGCAGTTTATGAAAATTCACTTTTTGTTCAATAAGAACATTTACTAAATGATTAGCCTCAGATGGTGTAAATAAACCTTCTACTAGGTTAACCTCTTGAGTAGCTTTTTCTACGCTGTTTTTTGTGTTTGTGTTTGACATAATAATTATTAGTTAGTGTGATTTGATTTCTGTTAATTTTATAATGCAAATGCACGATATAATAAAGGCGCATATAGCAAGGTGTTCCATAAAAATGTTACCATTAATGTAGGATAAAGTGATAAGGCCAGATAAAATTAAAAATGTTAAGGCCACTTTAATCTTTGTTTTTTGCGATGCTTTTTTATCGTCCACCGCTACTTCTTTCATAGAAGTATTAGTCTCTATTCTTTCCATATTAGCAATCTTAATTATTTATTAATTTTTTCAGGAGCAAAATTGTGACATTTTTTTTATTTATTTTTATATATATTTTTAATCATACACATAACTATATTTTATGAATTATACTTTGCACCAACTTCATATTTTTCTTAAAATCACACAATTAAAGAGTATAACTAAGGCTTCTGAAGCCTTGTTTTTGAGTCAGCCTGCAGTTTCAATACAACTTAAAAAATTTCAGGATCAATTTTCTATTCCATTAACAGAGGTAGTTGGCAGACAGCTCTATGTTACAGATTTTGGTTGGGAGATAGCAGAAGCCGCAGAAAAAATTCTTAATGAAGTTCAGGCCATTAATTATAAAACTATGTCTTTTAAAGGCCAGGTTGCTGGTCGACTAAAAATATCTGTTGTATCTACCGGAAAATATGTTATGCCTTATTTTCTGTCTGATTTTACAAATAAAAATAGTGGAGTAGATCTCGTTATGGATGTTACAAATAAAACCAGTGTTATTAAAAGTTTAGAAGACAATGAAGTAGATTTTTCTTTGGTTTCCGTTATACCAGATCAACTTAACTTAAATAGGGTAGAACTAATGGAAAATAGATTGTATTTGGTAGGCGGAACAAAGGAAAAATTTAATAGAAAAGTATCTAAGAATAAGATTTTTGAAACTTATCCGATGCTTTATAGAGAAGAAGGTTCCGCAACTCGTAATGCCATGGAAACCTTTATAGCTAGCCATAATATTAATACTCCAAAGCGCATGGAACTTACCTCGAATGAGGCATTAAAACAAGCGGTAATAGCAGGTTTGGGTTATTCTATAATGCCATTGATTGGTATTAAAAATGAACTTAAAAATGGAGATTTAAAAATTATACCATTCAAGGGCTTACCCATAACTACCAATTGGAATCTAGTTTGGCAAAGATCTAAAAACCTCTCACCTGTAGCGCAAGCATATCTAGACTTCATTAACAGCGAAAAAGAGCGAATTATAAAAGAGAATTTTGATTGGTATGAGGCCTACTAAATCCGTTTTATTTTTTCGACAATGTTACGGATGCTGTTGTATAAAAACGCATTGGTTTTAACATAGTAAAATGAAATAAAACAAACAGTAGTTAAAAATATTATTGCTCCAATTATAGCTTGCCATGGCAGTAATGTCTTTCCAATTAATTGATGTAATCCTATGCCTGTAAAACTTCCGTATATTATTATAAAGTGAATTACATAAATGGATAAGGTTTTTTGTCCAATCCTTAGTAATAAAGGTTGTTTTATATAATCTTCAACCGCATAGAATATTGCAAATAACAGAAGTACATTGCCTAATCGAATAAAGAGATAGTTGTAATATGCAACATCTTTTAAAAGTTCTAATTCCGTTATAAAATAGAGTTGCATTAATAACCAGCCCGATTTAAATATTAGAAAGAGTCCACATACAACAAAGCCAATTATAATACCTAATTTAAATTTTGGTCGTTCTAAATATCTATAAAATAGCGTAGCTATAAAGGCACCAAAAGCAACATAACCAAACCATGGGATGATATTAAAAACAGAGCCGTAATCTTTAGTTAGCCAATTAGCGAAAACCTTTGGCACATCTGGTATATCTAAATATCGGTAAAGTGGTTCTGTTAGAAATATGGTAAATCCTAAAAGGCACATTACTATTGAAAAAAGTAATGTCTTTTTAAAGGTTAGTTTATAAATACCTACAATTAATATTAATGACAAACCTATGCATTGTAATACATCAACAAGCAAAAAATATGGCGAATTAAAATTACCATAAAGCCATTGAAAAATAGGTGCACGTAATAGGTAACCTATGCCAATTAGTAATAAACCTCGATACAATCCTTTTTTCATTCTAAAGGTTGCATTTCCACTTCGTTTAGCCTTGATGAGAAGGTATGAAAATATCAATCCAGAGATTGTAAAAAACGTAGGTGCAGTAATACCTCTAAAGTATTTCCATACTGTAAATACCATACTACTATCATCTCTGTACGATACATCTAAAAGCGTATCTATAAAATGACCTTGTAACATCATTAAGATAGCAAAGGCTCTTACTGCATCAATAAAATAAAGACGTTTTTTATTCAATTTTTGATTGGTTGAGTAAAAAACATAAATTTAGTACATTAATTAGAAATAAAATCATCGATTAATCCTTTATAGAAATTAATAATTGGTAATAATACTTCTAATTTTGCATCAAAGGATAATGGAAATTCAGTAGTTATTTTAAAATGATTTTTTGTTCTATATCCTTTTATTATTTGTGAAAATTGAGATTTTCTTGCAATAGATTCTAATTCAATATTCAACAACATTTTTTCTAATGATTGTTTTAATTTTTTATCAGACGTTACAATCTTTAAAATATTAGATTTGTTATTAAAAATCCTCCAAAAATGACTTTGTGCATAAATTTTAAAAGATGAAATGGTAGTCTCTTTTAACTCAGAAACAATATGACCTAACTTTAAATCGCCTACTTCATAAGAAATATAAATAGTGTGACTTTTATATGGTAAATCAAGAGTAAATGACTTAACCCTTAAATTATCATTGTAATCTGTCATTGGTGCAAAAGTTATGAGTTTAGAATAACCAGGCTCATATTTAATTTTAAGTGCTACACCTTCTTGAATTGCAAGATCTTGGAATTGTTTTTCAAAAATATTTTTATTGATTTTCATTTCTTTGTAAGAAAAGATATGTTCTATGATTACTACTGGAAGATAACTGTTTTTCTAAAGCATAAAAAAGAGGGCAGAAGCCCTCAATCAATATTTTAATCAATAAAAAACTATTCCGCAGTTTCTTCCATGGTATGATATACGTTTTGTACATCATCATCTTCTTCAAGTTTTTCTAGAAGTTTTTCTACATCTTCTGCTTGTTCTGCTGTTAGTTTCTTGGTTACTTGTGGTATACGCTCAAAACCAGAAGAGATGATTTCAATATTATTTTCCTCTAAATAGGATTGTATATTTCCAAAACTTTCAAAAGGTGCATAAATTATTACACTTTTTACTTCATTTCCATCTTCATCCTCATCTGTATCTTCAAAGATTTCCTCAACACCAAAATCTATAAGTTCTAATTCTAGCTCTTCTAGGTCTAAATCCTCACCTTTTATTTTAAAGTTGCAGGTATGATCAAACATAAATACCACAGAGCCAGATGTACCTAAACTACCATCACACTTATTAAAATAACTGCGTACATTGGCTACTGTACGTGTGTTGTTATCTGTTGCTGTTTCTATAAGTATGGCAATGCCATGTTGCGCATAACCTTCAAAAATGACTTCTTTATAATCGCCTTGACTTTTATCTGATGCACGCTTTATAGCACGCTCAATGTTATCTTTTGGCATGTTTACAGACTTGGCATTCTGTATTACTGCTCTTAGACGAGAGTTGCTGTCTGGATCTGGACCACCTTCTTTTACTGCCATAACGATATCTTTACCTATACGAGTAAATGCCTTACTCATGGCAGACCATCGTTTCATTTTTCTTGCTTTTCTAAATTCAAAAGCTCTTCCCATTTAAAATATATTTTTTGTTCCTATTATAGCTTCGGAAACTGATTTGTATGTAATTTTATTCCTTATTTGATAAGGCAAGCAAATTTAAAAATATTAAATTAATCATTTGGAATATGCTTGCTCAAAAAGTTTTGATTAGTATTGTTTAGGTTATTGATAACTGTCTGCCTTTTATTATTAAGCTCGTCATTAAGTTTATTGTAGATCTTAACTTTCTTATTAAAATCATTAACCATGTTATTATAACCATCTATCTGTTCTTTGGTGCGCTTTCTTTGTGGTGTTTTTTCTAATGCGGCCTGTGTTTTTTGTAAATCTTCGTTTAGCACTAAAAACTCTACAATTTGTGGCATTTTGTTCTCAGCTTCATCTATAAAAAAATCGAATGCTTTTTTTGTTGTATTTGCAATAGACTTGTCGTTTTTATAATGTTCTACAGTTTTTAAAATTTCTAAACCTTCTTTTGCACTTTCAGATAATGCATTTGCATTTTGTTGTATAGCATTTGCATCACCATTATTTAAAGCTTCAATTAGATAAACTTCGTTAATGTATACTTTAAAATAGATGAGATACATTTTTTTGTAATGCTTGAAAACTTCGTTAGAAATAGTCATGTTTTTACTTAAATCAGACTCGTTTTCTATAATATTTATTTTATGATTTTTAGCGAAAGTGTAGTAATTGGTCTCATATTCTGCCTGAATTTCCTCCATCTTTTTGTCTGCCATTTCTTGTGCTAGCATATAGGCTTCCATAGCATCGTAAGATTGCTCTGCTACAGCTTTCATATCTATAATTTTTGCATAATCATCGTTCAGCATGTTCTTACTGAATTGTAATCGTTTTAAAAGTTGATTTTTAAACTCATTACCATCATAACCAGGTGCTTTTTTAATTTTATCTATAGCCTTATCTAAAGTTTTTAGAAGATTTTTTCTTTTGTTTTCAATGTTTCTATCACTTCTACTGTGTGCAATAGATTTTGTGTATTTCCACATTTTTTTTGTAATACCTTCTTGTTGTTCACTTACAAATTCTAAGTATTGTAATGCATTGTCAAAGGTTTGAGCAGATAAGCTAATAGCAAAAAAGAAAAGGGCAATGGTAAATATTTGTTTCATTGTAATGAATTGAAATTAAAGATGTAATATATCATTTATTATATAGAAAGCTTCTTGAATATGAGGATCTTTTGAGATTTTATCGCGTAACTCATTATTTAGTTTTTTATCCTCTTCATTATAGCTTAAAATGTCATTTGTAGACCTTGTGTTTAAAACTTGGTAAATAGATTTGTTATTTTCTACCGCTATGCTATAAGCATTCCATGCTTCATTATATTTTTTATTATCATTGAAAACAAACGCTAACGATAGTGGGTAATTGCCAGTTCTATTTACATAATCGTTAATAAATATATGGTTAAATGTCTTGATTGTATCAAATATACTGTCGTTTTCTATTCGTTTTTGGCTTTTACCAACAATAGAACTATAGTCTTTTTTAGGTTTAGGTCTGTGTTTTAATGTAACATCTGTAGCGGTATTTTCTAGACTAAAGTCTTTATACTTTTCTTGTGTTTTGTAATTGTCATAAATACCAGGAAGTGTAATATTAGGAACAATACCTAGATTTTGGTGACTTTTGCCAGTAACTCTAAAAAATTGTCCCATAGTCAGCTTTAAGAAATTAGTTTCTTTATTATCTAAAACAGGAACAATTAACTGCGATGTTGCCTTACCATGTGTAGTACCACCAACTATAATAGCTCTGTTATAATCTTGCATAGCACCTGCAAAAAACTCTGAAGCAGAAGCGCTAAATTGATCTACTAAAATAACAATAGGTTTGTTAAATATACTACCACGATTAGGATCTCTTATGGTGTAGTTCTCTTCGTTTCTAACTTTAGAAATAGCTACAGGGCCTCTATCTATAAACATACCAGAAAGATCAGCAGCTTCCTTCATAGAACCACCACCATTAAACCGCAAATCAATGATAATACCAGAAATATTTTCTTTTTGAAGTTTATAAATCTGCTTTGCAACATCGTTAGCTACTCCCAAACCATTTATAGATTCGGTATCTGTATAAAAACTTGGGATTTGAATATAGCCAATGTTCACCGTTTCGGATAAAACAAAACCTGTGATAGAATTGCCTTCTACTTCTAAACTGCTTTTACCTAATTTAATGGATTTAATTTGCCCATTTTTCTTTTTTATTCTGAAAGTGATTTCATCAATGTTGTCATCATTAATAAAACTAGTAATGGTTTCGTTTGAAAGGCAATAACTCTCTATGGTTCCTCTTTTACTGGTTAAAGATAATATGACATCATTAATCTCAAACTCACCATTTTTAAATGCAGTACTTCCTGGAGAGATATATGAAATAACAATATCACCATTATTGTTTTTTGTGGTTTCTATACCGAAGGACAGTTGAGAATTAGAAACGGATTTTTCAAATTGCGTTTTGTCTGAAGCACTTAAGTATGCGGAATTGGGATCTTGGTATTTAGCTAAAGCATCTAAAAAAGAAACTTCAACAAAGCGATTAATGCCTCCTAAACTATTTTCAAATTCTTGAAGAAGGCATATCTCATTATCAATAACCTTTGGTTTTATGGCTTTTTCTAATTCCTTAAAGTTTGAGATTATATCTTCTAAAATAGAATCATTCTCTACCAATTTTCTGAGAATTCTATAACGTACTCTTTTGCTCCAATACTTTTTTAGAGCATTTGTATCTTTAAAATAATTATAGTTTTTATCAGATTTATAGTATAGACTATCTGTACCAGAATAGTCTAAATTTTCATTTTTAAGTGTTTCTAAAAACGTCTTTGATGCAGCAATACGGTTTGATAATACTTCTGAATAACGTTTAATAAAATCACATTGTTTATTGTTGATAAAGTCATCAAACATAAATTCATCTGCTTTAAAACTTTCTATGTCAGATTGAAGAAAAAAGCGTTGATGTTCATCTATTTTATTTAAGAATAACTTAAAGACTCCTTTAGAAAGGCTGTCATTAACTGCTTTTGGGCTGTAGTGTGAATCTGCAATAATGGTGTTTACCGCTTGTAAATCTTTACAAAAAGAAACATTTTGAGCCTGAAGACAACTAGAAATAAATAGAATTAAAGCAGTAAAATAAAATTTCATAGCGAAGAATGCTGATAGGTATTATTCATCAGCTTCTACAATAGCTTCTATGGCTTCAGCTAGGTCAAAATCTTTTTGTGTTACACCATCAGCATCATGCGTAGATAACGAAATATTTAAAACATTATAAACATTGCTCCAATTTGGGTGGTGATTTAAGGCCTCACATTCAAAAGCAATCCTGCTCATGGCACTAAAGCAATCTTTAAAGTTGTCAAATTCTAATTCTACATGTATGGCGTTATCATAATATTCCCATTCTGGAAAACGTAGTAATTTCTTTTCTATAGTAGCTTTGTCTAATTTCATCTAATTAAAAATTTGTAAAACCTATGGTACATTTATTTCATTACTATGGTGAGCATAACTTTTATTTATCAAATGCCCATTATAGGCTTTCATAGGTTGAATTAATAATTTATTAGTCGAAATTTAAGAAAATACCGTAAAGTAGTCAAGATTATTTTATAAGTTCTTCTAAAACCTTGTCGCTAGTAATCTGAAGATGCTTCGGTAATTTATTAAATTTTGGTAAAACGGCAAGGTAACGGTCGTCATTCGTAGTGTAAACATGTTTCAATGATACTTTTTTAGGGCTAATTGCTTCTAAAATTTGCTTTACGAATTCATCATGATGTACTAAATCTGTACTTCCTAAATGAAATATCCCATACTTCTCACGGTTAATGATATAATGAATTTGCTGCGTTACTTTTTTATCCAAGGTAACATTCATTATTAAGTTGGGAAAGATTTCAACCGATTCGTTTTCAGAAATAAATAGTTTCATTTCCTGAATTCTTGGACATTGCTGCCCAAAAACCATAGGTAATCTCAATATCGCTACTTGCTTCTTAGGTAAGCGAAGTAACATGTTCTCTATTTTTATTTTGAAATGACCATAGATACTATGACTTAGCGTTTTGTCTAACTCGTAACTTGGATATTTACTATAAGCATCAAATACATTAGCAGAGGACAAGAAAATGATTTTTGTGCCATTCTCTAATGCATACTCAGCGATGTGTTGATGTGTAATGGTCTGTGCATTAAAATCGCCTCTTATGGCTGAAATAACAATTGTGGGTTTTGTAGCTTCTAAAATTTCGTAAACATCATCTTCTTCTACATTATAATTGAAGAATTGCTTATTGCTCTCAAAAATCTTTTTTGGAGTTCTATTGGTGCCAAAGGTTTTAAAATAGGGTCCTAGCTCTTTGTAAATTGCATTACCGATGTATCCACTAGCACCAAGAATAAGGATTCTGTGTTTGTTTAAATTCTTCTTCATTAATGTCCTTCAACCTATTTAAAACCAACTACCCTTTATAAAACGGTAATTTTACAACCGTTGCAGGAATAGCCTTTTTACGCACCTGAATATTTATCTTACTATCTACTTTAGAGAACACTTTAGGTACATAACCCAAGCCAATGCCAATCCCTAAGCTAGGGCTCATTGTCCCAGAAGTAACATTACCAATTATGTTTCCATTGTTATCTACTATGTCATAACCATGACGTGGAATTCCTCTTTCATCTAACTTAAAAGCGACTAATTTGCGCTCTGGTGTGCGTTCTTTTTCTGCTTGTAAGGCTTCACTGTTTGTAAATTCTTTGTTGAATTTACAAATCCAACTCAAACCAGCTTCAATTGGCGACGTAGTATCATCTATATCATTTCCATATAAACAATAACCCATTTCTAAGCGTAATGTGTCTCTTGCTGCTAAGCCAATTGGTTTAATGCCAAAGTCAGCACCAGCTTCTAATACTTTATCCCAAATTTGCTTTACTTCAGAGTTTTTACAATAAATCTCAAAACCACCACTTCCAGTATAACCTGTAGCGGAGATAATGACATGCTCTATACCTGCAAAATCACCAACCACAAAATTGTAGAATTTAATAGCAGATAAATCATGACTTGATAATGACTGCATAGCTTCAACAGCTTTTGGACCTTGAATTGCTAAAAGTGAATAATCTTCACTTAAATCTCGCATATCTGCACCAACATCATTTTTTGACGAAATCCAATTCCAGTCTTTTTCAATATTACTAGCATTAACAACAAGTAGATAAGTTTCGTCTTTAACCTTGTATATGATCAGATCATCTACAATGCCACCATCATCATTTGGTAAACAACTGTATTGCGCTTTTCCTATTTCTAATTTTGAAGCGTCATTACTCGATACTTTTTGAATAAGCTCTAAAGCATGTGGGCCTTCAATTAAAAATTCACCCATATGAGACACATCAAAAACACCAACAGCTTTACGTACAGTTTCGTGTTCTATGTTTACACCTTCATATTGTACAGGCATATTGTATCCTGCAAAAGGAACCATTTTAGCACCTAAAGCAATGTGAGTTTCTGTTAAAGCAGTATTCTTCATCAATTGTATATTTTATTTCCAAAAATAGGATTATGGTTGGTTTTAAAAAGTTGCGCTAAATTAAAGAATTTTTATGGCTTATTATCATAAAAAAAGCCACCAAATTTCGGTAGCTTTTTTGATATATTTTTTAATAGTTAGAACTGATATCTAATACCCAAGGCAATATCAAAATCTAAGTCATCTCTAAAGTCTCCAAAGCCAAGTTCTGGTCTAAAATCTAATGATAGTAATAGAGGAATATCAAAATTATATTCTATACCTATGTCACCAGCTACAAAGACAAATGTTTCATCATCAAAATCGCCATCATCAAAGCTGTAAGAGCCTAAGCCTCCACCAGCACCAGCATACCAGTTAAAGTTTCCATCTAATTGCCAAACCCATTGATACAAACCAGTTAGTTTAAAGCCATCGTAATCATTTCCACTTCTCCATCCCAAGTCTGCTTCTAGTCGATTGTTATCACCAAGAGCGCGCTGATATGATATTTCTGCACCAAAGCCATCGCTATCTCCAAGTCTAAGACCGATAGCGTTATCAGCAATTTCTTGAGCGCTAGCAGCAAAAGTAAAACTTGTAAAAACTGTAAGTAATAAAATTATTTTTTTCATAAGAATTTTAAGTTTTAGTGTTTATATTTCAAAAAAGTTGTTTCGTTGTCTCTGACTATAACGACGAAATTATGTTAAAATTGAGTTTGAACAATGATATTTAAGACAACATTAATAATCGTTAATGTTGAATATTTGAATTAACATGGCTGCAAATTTAGAATCACATTTACAGATCTTAAGCAAGAATTTAGAGGGCGAATTTTACTTTGATGATTTAATGTTAAAGCTTTATGCGACCGATGCATCAGTATATAGAATGCTACCAACAGCTGTGGCATTGCCTAAAACAATAGCAGATATTAAAAAGCTTATTGCATTTGCAAATACCCATAAAATAGGACTTATACCCAGAACTGCTGGAACTTCTCTTGCAGGGCAAGTCGTGGGTAAAGGTATTATAGTAGATGTCTCTAAGTATTTTACTAAAATTATAAATATCAATGAGGTTAAAAAAACTGTCACAGTTCAACCTGGTGTGGTTAGAGACCAACTAAATAATTATCTAATGCCATTCGGATTGTTTTTTGGACCTAATACCTCCACATCAAATCGTTGTATGATTGGTGGCATGGTAGGTAATAATTCTTCAGGAACTACATCTATTCAGTATGGTGTAACACGAGATAAAGTCCTTAGTTTAAAAACGCTTTTAAGTGATGGGAGTGAAGCTACCTTTGAGACAATAACAAGAGATGATTTTCTTCAAAAAACAAAAGAAAGTACTCTTGAAGGGCATATTTACAAATCAATTTATGAAGAATTAAAATCAGAATCTGTACAAAAACAGATTAAGGAAAACTTCCCTAAAGCCAGTATTCATAGAAGAAATACAGGTTATGCGATTGATGAATTAATTAAATCTGAAGTTTTCTCTAATTCGGCATCTGAGCGTAGTCAAAGTTCAAAATTCAACATGTGCAAATTGCTAGCAGGAAGTGAAGGTACGCTTGCATTTACAACAGAAATAACACTACAATTAGATGACTTACCACCCAAGAATAGTGCTATGGTAGCTTTTCATTTTGAAAGCATAGCAAATTGTATGAAGGCTGTAAAACCATTAATGCAACACAATTTGCATACTTGTGAGATGATGGATGACACTATATTAAATCTCACAAAGCATAATAAAATGCAGCAAGAAAACAGAGTATTTATAGAAGGAAATCCTACAGCTATTTTAATGTGCGAGCTAAAAGCTGAAACTCAAGGCGCATTAGATCTTGAAATTAAAAACCTTGTAAAGACAGCTGATGAGCTTGGTTTAAGTTATGCAGCACCAATCCTTAAAGGAGAAAACATAGCCAAAGCCATAGAATTACGTAAAGCCGGTTTAGGACTTTTAGGTAACATGATTGGTGATAAAAAAGCAGTGGCTTGTATTGAAGATACTGCTGTGGCTTTAGATGATTTGGATGCTTACATTGAAGAGTTCACAACTCTTATGAAATCATATAACCAAAACGCAGTGTACTATGCGCATGCTGGTGCTGGTGAATTGCATTTGCGACCAATTTTAGATTTAAAACAGTCTAAGGATGTTAAATTGTTTAGAGCTATAACCACTGATGTAGCCAAACTTGTAAAGAAATATCAAGGCTCAATGTCTGGCGAACATGGTGATGGAATTGTGCGTGCAGAGTTTATTCCTTTAATGATTGGTGAAGCAAATTATCAATTATTAAAACGGATAAAATTAGCTTTTGATGTTGATAATATTTTTAATCCTGGAAAAATTGTAGATGCTTTTCCGATGGATAAAAATTTACGGTACGAAACTGATAGAGAAGAACGACAAATAGAAACGTTTTTAGATTTTTCGCACTCCAAAGGTATTCTTCGTGAAGCCGAAAAATGCAATGGCTCTGGTGATTGTAGAAAATTACCAGAGTTTGGTGGAGTAATGTGTCCGAGTTACAGAGCTACACGAAACGAAAAAGATACCACAAGAGCGCGAGCTAATGCGTTACGTGAGTATTTAACAAATTCTGAAAAGCAAAATAAATTTAACCATCAAGAATTAAAAGATGTTTTTAGCCTTTGCCTAAGCTGTAAAGCATGTGCGAGCGAATGTCCAAGTAGTGTAGATGTTGCAAGCTTAAAAGCCGAATTTTTATATCAATATCAAAAAGAAAACGGAGTAACTTTTAAAGATAAGTTTTATGCCAATGCAACTAAGTATAACAGAATGGCATCTCGTTTTCCTAGTTTAGCTAATGTATTATTTACAACAAAATTTATACGAGGTTTTATGAATGCTTCTTTAGATCTTCATCCTAAAAGAAGTTTGCCTTTGTTTTCTAAATCATTTTCTAAATGGGCTAAAAAGAAATCATTTCTTGTACGAAACCCAATTAAAGAAGTTTACTTGTTTGTAGATGAGTTTAGTAACTCTTTAGAATTTGATATAGTTTTAGATCTTAAAGTATTACTTTTTAATTTAGGGTATAATGTTATAGATATAAGCCATTTAGAAAGTGGTAGAAGTTTTTTGTCTAAAGGGTTTTTAAAAGAGGCTAAGGCTATAGCTGATAAGAATATAACGTTCTTTAAAAATTGTATTAATGACGATTTTCCTTTGATAGGTATAGAACCTTCAGCCATATTAACATTTAAAGATGAATACTTAAAATTAGCAGATGATAAAACGGCAGCAAAATCTATTGCAGATCGTACTTTTTTGATAGAAGAGTTCATTCAAAATGAAATTGAAATAGGTAACATTACTTCCAATGAATTTACCAAAGAAAGCAAAACGATTAAATTTCATGGCCATTGCTATCAAAAGGCGTCAGGTAATCAAAAATCAAGTTTCGATATTCTTAATTTACCAAAAAATTACAAAGTTACCATAATACCAAGTGGCTGCTGTGGAATGGCAGGTAGTTTCGGCTATGAAAAAGATAACTATGAAATTAGTATGCAAATAGGCGAGCAAACGTTGTTTCCTGCTGTAAGAAAAGCGACAAATGATACTATAATTGCAGCAAATGGCACAAGTTGTAGACATCAAATAAAAGATGGTACAGGACGTGTTGCTAAGCATCCTGTTTCAATTCTTAGAGAAGCTTTAGTTTAACTTTTTCTTTTTGGGTTGCTCTACAATGGTAATGGCAGCAATAAGATCTTTAACATCCATATCCTTTAGATCTTCGTCGGCAAAGAAAGGAGAGAGTTTATCGTTATTGTAGTTATAGACTTTCCAGCGTTTAAATTGATACTCCAATGCCGTAAAATTCTCTACCCAATCACCAGAGTTTAAATAGGTGGTTTTACCGTGCTTGTTTTCTTTAATAAGCATTTTTGGCTGATGTATATGACCGCAAACCACATAATCATAACCATTTTCTATCGCAAGATCAGTAGCAACTTTTTCAAAGTCATTTATATACTTCACAGCACCTTTAACACTGTTTTTAATGCGTTTAGAAAGGGAATATCGCTCTTTTCCAAGCTTCTCTAATCCCCAATTCACCACGCTATTCATTAAAATTAAAAGGTCGTATCCCCAACCACCAAGCTTGGCAAGCCATTTAGCATTTTGTATAGAAATGTCAAAAACATCACCATGAAAAAACCATGCCTTTTTACCATCTAAATCAAGTACAAGTTTGTTTACAATAGAGATGTTTCCGATGGCTGTATCGGTAAATTTTCTTAGCATCTCATCATGATTGCCTGTAATGTAAATTACTTCAGTGCCATTTGCCGCAAAGTCCATGATTTTTTTAATGACACTTAAATGAGATTTTGGAAAGTAACGTTTTTTAAATTGCCAGATATCAACAATATCACCGTTAAGAATTAACTTCTTAGGCTCAATACTGTTTAAGTAGGTTAAAAGTTGTTTGGCTTGGCAGCCAAACGTTCCTAAATGAACATCTGATATTACCGCTATTTCTACTTTTCTCTTTAAATTCAAGGCTAAAAATCAATGCTACAAATTACATCTATAGTTATTAACTGATTGTAATGAGATAATTAACTAACTATGAGCAAACTGTTACGAAATTGTTATGAGAAAAGGTGTTTTAAACCTCTAAATTTAAAGTTGGCAGATGCCTCAAAAAACAGTTGATGATTTTTGTTTCTCTAATAATACATTTACATTAGCGTAAAATAAGAATTAATGGCAGGAAATTCTTTCGGAAAACTATTTAAACTCACCACTTTTGGTGAATCTCATGGTGTTGCAATAGGTGGAATAATTGATGGATGTCCATCGGGTTTAAAATTAGATTTTGAGGCAATTCAAAACGAATTAAATAGACGTAAACCAGGACAGTCTAAAATTGTAACGCAACGTAAAGAACCAGATACAGTAGAATTTTTGTCTGGTATTTTTGAAGGCGTAACAACAGGAACTCCAATAGGTTTTGTAATAAAAAACACCAACCAAAAATCAAAAGATTATTCGCATATCAAAGATGTGTATAGACCAAGTCATGCAGACTACACTTACGATAAAAAATACGGTGTAAGAGATTACAGAGGCGGAGGAAGAAGTTCTGCACGTGAAACAGCAAGTAGAGTAGTGGCTGGTGCTATTGCTAAACAAATGTTATCCTCAATAAAGATTAATGCTTTTACGTCTTCTGTTGGTGATATTTTTATAGATAAACCTTATCAGGATTTAGATTTTAGTAAAATTGAATCTAATATCATCCGTTGTCCTGACGAAACTTCGGCAGAAAAAATGATTAGCAAGGTTCAAGAAGTAAGAAAAAAGGGCGATACTATTGGTGGCACTGTAACTTGCGTATTACAAAATGTACCAGCAGGATTGGGCGAGCCTGTTTTTGACAAACTACACGCTGAGCTAGGCAAAGCCATGTTATCGATAAACGCAGTAAAAGGCTTTGAGTATGGAAGTGGTTTCTGTGGTGCAAAAATGATTGGTAGCGAACATAACGATAAGTTTAATGAGGATGGCTCAACACAAACTAACTTGTCTGGCGGTATACAGGGTGGTATTAGTAACGGTATGGACATTTACTTTAGAGTTGCCTTTAAGCCAGTTGCTACAACCTTACAAAAACAAGAAACCATAAATAGCAAAGGAGAAACTGTTGAAATGCAAGGCAAGGGACGTCATGACCCTTGTGTGGTACCAAGAGCTGTGCCCATTGTAGAAGCAATGGCTACTTTGGTTTTAGCAGATTATGTACTCCTTCGTAGGCAGGAGTCTAAAGACTGGTAATGAATTTTTGCGGAAGCAGACATTTAAGAAAATAAAAGTAAGTTTAATTAAAAAGATTCCTGCATTCGCAGGAAGTATATATGAAGAAACTAGCATTACACTGGAAGATTATTATAGGAATGATTCTGGGAATTATTTTCGGATTCATCATGAATGCTGTGAGTGGTCAGCAATTTGTTACAGATTGGGTAGCACCTTTTGGAACAATATTTATTAATCTTTTAAAATTAATCGCTGTTCCTTTGATATTAGCATCATTAATAAAAGGTATCTCAGATTTAAAAGACATTTCTAAAATTAGAGATATGGGTTTGCGCACTATCACCATCTATATTGGCACAACTTTGGTCGCCATTATTATAGGATTGTCCATAGTGAATGCTGTACAACCTGGAACTGGTATGCCAGAAGATACCATTGAGAAAATAAAGGAAAAATACGAAAATGATGCAGGTGTTACAGATAAGTTAACCAAAGCTAGTGCCCAAAAGGATGCAGGTCCGCTTCAAGCTTTGGTTGATATTTTTCCAAGTAATATCTTTCAAGCCATGGGTGAGGCAAAAATGTTACAGGTTATATTTTTTGCGCTATTTGTAGGAATTTGTTTGCTTTTAATTGGTGATGAGAAAGCCAAACCCATGATAGATATTTTTGATTCGCTCAATGAAGTCGTCATGAAAATGGTAGACCTGATTATGTTGTTTGCGCCTTATGCAGTATTTGCGCTTATGGCAAATGTTATTATTGCATTTGATGATACCGAAATATTATTGAAACTACTTCAATATGCATTATGTGTTGTGGTAGGTTTGTTATTAATGATTTGTTTCTATCTGCTATTAGTGAAGATTTTTACAAAAAAATCGCCAATGTGGTTTCTTAATAAAATTAGTCCGGCTCAGTTATTAGCATTTTCAACAAGTAGTAGTGCAGCTACACTTCCTGTAACTATGGAGCGTGTTGAAGAACATCTCGGTGTAGACAAAGAAGTTTCTGGTTTTGTTTTGCCAGTTGGCGCAACTGTTAATATGGATGGAACTAGTTTATACCAAGGTATAGCGGCAGTGTTTATTATGCAAGTTATTTGGCCCGAAGGGTTAACCTTTACTAATCAGTTGGTTATTGTATTAACAGCGCTATTAGCATCAATTGGTAGTGCAGCGGTACCAAGTGCAGGTATGGTGATGTTGGTGATAGTTTTAGAGTCGATTGGTTTTCCTGCTGAACTACTTCCCATAGGACTCGCGTTAATATTTGCAGTAGACAGACCGTTAGATATGTGTAGAACAGTAGTAAATGTTACTGGAGATGCTACTGTCTCTATGATGGTTGCTAAATCTTTAGGTAAACTTCATGACGACCCTAAGCCGAAGGAATGGGATGATAATTATAAAAAAGTAAAATAAGTTTGCTAATTATAATTTCATTAAATTAGACAGTCCATTAACCAACAATACATAGATTTAGATGAATATTTGCTTTATAATGTATCCTTGGGACAAAGTAGATCCCGAAAATGATACTAGTCTTGCCTTGATAAAAGAGTGCTCTAAAAGAGGTCATGGCGTAGCCATGTGCACTCCAGCCAACTTAACAATTAGAGATAGTGTTACTAATGCTTTTTGTAATGTTATTGGTAGAATGGATAAGGTGCCCTCAACCCTCAAATCATTCTATAATAAAGTGAAATTAAGAGAAGAAATGCTGCCGCTAGCAGGATTTGATGCTATTTTTTTTAGAGCAAATCCACCTTTAGATCCCATAATGCTCAATTTTTTGGATTCAGTAAAAGATGATGTATTCATTATAAATTCTTTAGAAGGCATGCGTGAGGCCAATAATAAGCTATATACTGCTGCATTTGGAGATGCGCACAGTAATATCATTCCTAATACGCATGTTTCAAAAAATAAAAAGTATTTGGTGCGTCAGATTAAGGAATCTAAGGCAGATAAAATGATTATAAAACCTCTAAATGGATTTGGAGGTTCAGGAGTTATTCTGATAGAAAAGTCAGCTATGAGCAATATTAATTCGCTTTTAGATTTCTATATATCTAATTCCGATGGCACTTCTAACTATGTCATCTTACAAGATTATATTGAAGGCGCTGACCAAGGCGATGTAAGGATTTTAATGCTGAATGGAGAGCCTGTTGGTGCTATGAAACGTGTTCCTGGTTCTGACGATCATCGTTCTAACGTCTCAGCAGGAGGGAGCGTACAAAAGCATACACTTACTAAGGCAGAGAAGGCACTATGCAAACAAATAGGACCAAAACTGGTTAAAGATGGTTTATACTTTGTGGGTATAGATGTTATTGGAGGTAAATTGGTTGAAGTTAATGTAATGTCGCCAGGCGGAATTACCTACATCAATAAAGTGTACAAGAATAAGATTAAGGTTGAAGAAAAGGTTATTGACTTCTTAGAAAGTAAGGTGCTAGATCAACTTCAAGCTTTTGACAGACGTACAAGGCTTCGTAAGGCGGTTGATGAAGCTTGAGTTTTATCTGCTAATTATATAGCGAAAAATTAATCCGAAAAACTTATTTTCAAGATAAAAGTATGAAAACAATCGACTGGACGAGAGACGAACTTGTGGCATATATTTTATTATTTGCTGCAAACTCAGACTTTAAAGAAAACAATAAAGAACGCAATGTCATTATTTCTAAAGTAGATATGAAAACCTTTTCAGAAATTCATGAAGAGTTTGATAAGGATAACGACTACCAAGGCATTCAAAAAATAATGACTAGTCTTACACAGCATAATTACGATAGAGAAGATGTAGAAATCCTTCTAGAGGATATAAAAACGCTGTTTTTTTCAGATGGCGATTTTAATATTAATGAACGCATTATGCTGAAATCTTTAGAACGACTCTTCAAGACTTTATAATGGAGCGACTTTCAATAAATGCTATTGTAGCTAAAATAGAAACAGAAGAAACATTTCATGCAGTTTCTGATGATTATTCTTTTACTTTAAAAGTAGATGATTATGTGCCTTATGTATGCGGAGCAGTACACGATGGACACCAATTTAGACAAGACCTTTGGGATAATTGCTTGCACTCAGCGTATGATAGGTGGTATGAAGAAGATCCTGAAACCAAAAACATGGTTATTTCTCATCCCATACTAATTTCTGGTTGCGATTCACGTTTCGAATATGATCTTAATAGAGATCCAAGCAACGCCGTTTTTGATACTGCTTGGGGAAAACAACTTTGGAAGCATCCTTTACCAAAAACCGAAAAAACCAAAAGTCTGCAGAAGCATGCTAATTTTTATAAAATTGTAAAAGCATTAATCTCCAAGATTGAAGAAAAGTTTGGTGTGTGCATAGTTTACGATATGCATAGTTATAATTGGCAACGTTGGGATAGGGAAGTGCCAACATGGAATTTAGGAACCTCTAATATTGATAACAATCGCTTTGGTGAAGAAGTGGAATCTTGGCGATGTATGCTAGAAAGTATCGAGTTGCCTAATGATATAAAGCAAACCGCCAAGATTAACGATACTTTTCAAGGAAATGGATATTTCTTAAAATTCATTACCAATACTTTTGAAAATACTTTAGTTTTGGCAACCGAAATAGCTAAGGTGTATTGCGATGAATATAAACAGATAATTTATCCCGAAGTTGTTGCTGCTGTAGAACAGCAATTAAAGACACTTATACCGAAGCATGCAGACGAATTTTACACAAAGTTTAAGGCCTAATGTCCCAGATTAAGACTACAGAAGAGTTTCAAGATTTATTTGATATTGATGCTAATCTTAACAGGTTGGTAAAGAACATTGAACTACTCAATTATATCAACCCTCAGAATATTGCTGCAGAAAAGAAAAAGTTCTATTCAGCAAAATTTAATTACGAGCCAGAGTTTAATTATCCAAAAATGCGATTTAATGGTTACAAATTACATCGCTTATTTTTTTCGCAACGTTTAGAACGTATAGAAGATGAAGACATTAGGCAATTATATGAAGACATTATTTACGAATATTCTGGTTTAATAGAATGTATAGAAACTATTGGTCAAGGTCGTAAGTTTTATTTTAATAGTCTTAAGAGTTTTGGTACTCCAACAGAAAAAGATATTGAAAACGCAAAGTTTATTCTACGCTTTGATGATTCTGAGTTTGATGAGGAAATGCTCCCTATGTATAACGCGAGTGAAGCTAGAGATTATTTTGCTGAATTTTCTAAGCGCTACGATTTTAAATACAACATAAAGATTTCTAATAATCTTTCTGCAGCTGCCATGGTTTTGAATAATACGCAAACTTTAGTACTAAGAAAAAGTCATAAATACAGTTTAAATCAGCTTAAAGTATTAACAAATCACGAGATTGGAGTACATATGGTAACGACTTTTAATGCACTAGAACAGCCATTAAAAATATTTTCTAATGGTTTACCAAACAATGTTGAAACTCAAGAAGGTTTGGCAGTGTATTCTGAATTTATGAGCGGTTGCTTAACTATTGAACGGTTAAAAGAGTTGGCATTTAGGGTTATTGCTGTAGACAGCCTAAATAAAGGGTATAATTTTGCTGACACATTCCATTTGTTACACAACCAACATAAGCTAAATCGAGATAAAGCCTTTGCAATTACATTAAGAGTACACAGAGGTGGTGGATTTACAAAGGATCATCTATACCTTAAAGGCATTAGAAATATTTACAAATACGCTAAAGCTGGAAATGATCTAGGTATCTTGTTGACAGGTAAAGTCAGTCAGGAATACATACCGAATATGAACAAACTTATTGATTTGGGCTTAGCAGTTAAACCAAAGTATTTTACAGATGCTTATGTGGTAAATGACAATACCAATCCCAACTTGGATTTTATTTTGAAGAGTCTTAAGTAAAAACCTCAAAGCTAAATACTTTCTATCCTTATTTTAAGATACCTAAAAGAAGTTAGACATATTTCTTTAAGGAATTTAACTTGTTCCTAACTAACAGAAGTTAGGGTTAAACTGAAAATTATCTTGCCTTGAGGCTTAAAATTACTAAGATTAAAACCATTAACTTAAAAAAGCTCGCAACCAAAAGTATCTTAAACTATGTTTTTAGAAAACCAATATTTAGTAAGATTTTGCTTTCAGTAAGTAAATGGTGTTTCTCAATGAGTATGCTATCATGTCATAGAAGATATGTGCATTTTTAACATTTAGAACAATAATAATGGGTTTATATCGAGTTTTTTTAATTAGACAAAGTTGATTGTTTTATTTTTGAGTAAACAAATTGTGCTATTAACCAATTCGAATTTCCCTCAAAACGAATTGAATTTTGTTTGAGTTAAATTAGTTTTAAGTAAGTTGTTAATTTAAAGAAGGCCTTTTAGAATTTATTTTAAAAGGCTTTTTTACATCAAGAATTTAGCTTTTAACTCGGGTGTAGGTATCATACATGCATCTTTCTTTCCGTACCATTTGTATCGATTTTTAGCTACAAAGTCATAGACCCAATTTCTAATAAACGTAGGTACGAGAAAAAATATAGCCATCAATTTTGTCGGAAAACTAAGTTGTTTTGCAACATGCAAAGCTGCGGTAGATTTATGATAAACCTTTTGCTCTGATGGATTATAAAGTAAAATAGAGTCTACTTTATTAGTGTCTATTTTAAATTGAGATGTTATAGACTTTCCAATATCGCTTTGGAGTGGTGCAAACAAGAACTTATTCTTTGTATCGCGTTTAATCACATACAAAACACTGCTGTTGCAAAGGTTGCATACACCATCAAAAAGTATAAGTTGCTTATTTTTTGGCACATCGTTTACCATATTGCAAAGATAAGGTTTAGAACAGTTTTTGAGATTGGTATTAACAAGGTCTTAAGGCTATTATTTTTTTGCCTGAACTAGCTCCAATAAATTAAGGCTTACGTTAGTTGTAAACATACCATAATTAACGATTGCTTTACCTTTTTCAATGTCTTCAATATTTCCTATTGCCTTTCCATCGTGCATTCGCACACGGTCTCCAACCTTTAATATTGGTTTTGGCTTTTCTACAACCACTTCTTTCTTTTTGACATCTTTCTTCTTTTTACGTATAACTTCGACTTTTTTTTCAGCCTCTTGTTTTATCTGCTTTTCTTTGGCTTTTTCAGCTCGCTTTTGTTTAGCAGACATTTTTTTACGCTTAGCATTTTCGATTTGTACTAGGCGAAATAACTCAGACATCAATTCTCGCTTTCGTTTATTTTCAAGAAATTTTTCTGCGAGATCGTTAACTTTTTGTCCGAGATAAATTAACCGTTGATTACTATCATACAATTCTTGAAAGCTTTCTAACTTCTTTTGAATCTTTTCATTAGTTGCTTCAAGTTTTTCAGCTTCAGAAAGCTTCTTTTTTTCGTTTTCTTTCAGAGAGCGCTCAGTACGTTCTAGCTTACTGCGCTCTTTTTGCAGTTTAGCAATTGTAGCATCAAACCTTACTTTGCCTCGTTCTATCTTCTTTTTTGATTTGTTGATTAAACTGTATGGAATACCATTTTTCTGCGCTACTTCAAAGGTAAAAGAACTTCCTGCTTGTCCTGTAACAAGCTTGTACATAGGTTCTAAACTCTTTTCATTAAAAAGCATATTGGCGTTTTGCATGTGTGGCAATTCATTAGCCAATAATTTTAAGTTAGAGTAGTGAGTTGTAATTATTCCGAAAGCTTCACGTTCGTAAAAAACTTCCAAGAATGTTTCAGCTAAAGCACCACCAAGTTCAGGATCACTACCAGTACCAAATTCATCTATTAAAAAAAGCGTTTTTTTATTGACTTTCTTTAAGAAATAATTCATTTGTTTTAACCTATAGCTGTAAGTGCTGAGATGATTTTCGATGGATTGATTATCTCCAATATCACTCACTACACGATCAAAAAGACAAGCTACACTGCGCTCATGAACAGTAATAAGCATACCGCTTTGCAACATAACTTGTAATAAACCAACCGTTTTTAGCGTAATACTTTTACCACCAGCATTTGGGCCAGAAATAACGATGATTCTATTGTCACTAGATAACGCAACTGTCTGTGGAAAAGTTTTCTCACCTTTTTCATTATTTGTTAAATAGAGTAGTGGGTGATAGGCATCTTTTAAGAACAGTTTGCGTTCACTGCTGATTTCTGGTAATATGGCATTCATGCTTCTAGCGTATTTAGCCTTTGCAGAAATGACATCTATCTTAGTTAAAAATGTTTGATAATCGTTTAATAGTGGAAGAAAGAGCCTAATGTAATCAGTTAATTCCTTCAGAATTTTGATGACTTCTTCTTTTTCTTCGTATTCTAAATTGTTGAGTTCTCTGGTATATTGTAAGGTTGTTTCTGGTTCTATATAGACTATACTTCCAGTTTTACTACCTCCCATTATAGCACCTTTCACCTTTCTTCTGTACATTGCTTTTACTGCAAGCACACGTCTGTTATCTACAACAGACTCCCTAATGTCATCGAGGTAATCTAAGCCATGATATCTTGAAAGTGCTGATGAAAAACTACTATTAATTTTTCCTTTAAGCTTACCGATTTCTTGTCTTAATGTAGAAAGCTGTGGTGATGCATTATCTTTAATATCCCCAAAACGATCTACAACAGCATCAACCTGTTCTATAATAGCCGTAGTAACTTCAATATGAGTACTGTATTGATGTAATTTTGGATAGTATTCTTTAAACTTTTCTAAAAACTTAACAATTGCATTAGACGTTAGTGACATACTAACGAGCTTTTGCAAACTCGTCACTTCTAAATAAGTGTTTTCAATATTTAGAAGTTTAATTTCTTTTGAAATCGGATCAAACCCATGATTAGGAATTCGGTTATCATTATCAAAAGAAGACAGGTACTCATTGACGTACTCTAGCTCACGCAGCAATTGTGTTTCAACCTCAATAGGTCGTATATTTAATACAGCCTCTTTACCTAACGCTGTTATGGTGTGTTCGGAAATTTGTTCTAAAACCGTGAAAAACTCAAGGTCTTTCAGGGTTTTTTCATGAATACGTATCATGAGGTTTTTTTAATTTTAGAATTGCAAATTTAGGTTAAAAGTAGCGATATGCCTAATGCCATGGAAAACTGATAATGTATAAAACAGCGTTAAAAAAGTGTTTTCTAATGATCCAGTCATCTTATAAAAAAATCGCCTAAAACAGTTTAGACGATTTTTAAATATTAATGATAAACGCTTTTATTTTTGTTTATCATCGATAATTAATGGTGTTTGGCCATCGGTTACGATAATTTTAGCATTTGGTGAATTGCTAAGTTTTTCAAAAGCTTGGATTGCTCGCAAGCGAAGCAACAATTCATTTAGTCCAACGCTTAGTTCTTGATTGGCTTTTGCCTTTCCCTTCGCAGCTATTATATTTGCTTGTGCTTCACCGTCAGCTTCAATAAGTTTACGCTCATTTTCTAAACGCTCTCTTTCTAGTACAAATTGCATTTGTTGTGCTTGTTGTTCTGCGGTTAGTTTTTGTTCTATAGCCGTGGATAACGATTGAGGGAGAACGATCCGTTTCATCAATACTTGCTCAATTATAATACCTTTCTCTTCTAACGTTTGATTAATCATACTTTTAACTTCATCCTCTATAGAGGCTCTGTTACCTGTATGCATATCTTTTGCCATAAACCTCGCACTAACATCAGCTAATGCAGAACGAAAAACAGGAGCAATTAATTCTTGTTCGTAATTCATTCCAACATTTTCAAGTAAGTTAGTCACCTCACTCGATTTTACTCGATACAGAATTGACATTTCCGACCCAATGGTTAAGCCTTCTTTAGACGGTATATCCAAATTGATTTTAAGGTTAACAATTCGTGTTGGTATTTTAATGTAGGTTGCCACTAAAGGATTATAAATCCTAGCGGTTTGTGTGATAGGTTTTCCAATGAGTTTTCCTTGTCGACGCTTTACGGCAACTTCATCTTGGCGTACGACAACACACGAACTAAACAAAAACAGGAACAGGAATAAGTAATAGTAGACTTTCATAGTTTTTTTATTTTAAAGATAATTATAATGTCACTTTTTTGTTTTGTGTTTAATTTAATATTAACACACCCTTATGTTTTTTTGTAAGTTTTTAACAAATTTGAATTGAGTTAAAATGCTAAGCAAGGCTTACATTATATTTGTATTTATGGACGTAGCTATAAACGATAATTGGAAAAAACATCTAAATTCTGAGTTCAATAAACCTTATTTTAAAAATTTGGTAGAATTTGTGAAAAATGAATACAAGAATCATATCTGCTACCCAAAGGGTTCAGAGATTTTTAATGCTTTTAATCATTGCTCATTTGATGACACCAAAGTAGTTATTATAGGTCAAGATCCTTACCATGGTATTGGGCAAGCCAATGGTTTATGCTTTTCTGTTAATGATGGTATTACTCATCCACCTTCATTAATTAATATTTTTAAAGAAATAGAAACAGATTTAAGTATTCCGTATCCTAAAAGTGGTAATCTCATGCCTTGGGCAGACCAAGGTGTTTTATTATTAAACGCTACACTTACAGTTAGAGCGCACCAAGCAGGAAGTCACCAAAATAAGGGCTGGGAACAATTTACAGACGCTGTTATTAAACTCATAAGTGAGAAAAAACAAAATGTAGTATTCTTACTTTGGGGCGGTTTTGCTAAAAAGAAAAAGAAATTAATTGATAAGTCTTCTCATTCAATTTTAGAAACAGGACATCCATCTCCATTGAGCGCTAACAGAGGTTATTGGTTTGGCAATAAACATTTTAGTAAAACTAACTACCTGTTGCAGCAAATTGACCAATCGGTAATTGATTGGAAACTAGAGTAGGTGTAGGTTTTTGAACACGTAAAATACGTGGCTTTTTGTTTTCAACTTTCTTAGTAGTCTTATTGCAACTGAATATTAGTAATAAAAAGTTAATAGCAACTAAAAAGGATAGAATCAGAGTAATTGTTAGAATCATATTAGTCTTTTTCTTGTGTTAATAGCTTTGATTTGGTTAAACAAATGTAACTAAAAATTTGAAATACTGAAAGTTATGAACAAAAAGTGTAAGATTTAACTTTAAATCTTTTAACAAAAATTAACGTCATTAGTCGATGTTTACTGGTGGTTCAGCGATTTTTACAATACACTTTTAATTTTTGAATTTTGTTCATTCATAGTTAAATGAAACCATTAAAACTTGTAAACCAACTCTAAATAATCAACTTTTTTTGGAATAATATCTAAATTAAAAAGCTGTTCTTGTACATTGTTAATAGTCTTTTTATCTATTAATTCTTGAGACCATTCGGTTAGAGATAGCCACTCTTGGACATCTTCTATTTCTTGATCGTAACGATTAGCAATTGTTCTATCTATACTTGGTATAGATTTAAAATCTGAAGTCGTAGTATTGATGATGTCTAAAATAGTTTTAAGTTCATCTTCATTATCTTTTATAAACTCATCTCTAACAGCTATAACAAAACATGGCCATGGAGAAGGACATTCACCTATTCGTCTAAAAACACCATCATCAACTAATGGTTTAGTCGTAAATTTTTCCCACATAAAATAGTCTGCATCACCATTAGTTAAACCTTCAACAGCTCCTGTGAGGTTTTTTATAACTTCAAAATTAAGATCAGTCTCTAAATTCCAATTGTTATTTTTTGCATTGATATAAGCCATTAAATGAGAACCAGACCCATAGCGACTAATAGCAGCTCTTGTTCCTTTAATATCATCTGTTGTCTTAAAGTTAGATTTATCAGCAACGTGAATTCCCCAAATCAAAGGTGTCTCTACAAAAGTCTGAACAATACTTGATGGATTGCCAGCAATGATATCCTTAATTATCCCTTCTGTAAGAATGACTGCAATATCAATATCTCCGGTGCGAAGAGCTTTGCACATTGCTCCGGTTCCACCATAATAATCATGCCAACGTAGATTAATATCTTCAGCTTTGTATTCGCCATTTTTAAGAGTGAGGTACCATGCTAAATTAAAGTGTTCTGGAACTCCACCTATGTTTACTTTCTTCATGCTAATGCCCACAAAAGTGGGTATCTGATTAAATTATACTTTTATTTAGCCACTACGATAGATAAGGCCTGTGCCACAATATTTTTAAATATTAACAATTCGCTCTAGTGCGTACACTATTAACTTTTCTACTGTCTTTTTAGGATCTTTACTAAAATCGCCAGTAGCTCTGTTAGCAATAATGGCATTTAATGATAGTGCTTCATGTCCTAACAACTTAGATAATCCATATATAACGGAAGTCTCCATTTCAAAGTTGGTAATCCGGAATTCTTTGTAGTTAAAGTTGTCTAGTTTCTCGTTTAAACCAGCGTCATGCAGTGGCAATCGTAAAACACGTCCTTGTGGTCCATAGAAACCTCCTGCAGTACCTGTCATTCCTTTAAAAACTTTGTCGCTTTCAAAATATTTTTCCAAGTATTTACTGTTGTTAATAATGATGGGTCTTGCTTTGTTTTTATCCCAATTGGTATGCTCTATAAATGCATCTTCGATTTCTGGATTACTAATACCATCAATCTGATAAAAATGAAGCATTCCATTGATATCCAAACCATGCGTACTCATTACAAAAGCATCAACAGGTATATCTGCTTGTAAAGAGCCAGAAGTACCAACTCTAATAATGTTTAGACTAGTGAGTTGGGTTTTTGGTTTACGAGTTTTAAGGTCAATATTTACTAAGGCATCTAGCTCATTGAGTACTATATCAATATTGTCTGGGCCAATTCCGGTAGAGAGCACCGTAATTCTACGATCTTTATAGTAACCTGTTTGGGTTTTAAACTCTCGTTTTTGTGTGCTAAATTCTATACTATCAAAATATTTAGTAATTTTTTCAACACGGTCTTGATCACCAACAAAAATGATGGTGTCCGAGATATTTTCTGGTTTTAAATTTAGATGGTAAACGCTACCGTCTGGATTTAAAATTAATTCTGAGTCTTTAATCGACATGAAGTATGGTCTTAATAAGTTTATTCTGGTCTACGCTAAACTGAAATTCTAAACGTTTTACACCACCGTAGGTCATGTTGTTATTAACTTCAGTGGCAAAATTATGTTGTCTTAGTAAGGCTTCGTGGCCTTTTCGGTTGAGTTTTAAACTGTTTTCATCTTCTTCAAAAAAGATACTTAATTTATCTATTAATCTACGGTGTTGGGTGTCACCAAACCCATAATAGCCTTGATAATTAAGGCTGTAACCTAATAAATGATGCCTAGATTTAATATCGTTATCTCTTACTAATCTTAGTATATTATCTTCAAGTACGCTAAGACCACTTTTTTGATGTGGAAAACGTTTTAAATGTGCTTTTAAACAACTGCTCATGTATTTAAAGCTAGACTCCTTTACGATGTATGGTTTCAAGATATTATGGTCTTTACCACAATATGTTCGCCAGAGTGTAATGGCAAGCTCTATGTCTTCGTTATTTAATTTTATGCGTTTATCGTAATGATCTAATAATTGAGTTTGGGTGAGTTCGCCTAATCCTTTAAGGTTTTTTTCTCCTTCAACACGACCACTACAAATGAGATAAAGAGGTTTCCTTATTTCCTTTTGGTGCAAAAGATTCAAAACACCTAATAAGTTAATATGACAAAACAAATCGTACTCAAACCATAGATGAATTTCATCATATCTACTAGCATTATCTAATTTAGACAACTCTTTTTGAAGTTCATCTTCATCAACTTCAATATCATAGTAGTCTTTTAAGAACTCACTTCTTAGCTCAAAGAACGCTACCGAGTCAATTTTAGGAATTGTTGGACCTTCGCACAACATCTCTTGCCATGTTAAAATTTCATCTTTAAAATCTAGTTCTCTTAGATATTCTGTTAGCACACTACCATTGGTGATATGAAGAATTTCCTTAGACATAAAAATTAACCTCCAACACGTTTTACGTTAAATCCTTTGTCCTTAAGAATGGTCATAATCTTATCTCTATAATCTCCTTGTATGATAATTTTGTCATCCTTAAAACTACCACCAACACTAAGCTTAGTTTTAAGCTCTTTTGCTAGTTTTTTAAAATCTTCCGCGGCGCCAGTATAGCCTTCTAAAATTGTGATGGGTTTTCCTTTGCGTTTTTCGTATTTGCAAATTATAGGATCGTCCTGTAACCAAATGTCACTTTGCACATCAGTTTGTTCTTCTGATGGCTCAGGTTTATGATCTGGAAAAAGATTTTTGAGTTGATCTTGTAAATCCATTATTTTTTAATCAATCCAAGTTCTACTAAACGTTTGTTTAAAAACTCACCAGCAGTGATGTCTTCGTATAATTTTGGATTTTCTTCATCTATACAACTATCTAAAACATCTAATTTCATTTCACTGATTGGATGCATAAAGAAAGGAATAGAATAGCGTGATGTGCCCCAAAGTTCTCTGGGTGGATTGACAACACGGTGAATAGTAGATTTTAATTTATTATTTGAATGCCTAGATAGCATATCACCAACATTGATCATAAGTTCATCTGGTTCTGCTATGGCATCTAACCATTCACCATCATGACGCTGCACTTGCAGGCCACGCCCTTGAGCACCCATTAAAAGTGTAATTAGGTTAATGTCACCATGAGCAGCTGCTCTTACAGCATTCTTAGGTTCTTCAGTAATTGGTGGATAATGAATTGGTCTTAAAATAGAATTTCCATTATGGATGTAATTATCGAAATAAGTTTCTTCCAATCCTAGGTGTAATGCTAAAGCACGAAGTACATATTTAGCTGTCTTCTCTAACATTTGGTAAGTTTCTTTACCAACCTTATTAAATTCAGGAAGTTCTTTCACTTCAACATTTTCAGGATATTCCTTTTTGCGCTCTTCATCATCTTCAACATATTGTCCAAAATGCCAAAACTCTTTAAGATCACCTTCCTTTTTACCTTTAGCACTTTCTTTTCCGAAAGAGACATAGCCTCTTTGGCCTCCAATACCAGGTATCTCATAGCTTTCCTTAACTTCAAGAGGTAAATCAAAAAAGTTTTTAACTTCCTTGTAAAGCCTATCAACTAATTCATCATCTAAGAAATGTCCTTTTAAGGCTACAAAGCCTATATCTTGATATGCTTTACCAATTTCGTCAATAAATTTTTGTTTTCTATTTGGGTCGTCCGAAAGGAAATCCTTTAAATCTACGCTAGGTATTCTATCCATTGGAATTTTATTTAAAATATTGTCAATATACAAAAGTAATTAAATAGTCGTAAAATGTGAATATCTAGTGAAGACATTTATATTGTTGACTCCCTATTATTAAAGCATTTTATTTACATTTGAACCTCTAGAATTATAATATATGCCAACAATAACAAAAAGCAATATAGACTACGATAAGCGCAATCTAAGTGATAAAGTATTACTAAAACTATATTACAACATGTTGAGACCTCGACTTATAGAGGAAAAAATGCTCATATTGCTAAGACAAGGAAAAATATCTAAATGGTTTTCTGGTATCGGACAAGAGGCAATTTCGGTCGGTGTAACTATGGCTCTAAAGCCAAACGAGTATATATTACCAATGCACAGAAATCTTGGCGTTTTTACCACCAGAGAGATTCCACTTCATCGTTTATTTTGTCAATGGCAAGGTAAGGCCAGTGGTTTTACAAAAGGAAGAGATCGCTCATTTCATTTTGGTACGCAAGAGTACAATATTGTTGGTATGATTTCTCATTTAGGACCTCAACTTGGTGTAGCAGATGGTATTGCTTTGGCTAATCTATTGAAAAACAATGGGCAAGTAACTGCTGTTTTTACAGGTGAAGGTGGAACTAGTGAAGGTGACTTTCATGAGGCATTAAATGTCGCTTCGGTATGGCAATTACCAGTAATTTTCTGTATTGAGAATAATGGCTACGGTTTATCAACACCAACAAATGAGCAATATTTCTGTAAACACCTTGCAGATAGAGGCAAAGGATATGGTATAGAGTCTTTTATATTAGATGGCAACAATATTATTGAGACCTATTCTAAAGTTAAAAAGTTAGCAGAGAGCATAAGAAAACGACCAAGGCCAATATTAATTGAGTTTAAAACCTTTAGACGTAGAGGTCATGAAGAAGCCAGTGGTACAAAATATGTTCCGAAGGAATTAATGGAAGAGTGGGAAGCAAAAGATCCTATTGAAAACTTTAGAAGCTATTTGTTCAGTAAAAAGATCCTTTCTGCTGAAATTGATGATAAATATGTAACTGTAATTAAGTCTGAAATTGACGCTTCTCTTGAATCTGCATATGCAGAAGCTGAAATAACACCCAATGAAAGTGTTGAATTAGATGATGTGTATCAATCATTTAATTATGAGGAATTTAAACCAAATAATGAATTAAAAGAACAACGTCTAATAGATGCTATTTCTGAAGGTTTAAAACAATCTATGGAAAAGCACTCTGACTTGGTGATTATGGGACAAGACATAGCTGAGTATGGAGGTGTTTTTAAAATTACTGAAGGTTTTGTAGAACAGTTTGGTAAAGACAGAGTTAGAAATACACCTATTTGTGAATCTGCAATTGTTGAGGCAGGCATGGGGCTTTCTATTGCTGGTATGAAGGCTGTAGTAGAAATGCAATTCTCAGATTTTGTAACATCTGGTTTTAATCCCATTGTAAACTATTTAGCAAAGTCGCATTATCGTTGGAAACAAAATGCAGATGTTGTTATTAGGATGCCTTGTGGAGCAGGTGTTGCTGCAGGTCCTTTTCACTCACAAACCAATGAAGCTTGGTTTACTAAAACACCAGGTCTTAAAGTAGTTTATCCTGCGTTTCCTTATGACGCTAAAGGTTTGTTAACTACAGCTATTAATGATCCAAATCCTGTGCTGTTCTTTGAGCACAAAGCATTGTATAGAAGTATAAGACAAGATGTACCAACAAATTATTACACGTTGCCTTTTGGTAAAGCAGCATTGTTAAAAGAAGGTAACGATGTTTCAATTATAACTTATGGCGCAGGTGTTCATTGGGCTTTAGAAACTTTAGAAAATAATACTGATATATCTGCAGATTTAATTGATTTAAGAACACTCCAACCATTAGATGAAGACGCTATTATCAGTTCTGTAAAAAAGACTGGAAAAGCAATTATTCTTCAGGAAGATAGTATGTTTGGTGGTATTGCTAGCGATATTTCTGCAATGTTAATGGAAGATTGTTTTGAATATTTAGACGCTCCAGTAAAGCGTGTTGCAAGTATGGAAACACCAATACCTTTTGCACCACAATTAGAGCAACAATATTTGGCCAAAGGAAAGTTTGAAGAGGTTTTGAGAGAGTTACTAAACTACTAAATTAAAAAAACCAACACTAGTACAGTGTTGGTTTTTTAGTTTAATGTACTTAGGTTAAAAGTCCACTTCATAATTTAATGTTTTCTAAGTCATCATCTAAACTGTGAGATGTATTGACAATTTTTGATAAGGCTTTCATAATTGATTTGATTTAATGATTGATGAATTACGTTATTATCTATAACGTCTTTTACTGTTCCAAGTGTAACTTCTTGTTTCTGTAGTTGTACTTGTTAATTGATTGTTGTTTAAAGTTCTCATGATTTATTGTTTTTTAATTGATTACATCTAATAGACGACCAAAAAAATAAAATGTTACACTGTTATGTACTAGTCTGTTACAGTTTAACAGTTTTTAACTTTATACGTATCTTTAGTTTTATGAAAGTTAAAGTTCTTGTGATCCTTTGTTGTCTTTTATACATAGGTTGTAATAAAGTTGTGGAACAAGATTGCGCTTCAAAATCTTTTGTAGTGACTGCTACTGCATACAATTCGCTTGCTTATCAAACAAACTCTAATCCAAATATTACTGCCTTTGGTGATAGTCTAAAACCTGGATTAAGATATATTGCTGTGTCTAGAGATTTACTCGATTCTGGTTTAGTACACAATACACGCGTAAAGATTGAAGGTTTTGATAGTCTCTTTACTGTAAAGGACAAAATGAATAGACGTTGGCGAAAACGTATAGATATTTACATGGGCAACGATGTACTCAAAGCTAAAAAATGGGGCAAAAAAAAGGTAAACATTGAGTATTGCATCAAAGACAATGACACTTTGCTCTAATTCCTTTTCACCATAACCTCAGAAACAATAAAGGGATATGCTTTCTTTACAGTTATTAATTCTTCATCTGTAATTTGACTTGGTGTTTTATTAAACTTCGCCTCAATATATCGAGCTCTTAAGTCGTAGTAAGCTTTTGTAATTTCATCTTGTATAGAAATAAACAATTCATATTTGGTTAAAGCATCATGGCTCAATGAAATAACTGCTTCTCTGGGATGATCAGATCCTGTTGATAGTTTTTCGCCATCACAATAATCACATTCAGATGCTCCATTATTATCTACAAATCCTTTTACAATGGCTTTAACTTCTTCAAGTTTTACCACATTATCTTCTATATAGATTTCTTGATTATGATTCAATACAATTCTTAAAAGATTACGTTCATTAATGTCTTTTAAGCACTTTTCAATATTTGGACAATCACTAGGCAATTGTCTTAATAAGCCTTTATCAGCTGAAATGGTCGTTGTTACTAAAAAGAAAATAAGTAACAGAAAGGCAATGTCTGCCATAGATCCTGCGTTGACCGTCGCAGAATGTCTTCGAAATGATTTCATAATGTGAATATTTAAAATGTTAATATTTTCTTAAGCACAAGAACAGTACCAATCTTGTTAAAGGTTATTAACAATGCATAACAAAAACACTTACAATATGTTATTTTTGCAAAATTAACCTTAGAGTAAAAAAAACTTTATGTCTACAGGCACCATTAAAGATACTACATCAGAAAAGCGACTTTACGATTATCAAATCAAAGATTTGTATCGCATTTTTGATGTTATGGCAGAAGAAGCAGACAACTTTAATTTGCTCTACCAATTGCCAACAGGTGGTGGTAAAACAGTAATCTTTTCTGAAATTGTTAGACGCTACATAGAAAAACACAATAAAAAGGTAGTAATCCTAACGCATAGAATAGAGTTGTGTAAGCAAACATCGAATGTGCTTTCTGGTTTTAACGTTAAGAACAAGGTTATTAATAGTAAGGTAAAAACATTGCCAGACCAAGACGAGTATCAGTGTTTTGTGGCCATGGTTGAAACATTAAATAACCGTTTGTCTGATAATGACTTTCAATTAAAAAATGTTGGATTGGTTATTATTGATGAGGCTCATTATAACTCGTTTAGAAAGCTGTTTAAATTCTTTGAACACTGTTTTATTCTTGGTGTTACCGCAACACCTCTTAGTAGTAATATAAAGCTACCAATGAAGGATAATTACGATAGGCTAATTGTAGGTGATGATATTGCTACTTTAATCAGTAATGGATTTTTGGCAAGCGCAGACGTATATCATTATGATGTAGGCTTAACATCTTTAAAGATTGGTATTAATGGCGACTACACGGTTAAATCCTCTGAGGCTTTATACACCAATTCTTTAATGCAGACTAAACTGCTTTCTGCATATGAAGAGTTAGCAAAAGGAAAAAAAACCTTGATTTTTAATAACGGAATTTACACGTCTAAGGAAGTTTACTATACCTTTAAAAAAGCTGGTTATAATGTTCGGCATTTAGACAATACTGCTAGTAAGCAAGAACGAAAAGATATTCTTAAGTGGTTTAAACACACACCAGACGCAGTTTTAACCTCTGTAAGTATATTAACAACTGGTTTTGATGAGCCTTCTGTAGAGTCAATAATTCTAAACAGAGCTACACGATCGTTAACGCTATATTTTCAGATGATTGGTCGTGGCAGTCGTATCTATAAAGACCGTAAAACGTTTCAGGTTATAGACTTAGGTAATAACGTATCGCGCTTTGGTCCTTGGAGTCAACCCGTAGATTGGCAACATATTTTTAAATATCCAGATTTATATCTCGAAAACATCATAGACGATGAAGCTTTAGAACGCGATTTTGTCTATGTTATGCCAGATACATTGAAAGAGAAATTTAAAAACTCAGATAATCTTGAGTTTAATGTTAAGGCTCAGTACAAAGATGTTATTGGTTCTGGTAAAAAATCGTTTACAGTTATAGAACGCTCTATAGAACAACATTCTAAAATCTGTATTGAGAATAGTGAGGATGTATATGATGCAAGAGACTTGGTAAAATTACTACAAGATGAAATTGCATATCGTATAAAACAATACTGCTATTGTATTATGAACAGCACAGACAACTATAAAGATTGGTTGTTTGAAGAATATAACCGTAAATTACGCATTAGCTTCAACGGTAAGTTTTAACGTTTTTTTTTAAGGAAATACATTTTTATACGTTTATTTTGAAGTAGGTATGGTTTTTGTACCACAAGTTTAGGATTATTTATTTCGTCTAAATTTTAGTGAAAACTTTAAAGCACATATTAGTCTTATTTTGTCTTCTATTTGGTACATCGATTTATGCGCAAGTACCAGATAAAGAAAACAAAACCATTCGCATTCCTGCAGAACCTTCTGAAACCAAAAAAGATTCGCTTCCTACTAAAATAAAGGTAGCACCTAAGCTCGATAATAAAGAAGAGAAGGCAGGAGGAAAAGAGGATGAAAAGAAGAAATTTATTATAAAAAAATCAGACAAGCCTTTTTCAATGACAGATGAAGATGGCCTTAAGAGTCCTGCTGAAATCTTTGAGAAGCGTTGGAGCAAAGACTTGGAGAAAGGTGGAGTTATAAAGACTATGTCAGATCAGTTTTTAGGCGAGCATAATGTAGACACAAAATTTGTAAATATCATTTGTAGAGATCATCAATATCCAGATGGTGACCGTGTAAGAATTTATGTTAATGATATCGTTGTTCAGCAAAACTTGTTGCTAAGAAGTAGTTATAGACGTGTTGAGATAGATTTAGCTCAAGGCAAAAATACTGTTGAGATTGAAGCACTGAATCAAGGTGATTCTGGTCCTAACACTGCAGAGTTTATTGTTTATGACGACCAAGGCAAATTAATTTCATCCAAAGAGTGGAATTTGCTAACAGGAGTAAAGGCTATCATTGTATTTAACAATGAAAAAGCAGTAATCAAAGAAAAAACTGAAGAAGAAAAAGCTGCCGAAAAAGAAGAAACAGCCTCTAATAACTAATCGTTTTAATTTCTCCTGGTTTCATTGTTTCTAATTTATAATTTCCAATTCTAACTCTTACCAAACGTAGCGTAGGGAAACCAATTTTTGCTGTCATTTTACGTACTTGTCTAAACTTACCTTCCGTTAAAACTATTTTTAACCAAGATGTTGGTCCATGCTTTTCATCTCTTACAAAGCGATTCAAAATATGAGATGTATCTTCTAGTAGTTCCGCATGGCAAGGTTTAGTTACATAAGACTGTCCGTTTACAGAAATTTCTATACCATTTTTTATAGTATCTATTTGTGCTTGAGTAATCGTTCCATCAACCATGACATGATATTCCTTTTCAATTTTAGAACTGGTAATATAATTACTGAATTTCCCGTCTGTAGTGAGAAGTAATAAACCTTCAGATTTTTCATCTAATCGGCCAACGGCCATGGTATTTTTAGGAAGATCGAATAACTCAGACAATAACTTTTTATTTCTTCGCTTGTTTTGATTGTTTACAAACTGACTTAAGTAACCATAAGGTTTGTATATTTTATAATAACTGTCTTCCATTACCACCAGGTTATAAAACATTTTGAGAGTTGATTATTTTCATTCTTAAGCCAACAAAGTGGAGACTGTTTTTTATCAATGTAAACCCGCAAAAGAGGCAGAGCATCATCAAAATTTAGCCATTCAACATTTGCTTTAGGTTCTACTAGCCAATCTAATTTACTCGGAATATAAAAATGATTGTTTTTTAATACGTCAATGTTATTAAAGTGTACAAAAAAACCTGTAACACATTCTTCATTTAACGCACAAAAATCTATTTTCTTTTTATCAAGCGGCACAAACAACTGTGCTTTAAAATTTACAAACTGTTCAAAATTTTGACTATCAAAACCTAATGTTTTCAATAGTTTTTTGGTTTCTGGTTTATAAAGTAGAGGAAGTTGTTTGTTAATTAGTTTTTTAAGTTTCAGCATTAAGCTATCGGTTCGGTTTGGTCCAATCCAGTAATCTAAAGGATTTGAATATTCCTGTGTGTCATCATACAAATAGAATTTATATGCAATCTCTAAGTGTATTGGTTTTTCGTTTTTAAGTAGTAATACATCAAGCTCTCCAATAGTTTGCTTATTGTTTTTAATCTGAAAATTTTCAGCAATAAATTCTATTCCTTCAATTTGTTGTAATTGAAATGCCGTAAAGATCTCAATCCACTTTCCTAATCGTAATTTTTTCTGATGCCTTTCAGTATTGTACATACTTCGGCTCGATGATATTTTGAATTGCATTAGAGATTCTACAGCATCAAAATCCCAAAGTAATGGAGTATTCTGAAAACCTTTAAACCTATCTGTAAAATCGAATCCTTTTTGCAATTAAATAATTTCTTTTCCTATTAAACGATACAAAAATATCGAAAACCTAACTTATATCATGTTTTTTCTTTTGTATGAGAAGTACCTTTAAGGGTATAATTTTCAAGGAGTTTTAATATTCAAAATCTTATGACATATGAAAGTATTCGATAACAAACACATTAAAAATGTGGCATTTGTTGGTGCGCATCGCTCTGGCAAAACCACATTATCTGAGACCATGCTTTTTGAGGCAGGTTTAATAAATAGAAGAGGTACAGTAGAGCAACAAAATACAGTTTCCGATTATCATGAATTTGAGCACCGCAGAGGTGCTTCTGTTTTTGCAACACCTTTGCATACAGAATGGCGTAACTACAAGATTAATATTATAGACACACCTGGTTTAGACGATTTTATTGGCGAAATTATGTCGTCAATTAGAGTTGCAGATACCATTGTTACTGTTATTAATGCGAAGCATGGTGCTGACATTGGTACAGAAATTATATGGAATTATGTAGATAAATACCATAAGCCTACGCTCTTTGTTATTAATAAAATTGACAGTGAAAAAGCCAATTTTGAACAGAGTTTTAAAAGTTTAAAAGAGCTAGTTGGTAACAACGCTGTTTTAGTTCAATATCCAATTAAAATAGATGGCGCACAATGCATCATAGATGTTCTGAAAATGAAATGCTACAAGTTTGGGCCAGAAGGTGGCAAGCCAGAAAAACTGCCAATTCCTGAAGATCAACTCGATTACGCCAATAAACTTCATAATGAGCTCGTAGAGAAAGCAGCCGAAAATGATGAAGAATTAATGGAGTTATATTTTGAAAAAGGAACACTTAATGAAGAAGAACTTCGTAAAGGCATTAAGTTAGGCATGCTTAATCATGACTTTTTTCCTGTATTCTGTGTTTCTGCATTAAAAGATATGGGTACCGGAAGACTTATGGGCTTTATAGATAATGTAGCACCAGCTGCCGCAGATTTAAAACCAGAGCAAACCTTAGAAGGCGACTTAGTAAAACCTGAAATTGGTGCAGACACATCATTGTTTGTCTTTAAAACGATTTATCAACCAAATTTTGGACAGATTACCTTTTTTAAAGTGAAATCTGGTGAGGTTAATGTAAACGATAAGTTGTTTAACACTAGAACAGGTGAAAGCGAAACACTCAATCAGTTGTACATTATGGATGGTAAAGAAAAACATTCGGTACAAAAACTAACCACTGGTGATATTGGTGCAACGACAAAATTAAAATACACGGAAACCAATGACACTTTAGCATTAAAAGCAGAAGCAGGAACCATTAAACCGATTAAATTTCCACAACCACGATTAGTAAAAGCCGTTTTTGCTGAAAATCCAAGTGAAGAAGAGAAATTGAGTGAGGCGCTTAAACGAATTCATAGTCAGGATTTAACAGTAGATTTAAGCTATAACAACGAAACGCATCAGACATTAGTAGGTACACAAGGTGAGCTTCATCTAGCAACGTTAACTTGGATTTTAGAACATATCTACGATGTAAAAGCAAGATTTGAATCACCAAAAATTTCATATCGCGAAACCATTCAAAGAAGTGCTACAGCCAATTACAGACACAAAAAGCAGAGTGGTGGTTCTGGACAGTTTGGACAAGTTCATTTAAAAATTGAGCCGTATTACGAAGGAATGCCAGAACCTGAAGGTTTTTCAATAAGAGGTAGAGAAGAAGTAGACTTGCCTTGGGATGGTAAACTGGTATTTTACAATTGCATTGTTGGTGGAGTTATAGATCAACGTTATTTGCCTTCAATAATGAAAGGTATTCTAGAAGTTATGGAATCTGGACCGTTGACTAAATCTTACATTAGAGATATAAGAGTTATGGTGTATGACGGAAAAATGCACGCAGTAGATTCTAATGATATATCGTTTAAAATTGCTGGTGCTCATGCCTTTAAAGAAGCCTTTTTAAATGCTAATCCCAAGCTTTTAGAACCAATAGATCAGATGACATTGAGAGTACCAGAGCAAATGGTGGGTAATGTAATGACAGAGCTACAGAGCAGAAGAGCAATGATTCAAGGTATAGAGACGGAGTTTAATTATCAAATTCTAAAATGTACTATTCCTTCTGCCGAATTAACAGACTTCTCTACACAATTACGTTCATTAACACAAGGTAGAGCAACCTATTCAACAAAGTTTGAAGGTTATGCATCAGTACCAAATCACATACAAAAAGAATTAGTAAAACAACAAGAATTAATAACCACATAATACTATTGAGATATGCACAGTAAAGTAATGTATTTAAGCGATTTAAAGTTTAATATAGAAACATGGAAACGAGAGTTGAGATTTCATTTTAATGAGATGGATACCTTTCAAGAAAAATTAGAAGAAGCAGTAGCTAGAATTGAAGACCCAATAGCTTTGAAAAAGTTAGAAGTTTTTCAAAATAGAATAATGATAGAGAAAGATGCTATTTCTAAGCTTTTGCATAGATGCCGAAACAAAATGGCAAATATTAACAATGTAGATTTTAATGAAAATATAGATGGCAGACTTCAGAATGAGCAACACACACTAAGAGAAGATATGCGAACTTACATTAAACTACATTATGATCTTAAGGAAGAAATGATGGACTACTTTTTAGAAGTCCTTTAGTTATATTCATAGCTTAATAATTGAAAAGCCACGAATTCTAATCGTGGCTTTTTTATTATTTCCTATAGTCTATAATAACTTTGGCTAGATCCTTTAGTACAAGGACAATTACTAGCACTTTGTAATAAGTTTAGACCAATGGTTATGACGTGTGTACCTGAGTTAAAACCAGATAAATCATTGAATGTGAGCTGGTAAGAATATGCAAAATAAAGTTTATTATGAAGTATACCAGCCATAGGACCAAGATTTAATGGATCTAAAAACTGGTCATTTAAAAAACGGTAAGATGCACCAATCCAATAATAATCACCATTTCTGTTAAACTTTCTATACTTAAAATTTAAATCGGTAGCAGAACGATTATCACTATCAAAAAACTGAAAGAACACAGAGGGTTCAAACTCAACGTTTTTATTGTGCTTAGGTGTAAAAACATACCCAGAATACACTTGGTAATTTAATAGTAAGCGTGGCTCTATTCCTCCTGTAAATTCATCAATATCCTTAGAAACTAAATTGTTAGCATTAAAACTTAAATAAAAGTTATTCCAGCGATAAAGTAATCCAGCATCAAAATTATTGTTATTTATGGCTCTATCTCCATTGATAGCAGGATCTAAAATCGGAATTTCATAAGTGGTATTAAAGTTTTCAATATCAATTCTAAAATTATTGATGTTATAAGATAGACCAAGAGATAAGTATTGCTTAGACTTCCAATCTAAAATTAAGTGATGAGCAAAAGATAACTTAAGCCCTTTTTGACGCGTATTACCATTTTTATCATTATAAGCCGAAACTCCAATTCCTGAACGATTAGAAATTCTAAAATCAGCATAAATAGATTGATTATCTGGAGCATCTTTAATACCAACCCATTGTGTCAATCCATTAGCTCTAATTTTTAAATTGTCACCAATACCAGCATACGTTGGTGAAATCACAAAATCGTTATCTGCCAAGTATTGCGTCCAAACTGGTAAGTTAAGCTCTTGGCTAAAGCCTTGAGCTACCGTTAGGAATAGTATGTATATTAAAATTCTTTTCATCTTAGTAGGTTTAGTTCATTAGATTAAGGGACTATCTGTAAAGGGTAAAGTGGCCGACAAATTCTTTATTTACATTTGGGTCGTTAGTTTGTACAACAAACCAATAGTCACCAGTAGGTAATTCATGACCGTTGTATCTACCATCCCAAACTTCGCCAACTCTGTAGGTTGCAATCTTTCGACCATAACGATCAAAAATGTCGAAGGTTAGGTTAGGGTAGTTGTCTACACAACCAGGTGCCCAAGTATCATATTCTCCATCTCCATTTGGTGTAAACCAGTTAGGTATACATGGTCCAACAAATTCTAGTTCAATTTCTGCTTCAGCAGTACAGCCAGCACTATCTGTAACCGTTACAACATAGACGCCAGTTTCTGTAATGGTATAAACATTTGTACTACCATAATTCTCATCATTCATGGTAAAGGTATAATCTCCTGTTCCACCAGTTGCACTGGCAATGATTTCATTGAGTTCGCCTTCAGCTAAGGTTAAGGTAATAGGTTCGTAACCTTCAATATCAAATAGTTCTGTTCTTTGTATACAACCATTAGTATGTCTTACGTCTATGTAATGTCCTGTTCCTACAGGTACATTTTCAAACACATTGCTTAATTGATAATCACCTCCATCTAAAGAATAATCAAACTCTGATAATTCTTCATCAGACACATCAAGTATTACAGTTACCATATTACTTTGCGCATTATTCTCACAGGTATATTCTAAGGTAATTTCAGGATTAAAGACTATAGGCTCAGGGAACGTGATGTTCCATTCAGATTCACAACCTTGAGCATCACGTACATAAACGATGTGGTCACCACCTTCAAGATTAGTAAAGTCGAATACGGTTTGTGTTGCATTTCCTGTTGTGTAAGGGCCTTCATAACTATCAAGACTTACACTGTATGGTAAATTACCACCATCAATTTCAATACTGAACTCGCCATCTGTATCGCCATCACATAATACAGGGAAAAAGGCTTCTGGTAATATGGTAATAACTACTGGTTCTGGATCTATAATGGTGAAGTCAAACGTTAAATAACAACCTAATTGATCTTGAACAATTAAAGTATACTCACCAGCAGAAAGGTTTTCAAAAGTATTCGTTTCAAAAAACTGATTTAATTGTGGTGAAATTGCATATTGAATTGTACCAGTTCCACCAGTAGCAGAAACAATTACAGAGCCATTATTGTTTCCTGCACACGTAATATTGTTAACTTCTATAGTTGCGTCTAATGCTGTTGTAGGCTCAGTAATTGATATTGGAGCAGATGTTACTTCACAATCTCCACTTTCTACCATGACCACATAGTCACCAGCTACTAATTCTGTAAAATATCCAGGTGTATTTTGAGTCGCATTTATAGTTGCACCAGATGTATCTTGAAGCGTGTAACTATAATCTCCTAATCCACCTTGCGCTGTGGCTAAAATTGATCCAGTATTGTCACCAGCACAATTAATAGTAGGATTAGAAGATTCTAGATTTATTACTAACTCAGGTAATGGATCAACTGTAATATCGTTAGATACGTTAGAAACACAACCGTTAGCATCTCTCACGTAGTAGTTATATGTACCTTCAGGAACTGAGAATGTTGTAGAAGAAGTAAAACTTCCTATAACTGTTGTAAAATCAATAGTACTACTATAGTCATATGGTCCTGTGCCACCAGAAGCACTAAGTGTTAATGTAGATTCTGTTAAACACGTTTGTGTTGTTGTTCTTACTAAACTAACATCGAGTGGAGTAGGGTTTTCTATTTCAATTTGAAGAGACGTCATTTCACATTCAAAACCATCAGTTATAGTTACTGTGTAAGTTCCTGCTCCTAAATCGTTAAAGACGTTAGACGTTTGTGGGCCAGAAGAACTAGCAACTGGCGCAATAGTATTTAAAGTATATACATAGTTGCTGCCTTGTCCGCCAGAAACCATATCTACGGTTATACTTGCATTCTGATCACCAAAGCAATCTAAAACAGTAGTACTTGGAGTGAATATTGCTGTAATTGGATCTGGTAAATTTAGTGTTATCGTTTCTGAAGCAATACAACCTTCAGCATCTCTAACATTTACTGTGTATGTTCCAGCTGATAAATTTCCGAATACATTATTTGAAGAAAAAGCAACTGTAGCATCGCCTGTTAATTCATATTCATAATTACCCCAACCACCATCTGCAATAGCTGTTATTGTGCCTTCACTATCTGTACAGGTTACGTTTGAAGATTCAACTAAGCTTAAAGTTAAAGCCTCTTGTGGTGACGTTATAACAACACCTGCTGAATTAGAACAATATGGAAAATCTGTTTGAGTGATTACAACATCAAAACTACCAGCCGCCATACCTGTTACAGTCAATGGATTTGTAGCTGTGTTAGCATTTACAATACCTGTAACAGATGTACCAACACTATCAAATACTTCGTAGGTATAAGCACCTGTAAAGTTTGTAATGTTAATGTCAAAAGCGCCTGTGTTGTCACCAAAACACGTTACACTATCAGATGTTACTGTAAATTGTGGTGAAGTAGGCTCGCTCACTGAAATTGTAGTTTCAGAAGTACAAGACAATACCGTATCCGTAATTGTAATTGTATAAATACCTGAAGGTACACCAGTAAAGGTGTTACCAGATAAACTTACTGAAGCAGGATTAGGAGAAATACTATAAGCATAAGTACCAGAACCACCAGATCCTGTTACTGTAATTTCACCATCATCATTATTACAAGATGGCATTGCGGTAACATCTGCAACAACATCGATTGGTTCAGCAACATCAATAGTTACCAAATCAGAACAACCATTAGCATCTTGAATTTCTATAGTATGTGTACCTGCAAATACATTAGAAATTGTGAAAGGTGCAGACTGTGTTTGAAAAGCACCACCATCTATACTAAAACTATATGGTGCAGTACTTGGTGTATCTAAATTAACTACGATTTCGTAATCACCATCTTGTAGCTCACAAGCATTAGTGACTGAAGCTGATATTTGAGGTGAATCATCCATATCTACAATGGTAGCAGGACTTGATACAATACATCCATAAGCATCTAAAACATGAATATAATAGGTGCCAGCATCTACATTAAATACACTTAGAGCATCCCAACCAGAATCAGTAGCTAGTGGAGCAGTAGCACTAGTCGTAATTTGATATTGATATGGTGACGTTCCATTTTGTGCTATGGCACTAATAACACCAGAGTTTGGATTACAATTAGCGTTTTGATCAACAGAAACTGTTAAATCTAAAGCTACAGGAGATTCAAGAATTTCGAATATTTGTGAAGCCGTTTTACATCCATTAAAAGAGCCTGAACCATTTTCTGTAAAGACTAAGTAATATTGACCAGGTGATAATGTTCCTGGGTTTGGAGTTGTAACCGTTTCAGGAGTACCAAATGTTACCGCAATAGTGTTTGGTCCATCTACCAATTGATTATCATAAGCTGAATAGATTGCATAATCAACAGAAGTTGTTGTACTATCAAAATTATCTATTGTAAAGGTCACACTTCCATCAGCTGCACCAAGACATGTAACATTGTTCGGAGTTACAGTTGAGGTTAGGGTAGAAGCAGGATCTATGGCTGCATCTGCCGATTTTACAAAGTAACAATCTGTCACTAAATCATGAACAACAAAGGTATAAACCACACCAGGAATTAAGTTGGTAAAGGTTCTTGTATCTCCACCTGGAGTATCTGGTGGTAAATAACTGGTTGTATATGGAATTGTATTAAATTCTAAAATTCCAAACTCATAACTACCACTACCTACAGCTGATACAGCAGTAACTTCTGCAGTTCCACCTGTTGTACAATCTGGTACGGAAATATTAACATTAATCAATAAATCTGATGGAGGTGAAGCCATTGTTATTTGTTGCGACAAACTACAACCATTAGCATCTACAACATTAACAGTATAATTTCCGTAGTTAATAATATTGAACGTATGATCTTCATTAGAAGTCGCATTATATGGGTTGCCAGGAATAACATCACCAAAATTGTTAGAAATAAAATAGGTAAATGGAGCAGTACCACCAGCAATATTTTCAACGGTAATAGAACCTAAAGAAGACCCTCCAGGATTATTACATGTAATATCTACTTTACTCAAATCGAAAGTGATGGCATCTGGCTCAGAAAGTGTTATAGTTTCTGTTGTAGAACATGAATTGGCATCAGTTATTGTGATGGTATATGTACCAGCAGTTAAACCAGATGTTTGTGTACCGTAATCAGTTCCTGTGGTGTCATTATTCACATTTATAGTAAATGGAGGAGTACCAACAGTGGTATCTATTGTAATGTCTATAGATCCATTTGCATCACCGTTACAAAGTATTGGTTGACTTTCAACAACTGCACTAAAAACAGGTGGCGAAATAGGATTTACTGTTATAATACCAGATTCAGCAGTACAACCATTAGCATCTGTAACTTGGAATTGATATGTGCCGGCTGTGGCAGTATTATAATTAAATGTTGAAGGAGTACTTCCTAAAGCACTGTATGGTGCTCCATCAATAGAAACTTCATAAGTGTAAGGAGCAGTACCTGTAATGGTTCCTGTTAACTCAGCATCTGGAGTTGCAGTACAATCTAAAGTTTCAGTAAGTACAACATTTATAGTCGGACTTGGTATAGGATCTATAGTATAAGATTCGCTATATGTACAATCGTTTTCATCTCGTACCTGAAAAGTATAAGTGTTTAGTGCAAGACCAGTAAATACATTTGAAGTTTGATACGCTGTAGTAGCAGAAGCTGGTGCTATAATTTGATATTCTAAAGTACCATTTCCACCAACAACGTTAGATAAAGCAACATCGCTAGTTAATGTAGGACACGTTACAGGAGTACTTGTAAAATCCATATCAGTTGGTGGATTTAACGCGTCGATTGTAATAGTGTTTGTAACAGCTGTACAAATATTAGTATCTCTAATAGTGATGGTATAAGTGCCTTGCGTTAAGCCTGTGAATACATTACTGGTTTGAAAATTAACACCATCTATACTGTATTCGTATGGTGGATTTCCACCAGATACATTTGTAACAGTTATCTCTCCTGTACCATTACAAGTAAAAGGTGCCGATAATTCTGCCGTTCCAGAAATAGCTGTATTTTCAATAATAGTTACAGTTTGAGGATCAGTAGTACAAACTGAAGGACCTGATATGTATTGTAAAACAACATCGTAATTTCCTGCTACTAATCCTGTAAAGAATGATGCGTTAGAGAATGTAGTTCCACCATCAATACTATACTCAATAGCATTTCCGTTTGGATTGGTTACATTGATGGTAATTGTACCAGTATCTCCTGTACCACCACATAAAATATCTGTTGATGTTACATTAAATTCTGGAGCTGGAATTTCATCCACAGAAATTGTGGTTGTCGCCGTACAGTTGTTAGAGTCCATTACCAAAATGTCGAATGTACCTGCAGAAGTCACTACAATTTCTGGTACAGTTTGAAAATCAGTAGAACCGTTAATAAAGTAGAAGTAAGGTGGTGTTCCTCCTTCAGGATAAATGGTTATTTCTCCATCAGTACAGGTTAACGGTACTGTTACAGCTGCAGTTACAGTCAATAAAGGTGGTTCTACAATAGTAACATCTTCTGTAAATAAACAACCGTTTTCTGTTTCTACAGTTGCTGTGTAAGTTCCTGGATTTAGATTTTCAAATAAATAAGAGTTTTCCATTATTGGACCAACAGTATTTACTACAGTTCCATTTTCACTGAGTGTGAAGGTATATTGAGGGTCTACATCATTTGCTGCTAACTGAATACTTCCTAACTCACCAAAACAAAGTGGTTGAGTAATTGTAGAAGTGACCGTAAAATCACGCTCTCTAATTAAAACATCAGGAACAGAAAAAATACAGGGATTGGTTGGTACACCAATTTGTCTTACGTATACAGAATAGGTTCCTGGTGTTGTTACCGTAAATACATTACTAGTTTGATAGTTTGTGCCATCAATACTAAACTCATAGCCAGAAGGCACATCATTAACCGTAATACTTCCGTTTGTAGTACAAATAATATCTGTTGATACTACTGTTGGCACTAATAAGTTTTGATATACGTTAAAATAGAATTGATTAAAACAACCACCAGGATAATTAATAGTTAATCTGAATTGACCAGCAGTATTAGCTAAAAAGTCTGCGCCTGTCGCAACTTCATTCCAAGTACAACCAGGATCTTCATTTGCACAATCTGGATCTGAAACAGCAGCACAACTAGATTCGTCTAATTGTTCCCAGATTATAGAAATAGAATCAGATATATTAGTTTCAATAAATCTTGAATCATCTGCACCACATAGGAAAATATTCGGTAATAACTTACCGTCATTAGGACAAGTTACTACTTCATCTGCATAAGGGATTACGGGATTTTCAATATCGCCACCAAAAAGCTCGACTTCATAAATTTGCTCAATAGATTGACATGGTGCAATAGCAGTATTAAAGGAATAGTATGTTCCTGTTGCATCAACTGTAATAGTTTGAGTATTACCAATGACAGGTGTTCCTGTTGGACTCGTTGACCAAGCATAAGAATCATAACCATTGGCTGCCGTAAGTTCAACGGTATCACCACAAAGAATGATTTCTTCAACAAATTCACAATCTAAATCTGCTAAGAAATTAGTTGCTTGAGGTGATAACAAACAACCAGTATTGCTGTTTAAACTAGGATCGTCTGTAATTTGAAATGTTGGATTAAAAAATCCATTATAAGTGGCAAATGCCTGATTATTAATAATGTTAGAACATGCATCTGCTAAATCACCACAGCTACTTACGACTTCAACTTCAATTCTAATTTCATAACGAGGATCATTTTCTTCTACAAGAGAATTATCAATATCAAAAACCAATTCTCGAGTTACTGGATCGTAGCTAGCCACAGTTACACCTGGAGGTAGAATTAAATCTGTTGGATGGTTGTAAATAATATTGATTGGTAAAATATCTCTAATCTGAAAATTAGTAGCATTATCATTACCTACATTTTGAAAACCAATAACATAATTCAACTGAGCACCAAGATCTACTAATTGTCCACCAATGTCATTGCCAGCATCATCTTCAACAAGTTTTGTTAGTACAATATCTGGTTCAATAATTTCAACAGCAAAAGCAAAGAAATATGGAAAATATGTATCACCACTTGTCTCCAAACGAATTGTACCAGAGGTGGCATCATTAGCTATTACAGAGTTTCCTGGATTAGGAATGGCAATTGTACCTGTATCAAAACCAAGCGTATTTGTACTATTAGGAACACGGTTTGTCACCGGAGTGGCATCTAATCTTGTTACCGAACTGTTGAAAAAATTAGCCACAGGACGATCTGCAGTAGATAAACTAACACCATTTAATCGTAATCTATCACCTAAAATTGGACTGTCACCTTCTAATGTGGCAAACGCAAAATTAGCTCGTACTGGAGCAGGAGCAGGTACTGTTCTGAATCCACTAACAGGAATGTCCAAATTTGGATTACCGCCAGGAACACTTATCGCACTAAAACCATCAAAACTAGTAATTGATTTGCCCGGAAGGGTAGGATCTTCATACACAATAAATAAAGACCAGCCAGCTGATTGACCTGTACCGTTATATGGATTAAAATTGGCAGTTTCACCAACACCAGAAGAGACGTTTGCCACTGTATAAGTACCTAGGTCTGCACCAGGCCCAAAACTCGTTACATAATCAGTAACATCTGCAAAACAGGCATATGAGAAACTATCTCCACCATCTATGGTTGTACCGTTGGCATCAAAAATTACAGTACCAGTTATATCTGTATAACCTCCAGAAGGTCCTTTTAACCTTACCTCAGTAATAGGTTCGTTACCAGGATTTACGGCTCCCCAATATAAGCCGGCATAAATAATTTGGTAACAATTTGGATTCGGAATTTCTAAATCCGCGCTTGAAGAACTAAAGGTTGAAGGATCACCATCAATATCAATATATTGCATATTAACATTGTGGTTGTAAACACTTCCATCGTTGAAAGCATCGTTGTTTGGACCCAAAATATTATTCCCAATTAATACTATGTCTCCTTTTAAATCTTCATTAAATCTTGGTGTGAACGGCACATAATTTTGTGCATAACTGACCATGCCAAAGCATAGTAATATTATGACTATTAATGCTCTTGAAAAAGTAGGTTTTTTCATGATACTTGGTTTTAATTCCTCACATTTGCTTGGGGTAAAGCATTTGAGAAGAATGGCTTAACTTATTAATTTTCTATTTTCACGAGGGACATTTTTACATTATATGGTCTATTTCCTTTGTCTTCCATAGCTTTATTGGCTGCGCTAATACTGTCAAACTTACTGTAGTAAATATAATATTTACTAGTGTTGACGTCGTAGAAGAAATCTACATTAGCTCGTCCTGAAGCTACAACTTTGGTTAAAAATTCATTTCTCTTATTAATATCACTATGTACCGCAATGATAAGGTAGTAACCACTCTCTGTATTACTAACATTCTTTAAAATTTTAATATTCTCACTCTGCTCTTGACCAAAGTCAAAATCTTCTGAAGTATATTGTGTTTCTGCTGGTTTTGTTGTTCGTTTTATGTTTTGAAGCATAGCTCTGTCCTGAGAATATCTGTCTTGCTCATTGTCATAAGCTGCACGCTTAATTCGTCTTCGCTTTTCAAACTCTGTTGCTTCTTTAATTAATTCTAATCTATTATCAAGTTGAATTCTTAGTGTTTTTGCCTCAGCCTGTTTAAGTTTTAAATCTTCGATTTTCTTTCTGTAGAACAGGTTGACTTCATCAAGCTTTGTTGTTTTATAGCGTTCTTCATAAAGTGAATTTAAAGAGTCAATCTTCTCTGTTTGAGATTTAATAACTTCATCTAAATCAGATTTTATAGCATTAAGTTTGTTGTTCTCAGCAGTTACGCTTTTAAATGGTTTTGGCTTAACAACTATACCTTGATCACTTAAATCATTTTCTTCCTTTAAATCTTTTAAATCTTCGTCTTTTATATTAACGATCTTTTCAAATTCTTCAAGAAGCTTATTTTGTTGTTCACTGGATGATTCAGCATCCTTAGTCAGCGAGGCAATAGTTTTACCAATTTCATCTTTTGGATCTTCTACTAATTTCTCTTTTGCATTCGCTTCTTCCTTAGCTTGTTGCTCTGCCAGTAACTTTGCTTTAGCGTCTGCTTCTTCCTGCGCTTTTCTTTCGGCTTCTTCTTTGGCTTGTTGCTCAGCTAGTAATCTGGCTTTTTCAGCAGCTTCTTCACGGGCTTTCTGTTCTGCTAATTGTTGTGCCTTAGCTCTAGCTTCAGCTTCGGCTTTAGCTTTTTGTTTTGCCAGTAACTTTGCTTTAGCGTCGGCCTCTTCCTGTGCTTTTCTTTCGGCTTCTTCTTTAACTTGTTGCTCAGCTAGTAATCTTGCTTTTTCAGCAGCTTCTTCACGAGCTTTCTGTTCTGCTAATTGTTGTGCCTTAGCTCTGGCTTCAGCTTCCTCTTTAGCTTTTTGTTCTGCCAGTAACTTTGCTTTAGTGTCGGCTTCTTCTTTAGCTTGTTGCTCAGCTAATAATCTTGCTTTCTCAGCAGCTTCTTCACGAGCTACTTTTGCTTTAGCCTCACGTTCAGCTTTTTCCTCAGCAAGTTGTTTTGCCTTTGTTTGAGCTTCTGCAAGTGCATTAGCCTCAGCATCTTTCTTTGCTTTTTCTTCAGCTTCTCTGTCTAATTTGGCTTTAGCTCTACGTTCTGCTGCACGTTCTCTTATACCTGCCAATTCTTCTTCTGATGCTTGTACAATCGGTTTGATTCGTTTTTTGGTAAATAATCCGCTAACTTCTTCATCACCACTATAATCATACTTCTTTTTTGTGATGAATCTGTAGGCCAATGTAACTTCATGTGAAGAACCAAACTCTACGAGCTCACCAATAGACTTTTCAATATTATATTCTAAGGCAATATTTTTGGTAACATTAAGACCCAAACCACCAGATACGCCATAGCGATTGTTGTAACCTACTTGAAACCAAATACCTTTTGGAACATTTAAAGTTGCTAATCCAGAAATTAATGTCTCATCTTTTCTGAACTCTGACATTAGTATACCTGAGAATTTCGTATCCTTAAAAAAACCGCGTCCATCAAAAAAACCTGTGTGCATCACATGTGCTTTGATACTTTGCTTAGGATCGTCTTCTATCATCGAAGAGGTTTCAAGGTTATAAAGCACCAAATTATTTATAGAAATACCAAAATCTAAAAATTCGGTTCCGTAGTTAATACCTGGGTTTACGGTTAGTAAAAAGTTCTCAGGCACATTCTGTAAAGATGGATCGTCAAAATTTGTTACAATATTAGATGTATTTACACCACTTTTGTAAGCAGCAGCATTAAGTCCGAATGTTAAATTGCTATTGGTATTTAGTTTTACGTTATAGGCAAAGTTTAATAAGCCACCAAAAGTTGTTAGTACACCATAGTTTTGTTGAAATGCAGCAACACCAGCACCAATATTTTCAGCAAAGCGACCAGAATAACTTCCTAAGAACATTTCTGGTGCATTATCGAACTGTACCCATTGTCTTTTATTGCTAAAGCTTATGTATTTGTTTTGTTCTCTAACAAAAGTGAAGGTAGGGTTGATGTTGTAACGGTTAAAAACCAAAGAGTTTCTTATTGGTAAATCAAAAGAAACAACTCCATCATCTTGTTGCGAATATGCCATTTGCATGGTTAGGGTCAATATAAATAGTATCAACAGATATGTTTTCATGCTACTTTACTATAGTTATTGATCCTTTTTTAACATTGCCTTCTACAGGTGTAATGATATAGTAGAAAACTTGGTTGACACTTGTGAGATTTAAATCATCTTCTGGCCAGTTATTTTGATAATCTAAGGTTTGAAAAACGACTTTACCTTGCTCGTTTAGTATCATTACCTCAGTATTTGTTCCGGTTGTGTACTGTAATGGAATTACCCAAGTATCATTAATAAAATCTCCATTTGGACTTATAACATTTGGAATGTTAGGCACATCTGGAAAAGGTTCTATACCTCGTTCTATAACAAAATCATAAGTTCTAGAGCCATTACAACCTACAGTTTCAGTAATTACTACACTGTAGTTTCCTAATTCTGAAGCATCATAAGTATTTTCAGTTGCTTCTGTAATAACTTCATCATTTAAATACCACGTGAATTCTGGACTAAAAGCATCTGTTGTAATTTCTATAGATAATGTTTCATCCTCTAAAATTTGATTGACTTCATCTACATTTATCACACTATTAAAAAGTTCGCTTACTAAGTCTATAGTACCAAAAGCCGAGCATTCACCTAAATCTACCTGAACTGAAAACGTACCAGACTCATTAGTTTGGTACATTTGATTTGTTGCATCTGGTATTTCTATTCCATCTTTAAACCATTGATAACTATTGCCACCTACAGTGCTTAATGTTGTAAGTCCTTGTTCTGGGCAATAGGGATTTCCTAAACTGGATGCTATGGTAACATCAGCTTCACCAGAAGTACTGACTTCGCTTATTGTGACTCGATTAGAAAATGAATTTGAAGTACATGTACCGTAATTGGTTTCTGCGAAATATGTTCCTTCTTCATCAACTAATAGAGAAGACCCTTCAGCAACAAATACAGAAGTTGTTTCACTAGTTTCTTTATACCAGCTAAAGGTAAGAGAAGGGTAGTTGAGTGGTGAATCATTATTTCCTGTACCAGGATTATCTATAGTTAACAAATAACTACCACCTGTACAGTAAGCACCAGTTGATACTAAATTATTAATTGTAAAAGGTGAATCCTGAAGCTTATAGTACGCTGCAAAAGGTGCAGAAGGTGTACTAGTAGCAGCAGGTGCACTACTTTTTATTCTAATTCTATAATTTTCACCAGCTGTGGTTTCTGGTATAGAAAAATCTACCGTTGCAGGTGATGTGGTAATCCATCCAGCGGATGATGTGTATATAACTTCAGCATTTGAAAAATCACCATCTGCATCAGATAATTCTACTGTAAATTGATTTGAAGCATTTAAAGCTGACTCAGGTGAAAATACAAACGTCGCACCATACGTATTAAAAGAATCACTTGCACATGCTTGACTAAACCCAAGATTAGGTTGACCAATAACCAGCTGTGCCTGAACTTGTTCTATTGAAAGAAAAGTTACAACTAGGCAGAGGGAGATAAGCAGTTTATTTAGTTTAGTAGTTTGAGGCATATGCTTATTGTAATTTTTAATCTATAGGCTTTTGGTATTAAGATGGTTAATTAATAATTATACTGAATACTAATCATCATCGTCGTCATCTATAAAGTCATTTGAGGCAATAATTCTATTTACTTGTAATCTAAAATCAGGATTTCTAGTACTGTTAGCTGCGATAAAAGTTTCCTTATCAGAACCTTTAGCGTAAAGATTGTTAAACGCTCTACTACCATACCAGCTTTCTAAATCATCATTATTAGTGTATCCTTTTCTGTAGATATTCCCTTTACAATTATTAAAGTAGGTTTTTGTAAACTGAATTTTTTCAAGGTTTTCGTTATTAAGCTTTATTTTATCATCTAAAATTACTGCAGGATAAAAACCAGAAATAACACTCTTATTTATTGCAAAAGATGCATCAGCACCAACATAAATAGCTTCTTGTACAAGTCCAACTTGTATATCAGACTTAATATCATCAGATACATTAACTAAGGTTAAGTTTTCTGCATTAACAAACGTTTGTCGTTTTGAAGTATCAGATTCTTCTTTGTTGTCATAAGACTTTATAACCATACATCTAGAACCATTTGCACTAGATACATAAGGAGATCTTATAGCTAGCGAATTAATTAATTGACACTGTGTACCAAAGTTAAATTCGTAGTCATTGATTTTTGATCTGTATGATACTAATTTTTCAAGTATAGCAGAACCACCAAGAATATTAAATGAGTTACCAGCAGAGTAGCTTACCATTACATTCTCAACAACAGTTTTATTTCCTATACCAGCAAGCGTTAAAGCATTAAAGTAACCAAACTTTTTTGTTCGCTTTCCTGCAAACTCAATTCTTACATATTTTAAAATTCCAGAATCACTTTCTGAATTATTACCACCATAGGCAATATGCTCAGTAGACGATGGCTTTAAACCATAATTAAGAGAAGATAACTGCCCATAAGTGTTTAAAGGAGCATCACCTAAAATAAATATCCCTCCCCAATCACCAGCTTTTTTACTGTCTCTGCTTGAGGTGAATACAATAGGATCTGTTTGAGTTCCTTTTGCTATAAGTTTAGCACCTTTACTAACAATCAAAGATGCTTTAGAATCAAAATCACCAAGTATTCTGGTTCCTGGCTCAATAGTTAATGTAGCACTATCGGTTACAAATACGTCACCAATAAGCAGGTACACATCTCTCTTAAGTAGTTTTGTGTCTTTTGAAATTTTCCCACTCAAAATCTGAGTTGGCTCACCATACTCTGATTGACTAGGTTTAAACTCTGTCCATGAATTTAGCCAGTTGTCGTAGCCAATTATTCCTTTTTCCTGTTGTGCAAAACAGTTGCTTAACACTAATAGAAAAATAAGCGCGGTTTGAATAAAATTTTTCATAGTAGTTAAATTCGTTAATTTGGGTTTTCAAGTAATTTTCAACTAATTGCCTCAAACATAATGATTAATCCTATGAAATACAAGAAATTATCGTTGAAATACATAAATTTAAGAGTGTTTTATTACTTTTCCTACAAAAAATACAATTTTTAAGTAAAAACAGACTACAAGTAAAATATTGAATATCAGTATTTTATTATATTCAAAAAGTATATGAAATAAAAAAACCTCGCAAAATTGCGAGGTTAAAAAACATGAAATTGATTATAGACTAATCCTCTTTAAAATCGTTATATGTATGTAAGGCCTTTAAAGTAGATTCATAGAACAAAATCGCTGCTATAAGATCATTAGTATCTGAATAGGGTAGGATCTTGGTCTGAAACTCTACAGTACTTTCAAAATATTCGTCTGAAGCTTCTTTATTATCTTCTAAGGCCTTTTTATTTTCTTTAGTCTCTGGAATACCCAAAGATTTCATGGTTACACCAGGTTTTGTAGCAAAAGCAATATTTGGAAGAATATTTACAATAACTTCTATACGTTCTATATATAGTGTTAATAATTCACCCTTAGACATATCATCTAATTGTTCTCTACTGTGGTATTTAGAAATATTTACTTTACCACTTATAATGCTTTGTGATTTATCACCCTTTTTAGATGCAGCATTTTGGGCATTTCCAAATCCTATCATAAGGAAAAATAAAGCACCAAATAAAGTAAGTTTTGTTTTCATATTTATAATTTTGATTTGGACTAACAATGACAAATCTATATAAAATAATCACAAAAACAACTAATTTCAGGCTTTTTTCTTGAAAAAATTTTAACACTTTAAATGCAATTTTTATGGACAAACTGCATAAATAGTGGATTAAAAGCATATTTCGTCGACAAAATACATGTGTGCTTTTTAACATTTTTCAATCGGAATTAAAGTAAAAAAATAAATTTTTATGTGTTTTATGAAAAAATATTAGTGAGTTAAATGATGTGTTTTAAACCAAAATCACACGTCTTAGAATGGTGTTTTAGAGTGTATTTTATCGTTGATTTTTGCATTTTTTTTCATTTCGTCGCAAAATTATTGCAATCATATGATTTTTAAGGTACTACAGATTTTTTAAAGCAAATTTGACCGAACCCAAATCATATTCGTCATGAAAAATCTAATTGCTGCTTTTTGTCTGATTTGTTTTTATAGTGCATTTTATCCAAGCTATGCACAAAAAAGCCCAATATACGATAGGGCAGAAGACCAACTTAAAAACACGGATACTATTCCAGATTTTAGATCTAAGACTAATAAATTAAAATTAACTGGTGTTATTTACCAAAGTGATGGTGTTACACCAGCAAAGGATGTTATTCTTTTTATAGAGCAACCTGATGAGAATGGTGATTTTGATCTTAGACGTGCTGGTGATGCGCGTTATGTATTTCATAGAAGTTGGGTAAAAACCGATGAAGATGGTAGATATACCTTTTATACATTTATACCTGGTAACGACAGACGCTACAACCAAATGCAGCAGATTTTTCCAATTATTAAAGAAACATCTAAAGAAGAAGTACAATTAGAATCTTTATTATTTGATGATGATCCTATGTTAACTAAGCGTTGTAGAAAGCGTTTGGCCAAAAAAGGAAATACTGAACGCATATTAACTACAAAGAAAGAAGATGGTATTTTAGTTGCCACTAAAGATATTGTCTTGTCTGATGATACTGAAGCAACGAAATAGTCAACATACATATAATTATTGTAAATGCCTTGAATATTCTGTTCAGGGTGTTTTTATTTGTATTGATGATTGCTTTAAAGAGTAGCGTGTGTTTTTACAATACTATTTTACATAATGTAAATTATAGGACAATTGCTATTATTTGGTTTTCTATGTCCGAGTACCAATTGTCAGCTATATTGTTATTATGTAAAATATCCCACAGTAATCCGTTTCCATAAGTATGTGTAGTGCTTGGGCATTAAACCAGAAATCGGTCTGCTACGCAGCGTTAATGCAATGTTCCTATAATTAGACGTTATGTAAAATGTCCGCTATCCAAACGCTCGATTGCTTTTATAAAACCAAATTGCTTATTGCAATTTATTTATAACTCAATTGCCAGCCGCTTGGCCAGCGCACAAAAAAGCCTGGCTTTTAGTTATGGTTTAAAAATTGCGTAAACGATAAAATGTATTGGTTAAAAAATTCTACGAGATTCTCAGAGCTTGCCACAAGAGCATAAAATTACGCGCAGCGATAATTTCTATGCACATGTTATATGCAGTACTTCTAATTAGCATTCTTTAAGTTCTTTATCTTTTGCCTTAATGCAAAAGAAACAAAAAATCAAGGCTGCATATAATTTTGGAAACAATTAACGGCTCATTCGCTATATTTTAGGAAACTTCTGAACTGATTGAGATTGCTTTGAACTCACATTTATAGTTAATTTTCTTTATTTTATATAATACTAACTCCCTAAAATATTCACGCTCTTTTCGTCTATTGTTTTTACCAAAATTTTATGAGGCCAAGACTAAATATTGAAATTCTATTTTACATAATGTTTTAAGAGGTAGTATTTGCTTTTTTTCTATATATTTTTTTAAAAGTAAAATCCCCTCCACCTTTCCAATTAATAGTTTTACTAATTCCACCCTGTTCTCCATTTACAACTAGCTTCATTCTTTCCAAAACAATATCAGTTATATGATTACCTTTTTCAATGCCAATATATTGTCTATTCATTTTATGAGCGGTGGAAATTGTTGTCCCTGAGCCAAGATAACAATCTAAAACAATGTCATCTTCATTTGTTGCTATTTCAAGAATTAATTTTATCAATTCTTCTGGCTTAGGAGTATCAAAGACTTTTTCATTTGGAAACATTTGAAGGAAATGTTTTTTCGCACTTTTATTAGTGCCTGCAATATTTCCTAACCATAATGTTTCAGGTGTTAATCCCCTACTCTTTCCATTTAAAAATTTCTTTATTCTTGGTACACCATTTCCATCCTTGCCAAACCAAATATTATTATTTAAAATCTCATTTTCCATTCGTTCTTTATTATAACACCAACACCTTCCATTGGGCGGAGAATGAATTTTTCCATTTGGAGCGATAATATCATAATATTGAGAAGCAACTGCATGACCATCTTGCACATTTGCAGAAACGGATTGCCAAGCACCTCTTGGATCATTATCTGGATTTTTGTAACGTTTAAGAATATCTTCTGTTACAGGTAATAAATTTCTGGTTTTTTTAAATTCATCTTGATTAATACAATAAACTAAAATATACTCATGGTTATTTGAAAATACACTTCGATTTTCTCTTGTTGTCCTCTGTTGCCAAATTATAGTTGTAACGAAGTTATGTCTTCCAAATACTTTGTCTGCGGCAATTTTTAAATAATGCATTTCAGAATCATCAATTGAAATCCAAATACTTCCATCTTCTTTTAAAAATGGCTTAAGACTAGAAAGTGTTTTAGTCATTTCATCCAACCAAGCTTGATGAGTATATTCATCATTATAATGATTATAATTTTCACCATTATTGTATGGAGGGTCTATATAAATACACTTAATTTTTTTATTAAAGTCAGGTAAAAGTTTCTTAAGAACTTTTATATTATCTCCTTTAATAATCAAGTTAGTTTTTGAATCTTTGTCTTTATCTAATAATGGCATCTTATTATGTGTAATTGTAGCTAAGTAAATTTACAAAATTCAAAAATAACTGATTAAAATTAAGCTAATAGATTTAACTAAATTAAAAAAGATAAAAATTTAAATGATTGAAGATAAAACTAAAGTATTTAGACCCATACACTATCTTGGCAGCAAATTAAGAATGCTTAATTTTATTGAAGATACAATAAATGAAATTGACCCAGAAAAAGGTGGTGTATGTGATTTATTTACAGGTTCTGGCAGCGTAGCTTTTCACTTATCAAATTCTAGACCTGTAACTGCTGTAGATATACAAGAATATTCAAAGGTTATATGTTCTGCAATTCTTCAAAAACAGAATATAGAGAACAATTATTTAAATGATTTTTTAAATGAATGTAAAAATTCATCGCATTATTCAGCTTTACTTAATTCTGTTAGACCATTAATTGAATATGAAGAATCCGCAATACAAAAGGCTCTTGATAAAACTTCTTTAGAAGATTTATGTCATATACTTGAGGAAGGGTCTATTATCTCTTATGAGATATCAAAGAAGAATAACAATAAAAGTTTACTATTTAAGCATATTAAGCAAGTATTAGAAAATTTTAAGGACAATGGAATTTCCGATGTGGATTCATTATCAATACGCTATTTTGGTGGCTTCTATTTTTCATATAAGCAGACTTGTCAAATAGATTCCATTTTACATCAAATAAATAAGGCTGATTTAGAAATAAAAAATTCATTACTAGCACCTCTATTAAGCACAATGAGTGATGCTGTAAATACTGTAGGTAAACATTTTGCACAACCTATCAGACCAAGGAACAGGAAGGGTATGATTAAAGCTAATCTAGGTAAGACAGTATCAACCGACAGAAGGATAGATATTTTTACATTATATCAAAAATGGCTTAAAAAGTATAATACTTTAACAGATTCTAATTACGACCATGCTATTTATAGTACAGATTATGACGATGCATTAGATAAATTACCTAATAATGTAAGTGTAGTTTATGCAGATCCACCATATACAAGAGAACACTATAGTCGATTTTATCATGTATTAGAGACTGTATGTATAAGAGACTTACCAAAAATATCAACTATAGTATTAAAAGGCGAAACAATATTAAGCCGTGGACTATATAGAGAAAAACGGCATCAATCAGTATTCTGTATTAGAAGTTTAGCTCCTATCGCATTTGATAATATGTTTCAGAAAATTAGTGCTAAAGGTCTAAAACTTATATTGTCTTATTCACCATATGACGAAACTAAAGAAACTCATCCTAGAGTTGTTAAAATGAAGGTTTTGATAGACTTAGCTAAAAAATATTTTAATAATGTGGAAGTTAAGAGTGTTGGGGAGTTTACACATAGTAAATTGACCCATAAGGCAAAGCATCTTGATGCTTCTAAAGCGGCAGAGGTTTTAATTATCTGTCAATAGACTCTAAATACTTAAACTAGGGCAAGATTGCCTTAATTCGTTTAATGTTATTTCAGTCCGCTTTATAACACCATTTGCATTAACTAAGACTTGTTCCAATTCATTATATAATTGAGTGCCATGTGTTTCAAAATGATAAATGAAGTCAGTAGAATTTATTTTGATAAAAACTATAATTGGTCTATGAGCTCTATTGTAGGCTACAGTACATTCTCTAACCTTTTCAGGTTCTAGATTAAAATTTCTACTCGCTTTAACCCTTGCAGAAGTAATCTGTTCGACATTAGCGTCAATATTCCCAGCTGTATCAATATACTTTAAGTTAATGTCTCCATTTGTGCCGACTGCTGTCGGTAGTTCGAAAAATGTTTCAAAATTTCTTTTTGCAAAAGAAATTTGTTTCCATCTAGATGGACCACCAATTTCAGCCACCAAAACATTACTATTATCATTATATGTCCATCCAGGAGAAGTTGCTATAATTGGTGGTGTTAAAATAGGAGTTGCTGGAGACCCAGAGCCAGAGGTACTGCTATTGGTATCAGATGTTTCATTACTACTACCTCGTGTTAATCTTGTAGGGGAAAAACCACTTGGCAAACCTTGTAAAGGTAATGTGCCAAATAAATCATTTATAGCTGGATAAGTCTGTTCAGTTTCATTTAATTCATTATTAGTCTCAACCTCTTTTGTATACTGTGCTCTTCGATTAGCCTCATCCTTTACTTTTCCATTTGCAACTAAATTTTCTATTAATTCTGTGTCGAGTGCTCTTAAATAAGGGCTATCGCCAGTTAATATAGGACTATAATAATCTATAATTTGATTTAATACATCTAAATCTTCTTCATTTTTATTATAAGAAATTTGAATTGCTCCCTCAATATTTTGAGCTAATCCACTTTGCGTTAAATTATTAGAACCAATTATAACACTTACTAAGTCATTACCTTCGAATAGATAAATTTTTGGATGAAATATAATTCTTTGATTTGTATAGAAAACAAAAGTTTCAACATCCCATTCAATTAAGGATTCCAAAGCTTCACTAGAAGTTCCAAATTGGTCTATACCTACAATAACTCTAAAATCGTTAATGTGTGTTTTAGAATCTAAAATGTGTTGAGTTAGACCAGAAACACCAGTGTGACTAGCAAATGCAACTAAACACTTAAAACTGTTGTATGAACTATTATTTAAAGAATCTATAATAGCACTTGCAACAGAACTACCAGAAGCTCTATTATAACCTTGACCTATAAATCTAATTTCCATCAATCGTGCCTTTTTTAAAAAGTTCAATTATTTCCACATTTAAAGCCAATGCTATTTTTTCAATATTCCTTATAGAAATGTTTCTTTTACCTAATTCAACAGAACTTATATATGTTCTATGTAAATCACATCTGTAAGCAAGTTCCTCTTGGGATATTCCTATTTCATTACGTAGTTGCTTTATTTTAAGACCTAATTTCTCTTCAATTTTCATTTTTTAAAATTAGACTTTTGAACACTTTAAATCTACAGACTATAAGTAACGTATGAGTTTTTATATTTATAGTTAGAAAACCATTCCACACACATTTTCGCCACTACTCTACCCTAGCTAAAAAGAGTGTTCCATTAACATTGCAAAGAAACTTCTAGAAATAAATTTTTCAGAAACAGAAGTACTAACATGGGCTTTTAACCAAAGCCCATGTTTACATAACGCTAGTACATTATAGGACATTTATAATTTCATAAGCGTAATAGCGCTCTAAGCGATATTTGACATAATCTTAGTTCTAGCAACACGCCAGTGTTCTATAACGATTAAGATTATGTACAAGCGCTTATTATGCATTGATCAATTGACTGTTTAGTTGATATTGGTAATAAAGATGTTATTATAATTTTGAGATATTTTGTTGTTACTTAGAGCAAAGTTGCTAAATATTTGAGCTTTAAACGTTCGCTTTTGTAAATTGAAAACTAATCGGTTAGCTCATTTTTGCCTTCTTTTTGTTTTTTTAATTCAAATTCTTTTGTTCGCTTTATTTGTTCTTCGAGATTCCATTCAAAATCAAATCTATTCTTTAGAAATATGGCAATGGAATCTAAACCAATAGCTGTTCTTCGTTTATCAATATTTTCTGGATCAAAAACAGGCCAAAGATTAAAGCTTTTGGTCTCTGGGTAATATTTCATTTGTCCACCATAGATTTGTAAATCGCCACGTTCGGTTGCAATTCTGTCTTCAGCTCTAACCAAAAAGCGCGGTTCTAATTTTTTGTCTTTAACAGCCTGCCGCATCATTGGAAGGTATTGTATCCGAATTTCATTATCTGAATGTTGAATAACGTTGCATATGGTCCAATTACCTCGTTCGCCAATCATTTCTTTTGTTGGCCAACCATTATTATCCAGAATTTCCTTTACTTTTTTCTCATTAATCGTGTGGTTTTTTTCGATAATAGCTTGTTGCTCTTTAACGAAATCCGAATCTACTCCATATAGTTCCATTAATGAATCTCTTCGTCTAATGGGTTCTTGTTCTGTTTTCCAGATTTCATCCATTAGTGCTATTAGGTTTTCTTTTTCTTCTTTTACTGTTGTTTGCGCTTGTGTTTTAGTTTTACCTGTACAATTAAGCAGTAGACTTAAGCAGAATAATATTGTAAACTTCATTTTTTTATATGTTTATTAGTTGTTAGGTCTTATTCCAAAAATTAGCAAATATCCAATCATCCAAAATTCACCAATGGTTGCTGGTAGCATAAGATATCTATTGAAGCTGAAATCAATTCCAGCATAGCGAATAAATGTAGAAATGACATAACCTATACCACCTAAAATAATAACTCTTCCTAACCAAATAGGCATCCTTTTAGATTTGATAACTATGTATCCCATAGGAAATAGCCATAACCCGAAAAACAAACCACCAATTCCCCAAGCATTAGAAATTATATGTTGAAGCAGCTCTATTAGTAAAACTTTGTCTTCCAAAGCACTTGTATCAGAATTTGCAATACCTATTGCTGATGCGATTGAAATTGCACTTATCATAATGGCTATAGCATTTACCATTCCCCATATGCCTAAAGTCCAAGCTTCCCATTGATAATTATCTTTAAATAATTTGAAAAACCAGACTGCGGTAAGTGCTTGTGATATGACGATAGCAAACTCTAATAGTAATCTAATTCTTGCAGTAGCTTCTAATTCTACTAAATTTGTTAGCGTTTGTTCAGGATTACCAGACACAAATATTTGAGAATGAAAGACCATAAACCCTAGAATACCAGTAATAGCCATCATTAAATACCATAAGCCAGTTATTCTAGCGGTCTTAATTAAATTTTTATGTTCTGTATTTTGAATCATGGATTATATAATTTAATGTCTATAACCAACTAAATCCTAGTCCAACATTAAAAATTACTGCATCTCTATGCGCATCTCCATCTAAAAAGGCACGACCAAGAACTAATTTGGACTGCACATTAAGAGCAAAGTTGTTCTTTTTGTAAATCTCGTAGCCTGTACTTGCTATTACTGCGCAACCAAAATTCCAGTCGTCGTTTACATCGTCTTTAATATCATAAAGTGCTGGTGCATCTATGGCTAATCCAATTCCTCCATGAATCCACCATCTATCTTTTACCCAATATTGTACTGATGGAATAAAACCTCCAAAGTGCCTGTCGTTATTCTGAAATTCGTAGATATTTCCTGGTAAAACCGCAGTAATGGCGAGTCTATCATTTAGCATATAACCAAATTTTAGATCAGGAAAAACAAATGTTCCTTGGGCTTTGTCAAACGTTTGAATACCTGCGCTATCTTCTAAACTGATAATACCTCCACCCACTACAAATTCAAAGATAAAACCATCTCTTACTGTTGTTGTTTCTGGATTTGTATCTTGTGCATACGTTATACTCGATACTAATGCAAAGACTACACAAATTGTTCTTAATAAAGTTTGTGTTTTGATTGTTTTCATTTTAATTGATGTCATAATTGTTCGTTTTTTGATTGATGAATTATTATTGATTGATGATTTCTATTTTTAATAAAATGATTCTATTATTTTGAATATTCGATGAGTTCCTCTACATAGTGAAAATCACCTTGATTTTGAGTGAGTTTTATGAATGTTTTTACAGAAGGTGCATAAAGCCAAACTTCCGTTTCATCTGCATTATATCCCCTGGAATTGGTGGTTTTACCAACGTATTTAATTGTATAAGCCATAAATGTTCCTGCCTCTACCATTTCTTTTTTGTATGATAGTACTTCGGCATTCTGACTTTGGCTACCAGTAGTTCCGTCTTGACTGGTCCAATTGTTTTCATATTTCCATTTTTTACCTACTTTAAGAGGCCAATCGTACTTAGGTGTTTCGCTAACCTCAGGTTTAACGATATCGCTAAGAGGAATGGTGTCTTTACCGATAGTCATCCCTAGATCTTCTCCAAATTTTACGACTTGCCTAGTGTCTGTTCCATCAGAGCGAACCTCTCCTTCTGTAGTAACACCTTTATATTTCCACACCCATTTTTCACCCAAACTATAATCAGCTAATGTGGGTTGTTGGGTTACACTAGATTTTGTTTTGTCATTGCAGGCACTAAGAAATACCAGTGCAAGTACTATTAAAATTTGATTTTTCATATGATTTGATTTATTGTTTAATTGCTTTTTGTCCGTATAGTGTGAATGATTGTTTGTCATCTTTTGTTGAGAAAGAAATTTGAATTCCGGTGTTTGGATGAATGAAATCAAAATTTTCACCCACAATAGGCACAAGTTTATATTCATCTCCATTAGGGAAATGAAGTGAAATTTGATTGGTTGTATTTGAAAAAGTTATAGAAAGGTCTACTTCACTATTCCATTTATAGTTTCCCACTATCGTTTTTAGTAAAGTCGTTTCAATATTTTCTTTTCTAACTTCAATACGATTAAAATGGTTCCATCCGTATATTTTTGAGGCAGACAATAAAAGTTCGTTACCTAATGCGCCACCATTATCTGAATTTATTAAATATACCAGACCCTTTCCTGTAGTAAGATCTATAGTCATGCCTGTTCGATAACCTGCATTGCCACCATAATGGGTTAAAGCCAAACCATTATTAGATCTATCCACTATAAAACCGTAAATATGTCCATCTCGCTCTTCATTTATTATGGATTTAATTGCAGAAGCAGAGAAAACCGAGTTGTCGCCTTGATAGGCCTTGTAAATTTCAATAAGAAATTTAGCCAAGTCCGTCGATGTACTCCAAAGTCCTGCAGCAGCTTGTTCTGGATGATTTATCCAACCACCATCTAGCACATTTCCATCTACTGTATGCCCTTTTGCTACCTTGCTTGAATCTTTGACTATTAATGGTTGTGTAAATTCTGAGCGATTCATACCAACTGGATCAAGAACCCAAGTCTTCATCAAATTTGAAAATGTATCGTTATGAATGTCTTGCAGTGTTACTTCAGCTAAAGTGTATCCACCACCTGAATATACTAATACATCATTCGGCTTTGAAAGTACTTCAATGGGTAGGGAATTTACACCTGTTTCACCTTTAAGAATCTCTACATCTGTCGGAACGTTAAGATCTCTTGTATATCCTTGATAGCCACCTGCGGTTATACCAGACGTATGAGCAAATATATTTCTAAAGGTTACAGGATTGTCTTCTGTTTGTTTACCTGCTGGAAGTTTGTAGCTCATCAAGTATTTTTCAATATTACTATCTAAATTTATTTTTCCAACAGTATGCATTCTTAAAGCCGCCAAAAACGTTACAGGTTTAGAAAGCGATGCCGCTTGAAAAATTGTAGCATCATTCAGCTTTTGATCTGGAAAGTTTGGGTTAGTGTATGTATGAGACCATTCAATTTTACCATTATTAATTACAGCTAATGATAGTCCAGGAATATTGTAATTAATCATGCTATTTGAAAGTGTACTGAAATTTTCTGGCTCATCTAAAAATTTCACCTTACCAATAATTTCTTGTTCCAGTTGACTTCTTTTCTTATGAGCAGCATCAGAACGCTTTCTGCTGTTATCAATTTCTTGTGCACTGATTTTATGAAGCATTTGTAAAAAGTTGGCTTTATCTACTTTACCAACCGCATAATCCATCACGTTACCTTTAAAGTCAATAAAAATGGTTGTCGGTTTAGCACCAATATTATATTGATTTACGAGTTCTTCATTATTTGGATCATCAATATCAATTTCTACTGGTACAATATTCGAATTGATAGCTTTCATAACTTCATTATCAGCAAAAACTTCACGCTTCATAATTCGACATGGCGAGCACCAATCAGCAGTAAAAAATACCATAATGTTTTTGTCAGTATTGATGGCAAGTTTTTGAGCAGATTCAATATTATTTTCCCAAACAATGTCGTTTGAAGGTGCGTAGAAACAATACCAAGCATACCAAAGTGAAACGGCAAGAAATGTAAGCCAGAAAAAGCTCCAAAATGGATGTGTTTTCTTTTTTGCTGACTTTTCACTTGATCTTATTTTTTTAGTCTTCATTTTTGTAGTTTTAAATTAAAATTTCAACCTAATTTCTTAATACGCATTAAGTTTGAAATGATTTGCTATGCTTTACTAGTAGTAACTTTTACTTTATCTTTTCGCTTTGTATGCGCTTTCCATTTTAAACCAAACAATGGTCTAAGAATAGATATTCTTCTAATTACAAATTCATATAATACGTAACACCCAATGAATGTAATTATGGTTATTAGGATAAAAGCGATTATAGCAGGTAAGTGTAAAGGCAGTATAAACTTTGCTGCTAAATACAATACAACCATGTGTATGATATAAACAGGATATGCCGCTTTGCTTAAATACGACAAAGCTTTACTTGGTTTATTAAGATACTGATAGCAAAATCCAAATATTGAAAATATCCAACTGTTACTTTCAATTGAAATTAAGTATAAAGGTACCTCGTTTAAAGGTCCCTCAGTAGCAACAAACACAAACCTTAATGTGTAGAGAATTGCTGCTAATCCTAAAAATGCCCATTTCCATTGTTTAACAGTATTCCAAAATACTTTACCGGTACTCATAAAAAGGAAACCGAAAAAGAAAGCCAATAATCCAATTGTAAAACCATGCCAGGTTTCAGCGTACATCTCAAAAGGCTTTGGTTGGAGTATTAAAACCTCGGCAACGAAAAACACATTAACAGATAGTAAACCTAGCGGATTACTAAACAGTCGGCTTAAAAAAGATATTTGTTTTGAAAATACACCTTTTTTTATGGCGTAAAAAACAGGAAGCCCAATAAGTACATAAATGAAAATATTTGCTAGAAACCATAAGTGTCCCATGTGAGGATAGTAACTCAAGCCCAGATTATAATAATCTTGAAACACAAACATGTGTAACGGTGTTATTGCTACAAAACCAAATAAAAATGGTAGTAATATTCGTTTTGTGCGTTCTATAAGTAATTCAATATTATTACGTTTTCGCAATGCAAAGTAAACACCCATACCAGACACATAAAAAAGGATAGGTATTCGCCATACATTCAGCATGGTCATTGGCGCCCAGATTTCAGTAGAAATTTCTTCGCTTCTTATAAAACCTATTAGCATAGCCCAAGGTTGAAATACAATAGCAATATGATATATTAATAAAAGTGCAATAGCTATTACTCTTAACCAATCGGTGTCGTAACGTCTTTCAATTTTCATAATATTGGGATTTTAGTTGATTTGTTTATAGTGTTTTACTTTTCGCACCGATGATATCTCAAATGCTAGTATTTAGACAAATAGTTCCAGAAGAAGTTCATTGCCTACATTTATTGTAAAATCATAGCTACAACAGGCCTTGCTTTCTCTAATTCGTCAAGATCTAATGTGAAACCCATAGGTTGTAATTGCATAGACAACATCTCATAAATAGGCTTTATTTCTTCAAATTCGCCTAATACAGTTTCTCTAGGTGTGGCTCCAAAATTGTTTTTTACGGATTTATCTGCCCCAGCATCCAAAAGCATTTTAACCATTTCTATTCTTCCAAAAAAAGCGGCATTGTGTAATGCTGTGCTACCATCATTATTCTTAACAGATAAATTAGCATTTGCATCAATAAGTGCTTTAGCTATTCTAGGTTTATTAAATGTGACTGCCGACATTAAAGGTGTAGATGCCGACATAGCTTCTTTTTGGTTAATATCAGTACCAGCATCAATATGCTGCTTAACGGCTTTCAAATTCCCTGTTACCACAGCACCGTGAATATCTATACTAGGCTTAGCTATCTTCTTATTTGAAGTGGCTGTTGTGTTTTTGGTTTCGTCTTTTTGTGAACATGAAGTGAATGAAATTGCTATTATACATATAATTAAGGCCAAAAATTTTACTTGAACTTTAATTGAATTTTTCATGATTTTAAATTTTTAGAATTATTGTTTTGATTTGATGATACAAAGATGCGACCAACCGTGATGCAGCAGTAAATAGTTATGAATCAAGAGTTGTGAAGTTTAACGCAGTACTATAAATTATGTAGCAAGACTATAAATTATGACGCAAATCATCATAAAATCAAAAAAAGTCAATTCAAAAACTAGCGTTTAAATTTTACTTATCTTCGTTGCAGTTACTTAAAAAGTATGACGACAAACAATACTTCAAATTCATTTTTGTCTCAGGCCAAATCCGTAGTATTAGAGAATATTTCTAATGAGCAGTTTGGTGTATCAGAGTTGGCAGACCTAATGAATATGAGTCGCTCTAGCCTGCTTAGAAAAATAAAAAAGCAAACTAGTTTATCTGCTAGCCAGTTCATCCGAGAAATACGTTTACAGAAAGCAGCAGAGTTACTACTTGAAACTGAACTGACCGCTTCAGAAATTTCGTTTGAAGTTGGCTTTAGCAATCCGTCTTATTTTACAAAATGTTACCGTGAATATTATGGTTATCCGCCTGGTGAAACAAAAACCAGAAAGGAAGAGGATCGGACTATAGAAGAAAAAGATGAAGAAGAAACGAAAGGAACTATCATAAAAAACAAAAACCTTAATCGCTATATCATTGCTATCACTACCCTTTCAATCCTTGCAATTATATACATTTTCAAAGACAAATTCACTGCTTCAGACATTAAGGAAAACAAAGAAAAGTCTGTGGCGTTTTTACCTTTTGAAAACTTGAGTGAAGACAATTCTAATTTATATTTCATAAATGGAGTCATGGAATCTTCACGCAATAATCTTCAAAAAATTAAAGATTTACGGGTAATCAGTAGGACGTCTACAGAAAAATACAGGAACAATCCTAAGACCGTCTCAGAGATTGCCGAAGAATTACAAGTCAATTATTTAATTGAAGGTAGTGGTCAAAAAATAGGAAATGAAGTTCTTTTAAGCATTCAGTTAATAGATGCCAACGCAGATAGCCCTATTTGGGCTGAACAATACAGATACAAACTTGAGAATGTTTTCGAACTTCAAAATACAATTGCAAAAAAGATTGCCTTTGCTATAGAAGCCAATGTAACTCCAAAAGAATTGGAACTTATTAATATAAAGCCCACAGAAAATATAGTTGCTTATGATTTTTATTTAAAAGGTTTAGAAAATCAAAATGAACAAAGTGAAGCAGGATTATATAAAGCCATTTCGAATTTTGAAAAAGCCATAGAAGAGGATCCAAAATATGCTAACGCCTATGCTCAAATTGCCATTTGTTACTTTTATTTAGATGTAAATAAAATTGAAAAAAAATATTTAGATAAGTTAAATGAGTATGCAGACAATGCTTTGCTACATGATTCTACTTCAGAATTACCTCTGATTGCAAAAGCGCTATATTATATAAATGCCAACGATTATAAGTTAGCAATACCTTATTTGGATAAAGCACTGGAATACAATCCTAATGCGTCTTCAGTCGTATTAATTTTATCAGATTTATATGCACGAGTAGTTCCGGATACAAATAAATATCTTACTTATGCCTTAAAAGGAATGAAATTGAATATAGAATCCAATGATTCTGTATCTAAGAGCTATATTTATTTAAACTTGAGCAATGCCTTAGTGCAAAACGGTTTTGCAAAAAAAGCTTCCGAATACATTGAAGAATCTTTGAAATATAATCCTGGTAATCCCTATGCGCCTTATTTAAAAAACTTTATAGATTATGCCAATAACAAGGATTTAAAAACCTTAACAAACAAAATGCTAATAGAGTGGAAAAAAGATACAACACGCACTGATATCACTCAAGAACTGGCTAAAATGTATTATTTCCAAGAAGATTATAGTAATGCATTACGATATTATGAAAAATATATTAATATACTTAATACCAATAAAATTGACCTCTACCCTGCCGAGAATATAAAAATTGCTCATACCTATAATGAAATGGGGTTTCCTAGTAAGGCAGAGCAATATTTGAATAAGTATAAAGACTACTTAGAAAAAGATGAATCTATTTACAAGGGTGCAGCTTTAGCTGTACTTTATTTATATGAAAATATGCCAGATAAGGCTATAGAAGCTTATGACAAGTTCAGCCAAGAAGATGATTTTCAATATTGGGTAATTTTGTTTATCAGAGAAGATCCTTTATTGAAACGAATGCAAAATCACCCAAAATATGAAGAGGTTATTGGTAAAATAGAAATGAAATTTTGGAAACAACATCAAAAACTTAAAGAGGCATTAGAAAAAGAAAAACTAATATAGGTTATTTAAATACAGATATTTATATAATAAAAATCATTTGATTTGTTAGGCTTTTAAGCAGACCAAGTTTACGAGATTCATGGACTTATCGTCATCAACAAAACTCATATTTATACTAATTCTAGTTCGGTTTTGGTAGGTTTTGTACTATTGTTCTCGATACATTTTTAATCTAATTGCAGTTGATTAAAAACACTCAAACCGACAAAAGCGTTCAAATGTTTAATCATTTTTGAGTGTTTTTAGTTTGGCCTGAGCGTTGTCGCACCAATGGCAATTATCTTCTGGTGCTAGTTGTAACGCCTTGGTAAAAGCCATGATGGCATTTTCGCTTTGGTTGTACTTAAGGTAGGCTTCGCCAAGAGAATCCCAAAGGTTACCATCGTTAGGGAATAGCTGTGTGTTTAGTTTTAAAATTTCTAAGCCCCAAGCTACGGTGATTTCTTTATCCATGCGCTTATACCCTATTCTATTTAATACTGCTTTATCGTCGAATTTAGTTCCTAAATTGCTTTCTAAAAATATTGGTAATTGTTGAATGTTTTCGGGTTTGTTTTCGTTGATAAAGTCATAGACCAGCTCGTAAGTGAGTTTGGTGATTCTTTTTGGTATATAGTTTTCATCGGATAGCATTTTGGCTATATACCATGCTACGTTTTCTGAATCTTGATTGAGCCTTGTGTTGGACAAGACAATAATAACCATATCTTCTTCTACAAATCTTAGAATATTGGCAAAATAGATGCCGTTGCTACCATTATGAGTAACGATTTTGGTGCTTCGACTACTTGTGAAAATCGCCCAACCGTAGCCATAATGCGATTGTGTTAATTGGTTTTCGGCGACGTATGGCGTTTCTATACGTTTTAAGCATTCGGCAGTTAAGATTTCATTGTTTTTAAGTGCCTGATGCCATCTGAATAGGTCTTGAGTTGTGGAATGTATATCGCCTTTACCAATGCTAAACCAATGCTTGTTGGTATCTGGTAATTGTTGTTGTGTGGTTCCCCAATCTCTCCATTCGCCATCAGTATAGTTAAAGTAATAACCATGTGCCAGTTGCTCGGTACTAAAGTTGATACTTTTGTAGCCTGTATGGTTCATGTTCAGCGGTTTAAAAAACTCTTCTTCCAAAAAGATACCATAAGCTTGATTGGAGACCTTTTCAATAATCGCAGCCAACAAAATGTAATTGGCATTAGCGTATCTATGTATTTCTCCAGGTATGGTCAATAAGTCGGCCTCAAAGCAAATGTCTAAAAACTCTTGTTTACTCACTTCATCATATCTAAAGCCACCTGTCGCAGGTGATATGCCAGAAGTATGAGTCAAAAGTTGATGGATGCTGATGTCTTTTTTGTCTTCTGGCACGTTGCTGAAGAACTCTGTCAACTTATCTGACACCCTGAGTTTTCCTTGTTCTACCAGTTTCATAATCGCTGCTGCTGTAAATTGTTTGGTCACCGAACCTATATTAAATACCGTTGCTGGGCTGTTTGGGATTTTGTATTCTCTATTTGCCCAACCATAGCCTTTAGATAGGATGATTTTATCATCTTTTGCAACTAATACCGAAGCTGCGTATCCATTGACAGCACCATTTGTTAGATAGGTATCTATTCTATCACTTAGTTTGTTTGAATCTAATATAGCTTGTTGTGCTGCTGCAAGATTTAATCCAAGCAGCAGCAACAAGCTGATTATGATTGATTGGTTTTTCATGATTTTTTTGTTATTGAAATATGGCAACGTTACACCAAATATTGATTACTTTACAGTTTCAACTTTTAGCATTCCATACTCCTGTTTTTGCGGTTTCTTTTACGAAGTCTGAAAAATCCGTTGGTTTTCTGTCCAATACCAATTCGATATCGTTTGTAATTTCAGAATTGTTTGGATTGCCCAAAACTTCAGTAAACAGATACTCTATTAACCATACAAAGTCTGCTGGCACATCATGCTGTTTTAACATGTGTGTGTAAGCTGATATGGCTATTGGTGTAAATGCGATGTCTCTTTGGGTTGCCTGAGCAATTTCTTCAACGGCCTCTTTAAAAGTTAATGTTCTTGGGCCAGTAAGCTGATACATTTTTCCGTTGTGCTTATCGTGCAATAGTGCTTCTACTGCAACATCTGCAATATCGTTAGTATCTACAAAGGGGATTTTAGCTTCGGCTTGTGGTAAGGCTACAAAACCTTCAAGAATAGGATCTATTAAAAAGCTTTCACTAAAATTTTGATTGAACCAGCTAGCTCTAACAATTGTATAATCTAATCCTGAATGTATAACAACCTGCTCACAAAGCTCTGCTTCTCTTTCACCCTTACCTGATAATAGTACAAGCTTCTTTACGTTACACTTTTTGGCTTTTTTGACCAAAGTTTCAATAGCTTCTAATGCTCCGGGTACTGCTAAATCTGGTTGAAAGGTAATATAGACCTTGTCTATGTTTTGCATAGCGTCTTCCCAAGTGTCTGGATTATCCCAACCGAAAGCTGGAGTTGCTGATCTAGATCCTACTCTTACGTTGTGTCCTAAGACGTTTAGTTTGTTTACGATTTTGCGACCTGTTTTACCAGTTCCGCCAATGACTAAGATGTTTTGTTTGTTTTCCATGATTGTTGTGTTTTAATTTTTGTTTTTAATTACTGTTCGTTTTTTGATTGATGATTTATAAATTGCTTTTTTCGATTTGCATAGCGCTAATGATGAGCAGTATAAAAGCAATTATTGCTGTTACTGTTCTAATAGTGTGAAATTGATTCCATTTGGTTTCAAAGGTTGCTCTTAAGGCTTTTAAATCTTCAGCGCTTGCTGTGATCAAATTAGTTTTATCTACCATTTCGTTTAAGGGTACATTTCCAAAAATGGTGATCACCACTACTCCAACCGTATAGATTACTGCGGCTGCGATTAGTAACCCCTTTATGTTTGATGGTGCATTTCTAAAGACATATATATTAATGATGCTTAAGAAGAATGGCCCAAAGAATACTATGAAGAAGGTTGGATTAAGAATCGTTCTGTTTATTTGTTGAAATGCACTCAGGTAACCCAAGTTATCTAATCGTCCTAATCCTGAGGTAATGGAGTTAGACCATGTAAAGCACAAGCCTGCTGATAAACCTGTTAGTATTATAAGTATTATGATTGCTGTATTTTCTATAGAAATATTCATGACTTAAGCTTTTGAGGTTGCATTTTTTGGATAAACACGTATGTACCAATACAGTGTTGCTATAGCTAAAAATTCGAAAGCGATGATCCAAAATTCCAAAGCAGTAAAAAAGCTGTAATGGCTGCCTCCCATTGGTATGATATATACTGGAACTGTAATGAGTGCGTCTAAGGCTGCAGCAGTAAGTAGCATGGTCTGGCCTACCCAATAACCATGGGTTTTATTGTCATTTTTGTAATAGAACTTAGCCCCAAACCATACCAATGGCATTACTACTATAAATAAGACAGTTCCCGGAAGGTGTTTTAATTGTTGTGTAGTTGCTATACTGCCTGCTACTATGTAGCATATTATGGCTATCATCCAAATGATGAACCCTATTACGATAGCTCTCTTTGTTTTCATGTCCTTTTGGTTTTTAAATTCAGGACAAAGCTATCTCTAAGGCAAAGGGTTGACTTGTTTAAAAAGGATTATGATTTGTTCGAAACGGAATTCACTTGATTTGGCTAGGTCTGAAGCCAAACTTTTTTTCGAAAGCATTTGAAAAAGAACTTAAACTATCATAGCCAACGTGCCAAGCGGCTTCCTGTACCGTAGCATCTTGATTTCTAATCATATTATGTGCTATAGTAAGACGTTGGTTTTGGAGGTATTTGAATACTGGTACACCAAATAATTCTTTGAATTCTTTTTTGAGTTTGAAGGTATTGAGTCCAATGCGTTTTGAGATTTCGTTTAAGGATGGAGGATTGTCGAGATTGTTTAATAGAATGTCTCTAGCTTGATTGAGTTTTTCACGCTCTGGTGTTTTTAGTTTTTCGGTTTTTAAATTGGCGAGTTCCCCAAAAAAGTGCGACAATAATGCTGTAATCTGACTACGAAAGAACATCATTTTGGTTTTGCCTTCGTATTGAATATTGAAGAGTCCATCAACGATGGTTTGCATTTGAGGTGTCATGATGAAGCTTGGACCTTCAGCATAATGGTCGGATGGATTGACCAGCTCGTTCAGCATTTCTCCAAACAACTCCCCTTCTTGATTCGGTAGTTTGTCTATAGCACTTGTTGTAGTTGCAATGAGTAAACACTCTAATGGTTTGTCGTTTTCTACCGTATGATCGAAAACTACGTTTTCATCGGCATAAAAAGACAATGCCAAGCCTTTAGTGTAATTGAACTCTTTTTCCTTTTTACCATATTTTACTGTAAGATCAATATTGCCAGAACCGTAGAAAGCTACTGCAATCACTGGTTCATCAAAAGAACAAGCACTAGACTCTGACACTAAATCTTTAGCATTAGTGCCAACTTTAGCTTCCTCCACCAAAATGATGAAGTCATTGATATTGATGATGTCTCTGGTCATGTGGTATTCAAATTTAAAAATAGTATTTTTGATTTGAATTTATCGATATGATTAGTTAGATTATTCTTTGAAAAAAACCAGTATTAATAGACTTTAATATTGGTTTTTTATCTCAATTTATAGCTTTAAGTCATTGTAAACTTGCACTATTACCTCCTATTTGATTAGCACATGCTGACCAATACAATTTTAATTGCTCGCCTTCTGCAAGATACCATATAGCTTCTTGAATTTTATTATTATCTGCTAATAAGTCTGATAATAGTGTTGGTTTATTAACTGTTACAACATTTTTTCTGTTACCTATTATATACCTGCCCCAATCATATAAATCTTCTAAATCATAAAGTTTTAGATTAGGTGCTTCTGTACCGCCTTTGTATAAAATCATTGGAGGTTTAATAGTAGAGTCTCCTCTACCATTATCGTGGTGTAATACAAGTTTATCAATTTCATTTTGTTGTATTAGTGCTTTTGCTACATCTGTTTTTAGTGTATAACCGATAGGCGGTAAAATATAGAGATCTACTTTTTCTGGTAAAACCATATTGTTTACTCCGCCAGCATAATTGCCATGTCCAAGAAGCACAATATCTTTATTTGTTACTTTTACGCTCATAATTTTATTAATTAAATTTTATATCTATTTGCATTGTTAAACATGAATGCAAAGCATACTATAATTAAGGAATAACAACACTGGATTTAAATAGTCATTAAAAATGCAATCAATCCAGTGTATTAAAGACCGAAAATCTATGCTAATTATGATCTCTTCATACCTTTGTGATGCATTAGTAGTTCAGTGTTTTTTAAATCATTTTCTAGCTTTGTTTTTAGTAAATTGATTTTTTTCTGCTCAAAAGTAAGTGCATCTAATTCCTTTTGAGATTTTGCTGCAACTATGGCGTTATCGTAGCTAATATTTGCTTGAGCAATCGCATCTAAATCAGCTTGTATTACTTGTTGATGTGTAATATCTGGATTAGGTTTTACTTGAGCAAAAACATACATATTTGTAACTACCATAATCTCTTTAGACCCCCAAGCATTATCAGCCTTTACACTCATGGAGTTACAAGCATAGTATATCGCATAATTATTATTACCAGATCTAAATTGGTTAAAAACAACTTGCAACTTTTCATTAGAGCTTGAGCTAGTTGCAAAAAGTGCTAAAGTGGATTTTACAACCTGCCCAACATCACCAGCCATTTGAGCTGCTTTGGTTTCGGTTTTTCCAGGATCAAGATAATCTTCAGCAAACTTAATAGCTCCATCAATGATTCCATCTAATATATCGAGACTATAAGTTTCAGAAAATTTTGAGTATGTGTTTGGATTACTTGCTATAATACCATTATCAATAATACCTTTTGTATGTTTATTGATATAAGCTATTGCTTTGTCTTCTGTGTTCTGTAAGCTTTTTTCTGCTTTTGCAATGGCTTCATTAACTGCTTGTATAGCATTATTATTGTCCTTAATTGCCTTCTTTAAATTTGGTCCATGTCCCATTTGATTTTGTTTTAAATGATTAATACTAATTTTTCGTTTCTCAAAGTTGAAAAACCAATAACTAGAAAAGAAAAGAAATGCGCGAATGGACTAATACCTTGTGTGAATGGTAAAAAAACTTGATTAAATCAAATTTTAAGGTTAATTAGTGAAAATGAGTGTAATTTTAGATTGTCCTAAAATGCCTAAAGACTTCCTCTTTATGTGCTTTGCTTACTGGGATTTTCTTATCCTGAATAAATAAAAGGTTTCCTTCATAACCTACAACAGAATTGATGTTAATTACATAACTGCGATGTACCCTCATAAAGCGTTTAGTAGGTAATTGTTCTTCTATTTTATTGAGCCCAACAGAATATACAAATCGGTCTGTTTTGGTATAGACGCTGCAATAGTTACTATCGGCTTTTAAGAACAAGATTTCTTGCAAAGGTACACGCTCAAAGTGTTGATTTTTTTTGAGAAATAAACTGTCATTAATATTAAGTACCTGATTGTCTTTGGACTCAAAACTCGTTTTTTCCGAAATGTTTTCTTGGGATTTTTTTATAGAAAAATTTTTGAGGGCGAGTTCTATAGCAATACAGACTTGACGCTCGTTAAAAGGTTTTAGAAGGTATGCGTGAGGTTTGACACTTTTGGCACGCTCAAAGATATAACTATCGGCATGAGAGGTTAAAAACATAAATGGAATTTTATGTTTTTGATTAATGAAACGCGCAAGTTCTATACCATCAAATTCTCCTTTTATCACAATATCTATAAGAACCATATCTACATCATTATGACTTTCCAAAATATTAAGTGCTTTATTTGCTGTATCAACAATACCAACAATCTCATAATTGTTATCTTGAAGTTTGTTGGCAATATCAGTGGCAAGCAGGATTTCATCCTCAACGATAAGCAATTTTACTTTTGAATTTGAATTGGCCATAGTATCTCTAAGATAGTTATTCTGTGTTAATTTTTATTTTCCAATGTGTTCCGGTAGTATTAAACCGTTCTATACTACCGTCTAATTGATGTATTAAAGACTGAATTAGTTTAAGTCCAAAGGAATTTTTCTTAACTACCTGGTCTTCTTTAAAACCAACACCATTATCACTTATATCTAATTCTAAATGATTCTCTACTTTATTGAGTTGTACATACAAAGAAGGCGCTTCCATGTTTTTGTAGGCATACTTTAGGGAATTAATAACTATTTCATTAATAATTAATGCTAATGGAATTGCTTTATCTATGGATATGCTAGAATTATCGATATTAAGTTTGGGCTTGAAGTCTACATTGTAACCATGAAATAATCCAAGTATCAATTCCTCAATATATTCTTTGAGTGCAATTTTTGTTTCTGCACCTTCCTGATACAGTTTTCTATGCACCAACGATAGTGCTTCTACCCTATTCTTGCCAGCAATTAAAGCTTCCTGAGCAGGATGACCAGTGAGTTGATGGCTTTGAAGACTTAAAAGACTAGATATCATCTGAAGATTGTTTTTTACGCGATGATTTAATTCTTTTAATAATAAAGCTTTTTCCTGCTCACGTTTTTCTATAACAGTGTTTTGTTCGGCAATGTGTAGATTTACTTTTTTAATAGCTCTATTGCTTCTAAAAAGTAACAATGCCAATACACTAATACACAACACACCAAAAGCAAGTAATATCATTTGGTTTCGCTGATTAGTGGTTATGGTGTTTAAGAGACAAATTTCAGATTCGCGTTTGCTTATTTCGTAGTTGGCTTTGAGTTGTTCTATTTTTTGTATTGATGCTTTGTTTACCAAACTATCTTGGTATATCCTGTTGACTTCTAAATACTGTAATGCTTTATCATATTGGTTTTGTGTTTTGTAAAAGTCAGTTAGGTTTCTACTAAAATCTCTAACTTGCTCTTTGAGTCCTGATTTTTGAGCCATTTCATAGGCTTCGAGTAACTTAGACTCAGCAAGATTGTTTTTAGATGTTTTCGCATAGATTTGTCCAAGTTCAGCCAAATACACTGACGTCGAATAATCATCACCTAAGGGTTCTAATATTGCAATAGCTTCCTTAAGATGTTGTTCTGCTGTATCGAACTGCTTTTGAGCGTGTAACACCATCCCTAAATTACCAAGTGAATAGCCTTGAACAGTACTACTATTTAAGCTTTTATTCCTATTTAAAGTTTCTTGAAGATATAAAGTTGCACTATCTAGTTTTCCAGCTAGACGATAGATTTCACCTAAGTTAAGTTTGGTCAATATTAACTTAGAATCCTCTTTTAAATCGGATTGAATACGATGAGCACTTTTTAAATATTTTATTGCAGAAACATAATCTTCATTACTTATAGAATTACTTCCTAATTGAACATAAATAGCAGCTATTTGTTCTTTAAGTTCTAATGAATCATATATCTTTAAGGCATTAAAAGAAGCTTCTAGTGAACTAGTATTATTTCCTAAACGATATTCTACATGACCAAGCTCTTCAAGAGCTTCAGCTTCTAATATTGGATCCTTTACTTCTTTAGCCAATGTTAGGGCATGTTTTACAGATATCAAAGCAGAGTCAACATTATTGAAATAATATGCTCTAAGGTTTAGTATTCTAGATTTCTCTGCTTTGGTAATATCTTTTTCCTTAAGTAATTCACCAAGGCTATCGGTTATATCTCTATTTTGAGAAAAAGAGTACGTATACTGTAATATTGCTATAATAATGCATACATAATGTATATTCTTTTTAGAATTAATAAACACAATATTATTCAATTATTGGAGGGATTTTTCCCTTACCACCACTAACTTTCACTAAGGGATCCAATATTAAATAAAAACGTCTTGGTTTTTCGTTTTTGAAGTTTACCTTAAGGGATAGTAATATACTGTATGATACGTTGGCGTCATGTACAGAATCTCTTGTAGAAATGACACATTTTTCTTTTTTATTTGGCGCAATATATAATGTACCATCTGGTGCGCTGTAAACATAATCATCATTATATTTAAATAGTCTTCCCCAATGATTATTGAGTAAGCAATCCATATTAATAAAGGTTTTATCTACATTAATAACTTTACAACACACTAATCTGTAATCTATAACATCTGACAAATCATCATCGGAATTGGCTGATAGGCTAATAGATATTTTGGTTTTTCTATCAATTAGAGAAAAAGCATTTTTCCCTACAGTTACGAAATTATCAATCCGAATGGGATTGTATGGAGTGCCTAATTCCATATAACAATGTTTTAGGGCATTTTTTAATTCATCTAAAAGAATATTGAACTTAATAGGTTGGATGATTGGACCATCTTGTTTGAGTTTGATTTTGATGTACATTGGTTTGGTAGTTAATTAATAGCATTAAATAAAAATATACATTCTTCGCAGAATGAAGTGATAATTTTAAATCTGTATAAGGGCTATTAACTAAGGGATTGTTTAAAGATAGGATATTTAATAGAAATATTGAGAAGAAATAATGACTATTTATTCAATAGCTTTGAGTTGTCCTCTATAATCAATAGTAGTTCTATGAGAAGATAAAATGTTAATATTTACCATGTTATTGATATAGAATGTCATTATCACATTATATGTCTCTACGGAATCTGAATTATCATCCATTACGAACTTCATGATATATGCATCTTTTTTCTTGTGTCTGGTTAGACTGTAATCTTTCGGTATACCTCTAAGTACAACACCTAATTGGTTATTTAAGCGTCCACCACCTAATTGTTGTTCACCATAATACGGTAATTCGCCAATGATACTATCATTTTTAAAAGTGATATCATAGCCATTAACGGTTATTTGATTAGCTGTGTTCCCTGTATAACGAGTTACTTGATTTAAAACTTGAGTAGTCGCTCTGGTATTAAACGGATACACTGTGTTGACATCAATTTTAAACGCTTTGCTATTGAGTTTGCTTTCCAGAGTATTGAGTTTTTGGGCGCGCTCTGCAGAAGTTTCCGAAGATTTACAAGATAGTGCTACAACAAGCATTGATAGTGCTGCACAGTAGAAAAAGGATTTTATGAGGTAATGGCTTTTCATAGTCAACTTAAAAGTAATTATTTAAGTCGATACTTGCCAGAACATTAACACGCTTTTAAGCTATGCTTCACTAGTTTGTTCTACAGGTATAGATACCGCAGACTTAGGTAAGTTGAAATAAAAAGTGGCACCTCTTCCTTCTTCACTCTCAACCCAAATGTGACCTTTGTAATAATTTATAATTTTTTCTACAATAGATAAACCAATGCCAGATGAAGATCCTGTACTTTCTAATTTGGTAAATATTTTAAAAATCTTATGAAAATAGTTAGGGTTGATACCTATACCATTGTCTTTTACAAAAAACTGAAAGTGCTCCTTTTCTTCGGTATAGCCCACCTCTACAAATCCTTGTTTTTTATCGCAATACTTTACTGCATTTAAAATAAGGTTTTGAAATACTTGTTTAAATCTCCAAGTATTTCCAAACAAGCTTGGCAAATTATTATCGATGTTAATACTTATGTGCTCTGGGATGAGCATTGTTTGCAGGATTTCATCTATAATCTTATTAAGGTTCACCACACTGTCTCCCGAATCAATACGGTCAATAGTAGAATAGTCTAGGACTCCTTTGATAAGTAAATCCATTTTTTCAACATTAAATAATACTTGTTGCAATGGGTAGGACTGCTTATCGTTGATTTTGTCTTTATTATCTTCCATAAACCAACTCACGAGTGTATGAATGTTAATAAGAGGAGCTTTTAAGTCGTGCGACACCATGTGTGCGTATTCATTTAAAGACTTATTTTGTTGCGATAGGTGTTCTAAAAGTTCTTGTTTCTTCGCCTCCTGCGTCTTAATTCTTTCTTCATATTCCTTTCGCTGTTTTAGGTTTACCAACATATTGGCATACACAAAGAGAATTTCTTTTTCGTGATCGTTATATTTATTAAGTTTTTTTACAGAATCGAAGCCGATAAAACCGATAAGTTCATCTTTCTTAAACTTAGGAATAGTAATTAAGCTCTTAATGCCTTGGGGTTCTAAAATAGCTTTAAGACCAAATTCACCATCATCTGGTAAGGCACTAACATCTTCTACCCAAAAGGCTTCCCCTTTGCGATGAGCTTCTAACCACTGTGGAATATAATCTATCGGAACATCTTTGAGATTATCGATTTCTGGTGTAATACCATCTGCACACCACTCATAGGTATTTGTAGTCGTATTATTTTCAAAATCATATGAAAAGATATAACTGCGGTCAGATTCAACAAACTCTCCTATTTGTTTAAGTGATTTATTAATTAGTTGATCTATATCAGATATATCGGCATTAATGTATGTTGTGGATATGCTAATCAATAGCTTTTGAAATCGCAGCTGACGTTCTATGATTTGATCTTTTTTTTGAGGCATTTTTGTAGGTTTTATTCAACCAGCAAAGTTCTATATATCTATTGATTATAAAAAATAAAAAATGAATAAATTACGTGGTACTTTCTAAACTTTTGAAACTGTTGTACTCTTGTTATAATCGACCTTTTCCCATAGATAATCTGATGTTAAACGAAAACTACCTAAATATTCAAAACTACAACTATTCGGTTCTATAATTGAGAGAAAGGGCTCTTGCTTAGCGTTATTGTACAAGTGATAGGTTTCGCCAATTAAAGGCTCAAAAGTAAACTTGGCATTGGTTACAAGTTCGTTATACTCCATAACTTGTAATAGCGCATCGTATTCTGCTTTTAAGGTTTCAAATTTAGCCTTCAAATGCTTATTAGCTTTGTAGATTTGTGAGCTTTTCCACGTGCCATTGTTTGGTAGCTTAATCTGTGGCGCGCCTACATTGGTGGCGTAAGGTCTAAATGCAGCGTCATAACGTTCTTTATCATCATCATACACGACTAAATCTGGTCGCTTTTCAGTTTTCTTTTTATTAGTAGCCATAACAATTTTAAGCAAAAATACATATTTTTATGGTGTAAGATATCTTAATAAATCGCTAAAAAATGAGTATTACCAATGTTTACGGAAAGCCATTGCAGGCTTGCTGCACAGACCCGATGACAGGCTATTTTAGGGATGGCTATTGCCGTACCATGCCAGAAGACACAGGAACACACGTTCTATGTGCTCAGGTTACTAGTGAATTTTTAAAGTACACAAAAATGCGAGGTAATGACCTTACCACTCCAATTCCTCAATGGAGATTTCCCGGATTAAAGCCTGGCGATAAGTGGTGTTTGTGCATATCGAGATGGCTTGAGGCTGAAAAAGCTGGTGTAGCACCTAAAATTGATCTAGGTGCCACACACATAAAAGCTTTAGAATATACAAGTTTAGAACTTTTAGAAAAGTACAAACTTTAACTTATTAGAGAAATATTCGTATCGGTCTACTCAAAATCTATTTGCACGGTTACTGTGCCTTCAATAGCTCTTAAATTATTTTCAACTTGATTTAAGCCATCACTGCCAGGCTGGCAGCTTCCGCCAGGAGGACCTTCACATCCATAGCTTAAAATTACAATATGGTATTCACCTCCCACAATGCCTAAATTGTAACCTGGAATATCATCTGGTGCAACTGGTGCTCCTCTTGTAGGTATAGCCTCTCCATTTTCCCAAGAGATAGTGAAATTCAGATTTGGGCTTGTAGTACTCTCATAAGTTAACGTGTATTGTGTTGCCGTTGGACGTACTTCAAAAACAGCCATACCATAAACAGCTGCAAAATCATTTGTTGAAGGCGGTCGCTCAATTTCATACTGCCCAAATATTAAATTATCGACTTCAAAAATCATTGGTTGTTGTGCTTGTTCATTCTCATCACTATCATCACTTGAGCATCCGAATGATAATCCTAACAGTATGAATATCATTAAAAGTTTTAATGTTGTTTTCATTTTTTTAAAAGGTTTACGATTATAGTAATCCAACGGATGACTTTTAAAATGTCATCACACTAATTTGAAATTCTCAACAAAATTTATCATAAAATATTATTAAACTCTTTGCTTATAAAGGCTTTGTCAGTTATATTAAAGAAAACTAAAAAAGAAGATTACATGACAATTATTTTTGAATATGACGATGTTACCGCAAGTGACAGTCTAGAAACATTTACAAAAGAAAAACTTACGAAACTTTTTAAACGTAACGAGCTTGTTATTAGAGCTGATGTATTTTTTAAAACTGAAAACACAACTAGTGATGAAACTGGTATGATTGCAGGTATACGCCTTAGTGCACCAGGACCGCGATTATTTGCTGAAGCATCAAAAGCTAATTTTAGAGATGCTGTAAGTGAAGTTGTCAACGAGTTGCAACGCCAGCTAACAAAACGAAAAGAAACCATGAAAAATTATTAATAATGACAATAGATAATAAAGAAGGACTCATTAATTGTATTTATGCTGGCAGTACACAATTTAGTGCACAAATAGAAGCTATTTTAAAAGCTGCTAAAAAAGATACACATGCAATAGATATTACTAAGACAATGCCATCTGATACCATATGGCACGATATAGCCAAACGATTAAACACTTCCTTGCGATCTTTTGTAGATATACAACAGGTTGAAGGCTATGATGCCGACGCTAATTATTCTGAAGAAGGTTTGGTAAAAATACTCGCTCAACACCCTGAAGCTATGATAGGAACCATTGTAATGGAAGGTGAAGACATAAAGCATATCAAGAGACATACAGAATTGCTCGAATTTTTTAATGTAGATTCTGCTGGTCTAGAAAAAACCATGCATACAGAACCTCCAACTACCAAGCGGCAAACGGAAGATGAAAATTTTATATAATAAAAAACCTCTGAGCATTCAGAGGTTTTTTTGTCGCAAGATTTAGTAATCTGTATAACCTTCTTTACCTGGTGTATAAAACAGGTCAGGATTTGGATCTTTTAAATCTGCTCTATCTAAAAATTTTTGAACTAGATCTGGATTACTTATAAATGGTCTTCCGATGTAAGCGAGATCGTAACCATCAGATAATATCTTTTCTGCATCATCTACACTATTTATGTCACCACCAGTAATAATGGTATTTTGAAAGTGTAGTTTTATGGTACTTTTTATATCTGTCTTAAAATCTGGCGCACCCATACTGCCAGAATGGTCTGCGATATGTATATAAGCTATACCTATTTCTCTTAGTTCTGATGCTAGATAACTATATAAGTCAACTAGGTCTTCATAATCATGATCTACATCATTCATAGCACCGTAAGGGGATATCCTAATACCGACCTTGTCTTTACCCACGCTTGCGACGACTTTTTTTGAAACTTCCAATACGAATCTAGCCCTATTTTTAAAGTCACCACCATAAGCATCCTCACGTACATTAGATTTAGGATTTAAAAATTGATCTAATAAATATCCGTTTGCAGCATGTAGCTCAACACCATGCACTCCTGCTCTATTTACCAATGCTGTTGCACTATCTACAAACTCTTGCTGGGTTTGTATTATGTCTTCTAAGGTCATTGCCCTAGGCGTAACATGTGGCACCATTCCTTTGGTATCGGTAAACATTTCACCTGCGGCTTTTACAGCACTAGGTGCTAAAACTTCACCTGCTTCTGGTAAATTCTCTGCACCAACAATTCGTCCGCAATGCATTAATTGTACAAAAATTTTACCATTTTTTGCATGCACTGCATCTGCTACTTTTTTCCAGCCTTCTATTTGTAAAGGCGAATAAGCGCCAGGTATTCTTGCATAGCCAATACCATTTACAGAAGGTGAGGTTCCTTCGGTAATTATTAATCCTGTTGATGCACGTTGTGCGTAATACTCCGCCATAAGATTATTTGGTACATTATCTATGGCTCTACAACGTGTCATTGGTGCCATAACTATTCTATTGTCAAGGGTTTGATCCCCTAATTGGTAAGATTGAAAAATACTCATTTTTATTTTTGGTTTTATGTTAAAAATAAAGTGGTAACTCTATAAAAGTTACCACTTTTTACTATTAATTAGTTCTAGTTAAGACTTTTTAGTGTCAACAACTGCTAAAGGCTGAATCTGCGACTTCAGTTGTTTATATAGCGTGAATTGCGGTTTGGTTAAAATATTACGCATTTCTAATGATTCTGCCTTTCTTAGCTTATATAAACGATTAAGTTTTTCTTCTCCATTATAATTGGCATGAATCTTTTCTTCTCGTATTAAAAATTCCTCAACTTTTTTTTGAAATAAAACGAATTGCTTGGCATCTAATTCCAATTCATCATCATATTTATCTGTAATACTTGCCGCAACAGTCTCCAATGATTCATTATTTTGTTGCATAATAGGATCTTGAGAAAAGATGATCGTTGAAAATGATAAAAAGCATATAGTTATTAGTATCCGCATATCTGAATTTTTTTGGTTTAGTTTAATATAACCAATATATGCGTATCATTCAAATATTTTAAGAGACCTTAACATCATTTGATCCACTTTAACCTGGAATTAATACTTTATATATTTAATTAAAACACATTATAAATCAATAAGTTAAGTGTCAAGGTTTTTTCTAGTCTTCAGGAGGGTATCCGTGAATCTCTTCAAACTTTTCATCAAAATTAGTTCTAAGATATGAGTTGAGCTTTTTCTGATAATCATCCTTCAACCATTTCAGAAAGTTGTGAGTACTTTTACTAATACATTTGGCATACACTTCTATACGCTGGTTGATATCGTCTTTTAGTAATTTGGCTAGAGCTAGTGCATCATACACATCCTCACTATTTTCAATACATATTTTTGCATGATGTTCAATAGATCGTTCCAACACTACTTTTGAAGATTCGCCAGCATCAACCGCATCCTTGTAAGTTTGTCTGATATCAAAGTAAGTATTTTCAGATTTTGAAAATTCATCTTTGATATCATCTGCTAAATCGTGTTTAAAGTTGGCTTCAATAGCTTCATCATCTTTAATACGATCAGTATACCAGTTTGGTGATTTAAAAATTAATTGCCAATCTAAGTCTGCTCCCCAAGGACCGAAACGGTAAAGGTTATTACCTAAATCTATTACTGTAAACTTCTCTTTATTATTTAAGATACGAGAGCCACGACCAATCATTTGGTAATAGAGTGTTAATGACTTTGTCGCTCTATTTAAGATAATCGTATCAATTGTTGGTTCATCAAAACCAGTAGTTAAGATACTTACCGAAGTTAGTATAGCATTTGGTGTTTTGTGAAACCAATCTAAAATTTGTTTACGCTGCTTTTTTGTTGCGGTATTGTCTAAGTGCATAATTGGTAAACCTGCTTCCCTAAACGCATAATATACACTTATCGACGTGTTGATACCATTATTAAATATTAAAGTCTTCTTCCCTAGCGAATGCTTTTTGTACGCGTCTACTGTTTTTTGAAGCATTGCAGGACTTGTATATAAATCTTCGGAAGATTTTACTGTGTAGTCGCCATTAGACCCAACTTCTAGCGAAGTTAATCCCATATCATAGGCATACGTTTCGCATCGTGCTAAAAACTCGTTTTCAATAAGATTTTCTATAGACTCACCGGTAATTAACTCATTGTAATTTCCTTTCATTGGTAATTCTTTGTTAGAACTCAATGGTGTTGCAGTAACACCTAAGATAAAAGCCTTTTCAAAGAATCTAAAGAGTTTAGTAAATGAGTTGTAGTGTGCCTCATCAATGATTACCAAACCAACATCAGAGATATCTAGCTTATCATCATTCAAACGGTTATTTAGCGTTTCAACCATTGCTACAAAACAAGAATACTCAGCCTGGTCATCTAAATTCGCCTTACTATTTACCACCTTGTTGGTAACACCAAAACTAGTCAGCATTTTAGAAGTCTGATTACAAAGCTCAATACGATGCGTCATTACCAAAACTTTTTTGTTATGATTTTTTAAGTATTGACGTACCATTTCAGAAAAGATAACTGTTTTTCCGCCACCTGTTGGCAGTTGGTAAAGCAAGTGATAATCATCTGGTGCTGTGTCAAATTTTTCAAAAATCTGACTAATAGCGCCTTGTTGGTAATCGTATAATTCTTTATCGGTTTTCTTTTCTTGAACAGCTTGGTTTGTTTGCGACATAAATTGTATTGTAATTTGAGAAGTGCAAAATTAAGGCTTTTTAGTCGATGAATAAAGTGATTTGCGATTAACAATATTTGTCTTAATTTAGCGTTCTTTCAACCGAAAGAATATTTTTTAAATTAATGAAAACCCTCTTATTCGCCATTTCATTTTTTATGGGTGTTAATTGTTTAAGTGCCCAAAATGAAATTCCTTCAGATACTTTAAAAATCATATTACCATCTACGTTTAAAAAGGCCAGCTTAGTAAAGGAAATAGAAATACCTTTACAATCAGCTGATACTGATACTCTTCTCGGTGATTTACCAGATATTAAAGCTGAGCATTGGGATACAACAGTATATAACCCTTACAAGTACACTGTATCTGAATTCCCTATTAATATCACATTTTCTGACAGCACCTATGCTTCACCTGTGTCGCATAAAAAAGTAATTACATCGCACTATGGTTGGCGAAGAGGTCGACCACACAAAGGCATTGATATTGATTTGGTAACAGGCGATTCTGTAGTTTCTATTCTTGGCGGTATTGTAAGATTTGCAAGATATAGTCGTGGCCATGGTAAAACAGTTGTTGTTCGTCATTTTAATGGTTTAGAAACGACTTATGCTCACCTTTCACAGATTGCAGTTAAGGCAAATGATACGTTAGCAAAAGGGCAGTATTTAGGAAAAGGCGGTAACACAGGACGCTCTACTGGAAGTCATTTACATTTGGTAACAAGCTATAAAGGTGAATACATTCACCCAGAATATCTGTTTAACTTCGATGATACTAACACCATTCGTTCTAAAGATCTTTGGATAACCCATAAATGGACCAGAGCAACATACCATAGCTCTAAAGGTTTAGCAAAGCTAAGCTTATTTAATACTAAGGAAGAGGCTTTAGCCAGTTTAGAAAAGCAACGCAAAGTATATGTTGTTAAAAAGGGAGATACACTTTCCAGAATTTCTAAACGTAACCAAACGAGTATTGCTTCAATTTGTAGAACCAACAAAATTAAAAGGAACTCTATGCTTAGGATTGGACAAAAGCTGATTTTAGAGCTTTAAAACCACTTTTATAATTCTTTATTTTACTTATTTTGCAGTCTTAAAAATTCAATAAATTTTGAAAGTCTGTATTGCCGAAAAACCAAGTGTCGCAAGAGAAATTGCAAGTGTTTTAGGTGCCAACACCAAACGTGATGGCTACTTTGAAGGCAATGGCTATGCTGTAACTTACACCTTTGGTCATCTTTGTTCGCTATGCGAGCCGAGTGATTACAAACCTCATTGGAAAAGTTGGGATCTTAACAACTTACCAATGCTTCCTGAAAAATTCAAGATTAAAGTTTCGAATAATGATGGTATAAAAAAACAGTTCAACATTGTAAAAAGTCTTTTTGATAAAGCAGATGTGGTTATTAATTGTGGTGATGCTGGCCAAGAAGGAGAATTGATTCAACGTTGGGTTTTAAGCGAAGCTAAATATAAAGGAAAAGTACAGCGTCTTTGGATTTCATCGCTTACTACAGAAGCTATAAAAGAAGGTTTTGAAAATCTTAAACCAGCTGAAGATTATGACAATCTTTATTATGCTGGTTTTTCTAGGTCTATTGGCGATTGGTTATTAGGTATAAATGCCACTCGTTTATATACCGTTAAACATGGTGGTTATAAACAAGTACTCTCGGTTGGTAGAGTTCAAACTCCTACCCTTGCCATGTTGGTGAATCGCTATAAAGAAATAGAAAACTTTGTACCACAACCTTACTGGGAGCTACAAACCTTATACAGAGATACTTTGTTTAGTTACGAAGAAGGACGTTTCCTTAAAATGGAAGATGGTGAAAAGTTAGCTAATAAGGTTAAAGAACATGAGTTTGAAATTGTGTCTATCACCAAAAAGAAAGGTACAGAATATGCACCAAAACTATTTGACTTAACAGGATTGCAAGTTTACTGTAATACCAAGTTTGGATTATCTGCAGATGACACACTAAAAATTGCTCAAAAATTATATGAAAAAAAGGTGGTTACTTATCCCAGAGTTGATACTACTTTTTTACCAAGTGATATATACCCTAAAGTAAAAAATATTTTATCAAAACTAACTGATTACAATCAGTTTACATCACCTTTACTAAATAAAAAGATAAAGAAATCATCTCGTGTATTTAACGATAAAAAAGTAACGGATCATCATGCTATAATTCCCACAGGAATGCAAACCCATTTACAGCATAATGAACAACGTGTTTATGACATCATTACCAAACGATTTATAGCTGTTTTTTACGATGATTGTAGAGTATCTAATACTACAGTTATTGGTAAAGCAGAAGATGTGAATTTTAAAACTACTGGAAAAGAAATCTTATCTAAAGGTTGGCGTGTAGTATTTGAGTCTGATGGCTCTAAATCTAAAGGAGAATCTATTTTACCTACTTTTGAAAAAGGCGAAAAAGGACCACACGAACCTTCGTTTTTAGAAAAGCAAACCAAACCACCAAAACAATATACTGAAGCCTCTCTCCTACGTGCTATGGAAACTGCAGGCAAGCGAGTAGATGATGATGAACTTCGAGACCTTATGAAAGAAAATGGTATAGGAAGGCCATCTACACGAGCCAATATTATTGAAACCCTTTTTAAGCGTAAATATATAAAGCGAAACAAAAAGCAAATCTTACCTACGGTAACTGGTATTCAGTTGATAGATACTATTCAGAATGAATTGTTGAAATCTGCTGAACTCACTGGCACTTGGGAAAAACAATTAAAAGATATAGAAAAAGGTGAAATAAGCGCTAATACGTTTATTAAAGGAATGAAACGTATGGTTGATGCGTTAGTCTATGAGGTAAGAAGCGAAAAGGTAGAAACACGTATTTCTGCGATAAATAATAAACCTGTTAAAAAATCTAAATCGAAACCTAAAAAAGAAAAGCTGGTTGGTACTACTTGCCCAAAATGCAAAAATGGGCATATTCTAAAAGGAAAAAGTGCTTATGGCTGCAACCTTTACGGAAAAGGGTGTGATTTTGTTTTACCTTTTAAATATGGTGAGAAAAAAATTTCAGAAAATCAATATGTTAGATTATTAGATAAAGGGTCTACAGTTAATCTTAAAGGCTTCAAAATTAATGGGAAATCTATTGAAGGCTTATTGCGTTTTGATGATGCCTACAAACTTAAGTTAGAGCCTAAACTAACTGCAAAACCTAAAATTAAAATTGGTGATTCTTGCCCAAAATGCAAAACCGGCCGTATTCTAAAAGGAAAAACAGCTTTTGGTTGTAGCAATTATAAAACGGGCTGTGATTTTAGGGTTAGTTTTTAAAGTTTATTTAATGTCAGCTCGAGTGATTTTCTATAGAAAATTGTAGCGAGAGCTATTTTAAAAGACTTCTAAATAATATTCCTCATGCTTCGGAATCACTCGAAGTGACGTTTCATTTTGTTATGTTTTGATTATAGGTACATAAAAATCCTCTTCAGAATCTGGACTTCCATTTTTGTATTTGTCTCCCATTATCTGAAAATGCGGTCGATCGTCAATAGCGTAACCAGAATTTGGCAACCATTCTGTCATTATTCGCTGATATGTTTTGCTAGCATCCATACCTTTGTGAAGTATTTTTATGTATTCCCCTTTTGGTATTGTAAAACCCTTCATATCGCTTGGCACATCAGCAAGGTTAGACACTTCTACACAAGCCCACATATTAAAGTTATTATTTGGCACTCCTTTTTCGTCTAAAGTAAACGTTTGCATGGCAATAGACCTGTTATTAACTAAGTTAGTTATTTCACCTTTTCTTGGAGAAAACTGCTGCCACAAAGTCTTTATTTTATGAGTTTCGTGCCGTTGCATATTAACAGAAATCCCAACAACCAACATCTCTGAAACTTGAACTATTTGAATTGTCATTTATGCGTCTTTTTTTCAAAAACATAAAAGTATAAAAAAAAGCGTAAGACGAATGCCTTACGCTTTTTCAGATTAGCACTTGTTAATACTAATCCAACTAATCAATCAACCTAATATTTTACATTTTTGGTAGTACAACGGTATCAACGACATGGATAACACCATTAGACTGGTTAACGTCTGCAATGGTAACTGTAGATGTATTTCCTGCTGTATCTTTTAAAACAATAGTATCGCCATCCATCATAGCGGTTAGTTCTGCACCATTAACAGTTGTAAAAACCGCTTTTCCATCACCTTTTTTTATAGCTTTCGCAATAGTCTTTGCATTATGTTTTCCTGCTAAGACATGGTATGTTAATACTGCTTGTAATTTCTCTTTATTTTCTTTTTTAAGCAATGTAGAAACTGTTCCCTTAGGAAGTTTATCAAAGGCACTGTTTGTAGGGGCAAAAACAGTAAATGGGCCATCACCTTGCAAAGTTTCTACTAGATCAGCTGCTTTTACTGCTGCAACTAAAGTTGTGTGGTCTTTAGAGTTTACTGCATTAGATACGATATCTTTAGTAGGATACATTTCTGCACCACCTACCATTTTTGTGTCTTGTGCAAAAGCATTTGTATTGAACAAAACTACTAATGCGAATGTCAATGTTGGAATTAAATTTTTAATCTTCATAGTTGTAAGTTTTAATGAATTGTTTCTCTACTTACGAAGATTTCTTATCGAAAGTTTTATTTTTTTTAAAATATTATTCCTTGAATGAAAAAACCACCATCAAATTGATAGTGGTTTATATTATACAAGGGTTGTTTAATAATTTACACTTTTTTCACTTTAACAGCATTCATACCACGTTGTCCTTTTTCGAGCTCAAATGTAACCTTATCATTTTCTGTAACAACATCTATGATACCACTAATGTGCATAAAATACTTTTCATTAGTGTCTACATCTACAACAAAACCGTACCCTTTAGAATCGTTAAAAAATGAAACTTTACCTTTTCTTATAGGATCGAACTCCTCCTCTATATCTTCTTTTTTGGGTATACCTATTTCAATGTTTTTAGCTTTCACTTTTACTTTCATTGAAGGGTCAGGCGGTGTATCTGTAAGATTACCATTATGATCTACATACGCCATAGGAATGCCATTAGAGCCATTTTCTTCTTTGTTAAGTTTTCGCGCTTCCATCTTCTTTCGTTTTTCCTCTCTTTTTTTTAAGCGCTTTTTTTCTTTCTCTGTTTTGCTAAATGTTTGTTGTGATCTACCCATTCATTATAATTTGTGTTAATAACTAAGCCTGCTCATGAAAATATACAATGCAAACAAGTTAATTAACTTAACAATGAATAGTGTGTTAAACCAAAAATGAAAACTAAGAATTAAAGTTATTTGTGAGGTGTATCTCCGATAAACTGAATCAAAGATACTTTAATAATTATTATTTAACGAAACCTTTATAAGTTAATGTTTCTTTATTTTCTGAGTTCAAAATTAAAAAGGCATTACTATTAGACTTTACAGTTAATGTAGCATTATATGCACCAATGTTAAAACTGATAGTAATTTCATGAGCGCTATCCTCATAATTAACGCTGTAATTTTGCATTGCTCCTTTAAGCATTGTAGGAGATTTGTCCGCTTTTAAAGTAGCCAATGAACCATAAACATTAGAATTATTTATAGTAATTGTATTTGCACTTTCTGACACTTGTCCTCTTTTATCATCACTAAAAACCCAAGTTGCAATAAAACTAAAATTCTGAGACTCAATTATTTTTTTATTGAGATCGTACATTGCCTGCACTTTTTCCTCTTTTGATAAGCCAGATTGCGAATAGCTTATTGATGGTATTGCTATTGTAGCCAACAAGCAAAATATGATTAGTTTATTCATCTCTTTAAAAATTTACAAAAACCTTTTGGTTCATTTATTTAATTATTTTGGCTCTAATATAGTGTTAATTCTTTCAATACAGTCTCTGTAATGGTATTTTGTATCTGTATTTACACCTGCATTAGCAGCAGAAGCTAAGATACGTTTAAGTGCATTTAACTCACCTCTCACAATAGATCTAACATCAGATTGGTTAACGTTAAAATATTGATTACTTCTCCTAGCATCAATATTTTCTGTCATTAAATACTCCATTCTATCAACATATGCACGTTGCAAATTTCTTCTAAATACTGTAACGTTAGAAGATGATCCGGTTTCTGACCATAAACCAAGACGCAACGCTTTCATCATATCTAAAGCAGAATAGTTATTGTTATTCATAGCATTGTGGTCTATGAGTCTTCCTAAACGTTCAAAATTCATTAAATTATTTAAATGACGCGTTTGCAATCTTCGAATTCTATCTGTATACCCAGCAAAATCAATATTTCTTAAAATAGTTTCATCAACTAGCCACTCTGGTGTTTCAAAAGCATTTTGGTGCAACCATTGCATTGCGGATTTCTGATATGCTTTATCCACAGGATTGTAAACCAAACCTTCTTGAGATGGGTTCTTGGTATCTTCCACTACTCCACCAACATGTGTGACTACATGACCGACATAACGGCTCCAAACACCTAAAAGTTCACCATAAAGTTCTTCTAAATCTTCATAATTGTTCGTCTTATCGCTCGTCCAATCAGGTAAGTTTTTAGCAACAATTTTGAGGTTCTTTAGCCCATAAGTACTGGCTTTTATACTATTATTGCCAATATCTTCGGTTTGTGCTGTTGGATCGAAACGACTACTTTGCTTGCCGAATTTATAGATAGGATTTCCGGCTTTTTCTATAATCCAACGGTTTAAAGTTTCCTTTTCGTCATCAGCAGATTTAGCATCTGGAATATAACGATAACCGTAATTGATGGCATAATCGTCGTAAGGTCCTAACTGTCGAACAAATCGAATATTCTTGTCGCCTGGTTGCGCAATGTAATTATAACGTGCATAATCCATAATCGTGGCAGCAATACCATTTTTTTGAGTGAATACACCATCTCTATAATTTTCTACATCATAGGCATAGCTTGCACTCATGTTATGAGGCAAACCTAAGGTGTGCCCTACCTCGTGAGCAATCACCATTTTCATCATTTCACCAATTTCTTCGTCTGGTGTGTTTAAAGTTCTTGCAGATGGATTCGCAGCTCCGGTTTCTAACATGTAACGGTTTCTGTAGGAACGTAAATGGTTATGGTACCAAATAATATCACTCTCTATAATTTCACCACTTCGAGGATCAGACACACTTGGCCCTGTGGCATTTCGTGTAGTACTAGCCACATAGCGCACCACAGAATAACGAATATCCTCAGGACTAAACTCAGGATCTTCTTCCTTGGTAGGAGGATCTTTTGCTATGATAGCGTTTTTAAATCCTGCTGCTTCAAAGGCCTTTTGCCATAGCTCTATACCTTCTTTCATGTATTTTCTAAACTTCATTGGTGTGGCAGGATCTAAATAATACACAATTGGTTTAACAGGCTCAACCAATTCGCCACGTTTATAAGCTTCAATATCCTTAGGAACGAGTTTCCAACGTCTTATATAAGTCTTTTCATCTGCTTTAAGTTCTTCACTTCCATAATCGTATTGACTTAAAGTGAACCAACCTACGCGCTCATCAAAATAACGAGGTTGCATAGGTTCTTCTGGCAATAAAATCATAGATTGATTCATTTGAACACTAATAGTTTCCGTTCCGTAATTAGAAGGCGGTTCTGCAGCATTATAAGTAAAATCTTGTATGACTTCAATATTTTCTGGATAGCTACGCATGGAGTTTATAAAACTTCTTGATTTATCTAAACTTCTGACTTTATATTGTTTCCTGAAAAATGAAGGTAATCCACTTATAGCTTTAACATCTGAGCTATAGAATTTAGTAACATCTACCACTACAGCAGAGGAATCTTTAGAAAATGCTGCTATATCAAAAGCATACAAGGTTGGCTCGTAATTATTGGCACGTACAGATACATTTATAGGCAAACTATCCGCAGCTATTGCACTCGATGATTTTTCTTTAATGAGAATTTTATCTCTAAAACGTTCCCAATTAATCATTCTGGTATTGGTTTTTGTACCTGCATTAACATATCCACCACCAAGATTTGCCGGTAACTTAGCCAGTCTACTTACCAAAAGCATATCTGTATTTAAGTATTTGGTCGGAATTTCAAAATAATACTTATCATCTACTACGTGTACATCAAATAGACCTTTGTCTGTAATAGCATCTTTAGTAATTACTTTATCGTAATCTTTTATTTTACCAGATTTCTTTTTGGTTGCTTGTGGTTTTGTGGCTACAGCTGGTTGCTGGTTTTTTGCTTTTGATGAATTTTTTACTGTAGCACATGAAAAACATAGACTTGAAATAAGTGATAGTACCAGAATTTTTTTCATTCTTAAAAAACTTTGATTTTTGGTTGAACGCCTAAAGATAATTAATTGAATTGTAGTTTGTCTTTATTTCTTAAAAGCTGTTAAAATACTATGGTTATTAGTTGTTTGTAAAGTACTTTTGCATAAAATTTAAAAACATGTCTAAACTACTACCAACATTTAGAATTGTAGCACTTCTTGAAGGTGTATCATACATATTGTTATTGTTTATAGCAACACCTGTAAAATACTTTGCTAACGACCCACAGTATGTAAAAATGCTAGGTATGCCACATGGCCTACTTTTTATTGCTTATATTGTTATGGCTGTTTTAATGAGTAAAGACATGAAATGGAATACCCGTACATTATTTATAGTACTTATAGCAGCCATAATTCCTTTCGGAACGTTTTATGTAGATAAAAAATATCTTAAACCCGTAAATGCTTAGCATTAGACATTACATATACGATTTACTGGTAGAGCGTGGTGTTTCAGAAAATACAGCGCAGTACTTAAACATGTTAGCGCTTTTGATAGCCTTACTCATTGTTGCTTTTATTATCGATTATATTACCAAACGTATCCTTTGGAAATTCTCTGCAACTGTTGCTAATAAGACCAAAACTAACTTTGATAATATCCTAATCAGCAATAAGCTTCCTAGGAATATTGCTCATATCATTCCACTAATCATACTCATTGAGTTTGTGCCAGATGTGTTTTCTGACTTTGCTTATTTTGAGAATATAGTCGAAAAAACCCTAAAAATCATTGCCATACTTTTGACGTTGAGGATTATTAGAAGTTTTCTAAACTCCGTAAAAGACTATCTAAAAACATTACCACGATACAAGGATAAACCTATCGATAGCTATATTCAGGTGTTTATGATTTTCGGTTGGATTCTTGGTGTTTTTGCTATTTTCTCAATTCTCACTGGTGTAACTTTTATAAAGTTTGCTATCTCCTTAGGGACTGCTTCTGCTGTAATTCTATTGATTTTTAAAGATACTATACTAGGTTTTGTGGCTAGTATTCAGGTTTCTATAAACGATATGGTTCGTATTGGAGACTGGATTACGTTTGAAAAGTATGGAGCAGATGGTGATGTAATAGAAATTAATTTAGCCACAGTAAAGGTGCAGAACTGGGATAAAACCATTACCACTATACCAACTTATGCCTTAATATCTGACTCGTTTAAAAATTGGCGAGGTATGATGAACTCTGGTGGAAGACGTATAAAGCGTTCTGTGATTGTTAAAACATCGACTATAAAATTTTTAACTGATGAAGACATAGAGCGCTTTAAAAAGATTGAGCTTATTTCTAATTATATTGATGAGCGTTCTAAAGAGATTAAAAAATTTAATACAGAAAAAGGTGTAGATAAATCCATTCTTATCAATGGCAGAAACCTAACAAACTTTGGTGTATTTAGAAAATATTTACAGACTTACATGGATAATCACTCTGCGATTAATAAGGAGATGACCTTAATGGTGCGACAATTAGAGCCTACTCCACAAGGGATTCCCATGGAAATTTATGCCTTCAGCAGCGATATTCGCTGGCAAAACTATGAATACATTATTGGTGATATTTTTGACCATGTTTTGGCGTCGGTAAAATATTTTGATTTGGAGATTTATGAATTGGCTATTGCAAGTGCCGATTAATTAATCATCTAGTCTATCCTTTACGAACTCTACTTCTGTTTTGCCGTGTGGCTTGGGCTTACCGTCTGGTCCAAGATTTACCATAATAATTTTGTCTACAGTGAGAATGGTTTCTCTGGTCATTTTATTACGGACTTCACATTTCATAGTTAAAGAAGAATTACCAAATTTTATAACTTCAATACCAATTTCTACAATATCACCTTTTTTGGCAGAAGCCATAAAGTTAATTTCGGACATATATTTGGTAACTATTTTAGGATTTTCTAATTGAATAACAGTATATAATGCTACTTCTTCGTCTATCCATGCCAAAAGTTGACCACCGAAAAGTGTACCATTTGGATTTAAGTCTTCTGGTTTTACCCATTTACGCGTGTGGAATCTCATTTCATCAGTAATTAGTGGTTTGTTGATAATTTATAGTACTATGGCTTTTATATAATCCATAATAATTTTTGTTGCCCGCCCGAGTCATCATTAGGAATTTTTAAATCCGTTCCCAATTCAGCATTTAACTTTTTAATTAAATAGGCCGAAAGCAATGGAGACTCTTTCTCTATATTTTGATGCACAAAAAAGTCAATCTCTCTAATACCATTGGCTTTCCAATGTTTTAGTCGTTCTACCCAATCATCTAAACGTGTATAATCACTTGGATGATTTGCACCGACATAACGCACAAAAGCCCTGGAATTGGTAAGACGCATATGCATAATATCACGTCTACCAGCACTGTCTACAATGATGTTAGAAATATTATTTTCTTCCAAAAGTTGATATAAATCTTCGGTTATAGCTTCATCATTATACCAGCCTGTATGCCTAAACTCTACTGCTAACGGAATTTCTTTTGGCCAACTTTCAATAAAATAGATCACACGATCAAAATCCTTCGGTGCAAAATTGTTGTGCATTTGCAAAAAGACACATCCCAGCTTTTCTTTGAGGTTAACAGCACTGTAAAGGTAATTATCTACAACAGTAGCAACACCATCATTAAGACGTTTCCAATGACTAATTTCCTGATTTAATTTTGGAAAGAACCTAAAATCACTGGGTGTTTTATCATGCCATTTCTCAAATTGCTCTGGTGGAAAAATTCTATAAAACGTTGCATTTAACTCAATAGAATTAAACTGACGCGAATAATACTCTAATTCGTCTTTTGTTCCTCTTGGGTAGAACCCTTTTAAATCTGCCTTATTCCATTTAGCACAACCTACATAGACCTTGGTATTATCTGAAGGATTTTTCTGTAGTGTCTTGAGTGTATCAGGATGGTCTGGTGGTAGGGTAAAATCTATATGTTCTGGGTTATCGACGCTTCCGAATTTCATTGTTTAAATTTGTTTTACCAAAAATACACTTTCGTTCATTAAATGTTAAATCAAAAAACGAAGAATTCTTGTAACAATTTAGTACCTTGATAGTCAAACCATTGTTAACATATAAATTCCATTATTATGAAAACGTCATTTAAACTTATTCTCGCCCTAATCTTTAGCCTAAACATTACTACTTTTCAAGCCCAAACTGCAGAAGAAATTGTCGATAACTATATCGAGAATATAGGTGGTGACGAAGCTTGGAGTGCGGTAGAAAATATGAAAATTACTGGTGTTGCCAACCAGCAAGGTGTAGACTATCCTTTTGTAGCAACGTATATGAAAGATGGTCGTTACGCCATAGACGTAGATTTACAAGGCACTTCATTTATTGTGGAAGCCTTTGATGGGGAAAATTCTTGGGCGATGAATTTTCAAACTCAAAAAGCCGAAGCCTCAGATAGTGAAACCTCATTAAATACCAAGAATGGTGCACAAGACGAAATTGTAAGTCCTTTTCATAATTATAAAGATAAAGGATACACCATAGAACTTTTAGGAAAAGATACTTGGGAAGGCTCTGAAGTTTTTAAAGTTAAAATTACCATGACACCAGTTATGGTAGATGGTAAGGAGGAAGAAAATTCGGAGGTCTATTATTTTGATACTGAAAATTTTGTACCAATTGCCTCTGAATCTAAAGTAACCTCAGGACCAGCCAAAGGTGCTATGGCGCAGACCTTGTATAGCGATTACCAAGAAGTAGATAATAAGTATGTTGCCTACACCATGACCAATAAGTTTAACGGCAATACACAATTGGTGATGAATGTTAAATCTGTGGAGTTCAATGCAGACATAGACGAATCCATTTTTAAAATGCCAGAAGATTAATAAGTAACCTTTAAATAATAACAACAAACAAAAAATCATGAAAAGATTAAAACTGATGATGCTGTCCGTGGCTTTTGTCCTTACAGCCTCAATTACCGCACAGACTGCCGAAGAAATAGTAGCTAATTATTTTGAAAATACTGGAGGCATTGATGCTTGGCGAGCCATAGAAGGCATGAAAATGAGCGCTAAAGTAAATCAAGGAGGTATGGAAATCCCAATTGAAATCATACAGTTAAAAGATGGTAGACAAATGACTCGTATTACTTTTCAAGGTAAAACTATGAAGCAAGGTGTGTTTGATGGTGAAACACTTTGGAGTACTAATTTTATGACTCAAAAAGCTGAAAAAAGTGATGCAGAAGCAACAGCGAATTTTAAACTGGAAGCAGGTGATTTTCCTGATGCATTTCTTGATTATAAGGATAAAGGATATACTGTTGAATTAATGGGCAAGGAAGATTTTGCAGGTACAGAAACTTTTAAAATAAAGCTGACTAAACAACCGGTAACTATAGATGGTAAGCAAGAAGAGAATGTGTACTTCTATTATTTTGACACCGAAAATTATGTACCGCTTGCCATGCAAAACGAGATAAAGCAAGGTCAAGCTAAAGGTATGATTCAGGAGATTACATTTAGCGACTATCAGGAAGCTGGAGACATTTACATGCCATATACAATGACCCAAGGTATAAAAGATGGTCAAAGTCAACCGATAAGCATGGACACTATTGAAGTGAATCCTAAGGTCGACGACAAGGAATTTAAATTTCCTGAAGGAGAGACAACTGAAACTGAAAACAAAAATTAACACATAGATTTCCCCAAGCAACTATAATGCTTGGGGATTTTTAATTCTCAAAATCACGTTCAACCAAAAAACAAATCACAAATGAAAAAAATTGTTTTAGCACTAGCGGTACTTTGGAGCTGTATACCAATTGCTAATGCTCAGGAAAATACTATAAAAGCAGAATCCTATTTCGGTGACCTAAGAGCACGCCATATTGGTCCAGCGTTGATGAGCGGTCGTATTAACGATATGGAGGCACACCCTACCAATCCTAGAATTATTTATGCTGGTACTGCTGGTGGTGGTGTTTGGAAATCTAATGATGCTGGTGCAACCTTCAACCCTATTTTTGATGAGTATTGTCAATCTATAGGAGCAGTTGAGATTGATCCTAATGATCCAGATAAAACAATATATGTCGGAACAGGTGAAACCTGGCCAAGAAATAGTGTCTCTATTGGAGATGGACTTTATAAATCTTCGGATGGTGGTACAACTTGGGAAAAAATGGGCTTTGAAAAATCTGAGCGTATCGCAAATATCATTGTTAACCCTAATAATTCCCAAGAAATTTATGTAGGTATTTTAGGGGCACTTTGGTCTGATTCTGAAGAACGAGGTGTTTACAAGACCTCAGATGGTGGCGAGACTTGGAACAAGATCCTTTATGTTGATGAGATGACTGGTTGTGCTGATATGACAATGGATCACAATGACCCAAATATCTTATATGCATCTATGTGGGAATTTAGACGAACAGGTTGGTCGTTTAATTCTGGTGGTGATAAAAGTGCCTTATATAAGTCTACAGACGCAGGTAAAACATGGAATAAAATCCATAATGGATTCCCAGAAGGAAAGTTAGGTCGTTTGGCCATAGCGGTTGCTCCATCAGATTCTAATGTTCTGTATACAGTCATTGAAGCAGAGGAAGACAGTAAAAAAGGGCTATACAGAAGTGATGATGCAGGAGCTTCATGGAAACAATTGAATAATGATTTTGGAATTACAGTACGTCCATTCTATTTTTCAAGAATTACTGTAGACCCAAGAAACCCTGATGTTGTTGTAAAAGGTGGCCTTTCCGGTTCCATTTCTCGCGATGGTGGAAAAACCTTCAAAAATTTAGGGAATATGCATAGCGATATCCATGATGTGATATTCGACATTAACAATTCAGATGTGATGTATTCTGGTACAGATGGTGGTGTTTATCGTAGTTGGAATGGAGGAACAACATTTGAAATTGTTGAGAATCTACCTTTATCACAATTCTACCATATTAGTGTAGATGATGCCGAACCTTATAATGTCTATGGCGGTTTACAAGACAATGGCTCTTGGTATGGACCATCACAAGCTGGTGGTGGTGTTAAAGCAAGAGATTGGAATTCTATTGGTGGTGGTGATGGTTTTAGAGTTCTAAAACATCCAACCAAAAATATTATTTATTCAGAAATGCAAGGTGCTGAAAACGTATGGAGATATGATGTAAATAAGAAACTTGTAAAGACAATACAACCGCTACCAACGGAAGCCTATTCAAAATTACGCTTTAATTGGAATGCACCAATGGCCGTAAGTAAGCATCAACCAGATCGTTTTTATATGGGAAGCCAATATTTACACAAATCTGAAGATATGGGTAATACATGGGAAGTTATATCGCCGGATTTAACTACTAATGACCCAACAAAACAAAACCAAGAAGATTCAGGAGGTTTATCTATGGATAATTCTGGTGCAGAAAATCATACTACCATATTCACTATTGCAGAATCTCCACTAGATGAGAATATTATTTGGGTAGGTACAGATGATGGTAATGTGCAAGTTACTAGAGATGGTGGTAAAAACTGGACTAATACTACACCGAATATTTCAGGATTGCCTGCCAATACTTGGGTATATCATATTGAAGCCAGTGTGCATGGCAAAGGTACTGCGTATGCCGTTTTTGATGGTCATACCAAAGGTGACATGAAACCTTATGCATACAAAACAACCGACTATGGAAAGTCATGGACAAATATTATTTCTGATGATGTAGAAATCTTTGCTAGAAATATTCAAGAGGACTATGAAAATGAAAATTTACTCTACTTAGGAACTGAGTTTGGACTGTACATAACTTTAGATGGCGGTAAAAGTTGGAGTAAATTTAAAAATAATATGCCATCAGTTGCGGTTCATTTCATTGACCTTCAAGCTAAAACTAACGATTTGGTTATGGGTACACATGGACGAGGTGTTATTATCATAGATGATATTTCGCCACTTAGAGAAATTAATTCTAAAGTTTTAAGCAAAAAGTTACATTTCTTTGAAAGTGACCCTTTTGTAATGAATGATAACAGTGGTGCTTTTGGCAATGGTTTTGGTGCAGAAACGCAGTTTGTGGGTTCCAATGGGCCTTCTGGTGCTCTAATTAAATACTTACTTCCTAAACGACATACCTTCGGAAAAATGACCATGGAAATACAAGATATGGATGGTAATAAGATAGTGTCTTTGACACCAGGTAAAGCCAAAGGTATTAATATTGTGAATTGGAATTATACAATTAAAAACCCTAAAGTAGCCAAGGGAAAGACCTTTAGCTTTGGTGGATTTACCTCACCTAGAGTTTCAGCAGGAGAATACAAAGCGGTTATTAAAAAAGGTAAAGAAACTTTTGAGCATGTATTTGAAGTTAAGAATGATACAGATACTGGTTTGAGTAAAGCTGATATTGATATGAAGCACAAAACAACTATGAAAATGTACAATATGACTCAAGAACTTGCCTATATGGTATATGAGTTAGATGCGTTGTATGAAGCCACTAAGGGTAAAAAGGCAAAAGTAGCTAATGCACTAAACGAGCTTAAGAAAACATTAGTTGTTACTACAGGCGACAATTACGTAGGCTCAGCAGAACCACAGTTAAGAGAAAAAATGGCAGATTTATATGCCAAAATCGCTGGCAGCTATGATGCACCTTCTAATGCAGAACTAGCTAACCTTGAAGTTATTGAAAAACGATTTAACAATGCTAAATCCGACTTTAAAAAATTGAAGAAAAAAACTAATCCTGAAGAACTTGAATTAAAAACCTTTGACGAATTCATTAATGAATAAGTTTTCTTATTAAAGTAGTTTGAATAGAAAAAGAGGTCAGTTTTTAGAAATTGACCTCTTTTTGTTAATAAGACCGTTAACAACAATATCGTTTACACTATGCAAACAAAGTGTTAATGGTTAATTTTAATTTCATATAAATCCTAAATGACTTAACCATGGCTTCACGCACAAAGCATTTATTATCCATTAGACCTGTAATTTCTTCTGCAAAAATTTATGATTCTATGAGTTCTGATGAGTTATTTCAGAATAAAACGTTACGTCCAATCATAAAGATGCAGCACAATTTGTTTATAGCTGTTTTTAAAAATTACATTGCTAAACGCAAAAATGTATATTACGAATTAACTCTATCTAAACAATTAGCATACATAGATAATGCTATTCATAAGGATATGAAATTTAGAAATTCTATAAAAGGAATGATTATTGGACAATTTACAGAAGAAGAATATGCGCTTTATATTCAGAATTCATCTGCATTGAACAAACGTATGATGAATATCGTAAAAGAACGATTATTAGATAGTATTCAGGCATTTAACAAACCCGAAGTATTAGAAGCCGTTTAAAGCAATGATTCACCATTAAGGTTTGTTGTAAGCACATCACTCATATAATCAAAGAAAGGTCTAATTTTCTTAAAATCATCATTTACGCTCTCAACAAAATTGTACTGTAACACGGCTTCATCCGAGTACTTTTTTATAAAGATGTATTGCTTTTTACGAATAAGATCTATAGCAGGATGATCTCTATCAAAGCCTTTTGGTGCTGTTTTTAGCTCATCACCTACAAAACCTCCCCAAGTTTCACTAAAAGTTTTATTATTAAGAATATCTCTCATCTCACTATCGTCCATCTCAAATTCTTTTCTAATTCTTAGTAAATCTTCCTTATTTGGCTCCCAAAATCCTGTTGCTATAAACGATTCGTTATTAGGTTGAATATGCAAATAATAACCTCCTCTCAATTCAGGTTTTTTTCTTGTAAAAGAGCCTCCAAAATGGGTTTTGTACGGTAGCTTATTCTTTGAAAAACGTACGTCTCTGTATATTCTGAAAATTTTTATCTTTTCAATCTGATCGTGAGTACTCATTAATTCACCTAAATGGTTGTATGCAGATTTAATTTTAGCTTCAATAGCTTTAAACTCTGGTTTATGTTCATTAAACCAATCTCTATTATTGTTTTTAGCTAGTTTTTTAAAGAAGGGAAAAGTCTCATTTGGTATGGTAGCACTCATAGTTCTTTTGTTTGTATAAAAATAAAAAAAAGCCATCAATAGTGATGGCTTTTTAAAGTTATCTATTTAAAATTACAGTTTATTATCATTAAATTTTTCAATGATTAGGGTGCCTTCATCATCATAGTATTCAATAATAAACATATTGTCTTTGAAATACCCAATACCACTGTAATCGTTTGTGCTAAATAAATACACATCGGCATTGTTTGAAAATCTGGCATTACCAATTAACTTTTTTGATTTGTTGTCAACAATTTCAAATCCAGAATTGGTTGGATTAAAGTTATAGACCATTCCGTCTTTTTTATAATAACTTACTTTTGCCTGATCATCATAAAATGGATCGTTATCATTATCAATATATATAACTTTTGAAACTTTGGTAGCGGGAAAAACCCTTGGAGCATCTATTGTACCTTTGTATTTAGGATCTGTTTTGATTTCTTGCTCTTTTGTTGTTTTTACCATGACCTTTTTTTCGACCATTTCACCATCTTCCATAACGTTGATAATTCTGGTTTTGGTTTCAACAATTTTATCTTTATTCTCTTTCTGTGCCTGCACACCAACAAACATTGTAAGTGCTAAGGCTAATATCTTAATTTTCATTTTTCTAATAATTTATTTGATTCTGTGATTAAAGCTTAATGGCAGATTATTACTTACCACCATTTTCTTCTTTAACCTCTTCTATTTCGTCTTTTAAGTCTTCTGCAGCGTCTTTTACATCATCACTAGCTTCTTCTAATTCATCACTAACTTCGTCTAATGCATGCTCAACTTTTTCATCTGGTGTTTTTTGCTCTCTACAGCTCGTAATAAATACACTAAGGCTAAACAGAGCTAAAAACAGATATGATAATCGTTTCATTATTGTCTATTTTATCTATTATCAACTGCATCTTCTACTTCATCAGATACATCGTCTGCTGCATCCTCAATAGCATCGCCAGTATCATCTACTGCTTCCTCTATTTTTTCGCCAGTAGATTTTTGTTCTCTACAGCTTGTAGTTAATAAACTAAGACTAAATAATGCTATAAATAAATATGTGAACTTCTTCATTGTTTTAAATTTTAGTGGTTAATGTTTTGTTTGCTATGCTTGCTTTATAGTTTTTTTGCTGATCCTCTAAAAAGAGAAATAACAAATAATATTAAGAATAGAAAGAAACATATCTTTGCTATTGTGGCAGCTCCTCCTGCTATTCCACCAAATCCTAAGATTCCGGCTATGATTGCAATAATTACAAATGTGATTGTCCAACGTAACATAATTTTAAATTTTTAAATGATTAGTGTTTTTAGTTTCTGACTTTCAGAAACCATGGTTCTTTCAGTGACTTTCACTGAATAGATAATAGTGTGTAGGATTTGTTAGTTTTAGTTATTTGAAAACGCTTCTTGCAACTCTGGTGACTTAACACTAAGCTTGTTATCAAATTGAAGTGTTCTGATTGGAAAAGGAATGTTAATACCTTCTTTATCGTAAGCCTTTTTGATTTCTATAATGGCTTTTGTTTTTGCTCTTAACTTTTCGAGCATACTTTCGGCATCAATCCAGAATCTGCATAAGTAGTTTATAGAACTGTCGCCAAATTCTGTGTAGTAGAACTCTACGTCTTCTGGTTTTTCAACCTGATCAAAAGTTTCAGCGATTACTTCTTTTGTTAACTGTTCCACCTTTTCTAAATCAGACTCGTATCCTACTCCACACTCTAAGAATACTCGCATTCTTGTTGTTAAGGAGTAATTTTTAAGTGGATTTTCTAATATCGTTTTATTTGGGATAACAACAATATTATTATCAGCTTCTTTTAATGTAAAGTCTTTGAGGTTAATATCAATAACTTCACCAGAAAAACCTGTAGTTTCTACCCAATTACCAATTTGAATTTTCTTTCTAAACGATAATATAAGGCCTGCAAAGGTATTTGCTAAGGTGCCTTGTAAAGCTAACCCTATGGCCAAACCTACTACACCAGCACCTGCTAATAATGAGGTTAGTGCTTTACCTAAATTCATTACACCCAGCGCAACGAATAATCCTATAGCTACTACAACAACTGTTGTTACTCTTGCAATAGCTGTAGTTATTGATTCTTGATTTACCTTCCTAGATACTAGTTTCCTCACTAGTTTGCTAATGTACTTGGCTGCAAAATAGGACGCAACCATAACCAAAATGGCTAGTATAAAGTTGGGTATATATTCTATAATTGTATTAAACCAACCTTCGAGTTTAGAAATAAGATTCCCAAAGGCAGTATTAAATTGCTCTTTCATTTTTATGATGTTTTAATAATTAAATGTTTGTTTTTTCGCTCTATATAAGCCTACTAAACCTCATTTAATTGTGATGCGGTTTCTTTGGTGAATGCATCTAACATCCAACTGCTTTTTTCTAATTCTCTAATGTAAGCACCTATAAGATCAATAGTACCTTCGTCGTTAGTTTGCTCTGCTTTATCAATTACTTTAGACATTTGCTTTAGTAGTACTGCATGGTTGTTTAAAATAGCATCTACCATTTCTTTATCGGTCTTTTTTGATGACACTTCTTCAATTGATGAAGCCTTTAAATAATCTTTTAAATTACTCATAGGATGGTATCTGAGCGTAAGAATTCTTTCGGCAATTTCATCTATTTTTATTCTTGCATCTGTGTATAATTCTTCAAATTTTTCGTGTAATTCAAAGAAGTTGTCGCCTAAGATATTCCAATGAAAATTTCTTAAGTTTTGATAATAAATGTGATAATCTGCTAATAAAGTGTTTAATTCTACAACAGTTGGTAATAATTTTTCGTCATTCATGTTTAAGTAACTCATAACTATTGTTTTAATTTTTAATGGTTTGTTTCGTTTCCATTCAATCTAATAGACACATACGCTCCTGTCAAGAGACTTAACAGGCTTTAACCATTTAGCGGAGCTATTAACATAATATTTTGTTAAAGAAACTTTTAAATGTTAATAGAATTTAACGTGTTGATATTTTAAATTAGAATTGTTAAAAATAAACTTGTGAGTTGATATAATTTTCAGTATAATGCGGTACTTTTAAAAACACATACTAATTTTATGGGTAGACCAGCAACAAGACCAACAAAGCTTAAAGATGGTTTCTATATTGAAATCAGAAACAAAGGTTCTAAATCGGGTGTTAAGCTATATAGCGGCACCAAACTACAAATGCACCGCGCAATAAAAATGTACGAACGTTCTAAGGAAGTGCTAATATTAGGTGAATCCGTAAACGGAAAATTTGTTGAGAAAGAACCAAAATTACATGTTGTAGAATAACAAAATATACAAATTACGAAAAGGGTGAAAGTAAAATTTCACCCTTTTTTATTGCCTATAAATAAGTGCCCAAAATCATCGTCTATGATTTTTTTTATAAATTGTTATTAGAATAACAGGTTATTTCTGTTAAGAAAACTAACTAATTAAATCAATTTATTATGACAACTTCAATTAACAAACCACCTATTTGGTTTTGGGTTTTGAGTGCAATTGCTCTTGTTTGGAATGCCCTTGGTGTTCATGGTTACATAAGCCAGGCTTACGAATTATCTGCTTACACCGACGCCTATACTAAAGATCAACTAGAAGTGATGTCTACACTTCCCGCTTGGTACACAGCTTTATTTGCTATTGCTGTTTTTTCTGGTGCAATAGGAAGTATACTCCTGTTATTAAGGAAAAAAACAGCGAAATTACTGCTTATTTTATCATTTATTGCTGCAACTATACAAATGGTTTATTTCTTGTTTATTGCAGATTTAAAGGGTGTAGATTTTAATGCTAATGAAATTATGGCATACATGATAATTGTATTTGCTCTATTTTTAGTGTGGTTTTCAAGTCATTCTGCTAAAAAAGGCTGGATACATTAACTTATAATTAACCAACCAAAAGTAAAAGGGAATTAGCGTTTGTTAGTTCCTTTTTTTATTCAAAATCTAATCTATGAAGTATAAGTCCTGAGGCTGGTGCTATGTAATCCATAACCTCTTTACTATCCTCTTTTAAGGATTCCTTTACGTAATCTAAAGTTACTTCTCCTCTACCTAATTTTATAAGGCAACCCATCATCAATCGAATTTGGTTTCGCATAAAACCTTTTCCTCTTATCTTAAAAACATAAGACTCTTTAGGGAAAAAATTAGCTTTATAAATATCGTTATCTATAATTTCACAATATTCTATTGTTCGATGATATTCCCCTTTATCTGTAGCTTTGTAGCAATACGTCTTAAAGTTGTGAGAACCTTGAAACAGCTTTGCTCCTTCTTTCATTAACGCTATGTTAAGAGGTTCTAAAATAGTCGTTAAAATAGGCGCACAAAACGGATGATTTTTCTGTCCATGAGAGAACACATAATGGTATTCTTTAATTTTAGAATCCTGAATAATATTAAAATCTTTATCAACTTCTTCAATAGAAAGGGCTCTTATATCTTGTGGCAAATTATGATTAAATAGTGCTAAGAATTCAGTAAAATCAGTAATTGGATTGTTATAAATAAATAACTCTAATGCAGCTTCATTAGCAGAGACCATAGCGTCTGTTCTACCAGCACCAAGAGTTTTAAACCTTATATCACCCAATATATACTTTAAGGTTCTATCTATCATAAGATGCAAAGTTTTTACATCTGGTTGCTTTTGCCAACCATGAAATCGATACCCTAAATATTGAATTTTTATAAGATAGTAATAACGCTTATCAAACATTTTTACAAGAACGTTATTTTGCAGAAGAATCCAAAAATTTAAAACAAACAAAAAAGGCTATCAAGTAAAACTTGATAACCTTTTAAGAATTACTAACTAACTATTTATTAATCTAAAACAACTTTTTTTACTTTTAATTGTGAATTATTTGAAACTTTAACAATGTAAATTCCACTACTTAAACCACCAACGTCAATAGTGTTTTTAGTTGAAGTTGTATTCATAACTTCACTTTTAACCAACCTTCCATGTATATCATATAAGTTTGCTGTTGATACCTCAAGCAACTGTCCTTTTACTATTAGCTCATCGTTGGAATTATCAGAATAGATTATCAACTCATTAGTTTCAATATCTTCAACCGATAATGTACCTGGCTCAATATAAAGTACATAATCTTCCGATTGACCATAAGCTAATGAAGTATAGCAAGGTGAATTTATAGTATTTACACCTCCGTATCTATTATCAACATCTGTGATCAACCTAACTCTTACATAACTATCATAAGGTATAGTTGTTGGGTATGTTAATGATACAGGAACTATTGAACTTCCTGCAATATCTTCTGAATAATGCTGTGTTTCAGCGTCATCATCAAAATCTCCATCATTATTCCAATCTATCCAAACACCTAATTGATGGAAATTACCCGCTGCAATTTCAACATTCATTGTATAAGGATTATCAGTATCAATATTAAAAAGACCACTACAATTAACGCTTCTATCTAAGTTTCCACCATCGTTATCTGTGGTAGATGAAATAAACGTGGTAGAATTTAATTCAACACTCAATATTCCTGCTAAATTAGTACCTGCTGGCGAATTAGGTGTACATACAGCGGTTGGTGCCATAAATCCAGATTCTGGTGCTTCATCACCTTTAGAGTCAACTATTCTAGTCCCTGTCATGGCTGCTCTTGCTCTTATTTTCTGATCTTCAGTTAACCTATCAGTACAAAAATAGTAACTCATAACATTGTTTATCGTGTTATTATCTACCCATGGATTTCCTGTACATGCATTATTTGCTGGGCACGTACTCGTTTCTCTTTGATGTGGTACAGTATCTGCACAACCATCACTATCTAAACCAACAGTTGCATCTGCGGGACATGTATCCGCTACACCATCATTATTGGTGTCATCACCTTGAAATGTGTGATATAATTGAAAATAATGTCCTATTTCATGAACAACGGTACTATTATCGCCATTTGAATTGAGTCCCCAACCATTAGTATTTCCAGGATCATAGCCAAAAACAGTAGACATCATTACCGAACCGTGAGTACTAAATATTTCGTTATAGAAATACGCATACCCTTGAAAACCAAATCCACCGTTGTTGCCATCTAACTCAGTGACAATCCAGATATTAAGATAGTCTGTTTGTGGCCAACTGATTAGAGAAGCAATGTCACTATAATCAGCACCATTAGAATTTAAAACATTGACACCATATTGTGAATAACCAGCTAAGCCTGAGGCATCTATTCTGTTAATACCATTTGTAGTAGCACAATTAGGATCTCGTTGCGCTAATGCAAATTCAATTTCAAAATCAACAGCACTAGCAGGAGTCAAACCTCTATAAAAATCATTAAGATTATCTATACTACTTTGAATTTGAGCGTCTGAAATATTCGAACCTGTCCCTTCTGCTTCGCCTAAATGTAATACATGTACAACAACAGGAATTGTAAATACAGTACCATTTCGTTGAGCCAGTTCACTATCTGAAATAAAATTCTGAATCTTTTGCTCAGCTAATTGCTCTTGCTGAACATATTCTGGATTTTGCAATAAAGCTTCTCTCTGCTTGTCAAAAGCACATTGCTGTGCTAAAACAGAATACGTAAATAAAGAAAAGAATGCAATTACAGCACCAAACGTAAAGTTTTTCATTGAGATTTGGGTTAAGATTTGGATGTGCAATATAAACATTTTCAATAAAAAACAACGTTTTATCGTAAATATTTACGTTTAATCGATAAAATTATCATTTATGCCTTTCTTTAAGAGTAGAAACAACATCTTCTAATTCAAAGCCTTTTGCTTGCAACAACATTAAATAATGAAACAATAAATCTGCACTTTCATTCAAAAATAAATCATCGTTATTGTCTTTGGCTTCAATAACAACTTCTACAGCTTCTTCTCCTACTTTTTGCGCTACTTTATTGATACCTTTTGCAAATAAAGAAGCTACATAAGATTTTTCAGTATTACCTGCTTCTACTCTACTTTGTATGGTGTTTTCTAACTGTGTTAAAAATCCATAAGATTCGGTATTAGATTCATTCCAACACGTATCACTTCCTTTGTGGCACGTTGGTCCTTTTGGGTTTACTGAAATTAACAGTGTGTCTTTGTCACAATCTAATTTAATGTCGACTAAGTTTAAAACGTTACCGCTTTCTTCACCTTTGGTCCAAAGTCGGTTTTTGGCACGACTAAAAAAGGTCACTAACTTAGTATCTTGCGTCTTTTTAAACGCTTCTTCGTTCATATAGCCAAGCATTAATACATTTTTAGTTGTTGCATCTTGAATGATTGCTGGAACTAATCCGTCGTTATTTTTATTGAAATTTATATTCATTTTTTTGTCATTCCTGCGCAGGCAGGAATCTATTTAATTGTTAATCATTTTTTTTGGATTCCGCATCAAGTGCGGAATGAAAAGTTATAATCTAACAGAAATACCTTCCTGTTTTAATTCTTCTTTTAAATCTTTTATTTCTATTTCACCAAAATGAAATACACTTGCCGCCAAAGCTGCATCTGCTTTTCCTAGTTTAAAGGTGTCTGTAAAATGCTGAATTGTTCCTGCTCCGCCAGAAGCTATTATTGGAATATTTACAGTTTTGGATAGTGTTGCCAATGCCTCATTTGCAAAACCGTTTTTTGTTCCGTCGTTATTCATAGACGTGAAAAGGATTTCGCCTGCGCCTCTTGTTTCAACTTCTTTTGCCCAATCAAATAAATCTAATTTGGTTGGAATGCTTCCACCAGCCAAGTGTACTTTCCATTGTCCATTAACTTGTTTAGCATCAATAGCAACCACAACACATTGACTACCAAATTTATTTGACAGTTCGTTTACCAATTCTGGTCGTTTTACTGCTGAAGAATTGATTGATACTTTGTCTGCACCACAATGTAATAAATCGTCAACATCTGCAATGGTTGAAATTCCGCCACCTACGGTAAATGGAATATTGACTTGTGCTGCAACTTTTAACACCATATCGTGCATGGTTCTACGTTTTTCTTGTGTTGCTGAAATATCTAAAAACACTAATTCATCTGCGCCTTTTTCAGCATACTGTTTTGCTAATTCCACAGGATCGCCTGCATCTCTTAAATTAACAAAATTAACACCCTTAACGGTTCGACCGTTTTTAATGTCTAAGCAAGGTATTATTCGTTTTGTTAGCATTTATTTTTGATTCATTAAATAAATTAATCTCAATTGAAATATTGTTCTCGATACAATTCTTCGTACCTCCAGAATCACTCGAACTGACGTTATAAAAAGCGTTCTAATTCTTTTAAACTTATTCTGTTTTCGTAAATGGCTTTTCCAATGATGACGCCTTCACAACCTAATGCTTTAAGCCTTGGAAGTTCTTCAAATTTTGAAATGCCGCCAGAAGCAATCAATTTTAATGATGTTGAATCACTTGATTTCAAAATTCGTTTATACAAATCAAACGAAGGGCCTTCAAGCATACCATCTTTAGAAATATCTGTACAAATGACATATTCAATGCCTTTGGACTGATAATTATTTATGAACTGAATCACTTCTAAATTGCTTTCTTCTTGCCAACCTGAAATCGCAATTTTTTCGTTATTACAATCGGCACCAAGAATAATTTTCTCTGCGCCATAGTTTGAAATCCATTTTTCGAATATTTCTGGTTGCTTTACAGCGATGCTTCCACCGGTGATTTGATTAGCACCAGAATTGAATGCAATCCTTAAGTCGTCGTTCGACTTTAATCCACCACCAAAATCAATCTTTAAATTGGTTTTGTTTGCAATGGTTTCTAAAATCTTGTAATTAACGATATGACTGGCTTTGGCACCATCTAAATCTACCATATGCAAGTATTCTATGCCTGCATCTTCAAATTGTTTGGCTACCTCTAACGGATTTTCATTATATATTTTTTTGGTATCGTAATTGCCTTTAGTTAGTCTTACGCACTTTCCGTCTATTATGTCTATTGCTGGGATTATTCTCAAAATAGTTGTTAGTTTCTAGTTGTTAGTATTTAGTTCTAAAAAATTCTTAAGAATTTTCTCTCCTTCTTCTCCACTTTTTTCTGGATGAAATTGTACACCGTAAAAATTATCTTTTTTTAATGCTGAAGCGTATTCTACATCATAAGTTGTTGTTGCAATTGCGTCTTTGCATTGTTCTGCATAAAAACTATGCACTAAATACATAAACTCATTGTCTTTGATATCTTTAAACAAATCTGACTCAAGATTATTTATCGTATTCCAACCCATTTGTGGCACTTTTACTGTGTTAGAAAAGCGTTTTACAGCTACATCAAAAATGCCTAAACCGTTTGTATTTCCTTCTTCTGTAGATTTACACATAAGTTGCATTCCTAAACAAATCCCTAAAACAGGTTGTTTTAACTGCGGAATTAAATAATCCAAACCTGATTCTTTTAGCTTTTGCATTGCACTACTCGCCTCGCCTACACCAGGAAATATCACTTTATCTGCAGCTTTAATTTCATCAGGATTATTGGTTAACAACGCTTCAAAACCTAAGCGTTTAAAAGCAAACTGAATGCTTTTGATGTTTCCTGCACCGTAATTTATGATGACAATATTAGCCCCTTCTAACTTCCCCAAAGGGGAAGAATTAGCATCTGTATTTAAATTTTCTTTATCCATTTTTTAGAGTTATTTGTTCCTTCCATGCTTGTACTGAGCTCAGTCGAAGTATGGGAAGGCTAGGATGGGCTTTTACAACATTCCTTTTGTACTTGGTAAAATCATTTTTTCAACGTCGCGTTTTACAGCCATTTTTATTGCTTTAGCAAATGCTTTAAAAATCGCTTCAATTTTGTGATGCTCGTTTGTACCTTCAGCTTTTATATTTAGGTTACATCTTGCACCATCTGTAAAGGATTTAAAGAAGTGAAAAAACATTTCGGTTGGCATTTTACCAATCATTTCGCGTTTAAAATCGGCTTCCCAAACCAACCAATTTCTACCACCAAAATCTATTGCAGCTTGCGCAAAACAATCATCCATTGGTAAGCTAAAACCATAACGTTCTATACCTAATTTATTTCCTAAAGTCGTAGCAAATACTTCGCCTAAAGCAATTGCTGTATCTTCAATGGTGTGATGCTCATCAACTTCTAAATCACCATCAACCTTAATATTTAAATCTAATTGTCCGTGACGCGCAATTTGGTCTAACATATGGTCAAAAAATGCAATACAAGTATCGATATTACTTTGTCCTGTTCCATCAAGATTTAAATCGATTTTAATCTTGGTTTCGTTGGTGTTTCGCTCGATGCTTCCTGTACGTTCTTTAGCTTTTAAGAATTTATAAATTTCTTCCCAATCGTTACTTTCTAAAGCGATAAACTTATCTAAATCGCGACGTTTTACTGTAATTTCATCAGTTCCTAAATTGGTGTTATCATTGATAAATATACCTTTAGAGCCAAGGTTTTTGGCTAATTCAACATCGGTTAATCGATCTCCAATAACAAACGAATTTTCTAAATCGTAATCTTCGCTAAAATATTTTGTTAACAAACCTGTATTTGGCTTTCGTGTAGGTTCATTGTCTTTTGCAAAAGTTCTGTCGATAAATTGTTCTTCAAAAATAACACCTTCGTTTTCAAAAGATTGAAGCACAAAATTGTGAACTGGCCAAAACGTGTTTTCTGGATAAACCTCTGTTCCCAATCCATCTTGATTGGTAATCATTACAATTTCGAAATCTAGTTCTTTTGTGATTTTACTTAAATACGTGAACACTTTTGGGTAAAACACCAACTTCTCAAAGCTATCGATTTGCTCGTCTGCTGGTTCTTTAATCAATGTGCCGTCACGGTCTATGAATAGTACTTTTTTCATTTTTTTTATGTTTTCGTCAGTTCGAGTGAATTTCTTTTGAAAATCACTCGATGTGACGTTTATATATTATTTAATACTGCAATCAATTTCTCATTTTCATCACTAGTACCAACCGTAAAACGTAAACAGTTGTTACAAAGTGGCTGATTAGTTCGGTTACGAACAACGATGCCTTTTTCTATTAACTGATTGTATCGATTAGTCGCATTATCTACCTTTAATAACACAAAATTGGCTTGTGTTGGATATATAGTATCAATCCAAGTAATCGCCCTTAAGGCTTTAATTAACAAGCTTCTTTCTGAAATTATATTCTGAATTTCGTTTTGAACCTCTTGTTGCTTTTCTAAACGTTGGATCGCCTTTTGCTGGGTTAGTTGATTGATGTTATATGGTGGTTTTATTTTATTTAAAATTGAAATAATTTCGGTTGAAGCGTAGCAAATCCCAAGTCTGATTCCTGCCATTCCGTAAGCTTTAGACAACGTTTGTGTAACTATCAGATTTGGAAAATCTGATAATCTCGATATCCAACTTTCGTCTTCTGAAAAATCGATATACGCTTCATCAATCACTACTATTCCATTGAAATTAGTTAATAATTTTTCAATTTTTGATGCTGCAAAACTATTCGCTGTTGGATTATTTGGCGAACATAAAAATAATAGTTTTGTATTATTGTTTTGAGTGTTTAGAATGTCGTCTACTTTTGGTTGAAAATCAGCACCTAATTCAACTGTTAAAACGTCGATAGCATTAGTGTTTGCTAATACATCGTACATACCGTAAGTTGGTGGTAATGTGATGATATTATCTTGATTTGGCTCGCAAAACGCTCTAAAAATTAAGTCTAACACTTCATCACTTCCGTTACCTAACAGGATATTTTCGGTTGGAATGTTTTTTATGCTTGACAACATCGATTTTACATCCTTTTGTTGTGGATCAGGATAACGATTTACACCATTTTCAAACGGATTTTCATTAGCATCTAAGAAAATCATTTGGTTAGATGTTGCGTCTTTAAACTCATCTCTCGCCGAAGAATACGGTTTTAAAGCAGCGATGTTTAGTCTGACCAAGTTATTTATGTTGAAAGTTGTTTTCATTTAATTTGATTTTAGTCAGTTCGAGTGATTTTCTTTTGAAAATCGTATCGAGAACTTTAACATCTCGATACAATTTCTCATTCTTCGAAATCACTCGATGTGACGTTTGCTATATATCTTTTAATCTAATTGAAACTGCGTTTTTGTGCGCTTGCAAACCTTCGGCTTCTGCCATTAGTTCTATGGTGTTACCAATGTTTTTTAAACCTTCTTTTGAGATGTTTTGAAACGTAATCGCTTTTGTGAAACTATCTAAATTAACACCAGAATATGCTTTACTAAATCCATTGGTTGGTAAGGTGTGATTAGTACCAGACGCATAATCGCCAGCACTTTCAGGTGTGTAATTACCAATAAATACCGAACCTGCATTTTGAATGCCATCAACATAAAAATCGTTGTTTTTAGTCGCTACAATAAAGTGTTCTGGTCCATAATCATTTATTAAATCTAATGCTTCTTCATCCGTTTTTACTAAAATAGATTTTGAATTTTTGATCGTTTGTTGTGCAATATCTTGTCTTGGTAACGCCATGATTTGCGTGTTAATTTCAGTTTCAACTTCATTAATGAAATTTTCGGATGTTGATACTAAAATTACTTGACTATCAGTTCCGTGTTCTGCTTGACTTAATAAATCTGAAGCCACATAACTTGCGTTTGCACTATCGTCTGCCACAACCAACAATTCACTTGGTCCTGCAGGCATATCGATAGCGACACCATATTTAGTAGCCAATTGTTTTGCAACAGTTACAAATTGGTTTCCTGGACCAAAAATCTTATAAACTTGCGGAATAGTTTCTGTTCCAAATGTTAATCCTGCAATCGCTTGAATGCCACCAACTTTTACAATTTTAGTCACACCACAAAGTTGAGCTGCATATAAAATTTCGTTAGCAATTTTCCCATCTTTATTTGGTGGTGAGCACAATACAATCTCTTTACAACCAGCAATATTTGCTGGAATTGCTAACATTAAAACTGTTGAAAATAATGGCGCAGTACCAGCAGGAATATAAATTCCAACTTTTTGTATGGCACGTTTTTCTTGCCAACAGGTGATTCCAGCAGATGTCTCAACGCTTACTTTATCTGTTTTTTGTGCTTTGTGAAACGTTTCGATATTTGATTTTGCTTGGTTAATCGCAGATTTTAATTCTAATGATAATTTAGAAGATGCCTCTTCAATTTCTTGCGCAGTCACGAGACTAGATTGTAAATCTGCGCCATCAAATAAGTTAGTATACTTTTTTATTGCAACATCACCGTTGCGTTTTACATCTTCAAAAATTCGATTGACCGTATTTTCTATATCGTTAACGGTTTGTGTTGGTCGCTTTAAAAGTTCTGACCTAGTGTTTTTATTTGGGTATTTTATTGTTTTCATATTCATTTCCCACGAAGGTGGGAATCTTTTTATGTTGTTGTGTTATTTAGTTTTTGCTTCTGAATAAAAGACTTCGACAAGCTCAGTCTGACATATAATTGTATTTTTAAATTCCTGCCTGCGCAGGAATTTAGAGCACCATATTTTCAATCGGACAAACTAATATGCCTTCTGCTCCTTTTGCTTTAAGTTCGTCTATAATTTCCCAGAAATCATTTTTGTTGATTACCGAGTGTAGTGAACTCCAGCCTTCTTCGGCTAGTGGTAAAACGGTTGGACTTTTCATTCCAGGTAAAATATTTATAATATCGTCTACTTTATTGTTTGGCGCGTTAAGTAAGACATAACGTGAATTTCTAGCTTTTAAAACCGATTGCAATCTAAACTGCAGCTTATTTAAAATCGCTTGATTTTCAGAAGAAATTTGAGGCGAAACTGCCAAAATAGCTTCCGATTTTAAAATAACTTCAACTTCTTTAAGATTGTTTTTAAATAAGGTGCTTCCGCTGGAAACAATATCTACAATAGCATCTGCTAATCCAATGTTTGGCGCAATTTCAACAGAACCGTTAATGATATGCAAATTCGCGTTAACGTTGTTGTCTTTTAAGAATTGGTTGACTGTGTTTGGATACGAAGTTGCAATACGTTTTCCTTCTAAATCTTTAATAGAATTGTAGTTTTTCCCTTTTGGAATCGCTACAGACACTTTACAGCTAGAAAAACCTAATTTCTCTGCAATAAAGATGTCTTGTCCCTTTTCTACTAAAACATTTTCTCCAATAATAGCTACGTCTACAACACCATCTTTTAAATACTGCGGAATGTCTCCGTTTCGCAAATAAAATACTTCTAGAGGAAAGTTTTTAGCCGATGCTTTGAGTTGATCTTTGCCATTATCGATAGAAATACCAACGTCTTTAAGGATTTTCATGGAATCCTCGTTTAATCGTCCTGATTTTTGAATTGCAATTTTTAGTTTACTCATTTTTCTTTTTTGTTTAAAGTGTTTGAGTAAATCTTGGTGAAGTTTTTATAAATAAAAAAACCGCTTGATTTACTCAAACGGTTTTAAAAATATCTTGATTTTATTCAATGCATTTTCAGCTCGCTTGAGTGCAAGTATGAAAATGATGGTGATGTAATTGAATAAAAGTCATGTCTTAATTTGTTCTCAACAAAGATTGTAAATTAATATTTACAATTCCAAATAAATTTTAATTTTTAATAAAACATTAATTATTGGTTACCTAAAATTATAGGCATTCCGCTATCGCCTGAACCGATAATAACTACTTTACTATTAGGTGATTCTGCTAATTTATTGGTTGCTTCTATACCCTTATCTTGTAAAATCTTATCAGTTAAAGATGCACTCAAAATTTTATTAGCTTCAGCTTTACCTTCTGCTTCAATAATCTGGCGTTCTGCTTCTTTTTGTGCTGTCACCAGTCTAAACTCGTACTCCAAAGATTCTTGTTCTTGTTTTAATTTTCGCTCAATGGCTTGTTTTATAGTTGGCGGTAGTGTTACATCGCGTACCAAAATCTCATCTAAAACAATGTATTGATCATCCACAATCTTCTTAGTCTCTTCAAAAATTTCACGTTGAATTGCATCACGCTTACTAGAATATAATTGCTCAGGTGTGTAACGACCGACTACACTACGCGCGGCAGATCGAATTGTTGGCAGGATGATACGCTGTAAATAATCATCACCAATTTCTTGGTGTAATTTACCTAAGCTTTTTACGTCTGGTTTATACCAGGCTGAAGCATCTAATTGAATATCTAATCCGTTTGAGGACAAAACCTTCATTTTTTCAAAAATCTCTTGACGCCTCACCTCATAAATGTAAACTTTATTCCATGGTGCAACGATATGAAACCCTTCACCTAGAGGCGGTTCATCTGTAACAACTCCACCGCCAAACGTTTTATACAAAACTCCTGCTTCACCAGAACCGATAGTCACAGCAGACTTAGCGATAACAACGATTAAAAAAACTATTCCTACTAAGATTGGTAATCCAATTTTTGGTAATCTTTCCATTTTCAATTTTTTAAATTAATCCATTATATTTTCTAATAAACCACTCGATAAATAGCGAAATTGCAATTAAACCAAGTAGATATTTCCAGTCTATCAAAGATACGACATTTTTAGTGCTTTTTTGAATGATAACATATCTTGAATCTTCAACTAAATTTGATATTAATTTATCTGTTTCAGTACTAAACACAGCTGTGCCCTGGCTGTTATTAGCTAAAGCTTTAAGTTTTTCTGCGTCTGCATTTAAAAATTGCTGCTCAACATTATACTCTAAAATTTCAAAGCTGCCAGAAGCTGCAACAGCTTCGGTATTATGCTTAATTGTAAAATTGTAGGAACCAGCAGATATTCCACTTAAATCAACACTGTAGTTTCCGTTATTTAGCAATAGTGGAACTTCTCTAATGCCGTCATCATCTCTGTTCTTTAAGACTAATGTTAATGCAGCAGTACTATCAAATTCGTAATTTTTATTGAAGTATTGTGCCGAAATTATAACATCATCATTCCCATTATAAAAGGATTTATAATCAATATTGAGTCGACTTCTCTTTTTATTAGAACTTAGATATTGCACTAATTTACCTATAAAATTATCGAAATCATTGAAACTTTCAGACTCTAAAAAAGATTGCGCTCTCCATCGCCATATACCTTCACCAGATAATAGAGCGTGCTTTGTGTTACCGATTTCAAAAGTTGATAACATTGGTTGATCAGTGTCTATGCCATTTACAGATTTTGATAAAATAACGTCATTAGGCACAGAAAACTCTATAGTTCCGAATTCTGATTGCAATGGTGGGTAATCTTCAAAACTTAAATTATCTATTATAAATGTGTTGTAATTCCTGTTTAATTCTGGCTGAAAATCTTCAGACTGATTTGTTATTGTTTGCTTAAAAGCCTGTTGTAAATTATTAAGCAAACTAAAGTTTGTTGTATTGCCAGTAATGATAAAACTATTTAAATTTTCATCTGAAACCCTACTTAAAACCTCATTAAAGCTATCATTTGGTTGATAAAGTATAACTAATTGAAAATCATTAATCCTGTCAAGATACTCATTAGGTTTTAAAATCGAAACACTTCGTTGTTCATTACTTTCAATAGATTTTTTTAAAGCACCTAAATCTGGATGTAAAATATCAGAAACTAAAGCTATATTAGTTTTTTGATCGATAACTTCAACGCCAAAGTTTTTAGAATTATTTACCATGTTTTTTTCTTGATTCAGAGGTGTCAACTCTACTCTGTATGTTTTTACTCCAACTGAGTTTGCAGATAAAGTTGTTGAAATGATTTCTGAAGTTTTTTCCGCATCGAATTGTATGGGTTTTCTGAATATGACTGTACTACCAGACCAAATTTTAAGCTCAGTGTTTACAGATTCCAATCCATTGTAATTAGTTATGATTTCTACAGGAAATCTATTTTTTAAAAACACATAGCGATTAACATTAAGTTGCTTAATACTTAAATCTGTATATATTGTTGAATCGCCTAATATTACTGGATAAATAGGCTGCTTCACTAAATTTGAAACAAAACTATAATCTGTGCCATAAGTTTGATTGCCGTCACTAAGAAGAACTATTGGTGCCACTTGATTGGAATAGACCTCACCTATTTGCTTTAAGGCATTGGAAATATTAGATCGTTGATTGATAAACTGCAAGGAATCTATAGGCTGCAATGCTTTACTAAAGCTGTATGTCTCGATATTAAATCTCTTTTGAATTTCAGGATTAGTTTGAAGCTTTTTTAAAACTTCTTGTAGCTTCTCATCCTGTTCTAAATATGCTATAGATTCTGAGTTATCAGCAGCGATTACAAGTGTTGGCTTTTGATCGTAGTAGGTATTAGTTTCAAATTTTGGGTTTATAAGTAATAGAAATATGCCAAAAATTGACGCTGTTCTTAATGCTGTTAAAATGATTTTGAGTGTAGTATTAAGCTTTGACTTAAATACATATTGAAACAGCGCTAATAAAAGCGCTGTTGTTAGTGCAAGGATTATATATAAAATTGTTTCAGTATTCATTAATGAGATTCCTGCCTACGCAGGAATTTTATTATGTTAACATTCCACCATCTACATTTAAAGTTTGTCCTGTTATATAAGCACTCATATCGCTTGCAAGAAAAACACAAGCATTTGCAATATCATCAGGAGTTCCTCCCCGTTTTAACGGAATTGCAGCTCTCCAACCTTTAACAGTGTCTTCATCTAATTTTGCAGTCATTTCGGTTTCGATAAATCCTGGAGCAATCACATTACTCCTAATATTTCTCGAACCTAACTCTAATGCTACAGATTTAGAAAATCCAATGATACCTGCTTTAGAAGCTGCATAATTGGTTTGTCCTGCGTTACCTTTAACACCAACTACAGAACTCATATTAATAATTGAGCCTTTTCGCTGCTTAAGCATAGTACGTTGAACAGCCTTGGTCATATTAAATACAGACTTTAAATTTACTTCAATAACTTTATCAAAGTCTTCTTCTCCCATTCGCATAAGTAAATTATCCTTTGTAATACCTGCATTGTTTACCAATATATCTATTGAGCCAAATTCCGCCAAAACATCTTCTGCTAGTTTTTGCGCTTCATCAAAACTTGCAGCGTTACTTTGATAACCTTTTACTTTTACTCCTTTACCGTTAAGCTCTTTTTCTAGTTCATTAGCAGCTTCAACAGAAGAACTATAGGTGAATGCTACATTAGCACCATGATCAGCGAATATTTCAGCAATACCTTTACCAATACCTCTACTGGCGCCAGTAATAATAGCTGTTTTACCTTCTAATAATTTCATATTAAATATTGTTGGTTTAGTTATGTTTGTTTAGTTTGATGTCTTTCAAATATACTAATTACAAATTGCATCAAATAAAAAAACCTCACAACATTTTGTAAGGTTTTTAACAGTTTATGTAGATTCTGAATCAAGTTCAGAATGACAATATTCTTAAATTAATTATCCTAATACTTCAGCTACTTTCTTCCCTATTTCAGCTGGAGAATCTACAACGTGAATGCCACATTCTCTCATAATTTTCTTTTTTGCTTGTGCAGTATCATCACTTCCACCTACAATGGCACCAGCGTGACCCATCGTACGACCTGCAGGCGCAGTTTCACCAGCTATAAATCCAACAATAGGTTTTTTACTTCCACTTGCCTTGTACCAATTAGCAGCATCAGCTTCTAACTGACCACCTATCTCACCAATCATAACAACGGCTTCTGTATCTGGATCGTTAATTAAAAGCTCAACAGCTTCTTTAGTTGTTGTCCCAATAATTGGATCTCCACCAATACCAATTGCAGTAGTAATTCCTAAACCTTGTTTTACAACTTGATCTGCAGCTTCGTAAGTTAATGTACCTGATTTTGAAACGATACCTACTTTACCAGACTTAAAAACAAAACCTGGCATAATACCAACTTTAGCTTCGCCAGGAGTAATAACGCCTGGACAGTTTGGGCCTACTAATCTACAATCCTTATCTTTTATGTAGTCTGCTGCTTTTACCATATCAGCAACAGGAATACCCTCTGTAATCGTAATAATAACCTTTATTCCAGCATCTGCGGCTTCCATAATTGCATCTGCAGCAAACGCAGGTGGTACAAAAATAATGGTTGTATCAGCACCTACTTTTTCAACAGCTTCTGCAACTGTATTAAAAACTGGTTTTCCTAAGTGTTCTTGTCCTCCTTTTCCTGGAGTAACACCTCCTACTACATTTGTACCATACTCAATCATTTGACCAGCATGAAATGTACCTTCGCTTCCTGTAAAACCTTGAACAATGATGTTAGAATCTTTATTTACTAAAACGCTCATTTGATATTGTTATTTTTAAGTTTTTATAATTTTAGTTGCACAAAAATAAGTCTTTTGAAACGTATTTACGAACCCTTTTTATTTTTTCTATAGGGAATTATAAATCTTTTAATTTTTGAAGAATTTCAGGAATTTTTTTAATAGATGCAATCTCTTTATACTTTGATCTAAAGTCATCAGCTGGAATACCAAAATAGCTTTTATGACCTTCTAAAGACTTACTTACACCTGCTTTTGCCGAAATGACAGCCTTGGTACCTATAGTTACTCCACTAGTAATACCGACTTGTCCCCAAATTGTAACTTCGTCTTCTACAACAGTACAACCAGCAATACCTACGTGAGAAGCAATCAAACATTTTTTACCAATTACAGTATCATGGCCAATCTGAACCTGATTATCTATTTTAGTACCTTCTTTTATGGTTGTATCTCCAGTTACTCCTTTATCAATGGTACATCCAGCACCTATATCTACGTTGTTTTCTATGACAACTCTACCTCCAGAAATTAACTGATCAAATCCTTCGGGTCTCTTTTTGTAATAAAATGCGCTTGCACCCAAAACTGTATTAGCATGTATAATAACATTATCACCAATAACTGCATCGTCATAGATACTAACATTAGAATGGATAACACAATTCTTACCAATAGTTACATTGTGACCTATAAAACAGTTTGGCTGTATAATTGTTCCTTCGGCAATTGTTGCATCTTCAGCAATAGATATATTAGAAGATTTGAATGGTTTGAAATGAAGTGTGAGCTTATTAAAATCTCTAAACGGATCATCTGAAATTAAAAGCGCTTTACCTTCCGGACATTCAACCTCCTTATTGATTAATACAATGGTTGCAGCAGACTGCAATGCTTTGTCATAATATTTAGGATGATCTACAAAAACTATGTCTCCAGGTTCTACAACATGAATTTCATTCATGCCTAAAACAGGAAAATCATCAGAGCCAACGTATTCTGCACCTATTAGGTTGGCTATTTCTTTTAATGAAAATTGTCTAGGAAATTTCAAACTCTATGATTTTGAATGTGAGATTCCCGCCTAAGCAGGAATGACAATTATTCTTTAATACGTTCTTTATACGTACCCTTCTCAGTTTCTATCTTAATTTTATCACCTTCATTAATAAATAAAGGAACGTTAACAGTAGCGCCTGTTTCTACTGTAGCTGGCTTAGTTGCATTTGTTGCAGTATTACCTTTAACACCAGGCTCAGTATGGGTTACTTCTAAAATAACACTTGATGGCATATCTACTGAAAGCGGCATGTTATCCTCAGAATTAATTTGAATAGTTACAATCTCACCTTCTTTCATTAAGTCAGGTCTATCGAGAGCTCCTTCGGTTAATTGAATTTGAGAATAGTCTGCTTCGTTCATAAAATGATAATATTCACCATCATTATATAAATATTGAAACTTATGCGTTTCTACCCTTACATCGTCAATTTTGTGACCTGCAGAAAAGGTATTATCTATTACTTTACCTGTTGTAACACTTTTAAGCTTAGTTCTAACAAACGCAGGACCTTTACCAGGTTTAACGTGTAAAAATTCAATAATTTTATAAATATCGTGATTATATCTAATGCATAACCCGTTACGAATATCTGATGTACTTGCCATTATATTATTTTATTTCTTTTATTAATTTGATTTAAAGTAGCCTTTCATAATACCTCTGTGAGAATTCTTGATGAATTGAAGAATTTCATCACGCTCTGGTGTGGCTTCCATTTCGGCTTCAATAATTTCTGAAGCTTGTGTGTTATTATAATTTTTCTGATACAAGATTCTGTAAATATCCTGAATTTCTCTAATTTTCTCAGTAGTAAAACCTCTTCTTCTTAACCCAACAGAATTAATACCTACATAAGATAAAGGCTCGCGAGCAGCTTTAACGTATGGTGGTACATCTTTCCTTACTAAAGAACCACCTGTAACAAAAGCATGATTACCAACTGAAGCAAACTGATGAACAGCCACCATACCTGCTAACACTACATTATCACCAATAGTAACATGACCTGCAAGTGTTGTGTTATTTGAAAAAATACAGTAATTGCCAACAATACAATCGTGAGCAATGTGACTATAAGCCATTATTAGACAATTATTACCTATGACAGTTTTCATTTTGTCTGAAGTACCACGATTTATGGTAACACACTCTCTTATAGTAACATTATCACCAATTTCTACAGTAGTATCTTCGTCATTGTATTTTAAATCTTGTGGAATTGCAGAAATAACTGCACCTGGAAAAATATTGCAATTCTTACCAATTCTTGCTCCTTCCATGATGGTAACGTTACTACCAATCCATGTACCTTCTCCAATTTTTACATTATTATGAATTGTTGTAAATGGTTCTATAACTACATTCTTGGCAATTTTTGCACCAGGATGTACGTATGCTAAAGGTTGATTCATTTTCGGAATTTTATTTTTGATAAATAGGTGAAAATGTGTTCGCCTATCAACATATTATGAACGATTTGAAAATTAATATTCGCTCGGTTCATTTTACTTTACTTTTGAAATTTGGGCCATGAGTTCTGCCTCCGCACATAATTTACCATTGGTATATGCATAACCTTGCATGTGACAAATACCACGTCTAATAGGCGTTATAAGTTCACACTTAAAAATTAATGTGTCACCTGGCACTACTTTTTGTTTAAACTTTACATTGTCCATTTTCATGAAAAATGTTAAGTAGTTTTCTGGGTCTGGCACTGTACTTAGTACTAGAATTCCACCTGTCTGCGCCATAGCTTCTACAATTAATACACCAGGCATTACTGGTGCTCCCGGAAAATGTCCTTTGAAGAATTCCTCATTCATGGTAACATTTTTCATACCAATAACATGGTTTTCTGTAAGCTCATAAACCTTATCTAATAATAAGAAAGGTTGTCTATGTGGTAACATATTCATGATTTGATTTACATCCATTAATGGTGCAGAATTCAAATCTATTTGTGGTACGTTGTTACGTCTTTCGTTTTTTATAATCTTAGACATCTTCTTTGCAAACTGTGTATTTACAAAATGCCCAGGCTTATTTGCAATTACTTTCCCTCTAATACGAGTACCTATTAAAGCTAAATCTCCGACTACATCTAGCAGTTTGTGACGAGCAGCCTCGTTAGGATGATGCAACGTTAAATTGTCTAAGATTCCGTTTGGTTTTACGGCTATATTATCTTTCTTAAAGGCTTTGCGCAGCTTGTTCATAGTTTCTTCTGACAATTCCTTATCCACATAAACAATTGCGTTATTTAAGTCACCACCCTTTATTAAACCATGCTCTAACAACATTTCTAGTTCATGTAAGAAACTAAATGTTCTGGCATCTGCAATTTCATCTTTAAACTCTGATACAGCATTCATGGTTGCGTTTTGAGTACCCAATACCTTAGTACCAAAATCTACCATTGTAGTTACTTTATAAGAACTTGAAGGCATAAGAATAATCTCACTTCCAGTAGATTCATCAGCATAAGAAACAACTTCTTTTATGACGTATTCTTCTCTAAATGCTTCTTGCTCAACAATACCTGCTTTTTCTAAAGCTTCAACAAAAAATTTAGAAGAGCCATCCATTATTGGTGGTTCTGATGCATTTAATTCAATAACTGCATTATCTATATCCAAACCAACCAAAGCAGCCAATACATGCTCACATGTCTGAATTGTAACCCCATTTTTTTCTAAACATGTACCACGCTGTGTATTTGTTACATAATTTGCATCTGCTTCAATTTTTGGGTTCCCTTCGAGGTCAACACGCTCGAATAAAAAACCAGAATTTTCAGCACCTGGTTTAAAAATTAAAGTTACATCCGCACCTGTATGAAGTCCAACTCCTTCAAGTTTAACTTCTTTTTCAATGGTCTTTTGTTTTATTTCTGTTTTAATTATTGCCATCTACTTTCTTTTCAATTTCATTTATATTTTTAACAATCTTGGGCAGGTTTTTAAAGTACACATAAGACTTGTTGTAATCGCCATAGGTTAACGCAGGAGATCCTTGCAACACTTCATTATCCTTGACATGTCTTCCTATTCCAGATTGCGCTTGAATTTTAACATTGTTACCAATAGTAATATGACCAACAATACCTACTTGCCCACCAATCTGACAGTTTTCACCAATCTTCGTTGAGCCTGCAACACCTGTTTGCGCAGCAATGACGGTATTCTTACCAATCTCTACGTTATGCGCAATTTGTATTTGATTATCTAACTTTACACCTCTTCTTATAATCGTAGAACCTAAAGTAGCTCTATCTATCGTTGTACCTGCACCAATATCTACGAAATCTTCAAGTATAACATTACCGATTTGAGGTACTTTTGAGTATTCACCCTTTTCGTTGGGTGCAAAACCAAATCCATCTGCGCCTATAATTGCACCAGAATTAATGACACAATTATTTCCAATCACACAATCGGAATAAATTTTTGCTCCGGAAAACACTATAGTGTTATCTCCAATCACTACATTATCACCTAAATAGGAATTAGGAAATATCTTTACGTTATTTCCTATTTTTACATTGTCACCAATGTATGTAAATGCGCCTATATATATATTCTCTCCCATCTTAGCTGAATCTGATATAAAACTTGGTTGTTCTATTCCTAATTTATTCAGCTTTATTTGGTTATAGTATTCTAAGAGTTTTGTAAATGCACCATATGCATCTTCTACCTTAATGAGTGTTGTACTCAATGCTTCTTCTGGTTCAAAATCAGAATTAACAATAGTTATCGATGACTTTGTTGTATATATATAGGATTTATATTTTGGGTTCGCTAAAAACGTTAACGATCCTTTTGTTCCTTCTTCTATTTTAGCAAGTTTAGAAACTTCAATATTTGGATCACCAACGACTGTACCTTCTAAAATACCTGCGATTTGTTCTGCTGTAAACTTCAATTAATTGACTTTAAAATGATTGTTGGTTTCCGCAAAAATAGAAAAAATGTATCACATTTTCTTTTTAGGGTAACACATATAATATTTGGTGACTGGTTTACTGAGTGCTTTTAGGTTAAGTTGGTCAGAAGCTTTTACAATATCTTTTATTTTACCAGACTTTAATTGAATATTAATATGCTGTTTTTTACTCTGATAAGCCAAATTGGTGATTTCACCGCTAAAAACAAAGTAGTCTGCTTCTTCTTTTGAAATACCATATTTATTTATCAATGCTTTATTATGCATTAGCAAGTCTGAAATCTTTACTGGTTTATTCTTTATTTTAATTTTTAATAAATCTCTATCAAGAATCATTTGGCATAAATTACCAAGGACAAAATCTTTATGATTTCTCCATAACTTCATAGCTGCAACAATATCATAATCGTCAAGCTTTGCAAATATTGCCAAAGTATTATTATCAAAGCTCTTATAGGTAACTTCAGAAGTTAAAAAGTGGTTCAATGGTTCACTACAATCTAATTCCTTACCATGTTGAACTAACTCTTTGGCTCTTTTCAAAATTCTAGTTAGTAACTGCTCTGCAACAATCCCAGTTTTGTGCAAATAAACTTGCCAATACATAAAACGTCTTGCTACTAAAAACTTTTCTACACTATAAATCCCTTTTTCTTCAACAACCAATTCATCATCAACCACATTAAGCATCGTAATTAATCGCTCACTATTTATGTTTCCTTCGGCGACTCCTGTGTAAAAACTATCCCGTTTTAGATAATCTGCTCGATCCATATCTAACTGACTAGATATAAGCTGGCACATAAATTTTCGAGGATATTCACCTTTAAAAATTGAAATAGCTAACGTTAAACTTCCGTTAAACTCTTCATTGAGTTTTTCCATAAATTGCAGCGAGATTTCCTCGTGGGATATATCGTTTACAATGCTATGTTCCATTGCGTGAGAGAATGGACCATGACCAATATCATGCAATAAAATAGCTATGAGCAAGCTGTTTTCTTCGGCTTCAGAAATTGTAACTCCCTTAAAACGTAGTACATTTATAGCCTTTTGCATTAAATGCATACTTCCTAAAGCATGATGAAAACGAGTATGATGTGCACCTGGATAAACCAAATAAGACAAACCCATTTGTGTAATACGACGTAATCTTTGAAAGTATTTATGCTGAATAAGATCAAAAATTAACGAATTAGGAATCGTAATAAATCCGTAAATTGGATCGTTAAATATTTTGAGTTTATTATTAGACTTCAAACTGAATATTCATTAATTAGAAAACAAATATACATGAACAACATAAATATTCTCTGGGTAGACGACGAAATCGACTTATTAAAGCCACATATTCTCTTTTTAGAGCAAAAACAATATAAGGTAACAACTTGTCAAAGTGGTACAGAAGCTTTAGAGATTATTAATGATACTAATTTTGATATTGTTTTTTTAGACGAAAACATGCCAGGACTTACTGGTCTAGAGACTCTAAACGAAATTAAAGAGCGTCGTCCTAATCTTCCTGTAGTTATGATTACTAAAAGTGAAGAAGAATACATTATGGAAGAAGCTATTGGGAGTAAAATAGCGGATTATCTTATAAAGCCTGTTAATCCAAATCAAATTCTATTAAGCTTAAAAAAGAATTTAGATCATTCGCGCTTAGTGTCTGAAAAAACAACGTCAAATTATCAGCAAGAGTTTAGAAAAATAGCTATGGATCTATCTATGGTAAACTCTTATGAAGAATGGGCTGATTTGTATCAAAAACTGATTTATTGGGAGTTGCAACTCGAAGACATTGAAGATGTTGGCATGACTGATATTCTTGAATCTCAAAAGACGGAGGCAAATTTACAATTCGGAAAGTTTATTGAAAAGAACTATGAAGATTGGTTTCAACCCAATGCTGATGCTCCTGTAATGTCTCATACGCTATTTAGAGAAAAGGTTGTGCCAGTGTTAAGTGATAAGCAACCTACAATTATGGTGGTGATAGATAACTTACGGTACGATCAATGGAAAGCTTTTGAACCTATAGTAAATAACTACTATAAAAAAGCTTCTGAATTATCATTTTACAGTATTCTCCCAACAGCCACACAGTATGCGAGAAATGCCATATTCTCTGGTTTAATGCCTGCTGATATGGAGAAACTTTATCCTAAATACTGGAAAAACGATACTGATGAAGGTGGTAAAAATCTACATGAAGATGATTTTTTGAGAGAGCAATTAAAACGACTAGGGCTTAGCAATATTAAATACGAATACCACAAAATCACAAACTTAAAATCTGGTAAAAAACTGGTAGAAAACTTCAGGAGTTTAAAGAACAATGATTTGAGTGTTATTGTATACAATTTTGTTGATATGCTCTCCCACTCTAAAACTGAAATGGAAGTGGTAAAGGAATTAGCTTCCAATGATAAAGCGTACAGATCTTTAACACAGAGTTGGTTTAAAAACTCACCATTATTGGAAATGATTCAACTATCGCAGCAACTAGGTTTTAAATTAATTTTAACCACAGACCATGGTACTATTAATGTAAAAGCACCATCCAAAGTTATTGGCGATAGAGATACAAGTCTTAATCTTAGATATAAAACAGGTCGTAGCCTTACTTACCAAGACAAAGATGTACTTGCTGTTAAAGACCCTAAATCCGTTCATTTGCCAGCTTTAACTATGAGTAGCTCTTTTATTTTTGCAAAAGGTGACTTGTTTTTGGCCTACCCAAACAATTACAATCACTACGTAAGTTATTACAGAAATACCTATCAGCATGGTGGAGTTTCTTTAGAGGAAATGATAATTCCATTTGTGGTTTTAGACCCTAAATAAAATCTTTTAAAAGCAAATAAATCCGACGAAATACACTTTTTTCTAGGTTTTTCAATATTTTATTACTAACATTGTAGCTAATTGGTAAAACGTAAGTGTGCATAATATTGAGTTAACGTATCATTTAAATGACATTGACAATATAGCTTTAGATGTATTGAAACATTTAACCTCTAAAGTCATTTTGTTTGATGGTAAAATGGGTGCAGGCAAGACAACATTAATCAATGCTTTGTTAAAAGCTATGAAAAGTGATGATGTTGCTACGAGTCCAACATTTTCTATAGTTAACGAATATAAATTGGAAAATGATAAAATATTCCACTTTGATTTCTATAGAATAGAGTCTATTGAAGAAGCCTATAATTTTGGAATAGAAGATTACCTATACAGTGATAACTGGTTATTTATTGAGTGGCCAGACCGTATAGAAGAATTATTGCCAGAAAACACACAAACAATTGCTATTACTAAGATAGATAACAACACAAGATCCCTCAAATTAACTATAAATAAAAAACTTTTAACCGAAAATAACGCTATGACAGAACCGAAATTTTAAAAATTTCAACTAACATTTTTCTGAAAGAGTTATGGAGTTACGGAAAAACCGTAATTAAAAACTCATAATTTCTTGGATTTTAACATCAATTGATTTTCACAAGGGTGACAACCACCATAAGTTTGTAGTAATTAATTAATTAAAATCCCTTAAATTATGAAAGCTAAAAAACTAGTATTAGCAATTGCTATCTTCGGAGGAATGTTATTCACTGTTCAAGCAACTAACATTATTGATCTAGATGGACAAGCTACAACACAAGTCGACAAAAGTAAAATCAAGAAACCTAGGCACGGATAAAAGAGCTTATAATCGTAAGATTTTAATTGGGAGTATCATAGCTACTTTAGTAGCTGGTACTCCTTTTGTTTTTTATATGCATGAGTATGTTCCCGACACAAAAGAATGGGACACCATCTTTGGTGTATATAATAGCAAACTTTATGAAAGTGCAAACGTTGCAATGTGGGTTTTAATGATGAAAATAATACCGTTAATATTAACACTCATTTGGTTTTTCACTTGTAAACATTGGTGGTATCATGCACTTTTAGTTCCTATTGTTATGTTTTCATTTCAAATTGCAAGTGCGATTAAATCTGATACAGAGCCAATGGACGAATCATCTCATATTGTTTACCTACTACCAATAATGGCAATAGTGTTTCCTTCAATTTATCTAATAAGAGCAAAAATGTTTAATAAGGTTAATGACCACGATAAAACTATGGAGGAGCTCGAAGAAGAGTTCATGATTAAGCCAAAGACATTTTGGGGCAAGGTGAAGCAGTATTTTTAGCTATTACTTTAATTCATTAAAATTTAATTTATATTTTAAAAGTTAGATAAATTAGTAATGCAAGATTGTGTTTTTATTATCTTGCAACAACTAAGTCAATTACTAACTTAATGAGTAGATCTTTATCACCATTTACAAAGGCCCAATTATTACCACAGGAAGAAACTTTAGAAGTTTTTAAACAAAAAGGAGAACTATTTATTGGTATTCCTAAAGAAACACATTTTCAAGAAAGTCGTGTTTGTCTTACACCAGATGCAGTTTCTGCATTAACAGCGAATGGACATCGCGTTTTATTTGAGTCTGGTGCTGGTGAAGGCGCCAATTTTAAAGACAAGGATTACAGTGAAGCTGGTGCGGAAGTTACCAAAGATACAGCAAAAGTATACTCCTGTCCTATGGTTTTAAAAGTTGAACCGCCATCATTAGATGAAATTGCGCTGATTAATCCACAGACCATATTAATTTCTGCATTACAAATAAAAACTCAAAGTAAAGCTTACTTTGAAGCCTTGGCCAAAAAACGAATCACAGCACTAGCATTTGAATATATAAAAGACGAAGATGGAGCCTATCCTGCTGTGCGTTCTCTTAGTGAAATTGCAGGTACTGCGTCAATACTTATCGCCTCAGAGTTATTGTCTAACGTTAACGGTGGTAACGGATTAATGATGGGAAACATCAATGGTGTACCACCAACTGAGGTTCTTATACTTGGTGCTGGTACTGTTGGTGAATTTGCCGCACGTTCTGCTATTGGACTAGGTGCAAATGTCAAAATTTTTGACAGTTCAATAACCAAATTACGTTGCTTACAAAACAATCTAGGTAGATCTGTCTACACATCTACTATGCAGCCAAAGAATTTACTAAAAGCATTAAAACGATGCGATGTTGCTATTGGTGCTGTTAGAGGCACTAATCGTTCGCCTGTTGTGGTTACAGAGATAATGGTAGAGCATATGAAACCTGGCTCAGTGGTTATAGATGTAAGTATTGATATGGGAGGTTGTTTTGAAACCAGTGAAGTTACAACACACGATCATCCTACGTTTGAGCACAATGGTGTAATACACTATTGTGTACCTAATATACCTGCTAGATATTCAAGAACTGCTTCTGTCTCTATAAGTAATATTTTCACCCCTTACCTACTTCAAATTGGTGAACACGGTGGACTAGAAAATGCTTTGCGTTTTGATAGAGGATTAAAAAATGGGTTGTATTTTTACCATGGTATTTTAACCAACAGATCTGTTGCAGAATGGTTCGGATTAGATTATAATGATGCCAACCTGTTAATTTTTTAATTTACCCTATTACATGAAATTTACTCAGCGCCTAGCATATTATCTAGGAGGTTTTACTATAGGTCTTATAATATTAATGTTCTTTCTTAATGGTAAAGACGCGTCTTGTGATTATGGACCTAACGCAAGAACAACAAAAAATATAAGTTCTAAAACGATTCAATACTCAATTGAGGTTTCAAATTTTGTAACTGATCATTCCATAGACTCATCAACAGTTATAAACCTTATTAAATATGGAAATGTGGATTTTTCTAAGAGTAATACTAAACTAGATTCTTGTAAGATCTACCATATAGATAATATATACAAAGACAAAGACATTGCGCTTAGTATTGAAAATTGTGATTCCATAGCTAAAATATTAGTTATGAGTTACATTAACGAATAAAATTATAGTTTCATAGTATAAATATATAATCTAAATATATAATTCTAATATTTGGATTCTTAACTTAAATCTACCAAAAAAATGAAAATACTTGTAACTGGTGCTGCAGGATTCATTGGCTTTTTTACATCAAAAGTACTATTAGAAAAAGGACATGAAGTTGTAGGCCTAGACAACATAAATGACTATTATGATGTTAATCTGAAATTTTCAAGATTAGGAGAATTAGGAATTAACAAAAGTGACGCTGAAAATTTCAATAATTTATGTAAAAGTACAAATGATAAATTTTCGTTTGTAAGAATGAATCTTGAAGATCGAGAAGCATTACCAAAACTTTTTGAACAAGAAAAATTTGATGTGGTGTGTAACCTAGCTGCACAAGCTGGTGTTAGATATAGCCTTGAGAACCCGGAAACTTATATAGACTCTAACCTAGTTGGTTTTTTGAATATTCTTGAGTGTTGTAGACACAATGACATTAAGCATTTAGTATATGCAAGTAGTTCTAGTGTTTATGGATTAAACGAAAAAATACCATTTTCAACAGACGATAATGTTGATCACCCGATAAGTTTGTATGCTGCCACAAAGAAGAGTAACGAATTAATGGCTCACACATACAGTCATTTATTTAATATTCCTACCACTGGTTTGAGATTTTTTACTGTTTATGGTCCTTGGGGAAGACCAGATATGGCAATGTTCTTATTTACAGATGCAATTGTAAACGATAGACCTATTAAGGTATTTAACCATGGAAAAATGGAGCGTGATTTTACCTATATTGACGATATTGTTGAAGGTGTTGTTCGCATTTGTGAAAAACCAGCACAAGAACGTATTGATAACAAGGCTTTGTATAAAGTTTACAATATTGGCAATAATGATTCAGTAAAACTATTAGATTTCATAAAAGAAATAGAATCTAATCTAGGTAAAGAAGCTGATAAGAATATGATGCCAATACAACCAGGTGATGTAGAAAAAACCTGGGCAGATGTTAACCAACTTATCAAAGATTATGATTACAGACCTAACACCTCTATAAAAGAAGGGGTTAAGTCTTTTGTAAATTGGTATAAATCATATTACAACAAATAATATAACGATCCAAAAACAATATGATATACACTTCCATTTTAATTAAACGGAGTTTATCGTAAAAACCAGTCGTTGATATATTAATTTGTAGATAATTAAATAATTCTCACACTTTTGTGACGCTAAATAAATTAACCCGAGTCAAACACATAAATTTAAAAATGAAAATTTCAAAAATTTGCTGTATTGGAGCTGGATATGTAGGTGGACCTACTATGGCCGTAATTGCTAAAATGAATCCAAATATACAAGTTACCATCGTAGACATTAATGCAGAACGAATAGCTGCATGGAATGACGAAGATGTTTCAAAATTACCAATATATGAACCTGGATTAGCTGAAATAGTTGCCGAAACCAGAGGGAAAAACCTACACTTCTCTACAGAAATAGATAAAGCCATCGATGAATCTGAAATGATTTTTATTTCAGTTAACACTCCAACCAAAACGTATGGTAAAGGAAAAGGCATGGCCGCTGATTTAAAATACGTAGAGTTATGCGCCAGAAACATTGCAGATGTAGCTAAAACGGATAAGATAGTAGTAGAAAAATCTACACTTCCTGTTAGAACAGCTCAGGCCATTAAGAGTATCCTACACAATACAGGAAGTAGCGTAAAGTTTGACATTTTATCTAATCCTGAATTCTTAGCAGAGGGTACAGCTATTCAAGATTTATTAAATCCAGATCGTGTTTTAATTGGTGGTGAATCTGAAGATGCAATAGAGGCTTTAGCTAATATTTACGGTAGTTGGGTACCTCAAGATCAAATTCTAAGAACTAATGTTTGGTCTTCAGAATTATCTAAATTAACTGCTAATGCATTTTTAGCGCAACGTATCTCTTCAATTAATGCTATTTCAGAACTTTGTGAAAGAACTGAAGCAGATGTAAGCGAAGTTGCTAGGGCTATTGGAATGGACTCTAGAATTGGTTCTAAATTCTTAAATGCTTCAATTGGTTTTGGTGGATCATGCTTTCAAAAAGACATATTAAATTTAGTATATATAGCAAGAAGTTATGGATTAAATGAAGTTGCTGACTATTGGGAACAAGTAATTATACTAAACGATCATCAAAAAAGAAGATTCTCTGATAACTTAATAAGCACATTATATAATACAGTATCTGGTAAAAAAATTGCTATGCTTGGTTGGGCATTTAAGAAAGATACAAACGACACAAGAGAATCTGCAGCAATCTATGTAGCTGATCATTTATTAAGTGAGCAAGCTAATATTGCAGTTTATGACCCAAAAGTACCAAGTAAAAAAGTTTATGCAGATTTAAACTATTTACAAACACGTTCAGAAGAAGAAAACAAAACATTAGTAGAAACTTTTGAAGACCCTTATGAGGCTGTTAAAGATGCACATGCAATCGCCATAATGACGGAATGGGACGAATTTAAAAGCTACGATTGGAAAAAGATTTTTGACCTTATGAAAAAACCAGCTTTTATTTTTGATGGCAGAAACATCTTAAATCCAGAAGAAATGGCTGAAATTGGGTTTGAATATTCGTCTATTGGAAAGTAATAAAAAAGAAATCCGATGCTGAAATTAACTTAAATACTCAGCATTGGATTTTTTAATTTATAAAGCGACTTCTTTATCGGACTATGAGCCTTTTAAATAACTCTTGTTCAATGTCAGCTAATTTTATTAAATAAATACCTGGTCTAAAACTACTTACATCTACTCTTGTAGTAGTAGAAACACTTAAACTCTCATTTTCAACACTTTTTTGATAAATAAGCTTTCCAGTCAAATCATATATGTAAAAACCTGTTAATTGATCATTTCCTGAAAGTTTGATATCTACATAGTCGCTAGCAGGATTAGGATAAACCAAAAACTCAAATTCTAAAGCAGACCCATCTACAGGTTCATCAATAACGACTTCATCATCGTCACAATTATCATCAACAAAAACGGTTACGGTGTCTTCATCGAAATCTAAAGCATTGAAAACAGTCACAGTATATTCCGTTGTCTCAGTTGGTGATACTTGTATAGACTGTGTCGTTTCTCCTGTACTCCAAACATATTCATCACCACCAGTTGCTGTTAATGTTACTATATCACCTAAACATATCTCTTGATCTTCACCAGCATAAGCTTCAACCTCTGGTATAACATTGACTGTTACTTGTTTCTCATCATAACAATCACCTATGTAACCTCTTACCTCATAAGTTGTTGTTTGAGAAGGACTAACAGCAATATTTGGTTGTGTCGCACCATTATTCCATTCGTAGGTATTTGCGCCAGATGCAGATAACGTAACAAAATCACCACTCATGATGTTTACACTATCACCATTTAGAATTACAACATCTGGATTAGGATTAACAAAAACAGTAACATCGTCAGTATCTTCTTGTATCCCTGAAGAGACCGTTACCGTATAAGTGGTTGTTGACAAAGGGCTCACAACAATACTTTGTGTTGTTTCGCCAGTACTCCATAAATAACTATCTCCTGGACTAGATGTTAATACTACTTCATAACCTGAATTTTCACAAACATTCTCGTCTTGCCCAGCAGATACCACTAAAACCTCTTCTACTGTGACAGTTACCTGTGCTTCGGCTGTACATGTTGCATTTGTTCCTAAAACGGTATAAGTAGTAGTGGTATTGGGCGTTACAACAATTGTATCACTTACTTCACCAGTACTCCATAGGTATGTATCTGCACCAAAAACAGTCAATTGTACACTTTCACCTTCAACAATAGATAAATCTTCAGTTATCGTTAATGTTGGTAAGCTATTAACCGTTACAGCCACCTCATCTGTACTTGAACAACCATTAGAAATTACTTCAACGGTATAAGTAGTATCTACACTTGGTGTTACTGAGATTGAAGCTGTGGTTTCACCTGTACTCCACAAGTATTCATCTCCACCACTAGCAGTAAGTATTGCAGAATCACCTTCACAGATTGTTTGGTCTTCGCCGGCTTCAGCTATAGGTAAGTCATTGACGATTACAGTAACAGAGTCGTCGTCGCTATTTCCAAAACCATCAAAAGCAGTAACCGTGTATGTAGTTGTAACCGTTGGACTAACTTCTATTGAAGTTGTGGTTTCACCATTACTCCATAAATAAGTTTGCCCACCAGATGCAGAGAGTGTAACGGATTCCCCTTGGCAAATAGTTTGATCTGATCCAGCGTTCGCAGCGAACGCTCCTGGCAAAACCGTTATCTGATTACTTCTAAGAAAACGGTTTGGTATTTCACCTTCTGCAAACTGCGTATATCTTGCTTCGATTTGAAAAGTTTGATTTATCGATGTATCTAATCCTGTAATTGTTCTTGTATAATTTGTAGCAGTAGCATTATCGTTTTGATCGACTTCATTTATTATCGTATCGAATCCACCTTGTGGTTCTAAACTACCTGTATCTAATTCAAATGTTAAAATATAATCATCACCACTAAGAATAGCACTTACCAGTACTGGAGGTAATGGTAATAATAATGACTCAACGGTTATAGTTGAACTATCGGTAAAGCCACCATCATTGGACGTGAAAGTTATATCAACTACCCCTTCTGAGATTGCTGTTACAAGACCAGTATTTTCATCAACTGTTGCAATAGCATCATCAGAACTTGACCAGAAGCCCGTTTGATCAGTGGCATTGTTAGGTAGAATCTCAACATTTAAAGTAAGCGTCTCATTAACGTTAGTAGCAACTGTTTCTGGAGTTACCAAAACACTAGTAACATTAACTTCTGGGCTAACATTTACTATTCTTGTAGTCTCTTCAGCAGCATTACCTTCACTGTCATTTACATTATATGTTATAACATAGGTACCAATACTAGTAGTATCAACGGCGTCACCACCAACAACTATACTTGAAGTAATATCACCATCCTGTGGGTCAAAGGCAGTAGCACCTTCATCAGTGTAAGCACCACTATTTACAATAACATCAACGACTTCATCACCTAATAAAATAATTTCAGGCTCTTCAACTGGAACAATTGCCCCATCTACTTGATTTAAAAATACTTCTAAATTAGTATAACCTGCATCTAAATCATTACCATTATTATCTGCTACATTTGGGTTTAAACCATTTGCGGTTTCCCAAGTATCTGGCATACCATCGTTATCAGTATCATATCCAGTAGGTCTAGTGTTTGCAGGCAATGTAGGATGTGGTATACTGCTTATGTCATCAAAAAAAGATCCATTGTAAGTATCATTAATAATCATATTTAAATCTCCTGTATCCTTAGAATCTCTGTATACATTTATAGAACCGTCTGCATTTAGTGTTTTATAAGCACCTAGATCACCATTTACAACAATATTATTGTAAGCATCGTTTGCACTCTCTATTGTAAAGGTTTCACCAATTAAAGGAAATTGAGTACTTGTAAAAAACTGATCACCTACAGGTGTATTAGGTACGTATGGAGCATCACTTGCTGTAAAATAAACCCACATGTCTCTATCATCACTTTGGGGTGTCTCTCTTTGACCTGTCACTATGTTCCCAGAAGTATAGATTAAAGGATTTTTATCAATTCTTGCTTGAAGCTTTTGTAAAGTATTAGCAGATATAACTCCATCACCATACCATGCGTTGCTTCTAAGTCCACCTACTGAAGGTTTATAATAATTATTCATTACATTATAAGTTCCTTCATGAGTAATTCTTATTAATCTGGTTCTCCAGTTATACACTACATTATTGATAATATCGTATTGTCCATTACCTTTAGGATTAGGAAATCTGTGCGAAATACCACTGTAAACATTATTTATAAAAGTAAAATCGCCTCCAACTTCATCAACTCCTAGAATACTTCCTGTTTTACTATCTTGGAAAAAACAGTTTTGAATCGTAACATTCCCCATTACTCCAGAAGTATTTCCCCAAGTAGCTGATTGATCCATTCCGTGGCTAAACGTACAATGGTCAAAAATTATATCAGTACCACCCAAATATTTAAAACTATCAGGTAAATATTGACTAGTACCGACTTGAATAACAATACCTTCATTTCTAAATCTAACATATCGTACTATGACATTATCAACATCTTGAAACATTAAATATGAAGTTTTAATAGTAATTCCACCCTCTGGTGCTGTTTGACCTGCAATAGTCATATCGTCATAATTACTACCATTTATTATTACCGCAAAAGCTCCTTCTTGTGTGGCATCAATTTCACCACTAACGTCAAAAACTATAGTTCTTGGTCCTTGAGTTTGAATGGCTTCTTTAAGTCCTCCTGGCGCATCCCAGTCTAATGTTGTTACATGTATTACTTGTCCGCCACGACCACCAGTTGCATAGGCACCTGCACCTTTAGCAGATGGAAATGCTAATTGTTGGGCAAAAGTATTTTGAAGACTAAATATTAATAAAATAAAAAGGAGTGTGAAATTTAATTCACATAAGGTTCTTGCTCTTAGTTCTTTCATTTTGGGGGCAATTTAAAATCTAAGTAGGTTTATTATAAATCCAAATATATTTAACAGAATAAGATTTGACGTCAAAAAGCCAAACAATTCGATAAAAAGGGTATATTTGTAAGTATAAACCTACCAATGTGCTATTAATCTAATTTATTTGCACAATATACGACCAGAAGTAGGTTGTTGGACGTCAGGTTAATAAACTTTTATTAACATGTTATCAAAAACGTCGTCTTTTTAATAAGCCATCAATAATTGTAAGTTTACTTTGTTTATTAATGGAATGGCAGGCAAGTAATTTTTTATCCCAGTTTGGTAAAATACTATTTACGGTTTTCTCTGAATAATCTTTAGCCGTTAACAATTCTATTTTATTGATTTTCATACTGTGCCCATATCTTTTTGCACAGTCTTGTGAAGGTCTATATAAATTATTTTTTTCGTCTCTAAATATATTACCAGCCGGACGCGATCTTCTAACATCAGAAACTATTGGGTTCTTGGGATGACTTATCTACTCATCGGAGAATAAATTATCTGAATAAAATAAAAACAATTCATCAAGAGACGAAGCTCCATTGTTTTCTTTTATATTACAAAATAACCAATACTTATTATCATGTTTTAGTATGGTAGAATCCACAGCATGGATTCCTTTCATAAGCGTTTGCTTAAAGTTCCATTTATAAGGAAACTCAACACATTCATAAATATCCACACTATTGTTTGCAGCAGTTTCAGGAATTAAATATAGCTTACCATCTTCTTCTATAATAAAGGGATAAGACATATGGTAATCGTTTTCTATAATGGTTTTAGGCTTTGTATAATTACCTTTTTGGTCCAATTCCATTACTGATATTTTACCTAAACCTTCTTTATATATTAACTCTTCAATAAAAAGATAATACTTATTGTCTTTTTCAACAATAAACGGATCTGCCCAAAACCTATCCTTAGGTGGCACTATCTTTTTGAATCTAAAAAAAGATTTAGACCATTCTTGTTTGGAGTTGAATTTAAAAAGTAGTATCCATTGATTAAAATAGAATGTATTATAAACGAGAGAATTAATCTTTCTTTTAGCAATAACTCCCATCGCCTTTAGAACTTGGAAGTTTGTTGGTGTTAAAAACAATCTATTACTATAAAAATCTAGATCTTCTGACTTTTCTAAACTACTAAAGAATTCATCTGGACCAAGCGTATGTAACTCTTTTAATTTTCTAGGCATCATATTTAATGCCTTCCAATAATATTTATTTTTATTTCTTTTGACACTTAATTTTTCTGTAGCACTAAATGAACCTGATAACTTTAAGCCTCCGTCTAAATCTTCAGATAAAATCTGTAGTATTACACCTGTTACATCCCAATTTTCAAAAACCTCCCAAGTACCTGCAGGTCCTCCTCTATTTACAGTATTGTCGCCGTGATGGTATGACCAGATACCATATCTGGCTATTTTTAGGATGTCTCCTCGTAATATTCTAAAACCTAGCCTTATTAAAATATCTAGATCATATTTTTTTATTTCGGCAATATCATCTTCTATAATATAATCACTAAACTTTTTCTGTTTAGGAACAACAACTATTTCGTCACAACTGACCAGTTCTTTTACTTTTTTAGACTTAAAAGCATCTGGTGTAACTTTAAACAATTTAGAATCTATCTTGTTATATAAAATCCACACTAGCTTTTTTCTCAGTTCATAAATTGTTCTGAACTTAGACTTCTTATTATTGCTAGTGCTACCGTTCTTTATTATAAGGGATATTTCAGCATAATCAAAAGAGTTTAATATTTCGAGCATTTTATAAGCCCAATTAGGAATATTATCGCTGTCTACTAATAATCCGATTTTCAATTTACGATTCATCATTATAATAAAGTATTGAGGTAAAAGCTTTTGTAATTAAATAATTGAAGAAATTCAAATATGCGACATTTTAGTTATATAAAAAAAGTTTTTTGTTTATTGAACTCTTTATAGTATTAAAGCGTAAAGTAAAGGCGAAAAACAAACTATAACTTGCTCATTTTATTACATAAACGAATTTATCTGTAATGTCAACCCAAAAAAATGGCATTTATTTCTCTTTTATGCATATTTACGCAAAATTAACCTGCTTATGGATTCAACCAAAAAAGAAAAGAAAAGTAGATTATATCACTTAGATTTAATTCGTTTTTTCGCTGCTTTGTATGTTGTTCTATATCATTACGGATATAGAGGCTATGCAAAGGATAATTTCTCTATTTTACGATTCCCAGAGCTAGAAAGCTTTTCTAAATACGGTTACCTAGGAGTTGATTTGTTTTTTATAATAAGTGGTTTTGTAATTCTTTTGTCTGTAAGGAAGTCTAGTTTTATGGACTTTATGATTTCAAGGATAACGCGTTTATATCCAGCTTATTGGTTCTGCGTAATTTTAACCGCGTTAGTAATTTATTTCTTTGACGGAAATATTTTTAAGGTAACCTTACCACAGGTTTTATTTAATCTAACAATGTTAAATGGCTTTTTTGGTGTTGAATACGTAGATGGGGTGTATTGGTCATTATTAATAGAACTTAAATTTTATATATTGATAGGTTTGATATTGCTATTTAGACTAATGAAGCATATCAAACTTTTTGCCTACATTTTGTTGTTCTTCGCTATCGCCCAGTTAATAGTTCCGTTTAAAGATGCACCTACATTACTAAAAGTTATTTATTATGTAACCTTTGCAAAGTATAGTGCATACTTTGTTGCAGGAATGTTTTTCTATTTAATTAAAACAGGAAAAAGATCAATTTTCAATATAATTCCTATACTTATTTCCTATGTAGTTGCAATATTATACGCTGTTGGAAAGGTACAAGATAGAAACCTAAGATATGATAATGCATACGATGTGAATGTAGTTGCTATTCTTATCACAGTATTTTTCATCCTTATGTTTTTAATAAGCTATGGTAAGTTAATGTTTTTGAATAAAAGAATATTTTACTATTTCGGTATACTAACCTACCCTTTGTATTTAATACATCAAAATATAGGTTTTATAATATTTAATACACTCGGAAAATCAATGAACAAATGGTTATTGCTTAGCATAGTTTTGATTCTTATGATATATGCCTCATATTTAATACATAAATTCATCGAAAAGCCTCTAAGTAGATCAATAAGAAATAAGCTAACCAATAGCAAGCTTTTAAATACTATAAGACTAAGGACAGAGCCCACAAAGCTAGGTGTTAAAAATTAAAAGATGCATCAATTCCAAATCAATATTTCAATTAAGAAATTAAAAACCTTAAATCCTAAAACGGTAATTAACATCATTATCAATTTTTAGATAACACAGATTTTAGATAATTCTCATTTAATTATAACACTTAAAGAAAAATCAAATAGCTTACAAATAAACAGAAATGGCTTCTATAAATATAAAATCATTAATTTCTAGTTTAGTATCAAAGCTAAAAAGTCCTTTAGTAAGAAATGTAATTATTGTAGCCCTAGTTACACTTTTCATAAAGGTTTTAGCCTTTTATAAAGAGACAATTATTGCTAGTAAATTTGGTTTAGGGTTCGATCTAGATACATTTTTAGTTGCTTTACTTATACCCTCTTTTATTCAAAGTGTATTTCTTAACTCATTAACAAACTTGTTTATTCCTAATTATATTGTAGAGTTAAAGAATAAGGGTAACATTGCTGGTTTTCAGAGTATCGTTTTTTTAATGGCATTTGCGGTAGCATTATTTTCAACACTTTTAGCATATTTTGTTATTGATTTATTTCTTGAAGAGGTGTTTCCTAACAAATCCGCAGAATATTATTTGCAAGTAAAGAAGCAGCTTTTTATCATTTTACCCTGTTTAGCATTATGGGGTTTTACGTCTGTTATATCTGGTCTTTTAGAAATTGGCAATAAATTTTTGGTATCAACAATTCAAGGTGTATTCCCTATCCTTACTGTAATTATATGCTTATTGTATTTCAAGTCTTACTTTGGAGATATGGTTCTGGCTTATGGTAGTCTGTTTGGGAGTATCATTAGTTTTATATTCATTCTATTATTTGGATTACACCATAAAGTCATATACATAGGTAAGCCGGTAATGAACAAAAACTCTTGGGAAATGGTCAATCAGTTACCGCCCAAAATTTCTTCAAGTTTTTTATCTGCTATGAATAATTTTATCGATCAGTTTTTTGCTGGTCAACTAGCTATAGGCTCTATTGCAGCTTTAAATTATGGTAATAGATTTCCTGCTTTTGGTGTCACAATTGTTATTATGGCATTTGGAAGCGTTCTTTTACCACATTTTTCTAGACTAGTTAATGAAGATTTAAAAATGGCTTATAGTCATCTTTTTAAAACTTTAAAAATGATTTTTTTCTCTGGTATTATAGTAGTCGTGATTCTTATTTTGTTTTCTGATTCTATTATAGAATTGTGGTTAGAACGTGATGAATTTACAGCTGAAGACACTATTAAGGTATCTAGAATTCAGCAAATTCTTCTCATTAATGTACCTTTTTATTTGTGTACTAGGATAATAGTAAAATTCTTAACGAGCATAAATAAAAATAAATTTATGGCTTGGGTGTCACTCCTCAATTTAGTAGTCAATGTTATTTTAAACATAATATTAATAAAATACTATGATGTTTATGGACTGGCATTTAGTACAACATTAGTATTAATTATTAGTAGTTTTTTCTATTTTGGTTTTACTTATAAACAATATAAAAAATTAAGTTTATGAAAATTGATTTTCTAGTCAACTCTTTAGTTCCTGGTGGAGCGGAAAGAGTTCTTGTTTTACTTGCTAATTTTTTTAAAAAACAAGGGCATGACGTTACGATAATAACTTTTAACGAACCTGAGATATGGAAGCCAGATCCAGAAATCACAAGAGCAAGATTACATGACGGAAAGATTAAAAATCATATGGTAAGGAGTTTGGTTAATCTTACAAAGTACTATTCTAAAAAGAAAAACAGACCAGATGTGCTTATTTCATTTATGATTCAAACTAACTTAATAGGTATACTAGTTAGTAAGCTATATAGAATAAAGGTTATCGCATCAGAGCACAACAACCACCTAAAGGAGACTGACCGTATTGGGCGAATGACAAGGAAATATTTTTATAGATTAGCCAATAAACTAACCGTATTAACTCATTTTGATAAAATTCACTATGATAAATTAGGTGTAGACACTTATGTGATGCCAAATCCATGTACATTTGATATCTATGAAGAAGAAGTAAGAAAAAGAGAGAAAATCATTTTAGCTGTTGGAGCTTTAAATAGATATCACCATAAAGGATTTGATAATCTTATTAAATTGATAGCACCTATCCTAAAGAAACACAAGGATTGGAAACTTAAGTTGGTAGGTGGTGGAACCAAAGGAACTAACTTTTTAAAGGCACTTGTAGATGAGCATAATATACAAGACAAAGTTATATTTACTGGATTTTCAACAGAGGTATCGGATATAATGAAAAAATCGGATATTTACATTATGACGTCTCGTTGGGAAGGATTACCAATGGTACTTATAGAAGCCATGTCTCAAGGTTTGGTTTGTATTTCATATGATTGTAAAACTGGTCCCTCAGAAATTATTGAAAATGAAACAAACGGAATTTTAGTAGAAGATCAAAATATTGAAGAAATGTCTCTAAAATTAGAAGAACTTATTAATAACCCAGACAAAAGAAATAAGTTAGCAAAAGCAGCCACAGAATCGTTAGACAGGTATGACATATCCTCAATTTATGATAGGTACATGAAAATTATAAACAGCTTTTAATGTGAAACTAAAGACATTAATACATATCTGTTTTCTGTTACCTTTTGTTTTTACTTTATTTAATGCACAGGTTTTAATAAGTATCTTAGTATATGATGTATATGCTCAGATAATGGCTTATGCAAATTTAGGCCTGCTCGTTTTAGGTGTTATACTCTTGTTTAAAAATCATGGGGAATTCTCTAGAACAGCTAAAATGTGGATAATTTTTTTCATACTTTATTTTACAATTGGTATGACAGCTGGCATTATACACGATCATCCGTCTAATATAATTGTCAGCATTATTCCTTTATTTTATGTTGTTGGTTTCTACTACTACCTAAGCTTTTCAGAAAATAGAGTTTTGTTTGAAAAGGTAGCATTCATATGTCTTATAATTGTTTGTCTGTTATGTATTCATTGGTATAACATAAACTTTGATTTAGATAAAGGAGGTGTACATATATACACCGTGGACAGGGCACAAGGAGTTTACGGTGATGCAAATAATATGGCTTTAACTTCAATAATAGCTTTTGTTTTTGTCTACAAGATCTTTCAGCCAAAAAATAAAATGCTTTACATTTTAAAATTAGCATTATTGTTTGCCATGTTTTATAGCTTATTTGTAACTTTTTCAAATACAGGCTTCATGGTACTTATTGTATCATTGGTGATGTTAAACCACAACTTTTTTAAAGGCATAAGACTTCTTATAGGAATTATATTAATACCAGTCCTCTATATATTTTTACTTAATTTAAACAACTTAACAGCAGACCTGGATTTGGTTGGGCAGCAGCGAGATAAAATAAATAATATTGTAAATATAGTATCTCTTAATTTTGATAAGGTTGATGATTCTGGGCGAAATGAGTTGGTTGCAAAACTTTTAACTTACGTATACGAAAATCCTTTTTTTGGTAATGGTGTAGATTTTGCAATTTCAAAACACGGTCATAATACAATTATAGGTGTTTGGGCAGATGCTGGTTTATTTGTCCTTTTGTTTTTCTTAGGAATGCTCTTTACTTATTTTGTTAGGGCTATAAAATCTTCCACTGAAACTAGATTCTTTGTATTACCTCTTTTAATTGCTATGTGCATATTTATGCTTAGTCTCCAAACTATAATTAACCAACCATATTTGATAGCCTTTTTTATGTACATTGGGTATAAAATAGATTTTGCTCAAGAAAACGAGGAGGAGGATGTGACACAAATTGAAGAGTGAAATTTTAAACCAATTTTAATTACTGATGTTTAAAATCAATCATAAAGTATTAAATGTTGTATTACTAATACTTCTCGCTGTCATAGTTGTAAGAAACAACTACTTAAGTAAGTTAGGATTGATCCTATTCCAAGACAGTACTCACAATTATAAATCAAACAGAGAATACAAACAACAACTAGACCTATATGAGGTATACTCAAAAAATCAATGTAATTATGTAATGCTTGGTAATTCTATAACTCAAAATGTTAATTGGAACGAGTTATTAAATAGAACAGACATCATTAATCGTGGTATAGGCATGGATGTTACTGCGGGTTTTAAAGAAAGACTAAATCATGTAACTAATTTAAATCCAAGATATTGTTTTATTATGGGTGGTATAAATGATATTCTTTTTGACATCAAAGTTGATGAAATTCTTACTAATTACAAGGACATTCTTCTCGCTTTAAAAGCTGAGAATATTATTCCAATAATCCTAAGCACCCTCTTTGTTTCTGATAGTTATGAAAATGCTAATTCTATAAATAAAAAAGTAGGTAGTTTAAATTTAAGACTTATTGAATTAAGCAAATCACTTAATGTAAAATATTTAGACTTAAACAATATACTTTCTGCAAATAAAAATCTCAAAGATTCTTACACCACAGATGGAATTCACCTCAATGGAAAAGGCTACCTTGAATGGAAGAAAATACTTGCTATGGAAATGAAAAATCACCAATTATCCGATTAATAGTAACTGTTATTGCAGATAAAAGTAATTACTTGACAGTTAAAGGAATAATTTTGATTTTTTGACATTGTTAATCATATTTGTAACGTAATCAACCCAAATCTAAAAGCGAAATGCGAATAGTTATTTCCCAAGTAAAATTAGTCTATTATAAGATTCATATTCAATTGTTTTAGATGAAAAAATTTCTGAAACATATAACCTATGGTTTCTTTTTCTTTGTGCTAATCAATCTTTTAATTGTATTAAAGTACGAGTATCCAGCATATAAAGCTATAAAAGAAAAAACCCACAAAAATTACTTAAAGTGGAATAGTATCTATGAAAATAAAAACACTTACGATTTAATAATTTTAGGATCAAGTAGATCGTATACTGGTTTTAATCCAAAAGTCATAGACTCTGTATTAAAACTAAAATCATTTAATATGGGAACTTCTGCACAAGATATAGCAGAGTCCTATCACTCTTTAGTTGAAATATTAAATTATCAAAACCCTAAATACGTAGTTCTTGAAACATTTTTAGACCTATCTGACGATATACATGATTATTATCAGATTTTCTCAAATGCTTCCTTTTTTAAATCTTCATCAAATAAATTTGAATTAATCACTAATGGTTATGGAAGCAACGGAATGGCCAACTATATCATACCATTAATGAAGTTTAATAATTACATAAAACAAGATATTATTGCTGTTTTTTCTAACACAGCTCAAAAAGCACCTGAAACCGATTGGTATAAAGGATATTTAAAAGATACATTAATTATTACAAAAAAGAAGATAGCTGCTTTAAGTCCTGTGCCAAATTTTGACAATACACCTTTTAATAAAGAGCGATTTAACACTTATTTTAGCAAGATAAACGAGTTAACCAAATCTAAAGGAATTAAACTAATAGTCTTAAGAGCCCCTTACCCTCCTACTCGACTTAAACTCGATGATAATACAGATGAAGAGAGTTTTTATAAAAACTATTTTAAAAACATCAAAGATGTTGAGTACTACGATTTAAACCATTATAAAGCTGATATATTCAAATATATAGATGAAGACTTTTCAGATCATCACCATGCTAATCTCACAGGTGCTAATAAAATTAGTCTTCAACTCTCTGATATTATAAAAACCAATTAAACTAATTTATAACTACTATGCTATTTAATTCAATAGAATTTTTCATCTTCTTACCTATAGTATTTGCTATATATTGGCTCATTGGTAATAATCGCATTAGACAACAAAATCTTTTGATTGCGATAGCTAGCTATGTATTCTATGGTTGGTGGGATTGGAGATTTTTGTTTTTGATTTTGTTTAGCTCTTTGGTAGATTACACTATAGGTTTAAAGCTCGAATCTGAGGATAAACCATCCAAACGCAAAGCATTATTATGGGTTAGTATTTGTGTAAATCTAGGTTTCCTTGGTTTCTTTAAGTACTACAACTTTTTTGTTGATAGTCTTGTTGACTCCTTTACCTTTTTTGGTAGTGAACTAAGCATTAACACATTAAACATTATTCTTCCAGTAGGTATAAGTTTTTATACTTTTCAAACTTTAAGCTATACCATAGATGTTTACAATAAAAAATTAGAGCCAACTAAAGATTTTCTGGCTTTTATGGCTTTTGTTAGCTTTTTCCCTCAATTAGTTGCCGGACCTATTGAAAGAGCCACTAACCTATTACCTCAGTTTCATGTAAAAAGAGAATTTGTTTATAAAAATGCTGTTGATGGGCTACGCCAAGCACTTTGGGGATTATTCAAAAAAGTTGTAATTGCTGATAATTGTGCAACTTATGCCAATATGATTTTCAATAATCAAGAGGATTATTCTGGCAGCACACTTCTTATGGGAGCATTTTTCTTTGCTTTTCAAATTTATGGTGATTTTTCTGGGTATTCGGATATAGCTATTGGTATTTCGCGTCTATTTGGTTTTAATCTAAAAAGGAACTTTGCTTTTCCTTATTTCTCAAGGGATATTGCAGAATTTTGGAGACGTTGGCACATATCCTTGTCAACATGGTTTAGAGATTACTTATACATTCCGTTAGGTGGTAGTAGAGGTGGCACAAAGATGAAAGTCCGAAACACATTTATAATTTTCATTGTAAGCGGATTTTGGCATGGTGCCAATTGGACGTTTGTAGTTTGGGGTGCATTAAATGCCATATATTTCTTACCTCTCCTTCTTTTAAATAAGAATAGAGTAAACACCAACCTTGTTGCAGAAGGAAAATATTTGCCAACAATGAGGGAGGTATTCCAAATGGCAACAACCTTTTTTATAACCTTAATTGCGTGGATATTTTTTAGAGCAGATAACGTAACAAATGCATTTGTATACATTAAAGACATGTTTACAACATCATTATTTACTACACCTGAAATTTTACCATTTACAATTTTAGCCTTAGTAGCTTTTTTTACATTTATAGAGTGGCTAGGGAGATCTGGCGAATATGCCATTGAAAAAGTTGACTTTATGAAACGCCCTGTTCGATGGTGCTTCTATTTCTTACTGGTTGTATTAATATTTAGCTTTACTGGCGAACAGCAAGAATTCATTTACTTCCAATTCTAAGATTGATGAAAAAGTTTATTAAAAACTGTGTTTTATTTTTTCTATTGTTATTAATAGTAGGTGAATTTGTCGTAAGGTTTACTCATGCTGTTTCAGATATACCAAGAAGAACAATAGACGATACAGGTATTCAAAAATACTTTACAAATCAAACTGGTTATTGGAAAGGTGGTGACCATAAATGGAAGATTAACGAATTAGGCTGGCCAGGTGATTTACCCTCTTCTTTTGATAAATTAATAACTATTATTGGGGATTCTTACATTGAAAATTTTATGAATCCTAATGAGTGTCATCAAGGTCCACTTTTAAAGAAAAGAATGTCGGAATATAATTTTATGGAAGCTGGAAGATCTGGTGTGTCTTTTATTGAGGCAATGGAAATCAGTAAGCATTTAGATACACTACAGCCTGTACAAACCCTAATCTATGTTAATGATAATGATTTCTATGAGAGTATTACCGAGATTAAAAAAATGAGAGATATTACTCAACTTAATTTAGAAAAAGATCAGATAATATATGGTGAAATGAAATCTCCAGGATTAAAAAAAGTTCTGTACAATTGGAAATTACTCTACTACTTTTATAACAGATATCCGATTAACTTTTCAAACGAGAATAAGGAAAATGAAATAAAAGAAACAGAGCTTGATAAAACATTAAAGTTTAAAAATGAAATTTTAGAATTATTTAAGTTTATTAAGAATAATTATGAAACATATAATAAGACTTTAATTTTTCACCCCAAAACCAACGACTATTTCATAAAGTTGGCCAAAGAACATGGATTTAATACTATCGTATTAGACTCTAGTAAGGATAATAAATCATGGACGTTTGATTATGATTCTCATTGGACATGTTATGGGCACGAACAAGTAGCCAATCAAGTTACGATTGGTTTGAATGAATACTTTAAAGGAAAAGGCCAATAAAATGATTAAATCTAAATCTGATTATAAAGACTACCTTAATAAAGATAAAATTGCACTAGGCATCAAATCCTCTAGTTTTGAGAGTAAGCTAATTAACTTCATCTCACCAAATCCTATATGGACGTTTCAAAAATCGCTGAGAAAGTTAGAATATTATACAAATTGCAAAAACACAGGAATTAATAAAATCTATTGTTATTATTTAAGATACAGATTCAAAAAAATATCTATAAAACTTGGCTTTTCAATTCCTATTAATGTCTTTGGACCAGGACTTTCGATTGTACATTACGGTTCTATAGTCGTCAATTCTGCATCATCAATAGGTGCAAATTGTCGTATGCATGCTGGTATAAATATTGGTGCGTCTGGTGGTAAAAAAGAAGCTCCGCAGTTAGGTGACAATATATATATAGCGCCAGGAGCAAAAATTTATGGCAACATAAAAATTGCAAATAACTGTGCTATAGGTGCCAATGCAGTTGTTCATAAATCTTTTGAAGAAGAAGGTATTATGATTGCAGGAAATCCTGCGAAAAAAATAAAAGCTATTGATATACGAAAAATCATAAAACACATTCAATAGTTTTTTAAATCTTCCTAAATCCAAACCAAAATGGAATCCAACCAAAAAATAAAAATTCTGTTCGTTTTGCCTTCATTAGTACCAGGTGGTGCAGAACGCGTCATTTCATTTGTTGCAAATAATATAGATAGAAATATATTTGAACCGGTTTTAGTCATAGCGGGTTTTGATAAAGATATTGCTTATGATGTTAGTAAAACAAATACCATCTATTTAAAAAAGTCTAGAATCCTTACTGCTATACCCTCTATAATTACAACAATTTTACGCTTAAAACCTGATATTGTAGTTAGCTCCATATCTCATGTTAACACAGCCATGTCGATAATTTCACCACTGTTTAGAAAAACAAAATTTATTGGAAGAGAATCCACAGTTTTAAGCAAACGCAAAAATGAAAAAAAATCCAGAAAATGGTCTCCTGCATATTTTTTACCTGATGGTTTCAAAAATTTAGATAAACTTATTTGTCAATCTCAAGATATGGCTGAGGATATGATAAAAAACTATAACGTACCAAAGGAAAAAACATGTATTATTAATAATCCTATCTCTAGCTTACCTAAAGTAAAACAAAATAAACCAAAGGAGAACGAGAAAAGATTTATTACAGTAGGAAGGTTAACAGAAGTAAAGGGTTATGAGCGTATTTTAGAAATACTTTCAAAAGTAAAAACACCTTTTGTTTATACTATTATTGGTAATGGTAGTCTGAAAGAACAAATATTCAGCAAAGCCAAAGAACTAGGTATAGAGAAAAACATTATTCACATTGAGTTTTCAAACGAGCTAAGTAAACATTTTTCAGAAAACGACATATTCCTACAAGGCTCTTATGTCGAAGGTTTTCCTAATGCAGCTCTAGAAAGCTGTGTAGTTGGTACTCCTGTAATAGCCTTCAAAGCTCCAGGTGGCACAAAAGAAATCATTGATAATGGAGTTAACGGTTATATAGTTGAAAACCAAGAAGAGTTTTTAGAAAAACTAAACGAAAACAAAACGTGGGACCCAAATATTATCAGAGATTCTGTATACAAAAAGTTTAATAGTGAAAAGATTTTAAAAGAATATGAAGATCTTTTTTTAGAGGTGATTAAAAAATAATTCATTTTTCTTTTTAACATAGAAAATCTACAATTATCGATAAAATGAGTTTAGTCAATTAATTGTTGCTATGTTTGGCACTAATATGCATAATATCAACAAGATATTTATTTTATGACCCCAAATCAGAAAAAAAATATTACTATCCTAGCCATATCACTTGCCAGTGGTGGTGCAGAAAAAGTAATCAGCTTACTTTTAAAGGAATTAAGACATGATTACAACGTTACTCTAGTTCTTTTTCATAAAGTTTTACACTTCCCTGTTCCTGAAGGTGTAGAAATTTTCGCCATAAGCGATAAACATGCTAATAGACCTTTTTACAAGAAGTTTTTTGATTCCATTAGCTTTATTTTTAGGTATTACCGTTTCATCAAAAAGAATAATATTGAAATCTCTGTTTCATTTTTAGCCTTTCCTAATTTAATAAATGGAATTGTGGCTACATTCAATAAAAATGTAAAAACAATTATTAGCGAAAGAGGTTTTCCTTCAGACAATGTAACGAGTAAGTTATCCTTTTATATTTCTAAGATCTTCTACCCTATTTTGTATAACAAATGTGATAAGTTGTTTTCTAATTCTGTTTATATAAATGAAGATTTAAAAGACAATTTTGGCATTAAAATTCCTATGGAGGTTATCTATAACCCAATAGAACTACCAAATAAAGTAATACACCCAGAAAGTCTAAACAACAACACAAACAAGTTAAAGCTTATTACGGCAGGCACCATTAATAAAAGAAAAAATCAGATTATGGTCGTTAGAGCCATAAAGGAATCTAAATTAGATTATGATTTTTCTATTCTTGGTGATGGCAATTTAAGAACTTATTTAACAGAAGAGATAGCAAAGTTTAAATTAGAAGATCAAATTACACTCAAAGGAAGAGTGAAAAAAGTAAATGACTATCTTATAGATAATGAGTGCTTTGTACTTTCATCGTTTACCGAAGGTTTTCCAAATGCTTTGATCGAAGCCATGGCTATTGGTTTACCAAGTGTATCAACAAATTGCTTATCTGGTCCTTTAGAATTATTAAATGAAAACGAACCAATTAACATAAAAAATGGTGAATTTTATATAGGAAAATATGGTTTGTTGGTTAATAATGACGATCATATCGGACTAAGTAAAGCTTTAGATTATTACCATCAAAACCCTGCCGAAAGAGTACGCTTTAGTCGATTAAGTTTAGAACGCGCAAAAGCTTACGAACTAAAATCTATTTACAGCCAATTCAACCAATTTATTAAAAGCTAAGTATATGTGCGGAATTAACGGACTTATAGATAAAACCAAGATGAGTGAAGACAAAATGTCTTCTGTACTCAATGCTATGAACAATCTTATCATTCATAGAGGACCTGATGAGGACGGTGTCTTTGCAGAACAAAACGACACTTTTACGGTAGGTATGGCGATGCGTCGTTTGTCTATTATAGATTTATCATCTGGAAAGCAACCCATTTTTTCTGATGATAAGCAGATTATTATTGTTTTTAATGGTGAAATCTACAATTACAGAACTATTAAAGCTAGATTAGTTTCAGAAGGTGTAACCTTCAATACTACCAGTGATACTGAAGTTATTTTAAAGGCCTACGAAAAATATGGTGTTGAGTCTTTTCAATGGTTAGATGGCATGTATGGTTTCAGTATATATGACAAAAAGATAAACAAACTTTTTATTGCCAGAGATTTCTTTGGTGAAAAACCATTATACTATACGCAAAATGACAATCAGTTTTTATGGGCTTCAGAATTAAAGTCTATTATAAAAACTATTGACTATAAGCCAGATATTTCAAAAAAAGGATTGAATCTTTACTTTAGATTAACCTACATTCCTGCTCCACATACCATTTATGAAGGTATTCACAAACTTGAGGCTAATCATTATTTAGAATATGATTTTGAGTCATTTCAATATAGCATTCATAAAATCAACCACGAACCGGCACCAAAAACAGCAGATATTTCTTTTGAAGATGCAAAAGCAAAAACTAGAGAACTGGTTTACAATAGTGTAGATAGCAGATCAATCGCAGATGTTGGACTAGGAACATTTTTATCTGGTGGTGTAGATTCGTCTATCGTGTCGCTTTGTTTATCGCAAGCTACAGATAAAAAAATTGATACTTTCTCAATAGGTTTTAAAAAAGCCTCTTATGATGAAACCGATAAATCTCGTGTGGTTGCTAAAATGTTAGACAGTAATCATCATGAGTTTATCATAGATGAAGATGATTTAAAGCACAATATCCATGAGATACTCGTTAATTTTGATGAGCCTTTCTCAGATACTGCAGCCTTGCCTACGCACCTACTTTCAGAAAAAACCAGAGCACACGTTACTGTGGCACTAACTGGTGATGGTGGTGACGAAGTTTTTGGAGGTTACAATAAGTATTACATTGGCAAGATGAACAAAAGGTACACAAGTGTGGTACCAAAAACGCTTCATAAAACTATTGCCAAACTAAGTAACAAATACTTAATCAATAAAGATGATACGCGTGGTAAGAGATTTCAAATTAATAAGTTATTAAACGCTATCAACTACGAAGGTGATTTTTATTGGGATATCATTTCATTAGCCAATACGAGCAAACTACTATCAGAAATAATGCAAGACGATTATTACGATAGGGATTTATTTCAAGAGTATAAAGAGGTTTTAGGTAAACAAAAGATTGAAAGCCTTACAGACTTTAGGCTTGTAGACAAGATTTTGAGTCTTGAAGGTGGTATGTTAGCAAAGGTAGACAGAACCAGTATGCTTACCTCTTTAGAATGTAGAGCGCCATTTTTAAATAAATCGATTTGGGAGTTTACAAACACATTACCAGAAAGCTATCTAATGAAGGGATGGAACAAAAAGTACATTCTAAAAGAAGCCTTTAGAGATCAATTTCCGCAAGACTTTTTAGAAAAAGGCAAAAGCGGATTTGGTTCACCTACAGGAGATTGGCTAAGACAAAGTCTTCGAAAAGAATTAGAAAGTTATATAGAGCCAGAAATGCTTAAAAAACAAGGCATTTTTAAAGTAGACGTTATAACCAAGTTGGTTCAAGATCACCTTGACAGCAAAAAAGATAGCACCTTTAGAGTGTGGTCTTACTACTGTTTCCAAAAGTGGTATAAATTTAATTTTCTAAATGAAAACTAATACAATGCAAAAGAAGAGAGTACTTATTATAGCATCCTTTGCTGGTTCTTTAATTCGGTTTAGAGGTGATTTCATCAAAAGCCTAGTTGCTAATGGTTTTGAGGTTTTTACAGCGTCACCAAGCTATACCAAAGAAGATTTACAATTAATAAAAGAACGTGGTGCACATCCTATAGAATTTAATTTACAACGTACAGGTTTAAACCCTTTCAAGGATTTTAAATCCATATTAGAATTAAAATCTATAATGAAGGAAAACAAAATTGATTTAGTTTTCCCTTATACTGTAAAACCAGTAATCTATGGCTCATTAGCAGCCAACATGATTAAAGTTCCCGTAATTTCATTAATTACAGGATTAGGCTTTGCCTTTACCGGACTTACGCGTAAGGCAAGAATATTACAGCGCTTCAATGAAACATTATACAAGCTTTCAATTAGAAAAAACAAGTTTATTGTCTTTCAAAACAAGGACGATTATCAATTGTTCTTAGATCGTAAAGTAATTTCAAAAAAACAACCTGTAGCGTTCGTAAGTGGCTCTGGTGTTAATCTCAATGAATTCACTTTCAAAGAAAAAAATCCAACAGATAAAGTTAGTTTTTTACTTATTGCCAGATTGATCAAAGAAAAAGGTATTGCACTATACATGGATGCTGCAAGAGCATTGAAGCCAAAATATCCAAATGCTGAATTTCATGTTATTGGAGCTTTAGAAACCTCTCCTAGCGCTATTAGTGAGGATGAATTACATGAGCTACATGAGAAAAACATTATCGTTTTTCATGGTAGGCAAATGGATGTAGACAAACATCTTCACCAAAGAGATGTTTTTGTACTGCCAAGTTATTACAGAGAAGGCATACCAAGAACAACTCTTGAAGCCCTTGCTTGTGGAAACCCTATAATCACGACAGATTCTGTAGGCTGTCGAGAATCTGTAAAAGATGGTGTAAATGGAAAGCTAATAGAACCTCAAAATTTAAAAGCTCTGGTTGATGCTATGGAATTCTTCATTACGAATCCTGATAAAATAACGGAAATGGGAATGAATAGTCGTAAATATGCTGAAGAACGTTTTGATGTAAATATTATTAATAATGATTTAATTGAGCTTATTAGTCAATCATTAAAATAAATGCTGTTAATTTATTTTAAATTTATAGATTACTAAAACATAAATAACCAACAAATAATCAATCAATTATGTATAAGTTATTTTTAAAAAGACTAATCGATTTTATGATTGCTTTGATTGGACTATTAATTCTGTCGCCAATCATAATCACCATTATAATTTTATTAGCTATAGCCAACAATGGTAAACCGTTTTTCTATCAAAAGAGAACAGGAAAAGGTGGAAAAATATTCACCATAGTGAAGCTAAAAACTATGAATGACAAAAAAGATGCTAATGGTAATCTTTTACCAGACCATATAAGAATTACTAAGGTTGGAGATATTTGTAGACGCTATTCTTTGGATGAAATTCCTCAGCTATTTAATATGTTAAAGGGTGATATGAGTTTGATTGGCCCTCGCCCTCTTCTCCCAAAATACCTTCCACGATACACTAAAGAGCAGTTTAGAAGACACAACGCAACACCTGGAATTACAGGTTGGGCACAGGTTAATGGCAGAAATGCCATAAGCTGGGAAGAAAAGTTTAAGCTAGACACTTATTATGTAGATAATCAATCGTTTATCTTAGATTGTAAAATCTTTTTTAAGACCATTCAAAATGTTATTGGTAAAAAGGATATAAATTCTTCTACCAACCAACCAATGCCAGAATTTATGGGCACTGAAGGTAAAGCTTAATGACTAAGGTTTTGATATTAGTTAATCGGACCTTAAATCTTTAGTATTTAAACTATTGGAGCTAAAATTTAACAACGTAAATATTTACCTTTTATCGTGTTTATTTGGGATGAGCAAGAATATTAACGCATCTTTAAACCGATTTTAGATCGTGTCCCAAATCCCTCTAAGACATGAAATTGAGACAGTAATTATTAATTACTAAACAATTTTACTTATGAAACCGAAAATATGGTTATCGTCACCACATATGAGTGGCAATGAACAGACTTACATAAAAGAAGCTTTTGATACCAATTGGGTTGCGCCATTAGGACCAAATGTCAATGGATTTGAAAAAGACTTAGAGTCCTACCTAAATGAAGACAGACATGTTGCCGCACTGGCTTCTGGAACTTCTGCACTTCACTTAAGCTTGATACTCTTAGGAGTTACAAATGGTGATGAAGTGATCTGCCAAAGCAAAACGTTTTCAGCTTCAGCTAATCCAATAATATATCAAGGTGCCACACCTATTTTTGTGGATAGTGAAGTGGAAACTTGGAACATCTGCCCTATTCAATTAGAAATTGCAATTAAAGACAGAATAGCAAAAGGCAAGAAACCTAAAGTAATAATTGCTGTACATCTCTATGGAATGCCTTATAAGGTTGATGAAATTCATGATGTAGCAAAGAAATATGAAATCCCAGTTATTGAGGATAGTGCTGAATCTCTAGGCAGTCATTATAAAGGTCAAAACTGTGGTACCTTTGGTGATTTATCTATTTTATCTTTTAACGGAAATAAAATTATAACAACTTCTGGTGGTGGTGCTTTAGTAACCAGAAAAGAAGAACATAAAAAACAAGCTGTTTTCCTCGCAACTCAAGCCAGAGACAATGCACCTCATTACCAACATACACACATAGGTTACAACTATAGAATGTCTAATATTATCGCTGGTATTGGCAGAGGACAAATGACTATATTAGATAGCCACGTTGAAAAACGCCGTTCTAACCATGAACTATATTACAATACCTTTAAAGACAATAAACAGATAACTTTTTTAAGAGAACCTGAAGGTCATTTTTCTAATCGTTGGTTATCTTGTATTCTTTTAGATTCTTTTGAAACAAGAGAAGGATTAAGATTAGCTTTAGAAAAAGAAAACATAGAATCCAGACCATTATGGAAACCGATGCATCAACAACCTGTTTTTAAAGATGCTCCGAGTTACCTAAATGGTGTCTCTGATGATTTGTTTAACAGAGGGCTCTGCTTACCTAGTGGATCAAACCTTGGCAAAGAAGAGTTAGATAGAGTAATTTCAGCTATAAATATGTATTTTGCAGTATGTTAGAAAAATTTCTAAATAAAATATCTCAAAGATATGCCTCTAAATGGGTAGTACTGCTATTTGACATAATGGTTGTAGTTGCTGCTTTTTTCTTGGCTTACTTAATTAGGTATAACTTTATTTTAGATTTTGACTTATCGACACTATTACAACAAGTACCTTATGTAATGGTTGTGGCTGCAATAAGTCTAATTGCAGTAGGGTCTTACAAAGGTGTCGTAAGATTTACTGGTTTTAAAGACATCATCAATGTTGTTATTGGTGCAAATATCTTAGCTACAATACTCATATGCTGTACTTTTTTGAGTAGAAAACTTCTAGAAGATAATAGCATTTTTAATATTTCTGGGTCAATTATATATATACATCTACTTCTAAATATTCTTTTTTTAATTGGTGCAAAACTATTTATTAAGTCTCTATACAACCAAATAACACAAGACGTTCATAAGACTGCTAACGTACTTATTTTTGGTGCAGGAAACTCTGGGATGCTTACCTATGACGCCATTCAAAACGACACAAAAAATGGGTTTGAAGTTGTTGGTTTTATAGATGATGATGAAAGAAAAATTGGAAAGAAAATAAACTTGGTAACAGTTTACTGTATTTCTGATATTGATGAAGATTTCATTAAAAAGAATGATGTTGAAGATGTTATTATATCTATTCAGAATATTGATCCTTCAAGGTTACTTCAAATAACAGGAAGCTTATTCAACCTAGGGCTTAAAGTAAAAATAGTACCACCAGTTCAAAGTTGGATAGATGGCGATTTAAGTGTTGGCCAGATAAAAGAAGTTAAAATTGAAGACTTATTAGGGAGAGAACCAATTCATATTAAAAATCCAGACTTAATAGATCAATATGACAACAAAGTTATACTGATTACAGGTGCTGCCGGTTCTATTGGTAGTGAAATATCTAGAAAAGCCAGCCTCTATAACTACAAAAAGCTAATACTTGTAGATAATGCTGAATCTGCTTTATATGACATTCAACAAGAATTTAGACAACAAGGTTTAGATAATATTATTGCTATAGTTGCTGATGTTAGAAATAAAACCAGAATAGATCAGATTTTTAATCTATACAAACCAAAAATTGTATTTCATGCTGCAGCATACAAGCATGTGCCACTAATGGAAAACAATCCTTTTGAAGCTGTTAGTGTAAATATAGGAGGTACCAAAAATGTTGTTGATGTTGCTGTGAAGCATAGTGTAGATAAATTTGTTTTAATATCTACAGATAAGGCTGTAAACCCAACAAACGTTATGGGAGCAACTAAACGTATTGCAGAGTTATACGTATCTTGTTTAAAAGGTAAAGGTCATACTAAATTTATCACCACAAGATTTGGAAATGTATTAGGATCTAACGGTTCTGTTATTCCACTTTTTAAAAGGCAAATTGAAAAAGGAGGTCCTCTGACTGTTACTCATAAAGAAATAACAAGATATTTTATGACGATACCTGAAGCTTGTCAGCTTGTTTTAGAAGCAGCTGCTATGGGTAACGGTGGTGAAATTTTTGTGTTTGATATGGGTGAACCCATTAAAATTTTCAACCTTGCTAAAAACATGATTATACTATCAGGTTTACGCTATCCAGAAGATATTGACATTAAAATCACTGGTTTACGTCCAGGTGAAAAAATCTATGAAGAGTTGTTAGCCGATGGTGAAAACACAAAGAAAACCTATCATGAAAAAATAATGATAGCAAAAACTAGGCATGTCGATATTGAAACTGTTGAAAAACAAATTAATAAATTAACAAGTATTAATTCCTTAACACAGCCATTAGAAATTGTATCTTATATTAAAGCATTAATCCCAGAATATATATCTAATAATTCTACTTACGAAGTTCTAGACTCAAAAAAATAATTTTACAATACCAAAAACTACTCCTAAAAACAAAACCATGAAAAAACGTAACCTTGTACTTCATTTAATAGCAATACTAGTATTGACTTCTTGTGGATCTCGTAAAAATATTATTTACTTCCAAGATGAACCTCTTCAAGGAGATGTTTTAGTATCAGAACCTAAAGAACTAATATATAAACCAGACGACATTCTCACAATTAATGTTTCTGCCTTAGACCCAGACACTGTTGCGCCATTTAACTTAACATTAGTATCTGGTGGAAATATAAATAACCCTTTGACGGCTCAAGGCGGTCTGCAACAACAGACCTATTTGGTAGATTATGAAGGCAATATAGAGTTTCCTGTTTTGGGAACATTAAAGATTGCTGGACTTACCAGAACTGAATTAACCGATATGCTTACAGAAAAGATAAGTGAATATGCTAAGGACCCTATCGTAAACGTAAGATTATCTAACTTCACTTTTACCATATTAGGTGAAGTTCAAAACCCAGGTACGTTTACAATTCCAGATGAGAGAATTACAATTATTGAAGCATTAGGTATGGCTAGTGATTTAACAATTTTTGGAAAACGTAAAAATGTTCTTCTTATCAGAGAAATTGATGGTAAAAAGAAATTTGCAAAGATAGACCTAACCTCAGTAAATGTTATTAACTCGCCTGTCTACTATCTGCAACAGAATGATGTAATATATGTACAACAAAATAACGCAAGAGTTAGAGCGTCTTCATTTAACCAAAACAATAGTGTATTAATATCTGCTATTGGTACATTAGCAACTATTATTGCTGTATTTTTAGTTAGAAATTAAGAAGAGATATATAATTTATGAAATCTAATACATCATCATCTGTAGAATTAAAACAAACTTTAGAACTATTCCTATCGTACTGGAAATGGATTTTACTTTGTGTAATTTTAGCTGTTATTCTTGGTTTTACACAACTTCGCTATGCTGATTTCATATATAAAGCAAATGCAACAATTAAAATTAGAGACGAAGAGCAGTCACAAAAGTTACCAAGTCTAGATGATGTAAAAGCCAATGGCTTGTTTTCTGGTGGCGCTGATAAAATTAAAGATGAAATTAAAATTATAAAATCTCGTGAAATTGCCGAAAGTATCATTAAAAGACTAGATCTAAATATTAGGTACTTTGCTGATGGTAAAATAAAAGAAAAGGAGTATTATAAGAATGCTCCTGTTAAAATAAGTTTTTTTGAAAGTGATTCAATTATTGATAAGGTTAAAGCAGTCTTACATTTAAAAGTAAAATCGCCTACTCAATTTTTACTATTTAATGACAAAGAACAATCTTTATTTGAAAACAGAGAGGATACAGATGGTAAACTGTATGATTTTGGAGAAAAAGTTGAGACTTCATATGGTGGATTTGTAATCGTTCCTAATGTAGGTGAAAATGCACCTGTAGTAGGAAGCAATCTAAAAATTGCAATCACGCCTATATCAAAATTAGTTTCAGCATATTCAAATAATGTCGAAATATTTACCGAAAAAGGATCTAGTGTAATAAGCTTAGAATTGAAAGAAACTGTTGCTCAAAGAGCAATTGATTATTTAGATGAGCTAATCAATGAATATAACAACGATGTCCTTAAAGATAAAGAAGAGGTTGTGAAGGTTACTTCAGACTTCATTACTAATAGATTACAAAAAGTCTCTAAGGAATTAGAAGAGGTAGACTACACTGCTGAAGAGCTTCAAAAAAGTAGAAACATTACATCTTTAGGGGCACAAACAGACCTTAATTTACAAGCTAACAAACAACTAGAACAACAAATTGCTAATACTGCTACAGATATTCAGTTAATCTCTTTTTTACAAGAAGAAATTCAAGCCGAAGACAGAACTAGCGATATGATTCCTGCCGATGTAGGTATTGGCGATGCTTCAACAGCTCAAATGATATCTAGCCATAACGAGTTAGTTGCTGAACGTAACAGAATACTAAAAAATTCAAGTCCGAAAAATCCTGTTGTTATCAATCTTAACGACCAGATTAATGCCATTAAATCTAATTTAGAACGTTCACTAAGCAACATGAAGCAAACTTCTGAGCTAACTTTAAATAACTTAAATAAAGAAAACTCAAGAGTTCGTGGACAACTTTACGCTGCACCAACAAAAGCAAGACAATTTAGAGATATAAAAAGACAACAAGATATTAAAGAATCTTTATATCTATATCTTTTAGAAAAACGGGAAGAATCTGCTATTAGATTGGGTATGTATACACCAAATGCTAAAGTTATTGAGAAGGCATACTCCACCTACCTACCAGTAGCACCTAGTCCAAAAATGACTTACATAGCGTCTTTTTTAATTGGACTTTTAATTCCTATAGGTTTTATATATATATTACAATTAGTAGACACCAAACTGTATATAAAAAACGATTTAATCGATTTATTACCTATTACTTATTTAGGTGATATCCCAAAGACTAGCAAAAAAGAAAAACTAATAAAGCGTGTTGATTACTCTCCTAAAGCTGAAGCTTTTAGAATTGTAAGATCTAATATAGATTTTATTCTAAAAGATTTAAAAAAACAACAAAAAAGGCTTTTTATTACTTCTACCAAAGCGCAAGAAGGTAAATCTCATACGAGTACTAACCTTGCAAGTTCTATATCTTTTTCAGAAAAGTCTGTATTATTAATTGAGATGGATATACGTGTTCCTAAAATTTTAGACTATCTAGGAATTAAGGAAAAACCAAGTAAAGGCCTGTCTGATTATATTGCTGATAGCACCATAAAACCTCAAGATGTTGTTGTAAAACATCCTGAAAATGAATTTTTAGATATTATTCCTTCAGGTACAATACCTCCTAATCCATCAGAATTACTGATGAGCCCTAGAGTAACAGAGCTTTTTAAATATTTTGAAAACAAATATGATTACATTGTTGCAGATACATCTGCTGTAGGATTGGTTAGTGATACTTTACTAATATCTGAATTTGCAGATCTATTTGTATATGTGGTTAGTGTAGATAATGTTGATAAAAGAAGGCTTGTAAATGTAGCACAACCGTTATACGATGATAAACGACTCCCTAACATGACCATGCTTCTAAATGGTGTTAAGCCTGGTAAAAAAGGATATGGTTATGGATACGGTTATGGCAACAATCCTAACAAAAAGAAAAAGTGGTATAGCTTTTCTTAAAACGATTTAAACGTCTTATCTACAAAAGGTAAGACGTTTATAATTTTCGTCTCTTTCTCTCAGTTTTTAACAATGTTAACTCCCTATTGGTCTGCCCAGCAACAGAGGTATTCTCTTCCGCTCTTCTAATTAAGTATGGCATAACATCTTTTACTGGGCCAAATGGAATATACTTAGCTACATTATAGCCCTCAGAAGCTAGATTATAACTAATATGATCACTCATACCATATAATTGACCAAACCAAACATTATTATCATCTTTAGCAATATTATACCTCTCCATTAGTTCCAATGCCAAATAACAACTTTCCTCATTATGTGTTCCAATAAAAACTGATATTTCATTTAAATTTTCTAGGATATAAGTAAGTGTATTATTAAATGTATCATCAGTTGCTTTTTTATTTTCACAAATTGGTGATTCATACCCTTTATCTTCTGCTCTACTTCTTTCCTTCTCCATGTAAGCACCACGCACTATTTTCATTCCAATATTAAAACCCTCACTCTTTCCTCGCTGATGTAAAGCCTTTAGATAGTCTAACCTATCCCAGCGATAACATTGAAGTGTATTATATACTATTGTTTTTCCTTTGTTATACTTGCGCATCATATCTTCAACCAAATCGTCTGCGGCATCTTGCATCCAGCTTTCTTCGGCATCAATTAAAACTTCAACATCTTTTTCTTTGGCTAACTTACAAACAGCATCGAAACGCTCTACAATTCTGTTCCATTCTTCATTTTCGGATGCAGAAAGTTTTTTACCTTCAGTCTTCTTTTGATATAATAAAAATCGCCCAAACCCTGTTGGCTTAAAGACTACTATAGGCATAGCCTCTCGCTCTTCACAAAAACGAATAATCTTTAAAATCTTTTGAAGAGCATTATCAAACTCCTCCTCAATTTCTTTACCCTCTACTGAATAATCTAAGACGGAACTAACACCCTTAGTATAAAGTTTATCAATAACCGACAGACAGTCTTCCTCATTTACACCGCCACAAAAATGATCAAAAACGGTAGATCTAATCAAACCTTCAACAGGCAAATTGGCCTTAAGCGCAAAATTCGTTGCAGCGGTTCCTATACGAACTAGAGGTTGAGATGAAATCATTTTAAATAAAAAGTAAGCACGCTCTAACTCAGAGTCAGATTTTAGTGCAAAAGCAGTTGAAGTGTTTTCAAAAAGAGAACGATTAATCATAGATATTAAAAATAATATTGCAAATATATTTAATCCTAAGCGTATTTTTTTCTAAAAAAAGGGAGTATTTTCACGGCAAAATTGAGGATTTATCAAAATGAAATCAATAAAGACAAAAAATGCGATAGTTCATTTTAACGATAATATATATAGGGAACTAAATGCATATATAAAAACTACTAATCCATCAAAGATATTTGTGCTTGTAGATACAAACACCCATGATGCTTGCCTACCAAAGTTTTTATCGCAAGTAGAATCTGGAGATATTATTGTTGAGGTTATGGAAATGCCCGAAGGCGAAGACCACAAGACTATAGATATTTGTACTGGAGTATGGGAAGCCATGTCTGAATATTACGCAGACAGAAAAAGCCTTATGATAAATTTAGGTGGCGGAGTCGTCACTGATCTTGGTGGTTTTGTAGCTAGTACATACATGCGTGGTATAGATTACATCAATGTACCTACATCGCTTTTGGCAATGGTTGATGCCTCTGTTGGTGGTAAAACTGGTGTTGATCTTGGCAATTTAAAAAACCAGATTGGTGTTATTAGCGAAGGAAGTATGGTATTAATTGATACATCTTTCCTGGAGACATTGCCAAAAAACCACATGGCTTCTGGTTATGCGGAAATGTTAAAACACGGACTGATAAATGACAAATCCTATTGGGAAACTCTAATAAATTTTGAAAATTCAGATGGCTCTGCATTAGATAAGATGATTTACGATTCTGTTATTATTAAAAATAATATAGTTTCTGAAGACCCAACAGAACAAGGTCTAAGAAAAATTTTAAACTTTGGTCATACTTTAGGGCATGCCATTGAAAGCTATTTTTTAGGAAATGCCGATAAAACTCCTCTTCTACATGGAGAAGCTATTGCGATTGGGATGTTATTAGAAGCTTATATTTCTACAAGGACTGAAGGTCTTTCTAGTAAAGAGTTTAAAGATATTGAAATTGGTATTCTAAAAACTTTTTCTAAAGTTGAAATAACAGAAAATGATCAAAGAATTATCATCGACTTGCTAAAATATGATAAAAAGAATAGTCACGGAAAAGTAAAGTTTGTATTACTAGAGGCTATCGGAAAGCCAAAAATAAACTGCGAAGTTGATAATGATATTATACAGGATGCTTTTAAGTATTACACCTCTTTGTAAAAAGAAAAACCCTTAGCGATGAGCTAAGGTTTTTTCTTTTTACAAACTAAATATGTTTTACTATAACTCGTTGAAGATTGTATGCATCAAACGCTTCTTATCATTAATACTTTCTTCTAAAGATATCATTGTTTCTGTTCTGTAAACACCTTCAATGTCATCTATATTAAAAATAATGTCTTTTGCATGCATCGTGTTTTTTGCTCTAATTTTACAAAAAATATTGAATTTCCCTGTAGTAATATGAGCAACTGTTACATAAGGAATACTCTCAATACGCTCTAATACAAACTTTGTTTGCGATGTATTTTGAAGAAAAACACCAACATAAGCAATAAATGAATATCCTAATTTTTTATAATCTAAAGTTAGCGAAGAACCTTTAATGATTCCTGCCTCTTCCATTTTCTTAACACGTACATGAACTGTACCTGCAGAAATCAATAATTTTTTTGCTATATCTGTAAAAGGAATACGCGTATTATCTATTAGCATATCCAATATTTGGTGGTCTACTTCGTCTAATTTAAACTTTGCCATAATTATATAATCTTTAAACTTTATGCAAAAATAAAGGATTTTTATTATCAATTACGCATCAAAAAAGAGTTTTTTAAAGGTTTTAGTGAGATTTTTTCATTATTTATTAATACGAAATCGTTTTCGTTAGTAACTTCCAACACTTTATCTTCATGATTATTTACAACTTGACCCTTTGCATCAATTTCCCTATGACCATAAAAATCATCTAACTTCGAAATAACTTCAATTGTAGGAATAAAGTTAATGGTTTTATCTACCAATTCTTCTTTATAAAGTATTCCTATATCAGTTAATTCATTGGAATTCTCATCCAATTTCACATTTCTAATAATGATGTCATAAAACTGTTTAGCGTTTTCTGGGATTAAAAAATAATCTGTATGCATATCCGAATCTATTCCTCTTGAAATAGCCTCTAACCCTTTTAAAATAGCCACAAACATCAAATATCTAACTTCTTCTCTTTTATAATCGTTAGGAAAATGGCCAGCTTCAAACAAAACTGTTGGAACATCTAAAGCTTGAAATGTATCACCAACACAGTTTAAATTGAATCCATCATCATACCTAGCTACACTATTTGGAATAGTCTTCTGTAGTGCAGAATTAATCTCAACAATCAATGCCATAGCTTCTTTTCTATTTGGTGTCCGGCTATACTCCACATCTTGGGATGGAGATAAAAATGACAATATAGAAGATTTGTTTGTTGAACCAACATTATAAATGGTGCGCTGTCCGTGGAGATTAAAACAATAATGTGGCTTAAAATCATCAAATACCTGTCTTAGCAACTTACTCTCCGGTTGAGATAGATCTTGCGCATCCCTATTGAGATCAACCTCATTAGCATTAAAACGTGTGTAGCGTTCCGCACCATCAGGATTGAGAATTGGAATAATCAATAACGTACATGACTCTAAAATTAAATTCGGAAAGTTATTATTAGTAAGAAACAGATTAAAACAATCAAAAAGTGCTTTAGTAGTTGTTGACTCATTACCATGCATTTGAGACCATATTAAAACTCTCTTGGGTCCTGTCCCAAATTTTAAAAAATAAATAGGTCTACCTTCAACAGAATGCCCAACGATAGAATTCATTGAATGAGGTATTCTTTTCATACATTTTTCTATATGAGAATTGGTAATGTATCTACCAAACAATTCAGGAGTTTTAAGTAAAGAATATAAACTTTTAAGTTGTTCTAATTCCATCAATGATTTTTATGTGTTACAAATGTAACTATTTGATTTTTTACAATTGTAAACAGTATAAACAAGAGTTCATGTTACATATGTATACATTAATGCATGTTATAAAAGCTTATAGGATCTAGAGAATTGAAGAAAATTCAATAGATATTAAAAATTATAATTATTAAATTTATTTCCAAGTATTTATATATAATTATTAAAGTTTTACTTTAATTAAAAAATAAAGATTAACATTAGAATATTGACCAGCACAATACTATTGTTTACATTTGTATCGTTATAAAAGAAAAACAGCTGTTTACAATGATAAACTCATCAGATTTTGCGAATCGATTACAAAAAGTCATAGATTTTTATGACGAAACCGCATCAGGTTTTGCAGAAAAAATTGGTGTCCAAAGATCTAGTATTTCGCATATTCTTTCTGGCAGGAACAAACCAAGTTTAGACTTTGTAATGAAGGTACTTCACTCCTATCCTGAAGTAGAATTGTATTGGCTATTAAATGGAAAAGGAAATTTCCCTACCACAGAGAGTAAAATTTCAAACTTTCCTAATCCACAGTTAGAATTAAAAGTTGACAGCTCTAACGAACCTGAGGTAAAAAATTCTGAAATTGAAAAAATAGTCATTTTTTACAAAGATGGTACATTTAAAAGTTATGAGCCTTAAGCTTAACTTCAGAATTTATTCAGATATAGTTAGCCAATTAATTATCTTTGTACAAACCTTAAGAATGAAGAATATTTTTTTGCTTTGTTTATTACTACTACTTACAAGCTGTTTTGAAGTTGAACGTAATTGTGCTGATTTTAAAACTGGTGAATTTGAATTCAACTATACTATTGATGGTGTAAAAAAAACTGGGAGGTTTGTTAGAACAGACACACTGAATATAGACTATTACGAAGGAAAAATAGATTCCTCTTCTGTGCGCTGGATAAATGATTGTGAGTTTATTTTAAAAAAACTTAACCCAAAAACAAATTCTGAGCGAGACGCTATTCACATGAAAATCCTCACAACAGAAGGCACATCTTCTTACACTTTTGAATATAAACTTGCCGCAAAAAAGCCAAACAAACCTCTAAGAAGCGAAAAAGGAGTCGCGTACAGAATTAATTAAACAACATGCTAGAATTTTTATTAACATCTGACGCTATTATGGCGCTTTTAACACTGACGTTTCTAGAAATTATTCTAGGGATAGACAATATCGTGTTCATATCTATTGCTGCCAATAAACTACCAGAAAATCAACGAGGTAAAGCTACCAATATTGGTCTAATTTTAGCAATGGTGCAGCGCATTATATTATTGTTTTTTGTAACCTTTCTTATTGGCTTAAGTGAACCATTTTTTAAGTACGAGAATGAATGGTTTAAAATAGCACTCAGTTGGCAAGCTATTATACTGTTTACAGGTGGACTCTTTTTAATTTACAAAAGTACATCTGAAATAAGAGAAAAAGTAGAAGATCCTGGTCATGATGAAAAAGGTGTAAAATCTAAAGTGATTAAATCGCTTTCACAGGCTATAACACAAATCTTAATCATTGATTTTATTTTCTCCGTAGACTCTATTTTAACGGCTATTGGTATGACTAATGGCTTACACCCAAATGGTAACTACACTTTAGTTTTAATGATTATAGCTGTTGTTATTTCTATAGTTGTAATGATTGGCTTTGCTAATCCTATTAGAAAGTTTATAGATCGAAATCCAAGTATGCAAATATTAGGTTTAGCCTTTTTGATTCTTATAGGCTTTATGCTTATTACCGAAGCCGCTCACCTATCTCACACTGAGTTCTTTGGAAAAACAGTTGGCGCAATACCAAAAGGCTACTTATACTTCGCAATTGCGTTCTCATTATTTGTGGAATTTTTAAACTTTAAAACTAAAAAAAAGTAGTACGGCAGTTATATAACGTTGTTTTCAATCCGCTTAACTAAAATATCAAACCTTTTTGGGTATTGAAAAATGGGTTTTACTATATTTCAGAAAATTTTTGTAAGATTTTTTATGAACCCAAATCCATAAAGCCTTCATTCAATGCTTTTTAACTCAATTGAATATCTTATTTTTTTACCTATAGTCTTTGTCCTATACTGGTTGTTTAAATCTAGTTATAAGAATCAAAATGTACTCTTATTAATCGCTAGTTATGTTTTTTATGGCTGGTGGGATTATAGGTTTTTATCATTAATTATTTTTAGTTCCTTTTTAGATTATTATGTTGGGCAAAAAATTGAAGCTGCCCAGATTAAAAAAAACAAGCAAAGGTGGTTACTGGTTAGCTTATGTTCTAACCTTGGATTGTTAGGTGTTTTTAAATACTACAATTTCTTCGCAGATTCTTTTGCCAGTACAATGTCTTCTATTGGATGGCAAGTCAATGATTTGACATTAAATATAATATTACCTGTTGGAATTAGTTTTTATACTTTCCAGACACTTAGTTACAGTATAGATATCTACAGAGAGAAAATAAAATCATGCAATGACATTGTTGCCTTTTTTACTTTTGTAAGTCTATTTCCACAATTGGTAGCTGGACCAATTGAAAGGGCTTCAAATCTAATTCCTCAGATTGAGAGTAAACGCTCTTTAAATATCAATTTATTAAAAACTGGTATTTTTCAAATTTTTATTGGTCTATTTAGAAAAGTTGCCATTGCCGACAACTTAGGAGTATATGTTGATTCTGCTTATGCTAATTATGATATCCATAATGGTACAACTTTATTAGTGGCTACTGTATTTTATGCATTCCAAATATATTTTGATTTTTCCGGCTATTCAGATATTGCAATAGGTAGTGCTAAGCTATTTGGATTTAATTTCAATAGAAATTTCAATTTCCCATATTTTTCAAGAACGCTCACCGAATTTTGGAGACGTTGGCATATGTCACTATCATTTTGGCTAAGGGATTATCTGTATATATCCTTAGGCGGAAACAGAAAAGGAATTGTAATTACATATCGCAACCTTATGCTTACTATGCTCCTTGGAGGTTTGTGGCACGGTAGTTCTTGGAATTTTGTTATTTGGGGAGGAATTCATGGCTTATTTCTAAGTATAGAAAAGTATACTTTTTCTGCATTAAAAATAAAAACCTTTAATGGCTTTGGATACATCTACACTTTTATAGTGGTTTTAATAGCATGGGTCTTCTTTAGAGCTGTAGATTTTGATACTGCTTGGTCCATAATAAGCAAATGGTTTACATTAGACTTTGGAAGCCTTTTTATTGGCGACTCAAATGCTTTTGTTAATGCTTCTCTATTAATGTTATTAGGCCTTTTGATTGATTTAAGGATTTTTAGGTCAAATACTCCTCTTGAAGAATACGGTAGTAAATTTAACATAGTACGACTTTCGTTTATAGTATCAGTAATTATTATAATGCTGTGCCTATTCTATTCTACTGCTGAGAACTTTATTTATTTTCAATTTTAGTTATGGACTCAAAAACAATAAATAAACTCTTAAAAATCATATTAATCACTTTAGTGATAAGTTACGCTATAGATAAACTGGTGTTCTTAGGACTCAATACAATGAGCGACAAAGTAATGACTGGACAGGCTATTGGAAAGTTAAATCAGTTTCTAACTATTAAAGATTCAACTGATTTTTTAGTTTTTGGAAACTCTAGAGCCAATCATCATTTCGATATGGATCTATTTAATACCAAAGGTTATAACATGGGAGTTGATGGCACTGGTATAGCCTATACCAGCACATTAGTAAGCACTCTTAAAAAAGACAAACCGCAACTAATATTAATACATATAGATACCAAGAATTTTTTTGATAAGTCTTATGATGGGTCTGATATTAGAGGTTTAAAAACTAAATTTAACAGAGACGAGAATATTACCAAAGCACTTAACAAATCAAATCAAATCTCAGCAATACAAAACTTTTACTATAGCATGAATTATAATGGTAACGCTATAAGTATTTTAAAAAATTATTTTAAACCTAGTTACGATTACAGGTCATATAATGGTTATAATCCAATAATTATAAATGAGTCTCAAAAACCTATGCGAGATGCTTTACTGCTGAAGGATAATTCAGTTGGATGTGAAGAGGATTTTGAAATAAATCCCATAGCTCTGGAATATTTAAAGAGCATAAAAACTTATATAGAAAACTCAGAAAACAAAACTTTTATATTCGTTACCTCTCCAATTTATGATGATTCTTGTAGTAAGGATAATAATCTTTTTAAAGGCATAATGAAGGATTTAAACCTAAATTATAGCGACTACACTAACTTATTTAAAGAAATCGGTAATGACAAATCTTATTGGAAAGACAAAACACATCTCTCTGACATAGGAGCTAAACAATTTTCTAAATTTTTGCAGAAAGAATTAAAAACTCAGATGTAATACTAAAAAAGCGTCACCTGACCTTTATCATCCACGTCTAAATCGTCGTCATTGTCATCCGCTTTTGTTGAAGAATCATCTTTAGGTTGTTCTGATTTTTCTTCCGTTTTATCAACATCTAAATCCACAGATACAGTTTCTTCATCCACAACTTCTAACTCATCAGCATGCACTTCTTCTGGTGCTTCAAAAGGTAAAGGGTCTAATAAACTTATTTGATTTATTTTTTCTTTAGTTAATTGATTTCCAAGTGCATTAATGCCTTTTACTGCAATAAACTCTTCAAGGTTAACTTCCATGTTAGGTTTACGATCTTTACCACGCTCTTTTGTAAATTCAACCTCTGCCATTGGTCTCCAATCTGTAGACACAATTTCTAATTGCGACTCTGGATGGCTGGAAATAAAAGTCTCTTCTTTTCCTTCTTGCTCAATTAAAAAACGCTTCACATAATAGCGTTCTTTTTCACCATCATAATAGATAGCGGAAATTGGTTTTTTAGGTATCCATTTTTCAAGCACAATCATATCACTATCAAAATGTGTTGTTAGTTCCGGAATAATAGTTTTCACATTTCCGGATTGCGTAATAATAAGCAAACGATCTTCACCTCTAAATTCACCAATTAATTCACCTCTTTCATCAACATTAAGACGCTGTACTGTATCATCAAACCAAATTTTACGTGGTTTTAGGGTTGAAACGCCTTTTTCTTTAAGCTCTATTCGTTTTACAGAATACTTGGTAACCAAGTTTCCTTTAGACGAACGTCCCTTTATTAAAATATCAGCAAAATCGAGATCCCACTTCAATTTCTTAATACTACCAACTTGACGCAATAACACGGTAACAACTTCAGCTTCTCCATTAGGATTAGCAGAGAAGTACCAAACTACTGAACCCTTATTTCCATTGGTTAAATCATATTCTCTATCTCTTGTGATACTAGTTACCGCGAAACGCTTTACGTAAGATGGTCCTTTTTTTCCATCTCTATAAATCATGTTGTAAATGGTACGCTTGTCCTTTTTCTTGAAAACAGCAACATGGATTATATTTTTACCAACAAAGGTTTTGGAATCTACTTTAGTTACCATCATTTTACCTTCTTTGGTAAACACAATGATATCATCTATATCGCTACAATCACAAACATATTCATCTCGTCGTAGCGATGTGCCTATAAAACCTTCTTCTCTATTGACGTAAAGCTTGGTATTCCTAATAACAACCTTAGTAGCATCTACATCTTCAAAAGCTCGTAATTCAGTTTTACGCTCTTTTCCTTCACCATAATCTTTCTTTAAACGCTCAAAATAAGCAATCGAATAATCGATAAGATTGGCTAAATGGTGTTTCACTTCTGCAATTTGATCTTCTAAAGCATCTATTTTCTGTTGCGCTTTATCAATATCAAATTTAGAAATACGCTTTATTCTTATTTCTGTTAAGCGAACAATATCTTCTTCAGTAACCGTACGCTTTAAATGTTTGATATGTGGCTGAAGTCCTTTATCTATGGCTTGAATAACTCCTTCCCATGTTTCCTCTTCTTCAATATCGCGATAAATTCTATTTTCAATAAAAATGCGTTCTAAGGAAGCGAAGTGCCACTGCTCTTCAAACTCACCAAGCTTTATTTCTAATTCTTGTTTTAAAAGCTGAACCGTGTTATCTGTAGAGCGACGTAACATTTCAGTAACGCCAACAAAAAATGGCTTATTATTTTCAATAACACATCCTAATGGCGAAATTGAAGTTTCACAAGCTGTAAATGCATAAAGCGCATCAATTGTTTTATCTGGTGATAAACCTGATGGCAAATGAATTAAAATTTCAACCTCAGCAGCAGTATTGTCCTCAATACGTTTTATTTTGATTTTACCTTTATCGTTGGCTTTTAAGATAGAATCAATCAAAGAAGACGTTGTTGTACCAAAGGGAATCTCTGTAATAGCAAGTGTATTTTTATCTACTTGCGAAATTTTTGCACGTACCCTAACCTTTCCACCACGCATACCATCATTGTAGTTGCTGATATCTGCAATACCTGCAGTTGGAAAATCTGGATAAATTGTAAAACGTTTTCCTTTTAAATGCTTCACCGAAGCGTCAATAAGCTCTATAAAATTATGCGGTAGAATTTTAGTGGATAAACCCACTGCAATACCTTCTCCTCCTTGCGCCAGAAGCAATGGAAACATAACAGGTAGGTTAATTGGCTCTTTACGTCTGCCGTCGTAAGAGGCTTGCCACTCTGTAATTTTAGGATTATAAACAACATCTAGCGCAAACTTTGATAATCTGGCTTCAATATAACGCGACGCTGCTGCTCTATCGCCAGTTAGGATATTTCCCCAGTTACCTTGTGTATCTATTAAAAGATCTTTTTGACCAATTTGAACCATGGCATCAGCGATACTTGCATCACCATGTGGATGGTACTGCATCGTATGACCAACAATGTTAGCCACTTTATTGTAACGACCGTCATCTAAATCTTTCATAGAATGCATAATACGACGCTGTACTGGCTTAAAACCATCTTCTATTGCAGGCACAGCTCGTTCTAAGATTACGTAAGAAGCGTAATCTAAGAACCAGTCTTTATACATTCCTGTGATTTTGGTAATCGTTTCCTGATTACCATTGTCTTCATTTAATAATTCGTCATTTTGATCTTCTGCCATCTATCCTTCTTTTCGCTTTTTATTTTCTTTTAATGTTTTTCTTAACGATTGCTTTACGTATCTCATCTTGCGTCTTTTAAGAAGGGTTACATTAAAGCGCTCTTTAGCTTGTTTTCCGTCATAAGTCTTATAAAGCACAACCAAAGACTTGTAGAGGAAATAATCTTTTATTTTATATCCAATAAGTTGATGTCTTGCAAACTCAACTTTATTTTCTCGATAATTAATGTATTCCGTTAGTATGAGTCCTTTATTAAGAATTATAATTTTTGACCCATCACTATCATACTCAAAATAACCTGCTATAGAATGAAACAAGACCAAAACAACAAATAAACCCAGAAAAATAAAAAAGGTACTGTCCACAAAAAAATCAAGTGAATTAAAGACAGTTATCATTAATATCCCAAAAACAATTAGTATAAAGTAGATGGAAACAACCGTATTTTTTACTGTTCTGTTGTCGGTTCTCATTTAGTCTTCATTCAAATTTTAATATTTTTTACCAGAAAAGAAACCTACTATCAACAGAATCATTGCTGATACCCCTAAAAATCCTGCTATATTTTGCATAGACCAAAAATCTGAATAATCCAGTAAAAACAACCAACAAACAATCAAAATTAAAGGAAGAAACAAACCTGTAAACCTTTTGCTAGACTTATTCAACGACATCTAATTCTACTTTAAGATTCTCAATAATGAATTCTTGACGCGAAGGTGTATTTTTCCCCATGTAGAAAGACAACAACTCCTCAATAGACATGTCTTTATCTAACATCACAGGATCTAATCGCATGTCTTCACCTATAAAATGCTTAAACTCGTCTGGCGAAATTTCACCAAGTCCTTTAAATCTGGTAATCTCTGGTTTCGGCTTTAATTCTTCAATCGCATTTTTTCTTTCTTCATCTGAGTAACAATAAATCGTTTTCTTCTTATTTCTTACTCTAAACAATGGAGTTTGAAGAATATACAAATGTCCTTCTTTTATCACTTCTGGAAAAAACTGTAAAAAGAACGTAATTAATAACAAGCGAATGTGCATACCATCAACATCAGCATCAGTTGCTATGACGATGTTGTTATATCTTAAATCCTCAATAGATTCTTCAATATTTAATGCTGCTTGAAGTAGGTTAAACTCTTCATTTTCATATACAATCTTTTTACTTAAGCCATATGAATTTAAAGGTTTACCTTTTAGACTGAAAACCGCTTGTGTATTAACGTCTCTAGATTTTGTAATACTACCAGAAGCGGAATCACCCTCGGTAATAAACAACGTTGTATCTAAGTAACCATCCTTTTTGGTATCACCAAAATGAATACGGCAATCGCGCAATTTCTTATTATGAAGACTTGCTTTTTTAGCACGCTCTTTGGCCAGTTTTCTAATACCTGATAGTTCCTTACGCTCGCGTTCTGCCTGAAGAATTTTACGCTGGATCTTTTCAGCAGTGTCAGGATTTTTATGCAGATAATTATCTAAGTATGTTTTTACAAAATCGTTAATATAAGTTCTTACCGTTGGCAGGTCACCTCCCATATCTGTAGAACCCAATTTGGTTTTGGTCTGACTCTCAAAAACAGGTTCCATAACCTTAATAGCAATAGCAGATACAATCGATTTTCGTACATCTGAAGCATCGTAGTTTTTACCATAAAACTCACGAACAGTCTTAACAATTGCTTCTCTAAAAGCCGCTAAATGCGTCCCTCCTTGTGTTGTATTCTGACCATTAACAAACGAATGATATTCTTCGCTATACTGGGTTTTACTATGTGTTATAGCAACCTCAATATCATCGCCTCGTAAGTGAATGATAGGATAAAGTAAATCACTTTCATTAATATTTTCTGAAAGTAAATCCTTTAAACCATTTTCACTGTAATATTTTTCACCATTAAAAACTATGGTTAATCCAGGATTTAGGTACACATAGTTTTTTAGCATCTTTACTACATATTCATTTCTGAATTTATAGTTCTTAAAAATGCTTTCATCTGGTACGAAGGTGACTTTAGTACCTTTTCGTCTCGATGTATCATCTAAAAATTCCTGATCTGTTAATTCGCCTAAAGCAAATTCAGCAGAAGCCGATTTTCCGTCTCTGGTAGACTCAACTCTAAAATACGTTGACAACGCATTAACTGCTTTAGTACCAACACCATTAAGACCTACGGATTTTTTAAAGGCTTTAGAATCGTACTTACCACCAGTATTCATCTTAGACACCACATCTACCACTTTACCTAACGGAATGCCACGGCCATAATCGCGCACAATAACGCGATCGCCTTGTATTGAAATTTCTATAGTTTTACCAGCACCCATTACAAACTCATCGATAGAGTTATCGAGTACTTCTTTTACAAGAATATAAATACCATCGTCCGGAGAGGATCCATCACCTAATTTTCCGATATACATACCAGGACGCATCCTGATGTGTTCCTTCCAATCGAGTGAGCGAATATTGTCTTCAGTATAGTTAGTTTGTTCTGCCATAGACATTAGGACGAAATTAATGATAGAACGCTAATATAAGACTATAGCTTAAAAAATGAAACACGCTTTTGGTAAAGTAATTAACAATAAAGTACCGTTATTGTTGAGAACCTCAACCATTTTTTAATGTTTTGATAATTCCTCAGCTTTTTGCTTTAAAATTTCATTTCTAGTAATCATAATACCTCTAATATGCCTTTTTAAAATCAGGCGATCTACGATTTTTCCCAAAATTCCGTATTTAGAAGAAAAATGAAGTTTATCTATCATTACGGTCTTACCGTTACGCTTTTCAAAAATATGGTCGTGTTTGTAAGATTTAAAGCTACCATCAGTCATTTCATCTGTAAATACATAAGGTTTTTTTAACTCGGAAACTTTTAAGGTGAGGTGTTGCATGAAACCTAGATGGTTGGTTTCCCATGTGATAGAGTCACCTTCTTCTACAAGACCAGATATTTTTCCCATAACTGGTATTTCATTTTTGTGCTTTAAAGACTGCTTGTAAAACCCAATATCCCTTGCTAAATCAAAGCAAATCTCAATGTCTGATTCTATTTCAGTTTCTACTACAATTTGAGGCATAACGTTGGTTTTGTAGTAAGACACCTACATTTATGGAAGGTCACATGAAATATTTAATTTTTAAAATGATTTAAAATAACTATTGTCATGCTGAAATCGAAGATTCGACGTAGTCAATTTAGTTCAGCATCTAAAAAACTAGAATCTGAAACGAGTTCAGATTGACAAAACATGACAGATCAGTTATTTTATATTGAAATTTGAGATTCCTGTTTTCACAGGAATTTTTTTACACATTAAACAAGAAATGCATTACATCTCCATCTTTAACTATGTAATTCTTCCCTTCTACACGCATTTTACCAGCTTCTTTTACTTTGGCTTCGCTTCCGTAGTTAACATAATCATCGTAAGCAATAACTTCTGCTCTAATAAAGCCTTTTTCAAAATCGGTATGAATTACTCCAGCAGCTTGAGGTGCAGTAGCACCAACATTAACCGTCCACGCTCTTACTTCTTTTACACCAGCTGTAAAGTAGGTTTGCTGATTTAAAAGCTTGTAAGCCGCTCTAATTAATTTTGCCGAACCTGGCTCATCTAATCCTATATCATCTAAGAACATTTGGCGTTCTTCATAATCTTCTAACTCATTAATATCGGCTTCTGTTCCAACTGCTAATACCAATACTTCTGCGTGCTCATCTTTAACCGCTTCTCTCACCTGCTCTACATAAGCATTACCTGTATTTGCAGCGCCTTCATCTACATTACACACATACATTACAGGCTTGTCTGTAATAAACTGTAATGGCTTTACGTAGTCTGCATAATCTTCATCTGAAAACTCTAAAGCTCTCACAGATACACCAGATTCTAAACCATTTTTTATCTTTAAAAGCACTTCTTCTTCTGCTTGCGCTTCTTTATTACCGGTTTTAGCAGCACGCTTTACTTTATCTAACTTCTTTTCAGTCGTTTCTAAATCTTTAAGTTGAAGCTCCATATCAATGGTTTCCTTGTCTCTTATAGGATCTACAGAACCATCAACGTGAACAATATTATCGTTATCAAAACAACGTAATACGTGCAAAATCGCATCCGTTTCTCTAATGTTGGCTAAGAACTGGTTGCCTAAACCCTCCCCTTTACTAGCTCCTTTTACCAAACCTGCGATATCTACAATCTCTACCGTTGCAGGCATTACACGCTCTGGATTAACCAAAGATTCTAGTTTTGATAATCTTGGGTCTGGCACGTTAACCACACCAATATTTGGCTCTATGGTACAAAACGGAAAGTTTGCACTCTGTGCTTTAGCGTTAGATAAACAGTTAAATAAAGTTGATTTTCCTACGTTTGGTAATCCTACTATTCCAGCTTTCATTTATGACTAATTTGTCGGAACCTCCTAAAAACTAAGTTGTGTCATTCTGAATTTATTTCAGAATCTGAAACGAGTTCAGATTGACAAAATCAAGGTTTGTGTCAGCTCCTTTATTTTAAAGGTGCAAATGTAATTAAATAGTGGAATAGTTAGTAATAAGAAATAACTCTTTCTTCTATAGAATTTAGAACTCCATTTAAATACGTTAATTTACTAATCCAGTTCTGATACTTATCAAAAGTATATCGATAAGTAAAAATATCTGGGTATTTTTTACCAGTGCTTACAACTTTAAGCTCTACAATGTTATTAGTGTCATCGTATTTATAGTATTTTTTTTTCTCAGTTTTATTTTTTTCAAATACTTCGATAAGAACTTTACCTTCTCTATTCCTAAAATAAGTTCTTTTTGAGCCGAAATAAGGACTATCAGAATACATAACAGAAGATTTCAAATGCCCTTTTTTATTGTATGAATAATTCGTTTGAAAATTTGTTTTTTGCTTAAAAAAATTACTTCGCAAAGATATTAATCGATTATGGTGATATTTATTAAACTGTTGACTTATTAAAACCCCTTTATTGTCAAATACATTAATACTATCAATTATATTATCTTTTCCATAATAATAAATATTCTTTTTTAGTTTATCTCCTTCAGAATTATAGCTAACTACACTATCAAATTTAGATGGATTTGAATAGAAATATTTTGAAAACACCCTAAGACCACCATTTCTCTTATAGCTTTTATATTCAATAATATTACCAGTACTGCTATAGGTTTTATGAAATGTGAGCCTTTTACTTTTATCTGTATTGCTATCTACTGGTGTGATTACATACTCAAAAATCTGATAAATTGAAGGCTTTGATTTATTTTCTGAAAATGAGCTAGTTTTAAACCCACAAGAGACTAAAAGTAATTGTAGGATTACAAGGACTAATAATGCGTGAGTTTTATGTTTCAAATTAAATAATTGATTTAGTACTAAACATTTTTTTACAGCAATATAACTTAGGTTTAAAATTCGCACTTTTAAACCAACAAGTCAATACGTAACGTTACGTATTTTTTACAAAGCCTTATTTTTGCAGTCTAAACCTTAGCTTTTTGAAACTCAAACCATCAGAACTTAAAACCTTTTTAGACGAGAAAGTCCACCTGTACAATAACCCAAAGTTTATTGAGAGTGACCCAATACAAGTACCGCATCAATTTTCTAAAAAAGAGGATATTGAGATTGCTGGGTTTTTAACAGCTACCATTGCCTGGGGAAATCGTAAAAGCATTATTAACAATGCTAATAAAATGATGATGCTGTTAGACCATGCTCCTTACGAGTTTGTAACCCAACACCAAGACTCAGATTTAGAGGCTTTGCAGTCGTTTGTACACAGAACATTTAATGGTGATGATTTTATACAGTTTATAAAAAGTCTGCAACATATTTATAAAGCACATGATGGCTTAGAAGCTGTTTTTGAAAAATATGCTGAGCCTAATGCTTTACAAAAAAGCATCCATGAGTTTAAAAAACTATTTTTTGAGATTCCGCATTTAGAGCGTACCAAAAAACATGTGAGCGATCCTCTTAAAAAGTCTGCTGCCAAACGTATTAATATGTATTTGCGCTGGATGATACGCAACGATAATGCAGGTGTAGATTTTGGCATTTGGGATAGCCTCTCTCCTGCTCAACTGAGTTGTCCGTTGGATGTGCATTCTGGTAATGTTGCACGACAATTAGGCTTGCTAAAACGCAAACAGAATGATGCTAAAGCCTTAGCAGAACTGGATGCAAACTTACGCAAGTTAGATCCTAGCGATCCTGTGAAGTATGATTTTGCGTTGTTTGGTTTGGGTGTTTTTGAGGGTTTTTAAATTCCTGCGAAAGCAGGAATCTCTTAATTATGAAGTTAAATCAACCACTTTAGACTAAATTTATAAAAAACTTTTATGGGAGATATTATTGGAGAAATGATACTTTTTACAATTTTGAATTTTATTGGTGGCACAATAAGATGGCTCATAGCAACACTGTGGTCTTTTATTTTTAACACTAACAAACTCCCCTACAAAGAATACATTTATAGTCCCGAAACTGATGAATTTACGCACGATGGTGCTAATGGTTGTTTTAATTTAATTATCGGGTTCTTATTTGTCTTTTTAGTGATATATATTGTCTTTAACATATAAAAAAAGGCTTCCGCATCGGAAGCCTTTTTTGGTATTATGAGATTCCTGCTTTCGCAGGAATTGATTACCCTTTTAACCAAGCTTGTCTTAAAGCTTTTTGTGCTTCAGTAGCGTTTTCATCTTCTACTAAAGATTTACTTTTAGCAGTGGCCTTTTCTAATGTACCTTTTAAAACAATAGCTTCACCATTACGCTCTAAATCTAAGCTGTATTCCTGGCCTTCTTGCCAGCTGTACATGCCAGTAATAACCTGTTCTGCGTTTTGTAAGGTTAAATCTTTTCCGTTTACTTTTTTGATGATATCACCTGCTTGCACTCCTTGAGAAGCCCAGAATGAATTCTTTAAAGCCATTGGCGAAAAGAAAATACCTTTGTTAGGATCACCATCAAAAATGATGTTTTGCCCACCAGCAAAAATGTAGTTTGTAGGTACTTCGCTTTCACCCTTTGTTAAACCAACCATTTCAAAAAACGCGTTGTAGTTAATTGGTACATCACCTTCCACATGTGTTTTTAAGAACTCACCAACGCTTGGGTAGGTCATTTCAGTAATTTCTGCAATGATTTTATCATCATCAAAAGGTTTTTCTTTACCGTATTTAGCTGATAATTCTTTCATTAAAGACAACATGCTTCTGTCGCCATCGCTTTCATTTCGCATTAAAATATCTATGCACATACCGATTAAAGCACCTTTCATATACACATTGTAGTAATTAGATGCATAAGGTTCCTCTAACACGTTTTCACTCATTACGGTGAAACTCATAGCATCATCTAAATTTTTAGATGTTGCTATTTTAGACATGATAGTATTGTAAAAATCCGTTGGCTCTATTAAACCTTCATAAACCTGAAAGTGTTGTGCAAAATACTCAGTTACACCTTCGTACATCCATAAATGTTTAGAGAATGTTGGTTTGTTATAATCGAAATAATGCACATCTTCTGAGTGTACCGATAATGGAGTTACAATATGAAAGAACTCATGCGCTACAACATCTATAATAGATGCCGCTAAACCTTCTTTGCTTGAAGACTCTGGTAACACAACCACTGTAGACGTGTGATGTTCTAAAGCTCCCATGCCTTTTGGTGCAGTATCAGAACCATCAGATAAGTATAAATAGATGTCGTAACGTGCTGTACTGTTAATATCACCTAAATACTTCTTTTGCGCCTGCATCATTTTATAAACCGTTTCTTTTTGGCTCGCTGCAGTATGCACTTTGTTTGGTGAATATACACTTAGTACAATTTTAATATCACCAACCATAAACTCTTCCACATCTAGTTTACCATACATCATAGGGTTGTCGGTAATTTCAAAATAACGCTGTGCGAAATAGCTACTGGTAATAGATTTACCATCTGCACTAGATTTCATGCCTCTGTCTTCTAAAGCCGAGGTTCTGACAAAGGTTGCTGGTGCAGTAACATCTAAAGCATATTGATTGTTTCTTAAAGAATCGAAATAACCAATAAATCCATGAAGATTTAATACATAGTTGTCTTCTTCAATATTTGTTCCTGCTGGAGAAAATGGGTTTTCACCACCTATTCCACCTGTAGATTCAATATCAAAAGTATCGTTAACGTAATAGGTTAATTTATCTAAATTGGTAGCATCTGCAATCGCCCAAGTGTTGGTATCTACTTTAGTTACCTCAAGCTCATTTCCGTTGTAATCTAAAGCTTTCATATCGTCTACATACTTCCCGAAATCACTAACAGAATATGTTCCCTGTACTACACGAGGCAATCTGTATGTTACCGTTTCTGTGGTAAAACGACCAGGATTAATGGTTACTGGCACTTTATCATCTACCACTGCTGTTAAATCTAATGCAGTTTCGATAGGATTATTAACTGCTAAATCATCTACTGTTGGCTTGGCTGAACCACAACCTACCAAAATTACACTTAAGCCTATAATGGCTAAATAGTTCTTCATGAATAAATATTTAATTTTTTTACGAGACGCACAAAACTACAATCTGTTACTACTATAAATCTAAAGGTTTTGTTAAATTCGTAGCATGTCTCAGCCATTAATCAGCATTTTAATTCCTTTTAAAAATACCGAAGCCTTTATTTCTGAATGTGTTACTTCTATAATTAATCAGACTTATACCAATTGGGAAGCTATTTTTGTAAATGATCATTCTGATGATGCGTCTTATACTATTGTTGAAAAATTTTCAGAAAATGACGACCGAATTCAATTATACAACAATAGACATGAAGGTATAATTTCTGCATTACAAACTGCTTTTAAAAACTGTAAAGGCTCTTATATCACCAGAATGGATAGCGATGATATAATGACCAAAAACAGACTTGAAGTAATGCTGAACAGTCTTTTAAAACACGGAAAATATCATCTTGCGGTTGGGCAAGTAAAGTATTTTAGAACTGACGGCATTAGCAATGGTTATGCACGCTACGAACGTTGGCTTAATGAACTTACCGAAAAAGGCAATAACTATTCTGAAATTTACAAAGAATGTGTAATCCCTTCACCTTGCTGGATGCTACATCGTGATGATTTTATAGCTTGTGAAGGTTTTGAGCCTAATCGTTATCCTGAAGATTATGATTTAACGTTTCGGTTTTACAGGGCAAAATATAAATGTATTCCTTGCGATAAGGTACTACTCTATTGGCGCGATTACAGTACACGAACGTCCAGAACGCACGAGCATTATGCGATAAATTACTTTTTGGATATTAAAGTACATTACTTCTTAGAATTGGATTATACACCAAAAAGGCCTTTGGTTGTTTGGGGCGCAGGAAAAAAAGGAAAAACTATAGCTAAGCTCTTAATTGAAAATGATATTTCGTTTTACTGGATTTGCAATAACAAAAAGAAAATAGGTAAAGATGTTTATGGACAAAAACTGTTAAATTTTAAATATTTAGAACAACTCAATCATCCGCAAAGTATTATTACGGTTGCCAATGAACAGGAACAAAAGAACATAAAACGCTTTTTTGAAAAACAAAAAATGCAGCCCATGAATGATTATTTTTTCTTTTGTTAAATTTCTCAAAAGCGCATTACACTTATCCTTTTTCATTTTCTATATTTGACAAACTAATAATGCCACAACAGGAATGCAGTTTAAACATCCCGAATTACTTTACGCACTTTTTTTACTGATAGTTCCTATACTTATTCACTTATTTCAGTTACGTCGTTTTCAGAAGGTACAATTTACCAACGTAAAATTCCTAAAAGCTGTAAAACTTCAAACTCGTAAAAGCTCGCAATTAAAAAAGTGGTTAACATTACTTACCAGAATGTTATTATTGGCTTGTGCTATTATTGCGTTTGCACAACCATTTATACCAAATACTGAAGATTTTAATGAAGCACAAGAAACCGTTGTGTATCTGGATAATTCATACAGTATGCAAGCGACTGGTAAAAACGGAAGTCTGCTAAATGAAGCCATTCAGGATATGATAAACAACTTTCCTGAGGATGAAAAAATAAGTCTGTTTACTAATACGCAAACCTTTAGAAACACAAGTTTAAAAGCTTTAAAAAATGATTTAATTCAATTAGAGCACTCACCTACGCAACTAAATTATGATGCGCTTTTTATTAAAGGTAAGCAACTGTTTTCGAAAGATTTAGCTTCAAAAAAGAATCTTGTTTTGGTTTCTGATTTTCAACAAAAGGAAAATCCAATAACATTTGAAACCGACAGCACCATTAACTTAAGTTTGGTACAACCAAAGTCAACTTTAGTTTCTAATGTAAGTATTGATAGTGTTTATGTTGCTAACTCTAATGCCGAAACTTTAGACTTAAATGTAAAGCTATCCAATCAAGGTGAAGCTATTGAGAATATAACAGTTTCCTTATTTAATGACGATGTTTTATTAGCAAAAAATGCTGTTGATATAAGTGAAAGTTCAGAAGCTACATTTTCGGTTTCTAACAATGCAGTAATTAATGGAAGATTAGTGATTGAAGATGCAAGTTTGCAATACGATAATAGCTTTTATTTTAATATTAATTCTAAACCAAAAATTAAGGTTCTTTCAATAAACGAAAATACTGATGATAATTTCTTAAAACGCATCTATACAGATGATGAATTTGAGTATAATTCTTTTAAAGAAAGTAGTCTTAATTTCAATTTAATTCCAGATCAAAATCTAATTGTTTTAAATGAGTTAGAAAGTATATCTGACGCTTTAAGAACAGCTCTTATTTCTTTTAAAAATGACGGAGGATATATTTTAACTATCCCTTCAAATAAAATAAACTTAAATACTTATAATCAGTTATTTAAAAATTTAAGCGCTTCTCAACTTTTAGCATTAAATAATCAGCAAAAACGTATCACTACGATTAACTATAATCATCCACTTTTGGCAAATGCATTTTATTCTAAAGTTAGTAATTTTCAGTACCCAAAAGTAGAATCTTCATATAGTTTTTCTTCAAACGCTAATAGTGTATTATCCTATGAAGATGGCAACGCTTTTTTAGTTGGAAATAATAGTACTTATTCGTTTTCGAGTGCCCTAAATGATGACAACTCAAACTTTAAAAATTCACCTTTAATAGTTCCTGTGCTTTACAATATTGGCAAGCAAAGTTTAAAGTTGCCACAACTCTATTACTCTATAGGACAATCAAACTCAATTGCAATTAACGCTGTTTTAGGTCAAGACGACATTTTAACGCTGGGTAATGCAGAAAATTCAATTATTCCGTTACAAAAAACCTACAGCAAAACTGTGGTATTAGAAACACAAGAGTATCCTGAAAATGCTGGTATATACGAAGTAAAAAACAAATCTGAAGTTATTCAAAACTTAAGTTTTAATTTCAACAGAGAAGAAAGTAATCTAAACTATTTAGACATTAAAACTATTGCAAATACATCTGTTAACGATAGCTTAGCCACAACCATAAACGACATAAAAAGTAGCTCAACTATTAATGCACTATGGAAATGGTTTGTTATTTTTGCGCTAGTATTTTTAATAATAGAGATACTTCTACTAAAATATCTTAAATGAACGCACTCATAAAATCTGCCACCATCGTTGATTCTAAAAGTGAATTTCACAACGAAACAGTAGATATTTTAATTGAAAAAGGTCGCATTTCTAAGATTTCTAAACGCATTTCTAATCCTGGTAATTACAAAGAAATTAAACTAGACAACCTACATGTTTCTCAAGGTTGGTTTGACAGCAGTGTTTCTTTTGGAGAACCAGGCTACGAAGAACGCGAAACCATAGAAAACGGTCTAAAAACTGCTGCTGAATCTGGTTTTACTGCTGTGGCGCTTAATGCAAATTCTAATCCAGTAATCGATAGTTTCGCTGATATTACTCTGGTGAAAGCAAAAGCCCAGAACAAAGCGACTAGCCTCTATCCTATTGGTGCTTTAACAAAAGCTAGTAATAGCACTGATTTGGCTGAGTTATTTGACATGAAAAACGCTGGAGCAGTTGCGTTTTATGATTATCAGAAACCTATTTCTAACCCAAATCTTATAAAGATTGCTTTACAATATGCGAGTAACTTTGATGGTTTAGTTTTGTCTTTTCCTCAAGAGTCTAAAATTTCTGGTCTTGGTGTGGTAAACGAAAATATAAACAGTACACGATTAGGCTTAAAAGGAAATCCTGGTTTAGCAGAAGAATTGCAAGTTGCCAGAGATTTGTTCCTTTTAGAATATACCGAAGGCAAACTACATATACCAACGATATCTACGGCTAAATCTGTAGAACTCATTAGAGAAGCTAAAGCCAAAAAACTTAATGTGACTTGTAGTGTAGCAATACACAATTTAGTATTAACAGATGATAGTCTAGAGGGATTTGACACTAGATATAAGGTTTTACCTCCACTAAGAACACAAAGCGATTGTGATGCTTTAATTGAAGGATTAAAAGACGGAACAATAGATATGGTAACCACAGACCATAACCCAATTGATATTGAGGATAAGAATGTAGAGTTTGATCATGCCAAATATGGAACCATAGGTTTAGAATCCGCTTTTGGTGCTTTGCAAACTGTTTTTACCACAAAGAAAGCGGTTAGTTTACTAACCCAAGGTAAAGCTAGATTTGGTGTACCTGAAACTTCAATAAATATTGGTGAAATGGCTAATTTAAGCTTGTTTAATCCTGATGGCAAATACCAGTTTAGTAAAGAAAACATTACTTCAAAATCAAAGAACAGTGCATTTCTTGGTATGGAGCTAAAAGGAAATGTTTACGGAGTAATCTCAAACAATAAAGTTGTCTTAAAATAATGAAACAAAATATAATTGACGAAGGCAAAACACTTGCACTAGTATCGTATCTAACGTTATTTGGCACTTTGATAGCCTTTTTTATGAATCAGGATAAGAAAAATCCCTTCACCTCTTTTCATATAAGACAAGCGTTAGGCTTAGGTTTGTTGTATATAATGATTGCTTTTGTTGTAAGTAGTTTTAATAGTATGAATATTAGTGGTGCCTTTTGGTTGTTCTTTTCGGTATTGTACCTCTATGGTATCTATGGAGCTATTACAGGCAAAACCAACAAGATTCCACTACTCGGTGATTTTTTTCAAAATTTCTTTAAAAATATTGGTCAATAACCATGACAAACCTTCACTATATAAAAAAGCCTAGTTCTTTATCTAACAATGCGCCTTTATTAATAATGTGTCATGGATACGGAAGCGATGAAAACGATTTATTTTCTTTTGCTTCAGAGCTTCCTGAAGAGTTATTCATTATTTCTCTAAGAGCACCTTATGCTATGCAACCCTATGGAAATGCATGGTATGCCATAAACTTTGATGCCGAAAAAGGAAAATGGAGCGATAATGTACAAGCTAGACAATCGGTAGATTTAATTGCCAATTTTATAGATTATGCTTGTGACACTTATTCTGTTAACAAAGATAACGTAACGCTTTTAGGGTTTAGTCAAGGAACTATTTTAAGCTTATCTGTAGCAATGAATTATCCTGAAAAACTAAAAAACATCGTAGCGCTTAGTGGTTATCTAAATGAAGAAATTTTGCCTGAAAAGATTGACAAAGACAAAGTTTCTCACTTAAATATTTTTAGTTCTCATGGTTATGTAGATCAGGTAATACCCGTAGAATGGGCAAGAAAAACACCAGAATATCTAAAGGCGTTAAATATAAATCATATTTATAAAGAATATCCTGTAGGACACGGAGTTGCACCTCAAAACTTTTATGATTTTAAAGACTGGTTAAAGCAATACCTCTAGCCTATTTTAGGATACATAAAGTATTCTACCAAAGTATACTTTAAGTCATTGTTTTCGTCTATATCGTATTTTACAAAGATTTCTCCCCAATATTCGCCGTCCGTAAAGTTGGCTAAAATCCATTTGTGATTTACAATTCTTATTTTGTTGATTAGCAATTTAGAACCAGTCATGGACACAAATGGCACAATAGGATGCTCTTCCCCTTCATAATCGTTCATATTATAAAGGCCTTCTCTAATAGCGTTTATCAATTCATCCGTATCATAGCCTTGAGCTACAAAGTAATCTAAAGCATTGTCATTTCTGTCAATATTAAAATAATTAAGCTCAAAATTTTGATCTTCTAGCTCAGTAATTGTCTTTTCTTGAGTTGCTATGGTATTTTTAAAAGTCTTTATGTCCTTTTCATATTTGTCTAAAATATTCTTAGAATTCACATATTGAAATATGAATGCTAATGCCGAAAAAATAAACAAGTACATAAAAATTCTATTCTTCATATCTATATTTTAAATGGTGATTTGTAGATTATCATACGCTAAAAAAACGTTCTCTGGCAATTTTTGTTGTACCTCATCATGAAAACCCATGTGGTGACTAATATGCGTTAAATAGGCACGTTTAGGTTTTACTTTATTAATAAAATTTAATGCTTCTTCAAGATTAAAATGAGACATGTGTGGTTCTTCCCTAAGTGCATTTATTACTAAAACTTCAAGACTTTTTAGCTTATCAATTTCTTCATCTGCAACCGTCTTCATATCTGTGAGATAGGCAAAATCCTTAAACCTAAAACCAAAAACCTGTAATTTATAATGTAATCCATCTATTGGAGTAACTTTTAAATTACCAAGCTTAAATGGTTTATTTTTTATGGTATGCGAAGTTACACTTGGTACACCTGGATACTTTTCCTTTGAGGTAAAAATGTAATCAAAGCGTTTTTTAAGAGCCTTAAATACACGCTTATGAGCATACAAATCGATATCGCCTTGTTTAAAGAAAAAAGGCCTAATATCATCCAAACCCATAGTATGGTCAGCGTGCTCGTGCGTAAAAACAATGCCATCTATTTTTGAGACATTTGCGTTAAGCATTTGTTGCCTAAAATCTGGCCCGCAATCTATGACATACACATAACCGTCCCACTCAACTAAAACTGAAACCCTTAATCGTTTATCCTTAGGATTTTTACTTAAACACACTGGATGTGTACTACCAATAATAGGTATACCTTGCGATGTTCCTGTGCCTAAAAATGTTACTTTCAAATGCATTTAAGTTTAAGAACAAAAATAAGGTTATTTTTTTGTTTGCAATACTAAATTAATACCTTTGCGATAACGAAGTAATCCCAATAACCATGGAAGAAATAACGTATAAAGGCGACTTTGAAATAGAAAATATTCCATCATTAAAAGACAAAGCCTTACGTATTAACCTAAATAAAGACATTTACGGTACTTTTGCCGAAATTGGCGCAGGACAAGAAACTGTACGTCAATTCTTTAGAGCTGGTGGTGCCTCTGGTACTATTGCAAAAGCCATGTCTGCCTACGATAAACACTTTAGTGATGCTATTTATGGTATTGAAGATGATAAGCGCTATGTTACAGAAGCGAGACTACGTAAAATGCTAATTCACGAAGTTAGTTTAATGGAACAGCGCATACCAAGAGACGACAATCCTAATAAGATTTTCTTCTCATATGCAAATACAGTTGCTACTATTGATTTTGCTAAGAAATACAAAGGACATGGTTGGGTTGGTATTAAATTTCAGGTAGAACCAGAAGGAGAATATAATGAAATTGTATTGCATATTCGTTTTAAAGAAAATGACGCTAGATTGCAACAAGAAACACTTGGAAAATTAGGAACTAACTTAATTTACGGTGCTTTTTATAAATACAATCAACCTAGAAAATTACTTCGCTATCTTTACGACCATTTAGATAAAGATCAGCTAGAAATTGATACGATCAACTTCTCTGGGCCAGTTTTTAATGACGTAGATAATAGATTAATGAGTTTACAACTCGTTAAAAATGGAATGACGGACGCTGTAATGTTTGCACCAGATGGGAATAATGTCTTACCTGCTCGTGTACTTTACAAGAAAAATATTTTAGCACTTAGAGGAAGCTTTAGACCTGTAACCAAAGTAAACATGGACATGTATGAGAAATCATATGAAATGTTTATAAAGGAAAATAAGGTAGAAAAGGATAATACTCAAGTAATTTTCGAAATCACGCTATCTAACCTTAGAGCAGAAGGCGAAATAGACGAACAGGATTTTATGGATAGAGCAAGATTGCTTTGTTCATTGGGTCAAACCGTGCTAATTTCTAATTTTCAGGAATATTACAAATTGGTTGAATACTTCTCTCAGTATACCAAAAGTAGAATGGGCCTTACCATGGGAGTGAGTAATCTTGTAGATATTTTTGATGAAAAATACTATCGTCATCTAAGTGGAGGAATATTAGAAGCTTTTGGTAAACTTTTCTATAAGGACTTAAGAGTATATCTCTACCCAATGCAAAACGATGATGGTAGCTTAACTACTAGTGAAAACTTAAAGGTACATCCACGTATGAAAGAGCTTTACAAGTTCTTTAAGTATAACGGTAAAGTAGTTGATATTACAGATTATGACGCCTCTAATCTTTCTGTTTTCTCAAGAAAAGTACTTAAGAAAATTTCAGAAGGTGATAATGATTGGGAAGAAATGTTACCAGAGGGAGTTGCTAAACTCATTAAAGAGAAAAGCTTATTTGGGTGCGAATCTGAAGAAGTTATTCATAAATAAAGTATTACTTTAATAAAAAAACGCAACCAAAAATTGGTTGCGTTTTTTTTATTAATGCTTCTATAATTTTACTCACTCAAAATTTGAGCTGTGTGTTCTTTTGTTTTTACCTTAGTTATTACATCTTCTAACACACCGTTCTCATCAATAACAAAAGTGGTTCTATGGATACCATCATACTCTTTTCCCATAAATTTTTTTGGTCCCCAAACACCAAATGCTTCAATGACAGCTTTATCTTCGTCTGCTAATAAAGGATACTGAAAACCGTACTTATTCTTAAAATTAGATTGACGTTTTGCACTATCTGCACTTACACCCAAGATTTCATAACCTTGAGATTTAAAACGCTCATAATTATCGTTAAAATTACAAGCCTCTGCGGTACAGCCTGGAGTACTTGCTTTTGGGTAAAAGAACACTACTAGCTTCTTTCCCTTATAATCTGATAATGAGATCGTATTTCCATCTTGATCTTTTGCCGAAAAATCTGGTGCTTTATCACCTACTTTTAAATGCGTCATAATTGCCTAATTTTCTTTTTTGTAAAAATACAATGATTGACCAAGCAAGAAAAGATAGATTTTGTTATAAATACGTTAAACTAGTCATCTGAGGTTACTTCTTCAAATAATAACTTCCATTGATGCATTATTTTATCTACTGAGTATCGCTTAATATTTTCACTGGCTCTTTCTCCCATATCCCTTCGGATATTTTCATTTTCAATTAAATTACATATTGATTCAGCTAAAAAATCAATATCATTTGGTGGCACAAGAATGCCGTCAACAGAATCTGAAATTATTTCTCTTGGTCCATAATCACAATCAAAAGACACAACCGGAATACCAAAAGACATTGCTTCTATAACTACTAATGGAAAAGCTTCTACCCTAGAACTACATACAAAAATTGATGACTCAAGATAAATATGAGACATATCTCTAGTATGCTCTTTAAAATCTACATGTTCAGAAATATTTAGTTTTTTGGCTAAAATATTAAGATCAGTATCATGAGTATGCTTTCCTACCATTTTTAGTGTCCAATCAGGATGCTGTTCTACAACACTTTGCCAACTTTTCAACAGCATATCAAACCCTTTGATTGGATCATGCCTACCAACAGCTAACACAACTTTGCTATCCAAGTTTGCTTTATTTCCATTTGCGTCAATTATAATAGGATTGCTTATAACATGAATATTTTTTAGTCCCTTCCAATCTACACCATGTGCTTTAGACAGTAATACAAACTTGTCATAATGTTTTCCTGCACCCTTGAGGAAAAGTTTCTTTATCTGGTTTTTAACTTTTGCTTTTAGTGATTTTCTTCCTGTTATTAGATTTAACGCTTTTAGATCATGTCTTTGGTAAATCATTTTATACTTACCTTTTAAAAATAATGGTAAATACAAATTGAAGATATCACTTTCGCAAACCATTACTATATCAGGATTTATAGTTTTAAAGGCTTTATTAATAGCTACTATCTTATTGTAATAGTATTTGACAATGCTTGAAGAAGATTTTAGAAAATGAAAATCGACAGCACCATCAATTTCGTAAAAGCTTTTTTCCTCGTTTTTATTCTGATTCAAAAGAATTAAATCAACGTTATAATAGTAATTCTTTATAAAATAGTTAATCTGAAATGTAACCATCCTTTGAATACCAGATGTACCATTGATTTTATTTACGATATAGGCTAGCTTCACTTTAATTATTCAATATTCAACTAATTGCAATTAAATTTTAAGATTTTGATTTTGCCATCAAAATAATAATCTAATTACTTGTTAAAGAGTGAAATATTAAGGATTAACTGGGTTATTTCATTGCAAAAAAGTACTTTCTAATCTTTCGTTTTTATAAGATTTCAAAACCAATTTATTTAAATTTGTTATTCTTAACCCAATTACTAATGACTAAACAAGAAAAGGTAGATTTTGTTATAAAAACATTGAACAAACTTTATCCTGAAATTCCAATACCTTTAGACCATAAAGATCCATATACTTTATTAATAGCTGTACTTATGTCTGCACAAAGTACAGATGTACGCGTTAATCAAATTACACCGCTTTTGTTTGAAAGAGCCGATAATCCTTACGATATGGTAAAACTTAGTGTAGAAGAAATTAGAGAGATTATAAAACCTGTTGGCTTATCGCCTATGAAAAGTAAAGGCATTTACGGGTTATCTCAAATTCTTATTGATAAACACAACGGTGAGGTCCCTCAAACTTACGAAGAACTTGAAGCTTTACCTGCAGTTGGTCATAAAACGGCTGCTGTAGTATTATCACAAGCCTTTGGAATACCCGCGTTTCCTGTAGATACACACATTCATCGATTAATGTATCGTTGGAATTTAACCAATGGTAAAAACGTAGTTCAAACCGAAAAAGACGCTAAACGTTTATTTCCTAAAGAGTTATGGAACGACCTTCATCTTCAAATTATTTGGTATGGTAGAGAATATTCACCTGCTCGTGGTTGGGATTTAGAAAAGGATATCATCACAAAAACTATTGGCAGAAAATCGGTTTTAAATGATTATTATAAAAAGAAAAGATAGTTGTTAGTTGGTATAATTATTGATGATTTTTCAGGAAACTATCAATCAATGAAAAGAGCTTCAATAATCTTAATTTCATTACTATTATCATCTTGTATACCCTATAAAATTGCGCCTAGATTTAAAAATGAAGATTACAAGGTAATGAAAGCTAAAAAGTTTCAGAGAAAACTTGCTAAAGAAACTTCATTTATTTTTAAAGATCCTAAAGATGCTGATGAATTTTATAATTACATAAATACTAAATATAGTCTTAACCATAATGATGTTGGGCTAAATTCACCTATTCAAATTAATGATAAAACCTACTTCTTTACCTATCATGAAGTAGAGCGAACAGACCAAACAGCAAATGTTGGTCTGGTGGTTACAGATTTAGTTCTAGATGAAAAACTAGGCGTTACAGCTTTTGAAAAAAATTATTCTAGCAGAAAAGGGCATTGGTATATCGTTATTACAGTTTATGACGAAAATTTAAAAAACTGCTTACTAGACAAACATCCTAACAAAACAGAAGTGCTTCAATATTTAAAAGATATGCAACAGGAATATCTTAAAACTCATAACTACGAAGAATTATTATTCACAAAAAAATCCTGATTTTTCAATCAGGATTTCTTCCAACTTAATTCTGAAGTGCTTCAAACTTCAATTTATTATAATGTATAACACTTAAAGCCTTTGAGTAATTCAAAAGGAAACTTATCGTTTCATCTTTTGGTTTTAGGTTATTATTCTTTTTTGGGGAAGCGTTAAAGTAAATGTTTGCCATATTACCAATTTTAGGTTTATTATATGGCTAAAACGCAACTAAAAACACTTTATTGTATTAATTTGTTAAAATTATATTATTCTGCTCTATTACTTTGCGCATATTAATAAGTGCATAACGCATTCTTCCTAGTGCAGTATTAATACTTACACCTGTACGCTCAGATATTTCTTTAAAGCTCATATCTTGGTACATACGCATTAAAAGTACTTGCTTTTGATCTTCAGGTAATTCTTCGATAACACGTCTAACATCTGACTCTACCTGATCTTTGATCATACTTTTTTCAGCATTGAGACTAGAATCGCTTAACACAGAAAAAATACTAAACTCACCTGTATTATCAAACTTAGGCATACGACTGTTTTTTCTAAAATGATCAATTACAAGGTTGTGAGCAATTCGCATTAGCCATGGTAAAAACTTTCCTTCTTCGTTATATTTTCCTCGTTTTAAAGTTCTAATGACTTTGATAAAGGTATCCTGAAAAATGTCTTCAGTAATATCTCTATCGTAAACTTTGGAATAAATAAAACTATAGATTTTCTGCTTGTGCCTTTCTATCAATACCGAAAGTGCACTTTCGTCTCCTCTAATATAGTTGCTGACCAACTCTGCGTCTTGGATAAGTTCTTTTTTCATAATATTACTCTTAGTAGCCAGAAGCGAACTTCTGTGCAAGGGGTTAAATTTTATAAAGTAATATTATGCTATACGCAGTTGTTTTTTTAAATAATTATGTGGTAAATATAACAACAATCATTCCGAAAAAACAAAATTTCACACCAAATTTTAACATTTTATCTAACAATAACGCATTTTATCAGCTTAAATAGATAACGTATCTTTGCAAAATTATATATGCAAAATTCCTATGAACACTACAGTTTTAGATGTTAACCCAAAAGAAAATATCATTATAAAAGGTGCAAAACTGCATAACTTAAAAAATATTGATGTTGTCATTCCCAGAAACAAATTGGTCGTAATTACTGGACTATCAGGATCTGGAAAATCTAGCTTAGCTTTTGACACCTTATATGCTGAAGGTCAGCGTCGTTACGTAGAAAGTTTATCGAGTTATGCACGTCAATTTTTAGGTCGATTAAACAAACCAAAAGTAGATTATATTAAAGGTATAGCTCCTGCTATAGCTATAGAGCAAAAAGTAAACTCTACAAATCCACGCTCTACAGTTGGTACAACGACAGAAATCTACGATTATTTAAAGTTATTATTTGCCAGAATTGGCAGAACCTACTCACCTATTTCTGGTAATGAAGTTAAAAAACATACCGTTACAGATGTTATAGAGTTTATAAAAACATTCGAAGAACGATCTAAGCTACTTCTACTCTCTCCTATTATTTTAGAAGAAGGTAGAACTGTTGAAAATAAACTTCAAACCTTACTACAACAAGGGTACGCAAGAATAAAGTACAAAGATGATGTGCTCAGAATTGATGATGCTTTAAAACAAAACACAACATCTACCGACGACTTATATCTTGTAGTCGATAGAATAGTTTACAAAGACGATGAAGATTTTCTTAACAGACTCGCAGATGCTATTGGCACAGCCTTTTTTGAAGGTGTTGGCACTTGTATTATCGAGTCTTTAGAAGACAACATGCAAACTGTTTTTAATAATAAGTTTGAATTAGATGGCATGACGTTCTTAGAACCTAATGTTCATCTGTTCAGTTTTAACAACCCTTATGGAGCGTGCCCAAAATGTGAAGGTTATGGTGATGTTATAGGCTTAGATGAAGATTTGGTGATACCCAATACAGCGCTTTCAATTTATGAAAATGCTATTTTTCCATGGCGAGGAGAAAGTATGAGTTGGTACAGAGATCAGTTGGTGAATAACTCGCATAAATTCGATTTTCCTATACACAAACCTTATTTTGAACTGAGTGACGAGCAAAAAGATTTAATCTGGAAAGGCAACAAATATTTTGAAGGTTTAGACAGTTTCTTTGCTGAATTAGAATCCAAAGCTTATAAAATTCAGAATCGTGTAATGCTATCGCGTTACAGAGGAAAAACAAAATGTAATGTTTGTAAAGGAAAACGCTTACGTGAAGAAGCCAACTATGTAAAGATTAATGGAGCAACCATTACAGATTTGGTAGACCTTCCTCTCAATGAATTGACTGTATTTTTCGAGGATTTAAAATTAAATGAATACGAAGAAAAAATTGCTAAGCGTCTACTAACCGAAATTAATACACGATTAGAATTTTTAACTAATGTAGGTTTAAGCTACCTAACCCTAAACCGAAGATCTAATACCTTATCTGGAGGTGAAAGCCAGCGTATTAACCTGGCAACCTCTTTAGGTAGTAGCCTTGTTGGTTCTATGTACATACTCGATGAACCGAGTATTGGCTTACATCCTAAAGATACCGAACGCTTAATCAATGTTTTAAAAGCCTTGCGTGATCTTGGTAATACCGTAATTGTAGTAGAACACGATGAAGACATTATGAAAGCTGCTGACGAAATCATTGACATTGGTCCTGAAGCAGGAACGTTTGGTGGTGAAGTTGTAGCTACAGGAACGTTTAAAGACATTTTAACTTCAGACTCATTAACAGCACAATATCTCAATGGACAGTTAGAAATTAAAGTTCCTGAAAAGCGTAAAACATCCAAATATCATATAGATATTGTTGGAGCCAGAGAAAATAACTTAAAAAATATTGATGTTACTTTTCCTCTTGAAATGCTCACAGTTATTACAGGTGTTTCGGGTAGTGGTAAAAGTACGTTGGTAAAGAAAATTCTGTTTCCTTCAATACAAAAGAAACTCACAGGCTTTAGTGATAAAGCTGGTCAGTTTAGTGAAATGAAAGGAAATTTCAGCAACATAAAACATGTAGAATTTGTTGACCAAAACCCTATTGGTCGTTCGTCGCGCTCAAATCCTGTAACTTACGTTAAGGCCTACGATGATATTAGAGCACTATATGCCTCGCAAAAACTAAGCAAAATAAGAAATTACAAAGCCAAGCATTTTAGTTTTAATGTTGATGGTGGACGATGCGAAACCTGTAAAGGTGAGGGTGAAGTAACTATTGAAATGCAGTTTATGGCAGATGTGCACCTTACTTGTGATACTTGTGGCGGTAAACGTTTTAAGAAAGAAGTGTTAGAAGTTCAGTTTGAAGGAAAATCAATCGATGATATTTTAAATATGACTATTGATGATGCTATTGCATTCTTTCAATCACACAACGAAACTAAAATACAGGGCAAATTAAAGCCGCTACAAGATGTTGGTCTAGGTTATGTTACCTTAGGTCAGTCCTCTTCTACCCTTTCTGGTGGTGAAGCTCAGCGTATAAAATTAGCAACATTTTTAGGTAAAGGCAGTAAAAGCGACAATGCCCTTTTTATTTTTGATGAGCCAACTACAGGATTGCATTTTCACGATATTCAGAAGTTATTAAAATCTTTTAGAGCATTAATAGCAAAAGGCCATTCAATCATAGTTATTGAGCACAATATAGATCTTATAAAGTGTGCTGACCACATCATAGACTTAGGACCTGAAGGTGGAAAACAAGGTGGACAACTAGTAGCTTTTGGCACTCCAGAAGCAATAGTTTCTAACAAAAATTCTGTAACAGGCGAATATTTGCGCGAAAAACTCTAGTTTTTTAATAGACTAAGAAAGCAAATAAAAACAAGAATGTCGCTGCAAGAGGTGTCACAAAGGCGAGAAAAGTAAATGTGGCAACGCTACATTTAAACCAAGTTATAAACCATCCTTGGTCATAGAAACGTTTTAAAGCGACCATAAGATAAACAAATGTAGATAATGCAATGAGCCAATCAATTCCATCAGGTATGTCCCAGATATAATTGATTCCAAAAATTATACTGAATACCATAAATAAAAACGAGAAAAAGTAAAAACTAAAAACCAAATGATGGGCATATGGACCTTTACGAAAATATAATAGTTTAATAAACAGTGCAAAAAGCGGTAAAAGGAAAAACATGGCAATAGGTATTGTATCGTAAAAAGCTCTTAAAATATTACCACCTTCTCTAGATTTGTAAAACTTTAGACTCTTCTCGTAAAACTTTCTTGTCAACCAACCATCATCATCATTTAATCCCATATACCTGTATATTTCGTCATCAGAAACGTTTGCATTAATCAAGGAATCTATCTCAACTTGGTTAAAGTTGAATGGAGAATTTATATTCTTTTGATTTTTATTAGTTCTTTTAATAGAATCGACTTCCTCACTAGTCACTTCGACTAGAGCTTTATTTATTTCTAGAGTTTCTTTATCATTAGCATCATTTATAGATTCATTCTTTTTGGCTTCGATAGAATCGTTTATCTCTGTTATTTCTTTATCAAATGTCTTTTTTAGTTCTTTATTTATAACATCGCTTTGTTTTCGGGCTGTAAAAGAAAAAATAAAAAAGAAAACAACCGAGATAAACAGATACATCTGTGCAGGATGCAAATACAACAAACGTTTTCCTCTTATGAACTCTTTAGCCAAATAACCTGGCCTAAACATTAAAGGAATAAAACTTTTTAAAAACCGAGCATCAAAAGAAAAGTAATTACTTATGGTGTTATAAAACAGTACTCCAAGGGTAAGTTCGTCATTAGTTTTTTGTCCACAATGCGGACAAAACTTAAAACCCTTTTCATATTGCTGTTCACAATTTTGACAAGTATCTAGGTTGGCACTCATAAGTGTTAGTTAGCTTCACTAAAAGTAATCATTTTTATAATACTATCCTTTTTTTCATTTCCAGTTATTTAAGAAAAGACATAATTATATAACATCTAAAACACTGAATAACAAACTTTTGAAATCTTGGCACGTTAATTGGATTTTCTAAAGCATTAGACCCTAAAATTCTAGATAAGCTAGAATTGGGTAAATCTTAAAAACCTATACATTATGAAAAGTAAATTACTTTTTATGGCAATGGTGTTAGTAGGACTAACATCTGCCACAGCAACAACAGCAGGAGATGCTGTTTTAAATGGGGAAGATTTAAAAACTAATCGTTTTGGTTTTACACAGCCTATTTCGTTTGTAGAGCGAGGTGTGGAATTTTTAATCTTTCCAGACGGAAGCTTTGATTTTAATACCGAAGTATTAACCACTAATCCTGGTAATGACGATTTCTATTACAGACGAAATAGACGAAGTACAAACAGTACCTATGGTGCCCCAAACACAAGTCAATATCATACTAGAGGTGTTATAGTTACACATGACCGATTGGGCAGAGTAAGACGAATTGGTAACGTGTTTATTAACTACGACAGACAAGGAAGAATAAAACGTGCAGGTACAGTATATATGACTTATAGACGTGGACAACTGAAACAAGTTGGTGGACTAAGAATTCTTTATAACAGATATGGTACGGTCATCGGAACCAGAGGTTTTGTAAATCATAATAATATTGGAAACGGTATACATGAGTCAGATCATCATTACCCTTATACTTATGGAGATGATTGGAACAATGATTGGAATGATAATGAATTTTACTATTACCGAAAGAACGGCAAGGTAAAAAAGCAAATAAAGATTAAAGCATAATAAACCATTACAATTAATCTAATGGTTTCTAAACCCTGAATATTTCCCCAAGTAATTCAGGGTTTTTATATTTTTTAATAAAGAACTAAATATCAATATATTAAGTTTTTTGGCACACTGTTTGTTTTGTACATAACGAGTTTAATTTAAAACCCTTTATTATGAAACGGATTCTATTTTTATTTGCAAGTTTAGTGGCTTTTTCCACAGCTGCATTCGCAACCACCACAACAACATCAGAGGCTGATGCTTCAACAAATAACTATGTGAGAGGTTATAGTAATTCTTTCATATTTACAGAAGGTGGTATTGAGTTTTCTGTTTACCGAGATGGTCAGTTCGACTTTTACATTCCACAATATGGGCCAGATGTAAATGTTGGTATTGATACACCAGGTTTTACGCTTAGCTTTAACTCAGGGTTTAACTACAACCCATATGTACAATACGATAGCTTTGGTGCCATTATTCAAATTGAAAATACACCAATCTTCTATGATTTTTACGGAAGGGTAAACCAAATCGGAGATATTTTCATCACCTATAACAGTTTTAACAGAATCAATAGAATAGGTGGATTAAATGTGTATTACAGAAACAATGTATTTTGGAGGTACGATGGGTTTATCAATATATACAACAGAGCTTATATTTACAGACCATGGCACAGATTCTACATTATTCCACCAGTAAACTTCTGTGTAGTAAATGTAAATCCGTACAGACAGTTTTATTCACCTGTAAGACATATTTGGTACAGACCTTATAGAAACAATGTTAGATACTATAATGTTAATGTTGGTAGACGAGGAAATACTCAGGTTGTGAGACGAAACAGTAGTAATAGTTATGCGCAAACACCTAGAAACAGAAGTGAGCGTACAATACAAAGAACGGTTACCAGAAGAAATGCTGAAATCACTAGAACGCGTACTACACGTTTAGCTGAACAAAATACAACACGTACAACTAGAAGTACTACAACACGCACAACTAGAAGCACAACATCTCGTAATTCTGAAGCTGGTACATCACGTAGTGTTACAAGAGATAATAACAGCTCTGGAACACGTTCTACGAATCGTATATCTTCGCCAAGTACAAGAAGCAACAACGATAGTAGAAGCATTAGAACTACAAGATCTAATACAAGAGTGTCATCACCTACAAGGTCTACACGCTCTAATAGTATCTCTAGAAGTACAAATTCTAGAAATAATGTGACTAGAAGCAATAGTTCTGTGTCTAATAAAGTGAAGCGAACAAAAAACACTTCGATATCAAAACCAAATAGCACTAATTCTCGTACATATAGTAGAAGTAGTTCTCAAAATAACAGACAACGAAGTACAGTTCAAAACAAAAGAAAGTCATCTTCAGTTTCGGCAAGATCTAACACAAGTAGAAAAAGTAACCAAAGCTCTACCAGATCAAGCTCAAGACGAACTAGAGGATAAAAGATAAAACATGATTTTTTTGGTTGGTTAGTAGAAGTCCCGTATAATGTATGCCTCAGAGCACCTTACGGGATTTCTCATTTATAAAAAGTACCTAAAGCTTTAGGTACTTTTTTATTTGCATAGATATGTCTTCAGATATATTCAACTTAAGTACTAACAAAAAATATACTATTAATATTACAATAGACTTCAGTGCGATATTTACAACAGGGTGAAATGGAAATTCCCAAAAATACATTGCCAGAGCTATAACTAACAGTAACAAACCAATTTTCAATGTAGCTATAGAAAACGGCTGAACATTAAGTTTTTGTTTTACAAAAAGTAGCTTAATTGTGTTGTAAATCACGACAGCTAAAAATGTTGCAAATGCAGAGCCTTCTATTCCATATACAGGAATAAAAATAAAATTGAGAACTATAGCCAAAACCGCTAATAAAACACCAAAAAACAGAACCATCTTATAATAATCGCTATTAAATAAAATAGCATTGTTATTTCCTAAACTATTGTCATATAGCTTAGCAAGACTTACTAGGAGCACCACAAATAATCCACCTGTAAATTCTTCTGGAAGAATTTTATAGAGCTCATTGATATTCAGAATAATTAAAAGAAATATAAATCCGCTTACAACTAATAAACTAATAGAGCTACGCTTATAAAGATTTTCAAGTGAACCTATATCTTTTTCATTGAGATATTTTGCCGTTAGAGGCATCATGATTTGATGCATAGACCGTTGTGGTACAGCAATAACCGTCGCAATAAAAATAGCCACACTATAATAGGCCACTTCTTCAATGTTTTCTAACATTAGACCAATCATAAACTTATCTATATCTAAAATAAGCATGGCTACAGAGCCAGCCACTATCATTAAAATTGAATACTCTATGATTGCCGACAGACCTTTGATTTTTTGAAACTTTAACTTTGGAAATCTTACTGTGCAGGCATACAATTTCATAATCATCATACGTAACACATAAACGACGACTAAAGCCAATATAAATTGATCTGCTGTTAACCATTCTAGATATACCAAAATAAGTAAAATCATTATTGCCACACGATGAAAAATTTCTTTCATTACATTGCCAAAAACAGTTTTTAGTTGAACCTTTGACCATGCAAAGAATATCTCGAAATAAGCCATGGCTACAGCTAATATGAAAATATGCCAAAGGTAATTTCCTGCAATATTATTTTCTCTTGAAAGTAGACTTGAAAGACTCTCATAAGACAACCAACCAATGATTACAGCCGGAATTATAAAGACAAATGGTAAAAACAGCATTAAGGTTAAAAAACTATTTATGCTATTTTGTGTTTTGAAAGTAGAATAGTATTTAATAATGGCATTATGTACTCCAAAAGCCATAAAAGGCATCATAATATTGGCTGCAGATAGCAAAAACGCAACCAAACCATAATACGCATCGGTTAAAAAGTTAGTGTAAAGAAAAAGCGTGTTTATAGCACCAATACCAAAACCTATGTAAGTACTAATAGTATTTTTAAATGATTGATTTAATACGATTCCCATTACCGCAAAATACAACTTATGATATTAACTTGAAGATTACATCGCTTTTATAATAGCACTCAAACGTTCTGTTAATGCTTTTCTACTGTATGGCTGAAGACCAATAGCATTTACATTGAGGCTATTTTTTTGATAGGCTTCAAAATACTCTAATATTTGAATCTTTAATTTTTCTTTCTGATTATAATTAAAATATACACCAGTATTAGTTTTAGTTATAATCTGTTGCACATCAGAATCATCTGGACCAATGGCAAGTATTGGTGTTTCCGAAATTAAATATTCAAATAATTTACCAGGAATAATGGCTTTAGTGTCTTCTGAATCTATTTCTATCAACAACAATAAGCGTGATTGCATTTGAAATTTTATAGCATCATCATGACTAACATAACCTACGATATTTGTATGATTTTTAAGTCCAGAATTGTGAATAGACTCTAATACATCATCACTTACAACACCAATAAGGTTTAATTGAAATGCTTTTGAAAACGATTCGTTTTCAGAGATGAGTTCAGACAAAACCTCCCATAAAACTTTTGGATTTCGATCCGATAACAAAGAGCCAATATGAGACAACGTGAATTTTACGTCCTTCTCTTCCACTCTAACCGAATGAGTATCGTAACCATTAGTTATAACCGAAATAGGTTTGTTGGTTTTTGTTTCAAACTCATTTTTAGTATGGTTGCTGGTAACAACAATTTCATCAGCAGAATTTAAAACCTCTGTTTCTAATTCAATATGTTTTTGCTGCGATGATTTTGTAAGTTTCAAGGCTTTGTGATAACCTATCGTAGTCCATGGATCTCTAAAATCTGTTATCCATTTAATATTCAAGCTTTGTTTTAATATTAAACCTATAACATGCATGCTATGAGGTGGTCCAGTAGTGATTAATGTGTTAACACTATTCTTCCTAATATAATTTGAAAGAAACGCAACCGATGGTTGAATCCAATTTTTACGCGCATCTGGAATAAAGAAATTACCACGCACATACAGCATCATTTTTTCTACAAAAGATTGCTTTTTAGCCTTCGGAATAACACCAGAACTAATTTTTTTAGAGCTCTTTTTAGATAAGAAACTTGCCAATTGGTATGGCTCTTTAATGGGCTGTTTTATGATTGTAACGTCCTTTGGAATTTCATTTAACAGACTCTCATCAACTATAGGGTAATTAGGATTTTGAGGACAATATACAATGGGTTCTATATCAAACTCAGGTAAGTATTTTACAAATTTTAGCCAACGCTGTACGCCTGGCCCTCCAGCTGGTGGCCAATAGTATGCAATTATGAGTACTTTTTTAGAATTCATAATTTAGAAGAGCTACACAACTTCTTTTTCTTTCTTAAACTGAAGAAATACACCTAACAACACTAAAACACCTAAAATAGCAGAACTTGCTAAGGCTATTTTACTTCCTGTTTCTACAACTTGTGGTTCAAACTTAAACTCAATAGTGTGTTTACCTGCCGGGATTTCCATACCTCGTAACACATAATTAACTCTAATATGCGGTTTTAACTCACCATCGATATAGGCATTCCAACCATCTTTATAATAGATTTCAGAGAAGACAGCAAAACCATTGTTTGTATTATTAGATTCGTATTTAAGGTAATTAGGCTTAAATTCTTTAAGCTCGATTGAAGCTGTTGAGTCTATTTTGAATTTTGAACTTTCGGGATAACTACTATATTCAGACATCGTAGTAACTGCCTTTTGTTTGGTATTCAAACTATCTAAAGCCTTAATTTCTTCATTGGCATTTGATAATTCTTCTAACTCACCAACAAACCAAGCATTACCATTAGCGTCAGGATTTTCATAAGGAAATATCTGCCCTTGATCTTCTGCAATAATATACTTGGTATTAAGCATATTAAGCACATTCATATTGTTATTGTAAATATGAAACTCCATTAAATCATTATAGCGTCCTAGCTTGGCAGCATGATAACCGAATAACGAATTATGAAAATAAGCCGCTCGTGCTGGTTGGCGTTGTCCTTGAGTAGACATATCTAGCACTCTGTAATGACCTTTATCCTTTAATATTTCTTTATCTGCTGCATTAGGCTGATATGGTCTATCTACTTTTAATGCTGAAACGAAATCATCGTTATTAACATAGTTTCTGTTAAATGACACCAAGTCAAAAAGAATTAAAACAGCGAAAACAACAACTACTATATTTTGAGTTATTTTTTTCTTCAAGAAGAAATAAATTGTTCCAGCAGATAACAATACTAAGACTAAAGATCTTATTGTATCAGAATTAAACAGAGCTTTTCTGTCTTCAATTAAAGCATCTACCAACATTTCTGGTATACCTTGATCTCTGAAACTTTCAAAATCAAAAAATACAGATTTAAACAGTAAGAATATAAGGCATAAACCACCCGTAATTGCAACTGTATATTTTAGTGCTTTTACTTTTTGTTCTTCCTTTTCAAAATCATTAAACAATCGAACTAAAGCAAAAACACCAAGTACAGGCACACATAACTCAAGCAATACTTGTATAGAGGTAACAGCTCTAAATTTATCATAAAGTGGTACATTATCTATAAAGAAGTTTGTTATAAAACCGAATGGTTCTGTTTTTCCGTAAGACAACAACAACGAGAAGATTGTACCAGCTACCAACCACCATTTCAACCTTCCTTTTACCAAGAACAAGCCAAGAACAAACAAGAATAAAATTACCGCACCTACATAAGCCGGAGCTTCTACAATAGGTTGATTTCCCCAATACATTGGTGCATTTTTAGAAAGTTCTAATGCCTCAATTGGTGAGGCTCCCATGGTTACATAAGTTTTGTAGGTTTCAGAGTTTTTACCGATGTCTTCTGTATTTCCACCTCCCATAAAACGAGGAATGAATAAATTGAATGTCTCTGCAAGACCGTAACTATATTCTGTAATGTAATCCTTGTCTAAACCGGAAGTAGCTTCTTTTGCTGAACCGTCAGGATTTATGGTGAGTTCACTTTTACCTCGCATGCTTTCTTTAGCATACTCTTGTGTTGCCATTAAGTTAGTTGCATTAAGCCCAACAGCTAGCAGAGCAGCAATTGTCAATAATCCAACCGACTTAAAATAATGAGGTAAAACTTTCTTTTTGTAAGCATCAATTAAATATACTATTCCCAAAATTATGACCAAAAACAAAAGATAGTAGGTCATCTGAAAGTGATTGGCAACAATCTCTAACCCTAAAGCAATAACAGTTAGTAAAAACCCGAGAATATATCTTTTTCTAAAAGTGAGAATAATTCCCGCTAAAACCATCGGCATATAAGCAATTGCATGCGCCTTGGCATTATGCCCTACACCTAAAATTATAATGAGATAGGTTGAAAAACCAAAAGCTAAAGCACCAAGTGCTGAAAGTTTAAAATCAACCTTAAGAGATAAAAGCAAAATATAAAATCCAACGAAATAGAGGAACAGATAATCTGCTGGTCTTGGTAAAAATCGTAATGCTAAATCAAGTTTTTTGATGTAATTGTGTGGATACTGAGCTCCCAGTTGATATGTTGGCATACCACCAAATGCACTGTTAGTCCAATACGTTTCTTCACCAGTAGATTGCGCAAAGTCTTTTTGTTGTTGTGCCATACCAATGTAGTGCATTATATCACTTTGAAATATTTTTTTGCCTTGTAAAACCGGACTAAAATAGGCTAATGATAATATTACAAACCCTAAAAGAACAAGGATGTGTGGTAAAATTCGTTTGAATGAAAATGACATGAAAAAGTATCTAAAATAATTCAGATTGAAAAGTACTTAAAATTTAATGACAATCTCAAATTTGAGACCATTAAAATCAATCTATTTCTTCGTAGTCTATATACTCACCTACTTCGTCATTAGAAGTTTTTTGACGATTTGGCATCTTGTCTATGACAGTTTCACCTTCTCTACGTTTTTGCTCGTTATGTTGCTGTGACTGATTTTGAAATCCACCAAATTGCTGTCCAAAGCGTTCTTCGGCTTTTTTGGCAACATATTTCATAAGAAAAGGTGCAAAAAGTCTTGCTAGAATCTTCAGCCCATACCAAACTAGAAGAATAATTAATATTGTTCTCAATAATCCCATAAGAGATGCTTCGTGTACCATAAAGAAAGTAATGTCCAAAAATACAATTATACTTACTTATATTCCGATATATTTCCTTAAAAAATCTATAAAATCTATATATTTGAACCTAAACCAAGAAACTATGAGAGTTGTCAAACCCCTTTTTATTCTGCTTACAGCACTAACCTACAATATATCAAATGCTCAGTACACAGAAGTTATTAACTCTAACCGTCCAGGTGTTTCAGAAAGTGCGTTTTCAGTAGGCACTAATGTTGTACAAGCCGAAATAGGAGCTTTTACTGTAAAAGAAGAGCATACGCCTTTACAATATGAAGTATCAGGTTTTGGAATAGACTTTTCAATTAGATATGGCCTATTATTTGAACAACTCGAAATTTCTTTAGATGGTGTTTATCAAAACGATACTTTTACCAACAATAGTGCTTCTGTACCTTTTGAAGACAAGCGTGCTAATTTTAGAAACTTAACCTTAGGTGCAAAATATCTAGTTTACGATCCGTATAAAAATGCTGAAGAAGCTAAGCCTAACCTATACAGTTATCATGCAAACAGAAAATTTCAGTGGAAATCCCTGATACCAGCTGTTTCTGTTTATGCTGGCGCAAATTTCGATACAAAAAACAATCCTTACACTGCACCAGATGTTGAAGGATTTAGTCCTAAAGTAATGATCGCAACCCAAAACAACTTTAATGGTGGATGGGTATTTGTTATGAACTTAATAAAAGATAGAATTGGTTCTGATTTTTCTGATTTTCAATACATTTTCACACTTACGCATTCATTCACACCTCAATGGGTTGTATTTGGTGAAGCACAAGGTATAAACAGTGACTTCTATGCTGACAATATTTTTAGAGTTGGTGGCGCTTATTTATGGGACAAGAATTTTCAACTAGATGCCAATATTGCTTTTAACACCAAAGACACGCCTTCAGTTTTCAATATTGCATTTGGAGCGTCTTACCGATTAGATTTTCATAAAGACAAGGAAATTGACAATGGTAATGGTAACACAGGTAATTTTAAGAAAAAACGAAAAAAGAAAAAGAAGAAGAAAAAAGAAGATGATTTTGACTCTGATGGCTTATAAATTTCTACATGATTACAGTTAAAGAAGTAACCGATAAAAAAGGCCTAAAAACCTTTGTAAAGTTTCCGTTTTCACTTTATAAAGACTCAAAATACTGGGTTCCGCCAATTATAAAGCAAGAATTAGAAACGTTTAACAAGGATAAAAACCCAATATTTAAAGATGCTGAAGCTAGGTTTTTCTTAGCTTATAAAGGAAATACCGTCGTTGGAAGAATAGCTGCGATTGTAAATTGGCTAGAAGTTAATAAACAGCAAATAAAAAAAATGCGCTTTGGTTGGTTTGATTTTGTTGATGATATGGAAGTCAGCAAAGCTTTATTAGATACCGTTGAAAATATTGGACGCAATCATAATCTTGAATATACCGAAGGACCTGTCGGGTTTTCTAACCTTGACAAGGTTGGTGTTATGACCGAAGGTTTTGACAGCATTGCACCAATGATAACTTGGTACAATCATCCGTATTATGTAAATCATTATACGGCTCATGGTTATGCTATTGAAAAAGCATATTCAGAAAGTACATTTCCTTTTAAGAACGTAAAACCAGAAACATTTAAAAAGGCTCAAGAACTTATAAAGCGTAGATATAAACTAAGAGCTTTAAAGTTCACAAAGACTGAAGAAGTAATGCCTTATGCAGATAAAATGTTTGATTTGTTCAACGAAAGCTATGCATCTTTATCGTCATTCGTTGAAATTACAGATATTCAAAAAGAATATTTTAAAAAGAAGTTTATCAGTTTTGTTAATCCTGAATATATAAAGTTTGTTGTAGACGAAAACGATAAATTGATTGGTTTTGCTATTGTAATGCCAAAGTTTGCTGAGGCGCTTCAAAAAGCAAAAGGCAAACTATTTCCGTTTGGATTTAGACATATTTTAAAAGCCAAGAAAAATAGTAAAGACGTAATTTTTTATTTAATTGGAATACATCCAGACTATCAAAATAAAGGTGTTCATGCCGTTATTTTTAACGAATACTATGAAACCTTTACCGAAAAAGGTATTGAAACTTGCTTCAGAACACCAGAATTAGAGGACAATGAAGCTATTCATAAAATATGGAAACACTTTGATCCTGTTGTTTATAAGCGTCGAAAAACATTCAGAAAAGATTTATAAAAGAAAAAGGCTCTGTAATTAAACAAAGCCTTTTATATTTTTAACTTAAAAGAATTATTCTCCCATTGCAGCAGTTAATGCCGCAGACATTTTTTTGTAAGTACCATTTTCTAAACGCTCTCTAATAGCATCAAAAGCATCTAAGGTTTCTTTTACATCTTGCAAAGTATGTGTTGCAGTAGGAATCATTCTCAATAGAATTAATCCTTTAGGTATTACAGGGTAAACTACTATAGAACAGAATATTCCGTGATTTTCACGAAGATCTTTTACTAAAGCCATAGCTTCAGGAATACTTCCTTTTAAATATACAGGAGTAACACAACTTTGTGTTGTTCCGATATCAAAACCACGTTCTTTTAAACCAGACTGTAACGCATTTACAATTGTCCAAAGATTTTGCTTTAATTCTGGCATGGTACGTAACATGTCTAGTCGTTTTAATGCACCAACAGTTAGTGTCATTTGTAATGACTTAGCAAACATCTGAGAACGTAAATTATACTTTAAAAAGTCTATAATCTCTTTGTCCCCAGCTATAAATGCACCAGTACTAGCCATAGACTTCGCAAAAGTAGCAAAATAGACATCTATATCGTCTTGTACACCTTGCTCCTCACCCGCACCAGCACCAGTAGCACCTAAAGTTCCAAAACCATGTGCATCGTCTACTAAGAGTCTAAAATTGAATTTCTTTTTTAATTGTACAATTTCTTTTAATCTACCTTGCTCACCACGCATACCGAATACACCTTCAGAAATCACTAAAATTCCACCACCAGTTTGCTCAGCCATTTTTGTAGCTCTCTCAAGGTTTTTCTCTAAGCTCTCAACATCATTATGCTTGTATGTAAAACGCTTACCCATATGCAAACGAACACCATCAATGATGCATGCATGCGCATCTACATCATAAACAATGATATCATCTTTAGCAACTAAAGCGTCTATGGTTGACATAATACCTTGATAACCAAAGTTTAACAAATAAGCAGCTTCTTTATTAACAAATTCAGCAAGTTCATTTTGTAACTGTTCGTGTAAATCTGTATGACCAGACATCATACGCGCTCCCATAGGGTATGCAGAACCATATTTAGCAGCAGCCTCAGCATCTACCTTTCTTACTTCTGGATGATTCGCTAGACCTAGGTAGTCATTTATACTCCAAGTGATCACTTCTTTTCCTTGAAATTTCATTCTATTCGAAATTTCTCCTTCTAACTTTGGAAAGACAAAATAACCTTCTGCCTTAGCAGCCCATTTTCCCAAAGGTCCCTTATCTCGATAAATCTTTTCAAATAAATCCTTCATACGTTGCGATTGCTATTAATTCTTCTATCCTAACGTTAAGGTATTAAAACAGAAGTTAACATTATATTAGTTTTATTAGTTGAAGCAAAATTAGGCAATATTATTATGATTGCATAATAATATTTAACCTAACTATTCACTAAGTTTTAAACATAAAAAAGCCCACCTTAAGCAGGCAGGCTCTATATTTTTAGTTAATTATTTACTTTATATATTGGATTGTCGTAGAAACTTCGTTTTTACTATCAAAGAATCCTTGGTCTTCCATCCATTTATCACTGTAAACCTTACTCATATAACGCGAACCATGATCTGGGAAAACAATAACAATTTTATCTGTTGGCTTAAACTCTCCTTCTTCGTTTAATTGCTTTACAGCTTGCATTGCAGCACCACTCGTGTAACCAACAAATAACCCTTCAGTATTAGATACCTCTCTTGCTGTATGAGCACTTTCTTCATCAGTTACTTTTATAAATCTGTCGATAACATCGAAATCTGTAGCTGTTGGTATTAGATTTTTACCTAGACCTTCAATTCTGTAAGGGTAAATCTCTTTTTCATCAAACTCTCTTGTCTCATGATATTTCTGTAATACAGAACCATAAGCATCTACACCAATTATTTTTACGTTTGGATTTTGCTCTTTAAGATACTTTGCAATTCCAGAAATGGTTCCTCCTGTACCACTGCAAGCAACCAAATGTGTAATCTCGCCATTGGTCTGATTCCAGATTTCTGGACCTGTAGAATTGTAATGCGCGTCAATATTTAATTGATTGAAATATTGATTGATGTATATAGACCCTTTTATCTCTTCGTGTAGTCGCTTTGCCACTTGATAGTAAGATCTTGGATCGTCAGCGTTAACGTGGGCAGGACATACATATACTTTAGCACCCATAGATCTTAGCATATCTATTTTATCTGCTGAGGATTTAGAACTTACAGCCAAAATACATTCATAACCTTTTATGATGCTTACCATTGCTATACTGAATCCTGTATTACCAGACGTAGTTTCTATGATAGTATCGCCTGGTCTTAGAATACCTTGACGTTCAGCTTCTTCAATAATATGTAGTGCGATTCTGTCTTTTGAGGAATGACCTGGATTAAAAGCTTCTACTTTAGCATAAAATTTGCCTTTGAAGCCTGCGGTCATTTTATTTAACTTGATAAGTGGTGTACTACCAATAAGTTGTAATACGTTATCAAATACATTTTTGTTTTTGTCCATAAATGCTATTTAATTAGGCGTAAAAAATACACTCTAAAACCTCGCAAAACTAATGATTTTTTTTTAAATCAACTCGAAATACCTTCTAAATCTAACAGAAAGGCGAATTCTTCTGCATCTTCTTTTATGCTTTCAAAACGTCCCGAAGCACCACCATGACCAGCTTCCATATTAGTTTTTAGATAAAGTTTGTTATCATCTGTTTTTAGATCTCTTAGCTTGGCAACCCACTTTGCCGGTTCCCAATATTGCACTTGAGAATCGTGTAAACCCGCTGTAACTAACATGTTTGGATAGTCTTTTATTTCTATGTTATCATATGGTGAGTAAGATTTGATGTATTCATAGTATAGTTTATCATTAGGATTTCCCCATTCATCGTACTCACCTGTTGTCAGTGGAATTGAATCATCTAACATCGTAGTAACAACATCTACAAAAGGTACAGCTGAAATAATCCCATTATAAAGTTCTGGTGCCATATTAATAATTGCTCCCATTAATAAGCCACCAGCACTTCCTCCCATAGCATACAAATGCTTTGAAGATGTATATCGTTCTTTAATTAAGTGAATTGAACACGCTATAAAATCTGAGAATGTGTTTTTTTTCTTTAAAAGTTTTCCATCTTCATACCATTGTCTACCTAAATACTCACCACCTCTAACGTGCGTTATTACATATATAAAACCTCTGTCTAGTAAGCTTAGACGTATGGATGAAAAATAAGGATCTACAGTAGAACCATAACTACCATAAGCATATTGTAATAACGGGTTATTTCCATCTTTTTTTATTCCTTTTTTATACACTATTGACATTGGTATTTTAGTTCCGTCATCTGCTGTTGCCCATATTCGCTCAGATGTGTAGTTTTCTTTATTAAATTTTCCGCCTAAAACTTCTTGCTCTTTTAATACTTTTTTAGTTTTAGTTTTCATGTTAAATTCTATAACAGAGGCAGGCGTTGTTAAAGCATTGTAAGCATAACGCAACGTCTCTGTATCAAATTCTACATTAGTTGTGGTGTATGCAGTATAAGTTTCGTTATCAAATGGCAGATAATAATCTTGTTTATTATCCCAACGTATTATCCTAATTTTATTAAGTCCGTTATCACGCTCACTAACTACGAGATAATTTTTAAAAATATCTATGTTTTCTAAGAGCACTTCTTTTCTATGTGGTATGACTTCTTCCCACTGATCTAATGATCTGTTTTTTTCTGGGCATTTCATTAATTTAAAGTTAGTCGCTTTATCTTTATTTGTAAGAATATAGAAATAACCATTATAGTGCGAAATACTATACTCCAAGCCTCTTACACGAGGTTGAAAAACTTCAAATTTACCATCAGGATTATCTGCATTAAGAATATGGTATTCATTAGTTAAAGTACTGTAACATGCAATGATGATATATTTTCTTGACTTTGATTTGTAAACTGTCGTTCCGAAGGTTTCATCTCCTTCTTGAAAGATTAAAGTATCTTCTTCTTTAGAACCTAGTTTATGTCTAAAGATTTGATATGCTCTAAGGGTTATTGGGTCTTTTAGTGTGTAAAACAAAGTTTCGTTGTCATTTGCCCAAGTCGAAGATCCTGTTGTGTTTTCAATACTATCTTTATATACTTTGTGAGTTGCTATATCTTTAACCTGAATGGTGTATTGTCTTCTACCACTTGTGTCTATACCATAAGACACTTTTTTGTTATCCGGACTAATACTTATACCTACAAGTTTAAAATAGCTTTGCCCTTCTGCCATTTTATTACAGTCAAACAATAATTCTTCAGGGTTTTCAAGAGATTCTTTTTTTCTGGTATAAATAGGATAATCCTTACCTTTTTCAAATCTTGTGATGTACCAATAACCGTTGTATTTATAGGGCACAGAAGAATCGTCTTCTTTTATTCTGGCCTTCATTTCTTCAAATAAATCCTTTTGAAATGCTTTGGTATGTGCCATTTGAGCATCACAATAAGCATTTTCGGCTTTTAAGTAATTGATAACTTCAGGATGTTCTCTATCTTTCATCCAGAAGTAATTATCAACTCTCACATCACCATGTTTTTCTAATTGGTGAGGTATCTTTTTGGCTATTGGCGGATTTACCGCAGAGTTTTTACTCATATTGTTTTAAGAAAATTTTAATCTAAAAAAGTGGCGCAATTTAGTAATTTTGCATCGTAATTTTTAAAAGACAAAGATATGTTTGGAGATATGATGGGAATGATGAGCAAATTAAAAGAAGCTCAAAAAAAAGTTGAGGAAACTAAGGAACGTTTGAATACAGTTTTAATTGACGAAACTAGTAGTGATAATAAGTTGAAGGTAACGATTACTGCAAATAGAACAATTAAATCTATTTCAATTGATGATGAGTTACTAAAAGACAAAGAAATGCTTGAAGATTATCTTATCCTAACTCTAAATAAAGCCATTGAAAATGCAACAAATGTAAACGAAACTGAAATCGCCGCAGTTGCTAAAGAAGGCATGCCAAACATAACAGGTATGGATATGTTTAAATAGTTTTTATAAGTTTTTAAGGGTTTTCAAAACTTCTTCATGCATATTGTTGGTGTAATCTAAATGCGTAACCATACGCAGTTTATTACTTCCCATACCAATAATATGTATGTTTTTTTCTTTTAGTTTATTAAGATATTCTGCTTCGCTGATTGTATCATCTACCTCAAAAATGACAATATTAGTTTCTATTGGCTCAACTTTTTTGATATAGTGCAATTGAGATAAAACCTCTCCTATCTCTTTTGCCTTTTTATGGTCTTCGCTTAAACGTTCTACGTGGTTGTCTAGAGCATAAAGCCCAGCTGCAGCTAAATAACCAACTTGTCGCATTCCACCACCAAGAATTTTTCTTACCCGTAAAGCACCATCCATAAGCTCTTTTTTTCCAATGAGCACAGATCCTATTGGACAGCCTAATCCTTTACTTAAACAAACAGATATAGTATCGAATAATTGCCCAAATTGTTTAGGATTTTCCTTTTTTACGACAAGTGCATTCCAAAGTCTTGCGCCATCTAGATGATAACCTAATTTATGCCTATCAGCAACTTGCTTAATTTTTTTTAGTTCTTCATAATCCCAACATGCACCACCACCTTTGTTTGTAGTATTCTCAATGGCTATTAGAGACGTTAATGGACTATGGTAAAAATCTGGTGGGTTTATTGCAGCCTCTGCCTGTTCTGCATTAAACATACCACGATGCCCATTTATTAATTTACAAGATATTCCACTATTAAATGAGGCGCCTCCGCCTTCATAATTATAGATGTGAGCATATTTATCACAAATAACTTGTTCGCCAGGATTGGTGTGTAGCTTTAACGCTGCTTGATTGGCCATACTTCCTGTAGGAAAAAACAATGCTTTATCCATACCAAACATATCTGCTAGTCGCTCTTCGAGAGTGTTTACTGAAGGGTCTTCTTTATAAACGTCATCACCAACTTGTGCAGACATCATAGCTTTTAACATGTCTTTTGTTGGTTTTGTAACCGTGTCGCTTCTTAAATCTATTATCATAAACTTATTTATCTTTTGTAAAGATAATATTCTAAGACATTTTCTTTTTTAGAATTTTTGAAGATATAATGTTATTGGTTCGCCACATAAACTTACACCATAAAACTAAAGGATCTTTTATTATAAATCTAAATGGTGTACTGTTGTATAAGTAGTTAATATTAAAAATTAAAAATGGATTTCTTTTGAGGCGTTTAACCAAAGCTTTAAGGTGTAAAAAAGTACCACTTTTAACAGCTCTAAATTCAATTTCTTTATTTAAGGTAGACAAGCAATATAAGTATGGAAAATTAACTCCAGCTAAAGCTGATGCTTCTGTATTAAGCCAAAATCTTGGGTTAATTTCGATGACTTTATAAGTGTTGTCTGTTTTATCATATCTAAAATCTATGTTGGCAACACCAGACCAGTTTAAAGCCTTCATTAAATCCCTCATTAATTCCAAGAGGGCATCATCATGAAAAAAACTGAATTCATGCTGAGGGGTTACTTTAACACTTTTAACCAAAGCAGCTTTTTGCATTGTGTAGGCTTCAATTTTGCCGTTATTACACAATACATTACATGTTACATCAAAGCCTTCAATAAACTTTTGTAGCAGTACAGGATAATCTATACTATTTTTATTAACATAATCTAATAACTCTCCCCTACTTTTAACAAACCTTACACCCATTCCACCATTGAAACCAAAAGTTGGCTTTGCTACTAAAGGAAAATTCAAACAAACTGTACTATAATCAAGATTTGAATTTATAACAACACTATCAGGACAAGGTAAATTATTAGACTTTAAAAAAAAGTATAACAGATCTTTATGTAGAGCAGTTTCAAAGTTAGAAAGATTAGGTAGAGAACAAAGCTTAGATTTATTTTTAAGTCTGTTAATGTGTTCTAAAATTCTCTTGGTGCTAACATCAAAAATTGGCATGATAAGGTCTATGCTAAAGTCTTCAACTGTTGCATCTATTTTCTCTATCCATTCCTCAGGTGTGGTGTTTTTGTAATGGATAAATTTTTCAATAAAGCGTGAACGCTTAAAACAATTATTATCTATGGAATATTTAAAATACCGCCTCTTATGAGAAGACAAGACATAAATCTTTACACCCTCAACAAGCGATAGACTGTGCACCACATTAGAAACTAAGGTGGTTTCACCATCAGGGATAAGTACAGAAATAGTGTTGAGTTTATTATTCATTAACTAAAATTTGGAGCAAGCTCATAAGTATTAAGAACACAAAAAGCACATATACATGGATCTTTATCTTTATTTCAAAAAATCTGTTCAAAATTAAATAATTAAATACCATTTAAAATTTTCTTCGACAAATGGAATACTAATTCAGTTTTGCAAAAAAATGTTGATATGTCGATTAAATTTGACGTTCATCTATTCAACTAATAAATCTTCTATTTCGTCAATTTTTTAGCATGTTAACACTTTTAACAAATACTTTTACAAAAATATTAATGCTATTAACCTAAATTAATAATTATGAAACACATTACTAAATTAGTATTGCTTGCAGTGCTTGTAATTTTTGCCTCATGTCAAAAAGAAAGCACCCAAGACATTGAAAGCCAGCAACAGGCCGCCTTAAGATTTGATGAAAAAGGGATGGTTGTATCAGATGGTGAAGAAGACAAGGAATTAATGTTCAACGAAAGAAGCGAAGACCTTGTTTCCCCATCTGAAGGCTTCACAATAAGTGGAGAAAGCTATGGAAGCAACAATACAGATTGTACTCCAGACTTACTAGATACTGGTTTTGGAAGTTCAGTAAACATCGAGGTTTTAAATAAACCAGGTAACAATGGTTATTTTGACATTTCTATAGATGGTGCTGATGTTATACAAGCTTATTGTTCTGATAGATTACCTAGTTTAGGTGCTGATGATGACTTTATTGATTTTACACCAGTATCTACTTATGATTCTTCTATTTTAGCAGGAGGAGCATTTGAAGATGTTTACACAAATCCACAAAATTTTGATAAAGTTAACTGGATTTTGAACAACATAGACATCACAGGATCACAATACACTTATGGCCATGTACAATATGCTATTTGGAGACTCATTGAAGGTCCATTTAATAACGACTTCACAGATTTCTTAACACCAGTTCCTGGCGATTGGAATAGAGTTACTGATAATGCTTTAGGAGATGAAATTTATGATGCAGCAGTAGCAAATGGTGAAGGTTATACACCTGGATGTGGAGAAAAAGTTGGAATTCTTTTAATTCCTGCAGATTTCGATAATGTACAAGCATTATTAATTTCAAGAGATATACCAGAACCAGAATGTAATGATTGTATCGGTAAAGTAGACCAAATAACTTTTAAATGGGATTGGCACAACGATTACAGAGTAAGATTATACCAACGTTACGAAAACACTTGCTATGCTGTTAAGATATTTGACGGTGTTGTAGGTCAAGACGATGAGATGGCTGTTAGTGGTGCAAACCATAACGGTACTTTTGGTAAGTGGATTTATGTATATGTAGGTAACTGCTACTACACAAAGTTTAAAGTTAACTGTCACTTAAACATAGGACCAGGTTACAAGCGTGGCGTTGTTGAAGTAGTCAGTGGTACAAGTACTGCTGGTGGAGAATTATGTGAATATGAGCCTCCAACTTACTACTGCTGGTGGTGGTAATCACTCATTGATTCCAAACTTTAAAGAACATAAACCGTCTAAGTTAAACTTGGGCGGTTTTTTATTTCTGTACAAAAAGCTTTTCAAAAATTATGGCACTTTTATGTATGGCTATTATATTTGCATAAACTTATATATTTATGGTAACATCAGATCAAATAAAAGATCTTAATTCCCGTCTAGACATACTTAGACAATATCTTTGACTTAGATACTAAGCTCATAGAAATTACCAACGAAGAAGAACAAACCTTTGACCCCACCTTTTGGAACGATTCAAAAAAAGCCGAACAGGTAATGCGATCTATAAGAGAAAAGAAAAGTTGGGTTAACGATTTTAATGCTGCTAACACACTTTTTGAAGATTTAGAAGTTATCTACGAATTCTACAAAGAAGATGAAGCCTCTTTGGAAGATGTAAAGAATCGATTTGAAAAAGCTGTTAATGCTATAGAAAAGCTTGAGTTCAAAAACATGCTTTCTGAAGAAGGCGATAGCTTAAGTGCTGTTTTACAAATAACAGCTGGCGCTGGTGGTACAGAATCGTGTGATTGGGCAAGTATGCTCATGCGCATGTACTTAATGTATGCTGAAAAAAGCGGTTTTAAAGTCAAAGAGCTCAATCATCAAGAAGGTGATGTCGCTGGTATTAAAACAGTTACATTAGAAATTGAAGGTGATTATGCTTTTGGATGGTTAAAAGGCGAAAACGGGGTACATCGTTTGGTAAGAATTTCACCTTTTGATAGCAATGCAAAACGTCATACAAGTTTTGCTTCAGTATATGTATATCCATTAGTTGATGATTCTATAGAAATAGAGATAAATCCTGCAGATATAGAAATAACAACAGCACGATCTAGTGGAGCTGGTGGGCAAAATGTAAATAAAGTAGAAACAAAAGTTCAACTATTACATAAGCCAACTGGAATACAAATTCAATGTTCAGAAACGCGTTCTCAGCACGATAACAGAGCTAGGGCAATGCAAATGCTTAAATCTCAATTATATGAGATAGAACTTCAAAAACAAATGGCACAACGCGAAGATATTGAAGCTAGCAAAATGAAGATTGAATGGGGAAGCCAGATCAGAAACTATGTTATGCATCCTTACAAATTGGTTAAAGATGTGCGTACAGCACACGAAACTGGTAATGTTGACGCTGTTATGGATGGTGATTTAGAGACATTTTTAAAAGCATACCTTATGATGATGGGACAAAAAAGTGATGAATAATGAATTTTTAGAAAACTATTGGCATAAAAATTGAACAATTAATCGTATGATAACAATTTACCATAATCCAAGATGTAGAAAATCTAGAGAAGGTCTAACCCTACTAGAAGAATCTGGAAAAACTTTTGAAATTATAAAATACCTTGATGATTTATTAGATAAGGAAGCCCTTACTGAGATTATCTCTAAATTAGGGATAAAACCAATTGATCTAATTAGAAAAAACGAAGCTATTTGGAAATCAGACTATAAAAACAAAGAATTATCAGACGCGCAAATCATTAATGCCATGGTTGAGCATCCCAAATTAATAGAAAGACCTATTGTTGTTCATAGCAACAAAGCTGTAATAGGCAGACCAAAAGAATTAATACTAGATATCATATAATTCTATAATCATGAGAGAAATAATATTATTAACTTTAGCACTACTCTTGGGTTTTAGCATACAAGCTCAAACTCGTAGAGATCGAATGGGAAATCCCATAGTTAACCGAGAACCAACAGAAGAAGAAATAGCAAAATATGAACAAAAGTTAGAAGAGCGTAAAGATGAATTTATTGCAAATTTCATAACAACACTAGAGGCTGATGATTTTCAAAAAGAAATTATTAAACAATATCTTAATTCTTACTTTGAAGCTAAAAAGGAAGTCTTAAAAGTAAAGTACGAGCGCATTTTCGACAGAGATCAAGCCATAAAAAAATTAGATGAATCTCACTTTAAAGACCTAGAAGAGTTAATATCAGAAAATGATATGACCAAAATTAAAAACATGATTAAAGGTGACTTTGATGAAGATGAGGTTAAGAAGAAAAAGAAAAAACGTAAAAAGAAAAAGAAAGATAAAAACCAATAGCTAACAACTATTCTAAAATTGAAAATCCATATTTTCCTTTAACATAAGATTAACCTTATGGGGCGCAAGTAAAAGTAACTTTGCTCATCTAAAAAGCAAAACTACTAACCACTTGTGATGAAAATATATTTACCCCTATTCCTAATCTTACTGTTTAATTTCTCATTATCTTTTGCTCAAAAGGATATAAAAATTGAGGGTAAAGTTGTCGAAGAAGGCACTAATATTCCGCTCGAATATGCTACAATAACCATAAAAAACACGTCAGGCGACAAAGTTATTACAGGTGGTATTACAGATACTGATGGAAACTTTAAGCTAAACATAGAGCCTGGCACCTACAACATTTACGTTGAGTATATTTCATACAAACCAAAAGAATATTTAAACAAAAAACTAGATAAGTCCATAAATCTAGGTACAGTTAGCTTGGCTCTAGACATAGCCTCTTTGGACGAAGTTACCGTAGTTGCCGAAAAAACAACAGTAGAAGTAAAACTAGACAAAAAGGTCTACAACATAGGACAAGATTTAACCACAGCTGGTGGTACAGTGAGTGATGCTTTAAATAACGTACCTTCTGTTTCTGTTGATATAGAAGGTGGGATAAGCCTTAGAGGTAACGAAAATGTTAGAATTTTAATTAACGGAAGACCCTCTGCATTAGCAGGTTTTGGTGATACTAATGTGTTAAGTCAATTACCCGCAGAAGCTATTGAACGTGTTGAGGTTATCACCTCGCCTTCTGCTAGATATGATGCAGAAGGTACAGCCGGTATTTTGAATATTATATTAAGACAAAAAGAAACACTTGGCTTTAATGGATCATTCAACTTCACCATCGGTAATCCTGATAATATAGGACTTAATTCTTCTATTAATTACAGAACCGAGAAATTCAACATATTTACCAATCTGAGTTGGCGCTATTTTGATGCACCAAGAACCAGTTTTACAGATGTTACTTATTTTGATCGTTTGGTAGATGGTGAAACTATAGAACCAGAATTTAGACGAATCATTGAAGACCAAGATGTAGAACGTCTTAACAGAAATTACAACGCCAACATAGGCATGGAATACTTTATAGATGAATCATCATCCATAACTGGTGGTTTGTTTTATAGATTAGGAAGCGATGCAGATCTGTCATTAAATAGCAGTGAGCGATTTAACGACGGAACTGTTGTTGAAGAGACCTTGAGACGCGAAAAAGAAACTGAACAAGACAACAGCTATCAGATAACACTGAACTATGTAAAGCGTTTTGGAGAAGATAGCGACCATAGACTTACAGCAGATTTTCAATATGAAAATGACTCTGAAGATGGGTTTACCAACCTTAACGAGGATTATATCACAACCGACCAAACTGATCCAGAACCTTTTCAACAAGAACAAGAATTTACTGAAGAGGTTCAAAAAGAGTATCTTTTACAAGCCGATTATGTATTGCCAATAGGTGAAGATTCTAGATTTGAAGCTGGCTACAGAGGTAATTTCGAAAATGAAATTACAGATTATAGGCTAGAACAAGAAAATATACTCACAGGTAACTTAGTGGTAAATGATACCATTACTAATATTTTTGATTATGACGAAAATGTAAATGCTGTTTATACACAATATGGCTCTAAATTCGGTAAATTCTCATTTCTTTTAGGACTCCGATTAGAGCATACGCAACTAAAAGGAAAAATTGATTCTAGGTTAACTGATGATGAATTGGTAGAAGCCTTTGGTTTTCCTATACAAACAGATTTTGACAACAATTATCTAGGTCTTTTTCCTACTGTAAACATTATTTACAATTTAGGAGATGATGACAGAGACTCTGAAGAAAGTATCACTTTTGGATATAACCGAAGAATTAACAGACCAAGAGGTTGGTTTATAAACCCTTTCCCTACCCGTTCTAGCAGAACTAATGTTTTTCAAGGAAATCCTAATTTACAGCCTGCATTTGCAAGTGCTTTTGATATTGGTTATTTAAAAAGATGGGATGATTTTACACTAACAACGTCTGTATATTACCAATACGAAACTGATTCTTTTGAGCGTGTCCAAGAAAACACAGGTCAGCAAACCACAGATGGTATAGATATTATTAGAACCATACCAATTAACTTATCAAATAACGCAAGAACTGGTGCCGAGCTAGGTATATTGTACAATCCTGCTAAATGGCTACGACTAAACTCTAGTTTCAATTTTTTTCAGTTTGAAACAGAAGGTGAATTTAACGGTGTAGATTACAGTGCCAAAAACACAAGTTGGTTTGCAAGATTTAGCTCAAAGGTGATTCTACCATGGAAAATTGACTGGCAAACCAATGCAAACTACAGAGGTGCATTGCAAGATGCACAGTCAGATACCCAAGGCATCTTATCCATAGATTTAGCTCTCAGTAAAGAACTTTTTAACAACAGTCTTACCCTATCATTAAACGTGAGAGATTTACTCAATTCCAGACGACGTAAATCTGTGACCACAACAGATTTCTTTAACCGTTTTAGAGATTCGCAATGGAGACAAAGACAAATAAATTTTTCTGTTATCTACAGGTTTAACCAACAACTTAACAAGCGCGATCGTTCTGGAAGAGGTAACGGAAACAATGGTGATGATTTTGATTTTGAAGGATAAAAAACCTATAGCATTTTAGCAATAAAAATGACCTTTCTCATATAGAAAAGGTCATTTTTTAGTTAAATTGCTTACATGAATACCATAGCAGAGCGTATATATGATTATTTAAAGGGTTTTCCTCCATTCAATTTATTAACAAGAGATCAACTTTTATCAATTTCAAAATCAGTTGATGTTATTTATTTAGAAAACAATCAGTTTCTTTTTGAGATTGGTCAGCCTGTTGTTAATCATTTTTATGTTGTGCGAAATGGTGCAATAGGCCTATTTAGAGCAAATAATAATCTTGTAGACAAATGCGATGAAGGCGACATTTTTGGTCTTCGTGCTCTACTCCGCAGAGGCGAATACAAACTCAACGCAAAAGCTATAGAAGAAAGTATTGTTTACAGTATCTCTCTTGAAAATTTAGAAACCTACATAACCGCCAATGCCGATGCAAGTCAGTTTTTAATGGCGAGTTTTGCTTCAAATGTTAGGGTTAAAAACACAGAAGACGACGACTTTATTGAAACCCTTCAGCATTCGTCAGAATATACGTATTTACAGACAGCAGACTATTCTAAAAATCCTATTACCTGTTGCATTGACACTAAAATAAATGAAGCTGCAAGCATTATGACTGAAAAGCATGTAGGTTCTATTGTAATTACAAAAGAAAATAAGCCTATTGGGATTATTACAGACAAAGATTTAAGAACACAAATTGCGACAGGCAAACATTCTATAGAAGATTCTGTTTCTAGAATAATGTCTTCTCCTGTTATAACCTATCCTGAAACTATTACTGTTGCGGAAGCTCAAATCGCCATGTTAAAACATAAGATTACACACTTATGCATTACTAAAGATGGTACAAACGATTCAGATTTAACAGGAATCCTTTCTGAACATGACATCATTGTTCTCAGGGAGAATAATGCTTCTGCGTTAATTAAAGAAATTAAAAGAAGCCGTTCTGCAGAACAGCTTAAAGATATAAGACAACGTACAGAAAAATTATTAACACGTTATTTAGAACAAGATATTCCGATAGATTTTATTTCAAGATTAGTATCTGCTATAAACGATACTATAACACAAAGAATAATTGCTTTTTCTATCACCAAAATGGATAAAAAACCACCAGCACAATTTGCATGGTTAGCCATTGGAAGCCAAGGTCGGCAAGAACAATTATTAATGACAGATCAAGATAACGCATTAGTTTTTGAAAACGTTAAAACCGAAGAATATGAAAATACAAAATCATACTTTTTAAAACTATCAGATTACATAAATAAAGATTTAGAAATAGTAGGTTTTGAATTGTGTCCAGCAAAAATGATGGCCAATAACCCAAAGTGGTGTAAATCGGTTTCAGAATGGTCTCAACAATTCAATAGTTGGATTACTACCCCTGACCAAGACAATCTTATGCTTTGCACTATTTTCTTTGATTATGAACATGTTTATGGAGACGTAGAACTTGTGAGTAAATTATCTGAAAGTATCTTTGAGAGTATTGATAATCACGACATTTTTTTAACCTATTTAGGTAGAAATGCACTACAGAATCCACCACCCTTGAGCTTTTTCAGACAGTTCCTAGTAGAAGATGACGGAGAACATAAAGACCAATTTGATATTAAGGCACGTGCTATGATGCCTCTAGTGGACGCAGCAAGATTATTAATGCTTTCTCACAACATAAAAGCTGTAAATAACACAATAGAACGCTATGAAAAACTCGTAGAACTAGAACCTCAAAATAAAGACACCTATTTATTTTGTATAGAAGCTTATAAAAATCTTTTAACCTTTAGAACAGAACAAGGTCTAAGACATAATGACTCAGGTAGATTCATAGATTTAGAATCCTTAGACAAAGGTAATCGTCTACAACTAAAGCGTACTTTTAAAGCAGTAAAGGATGTACAAGAACTTATAAAAATGCGCTTTAAACTATCTCAACTACTCTAAAATGAATTGGTTTAAACGCAAATCGTATCCAGAATTTTGGGAGAACTACAAAAATTCCTTTTCAAAAGCCCAAGAGCAAAATATTGAACACATACGATTTGTAGTTTTTGATACTGAAACTACTGGACTCGATACTAAAAAGGATAGAATATTGTCTATTGGATGCATAGCCATTGAAGGCCTAAAGGTAAAAGTTTCAGACCAATTAGAATTATATGTCAAACAAGAGACATTTAATGCTGACACTGTAAAAATACATGGTCTTTTAAAAGAAGGAAAACTTATTAAAGTTGAAGAATCTGAAGCTATGTTACTTTTCTTGGAATATATTAAAAATGCCGTTTTAGTGGCGCACCATGCTGCATTTGATATTGCTATGATCAATACAGTTCTTACAAGATTAGGATTACCAAAACTAAAAAATCGGGTTTTGGACACAGGGCAAATCTTTCAAAAAACAAAACTAGATACTAGCAAAACTCATTTTGGCCTAGATGAATTATCTAATCGATTTAATATACCGCTTCACGATAGACACACAGCATCTGGTGATGCCTACATAACTGCATTACTATTTTTAAAATTAGTTTTTAAGTTAAAATCAAACTCTAAAATTAGCTTGAGTGATTTGGAAAGGATTCCTAGACGTATTGGTCTTTTGTAACCAATATTAAAAAAAACACATTCAAAATTGAATGTGTTTATATTTCTTGGTTGATTAAGTACCATTAGTTTATAATTACTTTTTCTGTTCTTATCGCACCTGAAACATTAAGTTTTACGATGTATACACCAGATTGTAACGCTTCAACATTTATTGAGTTTACTATACTTCCGTTTTCTAATACACGTGTTAGCACCAATCTACCCTGAACATCGTAAAGATTCAATTGTGCTGAACCATTCAACTTACCATTAACATTCAATACATCCGGATTACTACTTGTAAAAATTTCTAACCCACTAATATTATTTGAATCATTAGACAATGTAGAAGGTGAAAAATGCAAGAAAAATCTACCAGTACCTTGTAAATCTTCAATTGCTGTAAAGTTATAGCTATTAGTATTTAATAGAGTAAAAGTGTTTTCTAAATTATCTTCTAGATAAACATTAATGTCCTCTGACAAATCACTTTCATGAATATTAACATTTATATTATCACCATTTGAAGCATTAATTCCTAAAGGCACCACAACACTTTCCACATCATCAAAAGACAAACATTGAATAGCCATATCCACACCAATATTATCAGCAACTAAATGAGAATATAATGAGAAATTAGCATCACTAGCATCTAGAGATCCTGCATCATAACCTATATCCAAACCAGATGAACAATTCTCTGAAAAGTAGAAATCTGTATCGTAATTATTAGCTGCATTTTCAATTCTTAAACTCAGGTGAGAGATTGAACTACTGTTTCTACCCAAAATAAAATCATCATTGCCAATTGTAGTTCTCATTGAAGGTGTAAATAATAAGTTATCCGAACCTCCAGTACCATTTGAGAACACAAAAAAACCTTGTCCTGGTGCAATGTTTTTACCTACATTCTGAATATTATTTATTATTGTCCATATCCCAGAACCATCGGTACCAGCATTATAACCATAAACAGCATTGTAATTTGAATCTAAAACATCATTACCTAATGACCCGTTTTCGTTAATAAATGCCTGAGCATCTATATAACTTGTATACGGATTACCTACTAAATTCCATGGGCTAGCAGAACCAGAGGAAATTGTAGTAGTAACATCACCTACACTAACGGCTCCTGTAAAAACAACAGAACTACCATCTATTGTTGCGCTGCGATAACCTTTACCTGCTTCAAGAGGTGTAGTTTCGTTAACAACAATATCATAATTTTCATAATTACCAGATACGTTGTTAAAAGGCGCAAATGCTCTTAAATTATTAGATGCTGCTATATTTTTATTCCAATCGGCAAAATCACTGAAAGCTTCCATAGTACCGTCAGTTACTGGAGACGATACTAAATCATTTCCACCACCAGAAGAAGAACCGATTTGATTAACATACCTCTCATATCTAGTCCTACCAGTCACAGTGCTTGTAGACGAAGGAAGTAAACTAGAATACCCATCTGAATCTGATTCTAAAACAATACTTTTCGCAGTTAAACTAACACCAGAGTCAACGATTAAATTACCATCAGGATTAACAACTACTGTATTAAAAGTAGTATTAGCTGTTATGTTAGCATCACCTGCAACGACAATTAAATCATCTGAGGCTGTTGCTACACCATTAGGATTATTACCATCTTGCCAACCATTATCGTATACATAATCTGGTCCTTTATGAATAGTGAAAGTATCCTCAACAACACCTGTATCTCTTAGGTATTTCATTGTTAGATTATTTCCATTAACTTCTAAAATACCTGATCCATAATTTCTTACTGAATAGTACATTGCATTATGATCTAAATCTCCACTAGCACGGCGAGAAGCTGTGGCATTTACAGAATAAACAGTTCCTATACCTGCGTTATCACCGATCAAAGATTTACTGTATGCACCGTCACCATTAGGTTTACCATCACCATCACCGTTTGGGCCAATAGTATTTATTCTAGCATCAAAAGAAGCTGACTCTCCATAATGACCATTAATGAAATAAGATCTTTCATAAGATTCACTATGTCCTGCAATAACTAAATCTATACCATTTGCCTCTAACATTGGTATAATGTTCTCACGCATTTCAATAAGTTCTATTTCAGCAGGAACACCATTTCTGTCAAAACCTTCGGAAGGATGCCAACCCTTTGAATACGGAGGATGATGCCAAACACCAATAACCCATTGTTGGGTTGTATTTTGGATATCATTTAATGCCCAATTATACATAGCACCACCAATAGATCTGTCTTCACCAAATGAGTTTAAAACTATAAAGTGAATATTACCGTAATCGAATGAATAATAAGATTCTGTTCCCGATGCTAAACCACCTGATTCGCCAGCAGTTGGAAAGGTAAAAATATTATAATAAGCGCCTTCAGGATTAGTAGAACCAACATATTGTCCATCAATGTTACCAATTGTAGACCATAAAATGGAGTTCTGTAACTTTTCATAAAAAAAGCTGAATAGATGGTTCTGATATTGAACATCTGTACCATGAGAATCAGCATTATCGCCTGTTAAAATAATTCCATCTGTTACATTATTTCCAACGTATGAATGGTATGCATCTCTAACAGCACCTGTGTTTGTAGGATTAAAGTAAGTTTTTCCTATACCACCAAGTATCCAAAAAGTATAAGAATCTACAGTACCAACCGTAGGATGCGTTTTAAAATATATATCATTACTATTAGATAGAATACTACCACCTGTACCCAACCTATAGTAATACACAGTTCCTGCAGTGAGACCATTAATATCAACCTCATGATCTGTTTTTAATGTAGCATCACTATAAGTAGAGTAAGACGCAAAGGTTGCATCAGTACTATACTCTACAATCGATGTATCATTTATATCAGTTCGCCATTTAATGGTAACACTTGTTTCGGTTCCTTTTTGAAGATATGGCAATCTATCTAATGTTTGTCCAAATGAAGACAAACCAATAAATAGTAACAGTAAAAGCGTGTAATTTCTTCTCATATTTTTTCTATTTTCTCAAGCTCGTTTCTTTTTGATTGTAATTCTGAATAAAACTCCTTCATAAATTTTGTATTTCTTAATCTATATGGAAGTTTTCTATAGCTCTCTTCAGCCCTAGCTATACAAAATCTTGCTTCTTTAAATTTTTCCTGTTCAATCTGAATATTAGCAAGTTTTAAATATGCGCGTTCTTTTCTGTTACTTATTTCAATAACTTTAGTTTGAAACTTTGCAGCAGAATCAAAATCTTGCATATCAATATAATTTGAAATAAGTTTATTGTAGAGAACAATTATATCACCCAAATCCTCTATTCCTTGAATTAATATTTTTTGTGAGCGTTGCTGACCATACTCAGTATCTGTTGCAAACCAAGCTTTTGAAGCATAGAGGTAATATTCAGGAAGAACGACATCGGATTTCTGTACTACTTCATTGTATAATTGTGCAGATTTCTCATACTTTTTCTTTTTAAAGTACATATCTGCAAGTAATTTTAGTGCATGTATATTATCACTATCATCTTTTAATATTTTTTTAATAATTCTTCTACAGTTACTGTATTTGTGAAGATAATAATAACTTTTGGCCAATAAGTGATTCTGTTCAAAACTATCTAAACCCAGTTTCTTTGAGTATTTAAAATCGCTTAGACTATTGGTAAAATTGTTATGCTGGTAGTAAAGCTCACCTCTTTTAAAATATAGATAAGCACTGTCTGGATATTTTTTTATCTCTTCAGAGACTTTTACAATCCTCTTATGCAAATCGCCATGTGCATAAAGACTTGTACCAGAGAGTACAAACAATACTATAAAAAGTAATTTAAATCGCAAAGTTTATAATTGTTTGGGGTAATTAATAGCTTATCAAAAGAAATTAAAATTTAAACAGTAATTGAAAAATTTAGACAAACTGTAATATTACTTGTTTAAATACAGCGCATTAAAAAAACAAACGTCTAAATGTAAATTAAATCGCTAACCTTCAAAATGTTAAAACAAAAAAACACATCCAAAATTGGATGTGTTTTCTCCTAACTAAATTAATAAACAACAAATTATTGTCAAATTAACTATATGATCATATCATTACGCTACAACACTTAGTTTCTTTTTTTCTTTAACTTCATTTCCTTTTGCCTCAAACTGATTTGAAGTATTCTTTTCTCCACCTGCTTTTAAGGCTTTATCACCAGCAAAGAATGTTTTGTGGTCATCACCAAGATCAGAACCTGCCATTCTTTGATGTTTAACGCAAGACACACCTTTTCTAATTTCTTGACGTTGTACATCTCTTACGTAAGCCAACATGCCATCATTACCAAAATAGCCTTCGGTTAAATCATTCATATGTAATGCCGTGGTGTGATATGTTGGTAAAGTAATTAAATGGTGAAATATACCAGCTTCTCTAGCACCATCTAACTGAAAAGTCTTAATCTTCTGGTCGGCTCTGTGACATAATTCTGTACCATCATACTCTGCGCTCATCAGATTATTTCTATCATAGGCTGTCATATTTTCCCCTTCAGCAAGCATTTCTTCAAAAACCTGATTACGGAAATTTAAAGTCCAATTAAATGATGGAGAATTATTATACACCAACTTAGCATTTGGCACCACTTCGCGTACGCGGTTTACCATATGGGCAATTTGTTTAACGTTTGGTGTAGGTGTTTCAATCCATAATAAATCTGCACCATTTTGTAGACTTGTAATACAATCTAGCACTACTCTATCGATGTTAGAACCATCTTTAAATTTATACAACCCATTTGGCAATCTAATTGGTCTAACCAGTTTACCATCACGCTTTAATAACACTTCATCTTCTTTTACTTCATCCATTGTAACTTCTTCAGCATCTACAAACGCCAAATACTTTGAGGCCAAATCACCAGGCTCTTTACTCACTGGCAACTTTTGTGTTAATCCTGCACCTTCAGAATCTGTACGAGCCACGATAACGCCATCATCTACACCTAACTCTAAAAACGCATAACGTACAGCATTAAGCTTTGCTATAAAATCTTCGTGTGGAACCGTAACCTTTCCATCTTGATGACCACATTGCTTAGCATCAGATACTTGGTTTTCGATTTGAATAGCACAAGCACCAGCCTGAATCATCTTTTTCGCTAATAAATACGTCGCTTCCTCATTACCAAAACCAGCATCTATATCTGCAATGATTGGTACAATATGTGTTTCAAAATTATCAATCTCATTTTGCACATCTTCACCATTGGCTTGTCTTCTAAACAAATCATTAAGCTCTATAGCATCAGCCTGGCGCAAGAAATCATAAATTTCTTCGATTAGTGCTGGTACAGCAGTTTTTTCGTGCATAGATTGGTCTGGTAATGGTCCAAACTCAGAACGTAATGCAGCAACCATCCAACCCGATAAGTATAAATAACTTTTGCTTGTTGATTTATGGTGTTTTTTTACTGCAATCATTTTTTGTTGTGCCACAAACCCATGCCAGCAACCTAAAGATTGTGTATAATTTGAAGAATCAGCATCGTAATCTGCCATATCTTTGCGCATAATAGCTGCTGTATACTTTGCAATATCTAAACCTGTTTTAAAACGATTTTGAGTTGCCATTCTTGCGGCGCTATCTGGATTGATTGCTGCCCAATTGTTACCAAATTTTGTTTTTAAATCTTTTACGGTCTGTAAAGCAGAAGCATAATTAGATTGTGATAAATTTTTCATAATTTTGAAATGTATTAATGATACTTTAGATTTAATATAGATCCCGTTTAATGTTGCCGCATTAGCGGGATATTTTTTATAATTGTTGATACGCTGAAAGCGTTAAAAATTCTTCAAAATTTTCTTGAGTAACAAGCTTTTTGAAAAGTTTGATAGCGTCACAGAACTTTGTATCTTTTATCTTGTCCTCACCTACTTCTCTTATGATTTTTTCTACTTCATCATCAAAAATCTCATCAAATAAAGCTTTGTTAAATTGACGTCCATCTTCAAGAAGTATTTCATTCTTTAACCATTGCCATACTTGGGTTCTCGATATTTCTGCCGTAGCGGCATCTTCCATTAAGTTATAAAGTGCCACTGCACCATAGCCTCTGAGCCAAGCTTCCATATATAGTATACCTACATTAATGTTTTTTCTAACACCAGCCTCAGTAATTGTACCTTTTGGCAACTCTACCAAATCGGCCACAGTTACCGTGATATCTTCACGCTTTTTGAAGGTTTGATTTGGTGTTGGCATATACTTATCAAATTCTTTCATGGCCACCTCAACTAAAGCAGGATGTGCTACCCAAGTACCATCGTGCCCATTCTTTGCCTCGCGTTCTTTATCTAATCTTACTTTTTCTAATGCTGCTTTATTAGCTTCCGGATTGTTTTTAATCGGAATTTGTGCTGCCATTCCACCCATGGCGTGAATACCTCTTTTATGGCAACGTTGAATTACCAAATTAGAATACGCAGCCATAAAAGGTGTTGTCATTGTTACTTGATCTCTGTTTGGCACTACAAAACCATCGTGATTTCTAAACTTTTTGATGTATGAAAATATATAATCCCAACGACCACAGTTTAACCCAACAATATGGTCTTTTAATTCGTAAATAAATTCATCTAACTGAAAACTTGCCGTAATTGTTTCTACAAGCAAGGTTGCTTTGAAGGTTCCTTGTGGTACACCTAGATAAGCTTGTGCAAATTCAAAGACTTTGTTCCACCAGCGCGCCTCTAAATAATGCTCTAATTTTGGCAGATAGAAATATGGTGCTGAGCCTTTTTCCATCAAGGTCTTAGTATTATGAAACACATATAATCCAAAATCTACTAAACTGCCTGACATCTCTTCATTATCAACCAATAAATGGCGTTCATTAAGATGTAAACCTCTTGGTCTTACTAAGAGTACTGCTGTTTCTTCATTAAGTGTATAATGCTTACCTCTAGCCTCATCTACAAGTTCTATGGTTTTAGTGTTGGCATCCCTGAGGTTGATTTGCCCTTCCATATTATTGGCCCAACTTGGTGCATTGCTATCCTCAAAATCTGCCATAAAAGTTTTAGCACCAGAATTGAGTGCATTAATTACCATTTTACGATCAACAGGGCCAGTAATTTCTACACGTCTATCTAATAAATCCTCTGGAATTGGAGCTGCTGTCCAATCAGATTCTCTTACATTTTTTGTTTCCACAGGAAAGGAAGGAAACTTACCTGAATCGAAAATAGCTTGTTGTGCTTCTCTCTGCTTTAATAACTCTAATCTATTAGTATTAAATTTTTCATGTAAAGCGATTAAGAACGCTATAGCTTCATCGGTTAAAATTTCTGGGTATCTGTTTTTTACCTCTTGTGCAAATTGTACTTGCTGCTGATTTGTAACTGAAATTTCCATATCCTATTGATTTTGATAAAACAATGTTACAACCTATTTTTCAAAAAAACAAGCGAACGTTCGCTATTTTTTTATTTTCGCTAAATAATTAAGTTCGCAAATAGTGTTATATTTGTAGATATGGAACAAGATTATATCAAATTAATTTTCGGGTTAAAACTTAAGCAAATACGCACAGATCGCGGACTTTCGCTATTTGGACTTTCTAAACTTTCTGGTTTATCCAAGTCTTATCTCAACGAAATTGAAAAAGGAAAAAAATATCCTAAGCCAGATAAAATTTCTGCATTATCGGAACATCTAGAAGTGCCTTATGATGAGTTAGTATCCTTAAAACTCGATAAAAACCTGGCGCCTATTGGTGAAATTTTGCAATCAAAACTATTGAAAGAAATCCCTTTAGATTTATTTGGTATTCAAGAAAATACGCTGATAGATATTATTTCTAATGCTCCCTCTAAAGTTACCGCATTTATAAGCACGATTATAGAGATTGCCAATAACTACAATTTTAGTAGAGAAAACTTTTTTCTAGCTTCGGTAAGGTCGTTCCAAGAGGCTAACTACAATTATTTCGAAGATTTAGAAGAGCACGTTGTAAAGTTTGCTAAAACGTACCAAATAGACCTTTCTAAAAAAATTACTTCAAAAGAATTGGAAGATATTCTTATTGAAGAGTTTGGCTATAACATTAATAACGATGAATTAGAAGCGCATAGCGAGCTTGATAATCTGCGTTCTATTTTTGTTCCTAAAACCAAAACCTTGCTAATTACCAAAAGCATTGATGATGCACAACGCGCGTTTATTTACGCAAAGGAACTAGCATATAATTACTTAAATATAAAAGAGCGTTTATACACGTTTTCGTGGATAAAATTTGATAATTTCGATAAGGTTTTAAATAATTTCTACGCGTCTTATTTTGCTGGTGCACTCATTATACCTAAAGAAAGTATTGTCAACAACCTAAAAGATCTATTCAGTAAAAAGCAATTTAAAACTAAAGACTTTGAACACTTATTACAGGAGTACAATGCCTCGCCAGAAAGCATATATCAAAGATTAACCAATGTACTTCCTAAAGAATTTAAACTCAAAAATTTGTTCTTTTTAAGATTTTCACACAAGAAAGGAACTGATAAGTTTTCACTTAACAAAGAATTACACTTAGAAAAACAGCAATCACCCAGAGCAAGAGAAACTAATGAACACTATTGCAGAAGATGGGCCTCTATAAAAGTTTTGCAAGCTATTAGCGCAAACAATTCTGAACATGAGTTTTCTATTCAAATTTCAGATTACGTGGCTGAGGATAAAAAGTACTTGGTACTAGCTTCTGCTACTAAAGACCCTTTTAAACAAAACAGTTATCGTAGTATTTCGATAGGTATTCAGCTAAACACACAGCTTCAACGCAAAGTTAATTTCTTAAACCATAAAAGTATTGAATCGCCACACGTTGGTGTTACTTGCGAGCGTTGCGGTATTATAAATTGCAGCGTAAGACAGTCTCCACCCAAAATATTAGAATCTATAAATAAAGAAGCAAAGACTTCTGAAGTTGTTCAAAATATTACTCAAAAATATAGCTAAACAAGATTTACAGCTTTCTTATATGCAATTTCTGTAAAATCTGTAATTACCTTATCAGCAAGCGTATAATCCTGATGGCTCGAGTGTGGACTTTTAAAACCTACACAATAAATTCCTGCAGAATGAGCTGCCTTAATTCCGTTTGTAGAATCTTCAATAACCATACATTCTGACTTATTGAAGCCTGTAGATTCTGCTGCTTTTAAAAAAATTTCAGGATGAGGTTTTGACTTTTTTAAATCTGCACCGCTGAACTTAGCACTAAAATATTGATTAAGGTCAAAACGTTCAAATATTTGCTTTATTCCTGGCATTGAAGCTGAGGAAGCCACAACCAACTCAACACCATTATTATGATAATCTTGTATTCGTTCTAAAACACCATCTATGAGGTCTAAATCATCATTCTCAAAGAAGATTTTATAGTGCTTACGCTTCAAACTTACTAAATGTTCTGGTGTTTCCTTCAAATTGAAATGATCCACTAATCGCTTACAGATATTAATGGTAGACTGTCCTGTGAAAGACGCGTATAAATCTTCATCGACATTAATATTAACATCATCAAACATGTGGTGATATGCTTTGCGATGTAATGGCTCCGTGTCTACAATAACACCATCCATATCAAATAAAACAGCTTTTAGCATAAGAATTTAATTTTCAGCTAAATTAGAAAAGAAGCTAACAAAAGCAGTAAAAACGTAAAGAAAAATCCCAAATTCCGTTGCACACATTTTAATTTTTTGGAATTTGGGATTTGAATATTAATCTTTAATCTTTTTTACAAAACATTATCCATAATATCTTGTACAACTTCTGGGTTTAACAATGTACTTGTATCACCAAGATTACTTGTATCGTTTGACGCAATTTTTCTTAAAATACGCCTCATGATTTTACCAGATCGCGTTTTAGGTAATCCTGTTGTAAATTGAATTTTATCAAGTTTGGCTATTGGCCCAATGCGGTCTGTAATTAATTGATTAATTTCTTTACGAACATTATCATGGTTTCTGTCTTCACCTGTATCTTTTAATGTAATGTAGCCATATAGTGCATTACCCTTAACATCATGTGGGAAACCAACAATAGCACTCTCTGCCACAGCATTATGCTCGTTAATAGCATCCTCTATCGGTGCAGTACCTAAATTATGACCAGAGACGATAATTACATCATCCACTCTACCTGTGATTCTATAATAACCCACTTCGTCTCTCAATGCTCCATCACCTGTAAAATACATGTTTTCAAAAGCGGAAAAATAGGTGTCCTTATAGCGTTGATGATTTCCCCAAATAGTACGTGCCATGGATGGCCAAGGGAATTTTATACAAAGTCTACCATCAACCTGATTACCTTTAATTTCCTTTCCATTTTCATCCATTAAAGCTGGCTGAATGCCAATAAATGGTAAGGTTGCGTAAGTGGGTTTAGTTGGTGTTGAAAAAGGTATGGGCGTAATCATAATTCCGCCGGTTTCAGTTTGCCACCAAGTGTCTACAATAGGGCTTTTCTTTTTACCAACATTATCATTGTACCAATGCCATGCTTCTTCATTAATAGGCTCACCTACAGATCCTAAAACTTTGAGCGATGATAAATCGTATTTTTCTACAAGTTCAGTGCCATGCTTAGCTAAAGCTCTAATAGCAGTTGGTGCTGTATAGAATTGATTAACTTTATGTTTTTCTACAATATCCCAAAAACGTCCAAAATCGGGATAACTTGGCACACCTTCAAACATTACGGTTGTGGCACCATTACATAAAGGGCCATAAACTATATAACTGTGTCCTGTAATCCAACCTATATCAGCCGTACACCAATAGACGTCTTCTTCTCTGTACTGAAATACATTTTTAAACGTATACGCAGAATAGACCATGTAACCACCTGTAGTATGTAACATGCCTTTTGGCATTCCTGTAGAACCTGAAGTATATAAAATGAATAATGGATCTTCAGCATCCATAATGGTTGCGGTTAAATCATTATAAGCTTCATCTAATAATGGCTGCAGCCACTCATCACGGCCTTCTTTCATGTTTATGTCTGAATTGATACGTTTAGCTACCAAAACAGATTCTACACCTGGACAATCTTCTAAAGCTTCGTCAACAATACCTTTTAAATCTATTGTTTTTGCGCCTCTGTAAGACCCATCTGATGTTAATACCATCTTAGCATCACAATCATTTATACGTGTTGAAAGTGCAGTAGCAGAAAATCCTGCAAATACCACAGAGTGTACAGCTCCAATGCGTGCACAAGCCAATACAGAAACCGCCAATTCTGGAATCATAGGTAGGTAAATACAAACGCGGTCACCCTTCTTAATACCTTTATCTAAGAGCACGTTGGCAAACTTACAAACACGCTCGTGCAACTGCTTATAAGTAATATGTTCTGCTGGCTCGTTAGGATCATTCGGCTCAAATAAAATAGCGGTCTTATCGCCTCTTGTGTGCAAATGTCTGTCGATACAGTTTTCTGTAATATTTAGTTTTGCGCCTTCAAACCATTTAATTTCTGGTTTTGTAAAATCCCAACTTAAAACATTGTCCCATTTTTTGCGCCACACAAAGTGTTCTTCAGCAATTTCTTCCCAAAACGATTCTGGATTTCTTACTGATTTTCTGTAAACTTGAAAGTACTCTTCAAAGTGTTTGATATGATAATTACTCATGATTGATTATGTTTTTATGTATTCCTATTTGATTTTTTTTATAAACTGATTCTATTTCTGGTATTATAGCAATATCGTCTATTGTAGATGGCACATTGTACTCTAAATCGTCTGAAATATGCCTTAACAATTTACGAAGAATTTTACCAGATCTTGTTTTTGGCAATCGCTTAACTACAAAGACATCTTTAAAAGCCGCAACAGCACCAATTTCGTGACGTACGTCTTGTATAATTTCTTTAGAAATTTCATGCTCTTCTGCGTGTTCACCAGATTTAAGAACAATTAACCCAAGAGGTTTTTGACCTTTAATATCGCAGTGTATACCAAAAACCGCACACTCAGCCACAGATTTATGAGACGCTACAATTTCTTCCATCTCTGCAGTAGATAAACGATGACCTGCTACGTTAATAATATCGTCTACACGACCAGTAATAAACACATAGCCATCTTCATCTTTGTAACCTCCATCTCCAGAAAAATAATATCCTGGAAATTTATTGAGATAACCATTTTTAAACCGTTCTGGATTTTCCCAAAGGTTTAATAATGTTCCTGGTGGTAAGGGTAATTTTACAGCTACATAACCTTCTACTCCTGCAGCTACTTCTCTTCCTTCTTCACTTAATATTTGAATATCGTATCCACAAACTGGTAATGATGCCGAGCCTGGTTTTACTTCCATAAGTTCTACTCCTACCATATTGGCCAACATTGGCCAACCACTTTCAGTTTGCCACCAATGATCTATAACAGGAACTTGTAAGTGCTGTTCTGTCCATCGTAAAGTGGACACATCACAACGCTCACCTGCTAAAAACTGATATTTTAGAGAACTTATATCATACTTCTTAATAAATTCTCCATTAGGATCTTCTTTTTTTATAGCGCGTATTGCTGTTGGAGCGGTAAACATTACCTTTACTTTATGCTCGCTAATAATTCGCCAAAAGGTTGAGGCATCTGGTGTTTTAATTGGTTTACCTTCAAACAAAACAGTTGTATTTCTGTTTAATAAAGGGCCATATGCAATGTAACTATGACCTACAACCCAACCAACATCGCTTGCAGCCCAGTACACATCACCTTCTTCAACTCCATAAACATGTTTCATAGAGAATTTTAGTGCAGTGGCATAACCGCCTGTATCTCTAATAATTCCTTTAGGTTTTCCGGTTGTTCCAGATGTGTATAAGATATAAGATGGATGATTAGACTCTACTTCAACTGGCTCTATTGCATCTGATTTTAAAACCAACTCAGCATAATCTATATCTCTTTTTTGATGAGGAATTTCAACACCTAATTGCCTGTCAAATACAATAACATGTTCTGGTTTATGAGATGCTAGTGTTATAGCTTCATCTACGAAAGGTTTATAAGGAATTATACGCTTTATCTCCACACCATTTGAAGCTGTAATGATGGCTTTAGGTTTACAGTCGTCTATTCTTATTGCCAATTCGTGAGGTGCAAAACCACCAAAAACCACAGAATGAATAACACCTATACGAGCACATGCCAACATAGCAAATAAAGCTTGTGGAATCATAGGCATGTAAATAACACAAGTATCGCCTTTTTGTAGTCCAAGTGCTTGTAAACCACCTGCAAGTTTAGAAACTTCAGTGTGCAGTTTATTATACGTGATGTGTTGTTTTCTATTGGTTACTGGTGAATCATAAATAATGGCATTTTGCTCACCATAGCCATCTTTTATGTGCTTATCTATACACAAATAGCTGAGATTTAATGTTCCATCTTTAAACCATTGTGGATAATTATACTTGTCAGTACCTAGTATTTTTGATGGAGCTTTATACCACTCTAACTGCTCGGCTTGCTTTTTCCAAAAGGCTTCAGGATGGTTTATACTTTCTAAATAAATATCTTGATAATTCATGGTTTGACTTTTTTAGAATTAAACAAACCAAACCAATTGGGATTCAACACTTTCAGCTTTATCAAAGCCCAAAGAATTACCACAAAGCAAATACCCATTACAAGCGACTCTATTGGACCTGTTGCTGTTTCACTTTCTAATTTAAAACGGAAATATAAGGTTACTAAAACGTATATACTGATTATAATATCAGACGCTAAAGCATTGATACGAAGATGTTTCATTTTTGTTTTACTTTGATTAAACTTAGTTCGTTTGCACACAAAACCAATGTTTAACAAAGTGAAACCCTAAGCTAAAAGCTCATTAATTTCTGAAACTATTTTTTTTACTGAAAAGGGCTTTGTCAAATATTTATCTGCTCCAAGTTTTAAGCCTTTTTCAATATCTGAAGCTTTATTTTTTGCAGTTAAAAACACTACTTTGGTATCTTTTAACTGTTTGTTTTCTTTAATTAACTTAAGTGTTTGATAACCATCAACTTTTGGCATCATAACATCTAACATAATCACGTCTGGAATAACACTTTGCAAGATTTCTAAAGCTTCGCTTCCGTCTCTTGCTATATACACTTCAAAATTGTGTTTTTTAAAAGTGTATTCTAACGTCATTACTATATTTGGTTCGTCATCGACGATTACAATTTTCCTCATTCTTGAGAATCGATTACAATTTACTTAAAAGGTAGCTTAAAACCAAAGGTTGCGCCACTTTTTTCATTATTTCTTACCCAGATTTTTCCGTTGTGCTTTTCAATTATTTGTTTGCATATAGCTAAACCCAAACCACTACCTTCTGGTTTTTGGATGTTTTGATTTTTCGATTGGTAAAATTTATCAAAAACGTATGGTAAATCTAGTCTTGGCACTCCCTTACCATTATCCTTTATTGTTACTTCCAAATATCCTAAATCAAATCTATAATCCACAACAATCTTACCTTTTTTAACATCACAAAATTTTATAGCATTAGAAATAAGATTTGTCAATACCTGCACAATACGATCTTCGTCATATTCTGCACTTAAATCACTGTTATTAGAATTAATAATCTCTATCTGCTTTTTATCAGCAATGTGTTTTAAACTATCAATGGTTTTTTTGATAGTGTTTTTAATGTTATACTTTTTAATGTTTAGAGTTGATCGCCCTTTGGATAGTTTTTCAAAGTCTAAAATATTATGAATCAATCGAGAGAGTCGATCACTATCCTGCAACATATTCTTTAAGAACTGTGCTTTTATCTCTTTTGGCATATCGTCATCATCGTCCATTAACAATTCTGTTGCAGCTCTTATTCCTGTAATCGGAGTTTTAAGCTCGTGTGCAACGGTATCTAAGAATTCATCTTTCTGCCTGTCTTTTTCTATAAGCTCTTCATTAGCATATTTTAGCTGATTTGTTAGTTTTGTGAGCTCGTTAGACTTTTCTCTTAGCAGTTTATTTCTGGCAATGGTTTCTTTAGATTCTTCTAGTATTTTAAGTACCTCAACCAAACTTACTTCATCTTCCTTGACTACACTTGCAATTAATATCTTAGCAGAAGCACTACCAATACTTCCTGTTAATAGTTTTTCAGAAAAATTAATCAATCGTGCATCAGCCATTTGGGTATCTAATGGCAGGTCGTATTTTCTAAAAAATAGATTTAGAGCACGTTCTGTTCTGTTTTCTCCTAAAAACTTTACCAATACTTTTTTTATATCGGCAACATAGGCTTCACCTTTCCATACCAAAGCACCATCTTGTAAATCCGAATAGTTTTTACTGTCCACAAACATCTCAGCATAGTTACGCTCTCTATAGTTTCCTTTTTGTAATACCGAAAATATCATGTAACACAAAAGGTTAACTAAAATACTCCAGAAAAAGGCATGTGCTGGCGGACTTAAAAAATCTATACCAAATAATGCATGAGGTCTTAAAAACGATATGCCTGCAAGGCCATATTGCACTAAATCATCTGATCCATTTATGGCATGTAAAGAAAAAGGCAATATCAACGTGTAAAAAACCACTGTAATACCTGCGATTATTCCTATAATAGTCGCATTAGATGAGCCTCTATTCCAAAACAAACCAATGAAAAATGATGGTGCCAACTGTGCTATAATAACAAAAGCCATTAAGCCTATAGAATATAAAGACAATTCAAAAGAAAAATTAACATAAAACACGTAAGCAATAATAATGATTGAAAAAATTGAAATACGTCTTATGCTTTTTATGTATTTGGCATTTCGTTCTGGATGACTTTTAATAAAATAATCTAAAAAGCCATAAGGTATTACCAGATTATTACTCACCATATTTGATAATGCCAAAGTAGCCACAACAACCATTGAGATTACCGCAGATAACCCTCCTAAAAAAACTAACACCGAAAGAAAAGTATTTCCGTTTTGTAATGGCAACAACAAGGCGTAGTATTCAGCTTGTCCTGCGTTACCTATAGTTAAATTTCCTGCCCAGGCAATAAAAATAACAAAGATGTTAAATAACAATAAATACAATGGAAACATCCAAATTGCATTTTTTAAATGCTTCTCTCTTACATTTTCAACTACTGAAACTTGAAATTGTCTTGGTAATAAGAATATTGCCATAAAAGACAACATTATGGTGTATAACCAATTAAAACCTTCTTCGAACCCACTGATAGTGGTAAGCGAATTAAAATTTTCAGCTTGAGACATTTTAGTATAAATATCCTCAGTACCATCAAACAAAACGTAAGTAACATAAATACCAACAAACAAAAAGAAGGCCAGTTTTAAAATAGACTCAAAGGCTACAGACATTATTATACCTTTATGCTTTTCTGATGCATCTGTAGTTTGTGTACCAAAAAATGTAGCAAAAACAGCCAATAGCAAGGCAATATAAAAAGTAGAATCATCTAGAACTGATGTAGAAACATAACTTGTCTCATCTGATAAAATTTGAAAGGTCTCAGAAACTGCCTTTAATTGCAATGATATATAAGGCACAATTGCCATGAGACAAACAATCGTAACCAATGCACCTAAAAACCTGTGGTTACCATAACGCAATGATATAAAATCTGCAATAGAGCTAATTTTATGTTGCTTAGAAATTCTTATAATCTTTTTTAATAAGATTATCCAAAGTGGTGCCGCAATTACTGGCCCTAGATAAATTGGCAAAAAATTTATACCAGAATTAGCAGCAATACCAATGCTTCCATAATACGTCCAGGCAGTGCAGTATACAGCTAAAGACAACGTGTAAACAACTGAATTATTCACCCACTTGCTTTTGGAATTTTTCTCAGCTAAATAAGCAATGAAAAATAAAGCAGCTAGATAAATAATAATTATTAAAAATAAAACGTAATTACTCATAATGACGTTTTAAAACAACATAAGACACTATAAGAACCACCAACCATATAGAAAAAACCGAAAGGTAAAATGTCGGAATACCAAACACATGCCCATCATGATTAAATATCAGTAAGAAAGGTACATTTAGCATTGCGAATGCGGCAAGTGAAAGAATAACTAATTTTTGCTCGTGTCTTTTTTTCATTGGAAACTAAAATACAAAAAACAGTGTTGTAATTACAACACTGTTTTTGCTAACTAATAAAACTTGTCAATTAATGACTTTGTGCTTCTCCCGCACCGGATGGAATTCTAATATTTTCTACAATTTCTTGTACATGTTCTGGTGGTGCAGGTGTCATACGAGACACTACAACCGATACAACAACATTAACAAGCATGGCAATTGTACCAAAACCTTCTGGCGAAGTACCAAACCACCATTGGTCTTTTGGTAACGGATCAAAGGTTTTCCAAAGTCCTGTTTTAAAAGCAATCATGTAACCTAACATTATTGTTATACCTACAATCATACCTGCAACTGCACCTTGTCTATTCATTCGCTTATCAAAAATTCCTAAAATAATTGCTGGGAAAAACGAAGCCGCAGCTAAACCAAAGGCTAGGGCAACAATTGCGGCGACAAAACCTGGTGGATAAATACCAAATAAACCTGCAATAATAATAGCTACAACAATAGCTCCTCTTGCCCACATTAATTCTCCTTTATCTGAGATATTTGGTTTTAATTGTTTTTTAATTAAGTCGTGGGAAATAGAAGTGGAAATTACTAACAATAAACCTGCTGCAGTTGATAAAGCGGCTGCAATACCACCTGCTGCCACTAAGGCAATAACCCAATTTGGTAAGTTAGCAATTTCTGGGTTTGCCAACACCATGATGTCTCTATCAACATACAATTCGTTTTCTGTAGCATTAGCATTAGATATCAAACGTTCACCAAATGTTCCTCTTGCATCGGTATAAACAGGTTTTTTGCCATCGATAGCACTTCCTGCTACATACTGAATTTTACCATCTCCATTCTTATCTGACCAAGCGATCAAGCCTGTATCCTCCCAATTTTTGAACCATTGAGGAATCTCTTTATATTCTGTATTACTTACCGTTTCGATTAAGTTAGTTCTTGCAAATACTGCTATTGCTGGTGCAGTTGTATATAAAATAGCTATAAGAAGTAAAGCATAACCAGCAGACTTACGTGCATCTTTTACTTTAGGAACTGTAAAGAATCGTACAATAACGTGTGGTAAACCTGCTGTACCAACCATTAATGCTAAGGTAATAGCAAAGACATCCCAAGTAGACTTGCTACCATCCGTATATTCATTAAACCCTAACTGTGTATGTAAGGCATCCAGTTTATCGAGTAAAAATGTACCATCTTCAACAGTACCTCCCATTCCTAATTGTGGTATGATATTGCCCGTCATCTGAATAGATATAAAAAAGGCAGGTACCATAAAAGCAAAGATTAAAACACAATACTGTGCAACTTGTGTGTAAGTAATTCCTTTCATTCCGCCTAAAAAGGCAAAAACTAAAACCACCAACATACCAATAATTACACCCAAATTAATATCAACTTGTAAAAATTGCGAAAACACAATTCCAACACCTCTCATCTGGCCGGCTACGTATGTAAATGATACAATTAAAGCACATATTACTGCTACAGTCCTTGCTGTATTGGAGTAATATCTGTCGCCAATAAAATCTGGCACTGTAAATTTTCCAAATTTTCGTAAGTAAGGTGCTAGCAATAAGGCTAAGAGCACGTAACCACCTGTCCAACCCATAAGGAAGACAGAACCATCATAGCCCATAAAGGAAATTAATCCTGCCATTGAGATAAATGACGCAGCACTCATCCAATCTGCAGCTGTTGCCATACCATTAGCTAATGGCGAAACACCACCACCAGCAACATAAAAGTCTTTTGTTGAGCCTGCTCTGGCCCAAATTGCAATTCCGAAATATAGTGCGAACGTTACGCCTACTAATATCCATGTCCAAGTTTGTACACTCATAATTTTTTTAATTTTTTGGTTATTAGTTAAGACTAATCGTCGTAACCATATTTTTTATCTAGTTTATTCATTATTCGTACGTATACGAAAATGAGAATTACAAATACATATATAGATCCTTGTTGAGCAAACCAGAACCCTAGTTTAAACCCGCCAAGTCTTATTTCGTTTAAAGCATCTTTAAACAAAATTCCACAGCCATAAGACACTATGAACCATATGGCTAGTAATATGGAAAGGTATTTTACATTTTCCTTCCAATATGCTGAAGCATTTTTTTGTTGTTCTGACATAATTTGAATTGTTTATAAGAATATGTGTGTTTGAATTGTAAAAACATTTCTGTTTTCTGCTCCTGTTAAGCCACTTTTACCTGTTAAATATTCTGCGGTAATCTTAGCAAAATGACCATTTATAAAATAGTTAAGACCTACACCAAATTCGTTTGCATTATTAGGAGTGTAATCAAGAGATTGCGTATTATACTTAACGTAAGGCATTAGCTTGGCTTTTTGAAACAAGAGACCAACTTGACCATGAAGTATGGAACCAGAAGAAGGCACTAAACCACCACCAGGTGCACCATCTGTATCACCATAATTATAATTATAGTAGGCACCCAAAGCGCTTATAGCCAAATTTTCGTTTAATGGTGCATCATAAAAAACATCAAAAGCCGTATGGAACACGTCTTCTCTATTTTCAAGCGTGTTGACCGCTAAGGCATCTGGATGATAATGAAAGCCTGCACCAATGCTCAGCACTTTCTTTTTTCCTAGATAAGAACCAACAAAATATGGCAACTTATCAGATTCTTTATCAAAAAAATCATATTTAAAATATCCTGCATAGTTCCATGTTCCTGTTCCTACGCTATTATCTACTTGAAAGGTCGGTGTAGGGCCTAATTCACCGATATTATTTCTTGCATTATTGGCAGAAATTCGATATCCAAAATTTCCGAGAGAACCTTTAGCATAAATACCTAAATGCCTTGCAAATTGGTCGCTTGTTGTGATGTTTGACCATGGAAATAACCTTGCATCAGATACCGATGCACCACCTTGGCCACCAGGATTATCTAAGGTCATCATATTTAAGGTACTTTGATTTGTCAATCTTGAAATTCCATTCCAATAGTGTAAACCAGATCCTATATATAATTTTTGAGGTACTACCGCAAATTCCGCCCAAGCATCATGTAAAAACAATAAACTTCGCTGATTATTCTGTTGCGAGTTTGGGTTAGCCGTAAGATTACCAGCACCCAAACTATTTAACCCGAAGTGGGTTAATATTAAAAATCTTGGAGATATCTGGGCATAAGCCAAAACTCTAGACCTCCTTATGGAAAACTTAGGACCTTTCTGTTCTGATCCAGCTTGTAGCCACATCTGATGCCATGTAATAAATCTCATGTACTTACTGCCATCTTCATTAAGTTTAAATTGCATTGGCTTGTAAGAATGGTCGGGTTCAGAATCTTCTTGCTGACCCCAAGATGCAATAGGTATAAATGCTATTGCAATAAAAAATAATAATAGACTTGTTTTTTTCATAAAGATTAGTTGTTAGTTAAACATTGGTTTCGTGTGCACCACTAAACTCTAAAAAACAATCTCTAAAAAAAAAGTTAATATATATATTTGGTAATTACATATATACTAGTCTCTAAAACGTTCCCATTTTATGAGCATAAACTTGTCACCAAGCTCTGTAACTAGCGTACCTGCGCCAGACAAATTTTTAGCATTAGAAAAGAATAATGCCAGTTCTTCCGCGTTGAGAATTTTATAAGTAGGATGGTATGTTGAATTATAAGGTCGCTTTATGTTATACTTTTTTACCCAATTCATAATACTAACGTGAGAAATACCCAAAATACGTTCAATTTCACGATAGGTTAATCCCTCTAAATACAACTGCAAAGCCTTATTAACGTAGTAGTCGTCGATCTTTTTGCCTAATTTATTAACGGTAAAATAATAGTTGCAGGATTTACATCTATAACGCTGTCTATTATTAACTATACCACTTTTTACGTAGCTATCAGAACCACAGTTAGGACAAAGATCAATCTTCATATATATTAATTTAGCATAAATATATCAATTTAGCACGATATAAACAAAACATATACTTTTGTTTCAGGCAATTAAATAAATTATTAAACAAAATTTAGACTACAATTACTTATTTCTCAATGACGAAAAATAGATCTTAGATGCTTTTATCACTTTTGGTGCTAATAGTATAGTTGCAACCATTGTTGGTATAGCCATAAAGGCAAACACACCATCTATAAAGTTAATCATCGCTTCAAAAGGTGTTGTAGCTGCCAAAACAATACTCAGAATGTAGAAATAATTGTAATAGTGCTTTTTATCTGCACCTATTAAAAACGATAAACATTTAGTACCATAATACGAATAACTAAACAACGATGACACGCTAAAGAAAAATACGCAAACCATTAATAGGTATTGACCATACGGTAAGGCTTGCTCAAAGGCAGAGGCTGTAAGACTAACACCATTGTCTGATGTGCTTTGCCAAACACCTGTGACCAAAATTGCTAAAGCTGTGAGCGTACACACAATTAAGGTATCTATCACAGGACCGAGCATTGCGACTAAACCTTCCCTTACAGGCTCGGCAGTTTTTGCTGCTCCGTGTGCCATTGGTGCTGTTCCGAGACCAGCTTCGTTAGAAAATGCACCGCGTTTAATACCATGCAAAATCAAAGCTCCTAAAACACCTCCCAAAAACGACTTGTCTTTTGGAAAATAATCTGCTGCAAAAGCATCTGTAATAATCAAGGATAGATATTTTGGGACTTCTTCTAAATAAACACCAAGAATAATCAACACCAATACAAAGTACAGCACTACCATAGCAGGTACCATTTTAGAAGCCCAACGACTAATACGTTGTATACCACCAAGAATTACAAAACTTGTAACGATGACCAAAACTATAGCAATGATAAGGTTACTACCAAAAGACACCTCTACTCCATTAGGTCTTAATATAATATCGTTTATGGCTTGTTTTAACTGATTGACATTCACCACTGGTAATGCACCTAACATCCCAAACACACTAAATAAAACCGCCAGGAATTTCCAGTGTTTACCAAGACCTTCAGTAATAAAGTACATAGGCCCACCTTGTATATCTCCATTACTATCCTTCCCTCTGTACAAAATCGCCAAAGTCGATGTAAAATATTTAGTACTCATCCCAACGATAGCACTCACCCACATCCAAAACATGGCACCAGGTCCACCAACTGAAATCGCCAAAGCTACTCCTGCAATATTACCCATGCCAATTGTGGAAGATAATGCTGTTGTTAAAGCTTTAAAATGTGAAATTTCACCAGCATCATTTGGATTATCATACTTACCTCTCAACACACTAATAGCATGTCCTAAATATCGAAATGGTATAAACTGCGAACGAATTAATAAATACAATCCGCCACCAATTAAAAGAATTAGTAATGGTAAACCCCATGCAAAGGATGAAAAAGCTGCTGTTAAATTTTCTAAAGTCTTCATACGGTTAAAAATAAGGAATCCTTTGCTGTGTTAATAACATATTGATAGTGCAAACTGTAATATATTGATTTTCAAAAAATAAAAAATTAACTTCGCTTATCGGTGGATATAAATCATTGAAACAGATTCATATCCTAGACATTACCTGCAATAATCCCAACATATAATTCTTGACTTTTATAAAACCATTATGCTAGATAATACTCATCCAAATTTTTATCATCCAAAACAAAATTATACAATTTGGAGATATATGGATTTCACAAAACTTTTAAGTCTATTAGAAGATAAAAGTCTATTTTTTTCTAGGTCTGATAAATTTGAAGACCCTTATGAAGGAGCTTGGACAAAACCAAGTATAGATTCTCTCAAAGAAAGATTTAGCAAAGGAGAACTTCCTAAAAAAATATTAGAAAGATTCATTGAAACAATAGAACTTGAAAAGACAAGAATGTTTATAAACTGTTGGTTTATAAGTGAGAACGAATCTGCTGCAATGTGGGATTTGTACTTGCAAAGCCCAGAAGGAATAGCAATAAAAAGCGACCATGAAGCATTATCCAAAGCAATTGAGAAATCAAAATTAATTGGACGTACGAGTATGGTAAAATATATAAATTATGACACAACTTATATTCCAACAGGAAATCTATTTTTTCCGTTTTTACATAAAAGATCTAGTTTCTCGCATGAAAAAGAATTAAGAGCAATTTTTTGGTCTGAAGAAGATATAAATAAATCTCATTTTAATAATGATCAAACCTTTCTGAATTTAGACATTGAACCAACAGAGCTTATAAAAGAAATTTATGTGTCACCTAGAGCACCAAAATGGTTTGGAGAATTAGTTGGAAAAGTTTTAAGTAGATATGAATTAAATATACCGATTATTAAATCTGGGCTTTATGAGCGACCAATCTATTAAAATTAAATATTTAAAGCATATAACAAAGAACTGAGTTAAAAAGCAAGTAATTTTATGCTAATTTTGAAACAAAGTTCTCGTCATATGGCAATCCTGATTTTGCAATAGCAAAAGCCTGTTTTAACAGTTTGTTTGCTACTGCAATGAGTGCCAGTTTCTTGCTTTTCCCTTTTGCCACTATCC
>NZ_SZQF01000006.1 GCF_005869935.1 Winogradskyella algicola
TAAGTAGAAAAGAGAGGGGATTATCATTGTTGTCGAAGTTACAGCTTCACCGTGTATACTAATCTTAATCCTCTCTTTTGTGCTTTCTGGTTAATCTTCTAAATATAATGGATTGTAAACTTAAGACGTATATAGCTCATAGCTGGGTAGTTGCTTAATCGAAGTTTATGCGTATTTGGAATGTCGCCAAATTTTTAAATTTGACCATTTCCAAAAAATAAGATAAATAGTAAAATTTAAAAATCTGGCTTGTGGCTCAACCGAAAAATAATCGCTAATTTGCAAGCAACGAGCCATACACCAGACCGTTGTGGTGAATTTTGACCCGTCCCGAATAAAGGCTACATAATTTTAAACATTATGTACAAAAATAACAAAGTCATGAGACGGTATTCAGAACCTTTTAAACTGATAATTCTATCCTCAATAGCTCTTCAAAGTAAACCCAAAGGTTAAAAACTGGTCTTCGCGTTTTTGACCTTCTATTACAATACTTTCAAAAGTGCGTAAGTAGTTAATCTTAAAGTTGAGGAATTTCCATATTGGGAATTCCAGCCCAAAATCGACTTGCCAACGGTAATTATCACTTTCCTCTAAAGAAGGTTGTACATAACTCTCATGGCTTAAAATTACTTTGTCTTTAAAAAGGTAGTACTTACCGTTGACCCAAATTGTTCCGCGCCACGTATCAATTTCATTATTACCATCATAAGCATTTAGATTAAAATTGGTGTTGTTAAAATTGGTTTGCTCATACTCACTGGTTACCGAAAACTTCAACCAATTCTTATCCTTTTTAAACACCTGAAAAGTTACACCTCCACCCAACAGGGAACGTGAACTTATTTCGCGTCTGTAATTGGTGCTCAAAAAGCCTAACAACTGAGGATAAATCTTTTTTTCTGGATTAAAGTATAGGAAGTTAAGGCTTAAAAAATCGGCATCTGCTTTTTCTTTTCCGAATTCTTGATACACATATGAATTTTGGGTTTTAACCACCCATTTTTTCAACGGTTTGTATGTAATACCAGATTTTGCTCTAAAGATTAGCGTTTCAACATTACCTGCTTGCCAAAAACCGGTGAGTGATAGGTTGGCTTTAATTTTCAGCGAATCGCTCTCATTAATTTGCCCAAAAAGCAGTATTGGAAACAGAAATAAAAGGTATAATGTCTTTTTAAATAGTAGCTTCATAAGTTTATACGCTTATTTAAGTTTACATGTCACTCTCGGTTTGATTTGCTCGTCAGTTCGAGTGGTTTTTGGTGCGTACTCTGTTTGGTGAGGCAAAACCAAAAATTGTATCGAGAACAGATTCATTATCAAAGACCAACTTCTCGATACAAATTTTTCTCATTTCAGTTGAAAAATCCACTCTAAGTGACGAATTCAATCACAATACGAAGATATTTATTTATCCACTTTTTAGGGCGTAGACCGCTAAAAATCTACGATAACGTTTTCTAAAGTTAGAATTTTATATTTAAGTATGTAACATTTTACAATTATTGCATCTAAAGGAAAATTAAAACTTAAAAAAATCATGAAAACAATTGTATTATTAATTCTATCTACGTTTTTCTCGTTAACATTGACTGCTGAAAAAACACCTAAGCCTATTCATGTAGAAGTCTCAGGTAAAGGAAACCCAATTATTTTTATTCCGGGATTTACGGTGCCTGGTGATGTATGGAATCCAATAGTGAAAGAATTAGAAAAGACTTATGAATGCCATGTAGTTACCTTAGCAGGTTTTGGTGGCAAAGCACCTATTGAATTTCCTTGGTTACCAAAAGTGAATGATGCCCTAAACAACTACATAATAGAAAATGAATTAAACAATGTAACTATAATTGGTCACAGCTTAGGAGGCACTATTGCTACTTGGTTAGCTAGTAGGAAAAACTCTCTTGTTTCTGATATTATATTAGTGGATGCCCTACCAGCTGCTGGAACTTTAATGATTCCGAATTTTAATCCAGATGAACTTGCTTATGATAGTCCTTACAATAATCAACAGCTTGCTATGAGCGACGAACAATTTGAGCAAATGGCAACAAGCATGTCACAAGGTATGAGCTTAAACAAGTCTGCACAAGAAAACATCAAAACGTGGATATTGACTGCTGATCGTAAAACCTATGTTTATGGCTACACAGATTATCTAAAATTAGACCTTAGAGAAGATTTGAAAAATATATCCATCCCAACAACAATTATTGCAGCAACGAAGCCTTATGGTAAAGATATGGTTACAAAAACCTATAGTGAACAATATGCCAATCTGAAGCATTATAATTTTATTTTAGCGGATGATAGTGCGCATTTTGTTATGTTAGACCAACCAGATTGGTTTTTAGATACTGTTAAAACGGTTTTATCTTCTAAATAATGAATATAGAAAAGGATTTTACAGCACTCTACAATACGTATGCTCCAAAAATTCATAGGCTTTGTTTGGGTTATGCTTCTGGTGACCGTGACCTCGCCAATGAGTGGCTACAAGAAACCTTTATAAAAGTATGGAATCATAGAAAATCATTTAAAGGAAATGCTTCAGTTGACACTTGGATATACAGAATTGCAGTAAACACGTGTTTGAGTGATTTACGTAAAACCAAAAAAAGCATTCCCATTAATGAAGCTATCTTGAAAGATATTGATAATGAAGAAGACATTCATAGAAATGAATCTAGACTTAAAAAGATGTATAGTTGCATCGATCAACTAACAGCACAAAACAAGGCCTTAATCCTTTTAGAATTAGAAGATTTGCCACAAGTTACAATAGCAGAAACCGTAGGTTTAGCACATGGCACTTTAAGAACACGATTAAGCCGTATTAGAAAATCGCTTTTAAAATGTATTACAAATGGAAAATGATATTTTAAATAATATTTGGAGCAGTCAGGATAAAACAACAGTTAGTAATCCTGAAGCTATTATCAATAAAGCAAAAAAACAACGTAGAAGACAGTATGGCTCAATTTTAATTATGGGCTTAACCGTAACAGTACTTATTGGCTTTACCATATTTGTCTCGCCAAGTCAGTGGAATAACTTTACTTTAGGATTATTATTGATGATTTCGAGCTTAGTATTTAGGATTACATTAGAGCTTAGCACAATTTATCTAAAAGATCAAAAACTAATAATATTAGATAACAAATCTTACAAAAGTTATCTGAAAAGGCATTACAAATCACGATTATGGGTGCATTACCTCATAACACCGATCTGCTTAGCAATATACATTTACGGCTTTTATTTGCTCTTGCCTTATTTTAAACGTGAATTCTCTGAAGGCTTTTATCTCTATATTTTGATTTCGGGTTTTGGATCGATTCCAGGCATAATTGCAATAATCATTTACAGTATCCGAAAAGAATTACGTTTTTTAAATAAGCTAAAAAACAATTAAATTATTCATTTAGTAATTCAGCTATAAAACTCTCAAACTCGTTTTTAAACTCAGTATATTTTTCACCTGTTGCAGGTCCGTTAAACCCTGTGTGTATCTTTCTTACTTTTCCTTTTTTATCAATAAAAATAGAGGTTGGATAGGATAACACATGGTTTAGCATAGGTAATTTTTCTTGTGCCATAGCTTTGTCTGCACCACCATATTGTGCTAAAAGTACAGGATAGTCAATGCCTATTTTACTTTGCAATCTGCCTATACGACTAAAGGCAGTTTCTTTGTCTTTGGCATACTCAAAAGCTAAGGCAATAAATTCTATATCCTTATCCTTATTTGCTTTATAAAAGTCTGCGTAGTATTTGCTTTCATCCAAACAGTTAGGACACCAAGTTCCCATGATTTGCACCACCACAACTTTATCTTTAAATCGGTCATCCTTAAGACCGACCAACTCATCAGAAGTATTAGGAAACACAAAATCTAAACTTTCGTAACCTTCTTTAAGGTAGGTTAACTCATTGGCACTTGGTAGTTGGTAATCCTCATTACGTTTGGCTTCAAAAGGCTCTTTCCAATGGTTTCCAGAATAAAAATAACCATTCATAGTTGAGTCGGTCACTGTAGCTGTAAACAAAAAGGCGTGCGCACCATCAAAGGTTGATAACTTCATGACGTTACCATCCATAACACCTTCCAAATAACGGTAATCGCCAGTTGTAGTTCTAAAAGTACCTGTAACCTTCTGCCCCTTTTGCTCAAAAATGCCTTTTGCTATGTATTCATCTCCTTCAACACCTTTGCTAAATATAGTTTCCCAAACACCGCCAATATTAGCACTTGGTTTTTCGGTTGTAGAAAATCGATTTCCTTTATTTAATCCTGCTTCAAAAGGTACTTTTCGATTTCTATCAGGACTTACATAATAACCCCTAAGTTGTTTTTTATCTGAAATTTTAGCTACCAAATAATCTTTAAATACTGGTAAGTTGATATAAATAGAGTCATTCTTGTAATCTATTTCATCAACAGCAATTATTTCTTCAGCATTGAAGATATTTAATATGGTATCAGATTCTACCTCAAACACAAAAGGAATTTCCTTATTATCCTGAATTGAAATCCAAGCCCTGTAATTTCCTGTTTCTAATTTACTGGTGATGAAGGTGTTGTTCTTTTTATCGTCTTTACATGAAAATAGAAGGCTTATCATTAAAAGACCAAAAATATATCGCATTGTAATTAAATTTGTTTTAAGTTCGAAATAACAATAAATCCCTTACATAAAAAAGCATATTCATTTCATTAACATACAAGTATTATTATCTTTGTGGCCTGAATAAAACAGCATATGAAGATATCTTACAACTGGTTAAAACAGTTTATAAACCTAGATTGGAACGCCGAAAAAACAGGCGAGTTACTCACGGATCTTGGTCTTGAAATAGAAGGCATAGAAACCTACGAATCTGTAAAAGGTGGCTTAAAAGGTATCGTAGTTGGCGAGGTATTAACTTGCGAACAACACCCAAATGCAGACCGATTAAAAGTAACAACTGTAAATATTGGTGAAGCTGAACCTGTACAAATTGTGTGTGGTGCACCTAATGTGGCTGCAGGACAAAAAGTACCTGTCGCTACAATTGGCACAACGCTTTACACTGCAGAAGGTGAAGCCTGGAAAATTAAAAAAGGAAAAATTAGAGGTGAAGAAAGCCACGGAATGATTTGTGCTGAGGACGAATTGGGTCTTGGCGAATCTCATGATGGTATTATGGTACTTGATGCTGACTTAAAAGTTGGCACTCCTGCCTCTGAAGTTTTTGAGATCCAGAATGATGAAGTTTTTGAAATTGGCTTAACTCCAAACCGTGCGGATGCCATGAGTCACTATGGTGTAGCGAGAGATTTAAAAGCTGGATTATTACAAAAAGAAGTTAACCTTGAGCTGATATCTCCTTCGGTAATGTCTTACCATGTAGATACACGTTCATTAAAAGTTGATGTAGAAGTAAAAGACAAAGAAAAGTGTCCACGTTACTGTGGTGTTACAATTTCTGGTGTTAAAGTTGAAGCATCGCCAAGCTGGTTACAAAACCGCTTAAAAGCTATAGGTTTGTCACCTATTAATAACATTGTAGATATTACTAATTATGTTTTACATGAATTAGGACAACCACTACACGCCTTTGATGCTGCAAAAATCACTGGCAACAAGGTTGAAGTAAAAACTTGTAAAGCAGGTACAAAATTTACAACATTAGACGAGGTTGTAAGAGAATTACACGAAGACGATTTAATGATTTGTGATGCCGAAAAGCCAATGTGTATTGCTGGTGTTTTTGGTGGTATAGACTCTGGTGTTAACGAGACTACAACCAATATCTTTTTAGAAAGTGCATATTTTGATCCTGTAAGCGTTAGAAAAACAGCTAAGCGTCACGGCCTTAATACAGATGCTTCTTTTAGATTTGAACGTGGTATCGATCCTAACTTTACAAAGTATGCTTTAAAGCGTGCTGCACTTTTAATTACCGAAATTGCAGGTGGTGAAATAACGAGTGATATCTCTGACGCCTATCCTAATAAGATTGAAGATTTTCAGGTAGTATTGAGTTTTGATAATGCCAAGCGATTAATCGGTCAAGAAATTCCTAAAGAAACTATAAAAAGCATTTTAACCTCTTTAGACATTAAAATTAATAATGTTACTGAAGCTGGTTTAGGGCTCACTGTACCGTCTTTTAGAAATGACGTACAGCGCGAAGCTGATGTTATTGAAGAAATTCTAAGAGTTTACGGTTACAATAATATAAAAACTACTGAAAAGCTAAACGCTTCTATCTCTAACACATCGCGTTTTGAAGATTATAAACTTCAAAATGTCATTGGCAATCAGTTAGCTTCTCAAGGCTTCTTTGAGATTATGACTAACTCATTAACATCGCCAAAATATGTTGAGTTAAGTGAACAATTGAATGCAGATCATAACGTAAAAATGCTAAATCCATTAAGTAATGATTTAGAAGTTATGCGTCAATCCTTATTATTTTCTGGATTAGAAGCTGTTTCGCATAATATTAATAGAAAACGTGACGATCTTAAATTATTTGAATTTGGTAAAACTTACCATCAATATTCAGATAATAGAGAAGAACACAAACATTTAGCACTTTTTGTAACCGGAAATAAAGCACAAGAGCGTTGGAACACACAAGCTACACCTAGTGATTTCTTTTACTTAAAAGGTACCATTGAAGCTGTATTAGAACGTTTAGGCTTAAACCGACTAAAATCAGAACCTCATAAAACCGATATTCTTAGTGAAGGTATGAGCCTTTCAATTGGTAAGAAAACTTTGGTTGAATTTGGTTTGGTTAAAAAATCTGTTTTAAAGCATTTTGGCATTTCTCAAAACGTATTATTTGCTGATTTTAATTGGGATAATGTTTTAGACATGGCACAACACAATAAAATTAAATTTACTGCCATACCTAAGTATCCAGAAGTTCGTAGAGATTTTGCTTTACTACTAGACAATAGCGTTACATTTGACGATATCTATACGATTGCCAAGCAAACTGAAAAACAATTGCTTAAAGCTGTAAATCTATTTGATGTTTATGAGGGTAAAAATTTACCTACTGGTAAGAAGAGTTATGCAGTAAGCTTTACGTTACAAGACGAAAACAAAACACTTAATGATAAGCAAATCGATAAAATAATGAACAAGCTTCAATCTAATTTTGAGAATAAGCTTGGTGCTGAGTTGAGATAATTCTAAATGAAAAAGTCTTTATCATAAAGTAAAGACTTTTTCATTTAGCAAGTTTCTTATGGCCGAGTAAGCGTCATTGTTCCAATACTTAAATTATTCCATAACCCACCATCGGTTTCATGCGAATAATTACCCGAAAAACTATCAGTACTTTCTTCATACACTCCTTCAAAAATGAAGGTTCTATCATCAAAGAAATAACCAGAGGTGCTGTATGTCCTTATTTCCATTCTTAAATTTACGCCATCAAAATTAAAAGAACGCTCGAGAAAAACCTCTGAGTTTAAATATACGCCGTCGTTATAAACAATTCCACAACTTATGCTTGTGTCCTCACAATAATTATAATTTAGGTCCTCGGAGAACTCTAATTCTAAACCTTCAAATGTAGTATGATTAAGGCACCCTTGATCATTACTATTTCCTGCAGCATTACACTCACTCATATTTATATTTGAAATCCAAAATCCGGTTATATCAGGACCTATAACTTCTTCGATACCACTACCTGTTACTTGAATTATATTATTTTCTGAATCCAAGTCATTATTTACAATAATTGAACCATTATAAGCTTGAATATTACTAGGACTAAAGGTAACATCAATATTCTGAGAACTTTGCCCGTTAATTAAGCCTCCTGTCCAATTTGTAGTATAACCAATAGGCAAATCTATTGAAGAAACCATCATAGGTACAATAGTATTATTTTGTATTGTTAACATTCTAATTTCTTCAGAACCGATTTCTATTTCACCAAAATTCATATCGCCAGATAAACTTATTGCATTTTGCACAATTCCGGTGCCAGTAACAGTAATTAAATTATTAATGTCATCAACATCATTATTCACTACAATATCACCATTATAATCTTGTAATTCAGTGGGTGAAAATGTTACTACTACCTCTTGTGTAGATTCAGCTGCTATTTGCCCGTTATTCCAATTTACACTATACCCAGAAGGAACATCAATTGATGAAACATTTATTGGCGTAGCGTTTGCATTCTCTATTGTAAATGATATGTTCTCAGAACTTCCTAATTCAACTTCACCAAAACTTAAATCACCTATTAAACTTAATTCAACTTCTCCTGCATTTGATGTAAAAACTAAGGTTTCTCCTATTACATCACCTCCAGAATTTCTAATTTCAACATTTACTGATTGTTCAGTTGTGAATGTTCCCAATGTCCATATAACTTCTGCAAAACCTTCATCGTCTGTTAAAACACTTGTATTATCTACTTCGCCGTCACCTGGTGTAACTTGAAAATATACAGGAACGTTTGAAATAGGATCACCCATATTATCAGTTACTCTTACTTTTAAAGGCTCATCTAACTCATCTCCTTGAGTTCCCTCTTGCTGATTACCAGACACTATTTCTAATGTTTTAGGAGCTTCCCAAACGGTAACATTCGACGAAAATATACTTGTATTATAATCTACCAAGGTCTCACCCAAAACTTCTGCATCTGCACCAACAACTATATTTAAGCCTGCATCAACTTTAGCATTCCAATCAGGGTTATTACTATCAAAACTTACTCCCATGGTTAAGTCTTCAGTCATAATAGGTTTACAATAAGGTCCAATAACATTATAAAACTTAATATCTACTTTTGGTGTTATTGTAATATTCTGCATTATTTGAGCCACAGCAGGATTATCAACAGGTTTACCTATAGTATTTGAAGAAGTCTCGCCTATATAATTCCAAACACCATCATTATAAGTTGCACCTAAAGTTGTAGTATTAACAGAAGTAAAGCCGCCAGTAAAGCCAAATTGACCTTCTGTTTCTATTGATAATTCGGCAACGAGTTCCGTTGACACTGTTACAACTACAGGGACAAAACCAACAAATGTGGTAAAAGTTTTATCATATTCTGCTATTGTGGTTGAAGTGCTAAATTGATCTTCTGCATTGAGCCCAAAAAACAAATCACAGTCTATGGTTAAATTAGCGTTTTCGGCACTAAACTCAAATTGCTGTAAAGTAGAATTTTCAAAATCAAAGTCAAACTGAAAATTAGGATTAAATACAGCAGAACCATCAGTGATATTGAACACTACTGGTCCATCTTGGTAAATAATAGTATTAGAAAAATCATAAGAAAAACCTTCTCCATCTCTATTAGCGCTTTCATTTTGATCATCATTATTCGCATTTCTTCCGGCTGTTTCGGATAAATCTGCATTAAAACTAAATTGAGCATTTTCAAAAACATCTTCTAAATTTGCTTGCTCTACTTGAAAATTCGCTTGATCACCTTCAATTGTTTTTGATATAACTTTGACTAAAAATCCACCGTCTTCTTGCCCTATTAATACTGTGCCAATGTCAATATCATCTGTAGCACTAACTGGTTGTATGACCAAATTTCCACTTAATATTTCTTCAATATCATTTATGGTTTGATTATTTTCAGTAATTACAACGACATTATCTTTAATTTCAATTTCTAGTTGCTGAACTAATTCTGGTTCTAACGATTCGTTATTATTATCACATGAAAATGTAATAACAAGAAATATTAAAAGTATTTTTTTCATTGTATATCTTGTATTGGTTAATAGCTATTCAAAACTAAATACCTCAACCAACAAATAAAATACCCATTAAACGGTAATTTTAAAAAGAGGAAAATCAAAAAACATTATCATTTTATTTACACTTTTCAGTATTGCTTTTTTTATTTTTAACAAAAATTAAAAACTCAAAACCATGGCAAACGTAACACTAGGCGGCACACCTGTAGAAACTATAGGAAATTTACCAGAAGTTGGTAGCAAAGCTCCGGATTTTAAGCTTACAGATATAGAATTAAAAGATAAAAGCGCATCTGATTATAAAGGGAATAGGTTAGTATTGAATATCTTTCCAAGTGTAGATACTGGCACCTGCGCTCAATCAGTAAGAACCTTTAACGAAAAAGCAAGTCAGTTAGAAAACACTAAAGTACTTTGCATTTCTAAAGATTTACCATTTGCAATGGCACGTTTTTGTGGTGCTGAAGGCTTAGATAATGTTGTAAGCTTATCGGATTACAAAACAGGTCAGTTCGGAAAAGATTATGGTTTAGCATTCTCAAATGGAGCGTTTGAAACATTATTATCTAGATGTGTTGTTGTTATTGACACTGATGGTACTATATTACACACAGAACAAGTTTCTGAAATTGCAGACGAGCCAGATTACGCTAATGCTTTAGCCAGCTTATCTTAGTTAATTAGATGCAACAAAACAAAGAGTCATTTATAGTTAATAGACTAAAAAGTGTTGGCTTTGCTTTTAAAGGAATGCTTATTCTTATTAAAACCGAAGCCAGCATTAAAATTCAGGTCTTTATTGCTATTGTGGTTACTATCGCTGGCTTTTACTTTCATATTTCTACAACAGAATGGATGATTCAAATAGCTATGATTGGCTTGGTAATGAGTGTAGAAGGTGTGAATACTGCTGTAGAATACATTGCAGATTTTATTCACCCGGATCATCATCCTAAGATTGGGCTTATTAAAGACGTTTCGGCTGGTGCTGTTTTTATTGCCTCAATTGTTGCAGTAGTTATTGCTGGTATTATCTATCTACCGAAAATTTTTTAATACCAAACTAAAGCTTTATTACGTTACATGATTGAATACTTTATAAGTCTTAGACCAATGTCATGCAATAAAATGAAGCTATTTTTTATTTCACTTTTCTTTATTCTACTTCAAACTAGCTGTAATGACAAGCCCAAAGAAATATTATCAGTTGTTGATACAAATACTAAAACTGAAGCAAAAACTAAGATTGAAAAAAAAAACATACCAAAAGACACTCTTAACATTACTTCTGATTTTGTTCTTGGTAAATTTGACTACAAATCAGACTCCACCTTTGTAAAAGTTGAAAGCAGATATTCAGTAAAAGAAATTTATCTTAACCACTTAGTGTATCAAGCTTTTTTAAAAATGGCTAAAGCTGCTAAAAGAGACAGTATTGATTTAAAGATTTTATCTGGCACAAGAAACTTCTATGAACAAAAAGCGATTTGGAATAGAAAATGGAACAGATACAGCAACCTAAACCCAACTGAACGTTCAAAGAAAATATTAGAGTACAGCTCTATGCCTAGTACCTCAAGACATCATTGGGGAACAGATATAGATTTGAATAGTTTAAATAATTCGTATTTTAACACCGGAAAAGGTTTAAGAACCTACACATGGTTAAAAGAGCATGCCAACAATTTTGGGTTTTATCAAGTTTATACCAATAAAAATAATGGAAGAACAGGATATAATGAAGAAAAATGGCATTGGTCTTTTGTACCTTTGGCAAGTAAATATTTAGACTTTTATAATTCTAATATAAAAACAGAAGATATTTCTGGGTTTGAGGGATCACAACTTGCTAAAGATCTTCGTATTATCGAAGATTTTGTTAATGGGATTCCAAATGAGATAAAAAAATATAAAAAACAATATACGCCTTAAAGGTATTGAGGTAGCTACCGATTCTATTCGGCATAACATGGCAAAAAAGACAACTAAAAAGAAAAATACAACCAAGGCAAAGGCAAAAAAGGCATTTAAAAAACCGTCTTTTACACTATCTAATCAGCAAAAATTAATCTTTGGAAGTTTACTGATTATTCTGGGTGTACTTTTATTTATTTCCTTTTTGTCTTTCATATTCACAGGAAAAGAAGATCAAAGTGCTTTAAGTAATTTCCCAGAACGTTCAGAGGCTTATAAAAATTGGGCAAGCCAATTAGGGGCTTGGGTTAGCGAATTATTTATAAGTAAAGGTTTTGGTATACCATCTTTTATTTTTTCTGGTTTAATTTTTCTTTCTGGAGTTTATATAACACTTAATCTCAATAAAGCAAAGCTGAGAAAGCATTGGATTTGGGGAACATTAATCGTTATTTGGTTATCAATTTTCTTTGGTTTCTTTACTCATAAATTCGATATCCTTGGCGGTACTATTGGTTTTGAAATGAATCATTTTTTTCAGGATTACATTGGTAAAATTGGAACTGCCTTATTACTTCTTTTTGGGCTTATCGCCTATTTGGCTTTAAGATTTAAAGTTACAGGAGATACATTTGTTAAACTTTTTAGCAATGCAAAAAAGGATTTTCAGAATGACATGAACCCTAATGCCAAAGATGATTCACAAACAGCCATTGTAGATAATAGTCTTACCGAAGAAGCTGAAGCTATTAAATCTGCTTTCGAGATTTCTCTTAATAAACCAGAACCTACAATTAGCAACCATTCTAAACCAAAAGAAAACAAAAAGCCATTAAATATTGAAGTTGAGCCTAAACTTAAAGAGGATCCAGAATTAGAATCAGAGCTTAAGGTTGAAGTTGAAACAGTAGAAGAAGAGAAATCTGAAACTGATAATCTGGCAGATAAACTTGTTGAAGATTTTGGACAATTTGACCCAACTTTAGAGTTAAGCAACTACCAGTTTCCGCATTTAGATTTATTAAAAAAATACGATAACGAAGGGATTTCTATAGATCAGGAAGAACTTGAGGAAAACAAAAACCGAATTGTAGAAACACTAAGCAACTACAAAATTGGTATTACCAGTATAAAGGCAACTATTGGTCCTACAGTTACACTATACGAAATTGTACCTGATGCTGGTATTCGAATTTCAAAAATTAAAAACCTTGAAGATGATATTGCTTTATCGCTTGCAGCTCTAGGTATTAGAATTATTGCTCCAATCCCTGGTAAAGGAACTATTGGTATAGAGGTGCCGAATAAGAAGTCCACCATAGTTTCTATGCGTTCTGTAATTGCTTCGCAAAAGTTTCAGCAGTCTAAAATGCAATTGCCTATTGCTTTTGGTAAAACCATTAGCAATGAAACCTTTGTGGTAGATTTAGCAAAAATGCCTCACTTACTTATGGCTGGTGCGACAGGTCAAGGTAAATCGGTTGGTCTAAATGCGGTTTTAACTTCATTATTATACAAAAAACATCCTGCTGAAGTAAAATTTGTATTAGTTGACCCAAAGAAAGTAGAGTTAACGCTTTTCAATAAAATAGAGCGCCATTACCTTGCTAAACTACCAGATAGTGAAGATGCTATTATCACAGATAATACTAAAGTGATTAACACGCTTAACTCACTTTGTATAGAAATGGACAACCGTTACGAAATGCTAAAAAATGCATTTTGTAGAAACATTGCTGAGTATAACGCTAAGTTTAAAGCCAGAAAATTAAATCCAAATGACGGTCACCAATTCTTGCCTTACATTGTGTTAGTGGTTGATGAGTTTGCAGATTTAATTATGACAGCTGGTAAAGAAGTAGAAACACCAATTGCCAGATTGGCACAATTGGCGCGTGCTATAGGTATTCATCTTATTATTGCAACACAACGTCCTTCGGTAAATGTAATAACAGGTATTATTAAGGCTAACTTCCCAGCGCGTATAGCATTTAGAGTTACTAGTAAAATAGATTCGCGTACCATTTTAGATGGTTCTGGCGCAGATCAGCTTATTGGTCGTGGAGATATGCTTTATACACAGGGTAACGATCTTATTCGTTTGCAATGTGCTTTTGTTGATACACCAGAAGTTGAAAAAATAACCGAATTTATTGGTTCACAAAAAGCCTATCCAGATGCACATTTGTTACCAGAATATGTTGGTGAAGAAGGTGGCACAAATCTTGATATAGATATTTCAGACAGAGATAAATTGTTTAGAGAAGCTGCTGAAATTATTGTAACAGCACAGCAAGGATCAGCTTCACTATTACAACGAAAACTAAAATTAGGTTACAACAGAGCTGGTAGAATTATAGACCAGTTAGAAGCTGCAGGTATTGTAGGTCCTTTTGAAGGTAGTAAAGCAAGACAGGTTTTAGTACCAGATTTAATAGCTCTCGATCAATTATTAGAAAATGAACAACAATAACATACTTACATAAAATGAGACAATTATTAATTTTAGCATTTATTACTTTAGGTTTTACAGGTTTTGCACAAAATGATGCAAAAGCAGAAACACTATTAACAGAAGTAAGTAATAAAATAAAAGGCTATAAAAACATATCTATTGACTTTAAATACGAACTGAACAACGTTAATGAGGAGAACATGAGCCAAGAAACCCGTGGAGATGTTGTTATTGAAGGCGAAAAATATAAACTTAATATATTAGGAGTAACAAGAATATTTGATGGCAAAACACTTTACACCATAAGCCCTGAAGATGAAGAAGTTACAATCTCTTCAGATAACACTGACGAAGAAGGCACTATTACTCCAAGTAAGATGTTATCGTTTTACGAAGATGGCTATTCATACAAAATGGATATTATCCAGAATGTACAAGGAAGAAAAATTCAGTATGTAAAATTGAGTCCTATGGATACAAATTCTGAAATAAAGCATGTCTTATTGGGCATTGATGCTACTACAAAGCATATATACAATCTTATTGAAGTTGGTAAAAACGGAACAAAAACAACATTAACTGTTAATTCTTTTCAAACCGACCAACCTATCTCAGAAACCTTGTTTACTTTTGACGAAAGTAAATACGCAGATTACTTTATCAATAGAATAGACTAAGGTTTTTAATACTTAATGTGTGAAAATATTAGATAGGTACATACTTATCACATTTTTAAGGACGTTTTTTAGCGTCTTTATTATATTCATGTTCATCTTTGTACTTCAAGGTGTATGGCTTTATATATCAGAACTTGCAGGTAAAGATTTGGATGTTTCGGTAACAGTAAAGTTTATTCTTTATTATATGCCAAAACTTATTCCTTTGGTTGTGCCTCTAACCATATTATTATCATCAATAATGGTTTTTGGAAACTTTGCCGAGAACTATGAGTTTGCTGCCATGAAATCTACAGGTATCTCATTACAGAGAGCAATGCGCAGTCTGAGTGTGTTTATTGTTGGACTTGGTATTGCTTGTTTCTTTTTCGCAAATAATGTTATTCCTTGGGGAGAGTATAACTTTTACAATCTAAGACGAAATATCGCTAAAGTGAAGCCTGCACTAGCCATAGCTGAAGGCCAGTTTAATGAGATAGGAAATATAAACATCAAGGTTGATAAAAAAACTGGTGAGAGAGGTCAATATTTAGAAAATGTAATTATACATGACAAGAGTTCTGTAAGACGTGGAAACTACAAAGTCATAATATCTGAAAAAGGTGAGTTAAAAAGTAGCGAAGACTCTAATATATTACAGTTAGAACTTATTAATGGTAACTATTATGAAGAAATAATAGATAAAGATAACCGTAGGAACATGAATAGACCTCATGCCAAAAGTTACTTTGATAGTTATACAATTAATATAGATTTAGAAATTCTAAATGATGAAGACCTTGATGAAAAAAATTACAAAGGAAAACACTCAATGCTAAATATTGAGCAGCTTAATTACACTATAGATAGCTTAAAAGGTCAACGAAAAGAGGATTACAAGTCTTTATCAAATACATTGTATAACAGAACTACTTATGCAGCTTTAAATCTGAATATTGATACCAAAAAGGATTCATTATTTAATGGTAATATCTTAGATTTATTTCCCACGAGTAAGAAAGGACAGATTATTAATCTTGCTTTAAATTCTGCTAACAGTACAAATCAAATAATTGACTCTAACAAAAAAAACTTTGAAACTAAAGCTATTTGGTTAAATAAACACATTATAGCTTTTCATGATAAATTTGTACTTGCAATTGCATGTATAATTTTATTTTTTGTGGGTGCACCTCTTGGTGCTTTAATCCGAAAAGGTGGTTTAGGTTTGCCTATTGTAATTGCAGTTGTACTATTCTTAACCTATCATTTCTTTGGTATATTCGCAAAAAATAGTGCAGAAAAAGGAAGTTTTAGTCCTATAATTGGTTCGTGGTTATCAACCGCTGTTATGCTTCCATTGAGTATTTATTTAACAACAAGAGCAACTAATGACAAAGGAGTTTTTCAGTTTGATGCAATACTAGTTCCTCTAAAAAGATTATTTACACCTAAAAATAAATTGCAGCTTTCGGAGAGCGAAACTAAATCTTATAACTATTACAAGAAGTATACAGTAGAAGAATTAGTAGGAGTGATAAAAGAACAAGGAGAATTTGATCTAGACAAAAAACCTAAAGAAATAGCATTGCACAACCTCTTAAATAGAAATATTCCTTTAGAAAATTTACAAAAAGAAGGTTTAGAAGTGGATGATAAACTTATAAAAGGTAAGTCGTTATTAAAAGACTATAAAGATTACTCTAAAACAAGCCTTGTTAGTTTTCTCATTGGAGGTGCTTTGCTCGGACTGCACTTTATTTGTAAAAACAACAAGTTACCAGAGGTGGCTGATGCAGCATTAAGCTTAAGTATAATTGCCTTCATATTCTTTGCCATTTATGTTATCGTAGATGCTTATGTATACTCTAAATTCTACACGACCATTGGTCAGAAAGATAAAAGAATTAATCCTGTGGTTTTAATTCTATCGCTTCCACTCTATCCTTTAAAATATATTATTCTCAGAAATAAGATTACTTACGACTTCTATCAAAGTTGTATTCATAACATTAAATAACCGTATCTTTGCATAACTAAATTCTTAGGTTATGAATATTGCTATGGACACAAATACTAAGTTAAATACCATCGAAGAAGCCATTGAAGACATTCGTCAAGGCAAAGTAATTATAGTTGTTGATGATGAAAATCGTGAAAACGAAGGAGACTTTTTAGCTGCTGCCGAAATGGTAACTCCAGAGATGATCAACTTTATGGCAACTCATGGCAGAGGGTTAATTTGTGCGCCTCTTACAGAGCATCGCTGTGAAGAATTAGAACTTAACATGATGGTCAGAAATAACACAGACCCAATGGAAACGGCTTTCACGGTTTCTGTAGATTTAAGGGGCAATGGTGTTAGCACTGGTATCTCTGCAAGTGATAGAGCAAAGACCATAAAGTCTTTAGTTAACAAAGACACAAGGCCTTTTGAGTTAGCAAGACCTGGTCACATATTTCCCTTAGTTGCTAAAGAAGGTGGTGTACTGAGACGTACAGGACATACTGAAGCAGCGATAGATTTTGCACGTTTAGCTGGTTTTGAACCTGCTGGTGTTATTGTAGAAATAATGAATGAAGATGGCACCATGGCAAGATTACCTCAGCTTATGGAAGTTGCTAAGAAATTTGACTTAAAAATTGTATCTATTGAAGATTTAGTTGCTTACCGCATGGAGTATGATTCTTTAATAGAAAAGAGAGAAGACTTTAATATAGAGACACGTTTTGGTAAATTTAGGCTGAGAGCATATCTACAAACAACCAACAATCAAGTTCATATTGCATTAACTAAGGGCACATGGAAATCTGACGAAACAGTATTAACGCGTGTTAACTCTACCCTTGTTAACAATGACATTCTTGGTACGCTGACGAACAATGCTGACCAAAAGTTAGATGATATGTTTAACGCCATCAATAAAGAAGGAAAGGGTGCTATAATATTTATTAATCAGCAAGCCGAATCTATGAATTTATTATCTCGATTATCAATATTAAAAGAGAATCAACAAGAAGGTCAATTGGTAAAAGCACCTAGAATTTCTATGGACTCCAAAGATTTTGGTATTGGAGCTCAAATCCTACACGATTTAAAAATTAGCAAAATAAACCTATTATCTAATAGCTTACAAACCAAACGTGTTGGTATGATTGGTTATGGACTAGAGATAGTAGACTACGTTAACTACTAGTTAACTATTATTCGCTTTGTAACTATACGATTGCTAGATGTTATCTTAAGTATGTAAATACCATGGTTTAATTGACTTACATCTAATACATCAGTATTTGATTTTTTCTCAACAATGCATTGGCCATAGGTATTATAAAGCGCTATACTACTTATTTCAATATTGCTACCAATGTTAACTGTACTCGAAACAGGGTTTGGATAAACAGAAAATTCTTCTTGAGCAATTTCTTCTAGACCAAGAGATGTATTCTGATAGACCCTTACATAATCTATTACCATTTCGCTTTGTAAAAATGATGGATCTATACTACCTGCTGCTCCACCCATTGCTATATTAAGAAGTAGATACTGATCTTCATCAAAAGGCCATGTGCTTGGATCTTTAAGAGCAGGATTGTACGTATAAAAACCAACTCCATCAATTAAAAACGTAATCTGATTTGGTGACCAGTTCATGGAATACACATGAAAATCGTTGGCAACATCATTTAAAATAAAGGACTGGTAATTAATAGTACTTCCAAAGCTAGAAGGTGTATGTATGGCACTACTTACATGGTTTACTGCTCCTAATCCATGTTCCATAATGTCTATTTCTCCACAAGCTGGCCAGGCTGTCGTACCAAAACCTTGGGTTTGCCAATATGCACCTGCTTCATTAATATTTTTGCCCAAAGTCCAAATTGCTGGCCATGTACCATCACCTTCTGGCAACTTAGCTCTTACATCTACTCTACCATAGGTAAATGCGAATTTAGAATTTAAACGTGCTGATGTATATTGTTTAGTTTCTCCTTGATCTGTGAAATTCTCTTTTATAGCCACAATATTTAAAAATCCATTTTCTACATACGAATTCTCAATACGGTTGGTGTAATGTTGTTGCTCACCATTAAACCAACTGCCACCAGCTGGTAACTGTGTTTGATGAAACCATTTGCTAGTGTCTACTGCTCCATTGTTGTCAAACTCATCAGCCCATACTAAATCTTCATAAATGACATTTAACTCATGAGGATCTGTAGCCTCTGAACCATCATTAATATCATCTATAAGATATGTGCCTGGCGTCATAGTTCCACCATCAATAAAAATTACAAGTCTAGAGTATGTTCCCATAGCATTTATAGAAGATCCATTTCCGCTTAAGATAGCATTTGAAAAATCGAAAGATAAATCGTAAGACCAACCAGATCCTGAATTAGTCTGAACCACTTCTACGTCTGGCTCTGTACCGTTCTCTAATTTCACCATAATGGAATGCATATTAGGATCGAACTGATAAAAGGACAAGGTTATGACCTGTTCTGAAGCCAAATCTATTGGATTCGACAAGTCCAAATAAAAGCCTTGCCAATCCTGTGAGCCATCATTAAAAAATTGACCAACATCATTGCTAGGATTTGTTGGGTCTACATTAAATGCAAAGCCACTATTTGCAAAAGCAGTAAACTGATGAGCTTGTTGAGAAAAATCAATAGGTGTTTGTTGAGAAAACGATTGCTTAGTACCAATTAATATAAATAGTGTTATAATATAAAACTGCTTCATACTTTTAATTTTTCTAAAAATATGAAACAGTTTACAGCTAACTTTAAAATCTACCTATACACTAACTATACAAGCAATAAATTAAATGGTTTTAATAATTTGCACCATCTTTTCGGCGCGTTGTCTAACCTCTTCCTCTGTCCAAGACAGTTTTATTAAACAAGATATGTTTCTGGCAATGTAAGCATCAGACTGCTCAAAAGTCTTAGTTTTTAAATACTGAAGTCCATCTTTAACTTCCTTTGAAATTGGATATAATGATTTAAGTTCTTTAAGATGATCCCATTTTCTAATATAATGCCAATTGTTATCGTAATAATGAAAACAAGCATCTATACCATTGTCTTTGAAACCTTGAGATACTTTTCGTGCAGATTCTAAATCTGGTAAAAAGAAATTTAAAAAGGCATAGCTCTCTTCACCTCCTTCAGGGACTGTTCTAAAGGTAACTTCTGGAATATGAGATAATACTTCTCTTATAATCGAATAGTTTCGTTTTTGGATAGTAATAAATTCTGATAATCGCTTTACTTGTGCCAGACCAACAGCTGCATTTAGTTCTGATATTCTAAAATTATAACCTAGAAAAGGATGTGTTTCTGCACCTCTATCATTTCCTACATGATCATGACCATGATCTGAAAAATGGTCGGCATTAGTGTAATAATCTTTATTATTAGTTACTACAGCACCACCTTCACCGCAGGTAATAGTTTTTACAAAATCGAACGAGAAACAGCCTAAATCAGCTACACTCCCAAGTGGCTTACCTTTATAACTTCCGCCAATGGCTTGACACGCATCTTCTACAAATATTAGATTATGCTCGTTGCAAATTACTTTCAGTGCATCCATATTACCCATACTTCCACACATTTGCACCAGCATAACTGCTTTTGTTTTTGGAGTAATAGCACCTTCTACTGCTTTTGGGTCAAGAGTTAAAGTATCGTCAATATCTACTAATACAGGAATTGCACCGAGCATCATTATTGCTTCAAAACTTGCCACAAAGGTAAACGTTGGCATAATCACTTCATCACCAGCACCTACTCCAGCAGAAGCCAAGGCTACCGAAACAGCGGCTGTTCCACTCGATACCAACTGAACATAATTAGAATCAAAGGTTTTGGCAAGCTCTTGTTCAAGTTCTTTGGCTTTCCAATGACCATTTCGCATACCGTTAAATCCGTAGCGCATTAAGACTCCATTATCTAAAACATCATTAACTTCTTTACGTTCTAAGTTACCAAATAACTCAAATCCAGGCATAAATTTTTTGATTTTAATTTAAACAAATATAAACTTTTGAAGCACTTTAAAAAGCGTAATTATAACTCAATAATGGTTTTTGACAATGGTAATCGCACTTTTTTGAGAGTAGCAAACATATCATCATCTGCTCTATATCCAACCGGAAATAAAAGCACTGAAGTAAGTCCATATTTATCTAGCTCTAAAATATTATCAATCTTCTCTGGAATAAAACCTTCCATAGGACAGCTATCAATTTGCTCTACCGCACAAACTGTCATTAAATTACCCAGTGTAATATAAGCTTGTCTAGTAGCCCAATCATTTTTTTTATCAACAGTCATATTTTGTATAGTAGATTTAAGACTATCTTTAAATGGATTTAAAATTTCCTCTGGAGTTTGTCTAATATTTTTTATAGTATCAAAATGAGTGTCAACGTCATCTTCGTTAATTTCATTTTGAATACAAATCACTAACAAATGTGATGCATCAACTACTTGACGTTGTCCATAAGAATGTTTCACCAGCTGCTCCCTCAAAATTTTATCCTCAACAATGACCAATTTTAGAGTTTGTAAACCATAAGATAATGCGGTAAGATTAAATGCTTCTTTTAAAGTATTAATCTGATTTTTAGATAGTGTTTTTGAAGTGTTAAACTTTTTTGTTGCGTAACGCCATTTCAATTTTTCGAGTATAGACATATTCTTTTTTATTGCAAAGATACGCTATAAACAAAAAAAAGAGCTCCTATTTCTAGGAACTCTTTTGCGGAGAAAGAGGGATTCGAACCCCCGGAGGTGTGACCCTCGCTGGTTTTCAAGACCAGTGCATTCGACCACTCTGCCATTTCTCCAATTGCGGATGCAAATATAAAACCCTTTTTGATGTAGCCAAAGATTTTTATCTAGTTTTTTTAAAAATGTTTGTCAGTGATTTTTAAATAAAATTAGCAACATTGAATAATGCATTGTATTTTCGGCACAATATATGCAGCATATATCGTTATTATCACAAATCAATCTTTATGAAAAAATACTTTTTTGTTTTTACGCTTTTATGTGGATTGTCTATAACAGCCCAAAACAATACAATTGCTTTCGGTGAAAAATTAGTCTTTTCAGCATCATATAATATGTCTGGTATACTGACAGATATTGCCGAAGTTAAAATGGAAACCAGTGAAGTAAAAACATCAAAAAGTACACTTATGCGCTTAAAGTGTACTGCTGCAACTTATAAAAAATGGGATAATTTCTTTAAAATTAGAGATTTGTACGAAAGCTATGTAAATCCAAAAACACTAACACCTTATTTGTACAAAAGAGATATTAGTGAAGGCGGTTATTATAAATTTATGCAGTATAAGTATAACCATAAAGCTAAATTGGTAAAAAGCTTAAAGCGTAAAAAAAGAAAGGATGGTACGACTTGGGATGAAAACAAAAATGTAAAAATCAACGCTTCTACAAAAGATATTGTAAGTACATTGTATTACATAAGAAATTTAGACATTCACAAAGCTAATCCTGGTGACCAACAGGACTTTATAGTATTGTTTGACAATAAAGAAACTTCCATCACATTAAAATATCTTAGTAAAGAAACTATTTCTACAAAGATAGGATCTAAAGAATGTTACAAATTGGCAATATCAATTAAAGGTAGTGATGTTCTTAAGGGTTCTAATTCTAATTTACTATGGTTAACTGCTGACGAAAACAAGATTCCTGTTTACGCAAAATTTAAAATTCCTGTTGGTAATGGAGAATTAAAAATACAATCTGCAACTGGTTTAAAACATTAAAATCTTATGGGAAAGAAATTAATTATAATTCTAGGATTTATAGCTGCGGTTTTAGCAGTTATCTTAGCTGTTACACCACTCTCAAATCTTGCTGTAATACCAATTATAGTAGCCTTTGTGTGCGGTTTATTAATTATTTTTATGTCTAAGAAGGATAAAACCAAAACAAAATCCATCCAATATATTTTTTTAATGGTTATCATTGCTTTAGCCCTAACTATTTACAAAAGTATTTATTATACATCAGAAGTTGGTGACATTGAGCAATTAGAACAACGCGATGAAGAAAACCTTGAAGATTCTAAAGAATTGCTAGAAGACATAGACATTGATGAAGATTTATAAAATTTCATCCTCATTGTAAGAAAATATATAACACTTTTAACTTATTTTTGCTTAAATCAAATAGTTACAACTAAATTGTATAATCAAGCCCTAATTTTTCGCAAGAGAATGATTATTAGAATTTACAACATAAGTTAATCCGTTAGAAATATTTAGTTAAATGAAAGTATTAGTTGCCTCAGCACTTATTCTTGTAGGTTCTTGCGCTACATTAAGACATAGTGAGAAAATTGAACAATTAAAAGATAGCATTTCTTATGACAATAAGAAAGTTGTTGAAAAATACTTAAAAACTATTACTACCGAGGAGCTTAAAATCTACGTAGAGGAAGTTTCTTCAGAAAAGTATTATGGACGTATGACTGGTGAAACAGGTCACAACGAAATCTGTAACTACATTAGAGGTTATTATAACTCGCTAGGGATAAAGCCACCAAAAACCCATCCAGATTATTATCAAATAGTACCAAAATCAGTTTTACCAGATGATTTAAATGAGTCGCAAAATGTCATTGCCTATATAGAGGGTTCAGAGTTTCCTGATGAATATATATACATAACTGCTCACTCAGATCATGAAGGAGTTGTAGACGGTATAATTTATCCTGGTGCAGACGATAATGGTTCTGGTACAGCTGCTGTATTTGAAATGGCTGAAGCTTTTAAAAAGGCTAAAGAAGATGGTTATGGACCTAAGCGTAGTATCGTATTCTTACATGTTACCGGTGAGGAAGTTGGACTCCATGGTTCTAGATACTACACAAATAACCCAATATTTCCATTAGAACATACAGTAAGTAATCTTAATATTGATATGATTGGTCGTGTGGATGAAAGGCATCTAGATGATGGAAATGAAGACTATATTTATGTAATTGGTGCAGACCGTATAAGCACAGAACTTCATTTCATAATTCAAGAAGCCAATTATACTTTTGTGAATTTAGATTTAGATTATGAGTATAATGACACAAGTGACCCTAATCGTTACTATTACAGGTCTGATCATTATAACTTTGCAACAAAAGGTATACCTGTTGTTTTCTTTTTTAATGGTGAGCATGAAGATTACACAAAGCCAACAGATACTGCTGACAAAATAAATTATCCTTTACTTGCAAAACGCACAAAGCTCATCTTTGCAACTGCATGGTATTTGGCAAATTCACCAGAGCGCTTAAAACCAGAAATTATCTAGAATTGAGCTTTGTTTAAAGAAAATTAAAAAACTCTTCAATAATTCTGTTTTTCGTAATTTTATTCAAAATTGTTATGGTTAAATAAATATGTATAAAATGAAAAAAATAGTATTAATCTTTTTTGCTACACTTTTAATTACTAATTGCGGAACTTCTTCAAAAAGTAATACCACCTCAATACAAATGAATGAAGCAAAAGTTGTAGACCCAACAAAATATGCTTCTACGATTACCGCTGGTGAGCTTAGAGAAATGCTCTACAAATACGCCTCAAATGAGTTTGAAGGAAGGGATACGGGCGCTAAAGGTCAAAAAATGGCAGTAGATTATCTTAAAGCTCATTATGTTAGTCTTGGTATTCCTTCACCTCTTGGCAAAGATGACTATTTTCAAGAGGTTCCATTAGAAAAACAAAGTATATCCAAGGCAAAAGTATTTGTCAATGACGAGAGTTTTCAAAGTTTTGAGGACCAAATTGTTTTAAGATCTAGTGGTAATGTAGATATGATTGCAAATGATGTTGTTTATGTAGGGTATGGTATTCATGCTGAAAATTACTCAGACTATGAAGGTTTAGATGTTAGAGGTAAAATTGTTTTAGCAAGAGCTGGTGAGCCAAAAGATGCAGATGGAAATTACATTACAACAGGAAGTGCTGAAGATACCAAATGGACCAACGGTCGTCAGTCCTTATCTAGCAAAAGAGATGCTGCCTTAGAAAACGGTGCCAAAATGTTAATCTATCTAGATAATGAATTATTCTCTAGATATGCACCTTATTTTAAAAGACAGTTTATGCTAGATGCTATGGGAAGATTGTCATTAAAGAGCAATAACGATGATCTAACTATGCTTATGATCAATGAAAAATTAGGGAAAACGCTCCATTCTTCAATCTTAGAAGACGAAAAACCTAAGGAAATCAAAACAAATTTAAAAGTCGCAATAGAAAATAAGTCTGAGCAAATTTCTTCCGAAAACGTAGTCGCGTTTATTGAAGGATCAGATAAGCCAAATGAAATTCTTGTAATTTCTGCACATTTAGACCACGAAGGCATTAAAAATGGTGAAATATATAATGGTGCTGATGATGATGGCTCTGGTACTGTAGCAATACTAGAAATAGCAGAAGCATTTAGAGAAGCTGAAAAAGCAGGACATGGACCAAAGCGTTCTATTTTGTTTCTTCATGTTACAGGTGAAGAAAAAGGTCTTTTAGGTTCTAGGTATTACACTGATAATGACCCTATTTTTCCTTTAGAAGATACTGTTGCCAATCTTAATATAGACATGATTGGTAGAACAGACCCAAAGCGTAAAGAAGGTGATAGAAACTATGTCTATCTTATAGGTAGTGATAAGTTGAGCACAGATTTGCACAATATTTCAGAAGAGGTAAACAAAAAATACTGTAACATAGAATTAGATTATACCTTTAATGATGACAATGACCCAAATCGTTTTTACTACAGATCCGATCATTACAACTTTGCAAAAAACAATATTCCAGTAATTTTTTATTTCAATGGCACACATGACGATTATCACAGACCAAGTGATACGCCAGACAAAATTGAATATGATTTACTAGAAAACAGAGCTCGATTGGTGTTTTACACAGCATGGGAAATTGCAAATAGAGCAAACAAACCAGTTGTTGATAAAGCTACAGAATAACAGCTTTAAATAGATATACAAAAAAAGCCTTTCATTACTGAAAGGCTTTGTCTTTTTGGGTGGAAGATGGGACTCGAACCCACGACATCTGGTACCACAAACCAGCGCTCTAACCAACTGAGCTACAACCACCATTTTTGATTAGGACTGCAAATGTAAATTATTTACATTTTTCTACAAAACGTTTTCTGCACTTATTTTAAATCAAATAAAGAATCTACTGCTGGATAACGCTCTACAGTAAATCCTTCACCGTATTCTGTACCAATAAGTCTTCCTGCATTTCTTGCTCTGTAAATAATACTATCTGTAAAATTTTTACTAGAAATTGGTGTTTCTGGTTCTTTACTGTCTGGATCAAAAAATTGTGTTTTATAAGCTAAAACAGCTTCCATCTTCTTTTCAATGAAACCAGTAACATCAACTATAATATCTGGTTCTAAATCTTTCCATTGTATGTAATGGTACACTGCTTTAGGTCTCCAAGGCTCTTGCCAATCGTCACCATCCTCATGTTTAGTATCAATTTTTATCAATCCACTCAAAAAACAAGCATCACTAACCAACTTACTCCCTTTAGCATGATCTATATGCCTATCATCAATAGCATTACACAACACAATGTCTGGTCTATACTTTCGTATTTCTTTTATAAGCTCTATTTGGTGTTCTTTATCATTAACAAAAAAGCCATCAGCAAATTCCATATTGCTTCGCATAGAAACATTAAGAATCTTTGCTGCATTAAAAGATTCTTCATCTCTAGTGTCTGCTGTTCCTCTTGTTCCTAGTTCGCCTCTTGTTAAATCTATAATCCCAACTTTTTTGCCATTTGCTACCTCTTTTGCAATTGTAGCTCCGCAACCTAATTCTACATCATCTGGATGTGCTCCTATGGCTAAAATGTCTAATTTCATGTGTTTTTCGTTTTTCTCTGATGTCAAAAATATTAAAAAGGATATAGAATTTCATTTTCTTTCTATTTCGCAAACGGTTTCGTTTAAATTTTCTTTGAATTGTTATTCTATTATCTACCAATAATTGAATAATTCGTAAATCCTCAAAAGCATGACATTCGTCATAAATATTGGTATGTATTGCCTTTAACTTTACAGGAGATTTTAAAGCACTAACCATTATGAATCTAATGCTGGTCATTTTAACAATTACAATTATCCTTTTCATTTGGGGAAAATTCACACCAGACATTATTGCACTACTTTCTATGCTCAGCTTATTTCTTTTTGGAATTTTAGACCTACAAGAAACTTTGAGTGGCTTTAGCAATCCTACCGTAATAATGATTGCAGCATTATTTATTATTGGTGAAGGTTTATCTCAAACTGGTTGGACAGCCTTAGCTGGTCAGAAGTTTATAAAAATGGCTGGAAAAAGCATTACAAAGCTTTTATTAATCACAACTTTAGGCTCTGGTTTACTATCTGGTGTTGTTAGTAATACTGGTACAGTAGCAACACTAATGCCTGTAACCATATCTTCTGCATGGAGTATTGGGACATTACCTTCTAAACTATTAATGCCTGTGGCATTTGGCTCTAATACTGGCGGTTTACTTACATTAACCGGAACACCACCAAATATTATTGTTAATAATACCATGTTAGAAAGCGGTTTAGAAGGCTTTTCTTTCTTTGAATTTGGATTAATTGGTCTTCCTCTATTATTAATTGCACTACTCTACTTTAAATTTATTGGCTACAAATTATTACCTAGCAATAAAACCAACAATAAACCTGTAGATATTAGTACAACGCTTCATAAATGGATTGAAGCTTACAAGGTAGAAGGTGACTATTACCGATTAAGAGTACGTTCTGTATCTCCCTTGCTTGGTACCAATATTGGTAAATGGAATTTTGAGGACAATCATCAAGTTTCAATATTGAGAATTAAACGTCGTCATCCCAATCTACTTAAGGGAAATGAAGCTTTTATTGAATTTCCTTCAAATGACACTGAATTTAAATATCATGATATCATAACTGTTAAAGGAACTACCGAAGCGATTAATGCATTAATGATAAAATTTAGATTAGGATTACTACCATTAGAACCTATTGCAGATGAGTTGCGTAACAATTTAATTAATCAAGAGGTTGGTATGACCGAAATTATTGTAACACCAAATTCTACATTAGTTGGCAGACGCTTAAGAATTGGTAGATACTTTAAACGATTTGGTGTTCAACTTATGGCTGCATCTAGAAACAATAAACCATTTACAGATAGAGAAATTGTGGTTAAAGCTGGTGATGCTTTCTTAATCAGAGGAATTTGGAACGATATAGAGCAACTTAAAACTTATCATGAAAACCTTGTTATTATTGGTAGTCCTGAAGGTATGGCAAAAACGGTAACCAATATTACTTACAAATCTTACATAGCACTATTTGCATTAGTGTTAATGATTGGATTATTAGTATTTAAAATTGTTCCTGGAGCAGTTGCCGCTTTAATATCAGCAGGTATCATATTAATAACAGGATGTGTACCAATACCAAAAGCATACAAAGGTATTAGTTGGGTAAGTGTCGTTATGATTGCAGCTATGATTCCTATGGGATTAGCACTTCAAAAAACAGGTACTGCAAAACTTATAGCTGATGGATTGGTAAATGCCTTAGGTAGTTTACACCCTATTGTATTACTTGGTGGTGTTTTTCTTCTCACAACATCATTTAGTCAAGTTATAAACAATTCTGCAACTGCAGTTTTAATGGCGCCGATTGTCATTATTACAGCCAATACATTAAGTCTATCTGCCGCACCATTTATGATAGCTGTAGCTATTAGTGCTTCAACAGCCTTTTTAACTCCTGTAGGCACTACTACAAATGCCATGGTAATGACAGCAGGTGGATACAAATTTATTGATTATGTAAAAGTAGGTGCACCACTGCTTCTACTCTTCTTAATAACAACATTAACCTTAGTGCCATTGATTTGGCCATTTTAAAATTTTTAACTCATGGAAACATTATTAAAAGATCCGATTATGAAAACTAGAGACCTTACAAAGTATGGACTGAAAGACACCAAAGCACATTGGAATCTTTCTCCTGAAGAATTACAAACCATTACTGTTGAAAAAGGAATGGGCAAAGAAACTTCTAATGGTACCTTAGCCATTAACACCGGAAAATTTACAGGACGCTCACCTCAAGATAGATTTTTAGTAAAGGATGATTATACAAAAGATAGAGTTTGGTGGGGAAAAACAAACAAAGCCATATCACCAGAAAATTTCGACTATCTACAAGGCGAAATAGAAAAGTATTTAAGTGAAAAAGAAATTTATGTTCGTGATGGTTTTGTATGCTCAGACCCAAAATATAGAATGGGAGTTAGAACTGTAACAGAATATCCATGGTCTAACATGTTTATATACAATATGTTTTTAAGACCAACTGCAAAAGAATTAGAAAATTTTGAAGAAGAATGGCTAGTGCTTTGTGCACCTGGTTATGAATGTCCTGAACCAAAAAAATATGGTTTAAGACAAGGTAATTTTTCAATTTTAAACTTCACTAAAAAAATAGCATTAGTTGGTGGTTCTGCATATACAGGTGAAATGAAAAAAGGGATTTTCTCTGCTCTAAACATGATACTACCTGTTGATAAAAATGTATTACCAATGCACTGTTCTGCCAATGTTGGCGAAGATGGAGAAACAGCCATTTTCTTTGGTTTATCAGGTACTGGTAAAACGACACTATCTGCTGATCCTAACAGAAAATTAATTGGTGATGATGAGCATGGCTGGACAGCTGAAAACAGAATCTTTAATTTTGAAGGTGGTTGCTACGCCAAGGTTATTGATTTAACTGAAGAAAAAGAACCAGACATCTATAGAGCTATTAAACCTGGTGCTATTTTAGAGAATGTAATCTTTAAAGACAACGGTGAAGTAGATTATATGGATAGTAGCATAACACAAAATACACGTGTGAGTTATCCTATTTACCACATAGATAACATACAACAGCCATCTTATGCAGATAATCCTAAGAATATATTCTTTTTAACCTGTGATGCTTTTGGTGTATTACCTCCTGTTTCAAAGTTAACACCTGGTCAGGCTGCATACCACTTTATTTCTGGATATACTGCTAAAGTAGCTGGTACAGAAGCTGGTATTACAGAGCCTGTTCCTTCATTCTCTGCTTGTTTTGGTGAACCATTTATGCCATTACACCCAACTAAATATGCAGAAATGCTAAGCAACAAAATGCAAGAAGCTGGCGTTAACGTCTGGTTACTTAACACTGGTTGGAGTGGCGGACCTTATGGAGTTGGTTCTCGCATTAAATTAAAATATACAAGAGCTATGATTACCGCTATTCTTAATGGAGAATTAGACAATGTAGACTATGAACAACACCCAATCTTTGGATTAAACATGCCAAAATACATTCCTAACGTTCCTACAGAAATGTTAGACCCAATGAATACTTGGTTACAAAAAGGAGCTTACATTAGTAAAGCTATTCAGTTAGCACACTCATTCCACTTGAACTTTGAAAAATTTGCAAGTGAAGCTTCTGAACAAATTATAGAAGGAGGTCCATTAATTGATGAGCATCATCATTTAACAGACCATGTTTAATAATTCCATGACAAGGAGGAGCTCTCATGGAGCTCCTCTTTTTCATTACCTTAACTGAACTCTAATTCTCAAATAATAAAGATGAAAAGTCAAATGAGAATTCTACTGACAATTGTATTTTTAACTTTAGTTGCAACTAACCTCAATGCCCAAAATCCATCAGAAAATCATTTAGGCTCTTGGTATACCTATGGTAGTCATCACAGGTTAAGCGAACGTTTTAGTCTTAATCCTTATGCCGAATTACGATTTTATGAGGCATCCTCAAATTATAACTTAGCTTATATCTCTTTACGTGGTAATTATCATTTAAAAAACAATCAAACTCTCGGTATTGGTTATGCTTACTTGGATATCGATACTGTTTTTGAATTTGATCATCAACCAAACATACACGAACATCGTGTTTATGAACAATACGTCATTAATCATAAAATTGCAAAAATAAATATTCAACATAGAGCAAAATTAGAGCATCGCTTTTTAGATTTTGTAGACAGAAATGAACTTCAAAATAGATTTAGGTATCGTATGAGTTTTACATATAATCTTAGCAAAAGTGTTTTTATCAACGTTTCAGAAGAACCTTTTGTAAATTTTCAAGATCAGGTATTCCATGAAAATAGATTTTACAGTGGCTTGGGTTTTAAAGTCACCAAACATTCACAATTGCAAATAGGCTATTTAAAACAACATATTCGAAAAAACAATCTTAACAGAATACAGGTTGGTATTAGCTTTAAAACAGATAATCGCAAACCAAAAACTACTTTAGCGCAGCTATAGCCTTATCTATATCGCGTTTTAAATCTTTTACATCTTCAATACCTACAGAGAATCTAATTAATCGATCACTTATACCAACTTTATCGCGTTCTTCTTGCGTTAAAAGCGCATGGGAAGTTAGATATGGAGAAATAACTGTACTTTCTACACCTGCTAAACTCATTGATGATTTTATGAGTTTTAACGATTTCTGAAATTGATAGGCATCTAAACCATCTATTAATTCAAAAGACAGCATAGCACCAAATCCTTTCATTTGAGATTTTGCCAATTTATGTCCAGGATGTGATTTTAAACCTGGATAATAGACTTTGGCTATTTTTGGGTGTTTGTTTAGCCATTTAGCCATTTTCATAGCATTTTTGGTTTGCGCCTTTACACGTAAGCCTAGAGTTTTCATACTACGCTCAAGCATCCAGACCGTCATATCGCTAAGGCTACCACCAAGATTCTTACTTACATTCCATATTCTATCTATATGCTCTTGAGAACTTGCTACTGCACCTGCACAAATATCGCTATGACCTCCAAAATATTTTGTAGCAGAATGCATTACCATGTCAACACCCAAATCAATCGGATTTTGATTTACTGGAGAAGCAAACGTATTATCAATAGATGTTAGGATATTTTTGGCTTTACCAAGCTTTGCTATGGCTTTGATATCTGTAATAGTCAATAGTGGATTAGAAGGTGTTTCAATATGAATGAGCTTTGTGTTAGGTTGAATGACAGCTTCAAAATCGTCAACTTTATAACCATTGGTAAATGTATATTCTATACCATATTTTGGAAATTCTTCTTTTATAAAATTAACCGTTCCACCATACAATGTATTTTGAACTACCAAATGATCTCCTTTTTGTAAAAACGCCAAAAACATATGGCTTATAGCTGCCATACCAGACCCAAAAATTAATGCAGCATCAGTATGTTCTAAAGCTGCTATTTTTTTTGCTAAATATTCTTGATTTGGTGTATTAAAATAACGTGGATAGCGTTTTATATCAACATCTAAAAATTCGTAAGACGAGCTTAAATATATTGGAGAAACTGCTCCTTTAAACTGTTCATCTTTAACTTCACCGACATGAGTACAGATAGTATTGAGTCCTAATTTTTTCATATTATAAAAATAAATAAAAGCGATTTTTAAGACTAATAAATCTTCAATTCTTATTCAAAAAGTACATAACAATAACATGAGGAACGGTAATAGCCGCTAAAAAAGCAAAGAACACTGTGATAAAATTTAATTGTAAATAATCGCTTCCAAAGTAAAGCACAACTAACCCAATAATAGATATAAACCAATATATGAATGATGATTTTATATAATTAATCCAATTGATCTTATTTGTATCACCATACAAAACTTTTATTTGATCGATGAGACTTGGTACAGAATGCCAAATCACAAAATATATAGTAAAAGCCCACAATAACGTTGCTAACTTAAACAAAAGCGCGAATAATGCTATCAGAAACAACTCTTGCAAATAGTTAAACTCAGTAGTAAAATTTTTATAGTTTATGATAGTTGACAATAGCGTTGTAATAATGCCAAACCATAAAAAATATAGGAATAAATCTTTACTAATTAATACACCTGTCAATTCAAAAATGATCTTATTGGTTTCATTCAAGTTGTTGTAAAAGAGTAGTCCGAAAATTAAAAACCCATAACTAAAAAAGAAAAATGATGACTTTAAACCACCTTGTTTAATAAAATGATTGTAATGCTGTTCACCAAAATGATAACAACTAATTGTAATAAATACAATTAATGCAAATAAAGGTGAAGTAAAAAAAATAAAGATATTTGAGAGGATAAGAATTATATACAATGCTGAAAAAATCCTATTTCTTTTATAGCCTCTTTTGAGAAAGCTTATAATAGAAATATCGTTTGCACCATGTAAAATACCCACAGAACATACTAGAATGTACGATAGATATGTTTCAAATTGACTATCTATTTGAATAGTAAGCCAAAATAAAAAAACCGTAATTATTAAGTTAAATATTGGAAATCTCACAATATAAAGGTAGTAAAATTTTATTTTGTTTAATTTTTTTATGAAAATTTTAAACAATATTTGTTTAACTTTAATTAATTTTGATTAAACAAAAATAATAATGTTATGAAATTACTAACCGTTTTATTAGCAGATGTAAGTAAACTTGCAACTGATGACTATGTTGGCTTTACTTTCTTTGTTGGATGTATGGCTATGATGGCCGCTTCGGCCTTTTTCTTTCTATCAATGAATAGTTTTGACAGAAAGTGGAGAACTTCTATCCTTGTTTCAGGATTGATTACATTTATTGCAGCAGTGCACTATTGGTACATGAGAGACTATTGGGCTTCTTTTGCAGAATCGCCAACATTCTTTAGGTATGTTGATTGGGTATTAACTGTACCTTTAATGTGTGTAGAATTCTTTTTAATTTTGAAAGTGGCTGGAGCTAAAAAGTCACTAATGTGGAAATTAATCGGATGGTCAGTAGTGATGCTGGTTACAGGTTATTTCGGTGAAGCTGTTTACAGAGACCAAGCATGGCTTTGGGGTCTAATTTCTGGGATTGCATATTTTATCATCGTTTACATTATTTGGTTCGGTGAGGCTAAAAAATTGGCAGAACAAGCTGGTGGTGCAGTTCTCAAAGCACATAAAACATTATGTTGGTTTGTACTGGTAGGATGGGCTATTTACCCATTAGGATATATGGCAGGCACACCAGGATGGTATGACGGTTTAGCAGGCTTAGGTTTAAACATGGATGTAATATATAATATTGGAGACGCTGTAAACAAAATAGGATTCGGTCTTGTGATTTATGGTTTAGCGGTAGCTTCATCAGCATTAAAAACAGCACCTGAAAATTCTTAATACTCTAAATATATTTTATTAGTTAGGTTAAACGTCCTTAGCTACAAACTGCTAAGGACGTTTTTTATTTCAATTTTTTAAACATTAACAGATTTCCAATAACCTTTTTTAAACCAGACAATCCCTATAATTGTTATTAACACTTCTGCTAAAGTTATTGCAGCAAATACACCAACAGGCCCAAGATTAAATGTTAAAGCCATTAAATAGGCAAACGGCAATTGAAACAACCAAAAGCAAATAAAGTTAATCCAAGTTGGTGTCTTGGTATCGCCAGCACCATTAAAGGCGTTTATTATTACCATACCGTAACCATAGAATACATAACCAGCAGCTATAATCCTTAGACAAAGTGCTCCATTTTTAATTACATTTGGTTCTTGAGTAAACCAAGATATAATTTGCGGCACAAAAATGAGATAAACAATAGAAACAAATCCCATAAAAATTGTACTATACTTTCCTGTCTTCCAAACAGAAGCCTCTGCTCTATTAGGTTTTTGAGCACCCAAATTCTGTCCTACCAAGGTCGCAGCAGCATTACTCATTCCCCAAGCAGGCATAAGCGTAAACATCATAACTCGTATAGCTATTGTATATCCGGCTAATACCTCGCTACCAAACTCACTCATAATACGCATTAAAAATACCCAAGAAGATGTACCTATTAAAAACTGACCTATTCCACCTAGCGATACTTTAATTAAGTTAAGCATTACTGCTACTCTAAGCACTAAATCTTTAAAACCAATCTTAATTTTACTCCATCCATAAAACAATACTAAAAGTTGAAAAATAACTGCTGTACCTCTACCAATTGTTGTAGCGATTGCAGCTCCTTCTACACCAAATGCTGGTATTGGACCAAAACCGAAAATAAAAATTGGATCTAAAATAATGTTTAAACCATTAGATAAAACTAATGCCCACATGGCTATTGATGCATCACCAGCACCTCTATAAATGGCATTGATTAAAAACAAAAGCATTATGGTAACATTTCCACCAAGTAACACTTGAGTGTACCCATAACCCTCAGCAATTAAATCGGGTTCGCCGCCCATTAATTGCAAAATTTCCTTTGGAAAAAGTATACCTATAACACTTATTACAGTAGCTACTATAACACCTAATCCTAACACTTGCACTGCTGCTTGTGAGGCTCCTTCCCTATCCTTTTCTCCAATACGTCTGGCAACAACTGCAGTGGCAGCCATACTTAAGCCTATTGCTACAGCATACACTAATGTAATAACAGACTCAGTTAAACCTATCGTTGCGACTGCATTTACACTAACTTTAGAAACATAGAAGATATCTACGATTGCGAAGATAGATTCCATTAGCATTTCTAGAATCATTGGAACTGACAGCATAAAAACAGCTTTACGAATGCTACCAGAAGTGAATTCCTGCTCTTTTCCCGAAATTGCGATTTTCAAATATTTAAGAAATTGAAGTATTGAAACTTTGTTTGATTGCATAATTAAAAAATGTACGATTAATTACTACTGAACATATAGAAGTGTTCAACGTTTTCATATCACATGAAGTAGTGACGAATGATATTCGATGGGTAAATTAGGCAATCATAATAGCACAAATATGCGTATTATTTTTCAAAAAAAAGTTCAATAATTAAGAAATTAGTCTTTTTCACCAGCCTTGTTATAAGCACGTATCATCAGAATTGCCCAGAGCGCTACCAAAACTATAACAATTATAGAAAACCATAATACAATATCATTTGCTACCATTATCTACAAGTTTTAAGTAAATCATAACACCTAATAAAGTAGGTGCCCACAGACCAATAAAGAGGCCATGCATCTGGTCTCCAGTTAAAAATAAATATTCGGCAACAAGGATTATAACTGCGCACAAAGTTAACATTAGAACGTTCGCTATTCCTAATTTTTTGAAGTAGTTCATTTTTGAGGGTTAGTTTTATAACCTCAAGGTATGAAAATTTATAATGCCTTTTTAATTGAAATTAAAAAAACAGGTTATTTGTAGTAAATTTTATATTTTCTGTATGCAAACAACGCTAAAATGAAAATTATTAAAAGGGTGATAGCTATAAATTGAAAACTCAGTATTTGATCACCACTAGCATAAGCATGAAGACCCGATAAATAAAAGTTTACACCAAAATAGGTCATTAAAATACTACCAAAGGCAAGTACAGACATTAAATTATAAATCCAGCTACCACGTAAACCAGGTACTAATCGCATATGTATAACAAAAGCGTAAATCATAATACTAATCAGCGCCCATGTTTCCTTAGGATCCCAGCCCCAATAACGTCCCCAACTTTCATTGGCCCACATACCACCTAGGAAATTCCCAATGGTTAACATGATTAAGCCTACCGTTAGTGCCATTTCATTAATTATAGTAATCTCTTTAATATTGATATCGATGCGTTTCTTATTTTCTTTGTTAGTAAGAATCATAAGTAACAAAGCTATAACACCCAATATCATACCTATTGCGAAAGGTCCATAACTGGCAACAATCACCGAAACGTGAATCATTAACCAATATCCTTGTAGAACAGGTTGAAGATTTGCAATTGCCGGATCCATCCAAGCCCAATGTGCCACCATTAAAATTATAGCACTTACAAAAGCGGATGCTGCAATGGTAAGATTACTTTTTCTACCAAAAAGTAATCCAAACAAAGATACTGACCAAGCCACATAAATAAGAGACTCATAAGCATCACTCCATGGTGCATGACCAGATAAATACCAACGCCAGATTAAGCCACCAGTATGAAGTACAAATAGTACAATAATACTAGCAATAAGAATGTTTATGGCTGTCTTTAACCATTTGCTTTTGTAGTTGAAAATATGAACAATGATAAAGATAAACAGCAGTGTTGCTGCATAAAGATACCAACTAAATAATTTTTTAAAAATATCGTATTTATTGTATAATATTTCAGCCTTAACCTTGTCGTCAGATAACATAACCTCGCTTCCATACTTTTGCTGTGTTTTTTTAAAATCCCCCAAAAGTTTATCTGCGTTTTCAAAGTTACCAGATTGTTTGGCATTATTTAATGTCATCAAATAATAGTTAAAGCCATTTTTTACAAATGCTTTGTATGATTCATCTTCTATAACCTCATCGTAACCACCTTGCTTAAAGTCAAATGAAGATATCCATTTGTTATTTTCATCCTCTGGCACAGGAAAAATTCTTATGTTTCTGCCCTCAATAGCATCAGATAGAAGCGTTAATCTTCCGTATGTATTTTTTACCTCTTTCTGAAATCCATTCGGAACCTGTGCCTTAAAAGCCTCTTCTATGTATGGGCCTAATTTATTTCGTCCATCTTCAGTAAAAAAATCTAATAGACTTACGTATTTCTGATCTTTATCTACGCCTATTATAGTTCTAATAGAATCAGCCTTTCTTGGTGTTAAATAAATTACTGGAATGTTGTACCACAATACAGGACTTTCTTGAATAGATAAAAAAACTTGCGTTGCGTTTAACCCTTCATAAGTATCATGTTTACTTAACTTTCTGAGCATTTCTGAAGCATAAGTATGAATTGGCTTCATACGTCCGTCATAATCTTGAATCACCATTTCAGAAAACTTGTCAGTATGTTTTATAGGTGCAACATTAGCCTTTAAAATAGAATCTAAACTTGCTTTAGATGGTATGTCGTTTGAGTGATTGTGACCATCGTTTGCAGAATGTTCTTGTGTATAACCCAACAAACTCAAAAGCAAAGCAATCGTGGTCATAATCTTTGCTTTCTTTTTATTCAACTTAAATAGACGCTGTCTTATATTGTCGAATCTTGTGTTCTTAGCAAATAAAATTGCCATTAATCCAAAATATAATAATATGTATCCTGCATAGGTAATGTAGGTTCCCCATCGGTCATTGTTGACAGAAAGTATTGTACCTTTCTCATCTGGATCAAAACTAGCTTGAAAGAACCTATAGCCTCTGTGGTCTAAAATGTGATTCATGTAAATATGGTAGTCAAAATCACCTTTCTCTTCGTCTAGGATTGTTACCTTGCTTTCATATGAAGAATAGGCTTTTTCTGTACCTGGATACTTTTCAGCAATGAAATCATTTAACTTTACTTCAAAAGGCAGCTGTTCTAAACGCGAGCCATAGCGCAAGGCAATATCTAAGCCACCAACGTTAATTTCTTCAAGTCTGTTGTAAATTCCTTGGCCACCCAGTAGATTAATACTTTTAGTCTCTCCGTTGGCTGTAACGTCTAGTACTACTCCATCATCATCACCTTTCAAAATTGTAGGTTTTTTTACAATCCCAAAAACACCTTTAACTACAGGTTTTGGAAAAACTAATTGCATATTACCAATTATGTAGCGCGAGCGCAAGGCAAGCGGTTGTAAACTATCTTTTACCAATTGCCCAGTTTGACCTGTTGCCATGGTGAGGTATTCACCTTCATATGGTGATTTAATAAAGAGGCCATCATCAGTGTTGTAAATATTAATAGCACCTTCTTGTTCTTTATTTAAGGAGATAAGAACATTATGCATGTTAGATACTTGACCTTCTTGTAAAAAATGATTGTGCGAACCATTATTACTTGCCTCAACTACCTTTAAGTAGCTTTTACCACTAGCATCTGGAATAACATCTTTCTCAGCACCTTTTATAAATTTTCGGAGTTGAAAAGTTATTTCTTTATTACCGTAGTCATAAGTTTTCTCAAAGTCATTATCTAGGCGAGGTGAAAAATCTACCTCTTCCATTATATTTCGTTGTTGTAATTGTCCATTGATTTCGTAATCACCAACAATCCTTCCACTTATATATGTCTTTAGAGATCTAAATTGACTTTCTGTTTCCCCTTCTCTAATAGCCATCATTCCCTCGTAACCAATATATCTGGTTACTGCAGCACCAACAATAATTAGTATCCATGATATGTGCAAAACAAGTATAGACCATTTTTCTTTTCTAAGAAGTTTGTAGCGCGAAATATTACCAACAAAATTGATGACAAAAAAGACCATGATCGTTTCAAACCACCATGCATTGTATATCAACGTTCTGGTGTAAGGCGTTGGTGAGGTATCCATATTACGATCTAAAATGGTACCAACAGCCATAGCAACTGCAAATGCGATAAATAAAACAGCAGTAAGTTTAGTAGAAAAGAGGAAGTTTGCGATTTTCTTTTGCATAGTCTTAAGGGCTTTTTAAGCTCGTGCAAAGATAGTGCTTTTTACTGTTTTGGGTTTGATTTTAAACACCCAAAAAAGCGTTAAAATTCTTCAATTTATTTCTAGTGGTTGATATTTATAGTTTTCAACAGTCCTACTGAGCATCTAAGATTAGCATTTTCTGTATGATTGAGAATTAATAATGAGTATTTCAATTACTTTGAAATCTGAGATTTTAAGAGTTTGTTTTGCTCCTCCATCAAACCTTTTAAATCTGACAATAACTCAATATCCTTTGGCGTTGCAACCGTTTTATCCTTGGTATCTTGCGCTTTATTTCTTAGTTTATTCATAGCCTTAACAACAACAAACACAGTAAAACCAATGATTAAAAAATCTAAAAATACTTCGAACAATTGTCCATATTCAACAGCTACTTCGCTAGTTGTTATTGCACCTGAATCATCTGCAACACCTTCTCTTAAAATCAATCTTTTATCCTGAAAATTTGTACCATCAGATAATAATGACAAAGGTGGTAGTAATACTTGTTTTGCAAGGACATCTATAACCTTATTAAAAGCAGCACCTATTATAATACCTATGGCCATATCCATCATATTACCCTTTACTGCAAATTCCTTGAATTCTTTTAATAGCTTCATTTTTGATTAGGTTTAAATTAACACTTAGACCAACAAAGTTAAAAAGAAGAAAGGGTTATTTATTTCTGGCTTCAAAAATTTTGAGATATAGAAAAGTTCCCATTTTACGAGCGCGTCGTTTAGCATTTTCCGCAAAGTCACCTTCAAATAATTCATCTATAGTTTGAAACCATAGATTTAACCAAAGTCCAAAATGTAGATCTGTAATGCTATTATTGTGCGCTTCATCTACCTTAACATGAGCCTCTAAAGGATTACCGTAATATCTAGTTTTTAAAAACAAACTCGACTCCCAAAACGTGGTAAGATGTTCTAGATGCGCATGCCAATCTTTAATAGTTTCGTTGAAGAATGGGCCTAAATCTTTATCCTCTCTCACTTTTGCATAAAATTGTGAGACTAAACGGTATATATCCTCTCTGGTTTTGATATCTGATTTACTCATACATTAATTATCCTAAGCTTCCCATACAATACTAATGATCGACTTGAATTCTTTGTTCGGAATACAATATTCCATAAAGTCAGAATCTTCTTGATAATCACCCAATTTAAACCAAGTTGAACGACTAATTTCTTGAGCTTTTTCTTTTCCTGTATAAATAAAATCATAGTCAGCAGCAATATATTCAGCTGCAACAGAATCTTCTGGAGGTGGCAATTTAGTTATATCTTCAACCCAACATTTCAAATCTGATGATTTCCTCCAATATTTAACAATACCATTATTTATAAAAACTATAAATAAAGGACAAATATCCAAAGTGATTAACCTAAAAACAATTGATGTTAGGCTAGTTTTGAATCTAATAGAAAGTTCTTTAATAAGATTTGGACTAAAATATTTTCCAATTACAAATTCTCTAAATATTTTTTCTGGCATTAGCAATTCAGAGGCGAAATCATTTGCTTCAAACTCTTGTATTCCCCTTTTAGCTTGGTTTTCAACATTAAACCAATTTAAAGTATTTGAATTGTCTGTATGTAATTCTAATTTGTCGTGTAAAAAAAAATGACCTAATTCGTGAGCAAGAACAAAACGGATTCGTTCAGGATAAGGAATCGAGGAATTAACCTTTATAATGGTTCTTTTCTTCCCTCTAATAATTTTACCATCTGCATTATCTAAATGTTCAAAAATATAGATTATTCCAAATCCTCTTATCAAATCTTCGTTAGATAATTCCGTGATTTCATCAAATCCAATTTCTTCTAGAATTTCTTTTGCTTTATTTTTTCCTCTATTATTCGTCTTCAAGTAATTCAATGATTTCAATCAAATTTTGGTCTTTTATTATTTCTTTTATTTCATCTTCACTTAATTTGTCAAGTTTGTTGAATTGAAATTCAACTTGATTTTGTTTTATAAGTTGATTTAAATAAGCAATTGGTTTGTCAAGTCCTTTCTGAATAGCATCTTGAAAGGATTCAACAGCCTTTTTCAATAAAGCATTGTCCTTCTCTTCATTTATTGAAGCACGCAGTTTAAATTTTAATTGTTTTATTAATTTATCTTGACGTTGTGAATTAGCATCTAAATCAACACCATAGTCAGATAAACTTTTACGTATATCATTGATATCTCCAGAAAGATGACTTTCGGTAAATCCCTTGTCAATTATTTCTTTAAGCTTATCCATTTTTCTTGTAGTTTTAGTTGTTTTCTAGACAGTCTTTTAGTAGCATTATTAACTTCTATAGTTGTAGTGTCATTAAGTTCAGCAATTTCTTTGGGTTTAAAATAACCAGAGAGCCAACATTCAAATACTGCCAATTCTAAATCATCAGCTCCCTGTTCTTTTAAAGAGTTCAAAGTATCTTTTGAAATTTCATCAAAGTCTATAATTTGTGGTTCATCATCTGCTTCAATTTCACTTAATTCTATATAATCATTGACTTCAATTAAATAGGTTTCATCATTGTTTATAATATCATTTTCTTGAGAAGAGCCTTTGCTTTCATTTTTAAGCTTTCTAAAAAAATTATGTAAATCACTTTTCAAAGAACCAAAAACAAAATTTTCAAATGACGTTTTATCCTTGTCCCAATTTCTAGTTTCATTGCATGCTTTAATAAGAACATTATAGCAAAAGTCTAAATAGTCAAAACCTTTTCTTGCGCTTTCAGATTTATTATAAAAACGACCACGAACATAATGTTCCATCCTATCTAATAGTTCTTTCATATCGATAGAATCTAGGTGTTCTAGTATTTCTTTTTTAGTTGCTATAGCCATGTTTCATAAGAATATGCTCATGTTGAATAAAATATTTCCATAAAGATGGCAAAAAAAAATCACTAATGAGCATATACTATTGAAAGACATGCAAATAACCAATTTTATGAAGCATAGTCAAATAAATAATTTATAAACCCAAAATACGTTATGGTAGAAAAATTTAAACAAAAACAGTTATTTCTTGACCCTGAAAAGAGTTCAGGTAAAATTAAAATCGAAAAGCTTTGTGCTTTGATTGAAAATCATCCTTATAAAGATGATATTTATGAAGTTTTTAATGTTGAAAGCATTAAAAACAACTACATATCAATTGACTATGTTGATTTAGTATATAATAGAATCTCGTCGTTACTTTCCAATTATAAACGCTATAAAATAATTGCTGAAACCAAGAATATTGATGTATTCGAAGAAGCTGTTACTGATAGCAATGAAACTAATATAGTTTTCAATTTTGAAGAATATTTAGACATAGATGAAGTAAAAGGTGACCTAAAAGCAATAGCAATTTATGATTCCAAAAATACTTTTCTAGATGAATATGTAATGACAAAGTATGCTAATAACCTGTTTAAAATTGGACAACCAGGACTTGCAAATTATAATGTGCAATATTTTAAACAAATGGCAGAAAGCAATGATAGTCACAATAAAGAAAAAAGCTATCGTTTAGTTGATTTTGATGGAACGACCTATGTTCGAGGTATTACTTCTTTGAGGTATTATGAATATGGTATTGATTTTACTTTTGTTGTTGGCATGTTAAGTCTTTATAAAAACATACAAGACAATCCTGGTGTTGAATACGAAATAAGAAGTGTTGCAATTAGTGAGTCTAAATTAGAAATTATAGCAGCGGAGAAGTTTGCTAAAAAAGCTGACTCCTTTGGTTATATATCTTCAGCAGTTAGAATAACTACAAATGATTTAGGAACAGGCTCTTTAAATTTTGTTAACATAATTAATGTATTGCAAAAAGATTCTACTGGTTTTTATTTAATCCCAAAAAAGAACTCAATGGTAGAAAATAGCTCTTTAGTTATAAACCATAATACAAAACCTGAAAACGTTTTTGAATCTATAAAAGGAATAGATGGTATTCTCAATACAACTGATAACTTTATTGAAGAGTTAAAAAGTGTAAAAACAATTAATACTCCAGATGAATTGAGAGTGAAGATACTTTCTAAAATTCAAGCTCCAAGAAGTAGTTTTAAATCTATTAAAAAGCTCTCTGACATTTTTAATAGAAAAATTGATAATGAAGTTGGTAATTTTAAGAAGCTTTTAGAAATGTGCAATAAAGCCGAAGAATTAGATATTGAGTATGATTTAAAGGATAAGCTTAGATATATTATTTCAGATATAATTCTTTATGGTAAATCAAGAGATTAAATTACAATTAAGTAATTAACAATATAAATCTAGGTGTTTATTTATTTTATTACAATCTTACTATTTTTACAGCATGATAACTGTTACAATTTTAGGTGCAGGAAATGTTGCATCTCATTTATATAAAGCCTTTAAAAACGCTAAAGATGTTACTGTTAAACAATGGTATAATCGTACTTACAGCGATATATCTTCTTATGCGAATGAAGTTGACACTATAGATGATTTGTCTCAACTTGAAGGTGCTGACATTTACATTATGGCTGTTAGCGATGATAGTATTGCATCGCTTTCTAGAGCACTACCTTTTGAAAACAGATTGGTAGCACATACGTCTGGTAGTGTTTCCATTCACGATTTAGATAAAAAAAATCAACGTGCTGTATTTTACCCTCTACAAACTTTTTCTAAGGATGCGGAATTGGATTTTAATGAAATTCCTATTTGTATTGAAGTGACTGAAAAAGCAAATCTTCAGTTTATGAAAGATTTGGCTGAAACCATGGGTTGTAAATCTTATAAAATCAATACAGAACAAAGACAGACTTTACATTTATCTGCTGTTTTTATAAATAATTTCACCAATCAGTTATACAGAATAGCACACGAAATAAGTGATGCTAAAAGTATTAACTTTGATATCCTTAAGCCATTAATTTTGGAAACAGCCAGAAAGGTTCAGGATATGTCACCCTACATGGCTCAAACAGGACCAGCAAAACGCAACGATAAAAAAACCATAAAGCGTCATTTAAAACAGTTAGAAAACGAAGAGCATAAAGCCATTTATGAATTATTAACGGCTTCAATAAAAAAAACACATGGACAACGATAAAAGCTATAAAGAATACCTTATAAATATAAACACCTTTATTTTTGACGTAGATGGTGTACTTACCGATGGTACTGTTACTATTACCACATCTGGCGAAATGCTTCGCAGAATGAGTATTAAGGATGGATTTGCCTTAAAAACTGCTGTTGATGCTGGTTTTAATGTGTGTATAATCTCTGGTGGCTCTAACGAAGGTGTTCGTAAACGTTTACAAGGCTTGGGTGTAAAAGACATTTATTTAGGCGCACACAATAAAATTGAACAACTCAACGATTATTTAGAAAAGAAAAACGTTAAAGCTTCTGAAGTTTTGTATATGGGAGATGACATTCCAGATTTTCCTGTTATGAAGCTCGTAGGTTTACCATGTTGTCCACAAGATGCTGCTCCAGAAATTAAAGCTATTTCAAAGTATATTTCACATAAAAATGGTGGGAAAGGCGCTGCTAGAGATGTTATTGAGCAAGTACTAAAAGTACACAACAAATGGAATGGTAATTTTGACGCAAAATACGATTAAATAACATGGCTCGTAGAAGCAGACGACATAGTACTGGTTTTGGTTATATAGGGTTTGGTAACAACCAATCTACTTTTAACCAAAAAACAAGTACTCCCTTTTCTGTTTACAAAGAAAAACTAGATTTAGAGGCACATCTTCATTTCGAAATGGAGTTTATGCACAAAGATCTTAGTAAAGCTGATAAAGAAAAAATTAAAAATAAAATCCGCAAACAAGAACGTAAACTATTCTGGAGAACAGTTATTATAAGCCTTATCATTTTTGCTTTTGTAGTTTATCTTATTTATTATCTAATCAATCAAATTCTTTCTCATTAATCCCTAATAATGATTCATTTTCTTAATCTAATCCGTTGGAAAAACCTAATTATGATTGCTCTTGTGCAAATATTAATTAAATATGCTTTGTTGCTTCCATTTAATGAAAGTCAAGGTGTTACAACAACGCTCGGTACTTTTGCCTTTGCTATTTTGGTAGTAGCTACTCTGTGTATAGCGGCTGGAGGTTATATAATTAACGATATTTATGATATTGACACAGATAAGGTGAATAAACCAAGCAAAGTCATTATCAATAAATACATTTCAGAAAAGGATGGCTACACCTACTTTATGCTTCTAAATGTCATTGGTGTTGGATTGGGTTTTTACCTTTCGCACCTCATTAATTATTCGTCTCTTTTCGTAGTCTTTTTTATTAGCTCTGCGTTGCTATACATCTACTCTACTGCCTTAAAACAGATGTTTTTAATAGGGAATATTGTGGTTTCTATTGTTGTGGCACTAAGTATTTTGGTGGTTGGTATTTTTGAATTAATCCCTTCCATGATGTCTTTCAACAATGTGGCCAATATGCCTTTTTTAGAAATTATAAGAGACTATGCTATTTTCGCCTTTTTAATAAATCTTGTTAGAGAAGTTATAAAAGATATTGAAGATATTAACGGAGATCATAAGGTTGGTATGCAAACCATGCCCATAGTTTTAGGAAGAGATAGAGCTACTAAAATTGCATTTGCGCTATCTTTAATTCCTATTTTCGCTGTAGTTTATTACATTATCACAAGTTTATACACACAACAAATTTTAGTCGGTTACTTTTTAATATTTGTTGTTGCTCCATTAATTTATATTGCCATAAAGATTTTTAGTGCAGAACAGCAATCGCATTACAAACATATTAGTTTTATGTTAAAACTAGTTATGCTCACAGGCATGCTTTCTATGAGTCTTTACCCTTTTATTTTGAAGTAATATGCTAAACGACAATCTAAAGGATTATAATATCATCTTAGCTTCGGCATCACCAAGACGCCATGCCTTTTTGAAGTCTATGAATATAGATTTTGAAGTGCGTCTTCATCCTGTAGATGAAGTATATCCTGAAACTTTAAAAGGCACAGAAATCACAGATTATTTAGCAAAATTAAAAGCTGAAGCCTTTAAAACGGAACTCAAAGAAAACGATATTTTAATTACGAGCGATACTATTGTTTGGTTTAATAATAAACCTGTTGAAAAACCAAAAGATAAGAATGATGCCTTCAGGATGATTACATCGCTTAGTAATAAATCCCATGAGGTAATGACCTCAATTTGCTTTACACAACCAACCCAACAAAAAGTTGTAAATACCATTACCAAAGTTACGTTTAAGGCATTAACAGATGAAGAAATCTGGTACTACGTAAACACCTACGAACCATTAGACAAGGCTGGTGCTTATGGCATACAAGAATGGATTGGTGCCATTGCAATAACTAAAATTGAAGGGTCTTATAATAACGTCGTTGGCTTACCCACACATTTACTTTATGAAACGTTAAATACCATTGCCAACACTTAAGCAGATTGTAACTTTGTAAGAAAGCCCAAAATAGGCACTGGGCAGTCAGTAGACAGTTTCCTTCCCTATCCTTATTATTGACTATCAGGTTATTGAAAATAATAAATATTAGCACATGAAAAAGTTACTTTTTATACTCACAGTTTTAGTAGTTGCATTTCAAAGTTGTAAAGAAACAGTTGAAACTACTTCGGAAATCTCAGAAAATTTACGTCCAGAGATTGAAGAAAAACAACCTAAAGAAGAATTATCACAAGTATTTAAAGACTATTGGTATTCAGGCGAAGCCGAAATTACATCTTACAAACTAGAACAAGTACGTTATGGAGAAATAAGAGACGGTAAAGCCGTTTTAGTTTTTGTTACTGAAGATTTTTTACCAGACACACAAGTAAAAGCAGATAATTACAGTGACAAAAACATTCCAGTTTTAAAATTAAATGCTACCAAAAAATTCAATACTGGTATATATCCATATTCTATAATGCAGAGCACATTTTTTCCTGTAGCTAATAATCAACACGCATTAAAAGTTTCAGCTTCTATACAAGAATGGTGTGGACATGTATATACACAACTTAATAATCGTAATGAGTTTGAAGTTTCTTCACATTCCTATTTTCAAGGTGAAGCTGATCAAAATTTCAAACTAGAAAAAACCTGGACAGAAAATGAGATTTGGACCAAACTGAGAATAAATCCAAATTCATTACCAGTTGGTGAAATCAGTATTATTCCTTCATTAGAGTTTACTAGATTAAAACATAAAACTATTACTTCCTATAAAGCTTTTGCAAATTTAAACGATGGCACATACACCTTAAATTACCCTAAGTTAAACCGAAGCTTGAAAATTAATTTTAACACAGTATTCCCTTTCGAAATTTTAAGTTGGGAAGAAACATCAACAAACGGTTTTGGTGCATCAGCAAAGACTTTAACAACCAAAGCTACTAAACTAGAAACGATTAAATCAGCCTATTGGAACAAAAACAGTAATGCAGACGAAAGTTTAAGAACTACATTAAAGTTACAATAGATTATTAGCTACCTTTGTTTGTAATTAACCATTAAACGCTATGTCTAATTTCTTTGAAACTTACCGATCCGAAATTATATACTCTGCGATTGTACTCATAGTTTTACTAATTATAAGAGCAATAATTGTTGTCACGGTAAACAAAATTGGCAAAAAAAGTGGAACAACAGAAGCGAGAGCTGCACTAATTGGTCGTTATGCTACTGTAACCCTGGTACTTTTGGCATTGTTGATAGAAGCTTTTATACTCGGTGCCAAAACCAGTGATATTACCTTAGTATTTTCTTCTGTTTTTGCTGTTATTGGTATTGCATTATTTGCTATCTGGTCCATTTTAAGCAATATTACTTCAGGCGTCATTATGTTCTTTTCATTTCCATATAAAGTTGGTGACAAAATAAAAATACACGATAAAGATTATCCCGTAGAAGCCATTATAGAAGACATTAGAGCATTTCAACTTATACTAAGAGAAGATAATGGCGATTTGGTCACTTACCCTAACAACTTAATTCTTCAAAAAGCTGTAACTTTAATGAAGAAAGATGCTTTAGACGATAGCAGTATTCTTTAAATTATGATTAAAAGACGAACTAAGAAAAAGCGCACCCAAGAATCTAAAAAACATATTGGTCAGGTTCCTGGTACGTTAATCTATACAGGAAAAAAGTCTGATAAAGATTTTCATGTAGAATGCTTCGATTATACAAAAGACTATATTGAAGAGTCTATATTACTCAATATTGAAGATGCTATTAACTATAAAGAAACAGACTCGGTAACCTGGATAAATGTCGACGGACTTAAACATACAGACAAAATTGAAGATATTGGTAAACAATACGATCTGCATCCGCTGGTTTTAGAAGATATTGTAAATACTTCGCAACGCCCTAAAATTGATGAGTATGAAGATTATTTGTTTGTTGTGCTAAAAATGCTGTATTACGATGACGACGAAAACATTGTTATAGAGCAAGTTAGTATTGTATTAGGTAAAAATCATGTGTTAACATTTCAAGAATCTGAAGGAGATGTTTTTGGTTCCATTAGAGAACGTTTGCGATTATCTAATGGTAGAATACGAGGATTAAAATCCGATTATCTAATGTATGCATTAATTGATGCTATCGTAGATAATTACTTTAGTCTCATTGAAACCCTTGGCAATAAAATCGAAGACTTAGAAACCGAACTCTTTTCAGGGAACGCAAGAGAAAATGTTAATATAGACATACAACAACTCAAACGCGAAATTCTGAAAGTACGCAGGGCAATTTTTCCACTTCGCGAAATTATAAACCGTATTGAAAAAGGAGATCATCCATTTATCTACAAACGCACAATCACCTTTTACAGAGATATTTACGACCATTTAATTCAAGTATCAGAAAACATAGATATTTACCGTGAAATGATATGGAGTTTAATGGATATGTACATGACCACTATAAGCAACCGAATGAACGAAGTAATGAAAGTGCTTACCATTATGTCTTCCATATTCATTCCATTATCCTTTTTAGCTGGCCTCTATGGTATGAACTTTAAATACATACCAGAACTCGAATACCGCAATGGTTATTTTGTGCTTTTGGGAGTTATGTTTACTATTTTTGTTGGGCTGCTCATTTACTTTAAAAGAAAGAAGTGGTTGTAAGATAGCTTGGTAAAACTTTAAGGTTTTAAAAACCTGACAGGTCTGAATTCTGTAGCCAGTTCAACGTTAAACAAAACCAAAATACAAGGCTTTAGTGGCTAACTTTTTTATATTTGAAACGTAACTAACTAATATGTACAATGCACCATTTTAAACTTTGCCTTGTTTTACTTTTCGGCTTTATAGTTTCACTACCTGCACAACAACCCAAAAAATTTAATTCATCAGAAATCTACGAAGCTGTCCAAAAACTAAACGTTTTAGGTTCTGTTTTGTATGTTGCAGCGCATCCAGACGATGAAAATACACGATTAATATCTTATATGTCTAACCAAGTTAAGGCACGTACGGCTTACCTTTCGTTAACACGAGGTGATGGTGGACAAAATCTTATAGGTCCAGAAATTAGAGAACTTCTTGGTGTCATTAGAACCCAAGAATTACTAGCAGCTCGTCGTGTCGATGGTGGTGAACAAAGATTCACTAGAGCCAACGATTTTGGTTACTCAAAACATCCTGACGAAACCCTAGAGATCTGGAATAAAGATTTGGTTTTGGCAGATGTGGTTTGGGCAATTAGAACCTTTAAGCCAGACGTGATTATTAACCGTTTTGACCACAGAACACCTGGCAGAACTCATGGTCATCATACAACTTCTGCGATGCTAAGTATGGAAGCTTTTGATTTGGCCAGTGATGCTTCTCAATATCCATCGCAGTTAAAATATACAGAAACTTGGCAGCCAAAGCGTATCTTCTTTAACATATCTTGGTGGTTTTATGGAAGCCAAGAAAAATTTGAAGAAGCCGACAAAAGCAATATGTTAAATTTTGATATTGGTGTTTATTACCCGAGTAAAGGTATGTCTAATAACGAAGTTGCTGCCTTGGCAAGCAGTCAGCACTTATGCCAGGGTTTTGGTCGTTTATCACAACGAGGCACACAACAAGAATACATTGAATATTTAAAAGGTGAACCGTTAGATGATAGCAAATCAGTTTTTGCCGGAATAGATACGTCTTGGAATAGAATTGAAGGTGGAAAAGCAATTGGAAACATTTTAAACTCCGTTGAAGAGAATTTCAATTTTAAAAACCCAGCCACTCACCTACCACAATTATTAGAAGCCTATAGATTACTTCAAAATGTAAAAGATGAGCATTGGAAAACCATTAAAACTAAAGAATTACTAACTATTATAGAAGCTTGTGCAGGCTTATACTTAGAGGTATCAGCAAATTCACCACATGCAGCACCTAACGCTACCGTAAGTTTAAACATCGAAGCATTAAACCGAAGCTCTGCATCAATTAATTTAAAATCCTATAAGTTATCGACACTTCCCAATGCTATTTCTAAGGAAATGGATATGGTAGAAAACCAGAAGTTAAATTTTAACGAAGCCATTACAATACCAAAAAACAGCCACTACACGACTCCGTATTGGCTAAATAAAAAGAGTACACTTGGTATGTATCATGTTGATAATCCGCAATGGATAGGCAAACCAGAAACACCAAGAGCTGCATTTGTAGATTTTAATTTAAACATTGAAGGGACACCTATCACCATAACCAAACCTGTAGTATATCGGTATTCGCAACCAGACAAAGGCGAATTGTACAGACCTTTTGAAGTAATACCAGAAGTCTCTGCAAGCATTTCTGATAAGGTTTTTATTTTTGAAAACGATCAACAAAAAGAGATTGAAGTGATTGTAAAAGCTGGTAGAGACGCCATTGAAGGTTATGTGCAAATGGCTTATCCAAACGATTGGAACGTCTATCCACAAAAGCAAAAAATTGAAATTGTTAATAAAGGTGATGTTCAAAAAGTGGTATTTACAGTGATTCCGCCAAAAAATCAGAGTGAAGGTCTTATTACACCAATGGTAAATAGTAATGGAGACTATTACACTGACGAACTTGTAGAAATAGACTACAGTCACATTCCGTACCAAACCGTTTTAATACCAAGCGTAAGTAAAGTGGTTCGTTTAGACATTGATAAACGTGGTAATAACATAGGCTATATTGAAGGTGCTGGAGATGTCGTGCCAGAAAGTCTAAGACAAATTGGTTACAACGTTACCATTATAAAACCAGATCAAATTTCAGCCGAAAACCTAATTAATTTTGATGCTGTTGTTGTAGGTATTAGAGCGTATAATATTTTGGACGAACTTAAGTTTAAACAAAAATTCTTACTAGATTATGTTAAAGAAGGTGGAAACCTCATTGTACAGTACAACACTAACAGACGTTTAAAAGTTGAAAATTTATCACCTTACGATTTAGAACTCTCAAGAGATCGTGTTACTGATGAAAATGCTGAAGTTAAAATACTTGAGCCAAGTCATCCGCTATTAAATTTTCCAAATAAAATTACAACACAAGATTTTGAAGGTTGGGTACAAGAACGTGGTTTGTATTTTCCTAATGAATGGTCAGAAGAATTTACACCACTTCTTTCTATGAACGACAAAGGCGAGTCTTCTAAAGAAGGTAGTTTATTGGTTGCCAAATACGGAAAAGGAAACTACATATATACAGGTTTAAGCTTTTTTAGAGAGTTTCCTGCTGGTGTTTCTGGCGCATATCGTCTTTTTGCCAATCTGCTTTCTGCTGGTAAAGAAGAAGCTAGTAAAATTAAAAACTAATTACTAACAGCCAACCACTAACCACTAACCACTAACCACTAACTACTAACTACTAACTACTAAAATATATGCACAACCAAGACCAACCGCAACCAAAGCAAAAATGGGACAAGATGTACACCATCGTACTCATCGCAAATGCACTTTATATCGTATTGTTTTATTTTATAACTGCTTCATTCGCTTAAGCCTATGCAACAGACTTTAGACTGGATAGATTGGACGGTTTTAATTACCACTTTGGCCATCATTGTAGGTTATGGCACATGGAAAACACGTGGTAGTAAAAATGTTCAAGATTATGTAAGAGGTGGTAATACTACAAAATGGTGGACAATCGGTTTGTCTGTAATGGCAACACAAGCTAGTGCTATTACGTTTCTTTCTACTACGGGTCAGGCATTTTCGGACGGTATGGGATTTGTACAATTCTATTTTGGCTTGCCGATTGCTATGGTGGTTATCTGCATGGTATTTATTCCTATTTACCATCGGCTTAAAGTATACACAGCTTACGAATTTCTCGAAAATCGTTTCGATCTAAAAACCAGAACACTGACTGCTATTTTATTCTTAGTTCAGCGTGGCTTGGCGGCAGGTATTACCATTTTTGCTCCTGCCATTATTCTTTCAGTTGTATTAGGTTGGAATATCGTTACCCTTAACATTATCATTGGTGTTTTAGTGATTATCTATACCGTTTCTGGTGGTACTAAAGCTGTAACTGTAACACAAAAACAGCAGATGTTTGTGATTTTCGCTGGTATGATCGCTGCACTAATAATTATCATTAATCTTATACCTAATGAAGTTTCTTTTGTTGATGCTATTGATATTGCAGGCGCTACAGGAAAGATGCAAGTACTGGATTTTTCTTTCGATTTAGAAAATCGTTATACCGTTTGGACAGGACTTATTGGTGGCACATTCTTAATGTTATCGTATTTCGGTACCGATCAAAGTCAGGTGCAACGCTACCTTTCTGGTAAAAGCATAAAAGAAATGCAAATGGGCTTACTCTTCAACGGACTACTAAAAGTACCTATGCAGTTCTTTATTCTTCTGGTTGGTGTTATGGTATTTGTGTTTTATCAGTTTAACCCTTCACCATTAAATTTTATTGACAAGTCTACGGAAACAGTTTTAGCTTCAGAATACGGAAATGAATATAGAGCACTCCAAGATAAACAAGCAGAATTATTTGACATGAAGCAACGCCTTAGTTTAGCTTATGCAAAGAACGAAAACCCTGAGTTAAAACAACAACTTTTTCAAATAGATAGTATTGAAAAAACATATCGTCATAATTCTAAAGTTCTTATTAAAAAAGCCATTGATCCTGAATATGCAAGTAAATATGACGCTCTAAAAAAAGAAGTATACGAAAATACTTTTGGTTTAATTAAGAAGGGCACCTACAATGAAAAAATTGAAGAACTAAACGAATTATCAAAGGAGGCTGCCAAAGACACACAGACCAATGACAGAGATTACATGTTTATTCGGTTTATTCTAAATCATTTACCAACAGGTTTAATCGGTTTATTATTGGCAGTAATCCTTTCTGCAGCGATGTCATCTACGGCATCAGAAATTAATGCTTTGGCTACGATTACATCTATAGATCTTTACGGTAGAAATCTGAAGGAAGATAAAGGTGAAACGCATATGGTAAATATGACTAAGTGGTTTACCTTAGGCTGGGGAATTGTTGCGATAATTATTGCCTGTTTTGCGGATTTGGCAGAAAACTTAATTCAACTTGTAAACATTATTGGCTCTATATTTTATGGTAACGTGCTCGGCATTTTTTTACTAGCCTTTTTCTTTAAACGTATAAAAGGGAATAGCGTCTTTACAGCCGCTTTAATTACGCAGGCTATAGTTATCATTGGCTGGGCTTTTGATTGGATGCCTTATTTATGGCTAAATCTTTTTGGTTGTGTTGTTGTAATAGTTATTGCTAATTTATTTCAAAGTTTTACTAAGAAAGTAGTTTAAGTTAAAAATAAAAAAAGCACAATCGAAATGATTGCGCTTTTATTTAAATTGGGTATAAAATGTTAATTACATCTCTCCCCATTCTTTTAAAGAATCTTGATTCATTTTAATATAATCGGCATTTCCTGCTGCCTTTGCACCTTCAAGGGATTTCTTTGCAGCTTCTATGGCTCCTTTTTTGTCACCATTTGCTGCATGTATTAGAGATTGTTGTCTTAAATACCAGAAACGTGGTTCTTTTTCTGTCATTTTTACAGCTTTGTCAATCCATTTCATTGCTTGGTCTAAGTCTTTACCTTCAGATAAATTATAGACAGCTGCGGAGTAATAATCACCAGCTGAAGGACCAGACATTACATTTTTAATAGATCTTGACACCTTCTCTTCAGTTGGAACTTTAAAAGTAACGGCAGCATAAGTGTTTTCCCAAACGAAACCAATACTTGCAGAATTATTAGTTAAATCATCAAATCCTATAGTCCAAGTCTCAACATCCATTGGCATTTCATAAACTTTTACAGAAGCTTTTGCAGCAACTTTAGAATCATCCCATTTAGCTGGTGTTCCCCAATTATTTGTGTCTGAATAAAAAATAACTTCCCAAGAATCCTTATTAGGAGTGATAAATATAGCATAAGAACCTGCTTTAAGTTTACCACTTTCTAAAGAAACATCATCACTAAAAGTAACGATAGTGTTTTTATTGGCACCTGCACGCCACATTTCCCCATAAGGCACAAGATCGCCAAATATTTTTCTTCCTTTCATACTCGGACGAGAGTATTCCAAAGTTACGTCTGTCAAACCAACCTTCTGCTCTATTTTAGTAAAAGGACTTGGCTGTGGTGTTTCCACCTGTGCATTCACAGAGAACATTAAGGTCAATGCAAATGTTAATAGTACTAGTTTTTTCATGTTGATAAGTGTTGTTTTAAAATAATGTTAAAATTACAACTAAAGACAACTTAGGAATGTTAATGAATACCTAAAAATAAAAATTAACACTGAATTTACTTTTCATTTATTCTTTTATCGTAATATTGCAATATAATAATTAAACCAAATTATGGGACTTACTAAATCTGAGATTTTCACGAATGAGCAAAACCAAATTGCCTCATTAGCAAAAGCGTTTGCACATCCTGCAAGAGTTGCAATTTTACAACACATAATCAACTCTAATACTTGTATCTGTGGTGACTTAGTAGACGAAATTGGTTTGGCACAAGCAACAATTTCTCAACATCTCAGAGAATTAAAAAATATAGGGTTGATAAAGGGAAATATTGAAGGCACCAGTGTTTGCTATTGCATAGATGAGAATAATTGGACTGAGGCAAAACATATTATTTCTCAATTTTTGGATTATGAATCTAAAAATACCAACTGTTGTTAAACCATATTGATTTTATATCAATACAAAACATATAATTATGAAAACCGAACAAGAACTTAAAGACATCGTAAAAGAACGATATGCTAAAATTGCTGAACAAGGCAAAGCTGAAAATGCTTCATCTTGTTGTGGAGCTACTACTCCATCCAACAAAGTTTATAACATAATGATGGACGATTACTCTGAAACCAAAGGTTATGTAAGTGATGCTGACTTAGGTTTGGGTTGTGGATTACCAACGCAATTCGCTTTAATAAAAAAAGGCGATACCGTTATAGATTTAGGGTCTGGTGCTGGTAACGATTGTTTTGTAGCGAGACATGAAACCGGTAGTGAAGGAAAAGTTATTGGTATTGACTTCACACCTATTATGATACAAAAAGCACGAATCAATGCTGAAAAACTTGGTTACAACAATGTTGAATTTAGAGAAGGAGATATAGACAATATGCCTGTAAGCGACAATGTTGCTGATGTTATCGTAAGTAATTGTGTACTTAATCTAGTGCCTAACAAACAAAAAGTTATCAGTGAAATTTTCAGAGTATTAAAACCAGGAGGTCATTTTAGTATTTCTGATATTGTTTTAGTTGGTGATTTGCCAAAAGCCCTAAAAGAAGATGCAGAAATGTATGCTGGATGCGTGGCTGGAGCTATACAAAAGGAGGAGTATCTTAAACATATTTCTGATCAAGGTTTTGTTAATATTACTATTCAAAAAGAAAAGCCCATCTCTATTCCAGATGATATCTTAAGTAAATATTTGAATAAAGAATCGATCGAACAGTTTAATTCTGAAGATGTTGGTATTTTCAGTATTACAGTATATGCTGAAAAGCCTAGCAAAAAGGAAAAGAAACCAAAACTTCAATTAGCAGACATTACTACTGATGAGCCATGTTGCTCACCAGATGGCAACTGTTGTTAAATTATATAAAATCACTAACCTAAGATGATATTTTCAAAATTATCGGAAAAAATAGATGGTCTTGATACATCTATAATTTCTAAAGAAAGGAAAGCCATTTTACAGCCTTTAATAGATTTTATTCAATCTAAAGTTGATGCAAAGCAGATGATTAATCTCAATTTCATATGCACTCACAATTCAAGAAGAAGTCACCTATCACAAGCTTGGGCGCAAGTCTTGGGTACGTATTATGGTATTGATAATCTGTTTTGCTATTCCGCAGGTACAGAGGCAACTGCTTTATTTCCGGTAGCAGCAGAAACACTTTCTAACGCTGGATTTAACGTAGAACCATTATCTGAGAGCCAGAATCCTGTGTACAGTTTAAAATATGCTGAAAACACACATCCTATCATCGGATTTTCAAAAACCATTGCGTCGGAATTTAATCCTAAAAGTGGTTTTGCCGCCATAATGACCTGCTCTTCGGCAGATCAAGGTTGTCCTTTTATTGCTGGTGCAGAAAAGCGTATTCCAATTACTTACGAAGATCCAAAAGTAGCTGATGGCACTCCGCAACAAATAGAAAAATACGAAGAGCGTAGTACTCAAATTGCTACTGAAATGAAATTTATTTTTTCTCAGATAAAGCACTAATCAAAAATGAAAAAGAAACTCAGTTTTTTAGATAGCTACCTTACATTATGGATATTTTTAGCTATGATTTTGGGAGTTGGGATAGGTTACTTTTTTCCAAAATTTCCAAAGCTAATTAACTCTTATAGTAGTGGCACTACAAACATTCCTATTGCCGTCGGACTTATATTAATGATGTATCCTCCACTGGCAAAAGTTAATTATAGCTTACTACCTAAGGTTTTTAAGGATGTAAAAATATTATCCATTTCATTAGTGCTCAACTGGATTATCGGCCCTGTTTTAATGTTTGTTTTGGCCATACTATTTCTACAAGACAACCCAGAATATATGGTAGGCCTTATTCTTATTGGTTTGGCACGTTGTATAGCTATGGTATTAGTATGGAACGATTTGGCAGAAGGTAGTAGTGAGTATGGTGCTGGTTTAGTGGCATTAAATAGTATTTTTCAGGTGTTTGGTTATAGCTTTTATGCTTATCTGTTTATCACTGTGCTACCACCCTATTTTGGTTTTGAAGGTGCCATTGTAGATATATCTATTGCCACCATTGCAGAGAGTGTTGCTATTTATTTAGGTATTCCGTTTTTAATGGGAATTTTGTCACGTGTAATCCTTGTGAAACTTAAAGGTGAAGCTTGGTATACTCAAAAATTTATTCCAACCATATCACCTTTAACACTTATTGCCTTGTTGTTTACAATTATAGTAATGTTTTCTTTAAAGGGTGAGTTAATTGTTGAAATCCCAGGAGATGTATTAATCATAGCCATACCGTTGTTAATCTACTTTACCGTAATGTTTCTTATTGGCTTTTTTGTAAGTAAAGCAATGGGAGCACCTTACGATAAAAATGCAGCAATCGCATTTACAGCAGCTGGCAACAATTTTGAATTAGCAATAGCAGTCGCCATTGCAGTCTTTGGTCTCAACTCAGGCCAGGCCTTTACTGGAGTTATTGGGCCTTTAGTAGAAGTACCTGCACTAATTCTTTTGGTACGCGTCGCTTTTTGGTTGCGAAAAAAATACTATACTACATCAAGAGCATAAGCCTAAAAAACTGCTTGCTCTATCTTAGGAGTTAAATTTTGTTTAACTTTTAATTTATATCATTAAACATTTTGTATCTTTACATTGTAAATTAACTACAATGGCAAAGAAAAAAAATATAAAGCAAGCAGACCTCATTTCTTTTTACATGGATTATGTCCTTACGCACAACCAACAGCCTAAATCGGTATATGTGTTTGCTAAGGATAATAACTTTGAAGAACAACAATTTTATCAGTTCTTTTCGTCATTTGATGTTTTAGAACAGTCTATTTTTAAAATATTCTTTGATAATGCGATTACCGTTTTAGAGAAAAGCGATGATTACGCCTCTTTTGATGCACGCAATAAACTTTTAAGTTTTTATTTCACATTTTTTGAAATTCTAACAGCAAATAGAAGTTATGTCGCTTATGCTTTGGGTGAACACAAAAATTCATTAAAAACACTCCGCACTTTAGCTCCTTTAAAACAACGTTTTACCAATTATATTGAATTACTAGATATCAAAACGATAGATTTAAAACAAGAACAATTAACCAAACTACAGCAACGTAGCATAAAAGAATCAGCATGGTTTCAATTACTGCTAACCATGAAATTTTGGTTAGATGACAGTTCACCTTCATTCGAAAAAACAGATGTATTTATTGAAAAATCAGTACGTGCAAGTTTTGACCTCATAGATACTACACCACTGAAAAGTTTAATTGATTTTGGGAAGTTTATTTACAAAGAAAAAATACACAGCAATTAAATGAAGACAATAGATAGCATACCCATTTCAAAAATATCTCGTGCATCAAAGCTGGTGACCACAGGTGCAAAAGTTGGTGTAAACTACTTAAAATATTATGGTGATAAGATTACCAAATCTGAAGCCGAGGCCAAAGAACGGCTAAATCAAAACAATGCAGAAGATATTTACGACAGCCTAAAACAACTGAAAGGAAGTGCTCTTAAAGTTGCACAAATGTTAAGCATGGAAAAAAGTATTTTACCACAGGCTTATGTGGAGAAATTCTCGCTGTCCCAATTTTCGGTGCCACCATTATCACCTCCATTAGTGATTAAAACATTTAAAAAATATTTTGGGAAACATCCCGACGATTTATTTGATACTTTCAATGCAACTTCAGTCAATGCTGCCAGTATTGGCCAAGTCCATATTGCAGAAAAGAATGGGAAAAAATTTGCTGTGAAAATCCAATATCCTGGAGTTGCAGAGAGTATCGCATCAGATTTAGCATTGGTTAAACCAGTGGCTATAAAGATGTTTAATATTAAAGGAAAAGATTCTGATAAGTACTTTAAAGAAGTTGAAGATAAACTTACAGAAGAAACAAATTACAATCTCGAAATAGCACAAAGCAAAGCTGTAGCAGATGCTTGTAAGCACATTCCGAATTTAAAATTTCCAGAATATTACGAAGATTTATCTTCTGAGCGCATTATAACCATGGATTATATGGATGGTGAGCATATTTCTGAATTTGCAAGCCACAATACAGATCAAGAAAAGGCAACTCAGTTAGGGCAAGCATTATGGGACTTTTATATGTTTCAAATTCACAACCTAAAAAAGGTGCATGCCGATCCGCATCCTGGAAATTTTTTAATTTCTAAAGACGGACAACTTATCGCTTTAGACTTCGGTTGCATGAAAACTATTCCAGAGGAATTTTACAAACCATATTTTGATCTCACAGAAAAAGATATCATCAATCAACCTGAAAAATTTAAAGAAAAACTCTACGAATTAGAAATTCTTAGACCTGATGATTCCGAAGAAGAAATTATCTTTTTTACCGATATGTTTCATGAATTATTAAGTCTATTTACTCAACCATTTCATTCAGAAGAATTTGACTTCTCGGATGACAATTTCTTCGGAAAAATTACCGAAATGGGACAGAAGTATACAAAGAGTACAGAATTACGCAACATGAATGGTAATCGTGGCTCTAAACATTTCATTTATATCAACCGAACCTTCTTCGGCCTTTACAATTTAATGTTTGACCTAAATGCTAAAAACATCAAAATCAATAATTTTATAAATCTTTAATATGGCGACCTTTAGTATCCAAGACATAGACAACATGCATCATTTGTACCGCATCAACCTTATTAATAGTTGTAGTGGTTACAAGTCTGCGAATCTAATTGGCACTAAAGACAATCAAGACGTTACTAATGTTGCCGTTTTTAGTTCCATTACGCATTTGGGTTCTAATCCTGCTTTGTTAGGTTTTTTTCTTAGACCTACAACAGTTATTCGCAATACCTACGAGAACATAAGATCTACAGGAAAATTTACCATCAATCATATTCATGAAGACATTTTAGAAGACGCACATCATACTTCAGCAAAATATGATGCTCATATTTCAGAATTTGATACCACTAAATTAGAAGAAGAATATAAAGACAATTTTTTTGCACCTTTTGTTAAGGGTTGTCCGATACAAATAGCCATGAGCTATGTAGAGGAATATGCAATTGAAGCCAATAATACCATACTATTAATAGGAAAAATTGAAAACCTTTACGTGCAAGACAATTTGTTGGAAAAGGATGGCTTTATAAACTTATCTAAAGCTAAAGTAGCCACTATTAATGGTTTAGACGGTTATGCCATCCCGAATTTAAAACAACGATTAGAATACCAACGACCAAAACCAGAATTTGCAATACCTAATGACTAATGCAAATACTAATTACAGGAACAACGGGCTACATTGCCAAAAGACTAGCACTTCAACTTCTTGAGGAAGGACATGAGTTGGTTTGTTGTGTTCGTGATTTAAATCGTATTCCAGACGAAATTGAGGAACACCCATGGTGCTCTTTTATAAAAATGGATTTTCTAAGTCCGGAACCAAATAAAATTCCAAAAACCATAGATGCAGCTTATTACCTCATTCATTCTATGGCTACAAATGCCGATGATTTTGAAGATTTAGAACGTCAGTGCGCTCACAACTTTAAAAATCTTATTGAAGCTACTGAATGTAAGCAAGTCATTTATCTCAGTGGTATCGTTAACGACGATTCACTTTCTAAACATCTAAAATCTCGCTTACAAGTCGAAGAAACATTAAAATCTGATAGCTATGCCCTAACAACATTTAGAGCAGGTATTATTGTAGGTAGTGGTAGTGCTTCCTTCGAAATTATAAGAGATATCGTAGAGAAACTACCGGTTATGATTACACCAAAATGGCTGAATACAAAAACCCAACCGCTTGGTATTAGAGATGTACTCACCTACTTATCTCAAGCCCTAGGTAAAGAAGCACTTTACAATAAGTCCTACGACATTTTTGGTCCTGAAGTGTTAACCTACAAGGAAATGCTTTTACAATTTGCAGAAGTGCGTGGTTTAAAACGATATATCTACACATTACCTATTTTAAGTCCAAAACTGTCATCGTATTGGCTCTATTTTGTCACTTCAACATCGTTTCAATTGGCCCAAGCCTTGGTTGATAGCATGAAGGTAGAGGTGATTGGCAAACCAAGTGATATCAATACACACATTGACATTGCTCCACTTTCTTACAAAGAAGCTGTTGAATTGGCTTTTCAAAGAATTGAGCAAAACAGTGTAATCTCTAGTTGGAAAGACGCAGTTAGTAGCGGACGATTTAAAGATCAGCTATCTAAACATATAGAATTACCACAGTATGGCTGTTTTAAAGATATACGCTCTAGAACCATAGAAAATGAAGATTATACACTGAATAAAATCTGGAGTATTGGAGGCCGTAATGGCTGGTACAGTTTCAATGGTTTATGGAAAATAAGAGGTTATGTAGATAAGCTCTTTGGTGGCGTTGGTCTTAGAAGAGGACGTACTCACGACACTTATCTTGAAGCTGGAGATCCTTTGGATTTTTGGCGTGTACTTTTTGCGGACAAACAAGAAAAACGACTACTCTTATTTGCTGAAATGCGCTTACCTGGTGAAGCTTGGCTTGAATTTAAAATTGTAAAAAACAAACTCTACCAACGTGCCGTGTTTAGACCAAAAGGACTTTGGGGACGTCTGTATTGGTATATGGTTTTACCATTTCATGCCTTTGTGTTTAAAGGAATGATTAATGCCTTAATAAAACCCGAATGAGAGGTGTAAAAAAACAACATCTACCCATAAAAATATGCCCAATTTGTGAGCGACCATTTACTTGGCGCAAAAAATGGGCAAAAAATTGGGACAACGTAAAATATTGTAGCGAAAAATGCAGAAGAACGACATAAAAAATCTGATTTGGTTTAGAAATGACCTGAGAACCATTGACAATGCTGTTTTAAGTGAAGCCACTAAAAATGGTAACACTGTTTTTGGTGTATATTGTTTCGATCCTAAGCAGTTTCAAATTAATGCTTTTGGTTTTAGAAAAACAGAAAAATTTAGAGCACAATTTTTGATTGAAACCATTAAAGATTTAAAGGAGCAACTTAGTCAACTCAACATAGAATTACTAGTGTATAACGAGCATCCTGAGGTAATTATTCCGAAGCTCTGTAATACACTAAATGTTGAGGAAATTTACCTTCAAAAAGAATGGACGCAAGAAGAAATTGACATTGAAAATGCATTGAAAGCAAATATTGACAACGTGACTTGGCATCACATTTACAATCAACTTCTATTTCATCCTGAAGATATCAATTTTGAGATTTCTAAAACACCACAAGTATTTACGGTTTTTAGAAAAAAATTAGAAAAATATGTCAGTATTAGACCTGAGGTTGAAACACCAAAACTTCCAGAAAGCAATCGCATTGAAAATAGCACAAACATCCCATCGCTTTCAGACTTAGGTTTTAATAATTTTGAAACGCATCCACACTCAGCATTTCCATTTAAGGGTGGTGAAACTGCTTCTTTAAACCGATTAGAAGACTATTTTTTCAATACCAAAAAATTAGGTTTTTATAAGAAAACCAGAAATGGTTTGGTAGGCAAGGATTATAGTTCAAAATTTTCGCCTTGGTTAGCTAATGGTAGTATTTCTGCCAAAACAATCTATTGGAAAGTTAAGCAATTTGAAAAAGAACATTATAAAAACCAATCCACCTACTGGCTCATTTTTGAATTGATTTGGCGCGACTATTTCAAATATATTTCACTAAAGCACGGTAACCAGATTTTTAAACTTGAAGGCATTCTAAAAAAAGACTATAACTGGTCTACAAATGAAACGCAAATACAACAATGGATTGATGGCGAAACAGCATCTGACTTTGTAAATGCCAATATGATAGAACTTAAAGAGACAGGATGGATGAGCAATAGAGGTCGCCAAAACGTAGCATCCTATTTTGCCAAAGAGTTAGAGTTAGATTGGCGTATAGGTGCTGCCTATTTTGAGTCACTCCTACTCGATTATGATGTGCACAGCAACTATGGCAATTGGATGTATGTAGCAGGTGTTGGCAACGATCCTCGTGATCGTAAATTTAACGTGCAATTGCAAGCCGAGCGTTACGATAGCAATGGAAAATTCAGAAGTTTATGGTTACAACCGAGTTTGTTTTAATACCATTCCTGCGAAGGGAGGAATCTCTTGGCTAAAAGTATATCTAACAGTCAAAGCTGGTAACATGAGAATTAGCCGACCTTCAAGTTTTAAAAATCTTGTTGGTCGAAAAAACTAAAGACATAGTAAACTAAAATAAAATTCCTGCTTTCGCAGGAAGTAAACATGAAAAAGAACGACAACATATTACTATTTCCTCATCAATTATTTCAGGATTCTCCAATCCTAGAAATTGATGCGGCTATATACCTCATTGAAGAATATTTGTTTTTTAAACACTATAAATTTCATAAACAGAAAATAGCGTTCCATAGAGCGTCTATGAAAGCGTATGCTGATTTTTTAGAGTCTAACGGTAAAACTGTTACTTATATTGAAGCAACTTCCGACGATAGTGACATCAGAACATTAATACCTAAACTTATTGATAATGGTGCAAAAACGCTTCATGTCATTGACCCAACAGACAATTGGTTAGAAAAGCGCATTAAATCAACTGCAAAAGACATTACAATTAAATGGTATGAAAATCCGCTATTCATAAATACCAAAGAAGAATTAAGTTCCTTTTTTAAACCTTCAAAAAAGAAATTTTTTCAAACTTCATTTTATAAAGAACAACGAAAAAAACGTGACATTTTAATGGTTTCCAATGAACCAGAAGGTGGCAAATGGACTTACGATTCTGAAAACAGAAAGAAATACCCAAAAGACAAAACACCACCAAACATTCAGTTTCCCGAACGATCTGAATACTACGAGGAAGCAAAAAAGTATACAGAGAGGCATTTTGACAATCATTATGGTGAACTGAATGACTTCATCAATTATCCTATCGATTTTGAATCTTCAGAAGCGTGGTTGCAGCAGTTTTTTGAGTATCGGTTTCATGAATTTGGTGTTTATGAAGATGCCATTGTAAAGGAAGAGCATTTTTTAAACCATAGTTTACTTTCGCCTTTGATTAATGTTGGTTTGCTAAATCCCTCAAACGTTATTGATAAAGCCATTACATATGCCAAAGAAAACGATGTACCGATTAATTCAACAGAAGGTTTTGTAAGGCAAATTTTAGGTTGGCGCGAATTTATAAGAGGAGTTTATGAAGTGAAAGGTACAGAAGAGCGCACTAAAAACTTCTGGAATTTTAATCGAAAAATACCTGCATCATTTTACGATGGTTCTACAGGTATAAAACCTGTGGACGATGTTATAAAAAAAGTACTAAAAACAGGCTATGCTCACCATATAGAACGCCTAATGATTCTTGGGAATTTTATGGTGCTTTGCGAGTTCGATCCAGATGAAGTTTATCAATGGTTTATGGAATTATTTATAGACTCCTACGATTGGGTTATGGTACCGAATGTGTATGGCATGAGTTTGTTTGCCGATGGTGGTTTAATGTCTACAAAACCATACATAAGCAGCAGCAACTACATTATGAAAATGAGTAACTATAATAAAGGTGAATGGCAAGAGACTTGGGATGGCTTGTTTTGGACCTTTATGGATAAGCATCGTGATTTTTTTGAGAGCAATCCAAGGTTAGGTATGCTTTTAGGCAATCTCGATCGTATGAAAAAAAACACCTTAGAAAACCATTTTAATAACGCAGAAAAATTCCTCAACACATTATAATGACAAACAAACCACATATTAATGTTGTATGGCTAAAGCGCGATTTACGACTTCAGGATAATGAAGCCATTACTAATGCGCTCAGCACTGGTAAACCTACGTTACTGCTTTATGTGTTTGAACATATCTTACTAAACGACAATCATTATAGTGAACGACATTTTAATTTTATTAAAGAATCAATCAATGATCTTAATAAGGAATTAGAGCCATATAATTCTAAAGTATTAAGCGTTACGAGTGATATTCAAACAGCTTTTAATTTAATTCAAGAATTCTATAAAATAGATGCCATATACTCCCATATAGAAACTGGTATTTTAGTAACATACAATAGAGATAAAGAATTTATACGTTACTGTCGTAACAATTTTATCCGTTGGCACGAAAGTAAAAACAATGGTGTAGAACGTGGACTAGCAAATAGAGACAACTGGCTAGAACAATGGGAAGACTATATGAGTCAACCAGTTCTAGAGTTTAGTCCAGAAGAAAATCAGTTACTTCACCTTAATGCTATAACAAAATTAGAAAGTGTACTAACAGTTACAGACTTAGACACACCAAAAGACTCAATATTTCAAAAAGGTGGAAGTTCTACCGCTTGGAAATATGCTTCGTCATTTTTTGAGAATCGTCATAAAGACTATATGTTCAACATATCAAAACCAGAAGCATCACGTACAAGTTGCAGTAGACTTTCACCTTATATTGCTTGGGGAAATGTTTCCATCCGCCAAATTTTTCAAAAAGCTCAAAACATTAAAGAACAGAGTAACGATAAACGCCATATTGGTAGTTTTTTATCACGATTAAGATGGCAAGCCCATTTTATTCAAAAGTTTGAAATGGAACATACCATGGAAAATGAGAGCGTTAATAAAGGATATCACAAATTAAAAAAGAGTATTTCTTTAAAATACCAACAAGCTTGGAAAGAAGGCCAAACGGGTTTCCCACTAGTAGACGCGAGCATGCGTTGTTTGGTAGAGACAGGTTATGTAAACTTTAGGATGCGTGCCATGCTTGTATCATTCTTTACCCATATTTTATGGCAACCTTGGCAAAATGCATCAGAGCATTTATCAAAGCAATTTTTAGATTTTGAACCTGGTATTCATTTTCCGCAATTGCAAATGCAAGCAGGTGAAACCGGAATTAATAACTTAAGAATTTATAACCCAACATTAAACGGACTTAAGCATGATCCTGATGCTGAGTTTATAAAAAAGTGGGTGCCAGAACTTGCTCGTTTAGATTTACCTTTTATTCACGAACCTTATTTAATGACCGAATTAGAACAAGGATTATACAATTTTAAATTAGGTGAAGACTATCCAGAACCTATCGTAGACATCAAAGAAAACAGAAAGCGTGCCAGCGATATTTTATGGAATATGAAAAAAGATGCTAAGGTTGTAAAAGAAAGTTTTCGGATTTTAAAACGACACACATTACAAGACAGAGGTAAACTTCTACAAAACGATTAAAATCCTTTTTTAGCTGTCATAAAATTACTTTCATAATTCTCTGTTAATTTTTGTTTAACTATTATTTTAAAACATTAAACATTTGTATATTTACAGTGTTATGATATTGAATACCACACATCACAATCCTGAACACAAACAAATAATTGCTGACCTTGTTGGTAGTCCATTTAGTTTGGTACAGAAATTGAAAATGAAAGGTATAGGTTCTAAACGAATGATTATTGATGAAGTAAGTCCGAATATGCAAAGTATCATGAATACGGTTTCGGATATTAATTATGCCAACATAGAGCTCAGACCAAAAGGTATTTTAGTTATGATTACAAAAGGTTTAAAGAGCTTCACATGGATAATACCATATTACCAACTTGTAATTTACAAGGTAAATGGCTCTAGTTTACACGCACAAGGACGGTTCATTCATTTTAGAAACAGTAAAACCTTTAAAGAGAATAAAAAGTTTTTTAACAAACTTTTAGACGAAAAAGTAAAATACGATTTACAATATTCTATGCCTGCATAAGTATGACTTTAAATGAAAGACAAATAGACCGCGTAATTGAAATGGCTTGGGAAGACCGTACACCGTTTGAAGCCATTACATTTCAGTTTGGCTTAAAAGAGCAAGAGGTCATAGAACTTATGCGACGAGAAATGAAACCCAGTAGCTTTAGAATGTGGAGAAAACGTGTGCAAGGAAGAGCTACAAAACATATGAATAAAAGACCCTTTGACAAAGGTAGATTTAAATGCTCACGTCAGAGAAATATATCAAATAACTCTATTTCAAAACGATAACTCGTGCTTTGATTTAAGATTGGAGTACTTAAATACAGCACATTAAAAAGATGCTATGAAAACGAAAATTATTCCTTACAAAAATGGTCATCAACTCAATGGATTATCTATAGATGACATAGGCGATGACCATTTATTTACTGGTATAGACACACCAATGAAAGCTAATGCTTTTGAAATGTCTAATGATGAAAAAAAACAGCGTATTTCTATTCTGTTCTCAGAAATTATGGACGTACTTGGTCTAGACCTTACTGATGATTCTCTAAAAGGAACACCAGACCGAGTGGCCAAAATGTACATTGAAGAAATCTTTTCTGGATTAGATCCAGAAAATAAGCCCAAGGTTGCTCTTTTTGACAATAAATATCAGTACAACCAAATGCTTGTGGAAAAGGACATTACGTTCTACTCTAATTGTGAGCATCACTTTGTACCAATTATAGGAAAAGCCCACGTGGCCTATAAATCTTCAGGTAAGGTTATAGGATTATCTAAACTAAACCGCATTGTTCAATATTATGCAAAGCGACCACAAGTGCAAGAACGATTGACGCAACAAATTGCCAATGAACTTAAAACGGTTTTAGAAACAGAAGATGTGGCTGTAATTATCGATGCTAAACACCTGTGTGTATCATCAAGAGGTGTTAAGGATGATACTTCATCTACAGTAACAACCTACTATGGTGGAATATTTAACACACCAGAAAAAATTGTTGAATTGCAAAACTATATAAATAATTAAGCTATGGATATATTAGAAAGAGCCGTTGAATTCGAAAACAGAAAGTTTTCTTTCAGAACAACAAGCGACCGAATTTTAGCTGCTAGAGAAGCTAAAGAAATCATCTTAGGTGTTAATGAAATTTATAAGAAGAAAAAAGACGCCAAATTAATGGATCTTATGAAGCGAATAACAGTAATAAAACAAAAGATTGAAAAACGATTAAAAGGTCGTCCATTAACAGCTGCGTAACAACATGAAAACTATTATAGTAGTCGGTGGAAGCAAAGGTATTGGCAATGCTATTGTCTCATCTTTGCTTTCTTCATTTAAGGTAATTAACATAAGTAGAACAGCACCAGAGCAATCTCATGATAATCTAACGCATCATCAGTGCGATGTTATCAATGATGAATTGCCAGAAATTGACTCTGCTGATGGCTTAGTATATTGCCCAGGAAGCATCAACTTAAAACCTATAAATAGGTTAAGCTTAGACGATTTTAAAAATGATTTTGAAATTAACGTTTTAGGTGCTGTAAAAACAATCCAGAAGTATTTATCAGTATTGAAAAACGGTCAACAACCTTCAATAGTGCTATTCAGTACAGTAGCCTCTAAATTAGGTATGCCGTTTCATGCTAGTGTTGCTGCTTCAAAATCTGCAGTAGAAGGATTAACAAAATCACTTGGTGCAGAATTAGCGCCAACTATTCGTGTTAATGCAATTGCGCCAACGGTAACAGATACAGATTTAGCATCTAAACTTTTGCGTAATGAGCGCATGATAGAAAATATGAAAGACCGTCATCCCTTGAAGAAATATTTACAACCAGAAGAGGTGGCAGATATGGCAAACTTTTTATTGTCTGATAAAGCGGCTGCACTTTCTGGCCAAGTATTTGAAATGGACTGTGGCATTGTAAGTTTTAAAATTTAGATTATGAATCCGATAAAAGCATTTGTTAGTACTTTGAAGACCACTGACAAAAACATAAAACAAAATGCATTACAACCATTGTATGCCATTAAAATTAATAGCTTACAAGGTAAGGCAATAGATCTTTCAGAGTTTAAGGGTAAAAAAATACTTTTCGTAAATGTAGCTTCTAAATGCGGTTTTACCCCTCAATATAGAGAGTTGCAAGAACTTGCAGATACCTATAAAAGTCAACTGACAGTTATTGGTGTACCTTGTAACCAATTTGGTGCTCAAGAACCTGGCACAGCAAAAGATATTGAAGAATTCTGCCAAGTTAATTATGGTGTTTCCTTTTTAATTACAGAAAAAATTGATGTGAAAGGTGCAAACCAACACCCACTTTACGAGTGGTTAACATCAAAGCGTTTAAACGGTAAACAGAATTCTACTGTAAAATGGAATTTTCAAAAATACCTTATTGATGAACATGGTGAATTTTTAGATTATTTTTATTCTATTACGAAACCTACTAATTCCAGAATTACAAAATACTTAAAATAGTTATGTTTGGATTATTTAAAAAAACCTCTGAAAAAGAAAAATTACAAAAGCAATACGAAAAACTTATGGCAGATTGGCATAAGTTATCGACCACCAACAGAGCGGCTAGTGATTTAAAATACGCTGAAGCTCAAAAGGTTTTAGAACGATTAGAAGCGCTCAAATAAGTGTAGTATTGAACAAAATCTCATATTTTATTCTTTTCTTAGCCATCAACTTTGGTGGTTTAGCACTCGGTAGTTGGTTAATGAACAACGGACCAACATCTGAATGGTATATAAATTTAAATAAAGCACCTTGGACACCTCCTGGTTGGGTATTTGGTGTTGCATGGTCTCTGATAATGCTTTGCTTTTCTTGGTATTTAGCAGAACTTTTTAGTGATAGAAAATCTAAATTCTTATGGACGGTGTTTGCATTTCAAGTGCTTTTGAACGTCGGTTGGAATTGGGTATTCTTTAATCAGCATTACACTTTACTAGGGCTTGTAGTAATAACTGCATTATTATTGTTAATATTTTATTTTTTTATCACCTTTAGAAGCGACAGGCTTAAATACGCTAAATATCTGTTATTACCTTATTTAATTTGGCTTTGCATTGCCACATCACTCAATGCTTATGTTGTTTTTTATAATTAGAAACTATCAAAATGAAAATATACAGACTACATACAAAACAGAACCTGCCAATTTCGATAGACGAGGCATGGGAATTTTTATCAAGTCCTCAAAATTTAAAAACCATCACACCAGATTATATGGGTTTTCATATACTATCTGGTGCAGACAGGCCAATGTTTCCTGGTCAAATAATTCAGTATATTGTTACACCAGTATTGGGAATCAAAACTAAATGGGTTACTGAAATTACCCACGTTAAAGACAAAGAATATTTTGTGGATGAGCAACGATTTGGACCTTATTCCCTTTGGCATCATAAACATTTTATAAAACCTATTGAAGGTGGTGTAGAAATGGAAGATATTGTAGATTATAAAGTTCCTATGGGAATATTAGGTCAAATGGTACACCCTATTTTAGTAAAACCAAAACTTGAAGAAATTTTTAATTACCGAACTAAAAAGCTAGAAGAGCTTTTCGGAAAATATTAATATGAGCAAAACAGTAAATATATTTTGGTTTAGAAGAGACCTTAGATTAGATGATAACGTAGGCTTTTATGAAGCTTTAAATGGAGAACATCCTGTTTTACCATTATTTATTTTCGACTCTGAAATTTTAGATAAACTACCCAAAGATGATGCACGTGTTACTTTTATTCATGAAACGTTGCAAGATATGCGAACTACGCTTCAGAATGACCATAGCAGCAGTATAGCCATATATCATGGTAAACCATTAGACATTTATAAGCAACTTACCGAAGAATTTGAGATTAATACGGTCTATACCAACCATGATTACGAACCTTACGCTAAGGAACGTGATGAAGCTGTACAATCGTATTTAGAATCTCAAAATATTGAATTTAAGACCTTTAAGGATCAGGTAATATTTGAAAAAGATGAGGTTGTAAAAAAAGATGGCGACCCTTATGTGGTGTACACTCCGTACATGCGAACTTGGAAAGAAAAATTTAAGAATATTGATTTAAATATTTACTATACCAATTCTTATTTAGATAATCTTATTGAGCATACACGATTAGCAAATTTAAGTTTGTCTGATATTGGATTTAAAAAATCAGACCAAGACATTGCACCTTACGATGTTACACCTTCACTCATTCAAGAATACGAAGAAACTCGTAATTACCCTGCAAAAGATGCCACTTCACGTCTTGGTCCTCATTTACGTTTCGGTACAGTAAGCGTTAGAAAGATGATGAAGAAAGCCATTAATGAAAAAAATGAAACCTTTTGGCAAGAATTAATTTGGCGTGAATTTTTTATGCAAATTTTATGGCATTTTCCACATACAGTAGATAAGGCATTCAAATCAAAATATGATAGGATTGAATGGAGAAATAACGAAGATGAATTCAAAACATGGTGTGAGGGAAAAACCGGTTATCCTTTAGTTGATGCTGGAATGAGAGAACTTAACGAAACAGGCTTTATGCACAACCGAGTACGCATGTTGGTTGGCAGCTTTTTGTGCAAGCATTTACTTATAGATTGGCGTTGGGGCGAAGCCTATTTTGCGGAAAAGTTACATGATTACGAAATGGCAAGTAATGTAGGTAACTGGCAATGGGTTGCTGGTTCTGGTGTAGATGCTGCGCCATATTTTAGAATTTTCAATCCTACTTCGCAGATTAAAAAGTTTGATAGCGATCATAAATACATCAAAAAATGGGTTCCAGAATATCAAGAGTTAACGTATCCTAAACCTATGGTAGATCATAAAGAGGCGAGAGAGCGTTGTTTAGCTACATACAAAGCGGCTTTAAATTAATTTAAAGTTTTACACAATAAACTGAAAATCTATACGTTACAAATTTTAAGACGTATGTCTTAACAGAAATAACCATTTCAATAAACAATTTTAAACCCTGAAGTAAATTCAGGGTTTTGTTTTATAACAAAGAGACTGTTTCAAAAGTCAGTGTTTTGTCAATCTGAATTCGTTTCAGATTCTAAAACAATTTAAAAATCTGCATATTAAGATTCTGAAATAAATTCAGAATGACAGATTTTTAGACTTTTAAGACAGCCTCTTTGGTCTCTAATAATTTATACTCCTAATTTCCAGGAACACGCTCTATCTTAGCTCCAATTGCTCTAAGACGATCATCTATATCTTCGTAGCCACGATCTATTTGTTCTATATTGTGTATTATAGAAGTTCCTTTAGCAGATAATGCGGCTATTAACAATGAAATACCAGCTCTAATGTCTGGTGAAGTCATCGTTGTTGCTTTTAATTGTGATTTAAAATCGTGTCCTATAACTGTTGCTCTGTGTGGATCGCAAAGTATAATTTTTGCTCCCATATCAATCAACTTATCAACAAAGAACAAACGACTTTCAAACATTTTTTGATGTATTAAAACCTCACCTCTTGCCTGAGTAGCTATTACCAAAACAATACTTAGCAAATCTGGCGTAAAACCAGGCCAAGGTGCGTCTGCAATAGTTAATATAGAACCATCAATATAATTCTGAATTTGATAACCATCAGTATGTGCAGGAATATGAATATCATCACCTTGCTGTTCTACCGTGATTCCTAACTTTCTAAATACAGATGGAATTTGTCCTAAATCGTCCCAGCTAACATCTTTTATGGTAAGTTCACTTTTAGTCATGGCAGCTAAACCAATCCAACTACCAATCTCAATCATATCTGGTAGCATTTTATGTTCTGTACCACCTAAACGTTCTACACCGTCAATAACAAGCATATTAGAACCTATACCAGAAATTTTGGCACCCATTCTGTTTAGCATTTTACACAACTGCTGTAAATAAGGTTCGCAGGCAGCATTGTAAATTGTTGTTTTACCTTTTGCTAAAACAGCAGCCATAACAATATTTGCTGTTCCGGTAACAGAAGCTTCATCGAGTAGCATATAAGTTCCTTTTAACTCCTCTGCTTCTACTCCATAGAAATAATCTTCTCTATTATATCTAAACTTAGCACCGAGATTTATAAACCCTTCAAAATGGGTATCTAAACGACGACGACCAATCTTATCACCACCAGGTTTTGGAATATACCCTTTACCGAAACGGCCTAATAATGGACCCACAATCATAATTGAACCACGTAACCCTTTACCGTCTTCTTTAAACTCTGCAGATTCTAGGTACTTTAAATTAACTTCGTCTGCTTTAAAACTGTATGATCCTTTACCGAGTTTTTCAACCTTTACTCCTAATTTCTTTAATAAGGCAATCAGCTTATTTACATCAATAATATCTGGAATATTATTAATTGTAACAGTCTCTGAAGTTAACAATACTGCACAAAGAATTTGTAAGGCTTCGTTTTTGGCACCCTGAGGCTTAATTGCTCCTTTTAATTGATGTCCGCCTTCAATTTTAAATGTACTCATTTGGTATTAGTAGCGTTTGCGATTGTTAGAATATTTCTTTTTAGTTTTTTTACCACCTTTATTGCTATACTTAGATTTTGTACGCATCAAACTAGAAGAATCACTAAGATCCTCTTCACTATTCTTCAGGTTAATTTTACCATTAGATAATTCAAACAAATGATCAAAAATCACTGTGTCCTCTACACTATCCTTATTCCAATTTAGATAACATTTTTTCATATGATTAGCAATAGTGTAAATCAATGCCTCTTTCATATCGCCTTCTTCCCAAGTACATGCAACGTCTATCATGGTTTTTATATTATTACCATAAAAACGATACTTTGGATGATTCTGTGGGTATTTTAAAGGATCTGGACCTGCCGTTAATTCTTCGCGAGATGGTTTTGGATAAGGTGAATCAGCATCTAATTCAAAATCTGACATAATGAATAACTGATCCCATAACTTATGCTGAAAATCTGGCACATCTCTTAAATGTGGCTGTAGATTTCCCATTACAGAAATAATGGCTTTTGCTAATTTGTTTCGTTCTTCTTTTGTCTCGCGTGTTTTAGCATGATTTATCATCTTTTGTAAATGACGACCATACTCAGGAATTATCAAATGTTCGCGTTCTGTGTTGTATTCTAAATTATCAATCAAAATGTAAAAATGTGTAGTAAATTATATAAACCCGAAGTTTCTAGGTTTTGTCGCAAAGTACAAAAAATTAGCTAGGTTCAAGGAAATTTTATAGAGAAATTACTCCTTCAACTTTTTCACCTACTTCCTTGTATTTGGCGATAACTGCATCAGGATTTTTCATTCTTACATTAACGGACACACTTGTGTATTTACCATTCTTAGATGGTCTCGTATTAATTACTGCACCTGTATGATTAAATAGTGCCTTTACTTCTTCTATTTTTGAAGTCTCAGAAATGACTATAAATTTATATAAATATTCCGTTGGCCAAAGCGCTGTATCTTGTAATTGTGACTTTAGCTTTTTGTAAAACTCTTCCGATTTTTTATTCTTATCCATTATCGATTTTTATTAATGCAAAGATACATCTTACTTTACATTTTTGGTTTTAATTTATTATCACGATTTTTACTGCAAAAATACTGCCAATTTGAGTCCTAAGAAAATCGTTATTACAGGTGGTCCTGGTACCGGAAAATCATCAATAATCAATCATTTAAAACATCGTGGGTTTTTATGTTATGATGAAATCTCTAGAGAGGTCACACTACAAGCAAGAAAAGATGGTATAGAACAACTATTCCTAAAAGAACCTTTGCTGTTTAGTGAAAAGCTTTTAGAGGGTAGATTAAGGCAGTATAATGAAGCCTCCAAAGAGTCTGTCAACACTGTTTTTTTAGACAGAGGGATACCAGACATTTTGGCTTATATGGATTACATAGGCGACAAATATCCTCAATATTTTAGTGATGCCTCACAAAACAACCGATACAATTATGTTTTTGTATTAGCGCCATGGCAAGAAATTTTTACAAGCGATAGTGAGCGCTACGAAAGCTTTGAACAAGCTATAGAAATACATCACCATCTTTTAAAAACTTACATGAGATTTGGCTATCAACTTATAGATGTACCGTTTGAAACTATAGAAAAAAGGACCGATTTTATCTTGGAGGTCTTAAATTTGTAGTAATGCATCCTATTGAAGTTTTAGAACGGTATTGGAACTATACGTCTTTTAGACCCTTACAAGAAGACATTATCAATTCTATATTGGCAAATGAAGACACCTTTGCTTTGCTACCAACTGGTGGTGGAAAATCCATTTGTTTTCAGATTCCTGCTTTAATGAAGGAAGGTATTTGCATTGTGGTTTCGCCGCTTATAGCCTTAATGAAAGACCAAGTAAATACCTTAAAACAAAAGGGCATTAAAGCTATTGCATTAACATCTGGCATGTCTTACAAAGACTTGGACACACAATTAGATAATTGTATTTATGGCAATTACAAGTTCTTATACCTTTCACCAGAGCGTTTACAGCAACCATTAGTACAAGAACGTTTGCAACTTATGCAAGTAAATTTAATAGCGGTAGACGAAGCCCATTGTATTAGTCAATGGGGAAATGATTTTAGACCAGCTTATAATCATATTTCAATTCTAAGGGAACTTCATCCTCAAGTGAATTGTATTGCACTAACAGCTTCTGCAAAATATGGTATTATAGACGATATTATTTCAAATTTAGATTTTGTTTCACCAAAAATATTTAAAGCATCTTTTACAAGAAGTAACATTGCATATCAGGTAGTAGAAACTGAAGACAAATTATTTCAGTTAAAACATGCGTTGAGTAAAAATCCAGAAAGTTCTATAATCTATGTTAGAAACAGACGTGCTACAAAAGACATAAGCAACTATCTAGAGGCACAAGGCTTTTCTTCAACTTTTTATCATGGAGGCATAACCAATAAAGAAAAAAACGAACGGTTACAATTGTGGCTAAGTGAGCAGAAACTCATTATGGTAGCAACTACGGCTTTTGGTATGGGAATTGATAAGCCTAACGTAAAAAACGTTATACATTATAATTTACCCGAAAGTTTAGAAAGTTATTATCAAGAAGCAGGAAGAGCCGGCAGAAATGGTCATTCAGCAAATGCCATTATGCTCAAACAGAATATTGATGAGGAGCATTTAAAAAATCAATTTTTAAGCACCTTACCATCTACTGACTATGTAAAGAACATATACAAAAAGCTATGCAACTATTTTCAAATAGCTTATGGTGAAGGAGAAAACAGTACGTTTCAATTCGATTTTAAAACATTTTGTAGTACCTATAAGCTTAATCCTAGCATTACTTATAATACACTTACAGTTTTAGACCGCAACTCAATCATAGCCTTAACGCAGCATTTTAACTTTAGGACTAAGATTCAGTTTTTAATTACCAGCAATGCTTTATTCCAATATTTAGAACGTCATTTAGAGCTCAACACCTTGGTCAAAGTGTTACTTAGAACGTATGGTGGCATTTTTGACTACGACACAAAAGTGAATCTTAACTTGGTTATTGATAAGACTGGGTTACCTGAAAAAAAGGTGATTCAACAATTGCAACTATTAGAAAAAGATGAAATTATCAGTCTTGAAATGGCAAATACAGACTCTGAAATCACTTTTTTAAAGCCTCGAGAAGATGAAATAACTATAAATCCTATAATTAAAACTATAAAGCAACAATACCAATTGAAGCATCAACAGGTTGAAGCTGTTATAAATTACGTAAATAATGATGACGTTTGTAAAAACAGGCAATTGCTAGCATATTTTGGCGAAAAATCGAAAGATAATTGTGGGATCTGCTCGGTTTGCACTAAAGATAAACCAAACAATGAAATTAATACTTCTAACCTTACCGAACAAATACTTATGGCTTTAGAACAGGAAGATTTATCTTCGCGCCAATTAATAATGTCTATTAATTGTACAGAAAGTAGATTAATAGAAGCTCTTAAAACACTCATTGAAACCAAGAAAATTAAAATTACGGACGCAAACACTTACAGACTACTATGACAGAAAAACGTGATTTAAGAATTGTTTTTATGGGAACTCCAGATTTTGCAGTTGCCACTTTAAAAGCACTTTTAGAAAATGATTATAATGTGGTTGGAGTTATTACAGCACCAGATCGTAAAGCTGGTCGTGGTCAGAAATTAAAGGCTTCAGCGGTAAAAGAATTTGCATTAGAGCATAACCTAAATATTCTTCAACCTAAAAATCTTAAAGCGGAATCTTTTATTGAAGAGTTAAAAGCACTTAATGCAAACTTGCAAATTATTGTTGCTTTTAGAATGTTACCTAAAGTTGTTTGGCAAATGCCGGAGTATGGTACATTTAACCTACACGCATCTTTATTACCACAATACAGAGGAGCAGCACCAATACATTGGGCCATTATAAATGGTGAGAAGAAAACCGGAGTCACCACATTTTTTATAGATGAAAAAATTGATACAGGTGCCATAATACTAAGTGAAGAAACAAACATTAGTGAAAGTACTACAGTCGGAGAGCTACACGATGAACTCATGACTATCGGAAGTAATCTTGTGATAAAAACAGTTCAACGCATTGAAGAAGGAGATGTAACCACGTCCATTCAGCCAAAATCAGAAGATTTAAAAACCGCCTACAAACTTAATCGCGATAATTGTAAAATAAACTGGTCGAAAGATTTAGATACCATATATAATAAGATAAGAGGATTAAATCCTTTTCCAACAGCTTGGTGCTACCTAGATAATAATGAAGAAGAACTTCTGTCCATTAAGCTTTATGGTGTAGAAAAAGAATATGAAACTCATAATTTTGAAGCAGGATTAATTATTTCTGATAGGACTGAACTAAAAGTTTCATGCCAAGGAGGTTATATAATAGTAAAAGAAATGCAGTTACCTGGAAAGCGAAAAATGGATATAAAATCACTTTTAAATGGTTTTGAATTTTCTAAAAACGCCAAACTTCTGTAAAGCCTTGTTATTATTGAGATAGTGAAAAATCCGATAAAATGCAGTGCTTTATTAACAAATGGGGTTATTTATTAACAAAATCGCCGATTTCCCTTGCTATTACTTGCGTGGCTTAATATTACTGATAAATTTGTGTACGGATTTTTAGAAATCATTTTTTAAAAACCGAATATTTAACAATTTAAATTTAAAATTTATGAACAAAACAGATTTAATCAATGGTATGGCAGAGAATGCTGGAATTACTAAAGCAGCTGCAAAAAAAGCATTAGATTCTATGTTAATTGACATCGAAGGAGCTTTACAAAAAGGAAACAGAGTTTCTTTAGTAGGATTTGGATCTTGGTCAGTTTCTAGAAGAGCTGCTAGAGATGGAAGAAACCCTCAAACTGGTAAAACTATCAAGATTAAAGCTAAAAATGTTGTGAAGTTTAAGGCTGGTTCTGACTTAAGCAACGCTGTAAACTAAGACAGTTTTTCTTAAAATATTAAGCCTGCTCAATGAGTGGGCTTTTTTTTGCCCTAATTTTAAGACTTTTAAGTTGGTTAAATGATAAAAAAAGTATAGATTTAATTGAGATTAGAAGGATTTTTAGAAATGATTAAACCCGAAAAAGGCAATTTACTAATTGCAGAACCATCCATAATCGGAGATATCTCTTTTAACCGAGCTGTGATCCTTTTGGCAGATCACAATGCTTTGGGATCTGTTGGGTTTATACTTAACAAACCATTAGAATACAATTTAAAAGACCTTATAGAAGGCACAGACTCAGACTTCACTGTTTATAATGGTGGTCCTGTTGAACAGGATAACTTATATTTTATACATAAATCTCCAGAATTAATTCCCAATAGTATAGAGATATCTAACGGTATTTTTTGGGGTGGTGATTTCAATGTTGTTTTAGATCTTATAAATAGTAACAAAATAACAAAAGATGATATTAGATTCTTTTTAGGTTATTCTGGTTGGGCAGAGCAACAATTAGATGATGAGTTAGAATCTAACGCTTGGCTTGTCTCTGAAAATATTTACAACAATGAGATCATAGCAAAGTCATGCAATTCATTTTGGCGCGAGAAAATGCTAGAACTTGGTGGAGAGTATAAAATATGGTCTAATGCACCTGAAAACCCAAGCTATAATTAAGCACCTAATCTTATTTTTGTATTCAATTTATCAACAAGTTTTTTTGCAAAATCGTTGCCGTAAGTTTTTTTACGGTATTTTGATATAGGTACAATGCCTTTTATAACATTTGTTATAAATAACTCATCTGCTTTTTGAAGTTCAAAAGGGCTTATTGAAGATTCTTCTGTATATAAATTAACATCCTTAGATAATATCTCTAAAACTTGCTTACGCATCACACCCTTAAGACAACCATCTTCAAGTGGTGGAGTTTTAATTTTATCACCTTTAACTAAAAATAAATTTCCGTTTAAAGCCTCTATTACTGATTTATTTGTGTTAAGTACTAAGCAGTTTTCCAAGTCATTCTCCTTAGCATATATACTTCCCATTACCTGAATTGCCTTATTATTATTTTTTAACCCAGAAAGTAAGCCAGGTGCGATAAAAAAGTCTTTATATAAATCAACTTCATAGGTTTGGCCAACTTTAACTGAATAAAATGGCTCATTAAAAGTTTCTGCTATAATATTAAAAGCTACTTTCGATGTTTCATCAGGTAAGTATTTACCACCTTCGCCTCTATCAACATTTAATCGTACTCTGGCTGAAGTATTTGATAGATTGTTTGCATCAATCGTTTTTAGAATTTCAGCTTCCAAAAATTCCATAGTAAAGTTCATAGGAATATCCATACGCATTATACGCATAGATGCCATAAGCCTAAAGTAGTGATCTTCCCAAAAAAAGATCTTACCATTCACCACTTTTAGAGTTTCAAAAAGAGCATCACCGTATTTATAACCTCTATTTTCAGAAGTTAGTATAGCGTTATTTGAATTAACAAGTTTTCCGTTAAAATTTACCATAAAAAAAGTCTCGATTTAGTTTTAAATAAACCGAGACAAAGATATAATAGTTGAGTTAGTTACTAGTTATCTTGAGCCTAAAACTTGTTTAAGACTTGATATTTGATTATCCCAAAGCATTTTGCCTTCATCGATTTCGTCTTCTTCAGCAAAATCTGTTATCATGAGAGATACATCTTTAGTAATCTCATCTACTTGAATTCTAATTTCAAAATAGTAGCTTGCACCATCTTCTTCATCACTGAGCCAACGAAACTTAACACGTTCACCGCTTTTTTTAGTCAGCAATTTCGCCTGTTCTTCTGAGCCATCCCAAATGAATGTAAATAGCTCTCCTCTAGAGTTTACATTGTCTGCAAACCACTCAGAGAGTCCAGAAGGAGTAGATATATATTGGTATATTAAAGAAGGAGATGCTTGGATTACAAACTCCATTTCGTATTTTTCTTTATCGTCCATAGAAGCATTTAATTATTTGCTCAATATATGCAATTATGATACAATTCAAAACTTTAGGTAAAAAATATTTTTTAGAATGTATTGTTTGTGGTACTAGATTTTGTTTATATATTTGCAACCGCAAAATGGCGAGGTAGCTCAGTTGGTTAGAGCGTCGGATTCATAACCCGGAGGTCTCGAGTTCAAATCTCGATCTCGCTACAAAATCTTAAATTATATAAAATCAACGGTTTGGTTCACGCTAAACCGTTTTTTTATGTGTATTATTTATGATTTAATTACCTTTAAAACTATGAAAAGCATGTTCAACAAAATTGTACAAGACATTAAGCAACATATAAACCTCTCCGATGAAGAGGCTAGAATTGTGGAAGATTGTATACCAATAAAGCAATTTAAAAAGGGTACTGTTTTATTACGTGAAGGTCAAATTGCAAAAGCATCATATCAAAATTTATCTGGTTTAGTTCGCAAATATTATATTGTCAATGGTGAAGAAATAACAACTAATTTTTACGAAGAAAATACATCCATTTCGTCTTTAAACAGCTTAAATAAGCAAGAGCCTTCTACCCATTATTTAGAGTGTATTGAAGATTGTAAGCTGGCTATCCTAACCAAAGAAAAAGAAGATGAACTCATAAAAAAAGTACCTCAATATGAAGCTTTATGCAGAGCTTCTGTTGAATCCGATTTAGGTAATCACCAAGAAGCACTAGCCAAATATTTAATTGCTTCACCAGAACAACGTTATCTTAGCTTACTAAAGGATAAACCTAATTTATTAAATCGAGTTCCTCTTTATTTATTGGCAAGTTACATTGGTGTTAAACCAGAGTCTCTTAGTCGTATTCGCAAACGTGTTATGAAAAATAAAAACCTCTAAGATTCTTCTAAATCAGAAGTAAGTTTAAGGTCTTTGTTAATTAAACTCAACTTATCTTTTGAAAACCCTGCAACAATTAACCAAATGGTAAATGACAATTCACCGATAACACCCGTTATAATAACAACTGACTCAAAATACTCCTTATAGTTATCATAATCTGCATAACTAAGTTTTGCTAAACAGTCAACAAAATATCCGAAAGAAGCTATAATCAATAATACACCTATTAATTTAGGTATATGATTCGATTTAATAGTTAAATATCCTAAAACCAATAGATGAAATCCAAAAAACAGTAATCCTATTGTCCATAATTCATCAAAATTTGATAATAAATCCATTACAGCATAAGACATCTCTTTAAAAATATGATCGTCATGTGCAATATTGTAAACCTCGTATAATTGTAATAAGGCTATTCCAAAAAATAGAGCATGGAGCATCCTAAAACCAGATGCTACATAAGACCATGTGCGGCTGACCGTTGATGTAAGTTTGAATAACGTTACAATCAAAACAATGTCAAATACAAGCATTAACAAAAAACTTAATAAACCATTTCTAAATAGGTTAAGATTATTAGAAATATTTAATAGTGTTTTTGTAGGATTATCTATTTCAACTAAGCTAGATAATACTGTAAAATTTGCATAAAAGCCAGTAATGAATATCATTACATAAGCAAAACCTGAAATTTTAGCATTAGTCTTCATAATACACATAGTTATTAGTACAATACAAAATTAACATGGAATAAGGAGTTAGAAATTGACTTTGGTTAAGAACAAAAACCCTGTTAAACAATAACTTAGACATTTCATAAAAACTATAATTCATTCAAATGCTACTGCTTTTTTGTATTTTTAACTTTCCAACCACAACACCATGAAAATAAGGCAACTTAGTCTTTACTGCTTTGATATAAACTCCCAAAAGCACTTCTATAATGATGTTTTAGGATTTTCATTAATTGATGATGGACATGATTCTTTTACTATTGAGGTTGGCTGGAGTCACTTGAAGTTTATTAAATCTACAATAGAATATAAATACCATTATTGCTTTTTAATTCCTTCTAATAAACTTGAAGAAGCTCTAATTTGGATGCAAAATAGAACTGAGGTTTTGGAAATTGATCCGCAAAGGTATATTCAATTCTTTGAAAGTTGGAATGCCTATTCATTTTATTTTTTAGATGCTAATGGAAATGTTGCTGAATTTATTGCAAGAAAAGACCTTTGTAATGACTCTAATGAAGTATTCAATATAAAAGACGTGCTATGCATAAATGAAATAGGAATGCCTACCTCTGATATTAGTCGTACATCTGATTTATTAGAACGAAAAATGAATTCAACATTTTGGAAAGGCAACACGGATAGTTTTGGTACCAATGGTAACCAGGAAGGATTACTTTTATTACCAAATTTAAAAACACGAACAAAATGGTTCCCAACAGACGTCTCTGTTGAACCTTCGCCCTTTATAGCTCACATAGAAATTAATGCTATTTTTTATACTTTAGAATTCGCAAATAGTAATATAACCATATTAAAAAATACAGTTAATCATAATGACTAGTAATGAACACATAACTCTTCTAATCAACCACATAAGGAAAGATGTGTCGTTAACAGAATCCGACATTGAAGCATTAACTAAAATAATTGAAATAAGAGAGTTAAACAAAAAGGAATTTTTGTTTCAACCTGGTGAGACTTCTAATTCTATGAATTTTATTGCCAAAGGTTGTATGAGAAGTTATTATCTAGATGAGAACGCACAAGAACACACCTTACAATTAGGTATTGAAGAATGGTGGATAAATGATTTATACAGTTATCTAAGTAGAAAAAAATCTAGAATGTATGTACAGGCTTTAGAATCTACAATACTCGTTCAACTTCCTAGATTAAAATTAGAACAGCTCTATCTTGAAGTTCCCGCAATCTCTCATTTCTTTAGAATTAAAATCCAAAGTGCGTATGTTGCCATTCAAGAACGCGTTATAGACAGTATGAGCGACGAGTCTTACGACAGGTATAAGGATTTTATCAAGTCATATAGAGATATTGAGCAACGTGTTCCCCAATATATTATAGCATCATACTTAGGAGTAACACCTGAATTTTTAAGTTACTTACGAAAAAAACACTCTTAGTTTCTTTCTTAATATACCTTAAGTTTTTCCTTTAAATCAATCTATAGTTTTGACCCATAAACAATTATAAGGGTCATGAAACGCTTAGTTATATTCATTTACTTTACCCTATGTGGTACATTTTTATCGCATTCCCAAGACATTAAATTTTTACCGGAATTTACATTTGGTAATCGCTCTATTGGCTATCAACATTACATTGGATATAACCTATCTAAAAAATGGTCTATTAATAATATAACACTATTTGATACTGAATATAACAATGACAATAACAATATGTTTTTTGTTAGAAACATGTTGTCTTATGCCATCAATAAATCATTTAAAGCTAATGTAGCCTTTGGAGTTAAAAATCCTGGTGGCTTCAATACGATAACCCTTCAGTATGCTTTAAACACACAAAATTTCTCACTGAATTACAATATTGGTACTACTTACCAAAATGGTTTTACGCTAGAACAATCTTTAATCTTAAACTACAGTAAACGAATCAATACCTCTTATAAGTTTTTCACTAGACTTTTCACTGTAATGAATACCAATTTAAAATATTTAGACAGAGGTATCCAACAACTAAGAATAGGAATCAAGAAAGAAGCTCTACATGTTAGTCTAGCTATAAATCTAGATCAATTTAAAAAGGCCGAAAAAACTTTAGAAAACTTCGGTCTAGCATTTAAATATAATTTTTAAACAAGACATATTATGAAATCAAAATTAGACATCGGATTACTACTATTAAGAACATCAATTGCATCAACTATGCTAGTATATGGCATCACAAAACTCATAAATGGTGTATCATTTATTTCAGGCTTATTATCAGACTACGGTTTGCCTTCGTTCCTTAGTTATGGTGTTTACATTGGTGAAATATTGGCACCATTGTTAATAATCATTGGTTATAGGACAAAACTAGCTGGATTGATTTTTGCCATTAACTGTTTAGTAGCCATATTAATGGTACAATTACCAAACTTTTTTACGCTTAATGAATTTGGTGGTTGGTATGTTGGTCCAATTGTTATCTACTTTGTTTTTGGACTTGCCATGTTCTATACAGGCGCTGGTAAAATTGCACTTTCATCTACAAACAAATGGGATTAAAACATAACATCATGAGACTTTATCTTTTATTTATCCTAGCACTTTCAGGTGGTGTATTTTTAGCTATACAAGCTGGGTTTAATTCACAATTGGGTGGATTAGTTAAACAACCTATAATAGCTGTCGTTGCTTCATCAATAAGCAGCGTCGTTTTTGGACTTGCATTTCTTTTTTTTACCGAAAAGGGATTTATACAAACTTTAACCTCAACACAGGTACCATGGTATCTATGGTTTATCGGAGGATTATTTAGTGTTATAGGTATATACATTTACTTCTATACCATACCTAAGATAGGCATTTCAAAAATGATTGCACTTGGGCTATGTGGTCAACTTATGTTTTCATTAATCGCAGGAAAATATGGTTGGTTAAATCTACCAGTGGAACCATTAACTAAAAAAAGAATAATTGGCGCATGTGCCATGCTCATTGGTATCGTGCTGATTAACACAAAATAATTATTATGACAACAAGACAACGCAATATTAGCAACCTCATTGATTTATGGAAAAATGCTACACAGCCATTTAACACCTATAATGAAGATGAATTTATAGGCCATTGCTTTATTAGTAACTCTCAATGGCCCAATAAGATTTGGTTAAAAGAAACTCATAACATTAGCATCCTAAACGATATTAGCTTATTATTAAAATCAGGACTGGATAACCTTACCTTTTCCTATTTCGATAAGGATTCGGACAAGGTGAACCTAATTTTTGATTATTATGGATTTGATCAAGTCTCTTCTCAACATGGTATGTCTTTGGCCTTAAAAGAACTTCCCTCATTTAAAACAAAAACGTCTTTGAAATTTGAATTAGTAACCGATTCAAATAAGTCTGAGATATGGAGTAAGACTTTTGAAATGAGCTTTGGTTATAAAATATCCGAAGAAACGATAAACAAGACATTTCAAAAAATTAATTACTACAATATTTACTTTAATGATGAGATCGCTGGAACTGTAATCTGCCACAAAACACTAACAACATTAGGCATACATAGTTTAGGCATAACACCAACAATGCGAGGCAAAGGCTTAGCCACACAAATTATGTACAATATTCTCAATGAAGCCAAAGTAAATGGCTCAGAACTTGCCACTTTACAAGCCTCTCAAATGGCAAAATCCATGTACGAAAAGATGGGATTTAAAACGGATTTTTTAATGCGGAATTATAAACTTAAAACAATATAAAATGAATTTATTAGAACATTTACAATGGCGTTACGCCACCAAAAAATTTGATCCTATTAAAAAAGTATCTTCAAATGATCTTGAAAAGATCAAACAAGCCATTCAACTTTCTGTATCTTCTTACGGTTTACAACTGTATAAAGTTTTGATTATTGAAAACCCTGAAATTAGAGAAAAATTAAAGCCAGTTTCTTGGAATCAAAGTCAGATTACAAATGCTTCGCATCTGATAGTATTTTGTAACTACACAGATGCTACACCACAAGCTATTGATGATTTCATAAAACAAACAGCAGTTACTCGAAATCTTGACTTAGAACGTCTAAACGGTTATGGTGATTTCATAAAGTCTAAACTCAACGAAAAATCAGATACAGAAAAAACTAACTGGTTAAAATCACAAACGTATTTAGCACTTGGAAACCTTTTAAATGCTTGTGCAGAATTAAAGATTGATGCATGCCCTATGGAAGGTTTTGAACCTGAAGCATACAACCAAATACTTGGGTTGGATGATAAAGGCTTGAATGCTGCCGTTATTGCTCCTATTGGTTACAGGCATCATGAGGACGGTACAGCAGAATTACCCAAAGTAAGAAAGCCTATTAAGGAACTTTTTGAAATTGTTTAGCTTATTTAGATTTTTGCTCTAAGGGTTTAATCATGATGGTTATGCCCTTTTTTTGTTTCGTATTATAATGAAGTAAATTGACTAGCGAATTTCTAATAACTAACTTACAGGATCTGCACTAACTTTTGTTTTATGTTTATACTTTCGTTTTATCAATAAACTGCTGTTAACCATAATCTTTATAAGCAAATATTTAGTCTATTTTGAATCGAAAAGTATTTTAGCATCTACCCAATACACCTCTCCTTTTTCAACACCAGCCCATCCCTTTCTGTTAGGGTTGTTATATCTTCTGGAATAGATAAAGTATTTTTCGTCAGAAGACATATAAGGACAATAATAACGCCAATTACTCTCGTATTTTAATGGTACCTCTTTTGGTTTTGTCCATTTACCATTTTCATAAAAGGTTATTTGAAATTTACCATTTCCATTGGTAATGGCATACCTTTCATCTGGTGAAACATAGGTTATTAGTTCTTTGTTCTCACTTTTAATATTTATGATAACTGGTGTTTCAAATTTTCCATTTCCCAAATATTGCGCACGATACGTCTGCATTCCTCCTTTATTATTTGGTCTGTTTGAACGAAAATATAAACTCCCATCAGCCGTAACAACAGGATAGGTTTCAAAATATTCCGTAGAAACAGAAAAATCTACTTTAGAAGCTAATTGCCATTTGCCATTCACTTTTTCAGTCTTATAAATGTCTGGTGGTATCGTGTAAAGTTCTTCTCTAGTAACATCATTATTATAAAGCTTAGGGTCAACACCTAGAAAATACATCGTCTTTCCGTCTTTGGTAATTGTAGGGTCACATGCAACTGAAACTAAAACATTATCTCCATACATTTTAATGGGTTTAATATCAGACCACTTGCCATTAATGAATTCAGAATGATGAATAACAAAGCTACTGTCCACAATTCTTGAGAAGAACATTTCTGTGTTATCATTATTAAAAACCATATTCAATTCAACATTTTCAGTATTAACAATTTCTGGTGCAAATAACTCAGGAACTGTAGAAGGAGGATCTTGGTCAAAATATGAAGTAGTACTGTTTTTACAACTAAAAAAGGTTACCGTGATCAATAAAATCAATAAATGTTTATTCATTACTTTTTAATATTTGCTAATGTTCAGTGTATGGTAAGTAACTATAGTTTTAACTTAATATCCAATCCGAAATCATTTCTAAAAATCCTTCAACAAACGCCTTATCCAGGTTTGCATATTCTTCTCTTTGACCTGTAATTGCCTTTTGAAAAAAATGATTAGCATGATTAAAAGTTTTGAATTCATAATTCGATTCTGATTTGAGAAGGGCATTTTCCATTCTATCCTTATTTTGGTGTATAGGAACTTGAAAATCTAAACCACCAAATAGACTTAATACAGGAATATCTAATTGTTCTAAATCTTTGGAAGGATCATAATATAGAAACGATGTTAACGATGGTAAACCATAAATGATTTTAAACTCGTTGGCTTTGTCCGTAGCTTTTTGCCTTATTTTTAATGAGTCCTCTACTCTTTCTAAACTCATTTTATATAAAATAGATTCGGTTGTTCTTCTAAATAAATGGTATGCTTGGTCTATATTTTCATCATCTTCAATAGCTCTCATTAATTTGTTATGTGCAGCAACATCCGCTTCAATCAATGATTTAGAAATCTCTAACCCATTATATTCCTGTCTAATTTGATAGGTTACTACTTCTACCAAAGGAACTGATGGTGAAGCCATTAAAACTACTTTTTTAACGGACTTATTTTCAACAGCAACTCTTCCTGCTAAGATGCCTCCTTGACTATGCCCAAACAAAATAACACTTTTAAAATGGTGCGTTTTCGAAGATTTAAAGTATTCTATAATTCCTTCTAAATCCTTTGCGTGATCTTCTATTGTACTATTAACAAAGTCTCCCGTACTTGTGCCTACTCCTCTATCGTCATAGCGAAAAGAGGCAATACCTTTTGAAGCCAAATGTTCAGCTATGACCTTAAAAATCTTAAAACCTTCTAACGTTTCATCTCTATCTTGTGGTCCACTTCCTGAACTCATAATGACTAAAGATTTTGTGCTTAGATTGGTTGGGATAAGTAGTGTTCCACCGATTGAAATATCTTCTAACTTAATAACTAAATCAATAGAATTTGAATCTTCATTAATTGTCTTTCCACCTGAATAACAATAAAGTGTCATTATTAGGAATAGCATTAAAATGGGTAAATGTATTCGTGTTCTCATTTTTGATTTATTATCTTCATTTTGTATTAACCTCTTTAAACAAATCATCAATCTTCAATTTAATATCTTCGTTTGGTACTACTTTATAAAACTCTTCAAGCAAGTCTAAAGACGTAGGCTTTTTGGGATATTTGTTATTAGCTAAAAAGCTTCTTAGCGCTTGATTTACTTTATCTTCACCAATTAATTCAGATAATTCTACCATAGCAATAGCACCTTTTGAGTAAGCTATATGTGTAGCACCGTAAGGCACTTTGTATAAAGGTGGATTTCCATAAAGTCCTTTTTCGTTATAATAAATTTGTTGATGTATTTGAACACGTTCCATCATACGTTCTTTTCCATACAGTTTTTTATAAATCATCATTTCGGTGTACATAGCTAAAGACTCCGTAAGCATTGAAGCCCCTTCCCTTTCATCTGGGTTTATTTGGCTATTTCCCCACCATATGTGAGATAATTCATGACCTGCTAATTCATTGATAACATCTTTGCTTGGGTCACTATCTATATTAGCATGAAAAATCATGTTTTCGGTCATGAAAATAGTGGCTGGATATGCTGTGGCAGCGAATCCGCTCGTAAAAGACGATACCTCAACAAAGCTTATTTTTTCAAATGGGTAAACATTAAAATTATCGATACAATAATCTAAGCTCATTATAGCATTTTTTAGTAGTCGGTCTACATTTTCAAAATGCAAGTCATGATAAAGCACTTCAATCTCAATATTACGATGCGTTCTAGATTGCTTTTGGTAATTAGCAGATGCTACAGCAAACCGAAATGGAATGCCATCAGCTTTGTATTGTTTAAATGTTCTATCGTTTTCAGTCCACGTTTTAATGGTATTACCTATTCCAATAGGCGTTTGATTGCTTTCCGTAGACACTACTAAATCTAAATTGATAAAGTCATTTTCAAAAACTTCTGGTGCTTCAAGTTTCTTTAAAGTTGTTGGATTACCAAGTTCGTAGGCTTCTCGTTTTTGCTCATCTTCTATCTCATTATCTGATCGGTATCCTAACGAAGGATAATAATTACTAATCCTCATAAACGAACCATTATTAACGATAGCATTAAACGATTGATGTCCATTAACAGCATACCATTTGTATGATAAATTAAACTTTAGAATTGCTGTATCACTTGGTAATAAAGGTTTATTAAGTTCAATCTCTGACACAAGCTTACCGATTGAAATCTCTTTATTCTGTATTCGAAGTGTTGCATGCTCTATTTTTAAATCAGAATGAAAATTCAATAAAATCATATGTATCGGTTCATCTGATAGATTTTGAATTCTATACTTGCCTTGAATCTCATAAGCATTTTCAGAAGGGTGCAAATCTATTTTTGTGTCTACATCTGTAATTGTAGGTTGAGTTAAATTTTGATAATGACGAAAACTCTTTTCGTAATTAACAGCTTCTACAAGTTGGGCATCTTCATTTTTTGGTGTATAACCCTTCATAAAATTGAAGCCTGTAAAAATGCTCAACGCTAAGAAAATAATGACAATAAATGTTTTGATTTTAATCCATTGTTTTGATTTCAAATACGAATTAAAAATCCACAATAATCCTAAAAGACAAATTCCAAAAAGGGATCTATTTACAAAAGCTGATAGATATGCTCCATAACCATTTAAGTCACTAAACACACCCTTAAATCCTGAAAAAATATGTAATAATGGATAAGGCAACAACATATTTATTAATGGTGTTGTAAACACTACAACTGCTAAGATTGAAACACCTAAGGCTACATATTTACTATTGATGATACTATTGATGAGAAGTAGCGATGTACCAAAAAGGAAAAGCGGAATTGTATTGAATATGATAACTCCAAAATAAGCCAACCAATCAATTTGTGAATATCCATAACCTATTTGAAATACTAATGCCAGTACTATAAGCAATGTAGTTAATAATACCAACAACATAGCCAATGACATTAAGTGGCCCTTCAGTTTTGCTTTTGAAAAAAATGCACTGTCTTCAATTAAGTAAAAATTGGCAGAACTACTTCTCCAATACATATCATTAATGAAATACACCAAAACGAATGCTCCTAACAAATGGAAACTTTGAGAAATAGAAGTCGCTAAAAGCCCTGAACTGGCATAATAATTTGGTAAACGTATGCCCTTATCGATATCTGAATACATCTCCATACCAACGAAAAACACCAATAGCATGGAAACAGCAACTATAGTTACGCTTTTAAAAAGGTAAATGAGATCAACCTTTGTAAAGGAAATAATTGAATTTAGTTCTGACTTAAAACCAAAATTTAGAACAGGTGTCTTCACTTTCGCTAATCTTACTATTGCTGCTTTAACTTTATGCTGTTTGCGCTTCGATTCCTTTTTACTTTTCGTTTTATTGAACACATAAAAGCGATAAGAAATCACCAAAAATAACAATGACAAGACCACATAAACTATACGATTGATAGCCAAAAAGCCTTTCAATGGCACGATGAGCTGATTTTTTTCAGTAACACTTAAGTCTCTGGCTTCAAAAAAATAGGCAGACGTACCAAAAGGGTCTAACAATGATGATAATTGCTGTACTTCAATAGATTGCGGAATGCTTCCTGCCATAAATGGCGAATTAGAAAACACCAATAACACCATGTAAAGCACATACAAAAGTAATCCTCCAATGACCACTAATAACTTCTTGCGTGTCTTATAGGCAATCATAAACAAGACACTACAGACGAAAAAGCAATTTAAAACGCCAAAAATTAAAAAAGGATAGAGATACGACCAAAGACTAAATCCAAACTGCATTTCGCTACCTGTTCGTATGTTTTGACCAATGACGAAGCCAATAATTAAGATTAAAAAGCTTAAAAATGTTTTTAACGTAAAGCCTGAAAACTTCCCTATTAAATAGTGTTTAAGGGAAATAGGATATGAGAATAACATAATATCAAATTTTGTATCCCATTCCTTAAACAGAATCTCTAAGGCGAATAAAATAGCCAAAAATATCATGGATAGACTCAACAAAGCCATCATAAAGCCAATGGTGTAAGGGGAATTAAGATAAATTCCTTCACCAGCAGATAGGTTAAACTTATAACCACAAAACCATCCTATAACCAGTAATATAACACTTGTTAATCCTAAAACATAACGATTACCACTATGCTTTAATTGAAATTGAAGTATAGCATTCATAATTAACTGTTTTGAGAAAGCACATTAAAGTAAACGTGCTCTAATATTGGATTAACTGCTGAAAACCCTTCAGGTTGTGAAGGTGCAACTACTGTAATTTGAAGTTGACGCTCTATAAGTTGCTGACTGATAACATTAAGGTCTGATTGGTACATTTCCAAGTCTTCATTAGCAATACTTTTTGACCAGATTTTACCTTCTAGTTCTGTGATTAATTCTTTGGGCTTTCCTGTTTTAAGAATTCGACCTCTATTCATGACAGTCATTTCAGAACACAAGTTTTTCACATCTTCAACTAAATGAGTAGATAAAATCACAACAACTTCACTACTAATATCACTTAGAAGTGTATTAAACCGATTACGCTCTTCTGGATCCAGTCCTGCTGCTGGCTCGTCTACAATGATGATTTTTGGGTCGCCAAGTAAAGCTTGGGCAACACCAAAACGTTGTTTCATACCACCCGAAAACATGTATACCTCTTTATCTCTAAAATCCCAAAGGTTCACCTTTTCCAACAAATATTGAATCTGTTTTTGACGTTCAGCCGTGTTATTAATCCCTTTTAAAATGGCTATATGATTTAATAAATCATAAGCATTTACTTTAGGGTAAACTCCAAAGTCCTGTGGTAAGAAGCCTAAATTTTTTTTAATATAATCTGAGTCTTCTACAACATCAATGTCATTAAACGCAATGGAACCTGAAGTTGGCTTCTGCAGGCCTACTATTGTTTTCATTAACGATGATTTACCAGCGCCATTCGGTCCTAACAAACCAAACATACCGTTTTTTATTTCTAAAGAAATACCATTAATGGCGTTGTAACCATTTTTGTATGTTAGATTTAGATTATTGATTTTTAATGTGTTCATAATGTTCATTTTTTGATTGATTGAAGATGAGATTAAAATTTATTCATCATAGCTATTCAGTATTTGATTCTAACCAGTCATACTTTCTATAAGGAAAATAAAATCCTGACCTCTCTGCTATTTTATAAGCGTTATTCATAACCTCTAAAATGGATTTTTCATTTTTGTTTTTTCCTGAATTCATACGGCAAAAATTATTGCTAACTCTTTTCATTATTTTTTATGATAACACAAGCTATTTCTCTAACTAAAACAGTTGGCGAATTACAATCACAATTACTAAACCCAACAACATAAATGTCTAAATCTGGTACATACACAGCCATAGATTTAAATCCAAATATGCTTCCTCCATGTTCTCTCGTTTTTACTGAATTTAACTCTTTCAAATGCCAACCATAACCATAATTGATTTTTGTACCATCATCTAGTGAATGGTTTTTAAATACTAGTTCTTTGGTTTTTTGTGAGATTAGAATATTGTTATTGATGGCTTGCTGCCATAACAACATGTCATCTACAGTAGACATTAAGGCACCCGAAGCATAAGGGATTGTGAAACTTACACCAAACTTATTTTTATACTCCTTACCACCATGATATCCATAAGCTCGATTTTTGATTATCTTTCTATCATTGGCATAATAAGAATGATTCATACCTACTTTAGCAAATATTTGTTCTTCAATAAAACTCTTATAGTCTTGATTTGACAACAATTCTATGATATAACCAAGAAGCGCATAACCAGAATTATTGTACTTAAACTTTTCGCCAGGTGCAAAATCAATAGGTTCATCTTTAAAAAAATCAACTAACGCTTTTGGTTTTAAATCGCTCTTTGCAATTGACATAATTGACTTCTTTTTTGTAAAATCCTTTATTCCAGAAGTATGAGTCAATAAATGATGAATTGTTATTTTTTCACCATTTGGAAAATCTGGAAGATATTTAGAAATACTGTCAGACACATTTAATTTTCCTTCTTCTTGCAACATCATTATTGCAATAGCAGTAAACTGCTTGGTCATGGAACCTATCTGAAAAATATTTTCAGGGATCATGTCAACATCTAGTTCAATGTTAGACTTACCTATAGCTTTTCTATAAATAGTTTTTCCTTCTTTCGAAACAAGAAAAACACCACCAGGACCATTACTATCATTATAAACTGAAGACACTAGGCTATCTATTTGCTTTTCTAATTTCTGAGAAAAAGAAATTTGAAATAGAAATAAAAGAATTACCAGTAATGATATTGTTTTGGTCAATCGATTTTTCATTTTATACATTTTTATCTTCGACGAGTAATATGATATGTTAGTTACACATCCATCATTTAATGAAGTAACCAAACCCAGCAAGGCACTCAAGTTTAACCATGGTTTTTATTAACTGAGGTAAAATTAAAACAGTTATAAATCTAAAATCTTAAGGTATCTTAAGAAAACTATCTAATATTTTAAATCACTGTAATAACTTGACGAATCTACAGAAGTAAGTCCGTTCAGAAATTGACTTTGGTTAAGAAACTCTTCAACTTAATAAGAAGTACTTTTAATCTAAATCCTAAAAAGTTCATGTAATTTGTTTTCACGTATTGTCAAATTATTTAATTTCGAACAGTAATTAATTCCATTGCAATACTTTAGTTGAAAGCCAATTCAAAATCCATAGCTGTTCTTCCTTTTGTTAATATGAGTAATGCTATTGACAACGACTATTTCTGTGATGGTATTACCGAAGAAATTATAAATGCACTTACCAAAATAAAAGGTCTAAAAGTAATTGCAAGAACATCATCATTTGCTTTTAAAGGAAAGGATATTGATATAAGAGAAATTGGCAAACAATTGGGAGTAAGTACAATTCTTGAAGGGAGTATAAAAAAGTCTCAAGATAACATTAGAATAACCGCACAATTAATTGACGTTAAAGACGGTATTCATTATTGGTCCAAAAAATATGACAGAAAATTAGTAAATATCTTTGATTTAGAAGATGAAATTAGCCTAGCTATTGCAAATGAAGTAAGAAACAATTTTGGACATTTTGAAGTACAAGACCATTTAATTAAGCAACCAACAAACAGTATTGATGCTTATCAATTGTTTTTAAAAGGACGTTCTTTACAATTACAATGGACACCAGAAAGTATAAAAAAGGCTATTTCCTTTTACGACAAAGCTATTGCCCTAGATAAAAATTATGCAAAAGCCTATTATGCCAATTTGCAATGCTATGGCTTATTAGCAATGTGGGCTTATATGCCATATCAAGAAGCTATGGATTTAGCCATAAGCAATCTATTAATTGCCAAAGAAATAGACACTACTTTACCCGAATATCCGCACTCTTTTGTGGGCAAGTTTTTTTGGGGCGAATGGGATTTTAAAAACACATACATCCATATAAAAAAAGTTTTAGCAATAAATCCAAACCATATAGATGGCTTAGAAGCTATGGCAGAATTAAGTATCTCACTTGGTTTTTTTGACAATGCGCTGTTATATGCCAACAAACTGCTAGAGATAGATCCGCTTTCTGCAAATAATCACTACACCTTAGCGCATATTTTTTACTATCAACGTAAATTTCATAAAGCTTTAGAAAGCATAAATTACGCATTAATTCTTAATCCACATTTAGAATTAGCACATCACCTAAAATGTTTCTGTCTAATATGGCTTAATGAGGCTGAGCAGTTTAAAACATTTATTCAGAATACATCATTACAAGAAGAAAAAAACATGCTGTTTAATCTTATTAATAAAAAAGATGCAGTAATAACAAATGAAGCCATCCCAAAATGGTCTAGAGGAGGTAATGAAGCTACAATGCTAGTGCCATATGACGTGTTTATTCTAAGCAACTCAGATCATAAAGAACTTGGATTTTCGAGATTAAAAGAAATGGTTAGTCAAAGACGTGGACAAATTATTAACTACAGACAAGAACCTTTTTTACAACCCTTACATAGCATAAATGGGTTCTCAGAATTACATCAGTCTAACTTGTTTATTGACGATATTGAAGTTCCTCAAAAAGAGGAAGAAAAACTAACTTCAAACATTTTAGATAGTCACCAGATAGAAATTCTAAAAAAAGAATTGCTTAACTATTTTGAAGAGGAAGAACCTTATTTAACCCCACAGCTAAGTTTAAAATTTGTTGCTGATGTCTTAGGTTTAAACACCAATAAGATGTCGTATTTAATTAACCAGGCGTTCGATACAAATTTTAATGATTTTATTAATCAATATCGTCTCAAACATTTTAAAACTATAGCTATAGACCCTAAAAACGCGCATTTAACAATTCTTGGTTTGGCCTATGATAGTGGTTTTAACTCTAAAAGTGTTTTTAACACGTACTTTAAAAAAATAGAAGGTACTACACCCAGAGCTTGGATGAAATCTAACTCGTAGTAAATCCTCATTAGTTCGTTTCAGATTATAATTCAGAACGATTGGCGTGACAATCTTGTGAATATTTGCATCATAATCAACAATCAAAAAACGAACAGTTATGACAACTTTACACAAATTTTTAGTGGTATTTACAACAGCTACAGTAATGCTACTTACATCTTGCTCAGAGGATGACGACAACAACACACCAACAATCAACTACACTACTACTGAAAATTTATTGAATGAAATTAATTTTCAAGGGTATGCCATTGTAACCAAAAATGGAAATGATTTGGTACGTCAAGGGTTTGGTTTAGCAAATGAAACCACAACGTTACTACAAGATTACGAACTAGCATACCGAATTGGTTCAGTATCTAAAACGCTTACAGCAGCAGCTATTGTTAAGTTAAACCGTGATGGTTACATTACGAGTTTTAATCAAACTTTGGATGAGTTTGATTCTGAATTTCCAAATGGTGATCAAATAACAATCGCACATTTATTATCGCATCAATCAGGTATTCCAGATTATCAATTTATAGTTGAAGAAGTCTTCGAACAAGGGGAAATTCTGGATGAAGAAGACATTTATGAAGTTATTACGTATTTGATTTCTGAAAACGGTCTCAACTTTGCGCCAGGCGTAAGTAAACAATACAGCAATTCAAATTACCTTATCGCAGCTTTATTAATTCAGGAATTAACTCAGATGTCTTATCATGATTATATTCAACAAAATATCTTTAACCCTTTGGAAATGAACAGCACATCCAAAGGAACTGATGCTATCAACCCTAATACGCATGCTGAAGGTTACAAGAATGGCAACGCAAACAGCACTTACCCTATGGCTATTGCTTTTGGAGCAGGAGATTTTAGTAGCACACCAAAAGATATGGAAACTTGGACAAATGCAGTAAAAACGAACTGGTTTTCGGCTACTGAAAAAGACGAAATATTCGCTCAAGATGTACCAAGTGGTTATGTTGACTTTGGTTTAGGTTGGTTTACAACACAAGAAGACAATACAACACTTTATTGGCATGGTGGCGATATCAATGGTTACTGGAGTATGATTGGCTTTATACCAGAATACGATGCTACAATTGTACTATTGAGCAATAAGCAAGACGAAACTGGCATACAACGTAATACTATTATTGAACAACTATTAACAAACGAGTTTAACCAATAAATTACATGCATGCAACATACCAACATTTTATTGGCAGGTGCTACAGGCTATTTAGGCAGGCATTTATTAAAGGTTTTAATAGAAAAACAAAACCAGGTGGTTGCTATTGTCCGTAAGCCAAATCAGATAAATAATCCTAATGAAAACTATCTAGAAATTAAACAAGCTGAAGTCACCAAACCAGGAACTCTGAGAGATATTTGCAAAGGTATAGATACGGTCATTTCAACCGTTGGTATTACGAGGCAAAAGGATGGTTTAACTTATATGGATGTCGATTATCAAGCGAATATGAATTTACTTACTGAAGCCAAAAAAAGCGGTGTAAATCATTTTGTTTACGTCTCTGCTATTAATGGCGATAAACATCGACATTTGAAAATTTTTGAAGCAAAAGAGAAGTTTGTTGACGCTTTAAAAACATCAGGATTAAATTATACCATTATTAGACCCAACGGTTTTTTCTCGGATATGAAAGACTTTTTGCAAATGGCAAAATCTGGTCGTGTGTATCTATTTGGATCAGGCAATCAAAGATTCAACCCAATTCACGGAGAGGATTTAGCAAAAGCTATTGTAGATAACTTAGAAGATTACAACAACGAATTAACCGTTGGAGGTCCTGATATATTAAGCTTAAATGATATTAGTAAACTCGCGCTGACTTCATTAAACAAGCCTATAAAAATAGCGCATTTACCAGATTGTTTAAGACGATTTACCATTTGGATTTTAAGAACATTTACCAGCGTTAAAACCTATGGTCCTGTTGAATTTTTCCTGACCTTAACGGCAGACGATAATATAGCACCAACCTATGGTAAACACCATTTAAAAGACTATTTTAGAGAAGAAGCCAATACACTAGAGATATGAACATTCCAGATCCAAATACCGTTTTTCCGTTAGCTAATTATGATAAGTTGTGTTTTTTGAAAAACTACATTAACAATCCTAATATTGAGGTTGGTGACTACACCTATTATGACGATTTTGAAGATGTTTCTAATTTTGAGAAAAACGTCAAATATCATTTTGATTTTATAGGTGATAAACTCATCATTGGTAAGTTTTGCATGATTGCATCTGGTGCAACCTTTATCATGAATGGTGGTAATCATTTAACCGAAGCCACATCAGCCTATCCGTTCGCCATATTTGGTGGTGCGTGGCAACATGCAATGGACGGCAAAACCTATCCAACCAAAGGTAATACCGTAATTGGTAATGACGTGTGGATTGGTCACGATGCTACCATTATGCCTGGTGTAACCATTGGTGATGGCGCAATAATAGCAACAAAAGCAGTTGTTACAAAAAACGTAGAACCCTATACTATTGTTGGCGGTAATCCTGCTGAACCCATTAAAAAGCGTTTTTCTGAAGATATCATTTCTAAATTATTAGAACTTAAATGGTGGGATTGGGATATTAAAAAAATCACAAAAACTGTAGATAAACTCACATCGCATCCCGAACAGTTGCTTTAAGATTATACTTAAGACCTAATAAGAGAGGTTGTCTAAAAAGTGTGAAATCTATCATTCTGAATTTATTTCAGAATCTCAAATACTTGATTTCCCAAACACATTAGAATTTGAAACATGTTCAGATTGACATCAATGTGATTTTTTTGACAACCTCTTTTTTTATTCAAACACTTCAAATTCAATAGTAAGTGCTGAATTTCAAAAAGGTTTGAAATCATAATTCAGGACGATTGGCATTCACTTCTTTAACATCTTTGTATCATCAAATAATCAATCAAAAAACGAACAATTTAAACATCAATCACAATGAAAAAATTAATAATTATTTGTTTAACATTATTCACAATTCACGGTTTTGCTCAACAAATTTCAAAACAAGAAAAACACAATAACTCAGATTTAAAATACAGAGTTAGTTTTCCGGCAATTATTTTAGGAAATATTGGAAAAGGTGGAGAAAGAACTAACACACAACACATTGAATTACATGTTAAACGAGAGCTTGACGCCAAAAACATTGTTGGTGTAAAATTTGCCACTTGGCGCTTGTTTCAACCTATGGGCATTCAATGGTGGGATGGACTTACGGACAAAATAGATTCTGAAACCGAATTTTATCCTGGTTATTTACGCGAAACAGGTGTTGGTATCTCCTATCAGCGCATGCTTTGGAAAGGACTATTTGCTTCGGTTGAAGTTTTACCGTTGTATAAAACCTATCTAGATCTTGATGAAAAGAAAATAGCCAATGGTTTTAAACTTTACAACTCATATCATATTGGTTATCATTTTGCTTTTGGTAAAAAGAAACAGTTTTTTATAGAACCACAATTTCATTGTAATGTTTGGCATTTTGATACCAATACGCCAGATTCATTTAAGCAACTTGACAATAAATGGGATTCTTATTTCCTATTTGAACCCAACCTTTATATTGGTATAAAATTTTAACTTATAAAACTATATTAAAATTCTAAAACTAACATTATGAAACATCTATTTCTAAGTTTAATATTTTTAGTTGGATTATCAGTTATTGCTCAGCAAACAACAGAAACAACAATTAAACAACGATTTAAAACCGAATTAGAAAAGGAAAATATAAAAAGTGGAATACTACACGTGTATTCTGAATCTCGTGGCATTAACATTCAGATAGCGGAAAGTAAAGAAGATTCTATTTCAATAAATCATCCATTTTATACAGCTAGCATTACCAAAATGTTTACCGCAACAGCAATTGGTGTTTTAAAAGATCAGAATAAATTAAATTTTGAAGACAAAATCGGTCAATACTTACCAGATTCATTAGTAAATAATCTTCATGTATTGAATGGTAAAGACTATTCAAAAGGTTTAACCATTGCACATTTATTACAACACACCTCTGGTTTACCTGATTATTTTACAGATAAAACTAACGACGGAAGTCCAAATATCATTAATCAGCTATTGGTGAATCCTAATAAAACGTGGTCTGCAGAAGAACTGATTCAGTTTTCAAAAGAAAAGATGACACCATATTTTGTTCCTGGTGAAGGTTATCATTACACTGACACAGAGTATGTACTTTTAGCCTTAATTATTGAAAACGTCAGTGGTTTATCGTTAGATGAATTCTTGATGCAACATATTTTTCAACCTCTAAAAATGAACAGTTCATACATTAACTTAAAATCTAAAGCTATAAATAACAAACTACCTATTGTTAAGTTTTATGCAAGTCAATATGAATTATCATCTCTTAAAAGCTTAAGTGCAGATTGGGGAGGAGGTGGTTTAGTCTCAACAACTCAAGATTTAATTGCATTTTTAAAAGCCTACAATACAGATAAAGTATTAAGAAAAGGAACGCGTGTAGCCATGCAAAATTGGATAAATGAAACAAAAGGTATGGATTACGGCTCTGGGATAAGAAAAGTTTCTTTAGGCCAACTAACAGATACAGATAGTGATTTACAACTCATTGGTCATTCAGGTGCTACAGCTTCCTTTTTATGGTACTGCCCACAATTAGATACTTATATTTCTGGCACATTAAACCAATTAGAGGCTTCTAAAAACGCAATGATTTTGGTTTATGATATACTAATGGCAATTCAAAGTTATTAATATATCATTTGTAAAAATTCATATTTCAGACTAATTCACTTAAATCTAGTAATTATAGTTGCAAAAACCTTAAAATCACTAATTATTCTATAACCTAGCTTTATAGTATTTGATGTTTAAAAAAGCATTTCATCGATTTTTTTTGCGTTTTATGGATTTTTTTAAAATAAAATTCTATATTGGCCCCATTAATTCGTTTAACCCCAAATCAAATGAAAAAAATTACTTTAGTTCTTATTTGGACTTTATTTTCAACCGCTCTATTCTCTCAAAACCGCCCTTCTGGTAAAAGAATTGTCATACAGGCACCAACTCACGATCAAATACATGTTTTAAAAAATGCTGGTGTTGATTTATCATGTGGATCTAACTTTTCGAATAACAACCTTATTCTTGAAGTATCTGATAGCTTCATTGATATACTAGACGCTGAGAATTTAAATTATACTGTTTTAATTGATGATTTAACCGCTCATTTTGAAAATGTAACTTTAACAGAATTACCTGCAGCAAAACTTGAGCTAGATCAAAAAAAGCAGATGAGCTTAGCTAATAGATCTTTGAGTATCTCTTCTGCTACCGTTGATAATTTAGTGCAATATGAAGGATGTTCTGAAATTGATTGGGACACTTCTGTTCCTGCAAATTTCAACCTTGGTAGTATGGCTGGGTGTTTAACCTATAGTGAGGTACTTGCAGAATTAGATCAAATGCGTGCGCTCTATCCAAACCTAATATCAGTAAAGGCACCTATATCCACAAATCCTGCCCACAGAACACATGGTAACTCTTTTACAAATGGTGGACAATATGCTACTTGGGCTGGGCAAGATGTTTTATATGTTAGGATATCTGACAACCCAGATACTGATGAAACCAGTGAGCCAGAGTCATTATATACAGGAATGACACATTCTCGAGAAGTCAGTAGTATGATGAACTTAATGTATTACATGTGGTATATTCTCGAGAACTACGATTCTGACCCAGGAATTAAAAACTTAGTAGATAATCACGAAATGTATTTTATACCTGTTGCAAACCCAGATGGTTTAATGTGGAATGAGCAAATTGCTCCTTCAGGAGGTGGACTTCAAAGAAAGAATTTAGGTCCATATAATACAGGAAACAATAATGCCAGAGGTGTAGATCTTAATAGAAACTACGACTATTTTTGGGGTTCTAATCCAATATATGGAGGTTCTTCTGGTACAACTTCTAATCAAACATACAGAGGGCCAACTGCTTTTTCTGAGCCAGAAACACAAGGTATAGAAGCATTCGTTAGCTCAAGAAATTTTATCACGGCAATGAATCATCATGCAACCTCTAACTTAATTCCACATGCCTATAATGGGTATCCTGGAGCACCATCTTCTGGAAGAGAAGATGACTTTCATAAGTTTTGTCATGATATGACACGTTTTAATCGATATATATATGGTGAGGCTCCAGATATATTAACAATCGCTAATGGTGATATGAGTGACTGGATGCTAGGTGGTGTTGCAGACGTAAACGGCTCTACTGGTTCAGGTGAACAGATTCTAGCCTTAGCACCAGAGAATGGAGCTTGGGATGGCAGTGAAGGCGGTTTTTGGCCTAACCCTTCCGATATTGTAGATATTGCACAACGTGCCATGCGTATGAATTTTATGAATGCTTATTATAGTGGTAAATTTGCCCAGTTCCACGATTTAAATAGCTCTGACATAAATACTACTTCAGGAAATTTAAAATTTGGAATTGAATATCTTGGACAAACCTTAGGAAATATCACTTTAGATGTAAGTGCTGTTTCAAGTAATATTTTATCAATTACTCCTCCTGCAACCCAAACAGGATGGACTAAATTAGAGCAACGCGAAGTTTTTGCTTCCTTTTCTCTAGATCCATCGATACAACCAGATGATAAAATTGAATTTCAAATTACATTGAGTAACGATGATGGTTATGTGATGTATCAAACCAATGTAGTAAAATCTTACAATCCTACCATCCTTTTTGATGATGATGCAGACAACAATGGTTTGGCCAATTGGAATAACGGTGGTGGTACATGGAATACAACAACTGATGCTTACTCTGGTTCTACCGCAATAACAGATAGTCCTTCTGGATCTTACGGTAACAACACAGTTCAAACCTTAACACTTAGAAATTCTGCTGCAGTAGATTTAAGTACATCAGAAACTGCTGTGGTTCAATTCTATGCTAAATGGGATCTTGAGCGTAATTTTGATTTTGTACAATTTCAAGCATCTACAGATGGTAGCAACTGGGTTGAGTTGTGTGGAAAATATACAAAACCTGGTTCTTATTATTTAACAACTAGATACAGTAGTGGAAACAGTTCTGACACAGGACCTGGTAAAGTCACCTCGGATTTAAATCATCAACCCGATGGCGAAGCAATATATGATGGTGATACGCAAGATAAATGGGTTATGGAAGAATTCTTAATCGATGCTTCTAATAACGCGTTTCTACTTGGCGAAGGAAACGTTAGATTTAGGTTTGTATTAGACTCAGACTCATCAAATAGAACTGACGGTTACTCTACAACTTTTGATGGATTTTCATTTGATGAATTTAAGGTAATCGATATTAAATTGCCATGTGAGCTAATAACACCTTCAAATTTATCAGCTTCAACGATTACATCTTCAAGTGCACAACTAGATTGGGATGAAGTCACATCTGCAACTTACGATTTAAGATATAGAGAAACAGGAACATCGACATGGACTGAAGTTTTGGATATAAACGTTGAAACCTACAATATCATAGGCTTATCAGAACTAACACAATATGAAGTACAAGTAAGAACCAAATGTACAGCTGCAACATCCGCTTATTCAGGTTCTGAAGTATTTACAACACTTGAATTTATACCTTGTACAGGTGTACCTATAACATCATTCCCGTATTTAGAAACTTTTGATGCAGATTTAGGTGATTGGACACAAGATTCTGGCGATGACGGGAATTGGTTACTCGATGATAATGGAACTCCATCTGGTGGATCTGGCACTGGACCATCTGATGACATAACTGGTGGTGGACAATATCTGTATATTGAGGCATCTACCAATGGTACACCAGGGGAAATTGGTGGTAATGCAACTGCTATTGTAACCAGCCCTTGCTTTGTACTAAGTGATCCAAACTACAATATATTTTCATTCTATTACCATATGTATGGTGCCAACACAGGATCATTAAACGTAGAAATCTCTAACGATAACGGTAGTAATTGGGCAAATGTATTTTCTCAAAGTGGTGATCAAGGAGACCAGTGGTATAACCAATTAATAGATTTATCGGATTACATTGGAGATACTGTAAAGCTAAGGTTCATAGGAACTACAGGGGGAGGTTTTGCTAGTGATATTGCCATTGATCAAATAAGTATAATTGATACTCCTGCAACATACTGCGCCTCTGAAGCTAATAATGATACCAATCAACTAGGTATAGGAAATGTTCAATTTAACACTATAAACAACCCTTCTGGTATTGCCGTGTATTCAGATTTTACAAACACATCGACTACAGTAGCAAAAGGCACAAACTATTCTATTTCAATAACACCTAGTTACAACGGTGTGGGCACAAATAATGCTGTTGGTTACCGTGTTTGGATAGATTTCAATAGGGATGGTGATTTTACCGATAGTGGTGAAGAAGTGTTCTCGCAAAACCCAATTACAGGTGGTGGAACAGTAAATGGTACGGTTACAATTCCTTCAAATATTGTTAATGGTACTACAAGAATGCGTGTATCTATGAGTTTTAGCCAACTCCCAGATCCATGTACAAATTTTAACTTTGGTGAAGTCGAAGATTATTCAGTTTATCTTTTCGATGGATTATTATATCAAAATGGCACATGGGAACCAAGCGCTCCAAATAGTTCATCATTCTCTGAAAACATCATGGTTGACAACGGTACGTACAATGCTAACACAGATATCGCTGTAAACTGGATAATAGTTAACAGTGGTGCCGAATTAAACTTGAATAAAGCAAACGCCATTACTGTTTCAGGAAATATAATTAATAACGGAGATTTTATCTTAAATTCTGACTCTAATGAATTTTCAAGTCTGCTATTGTCAGGTAACGTAACAGGAGATCTAAAATACAATAGACATGTAAACTCAGTTTCTAACAGAAATGACTTAATTGCTCCGCCATTTAGTGGTGAGACGTTTGTAGATTTCGTTTCTAACAACTCAAACATTGTATCTAATACTGGTGAAACACTATATCTGTTTGGTCCTTTTGACAAAACAACGAGTGACTATTTGACGTATTCTAATACAGAAATTAGTATCCTAAATGCCGGTAAAGGATATAAGGCTGCTTCTACAGACAACAGTACCTTTACGTTTACAGGAGCACCGACCACAGGTAATTTGAACGTCCCTATCCTTAAGACAGGTACGGCTTACGAAATTTGGAATTTAATTGGTAACCCATATCCTTCCTATATTAGGTTAGAAGATTTCCTAACTGCAAATGTATCTCAGTTAGATCCTTCAACTGCTGCAGTTTACGGTTATGATGCGGATAACTCTAATGGCAGTTATTGGACAATTTGGAACTTTGCTTATGCCATTGCAAATCCAAATACTTTGATTGCACCAGGACAAGGTTTCTTTGTATCTTCAAAAGATGGTGGTGGTACTATATCATTTGTGCCGTCAATGCAAACTGCTGGTAACTCTGATGATTTCATCTCAGGTAGAAATAATAGTGCTGTTGAATTTGGAAGTATTGTATTAAATTCTGTCGATCAAAGCTTTAAAACTGATTTGTATTTTACGGATAATGCTTCTTTAGGTTTGGACGTTGGCTATGATGCTAGTCATTTTGATGGTGCAACATCTGAGTTTGCTATCTACTCTGAATTAGTTGCGGATAATACAGGAAACGATATGGCAATACAAGCTATAAACTTCAATGATATTAACAATAATACTATTATTCCTATTGGAGTTAACGCCAATCAAGGTGAGCAAGTTACAATTAGTCTAACAGATTCAAATATAAATACTAACATATACCTTGAAGATGTTATTACAAATACATTTACACTTTTAAATACATCTGAGTACACATTTACTCCTTCATCTGATATTACGGGCACTGGAAGGTTTTATTTAAGGTTTGATACACCTTCATTATCTAATAACGAGTCAAACCTAGATACTTTGCAAGTATATAGTGATTACAACAAGCAAGAGATTGTTATTAAAGGGTTACTAAAATCAGACACAGAAATAGTTATCTATGATATGCAAGGTAGACAAGTAACAAATGAGACATTTAATAACGGAAGTACAATTAATAGATTAAACACGAAAAGTTATAGTTCTGGAGTTTACTTGATTAAGATTTCAGATAAGAATTTGAGTATTTCTAAAAAAGTAATTATTAAATAGAACGTTTTTATAATATCATTTAAGCCGAAGAAAATTTTCTTCGGCTTTTTTGTGAAATATAATCACAGATTATGCTCAAAAAACTATAAAATTCTTACATTTTATGCATTTCGTCGATTTTTTTTGCTTTTAAAAGATTATAGCACTATGTTTGAAGCATAATTTTAGTCCCAAACTAAACTTAACCGCTTATGAAAACTTTTACTATAGCCTTAAAGGGTTGTGTGTTGTTGTCCCTTCTATTGATGTTTAATACTAAAACATCTGCCCAAGACTTTAACGTTCAACATTTACAAGATGATATTGGTAACGCTGGTGGCACTAACACAAGCTTTACATCTGTATCTTCGACTAATAGTGCGTTTGCGTTAGCAAACAACAACAGAAAAGTTAATGCAGGTCCAAACACCTCCGCATCAACATTTAATGCAGACGATCTCTCCGGCGCTAGAGTATTAACCAATGCTAGCACATTAACTTATTACAGACAGGCAGGCTCTGATGCCTCAAATATGAGGTTTAACACATCCATTTGGGAGTACATTGGTGCGCCAGGAGGAAATAATGAAATGATAGTAAGAGGTAGATATGCTATAAATCTAAATGGTACAACTAATAGTGTTACACAAGCCTTGTCTGGTATTAGCGATGCAAACGATTGCATACCATTCATCACTGGAATTGTAACTAATAAAAATTCAGCAGGTGGTGATTCTGGAACCGCTATCGCATACTTAGAAAACGCAACAACACTAAGAGTCCAAAAAGGAACTGATGCCAATGATGTAACTGTTTATATAACAGTTGTCGAGTTTACAGGAAGTAATTGGACTGTTCTACACGGTGACTCAGGTAATACTGGATCCATTACAGGTAATATAACGTTAAGAAGTAACTCAGACGGAACGGGTACAGCATCAAATGTTAGTGCATGGAATGAGGCTGTAATTTTTAGTCACCATCGTGGAGATACTACAGACGGTGCTAATCAAGCATTAGAGGATAACTGGCCATTGATGGATCCGGGAATCAATAATCAAACTGTTGATTGGAATTTCGTAGGCACATATGGAAGTAATGGTACCAATAGACATTTTGTTCATGTTTTAAATAATCCTGATTTGAATGTTAGTAGGTTTCAAAATAGTTCAAGTGCACAAGGAGAAACAACCATTGATATCTCCAGCGCAGGACTAACTGACACCAACCAAGCTTTAATTATCGGTTCTTCTACAACTACTGGTGGTGGAACAGCTTATGCAAGAGGCTGGAGAAATTATTACTTTAACTCATCGACACAAGCTGCACACTGGTCGCACAGAAGTGGAAATACCATGTCTCACGAAATACAAATTGTTGATTTATCAGCTCTTAGTAGCGCAACTTGTGCTACAATAGTTAACACGTTTCCATATTCCGAAGATTTTGAAACTGCAGGAAGTAACTGGGTTAATAGTACTGCGGATGATTTTGATTGGACCAGAGACTCTGGTGGTACACCGTCTTCTGGTACTGGTCCTACATCTGGTAATGGTGATACTTGGTATATATATATTGAAGCATCAAGCCCTAATTTTCCTACACGCATCGCAGATGTGTTTACCCCTTGTTTTGACTTATCGGCATTGACAAACGCAACATTTTCTTACAGTTATCATATGTTTGGTGCTGATGTAGGTACTTTAGATATTGACTTAAGTACAGATAATGGGGCGACATTCCCAATAAATTTAAGAAGTTTTTCTGGTAATTACGGTAATGTATGGAATACAGATTCTATCAATCTTACCCCTTACGTTGGTCAAACCGTAATGCTAAGATTTAGAGGTACTTCAGGATCAACAGGAAATGGTTGGAGTAGCGATATTGCCATAGATAATGTTTCAATAACTTCGGCTGTTTCGGGCCCTGAAATTAATATCCAAGGAAATGGAACTAATATTGTTGATGGAGACACTACACCTTCTTTAATTGATAATACTGATTTTGGTGACGTTGATATAGACGGAAGTGGTGCGTCAAATTCATTTACCATAGAAAATTTAGGTTCAGCTACACTTAATATTACAGGTGCATCACCTTATGTAACTATATCAGGATTAAATGCAGCCGACTTTAATGTATCTACAATACCCAATAACGCTATATTACCGTCTAATTCTACTACTTTTATAATTGACTTCACTCCTGGTGCATTAGGATTGAGAACAGCAACGGTGACCATAACGAGTAATGACGTTGACGAAGGCACGTACACTTTTGATGTTCAAGGAAATGGAATCGTTGTACCAAATCATACCATTTATTATGAACATTTTGATGACTCAGATGGTGGCTGGACAGCCTCAACTGGTTCTACAACAGTATGGAGTCACGGAAATGGTTTAACTTCAGCAAGTGAACTTGGTGAAGGAAACTATTGGTATTCTGACAATTATGCCAATTATGACAACAACATTAATATTACTTTAACTAGCCCTATTTTATCAACTACAGGCTATACCAACCTTGTTTTTAATGCAGATTTGAGATACGATTTTAGTAACGATACTGATGATGGTATGCGTTTAGAATACAGACGCAGAACTCTAGGCGTTTGGTCTTCTTGGTCTGTCGTTGGTTCTTTCGGTGACGGCTCTAATTGGTATGATGGTAATGGCAATGTAAATGCTCTAGGTAGCGGTTCAGATGGTTGGACAGGCAACACCGACACTACCCAAGCAATCCGAAACTATTTCGAAACAGCTTCTGTTACACTACCTATTATTTTAGAAAACTCTGCTGAGATTCAATTTAGATTTGTCATGGCAAGTGATGCAGCTGACACGGATCTTGGAGCAGCAATAGATAATATTATCATCAATGCAGCTTCTATAGTTCCATTTAGTGACCCAACGTATGGACCTGGTTCTATTAATTCTGATCTAAGATTATGGATTAAAGCTACGGAGGGATGGGGTTTACTTAATGATAATGATGATATTATTAATTTACCTGATGCCGCTTTTGATAATGATGCAACTGGTATGGTAGGCAATAGCCCTGCATTTAAAGATAACAGTACCGATAATATCAACTATAACCCAGTAATGGAGTTTGACCGTAGTAATCTAGAATACCTAAGAGGAAAAGGAGGTTATTTCGCCCATGATTATTTTGTTGTAATAAAATCTAATGGAACGATAGATTATACAGGTGCAAACAGGCAAGTACCTATTGCTGGTAGAGTTGCCCCAGTGAGTCCACAAGTAGACGGAACAGGCTTAGGCCTTGGTAATATATCCAGAAGATTTGCTGACGAAGTCGTAGCACATATGAGTAGTTCTGTACCTACAAATCTCTCGGCTACTAACAGCGAATTATCATACGGTAGAGCCTATACAAGTACAACTGATAGTTATGTAGATGAGGTTATTATTTACAATGTAAAAACTAATGCTGCTGGTAATGCTGTAGAAATATTTAAAAATGGTAAACGTATAGACAACACTGCTGGGTTTGCATACGACACAGGTATACCAGGATTTACGGATCAACTTAACCTGCACGAGTATAAGAACCAACAATACTATTTAGGTGTTGGTAGATTTTCTCTTAATGGAAATGTAGATGCTTATGTTGATGGTAGGATAACGGAAATTGTTAGTTATAAGTCTACTAACTCTGATTTAGATAAACAAAAAATTGAATCTTACCTTGCCTTAAAAAACGGAGTAACCTTACATGCCCAAAACAGTACTACAGTAGACAGAGAAAATGATATAGATTACATCGACTCTCAAGGTAATGTCATTTGGGACACAAGTGCCAATACAGGTTACAACTATGATATTGCTGGCATTGGTAGAGATGACGATTCTAACTTTTTACAAAAACAATCTGCTAGTGAAAATAAATTTTCAGATGGAACTGGTTTAACAAGTGGTTTCTTATCCATAGGTTTAACTGATGTTTATGATACAAATAAAGATAACATTGATAACAATGCAACTAATTTCAATGACAGAGAATACCTAGTATGGGGTAATAACAATGCTGATATTAACTCTTCAGCTGCTACGATAACGGTAAATATGAGTGCTGGTATAACTCCGTCTCTAACTACTAATGTAACATTTACAGCCATGCAGCGTGTATGGAAAGTTGTAGAAAGCGGTGGCGATATCCCTACTGCGACGGTAATGCTACCACAAGACGCCATAAGAAATATATCGCCTCCAGGGAATTATTACATGTTTATTTCAAACACAGGTGTTTTTGATCCAACTGCAGACTACCGAGTTATGACATCTGACGGAAGTGGTAACTTAAAGGCTGAATATGATTTTGATGGTACAAAGTATATCACGTTTGGTTATGCACCACAGGTTGAAGTTGTACGTTCTGTCTATTTTGATGGTGCAGTAGATTACATAGATGTTGAGGATAACTTGGATTTAGACCCAACAGGTTTTACAATATCAGCTTGGATAAAGCGTGATGCTGCTGATTCAGGAACTAAATCTATACTTTCAAAGAGAGATTTGGCCTTTACACAAGGGTACGATTTTGAAATATTAGACGATAACAGAATTCAAGTTTATTGGAAGAATGGTTCTAATCAAATAACAATAACAAACACGAGTATCCCAGACGATGAGTGGCACCATGTTGCAGCAATTTACAATGGCACAAGATTATTTATTTATATAGATGGTGTATTAGATATAAGCAGAAACAGGACCGCACCAATAACTACTTCAGACTCATTTCTCATAGCTGCAGCAGGAAAAGGCACAACAACTCAGCATTTCCAAGGAAATATTGACGAAGTGCGTGTATGGAATACAGCATTAACAGAAGACCAATTACGTTTTGTAATGAATCAGGAGATTGAAGATAATGCGGGCCAAGTAATGGGTAGAATATTACCAACCTCTATTACTAAAAACGACATCAATGCTGTTCCGTGGAGTGATTTAGCAGGCTACTATCCAATGTCTGTTTACACCTATACAAACACAGATGATGCTTCAGGAAACGGTAATCAAGGTGCCTTAAGAAACCTTGATACAGTAGACAGACAAACTGCGCCGTTACCATACGAGTCAGCTCAAAATGGTGATTGGGATACTAACGCTACATGGACAAATGGCTCTGTGCAATACATACCAGGCACCGCGTCTATTGTAGATAATAGTATAACAGTTGACTGGAATATTGTTAGAACATCTCACAATGTAACCATGGATAACAGTGCATTACCATCTGGCAATAACGAAAACAGAACAGTCCTCGGACTTTATGTTGATGCTAATGAGTTAACCTTAGATGGTGATAATGCAACTAATGCTGGTAATGGTATTACTGTATCACACTACTTAAGCTTAACAGGTAAGATTGATTTAGAAGGCGATTCACAATTAATTCAGACTGAAGATAGTGACCTATTAGTTGATACTAATGGTGAACTAGAAAAAGATCAGCAAGGTACTGCAGATACATACACGTATAACTACTGGTCTGCACCTGTTGGTGACGTAGATATTGCAACCAACAATTATCGTTATACAGTACAAGATGTAATGTTTGATAATACGAACCCTGTGAACTTTTTAAATTCTGGTTACGATGGCTCAGCTACAAACCCAATAAGCATTGCAGATTATTGGATATGGAAATTTGCTAATCTAACCAGTGACGATTACTCAGCATGGCAACATGTAAGACGCACTGGAAACATCTTACCAGGTGAAGGCTTTACTATGAAAGGTCCAGCAACTGGTGGTATTTTAGATGACCAAAACTATGTATTCTTAGGAAAACCTAATAACGGAGATATTACTCTAACCATTAACAATGGTAATGATTACTTAGTTGGTAACCCGTATGCTTCTGCTTTGGATGCTGATGAATTTATACTAGACAACCCTAATACTACTGGAGCACTTCAGTTCTGGGAACATTGGGGAGGTGGATCTCACGTATTACAACAATACCAAGGTGGCTATGCTATATACAACCTTTCAGGTGGTGTACCAGCACCAGCACCAGACCCAGATGTGGCACAAGTTGGTGTAGGTACTAAAACACCAGGTAGATATGTACCTGTAAGTCAAGGATTCTTTGTAACTGGTATCAGTAACGGAAACATAACCTTTGAAAACGATCAGCGTGCCTTTGTAAAAGAAGGGAGTGCATCGTCCGTTTTTATGAGAACAACAAATTGGTCTAATAATCAAAATAATGAAGCTGAAGATGTAGATAACCGAATGAAATTTAGAATTGGTTATAGAGCTAGTAATACAATGCACTTACAGAGAGAGCTTTTATTAACTATTGACGAAAATACAACCGAAGGTGTAGATTGGGCATACGATGCACATCTAAACGAAGATCAGACAGACGATATGTTCTGGATGATTGGTGATGAAAAGTTCGTTATTCAAGCTAATGATAATGCTAACCTAAATACAGTTTACCCTCTAGGTGTAAAAACTAGTGCTGATGGTATAAGTACATTTGCAATTAATACTCTAGAAAATGTACCAAATGATGTTAACATTTATTTACATGACAAAGCATTAAATCTATTCCACGATTTAAGAATAAGTAATTACGAAATATTCTTAAACGAAGGTGAATACTTAGATCGTTTTGAAATCACATTCAAAATTACTGCAGGTTCGCTTGGAATTGATGATGAAAACTTAAATAGCATAGACGTATTATACTCTAACTACAAAGAGAAAATCGTATTAATAAATCCTAACCTGATAGAAGTAAAATCTATAGAACTATTTAATATGCTCGGACAATCTGTCCACAAATTTGAAAGTATTTCAGAGAGCGGTTACTCTGAATATGAAGTTAAGAATTTAAGTACTGGAACTTATATCATTAAGTTATATACTGTAAGCGGTTCAGTATCGACTAAGAAGGTTTTAGTAAAGTAATTTTTGCCCCAAATCTTAAATCTTAACCACGAAAAAGCCCTGAATACTTCAGGGCTTTTTCATTTCATATACTTATTGTTTATTATTGCAACGACGATAATAGTTCTTCAAACTTTAATTTGCTTTGCTCGCCTGACTTCATGTTTTTAAGGGTATATGTACCAGAATTGAGCTCTTCCTCTCCCACTAAAACTACGTAAGGTATATTGCGACGATTAGCGTGCGTCATTTGCTTTTTCATTTTAGCACTATCTGGATATAACTCTGCTTTTACACCATGTTGTCGTAATTTTGTCACAGCCTGTAAACAAGCCATAGCCTCTTTGTCACCAAAATTGATAAATAGCACTTTAGTTGCATCTGCAATAGTTTCTGGGAACAAATTCAATTCTTCTAAAACCAAATAAATTCGATCCAGTCCAAAACTAATACCTACTCCACTTGTATCTGGTTTCCCAAAGATGCTGGTTAAATCATCATAACGACCACCACCACCAATTGAGCCCATTTTTACACCTTCTGGTGCTGCCACTTCAAAAATTGCACCTGTGTAATAATTAAGTCCTCTTGCTAAGGTAACATCTAATTGAAGTTTGGCTGTTTTTAATCCTAATTTAGAAATTGAAGCATCAATAAACTCTAATTCTTCAATACCTTTTATTCCAACTTCAGAGGTGTTTAAAATAGATTTTAAGCTTTCTACTTGCATACCAAACTCACCTTGTAAAGAAAATAAAGGTTGAAGTTTAGAAATACCGTCTTCTGAAATGCCTTTGCTACGCATTTCTTCTTTTACCTTCTCCTCTCCTATTTTATCGAGCTTATCTAGAGCAACTGTAAAATCTATTAACTTGTCTTGTGCTCCAATAACTTCTGCAATACCAGATAAAATCTTGCGATTGTTTATTTTTATAGTAACACCTTTTAAATCTAAAGCCGTAAAAACAGCATCATAAAGTTGCACAAACTCAACCTCTTGAAACAAAGATTTAGAACCCACTACATCAGCATCACATTGGTAAAACTCTCTAAAACGCCCTTTTTGCGGACGATCTGCACGCCAAACAGGCTGTATTTGGTAGCGTTTAAACGGAAACTCAATCTCATTTTGGTGTTGCACAACGTAACGTGCAAAAGGCACTGTAAGATCGTAACGAAGGGCTTTTTCTGAGATATGCTTCGTTACAAAACTTGTTTCTAAATTATAAAAAGAGCTCAAATCACCAGATACAGTTTGCGATAAGTCAGAAACAACCCCCTTAAACTTTTCAAAATAATCCCCACTATTCAAAATCTTAAAAATCAACCGATCTCCTTCATCACCATATTTTCCCATTAAAGTATCAGAGTTTTCAAAACTTGGTGTTTCAATAGGTTGAAATCCGTATAACTCAAATTGTTCTTTTATAATATTCATTATATAAGAACGTTTTGCAACCTCTACTGCGTTAAAATCTCTGGTACCTTTAGGAATACTTGGTTTTTGTGCCATAACATTTCCTGCAAAAGCAGGAATCTCTTTTAGTGAAACTTCATATTTAAGTCACAAAAATATTATAATTTTTAGAGGCAAACCCAAGTAATTTTAAATTTATGGTAACTTTATAGTGTTTGAGACGTCTTATGGTTTTAAACAACCCAACTAACTTTAAACACAACTATGTTTTCATTAGCTAGAGAGAATGTAAAAATTGCTTTTGGTTCTATTAAAAGCCAGCTACTACGTACCATTTTAACGGTTTTAATCATTGCTATCGGTATTATGGCACTAGTCGGTATTCTAAGCGGTGTATCGGCTTTAGAGAATACCATTTCTAGTAATTTTTCGTCAATGGGTGCCAATACCTTTAATTTTCAACGTTACGAGTTTAGAGCACAACGCCAAAGTAGTAGAGAGCGCCAAAAGGTTAATCCTGTAATAAGTTACAGAAACGTAAAAGATTTTATTGATAATTACGATTACCCATATACTAAAGTTGCAGTATCGTTTTATGGTTCTGCAACATCTGAAGTGAAATATGAGAATGAAAAAACAGATCCCGAAGTTGCAGTTATTGGTTCTAACGAACATTTTATTGAAAACTCTGGCTTAGAAATAGAAAATGGTCGCTCACTTAATTTTGCCGACGTAGAAAATAATAATGCCGTTTGCGTTATTGGTAGCGATTTACAGAAAGCGCTATTTCCTGATGAAAACCCAATTGATAAAACGATAAGTGTTAGAGGTTCTAAATTTAAAGTTATTGGTGTTTTAAAAGAAAAAGGCTCAACGTTTGGTAATAATCAGGATTTGAGAGTGATTATGCCTATTCAAAAAGCGCGATCTATCTTCACCAATCCAAACATTAATTTTACGCTTAGCGTTAAAGTGGATAAAACTGATATGCTAGAAGGTGCGCAAGATGATGCGATTATTACCTTTAGAAATGTGCGTGGACTCAACCCAGTAGAAGAAAATAATTTTGGTATTGAGCGAAGTGAAGATCTTATAAATCGTGTAGCAGACAATACAAACACCTTATATATTGCTGCTTGGGTAATTAGTATTATTACCATTTTTGGCTCTACAATAGCATTAATGAATATTATGCTGGTTTCTGTTAGTGAACGTACTAGAGAAATTGGTGTGCGTAAAGCCCTAGGCGCTAAACGAAGAACAATAGCGTTTCAGTTTTTTATGGAAACCATTATTATAGGTCAGCTTGGTGGAATTTTAGGAATTATTCTAGGCATCTTGATTGGTTGGGGAGTTGCCGCAGGTTTTGAACTCGAATTCTCCACACCTTGGGTAGCGATGATTTGGGCCACCAGTATAGCATTTATTGTGGCTATTATTTCAGGATTATATCCAGCCACAAAAGCTGCTAGTTTAGATCCTATTGAGTCACTTAGATATGAATAAAATTCCTGCGAAAGCAGGAATCTCATTGCTTAGATAAAAGCTCCTAGTGTCACGCTGAACTTGTTTCAGCGTCTCAATAAAACCTTTCTTTGATGAAAATCAAGATTCTGAAACTAGTTCAGAATGACAGTACTCTAGCTCTTTATCAACTTTTCAAAATACTGAAACAACTTACCTTTGGTAATATTAGCACCTTGTTGAATTAGCTTAAAAATATCCTGATGCTTATCATCAGAGTAATCTTTCTTTGCGTTGAAAAACTCAATATCATCAGATAATAAGTTATCTCTTAACCACTGAAATCCTTCTTTTGTTGTTAAATCAGTCTTATCCTCCTTTAATTTAAGTGCTATTAAGTGCATATCCTTTTCTCTACACTTAAAAAGGTGAATCTGATTTGGCGAAATATGCTCCAAGTATTCTACTTTACTCAACACACCATACCAAACTAGGTCGCTAAACACATCTAACTCCTGCTCTGCAGCTTCTGGCTTATTTTTCTTAATGTCTTCCCACTCATCAGCAGTTATAGATTGTGTTGCCAAGAAATTAATAAATTCCTGGTGTAATTCTTCAAACTGCTCTTTTGTTAATCGTGTATATTTCATCTTATTGTCATTCTGAACTTGTTTCAGAATCTAAAAATTAATTTATTGCTCTAAATGCTTCAAAAGGTCTATCCGTTGCTAAAATATCAACTCCTAGATTTTTCCATCGTAGATATAATTCATCGCCTCTTGCTTCTGCTTGTTTGTCCAAGTTGCCCAATGTTCCTAAAATACAAACAATGTCTTTATCATGTAAATGTTTGTATAAACTCTTATTTGATAATCTTGTTCCTGTAAAGGCTAGCATATTTTCTGTTGGTATTTCTGTTTTTAGTAATCTATCAAACTCTTTATGATTTCTTGCTGAAACCGAAAGCAAAACATCTGGTGCTAATGCATAAGCAGATTGAGCTTGCTCAACATCATAAGTTATAATGATGCTTATGTCTTTTGCATCTGCTGCGTCTATAGCATTTATAACATCTTTTTGGCTAACGCTTCTTTTAATATCAATTGTTAAAATAACATTGTTTGCCTTACTCCATTCTAAAACTTCAGAAAACAGTGGAATCTTAAAATCGGTTTGATTTCCAAAGTCATCTATTAAATTAAAATTCTTTATTTGGTTATAGGTTAGGTTTTTGACTAATCCTGTTCCGTTGGCGGTTCTGTCAATGGAATTATCGTGCATTAAAATTAACTTCTTATCCTTTGTTTGAGCCACATCTACTTCAAAGATGGCTTTTATGCTATCATTGACAAATTTTAGGGTTTCAAGACAATTTTCAGGATAACCTTTTATGCCTTTTCCACCTCGATGCACACTTATGTTTGGATAATCGGACCGTGAAGGTTTAAATAGCTCAATAAGTTTCGATTTTTGTGCTTGCTCTAATTCCCCTTCTGGTTTAGAATTCTTACAAGCCACAAATCCTATGACAAGTATAGAAAGTAAAAATCTTTTCATGAATGTAATTGAATAAAAAAACCGCTTAGAATACTAAACGGTTTTTATTAATATTTAATTTGAAGCTTGTTATGCCTCAGCAACAACTTCGAAAGTAAAATCAACATTTACAGATCTATGTAAACGTATTACCGCTTCATACTGACCTAAACGTTTAATATTACCACCATTGATAGAAATATATTTTTTATCAACTTCGTGACCTTCGTTTCTTAATGCCTCAGCTAAATCCATATTAGTTATAGAACCAAATAGTTTATCGCCAGCTGTTGCACCTGTACCTGCTTTCGCAGTAATTTTAATATCTAATGCCTTTAAAGCTTCTGCTGTTTTTTCTGCTTCAGCTATAATAGATTTTTCTTTGTAAGCACGTTGCTTTAAAGTTTCAGCTAATACTTTTTTAGCTGATGGTGTAGCCATTACAGCATGTCCCTGAGGAATTAAAAAGTTTCTACCATAACCGTTCTTAACTGTTACAATATCGTCTTTAAATCCTAAATTCTCAACGTCTTGTTTTAATATAAGTTCCATTGTTATGATATTTTATTTTAATAAATCAGCAACATATGGCATTAAAGCTAAGTGTCTAGCTCTCTTTACTGCCACAGATACTTTTCTTTGGTATTTTAAAGAAGTTCCTGTTAAACGTCTTGGTAACAATTTACCTTGCTCGTTTACAAAGCTTAATAAGAAATCTGGATCTTTATAGTCGATGTACTTGATACCAGATTTTTTAAAACGACAATACTTCTTCGTTTTTTGTGTCTCTATATTTAATGGTGTAAGATATCTAATCTCACCATCTTTTTTTCCTTTTGCTTGTTGTTCTATTGATGACATAATTAAGCTTTTTGTTTGTTTCTTTGTCTTCTCTTCTCAGCCCAAGCAATAGCATGCTTGTCTAATTTTACAGTTAAATAACGCATAAAACGCTCATCACGTCTAAACTCTAACTCTAAAGTTTCAATAACTTCACCAGCTACTTGATACTCAAATAAGTGATAAAAACCACTTTTTTTGTTTTGGATTGGGTAAGCCAACTTTTTTAAGCCCCAATCTTCTTTGGCTATCATCTTTGCACCTTTAGAAACAAGAAAATCCTCATATTTCTTAACTGTCTCCTTTATCTGGTCTTCAGATAAAACGGGATTCAAGATGAAAACAGTTTCATAATGATTCATAATAATTATATTTGTTTATTGTTAAAACGGCTGCAAAAATACACATTATTTCTAATTCTGGCAACGTTTTTTAATGTAAGTTTTAAACATTTCCCACACTAAAGATTGTGTTAAATTTTACAGTTTGTCGGTAAAATTTGTTTTTTAACCGAAATTATTGTACTATTGTCGATATCTTAACCTAATAAATTATTAATGTTATGACTTTAAACTGTGTAGTTGTTGATGATTCTGCGATTCAGCGCCTCTCTATAGTAAAGTTAATCGAGAATCATTCCTCGCTTAACCTTATTGCAGAGTACAGCAGTGCGTTAGAAACAAAAAACGGTCTTAATACTCATAAAGTAGATCTTATCTTTTTAGATATAGAGATGCCTGTATTAAACGGTTTTGAACTCTTAGATGTACTCAACAACAAACCCCAAATTATTTTTGTTACAGGTAAAACCGAATATGCTTTTAAAGCATTTAATTACGACGCTACCGACTATCTTCAAAAACCAATCACAAAAGAACGTTTTAACACTGCCGTAGAAAAAGCTATTGAGCAGCATAAGTTAAAATTAGACTTTAACGAAACTGATGGCGAGCACATTTTTGTGAAGAGTAACCTTAAAAAACGTAAAGTTTATATTAAGGATATTAAATGGATTGAAGCTTTAGGCGATTATGTAAAAGTTGTAACAGAAGAAAACAGCCTTGTAGTACTATCTACAATGAAAGCTTTTGAAAAGGAGCTACCTGAAGGAAAATTTTTGAGAATCCACAAATCTTATATTGTGAATTTAGATAAAATTGATCGCTTTAACAGTAAGAATGTTGAAGTAGGTGCTTATGAGATTCCTTTGAGTCGAAATAAGAAAACACAATTAGTAGATGCTTTGAATAATATGTAGAATGACTACCATTTTCAGAATATCTCAATAATACACATTGAAATAAAAAATCCCAGCAGTAATGTTGGGATTTTTTTGTTTAAACGGTTGTATATTTTGACGTCAGTTCGAGTGATTTTGAGGAACAAAAAATTGTATCGAGAACTTTTTGATTGATAAAATTCTAATTCTCGATACAAATTTTTCTCATTTCAATCGAAAAATCCACTCGAACTGACGAATTTCACCAAAATTTTCTATGGTTTGTTTTTAATAATTATCTACATTAATAACTACTCTCACAGACCTAAAATCCTTAACTGCATTAAAACTGTTATCTATTTTCATAATAGCTTCTTTGGTTTTAGAAAGTGATTGATTTTGCGGAATCTTAATTAAGATGTTTTTATTAAACAAATTCCGTATTCTGGAAATTGGCGGAAATTCTGGCCCTAAAACATTTGCTTTAAACACCTGCCTTAAAGACTTAGCATACCAATCTGCTGCTAGATTAACTCTGTTGTAATCCTTATGCCTTAACGTAATTTTAATTAAACGATAGATTGGTGGATATTTAAAATTGTACCGATCATTCATCTGCTCTGCAAACATATCTTTATAAGCGTTTGTAGACACTTGCTGTAAAATATTATGATGCGGATTATAAGTCTGAATTAGCACTTTTCCTCTTATATCTGTCCGGCCAGCTCTTCCTGCTACCTGTGTCATTAACTGATAGCTACGTTCGTGTGCTCTAAAATCTGGGAAGTTTAGCAAATTATCAGCATTCATGATGCCAACCAATTTTACATGTCTAAAATCTAAACCCTTAGTAAGCATTTGTGTACCAACTAAAATATCAATTACACGCTGTTCAAACTTAGAAATGATTTTTTCAAAACCATGCTTTCCTCGTGTAGTATCTAAGTCCATACGCGCAACTTTCTTATCTGGGAAAAGCACTTTTACTTCTTCTTCGATCTGCTCAGTACCAAAACCTTTAGTATCTAAAGTAGCATTACCACAAGCTTGACAGGTTTTTGGCATAACCGTATGGTAACCGCAATAATGGCAACGCAACTGATCTCTGTATTGATGGTATGTCAAACTTACATCACAATTTGGGCATTGTGGTGAGTTACCACAAGTTGCACACTCTACTATTGGCGAAAACCCTCTTCTATTTTGAAATAATATTATTTGAAAACCTTCATCTAATGTCTCGGCCATTTCTTCAATTAAACGATCTGAAAAATGACCTTTCATACGTTTCCGTTTGTACTTATCTGCTAAATCTACCAGCTCTATATCTGGCATTAGTACATTATTGAAACGTGTTTTTAATTCTATAAATCCGTATTTACCTTGATTGGCATTAAAATAACTTTCTAAACTTGGTGTTGCTGAGCCTAAAAGTGTTTGGGCCTTATGTAAGTTAGCCAAGACTATAGCAGCATCTCTGGCATGATATCGTGGTGCAGGGTCAAATTGTTTGTACGATTGTTCGTGCTCTTCATCTACAATTATTAGTCCTAAGTTAGAAAACGGTAATAACAAAGCAGAACGTGCACCTATGACCAATTGTGCTTTTTCTAAATTGTTTTTAAGATTCTGCCACACTTCAACACGTTCATTACCTGAATATCTACTATGAAAAACCGCAACTTTTTCACCAAAATAATCCTGAAGACGTTGCACCAATTGCGTTGTTAAAGCTATTTCAGGCAATAAGTATAATACTTGCTTACCCAAATTTAGCTGTTCTTCTATGAGCTTTACATAAATTTCCGTTTTACCAGATGATGTTACACCATGTAAAAGTGTTACTGGTTTGGTCTCAAAAGCAACTTTAATGCTCTCAAGTGCTTCGGTTTGAGCGTCACTCAATTGCTTGGTTTGCTCATCACCTTCACCCTGAAACTGCACTCTATCGGTTTGAATGTAGTATTCTTCTAAAATAGACTTATCAATCAGTGCTTTAATAATAGCTAATGATGCTCCACTTCGCTCGCTTAATTCTGAAACTTTTATTGGTTTTTGTTCTGAAGCCTCGATTGTAAACAAGGTTAAAATAACCTCGCGTTGTTTTGGTGCTCGACTCAAAATTTCTAAAAGCTCTTGAAGTTTTTCTTCAGATTTATGCGATTCATGAAGCTTTACATATCGTACTAATTTTGGTTTGTACTTTTCATAAAGTTCTTCTTGCAACTGCAATACGCCTTTTTCTACCAAACTATTCACAACCGGAAGAATTCGTTTTTTATCTAAAATAGAAACCACATCTTCAATCTTTAAGGACGATTGATACTGCAAGGCTTCGTAGATTAAAAACTCATCATCTTTTAGAGTCGCTTCAGAGATGTCTGCATTTTCATTTTTAACAAGAATCGTTTCGCTTTCTATGATAAACGCATTGGGCATTGCTGCTCGCATTACCTCACCAAGACTGCACATATAATATTTAGCAATCCACTCCCAATGTTTTAATTGTAATTCAGTCACAACAGGCGCTTCATCTAAAATTTGATGAATGGTTTTTGCCTCATATGCTGTAGGTGCATTATTATGAACTTTATAAGCTAAAGCTGTGTATATTTTACTTTTACCAAAGGGTACAGCGACTCGCATACCTTGCTTTATAAATTGAGCTTCTGCTTCTGTAATGTGATAGGTAAACGCTTTTTGAAGCGGAATTGGCAATATGACGTCGAGGAAGTAAATAGTGGCTAGTAATTAGTCATTTAGTGTTGTACAAAAATACAATTGATTATTGAATCTTATTGATTACCTTTTGCGGAATACTACTTAATCTACAACTCGTTTCCAATACTGCGTTTTATAAAGAAATGCAATGTAGCCTCTTACTTGTAAAGTATCCGTGTCTTCTTCTAACTTTAATCTACATTTGTACACTTTTCCGTTTTCAGGATTTAGAATTGTACCACCTTCATAAATATCGTCATCTTTTTCAAGACCGTTTATAATTTCTAATCCCAAAATCGGTTGATTTTTGTTTTCACCATCGCATTTTTTACAAATCGCATCTCTATTTTTAGTAAGAATGTCTACTATTTTCCCATAAATCTTACCTTCTTTCTCATAAATCTCTACAATGGATTTAGGCTCACCAGTTTCATCATCAATTGTTTTCCACTTTCCCAAAATGTCTTGCGCATTTAATTGCAGATTAGCCAGAATTAATATTAAAAGTAATAAGTTATTTCTCATACGTGTTTATTTTTCTTAAACGTCTTAAAGATGCATTTAACTCATAACCTAAAAGCAAAATATTAGCATTTAGCCATAAGTATAACAACAAGATTAAAAGCGCGCCAATGGATCCATACAATTTATTGTATTGTGAAAAATTATCAATATAAATACCAAAGAGATACGAGGTGAGAATAATAAGTAACGTAGTTAGTAATGCACCTATAGAAAAAAATCTAGTATGTCTTCCTTCCTTAGTACCAAAGTAATACAAGGTCGCTGTGGCTAGATAGACCATGAGTATAAAAAAAAGGTACTTCACAACAGCAATCCACTGCTCTGCTGTTGCTTTTTCGGTTTCTAAAGCATCATTTAATGGTGTTATAATATAGATTTCTGTATACCCAAAGAAAGCTACAGTTAAAAGCACTAAAACTGCCAAAATAAGTGCTACACCAAGCGCGTACATGTATTGTTGAAATACATTACGTGTTAACTGCTCATGGTATGAGTTTTCAAAACCAGAAAACACAGCATTTACACCATTTGCCATTAATAACATCGATAACAAAAAAACCGAAGACAACAATCCTGCTCCTGAGCCGCCACTTATATTTTCAAAAATATTTGCAAAGAAAAACTCTGAGGTTTGTGGTGGTAAAAAATCGTTTAGAAAACGCTCAAATTCTACCTGAAAACCGTCTATAGGTATATAAGGCATCAAAATAATTACAAACAGTAAAAACGGAAATATTGCAGTAAAAAAGCTAAAAGCAATGGCACTAGCTCTTGTCGTAAGCGCACCTTTTACAATACCCATTACATAGAGTTCTAACAAGTCGTAGATAGATAAACCTTCAAAACCTGGTAATCGAATTTGCTTAAAAAAGCGAACCACTATATTAATTACAGGTATTTTATCAAGTTTATCTTCTATGTGTTTTGTCATTCAACTTTAGATGTTTAGACTACTTAGACGGTTAGATTGTTAGGCTTTTCGTTTTTCTAGATAGCTTTTAAACTTAAATCCATATTATATACGGAATGTGTTAGTGCACCAGAGGAAATAAAATCTACACCACATTCAGCATACTGCCTTACCGTTTTTTCGTTAATACCTCCTGAGGATTCTGTAAGACATTGGTCACCTATAAGTTTTACTGCTTTTCTAGTGTCTTCATAATTAAAATTATCGATAAGAATACGATACACACCACCACATTCTAATATTTCTTTAATTTCTTCAAGATTACGTGCTTCAACAATAATTTTTAAATCTCTATTGGTATCTTTTAAGTATTGCTTGGTTAAGTTAATAGCTTTTGTTACTCCACCTGCAAAATCTATATGATTGTCTTTTAACATAATCATATCATATAACGCAAATCTGTGATTTTCTCCACCTCCAATTTTTACAGCCCATTTTTCAAGTGCTCTAATACCTGGAGTTGTTTTTCGGGTATCTAAAATTTTGGTTCCTGTACCTTCTAACAAATCCACAAACTTTCTGGTTTTAGTTGCTATAGCGCTCATACGCTGCATAGCATTTAGCACCAGACGCTCAGCCTTAAGAATAGACTGCGAAGATCCTTCTACATAAAACGCAATATCTCCATACTTCACTTTACTCCCATCTTCAATAATTGTCTCAATTTTCATGTCTTTATCCACGTAAGCAAAGACTTGTTTAGCAAATTCAATACCAGCAATAATACCGTTATCTTTTACTAAAAGTTTAGCCTTTCCAGTAGCTGAAGCTGGTATGCAAGCCAAAGAACTATGATCGCCATCTCCTACATCTTCTCTAATGGCATTGGCTATAATTAAATCTATTTCAGTTTGGAATTGTTCTTTTGAAATCATGAGATGTTTTATTTAGTGTAAAAATAGGAATTGAAATTTGAAAAGTTTAATAAATCTTACGTCAGTTCGAATGAATTTATGAGCAAAACGAATAAATTTGTACTTCGGCAAGCTCAGTAGAACTATCGAGAACCAGCTCACAAGACTTGTCGATACAATTCCAATTTCGACAGCAATCCAAATGAAATCACTCGAAGTGACAAAAGCATATGAATATTAAACTCTTCGCCATAGGCAAAACGGATAATAAAAATCTTCAGACATTAATTGAAGATTACAAAAAACGACTGAGCCATTACATTAAATTTGAATTTGAGATTATACCAGATCTTAAAAAAGTGAAGCATCTTTCTGAAGAAATGCAAAAAGAAAAGGAAGGGGAATTAATTTTAGCTAAAACTCAAAACTCAGATGTGCTAATTTTATTGGATGAAAATGGAAAACAAATGGATTCTGTAGCGTTTTCTAACTACTTGCAAAAACACATGAATTCAGGAATAAAAACTTTAATTTTTGTTATTGGAGGCCCTTATGGATTTTCTGAAGCGGTTTATAAAAGAGCTAATGGAAAAATAGGATTGTCTAAAATGACATTTTCGCATCAAATGGTTCGCTTATTTTTTATAGAACAATTATACAGAGGGTTTACAATTTTAAAGAACGAACCATATCATCATAGATAACCAACCGAGTAAACCCTCTGTTATAATTAAACGTCGAAACGTTTTATTTCAAATTTAGTGTGTTTTAAATACTTCTTTTCTCTTTTTTAACTGTCGCGTTAAATCGTTTATAGTTTCATTTACAGCCAACTCATAAGAAGCCTCATTTGAGGTTGCAAAAATACGTGGACCAGGAAGACTCAATTCTATATTACAAATTTTACCTGCTTCGTGGTCTTTGTCATCATGTTTAATGTAAACCTGAGCTGAAATTAAGAACTCAAATTTATCTGCTAATTTTTCTAACTTTTCTGTTGTAAACGCTGATAATGTATCACTTACGTCTGTGTTTACATATTGAAAATTTACCGTCATAATATTACTTGTTTTAATTAATAATTCCTTTATCTAATATACGACAATTTACAGGAGGTATAACTGATAATTGTCATAAATAATCTTTAATGTAAACACAAATTGAACATTAAATTTAAAGCTAAATAGTACTGCCTACATCAAAGAATATTACTCAAATACAACATCGTCTATATAAATTTTATGTGGCAGTCCTACTCCACCTGAAAAAACTACAAGACCAGATCGAATACAAGACAAGTCCAATCTTTTAGTCTTAATGGTATACTTTTTCCATTGATTGGTTAATCTAATTTCAACAGACTTTTTAGCGGTATCGTAATATGGTTTATCATCATCAATAAGTCCAAAACCGATAGTAGCCATAACATTGGTACTTGTTGCCTTAGCCCAAAAACTAAAAGTTTTGGCACCAGAAATATCATAACCGCCTAGAATTTCTCCCCAATCATTAGCAGGATCTACCATAGCAACACCATACCAATCGTATCCAACATTGTAACTTATTTCTATAGCTGTTTTACCTGAGTGCACATTTTCTGTATGATTAAGATCTACCGCTATAGCTCTGTAATTTCCCATGTAACCAGACGGAAAATAAGGCACATCCGAATTATCTTTATAAACATAAAATGGCAGCTCTACTTTTGGCACCTTAAATTTTCGTTCAGCAGCTATTTTGTCCTTAACTTTTATTGATGTAGAAGCGATACCTATATTACCAAAAGCATCTTTAGCATAGACATAGACTTTGATAGCTCCATCTTCATTAGGTAATTGAATTTCAAAACCTTGTTCTAAATTCCCTCTGAATTTTAGTGGAAGAATTTGGTTTCTTCGCCTTCTACTACCTTCACGTTGATTATAATGAAAACTAATATCTAAAACTTCATTTTCAATATCTTCAATTTGTAGGTCTACTGGTATCCAAGTTTCGCTGTTATACTCAGCATCTGGTAATTTAAATTCAGCTATTCTAGGTACATAGTTATTAGGTTTGTTTCCTGTAAAAGCTTCTCTAATTGCCCAATATTGTGGTCTTAGTGAATTATTAAAATGTGTCATTAACCAAACTCCACCAAAATCTTTCCCATTGCTGTAATGAAACACATACACGCCCAAACAGGATGGCTTATTTACAATCCAATTTTTATAACCTTCAGTAATGGCATTATACTTTTCCGTATCTGATGGTTCTATTTTTACACCATTCTTATCGGTTTGAGCATCCCATTCTCCCGTTACACCAAACTCTGTTACTATATAAGGTTTGTCAATATTTCGTTTATTTAATTCTTGTTGAAGTAAACCTGCTCCAGGACCATAACTATTAAGTCCGTAAATATCTATTGATGGTACGTAGTTTTCCCACCAATCTAATCCAAACGTCCAAGCCTCAACAGAAGTTATTGGATGGTTGGTATCTATTTTTTTTATGCTACTACAAACGCGCTCCAAAAACTTTGAATACTCTAGCTTTTCCTCATCAGTGGCCATGTTTAAATAGACTTCATTAGCAACTCCCCAAGTTAAAACAGCAGGATGATTCTTGTAGGTTTCAACCGTTTTAATAGCATTTTTATACATCGCTTCCATGCCTTCTGTATCGCTGAGATAATCAAAGCGATCATCGTCTTCCATGCCTGGCCTTCCATGGCGCATCCATATACCAACCATAACTTTAATATCATACTTTTCGGCAGCATCTAAGAGTTGTGGAGTGTTTTTACCTGTAGCCCAAGTTCTTATGGTATTAACACCCAAAAACTTTAAATCCTTAAAATAGGTGTCGTAGTTTTCCACATCGTTATCATAGCCAAACGTAGCGCCTTTGATTTCAAAAGGTTTGCCATCAACTTCTAATGTCCAAACGGAATCTACTTTCTTTACAACCGTTTGACCGTGAACGCATAACGAAAAAATATAAACCAAAAAAAGTAATCTCATAATTTCAATAATATAATTATAAAGTTAGGTTTTTTTAAAAGCAATAGAGATATTCCTATTTTTGAAACTTAAATTCACAATTATGCAAATTGTATTCGCCACCAACAATAAAAACAAAATTAAAGAAGTACAATCGCTAGTACCGCAACATATTCAACTACTGAGTTTAAAAGACATTGGTTGCCTTGAAGAAATTCCAGAAACTACTGGCACTATTGAAGGTAATGCACAACAAAAAGCCAGTTATGTAAAAGACAACTATGGTTACGATTGTTTCGCAGATGATACAGGTTTGGAGGTAGATGCATTACATGGTGAGCCTGGCGTAGACACAGCATATTACGCAGGTCCGCAACGCAGTGCAGAAGATAATATGAACAAACTGCTTACCAATCTTAAAAATGCGACCTCTCGTAAAGCGCAGTTTAAAACCGTAATTGCATTGCATCTCAACGGTAAAATAGAAACTTTTACTGGCATCTGCAGAGGTGAAATTACAAGAGAAAAACAAGGTGATAAAGGCTTTGGTTACGACCCAGTTTTTAAAGCTGAAGGCTACACCCAAACTTTTGCTGAGATTTCTTTAGAAGAAAAAAACAAGATTGGACATCGTGGTAAGGCAGTCACACAATTAATTGCGTTTTTGAATCAGTTTTAACAAAAAATATATGGATTAATAGCCATAACTATTATCTTTAAATAAACTTAGATTATTACTGTTTTTAATAAAAAACGCTATAGCATACTTATAAAACTTATGAAAATTCATCATATACTTTTTCTTGCACTTATTGTTTTTAGCTGCGAAACAAAAAAGGAAAACACCTCGTTGAATCCAGAAAACTGGTCTAAAAGAGCTATTGAACTAAAAACATCAGACTCTTTAGAGTATGGCAAATCTTATCTTTCTGTCTACTCTCAAATCTATAGCTTAACCGAACACACAAAACATAATCTCACCTCTATGGTTAGTATGCGAAACACAAGCGATAAGGATACCATTTACCTGTTAAGAGCTGAGTATTACGACACACATGGTAAATCTGTAAGAACCTATTTTGATTTTCCTATTTATCTTGCGCCAATGGAAACCACAGAAATAGTTATAGACGAAGTTGATGTTTCTGGTGGTACAGGCTCTAATTTTATTTTTGAATGGAAAATCCCAACCAACTGCCCTGCACCACTTTTTGAAGGAGTGATGACCTCAACTATGGGACAACAAGGCCTATCCTTTACAACAACAGCCAAAAGGATTAAATAATATTACTAACCATTGAAAAATACGTAATGTTACGTATTGACTTGTTTATTTAAAAACCCGAACTTCGCTTATCGGTGGATATAAATCCTTCAAACAGATTCATATCCAAATCGTTGTGCATAATATAGTCCTATAGCTATGAAGAAAAAATTGATTTTTATTTTAATCCTTTTCACGGTAATATTTACGAGCTGTGAAAAAGAACCTCTGCCGGCTGATATAGAAACTATAATTTTTGGTGAAATTTATGATTCAACGAATGATTTACCAATAATCAATAAGAAATTAAAGATAGCTGAGTTCAGAGAAATAAGTACGTTATCCGGAGTTAGTTCAATTTTCAATGGATATATAGACTCAACATATACAAACATTAATGGGGCATACAATCTACCCTTCAAAACATCAGGAAATGGAAGTAGATACGTAATCCAAATTGAGTATAATAAAGAAGTTCATATTTTTGATTCCGACGAAACTATTCAAGATGAAATTATTGGACAACAGTTAGAATTAAATTTTGAGGCATTACAACTTTATCCAGTCGACTTAAGGGTAATTACTACAGATATAATAAATCAAGAAATTACAGTTTATCAACAATTCCCAGGTGGAATAACTGACAGAATACCACCTGCAACACAAAATTCTGTTAGAAGAATTTGGATTGATAAAAATATCGTAAATAATATTAACTTTAGTATTCGAGAACCAAACCCTAACCTAAACTATGACATTGAAATTCCAATTAATGATACTACAGAATTATATGAATATGAAGTTGAAATAAATTCATCTGATTTTGAATAAATACTATGTACAACACGGTATAAAGCTCATAGCTAATTAGTTGTTCAAACGAAGTTAAGTGGTATTTGGAAATCGTCAAATTTAAAAATCTGGCTTGTGATTAATCCGAAAAATAATTGCTAATTTTCACGCAACAAGCCATACACAAAACCGATAAGCGTAACAAAACCTCACCAATCCAAATAAAAGACTATCTTTGCGCAAAAATTCGCGTATATTAAAGAAAACGCGAGAACCTCAGAGTGAGGTGTGTTACGAGAAGTTTTGGTTTAAGTATGTCGATACGCTTCTAATGTAACACTACATTAATTTATCGCATACATTAAATACAAGAATGAGTACATTCCAAAACCTTGGTCTTAATGAAGACCTTCTTAATGGTATTTCAGATTTAGGATTTGAAACACCAAGTGAAATCCAACAAAAAGCAATTCCAGTATTATTAGAAGAAGAACGCGACCTAGTAGCATTGGCGCAAACTGGTACAGGAAAAACCGCAGCATTTGGTTTTCCGATGCTTCAAAAAATTGATATCAATAGCAGAACCACGCAAGGGCTTATCCTCTCACCTACCAGAGAATTATGTTTACAAATCACCAACGAGTTAAAATTGTATGGTAAATACTGTAAAGGCCTAAACGTTGTTGCCATTTATGGTGGTGCAAGCGTAACAGACCAAGCCAAGCAGATTAAAAAGGGTGCACAAATTGTTGTTGCTACTCCTGGTCGTATGAAAGATATGATTAGCCGTAATCTGGTAGATATTTCTAAAATACAATACAGTGTTTTAGACGAAGCCGACGAAATGCTAAACATGGGCTTTTATGACGATATTACGGATATTTTATCACATACACCAATGGATAAAAGTACTTGGTTATTTTCTGCAACCATGCCAAAAGAGGTGGCTACCATTGCAAAAGAGTTTATGTACGACCCAATTGAAATTACAGTGGGTAACAAAAACGAAAGTACAAGCAATGTTTCGCATGAGTATTATTTGGTTAATGGTCGTGATCGTTATTTGGCATTAAAACGTTTGGCAGATGCTAATCCTGATATTTTCTCGGTAATTTTCTGTAGAACAAAACGCGATACACAAAAGATTGCCGAAAAGCTTATTGAGGATGGTTACAGTGCTGGAGCATTACATGGTGATTTAAGCCAAAATCAACGTGATTTAGTTATGAAATCGTTTAGAAACAAGCAAATACAAATGCTTGTGGCTACAGATGTTGCTGCACGTGGTATTGATGTTGATGATATTACACACGTTATCAATTACCAATTACCAGACGAAATAGAAACTTACACACACCGTTCTGGTCGTACCGGTAGAGCAGGTAAAACTGGTGTTTCTATGGTCATTGTTGCTAAGAGCGAAGTACGAAAAATAAAAAGTATTGAGCGCATCATTAAGAGACAGTTTGAAAAAAAAGATATTCCTTCTGGTATGGAAATCTGCGAGGTGCAATTAATGAACTTGGCCAATAAAATTCATAATACAGAAGTTAATCACGAGATTGATAAGTACTTAGACAGCATTAACGAACTGTTTGAAGACACTGAAAAGGATGAATTGATTAAAAAATTCTTTTCGGTTGAGTTTACACGTTTCTTTAACTACTATAAAAACTCTAAAGACCTTTCAGTTTCAGACTCTGGCCGTAGTAGTGATGATGGGGGAAGAGCCTCTGGCACAGACACACGCTACTTTATTAATGTTGGTCGTAAGGATGGTTATGACTGGATGTCTTTAAAGGATTTCTTAAAAGAAGTTTTAGAGCTTGGTAGAGATGATGTCTTTAAAGTTGATGTAAAGGATAGTTTTTCATTTTTCAACACCGAAAAAGAAAACGAAGAGAAAGTCTTAGCATTTTTTACGGACTTTAAGTATAATGGTCGCTTTGTTAATGTAGAGGTTAGCGAAAATAAAGGACGTAGTGGTGGCGGAAGACGCGACAGAAATCGTGGCGGAAAACGCAAAGGTAATGACAAATCTCGTGGTGATAGACGTTCTAGACGCAGTAATGATTCTGGAAGACAAGATGGAAGACGTCCTGATAAATCCCCTAAAAAAGGGAGACGTTCTGCATCAGACAGACCACGCAGATCTAGAAGAAAATAAATGTTTTAGCGTCTCAGACTAAAATGACCTGTAAAAACTTTGTTGATATTAGGCCGTATAACTTTAAACCAATAATCATTTGCTGGTAAACTTTTTCCTTCAAAAGTTCCATCCCAGCCTTGACTATTGCCTTTAAACTTTGCAATACGCTTTCCGTAACGGTCAAAAATTTCAATTAACAGATCTGGCTCGGAAAAATAGGGTTTAACGTTCCAGTAATCGTTCATACCATCGTTATTTGGAGTAAAGAATTTTGGATAAGATAGCAGATAGACGTCTTCGGAGACTTTTCCACATCCATTTTTATCTTTTACAAAAACTGTGTGGTCGCCAGCTGGTACATTTGTAAAAACGTTAGCATCCTGATAATTTACATTATCAAGAGAATACTGGTAGTCACCAATACCATTTACTGTAATAGTTATTGTGTTTATTTCGTTTGGCAGATCATTAACTTCTATTGAAAGTACTGTAGCTTTATCAGACTCTGTAACAATAAATTCTTTTGTGTTTGAACAAAGTATTTGTTCTTGACTAGCTGTATTAAACAAATTATTGATTTCAACGCTGTATATACCACTTTGATTAATTGTTATAGATTGTGTTGTCTCTCCTGTAGACCAATTAAAAAGATCATAGCCATCACCTCCATCTAACTCAATTGTCTCACCACGACACAGATAAACAATTTCTGAAGTGCTTCTAGGTGACGGCAAAACAAACAGATTAAAAGACGTCAAATTAAAACAATCCGGACTATTTCTATAATAAACTCTCGCATAAAGTGTTTGCGGGTTAGACACATTAGTATAGTTATAACTTAAAGGGCTTATACTATTTATTGCATTAATTTCTGAAGTATAGAATTCTACAATAAGCTCAGCCTCTGTTTGGCCTGCCCTAATTTCAGCAGCTTTTTGCCTCAGGTTAAAATTCATGAAATCCGTATTATTATTACTACATAAATAATAATTATCTGGCTCATTGACAATTGGTTGATTTAAGATATTTACTTCCTCAGTCAAAAAAATGGTTTCAGTTGCGCTAGTTATCGTAGCAGTAACTGTATAACTACCTTGATTTTGATAGGTATGTGTAGGATTAAAAACATTGGAAAATGACCCGTCACCAAAATCCCACGTAACAGCTAAGGCATCTAGATTTTGAGGGATCTCAAAATTAGTACTTTCACCAAAACAGTTGCTAGTTATTGAAATTTTGGGATTAAAAAATGATTGTACAAAAGAAGGTAAACCTAATGTTGCAACTTTATCATTAAGACTAATATATTCATTAATATAATCTACATTTAAACCTAAGGAATTAGGGTTTGCAATGACATCTAAACTTGTTTTCCCAAAGTTACTTACGTAAATTTTTCCATCTACTGCCAATTGTAAGGCACCAAGTATTGTTTGACTACTGTAAATAACGGTATCTGAATTGATAACATCATTTGGATCTGATAGCGAAAGATCAAATTGATGCACTTCTGATGCATATTCCTGAGAAAAAAGATGAGTTGAAACATAGAGACGATTACTATTTCTGGAAAACTCAACTCCATATGCACCTTCTATCGATGATATATTTTGATCAAAAAGCTCAAATATAAAAATAGGGTCAGATACTTCGCCCGTACTTGTGTTGAAATTAAACACTTCTACTCCTGCATTAACACCTCCTGCTTTTGCAATTGCTATTCTACTTCCATTTGGTGAAAATTTTAAATGACCTATGGCTTCAGTAAAATTATAGACGACTCCAAAGTTCTCATCTACTACTGGCACACCATGAACGGTGCCTACTGAAGATATTACAGGATCTACGTTAATGCCTGCTTCATTAATTTTATATGCTAAAAAATTATTATTACCCCATTGGTGAGCCAACAACCAGTAACTAAAATTATCCGCATGAAGAACCGCGGAAATTTTTTCGGTAACATTAGCTATTAAATCCTCATTTTTAATTGAAGTTACATCACCTAATCCAGAATTAAGACTCATATCCACTAAAGAATATTTTAAACCGTTAGAACCAGCTTCGCTGTCTGTAGTAAAAATATAGTATAAATTTGAGGAACCTGGCTTTGGTATTATTAATGCAGATTGGGTACTCGAGTGGTTTCCAGTTAGACCTTCACCATTTGGCATAACTTGATTTGTACTATCCCAAACCCTAAGACCATCGGTATAAAACAAAATATTGCCATCATCATCAGAAATGGTTGAACATCCTTCTATTGTAGACATCTGTCCATCATTTAAGGCTATTGGCTGATCACCAGTAAACTCTAAACCAGCGTTATTACCAAAATACCAAGTAGATGTTTCTTGTTGACCAAAAACCCTAAGAATTGCAAAAGAGAACAAGAAAAATAATAGTATTGTTTTCTTCAAAGCTCTAGCTTACATATTATTAAAATAAAAACTCAAGTCACTAAACCGTAAGATATAAGTTTTTAACAGTTCATCATTAACTCAAATATACAAACAGATCACCTAAAAAATATTGTATATGTTGTTAATATTTAGTCAAATCTTTTTGGTAAAAGTGCAAAATCAGTTTTGTTTATTACCTTTACATTGTATTTAACACTATGCGATACCTACTCATTATATTTTTATGCTTTGCTACAGTTTATAGCTATAGTCAAGATAGTACTGCCACAAAGACACCTGAAACGGTGAAAGGAACTATTAAAAGTTCTACAAATCAAGAGGCTTTAAGCGAAGTTAATATTGTAAATATTAATCAAGTTGTTGGTACAGCTACAGATGATGAGGGTAAGTTTGAAATTAAAGCTAAAGTTAACGACACATTACATCTTTCTTACATAGGTTACAAGTCTATTAAAGTAAGAGTTACAAATGACTGGCTAAAGTTTGGTAACACGGAAATCGTAATGACCGAATTAGCTCTGGCGCTAGAGGAAGTTACCGTAAAATCGCTTGAGCTTACTGGTTACTTAGAGGTAGATATAAAGCAGGTACCTGTTAGAAACAACAACCAATATCGTATTTCTGGCTTGTATGGTAAGGCTTATGAAGGCGGAAAACCTAATATAGCAACTAAAGTTTTAGGTGCTATTTTTAATCCTGCTGATTTTCTTTACAATATGTTTGGTAAGAAGCCAAACGAGATGCATAAGCTTAAAAAGATTAAGGAAGACGACGAAATTAGAAATCAGCTAGCCAAGCGTTTTGATAGAGAAATGCTAATGGTATTACTTCAAGTTACCAAGTACGATTTAGATGAGATTGTTAATCAGTGTAATTACTCTAAAGACTTTATCAATACTGCTAACGATCTTCAAATTCTTGATGCTATAAGTGAGTGCTATGAGGAATACAAAGTGATTCAGCGTAGTAAGGATCGTAAAAATAAGAAGAAAAAAGATAAAGCTTAATTGTTATTGGTGTAATATCGCTCTACTATAGCATCGTAATCCTTAAGTGTTTTTTTAATCCAATCGAAACGTTTTTCTATATATTCTTCTTCAGTTAATCTCCAATTAATATCTGATTTACGCAACCATGATGTAACATGCTGAAGAATTATTGCTGCTGATACCGAAATATTTAAACTCTCGGTAAAACCTACCATTGGTATCTTTAAAAAACAATCGGCTTGGTCTAAAACTTGTTGAGAAAGGCCTTCAGTTTCTCTTCCGAAGAAGAAACAAGACCGTTTAGTAATATCAAAATCAATAAGATCACAATCTTCTGCATGCGGACTTGTTGCTACAATTTGATAACCTTTAGACTTTAAATCTTCAATGCAAGATTTTGTGGTATGATAACGATTTAAGTCTACCCATTTTTGAGCTCCCATGGCAATTTCCCTATCAATCCGCTTAGAGTTTACCTCTTCTACAATATTTACTTCTTGTATTCCAAACACATCACAAGAACGAATAACTGCACTTGTATTATGCAACTGATACACATCTTCTGTGGCTACAGTAAAATATTTAGTCCGCTGAGCTAGGACTTTTTCAAAACGCGCTCTTCGGTTTTCTGTAAGATAGGATTCTAGATGTTCTAATAGTTTTAAATCTGACATGACTCAAAATTAAAAAAATTACTGTCATTGCAAGGAATGTAGAACGAATGACTTGGCAATTTTAAAATAATTGAATTTCAATGTAAAAGATTATCGCGCTACGCTCGTAATGATAGTATATTTTATATTTTTAATCCATGGAAAAACACATTGTTGTATTAACAGGTGCTGGTATGAGTGCCGAAAGTGGTGTAAAAACCTTTAGAGACCATGATGGTCTTTGGGAAGGACACGATGTAATGAAAGTGGCTTCACCAGAAGGTTTTAGACAAAATCCTGAGCTTGTTTTGGATTTTTATAACCAAAGACGAAGACAGCTTAAAACCGTTGAACCCAACCAGGCACATCTAGACTTAGCTGCACTTGAAAAAAATCACAAGGTCACCATCATCACCCAAAACGTTGATGATTTGCACGAACGTGCTGGCAGTACAGACGTAATACATTTACATGGAGAACTCAAGAAAATACGAAGTACTGGCAATCCAAAGGATATCAGAGTTTGGACAGGGGATATTAACATAGGAGATACCTGCGAGAAAGGTTATCAGCTGCGGCCTCATGTTGTTTGGTTTGGTGAAGACGTGCCTATGATGGATACTGCCATTAAAATTTGTTACGCAGCAGATATACTTGTTATTATTGGAACGAGCATGCAAGTATATCCTGCAGCAAGTTTAATGCATTATGTACAACCAGATACTGAAATATATTATATAGACCCTAAACCAGCGGTAACCAGAAATACTGACATTAAGGTCATTGCAAAACCAGCAACAGAAGGCATGAAGGTTCTCATAGAAATGCTGTGATAAAAAATTGAATTAATCTTACAATTAAGCTAATCACCTTCACTCAACTTAAAAAAGTCATTAACCGGTTTACCGAACACCTTAGATAATTTCAGCGCTAAAACCGTAGATGGTACATAACGATTGGCCTCTATAGAATTTATTGTTTGTCGAGAGACACCTATTTTTTCAGCTAAATCACCTTGAGTTAGATTGAGAATAGCACGTTCTACCTTTATTGTATTTTCCATCATCGATTACGTTTTAAAACTTCAAAAAACATAATCTGAATAATAAGCATAAATGATAAAACCTGAAAATAACTAAAAGAACTTGACGATATTGGTTTGCCAAGTAAGTTAAAAACCAAAACATCAACAATAGGTTGAATTAAAGCGTACAAAACAGCTAAAATAAAAGCTAATCTAAATGACTTTGCTCTTAAAGAAACTATCATTTCATCTTCGGTTTTTTCTTTACTCAAAGCTATTACTAATAGACCTACTAATAAGGCCTTGCGAAAACCAAACCTAACCCACTCAGTATTTACTTCGTTAAATTTTAAGACAATTGTTGCAACGAATATTATAAAACAAAATATGATTCCTTTGATTTTCCAATGATTATTCAATTGAAACTGTGACCATTTTTCAATTTTAGAACGTTCGCATTTTATAATTTTTTTAGCATTCATTATTGACAAATATATTTTATAATTAGTAAAATAATTTTTACTATATGACAAATATACTTTACATTTTAATTTTACACAAGTGATTTAACAAGAACTTGATATTTTTAATCATATAAGTGAACTTCGTTATTGGTGGATATAAATCATTGAAACGGATTCATATCCCAAGCGATAAGGAATTCTCAACGATTCTTTTCCTCAATCCATTTACTCAAATACTTGGTACTTTGTAAAGTTTGATGCTGTAGTATATTACCAATAAAGTTATTTTGACGATGGCTTTTTAAATCAGTTCTTAAATCTTCTATTTTTTGTGTAAACTCGTCTTTGAAATTAGATTTATCAAAACGATGCTTTAAAACCATAAAACCGATGTTTTGTTTGTCTTTCCAAACTTCTTCTTTGGTATAGAGTTCTAATGCTTTTTGGGTAAAAGATTTTGGATCATCTGTAATGAATCCATTTACAAAGACACTTCGACTACGCTCAGTGTGACACACATCTTTTGACCCATTATCAAACATACCTTCAGCAGCAATTCTGGACATAACACATGGTGTACCATTTTGCATGGCATCGACAAGCTTGCCTTTTAGTCCTGCACCAAAACGCAATGGAGCTAAACATACCTTTGCTTGTTGCATTACATCGTTTACATCTTCTGCAAAACCTTTAATTAAAAAACCGTCTTTTTTGTTATGTAGTTGCGTTACTTTTTGAGATTCGTAAGCACCATAAATATGTAACTCTGCTTTCGGCAATTGCTGTCTTATTAATGGCCAAATGGATTGTTTTAGAAATAACACTGCATCATAATTTGGTGGATGCAAAAAATTACCAATGGTTATAAAATGTTGTCGCTCTTCAAATTTCGGTAATTGTGTTATAGCTTCTACTGCAACAGGTTCTAATAGAAACGGTAAATAATGTAGTAAGCTTCTATCAATCTTAAACTGTTGGGTTAAAATGTCTATTTCAGCTTCAGAGATTATTAAGCTTAAATCGCAACGATAAATACTGGCGATTTCGCGTTTAGTGGTATCGTTTTGCAAATGCTCAACTGTAACATCTACACCTTCTTTTAAAGCCAGTTCCCTAGCCTTGCGTATACCGTGAAAATCTTCAGTATCCAAAACACATAAAGCATTTGGACATTGTTCAGCCACACGCCAGCCATATTGCTCTTCTACCATAAACCGATCAAAAAGCACAACATCTGGTTGCAATTGACTTATAAAGGCATCAAAAGACACATCATTCAATAGTATGCTTTGTGTCTTTACATCGAGTAGAGATAAATCGTAAGTATTATCAGAAGTTTTGGCAGCAGAGGCAAAAGTAATTTCAAAATCCTGATTAAGAAATTGCTCAATAAGTTGCAACATTCTACTACCAGCAGCAGAACTTTTGGGCTCTGGCCAAACAAAACCAATGATTAGTAATTTATTTTTCATTAAATATTCAAAGATAATGTGTCATTGCGAGCATAAGCATGGCAATCTGTTGAAGTAATAACTAAAAATAAAGAGATTGCCACGTCCTTCGTCTTCGCAATGACAGTCTAGCCTTTATTTGTTCTCTTCTATTGTGGATCTTTTAAGAAAGCATACTTAATTCTAGCCATTTTCACCCACTCTTCTATGGCTTCAATCTGTTCTTTGCTGAGTTTAGCATCGCTATGCGTCCAGGTATAGCTAGGTAATGGCATATGGCCTTCTCCAACTTCTTCAGCTAGTTCTTCTAGTTTGTGATCTTTTTTCTTGTCTGAATAATCATTCCATTTAGATACATTAAAATCTCCTTTACCATGTCTTACATGATCTGCCATCCAATAATTTACTGGTGTAATATTACTGTACCAAGGATAACGGGTATGGTCGCTATGGCAATCAAAACACGCATTTTTTAAAATTAAATGCACATCTTCAGGTGGATTTGTATCTGCTATAAAAGCTTCAACCGTAGCAATGTCGCCATCATTCTTTTCTGGTCCAAAAAATTGAGCAATTATAAAAACAACAAGAAGTAATAAAGCGATTCTTTTTAAAATTTTCATTTTTGATTAATTTAGAAATCTAAATTTACGTCAGTTTGAGTGATTTTCGAAAGAAAATTATATCGAAAACAAGTAAATTTAGTACAAATTAATTTTCGATACTTTTTTACTTACTCAATGTGTTAAAAAACACTCGACATGAGACAAGGTCGAACTGAGCGAAGCTAATTGACAATTATTTTGACAAAAGCACAACTTTATAAGGAATTAAATTACGTTAACCACTCTCGTGAGAAGCGATTACATTATGCCAATTTGGTATTAAATCAGCCTGAATTAGTAAAACCACTTCTGAAAATATTATTTGATGTAGATGATAAAATTTCGTGCAGAGCAGCTTGGGTGTTTGAATTTATGTGTGGCGAAAATCTTGAGGTTATTATTCCGCATTTAGACACCTTTACACAAAACATTTCAAAAGTACACCTAGATCCTGCGGTACGACCAATGGCTAAAATCTGTGAATACTTAATAACAGCTTACTACGAAAAACATGAAACAAAGATAAAACTGCACCTTAGCGAATCTCACAAAGAAAAAATTATTGAAGCTTGTTTTGATTGGATGATTAATGACGAAAAAATTGCACCTAAAGCCTACTCTATGAATTCGCTTTATTTACTAGGCACAGAATATGATTGGATTCACCCAGAATTGGCAATAATTTTAGAACGCGATTTTCAAATGCAAAGCTCAGGTTTTAAAGCCAGAGCAAGGCATATTCTAAAAAAAATCAATAAATAGGATGTAAAAAGTGCAAAGTATTTCAGTTCTATTTCTTTCAAACTTTACACTACTTACTTTACACTTTTCAACTTACTTCACTATCTTTGATGCTTCTAAAAAACCAACTTAAATGGCACTTACAGCACTTAGCGCAATTTCACCGATAGATGGCAGATACAGATCTAAAGTAGAGGCTTTAGGTAATTATTTTTCTGAAGAAGCTTTAATAAAATATCGTGTTTTAGTAGAGATTGAATACTTTATTGCGCTATGCGAATTGCCTTTACCTCAACTAAAATCAGTTTCAACCAGTGTTTTTGAAGATTTAAGAGCCATCTACAAAAACTTTACACCAGTTGATGCTGCTGCAATAAAAGAGATAGAAAAAGTAACCAATCACGATGTAAAAGCGGTTGAATACTTCATTAAAGAAAAGTTTGATGCCCTAGGTTTATCTGACCATAAAGAATTTATTCATTTTGGGCTTACATCTCAAGACATTAACAACACTGCAATTCCGCTAAGTATAAAGGAAGCCATGAACGATGTTTATACTCCTGAATACTTAACCTTACTGAAAAAAATTGAAGACTTAGCAGAGGAATGGAAAGCTATACCAATGTTGGCCAGAACACATGGCCAACCTGCTTCACCTACACGTTTAGGTAAGGAGATTGACGTGTTTGCGGCAAGATTGAAGGAACAGTTTAACCTTTTAAACGATGTACCAAGTGCTGCTAAATTTGGTGGTGCGACAGGTAACTTTAATGCGCATAAAGTGGCTTATCCTAATGTAGACTGGAAAGCCTTTGGAACGTCTTTTGTACAAGAAAAGTTAGGTTTACAGCACTCGTTCCCAACAACACAGATAGAGCATTACGACCATATGGCTGCTTTATTTGATGCGTTAAAACGCATTAATACTATTATCATAGATCTAGACAGAGATATCTGGACATACGTATCTATGGATTATTTTAAGCAAAAGATTAAAAAAGGTGAAGTTGGTAGCTCTGCGATGCCACATAAAGTAAACCCAATAGATTTTGAAAACAGTGAAGGTAACTTAGGTATTGCCAACGCTATTTTTGAACATCTTTCTGCTAAATTACCAATATCTAGATTACAGCGCGATCTAACAGATAGTACAGTTTTAAGAAATGTTGGTGTACCGTTTGGGCACACAATTATTGGTTTTAAATCTACCTTGAAAGGATTAGGCAAATTACTTTTAAATGCTTCTAAATTTGAACAAGACTTAGAAAACAATTGGGCAGTTGTTGCTGAAGCAATACAAACGATACTGCGTCGTGAAGGGTATCCGAATCCTTATGAAGCATTAAAAGGCCTTACAAGAACTAATGAAGCAATTACTAAAAAATCAATTTCAGAATTTATTGATACTTTAGAGGTTTCAGATGCTATTAAATCTGAATTGAAAACAATATCACCTAGTAATTACACTGGTATATGAAACTCTTTCCGATAAGTAAAAATTCTTTAGCACTTCTTTTTGTTGCTGTTATTACTTTTGGTTTTTTTACAGCCGGAATGTTTGAGGTATTGGATTATTTTATCATTAAAGCTTTATTATTTACACTTTTTGCTGGCTTGCTAGTTCTTGCTTTTGTGCAAGCACTAAAAAATGACACCAAAAAAAATCGCCCTGAAGACGAGCTTCAAGACGATTCTAATTAACATTTTAAATAACTGTCAGTTTATTTAAAAAAGTCTGTTATACCATTAAGGTTTGTATTATCAAAATTCATATCCTTTAATACAGATTGTAAAGACATTAGTTTTCCAGCATTCATATTATCTCCCAATACTCTTGCAACTACAAAACCTTGATCACTAGCGTTGCCAAAAATAATGAGTTCGTCTACATTATCAACGTCACCTATAAACATTACTTTAAATCGTCCATCCGTACTATTCCCTCCGCGCATTAATTCTTCGTAATTAGGATTTTTAAGGATGGTATTTACTTTTGCAAGTTCTAATTCGTATTCCTGTGTATTATTCGCATCTAATCTAAAGGCTAAAATGTTTATCTTATCCATTGATTTGTACGCTTCTTCCTGTTCTTTTGTTAGCTCAACTTCTTCAATATTTAGTAAGTCAACAGGTGCATCTATAGATAAGAAGCCAGGTTTAGGCTCGTTCTCTACAAAGTAAGTTTGCAACGTTGGCCCTTGGTTGCAACTTGTGTAAGCCACAACCAAAAGCAACATTACTATTGATTTTTTGATTGATTGTATCATAACTATTAGTCGTTATTGTTTTTATCAGCCTTTTTTAACTGATCACCACCTGGAATATCCATTTGGTTTGTGATTTTAGAAACTTGTCTTAAATCGATGTCTCCAGTAAGGGTTAATAGAACTGTCTCTATTTCACGCTTTTTTCCGTTTATTTCAATGTCTTGACCTTCTGTAAGTTCTTTCAACCCAGTTACAAACATTAATAACTCTTTAACGTGATTTTCATCTTTTCCTTCCTTAACGTAAAATTTAACGGTTTGCTCACCATCTTTTATACGCATTAACTCTTCAAGGTCAGATGATTTTAAATACTTATCCACGGTAGCTTTCATGTCTGTAGATATTTTTTCGTCACCTGTAGTAAATACTTTAAGACCTGTAATCTTTTTTACCATTTCCATGAATTCCTTTGCTTCAGGATCATCTACATCTAGATCTATTGTAGCTAACATTCTGAAAGCTTTTTGAGTAACAACAATTGATGTTACATCTTTCATGTCTTCATACTTATCAAAGATGCTCTGCGCACCTGATAACATTGGTGCTAAAATAAGCGCGATTATTACAATTACTTTTTTCATAATTCTTTAATTTTTGTGTGTGTTTTACTTGTTTTTAAATATTCTGTTTGTTGCTTTTGAAAACTCAGTTAGCCTACTCGCTTCTTCTAAACCTTGATTAAGATTATCAGAAACTAAGGTTAATGAATTAAGTTGTTCTTTACCTTCGTTCATTCCTATTGAAACTAGACTTAAAGCTTCCATGGTCTTATTATAGGTTTCCATTGCTAATTCTTTTTGTCTTATCTCTTCTTTTGAAGGACCAAGAATTTGCGGAATAATAAGACCTAACATAAGAACCGTGACTGCTGCGACAGAAATCCATTGATACATTTTTGTTCTCTTAGGTTTTAATGGAACGTCTTTGGTGTACTGCTCTTGCTGTGCCTGAGAAAAGTATACAAACATAGGTTTGTAATGTTCTAAATGCGGTGCAACATCACTACCTGTAAAGTAATCTCTTAGCTGAGTTTCTTCTGCCAGTGTTGTCTCTGCATTGTTATACTTTTCTATTAACTTTTCTATATTATTTAATACCATGTCTATGTGTATTAGTTAATTTTTCTCTTATTGTTTTTCTTGCTCTAGATAGATTAACACGCACTGCGGTTTCATTCATATCTAGCATTTTAGCTATCTCAGCAAAATCGTACTGTTCTATATCTCTTAGCTGAACTATTATTTTTTGTTGTTCGGGTAAATCTTCCATGATTCGAGATACCCAATCTACACTATCTTTAGCTTCAACTTGCTTTTGTAATGACGCATTGTTATCAGTATAATTACTGTGAACAATTTTTAAATTTTGTGCTTGTTTAGATTTTAGTCTGTCCAAACAAAAATTCTTTGTCATTGTCATAGAGAAGGCTTCAACATTTTTATAATCTTCAATCTTCTCTTTATTCTTCCATAATTTCAACAGTATTTCTTGTGTAGCATCTTCAGCTTCTTCTCGCGAAACCAATAAACGCTTGGCTAAACGAAATACTTTATCCTTAAATGGCATTACCAAGCTTACAAAATCTGCCTGCTTCATTACTTTTTTGATTGGTGGTTAAAGGTGTTTTTTATAGACCTTCAACATTACGACGATACACTTTACAATTTGTTACAAAGTTTTTTTATTTGTAATAATGTAAGTAAATTTAGAGTTTTACAGACATAATGTAAAGTATTGCTATTATTAAGAAAAAAAGCTATGAAAACTTTAAAAAAAATTTTTACCAAAACATTTATTGTAACCACTTTAATATGCCTAGCTTTTACAAGCTGTTTTGAAGACCAAGACGATAATCTTATTTCTAGTACTGACATTAAAGATTTTGTATGGAAAGCTATGAATGCCTATTATCTTTACAATAGCAATATTCCTGATTTGTCTAATGATAGATTTGGCATTAATGGTATTAATGACCGTTATGATAAAACGGAAGAATACCAAGCCTATTTAGACGATTTTGAATCACCGGAAGAATTATTTGAAACTTTAAAGTTTGATACTTTAGACGATTTTAGTGTAATTGTCCCTAATTATTTTGATATTTTAAACGCTCAACAAGGCACAATATTAACCAATGGATTAGAGTTTAGACTTTATTTTATACCTGGCAGTGATGCGCAACTATTTGGTGCTATAACCTTAGTACTTAACAACAGCGTAGCCGATAATCTAGGATTAGTGAGAGGGCAAATTTTTAGAGCTGTAGATGGTGTCAATTTAACAGTGGAAAACAGAATAGAATTGTTAAGCCAAGATACCTATACCTTAAACTTTGCTAATTATTTAACAAATGGCACTTCTGAAGTAGAAGACGACACCATTGAATTAAATGGAGAGAGCATCTCTCTTTCTAAAGAAGCTTATACAGAAAATCCTATCCATATTGCAGAAGTTCTTGATTTTTCTGGTACCAATGTTGCCTATCTTATGTATAATGGATTTACCAGCACTTTTGATGGTCAGTTGAATTCTGCATTTGCTCAGTTTCAAGCTGAAGGTGCTGAAGAACTGATCTTAGATTTAAGATATAATGGTGGTGGTAGCATACAAACTGCTGTGCATTTAGCTAGCATGATTACAGGACAATTTAATGGACAAGTATTTTCCAAACTATTCTATAATGATAATCAACAAGTACAGAACAGAGATTACGAATTTACAAATACGTTATCCAATAGTGCCGCTATTAATAGCCTTAATTTAAGTAAGGTTTATGTATTAACTTCTGCAAGTTCAGCCTCAGCAAGTGAACTAATTATTAATAGCCTCAGACCTTATATTGAAGTTGTACATATTGGTGACACTACAGCAGGTAAAACCCAATCTAATAGATTAGTTTTTGACTCTCAAGATTTTGACACACAAAATATAAATGTTGGTCATAACTATGCATTAATTCCCCTAACAGCTAATTCAACAAACGTAAACGAAATTTTAGTACCAGCATCTGGTCTCATACCTGATATTCCGTATATTGAAACACCGGGAAATTTAGGTAGCTTAGGAACCTCATCAGATCCACTTTTAGCAACTGCAATTGTAGAAATAACAACAGATGACAGACCTGCCAGTAGAACATTTGAAACGCAAATTAGAACTTTGGAAAGTCAAATTAAATTTTCACCTATTGAAAATTTAATGTTTGAAGATCAATAAAAAAAGCCGCTCATAGAGCGGCTTTTTATCTTTTATAATTTTAAATTAAATCCAAAATTAAATCCTCTTCCTCTCGTTTCAAACCCAAAAAGCTCTTGGTATTCTTCATTAAAGATGTTGGTTACATTAGCAAATAATGTCATCTTATCCCTAAAAACTTTATGACTCACATAAAAATCTGTAATAATAAATGGCTCTAGATTTACTGTTACATTCTCAAAAGTAGTATTATCAAAGAAAATGTCATTCCTATCATCATTAAACTGATATGATAACCCTAAAGTTGTCTTATCACATAATTGATAATCAACTCTTGCATTAATCTTTAACTCTGGAATACGCAAACCTAAGTCTTCATTAACAACCGTATAAGTAACATTGGTATTGAGATTTAAATTCTTAATTGCAGATACGTTGGCTACAAACTCTAGACCATTTGCATTGAAGGATTCTTCAATATTTTGATACTGAAAAACAAAACCTCCTGTATCAACAAAATCAATAAAATTCTCTTCATTTCTATTAAAATAAACTAAACTTAATGTAGCTTTATTTTCTAAGTGCAGTTCAGCTCCTATTTCGAATGTATCATTTTCTTCTGGGTCTAGATTTGGATTTCCAAAATTTGGCTCAAATAATTGATATAAGGAAGGTGTTATAAATGCCGTACTATAGCTCACCATACCTTTTATATAACCAAAGTCTAGTTTTTCCTTAAAAGAAGGATTTATACTATACACCAAATGGCTACCGTATTCGCTATGGTTATTTAAACGCATTCCTGCATTTATATTTAGTCCAAAATCTGAGATATAAACTACATTAACATAAGGATCTGTAATAATAAATGTGGCGTTGTCTGGGTTAATAGACTGACTAAAATCAGTTTCACCAAAAGGAATAGAAAAGCTTTCCATCGTATTCTTTTGATAATTAACACCAACAACAGTATAAAACTTATCATTAAAATTATAACGGTTGAAGGCATCTACCACTATACTTTGTGCATTAAATGTAGAAGGAAAATCAGACTCTATTTCTCTTTCAACATTATTATAGGCAGCGTTTAATATTACTGTTCCGTTATTATAATTGTACTCTGGTGATAAGCCTATTCTATACTGGTTAGACGTACTCACATTATCAGCATCCATCATACCGAAGCTATCATCAAAATCAGCTTCATAATTATCAAAACTTGTATAGGCTTTAACTTTAAATTCATTATTAAACTTATAACTCAGTTTTAGGTTTCCATTATTACTTTTAAACTTATCAGACTCGGTTGTATTTTCGATTGCTGATAAGCCATCTGTAGATTGTAGACCAAAACTTGCCAAATAGCTCAGTTTATCAACAGTTCCATTAATGGAAATACTATTACTAAAATCCTCTAAAGCATAACTTTTATCTTCTGAAGATCTGTTAGTTCCTACCGTGCTTCTTAGATTGATATTGACTTTCTTTTTTGAAGCTTCCCTTAATTTAATATTAATAACAGCGGACGCTGCACCTGTACCATACAATGTACTTGAGGCACCTTTTAAAATCTCTATAGACTCTACCTGATCTGCATTTAATAAGCGTAAATCATAATCATTTGCAATTTGTGAAGGGTCAGTTACCTGCACTCCATCAATCATAATTAAGACCTGACGATTTCTACCTCCACGCACAAAATAACTTAGATTTTGACCAGCATTACTTCTAACTCCGTTAATTTCTACACCAACAGTTCTACCAATAATTTCTGCGATACTTTGACCTTGTAATTTTTCTAATTCTTGGGAAGTGATTTTTGTAATGACTTTACCAGAATTTTCGCGTTTTAGCGCAAAGCGAGAATCTGATAATACAACTTCATCTAGTTTTTCTACTTTAACTGAATCCTGTTTAATTTGTGCAGATCCAATTGTGAGCATACCTAAACCTAGTATGCTACAAAACAATTTTGTTTTGTTCATTTAATACATTAATTGCTCGAGAGAACATACAGCGATACTGAGTAAGGCTACTATAAAGACCTAAACTCAATTACCGAGTAAACTTTTATCCCGAAAGTTTGACTTCATTGTTGAAATTGGCAGGTCTCCTGACTTGCGTCTTGCTGCTGGTCTTCCCAGAAAAAATTCCAGTGACATTGAAGGTAACAACAAGCTTTATAGCTTACAGTTGCGGGAACAGTTTTGGATTTTCACCAAATTCCCTTTTAATTCATTCAATAAAAATTGAATAAAACCAGATTTCGGCGTAAAAGTAATGTAATCTTAAAAAATGAAAGGTTTATTTGTCGTTTTTCTTATTCATTTTGTAAATGAGATAGATAAAACCAACTAAAAAATGTGCAATTATAATTCCTGCAATAATATATATGGTTAAATTTGAATCGTCTCTCATTATTGAAGTTTTAACAAAACTACAATTAACAAACATATTAATGAGTTACAATAGTTACATATGAAAGCCCATAATGGGCATTTGGAAAACTAGGTTCATTGCCCCTTAAAAAAAACTAAATCATAAACTATTGACTAATTTTAAATAGATGAGAAAGTCACTTGTTTTTATTCTATTATTCACATTCCTATTTAATTGCAAGGAAGAAAAGGAATCGTTAAGAACGTTTCCTGATTTGCCAAGCAAAGATCAAAGCAGTTTAATATTAAAATATGCTAAAGGGTTTGCTGTTGAAAATTATTCTACCCATAAAATCTTAACGATTAATAGTCCTTGGCCAGAAGCAAAAAAAACATATAAATATCTCATTGTTTCTAAAGAGCAGTTGGCTGTAATGACGTTTCCAAGCGGTGCTTACGATGGTATAATTACGAATAACATTACAAAACTTGTTGTAACTTCAACAACACATATTCCTGCATTAGAATTACTTGGTGTAGAACAAACATTGGTAGGGTTTCCAGGAACAGATTACATATCGTCAGAAAAAACCAGAAAACGTATTGACGATGGACTGGTTAGAGAACTTGGCAAAAACGAAGGTATTAATACAGAAGTATTGTTAGAACTAAACCCAGACGTTGTTATCGGATTTGGTGTAGATGGTGTCAACAAAACTTTTGAAACGATTAGAAAATCTGGTATTCCGGTAATTTATAATGGTGATTGGGTAGAGTCTTCAGCTCTAGCGAAGGCTGAATGGATAAAGTTTTTTGGAGTGTTGTTCAATAAAGAGAAAGAAGCAGATTCTATTTTTAATAATATTGAAAGCGACTATTTAGAAGCTAAAAAAATAGCTGCTAATGCAAAAAAACAACCAACCGTTTTGAGTGGTGCAATGCATAAAGACGTGTGGTATTTACCAAATGGTTCTAGTCCAGAAGCACAATTTTTAAAAGATGCTAATGTTAATTATTTATGGAGTGACACCTCTGGAAACGGAAGTTTAGCACTTAGCTTTGAAGTGGTTTTAGAAAAAGCCCAACATGCTGATATTTGGTTAAGTCCATCCTACTATTCCAGCTACAAACAACTTGAAGAAGCTAGTGAACTCTATACCAACTTTGATGCCTTTAATAATAAATCAATTTATTCGTTTGTTAACACTACGGGTGCAACAGGTGGCGTTTTATATTATGAATTAGGAACAGCAAGACCAGATTTGGTTTTAAAAGATCTTATAAAAATATGCCATCCAGATCTATTACAGAATTACACTCCACATTTCTTTAAACCTCTTAACTAATTGCATAAATCCCAAACATATCAATTTCAGTATGCATTACTTGTAGTAATACTTATTGCTTTCTTTTTTATTAATATTAGTTTAGGCTCTGTAAATATCCCTTTAAGGAGTATAATTGGTAGCCTATTTGGTAATATTGATAACACAACATGGGACGTTATAATTACTAATTACAGGCTACCTAAAGCTATAACATCAATTTTAGTTGGCTCTGGACTTGGAGTTTCAGGATTGTTAATGCAAACCTTATTTAGAAATCCATTAGCAGGTCCTTTTGTTTTAGGTATTACGTCTGGTGCCAGTTTAGGTGTCGCTTTAATAATTTTAGGGTCTGGTTTATTTGGTGGATTTTTCGCTACAGCCTTAATCTCAAAATGGAGTATTGTCATTGCAGCCAGTCTTGGTAGTTTCCTAGTATTATTAGCGGTTTTAGCTGTATCGCATAAAGTTAGAGACACCATGGCCATACTTATTATAGGCTTAATGTTTGGAAGCATTACTGCTGCAGTGGTAAGTGTGTTATCGTATTTTAGTTCTGCAGAGCAATTGCAACAATACGTTTTTTGGGGTTTTGGCAGCTTAAGCAATTTATCTTGGAAAGAACTCGGTATTTTCTTCTTAATATATCTTGTCGGTATGATTTTGAGTATCATGTCAATAAAGTCATTGAATAGCTTATTACTAGGTGAAAATTATGCCAAAAGTTTAGGTATTAACCTAAAACAAAGTCGGTTTATCATCATACTAGCAACAAGTTTAATTGCAGGAACCATTACAGCATTCGCAGGTCCAATTGCGTTTATTGGCTTGGCCATTCCGCATTTAACGCGTCAAATTTTTAAAACCTCTAATCACAAAATACTATTACCTGCAGTATTTTTGTTTGGTGCTATTACAATGCTTATTTGCGACAGCATAGCACAGGTTCCTGGTAGCGATTACACTTTACCTATTAATGCTATAACCGCTTTGATTGGTGCACCTGTTGTGATTTGGCTGTTGGTTAGACAACGAAAAATTATGTTTTAAATGAAAATGAAAAATCTAACTTGTCATTCCGCACTTAATGCGGAATCTAATGAGATCCTGAATCAAGTTCAGGATGACAGAATTGCTTTTATATCTTGAATTTTAAAAAACCAAATACCATCCTAAAAGCCAAAAACCTATCCATTGGTTACAAGACCAAAAAGGGAGAAGCAGTCATTTCTCAAAACATTAATTTTGAACTGGAAAAAGGACAACTTATCGGTTTGGTTGGTGCTAATGGTATTGGTAAATCTACGCTTTTAAGAACACTAATTAAGGTGCAACCTGCACTATCTGGAACTGTACTTTTAAATGATACAGATTTAAAAACGATATCGTCTTTAGACCTAGCTAAACAACTAAGTATTGTTTTAACCGAAGCATTAACTTCAAAAAACCTCTCTGTATACGAACTCATCGCATTGGGAAGACATCCTTACACCAATTGGGTAGGCAGTTTAACCTCAAAAGATATTGAGATCGTTGAAAACGCCTTTAAGCTGGTTAACATTTCAGAACTTAGAAACAAAAAATGCTACGAACTAAGTGACGGTCAACTGCAAAAAGTAATGATAGCACGTGCCTTAGCACAAGACACAGATATCATTATTTTGGATGAACCCACTACGCATTTAGACATGTATCATAAAGCGTATATTTTAAAATTGCTTCAAAAGCTAACTAAAGAAACAGGTAAAACCATTTTATTTTCATCTCACGAAATTGACTTAGCCATTCAACTTTGTGACACCATGATCGTAATGCAAAAAGAAAATGTTGTTTATGATCAACCTTGCAATCTTATTTCTCAAGGTGTTTTTGAATCCCTTTTTCCTGATGATTTAATTTCTTTTGATAATACTTCTGGAATTTTTAGAGTGAAGAAATAGTCTTTTCATCTTTGAGCTTCATACTACTTACTTCATACTAAAAATGTATCTTTGATAAATTCTCTTTTACAAATATGAACGACACACTTATTCTCTTAATTGCCATTATTATTTCTGCCATAGTTGGTGCTTACCTTGGCATGCTTTTTACAAAACTGAAAAACAAAAGCGAGCAAAGTACTTTAGAAGAACGTCAAAATCAATTGAGTATAACTATTAACGACCTTAAACAAAATATTTCTAAAATTGAATCTGAACGTGAAGACATCAGAAGAGAAAAAGAGTTGTTAAATTCTGAATTATCTCGAAAAAATACAGAGTACGAGAATCTTCAAGAACAGAACTTAAAACGAGACGAAGAACTTGCCAAACAACAGGAACAACTTAGAAAAGATTTTGAATTGATGGCCTCTAAAATTCTAGATGAAAAGTCTGAAAAGTTCACCATTCAGAATAAAGAGAACATTAAAAACATTCTCAATCCACTTGAAGAAAAGATAAAAACCTTTGAAAAGAAAGTTGAAGATTCTCAAAAGGAAAGCATAAGCATGCATTCGGCTTTAAAAGAGCAATTATTGGGTCTAAAAGATCTCAACCAACAAATGGCAAAAGAGGCAACCAACTTAACAAAAGCCTTAAAAGGAGATAGTAAAACTCAGGGGAATTGGGGCGAATTAGTTCTTGAACGAGTTCTAGAAAAGTCGGGTTTAGAAAAAGATCGCGAATATTTTGTGCAACAAAACTTTCAGCGCGAAGATGGCACTCGTGTTATGCCAGATGTCGTGCTTCATTTACCAGATAATAAAAAAATGATTATAGATTCTAAAGTATCGCTAACCGATTATGAGCGTTTAGTGAATGCAGAGGATGAGGAACGAGCGCTCTATTTAAAAGCACATGTTAATTCTATTAAAAAACACGTAGATCAGTTATCGGCTAAAAACTATCAGGATTTATATGATATTGAGTCTCCTGATTTTGTATTAATGTTTATCCCAATAGAACCTGCTTTCGCTGTTGCTATTAATGAAGACAACACACTCTACAACAAAGCATTTGAGCAGAATATCGTTATTGTTACACCTTCTACCCTTTTGGCCACATTACGCACCATTGATACCATGTGGAACAACGAAAAACAACAACAAAATGCTATAGAAATTGCCAAACAAGCTGGCGCGCTTTATGATAAGTTTGAAGGTTTAGTTTCTGACTTAACTGGTGTTGGCAAAAAGATTGATGCTGCTAAAAGCGACTACTCTGCTGCGATGAATAAATTAGTTGAAGGTAAAGGCAACCTTATTTCGAGAGTAGAAAAAATTAAGAAAATGGGTGCTAAAGCTAAAAAAGCATTACCAGAGAGCATTATAAAGCGAGCTTCAGAGGATTTATAAAACTAATTTTATGTATAAAACAGTAGACGCTTCAAGAATACAGATTTCTCAATTAATGCTACCGTCACATTCTAATTTTAGCGGAAAAATTCATGGTGGTTATATTTTGAATCTCATGGATCAAATTGCATTTGCATGTGCCTCAAAACATTCTGGAGCGTATTGTGTTACAGCTTCGGTAGATACTGTAGATTTTATTAACCCTATAGAGGTTGGTGAACTTGTTACTATGAAGGCTTCCGTTAATTATGTAGGCAGAACATCAATGGTTATTGGTATAAGAGTAGAATCTGAAAACATTCAAACAGGTAAAATTAAACACTGTAACTCATCTTATTTTACCTTGGTTGCTAAAGATGATAATGAACAACCAAAAGAAGTTCCGGGAATCATCATAAATGATGAAACCGAAATAAAGCGCTTTTTAAAAGCAATTAAACGTATTGAAACAAAAAAACAAAGGCAAGAAGAATTTGATCACAGTAACTTTTCAATTGAAAATTACTTAGACATTCTAAAGGATTACCGTGTTAAATTTGAAGGCATTTGACATCTAATTTTAGGTTAATATTCCTTGATTATCCAATTTATATTAATAACTTTGAGATAAGTATATTAAATACCCAAATGTTTATGAAACAAAAATTACATTCTAATTTTATATTATCTGGTTTATTTTTAATGTTCGTAGCTATTACAAATGGCCAAACTACAACAGATTTTAATCCTGATAAATATAATACCATATATGAAACTGAATCTGATAATCTGAGTAATGGTGCAGGAAGCTATTTATTTACTGGTAACACACTCCAAGCAGAAAGTGATAATGGTAGACGTGGCTTAATTAGTTTTGATTTATCATCAATACCAACTAATGCCACTATTACAAATGCTAGTCTTACGCTTTTTATGTCTAGATCTATATCTGGAGCTTCTGATGTTAGCCTACACAAAGCAACAAGCGATTGGGGGCAAGGAAGTTCTGACGCACCAGGACAAGAAGGTGCAGGCACAACCTCTACTGAAGGTGATGCAAGTTGGTTTTGTAGTTTTAGTAGTGGAGCCACTGGATGCAACACTTCATGGTCTACAATCGGAGGTGATTTTGACAGTACTGCCAGTGCAACCGTCTCTGTTGCAGGTATTGGAAACTACACGTGGAGTTCCGCTACATTACTATCTGATGTCCAAGGATGGATTAGCTCACCAAGTACTAATTTAGGGTGGTTTCTAATAGGTGACGAAACAGCTACATCTGCTAAAAGATTTGATGTATCAACTGGAACTATACCAGTTTTACAGGTAACTTACACGACACTTAGTAGCCAAGAATTTACGTTAAGTAATGATTTTTATATCAGCCCAAATCCAAGTAGTTCTAATATTCGTCTTGTTTTACCAAACTCTATAAAAAATGACGTTAAGGTACAAGTATATGACGTATTAGGAAAAAAGATATACACATCACCCTATCAAGTAAACTCAAAAATAAATGTCTCTAATTGGGCTTCTGGAGTATATTTATTTAAAGTATCATTTAGCGATAGAGTTGTTACTAAACGATTTGTAAAAAGCTAAATCATATTGAAATAAAAAATAAAAAGCCGCAATATTTAATTGCGGCTTTTTATTTTTTTGTTCTATCTACTTAGATACATTTTACGTCTTGAATATAGATCGTAGAATTCATCTTCTTTAAGACTTTCAATAAACAAAATACTCTCACCTGTACTCTTCATTTCTGGCCCTAACTTTTTATTAACGTTAGGGAATTTGTTAAAAGAGAATACTGGTTGTTTTATAGCATAGCCTTCTAACTGTGGGTTAAAATCAAAATCAGTAACCTTCTTCTTACCTAACATTACTTTAGTTGCATAATTTACATAAGGCTCTTTATAAGCTTTTGCAATGAATGGTACTGTACGTGATGCTCTAGGGTTTGCCTCTATGATATAAACTGTATCATCTTTAATTGCAAACTGAATATTGATTAAACCAACGGTGTTAAGCGCTAATGCAATTTTCTTAGTGTGGTCTTTTATTTGCTGCATTACAAATTCACCTAGATTAAATGGTGGTAATGTTGCATTACTATCTCCAGAGTGAATACCACAAGGCTCAATATGCTCCATTATACCAATGATGTAAACATTTTCACCATCACAAATCGCATCAGCTTCCGCTTCAATCGCACCATCCAAATAGTGATCTAAAAGCAACTTGTTTCCTGGTATAGACTTTAAAAGATCTATAACGTGCTCTTCAAGTTCTTGCTTATTAATTACAATTTTCATGCCTTGTCCACCAAGAACGTAAGAAGGTCTTACAAGAATTGGAAAATTCAATTCTTCAGCTACTTTAAGTGCTTCTTCTGCGTTTGTAGCTACATCAAATTTTGGATAAGGAATATTATTTTCTTTTAATAAGGTTGAAAAACTTCCTCTATCTTCTGCTAAATCTAAAGACTGGAAACTTGTTCCCATAATCTTTACACCATATCGCTCTAACTTTTCAGCAAGCTTTAAAGCGGTTTGTCCACCAAGTTGCACTATTACACCTTCAGGTTTTTCATGTTGAATGATATCGTAAATATGCTCCCAGAATACAGGTTCAAAATATAATTTGTCTGCAATATCAAAATCTGTAGAAACCGTTTCTGGGTTACAGTTAATCATAATGGTTTCGTAACCACATTCTGATGCTGCTAAAACACCATGCACACAACAATAATCAAACTCAATACCTTGACCAATACGGTTTGGACCTGAGCCTAATACTATGATTTTCTTTTTATCTGTAACAATACTTTCGTTAGCTACAAAAACCTGTCCGTCTACAGTCTCTACTTCACTCTCAAATGTAGAATAGTAATATGGTGTTTGTGCCTTAAACTCAGCTGCACACGTATCAACAAGTTTGTAAACACGGTTTATTTTAAGTTCTCTACGTTTATTATAAACTTCACTTTCTAGACACCTAAGCATATGTGCAATCTGACGATCTCCATACCCTTTTTGCTTCGCTTCAAGTAGTAATTCTCTATCTATAGTATCTATCGTGTACGTAGAAATTTCCTTTTCTAGCTGGAATAACTCTTCGTATTGCTTTAAAAACCACATGTCTATTTTAGTGATTTCGTGAATACGACTTAATGGAATTCCCATTTGTATAGCATCATATAATACAAACACACGATCCCAACTTGCATTGGTAAGCTTGTCTATAATTTGATCGTAGTTCTTGTAACCTTTACCATCAGCGCCTAAACCGTTACGTTTTATTTCTAATGATTGTGTAGCTTTATGCAATGCTTCTTGGAACGAACGTCCAATGCCCATTACCTCACCTACCGCCTTCATTTGAAGACCTAAAGTTCTGTCTGATCCTTCAAACTTATCAAAGTTCCAACGTGGTATTTTTACAATAACGTAATCTAAAGTTGGTTCAAATAAAGCTGAAGTCGATTTTGTAATCTGATTACTTAACTCATCTAATGTATAACCTAAAGCTAACTTCGCTGCAATCTTTGCTATTGGGTAACCTGTTGCTTTACTTGCTAATGCTGAAGAGCGCGATACACGTGGATTAATTTCAATTGCAATAATTTCTTCTTCTTCATCTGGACTAACTGCGAACTGAACATTACAACCACCTGCAAAATCTCCAATACTACGCATCATATGAATCGCCATATCACGCATTTTCTGGAAGGTTTTATCTGACAATGTCATTGCTGGTGCTACAGTTATAGAGTCACCAGTATGGATTCCCATTGGATCCATATTTTCAATAGTACAGATTATAACAACGTTATCATTTTTGTCTCTAAGTAGCTCTAACTCGTACTCTTTCCATCCCATCATAGCTTTATCAATCATGACCTCATGAATTGGCGAAATTTCTAAACCTCTAGTAAGGGATTCATCAAATTCTTTTTCGTCATATACGATTGATGCGCCTGCACCACCTAACGTAAAAGAAGCTCGAATACATAAAGGAAAACCAAATTCTTGAGCTATTTCTTTTCCTTTTAGAAACGATGTTGCTGTGGCTTGTGGTGCCATACCAACACCAATTTTTAGCATTAATTCTCTAAATTTCTCTCTATCTTCAGTAATATTGATAGCGTCGATGTTTACACCAATAATTTCTACATCAAAATCTTCCCAAATTCCTTTTTCATCGGCTTCTATACAAAGATTCAATGCTGTTTGTCCTCCCATGGTTGGTAGAACTGCATCAATTTGAGGGTGCTCTTTTAAAATCTTAATTATAGATTTCGTTGTTAATGGCAACAAGTAAACATGATCTGCCATGGTAGGATCTGTCATAATTGTCGCTGGATTAGAATTGATGAGAATCGTTTCTATTCCATCTTCTCTTAAGGAACGTAGTGCTTGAGATCCAGAGTAATCAAACTCACAAGCTTGACCGATAATTATTGGACCAGAACCAATTAATAATATAGATTTAATGTTTTTGTTTTTAGGCATGAGATTGTCTTTTGGTTTGCAAAAATAAATATCAATAGGGTACAAAAAAAGGCGTTACACCTAAGTAACACCTTTAAAATATTAACAATTGTTAATCATTATTTTTTATGTCTTAATTCTGAAGATACAGACAATTTCTTTCTTCCTTTAGCTCTTCTGCGTGCTAAAACTTTTCTTCCGTTAACAGAAGCCATTCTTTCTCTGAAACCGTGCTTGTTTCTTCTCTTTCTTTTTGACGGTTGAAACGTTCTTTTTGGCATTGTCTTATATTTTTAAAATCCTGAATTCTTAATTTAATCGTATATAGAGGTTCTTTCAAAAACCGGGTGCAAATATACAACAAGTTTTTGCTTTAGCAAGTACTATTTTCAAAAAAAAATTATTTGTTTTTATTACCTTTGCACACTTCAATATTTAAACCAAAAAAATGTTCAATAAAAATATAAAATTAGTAATAGCCGCATTAATTATTGGGTATGCCATATATCAATTCACAGAAGGTTATATAGGCAATGGCATAATGTATTTATTACTATCTACCATATTTATTTTTCTTTACTTTAAAAATGAAATGATTCTTTTAGCCTTTTTTAAACTGCGTAAGCAAGACTTTGCTGGTGCTAAAAATTGGTTAGATAAGATTAAGAATCCTGAAGCAGCATTGGTAAAAAAGCAACAAGGTTATTTAAATTATCTCAATGGTATTATGGTCTCTCAGACCAACATGAATGAAGCTGAAAAGTACTTTAAAAAAGCAATTAGTTTAGGCTTGTCTATGGATCATGATTTGGCAATGGCTAAATTAAATTTGGCTGGTATTGCTTTTTCTAAACGTAGAAAACAAGAAGCTCAAAAATTATTATCGGAGGCTGAAAAGCTCGACAAGCGCGATATGCTTGCTGATCAGATAAAAATGATGAAGCAACAAATGAAGAAAGCGTCTATACCGAGACAACATTACGGACAGCCAACTTCTGCTAGACAAAACAGAAGAAGTAGAAGGTAATTTTATAATAATGGTGCTGCTAAGCGCGCTAAAGCTTCAATGAGCTTGGTACGCTTGGATCTTTTTTTCCAAGTACTAAGTTCTAACTGAGTTGTATGCTCTAAATCTGAATTAAATATCTGATTTAGTTGATTTGCAAAAGGTTTGTTGTAGACCAACGCATTGACCTCAAAATTTATATTAAAACTTCTGTAGTCCATATTTGCTGTACCAACAGTACTAAAAACATCGTCTACAACAATGGTTTTGGCATGTACAAATCCTTTGGTATACTGGTACACTTCTACACCAGCTTCGAGTAATTTTTCTAGATACGAATTGGTAGCATATTCTGCTATCCACGAATCTGATTTTTTTGGTACAATAAGTTTTACTTCAATATTACTCCTTGCAGCGACTTGCAGAGCAGTTACAATTTCATCGTTAGGAATAAAATAAGGTGTTGTTATGTGAATATACTCTTCTGCATTGGTTATGGCTACAAAAATGGACTCCATAATATTAGACCAATCTGTATCTGGTCCGCTTGCCGCTATTTGTAAAGCAACATCGTCTTTACAATTGTTCTCTGGAAAGTATTCTTTAGAAATATTTAAATCCCCATCGTTTACAAAGTCCCATGTGGTAAAAAATAAAATCTGAAGCTGCCTTACAGCTTCACCGACTATTCTAACATGTGTATCTCGCCAATATCTGGTATTGTTAGAATTAACATAGTTATCAGAAATATTAATACCACCAACATAGCCTATTTTACCATCAATAATAGCAATTTTTCTATGATCGCGATAGTTCATCTTTCCTGTAAATCTAGAGAATAATACTGGCATAAATTTGTGAAGCACTACTCCACTTTTTTTAAGACTACGCTTCATTTTAGATGAAATTGCACTACCAACATCATCTATAACCATCCTTACCTTTACACCTTCTTCAGCTTTTTTACATAAAATATCTAAGAAGCGTGAACCTATAGTGTCGTCCTTAATTATAAAATATTCTATATGAATATGGTGCTTTGCATTATTCAAATCTTTAAACAACAACTCCATTTTATCATCACCATCTTTAATGAGTTCAATTTCATTTTTTACAGTGAGTTTAGACTTCTCGCTGTTGTATAAAAGTCTAATAAGCTTTGATTTCTCTTCTAATAATTCATCAACACTTTCAATAGTTTTGGTATCTAATTCTAATTCATCTTGAATTTGTTTTACAACCGATTGATTTAAAACATGTTTACGATTAAAAATTTTTGATTTACGGTATTCTTGCCCAAACAAATAATAAACAATAAGGCCTACAAAAGGAAAAACCAACAAAACTATAATGTAACTTAAAGTCTTGGTTGGATTTATTTTTTTAAACAGAATTGTAATTACAGCAGATAAAGCTAAGACATAATTGAGTCCTATGAGAATTTGCCATATATGTTCTTTAAAATATTCCAAAAATTAAGGTTGTACACTGTAGTAACCTTCTTTAGGGATTTCTATGGTATATAATTTGCGAGTTTTATTGTTAAGATGTGCCTCTCTCAACCATGGATTATGAATCTTTAATATTTTATAATTAATCCCAAAACGTTTAGCAAACTGTGAAAAATCAGTAACTGCTGTATCTACTTCTACCTTATATGTTGGTATGTATTTGTATAAATCACTCTTGTTGAAATTAAATCCATACTTAGATGGGTTATTTAAAATTTCTTTTAATGCAACAATTCTAAACATATAACGACCGGTTTCTTCACCAAGAAGCAAATCGTAGTAATTGCCAACGCCTTGTTCTTTTAAGCGTCTTGAAATTCCTGCATTACCTGCATTATAAGCTGCTGCAGCTAATGTCCAAGATCCTAATTGTTCTTTAGCTTTCTTTAAATATTTACAAGCTACTTCAGTAGCCATTTCTAAATTATAGCGCTCATCAACATTAGAGTTTACTTCTAATCCATTTTCTCTGCCAGTAGCTTTCATAATCTGCCAAAAACCTCTTGCACCAGCTGGAGAAACTGCATTTGTTAAACCGCTTTCTATAACTGCTAAATACTTAAAATCATCTGGCACACCATTCTTTTTGAGTATTGGCTCTATAACGGGAAAATATTTTTGTGCACGTTTAAACATTAGTAATCCATTAGATTGCCAATAGGTATTTACCAAAAGTTCTCTATCCATTCGTTCATAAATGTCTGGATTTTCTACCGGAACTTTTTCACCAGCAAAGTTTAAGCCTTCTGGCATTTCTAAGGCATAGACGTTATAATCGTTAACTAAAGGGTCTTCTTTACCAATAGTTTCATCTGAAGGTGCTTTCTGCATAGAAAAAATAAATAATCCCGATACGCACACAAGCCCTACAGCCGCTAATATATTTTTTAAAGTCTTCATATAATTATTTTTTATAAATGTAAGTAATCTGACGAACTCTTTCAAGTACCAGACTCAATAAGTTTTGGTAAATTTTCGTTAAACCATTTGTACTTATTTAGTATCATAATATGTGTTCCTCCCTTGATAATGATACAGTTACCAGTGCAAGAATGCGGAAATACCATATCCTTATCTCCGTGAATATAAATAGCATTAGGATTTGGTTCTTCTTGTTCCCAACACACTACTTGTTTTATGGCCCAATCTAAGTAAACAGTATCATTTACTGAGAGGTATTTTTTATATAAATCCACACGCTTTTTAATAGTTTCACCTAAGGCGTATTTTGTTAAAAGGTCAATATTACCTACTAATCGCGTTGGTAAAATCTTATAGGCTTTGGTATATTTTAGCAATTTCAAACGTTTTGGTAGCTCGTGATGAGATTTTACGCTAGACACAACAAAAAGACGTTTAAGATTTAAAAACTTACTCATTTCTTGCACCAGCATTCCACCAAATGAAACACCTAATAAAACTGAGTTATCATATTCGATAAGTTTACACATACGCTTAGCATAGTCCTCTAAAGTTTCATCTTTATTAGGTATTTGCCATTCTAACCAGTGAATTTTATAACGGTCTTTTGGCAATTCTATATATTCGAAAATTGATGGATTAGCCGCCATACCTGGCATTAAATAAACATGTGTAATATCTGAGGTCATAACTAAAGTTTACTATACAAATTTAAGTTGATACTTATTCCCAAAGTTTTAAAGACTTATAATTTAACGTTTTAACAACCTTAGCTTAAAACTTACGTCAATTTTTTGTACCTTTGCACTGCAAAACTATATTAAATATAGTATCTACTTGCCAACCGCTAACTTAAAACAAAGAAAATTATGACTGAAACTGCTGAATTGATCGATAATGACTTTCTGCGTCAATACGAATTAAAGGTTGATGATGATATGGCTGTTATAGAGTATTCTTTGCAAGAGCGCAAAATATTCTTGACCAAAATGGTGATTCCCTCATCCATTAAATCTAGTGAATTTGAAAAAGAGTTTTTGGCAATGGTATTTGCAGATATAAAAGAAAGAAACATCAGTGTAGTACCAACAAGTCCTGAAATTGCTAAATTTGTAAGAAGTAATAGAAAATATAAACGTATGCTACCTGTTGGTATTCGTATATAAATTGAAAAGACATATAATTAAAAAAACCGAAACAGATGTGTTTCGGTTTTTTATTTTTATAAATTTCTTTATTATAAATCTACAGATATAGAACCATTTGTAAGTGATAAAGACACTTCTTGTTGGTTGGCATTATCCCACGCACATAAAGTACCAGAGAAGTTCGCCTCAAATCTTGAACCATTGTTTACGGTAACAACAGATGCAAAATCATAATTGTTACAATTATATGGATAATATCCGGCGCCATCTAACGTATAATAAAAATCATAAATTGAATCAGCACCTAAATCACCTTCAAAGAAATAAAATGTTATAATTCTACCTGTTGCATTATCTACAGTAGCAGTGATATCGTATTCTGTATATTCATAATCATCTTCAGTATATGTATACTCATTAACAATCACAGAATTAAAAGTAACGACTTCGCCATCGATTGTAACAACCATTTGTCCTTCACTACCTCCATCATTATCATTATCGTCATCACTAGAACATGATGTTGCAAATACTACAGCAGCTAAAACAAATAAGTTTAGAAAGATTTTTTTCATAATAAGTTTAATTAATTGATTAAGACACAAATATATATTAAGAAAAATACTACGCAAATTTTTAAAAAAAAACGCGTATAATCATCAGAATCTTTCTTTAACTGTAATGTGTTTTTTGTTAAAAAAAGTTGATCTCTATTAATTATAATATAAGTATAAATATGTACTTCATTATCATCATATAGATTTACTTCGTTATTATTTAATTCACAAGTAAAAGATATAGGACTAGAAATTATTTCTCAAGAAGCAAACTGAGTACTTTCGGTATTAATCCCAGTATTATTAGAACCTAAAATCAGTGTAAAAGTAGTTGTAGACTCAATACCTACTTCAGTTTTTCCCAAACACATAAAATATTAACTTCTTTATCTAAACGCTCCCCTTCGGAACAAGACATTAGTACTAAAGAAAAGAAGATTATTAAAAATGAAGTAATTTTATAACATATAATTACGAAATTTATTTTTGATAAATGTATTTGTAGCTATACAGTAATTAAAATTAAATCGTTTTGGCGCAGATTTATTAGACTAATAAAATGCTTTAACTGAGCTATTAGTATTTACAAAATCAAACCTCACCAATCCATCCTCGTCTATTTTGGTTAACTCTACTTCGTGCAGAGTGTTTACCAGCTCTGGATTCCAAGGAGCTTTAACTTTTACATAGTTTTCTGTAAAGCCGTGAATATAGCCTTCTTTATTCTCTCCTTCAAACAAAACAGTTCTTGTAGTTCCTATTTGTTTTTCATAAAAAGCTCTTCGTTTTTTGGCAGAAAGACCTCGAAGCATTTTACTACGCTTAGATCTTATATTTTTTGGCACTACTCCATCCATTGCTGCAGCTTCAGTATTATCGCGCTCAGAATAAGTAAATACATGTAGATACGAAATATCTAACTCATTTAAAAAGTTGTAAGTTTCTAGAAAATGATCATCCGTCTCTCCAGGAAAACCAACAATAACATCTACACCAATACAAGCGTGTGGCATCACTTCCTTTATCTTTGAAACTCGATCTACATACAACTCACGCATATAACGACGTTTCATTTTTTTAAGAATATCATTGCTTCCACTTTGTAATGGCACATGAAAATGCGGAACAAATGCTCTGGATTGAGACACCAACTCTATGGTTTCATTCTTCAGCAAATTAGGCTCTATCGAGGAAATTCTTAAACGCTCAATATCTTCTACCTTATCTAACTCAGTAACTAAATCTAAAAAAGTGTGTTCGTGCTTTTTGTTTCCAAATTCACCCTTACCATAATCACCAATATTAACACCAGTTAAGACGATTTCTTTTATGTTTTGTTCAGAAATTTCACGAGCGTTCTTAAGAACATTGTCCATTGTATCGCTTCGTGAAATGCCTCTTGCTAGAGGAATGGTACAGTAAGTGCATTTGTAATCACAACCGTCTTGCACCTTAAGAAATGCTCTGGTTCTGTCGCCAATTGAATAACTACCAACATAAAAATCGGCTTCTTCTATCTCACAACTATGCACTTCACCAACCCTTCGACTACGCTCAGGATTATTCAAAAGCTCATTAATGTAATAGGTAACATTGAATTTTTCTGTAGCACCCAGCACCAAATCCACTCCGTTTACGTCCGCAAGCTCCTCGGGTTTTAACTGTGCATAACAACCTATTGCAGCTACAAAAGCATCTGGGTTTACCTTTTGTGCTTGCTTTACAATAGTTTTAAAACGTTTGTCTGCATTCTCTGTTACTGAGCACGTGTTAATCACATAAATATCAGCTTCTTCACTAAAGTCTACACGTGCAAAACCTTCATCCTTAAAACTCCTAGCTATAGTAGAAGTTTCTGAGAAATTAAGCTTACAACCTAAAGTATAAAATGCGACTTTTTTTGTTGGGTTCATTCTTGTATTTTTACCAAGTTGGCAAATTTACAACATATTAATTAGATGCAAAAACCCACTAAAATCCTATTATTGAGCCTCTTAGTTTTAAGTATTACTTTGTTTTCTTGCTCATCTAAAAACAATACAAACAAAAACCTGCAAGTTTTTAGGTACAACGAACACAAAAATATAGGCTCTTTAGACCCTGCTTTCTCAAAAGATTTGGCAGATATTTGGGCTACGCATCAGCTTTTTAATGGCCTAGTGCAAATGGACGACCAGCTTAATGTAAAGCCTTGTATTGCTAAAAACTGGGTCGTTACTGACAGTGCAAAAACTTACAACTTTACCCTTAGAAAAGATGTTTATTTTCACAAGCATCATTTATTTGGTACTTCGACTTCGCTCGGTAATCAAGATTCTACAAGAACAGTAAATGCATCAGATTTTGAATACAGTTTCAACAGACTAAAAGACGAAAAACTAGCGTCACCAGGAAGTTGGGTACTTAAAAAAGTAGAAAGTTATTCTGCAGTAAATGATTCTACATTTCAGATTAAGTTAAAACAGCCATTTCCTGCCTTTTTAGGTTTACTTACCATGAAATATTGCTCAGTAGTACCAAAGGAAATTGTGGAACATTATGGTAGTGATTTTAGATCAAATCCTATTGGTACTGGTCCTTTTAAATTTAAACGATGGGAAGAAAACATCAAACTCGTTTTTAGGCGTAACAACAATTATTTTGAAACTGATGAAAAAGGAAAACAACTACCATATCTTGAAGCTGTAGCCATAACGTTTTTACCAGATAAGCAAAGTGAGTTTTTAGAGTTTGCGCAAGGTAATATTGATTTTGTTTCTGGTTTGGATGCTTCTTATAAAGATGAAATTTTAACGGCTGAAGGTAAACTAAGAGAACTTTATGCTGATGACGTTAATATGATTAGAGGCCCTTACCTCAACACTGAGTATCTCGCCTTTTTTATGCAATCTGAAGTTGAAGAAATTCAGGCTTTAAAACTAAGACAAGCCATTAATCTTGGTTTTGACAGGACTAAGATGATTACTTACCTTAGAAACGGCATTGGCATACCTGCTACAGGAGGCTTTATTCCAAAAGGATTACCTGGTTTTGATGATACAATCGGTTTTTCTTATCAACCAGAAAAAGCGAAACAATTGCTTTTAGAATTTAAGTCTGAAACTGGAATCCAAAATCCAGAAGTGACCTTAACAACTACGAGTAATTATTTAAGTTTTTGTGAATTTATTCAACGTGAAATACAAAAAATTGGTGTTAATATAAATGTGGATGTGATTCCTGCTTCAAGTTTAAAAGATGCTAAAGCTAATGGTCAACTCAACTTTTTTAGAGCGAGTTGGATTGCTGATTATCCTGATGCTGAAAATTATTTATCCTTGTACTACAGTAAGAATTTTGCACCTAACGGTCCAAATTATACACATTACTCAGACCCCAACTTTGATACCATGTACGAAGCCTCTTATCTAGAAACCGATCCAAAAATTAGAGCCAACCTTTACACTAAAATGGATTCTTTGGTAATGCGTACTGCACCTATTGTCCCAATGTTTTATGACGAAGTGGTTCGTTTTACTAGAAAAGAAGTAAAAGGTTTGGGAATCAATGCAACAAATTTACTAGAGCTAAAACAGGTTGAAAAAATGAAGTAATTCATTTTACTTACCCTGCGATTTTTATTTATTCTCTTTCAGCAAACCTACTACAATAAAAAATTGCGACAAGTTAAATGCTAAGGCTATTATACTACTAGTGAGCACATTATACCGAAAACTAGATGAAAACATGTTTAGAGCTGTAAGGCCATCTACAACTAACATCAGTAAAAAACCTATTAAAACCAAGTTAAAACTAACCCTACTTACAACTTTATATCTCAGATAAGTAAATAAACCAAACATCAGCGTAAAAAATAAATACACTAATACTTGAACGAAATAAATATCCTTGATATTATTAAATATAGCTGTCAAAAGAAAAAGCATATATACGCTACAGAAAATTAAAAAGGGAATAATATGCTTAAATTTGAAATCTTCGTGGTTTAAAAAGCACATTATAAAACAAATTTTAGCACATATTAGTAGACCTATTGCCACATTAAAACTAATAATAGAATAACGGTTTAAAAAAAATAAATCACCAACAAAAAATAAGAGTATGCCAAAAACTACCAATAGTGGTTTTTGTTTCTTATAATTTTGAATATTCTTAAAAAAATAATGTAAAATAAGTAACGGTGTAATAGACTTTATAAAATAACGGTAAAATATAGAAACGCCATCATATTTCAAAGCAATATTAATAAGCACAAATACAGTTATTAAAGCTAAATATCCAATATAATTGTACGATGTTTTTCTACTCATAACCTAATGAAATTGCTGTTTAGCAAATAAAGACAATCTACTTTAAAACAAATTATTATATTGATTTACAGATGATTAAAGGATTTTTATTTGATATCCAAATTAAGATTTGACTCTATTATTTGTACCCTGAGAAATAATACAAATCGTCACCGCCTTCACCTTTGTAGCGTCTTGATGAAATATAGCCAGTAGTTAAATCATCGTTTAAGAAAAAAGAAAAATCGTCGCCTCTACTGTTTATAGGCTCTTCTAAGGATTGTGGTTCTTGTTCGGTATCATCAGAATCTAAGTCGTAAACATAAATATCTAAACCACCTTTTCCACCTTTTCTGTCAGAAGTGAAATACAGTTTATTATCTGCGCTTACAAATGGGAATATTTCTGTACGTGAAGAATTAATGTTTTCTCCCAAACTAGTGACTTCACCGTAAGTTTCATGATTAGAAACCGAAACCTTATATAAATCTGACTTTCCTTTGGTTCCCTTTACATCTGAAATAAAATAAAGTGTATTTCCATCTGGACTCAATGCAGGATGGGCATAGTTATGGTCTGGTTCACAGAATGGTAAGGTTTCAAAATTTGTCCAACCTTTACCCTCTTCATATTCAGCACGCTGAATTTGTAAGTTATAAGTCTCTACTCCTTTTAACTTATTAGTACCTTTATCAAGATGATTGGTTGTAAAGTACATGTACTTGCCATCTTTAGAAAAAGTAGCAGAAGACATATTAAAACGTCCTAGTTCAGTTTTTACGATTGGTTGCTCGTCTTTAATTTCTCCATCTTCACTTAAAGGTGCTTCATACATAATGTAAATAAAGCCATCGTACTTGTCCTTTATGGCTCTACCACGTTTTGTGGTAAGATTGTGACTAAAAAAAACTTTACCACCAACTACACGAGCGGCAAAATGGTCTAACTCTGTGTTAATCTTCAGTTTTTTTACTTCAATATCTTCACTCTGTGAAAATCCGAAAGTAAAAGTCAATAAAGCTATAAGTAAGGTAAATTTGGATGTCATACTTTAAGTATTGTAATGATTTATAGTTTTTAGTACAGATAAGTAATAGAACAAAACACTTATCTAGCAAATGTTTATTGTAGGTTATTCTCTTCTGTACTGTTTTGTTTCTTCAAAAACATGTTCTAAAATGGCTTTATCTTTATCTGTAAATTCCTCATTTCTCCTTGCCATAACCACTTCTGCCACTTCAAACGCTTTGTTGGTTTTATAAGTTACAAAACCTTTGCTGCCGCCCCAAGAAAAACTCGGTACGAAATTGCGTGGAAACCCACTTCCAAAGATATTAGAACTTACACCAACAACTGTACCAGTATTAAACATCGTATTTATACCACATTTACTATGGTCTCCCATCATTAAGCCACAAAACTGCAAACCTGTTTTGGCAAAACCACCTGTTTGATAGTTCCATAGTCTTATTTCTGCATAATTATTTTTAAGATTGCTATTGTTAGAGTCTGCGCCAATGTTACACCACTCACCTAATACCGAATTACCTAAGAAACCATCATGTCCTTTGTTAGAAAAACCAAAGATTACTGAATTGTTTACTTCTCCTCCTACTTTACTATGTGGTCCTACTGTAGTTGGTCCATATATTTTGGTTGCTAATTTTAGTGTTGCGTTATTACAAAGCGCTAAAGGTCCTCTCACGACAGTACCTTCCATAATTTCAGCATCTTTGCCAATATATATTGGACCTGAATTTGCGTTAAGCGTTACAAAATTGAGTTTTGCACCTTTTTCAATAAAGATATTTTCAGGATTAAGAGTCTTTACTGTAGCAGGAATAGGCTCAGACTTTCGTCCATTTGTAATAAGATTGAAATCCTCTTCTATAGCATCACCATTCTTAGAAAAAATATCCCAGGTGTTTTCAATTTTTAAAATATCACCTTCAAATTCAATAGCCTCAAAATTTGAAAAGTCATTAACCTCTTCTCCTTCTTTGGCAAAAAAAGCGATGACATCTTCACCTTTAAATAGTGCTTGGTTATCACTTAAGTTTTTAATCACCTCCACAACTTCTGTATTTGGTAAAAATGAAGCATTAATCATTATGTTCTCTTCCATTTCTACCATTGGAAACTTGTCGGATAGATAATCTTCTGTAACAGTGGTTGTAGTATACTCTAAGAAGGATTCCCATTTCTGACGAATCGTTAATATGCCTACTCTAATGTCTGCCACAGGTCTGGTATAAGTAAAAGGTAAGAGGTTGTCTCTGTACGGTCCGTCAAAAAGTATGTAGTTCATTTTAAATTGAATTTATGTAAAAATAAAAAAAGCCCTTCTACAAAAGAAAGGCTTTTTAATTTATCTAAACAACTAAGATTATTTCTTAAACTTAGCGTATTTGTTTTTAAATTTATCAATACGACCAGCTGTATCTACCAATTTAGATTTACCAGTGTAGTAAGGATGAGAAGTTCTAGAAATTTCCAATTTTACTAATGGATATTCAACACCATCAACCTCAATAGTTTCATTTGTCTCTGCTGTAGACTTAGTTAAAAACACCTCGTCGTTAGACATGTCTTTAAATGCTACTACTCTATAATTTTCTGGATGTATTCCTGCTTTCATCGCTATATACTTTAAATAATTTCGATTTTTTCGAGGTGCAAATTTAAGCAAATTTTGTAATTCTACAATCTTTTTCAAAATTTTTATTTCACCTATTAGTGTAACAATTTAGTATCTTTGAGTACTAACTAGGCAATTAACTAACAAAATCAACCTTATTATGGAAAAATCTTTTAAATCCTCTTCAACTCAATACGGCTTATATCTAGCATTAATTCTTTCTTCATTAACAATCATAGGATATGCAGCTTATTTAGATTTATTTACCAAATGGTGGTTTGGAATTAGCCAAATGATTTTGGTAATCATTTTTGGTATTATTTCAGCAGTTAAAGCTAGAAATATTATGGGAGGTTTTATTTCATTTAAAGATGCATTTACAGCTTTTTTCTTAACTATCGTAATTGGTATTGTAATACCTGCACTTGTCGGTTTAGTTATTTTCAATTTTGTAGACCCAGAAGCAGCTACAGTACTCCAAGAAAAAATTATAGAATCCCAACTAAGGATGATGGAAAATTGGGGTGCACCTCAAGAAACAATAGATGAAGCACTTAAACAGATTGAGGCTCAGGGAAGCTTTTTTACCATAACAAACACATTGAAATCTATCGCATACCAACTTATTGGATTTAGTGTTGTAGGTTTAATTGTAGCGTTAGTGGTTAAAAAATCTGACCCTAACGCTGCTTAAAAAAAATCAATTATTTTTGAAGTCTATAAATTAGACCATTCAAAATATGAATATATCAGTAGTTATACCACTACTCAACGAACGCGACTCTTTAAAAGAACTACACGATTGGATTGTATCTGTGATGCAATCCAATTCGTTTTCTTACGAAATTCTGTTTATTGACGATGGTAGTACTGATGATTCTTGGAGAGTGATTTCACAACTAGCCGAAGCCAATACCAATGTAAAAGGTATTCGTTTTTTAAAAAACTTTGGGAAATCTCAAGCCTTACATGCTGGTTTTGCTACTGCCAAAGGGGATGTTGTAATCACTATGGATGCAGATTTACAAGATAATCCTGATGAAATCCCTGAGTTATACGACATGATAACCCATAAAGGTTTTGACCTTGTTTCTGGTTGGAAAAAGAAACGTTTCGATTCCGTAATTACTAAAAACCTACCCTCTAAGCTTTTTAATTGGGCTGCAAGAAGAACATCTGGAGTAAAACTTCATGATTTTAACTGTGGACTTAAAGCTTACAGCAACACTGTTGTAAAACATATTGATGTTTATGGCGAGATGCATCGTTACATTCCTGTATTGGCTAAAAATGCTGGCTTTAACAACATTGGTGAAAAAGTTGTAAAACACCAAGCCAGAAAATATGGCCACACAAAATTTGGCATGAATCGCTTTATCAATGGATTTTTAGACCTTATTACTATATGGTTTGTTTCGCGCTTTGGTAAACGTCCTATGCATCTCTTTGGTGCGCTTGGAGTTATTATGTTTATCATTGGTTTTGGATTTGCATTTTATTTAGGCTTGGATAAATTGTTCTTTAATCCCACAGGAAGACTTATCACTGACCGACCACAATTCTACATCGCGCTTTCAACGATGATTATTGGATCTCAATTATTTATTGCAGGGTTTTTAGGCGAACTTATTTTACGATCTAAGCGTCAACAACAACGCTATTACATTAAGGAAGCATTAAATGTTTCTGAATAACAGCTTTTTGATTACCTTTTTAAATTAAGCTTACACAAGTTTTTTTACATTTGTATAACAATTATTTTTACCCATGATTTATATTAAACCAGAAATACTAGAACGCGTAAACACTTGGTTAACACCAACTTTTGACGAAGAAACTCAGAACCAAATTAAAAATATGATTGCTTCTGACCCTAAAGGATTGGAAGAAAGTTTTTATAAAAATTTAGAGTTTGGTACAGGCGGAATGCGTGGTATAATGGGTCTTGGCACTAACCGTATTAATAAATATACATTAGGAAAAAACACCCAAGGGTTAAGTAATTATTTAAAGAAAGTTTTTTCTGGTGAACAAATAAAAGTTGCTATAGCTTACGATTGTAGACATAACAGTAAAGCGTTTGGTAAAGTGGTTGCTGATGTGTTTTCTGCTAATGGTATTCAAGTATATTTATTTGAAGACTTAAGACCTACTCCAGAGCTTTCTTTTGCACTTAAGCATTTAGGATGTCATTGTGGTATTGTATTAACAGCGTCTCATAATCCGCCAGAATACAATGGCTATAAGGTATATTGGCAAGATGGCGGACAATTAGTTCCTCCTCAAGATGGTGAAATCATTGCAGAAATAAACAAGTTAGATTATTCTGAGATTAAATTTGAAGCTAATTCAGATTTAATTGAATACATGGGCAAAGCTATTGACGATGTATTTATTGATGCTTCTATTAAAAATGGAAGTTTTAGTACCTCTTCAGAGGCTAAAGAAAATTTAAACATCGTTTTTACATCGCTTCATGGTACGTCTATCATGGCAATACCAGAAACTTTAAAACGTGCTGGTTATACCAACGTCAACATTGTTGAAGAACAAAAAGATCCTAACGGAGATTTCCCAACTGTAGTATCACCAAACCCAGAAGAGCCAGAAGCTCTAAAAATGGCAATGGAATTAGCTAAAAAAGTAGATGGTGATATTGTTATTGGTACAGATCCAGATTGCGACAGATTAGGTGTTGTTGTCAGGAATCTAGAAAACGAGTTGGTGATTCTTAATGGTAATCAAACTATGATCTTAATGACCGATTTCCTTTTAAAACAATGGCAAAAAGAAGGGAGAATTAATGGTAAACAATTTGTAGGTTCTACAATTGTGTCTACTCCAATGATGTCTGTTTTAGCCAATGCTTATGATGTGGAATGCAAAATTGGCTTAACTGGTTTTAAATGGATTGCCAAAATGATAAAAGACTTTCCTCAACTAGAATTTATTGGTGGTGGTGAAGAAAGTTTTGGTTTTATGGTTGGTGATTTTGTGAGAGATAAAGACGCTGTAACCTCTACCCTTTTGGCATGCGAAATAGCTGCACAGGCTAAAGCTGAAGGCAAAACTTTATATGAAAAACTGATAGATTTATATGTAGAACATGGTTTCTTTAAGGAACGTTTAGTATCGCTTACCAAAAAAGGTATAGAGGGTGCTGCTGAAATTAAACAAATGATGATTGATGCTAGAAATAATCCTTTAAAAGAAATTAATGGAGAAAAAGTTGTGCTTATTGAAGATTATCAAACTTCAATTTCTAAAAATCTTCAAACTTTAGAGGAAAAAGTCATAGATGTGCCAAAATCCAATGTTTTGATTTATTACACGGAGGAAGGTAGTAAGATTGCGCTTAGGCCTAGTGGTACAGAACCAAAAATTAAATTCTATATCAGTGTTAATACAGATCTTGACAATGTGTCTGCTTTTGCGGCAACGGAGCAGTTATTGGAAAGCAAGATTGATGCTATCCTTAAGGATATGAATTTATAGTACATGGATTACATAAAAAAACTATCTCGATTTATTATTCCGTACAAACGTTACGGCATTTTAAATATAATCTCTAATATCTTTTACGCACTTTTTAGCACCTTGGCAATGATATCTTTGATGCCTATGATTAACGTGTTATTTGGTGAAGGTAAAAAGGTAACAGAAAAACCAATATACCAAGGCATAAAAAATATTAAGTCTTATGCTGAAAACTCAATTAACTATTTAATTACAACAACATCAGAGCAATATGGAGCGCAACGTTCATTGTTATATATGATTATTCTAATAATAAGTCTTTTTTTATTAAAGAACCTTTTTAATTATTTGGGATTATACTTTATCACGTTTTTACGCAACGGAGTACTAAAAGATCTTAGAAATGAAATCTATAATAAAGTTACCCATTTACCAATATCGTATTATTCTGAAAAAAAGAAAGGTGATATTATAGCCCGAATTTCAGGTGATGTAAATGAAGTAAAAAACTCATTATTAGCTATTTTAGAACTTATTGTAAAGGAGCCTTTAACCATCTTATTTGCAATTATTGCGATGTTTATGATATCTGTTAAGCTCACAATTTTTGTCTTTCTTTTTATTCCTATATCAGGTTTTATAATCTCAAGAATAGGTAAAAGTTTAAAGAAAAAATCAAACAGAGTTCAGACAGAGCAAGGTGTTTTTCTTTCCACTTTAGAAGAAACCTTGAGTGGCCTAAAGGTTATAAAAGGATTTAATGCAGAAAAAAGATTTAATGACGAGTTTCAAAAATCCACCAACCGTTTTTATAATTTTTCTAATACTTTGATGAATCGTCAAAATCTAGCATCTCCAACAAGTGAAGTTTTGGGTATTATAACCATAGCTGTTTTACTGTGGTATGGAGGTAGCATGGTACTAGTAGATAAAACTTTATCAGGTGGCGCCTTTATTGGCTATATAGGTTTAGCTTGGCAAATTCTTACACCAGCAAAAGCTATTAGTAAAGCTAGCTATAAAGTTAAAGCAGGTAATGCAGCAGCAGATCGTGTATTAGAAATTCTTAATACAGAATCACCTCTTAAAGATAAGCCAGACGCAAAAGTGAAATTAGATTTCACATCTCAACTTAGTATAGAAAATATTTCATTTAAGTACGAAGAAGATTATGTGCTCAAAAACTTCAATCTTAATGTACCAAAAGGAAAAAGTGTTGCTTTAGTTGGCCAGTCTGGTAGTGGAAAAAGTACCATTGCTAATCTTGTAACACGATTTTACGATGTTAACGAAGGAAGTATCTCTATTGATGGAGAAAACATAAAAGACCTCACAAAACATTCCTTACGCAACTTAATGGGACTTGTAACACAAGATTCCATTTTATTCAATGACACTATTAAAAACAATGTGTTATTAGGTAAAGAAGATGCTACAGATGATGAGATTATCGACGCCTTAAAGATTGCCAATGCATGGGAGTTTGTAAAAGAATTGCCTATGGGTATTAACACTAATATTGGAGATTCTGGTAATAAACTCTCTGGTGGCCAAAAACAGCGCTTGAGTATTGCTAGAGCTGTGCTGAAAAATCCGCCTATCATGATTTTAGATGAAGCAACTTCAGCCTTAGATACAGAAAGTGAGCGCTTAGTTCAAGATGCACTAGAGAACATGATGAAAAACAGAACTTCTATTGTTATAGCACATAGACTTTCAACAATACAAAATGCAGACTTAATTGTGGTTATGCAAAAAGGTGAAATTGCTGAACAAGGCTCACACTCAGAACTAATTGCAAAAAATGGGGTTTACAAAAAACTTGTGGAAATGCAGAGTTTTGACTAGCTTCAAAATAAAACTAAAGCAAACCAAAAAAATAGGTCCAATTAGCACCATCACTAATTACAATAACACTTTTACGTAAATCACTACCGCTTTCATAAAGATATATCTCATTTGAACCACTTGTAGTACTACCTGAAGAAAATAACTGACCTGTCTCAGTAACTATTTTGGCTGTTACTGTGTTTGTTGAATTTACATTTCTAATAAAGTACACTCGTCCTGGAACCTCCGAAGGATCAGGTAATTCAAAAGTATCATCTTGAACCTGAGGATTAATTGAAATATAAACACCATCATCTATTTCTACAGTTGTACCTGCATTTGTCTGATTACCTGTGCTATTTCCAGTTAAGCTAACAACTTTTACAGATAAGTTACCATTAATATCCAAAGTACTTTGTGGATTATCTGTATTAATACCTACTTGTGCAAAAATACATGTGGTAAAAACCAGTGAAAAGAGTAGGGAATAAATTTTCATTGCTTATTAATCTTATAGATACAATAAACCAATGTACGATTTTTCATTAAAAATCTAAAAATATAATCGAGGTAACTACAAAAACATCAGCTAAATAGAAAAGTTAATACCATTAAAAAAGGATGCATGTAAGACACACATCCTTCATTTTTGTTACCAGATTTGGGGAAACTGATAACAGTTAATAGGTTAAGCTGTGTCAAACATATAACAAATAAATCTACAAAACAAGAAAAAAATGCTTTTTATCGTATTTATTTGCTTTTTATCGATATTTTATATTCTTAATTATTGTTTATCAGGCAGTTACAAATTACACATCGATAATAATTTTTTCAATATTAAACTTTTGCTAATTTAAGTGGTCTAAATACCAAAGTATTTTACTTGATAAACGAAACGGATTTCATATTACGTCTCAAAGATCCTAAATCTAAAGAAGCCGCTTTTAGAGAACTTCTAAGTCTCTATAAAGAACGTCTGTATTGGCATATCCGAAAGATTGTAATTTCTCATGATGATGCAGATGATGTGTTACAAAATACATTCATTAAAGTATATCGTAGTATAGATAAATTTAAAGGAGACAGTAAGCTATACTCTTGGTTATATCGCATTGCTACAAACGAATCCATCACTCATATCAATAGAAATGCCAAACGTATGCAAATTACTAATGAGGAACACCAAAATTTAGCTATCAATAACCTTACTGCAGATATTTACTTTGAAGGTGATGAAATTCAGCTAAAATTACAAAAGGCTATAGCGTCACTTCCACAAAAACAGCAACTCGTTTTCAATATGAAATATTTTGACGATCTTAAATACAAAGAAATTGCAGAAATTTTAGAAACCAGTGAGGGAGCTTTAAAGGCCTCATACCATATAGCAGTAAAAAAAATAGAGAGCTTTTTAAGTTCAGATTAAACCATTTTGTTATTTTAAAGTCATAGAAATAGATACTGAAACAAGTTCAGCATAAAGTGAAAAAAGAAAAATTACATAATATTAAATCTAGTGGTTTTAAAACACCAGAGAATTACTTTAATACTTTTGACGACAAACTCTTTGAACGTCTTAACATTAAAGAGAATATTGAAGGTGTCACTGATTCTGGTTTTACAACACCAAAGGATTATTTTGAAACGTTAGATGACAAAATTTTAAGTAAGTTAGAGGACAAGCCTGTTGTTAGACTTAATACCAGCAAAACCTTATACTATATAGCTGGTATTGCAGCTTCTCTTCTATTATTATTTGCGATTTTCATAAACAATGGTGGCGAAACCCAAGTGTTATCTGCAGAAATGGTTGAAACGTACTTTGAAAACAGTGATTTAGACAGCTATGAGTTGGCTGAATTATTAGTTGAAGCAGATTTTCTTGAAGAAGATTTTACTATAGTAGAAACCGAATACAAAGAAGAAAACTTAGAGTCATACCTTTTAGAAAACACAGATATTGAAACAATTTTACAACAGTAAAAACATTATATTGAAATCGAAGATTCACGAATGCTTCGTAAAATTTAAAAGACATGAGTAAACAATTAATCCCAATACTAATTTTACTTGTAAGCTTCACAGGCTTTGCCCAACGAGGTGGTGAAATTCAAGAAAAAATTAAAGCCCAAAAAATAGCATTTATAACAGACAAACTTGAACTTACAAGTGAAGAAGCTCAACTATTTTGGCCAATTTACAATGCCTTTGAGGCCAAGGTAGAAAAGATTAAATCTGAAGACTTAAGACCTTTAAAAAAGGAAATGAGACAAGGTAATGTTAGTGATAAACGTGCTGGTGAAATTTTAGATAAACTTCTTGAAGCAGAAACAGAAATGCATAACGCCAAGTTAGAACTTGTGGAAGACTTAAAAACAGTTATATCTGCTAAAAAAATAATTATGCTTAAAGTGGCAGAAGACCAATTCAATCAGAAACTTTTAGATCGGTTAAAAGAGTTTAGAGAACGTAGACAAAACAGACGAAACTGAAATTAATCTGTCATTCTGAACTGTTTCACTGAGCGCAGTCGAAGTGTACATCAGAATCTTATTTCATAAATTTCTTACGAGTTTTTAGAATCTGAAATACTGAAACGAGTTCAGCACAGGCAAGTTCAGATTGACAAAAAAACTTTTTTTATTCCCTAAAAGTCAGTTTACTTATACGTCCTTTTCCAGCTGCATAAGCTATAGAATCGTTTAAAAATCTAATGGTATAAAAACCTTCGTCGCTGAGATGCTTCCATGTGTCACCAGAGTCATTGCTGTAATCAATACCCTTAAAACCTATAGCCACTAATTCCTTAGCATTAGAATTTGGGATGTACTGCACACAGCTTCTATAACCTGGTCCTTTGCCATTAGCTACCTCTTTCCAAGTTTTGCCACCATCTTTGGTTCTTATTTTATTGTTTAAAGTGTCATTAGGCTTTGTATAATCTCCTCCAATTGCAAAACCATTATTCTCATCATAAAAGTCTATAGAATACATACCTGTAGTTGCTGTACCTTGAATAATTGGTGTCTCAAAAACTTCCCATGTTTTGCCTTTATCAGGTGAATATAAAATTCTACTAGCCTTGCCTCCTGTGGCTACCCAAGTATGGTCTCCAACTATTGAAATATTGGTGTCACTAGCTGCAAAAGCGGCTTCACCTTCTTTGGCTTTAGGTAAATCATCACAAGAGAGTTTATTCCATGTCTCACCTCCATCTCTGGTAATGATGATACTCATACAATCATCCGTTGGGTCACCAATGGCAATACCTTCTTGGTCATTCCAAAAGTCCATAGAGTCGTAGAATGCTTTTGAGTGGGTTTCTTGGTAAACGATTTTGTTTTTTTCAAAATCAATATCTAGGCTATACACTAAAGCAGGTGAGCCAATAGATACTCCGTAACCGTTATTTGAAGTAATTGCCAAAGATCTAAAGTTAGGTGTAATAGAATCAGTCTTTAAAGAAACTTCAAAGAACTTAGGCAATTCAGCCTGGTTATCATATCCTATCTCTTCATTAACAATGGCTCCTAAATCACCTTTTGATGTAAGATAAACCAACCCTAAAGTATCAACGACTTCAATAGCCCTAACATTCAATAACGAATCTTTCAATAAAGTTTCAATCTCAACTTTTGAAAAATTTCTTTGTCCTACATCTTTTTTAGATTTTCCAAAACATAAACTCAATACTATCAAGCAAACTATTACCAAAAATCTCATACTTTCAATTTTCCTTAAAAATAGAAAAGCTTTACGATATTACTGCAAAGCTTTTCATATTAACAATAATCAATCAAATAAAAGTTTACATAATTTATCAATGTATAAATTCAAAGACAAATTATAAAACTAACTCAATCTCTTTTTTTAGATTTCCCTCTTTTTCCACGACGCTCTATAGCATCATTTATAATTTTAGAAAGTTGTTCTTTCTGCTTATCGTTACATATTTCCCTAACATCTCTAAAATGCTTATACATTTCTAAGTCTTTGTTTTTCTCTTCTAGTGCAATTAAATCTACTACAGAATCTAATAAAGCCTCTGATATGTCCTGTTCGCCTACATTAGAATATATTTCCTTTTTAAGCTCACTTATTCTTTTAGAATAGGATTTCATCTTATCAAAATGCTTACTTCTTAGTGCCTTGTAAGTCTCTTGCTGCTCTTGGTTAAAGTTTAATTCTTCAATCATAGAAAAACGAGACTTATGGTCTTTATGCCCAAATCTTCCTACATGATGAAAAATAAAAAACACATTAGACAGAAAAAGTACAATGAGTAGTATGTATAAAACAGTTTGCTTTTTCATGTTTAATTAATTAAAAATAGAAGTATACGCCTCATCACCAAAATCATAAGTGTCAACAAATTCTTCAACTGTTGAGTTGTACTCTTCAGAAATCAATACTTTGTATGCATATATGTTGAGTAAAACAACAACCACCAATGTTGCGATCTGAAACTTAGGAGTAAACCAAGCCCAAACCCTTTCAGTTTCTTCGTTCTCAACGTTTAAATTGTTCAGTATTCTATCCTTAAGAAAAGGAGACACCTTTACCTCTTGGATAGTATCTACAGCATTTAGCGTAGTGTTTACTTTTTTCTTAATCTCAGAATCTTTCATCATAAATCATTTGATATTTAGATGCATAAGTTTTAAAAAACTTGTGCTACATTTCGTTTTTGTAATAGTCATACAATAACTGTTGAAGGTTTTTCTTTGCCCTAAACATAAGAGACTCAACAGAAGACACACTTTTATCTGTTATAGCTGCAATTTCCTGATAACTTTTACCATCAATCTTATGCAATGTAAAAACCGAAGCCTGACTTTCTGGCAAACTGTTAATAGCCTTAAACAGTGTTTCGTTTAGTTCTTTGTTTTCTAATAAAAATCCAGGATGGTTAAACTCAGTAAAATAATTAGTCTTGTCTATTGAAAAATCTTCACTAAACAATGGTTTTAAAAAACCCGTGCGCTTTTTAGTATTCCTTTTTCTTATGAACTCCAAGCACTTATTTGTGGTAATTTTATAAATCCATGTTGAGAGTTTAGAGTTTCCCTTAAATTTAGAGATGGAATTATAGACTTCTAAAAATACTTCTTGTACTAAATCCTCCGCATCTTCCTTGTTTGGCACAAAAGAAATACAAGTACCAAAAACCTTTTGCTGATAATCATCTATAAGTTGAGAAAATACAGCTGTATTTCTTCTTTTTAGTTCTTTTATGGTTTCTTTTTCCTCCAAATTATTTTTAAGTAATTACCGCAATTTAATTGAGATGCAAAAACAAGCAAAAACTTGTTCTCTATTTTTCTATTTAAAAAAGACTTTACATTCATAACTGTAGCACATCTCAACTTTTATACTACCTTTGCATGCTAATTTTTTGCAATGCGATTACACAGAAATTTATGTTTTGCGGTTATTGATGGTTTACACAAAATCTTCAATGAAAATGAATATGCAGACAAAGTGGTACAACAATTACTAAAGCGCGACAAACGTTGGGGAAGTCGAGATAGAGGTTTTGTTGCAGAAACTGTGTACGAAATTGTAAGGTATAAACGCTTATACTCTGAAATTGCTGATGTAAAAGCGCCTTATGACAGAGACAATCTTTGGAGAGTTTTTGCTGTTTGGGCAACACTTAAGGGTATTAGACTTCCTGATTGGAAATATTTTACAGATACTCCTACACGAAAAATTAAAGGGCGTTTTGATGAACTTTCTAAAATTAGAAAGTATCGCGAATCTATACCAGATTGGATGGATGACTTAGGAGTGAAAGAATTAGGTGAACAAATCTGGACTGAGGAAATTGCCATGCAAAATGAGCAGGCAGATGTTATCTTGAGAGTAAATACTTTAAAGACCAACAAAAAAGATTTGCAGCTTAAACTACAGTCTGAAGATATCGAAACCGAAGTTTTACCAGATCATCCTTGGGCTTTAAAACTTACTAAGCGTGCTAATGTTTTTAAAACTGAAGCCTTTAAAAATGGCTGGTTTGAAGTGCAAGATGCTTCATCACAGTTAGTTGCTGACTTTTTAGATGTAAAATCAGGCATGAAAGTTGTAGATGTATGTGCAGGTGCTGGCGGAAAAACATTGCACCTAGCATCGCTAATGGAAAATAAAGGCCAAGTCATTGCTATGGATATTTACGAGAGTAAGTTAAAAAAACTGAAAGTTAGAGCGCGACGCAATGGTGTTCACAATATAGAGATGAAGGTTATTGACTCTACAAAACCAATAAAAAAACTTCATGGTAAAGCAGACCGCTTATTGATTGACGCACCATGTTCTGGTTTAGGAGTGTTAAGACGAAATCCTGATGCAAAATGGAAATTGAAGCCTGAGTTTATCGATAATATTAAAAAGACACAAGCAGAGGTCTTAGAGCAATACTCAAAAATGGTAAAGCCTGGTGGCAAAATGGTGTACGCAACATGCTCCATTTTACCTTCTGAAAATGAAGAACAAATTGATAATTTCTTAACTTCAATACACGGAAAAGCGTTTAAACTTGTAAAAGATAAAAAAATATTAGCCCACAAATCTGGTTATGATGGATTTTATATGGCTTTATTAGAAAAAAATAACCCAATTCGATAAGATTAATTGAATATGAAACATATATACTTTTTAACAATTTTATTTATTTGTGCATTTAGTTTTGCGCAACAACCATATTATACCAATGGTCAAAACAATGTGGATTTTTCGTTAACAGGACAAAGTTTGTACGATGCGCTACAGCTTAAAATAAGTAACAATACTAATGATTCTTTTTATACTTATGGAGATGCTAGAGATGACATTGAGATTATGGACTTAGACCCAAATGATAATACAGACTCTAATATATTACTAGTATATGGCTATGTTAATAATCTTTCATGTTCTAGTGGAATCACTGACAGAAGAATAAGAAACAAAAACGATTTTGGCGGTGCTGTTTGTGAGTATAATAGAGAACATGTTTTTGCGAGATCTAACGCAGATCCAGGTATGGGAAATACAAGTAATAATACTTTAGGTATTGGTGCCGATCCTCATAACTTAAGAGCAAGTGACGTACAGAGAAATGGAGCTCGTGGCAGTAAATTATTTGCTAATGGCTCTGGTAATTCTGGAGATGTTGGTAGCGGAAACTGGTATCCAGGTGACGAATGGATTGGTGATGTAGCTCGTATTATGATGTATATGTACGTTAGATATGGTGACCGTTGTTTGCCAGAATATAATGCTGCAGGCGCAAAGGAAGGTTCTACAGACATGTTGCAAATACTGTTACAATGGAATGCTGCCGATCCCGTTTCTGATATAGAAACTAATCGTAATAATTTGTTAGAATCCACTTATGGTAACCGAAATCCATTTATAGACAACCCTTATTTAGCTAAAATTATTTGGGGCGGAAATGATGATCCTGAAGATCCTTGGGGAACGCTCTCTATTGATGAAATAGAAAAAGACCCAGAGTTTAATTTATCTCCTAATCCTGCTGCTAATGTGGTTCATATTAAACTATCTAATAACGCTGAAACAAGAATTGAAATCTACGATGTTCTTGGGAAACGTGTATTTGTAAGAATGATTAATGAATCAATGGATTTAAATATAAGTAGCCTCAAAAGTGGATTATATATTGTTAAATTCACCCAACAAAATAAAACTGTCAGTAAAAAACTGATTAAGTCCTAACTCAAAAGAGCAGCTTTTTAGCTGCTTTTTTTTGTTTAAAACTTGTTGAATAAGTCTTCCCTTTAGCACTAAATAAATAACACGATATTGTCAAAATAAACTAAATTTGTGTTTTATTTTTAAACAAAACACATCATATAAATGATTCATTTCTTTGGAAACCAAAACAGCAAAGTTTTCGCTGTTCAAGCCACAAAAGAATTATCAACAGAAACCATCTCAAAACTGGTATGGTTATTTGGCGACCAGCCAAAAATAGAACAAGCATCGGTAGATGCTTTTTTTGTTGGACCAAGAGCTGCAATGATAACGCCTTGGAGTACAAATGCCGTAGAGATTACCCAAAATATGGGAATTTCTGGCATTGTTAGAATTGAAGAATTCATTTCTACATCTGAAGATTTTAAAGGGTACGACCCAATGATTTCTGAAAAATTTTCAAGCTTAAATCAAGACATCTTTACCATAAATATTCAACCTGAAGCGATTCAGAATATTGAAGATATTTCAGCCTATAATACAAAGGAAGGTTTAGCACTAAGTGACGAAGAAGTTGAATATCTTGAAGGTGTTTCAAAAAAGATTGGTCGTCCATTAACAGACTCTGAAGTATTTGGATTCTCACAAGTCAACTCAGAGCACTGTCGTCATAAAATTTTCAACGGAACTTTTGTTATCGATGGTGAAGAAAAACCAACATCGTTATTCAAAATGATTAAGGAAACATCAAAACAAAATCCAAACGATATTGTTTCTGCATACAAGGATAACGTAGCGTTTATAAAAGGACCTGTTGTAGAACAGTTTGCGCCAAAACGTGCAGATATTCCTGAATATTACCAAACCAAAGATTTTGAATCTGTAATTTCTCTAAAAGCAGAAACACATAATTTCCCAACAACTGTAGAGCCATTTAATGGTGCTGCCACAGGATCTGGCGGTGAGATTAGAGATAGACTTGCTGGTGGTAAAGGATCTATTCCTTTGGCTGGAACCGCTGTTTACATGGCATCATACTCACGTTTAGAAGAAGAGCGTCCTTGGGAAAAGGCCTTTCCTGAACGCAAATGGTTGTACCAAACTCCAATGGACATTCTAATTAAAGCGTCTAACGGAGCTTCAGATTTTGGAAATAAATTTGGGCAACCTCTTATTTGTGGTTCTGTTTTAACCTTCGAACACCAAGAAGGAAATAACAAAATCGGTTACGATAAGGTTATTATGCAAGCTGGTGGAATTGGCTACGGAAAAGCAGACCAAGCTATAAAAGACACTCCAAAAGCAGGTGACAAAATCGTAATTCTTGGTGGTGATAATTACAGAATTGGTATGGGAGGTGCAGCAGTTTCCTCTGCAGATACAGGTGAATTCGACAGTGGTATTGAGCTAAATGCCGTTCAGCGTTCAAACCCAGAAATGCAAAAACGTGCTGCCAATGCGGTTCGTGGCATGGTTGAAAGTGATGAAAATTCAATCGTTTCTATTCACGATCATGGTGCTGGTGGACACCTCAACTGTTTATCTGAGTTGGTTGAAGATACTGGTGGACACATTGATTTAGATAAGTTACCAGTGGGTGATCCTACCCTTTCTGCTAAAGAAATTATTGGTAACGAGTCTCAAGAACGTATGGGATTAGTTATCTCAGAAAAACACTTAGACACACTTCATAAAATTGCAGATAGAGAACGTTCACCAATCTATGATGTTGGTGAGGTTACTGGCAAGCATCGTTTTACTTTTGAATCTAAAACTAATGGTGACAAACCAATGGATTTGGCTTTAGAAGACATGTTTGGTAGTTCTCCAAAAACAATAATGACAGATCGTACTGTTAACAAAAACTACAGTGATCTATCCTATAATTCAGATAAGTTTTACGATTACTTAGATCAAGTTATGCAGCTTGAAGCTGTGGCTTGCAAAGATTGGCTTACAAATAAAGTAGACCGTTGTGTAGGTGGAAAAGTTGCCAAACAACAGTGTGCTGGTCCGTTACAACTGCCATTAAACAATGTTGGTGTAATGGCTTTAGATTATAAAGGAAAAGAAGGCATTGCCACGAGTATTGGCCACTCACCTATCTCAGGATTAATAGATCCTATAGCTGGTAGTCGTAATTCGATTACGGAAGCCTTAACAAATATTATTTGGGCACCGTTAAAAGATGGATTACAAAGTGTTTCGCTTTCAGCCAACTGGATGTGGCCTTGTAAAAACGAAGGTGAAGATGCACGCTTGTATGAAGCAGTAAAAGCTGTTTCAGAATTTGCAATAGATTTAGGTATTAACGTACCAACAGGAAAGGATTCATTATCTATGAAACAAAAATATCCTGATGGTGATGTTATTTCTCCTGGTACAGTTATCATTTCTGCTGCTGCAAATTGTAACGATATTTCTAAGGTTGTAGAACCTGTTTTCAAAAAGGATAAAGGAGATATTTATTATATCAATATATCTCAAGACGACTTTAAACTTGGTGGTAGCTCGTTTGCACAAATCAATAATAAAGTAGGAAACAGCACACCAAATGTAAAAAGTGCAGCTTATACTAAAACTGTGTTTAACACGATTCAGCAATTAATAAAAGATAATAAAATTGTTGCTGGTCATGATGTGGCTTCTGGTGGATTGATTACAACTTTACTTGAATTGTGTTTTGCAGATAACAATCTTGGTGCAGAATTAGATATTACTGAATTGGCTGAAAAAGATTCATTCAAAGTTTTATTTGCTGAAAACGCTGGTATTGTTATTCAATCTACAGATAATAGTATAGAAAATACATTGTCAGAAGCTGGAATTACCTTCCATAACATTGGAAAAGTAACTAATGCTGATGTACTAAGCATCATCAACGGAAGTGAAGTATTTACCATGACGGCTTCAAGATTACGAGATATGTGGTACAAAACCTCTTTCCTACTCGACCAGAAACAAACCGCTAATAGTTTAGCTGAAGCACGTTACAACAATTACAAACAACAACCACTTCAATATACATTCCCAAGTCATTTTACAGGTAAACTGCCTAGTATTGACGGTAGCAAACCAAGACCAAAAGCAGCAATTCTGCGTGAAAAAGGAAGTAACTCTGAACGTGAAATGGCAAATGCTATGTACTTAGCAGGTTTTGATGTTAAAGATGTACACATGACCGATTTAATTTCTGGTCGTGAGACTTTAGAAGACATTCAGTTCCTTGGTGCTGTTGGTGGTTTCTCAAACTCTGATGTTTTAGGCTCTGCAAAAGGTTGGGCTGGTGCTATTAAATACAATGACAAAGCAAACGAAGTTATTAAAAATTTCTTTGAAAGAGAAGACACACTTTCGGTTGGTATTTGTAACGGTTGCCAGTTAATGATGGAACTAGATCTTATTAATCCAGAGCATGAGCAGCATGGTAAAATGGTGCATAATGATTCTCATAAACACGAGAGCTCATTTATATCTGTAAAAATTCAAAAGAATAACTCTATTATGCTTTCAACGCTAGCAGGTAGCACACTAGGAGTTTGGGTTTCTCATGGTGAAGGAAAATTCAACCTTCCTTATGCTGAAGATCAGTACAATATTGTTGCAAAGTATGGTTATGAAGAATATCCTCATAATCCAAATGGTTCAGATTTTAACACAGCTATGATGACTGATAAAACAGGAAGGCATTTGGTGACTATGCCACATATTGAAAGATCCACGTTCCAATGGAATTGGGCACACTATCCAGAAGGTCGCAAAGACGAAGTCTCACCTTGGCTAGAAGCGTTTGTTAACGCAAGAAAATGGATTGAAAAGCAATAGTGCCATTTCATAAGGCTTTTTAAGTCCTGAGCTCGTAAAAATCTTTAGTTTTAGTGCTAAAACTTGTGGTTTATGATAAAAGTCATTGTAACTTTATAGGGTCAGTGACTATGTTTGTCATTGAATAATGAAAACCAAAAGCTCCTTTAGTAAAAAAGAATGCACTTAAATTCAAAAGTTCCCGAAGGCTCATTAGAAAAAAAATGGCAAAATTACCAGTTGAAATCCCAACTGATAAATCCTGCCAATAAAAAGAAACTCAGTGTTATTGTAGTTGGTTCTGGCTTGAGTGGTGCAGGTGCAGCTGCAACATTAGCAGAACTTGGTTACGACATAAAATGCTTCTGTTATCAGGATTCGGCCCGACGTGCGCATTCTGTAGCAGCACAAGGTGGTATAAATGCTGCTAAAAACTATCAACATGATGGAGATAGCGTTTATCGTATGTTTTATGACACATTAAAAGGTGGTGACTTTAGATCAAGAGAAGCCAATACTTACCGACTAGCAGAATTGTCTGCGCCATTAATAGATCATTTTGTACAACAAGGTGTACCGTTTGCCAGAGAGTATGGTGGTACCTTAGTAAATCGCAGTTTTGGTGGTGTACAGGTACAACGTACATTTTATGCAAGAGGCCAAACTGGGCAACAACTTTTACTGGCATCTTATTCGCAATTGTATAAAATGATACATGCCAAAAAGGTTCAAATGTTTCCACGTAGTGAAATGGTTGACCTCGTGGTAATTAATGGAAAAGCAAAAGGTATTATAGTTCGTAATTTGGTTTCAGGCAAATTGGAGCGTTATGCTGCTGATGCCGTTGTTTTGGCAACTGGTGGTTATTCGAGGGTTTTCCGTCTTTCAACCTTAGCCATTGGTTGTAATGGAAGTGCCCTATGGAAAGCACACAAAAAAGGAGCTTATTTCGCGGCACCGAGTTTTACACAAATCCATCCTACGGCATTACCACAGTCAAGTGAAGCGCAATCAAAACTGACCTTAATGTCAGAATCGTTACGAAACGATGGTCGTATTTGGGTACCAAAACAAAAAGAAGACAGCCGTAAACCAAAAGATATTTCTGAAGAAGAACGTGATTATTATCTAGAACGTCGCTATCCAAGTTTTGGAAATTTGGCACCAAGAGATATCGCCTCTAGAGCTGCAAAAGAACGCATTGATGCAGGCTTTGGTGTAGGACGACTTAAAAATGCGGTCTATTTAGACTTTAAGCATGCTATTGAGAAGTTTGGTTTAGAAACCATAAAGGATCGTTACGGTAATCTTTTTAATATGTATAAAAAAATAACTGGTATTGATGCTTATACTACGCCTATGCTAATATCACCTGCGGCACACTTTTCAATGGGTGGCCTATGGGTAGACTATGAATTAATGACTACAATACCAGGATTATACGCAGTTGGTGAATGTAATTTCTCAGACCATGGTGCAAATAGATTAGGCGCTAACTCACTTTTACAGGCAAGTGTTGACGGTTATTTCATCTTACCAAACACGATTAATAATTATTTGGCAGATGAGATTAAAGCTGATCACCCAACCACTGACCACCCAGAATTTGATAAAGCAGAAAAAGAAGCACAAGCACATATAGATAAAATTCTTTCCATTAATGGAACTAAAACCGTAGATCATTTCCATAGGGAACTCGGTAAAATTATGTGGCAAGATTGTGCCATGAGTCGCACCAAAAAAGGCTTGGAAAAAGCGATCAAACAAATTGAAGCACTTAAGGATGATTTTTGGAAGGATGTAAAAGTTACAGGCAACCAAAACGAAATGAATACCGAACTTGAAAAAGCCTATCGCTTAGCTGACTTTATAGAATTGGGTATTTTAATGTGTACGGATGCTCTGCAACGCGATGAATCTTGTGGTGCACATTTTAGAGAAGAGTTTCAAACCAGCGAAGGTGAAGCCCTTCGGGTTGACGAAACATATTCATATGTATCAGCTTGGGAATATAATGAAGGTGATTTCACATTGCATAAAGAACATTTAGAGTTTGAATTTGTAAAACCTACTGTTCGTAGTTATAAGTAGTGGGATATTACAAATAGATTGAAAATGAAGATAAAATCGAATTTGAGTTTAATGTGTAGAACTGTCCCCTTGAGGGGACTTTAGGGGTGTTTAAAAAAGGCATTCTTTATATTATAATTTGAAAAAATGAAAGTAACCTTTAAAATATGGCGACAAGAAAACCCGAATGCAAAGGGTGATTTTAAATCTTACGAGGTAGATGGACTTACCGAAGACATGTCATTTCTTGAAGCTCTAGACCAATTAAACGAAGAACTTGTTCTAAAAGATGAAAAGGTTATTGCTTACGAATATGATTGTCGCGAGGGCATTTGCGGTCAATGCGGTGTTTTTATAAATGGACGTGCACATGGACCTCATGACAATATAACAACGTGCCAATTGCATATGCGAAGTTTTGAGGATGGTCAAACCATAACCGTTGAACCCTGGCGTGCAAAAGCTTTTCCGATAATTAAAGACTTGGTTGTAGACCGTTCTGCTTTTGATAGAATTATTGAGTCAGGTGCTTATATCAGTTCAAAAACCGGTACAGCACCAGAGGCAAACGCCATACCTATACCAAAAGAAATTGCCGACAAGGCGATGGATGCAGCAGCGTGTATTGGCTGTGGTGCCTGTGTGGCATCATGTAAGAACTCTTCTGCAATGCTATTCACATCTGCTAAAATCAATCATCTCAATAGTTTACCACAAGGTAAAGCTGAATCTTCTAGCCGTCTAAAAAAAATGACCTATCAAATGGATTTAGAAGGTTTTGGAAACTGCACTAATACAGGTGCTTGTGAAATAGAATGTCCTGAAGGCATCTCGATTAAAAATATTGCCGAGATGAATGCGGCTTGGATGAAGCAAAAGCTTTTTGGATAGTAACACTTTCCAGCTTTTGCTTCAATAATTTGCTAAATATCTATCCTGGCAACCCTGTCATTGTAAAAATCATAACAAAAAGCGCTACAGTTTCAACAACACCAATTATCATTATATATTTTACAATATCACTAGCGCCAGAGCCAATGGCATCACAAGCTCTTGCACCTACTTTTCCTTGAAAAATAGCAGAACCTGCCATTGCTGCACCTGCAAATAATCCCAGTATAATCTGCCAAACATATGAATCGGGACTGAGGTTGGCATCTGCGATGGTATTTTTTAAAATCATTCCATAAAATACCTGTGACAAAGGTGCACCAACAAATATCAACATGGCTGTCGAAGCCTTTTGACCGTTGGTTATCATTTTCTTCCATGCACCAATAGCTGCCATACCTGCTACTCCCGTACCGATAGCAGAACCGATTGCCGCAATACTTAAAGACATACCCATGTCGCCAAGGCCTTCGACTGATGTTTGTATAAGTGTGTAAATTCCCATAATTATCTATATTAAATGTTTTTAGTTATTCTTTTTTGTTCAACGTTAACTTAAACGGATTGTATGCTTCTCCTGAAAACTGTATGCCTAAATGCCCTGCAAACTCCAAAGTATTTAAACGAATCCCATGCACCAGTACTGCCATTAGGGCTAGGGCAATGTTTAAAGTATGGCCTAATAGTAAAGCAATAGCTGCCATAATAAAATCCAAAACTCCCATTCCCACAACACCGTCTGGTAAAATCATATTATTGAAACTTGCTGCAACGGCTGCGGTAGCCATACCAACAGCAAACAATCGGACATAAGACACGATGTCTGAAAAGCCATTGATTAGACTCAATGGTAAGTTAGCAATTGATGCACCCATACTTTTTAGAAAATTATTGCTCTCTTTTGAAAATAAAATCACCAATGAAACACCAACGATAAACAACCATTTATACCAAACTGGTGGTGTATCACCCAATACCAACTGACCGGTAACAAAGAAGAGTCCCCAAATTAATAATATCCATCCTATTTCACTTATAGCCTTAATGGAATTAATAAACTGAAAGAACCGAATAACATGAGCCACAGTCAAATGTATAGCACCAATCAAAAAGGACAAAAACATCATAAAATTGACGTTATCTACACCAAAACTTGAAATATTCGGAATGACAGCGTCTTTTAAAAATGGTAATTGTGCAATTTGTTCAGCGCCAAAATAGGTACCACTTAAAACACCCCAAACAATTGTAGAACTGCTTAATACATAAATCAAGGTACGGAGTTGTGGCGCCATTTTCTTTCTAAAAATGAATGTCAAAACCAAGAATATAATACCATAACCAGCATCACCTACGAGCATGGCAAAAAATAGTGCAAAGGCTATAAGAAAATAAATGGATACGTCAATTTCTTTATAGCCAGGTACAATATCTATAAATTTCATCATTGGGTTGATGATACTTATCCATTTCGGGTTTTTAATATATACTGGCACTTCTTCAATATTAGTCGGTTCTTTAATGGCATAGCCCCAAACTTCTTGGTCTGCTACTTTTTTAAACTCAGATACCAAATCTTTAGGGATAAATCCTCTTAAATACTTGACCTTAGATTGTATATCTCCCATACCTTCTATGGCAGTTTCGGAAGCTAACCTATTTTGTAAGAATTGTTCGTAAGATTCTAATAAGGGTTTATAGTTCTTATATTCATCTAAGAATGCTGCTACCTTTGTCAATTGACGTTCTTTGCGATACTTAATGTTTTTCAGAGCTGAATATGATAAATTTGGAATTTCCTCTTCTTTATAAATCAATCTTTCAGTTTTCGTTTGTGTAAATAGTACTATAGGAACTTTATTATCACGCTCCTTAAAAGATATAATTATTTTATCATCAGGTAAGGTTTTAAGAAGTGATTTATCTATTAGATAAAGTCGGACGTAAATTCCTTTTCGCTCTAAAAACTCATAATTCTTTTTACTGAAATTCTCGCCCCAGACTTTATAAAACCCTAGTTGATCATCAATCTCGTCAATGGATTTTAAAATATTTTTCTTAACAATTTTTGATTTTAAGAGTCGTTGAATTAATCTTTTAGGATCTTTACCATTAGTATCAAAACTTTTAGATCCTTGGTTATCCGACAGCTCGTGCTCGTCGAGTATTTTTATAGCTTCATTGGTATCTTCAATTTCAATTTTACAGCGGTCTATAGCATCACTATTTGTAGGATTAACTTCTTTAATGTCTACTACACCCAATTCTCCTAATCTTTGGATCGTGTCATCGACATCGTAAACACTCGTAAACAGCAATATTTCCTTCATACGTACAATCATACCGCGTCGCTTTTTACTTGTTTCTTCTTTTTTACCAATTTGGCGCAACCTATGGCCAAACGCTCTACATCACCCAAATAAATTTCAATCTTTCGAATATTGTGTTGGGTTTCGGGAATGAAGACTTCCTTTAACGCATTTTTCATACGTCGTGCTTCAGCCAATTCCTCGCGGACACTTTCCAAATTCTTTAGTTCCAATTTTAACATTTCTTGATTGGTGGTCTGGTCTTTTATCGCTTCCACAGCCGCATCTACCCAAAGTGGTGTTTCAAAATAATCTATTGCACTTTCATTAAAATCGATGGATACAAATTGTTCTATGACCACACCTGCGATTTCACGTGTATTGGTTTTGAGTTCTCTCACAAACACCAAATCACTTAAATCTATGGTCGGCTCCGCCATAACGGCTGCCCATTGCTTTACATCTACATTTGTTGCCGCAATAGCGTCTTGCAAACGCTCCACAGCGGTCTCAATGCTGGTAATCACTTCTTTAAGCTGTTGTTCCTTCATTTCAAAAACAGGTAAAGCGGTTTTGTAGCCTTTCAGTTCATTCTTCAAGGTTGCCAATGTGTTTTTATTCATTAAAATCTTGTCTGCCATATCATGCTACTTTTAATGAATTTTGAAATACTGTAAAGCCAAGCTTGGCATCAAATTGCCACAACCGCTGTAACACTTGTAATTTCAATTTATAAAGAATTAAAGCCGAAAGGTCAGCATAATGACTAATGGACAAGGCGTCTAATTTCTGCCATTGCAAATTGAGCAGATATTCTTCCGCTTGTAAAGGATTATTAGGCAAATCGTCGATAAATTCATAATTGATTTTTCCTAAAGGTTCTTCGGATTTTCGGTTTTCGCGAAACATTTTTAATTCGCTTTTTAACCCATACATGAATTTTGAAAACTGTGCAACCACTTCTATTGAACTATCCTGAAATTGTTTTTGATAAATAGATTTTAAGTTGATACTCTGAAACCTTTTTAATTCTGAAACAGACAAGTATTTTGAAGCGTCATCTTGTAAAATGGCCACCAAATCTTGGTCTGCCGCCTCATTGGAAGCATACTTTTGAAATAGCCCCTTTACCTCATGCTGAGTCGCTTCCGAATTGCTAAAAGTTAAATTCGGTAGGCTACTGATGAGATATTCTAGGTTTCCTGTGAGCATTTATTTGGTATTCAATAATTCGGCCCACTTAGGACTTAAATGTTGACTTAACAAATCGGCAATTTCCTCTGCCGTGATATCATAACTCCAGCCTTCATGGGTATTAGAAACTGATAGACCAGATAGTAAATCATTTTTTGTTATGATGCTAACTGTAGTTTTGGATTCCGCAACACGCTTTTGTATGGATGTTACCATTTGGTCTTCTAAATCAGACGGCAGCACAATAGCTGTATTCCCGCCCAAACTGTCCATCACCTTCGAAATCACCTGAGTGTATAAATCGGCTGTAAATGCTTCCTTAACCTCAACTTCTAAAACAGATTTGAGTAATTTTTCAATATCGTTCCTTACCGAAATCTGTACATCTCTTGCAGCCTGATTTAAGGCAATCTTTCCTTTCTCAACTAATCCTTCGGCTTTTTTTTCGGCATCGCTAATGAGCGCTTTTTTATCTGCTTCTGCTTTGGCCACGATTTGTTGCGCCCTCTGCTTGGCTTCATTTATGATTTTTTGCGCCTCTTTTTCCGAAGCCTCAATGGCCTCAGTTTTTACTTTGGCAATCAATCCGTCTAATGTCTGTTCGCTCATGCGTACTCTACTTTTAAAATCTTAAACTTTCCTTTTTCTGGCCAATATTTTTCAACCAACTCTGATGCTAGTCCGGCTTCCTCTTTTTTAAAGTGGTTGGATAGTATATCCCAACATAAATCCAAGGCATCTTCAAGTTCCAAATAGCGGAATGGGTCCATTAACTCGCGTTGAAATGTTTTTCTATAATCCAATAAACGCAAGGAATAATCATCCTTTACCGAACCAAATTTTTGCGCCTTCACCCGTTCTTCAGCTTCAGAAAGTAAACGCGCCATGGCATTCATAATGCCGCGATGATCGTCGCGGGTTTTATCGTTCACCTGTTGTTTTAGTCGACTCAGCGACCCAAACAATTCTAAATAGCCATCTTTCATAAAAAATTGGCCTTCAGTAATATAACCTGTATTATCAGGAACTGGGTGCGTTACATCATCCATGGTGGTTACACCGAGAATGGTTAAACTACCAGAACCTTCTATGTCTGCCGCCTTTTCATAACGGCTCGCCAATTGCGAATACAAATCCCCTGGATAACCTTGGTTCGCTGGAATCTGGTCTTGGGCATTGGCCACCTGACGCAGATAATCCGACCATTGCGTCATGTCCGACAATAATACAAACACATTTTTACCTTGAAGTGCGAAACGTTCACCTACAGCTAAAGCCAAATCCGGCACCATTAAACCTTCTACGATAGAATCGCGATGTGTGTGGATAAACATGATCGTTTTGCTCTTGCTGCCAGCTTCTTCAATACGTTCTTTAAAGTAGTGGTACTCGTCGTATTTCAGACCTACACCACCAATAATAATCACATCGGCATCGGTTTGTGTGGCCACGTTGGCCAGAAGACGATTATAAGGTTCACCAGCCCTCGCAAAAATGGGTATTTTTTGAGAGCGTACCAATGTATTGAACACATCAATCATGGGTACACCAGTACGAATCATGTTCTTTGGAATAAGGCGTTTTACAGGATTAATGGATGGTCCTGCCACACGCGTCATGTCCGATGTTAATTGTGGACCGCCATCAATGGGTTGCCCATTTCCCGAATATACACGACCAAGCATTTCGTCAGAAAAACCCACTTGTACAGGATGACCTAAAAAGCGCACCTTACAATTTGTAGATACCCCAAAACCACCTCCAAAGAGCTGCAAAGTGACCTTGTTGCCGTTTAGCGCTATCACTTGGGCAAAAGCCTTTTTTCCATCTGGATAAATCACCTCAGCCAGTTCCTTGTTGTGAACATCCTTGGCCTCAATGGTAATAATTGCTCGTCCTATACTATCTATATTCTCATACGTTTTCCTTAGCATGTGCTTTTTGTTTAACCAGATTTATAATTTTTGCTTTTTGGTCTTCAAATTTTGAGTCATCTAATTTCAGGTAATTCCAATCTAGGAAAGCCTGACGTAAGAAGTTGAAGTGTGAACGAATATCATCCTTGGTGTCTATATGGACCGGTGTGTCTATAATATGCTTTATCATATCGAACATCATGCGCAATCGGTCTGGATTGGTTACACCATCGATGGGATGGAAACTGTTTTGCTGTAAAAATACCGCATCCAACAATTCCGATTTTTGGTAATTGATATAAGCCTCATTAGTAATACCGCGCTCACCCATTAATAATAAATTGGATGCTGTGGTTTTTCCTTCGCGCAAGATTTCCTTTAAGAATTGAACTTCTTCCGTCGTAATAAGGGATGGATATTTTGAACTACTATCAATACGGTCGATAGCAGGATACTTCCTTGCGTCTGACAATTCACGAGATAGCCCTAAAAACGCACCAGTACTTAATAAGGTTGCTTGCGTTACTGGCTCATCAAAATTACCACCAGCTGGCGAAACGGTTCCTATTATACTCAATGAACTTTTGGTGCCATCTGGCAGCAGCTCTACACCTGCCCTATCGTAAAATGCTGAAATTAATGTTGAAATATACATAGGAAAGGCTTCCGGACCAGGAATCTCTTCCTTTCTACCCGAAGTTTCCCTTAGCGCTTGCGCCCAACGCGATGTTGAGTCCGCTAAAATCAACACATCCAAACCTTGCTTGCGATAGTACTCGCCTACTGCTGTTGCCATATACACTGATGCTTCACGAGCTGCAACAGGCATCGATGACGTATTACCTACAATGTAGGTTCTGTCCATAAGTGACTTACCTGTTCTTGGGTCAATCAATTCTGGAAAATCCTTGAAGACCTCAACCGCTTCACCAGCACGTTCGCCACAAGCTGCAATAATTACCACGTCCGCTCTAGAATGTTTGGCAATACTATGCTGCAATACCGTTTTCCCTGCACCAAAAGGTCCTGGACTACAGGCTGTACCGCCATAAGCGATTGGAAATAGAGCATCGAGAATTCGCATTCCTGTTGGTAAGGTTTCGGTTGGTACTGAACGCTGATGGAATGGCATGGGCTGCTTTACTGGCCAATTGAAAGCCATGGAAAGTTCCATGCTTTTACCAGCTTCATCCTTAACCGTAGCAATAGTATCGGTAATAGTGTACTCGCCTTCATCAGCAATGGTTTCAACGGTATATTCGCCTTGCAACGAAAAGGGTACAAAAATTTTATGTGTGAATAGTTTTTCAGGCACCGTACCTAAAATTGAATTGCCGCTGACTTTATCGCCTTTTTTTACTTTTGGGGTAAACTGCCACTTGGTTTGAGTATCTAGGGAATCCACCACCATACCACGTTCAAGGAACCATTCCTCCTTCGCGAGTTCATACAATGGATTTTGAAGGCCATCGGTAACAGTACCTAATATACCTGGACCGAGTTTTACAGATAATGGTAAACCTGTAAATTCAACCTCATCGCCAACGCGCATCCAAGAGGTATCTTCAAACACTTGAAGATAGACCAATTTGCCGGGTTTAATATCAATAACTTCTGATTTTAGACGTTTTCCACCCTCGATGATAATGTATGCCACTTCGCCATTCATAACTGAACCTTCGGTATTTTCTACACCTACCAAGGATTCATTTACACTGACGACTTTTCCTTTTGCGTTTTCCAAGTGTTAAAATTTTTCTTTCGTTAACAATTTTTAGTTCTCGATATATCTCGACTTTTAATTCGAACTGACAAAATTCATGTTATAAAGCTTTCACTATGTTGTTCAATTTAATCTATATCCTCAACATCTCCTTCATCAACTTCCTCTTAGTTTGCGTGCTTCCTCCTCTACTTTACTATACCAGATTCTTTCCTTTATTTCGTTTGCGCTCTTACGGTAAAGTGCAGCTTTTTCTGGTTTTTCGAGTTTATCAAAAAGATTTGCTATTGCAGAGTAGGCTGGTACGTGCATGGTATTAATGCCCAGACTTGCTTTGTATTGTTCAATGGCTTCTTCATAAAAACCATCTTTTTCTAATTGTTCAGCCGAAGCAAAAACGGTTTCAAAATCTCTAATTTCTGTTTCTAAATGAACTCTAATAACGTCTTGAGACTTTAAAGTGAGAAATGAACACGGTACTTCACGTATTACTTTTTCGGTAACACTGCCTATAACAAGCCTATTTAAGCCTGACCTACCAGCCGTTCCCATAATAAGTAAATCTACATTGTTTGCCACTATTGTATTAAGAATTTCCTGTGATGGATTACCCATTCTTTCTAGCTTCACCCATTCTAAATCCATAAACTTGAATTCTTTTAAAAACTGTGCAAATGACTCTTTGTTATTTTCAAAACGCTCTGCGTTTTCTTTGTCTAATTCTTCTTTTGAACTAAACCAAGTAGAAGTTTCCTCTTCTGAAACACTTAACACCAAAAGCTTTGCTTCTAGGCGACGTGCTATAATAATTGCATTGTTTAGAGCTCTTTTAGATGGATTTGAAAAATCGACGGGACATAGAATTGTTTTTACATTAAAAGTGTCGTCTTCCTTAATAACTAGGACAGGTTTCTCACTATTTTGAATAATGCGTTCTGTCGTTGTTCCTAATTTAAAATTTTCGGTTTCCTTGTCTTCACCAGAACCCACTAAAATCATATTGGCATTTACTGATGTTGCTGCCATTACGATTTGGTCATGCGCCACGCCATACTTTATCAGTGGTGCTTCAACACTAACACCATTTGCCTTCATAGTCTCAGAGGTTTTACCCAATCTGCTCAATGCTGTTTCATCTAAAAGTTTTTTAACTTTTGGGTTAACGATATCGTTTGGCAATACGTGCAAGGGAACAATCGTTGATTTAAAAGTTTTTGCTAATGAAATAGCTATTTTTTCTAGGTTTTGAGCAGAAGACACTAAGTCCTCTGCAAGTAAAATTTTATTGAGTATTTTCATGTGATAATATTTGTGTTAAGATAATATTTGATTCACTTTAATTTTGCCTGAAATGTCTTAAACTAGACTATTGCAGGATATAATCATTTTTAAATTCTTTAATTAATCAAAGAACAGCTTGTATTGTTTCAGCCATCTAACTACTTACTAAAAAGCAACATGTTCAAGAAGCACAGTACATATTTAGAGCTTATCAAAATTAATGAAATCCTAAAGTTATTAGATGACATATCTCATGTTTATTTTAATAAATTCACTTAATATTTGTAATTTAATTATTAAGATAGTTATTAATTCATAACTTTGATTATACTAATTTTTCAATCTTAAGTTTAATTTTTAATTCATTTCAAAAAATGCATAAAATACTTGTTCCAGTAGATTTTTCGAGCACTTCAAAAAATGCCCTACGTTATGGTATAAACTTGTTTAAAGATCAGCCTTTAGAAGTCACCATTTTACATATCTACGGTACGCAATCTAGAGCGTTGATGATGAAATCGATAGATAGTGTTCTCATCAGAAATGCAAAAGAAGAAATGGACAATTTGATAAAAGAAATAGAATCAGAAACATCAGGTGTAACATTCAAAACAAAATTGCATAAAAATTATGCTATCTCTACAATAGCAGAATTGGGTAATTCTGGTGATTACGATTTTATTGTTATGGGAACGAAAGGAGCGACTGGTTTAAAAGAGGTTTTTATGGGAAGTGTTGCTGGTGGCGTAATATCTAAGACCTCCGCACCTGTAATTGTGGTTCCGTTAGATTATAATTTTACGGGATTAAATCATATTGTATTTGCTGCGGGCAACCAAGAATTTTCAGAGTCTTCTAGTCAACCGCTGAGAAAAGTTGTGAAATTGCATAATAGTACGTTAGAAGTGCTCCATATATCAGATAACGATACTTCTAATGTTGAATATTCTTTGAGTGCCATAAAAGATTTAAATCCAACATACACATGCAAAGACAGTGACGGCGACTTAAACCAGCAACTGAATGTGCATATTCAAAATAACGACACAGACCTATTATGCTTAGTACGTACCAAAAAAGATTTTTTTGGCAGACTGTTTGGTGGAAGTGTTACTCTTAAACAAACTTTTAATAGTTCAGTACCTATTCTTATAATTCAAGCATAGTACTTAAATAATGATTTTTTCAATCATAATGAGTATCCAAATGTAAAAAACGCTTTTTGAGTATGATACCTTGAAAAGGGTATTCCAATAAAAAATAAATTTCAGAAAGTTCTAATAGATCTATTTTTAGACTCTTTGTATATCTTACAAGTGGAATATGATTATCTAGAGTAGTTTTTTTGCAAACACTATTATTAAATTACTCTGCGTTATTTTTTTAGATTGATTTTTATTATAAAGCCAGAAGTGGCTTAATATAAGGGCTACCACTATGTGGAGCCCTATTATTCAGTCTCTAGAAAATACACTTATTTGAACAATGAAAAAAATTTAATTATTTACTTCAAAAATAATTAACCCTATATTTGTTATTTTCGCAAAAACCCCTAATACTTTTTGCTAATTTCAAACTATGACAGAAGTTACACGCCTTTTTGATTTTCCTTACTATCAATTAAAGCATAAACCAAACCCTAAAGCTTTGGTAACAAAATATAATGGTGAATGGACACCTATGTCTACCCAAGAATATATTGATAAAGCCAATGCAATGAGTCGTGCACTACTCAAATTAGGTGTGCAACGAGATGAAAAAATTGCCATTATATCATCAACTAACCGAACTGAGTGGAATATAGTAGATATTGGTGTTTTACAACTTGGAGCACAAAATATTCCTATTTATCCAACAATTTCGGCAGAAGACTATGAGTACGTTTTAAATCATAGCGAGTCCATTTATTGCTTTGTTAGTGACGAAGAGGTTCTTGCTAAAGTTAAAAAAGTACAGTCTAAAACCAAGTTGAAAGAAGTGTACTCTTTTAATCACATTGAAGGCTGCAAGCACTACTCTGAGTTATTTGAACTTGGTAAAGATGATAGTAACCAATCAGAGGTCGAAGCAAGAAAAAATGCCGTCAAGCCCGAAGACCTAGCAACAATAATATATACATCTGGAACAACAGGAAAGCCAAAAGGTGTTATGCTATCTCATTGGAATATCACTAGCAACGCATTGGATTCCTCGAAACGACTTCCTATAATTGATGGTGAAACTAGAGTGCTCAGTTTTCTTCCAATCTGTCACATATTTGAACGTGTTTTGATATACATATATCAATATGCAGGAACTAGTATTTATTTCGCGGAAGCATTGGACAAAATTGGAGATAACGCAAAAGAGATAAAACCTCACTTAATGAGTGTTGTTCCTAGGCTTCTAGAAAAGGTATTTGATAAAATAATGCTCAAGGCAGATGAACTCTCAGGTATTAAACAAAAATTATTTTATTGGGCCGTTGAACTAGGTGAAAAATGGGAACCCTATAAAGCAAATGGCTCATGGTATGAGTTTAAACTAAGCATTGCAAACAAACTTATTTTTAGCAAATGGAGAGAGGCATTAGGAGGTGAGTTAACAACAATGGTTTCTGGTAGCGCAGCACTTCAACCACGATTATCTCGAATTTTTTCAGCCGGACAAATGCAAGTTATGGAAGGTTATGGTCTTACTGAAACCTCACCAGTAGTCTCGGTAGGTATGTATAGAGATGAACATTACAAAGTTGGCACTGTAGGTAAGCCAATTGAAAATGTTGAAGTAAAAATAGCTGAAGACGGAGAAATCTTAATTAAAGGACCAAATGTTATGATGGGTTATTATAAAGACCCAGAAAAAACAGATTCTGTAATGACCGATGATTATTTTCATACAGGTGATAAAGGCATCATTGATGAAGATGGCTTCTTAAAAATTACAGGACGTAAGAAAGAAATGTTTAAGACCTCTGGCGGAAAATACATTATCCCAACACTTTTAGAAAATGATTTAAAGCAGTCCTTATTTATAGAGCAAGTTATGGTTATTGGTGAAGGCGAAAAAATGCCAGGCGCTATCATTCAACCAAATTTTGAATTTATCAGAGATTGGATAGATCATAAAAACCATACAATAGGTAAATCTGAAAAGGAAATTGCAACTTCTGAAATAGTTATAAATCGTATTCAAAAAGAAGTTGATAAATACAATAAAAACTTTGGAAAGTGGGAACAAATAAAGCGTTTTGAACTTACTTCTGAAGCTTGGACTATTGATGACGGTCACCTAACACCTACTATGAAAATGAAGCGTAGCGTTATTAGAGAAAAATATGACGCTTTATACGAAAAAATTTACCGCCCTTAATACCTACACTTTCTCAGGTTAGATTTCAAAATACTATGCGCGCATAATTTTTTTACATTTATTATGCGTGCATAGTATTTTTTATTATATTTGAATCTAACTAAAAAATAATGAAGGACAAAACAATAGATTATGTACTGAGAACCACTTGGTTGGCAGTAAATAAAATGTATAACGAAGAGGCCTCAAAATTTGATACAACTATGGCAACTGGTTTCGCTTTGCTAAGTATCGATCCAGAAAAAGGTACACCTTCTACCTCTCTTGGTCCTAAAATGGGTATGGAAGCTACTAGTCTTTCTCGCACATTAAAAACTATGGAAGAAAAAGGACTAATTGAACGCAAGCCCAATCCAGAAGATGGTAGAGGAGTTCTTATTCACTTAACCGAATTTGGTAGAGAAAAACGAGCCTATTCAAGAGAACGCGTATTAACTTTTAACGACGCTATTAAATCAAATATAAGTTCTGACAAAATTGCCCATTTTTATGAAGTAGCTGAGCTTATCAATAACATGATTTCTAATAAAAAAATATACAATCAAAAAGAACACATATTAAAACAATGAGCAAACGTAGAATAAAGAAAATTGCCATCATTGGTTCTGGTATTATGGGAAGCGGTATTGCTTGTCACTTTGCCAATATTGGTGTAGATGTCTTATTATTAGACATTGTTCCTAGGGAACTGAATGATAAAGAAAAAGCACAAGGACTTACTCTAGAAGATAAAGTTGTGCGCAATCGCCTTGTTAATGACGCACTTACTGCATCAATTAAATCTAAGCCTGCGCCACTATACCACCCATCTTTTAAAGACCGCATTACAACAGGTAACTTAGAAGATGATATTGCGAAAGTGGCAAATGTAGATTGGATAATGGAAGTAGTTGTGGAGCGCTTAGATATTAAACAACAAGTTTTTGAAAAGCTTGAAAAACACCGAACACCTGGTACTTTGATAACCTCAAACACCTCTGGTATTCCTATTAAATTTATGAGCGAAGGCCGAAGTGAAGATTTTCAAAAACACTTCTGTGGCACACACTTTTTTAATCCAGCGAGATATTTAAAGCTATTCGAAATTATTCCAGGACCAAAAACTGATGATTCGGTATTAGAGTTTTTAAATGGTTACGGAGAACAGTTCTTAGGAAAAACTTCGGTTGTTGCTAAAGACACTCCTGCTTTTATAGGTAACAGAATCGGTATATTCAGTATAATGAGTCTGTTTCACACAGTAAAAGATTTAGATCTAACTATTGAAGAAGTAGACAAATTATCTGGTCCTGTAATTGGTCGTCCAAAATCTGCAACGTTTAGAACTGTAGACGTTGTTGGTTTAGACACTCTAGTACACGTGGCAAACGGTATTAGAGAAAACTGTCCAAATGACGAAAGACATGAGTTATTTCAACTACCAGATTTCATCAATACCATGATGGAAAACAAATGGTTAGGAAGCAAAACAGGTCAAGGATTCTATAAAAAAGTTGTCTCTAATGATGGTAAAAAAGAAATTTTATCGCTAGATCTTAATACCCTTGATTATAGAGAAAAACAACGTGCAAAATTTGCAACATTAGAACTAACGAAAACGATTGATAAAGTTGTAGATCGTTTTAAAGTATTAGTAAAAGGAAAAGATAAAGCAGGTGAATTCTACAGAAAAAGTTTTGCTGCTCTATTCGCATATGTCTCTAATCGTATTCCAGAGATTACAGACGATTTATATAAAATTGATGACGCTATGAAAGCCGGTTTTGGTTGGGAACATGGTCCTTTCCAAATTTGGGATGCTATTGGTTTAGAAGCTGGTATTGAAATGATGAAAGCAGAAGGTCTAGAGCCAAATGCTTGGATTAACGAAATGTTGGCATCTGGTAGCACGTCATTCTACAGTGTAAAAGACGGAGCTTCATACGCTTATGATATTCCATCAAAAACACAGCAAAAAATTCCTGGTCAGGATAGTTTTATCATCTTAGACAACATCAGAAAATCTAATGAAGTATTTAAAAACTCTGGTGTCGTTATAGAAGACCTTGGTGATGGTATCCTTAATTGCGAATTCCAATCTAAAATGAATACCATTGGTGGAGACGTTTTAGCTGGACTAAACAAAGCTGTCGATTTAGCTGAAAAAGATTTCGAAGGTTTAGTTATTGGTAATCAAGGAGCTAATTTCTCTGTTGGTGCTAACATTGGAATGATTTTTATGATGGCTGTTGAGCAAGAGTATGACGAGCTTAATATGGCTATCAAGTATTTCCAAGACACAATGATGCGTATGCGTTATTCTTCAATACCAACAATTGCAGCACCTCATGGTATGACTCTTGGTGGTGGTTGTGAGTTATCAATGCATGCAGACAAAGTTGTTGCTGCTGCAGAAACATATATCGGCTTAGTAGAGTTTGGTGTTGGTGTTATTCCTGGCGGTGGAGGCTCTAAGGAGATGGCATTAAGAGCACAAGATGAATTCCATAAAGGTGATGTAGAGCTTAACGTATTACAAGAGTATTTCTTAACTATAGGTATGGCTAAAGTTGCAACGTCAGCTTACGAAGCTTTTGATTTAGGCGTACTTCAAAAAGGAAAAGATGTCGTGGTGGTTAACAAAGATCGTCAGATTGCAACCGCTAAAGCACATGCGAGACTATTAGCAGATGCTGGTTATACGCAACCTGTAAAACGTAAAGATGTTAAGGTACTTGGTAAACAAGCTTTAGGTATGTTCTTAGTTGGAACAGATTCTATGGAAGCTAGTCACTACATCAGTGAGCACGACCAAAAGATTGCTAATAAACTGGCTTACGTTATGGCTGGTGGAGATTTATCAGAGCCGACTCTAGTTACAGAACAATATTTACTTGACTTAGAGCGTGAGGCATTCCTTTCGCTTTGTACAGAGCGTAAAACGCTAGAGCGTATTCAGCACATGCTAAAAACAGGTAAACCTTTAAGAAATTAAAAAAATGAAACAAGTATATATAGTAAAAGGATATAGAACTGCTGTTGGTAAGTCAAAAAAAGGCGGTTTTAGGTTTAAAAGAGCCGATGAGCTCGCAGCTGAAACCATTCAGTACATGATGGGTAAATTACCCGATTTCGATGTTACTCGTATCGATGATGTTATTGTTGGTAATGCCATGCCAGAAGGATCTCAAGGTCTTAACATGGCACGCATAATTTCGTTGATAGGATTAAACACTGTAGACGTACCTGGTGTAACGGTTAATAGATTCTGTTCTTCAGGATTGGAAACCATTGCTATGGCAGTTGCCAAAATTCAAGCTGGTATGGCAGAGTGTATTATTGCTGGTGGTGCTGAGAGTATGAGTTCTGTTCCTATGACAGGCTTTAAACCAGAATTAAACTACGATATCGTAAACGCTGGACATGAAGACTATTATTGGGGAATGGGTAATACTGCTGAAGCCGTAGCAAATAAATACAACGTGTCTCGAGAAGACCAAGATGAGTTTGCTTACCACTCACATATGAAAGCTTTAAAAGCTCTTGAAGAAAACAGATTTCAAGATCAAATAGTGCCTATTGAAGTAGAAGAAACTTACGTTGATGCTAATGGTAAAAAAGCAACACGTAAATATACCGTTTCAAAAGATGAAGGCCCAAGAAAAGGAACTAATAAAGAAGCATTAGCAAAATTAAGACCTGTATTTGCTCAAGGTGGTTCTGTAACTGCCGGAAACTCTTCTCAAACCAGTGATGGCGCTGCATTTGTATTAGTGATGAGTGAAGACATGGTTAAAGAATTAAACTTAGAGCCAGTTGCACGTTTAGTTAGTTATGCTGCTGCAGGAGTACCACCAAGAATTATGGGTATTGGTCCTGTAGCGGCTATTCCAAAAGCGTTGAAGCAGGCAGGCTTATCTCTGAAAGATATTGAGCTAATTGAACTTAATGAGGCTTTTGCATCACAATCTTTAGCAGTTATGCGAGAGCTAGACCTTAACCAAGATATTGTTAATGTTAATGGAGGTGCAATTGCACTAGGACACCCACTTGGTTGTACAGGAGCAAAACTTTCAGTTCAACTGTTTGATGAAATGCGTAAGCGTGACATGAAAAACAAATATGGTATGGTTACAATGTGTGTTGGAACTGGTCAAGGTGCAGCTGGAATATTTGAATTTTTAAATTAAGAAGAAACTTATAACGTATAAAAAAATGGAGACTGTAGAAAAAGACATTTTAAGAGGAGGACAATTCCTTGTTAAAGAAACAAATTGTGAAGATGTTTTCACACCTGAAGATTTTTCAGAAGAACAACAAATGATGAAAGAAGCGGTTATGGAGTTTAATGACCGTGAAATTATTGCTCACAAAGCAAGATTTGAAGCTAAAGACTATGCACTAACAGAAGAAGTAATGCGCAAAGCTGGTGAACTTGGTTTCTTAGGTGTTGCTGTACCTGAAGCTTATGGTGGATTAGGAATGGGATTTGTTTCTACATGTCTTACTTGTGATTACATTTCATCAGGAACAGGATCTTTCAGTACTGCTTTTGGTGCTCATACCGGTATTGGCACCATGCCAATTACGCTTTATGGAACTGAAGAACAAAAACAAAAATATGTTCCTAAACTAGCCACAGGGGAATGGTTTGGGGCTTACTGTTTAACAGAGCCAGGTGCAGGATCTGATGCTAACTCTGGTAAAACTACTGCAGAGCTATCTGCCGATGGTAAGTCTTACAAAATTAATGGCCAAAAAATGTGGATCTCTAACGCTGGCTTTTGTAGCTTAATGATTGTTTTTGCTCGTATTGAAGACGATAAAAATATTACTGGATTTATTGTAGAATACGACCCAGAAAACCCTAACGGAGTTACTCTAGGTGAAGAAGAGCACAAACTTGGTATTAGAGCGAGTTCTACACGTCAGGTTTTCTTTAACGATACTGTTGTTCCTGTTGAAAATATGCTTGCTGGTCGTGGTGAAGGTTTTAAAATCGCCATGAATGCACTAAATGTTGGACGTATTAAATTAGCTGCTGCTTGCTTAGATTCTCAAAGAAGAATTTTAACCACAGCTGTTAACTATGCTAACGAGCGCAAACAGTTTAAAACTCCTATAGCAGATTTTGGTGCTATAAAAATGAAATTAGCAAAAATGGCTACAGATGCCTATGCTGGTGAATCCGCTACCTATAGAGCTGCGAAAAATATTGAAGATCGCATAGCTATTAGAGAAGCTGCTGGAAACTCTCACCAAGAAGCTGAGCTAAAAGGTGTAGAAGAATACGCTATTGAGTGCTCTATTCTTAAAGTAGCTGTATCAGAAGATGTACAAAACTGTGCAGACGAAGGCATACAGATTTTTGGTGGTATGGGATTCTCTGAAGAAACGCCAATGGAAGCTGCTTGGAGAGATGCTCGTATTGCTCGTATCTACGAAGGAACTAACGAAATCAACAGAATGCTTTCTGTTGGCATGTTAGTTAAAAAAGCTATGAAAGGTCATGTAGATTTATTAGGTCCTGCAATGAAAGTGCAAGAAGAGCTAATGGGTATTCCTTCTTTTGACACACCAGACTACTCAGAGCTTTTCTCAGAAGAAAAAGAAATGATTGCAAAGCTTAAAAAGGTATTCTTAATGGTATCTGGTGCAGCTGTTCAAAAGTTTGGTCCAGATATGGAAAAACATCAACAACTACTGATTGCTGCTGCAGATATATTAATAGAAATATATATGGCAGAATCTACAATTTTAAGAACTGAAAAAAATGCAAAACGTTTTGGCAAAGAGGCTCAATCTGTACAAATTGCTATGTCTAAATTATATTTATTTAATGCGGTAAATATTATAGAAGATAAAGGTAAAGAAAGTATAATTTCCTTTGCTGAAGGAGATGAGCAACGTATGATGCTTATGGGCTTAAAACGTTTTACAAAATATCAAAATTATCCGGATATCGTTGATTTAAGAAACGAAATTGCCGAAAAAGTAAAAGCAGAAAATAAATACTGCTTTTAGGTTTAAGTTTAAGTTAGAAATGGAAAAAGCCAATTCTATTGAATTGGCTTTTTTATTTCATCGTATTAGTTTGACTAGTTAACAATAATCTTCTTTGTAATGACTTTATAATCATTTGTATTAATCCTAACTATATAAGTACCAGAAGTTAAATTATCTATCCTATACTCCGAATGAGTATTATCTATTACATCTTTAATATTATAAACTAATTGACCTGAAATATTATAAACTTCAATATTTGTTAAAATTGAGTTTGTAGGGTTAAGAACTACTAACTTATCACTATTCGTTTCATAATAAAACTCTAATTGATTTTCTTCATTATCATCAATACTCAAACCACTAGGATTTTGAAAACCAATTACAAAACGGTCTTCATAAATACCAGCCGATAATGTAGCTTCATAGTTAGCATTTTTTAAATCATAATAAGTGTCTAATTCAGTATCATGAAGGATAATATCTATATCGTTAGGAAAGTTTTCTAAAGCTTGGATTGCGATAACTACATCGCCAACATCACTTTTTTGAATGCTAAGTGGTAAAGATGTTTCTTCTGTATCTATATCACCTATTCCTTGTATTACAAACAACTCGTCATCAATTAACCAAGACATATCATCTACTTGTACATCGTTTAAATGACCGTCGAATCCCCAATCATAACCATCTGTACATCTATCATCAATGGTTAGGAGAATTTCTCTATTAATTATTCCTACAGATGTAAATCTTAATCGTATTTTCGGCCTAGGATCAGTAGAATTCTCAGTGGATATATTTAATTCACCAGTTGATGATGTAGTGTTTTCTTCGTCTATACTAGAAGTATTTTGTGCTAAAATAGCCTGAAAGAAAAATAGACAAGTTAAAAAGCCTATGGTTTTGATGGATGGTATTGTGGAATTCATAACTTTAGAGGGATTAAGTTACTCAAGGGACTAATGTTTTTTGGTTTGGTATATCTAATATTTAAAAAATATCATGTATTGTTGGTGTATTGCATTTTAACAGCCCATTAATTCGCTAAAATGAACTCAAATGCAAATTTCATCGACGAATTGTAATCTCTACAAGAAATAAGAAACTAGATAATCCTTATATTTAAAGAATCAATCTTGCTATCTTATGAAATATTATTTTTTAATCCTATTTCCCTTTTTTTCAATCCTCTCATTTTCACAAACTAACACAGAAATATTTTTATTTGATTTAGTACAAAGCAATTCTAAAATCGACATCTCTAATGGGATCAATATATCTAACAACCAAGGCTATGATAATCAGCCTTCATTTTTTGGCGATGACAACGTACTATATGCTTCAACACGAAGTGGACAAACCGATATTGCTCAATATCACATCGATTATAAATCAAAAACATTTATAAATTATACCAAAGGTGGTGAGTATACTCCATTAAAAATTCCAAGTAAAAATGCTGTTTCTGCTGTTAGATTAGATATTGATGGTAAACAACGTTTATATAGTTATAACCTCAGCAATGGTGAATCTACAGAACTTATTAAGGACCTGGTCGTTGCTTACTACACATGGTACAATGAGCACTCAATAGTTTCTGCTGTAATTGAAAACGAGCAACTAAATTTATATTTCACAAATATTACAGATGGTATTAGTAGAAAATACGCTACAAATGTTGGGCGTTCGTTTCATAAAATCCCAAATTCTAATCTGGTAAGTTTTATTTACAAAGAAGCTAACAAACCTTGGCAAATAAGATCTTTAAATCCTAAAAACGGTGTTACAAGACTAATCGCAAATACTATGGAAGGTGTTGAAGATATTTGCTGGTTAGATGGTAAAACACTTTTATCGGGTAAAAATGGTGTCTTATATAAACTAACCTTAAAACAAGATAATAACTGGAAAAAAGTAGCCGATCTTTCCTCTTACGGCGTTGCTGATATTACGCGATTAGCCATAAACGACAACGGTACAAAATTATTGATTGCTGCAGATTTACAATCAAATGAGCAAGATATAGATGCTAAAAATAACCCAACAAAACTTACTGTTACTGACCCAATTCTATCAGAAACTGAAGCTGCTGCAGTTGTTCAAAAACATATAGATCCTTTTAACAATAGGCAACTCAATGACTTTGCAAATGCTTTTGATGCTAATGTGGTAGTTAATAAATTTCCAAAAGATTATATGTACTCTGGTAGAAATGCTCTTAAAGAAAATTACAGGCAATTCTTTAAAAATAACAAAAAGTCTAACGTAAAAGTATTAAACCGCATGGTGCATAATAATTATGTTATTGATGAAGAACTGGTTACACTAAATAACCTAACAATCAGACAAGCTACAATCTACAACGTAGATAAAGATGGCATAAAATCTATGACGTTTATTAGAAATAGAAACACAACCTCCAATCCTGAGACCATTGTTAATGATCAGCTTGAAGCTTATAACAAACGTGATATTGATGAATTCAGTGAAACTTACGCTAAAGACGTTAAACTTTATGAGTTTCCAGATAACATAACTTCAAATGGAATTGAAGAATTAGAAAAAAGATATCAAGTTATCTTTCAAAAAGTCCCAGATCTAAATGCAGAAATTATAAACCGAATTGTTCTGGGTAACAAGGTTATTGATAAAGAAAAAGCAACTATAAATGGAAAAACCTATTATGCCATAGCTATTTATGAAGTAGATGACGGCTTAATTTCAAAAGTTACATTTATCCAATAAACCAACTTAATGATATCTTAAAAACTATAAATCTGTAATTTATTAACATGAAATCTCTACTTATACCTTTATTTATAATTTTCACCCTAGTACAAACAGTACAAAGCCAAACAGACCCTAAAATTTATGACATCATCGATGCTGTTTCGGAGGAAAGACTAAAACAAGATGTAAAAATCTTAGCCGATTTTGGCACACGTCACACACTCAGCGACACCATTTCCAATACTCGTGGTATAGGCGCAGCAAGACGATGGATAAAATCGCAATTCGATAAAATCTCAAAAGATTGTAATGATTGTTTAGAGGTTTTTTATCAGAGTAATTTGGTAAAAGAAGGAACCAACCAACGTATTGTAAAGGATGTTAACGTGGTAAACGTGGTTGCAATTCAACGTGGTACTAAATATCCAAACCGATATATCATTATGAGTGGTGATATAGACTCTAGAGTTTCAGACCCTAATGATTTCACCTCTGATGCACCAGGCGCAAACGATAATGCAACAGGTATGGCTGGTGCTATGGAAGCAGCCAGAGTATTGTCTAAATATAAATTTGAAAGTAGTATTGTCTATTTAGGACTTTCTGGTGAAGAACAGGGGCTTTTTGGCGGACAAGGTTTTGCCAAGTACGCAAAGGACAATAATTGGCAGATTATTGGTGTGCTAAATAACGACATGATCGGAAACATTAAAGGTGTTGATGGAGTTATAGACAATCGCACTTTCCGAATCTTTTCTGAACCGATTACTACAGACGAAACCGATGCTGAAAAATTAGCTAGACAAGCTAGAGCAAGACGTTTTTATGGTGGTGAAATTGATGGAATTTCCCGTCAGTTGGCAAGATACGTGTACAAAACAACTAAAACCTACATGCCAGAAATGAACCCGATGATGGTCTATCGTCTCGATCGTTTTGGTCGTGGTGGTCATCACAGACCTTTTAATGATTTAGGTTTTGCAGGTATCCGCATCATGGAGGCGCATGAAAATTACACACAGCAACATCAAGATATTAGAACAGAAAATGGTATCAATTATGGAGATACCTTTGAGCATGTTAACTTTCCGTATTGTAAAAAACTAACCGCTGTAAACGCCATAACTATGGCGAGCCTTGCTTCTGCTCCACCTTCACCAGAAGAAGTTAGTATTGGTGGTATTGTTGAGCCTTCAGCAAAATTGCAATGGTCTAAGGTTGATGGAGCTAGAGGCTATAAAATCTATTGGAGAGATACGACTTCACCGACATGGGACAATAGTAGATATGTCGGCGACGTTAATGAGTTTACATTGACAGGAATCGTTTTAGATAATTCACTATTTGGAGTGGCTTCTGTTAATGAAGATGGTCACGAAAGTGTGGTGGTCTTTCCAAATAAAATAATGAGATAGTGTTTACAATTTCTACAGAAATAAAATCTAAATAAAATTTAGAATATATGCTTAAAAAAATAAAACCTCATATTTCAGAATTATTTTTAATTGCTTCTGTCATTTATTATTGGGTTTTAACCGCAAATCTTCTCAATCCATTTGCTATTGGCTTATTAGCTGTTCTTGCCTATCAAATAGTGAATAAAAAAGCAACTTTAGGTTTAATCATTTCTATTACTGTTATAGCGCTCACTTTATTTTTAGTTTTGGCACTGTTTTCTGAATTATCAGAATTCGAAGTTGCTAACCAAAACTACACGAACCTTTTAATTTTTGGAATCTTATACTTAGGAACAAATTTGGTTTTAGGTGGAACAATGCTTGTTAAATATTTAAAACAAAAAATGATTTAATAGTGAAATATAGATTACTTATACTTGGTATACTCATAACAACTTCAGTTAATGCACAGTTACTTAAAGACAAAGCTCAATTTACCAAACAAGATACCTTAAGAGGCAGTATCACACCAGAGCGTGCCTGGTGGGATTTAAATTATTATGACCTTAACATAAAGGTTCAGCCCGACAAAAAATATATCTCTGGTTATAACATCATCCGTTATAAAGTCTTAAAATCGCACGATGTTATTCAGATTGATTTACAAGACCCTCTAGAAGTTGTGGCTTTTACTCAAGATAAGGTACAATTAGATTATAATAAGATTGGACCTGCTTATTTTGTGTATTTAAAAAAGGAACAAGTACCTGGTGACTACAATGAATTGTATGTACAATATTCAGGACAACCAAAAGAGGCGGTTCGTGCACCTTGGGATGGTGGCTTTTCTTGGAAAAAAGACGACAACGGTAAACATTTTGTAGCAACATCTTGTCAAGGCTTAGGTGCCAGCGTTTGGTGGCCAAACAAAGACCATATGTACGACGAAGTGGATAGTATGCGAATTGCTATAGACGTGCCAAAGGACCTTATTGCAGTAGCCAATGGCAGACTAAGAGACACCTACGAATATGAATATGGTGGCTTTAAAATGTATGAATGGTTTGTATCCAATCCTATTAATAATTATGGTGTTAACGTCAACATTGGTGATTATGTCAATTTCTCAGAAGTCTATGAAGGCGAAAAAGGACAATTAGACATGGACTATTGGGTATTGAAAGATAATCTTGAAAAAGCAAAAGAACATTTTAAAGATGCACCAAAAATGATGAAGGCCTTTGAGCATTGGTTTGGCCCTTATCCTTTTTATGAAGATAGTTTTAAATTGGTTGAAGTCCCATATTTAGGCATGGAGCACCAAAGTTCAGTCACCTACGGAAACCAGTATAAAAACGGATATTTAGGAAGAGATTTATCAAGAACAGGTTGGGGTTTAAAGTTCGATTTTATTATTATTCACGAAGCTGGTCACGAATGGTTTGCAAATAATATTACCAATAAAGACATAGCAGATATGTGGATTCATGAAGGTTTTACAGCCTATTCAGAAAATCTGTTTCTAGATTATTACTATGGTAAAGAAGCCTCAGCAGATTATGTGATTGGCACAAGGGCAAATATACAGAACGATAAACCACTCATTGGACCTTATAATGTAAACAAAGAAGGCTCAAGTGACATGTATTATAAAGGTGCAAACATGTTGCACACTTTACGTCAGTTGGTTGAAGATGATGATTTATGGAGAGATATTCTTAGAGGATTAAATTCTGAATTCTACCATCAAACGGTAACGACTAAGCAAATTGAAGATTACATAAGCGAAAAAACGAATAAAGATTTATCAGCTTTCTTCAATCAATATTTAAGAGATACCAGAATACCAACACTAGAATATAAAATTGAAGATGGCAAACTTAAATTTCGCTATGTTAATATTGTAGATGGTTTTGACATGCCAATAGAAGTCATGATTGGCGATAAAACAGAATGGATTTTTCCAAACTCTGAATGGAAATATAAACCTTTTACTGGCACAGAATTTAAGGTAGATAGAGATTATTTTATTTATTCAAAACAATTATAACATTTTCAAAAAACACCCCTAAAGTCCCCTCAAGGGGACAATTATGGGAATGGTTATACATAGTATTGTCCCCTTGAGGGGACTTTAGGGGTGTAAAAAATCATAAAATGGAATTTCCAGAACTCTATTTTGAACGTGATACGGATTGGTACAATTGGTTATTGCAAAACCACAATAACCATAAAGCCGTATATCTCATCTTTTATAAGTTGGAAGTTGGTATGCCAACTATGCGATGGGAGGAAGCTGTTAAAGTTGCGATTTGTTTCGGCTGGATAGATTCTACAGTAAAGAGTTTAGGTAACGGCAAACGCAGACAATATTTTTCACCTAGAAACCCAAAAAGCACTTGGAGTGCACTTAACAAAAAGTATGTCGCTGATTTAGAAGAAGCAGGATTGATTCAAGAACCGGGTTATAAGATGATTAACCTTGCAAAAGAAACTGGAACATGGACAGCCATGGATGATGTTGAAAATGGAGTTATTCCACCAATACTGCAAAAAGCATTTGATACCAATCCAAGAGCGTTTGAAAACTATCAGAATTTTTCAAAAGGCTATAGAAAAAGTTATCTCTCGTGGTTAAATAGTGCTAAGCGCGAAGCCACTAAAGAAAAGCGCATTGCTGAAATTATAAGATTGTGTGAAGCGAATATTAAAAGTCGTGATTCCTGGTAGTATAACGTTTATTTTGTCATTGCGAAGACGAAGGACGTGGCAATCTTTCAATCAAAAGATTACTTCGCTATGCTCGTAATGACAGTTAACTTTATAGCCAATTAATACACCAACTTTTTAATATTATCCATATAACCACGACTTACCCTTACCACATCACCATTGTTCATAGTAATATCATAACTTTTAGAATATTTATGTAGCTCTTTAACAGCGTTTAAGTTTATTATCGAAGAGCGATGCACTCTAATAAACGCTGACGAATTCAACTTTTCTTCTAGTGTAGAAATACCATAATTACTGACATAGGTCTTATCTTCAGTCACCAATTTAGAATAATCTCCGTAAGCTTCAATACGTATTACATTTTCTAAAGCAATTGTAACGAGCTTATTTTGACTTTGCACCAAAATACGCTCAGGTGATTTTGGTTGATCCATTAGTAAACTCTCTGCTAATGGACGTGCTTTATTTTCTTGTGTATTTTCAGCTAAACGTTCTACGGCAACCTTAAATCGCTCTTTTGTATAGGGTTTTAGAAGATAATCTACAGCATGAACTTCAAAGGCTTTTAAAGCATACTGATCATAGGCTGTGGAAAAGATAATTTGAGGTAATTCTTCAAGATGTGTCAATACATCAAAACCTGTCATTCCTGGCATTTGAATATCTAAAAACACCAAATCTGGTTTAAACTCATTAATCATTTTTACAGCATCTACGCCATTATTTGCTTCACCAAGTAAAATCAATTCAGGATAATCCTCTAGATACTCTTTAATTAATTGGCGTCCTGCCGCTTCATCATCTATAATTATTATTTTTCTCATATGGCGAATGAGATTTTTAATCCTTGAGGCGTATTATCAGTTAGATTCAAGGTGCTATGGTACATTTTCTCCAATCTAAGTTTAGTATTTGTCAATCCAATACCCTTATCAAATACATTATCCTTATTCTCTACTCCAACACCAGTATCGGCAATTTCAAAATGCAACTTATCATTCTTTTTAAATATACTAATACTAATCTTTCCACCTTCAATTAAAGACGCTAGTCCGTGTTTTATAGAATTTTCTACTAAGGGTTGTAACAGCATTGGTGGTACCATTTCGCTATATAATTCTTGTGGTACATTAATATCTACTTGGAGACGTTCTTGAAAACGTTCCTTTTCTAACGTCAAATATTTATTTACAAAATCTAATTCTTCTTTCAGCGGAACTTTCTCTACCTGTGACGCCTTAAGCTGGTATCTAAATAAATCTGAAAGCTCGGCAATCATACCTCTAGTTCTCTCATTTTCTGGTGGCACAGAAGCACTAATGGTATTAAAAATATTATATAAAAAATGAGGATTTAATTGTGCCTTTAACGCAGACAATTCGCTTTTTAAAGCTGCTGCTTTTAATTCTCCCTCAATCTTTAGTTTTCTTTGATTTTCCTTAAAATAACGGTATGCAAAAAAACAACCAAATTGAATGGCCATAAAAAGAGAGGGAATGTACCAATCCCAAACTGAACCTGTACCCGATAAATGGCCTTCTCCTATAGCGTCTAATAGTAAATAACGCCATTCTCTAACAAAATAGACTGTTATTGGTATAAGTAGAACAACAACAAAAATTTGAACACGTGTCTTTTTATTTTTTAACAGCCTTACTCCTAAAAACCAAATAACAATGGATGCTAAAAAATAAAAAAAGTATTGCATACCCGACATGTACCAATAGCCTTTTGGATCTGCCCAACCCCAAATGCCTTCGCTTTTAAATTTCATCATGTTATACCATAAGACAATACGGTATAGAACTGAAAAAAATAGATAAAAACCAAAGATGATTCCTAATTCCCTTATTTTGATATTCTTAAGTGTTGGTTTCATAATACTCAAATATAGTATAAGTTATGTCAACAGTTAAGCAAATAAAGACGAGTTGTCCTATATACCGACGAGTTGCCCTTCCAGTTTAACGGTCTATTTTCCGACTGAACGGATTAGACGTGTGTAACAAACTTAATAGTTTCAAATTTGTATCAGAATTAAAATCACAACATCATGAAACGTTACTTTATTATTATAAGTCTTTTATATTTCAGCATAACATTTTCTCAAAATACCATTGCTGGTAAAGTAGTTGATCAAAATCAACAACCTGTAGCTTCTGCAATTATTTCATTATTAAAATCTGATAGTAAGGAATTTATTAAAGGTGAACTGTCTAATGATTCTGGTGACTTTAGATTTACTGAAATCGGCAATGGCACTTATGTTATTCTAATTACGAGTCTAGGATTAAAAGATTATACTACAAACGCGTTTGCTTTAAACAGCACTAATAAATCCTTAGGCACCATGGTGATGGTTGATGAATCGGCGGAACTCGATGAAGTCACCGTAGTTGCGGAAAAACCTATGATTGAGGTCAGAGCAGACAAAACGGTTTTTAACGTAGCCAATACAGTCAATGCCATTGGAGATTCTGGTTTTGAATTACTACGTAAAGCACCAGGCATTATCATAGATAATTCTGACAGTATTATTGTTGAAGGTAAAGCTGGTGTTCTATTCTATATTGATGATAGACCCTCTGTTCTTAGAGGTGCTGACTTAGTTAACTTTCTTAAAACGCTACAAGCGGCAGATATTGAAGCCATAGAAATCATTACCCAACCATCATCTCGTTTTGATGCAGAAGGCAATGCAGGAATCATAAATATTAAATTAAAACGAGATAAATCATTAGGAACTAATGGTACCGTTGCTTCGTCACTTACCATTGGTGATTTTGCCAGAACCAGTAATTCCATCTCATTTAACAACAGAAATAAAAAGACCAGTCTTTATGGTACTTACAGCAACAACTTTGGAAAAAGTACAAGTTTTATAAACTTAAATAGAATGCAAAACGGCACCAACTTTAATGCCAGAACTGAGAGTGTTTTTGATAATAATAGCAACAACGTAAGACTTGGTTTCGATTATTACGCCAATAAGAAATCTACCTTTGGTGTTATCGTTACAGGGAATTTCAATAATTCTAGCTCAGAAAGTGACTCTCGCACACCAATTACACCAAGTGGTGCAAATAGTCCATCAGAAGTTTTGGTGGCTGGTAGTGATTCTAAAAATCAAACTTACAATCTGTTTTCTAATGTCAATTACAGATTTAAGGATACATTAGGTCATGTTCTTAATATCAACTTAGATTATGGCAAGTATGGCAGTGACCGAACAAATTTACAGCCCAACCGCTACCTTAATGGCAACGAAACTCAAGTATTAAGTGAAAATATTGTCTTTTTTGATACACCCATAGATATTTCAATTCTCTCTGGTCAGATTGACTACGAACAGAATTTCCTAAAAGGTGTTTTGAGTTTGGGTACAAAATACTCTAAAGTGAATACCGAAAATAGTTTTGATGCTTTTGATAGAACTAATGGAAACAATGATTTAGACGAAACGCAATCTAATGATTTTAATTACGATGAACAGATCATTGCCGCCTATTTTAATTTTAATAGAAAGATAGATAAGTTCAATCTGCAACTAGGTCTTAGAATGGAACATACCATTTCAGATGGTCAATTAACAAGTTTATTAGGAGACCAAGATAATCGTGTAGAGCGCAACTATACCAATTGGTTTCCGAGTGGAGGAATTACCTATCAAGTCAATCAAAAGAACAGTTTAGCTTTAATCTATAGCAAACGTATACAGCGACCAAATTACCAAAGTTTAAATCCGTTTCAGTATAGAATTGATGAGCTATCCTTTAGACAAGGAAACCCATTTTTACAACCGCAATACACAGATAATGTAAAGCTATCTCATACTTATAATTACAGGCTGACAACGTCATTGAGTTATAGTTTTATATCAGACTTTTTTGCACAAGTAACTGAAGCTGTTGGCGACGATCAAAACTTCATCATTCAAAGAAATGTAGCTAATCAAAAAATTATCAATTTGGGCATTTCATATCCTACAAAATTTAATGATTGGTGGCGTGTTTATTTTAGTCTAAATGCCTATCGAAGTATTTATGAAGCAACAAATCCAGACTTTGTTTCAACAAAGCAGAATACCCTGAGTTTGTATGCGCAAAACACCTTCAAATTACCAAAAGACATCACGTTCGAAGTTTCAGGTTGGTACAGCTCACCTTCAGTTTGGGGAGGCACCTACGAAACCCGAAGTTTGGGTTCCTTAAATCTAGCTTTTCAAAAACGATTTTTAGACGATAAACTTACGCTGCGTCTTGGGTTTAACGACATCTTATTTACATCACCATGGCAAGGTACTACACGTTTTGGTAATCTATTTATTGATGGTAATGGTGGTAATGATAGCCGACAAGTACGCTTTAATCTCACCTATAACTTCGGGCGCGATGAGATTAAAAAAGCAAGAAATCGTAAAACAGGAATTGAAGACGAAAAAAACAGAATAAATTAAAACATTTGGAAATTATGAAAACTAAAATCTTAACACTTTTTCTTGTATTAACATTGGCATGGATTGGCAATGCACAAAAAACCTATCTAAAAATAACCAATAGCGAAATTGGTGAAAATGTAATTATGTATCCACCAGGAACAGAATTTGAATTAAAAACCAAGGAAGGTTACATCATATTTAAAAATAGCGGAGATGAAGGAATTGTTGACATTACAGAAAAACACACCTTATATGTATATCCAAGTTGGAAAGATAGCGCTGATGTATTTGTGCTAATAGACGGTAAAGTAGAAAAAGTACTCACCTCAACCTATCAAGATTCTCATAAAAAATCAGAAACCAATAAATTAAAGAATAATGGCGTAACCGCATCATCCATTGTTACCGACTCTAAAACTTTAGAAGGAAAAAAGAACATTGAATTTACACTGAGTAATGGCATTACATTCAATTATACCGATGGACTTTACAGTGCAACATTAGGTGATAAAAATTTAACTATAAAAAACAAATATCTTATATATAGCAACTTAGGTATTTTGAAATTAAGTTTCAATCCAAGCAATGGTGAGGTTTGGTGGGTTTTTGAGGCTTCTAAAACTCAAAATAATTTGTTAGGTGAATGGAAGATTGATTTAAGGCCTACTCCAACGAGTCCAGAATATTTTCAAACTTTAAACATTACTAAGATTGAAGACAAAGTATTAGAAGGCAGCTTTTATGGAAGTCCTATCAAATCAGGATTTATAAATACCGAATGGGAGAAAACCTATTTTTCATTTACAACGTCAGATGCTTCCAATGACTATTATCACTCTGGCTATATCTTAGACGGAAAGCTGTATGGTATATCGTATTGTCCTAATAGAAAATTAACAGCACCTTGGACAGGAAAAATTAAAGCACTAATAAAAAAGGAAGCCAATGGCTTCCTTTTTTATTATAGTCCACTTATATAACTTCCATAAGGGTCTTGAAATTTTAATCCTTCCGTATAACGGTATTTACTCAGTTTTTTAAACTGTACTAAACCCCAAAGAATAAATTCTTTTTCAAAGTACACATCACGTTTATCGATGTCTGGTTGATAGTCTGCTAGTAAGGCATCTAAAGGTGTTACTTCATCTAATTTCGCTTTATAGGTTTCATCATTAAAATCGTCCAACAGCTCAAAACCGTCGCCATTAAAAAACCAAGAAATTAAATCATCATAAGGTGTTTCTTCTCCTTGCTTTTCTAACTTTTCAATCTTTGGAAAATACTTTGGAAACAGTGTCTTTATCGCTTCATCAATTAAGGTGTTAGCCACAAAATCGGCACCTTCTTGCTCACCTTCATAGACTAATTCTACTTTTCCTGTTATGGCAGGAATTACACCTATAAAGTCTGATAGTCTAACTGAGGTACTTTCATCTCCAGCAATTAATGCACGACGCTCTGCTGTGCTCAATAAATTCTCAAAAGCTGTAATACTCATTCTAGCACTTACTCCACTCTTTACATCAACATATTCGCTTTCGCGTGCTTCAAAACTAATTTGCTCAAGTAAGTCCTTGGCTAAATCTGGCACATAGACAGATTCGGCTTGTCTTTCGTCCAATTTAGCCTCCTGCGAAGTAATGGTTCTCGCAGTATCTATAGAGTCTGGATAATGCGTTAAAATCTGTGACCCTATTCTATCCTTTAATGGTGTTACTATGCTTCCTCTGTTGGTATAATCTTCAGGATTAGCGGTGAAAACAAATTGCATATCTAAAGGTAATCGTAATTTAAATCCTCTAATCTGAATATCGCCTTCTTGTAAAATATTAAATAAGGCTACTTGAATCCTAGCCTGTAAATCTGGTAATTCATTAATGACGAAAATGCAACGATTAGCTCTTGGAATCATCCCATAATGAATCACGCGATCATCAGCATAACTTAATTTTAAATTCGCAGCTTTAATGGGATCCACATCGCCTATAATATCGGCAACTGTTACATCTGGTGTTGCCAATTTTTCAGCAAAACGATCATCACGATGCAACCATGCAATTGGTGTGTTATCACCTTTTTCTTTTATCAGTTCAACAGCATAGCGCGAAATGGGTTTTAGTGGGTCATCGTTAATCTCCGAGCCTTCAACAATAGGAATATATTCATCCAATAAATTCACCATCATACGTGCCAAACGTGTCTTTGCCTGACCACGTAATCCTAAAAGGTTAATATTATGCCTTGATAAGATTGCACGTTCTAACTCTGGAATTACAGTGTTTTCATAACCGTGAATACCTTCAAACGTTGTGACTTTGTTCTTTATGTTTTCAATAAGGTTATCTCTTAGTTCGTCTTTAATCGATTTAGATTGAAATCCTGATGTTTTTAATTCACCTAAAGTTTTTATGTTCATAAGCCTTTCCCTAACCCTTTCCAGAGGAAAGGGAACTATTACGGGTTTTTTTATTGTTCATCTTATGCTCCAAAATTTCTTCCCCTCTGGGGAAGCTAGATGGGGCTTTTTTTATTTTATTCTCTTTTTTCTATTGTTTTCGTAATCTTCAAAAATCATTTCACCAAGGCCTTTTAATCCTGTGTAGAAAGCCTTACCTCTGTTGGCTTGCGTAAACTCTCTTACAAAACGCATAAGGTATGGATCTTCAGCAATCATAAAGGTTGTAATTGGTATATGCAATCTTCTTGCTTGTTGCGCCATGGCGTAGCATTTATTGGTAATGTATGGATCTAACCCATTACTATTTTTATAATATTGTCCATCTGGTAATCGCAAGCAACTTGGTTTACCATCCGTAATCATGAAAATCTGCTTATTGGTATTTCGTTTCCGACGCAGCATATCCATAGCCAACTGCAAACCAGCCACAGTATTGGTATGATATGGACCAACTTTAAGATATGGCAAATCTTTAATCTTTATTGGCCATGCATCATTACCGAAGACCAAAATTTCAATACTATCTTTTGGATAGCGTGTAGTGATCAATTCAGAAAGTGCCATGGCCACTTTTTTAGCTGGAGTAATACGATCTTCGCCATACAATATCATGCTGTGGCTAATATCAATCATAAGTACTGTACTCATCTGGCTTTTGTGCAAGGTTTCTTCAACAACCAAATCATCTTCAGTTAAATTAAAATTACCGATACCATGATTAATTTGTGCATTTCTCAAACTCTCTGTCATTGATACCTTTTCTAAAGCGTCACCAAACTGGTACGATCGAAAATCGCCTGTGTGTTCGTCACCAATACCAACTCCTTTACTTTTGTGATTGCCTGCTCCACTTTTTTTAATCTTGCCAAAAATATGGTCTAAGGCTTGTTGCCTTATGGCTCGCTCGGTTTTAGCAGTAATTGATAATCTGCCTTTACCGTCACCAGTGCCATCACCATCAGTTGGATCTATTTCTTCCTTTATATAACCTTTATTTTTAAGGTCTTCAATAAAATCATCGATCGTATACTCAGATGTGGTTAAACTATATTCTTTATCAAGTTGTCGTAACCAATCTATGGCTTCATCAAAATCACCTGAAGTGTAAGTGATTAATTCCTTGAAAATCTCAAACAATTTGTCAAATGGAGACTGATATGGCGCTTCATATGTTCTAAATACGAATCCTGATCTGTTTTGTTTTTCATTCATAGCAGAATAAAAATACTACTTTTTTAAATTAAAAAACAGGTATTAATTCACCTTAACAACTCCTTAAGATTTCACAAATTAGTTTTCGTTAATTTTAGGCTGAATTTAACTAACCTAATAATAATGAAACGAATCTTTTCCTTGGTTTTGCTCTTATGTATAAGCCTTATTTCTGCACAAGAATTCTCAATGGATTTAGTAAAAAACATGACACCAAGAAATATTGGACCTGGTGGTATGTCTGGTCGTGTGACAGCCATTGATGTTGTAAATAACAATCCTGACGTTATGTATGTTGGCACTGCCTCTGGAGGACTTTGGAAATCAACATCTGGTGGTATAAAATGGGAACCCATTTTTGATAATGAAGTAACAGCTTCAATTGGTGCTGTTGAAATTCAGCAATCCAATCCAAGTGTTATTTGGGTTGGTACAGGTGAAGGTAATCCACGTAATTCTCTAAATGGTGGTTATGGAGTTTACAAATCTATTGATGGTGGAAAATCTTGGAAAGCCATGGGCTTAGAAAAAACCAGACACATCCACAGAATCATTGTAGACCCAACCAATCCAGACGTAGTTTATGTTGGTGCTATTGGATCGCCTTGGGGAGAACATCCTGAGCGTGGTGTTTTTAAAACTACTGATGGTGGCGAAACATGGACAAAAATTCTGTTTATCAATAACAAAACTGGTGTTGCCGATTTGGTGATGGATCCTTCTAACCCTAACAAATTATTTGCTGCCATGTGGGAACACAAACGCGATCCTTGGTTTTTTAATTCTGGAGGAAAAGGCTCTGCATTGCACATGACGCATGATGGTGGAAAAACATGGGTAAAAATTACTGAAGATGACGGTTTCCCAAAAGGTGATTTAGGTCGTATTGGTGTAGCGATTGCATCTGGAAAACCAAATATAGTTTATGCGCTTGTAGAAGCTGAAAAAAATGCACTTTACAAGAGTGAAGATGGTGGTTTTAAGTGGAAAAAAATAAATGATAAAAACGATATTGGTAATCGTCCGTTTTATTATTCTGAAATCTATGTAGACCCACAAAATGAAAACCGTGTATATTCTGTATTTACGTACGTAAACGTGTCTGAAGATGGTGGTAAAAATTTTGAACAACTGATGCCTGCTTATGGTGTAAGTAATGGTGTGCATCCAGATCATCATGCATGGTGGATTCATCCAGAAGATGGTAGTTTTATGATTGATGGTAATGATGGAGGAATGAATATTACCAAGGACGGCGGAAAAACATGGCGTTTTATTGGTAATCTTCCCGTCGCACAATTTTATCATATAAATGTAGATAATGAGTTTCCGTACAATGTGTATGGAGGTATGCAAGACAACGGTTCTTGGCGCGGACCTGCTTATGTTTGGCGTGCGCAAGGCATACGTAATAGTTACTGGCAAGAAATTAGTTTTGGTGATGGTTTTGATGTAGTTCCTGATAGAGATGATTCGCGCTATGGATGGTCCATGAGTCAACAAGGTTATGTAAGCCGTTACGATTGGCAAACCGGAAATAATTACGGAGTAAGACCAACGCATCCTGATGCAAACGTTGAGTTACGTTTCAACTGGAATTCTGCTATTAATATAGATCCTTTTGATAATAGTACAATCTATTTTGGAAGTCAGTTTGTACATAAATCTACTGATAAAGGTGAAACTTGGACAGTCATCTCTCCAGATTTATCAACCAATGATCCTGAAAAACTAAAACAATCTGAAAGTGGTGGTTTAACCATGGATGCTACAGGTGCAGAAAATCACTGTACTATTTTAGTTATTGAACCTTCTCCAGTAGAAAAAGATATGCTTTGGGCAGGCACTGATGATGGTCGTGTACATTACACCACAGATGGAGGAACCAATTGGATAGAAGTTACCAAAAATATAAAAGGTTTACCAGATGGTAGTTGGATTGCTCAAATAAAAGCTTCTAACAAAAATAAAGGAGAAGCGCTTCTTATCGCTAATGACTACAGACGTTTTAATTATACTCCTTACGCGTATCGAACGACAAACTATGGTAAGTCATGGGAACGTGTAGTTGATGAAAACGATGTACAAAGTTATACGCTGGCAATTGTTGAAGATACTGAAGAACCTAATCTTATGTTCTTAGGAACTGATGATGGTCTATATATATCCTTAAATGCAGGCGAAAAGTGGACAAAATGGACCGAAGGATTCCCAACTACATCAGTTAAAGATTTGGTAATTCATCCACGTGAACACGATTTGGTAATTGGTACATTTGGAAGAGCGGCTTGGGTTTTAGATGATATTAGGCCTTTGAGAGCTATGGCGAAAGATAAGTCGATTATCAATTCTAATATTGAATTGTTTAATCCTCCAACAGCATATCAAGCTGCCTATCAGCAACCAACCGGAAGTCGTTTTGGTGCAGATGCCATGTATCATGGCGAAAATCGTGGTTATGGTGCTCGCTTTTCGTATTTGTTTAATAAAAAAGAAGCTGTTAAATCTGATATTAAAGCAGATGCTAAAAAAGGCGATAAAAATATAAGTGACAAAAAAGTTAGTAATGCCATTAGTTGGGACTCTCTAACTTTAAAAATCTATGACGGAGATCGTTTAATTAGAACGCTTAAACAAAAAGCACCTAAAGACAATGGCCTATATAAATGGACGTGGTACATGGACGAAGCTGGTGTAAGCAGACCTTCTAGAAGAGTACGTAAGCAAAACAGAGAACCTAGTGGAGTTACTGTAAAACCAGGAAATTACAAAGCAGTATTGCACTATGGAGATATTACTTCTGAAACAACGATTTCTGTAAAGTCAGATCCTCGTTTAAATGTATCACAAAAGAATATTGATGAAGTTTATGCAGCTTCAAAAGAGTTAGAACAATTACAGCAAAAGGCTGCTGAAGCCGTTGAACAACTTGTAAAAAGTAAATCTATTGCTGAAGATTATAAGAAAGAACTATCAAAGCTTGATAAAGAATTGTATGAAGCGCAAATTGAAAGTTCTAAAGAAACCATCAAAGCTATTGATAGTTTAATTGACAGCTACTTAGGTAAAGTAGATAAACGACAAGGTATTACCAGAAATCCTGAAGTCACACCAATGCAACGTCTTGGCACTGCAAGAAGTTATGTTAGTAATAGCCAAACAGGTTTAACCACTACAGAAACGACATTAATACAACATGCTAAAGATGCTTTTGACATAGTTTTTGGAGAAACCAATAATTTCTTTAATACCACATGGAAAGATTATCAAAATACAATGAAAGATTTAAAAATCAATCCATTTAAAGCCACCAAAACCTTTAGTGTAGACTAAAAAAAAGCGCTCTAAAATTTATTTAGAGCGCTTTTTTTTATATTATTTTATTGATTTTCTATTCAATCCATTTAAGACTGTTATAGTCCTCAACTTTTATGCGTTTGCCTTGTGTAGAAATTAAGCCTTCTTTTTTAAACTGCGACAAAATCCTAATAGCAGACTCAGTAGCTGTTCCCACTATACTAGCGTAGTCCTCACGAGACAGTACAATGCTTAAATAATCTTCATTATCTGTACCAAAATTATCATGACTATACATGAGTATTTCAGCCATTCTTCGCTTAACCGACTTCTGTGCCATATTTACCAAAGATTCATCCGATTCTTTTAAATCACTGGCCATTTCTCTTAATACATCCATAGTAAACTTAGGATTTTTAGATAAATCACTCATAATTTCACTTTTAGGGATAAAACACATCTCCATGTCATTTAAGGCTACAGCACTCAAATTTGTTTTCTGATCTGATACCAAGGAACGTTTACCTAATAAATCTCCTTTAACTACAAGTTTTACAACTTGATCTTTTCCATTTTCACTTAGCTTAGTTAATTTACAAACACCTGACCTTACACAATAAACGCCATTAAGGGTTTCTCCTTCTTCAAAAATAACATGACCTTTTTTATAAACTTTTCCAGTTTTACAAGCAGAAACTCGCATTAATTCTTCGCGCGTCAGAGATTTTAAGGAATTAAACTCCTTAATAATACAAGACTCACATTTACTCATACCGATTGATTTTGTGATTACTCAAATATAATGATAACATGACAAATATCATATTTTTTTCTTTAAGATAATGTCACCTTTGTTACAGGTATAAATGAGCAAATTATAATATGGGAAACAACTCTTGTTTTCATTGTGGTGACGATTGTGGCAGTCACCCTATTTCGTTTCAGGATAAATCGTTTTGTTGTAATGGTTGCAAAACTGTTTTCGAAATTTTTAATGAAAATGATTTAACCTGTTACTACGATTTACAAAGTTCACCAGGTGCAATTCCAAAAGAAATTGAAGGGAAATATGACTTTCTGTCTCAAGAAAATATCATAGAAAAACTAACAGAATTTAGAAGTGACGAGATTGAAATAGCGACACTATACATTCCGCATATTCATTGTAGTTCTTGTATTTGGATTCTTGAAAACCTCAACAAACTCAACCCAAGCATATCAGATTCTCAAGTTAACTTTGGCAAAAAAACGGTTAGGGTTACTTATAATCCCAAAGCTACAGATTTAAAATCTGTGGTAACTTTACTTAGTAGTATTGGCTATGAGCCATACATTAGTTTAGATGATTTTAAAGCTGGTAAGAAGCAAGTTAACAGAACTCTTATTTATAAACTTGGTATTGCTGGTTTTGCCTTTGGTAATATCATGTTCTTGTCATTTCCTGAGTATTTTGAAATTAATGAATTCTGGTTAGAACAATACAAACATATGTTTCGTTGGCTTATGTTTGCATTGTCTATTCCTGTGGTTTTCTATGCTGCACAAGATTATTTTATTTCCGCATATAAGGGTCTAAAAGCAAAGTTATTAAACATCGATGTGCCTATTGCTTTAGGAGTTTCGGTATTATTTATAAGAAGTACAGTTGAAATAGCTTTTGATATTGGTTCTGGTTTTTTTGATAGTCTCGCCGGATTGGTTTTTTTCCTTCTGTTGGGTAAATTTTTTCAACAAAAAACTTATGATTTTCTATCATTCGAGCGCGACTATAAAAGCTACTTCCCTATTGCCATTACTAAAATTGAAAAGGATGGAAGTGAAAATTCAATTCAGGTTTATGATATTGAAAAAGGTGATCGACTATTAATAAGAAACGAAGAGTTAATTCCTGTTGATGGCATCCTTATTAATGGTAGAGGAAAAATAGACTACAGTTTTGTTACAGGTGAATCTCAACCCGTTACTAAACAATCTGGTGATAAACTTTTTGCAGGTGGTAAACAAACCTCTGGAGTTATAGAACTTGAAGCCTTAAAATCTGTAGAACAAAGTTACCTTACCCAATTGTGGAGTAACGATGTTTTTAATAAAAATAAGGAAGACGGATTTACCAATATCACCAACAATATAAGTAAGCATTTTACCATTGCTATTCTTACAATTGCAGTCATTTCCACAGCTTACTGGCTATTTGCTGATGCGAGTAAAGCCATGAATGTATTTACCGCAGTACTTATTATTGCTTGTCCTTGTGCTATTGCATTATCTGCACCTTTTACCTTTGGAAACTTGCTTCGCATTTTTGGTAAGTTAAAATTTTATGTAAAAAACGCTAGTGTTATTGAGCAATTGGCTCATATTAACACTGTTATATTCGACAAAACAGGAACTATTACATCTAACAAACAAAGTAATGCTGAGTATGAAGGTATATCGTTATCTGGTTCAGAAAACTTGGTTCTAAAAAATTCTCTAAGAGGATCTAATCATCCATTAAGTAGAACACTTTACAACATTTTAGATGAACATGACATCATTACACTAGATAGATTTGAAGAGCATATAGGTAAAGGTATTGAAGCTGAGCATGATAATATTAACCTAAAAGTTGGGTCTGCTAGCTTTGTTGGCAATGCTGAACAAACCTCAACGCTCAATACCACAGTATACATAAGTAGTAATAATAGCTATAAAGGAAAATTCACATTTTATAACAGTTACAGAAAAGGAGTTTCAAAGCTTTTTAATCAGCTTAAAAAACATTTTGATTTGGTAATCCTTTCTGGAGATAATGAGGGTGAACGCGAAAATCTCAAAAAATTACTACCAGTAAAAACCAAACTAATTTTCAACCAAAAGCCAGATGATAAGTTAGAGTTTATAAAATACCATCAGTCTGAAGGTGCAAAAGTCTTAATGATTGGAGATGGACTCAATGATGCTGGCGCTTTAGCACAAAGCGATGTAGGTGTTGCTATTTCTGAAGATGTTAATGTATTCTCGCCTGCTTGTGACGCCATTTTAGATGCATCAAAATTTAAGCGATTATATGATTACGTTATGGCTTCAAAATCAGCTATAAAGATTATAAAATGGAGTTTTGTACTTTCATTTATTTATAATGTTATCGGATTATATTTTGCTGTAACAGGACAGTTAGCACCAGTGGTTGCGGCAATATTAATGCCTTTAAGTTCTATAAGCATAGTGGTATTTACAACGGTATGCACCAATTTTATTGGTCGAAAACTAAAATAATTATTTGAAATAAATCTAAATAGAATGACATGATAAAAGTCATGTTTTAAAAAAAGGTTCAACAGTAAATTTGAACCATAACTTCAAAATAGGTATGAGTGTTATATATATAGTTTTAACAGTAAGCGTCATTGTTGGTGTGGCTTTCTTTATCGTTTTTTTAATGGCTGTAAAATCCGGTCAATACGATGATAGCTATACACCATCAGTACGTATGCTATTTGAGGATGAAATAGTAAACCAAAAAAAAGAAAATTCAATAAAAACTGACTAATTATATTAATATGGAAATGCAACAATTTTACTACGATAATAAAATCGTTAAAAAATTCCTCTACGCCACCATAGTTTTCGGTGTAGTTGGTATGCTCGTTGGGCTTATTCTTGCCTTTATGTTTTTATTCCCGAATATGACCGACGGTATATCGTGGCTAAGCTTTGGGCGATTAAGACCATTACACACCAACGCAGTAATTTTTGCCTTTGTAGGTAATGCCATTTTTGCTGGCGTGTACTATTCGCTTCAGCGTTTACTTAAAGCCAGAATGTTTAGTGATTTACTAAGCAACATTAACTTTTGGGGCTGGCAACTAATCATTGTTGGTGCGGCAATAACGTTGCCATTAGGAATTACAACATCTAAAGAGTATGCCGAATTAGAGTGGCCTTTTGATATCGCTATTGCTTTAGTATGGGTGGTTTTTGGTGTCAACATGATTGGTACAATCTTAAAACGTCGTCAACGTCACTTATATGTTGCAATCTGGTTTTACCTCGCTACATTTGTTACTGTTGCAGTACTACATATTTTTAATAGTTTAGAACTTCCTGTTAGCTTAACTGGCTGGAAAAGTTATTCTGTTTATGCTGGTGTACAAGATGCCTTAGTGCAGTGGTGGTATGGACACAATGCAGTTGCATTTTTCTTAACAACACCTTTCTTAGGTTTAATGTACTACTTTGTACCAAAAGCAGCTAACAGACCTGTTTACTCATATAGATTATCTATTGTTCACTTCTGGTCATTAATATTTATTTATATCTGGGCTGGTCCTCACCACTTATTATATACAGCTTTACCAGAATGGGCTCAACATTTAGGTGTTGCTTTTTCTGTTATGTTAATTGCACCTTCTTGGGGAGGTATGATTAATGGTTTATTAACCTTACGTGGTGCTTGGGATAAAGTACGTACAGATCCTGTACTTAAATTTATGGTAGTTGCGATTACTGGTTATGGTATGGCAACATTTGAAGGTCCTATGCTATCACTTAAAAACGTTAACGCGATTGCCCACTTTACAGATTGGATTATTGCTCACGTTCACGTAGGTGCATTAGCTTGGAACGGCTTCTTAGCATTCGGTATGATTTATTGGTTAATACCACGTCTATTTAAAACTAAATTACATTCTATCGGTTTAGCTAACCTACACTTCTGGGTAGGAACTCTAGGTATCATACTCTATGCATTACCTATGTATGTTGCTGGTTTCACTCAAGCGAGTATGTGGAAACAGTTTAACCCTGATGGAAGTATAGTTTATGGTAACTTCCTTGAAACAGTAACTGAGATTATGCCTATGTACTGGATGCGTGCTATTGGTGGTACCCTTTACATTACTGGTATGTTAATTCTTGTGTATAATGTTATTGTTACCATTGCTAAATCTGACAGCAAAGTAACAGACGAACTTGCAGAAGCGCCAGCATTAAAGCGTGTGTCAAAAAGACGTGTTGCTGGTGAAGGATGGCATACTTGGTTAGAGCGTAAACCTATATTATTAACTATCTACGCTACCATTGCAATTTTAATTGGAGGTATTGTACAAATTATACCAACTATAGTTGTAAAATCTAATATACCTACAATTAGTAGTGTTCAACCTTACACTCCTTTAGAACTTGAAGGTAGAGATATATACATTAGAGAAGGCTGTGTAGGCTGTCACTCTCAAATGGTAAGACCATTTAGAAGTGAAGTAGAACGCTATGGTGAATATTCTAAAGCTGGTGAGTTTGTCTATGACCATCCTTTCCTTTGGGGAAGTAAACGTACAGGACCAGACTTACATCGTGTCGGAGGAAAATACAACGACAACTGGCACTTTAACCACATGTACGATCCGCAAACCACTTCTTCAGGTTCTATTATGCCTGCATACAAATGGTTAATTGTAGGCGAAGGTGCTAAACTAGATAAGTCCATGACTGAGAAGAAAATGGAAACAATGGTAAGTCTTGGTGTGCCTTACACAGAAGAAGATATCGCAAACGCACAAGCTTCAATGCTAGAACAAGGTACTCAAATAGAGAAAAATCTTTATAGCGATCCTGATTTTGCTAAGTCTTATGAAGCAGACAAAGCATCTGGTGGTGAAGATTTCGTAGAAATGAAAAACCGAGAAATTGTTGCACTTATTGCTTACTTACAAAGGCTAGGTACAGACATTAAAGTGAAAGAAATTCTTAACGAAACTGCTCAAAACTAATCATCATGCTAAAATTTGTAAAAAATCATATGGAAAGTATCACAGGGATAGAAATCTATCCCTTGATATCCCTTTTAATATTCTTTATCTTTTTTGTAGCGCTATTTTTCTGGGTATACACAGCAAAGAAAGAATATATAACAACCGTCAGTAATATTCCTTTAGATAACCAAAACGACACACAATCATGAGACATTTAATTCCATCATATATTAGAGTACCTGTAGTATTCTTTGCAATTGCAGGACTCATAGAATACTTTGTAGATTCTGGTGACCAACCGGCGTTTATAGAACAACCTGTCATTCTTTTGTTCCTATTATTGGTACTTCTATTTTTAATTGCTATAGAAGGTATTGTTGGTACAATGGATAACATCCTATACCAAAGTTTAGACGAAGAAGGTAAAGCCAGATATGATGCTCAAAGAGCTGCGCCATCTAAATTAGCATTATGGATAAAGAAAACCTATGACAAACTCAAAGGAGCTAAACCAATTGAGGAAGAAGGTGAAATAATTCTAGACCATAATTACGACGGTATTAAAGAATTAGACAATAACCTTCCGCCTTGGTGGCTTTATGGATTTTACGCAACTATCATTTTTGGTGTGGTTTATATGGCAAGATACCATGTATTTAATGCAGATGACCAGTTTGATGAATATGAGATTGAATATGCCGAAGCCAATAGAGCAATTGAAGAATATAAAAAGACAGCAAAGAACTTGGTTGACGTTAATACTGTTGTAGTACTGACCGATGCTGCAGACCTAAACGCAGGTAAAAAGATTTTTGAAGTCAATTGTGTGGCCTGCCACATGGCAGATGGTGGTGGTGGTATTGGCCCTAACCTTACTGATGAGCACTGGATTCTTGGTGGTGGTATAAAAAATGTATTCAGAACTATCTCCGAAGGCGGTAGAGATGGAAAAGGTATGGTTGCATGGAAAAATAGTTTAAAACCAATAGAAATGGCACAAGTATCTAGTTATGTATTGCTATTCCAGGGCACCACACCAGCTAATCCAAAAGAAGCTGAAGGAGATATTTGGGTAGACGAATCTGAGGATGCTTCTGAAACAATTGAAGCTCAAGAATCATCTACTGAAGATACAACAAATGAAACTGAAGAAGATGCTACTGAAGTAATTGAAGAAGTACAAACTGTTGCATCTAATTAAATTATTTTAAAAACCACACCCAAATGGAAACGCCAGAGAACGAAGTTTTTAGAGATTCAATCGGTACCATCAATGAAGAAGGTAAACGTAATTGGATTTTCCCTAAAAAACCTTCAGGTCCATATTGGGAAAAGAGAAAGTTAGTAAGTTATTTTCTATTAGCTTTTCTCTTTGCTGCACCATTTATAAAAATTAACGGTAACCAATTCTTAATGTTTAATGTCCTAGAAAGACGTTTTAACATCTTTGGTTTTCCGTTCTGGCCACAGGATTTTCATCTGTTTGTAATTTCCATGATAATTGGTGTGGTATTCATTACACTGTTTACAGTAGGATTTGGTCGTATTTTCTGTGGATGGATCTGTCCACAGACCATTTTTATGGAAATGGTCTTTAGACGTATTGAATTTTGGATAGATGGTGACCGCAATAAACAAATGCGTTTGGCAAGACAGAAATGGGATGCAGAAAAAATTAGAAAACGCACCTTAAAGTGGTTTATCTTTTTAGTGATTTCGTTTTTAATAGCAAACATTTTTTTAGCCTACTTAATAGGTGGTGACAAGCTTCTAAGTTATGTTAAAGAAGGTCCGTCTCAACATTTAGGCACTTTAGTTCCGTTGTTGATTTTTACAGGAGTGTTCTATTTTATTTTTGCTTGGTTTAGAGAGCAAGTATGTATTATAGCATGTCCTTATGGTAGATTACAAGGCGTGCTACTAGATAATAAATCTATAGTTGTAGCTTACGACCACAAACGTGGCGAAGGCGAAAGTGGTAGAAAGAAGTTTAGAAAAAATGAAGACAGAGAAGCTCTAGGACATGGTGACTGTATAGATTGTTTTCAATGTGTACATGTTTGTCCTACAGGTATAGATATCAGAAACGGCACACAGTTAGAATGTGTCAACTGTACTGCTTGTATTGATGAGTGTGATACTATAATGGAAAAAATCAACAAACCAAAAGGATTAATCCGTTATGCCAGTGAAGATAATATAGAAAAGAAAACAGCTTTTAAACTTACGGCTCGAATGAAAGGTTACATTGCTGTGCTTGTCATTTTAATTGGTGTATTACTCGGTATGTTAGCCTTAAGAAATGATGTTGAGGCCAGAGTTCTAAGATTGCCAGGTCAATTATATGAACACAAGGATAACAACATTATCAGTAACGTCTATACGTATAAAATTGTAAATAAAACCACTGAAACTATTGAGGATGTAAGCTTTAAACTTAGAGGTATTGATGGTGAAATAAAATTGGTTTCTACAAGCGATACCTTTACAGTAAAAGAAAGTGGACTAGCAGAAGGAACTTTATTTATAGAGCTAAAACAAAGTGACCTTTCTGGCGACAAGAACAACCTGACTTTAGATGTTTATAGTGGAGACAAATTAATAGAAACAACTTCTGTAAGCTTTTTAGGCCCTAGAAGTTATAATTAACAATGACCTAGCAGGTTTGGGTTTTGAAAACCTAGCAGGTCTAAAAAAAAGGAGATTCCTGCTTTTGCAGGAAGTAGAGTTATGAAAGTAAATTGGGGAACAGCAATAGTTATAGCCTTTGCAGGTTTTATAGGCTTTATCATGTATTTTGTAATCAACATGGCTACTGATGATAAGTATGATCATGATTTGGTTGTAGAAGATTACTATCAAAAAGAGTTAAAGTTTCAAACAGATATTGATAAAGAAGAAAATTCTAAAAACCTAAAAACCAATATTAGTTGGAAGAAAACTAAAGATGGTATCCTTGTTGAATTCCCAAAAGATTTAGATATAAAAAAGATTAAAGGTTCAGTGTTCCTATACAGACCATCTAACAAGACGTTAGATTTTGAAATTCCTATTTCATTATCTGATCACAATTTGCTCATACCTGACAACAAATTGTTAGATGGTCGCTGGAACATTAACATTGACTGGACCTACAATAACGAAGCCTATCTGTACAAAAAGGCGATAAACTACTAGTATGTTGTATTCGGCATTTATACTTGGTCTATTAGGTAGTTTGCACTGCGTTGGTATGTGTGGACCAATAGCCTTTATGTTGCCCGTAGATCGTTCTAATTCCATTAAAAAAGTATCTCAAATTAGTGTTTATCATATTGGTAGATTATTAGCTTACAGTTTAATTGGACTAGCTTTTGGTCTGGTTGGTAAAAGTCTCAATCTGTTTGGTGTACAACAACAACTCTCAATAGCAGTAGGAATTTTAATGATTGTTGTTGTTCTCATCCCTTATCGAACTTTTGCTAAATACAATTTATCTAAACCTTTAAGCAAAGTCATTTCTAAAGTAAAATCTAATCTAGGACAAGCTTTAAAGAAAAAAACACCAGACACCTTTTTAACCATAGGCTTTCTAAATGGATTTTTACCTTGCGGTTTGGTTTATATGGCTGTTTTTGGAGCTGTAGCCACAGGTAGTTTATTACAAGGTAGTTTTTATATGGTTTTATTTGGTTTAGGCACTATTCCCTTGATGACTTCAGCTATTTATTTAGGTAAGTTTTTAAACCAAACCATAAAACAACGCATACAAAAAGCCATTCCTGTTTTTGTAGTCTTAATAGGTGTTTTGTTCATTCTTAGAGGATTGGGATTGGGCATTCCTTACATCTCTCCTGCTCCTGTAGTTGAAATGGCAACTAGCGCTATAGACTGTCATTAAGATTAAAAAATTCCACCGTTCAATTTTCAACTAACTTTTTTGGTATTATTGCAATATCAAAACATCAATCAATTGTAATATGAAACAATTTCTTTTAGCCTTAGTCTTCACTCTTTCAGTATTTGAAATAACAGCACAAGATGCGAGTGTAGAAAAATCTACATTTGGAATTCAAACTGGCTTTTTAGGTATTTGGGCTCATAATGAGTCTAAATTATCTTACGCTATTGCACTTAGAAGTGAACTAGGCTTGGATGCTGCCATTTTTGGGGAAAATTTTGTTGGCTCACAAAGTTTTATCATGGTACCAGCAATAACTCTAGAACCAAGATGGTACTACAACCTAAGTAAAAGAGTGACTAAAAAGAGACGTATTGATGGGAATAGTGGAAATTTTGTTTCAATAAAAACTACCTATCATCCAGATTTGGTTTTAGGATCTTTACCTGCAAATACCGTCTTCATTTCTGACATTACTATTATACCAACTTGGGGAATTCGTCGTAATGTTGGCAAACATTTCACTTATGAAACAGGTATAGGTATCGGTTATTACCACTTATTCAAAAAAGATAATGTTTTTCTCTTTGAAGATGAAAATGGTGTGGCTGTTAACCTACACCTAAGAATAGGATATCGTTTTTAATTTTATCGAAAAACAAACGCATAAAAAAACGCCAAAGCCCTCGTCTTTGGCGTTTTAACTTGATATTAATAACACTAACTAATAAACATCAAGAACTATATTTTAAAGGTCATTACTGGTAACGTAGAATGATTGGCAATGTCTTCTGAAATGCTACCTTCAAAGAAATGTGCCAAGCCTTTTCTGCCATGTGTGGCTACTGCAATAAGATCTGCACCAATAGTATTGGCGAAATTTAAGATACCTTTTTCTATTGAATAATCTGATACCACATGAACATTTTCAAGATTATCTAAATCACCATCTGCTTTTTTGAGGAATAAGGATATACGCTTATCTATTTCTGTAGAACTTCTAAAATTACCATCTGGTGAATTCACATACACTAAGTGCATAGTCGCGCCTATTTTTTTAAAGGTTTTTCTTGCATTAAGGTAAGGTGTAATAGCTTCATCCGTAAAATCACTCGCAAATACACCGTTTTCAAAATCTAATAATATTGGGTTGTGTTTGATTACTAAAACTGGGATATCCGCATGGCGTACCACTTTCTCTGTATTAGAACCAACGAGTACTTCCTTTACACCACTAGCACCATGAGAACCCATTACTATGAGGTTGGCATGATGGTCATTGGCGACATCATTCACCTCACTCCAAACCTTAAAATGCTTTACAATCGGTGTAATTTTAATACCTTCTAAGTAAGGTCTGTCTAGAAAAGCATCAAATTTCTGTTCCGCTAATTTTAGATAGAAAACAGCTTCTTCATTAATAGAGTTCCCATTAGCAGTTAATATAGCATTAGATAGTTCTAACATGTGTAATACTATAAGTTCCGAACCAAACTTCTGAGCTAAGTTCGCAGCCGCTTCCAAAGCAAATTCCGAATGCTCTGAAAAATCTATAGGTACAATAATTTTTTTCATGGTTTTAGTGTTTAGATGGTCATTGAAAATAGTTGAGTATCTGGCTTTTTGCGTTGCAACAGCAAATCAAAGGCCATACAAACATTTCTTATAAAAGGTTTCCCTTTTTCAGTTACGGTTATCTGCTTTCTTTCAAATTCAATTAAACCGTCTTGCTCTAATTCTTTCAGCTTTATAAGTACTTCTGGTAATTCATTAAACACCAGTTCTGATTGTTTCCATGAGGTCTTAAAGTGACACATTAAATTGAGAATATGCTTTCTAATTTTTAAGTCCTCTTCATTTAAAATGTGTCCTCTGTAAACTGGTATAATATTGTTTTCTAATAAGTTATAATATTCTTCAATAGCCTTTACATTTTGCGCAAAGCCATACCAACTATCGCTTATTGATGATACACCCAAGCCAATCATAGCTTGTGTTTTAGAGGCTGTATAACCCATAAAGTTACGATGCATGGTTTCGTTTTGCATGGCTTTGTAAAGTCCATCAGTTTTTAATGCAAAATGATCCATACCTATTTCGGTATAGTCTATTTTTTCTAAAAGTGATTTACCAGTTTCGTACTGTCTATGCTTAGACTCGGCAGTTGGTAAATCTTCATCTTTAAAGCCTCTTTGCCCATTTCCTTTTATCCATGGCACGTGTGCATAGCTATAAAACGCAATGCGATCTGGCATTAAGGCTTTTGTTTTTTGAATGGTCTCTATAACATCTGCTTCCGTTTGAAACGGTAAACCAAAGATAATATCGTGTCCAACAGATGTGTAACCAATTTTTCTAGCTGTTTCCGTAGCACGTTTTACATTTTCAAAAGGTTGAATACGGTTTATCGCCTTCTGAACTTTCAGATTATAATCCTGAACTCCAAAACTCACGCGTCTAAACCCTAAATCGTACAGTGCCTGCAAATGCGCCTGGGTTGTATTATTTGGATGTCCTTCAAAAGAAAACTCATAATCTTTAGCAAGGTCAGACACTCTAAGTAATTCCGTAATAAGAAAGCTTAAATTTTCTGGCGAGAAAAATGTAGGTGTACCACCACCAAGATGCAATTCTTTTATTTTTGGTTTTGCTCCTAATAATTCTCGGTACAATTGCCACTCTTTTAAAACTGCCTTTATGTATGGCAACTCTACTTCGTGCCTTTTGGTAATACGTTTGTGGCATCCGCAAAATGTGCAGAGGCTTTCACAAAATGGCAGGTGCAAGTACAAACTTATCCCTTCTTCTGTATTAGACTCATCAAAGGATTGCTTTAAAACTTGTTTCCATTGTTGCAATGAAAATGTCTCAGCATTCCAATACGGAACCGTAGGATAGCTGGTATAACGTGGACCTGCCACATTGTATTTATTTACTAACTTTTGACACATACTAACTTTTGTCTAAAATCAAAATTACTCGTATAACAAGGTAAAAAACATGATATTTGTCATATGAAGCCATATTCTACCTAAAAATGATTAAAAGTCAAGCTTTTGAAGTCACCCTCGCAGATAAACAAAGTGTTTTATTGCCAGCAGTTTATATTTCAGATTTTATAAAAGGAAACCATAAACGTGTAAGGGTTAAAGCATCTTACGAAGGTCAGCACATAGATTTTTATGCAGCCTTAAAACGTGAAAAATCGGGTTTGCATAAAATTTATTTCAGTAAGGCTAAACAAAAAGAGCTTGGAGTTTTTATGAACGATTATTTTCAACTTCAAATATTTGAGGATACCTCAAAATATGGTGTCGAAATTTCCGAAGAATTAGAGGCTGTTTTGTTAAGTGATTATGATGCCTTTACAATTTTTGAAAATCTCACTCCAGGAAAACAACGTAGCATCATTTATGCCATACAGCGTTATAAATCGCCTCAGATGCGTGTGGACAAAGCTTTAATTTTAATAGAAAATCTTAAACGCGGCATCACTGATCAAAAACTTTGGTTTAAGAAGTCTTGATTTATTTTTTGCAGTTGCGCATTTATCTGCTTAACTTTACTAAAAACTATAAAAACATGAAACATTTAAAATATACTGTATTGGCCTTGGCTGTTGTTTTTGCAACTGCTTGTAAAGAGACTAAAAAAGAAACCGAGGCTGTTGAAGATGCTACGGAACAAGCAACTAATAAAAAGGAAGACTCAAAAATATCCATAGCACCACTTTCAGACTCACCTGCATATGCAGATGCGCAACTTATGTTAGATACACCAGAGACCATGGTTATTAATGATGCTGGTGATGTAGATTTTGATTTTACGTTAAAAAACTATACGTTAGGAGAGTTAACGGACAGTCCTAACAAAGAAAGACTTGCTAATTCTGGTAAAGGACAACATATTCATTTTATATTAAACAACCAACCATATTCAGCACATTACGAGCCGAATATTAAAAAAGAAATTCCGGCTGGTGAGCACCATTTAGTGGCATTTTTAAGCCGTTCTTATCATGAGTCTGTAAAAAATGATAATTCTATGGTGGTTAGAAAACTTGTTGTTGGGTCAGATGCTAAGGACAGTAAAAACTTAGACATGGAAGCTCCAACACTGATTTACAGTAGACCTAAAGGCACTTATGTTGGTAAGGACACAGAAAACTTATTATTAGATTTCTTTGTACTTAATACAGAGTTGTCCGATACTGGTAACAAAGTTATTGCTACTATAAATGGTGAAGAATTTACCATAACAAAATGGGAGCCTTATGTAGTTACTGGTTTACCGATGGGAGAAGTTACAATTAACCTTAAATTAGTTGATGCTGATGGAAATGTTTTACCTGGACCATTTAATACTGTAGAGCGTAAAGTAACATTAAAGTCAGAGTAGTAAAGTAAATAAACACTAACTTAAAAAATAGCTAGAGCTAGAGCTATTGCAGTACTAATACTTCCCCTTGTCTGCAAAAATTCTAAGCAAGTCGCGTATGACCGAATTAGATACATTAGTACAGCAGTTTCAGTCTAAAAACCAAGTTGCGTTCAAAAAACTATACGAGATGTATAGTGACAGTATACATGGTGTAGTTTATAACATTGTAAAAGATACTAAAATTGCTGACGAAGTAATGCAAGATGTCTTTATAAAGGCATGGCATAAGGCAGAAACCTATTCTTCAAAAAAGGGACGTTTTTTTACGTGGATATTAAACATTGCACGCAATGCAGCTATAGATGTAACAAGGTCTAAAGCCTTTAAACAATCCAAGCAAAACCTCAACTCAGATTATTTCGTAGATATAATAACAAGCAACGATAATTTAGATAACAGCACAGATGCTATCGGAATTAAAAAGTTTGTAACTAACCTAGGCCAAAAATGTAAAGAAGTGATAGAGTTGCTGTATTTTAAAGGATTTACACAAAAGGAAGCTTCCGAAGAATTAAAAATGCCAATTGGCACAGTAAAAACAAGAAATAGAAACTGTATTCAGCAGTTAAGGGATATGGTATTGTAATATGGATATAAAAGCATACATAGAATCAGGTATTTTAGAGCTCTACGTAGCTGGTCAGCTTTCTGAAAAAGAAAATCAGGAAGTCTATGAGTTGATGCAGCAACATCCTGAAATATTACAAGAAGTTTTAGAAATTGAAGCAGCCATCGTAAAACTTACTGCTGCGGTATCACCTCATGCTATAGATTTTGAATCGTTTAAAGGCAAATTAAACACAGACACCAAAGTTGTAGACCTAAAACCAAGAAAACCTAGTTGGATTTCCTACACAGGTTGGGCAGCCTCCGTTTTACTTGCTGGTGGTTTATTATGGACGCTTAACAATAAGAACAAGGTTGAAGAAGAGCTACAAACCGTTTCTACCGAAAAGCAATATCTCGAAATACAAATTGAAGAAGCCAGAGGCGATCTTGCAGCTACCAAAAATCTATTAGATGCCATTAGAGACAAGGATATTATTGCGGTACCTTTAGGTGGCCAAGGCGACTATGCCGCTACCTATGCCAAAGTGTATTGGAACAAAGCCGACAATACCATTTACTTAGATGGTGAAGGTCTGCCAAACGCACCAGAAGGTAAAGTATGGCAAGTGTGGTCTTTAACGCTAAACCCATTAACACCAACGAGTTTGGGTACTATTGACGGCTTTAACACCGACGACAATAAAATATTTGCTATTGCGAATGCCAACGAAAGCCAGGCCTTTGGTATCACCTTAGAGCCAGCAGGTGGCAGCGAAAGCCCAACCATGGAGCAACTTTATACACTTGGTGTAGTAACGTCTACTCCGTAATTTAAAGGCAGAATACTATTTATAAAAAAACCACTAATAGCTTTATTAGTGGTTTTTATTTTCTGTAAATTGTAACAGAAAACATATAATGTGGATATAGTTAATATCTATATCCAGTTGTTAGGCACAAGCTGAAAAAAATCCAGAACTAAATGGCTGTTTGGCAATATCAACTTAATGTAATTCCAAGAAAAGCTATACTTGAAAAGTATGGAGAAATACCTAATGCGCTATTTATAGATCATGTTAATTGGGAAATTCACTGGGAAAATGTGAAATTTGAAAGTGGATTTCCAGAACCAAACTTTGAAGATGCCAAAACTATTAAGTGGTGGACAAATGCGAAACTTGATGTATATGAAATTTCTGACCAAATTGATAAATTAGTTTCAAGAGCAGGTTGGGGAAAAGATTCCTTAAATTCGATGAATTGGAAAGGAAGTTCTAAAAATAAAGAAGATAATGACTGTTTCATATCTTTCGATCAAAATACTCTATTAATAGGTCAATTTCATTTTAGAACAGATTTACGGGATCTAGAGAACACGACTATTTTCATGAACGGAATGCTTAAAATATGTGAGCAAAATGATTTAATGGTTTTTAATACAGATGGAGTTTTATTTGAACCAAAACTCAAATTAATTTCTGAAGATTTAAAAAAATCAAATGCTATAAAATTCTTAACTGATCCGATTGAGTTTCTCGAAAAGATCGGAAAAGAACATGATAAAAAGTCCCGTTTCTGGTCAAAAATCAAATCAATTTTAGAATAAAAAGCCAGTGCCTAACAAAGAACTGAGTTAAAAAGCAAGTAATTTTTATGCTAATTTTGAAACAAAGTTCTCGTCATATGGCAATCCTGATTTTGCAATAGCAAAAGCCTGTTTTAATAGTTTGTTGGCTACTGCAATGAGTGCCAGTTTTTTATACTTCTACAACTGTTCTATTTAAAAATTAAATAGGTTTTCACTAATTTTAAACTTACCTATTAACCTAAAGCATGAAAATAAAACTCGTAGTCCTATTAATCTTAACCATAGTATTATCTTGCAAATCTGATCCTAACAAGCAAATTGACGAAGGCAAAATAACCGAAAACACCTATCATAGCGACGAAATCGGCTGGACTATGAATATACCAAACGGCTGGAATGTTACCCATAGAAGTGTTCTTAACCGACGTTCTAAAAAAGGGCTAGATATCATAAAAGAATCTACTGGTTTAGAATATGACGATAGCGAGTTAAAGCAACTTTTGAATTTTCAAAAAAATAGATTTAATATTTTTCAATCAACATCCGAACCCTTTGAAGTAGAGTATGACGGCGAATGGGAAGATAATAATACCTCAGTTAAAGCATTACTATACGATTTGTATACCGAAAAAGGTATTAAAACAGATACTACAGCCACAAAAATTGCAAATATAGATGGCTTAAGTTTTCATTATTTTACCGTCACACTTTACAAGCCTAATGGAGATGTGCTCCTTAACCAAAGTATGTATGGCAGGTTGATTAACGGATTTGATTTTGGTGTTAACATCAACTACAACAACGAGGAAGATAAAAATGAGATGTTAGAAGCTTGGCTAAATTCTAAATTTGATCAATATTGATTTATCTAATAATAAACTTGTACTAATGAAAAAAATAATTTTAATATTCGCTTTAGCTTTAATCTCGATTAGTTGTAAAAACCAAGGTGCAATATATAACGACCCAATACCAGAACACGATAGTATTACCATAGCATCTAAGTATGTCAATGAAGATCGTGTTATTAATATCTGGACACCTCCAAATTACAAAACGTCTACTGAACGTTTTCCTGTACTCTACATGCCAGATGGTGGGATAAAAGAAGACTTTCCGCATATAGCTAATACTTTGGCCAAATTGTTAGATGAAAATAAAATACCACCTTTTATTTTAGTTGGCATAGAAAACACTGAAAGAGGTAGAGATTTAACGGGTTCTTCTGAAGCCGAAGACGATAAACAATATTGCCCAATTACAGATGGTGCAAAAGATTTTAGAGCTTTTATCTCTGAAGAATTAATACCAAAAATTAATAGCAGATACAGAACAAAAGCTAAAAAAGGTATTATTGGAGAATCTCTTGCTGGTTTGTTTGTTATGGAAACATTTTTTACAAAGCCAGAAACTTTTGATTTTTACATTGCTATGGATCCTTCGCTTTGGTGGAACAACAATTACTTAGCTAATAATGCAAATACGCTATTAACCAAACTTCCTGAAAAAGATATAAAACTATGGTTTGCAGGCTCAAATACAGAGGATATTTCGCAATACACCAAAAAAGTTGAAAAGGCATTACAGAACGATGCACCATCAAATTTAACTTGGAAGTATTCTGATGAACCTAACGAGGAACATAGCTCCATTTTTAGAGCAACTAAAGAGAAAGCTCTTATTTGGACCTTAAATGACTAAAAGAAAATTTTAAAATATCCTATCTAGAATAGTTAGGTGCTTCCTTAGTAATCGTTACATCGTGTGGATGACTTTCGTGGATTCCACTGGCAGTGATTTTTACAAATCTACCTGTTTCCTTTAGGGTTGCAATATCTTTTGCGCCACAATAGCCCATACCAGCTCTTAGTCCACCAACAAACTGATGAATACTTTCATACAACTCGCCTTTGTACGGTACTCTACCAACAATACCTTCTGGTACTAACTTCTTAATATCGTCTTCTACATCTTGAAAATAACGGTCCTTACTACCTTGTTTCATAGCTTCAACAGAACCCATTCCACGATACGATTTAAACTTACGACCTTCATAAATAATGGTCTCACCAGGACTCTCTTTTGTACCTGCTAAAAGAGAACCTAACATTACTGTATCTGCACCAGCGGCAATTGCTTTTGGTATATCACCTGTATAACGAATTCCACCATCTGCAATTACAGGTACACCAGAGCCTTTTATAGCTGCGGCAACTTCCAACACTGCTGAAAATTGAGGAAACCCAACACCAGCAACAACACGTGTTGTACAAATAGAACCAGGACCAATACCAACTTTTACGGCATCTGCACCTGCTTCAACTAAATATTTGGCAGCTTCACCAGTTGCAATATTACCAACGATAACTTCGAGTTTTGGGAATTTAGACTTTATCTCTTTTAAAACAGATACCACACCTTTTGTATGTCCATGTGCTGTATCGATAACCACAGCATCAACACCAGCATTTACTAGTGCTTCTGCCCTATCTATAGCATCACCAGTAACACCAATTGCTGCTGCCACACGTAACCTACCATAAGAGTCTTTATTCGCATTAGGCTTTAATGTCACCTTAGTGATATCTCTAAAAGTTATCAAACCTGCTAATTTTTCACCCTCAACAATAAGTAGTTTTTCAATTTTGTGTGCCTGTAAAATATCTTCAGCATCTTTTAGGGAAGTTCCTACTGGAGCTGTAACTAAATTCTCGCTAGTCATAACTTCAGTAATAGGTCTATCGTTTTTGTGCTCAAAACGCAGGTCCCTATTGGTTACTATACCTTTTAATTTACCACTGTCGTCTACAATAGGAATGCCACCAATACTATGCTCTCTCATAGCATTTTTAGCATCTGCAACCACGGCATCCATAGGCAAAGTAACAGGATCTATAATCATACCGCTTTCAGCACGCTTTACACGACGGACTTTCTGTGCCTGATCTTCGATGGTCATATTTTTATGAAGTACTCCAATACCACCTTCTTGAGCCATAGCTATTGCCATTCTACTTTCTGTAACCGTATCCATAGCGGCAGAGATTACTGGAATATTAATGGTAATATTTCTTGTAAATTTTGTTTCAATATTTACTTCGCGAGGAAGAACTTCAGAAAAAGCTGGAACTAAAAGGACGTCATCATAGGTAAGACCCTCACCTAAGATTTTGTTTTCGTGTGCTGTCATAATGCAATTAAGATATAATTGCATGCAAATATACAGTTTTTTTCAATGAGCAAATGTCAACTTACAGTTAAATAAAATTCACATAAAAAAAGTGTTCCTTCTTAAGAAACTGTATATCAATACTTATCATTATTTTATTTTTATTTATTCTAAATAAAGTTTGAAATAATATAAATCAGTATTACTTTTGCATGCTGAAAACAAATCTATTTTTAACAAGTCTAAATAAATGATTCGAAAATTAACCCTTACAGCAATCGGTTTTATAAGTACTTTTCTTGTAAATGCACAAAACCAACCCAACGAAAAACCATTAGATTCTATTCAAAAACTTGACGAAGTAATTATTAACTCTAACCAAATTTTTGGTAGTAAATATGTAGCAAGCAACCGTACAGGTTCTGCTTATTATTTATCTCCACAAGAATTAAAGAAATTCGGTTTTACAGATATTAATCGTGCTTTGCGTTCGGTTCCTGGTGTTACCTTTTACGAGGAAGACGGCTTTGGATTACGACCAAATATAAGTTTAAGAGGTACATCACCTGAGCGTAGTGCAAAAATTACCTTAATGGAAGATGGTGTACTTATAGCACCTGCTCCTTACAGTGCGCCAGCCGCATATTATTTCCCATCTGTTGGACGTATGCAAGCTGTTGAAATTTTAAAAGGAAGTAGCCAAGTACAATTTGGTCCTTTTACTACAGGTGGTGCTATTAATATGATTTCGGCACAAATACCAAATACCTTTAGTGGTGAAGTTAGAGCTGGTTACGGTTCTTTTGATACACAGCAGGTATTAGCACGTATAGGTGATACTAAAGAGAATATTGGCTACATGGTAGAATTCCTTAATTACGGTTCTGACGGCTTTAAAAATTTACCAAGTGGTAATAATACTGGTTTTGATATAAACGAATTAACTGCTAAGTTTAAAGTAAAAACCGATGCTGATGCCAAGCTTCAACAATCACTAGAAGCTAAATTTCACTTTTACGATGAACGCTCTTATGAAACTTATTTAGGACTCACGGAAAGTGACTTTAACAATTCACCTTTCAGTAGATATGCTGCGTCACAAGATGACCGTATGATTGCTGAACAAATTCAATTAATGCTTACACATACTCTAGACTTCACTAAAAATATGCGTTTAACGACTAACGGTTATTACAACAGATTTTCTCGTAACTGGTACAAGCTAGATGATGTTGTTTTTAACGGTGACAAACAAGGTATTGCTACTGTAATTGCAGATCCAACAAGCTATCCAGACCATATGAATATTATTCGTGGTGATGTAGATTCATCTGCTGATGCTTTATTGCTTAAAGCGAATAACCGCGTGTACTATTCTAAAGGTTTACAAACAAAATTTGACTACCACTGGTATGGCGAAAATACGTTTCATGATATTGAAGTTGGTTTGCGTTACCATTATGATGAAGAAGACCGTTTTCAATGGGAAGATGGTTACAGTATCATTAACCAAACTATGACTCAAACCTCAGATGGACCGCGTGGTGCGCAAGGTAACAGAATTAGTAGTGCTACAGCCTTTGCGGCTTATGCGATGTATAAGTTAAAATATGATAAGCTTACCGTAACACCTGGTGTTAGATACGAAAATATCATTTTACAACGCGATGATTACGGCAGCAATGACCCAAACAGAACAGGTAGCGACCTTGCGTTTAGAGAAAACAAAGTAGATGTTTTTATTCCTGGCGTTGGTGTTAACTACGCCTTTACAAATAATGTTTCTGTGTTTGGTGGTGTACATAAAGGGTTCTCACCTCCAGGAAGTTCTGAGGGTGAAGAAGCTGAGGAAAGTATCAATTACGAACTAGGGTCGCGTTTTGCTGTTGGTCAATTACGTGGTGAAGTTGTTGGTTTCTACAACGACTACAGCAACTTATTAGGTAGTGACTTAGCTGCAACTGGCGGAACAGGCTCTTTAGATCAATTTAATGCTGGTGAAGTAGCCGTAAGTGGTTTAGAAGTTTTATTAAACTACGAGTTATTACCTAATAACAAATCGTTTAAACTGCCTATAACATTTGCTTATACATTTACTAATACTGAATTTTTAAACAGCTTTGGTAGTAGTGACGATTTATGGGGAGAAGTTACTGAAGGTGATGAATTACCATACATCCCAACACATCAGTTTAATGTTGGTTTGTCGTTAGAGCACACTAAATACGAACTCAACATAAATGGAAGATTTAATGGTGAATTTAGAACTATGGCTGGCACAGGATCTATTCCAGATGCTGAGCGTGTAGATTCTAACTTTATCATTGATATGTCTGCTAAATATCACTTTACAAAGAACCTTAGTTTAACAGGAAACATTATAAACCTACTAGACGAAACCTATGCTGTTTCTAGAGTTCCTGCAGGTTTACGTCCTGGTCATCCTTTTGGTGGTAACCTGGGATTTGAATTTAGATTTTAAATATTCAGTTTTAAAATTAGTTGATTGGTAAAAGCGTTATCCTTTTTTGGATAGCGCTTTTTTTTGGATAGAACCTTAATAACAATCCATTAAGATTTGCTCATTATTCTCAAACGTGCTTAGTGGCTCGTTTAAGGTTGTTGTAGTTACGCTATTCAAAACTTCTAACACACGATTTTGCATAGCAATAGAGCCACAAATCATTATGACTCCATCGTTTTTAAGTGCAGAAGAGATAAGGGTTTCATTTGCTTTAATACTATCTTGAACGTAAACCTTAGTTTCCTGTTCTTGAGAATAGGCTACATTAAAATTATCTAAATAACCTTTTTGAGTTGCGTTTTCTATATGTGAAGCATACAATTGAAAGGATGCTTTGGTTCGTCCTCCCCAAAACAGATGCGTTTTTATGTCTTTATTGGTTTCGTTAAGCATTCCGAGAAATGGTGCAATTCCGGTACCATTGGCAATCATTACTACTTCTTTGGCATAGCTCGGAAAATGAAAATCTAAATTCCTGTTCACTTTTCCTTCAATCGTATCACCAATCGATAATTGACTGAGTAATGTTGAACATTTACCAAACTCGTGCTTTTTTACACTTAACAAAATACTATCATCAACTTTTGCAACTGAATATTGACGTTCAATATTATCGTCTTCAGGATAGAATGACATAATATCTCCTGACTGAAACTTTAATTTTTTCTCAGGTCTTAATTCTATTAAAAAGGTATCATCTATGTTAAGACCTGAATTTGATATTACCTTAAAATTCTTCAGTTTTTTACGGTTAACTAATGGTTTGGTTAATATCACTTTTAAATCTTGCTTTGTAACTTCATTCCACTGAATCACCCAATTTTTAAAAGCTTGAAAAGATTGATTGTTTATTTTGAAAACAGGTAAATTCTGTTCAAAATTTGGATGATTATGCAACCATTCATCCACCTCAATCGCGTATTTGCAAAAGTCTGGATACATTAACGACCCAAAACCAACTACCGAATATTTTATACTGTTTGCTTGCTGAATTGTAGGCAACAATTTTTCAAAACTCTTGGCAGTGCGAGGTGCTTCACCTTCACCATAAGTGGACGTAAATATGATGATATGCTTTGCCTCTTTATAACTATCATATTGATTTAACGTTGAAAAATAAACCGTGTTACCAGCTTCTACCAAAGCATTGTAAAACTGATGCGCAAACTTGTTGGTATGCCCTGTTTCTGACCCAATGAGAATAATATATTCCGCAGTATCTTTTGTGAATTTATTCTTCACTTTAGACCCTTTAGCCAAGCGCTTAAAACTCATTGCAAAACCTGAATACATAAAGAACAGAATCGCAAAACAAGCTAGTAACAAAACCACTGCCCAAACGATGGTGCCTTGTCCCGTATGCAAAATTAAACTCCAATAAGATAGCTGACTTACCAACGGTTTCTTGGCTTCGCTGAGGACATTGCCTGTGTATTGATTAATATAAAACTCGCCAGATGTTGTTTGCAGAATAAAGTAATCTTCTTCATCTTCAGAAAATGGAAAATCGAGTGTAACAAGCTCATCTAAATGTATGTCATTAAATATTTTGAATTGTGATAATTCTAGCTTTTCCTTAGATTGTTGATCAACTATTTCAGTGTGTTCCATCTTACTGGCAGGCAACATATCGAACTTTTCTAAGGATAAATAAACACCTGTGAGTGTAATGATAACTATTGGAATTAAGAACCAACGTCCTAAGACCACGTGGTAATATTGCTCGAAATTTTCTTTTACAACTTTACTGAAAAACTTCCTTAAACCGCCTTGTCGCTTTATAATGAGTTGAATTCCGGTAATGGCAATGAGCAACAATAAAAATGAAAATAAGCCAACTAAAAACCGTCCTGTAGATTTTAAAAATAAAGAGCGATGTAGGTTTGTTGCAAACTCAAAGATTGGTGCTTTTTTCTCTAATTCTCCGAGTTTTTTTCCTGTATTTGGGTCTAAATAAAAGGTTTCGCTATCACCATCAAACGTAAAAACAGAGGCTTTTACAAAGTTATTGTTATCTACTTCAACACTAACAATTTCATCATATTCATCCTGCAAAACCGTAATAACCTTAGACAACTTAATGTCGTCTGTATTGGTTATAGCATAAGGCTTTAGCTGATTTGAAATGGGTTCAAATGCTAAAACAATACCTGTAACGGTTGCCAATAGTATAAAAATAGCAGAAGATACAGCCAGCGCAAAGTGACTATATCTCCATATTGAAATTGTCATATCTCTACTGGTAGATTATTGAGGCATTAGTCTTACATAACGAATAAAACCTTTACCATCATATTTACCTTTTACGTTGGCATAAGTTAGCTCTACCTCAACGTCTGAGGTATAATATTCTTGGTCTTCTACTGCAGTTTCAAATCGTAATTTGTAACCTTTGTCTAGTTTATCGTCTGCGATTTCTATAACACTAATAGAGCGTTCTCCGCCTCTAATAGTTGCACCTGTAATGGCATCGATATCGTTACGTTTTTTTCCGTAAAAATCCCACCACTCTTCAACGGTGTTATACCATTCGTCATCCTCGCCTTTAACGTGCAATGTTTCCTCATATTCGCCTTCAGGATTAATTAATGAAATAACAATGTATGCACCTTCGCCTGTGTAATTGGTCATCTGAATCATACACTTATATTTGGTAGATTCTACCATTGAGGTAAAGGACATTAAACCAATAATGGTGATAAATAGGACTGCTAATATTTTAAAATTCTTCATTCTGTTTTTGTTTAATGGACGTAAAAACACCCCTAAAGTCCCCTCAAGGGGACAATCTTTAGAACTAAAAATATTTAGTTCAAGAAATTAATATCTATGTTATTCTTTTTTAATAATTCGTTTTCTGAAGCTAAATCATAAACTGATTCCTCAAAGGCTGTTGTAGCTTTAACATCTGCGCCTTGCTGTATTAAGAATTTTAGAATTTCTGCATCTTTAGCTTTCATAGCTGCAATATGTAAGGCGGTATTTCCTTCGCTGTTTTTAGCGTTGATATCGATATCCTCCTTAGCTGCCAATTCTAATAATCTTAAACTCTGCTTTTCTGTAGCCAGATGAAAGAGAGTATTTCCATTTTTTTGAGGTGTTGAAAAATCGACATCATTTTCAGTTAATAGATTCAGTTTTTCAATAAACTTTGCTTCATTTCTAGTTGAGTAACCTTCTAACAGATAATAAACTATGTTGTTCCCTTTTTGATCCTTAAACTTAAGATCTGATCCTTCTTCAATTAAGAAAGACACTACATCTTTGGTATTATTCTTCACTGCCAATGCCAATGCTGTTTCTCCTTTTTCATTAGACTTATTTATGTCTTTAACCGCAGAGGCTAACAATTTTACTGCTTCAAGATTATTACGAGAAGCCGCATTTATAAATGCTGTGTTACCGGCTGCATCTTCTGTATTTGCATCAAGACCGTTTTCTAACAAAAAATTAAAAACTTCTTTATCATCACTTCTAGATGCTACAATATGTAATGGTGTTACGCCATCTTTGTCAGCAACATTTGGGTTTAACCCTACCTCTTTTAAAAACTTATAAGCTTCTACATTGTTGACGTGTCCTCGAGCTCCATATGCAGCAAAGATGAAAGCTTTGTCATTGCCCTTAAGTCCCATTCCTTCAAGTTCTTTTAATAACTTGAAGTTCCCTGTTCTAGCTACATAGTTAAATATGCCATTACCATTAGAGTCTGTACTTTTAAGACTTAATCCTTTAGACTTAAAATAATTTATCAATTTAAAATCTTCGTCTTTAGGCGCTGCTAACAATAGGGCATTTGCACCATCTGGATTGGTTTTTGAAATCAAAGTCTTATCTGCTTCAATTAATAAATCGTAGACTTTGGTGTTTTGTTGACCTGCTCCAGCAGCAAAAGTAATTATGGTATTTCCTTTATCGTCTGTTAAGTCAGTTTCGGCTCCATTTGCTAGAAGATGTTTTATTATATCTGCATTGCCTTTGTAGGCTGCCCAAAAAATATAAGTTCTACCATCGTGCGTTAGCTTGTTAATCTCATTACCTTTTTGAGACATTAAATACACAATACTTTTTGTAGGTGCATTTTGAAGTATAGCATACACTACTCCATCAAAATTATTGCTATTGGCTTCAGACGGATTATTGCCTTCTTTTATCTTTGCCTTGATTGTTTCCACATTGGGTTTTGTATCCCAAAAATCGCGTTTTAAAAATATGTTATTTTGTGCTGTTAACTGAAGTGTTAAGAGCAAAACAGTAATTGAAGTTAAAAGTTTTTTCATTTTATTTTTTTACAAATGATTCAATCGTAGTATCAATATCTTTCTCTGCAGTCATCTCATCATCAAACAGATGCTTATAAAGAACTTTGTTATCTACTTTTTCTTCTAAAACTAAATCTTTATCTCTGCCGTAAACCTCATCCCATTTAGCTCTTACTGTAGCCCATTTATCATAATTTTCTTTCCACCAATCTTTTGCTGCTTGGCATCTGCTGTCGTCTACTTTTACATAAGTATTGTATCCTTTTTCGTGAGCAATAATTACATCTTCTTTACCCTTTTCTCTAATCACTTTGGCATTATCTTGGTCGTGTAACCAACCATACTCGGTAATCTCGTGACGGTTACCTCTTAATGTAACATTATAGTCACTACGCTTGGTATACTCGCGTCTTGGTAATGGTGCAGTTGTTGTGTTTTCCCAATAGCTTTTACCGTCTACGTGTACCCAAGTTGCAGAACCTTCGTAACGTGGACTATCATCTACCTGATACACTTTTTGAGTCCATTGTCCTTCTACGTCTTTGTCTGTTTTTTCTTCGAATAACCATTCGTTATCCCCATTATACATATAGAAATCTTTGTTTTCGAATAACCAATCTTGTCGCCAGTGCTTCACTATATATGGACTATCTGGTTTACCTACTTGTAATAAATGCTGAATGGATATTTTATCGTCTTCGTCTACTACTAATTGGGCCCATTCTAAACCTTTATCAACTTTGGTTTTTGAGGGTTTATAAAGTGAATCTTCACTAAATGAAAACGTTTCGGCGAAGTTAAAAGTAACTTCAAAACAACCACACATTTCTTTGATAGCGGTCTGATCTTTCTGTTTCTTGTCTTGAGCATCAACAGATAAAGTAATAATTAAAAATACTAATGAAAAAGCTAAAATTTGTTTCATAATTATGATTTAAAATGATTTTTTAAAAAACTCTATTCTTATTTAGATTGATTTAAAATAAGATTTTATATTTGCAGCAAAATTAATCAAGAATGAGTCTAAATAAAAATAATATTTACATTTATTTTTTATTTTTTTTGGGCATCTCTGTTTACGCACAAGAGCAACAAAAAGATAGTACTTCAATTGAGAAACTTAAAGAAGTGGTTGTCGTAGGCGAAAGCAACGTAATGTCTGTAAGTAAAAAACTATTTACCGTTGGCACCATAAAAAGACGAGATATAGAAAATGTTGCAGGCAATAACTTAGCAGACATCTTATTTAACAGTTTAAATATTACTATAAATCCTGACGCATCAGACGGACGCTCTACCATTAGCTTATTTGGATTAGACGGACAGTATGTAAAGATATTGGTAGATGGTATTCCTGTGGTTAGCGATAATGGTGTTGGCAACAATATTGACATCACTCAAATAAACATCGATGACGTAGAACGTGTTGAAATCGTTGAAGGTTCTATGGGTGTTTTGTACGGAGACAACGCTGTAGCTGGTGTGATTAATGTTATTACTAAAAGAGGTCTACGCGAAGAAGGCTGGCAAATACAACTCGCTCTACAAGAAGAAACGGTTGGTAATGAATTTGAATTGTATGACGAAGGCAGACACATACAAAACTTTAGAGTTACCAATCAGGTTAATGATAAATTGTCGTACTCATTTGGTGCTTCTCGTAATGATTTTGCTGGTTTTTATAATGGTTACAAGGGTCAGAATTATGTAAATATTCAAAATGAAACTGTTGTTAATGATAGTTTACGTGGTACAGAGTGGAACCCAAAAGAGCAACTTACAGTGTCTGCCAATGTAGATTTAAACCTAGGGAAGCACAATATATTTTATAAGCTTCAATATTTTGATGAAAGTCTTGATATCTATAACCGAATAGTTAACGGTCGTTTTGTTAATGGTCAACTCAACCCAACTGCTATAGATCAAAATTACACTACAGACAGATGGGTTAGTAATCTTAATATTTCTGGCCCTTTTAAGAACGAAACCAAGTATAACGTTTCATTTTCATACCAAACACAAGAGCGTAATTACCAAGAGTATGTTTATAACATTTTAGAACAACGTAAACAGTCTATAGAGACGGACGCAATAAGTCAATCTAGTGATGTGTGGTACTCTAAAGGATTTGTAAATAACATTGTACCAAAATCTAACTTTTTTAATTTACAACTTGGTTATGAATTTACCAATCAAAAAGGTTTTGATGCCATTGCCACAGGCGACTACTCTAGCGATGTGGTAGAAAACACTATTACCAATTATGAGTTATTTGGTGTTACTGAATTTAAACCCACTAAAAAACTATCTCTAAATCCTGGTGCGAGATTTACGCATAGTACTCAGTTTGACAACAACCTTATCTGGTCCTTATCATCAACTTATGATTTTACCGAAAAGCTAAAACTAAAAGCTGTTGTAGGTTCAGCATTTAGAGCACCTAATTTTGAAGAATTATTTTTCTATTTTGTAGATGCAAACCATAATGTTAGAGGTAACGAAAACTTACAACCAGAAGATGGTGTCTCAGTTTTTGTTAACCTAAAGGACAATTACAGAGTTTGGAACGAAGGGTACCTTAATCCAAACTTTAATTTTTTCTACATAGATCTTAAAGATGCTATTACAAGCGTAACTACAGAAGATGAGGATGGTCGTTTACTTTTTACTCAAGATAATATTGATTATAGTAAACGACTAGGTTTTAGCTTAGACAACAGTTTTATCTATAAAAACTGGAATATTGGATTAGGCGCAACTTATTTAGGCATTAAAAACGCTATTAACGAGGAGCTTAACAATGGTTCAGATTATTTATGGAGGTTAAATTTTCAATCTTCACTTGCATATAAGATTAGCAAGTGGGACACTACAATCTCTAGTCAACTAAAATATACTGGAAGAACACAAGGTGTATTTACCGATTCAAACGGTGAACTTTTTGTAGGTGAGACTGATGCTTTTACGTGGTTGAATGCATCTGTAAGAACTGATATCTCTTCAAACATATCAGCAACTCTTGGTGCTCGTAACCTCTTAGATGTTGTAAGTATCAATACAGGCACTTCTGCTGGTGCACATACAGCATCTACAACAACTTCTAGACTCATCGGTAATGGAAGATCTTATTTTTTAAAACTAACATATAATTTAAATTTTTAACACTAACAATTATGACAAACAAACTCTTAACACTTTTACTATTGGTAGCAACAGTTTTTACAACAAGCTGTAGTAATGATGATGAAGGCGGAATTACTACAACACCTCCTTCTTCAGGTGGAATAATAGATCCTTTAGTTGGTGGATTTAATCAACCAAACCGTGTATACGTAGACTTAAGCTCTGGCGAACAGGTTGCTGTAAGCCGTGACACCTGGGAAATAGCTGTTTATAACGGCTCACAAAATCGTGTATTCCTTAATAATGCATTATTGGTATCAGCTGCAGAATTAGAAGGTATTACTGACATTACTTCTGTAACTGAAGCAACTACATTAACTATACCTATGACATTAAATGCCTTAGATCAAACATTTACTCCTACAACAGTTACGGTAAATACTGTGGCTGAGTTAATGCAAGGTTTACCTATTGGGTATACTCAGTATGGTGATTTAGATGCTGGCATTTCATTTACAGATAGCAAAGAAGGAGGATTAACAGGTACGGCTTTTAATGAAATATCAACTACTGATGGTGCAAATAATGTATACATTGTAAATTTAGGAAACGAAGTACCTACAACAAATAATGGTTCATTAAACACTACAGGAGATGCCAGAGGTTTTATGAAAGTGAGAATTTTAACAGACGGAAATACTTACACTATTCAATATGCTGAATTAACAAATACTACAGATTATTCTGAAATTACTGTAACAAAAGATGGTAGCTACAACCTTACTGCTGTTAGCTTAACAGACGGACAAGTTGTAAGTACTGAACCTGTATCTTCAAACTGGGATATTGATTTTGGTGGTGTGTTTTCTTATTACGGACTTCAAGGTACTTTAGCTGCTGGTTTAACATATTCAGACTATACTACCCATAATACGCTTGGTGGTGTTGGTTTGTATGAAATTAATGTAGAAGACGATTCAACTCCAAGTTATATAGATTTTACCTTAGCTAATGTTTCTGAAAGTAGTTTTGTTTACAACGATCGTGCTGTTATTGGTAGTGGTTGGAGAGTTGTAGATTTTATGACTGGTGAAACTTCTGTTAGAGAAAATAGGTATTACATAGTAAAAGATACAGACGGAAACATATATAAATTAAGATTTACTGCTGTAGAAAGTGAAACCGGAGAAAGAGGTTACCCACAATTTCAGTATGAACTGTTAGCGAACTAAAGATTTTTTAATGGTATTTTGAAAATATCTTAGTCGCTTCATTATAAGCACTCTCAAAGCTCATGGCATTTAGGTCATGGGCTTTTTTTTGTGTAAAGTAAGACAGCATTTTTTCGGTCGGCATATTACCTGTAAGATCATCCTTTGCCATTGGGCAGCCACCAAAACCTTGGATAGCACCATCAAAACGACGGCAACCAGCTTTGTACGCTGCATCTATCTTTTCGAACCATGTAGTTGGCGTGGTGTGTAAGTGTGCTCCAAATTCTATTTCGGGATATTTGGGAATAAGGTTAGAAAACAAATAGTTAATATTATCAGGATTAGAGCTTCCTATCGTATCACTTAGCGATAAAATTTTTACTCCCATTTTTGCTAAGCGTTCTGTCCATTCTCCAACTATATCAACATTCCAAGGATCACCATAAGGGTTGCCAAATCCCATAGAAATATACACAACCACTTCTTTGTCACTCTTATCTGCAATTTCTAATATTTCTTGAAGTGTTACTACAGATTGTGCAATAGTTTTGTGCGTATTACGCATTTGAAAGTTTTCAGAAATTGAAAATGGAAATCCTAAGTACTGAATTTCAGGATGAATTGAAGCATCATTCGCACCTCTTGTGTTGGCAATGATGGCTAGTAATTTGCTTTTGGTGGCAGATAAATCTAACTGCGATAAAACTTTGGCTGTATCTACCATCTGCGGAATGGCTTTTGGAGACACAAAACTTCCAAAATCAATAGTATCAAAACCAACCCTTAATAAGGATTGTATGTATTGTACTTTCTTTTCAGTTGGGATAAAATCTTTGATGCCTTGCATAGCATCTCTAGGACACTCTATAAGTTTAACCGCTGTATTCATTGCCTCAAATATACGGTTTCCGAAAACGATTTCATAGTGTCATTTTTCAGACTAAAATAAACACAGCTATACCAATAAAGACAACAATTTGTAGCCATTTAAACACAACGCCTGAGTTTCTATGCTTTAAAGTATAAGATTTAATTTGTCCTGCCAATAAAGCTATAGTAGAAAAAATGATGAAAGACACTAACATAAAAATACCACCCAAAATGTAGAATTGAGCAATTGTACTCATAGTTTTACTGAATAAAAATCCTGGAAAAAAAGCGAGAAAGAAAATAGTAACTTTAGGGTTTAAAACATTCATAAAAAATCCTTGAACAAATAAAGCTTTTAGACTTTTTTTGGGAGCTGTTTCAGAATCAAAATCTAATTGAGCATCTGACTTAAAAACTTTATAAGCTAAATACAATAAATACACAGCCCCAAGCACTTTTATCCCAAAAAACAAATCTTCATTGGCTTTTATAATTGCCGAAACACCAAATGCCAATAACGTGGTATGAACTAAACAACCTGTTATTAAACCACAAACGGTTGCCAAACCGTAAGCTTTGCCATTAGTAATACTTTGCACTAAAACATAAATATTGTCCGGTCCTGGCGAAATTGCTAAAACTGAAGTGGCTAAAGCAAATGATATCAGTGTTTCCGTTATCAATAAAAGTTATGCTTTTTGAAGTAATGCCTTATTAATAGAAGTAATGAGTTTAGGACCTTCGTAAATAAAGCCAGTATATAATTGTACCAAATCTGCACCGGCTTCTATTTTTTCTAAAGCATCTTCAGCCGTATGAATACCTCCCACTCCAATAATCGGGAAAGCTTTATTACTCTTATCAGACAGATATTTTATCACTTCTGTAGAACGTGTTTTTAGAGGCTTACCACTCATACCTCCAACTTCAGATTTGTTACTACTTTCTAAGCCATCTCTAGAAATTGTAGTGTTAGTAGCTATTACACCATCAATCTTAGTGATTTTTACAATATCAATAATATCATCTAATTGCTCATTTGTAAGATCTGGCGCTATTTTTAATAAGATAGGTTTACTCTTTGGTTTTTGAAAATTAAGCACCTGTAGAGCCTTTAATAATTCTGTGAGTGGTTCTTTATCTTGTAACGCTCTTAAATTTGGTGTATTTGGTGAACTTACATTAACTACAAAATAATCGACGTAATCGAAAAGGGCATTAAAACAGATTTCGTAATCTTTTACTGCATCTTCATTGGGTGTTATCTTATTCTTACCAATATTACCACCAATTAATACTCCTTTATTCTTTTTTAGTCTTTCAACGGCTTCAACCACTCCTCCATTATTAAAACCCATTCTATTAATAATAGCTGAGTCTTCTTTTAATCTAAACAATCGCTTTTTAGGATTACCATCTTGCGGCTTAGGTGTTAGTGTACCTATTTCTATAAATCCGAAACCAAAATTAGAAAGTTCATTATAGAGTTTTGCATCCTTATCAAAACCAGCTGCAAGACCAACTGGATTTTTAAACGTTAAGCCAAAGAGCTCTCGTTCAAGCTTTTTATCATCAACCAGATACATCTTCTTAAAAAGGCTTTTGCATCCCGGTAATTTTGAAATAGTTCTTATTAAAGAAAAGGTGAAATGATGTACTTTTTCTGGATCGAACCAAAATAAAATTGGTCTTATAATAGCTTTATACATGGAAATAAATTTGCATTACAAAAATAACAATCTTGGTAAACTTATGTGTGCTCTGGTCTCATTTAATAATTAAAACATAAACTGTCATTTATCATTATTTTTAATCATTCAAATTATTAACTTTGAGCAATAACTAATAATCACATCATGAAAAAAATTATAATTCCTGTAGATTTCTCTCAACATTCAGAATACGCATTAGAAACTGGTGCAGCATTGGCTAAACAACATAATGCTGAGCTTATAGTTATGCATATGCTAGAACTTTCTGAATCTATTTTTTCAACCTCTGGCTCAGAAAAAAATGAGGAAACAGCATTTATGCTTATGGTAACCAATAAGGAATTCGAAAAATTCTTAGACAAACCTTACTTAGAAGACATTAGCGTTACACCTGTAATAAAACATCATAAAGTGTTAAAAGAAGTGTCTGATGTGGCAAGCCATGAAAAGGCAGACTTGATTATTATGGGCTCTAGAGGGCACAGCGATCATGACGGTGTTTTTACTGGTTCTAACACAGAAAAGGTAGTACGTTACAGCGACACACCTGTCTTAGTCGTTAAATCTAAACCTAGTTCGGTTAACTTTAAAAATGTAGTACTTAGCTGCGATTTTAATGAGGAAAGTATAGCAGCTGTAAAAAATGCCTTGGAGACGCTTAATGAATTATCAGAAAAAGTGACTTTGCTTCATATAAACCTTCCGAACTTAAGTTTTTTAAGCACAGATGAAATTAATGAAAAAGTGGAAGACTTTTTAAAACTTTCTAAATTAGATACTAAAAACTTTGATATAGCTTTTGCATCTGACCATATGGTAGAAGATGGCGTATTAAACTACGCTAAAAGAGAAGGTGCAGATGCTGTATCTATAATTACACATGGTAGAACTGGTCTTAGCCATTTCTTTGGTGGTAGTATTTCAGAAGACTTAGTAAACCACTCAAAATTACCGGTGATTACATTTAAGCTTTAATAAAGAAATAAGTGAAAAATATGCAGCACATCATAGATCGCTTTATAAGCTATGTGACTATAGACACAGAATCAGACCCAAACTCTAACACTACTCCAAGTACAGAAAAACAGTGGGATTTAGCCAATAAACTGGTTGAAGAACTCAAAGCTATTGGTATGAGCGATGTAAGTATAGACAATAACGCTTACATAATGGCAACTTTACCTAGTAACGTAGATCATGATGTGCCTACTATTGGCTTTATATCACATTTTGATACTTCACCAGATTTTACTGGAGCAAATGTAAAACCACAAATTGTCGAAGATTACGATGGTAAGGATATTATTTTAAATGCTGAAAAAAACATCATTTTATCGCCTGATTATTTTGAAGACCTATTGCTTTATAAAGGCCAAACTCTAATCACAACTGATGGTACAACGCTTTTAGGCGCTGATGATAAAGCAGGAATTACAGAAATTGTAACAGCGATGGAGTATCTTATTAATCATCCTGAAATTAAACACGGAGAGATTAAAGTAGGCTTCACACCAGATGAAGAAATAGGAAGAGGTGCACATAAATTTGATGTTGAAAAATTTGGTGCTGATTGGGCTTATACCATGGATGGTAGCCAAATAGGTGAACTAGAGTACGAAAATTTTAATGCAGCTGGCGCAAAGATAAAAGTAAAGGGAAAGATTGTACATCCTGGTTATGCCAAAGGCAAGATGGTAAATTCCATGTACTATGCCACCGAATTCATCAATGCTTTACCAAGACTTGAAACACCTGAGCATACCGAAGGTTACGAAGGTTTTTTTCATTTACATAAAATAGATGGTAAAGTTGAAGAAACATTACTTCAATACATTATCAGAGATCATGATAAAGATAAATTCGAAGCTCGCAAAGCTCTAATGGAAAAAATTGTATTTGACTTAAATACTAAATTTGAAGCCGAGATCTTCGAGATAGAAATCAAAGATCAGTATTATAATATGAAAGAAAAGGTAGAACCTGTAAAACATATTGTAGATATTGCTGAGGAAGCCATGATTTCTTTGGGTATAAAACCATTGATAAAACCTATTAGAGGCGGAACCGATGGTTCGCAGTTGTCTTACATGGGTTTACCATGTCCTAACATTTTTGCTGGTGGCCATAACTTTCATGGACGTTATGAATATGTTCCAGTAGAAAGTATGCAAAAAGCTGTAGAAGTTATTTGTAAGATCGCTGAGTTGACAGCGCTAAAACATTAAAAAAAGGGCTTTTCTTTCGAAAAGCCCTTTTTTTTGCAGTATCGCTTAATAAACTTTTAAGCTTTATCAAATCACGTTATTTTAAATTATCTCGTAATTTTTTAACACCAAGTGCTGCCGCACCGATAACCAAAGCTACCAGTCCGCCATCCAATGGAACATCCTGTGTGTCCGTTGCCCCTCCCGGAGGTCCTTGCGCGTTTATGTCCGTGGACATAAACAACGCACATGCTATGGCCAGTGTACCGATGGCTCTAGAAATTCGCTTTTTAGAATTCTTCATAATATATAAATTTATTAATTAATAATCAACTTCTTGGTTGTTGTTCTACCCTTAGAACTCAACTCCACAAAATAGGTTCCCATACTAAATTCAGTACCGGCCTCTACCGTGATCGTACTACCAGCATTAAACCCTGTTTCGTTATATAACCTCGTACCTAAAACATCATATATCGTAATCTCTAAGTCATCCATTCCCAATGGAACATTCAAATAGAACTTACCGATATTAGTTGGGTTTGGATAGAGCTTAACGCTATCCAAGTCAAAACTACCTGTTGATAATGTTGACTGGAAGAACACAACTGAAAAACGATCGTTAGCAATTGAAGACGTTATACCTGCATCCACAGAATAGCTATAGTCAACGGAACCTGTCTGAGGAATCTCAGTGTAAGTACCTGTATAGTTATCAAATAAGTATGGTGTTACACCTTCTATGGATATACCTTCGGCTACAATCGTATAATTTGTACTTCTATAAGTATTAATCTCCAATTGTATTTCCTCTGTTTCCTGAGGCATTGCCCTGTTTTCAATACTTAGCAGTTCACCGTTATTACTGGTCGCAAAATTCTCGTCCAAGTTTGTGATACTTAATGCATCATTGGCATCTATACCATTATTTCCATTTGCGCCAAACAGTATCAACACACCATCAGTAGCTGTGTCGTTATTAGCAAAGGCACTGCTTTCATACAACGATAAGCGTAATTGACTTAGACTTGTGCTTCCTCCATTATCTG
>NZ_SZQF01000007.1 GCF_005869935.1 Winogradskyella algicola
CCAAATTCTCCAATTCCGTATATATTTCATTTTCAGATTCAGGAAGATTTTCTTTCTTCTCGATTCTGTCAAAAATGTTTAAGTCAAAATATACGTGCATAGGTTTGGTCAAATTGCGTAGAACGGTTATATATACAAACCTAGCCAAAAAAGTACGTATATACAACCCTAACAGTGTGTTATTCAGTACCTTTTTGCAAGTTGTAACATAACCATATAAAAATGAGTTATGTCGCACCTTTGCACTTAAAAGCTCTTTAATGCTTCACTAAAACGGATGAAATGTATTAATCAATAATTTTCACAAATAAAATAAAGGATTGGTTTTTAAAGAATTTAACTCTGTGAATCGACCAAGCTTTAGGTCGTTATGTTTCTTAATAGGGCAAATATGTCACCATAAGTGCTTGTACCACAAACAACACCACAAAAGGTATAAACAAATACCCAACCACATCTCTGGCTTGTATTTTAATGCCTTTACCCATTACCGGGAATACAATGAGTAAAAAGAAGGGCTGTAATAGATTGCTTAAGCTTTCGCCATACGCAACAGACATAGAGGCTCTGGCTGTCATTGCCGTAACTTCGGTAGGTGAGAGGTTGGTGCTGAGTTCTTGTACCATGTTTAAAATACTGGGACCAATTACGGCAAATTCACCACCAGCAGATGGTATTGCAAAATTGATAATACCTCCTGATAGGTAAGAGATAAAAGCATAATTTTCGGTAGTAGCAATGGTTACTAAAGTGTTTGTGATTTTTTCACCCAAACCAGAAGCTAGCATAATACCCATTATACCTGCATAAAACGGATATTGAAACAACACTCCAGAGATATTGCTACTGGCGCGTTTCATGGCAATGCTGTAGCGCATTGGTGTAATGTGTAATAGCATACCAACTACAAAGAAGATGAAAATCATGATGTTAAAGTTGAGATCAAAGCCCTTGGTTGCAAAGTGGTAAATGATATATGTTAATCCTAGTGCAGCAACAGTAAGCTGCAGCCAGCCAGCATTATTTAAAGCATCAGATAATGCTTTGTAAGGTAGCTTGTAAGAAAGAGCTTCGTCTTTAACCGAATGGGTTTCGTTATCTAACGAGGTTTGTAAATCCTTGAGTTCTTTACCTTCATGAGTTTTAGGAATAAGCAGCCAAATCAATAATGGAGAAACAACAACAAACAAAACAATCATCGCAATATTTAGCGTCGCACCTAAAGTATAACTTGTAGAAATGGTGTCGTTTAAAATACCTTCTTGTATTAAAAAGTTGTTTTCGGTATTAAGCAATAAGGCAATAGAGCTCGATAAGCCACAAACCCAACCATTAAAAGAAAAGTACACGCAAGCCACTAAAAACGGATAGTGAATACCTTTAATACGCAAAGCCAATTCACGTCCCAAAATCGCTGTAACCACAACCATTCCAAAACTTATTAATGATAGTAATGCTCCAAGTGCAATAATAATTACATAAACTTGTGTTGGTGTTTTTATGTATTTAGTAATATAATCAATACCTTTTTTTACAGGTGACGATTGCGCAATACAGTAAGCAGTAATGATAATAAGCACAATCTGCATACCGAATGATAAAAGACTCCAAAAGCCATCATACCAGCCTTGTAAAATATTAATTGGTTGGTGGTCTGTAAATACCAGGGCTAAAACAAAAGTAAGTAGTGTAAGCAACAGCGCAAACACATAAGCACTTGGCATGTATTTGGTAAAACCATCTGTAAATTTCTGACCGAGTTTGGTAATCATGGTTGGTGTTATTTTGCTAAAAATCGGAATTTACATTGAATTTTAAAAACCTATAGAACAAAGTTTACTGTGATTTATACTCTGATTTAAGACTGTTTTAGCGTTTTCTAGATATAAATTAGGGCAACCTTAACACAATTTGTAATTAGATATGTTACTTTAAATTAAATGAAACTGAATAGTAACTACGTACAAATCGTAGTTATACTTAAAGCTGAAAAATGAAGCTTTAAGAAACATGATAAAAGAACAAAATAATTTATGGAAAATGTATTAGTAGCTGGTGCCAATGGTACCACAGGAAAACAAGTTGTTAACCTTTTAAAGAATTCGCAATATTTTAATCCGATTGCCATGGTGCGAAAAGAATCGCAGTTAGAGCAATTTAAAAATGAAAATATAGATACCATTTTAGGTGATTTAACTAAGGATTTAACGCATGTTGTAAAAGATGTAGATAAAGTGGTGTTTGCAGCAGGATCTGGTGGGAAGAATGTTGTAGAAGTCGATCAGGAAGGTGCAAAACGTCTAATAGATGTGTCCAAGATGGCTAACGTAAATAAATTTGTAATGCTAAGTTCAATGGGCGCCAATACTCCAGAAAAGTTTGATGAACTTAAAGACTACATGCAAGCCAAGCAAAATGCAGATGAGCATTTAAGAGAAAGTAACTTAAAATATGCCATTATTAGACCAGGAACTTTAAAGAATGAAGAGGGAAAAGGAAAAATTGAAATTGCCGAAAACGAATTGACCAAGCAAGGGGAAATCAGTAGGGCAGATGTTGCACAAACGTTGGTGCGAGCTTTACATGATGATGCGCCTAAAAACAAAACTTTTGAAATATTAGAAGGTGAAACCTTGATAGGTAAAGCCTTTGAAGTTGCTATGAATTAATAAAAAAGTTTAAGACTTAACATTAAAGTTGAAATTTTTAAGAGGTGTGATTTGGTCATGCCTCTTTTCTTTTGTCTTAATAATACGTTAATTAACAATTGGTTACTGTTCTTTAACAAGTCGCTAACAGCCTTGCTTTTAAAATCGGTATACATTGAAAACATATTCATCAGCAAAACACGTTTGGTTATGTTTTGAAGGTCTGGTTGTTGTTGGTGCCAGGCCTTTTTTTCATTCCTACCAAAGCAGGAATCTCATTACAATAGGTTTTATATCTATATAAACCACATATTGTCATCCTGAACTTGCTTGTGCTGAATTTATTTCAGTATTTCTGAGTCCCTTATTAATGAGTAAGTCAGTTCGAGTGATTTTGAGTTACGAGAAATCGTATCGAGGACTTTTTGCTGTGAGCAATTTCAAAACCTCAACTAATATAATTCCAGATATTACGGTACTTACTCATTTGTCTGTAAGTATTCAAAATCATTTTATGTTCAGGTAAAGCTAAGCTAGGATCAAGCTTTAAAACCGACTTCGCATGATATCTCGCGCGCTCAAGGATGTCCTTATCCTTAACAATATCTGCAATTTTAAGATTTAAAACACCACTCTGTTGTGTACCCATAATATCACCAGGACCTCTAAGTTTTAGATCTACTTCGGCAATTTCAAAACCATCTGTAGAACGCACCATAGTTTCTAAGCGCGTTTTACTGTCATTACTCAGTTTATGTCCAGTCATTAAGATACAATAACTCTGTTCGGCACCACGACCAACACGTCCACGTAGCTGGTGTAATTGCGATAGACCAAAGCGTTCAGCACTTTCAATAATCATAACCGAAGCATTTGGTACGTTAACACCAACTTCAATAACAGTGGTGGCAACCATAATGTTGGTTTTGCCTTCAGCAAAGCGTTGCATTTCATAATCTTTGTCTTCGGCTTTCATTTTTCCATGAACAATAGAAATTTGATAGTCTGGTGTTGGAAACTCTCTTGAGATACTTTCGTAACCATCCATCAAATCTTTATAATCCATTTTTTCACTTTCTTGAATGAGAGGATACACGACATAGATTTGTCTGCCTTTGGCAATTTCGTCTTTCATAAATCGAAAAACTTTCAGTCGATTATTGTCGTATCGATGAACTGTTTTTATCGGTTTTCTGCCAGCTGGTAATTCGTCAATAATTGAAATATCCAAGTCGCCATAAACAGACATTGCTAAGGTTCTCGGAATTGGAGTAGCAGTCATGACTAAAACATTTGGAGGCAGTTCGTTTTTATGCCACAATTTTGATCTTTGTTTTACTCCAAAACGATGTTGCTCGTCGATAATTGCAAGTCCTAAATTTTTAAATTTTACCTTATCTTCGAGTAGCGCATGAGTGCCAACTAAGATTTGTAAATTGCCATTTTCGAGATTTTCATGAATAATTCGTCTATCTGAAGTTTTAGTTGAGCCAGTTAATAATGAAATACTGATATTCAATTTTTTACACCATTCTAATAATCCATTGTAGTGCTGAACTGACAAAATTTCAGTTGGCGCCATTAAACAACATTGGAAACCATTGTCAAGTCCCATGAGCATTGACATAAAGCCAACTATGGTTTTACCAGAACCTACATCACCTTGTAAAAGACGATTCATCTGTGCATTGCTTCCTAAATCTGCTCTAATTTCTTTAAGAACACGTTTCTGTGCATTGGTTAATTCGAAGGGTAAATGGTCTTTGAAAAAGGTGTTGAAATAGTCTCCTACTTTTTCAAAAGTGAAGCCTTTTATTTTTGATTTGTGGATTAAATTTTTCAGAATTAATTGCAATTGAATGTAAAATAATTCTTCAAATTTTAATCTAAATTGTGCTCTAGAAAGTAGCTCTGGAGACTTCGGAAAATGTACATTAAAAAGAGCATCGGATTTTGATAATAATTTTAATTCTCCTCTAATTGTATCTGATAAAGTTTCAGCATAACGTCCTTTGGTTTCCAAAAATAATTGCTGCATTATTTTGGTTACAACACGATTTGTTATCCCTTTGTTTGATAATTTTTCGGTAGAAGGATAAATGGCTTGCATGGCAGAACGCAGGTTTTTTTTATGTTCCGATAGCAGTTCTATTTCGGGATGTGGCATGCTAAATTTACCATTAAACCAATTGGTTTTTCCAAAAATAACATAAGGTTGACCGGTTTTTAGGTTTTCTCTAATCCATTTTTGCCCTCTAAACCATACGAGTTCCATAACACCTGTGTCGTCTCTAAATTCGGCTACCAAACGTTTTCCTCTTTTTTGGGCTACTTCTCTAAAGTTGCTTATTTTTCCAACTACTTGGACTTCGGCATTATTGCGTTGTAATTGGTTGATTTTATAGTATTTGGTACGATCTATATACCGATTAGGGAATAGGTTTATTAAGTCCTGGTACGTGTGAATACCTAATTCTGAGCGCAACAAATCCGCTCGGTTTGGTCCAACCCCTTTAAGGTAATCGATAGGTGTTTGTAAGTTCACACTCATAGTTGCGAATTTACATAAATTCCTGCGTAGGCAGGAATCTCTTTTTTTATTCAGAGTATAGCGAAGAATCTTATATTTTAGATTTTCCCCTGTTTAGAAATAACAGAAAATTGTATTTTGGTCTAATCCTTGATTTAATTGAGCTTATGAAAAAATTATTGGTTGTTTGTCTGCTTTTTGTTTCTGTGTTTTCTAATGCACAGCAAACGGATTATGTGGATTTTAGAAGAGCGGAAGCTTTAATGGTTTTTAATCAGTTAGCAGTAGATAGCACAACTTATAATTCTTACGAAATTGATTTTAAAATTTTAAAACCAACAGATTCTATTTATTTAGATGCTGTAAATATGAAGTTTAAGCATGTAGCTCTAGATAATTCGGCGGCAACATTTAAAAATGATGGTGAAAAATTAATTGTTTTCAATGATTTTAAACCTAATGAATCTTACAAATTAAGTTTTGTATTTAATAATGCTCCCAAAAAGGCTATGTATTTTATAGTCTGGGAACATGAGGGTAAGAATCAAATCTGGACACAGGGTCAAGGGAAATACACAAGTAATTGGTTGCCAAGTCTTGATGACACAAACGATAAAATTGAGTTTGATTTAAAGTTTCTTGCACCAAAAAAGTATGAGGTTATTTCAAACGGTACTTTAAAATCAAAGTCTGATAGTCTTGGTAATACTTTGTGGGAATATGATATGCAAAAGCCTATGTCTAGCTACTTGGTGGCTGTTGTGGTTGGAGAATATAACAAGAAATCAGAAACTTCAAAAAGTGGTATTCCTTTAGAGTATTACTATTACCCTGAAGATTCTTTAAAATTTGAGCCAACCTATCGTTATAGTAAAAGAATGTTCGATTTTTTAGAGGAAGAGATTGGATTTGCTTACCCTTGGCAAAACTACAAACAAGTGCCAGTACACGATTTTTTATATGCTGGTATGGAAAATACGAGCTGTACCATTTTTTCGGATGCTTTTATGGTAGATGATATAGGTTTTAATGATAAAAGTTATGTTAATGTTAATGCACACGAATTGGCCCATCAATGGTTTGGTAATTTAGTAACGGCAACGTCTGGTGAGCATCATTGGTTGCAAGAAGGTTTTGCAACCTATTACGCCTTGTTAGCAGAGCGTGATATTTTTGGTGACAATCATTATTATTTCAAACTCTATGAATCTGCTGTAGATTTAGGACGGCAAGATTTGGCTGGTGATGGCACGTCGCTTTTAAATGCAAAATCAAGTAGTTTAACCTTTTATCAGCGTGGCGCTTGGGTGCTTCATGCATTAAGAAGTTTGGTTGGTGACAATGTGTTTAAAAAGGCTGTGAAAGCTTATTTGGAAAAACATCAGTTTAAAAACGTTGAAACTTCAGATTTTATAAATGAAGTAGAACGTTTCTATGGTAAATCACTAAATACATTTGTTGATGTGTGGATTAAGCGAAAGGATTTTCCTGTTGATGCAGCTTTTGGATTACTTCAAAATGAATCTACTTTTATTAACGAGTATCTCATGGTAGATTGCCAGGCAAAAACCTCTAAGTGTAAAGAGTATTTAAAATATTATGTCTCGGACGAAGCAAAGGTTAAAGTGATTTCTCAAATGCCGGAATTGGTGACAAATGATACCTTTAAGCATGGTTTTAAGGTAAGGCAAGCGATTTCACAATACGTAAGGCAAATACCAAAAGAGCTTAAGGAAAACTATGAATCGTTGTTAGATGATAAGTCTTACGTAACTATAGAAAATGCCTTATATAATCTTTGGACATCATTTCCGGAAGAACGCGCAAAATACCTATCTAAAACCAGAAATGTAGAAGGCTTCAATGACAAGAATGTACGCTTATTGTGGATTGCTTTAAATCTTAACACACCGTTTTATCAGGCAGATAATAAACAAGGCTTATTTGAAGAATTGGTAAGTTACACTGATGAGCGCTACAATGCAGATTTGCGAATGAATGCCTTTAACTATCTTAATCTTATGAATGCGTGTAACGATACCTGTAAATCTAATCTTGAAAAAGCTAAATCGCATCATAACTGGAGAATGGTTAAGTTTGCAAAAGATATGTCTGAAAAATTAGAGAAAAAACAATAATGCAAGCATTAGTAATTTCTGGTGGTGGAAGTAAAGGTGCTTTTGCAGGTGGAGTAGCGCAATATCTTATGGAGCGTGAAAATCGTAAGTACGATATGTTTTTAGGGACATCTACAGGTAGTTTGCTGGTGCCGCATCTTGCCGTTGGTGATATTTCTAAACTTTATGATATTTTTACTAATGTTCAACAGCAAGATATCTTTAGCGTTAGTCCTTTTGTACAGCGAAAAAAAGGGGAAAGAGAATATGTATCCATTGATTTTGTGAATTCGTTATGGCAATTTATACGTATGAAGCGCACTTTTGGCGAAAGTAAAGCACTTAGAAAACATATAAGGAAACACTTTACCATTGAAGAATACCAGCGAATAAAGCGCGAAAAACATGACGTCGTTGTTACGGTTTCTAATTTATCAATGAATCGGGTGGAGTATAAATCTATTAATGACTGTTCTTATGAAGAATTTTGTAATTGGATATGGATTTCGTGTAATTACATTCCATTTATGTCTTTAGCAAAAGTAGATGGGTATGAATATGCTGATGGAGGATTAGGCTGTGTAATCCCCATAAGAGAGGCGATATTAAGAGGTGCAACCGAAGTGGATGCTGTTGTGTTAGAGGCTGAAACAATGGGTAAGCAACGTGTGCTGGGTAAAAACCCATTCTCTTTAATGATGAATTTATTCGGTCACCTGCTCGATCAAGTAGAACGAAGCGATATTGTTATAGGTAAACTTGCGGCAAAAAATAGAGATGTAAAACTTAATTTGTATTACACACCTACAAGCTTAACAGAAAATTCTTTGATTTTTAGTAAGCGTTTAATGGAAAAATGGTGGCAGCAAGGTTATGATTATGCTGAGAAAAAGCATTCGGATTAGTTACCACATCTCACTAACCTCTTCTTTTATAAAAGAAAGCGCTGCATTGCTTGGTGCAGGTTTGTCCATAAGCTCAGTTAGAACTACTTCACGCAACTTATCGGCACTATCGGTTTTTTCATTCATGTTTGCTTTTCTAATCAATTGAATAGTAGCATTTTTAGCAGCTAAAATTATACTCCAACATTGGTCGCTAACATAGATTTGTTGGGTTAGATTATGTTCAAATTCTTGTTCAATAGTAGCTATAAGTAAATTTTCGTAATTATCTTTATTTGAAGAGGTTGGATTGGTTCTTGTTAATAAACTTTGTGGTTTAATACGTTCTAAAAAAAGAGACATGCGTTCATACGCTTGAAGCCTTAATGGAAATGATTCCTTTTGTAAATCTTTTGTGAGTAAAAAATGACGTCTTTTGTTTTCGTTATCCATTTGTTCTCTAAAAAATAAATAGGCAATAGCACCTGTTATAAGTGCAGGAATTGTGTACATTAAAAGATTAAGAAGTTGTTGTTCCATAAAATTAGTTATCCTTTTTGCCGCCAAGATAAACACAATCTTTTAATTCTTGCATATTTTTAAAAGCAACAGGTGTTTTATCATATTTAAAAGTGTGCTTAAACTCTTTAGCGAGATTGTGGTCATCTACATTCATTTCAATATCTTTCATGGTAAATTGGCATGGATGCTCGTAACCAGCTGCATGCGTAATTTCCATAAGTTCTTTTCTAAACGTTTTAAAATACTGTGCTAAACGCTCAGATTTTAGAGGTACATTAATACCATTTTGCAACCAGTTTTTCTGGGTGGCTACACCTGCAGGACAGCGGTTGGTATGGCAAATTTGTGCTTGTATGCATCCAATACTCATCATGGCTTCACGCGCTACATTGATGCAGTCGACTCCCATTGCAAATGCCATTGCTGCTTTTGCGGGAAATCCTAGCTTGCCACTGCCAATAAAAACAATACGTTCAGTAAGATTATGTTTTTGAAAAAGTTTGTATACATCGCTAAATCCATAAACCCAAGGTAAAGAAACGTGGTCGGCAAAGCTTGGAGGTGCTGCGCCTGTACCGCCTTCGCCACCATCGATAGTAATGAAGTCTGGTCCACGGTTTTCCTTTTCCATGATTTGCGCTAATTCTTCCCATTGTTCTAGCTTGCCAATAGCAGCTTTTATACCAACAGGTAAACCCGTGGCTTCAGCAATACTTTCAATAAAATCCACTAGTTCTGGTACGGTAGAAAAGGCGTTGTGATTTGGTGGTGATAATACAGTTTTACCAACTTCAACGCCTCTGATTTCTGCTATTTCTTTAGTAATTTTCTTTCCAGGAAGCACTCCGCCTTTTCCAGGTTTAGCACCTTGAGATAATTTTATTTCAATGGCTCTGATAAAAGGATTGTCCTCAACCAGTTTCACCATTTTTCCCATTGAAAAGCCTCCATCTTCAGCACGTACACCGAAATAACCAGTACCAAAATGGAATACGACGTCACCACCATTGCTATGGTAAGGAGATAAACCACCTTCTCCTGTATTGTGGTAAGCATCAGCAAGTTTTACACCTTTATTTAAAGACTCTATGGCTTTTGCGGACAAAGAACCAAAACTCATTGCAGATACATTGATAATAGATGCTGGTCTGTAAGGTCGTTTACGCTTGTTATAGGCGCCCATTACTTTTGCACAAGGTATAAAGGTTTTGTCGAGTGCGCTTGGGTGATGTTTTTCAACCTTATAGGGCATCATCGCATTGTTTATAAAAATATGCTGATGTGCGTATATATCTCTATCTGTACCAAAACCTTCGTAGTTGTTTTCTTGTTTTGCAGATGCATAAATCCATCCACGTTCTATGCGGTTAAATGGTAATTCTTCACGATTGTTTGCGACAAAATATTGACGCATTTCGGGTCCGATGCTTTCTAGTAAATAGCGTAAATGACCAACTATAGGAAAGTTGTGGCTGATGGTATGTTTGCGCTGAAAGAATATGTCTCTGATGGCAACGAGTACTAAAAAAATGATAAGCCAAAACCACCAAGGTATATTGCCTAAGAATTCTAAGACTGAATCCATAATGTGAAATAAAAATTTGGACTAATATATTGAAAAATGATGATATGAAATTCTTGATATTTTGTTTATAATTATTGAATTAGAAACATGGAAAAGCCTGAGACAATGTGTATTTTCACGGTTTGAAAAAATGAAGTCTTGGAAAAGTATCTCAGTCAACTTAACGACGCACAATTAGCACCTACGTTACAGAAAGACGGCCCAATGATTGTTATCGCTGGTGCAGGTTCTGGTAAAACACGCGTACTCACATATCGTATCGCTTATTTAATGAGTCAAGGTGTAGATGCCTTTAATATTTTGGCATTAACCTTTACCAATAAAGCAGCTCGCGAGATGAAAGGTAGAATTGCAGATATTGTTGGTGATAGCGAAGCTAAAAATCTTTGGATGGGTACGTTTCACTCTGTGTTTGCTAAAATTCTTAGGTTTGAAGGTCATCATTTAGGTTTTCCAAGTAACTTTACCATTTACGATACTCAAGATGCACAAAAGCTTATTGGTTCCATTATAAAAGAAATGGGACTGGATAAGGATATCTACAAAACCAAACAGGTTTATGGTCGTATTTCTTCGTATAAGAATAGCCTCATTACTGTTAAAGCTTATTTTAGGAATCCAGAGCTCATGGAAGCAGATGCTATGGCGCGAAGGCCAAAAATGGGGGAAATCTACGCAGCATATGTAGACCGTTGTTTTAAAGCTGGTGCTATGGATTTTGATGATTTGTTATTAAGAACTAACGAGTTATTGACGCGTTTTCCTGCGGTACTGGCCCAATATCAAGATCGTTTTAGATACATTTTGGTAGATGAGTATCAGGATACAAACCATTCGCAGTATCTTATCGTAAGAGCTTTGTCCGACCGGTTTCAGAATATCTGTGTGGTAGGTGACGATGCACAAAGTATCTATGCCTTTCGTGGCGCAAATATTAATAACATCCTCAATTTCCAGAAGGATTATGACGATGTAAAAGTCTATAGATTAGAGCAAAATTACCGTTCTACAAAGATGATTGTTGGGGCTGCCAATTCTGTTATAGAACACAATAAAACCAAGCTCGATAAAATTGTCTGGACAGCTAATGATGTTGGCGAACAAGTCATTGTGCATAGAACTATGACAGATGCAGACGAAGGTCGCTATGTGGCTAGTACTATTTGGGAAACCAAAATGAACAAGCAATTGCAAAATAGCGATTTTGCAGTGCTTTACCGAACAAATGCGCAGTCTCGTGCTATAGAAGATGCATTGCGTAAGCGTGATATTCCATATAGAATATATGGTGGATTATCCTTTTATCAACGAAAAGAGATTAAAGATGTAACGGCTTATTTGCGTTTAATTTTAAATACTTCGGACGAAGAAGCTTTAAAGCGTGTTATTAATTATCCGGCAAGAGGTATTGGTCAGACTACGGTAGATCGTTTAGTTGTAGCAGCCAATGCAACAGGAAAGACCATTTATGAGATTATGAAAGATATTGATAGTGTATCTATCAATATTAATAATGGGACCAAAAATAAGCTAAAGGACTTTGTAACATTGATAGAAAGTTACAAGGTTATGAACCAAAACGCCAATGCGTTTGAATTGGCTGAACACGTTGCTAAAACAAGTGGTCTTACACGCGAGTTGGGCAAAGATGGCACACCGGAAGGCGTTACAAAACTCGATAACGTACAGGAATTATTGAATGGTGTTAGGGATTTTGTTGAAGGTCAGATAGAAGTTGCAGACAGCACAGGATCCTTAGCTGAGTTTTTAGAAGACGTGGCTCTAGCAACAGATTTAGATGGTGATAAAGGCGATCCAAACCACGTGGCTTTAATGACTATTCACTTGGCAAAAGGTCTAGAGTTTCCTCATGTGTTTATTGTAGGTATGGAGGAAGATTTGTTTCCAAGTGCAATGAGCATGAATACCAGAAGCGAGCTTGAAGAAGAGCGTCGTTTGTTCTACGTGGCATTAACGAGAGCTGAGGAACAAGCCTATCTTACCTATACAGTATCGCGTTATAGATGGGGAAAACTAATTGATGCAGAGCCAAGCCGATTTATTGAAGAAATTGATGATGAATTTGTAAACATCACAACTCCATTAAAAGAACAACGTTTTAACCCAATGCTAGATGCTTCAATTTTTGGTGATATTGAGCCTAATAAGGTCCGTTTTGCAAAACCAAAGTCGCCAAAGTTTAAAAAGAAAGAGGCCAAGAAATCTGAGAAGTTTCAAATTAGTACACCAAAAAAGTTAAAGCCGGTAAGTCAGACCAATACTGGAGCCAATTTATTTGATACCAAGTTAACTGTAGGGAATATAGTGAATCATCAACGTTTTGGTAGAGGTGAGGTGCTTAAAATTGAAGGAGCTGGAGGTGACTTAAAAGCCGAAATTAAGTTTGAAAATGGTGATACTAAAAAACTGTTATTGCGTTTTGCTAAGCTTGAAATAATTTCTTAGTCTATTAACGCAACCCTTTGTAGTTTTTTTCATCTAAAAATAAACTTTTCATTATGCCCAAGAAACTTCATCTTGCAATTTGGTTAATACTAATCGCTGTTTTTAGTTGCGAAGACACTGAAATACAAAATAATATTAGAGTTCTGGTAACAGGTAATGTTATAGACCAAAACGCACAACCAATTGCTAATGCTAATGTTAAAGTGTATGCAGATGCAGATGCTTTTGGTGCAGATCGAGTACTGCTAGGTGAAGGTGTTAGCAATGCTTCAGGGAGTTTTAATATCACATCTTTGTTTGGACCAAATCAATTGTTTCTTGTAGATATTTCTTCAGGCGCTCAGTATTCCACTTACCGTTATCAAACCAATACAGAAGAGTTTACTCCTGGTGATCTTACTTTTAATTTACAAACTGTAGCGTTGAATGCCATGACCAACTTTACTTATAACATCATAAGAGAAAGTGGAGAAAGCAATACCTTGTACTATAGATTTACATATTTTGATGCTAATTGTACGGAAGTTTATGAAGAAGGTATTTTAAACGAGTCTCTTAGCAATTGCGATAATACCAGAGTTATAGGCTCTACTTTAGATGATGCATCGCCTAATGCTGAAAATATAAGTTTTGTGGTACCATTGCAATCTCAGGTTGAGTTCTCTTATCGCTTTAATGAAGATGATGAAATTTCTGAATTTATAACCGTTAATTCAGCTGACTATGCGTTTCAATTTAGCTACTAAGATTTTAATTATTCTTGCTTTTGGTTTTCAGTTGAATGCTCAAAATGATAGTATAGGTCAAAATAAAAAAAAGTCTAAAATTCCTTTTTTATTTGATGACGAACGTCAATACTTAGGTGCAATGTCACTAACATATCAGAACCCAATGCCTTATGGAGACAATTTTATTGGTGAAGGGTTTGAAGGTAAAGGTGGTTACAATTTTAAATTTCAGGTTTATGTGTTTAAAAACTTCTTTGTAGGTTTTAGTTATGGCTTTAGTCATTTTAACAATATAAATACCGAATTATTGGGTAGTTATACTAAAAGTACTCTTGAAGAGATTAGTGGTGTGCTTGGCTATGAGTTTGTTCCACTACCTAAGGTTAGGTTAGGAGTTAATGCTTCGGTCTTTGGAAATGCCACTTTAACAAATTCAATTCAGTCTGGTTATGGCAATAGAGATTTTGGAAAATTAAGAAACTTGGGTATCACTTTTGAGTACGAGTTTATTAGAAATCTAAATGTATTGTTGGAGTACAATTGGAGAAAAATAAAATCTGAGATTGAGGTACCAAATGAATTAAAATCCTTTTTTGAGGAAGGAACTTATAATACCTTAAATATTGGTTTGAAGTTTAATTTTGGAAATGAGGCTTTTGTAGATAAAGTTTTTTTCTAGACTTATATTAAAGTATTTATTTTACCATACATACCGAATTAATATTCCCTTCATCGTCATATTCTTTTACAGAGTTAGTTGGGTCTGTGATCCACTTTCCGTCTACAATAAATTTATAATGGTATTTTCCACCAGATAAGCTCTTATTATAAACCCAACAATTATTTATCTTTGTCATTTCGCATTCATCTTCGGTCCAACCGTTAAAATCACCACTGAGAATAACAGTTTCAGCATCTAGATAATCACAAAGTTTAAATGTTACATTCTTTTGTATATCGATTATAGAGTTGTAACCACCATATTCGTTTTCAACTTTTGATGGATTTTGAGGATCAATAATCCAAAGATGTTTATCTATAATAAATTTGTACTGATAAATATCTGGTTTTAACTGCAAGGTTACTTCCCAGCCATTATCTGTGGGTATCATTTTAAAACCAGTCTCGTCCCAACGGTTAAAAGTGCCACTAAGGATAACTTGTTCGGCGTCTTTATAACCTTTTAACCTAAAGGTAACATTACCATAATCAGTAGCAAAAGCACTGTAAAGTTTAAGGTTATAGGTCATAAGTTTATGACCTCCATAATCTCTGGCATCTACAATATTCTCAAAATCTTCGGACGGTTCTGCCCAGTGAAATCCATTAACAATGAATTTAAATTCCCAGTCAAAATCCGATGTAAAAATGGAAAGGTCTTTTTTCAATTCATAAATGCTATCATTCACTTTATTCATTTTCCATTTGTCATTGTCTTTCGTCCAATCGTTAAACTCACCAGAAACGCACACGTATTCTATTTTATCTCCATTATTTTTTATATTAGAATAGTCATTAACATTGAATATGAATGTAAGATTTTCGCCCTCAATTTTGTAGCCCTTTTTGTTTTGGGAATTAATGTTGATGGTTAAAAATAATAGACCTATAAAAGGTAGTAATATCTTGTTTTTTATTATCAAGGCTCAGTAATAGGATTCGCTATAAAATATAGCTTCTTTTTCCTGTAATTGATTATTGTTCTTTTTTGCATGAAGAATTCAAAACCTAAAATACCATCTAAGTTAGTACCGAATGCTGTATTCATTTTTTTTAAGTTAGCAAGTACTGTTTTCATTGGTCCAAAGTAAATTGAATCGTTCAATTTTACTCTGTACAATTTTCCTGCCAAAACCTTTTTCTTTTTGCCGCTGGCACCTGTAAGTTTTAATTCTCTGCTTGGATAAAAGTAATCTAAAATTTCTGAATCTAAGTCTTTATTAAGCTGATTGTACTCTGCAGCTGTGTCTAAACCAAATTGTACTTTCTTATCACCAACATAAGCGTCCAGAATAATTGTATGCTTTTTTAGTATGAAATCTATACTATCTACAATAGTTTCTGCATAGACTTTGTTAGAGCATTTATTTCCTTTTTTATCAATTCGAGTTAAGGTTAACTGATTAAGGTGCATGTCTATAAAAATTTCAAAATCTTTAAGGACATTGTATCCAATAATGCCTAAAAGTTTAATCTTCTTGGTTTTTTCAATATGAGATAAATCTACAACATCAGCGTTGAGCTTCTCAAGGTTTATCTCATTTATGCTTAATAGGCTGAGATGCTTTTCCTTTACATCTTCAATATTTTCGTTAACACCACTTTTTTGCTTACCATCATCACCATATTTTCTGGTAGGTTTAAAATGAGCACTGTTTAAAATAAGTGTTTCAGAACCTGTATCTACGATAAAATCGCCAACTTCATTAAGAATTTCAATTTCAACAACTATGAGTTGGTCTACAACCTTAAACGGTATACGCGTAGTAGAAGCGTTTACAAACTCTGCTTTAGTGAAAAAGAAAGGAGGCACATCCTTTATGGTTTTTTTTTCAGTTGCAAAACTTTTTGCAAAGAACAGGAGTACGATGATTATTTTGATTGATTGATGCATACTCTATAGACTGCAAATACATATTAATTGTTACAGTCTTAAAAAAGTTTATAATTTTTTTAGCATTTATATGTATCTTTAAATTATGGCAGAATTCATTAAAATATATCCCGAAAATCCGAACCCAAAAGCGGTTCAGAAAGTGGTTGCGGTCTTAAAACGAGGTGGATTGGTAATTTACCCAACAGATACTGTATATGGTTTAGGTTGTGATATCACTAACATCAAGGCGCTTGAGCGTATAGCGCAGATTAAAGGTGTGAAGCTAGAAAAGTCTAACTTCTCGTTTGTATGTGAAGATTTAAGTAACCTTAGTGATTATGTAAAGCAAATAGATACTTCTACTTTTAAAATTCTAAAACGTGCTTTGCCAGGTCCTTATACATTTATTCTGCCAGGTTCTAAAAGCTTACCTAATCCTTTTAAAAAGCGAAAAACAGTAGGTATTAGAGTACCGGACAATTCTATTGCTTTAGCTTTGGTAAGTGCTTTAGGTAATCCTATAGTGTCAACATCTATAAGAGATGAAGATGATATTATAGAATATACAACAGATCCAGAACTGATTTTAGAAAAATGGGATAATCTAGTCGATATAGTTGTCGATGGTGGCTATGGTGGCAATGAAGCGTCTACTATTATAGATCTTTCAGAGGATTCCCCAAAAGTTGTAAGAGAAGGCAAGGGAAGTTTAGAGATATTTTAAATCCGATTTATAAACTTAACGCCTTTACTACTATTAAAATAAAACAGAGCCAAAGAAATTATTCCGCAAACTAAAAACCCGACGAACAAGGGTGTTACAGAATCAACGACATAAGTGCCTATGTAATCTGCTATAGGTACAGCCATAACTGTAGAAATGAAACCGTTTAAGGCAGAACCAATACCAGCAATATGTCCCATAGGTTCCATAGCTAATGCACGAAGATTACCAAACAAAAATCCAATAGTGAAAAATTGAAGTGCAAAAAATGTAATAAGAATTTCTATGCTTGGATTTTTACCAGAGTTAAATAGAATAATAAAAAACAATGATATTACTATAAAACTTATCATGGCAGTATGCACAATGTTTTTCATTCCAAATCGCACTACTAATTGACTGTTAAAAAACGTTGCAAGACCAACAGAAATAGCTAGGCTGGCAAATATAAGAGGAAACTCATCAGCAAGATTGTACTGTTTTTCAAAAATGCGTTGCGATGTACTAAGATATACCATAAAAGAACCTGTAATAAAACCAGATAATAGGGTATAAATTACTGCAGATTTAATTTTAAAAAACTGTACGGTACCTGTTTTAAAAATAGAAAGTCTGTACGGTATTTTGTACTTGTCTTTTAGGGTTTCAGGTTGTCTCAGCCAATACCAAATCACAACAAAAATTCCGAAAATAAGATTGAATGTAAAAATAGATTTCCAGTGATAATGGTTCATTAAAAACTGCCCTAACGTAGGCGCCACAACAGGTACAAGAATAAATACCATAACTACGACGGATAAAATTTTAGCCATGTAATCTCCCTCATAAGAATCCCTTACCATGGCTATGCACATAGTTCTTGGTGAGGCAAGCGCAACTCCTTGTAAAACTCTACCAAAAAGCATCATCTCAAAGCTTTTGGTCGTTATGCATATTATTGAAGCTAATATAAATAGTACAAAACCAACATAGACTATAGGTTTTCTTCCAAAACTATCTGATAATGGTCCAAAGATTAATTGACCGATGCCTAGACCAAGAAAAATAGAAGTGATAAGTTTAGGTAGTTCTAAAGGTTCGCTAATACTAAGATAATTTCCAATACGAGGTAAGGCAGGTAAAAGCGCGTCTATAGAAAGCGCAACAATAGACATTAATGCAGCCATCAAAACAACAAATTCAAATTGTGAGCGCTTCTGTTTTTCCATGGCGCAAAAGTAAACTATTTATTACCTATTTTTGAACAGAATATAAGAGGTAAATACTAAACCTTTGTTAAGATGACTACAGAAACACTTATAAATTTATTCAAAAGAGATCTCGGAAAATTAAAGCAAGAAATAACAGCCTATAAAACCGAAAAACAGCTTTGGATTATATCTAATGAAATATCAAATTCAGCAGGTAATTTATGTTTGCACATCATTGGTAACCTAAATCATTTTATTGGAGCGGTTTTGGGTAAAACAGGTTATGTTAGACAACGTGATTTAGAGTTTTCTCTTAAAGATGTCTCTGTAGAAGAAATGGTAAAGAAAATTGAAGATACAATGCTTGTAATAGAACAAACTTTGAGTAACTTAACCAAAGAAACTTTGCAAGCTGAATATAGGCGAAACCCTTTTGAGGACTACATGTCTACGGAATTCTTCCTTACACATTTGTTAACGCATTTAGCATATCATTTAGGTCAGATTAATTATCACAGACGACTACTTGACGTATAAGAAATTTTAATCTTTCGGTGGCAAATTGTTGAGAATTTGTTTATAAATATTTCTGTGTTTTTTTCATTATTGAATTTTCAGTCTAACCCTAAAAATTAACTTTTTTTTTGAAGATAATTATCTAAATCGTCGTTTTTTTTGATGTTTATCTAACGTTATCTTAATGTTAATAAAAGTGTTAAAAAAAATGAATTTCTGATTTCAAAATGAGGAGGAATAAATTGGATATTTGGTCTCGTCCAAATATTAATCTAAATACATTTCCTCATGCAAATAACACATATCCAAAAGCGGGATTTTTCAACAAAACCATTCCAACTTAGTAAAATAACCAACGCAGTCTTAAAGGCCATGACAGCTCTAGAACATGGTGGTTTAGAAGATGCTGAACGAATTTCTCAGAATGTTTTAAATGTGTTATTAGAGCAAAAAGAAAAGGAACCTAAATACGTGCCAACTGTTGAAGAAATACAAGATGCTGTTGAGAATGCGTTAATGGAAAACTCATTCTTTGATGTAGCAAAGGCTTACATTCTTTACAGAGATGAGCAAGCCAGAAAACGTAAAACTAACATCTTTGAAAAGCGAATTAATCTCAAGCCTTATGAATATCCTGATTTGTATGAATATGTGCCAGCAATAAGGCATTCGTATTGGATTCATACAGAGTTTAATTTTACGAGCGATATTCAAGATTTCAAAGCGGGATTATCTGATGTTGAGCGTAGTGCAATTAAAAACACAATGCTCGCTATCTCTCAGATAGAAGTCGCGGTAAAATCATTTTGGGGCGATATTTATCACAAAATGCCAAAGCCAGAGATAGGATCTGTTGGTGCAACATTCGCTGAGAGTGAAGTTAGGCATCATGATGCATATTCTCATCTATTAGAGATTTTAGGTCTTAATAAAGAGTTTAAAGACCTAAAAAAGAAGCCTGTAATGATGCGTCGTGTTCAGTATTTAGAAAGTGCTTTAAAGAATTCTAAGAGTGATGATAACAGAGCTTATGCAGACGCAGTATTATTATTCTCATTATTCATTGAGCATGTATCTCTATTTTCTCAGTTCCTTATTATAATGGCATTTAATAAGCATAAGAATGTTTTAAAAGGTGTTTCTAACGTTGTGGAAGCAACATCTAAGGAGGAACAAATTCATGGTGATTTTGGTATTGATATCATTAGAATAATCAAAAACGAAAACCCAGAGTGGTTTGATGAAGATTACAATGCAACAGTTCAGGATATGTGCAAAGAAGCCTTTGATGCAGAAAGTAAAATTGTGGATTGGATTTTTGAAAAAGGAGAAATAGACTTCTTACCAAAAGCCGTTGTAAATGAATTCCTTAAAGACAGGTTTAATAGATCCTTAAAAAGTATTGGAATTGAAACAATTTTTGATACAGACGAAAAATTATTAGCAGAAACAGAATGGTTTGACGACGAAATTATAGGTACCAAGCATGGTGATTTCTTCGTGAAGCGATCAATCAACTATAGCAAAAGAACTCAAAGTATAACCAGTGATGACCTTTTTTAAAAATGATAGAACAAAACCAGATTAATAGCGTAAACACAACAGAAAGTAAAACAGAAAACGAATTAATAAATGCAAGAAAAAAGTCATTACAACAATTAAAAACCAAAACAGATGGTGATTTTAGTTGGTTAACAGACCACAGTCGTAAATTTTTAGCGTCTGGTTATTTAACAGAAGGTGTATCGGCAGAAGAGCGCATTAAAGAAATTGCAGACAGAGCAGAACAAATCTTGGGAATTCCAGGTTATGCAGATAAGTTTTTTAACTATATGTCTCTAGGTTATTTCTCATTGTCATCGCCAGTATGGTCCAACTTTGGTAAAGAAAGAGGGCTTCCTATATCTTGTTTTGGATCTCATGTAGATGATGATATGGGTAATATACTTTATACCCAATCAGAAGTTGGTATGATGTCTAAACTTGGTGGTGGTACATCAGGCTTCTTTGGTAAGATAAGACATCGTGGTGCAGCTGTAAAGAATAATGGCCAAGCTTCAGGTGCTGTACACATTATGCAGTTATTTGAGTCTATGGTAGATGTTGTAAGTCAAGGATCTGTTCGCCGAGGACGTTTTTCACCATACTTACCAATAGATCATCCAGACATTATGGAGTTCTTAGAAATAGGTACGGAAGGAAATCCAATACAAGAGTTAACGCATGGTGTTACTGTTACCAACAAATGGATGGAAGAAATGATTGATGGTGATGTGGATAAGCGTACAGTATGGGCAAAAGTATTACAGCGAAGAGGCGAGATGGGTTATCCTTACATCTTCTTTACCGATAATGCTAATAATGGTGCTGCTGATGTGTATCAAGACAAAAAAATGCCAATCTATGCAAGTAACCTTTGTACAGAGATTATGTTACCATCTAACGATGATTGGTCTTTTGTGTGTTGCCTATCATCACTAAACGTATTGCACTACGAAGATTGGAAAGATACAGATGCAGTTGAGACTATGATTTATTTCTTAGATGCTATAATTACTGAGTTTACTGAAAAATTAGAACGCTATAAGGATTCTCCAAACAGAGATGATCAACAAACATTCTTATTTATGGAGCGTGCTTATAACTTTGCAAAAGACAACAGAGCGTTAGGATTAGGTGTTTTAGGATGGCATTCTTTGTTGCAGTCTAAAATGTTGGCATTCAACAGTCAAGAGGCATTTAACTTAAATAGTAAGATCTTCAAGCTTATAAAAGAGAAATCTTACAAGGCATCTGAGGAATTAGCTGAACGTTTCGGTGAGCCAAAGGTATTAAAAGGCTATGGTAGAAGAAACACTACCTTAAACGCTGTTGCTCCAACAACGTCTTCTGCATTTATCTTAGGGCAAGTATCTCAAGGCATTGAGCCGATTTGGTCTAACATTTATGTAAAAGATATTGCGAAGATCAAGACAACAATTAAGAACCCATATTTAGAAGCATTTTTAGAGTCGAAGGGACAAAACACTACTGAAGTATGGAGAAGTATTAGAGACTACGATGGGTCTGTACAGCATTTAGATTTTATGACTGATGAAGAAAAGGATGTCTTTAAAACCTATTCTGAAATCGATCAAATGGATATTATCTATCAGGCAGCTAATAGACAAAACCACATCGATCAAGGCCAATCAGTTAATATCATAGTACATCCAGATATGTCCGTGAAAGAGATCAATAAAATCCACGTAACAGCATGGAAATTAGGCTTAAAGTCTCTGTACTATCAGCACAGTATGAATGCAGCCCAGAAGTTTAAGCAAAAGAAAGAATGCTCAAGTTGTGAGGCTTAATTAGAATTAGAATAAAATCTCAATAATAAAAGCTCACCCATAGAGGTGAGCTTTTATTTTAAACAAATCGTTTAATTTAATTAAACATAATAAATTGATTCATTAATCAATTTGTCTCAGAAAGGTATTGCGCTCTTCTGCATTATCAAAGCAACCTCCATACTCCATGGTGGTAGTAAAACTACTCTTGTCTTTTATGCCTCTAGAAGAAACACACAAATGTTTGGCATTAATAACTACAATAACATCTTCTGTTTGTAGGGCATTTTGTAAATCCTTAAGAATCTGTATGCAGAGACGTTCTTGTACTTGAGGTCTGTGCGCATAATAATCGACTAAACGATTTATTTTTGAAAGCCCAATAACCTTGTCTTTTGGAATGTAACCAATATGAGCATTGCCAATTATTGGTAGAAAGTGATGCTCACAAGATGAGTCTATAGTTATATCTTGCTCTACAATAAGTTTGTTATAACCATATTTATTGTTGAAAGTAGATATCTTGGGACGGTTTTTTGGATTGAGACCATAAAATAATTCCTTAACGTACATTTTAGCAAAGTGATAAGGTCTACCAGATAGACTATCATCACTAAGATCTAATCCAAGCTCATGCATAATAGCCTTAAAATGATATTGAATGGCTTCTATTTTTTCATCATCAGATTTTAAAAAAGCATCAACTCGTAATGGTGTATCTATACTTGTTCCAATGTGGCCGTCGCCTAAAGCGTCTATTTCTTTTTCTGTCATTTTAAGAATCAATTTGTAGAGGTACAGCAAGTAGTGTCTTTACATTCACAATATTTACGATTATATATATGTAATATGACTAAAGCTAAAGCAGGAAAGTAAATACTCATTTCAGGGAGTGGTAAGAACTCAATTCTTTCATTAAGAATCACTAGACACAACAGAAACCAACTTATCCATAAAGAATATTTCATCCATGATTTAGAACTGTTTTTAACAGACCAATACACTGCAAAAAAAGAGATGCCAATAAATAAAAAGTCAAAAGCAGTCCACCAAAATGGTGCTGTTTCACAACATGTTGCTGAGCAAGTTTGGGCTATAAAAATAAAGGGTGTTGCAATACAATGAATTAGACATAATCCACTTGCAAATGCACCTATGAAATCAGAATTGTTTTTTTTGAACGATGTGTTTAGTAATATCATTGAGTTTTACTCTTCAGATTTTATAATTAAAGAATGGCGGGCAAAAATTTTAACAAAACTATTTTAAAGTGCCATCTAATTATACTCCACTTTACAAGTGCCCGCCATTTTATCATAGTATATAAATTAACGCAACTTAGTTGCAAAAATAATATAAAATTTGAAAATGCAACAATGTTGCATTAAATTTGAAGTATGAGTATAAAACGAAAAACAAAATCTTTAAATGCAATTCTATCTGTTTTTGAACAGCGAGAAGAAGCTTTATCTGTCGTAGATTTGGTTGATGAGTTTAAGGATGATATGAATAAAACTACGGTTTATCGTATTCTTGAACGTTTAGAGAATGAAGGTGTAATACACTCTTTTACAGGCAGTAAGGGTTTAATGTGGTATGCAAAATGCCAAACCTGCACAACACATCATCACCATGATGTGCATCCGCATTTTGAATGTAAAGATTGTGGAAAGGTAGAGTGTTTAGAATTAGAAATAGAAATCCCTCAAATAAATAATCGACACATTGATTCAGCGAGTATTATGCTCCAAGGTCAATGTGCCGATTGTATTAAAAAATAAGTTTTCTAATTATAAAGGAATATTCCCATGTTTGCGTTTAGGCGTATTAACATCTTTATTTTCTAGCATGCTAAATGCTTTAATTAGTTTTCTTCGTGTGTTTTTTGGTAAGATTACTTCGTCAATATAGCCACGCTCAGCGGCACTATAAGGATTTGCAAAAAGTTCTGCATATTCAGCTTCTTTTTCTTTCCACTTTGCTTCTGAGTCTTCTGCAGCAGTAATTTCACGTTTAAAAATAATTTCAGCTGCACCTTTTGCACCCATCACAGCAATTTCAGCATTAGGCCAGGCAAAATTCATGTCAGAACCAATGTGCTTAGAGTTCATTACATCATAAGCACCACCATAAGCCTTACGCGTAATAACAGTAACTCTTGGTACAGTAGCTTCACTAAACGCATATAATAACTTGGCACCATGTACTATAATACCATTCCATTCTTGATCTGTTCCAGGTAAGAAACCAGGTACATCTTCAAATACTAATAGCGGAATATTAAAAGCATCACAAAAACGTACAAATCGTGCCGCTTTTTTAGAGCTATTTACATCTAATACTCCTGCTAAAAACATGGGTTGGTTAGCAACTATTCCTATCGATTTTCCGCCAAGCCTAGCAAAACCTACAATAATATTTTCAGCATGGTCTTTATGAATTTCGTAAAACGAATCAGTATCAATAACACCTTCTATAACACTGTGCATATCGTAAGGTTTGTTAGGATTATCTGGAACGATTTCAGAAAGACTTTCTCTTATTTCGTCTTTAAGTTCAAAGACGATATCTTCAGGTTTTTCTCTATTACTTTGTGGTAGATAGCTTAAAAGTTTTTTAACGTCTTCAAGACATTCTACATCGTTGGCAGAAGTTTTATGTGCCACACCAGATTTGGTTGAGTGGACACTAGCACCACCAAGTTCTTCACTTGTTACTTCTTCATTGGTTACAGTTTTTACAACATTTGGACCAGTTACAAACATGTAGCTTGTGTCTTGTACCATGATAGTGAAATCTGTCATTGCAGGTGAATAAACAGCACCACCAGCACAAGGACCCATTATAGCAGAAATCTGTGGAATAACACCCGATGCTTGTACATTTCTGTAAAAAATATCGGCATAGCCACCCAGTGAGCGTACACCTTCTTGAATACGTGCACCACCAGAATCGTTAAGACCTATAATTGGCGCACCAACATTAACAGCCATGTCCATGATTTTGCAGATTTTTTCGGCATGTGTTTCAGATAGTGAACCGCCAAATACCGTGAAATCTTGTGCAAAAACATAAACTAAGCGGCCATCAACTGTACCATAACCTGTAACAACACCATCTCCATAAAACTTTTGATTTTCCATACCAAAGTCTTTGGTTCTGTGTGTTACTAAAGCACCAATTTCTTCAAAAGAACCTTCGTCTAATAAGTAAAGAATACGTTCTCTTGCTGTTAGTTTTTTCTTTTCATGTTGTTTATCTATTCGCTTTTGACCTCCACCCAATTTAGATAAGGCCATTTTTTCATTAAGTGTTTTTATTTTAGAACTCATAGTATCTTAATTAGGTAGTCTTAATAATTTTTGATCTGCTAGATATTGCTTTAAGGCTAGTTTTGCAGCAATTTCTGCTTCAGCTTTATGTTGCGCTTCTAAAAGGCTAGGTGAGTAGTACTTTTTAACAAAATGGGTATCGAAGTTTCCACTTCTAAACGCATCGTGCTCACAAACAAAACGACCAAAAGGAAGTGTAGTTTGCACACCTTTAACGTGATAGTTGTCAATAGCTTTTATCATCAGCTCAATGGCTTCAGCACGTGTTTTACCATAAGTGATAAGTTTTGATAGCATAGGATCGTAATAGATTGGTACGTCCATACCTTCTTCAAAACCATTATCTACTCGAATATTTTCACCAACAGGTAATTGATAAACTTCTAAATTACCAACACTTGGTAAGAAATCATTCATAGGATCTTCGGCATACACACGAAGTTCTAAGGCATGACCATTAATTTTTAGGTCTTCTTGTTTAATGTCTAAAACTTCACCACGAGCCACTTTAATCTGAAGCTCGACCAAATCAACACCAGCAATCCACTCTGATACAGGATGCTCTACTTGTAATCTTGTGTTCATTTCTAAGAAATAAAAATTATGGTCGGCATCCATTAAGAACTCAACAGTACCAGCACCAACATAATCACAAGAACGTGCTACGTTTATAGCAGCTTGTCCCATCCTTTCTCTAAGTTCTGGAGTTAATATTGCAGAAGGTGCTTCTTCAACTACCTTTTGATGACGACGTTGCACTGAACATTCGCGTTCAAAGAAATGAACAATATTACCATGCGTATCTGCCATAACCTGAATTTCGATGTGTCGAGGTGAGGTAACATATTTTTCTACAAATACAGAACCATCGCCAAATGCAGAAGTAGCCTCACTAATGGCACGTTTCATCTGACTTTCAACATCTTTTTCGTTTTCAACAATACGCATGCCTTTTCCACCACCACCTGCAGCTGCTTTTATAAGGATTGGTAAGCCAATTCGTTTGGCGATTTCAATCGCTTCTTTTGGATCTGTAACTGCATGATCTACACCAGGTACCATTGGGATATCGTAATCTTTAACAGCATCTTTAGCTGCTAATTTATCTCCCATCATTTTTATGGCTTTAGAACGTGGGCCAATAAAAATGACATCATTTTTTTCGCATAACTCTGCAAAATCAGCATTTTCACTTAAGAAACCATAGCCAGGATGGATGCCATCAACGTTTAAGGATTTTGCAACTTCAATAATTTTATCACCTTTTAGATATGATTGATTTGATGGTGCTGGACCAATGCAAACGGCTTCGTCTGCAAATTTTACGTGAGGGGCGTTTCTATCAGCTTCAGAAAATACAGCTACGGTTTTTATTCCCATTTTTTTTGCAGTTCGCATGACACGAATTGCGATTTCGCCACGATTGGCAACTAATATTTTTTTCATGTGAGTTTCTTTTGGCGTCACTTCGAAAGGTTTTTGATAAAAAATTTTATCGAGAAGTTCTGTCATACTTCACAAAACACTCGAACTGACTTATCATTTTATTCGAATTCGATTAAAAGTGCATTTTTTTCAACGGTATTTCCTTGGCTCACTTTAATGGATTTTATGACACCATCGCGAGGTGAGTTAATAACATTCTCCATTTTCATGGCTTCAAGAATTAATAGAGGATCATCTTCTTTAACTTCTTGAGCTTCTGTTACATTAATCTCTAAGATTAAACCAGGCATAGGTGCTTTTATATCGTTTACTTTTTTAGAAGCACCAATTTCAAAACCTAGAGCAACTATTTGCTGATCTAAGGCATCGTTGAGTTCAACATCATAAGTGTTGTTGTTCACTTTAACGTTGTATGTTTTTTTGTTGAAATCTGAGCTAACAATATTAGCTTTAATTGAACTGTTGTTTTGAAGGATATGATACTTATTTGTTGAGGTTTCAACAGCATCAAGTTGGTCTACTGCTTCTTCGGTTACATCAAACTCATAAGAAGCATTAACTTTTGCTTTATACATATGTAGAGGTTTATTAAACTTTGGCTAAGTTATATTTTAATAGAGTTCTAAAATATGAAATAAATCATGTTTACAGAAAGACTTTAGGAGATTATAACAATTTATTGACAGAATAAATTATGTTTCCTAATCGGTTTTAAATGTTGAGTTATCTTGATGTCTACGAATCGCTTTTCTTGATAAAAGAACTCCAATGATTAAAGACACAAAAGCACCAACAGAGATACCAGGAATAAACCGTATAAAGAGGAAGAAGTCATAAGCGCCATGAAACAATACAGCTAAAAATAAACCAGCCATATTGAGTTTTATTCTATTGTTTGAAAATTTAGCCAGTCCCATAAAATAACCCATTAGAATTCCAAAAGTTGCATGTGCTGGTACCGCTGTGAATGCCCTAAGAATTGCGGTTTCGTAGCCACCTTGTAATACATACATGATGTTTTCCGTGCAAGCAAAGCCCATGGATACCATAACCGCATATATAATACCATCGTATGGTTCATTGAAAGCTTTTTTTGGTTGGGCAAAATACTTTACAATGACATATTTACTAAATTCCTCAGAAAGTGCAACAACCACAAAGGCCTGAATAAATTGTTGCCAAACACTATATTCATCTGTAATAGGAATAAAGCGTCCTGTAATAAGATATAGGATAATTACAATAAGGATACTAACTACAGCACCAAAAAGAAAATTAGCAATTAAAAGACCAACAGGTTCTTTTTCATATTTATCCTGAAAATAAATGTAAATGATTATGGTAAATATTGGTGCAATAGCACAAAGAATTAAATTCATAGTTCTAGTTGGGCTTTAATTGCATTTAAGATAAAGCTATAATACGATTTGTTGGTTGGTATAAAGTGATTGTTTGTTTCACTTTGACTTAACAAAGTTTCAAACTCATTAAAAGTAACGAGTTTTAGAGCCTCAACCTCATCTTCTTGTGGCTTTAAATCCGTTAGATTCACTTTTAATTCCGCAATATAAACCTGATGAAATTCATTGTCTTGAATATTACCGTTAGCATAAGAACTTTCATGAAGTTTTGTGCCAATTTTCTTTAAATTATTAGAGTTTAATGATAGACCAAGCTCTTCTTTGGTTTCTCTAAGAGCAGCTTCAATAAAGGATTCTCCTGCATCTATATGTCCAGCTGCCGAAACATCCCAAAGTAATGGGTGAATTGCCTTTTTATGAGAACGTTGTTGTAGAAGAATTTCACCATTTTTAGTGTACAGCCAAAGATGAATGGTGTTGTGATACCAACCATTTTTATGCGCTTCAGATTTAAGAGCAGTTTTACCTGTTGGCTCACCTGTTGCAGTGACTATGTCTATGTATTCATCCATATAAAAAAGATTCCCACTTTCGTGGGAATTTTCATTATTTAAAATAACTAAACGTTTCTCCGTCTTTAATTTTTAGAAGCGTTTCATAAATGAGTTTTATGACGTTTTCAACATCATCTTTATGAACCATCTCTACCGTTGTGTGCATGTAACGCAATGGTAAAGAGATTAGGGCAGAAGCTACACCACCATTACTGTACGCAAAGGCATCGGTATCTGTACCTGTAGCTCTAGATAGTGCAGCACGTTGAAAAGGTATTTTCTTTTCTTCAGCTGTATCTGTAATTAAATCACGTAATTTCTGTTGTACAGCGGGCGCATATGCAATAACAGGACCATCGCCAATTTTTGCTAAACCTTGTTTCTTAGGGTCTATCATTGGTGTTGTGGTATCGTGTGTTACGTCGGTAACGATAGCTACATTTGGCTTTATGGTTTCGGTTATCATTTCTGCACCACGCAGGCCTATTTCTTCTTGGACCGAATTGGTAATGTAAAGTCCAAAAGGTAATTTCTTTTTGTTTTCGTGCAGTAAACGCGCTACTTCAGCAATCATAAAACCACCCATTCTATTATCGAGTGCTCTACATACAAATTTGTCTTTGTTAAGAATATGGAATTCATCAGGATACGTAATAACACATCCTACATGCACTCCCATTTTTTCAACTTCTTCTTTGTCTTTTGCTCCAATGTCTATGCAAATGTTATCTGGTTTAGGTGGTTCTTCTTTAGATTTATTGCGTGTATGTATTGCAGGCCAACCGAACACGCCTTTTATAATGCCTTTTTTTGTGTGGATATTCACAACCTTACTTGGTGCAATCTGGTGATCACTACCACCATTTCTTATCACATATAATAAGCCATTATCCGAAATATAATTAACGTACCACGAAATTTCATCAGCATGTCCCTCAATTACAACTTTATATTTTGCTTTTGGATTTATAACTGCAACAGCAGTACCGTAGGTGTCTGTTATAAACTCATCTACATACGGTTTTAAGTAATCCATCCATATGTTTTGCCCATCCCATTCGTAACCAGTAGGTGAGGCATTATTTAAGTATTTTTCTAAAAAGTCCATCGACTTTTTGTTGAGTAATTGCTTTTTAGCCATTGGTAAAAATTTTCTTTAAAAATAATAATATTAATACGATTTTAGGGTTAATAGAAGTAATAATTGTTAATTTTGAATCCCTTAAAATTTGTTCTTTGGAACGGTTTTAGTTGTAGTGTTTAATATGAAATATATTACATACATAGCATTGTTATTTTCAACATTTGTTTTTGCTCAGGTTGATCCTGTAGAGCAAGACTCTACGGTTGTGCATTATATGATTATTGAAGGCGATTCTATTCCTGTTACAGAGGTTGAGTTAGATGAAGTACTGATGCTTCCAAACCTTAACTTTAAAGACAGAAAGGCACGAATTAGATATATTGTTTTAAGACGAAAAACACACAAGGTTTTTCCGTATGCAAAATTGGCTGCTGAGCGTTTAGAAGCTTTACAACAAAGACTAGATCAGTTAGAGCGTAAGCGAGATAAAAAGAAGTATGCCAAGGTTATACAAAAGTATATTGAGGATGAATTTTCGGCTGAATTAAAAAAACTGACCAAAACCGAAGGACAAATTCTCGTAAAGCTTATTCACAGACAAACAGGTAAAACCACATTTGAACTTATTAAAGAACTACGGAATGGTTGGCGCGCCTTTTGGTTTAACAATACGGCAAGTTTATTTGATATTTCCTTAAAAAAAGAGTTTGACCCATTAAAGGTTGAGGAAGATTATCTCATTGAAGATATTTTACAAAGAGCCTTTCAAAATGGACAGTTAAACAAGCAAGATGCAGCCTTTGAAATAGATTATTACGCCTGTGTTAACAAGTGGTCAGAACCTAAAAAGAAATCCAACAAATCTGAATAATCAATGCGTACACAAACCAAACTAGAAGAACAATTAAATGCTTGGTCTCATGGTATTGGTGCTGCTTTAGGAATTGCTGCCTTGGTGTTGCTTATTGTTTTTTCTGACAATGAAGCTAAGCCTTGGAGTCTATTTAGTGTTATTGTTTATGGTATTTCTATTATCATTTTATTTATGGCTTCAACCTTATACCATGCTGTAAAAGGGGAGAAGCGCAAACATAGTTTTAGGATTGTAGACCATATAAGTATCTATCTACTCATTGCCGGAACCTATACTCCTGTACTTTTAATTACACTTAGAGAAAGTAATGGCTGGCCACTATTTTGGGTAGTTTGGGGAATAGCCGCTTTTGGATTAATATTAAAACTCTTTTTTACTGGTAGGTTTGAAGTGTTTTCTACACTACTATATTTGGTTATGGGATGGCTGATTATTTTCGATTTTTCTAACTTATCGGATGCTATTGGCTCAACAGGTGTTTTATGGTTATTTGCAGGCGGCTTATCTTACACTGTTGGTATTGTTTTTTACGCTATACAGCGTATACCATACAACCATGTTATTTGGCACCTATTTGTATTATGCGGAGCTATTTGCCATTTTTTTATGATTTTTAATCATGTGATATAAAATTAATTTTTAGCTGCCTATCTGATCAATCTCATCAACGGGTAAATTCTTCTCCCAAGTTTTATCTAAATATTTATAGAGTAAATAACAACTTAATATGCCAAACGGTAACATCATAACACCAAGAAGAGTATCGTCAATAGAATCTATGGCTCCTGGCGAAACAAGCTCTAATATTATTCCTATGGCAAAACTGAATATAATGATGCCAGCATAATATGTTACAATACCAATAATGGCAAATATCCATTTATTTTTGTTGTATTCTTCCGCTAATTTGTAAAAGTATTTGCCTATCCAGTAGAGTAATAAGAGTCCTAACATTATAAGTTTTAATTATGTTGTGAGAGCAATATAGGATTAAAAATCTCAAAACGTGAAGTTTACTTTTTTGAAAAAAATATGAACTTAAAAAAAACAGAACATTTGCTGAAGTCTTATTATAAATTCAGCAGCAATGAATTATAACCTTCGTTAGTTTTTATCCATTTATTTTTTCTGAATTGGGTAAAAACGTTACCAAATTAAATATTCTTTCAAAATATTCAGGCTGTTTGTCATAAACCATTTTAGGCACATGCGCAGTTAATGTATAAATAAAATCGTCCTTGTAAATTTGGTGACTAATTACATGATTTATGTATTCTAAGTCAGCACTGCGTACGAGAAAATCGTAGGAATATTTGGTTGAAACAATATTTCTTATGTAACTTTTTTTTGCGCTGTAATTTTGAATTTTGGTGTTAAACTGGGTCTGAACAACATTTCTTAGCTCCGCATCCTGCTTAGTTTTGTTATTGATATAAAATTCCCAAGCATTTTGAGAAGTTTTAGATTTTGGTTCTACTACAACTATAGAAAATGTAAGCGCAAGCTCCGGGTCATTTCCTCTAAAGATACTATGCTTTGCAGTACCATAATCGACTTTCCAATTGTCAGGTGCGTCAATCGAAATCAGATATTTATAGTTTGAATAAATATTTGTAGAAGGGTCAAAATCCTCCGAATGTTCAGATATTTTTCCTTTACTTTTTTGTTCCTTGTAGGATTCTTTTAAATATTTCTCTTCTTTTGTTTGCTTTTTATTCTCTTTGCATGAAAATAAAATGACAAAAACGGTCAGTATGGTTGATAGGTTTATTCTCAATTTTTTTTCTGTTTTTTCTTAAAAATAGGATACATTAGAATTAAACCTACAATAATTCCGCCAAAACTCTTCGTGTTTTCAATTGGTCTATCTACTAGACCTAAGAGATTGGCTAATGCAAATACTATAAATAGTAATCCGATTATTGATATAATTAAGCTCGGAATCGGTTTTTGTGTCCAATGTTTTTTGTTCTCCATAGTTTGGGTCTAAATTTATTGTGATTTTGTGTAAGTTGGTTGATAGTTAAGCAACGAATTTAGCAAATACAAACCGAATAGAAAATTCGGAAGAATTTTTGAAGGTAGGCTAGAATGAACAATTACTTACAACCTTTGATGTAGTTGGTTTTTATTCGTGATACGTCATGGTTCTCACTTGTTTTTGGTTCAAAGTATCATTCTTAAACATTTTTCTTTCCGTCCAATTACCTTGCTCATCGAATCTAATATACTCGTAAGTTCTAATGCTATACCGTTTGCCTTTAGAATTTTCATAAAACCCTTTAATTTCAAGGTTTTGATTGTTAAAAAATAAGCTATCTAAACCACGATATTCTCCTTTTCCATTTTGATATGTTTTGAGTACGGGATTCCCATTATTATCTGTTGTGATTGTAGACTTCCATGAAATTTGGTTTTCAGTATTCAGTGAAGCTTCGACCTTTAATCCATCTGAATTTACATAAACTGTGTCTCTACTTGGTTCGGTATCGCCTTGTTCATAGTATTCAGCTCCGATAAGTTCCTTGCTTTCATCATATTTTCTATAAAATCTTAATATTGTGTCTTTTTTTCTCCAATCCAATAAACGTCAATTGAGTTACCATCCTTATCGAAATTCTCGATAGTTCCACCACTGAATAGTATTGAATCATTTCTCAAATCAAAATTCTCTTCCTTGATTTTTGCAATTTTAAGTTCAGACTTTTCATTGATTTTATAATTTTCTTCTTTTTTGGTTTCGTTCTTACAGGATAATGCAAAAACTGTAATTATAAATAGTAACAATAATCTTTTCATAGAATGTTTTTTAAGTTGCGTAGAAGTGTTTTATGTAAGTGTCAGTTAAAGATAATTTTAAGATTAAATTTGGTTAAGCACTGACCTTCGGAATTCTCAGTGGATTTGTTTAAGCCTACCCTGAGCGAAGTCGAAGGGTAGTCGAAACCGCCGTAATTGCGGTTATACATTGTTAGCAACCGGTTTTTATTCTATTCCGTATTTTTTTATTATTTCATTTCGAGTTTTTTCATCGGCATTTTTAACTCCGATTTGAGAACCGAAAATTTGATAATCATATTTTTGGGTGTATATTCTATCTATTAACATTTTAAATGGTGTTTTATTTAATTCTTTGTCTTGAACAGCTTTTTGAATTATTGGTAAATATCTTTCCATCATTTCAAGATTCGAATGTTGAATAACACTCCACATTACAAACTCAAATTTTTCACCAACTAGCGATTTTCCTATATATTGATCGTATTTATGAAATAATGAGTCGATGAGCTTTTGATTATGTCTGTCTAATTCAGGTTGTTTGGTTTCATATGTTTGTTCGTCAGAACTTCTAAACTTTTGGTCATTAATATTGATAATATTAATAAGTTTTACTAACTCTTTATTTAGCTTGTTGTCTGTAATATATTCCTCAATATTTAGTTCTGTATCATCCTCTTGATCTCTATTACACGATTTGTAATATTGGTTGTATAATTTAGGGATTTTATTGTCAAATTTAACTTTGTCTTTAAAAGAGGTAATGTATTTACAACCTCCTTCAGAATTAGCCAATTTTATAAATACTAATTTCAAAGTTTCAATGTTTTCTTGAAGCTTGTCAAAGGCTGAAATAATATTCCAATAATGAGCTACATTGTAATTTCCACTTTTTTCTTTTATTGATTTCTTTGTTTCTTTAATCACAAATTGCGCCCACTTAAAATCTTTTTCTGATACGTCGTTTTTTTGAATTGGATTGTACTCTAAGAACTCAATTTCAAAGTTGTCTGCATTAAACGATGCTTCATTAGACTGTGCGTTGTAAATTTTGAAAGATAAAAATAGTATTATAAATAAGTATGTTTTTTTCATGTAAGCGAGTTTTCTTAGTTTGTTGCCAAAGCTTCTTAAAACCGTTAGTTCTAGGATTAAAGTTAACGATTTTCGGTTTAGCAATATTGTTAGCAATTCCAATTGGATTCGCTCGAGCCAGCCCTGACCATAGTCAGAGGTAGTTGAATCCGAATATTGAGTTTACATATTGTTAGTTACTGGCTGTTTTCGATTCTATCTTATGTCCGATTTCAATAAAATATTCACGCATTAATTCGTAAGTTTTGAAATCAGCGTTGATGTGATTAAATAATTCAGTTACCATATATTCACAACTCAAACAAATATTCAATTGTTTAATTAAAATTCCATTTTTGTTGTAAAATAATATTGCATCTCTATAAATTGGTGCGCACATCCAATTTGGAACATCATTTATTTCCGTTTTCAGAATGTCAATCAGTTTTTTTGATCTAGAATCCGTCTTTTCAATTCGGTTAATCTTTTCTGATGAAAAATGGAATTGTCCTTTCTTGTTGATAATAACTTGAACAATATTCAATAATTGGTCTAATTCAGACAGTCTATTTTTTTGCTTTTCGTTTAGGTCAGTTTTGGATTTCAGATTATTAAATTCCGATTCCAGTGTTTCGATTTTCTTTTCAAATTTTAGTCCTCGTTGAAGTGAATAAGTTTCAAAGTATTCAAAGTCTAAATTTTCAATAAATTCTGAGGAATTTTTATACGTATACTTCGGTTTCATTCGTTTGTGGCCAACAGCTTTGTATAACCGTCAGTTACGGGATTAAAGTTAATAATTTTCGGTTTAGGACTGACGTTAGCAAACCTTTAGGTTCGACGTAGCCAACTACGAGTGGATTCGCTTGAGAGTGCCCAGAGCGTAGTAGAAGGATAGCTGAATCCGCTAAAATTTGCGATTATACATTGTTACGTGCTGGCTTTTTTTATTTAAAAGTTATCTATAAATTCCGTAAACTTTATTTTCCTTAATTCAACATTTGTAATTTCATTTCCTCTTGGTTCTGAATCATTACAAACATTATGTTCAGAGGTGTTGAATGTTTCAAAAAATAAGTCTTTTAAATCTTTATTAAATTTAAATATAATATTTCGACTTTCTCGATGACACATTCCACCATAATAAGAAATTGTAAGTTCACCATTTTTAATTTCTATTTCTGGTAACAGATTATACATTTCAATATAAGTATCCGTAAGATTATCGTTCACAATTTTTTTGGATATATTTCCTTTCGAGTTTGTGATAAAAACAATTATTTGTCCTTTTTCACTATCGCTTTTAGATGAAACAATTGCAAAATCAGAAATTCCATCAAGATTTATGTCACCTTTTGATTCGTGTATAATATTATATTTTTCTTTTTCATTTTGTAAAGGTTTTAGCGATTTGCAACTTGTTAATAACACTGTCAAAAGCGTTAAAGTGAGAACTGTTCTTTTATTTTTCATTTTCGATTGTAGAAATCAAGCCATTTAAAGTTAAGCTAATTTTTGGAATATGCGATTAGTTGCAATGAATTATAGCCATTGTTGTGTCCTGTTCTTTTTATTCAATGTTACGGTTTTCCACAAAATGATGATTCCGACTGATAATATTATTAAACCACCAATTAGAAAAGCAATTCCATATCCTTCGGCAAAAAATCCACAAAAGTAATTAAGGTATCTGTTCATAATACTAGATGAATAAATCCCAGTTGCAGAAATTGCAAAAGTCAGAATTAGAACTATTATTGAGTTTATAATTCCAAATTTATATTTCCAGTTTAATATTCCAATTATTAATATTCCGATTATTAGACTTATAATAGTCCAATATATTTGATTTACTAGAAATTCTGGTCCAGATAAATTGGTCAAAGAGTCAAATTTTCCCCAATCCTTATTTAATAAAGCATCAAATTCTTTCCCATTGTATGCAACGTAAAATCTTTTGATTCCGCTTACAATGAAAATCAAAGCCAAACATTCTAGTAAAATAAGTTTCAAGTTAAAATTCTTTGTCATTTCTAGGCATTGTACACAACGGTCTCGTATAACCGTTAGTTATGGTTTTTAAGTTACTATTTTTTAGCTTAACGTACTTTCAATGAAGGTGAGAATTTTCCATTGGAAAATTCCGCTATAATTGCGGTTATACATTGCTGTACGCTGACTTTTTTTTCATTCGCTTGCTAATTCCGATTTATTCTTTTCTTTATTAATTAAATATAAAACTCTACCGAAATACATTGAGAATGGAATTCCACTTCCAAATGTTATCGCAAAGAGAAAATTATCATAAATCCAAGCTTTGTAGCACACAAAGAGATAAGAAACTATCATTAAAGTTAGTCCGAAATAAATCCAGTTCTTTTTGGTCAAAATGTTTTTTGAAAACAATAATCTAATTGAAATTAGTTTTCCAATTAAGGAAACAAGAGCTATAAAAATTAGACTGCTCTCAAAAGGATATTCTTTTTGAAAGTCAAATCCGTTTTTGATTAGAGTCGGAATACTTATAAACTCAAACATTATCATTATTCCGTAACCGTGTCCAGCAGGAACTCCAATAAGGATTATAGAGTTCAGAATTAAGGTTAATATTATTGCTCTTTTTATCAATTTTGAGTTCGTTTTTCAGCTTATGTACAACTTTCTCGGCTATGAGTAGTTGCGAGGATTTTCAGAAGTAAGCGAGAACAAGCAATTACTTATAGCCAATATTGTCGGTTCGTTTTTTAATTTTTTTAAATGCTTTGTCCAAAGGTCAATAGGTTAGTATCTGGATCAAGTAATGAGAATTCCCTTTGTCCCCAAGGTTTTGATTCCAATTTTCCATTTGGGTGTATTTTTATTTTATCGTCTAGTAATGTTTGGTAAAAATCGTCGATGCCATTGGTCCTAATATAAACTTGTCCGTAATTTTCTTTAGGCTTAAGTTCTTTAAATTGAAAGAAATGAATTTCTATTTTATCTTTTCGAACCATTAAATACGCTTCATAATCGCCTATTTCTTTAAATCCTAACTTATTTATATAAAATGCTCTGGCAACATTTTTGTCACGCATTGGTAATTTCGGAATGATATCAGTTAGCATAATTTCACGATTAGTATTTGTAATTCGATTTTAAATTGTTACGTATTCTTAAATGATTGCCAACGACCTGCTAAACGCAGTTCGGCCATGAGAACGAAGATACAAAAAGTGGAAGATAATGATGTTCGTTTACGCGCGACCACGCGTAAACGGTTATTATTAGCCATCTTGCTTATCGAATTTTTTCATTAAAAAAATTTGATAAGTAAGCCACTTTATTGGATCGAGAGTTCGATTGGTCGTACCAAATTGCGTATAGGTACCGATGGCTCACGTTTTCCCTCGATGGGCAGCGGGAGCTGTTCTTAGCTGGTTAGCCTGGTTGCAATTTGGTTTAGCAGGTCGATGGAACACATTTCCAAAGGGGTGGGAACAGCGCAGCTGTGTAGCCACTTTGGTCAGCTTCCGCTGAATGTGTTCCATTCACGGGGTAAACCAAGTTTTGGGTTTGGTTTATCCTTTTATGATATCCTTATATTCTTCAAAGAAGGTTTCAAATAACATCATGTTGGTATTAAAGAATTCCATGACAGCTCTCCAAGTATTTTTGTTGTGGATAGACACTTTTTGTTCTAACGGTAAGTATATGCGCGAAATTTCTTTGCCATTGTTTAAATAGTATTCTTCTTCGTAAATGGCATCTGGTAAGTAATCTGCGTGAAGTATGTTTTTTAAAGCTACAAGTTTTTCCCAGCAGTTAATTCGGTTTTCGAGATCGTCTTCCAGATCTAGTGCTATAAATGCCTTTTTGATATCAAAATGAAATTTAAAAGATAATCCTTTTATTTTGGTATTATATAATATCCATTTTCTGGGAAATGATTTTCCAAAACTGGTCCAAAATTCTTGGCGTAATAATCGGCTTTCTTCCTTACTGAACATTTAAATAAAGTAAGCAATTAATATTCCTAAGCCAATAGCCATTAGCTTAGATAAATTAAATTTATGGCCTTCTCCGGTTTCAAATAAAATAGTGGTAGAAATATGTAAAAAGATACCAATAACCACGGCATTAATACTTACAAGAAGGTCAGGGCTTAAAGATGTAGTATTAGATACCAATGTACCAAGAGGTGTCATTGCTGCAAAGATCAGTATAAAAGTAATGGCTTGTTCTTTAGCATATTTTGATTGTAATAAAAAAGAAGTAAGTAAAGCTGCAATGGGTATTTTGTGTATAAAAACACCATATACCATATCGTTATGCTGATGGATAGGAAAACCCTCTAAAAAGCTATGAATGCATAAACTTATAAATAACAACCAAGGAAATTTGTTGTCCTCTTGGTGCAAATGTACATGGCCATGCTCTGCGCCTTTAGATAAAAATTCCAAGACAATTTGTAGTAAGATACCACACATTATAAAAAGACCTGTTTGTTTGGTGTCTAAATGATGATAGACTTCTGGTAGTAAATCAAAAAGTGTGAGTGCTAATAAAAATGCACCACTAAACGACAGCAGTAACTTAGTGTAGATTGACTTTTGTTTTTTGGTTAAAAAAGCAATGACAACACCAATAATAATCGCATATATAGGAAAAAGATACTTATTCATTTATTTAAAAATCATAATTAAGCGCTCAGAGGTTTCAGGATGGTATTTTCCTAGTTTGTAGTCTCCAAAAACATCGAGAAGGTGTACATCAGCTTTTTCAAATAAAGTTTTAAAATTATCTAAGGTCAATGCTTTTACACGCTCTTGAAATTGGTGTTGTTTTCCGTCAATTTCAAAATTAATATCTTTAACAATATAGCCATCCTTTACACTTCGTTTTTGGTGAAAGTCTATACCATCAACAGTTTTTACATCTTCTGCAACTAAGTGTTCCGTAACGTAATTTACATTCATAAAATCGATTACTCCAAAACCATAGGTGTTTAATTCTTCTTTAATAGATGTAATGGTTTTTAAGTTACAGCTCTCATCTTCAAAATAGCCAAAACTTGTAAAGAGATTAAAAACAGCATCAAACGTTTCAGGATACGGTTTGGTCATATCGTGCACAACAAACCTTAGCGTATCGTTTTTAAACTGGTTGGCGTATTTTATACTTTGCTCAGACAAGTCAACACCTGTTACATCAAAGCCTAATGTATTTAAGTAGATGGAGTGTCTGCCTTTACCACAAGCTAAATCCAAGATTTTTCCACCTTCTGGAATATTAAGGTAGTTGGTGAGATTATCCATAAAGAGTTGAGCTTCAGTATAATCTCTGTCTTTATATAGAATGTGGTAGTATGGTGTATCAAACCACGACGCGTACCATTGTTTTGTTGAATTTGCCATAAGATATTACGTGCTGCAAAAATAGTTTAAATTTGCAATCTATTTGACGTGTTATATGGACAATAATTTCAAAATGGTAGCCAAAACCTTATTTGGCTTTGAAGATATATTAGCTAAAGAACTTACGCAGCTTGGAGCAATGCAAGTAGAAAAGGGTGTGCGAAACGTGAGCTTTGTTGGCGATAAAGGCTTTATGTACAAAGCAAACATGGGCTTGCGTACCGCGATAAAAATTTTAAAACCTATAAAATCTTTTAGAGTTGCCAGAGAGGAAGACCTATATAACAACGTAAAAAATATTAAGTGGGAAGATTACTTAAAGTCTGACGGTTCTTTGGCTGTTGATGCTACGGTACATCACAGTGTTTTTACACATTCTAAGTATACTGCTTTAAAAACCAAAGATGCCATTGTAGACCGTTTTAGAGAACAAGATGGAAACAGACCTAATATAGATTTGCGATTTCCAGATTTAAAAATCAATGTGCATATAGACCGTCAACGCTGTACCATTTCATTAGATACTTCTGGCGAATCCTTACATAGACGCGGCTATAAAACAGCGACTAATATTGCTCCAATAAACGAAGTCTTGGCGGCAGGATTAATTATGATGAGTGGTTGGGATGGTCAGACTGATTTTATGGATCCTATGTGTGGTAGCGGTACTATTTTAGCCGAAGCAGCTATGATTGCATGTAACATTCCGCCAAACTTAATGCGAAAGGAATTTGCTTTTGAACGTTGGCAAGATTGGGATGTGGATTTATTTGAAAAGATTGAAGAATCTTTACTGAAAAAAACCAGAGATTTTCATCATAAAATTATAGGTTATGATAAGTCTCCTTCTGCTGTAAAAAAAGCTAAGGAAAACATTAAGAATGCGCATTTAGATGAATTTATTCATATACAGCATGAGGATTTCTTTAAAACTCAAAAAGCAGGTTCATCTAAATTACATATGGTTTTTAATCCTCCGTATGGCGAGCGTTTAGAAAATCTTAATGTAGAAGAGTTTTATGGTAATATTGGCACAACACTAAAACATGGTTACCCAAATACTGATGCATGGCTGGTAACCTCTAATCTCGAAGCTTTAAAGTACATTGGTTTGCGACCATCTCGAAAAATAAAAGTATTTAACGCAAAATTAGAATCGCGCTTAGTTAAATACGAAATGTACGAAGGCAGCCGAAAAGCCAAAAAACAAAACGATTAAAGCTCTTTTTGTTCATCAGGATTACGGCCTACTTGTGTTTTTGGGTAGGTATCAAATAAATCTTTAACCAAACCATTAATGTAGGGTATCAATTTTTTGTCTGGTTTGTTGAGTTCGCACAATACTGAGGCATGCCATAATACCTTGTTGGTTTCAAAATCGGCAACATACACAATGAGTGTTTCCTCTTCGTAGGTTTCCTCATGTATGGTGCAACTTTCCCAATATTCTAAATGTTTAGAATGCTCACAGTTTTCAAACGCTACAGTCTCTTCACTGATGATAATTCTAAAACCAGCTTGCAATTGTGGATTAAGAACATTGGTTTTATGCGCTTTGTTTTCCATTTCTAAAGCAACAGCATCACCAATGGTTTGTCTTACCAAATCGTTATCTAGTTGCGGATAGTTAAGATGCTCAACAGTAAAATCCTCAATACAGAGTACGTAGGTATCATATTGGTTAAAATCTACCTCTAAGTTGTAGTCGTATACCACTTCACTTGTTGCAGCACAATTAAAAAGCAGTAGTAACAAAAATCCCGAAATCATTGAATAAACTCTCATAACGCAGTAATTTAGAATGTTCTTAAAGTTCTAAATTCTACTTCACAATTACTATGACATTTGTCAAGTTTAAGAGTATGTTACGGTTTTCTAATAATCCAGATGTCTTGTGGTACCCAAGATTTTGTGTCTGAGGTCAACTGTATGTGTTCTAAAACAGTTGTTGCTTTAAATAAATCTTTTACAAATGCCTCTGGGTGAAAAGCGGCATAAGTTCTGTGACCTTCTTTAATACTGCCTCTAACCACTAAATTACCTTGGTTGTAATCTGAAAGCTCAGCCTCAGTTAGTTTTACTTTAAAATTATCTCCATGCATGGTTAATAGCATAATACCATTTGGTTTTAAGACACGAAGTAATTCTTTAAACCAGTTGTAATGCATTTGCTCTGAGAGGTGTGTAAAAATTGAAATACCATAGATAACATCCATTGAATTGTCTTTGTATGGTAGTTTGGCTTCCAGTTCATTTTTATTAAACTGGATGTTTGGTAAGTTTTTAGAGCACCAATCTATAGAGTTTTTATTGTAGTCTGTTGCAAAGAATTGGCAGCCATTATTTATTACTTCTGGCATATGCCTGATAATTCTGCCTGGTCCACAGCCCCAATCTAGAACATTTTTATTCTTTAATTCTATGTGTTTTTTTAAGTATTCCGATAGGGTTTTAGCCATGTTTCGTCCACCATTGTAGTATTTATCATAATTCATTTGGAATGACTCATACATTAGGTAATCTGGCGGAAGTACAACGTCTGGATGTACTTTTTTAAACTGAGCGTTAGCTTTTCTATTTTTGAATTTTTGAATGCGAAATCTAATAAGATCAGCAACGTAAATAAGATTGAGTTGCCTTAATAGGTTAGATAGTTTCGCTTTATTCATTTTTTGCTGCTAAAAATTTGAAGGCAAATATAGTGTATTGAAAAATTACCGAAGTGCTTCTAATTGCAAATTATAATCGTACTGTAAATCTTCATGAAGTACACTGATTTTTTTCTCTAAAGCCAGAATTTGTCTTTGGTATAGATTACTCAGTGTTCTGTTTCTATGTATAGATGGTCTCAGTTCGTTTAGTTGCTCGCAAAAGTAGAGTAGGAGCTCAACTTCAGTAGATTTTTTGTTAGAATATCTGCTGTAAACTCTAATCTGACGCAAAATCTTCCGGATAGTTTTTTTCATGTAGAAGTAACTATCTGTATTTATACCATCAAATAATTCATCTAACGAAGATTTCACGCTTGTAATGTAGCCATCTTCGTCATGTGCTTCGAATAATAAATAGGTGAGTAGTGCTTTATTCTCTTTTTTAAACTTACCAAGACGAAGACAAAGCTCTAATAAATCTTCCTTTGGCAAATGTTGAAGTTCTTTTTTTATGGTAACGATAGATGCTATCTTCATTTAGAGATAATCTTTTAAAGTAAATTTAATAGTGTTTTCTAATGGTGCGTTTCACTCTAAATAATCGATAAACACCTATAGTTAGAATAAAAGCAGAGGCTATGATAAGAATAATACCATAAGATTTTAAATCTGAAAAGAACTCTAGTTTCAAAATAGTGACTCCTGTACCGAGAATGACCAAAAATGTTCTAAAGTAAGCTAAAAAAGTACGTTCGTTAGCAAGCTTGGTACGTTCTATGGCAAGCCAATCGCGAGTTGTTAATGGTTTGCTTTCGTCTTTATTAATTTCGGGCATTTAATCTTTTCCTCTTAATAAATTAATACTTACAGTTGCCAATTCACTATCAGGAAATTTAGCAAAGTGCATGTCGTCTGGTGCTAAACCAGCTTTTTCTGCGATGTTTCTAAACACATCAACTTCTACAATGTATTGATCACTGTAACCATGAGTGGCATCATAAGCTGTAGCTGCAGTTTTACCAATATTTTTAGCTGTTAGAGAAGGGTCAATAGTGTGTAGTTCTATAATTAAGAGACCAAATTTATCTACATAAGGCTTCCATTTACTTAAATGTTCTAATAGTGAGGCTTCTACATCATTATTATTTAATCGATTACCAGCACTAGCATATGCGCCTGTTGATGTGCTAATAAAATCATAGTTGCTGTTTGGTGCTTCCCAAATACGATTGTGGTCTAAGAAGGTTCTAACATTGAGTAAATCTTTGAGATCTATATTATAATCTTCTTTTAAATCTGAAGCTAAAAGATCTGGTCTGCCAATGTCTCCCCAAATCACCTTAGCCCAAATATCTGCTGCAATGAGGTTGGCTCTGGTAACCTTTAAAGCGGCTTTGTTAAAATCTGCTCCAACCAAAAATAATGGATGGTCATCTAATAGTTTACCACGAAGGGTTTGTTGCTCAATAATATTAAAAATATGCTCTATAAATGCACCATTACCACAACCCATATCTAAAATGCCTTTTGGCTGGTGGTCAATAGGTCTGTTAAATAAATCGATGATCACCTTATCTATAACTTTGAAGTACGTGGCATGAGCACCACCACTTCCCCAAACATTCATTTCGCGATGTACGTGTTTTTCAGTATCATTTGGCGAGTCTGTTTTAAGTACTAATGGATTACCAAAAATAAGTTCGTCTAGTTGTAAAAATGTTGGTAAATACGATACGGTTACACCATAAGCGCTGGCACGTTTTGCAAAAAAGAGGCCTTTGTCTGTAAATTGATACGTATCTCGTTTCTTTTTAAACCATCCTAAATGCGAAAAGAAATCGAGGATTTTTTTAAAGCTTTCAGGATCTTTATGGTATTCTTCAGCTGTAAAAGAGGCTTCCATAAAATACTTGTGAAACAACCCATTAACGCCTAGCAAAACAATAATAGGTCCTGCAATTGTGCCTTCAATATGTTTGTAGATTTGGTATTCTATTGAAGTCTCATCCGAAATGTTTAGACCAAAGTTGTTTTCAAACTTTTTAAAAATGCGTTCTAATGCAATAAACGCATCTGTACTTATCATTTTTTCAGTTGCAAATCTATCAGAATAGCGTAATAGGTTTACAGCATCTTCATAAAGATACACTAATTGAAATGCTGCTTCAGACTTTTCATTGGTAGTGTATGTTATTGTATTGTCTTTATTATTAAGGTCTTGATTAAGCCAGCCTTGAGAGCACAAAACTCTAAGCGCTACATTAAGGTAGCCTTCATTAGCGTCAAAAATGTCAGAAAGTGATTTTAAAGTAATAGATTCTTTTTCTAAGATATAGCCTAGAATTTGCTTTTTGTGCAAAGCAAATGCTGAAGTTGCTGTGGCTATACCATCTAAATGACGAAAAATTATACCTCTTAGTTGAGATTTATCTGACTTTGTTAGCATGAAGACTTTTATTAGTATTTAAATATAAAAAAACCATCATAAAAATGATGGTTTTAGATCTGTATTTTAAAATACATTGAGATTACTATTCATTTAAAATTGATCGTATTGTTCTAGGCCTTACGGTTTCTAAATCTTTGGTTTCGTATGGTATCATTTTTAAAATATACTCAAAGGCTCTAATTCTAGCATTTGTTTTTCTGTTGGCTTTAATAACCTTCCAAGGTGCATATTCTTGTGTTTTTTTAAACATAAGTTCTTTGTATTTAGTATAGTCATCCCATAAGGCTAAAGCACGTCTGTCTACATCGCTGTATTTCCATTTTTTTGTTGGAGTATTAATAATATCATTGAAACGACGCTCCTGTTCAGCTTTTGTAATAGAGAAATAAAGTTTTAGTAAGTAAATACCAGAGTCTTGTATCATTTTTTCAAATTCATTAACCTGCGACATAAATACCTCGTATTGCTTTTTTGTGCAGAAACCATTTACAGGCTCTACAACAGCTCTGTTATACCAACTTCTATCAAAGAATACGATTTCTCCGTTGTTTGGTAAACGATTTATATAACGTTGAAAATACCACTGACCAACTTCTGTTTCGTTTGGTTTTGGTAAGGCAACAACGCGTATGGCTCTTGGTGGTAAATGTTGAATGATGCGTCTAATAGCACCCCCTTTTCCGGCAGCATCTCTACCTTCAAACAAAATCACAACTTTTTTGTTATTGGCTACAACCCATTGTTGAAGAATGAGCATTTCTTCCTGAAGTTTTTCTAGACGTTTTTCGTATTTAACATTTCTTACCGTTTTGTTGATATCTAAGTGGCTTTGTCTTAGTAAAGCACCTAAGCCTTTCTTAGTATTGATAATACTTAATTCTTTATCGGATAAATTTCTTAATGGACTCATTATTGATCTAATTGAATTGAGTTTCTAAAATAACGTTGTACAATGTTTGGGTCTGGTAGTATAGACTTGTAATTGTTTCCTTTGTTGTCGTAATCAAATAAGCTAAGCACATATTTAATGCTCTCTATTCGCGCTCGTTTTTTATCATTTGATTTAATAATCACCCAAGGAGCAAATGCATTGTGAGTTCTCGAAAACATTTGGTTTTTATATGTGGTAAATTCATCCCACAGCTCTTGGCCTTTTTCATCAACAGGACTAAATTTCCATTTTTTTAATGGATTGTTCAGTCGGCTTTCAAAACGTCTTTGTTGTTCTTCTTTAGATACTGAAAACCAAAATTTTATGATGTGTGTGCCAGATTCGTAAAGCATATGCTCAAATTCTGGTACCTGAATCATAAATCGATTATATTGTATTTTGTCACAAAATCCCATTACAGGTTCTACCACAGCTCTGTTGTACCAACTTCTATCAAAAAACACAATTTCACCTGCATTTGGCAGTTCTTTAATGTAACGATTAAAATACCATTGTGTTTTTTCGACTTCCGTAGGTTTATTTAATGCGACAATACGCATTGCTCTGGGATTTAAATGTTCTTTAAAACGTTTTATGGTTCCGCCTTTGCCTGAGGCATCACGTCCTTCGAAAATTATAGCGATTCTTTTATTTTCTTTTTGAACCCATCTTTGAAAATCTACAAGTTCGGCCTGCAGTAGAAGTAGCTCTTTTTCATATTCATATTTCTCTAAAGCAGTTTGAAACAATGGGTCTTCTGCTTTATGTTTTTCTAAATACGAAATTATGTCTGAGTGTTTTCTAAAAGTTGTTAGTGTATCTTGTGTTAGCATGCATTAAATTTGATATGGTGAATATCAAATTTAAACCTTAGTAAGTAGAAATTTTATGATAAATATCATTAGGTTGAGAGTAAAATAAAAGCCTTTCATTTATTGAAAGGCTTTGTGAAGTTTAAATGTAAGTTAATCTATCTTAACTTAGGAAAATCATTAGGGTTTGTCTCATGCATTACGTCATAAACAGCTTCAAAAATATCTTCTATTGATGGTTTAGAGAAATAATCTCCATCCGTACCATATGCTGGTCTATGCGGTTTAGCAGCTAACGTTTTTGGCTGGCTATCTAAATATTGATAAGCGTTTTGTTCATTTAAGATTTGATCTAAAATATAGGCCGAAGCACCACCTTTTACATCTTCGTCAATAACCATAACACGATTAGTTTTTGCAATACTCTTAACGATGTCATGATTTAAATCAAAAGGCAATAAAGATTGTACATCTATGATTTCGACATCAATACCAACCTCTAGTAATTCTTTTGCAGCTTGTTCCACAAGGCGAAGTGTAGATCCGTAAGATACAAGTGTAATATCTTCTCCTTCCTTAATAGTTTCAACAACTCCAATAGGTGTTTTAAACTTACCGATATTATTTGGCATTTTTTCTTTTAAGCGGTAACCATTAAGACATTCTACGATAAGCGCAGGTTCGTCACTTTCAAGAAGCGTGTTGTAAAAACCAGCAGCTTTAGTCATGTTACGAGGTACTAAAACATGAATACCTCTAATTAGGTTAAGGATTCCACCCATTTGAGAACCAGAGTGCCAGATACCTTCTAGTCTATGACCACGGGTTCTTACGATTAATGGTGCTTTTTGGCGGCCTTTGGTTCTGTATTGTACAGTAGCCAAATCATCACTCATTATTTGCAGAGCGTAAAGTATGTAGTCTAAATACTGAATCTCAGCAATTGGTCTTAGACCTCTCATAGCCATACCGATACCTTGACCTAAAATTGTAGCTTCCCGTATACCAGTATCAGAAACTCTAAGCTCACCGAACTTTTCCTGTAAACCTTCTAAGCCTTGATTAACATCGCCAATATGCCCTGCATCTTCACCAAATACTAAAGCTTCAGGATAATTGTTGAAAATGGCTTCAAAATTATCTCTTAATATTACGCGTCCATCAACTTCTGTGGCATCAGCATTGTAAGTAGGTAATACTTCCGATTGATACTCGGCTTTTGACTCAGACTCACTATATAAATGAGAACTATATTTAGGTTGAATCTTTTCGATATAATTATCTATCCAATCTTGGAGTGCAATTTTCTCATTTGATGTTTCTGAAATAACGTAACGTAATGCTTTACGCGCTGTTGACAAAATATCTTTACGAATAGGCTCGTCAATAGCATTTAAATCATTCTTTAACTTTGATATAAAGACACCGTTTGAACTCGATTTTTCTAAAGATTCTAATAATGAAACAACCTCAGTTTTTTCAGCTTTCATTGGATTTATAAAAGCAGACCAAGCAGCTTTTTTACCATCTCTCACAGCTTTTTTTATCTCCTTCTCTAATGTAGACAGTTCTTCATCTGTAGCAATATTATTGTCAATCATCCATTGACGCATCTGGGCATTACAATCGTACTCAGCCTCCCATGCTAAACGTTCTTTGTTTTTGTAACGCTCATGAGAACCTGATGTTGAGTGACCTTGTGGCTGGGTAAGTGCTTGTACATGAATCATAACAGGTACGTGCTCTTTTCTTGCAACTTTTGCAGCACGTTGGTAGGTGTCTATTAATTCAGCATAATTCCACCCATTTACTCTAAAGATTTCATACCCATTAGTATCTTTATCTCGTTGAAAGCCTTTTAGTATTTCAGAAATATTTTCTTTTGTTGTTTGATGTCTTGCATGAACAGAAATACCGTATTCATCATCCCAAATACTAATAACCATTGGTACTTGCAGTACACCTGCAGCATTGATGGTTTCAAAAAACAAACCTTCACTTGTACTTGCATTGCCTATGGTTCCCCAAGCAATTTCATTTCCTTCTTTAGAAAAGTTAGTTGTGTCTATACCTTCGACATTCCTATAAATTTTAGAAGCCTGTGCTAAACCTAATAATCTTGGCATTTGACCAGCAGTAGGAGAGATGTCTGCACTAGAATTCTTTTGTTCTGTTAGATTCTTCCAATTCCCATTTTCATCTAAACTATGTGTGGCAAAATGTCCTCCCATCTGACGACCAGCAGACATTGGCTCCTCGCTCAAATCTGTATTTGCATATAAACCTGCAAAGAATTGCTCTATGGTTAATTCTCCAATAGCCATCATAAACGTTTGGTCTCTGTAATAACCGGATCTAAAGTCACCATTTTCAAACGCTTTTGCCCATGCAATTTGTGGTACTTCTTTACCATCACCAAAAATCCCAAACTTAGCCTTACCAGTTAAAACTTCTCTACGACCTAATAAACTACATTCTCTACTCGTTACCGCAAGTTTGTAATCATTGATTACTTCTGTTTTAAAATCTTCGAAAGTTATTTCCGTTTTTGTGTTGGGATTTGTTTTCATATTGGCAGAATATTAAGTCTTACAAATGTACTAAACATAGACCTTTTGTGCAATAGCTGGAAGATGGATAATTTTAAATAATTCTCAATAGAATTGTGTTTTTGTTAGGTTTTATTTAAAAAAAAACAAAAAATTAACATTTTAGTAAGAATATGCTAATACCATTTACGTCTAAAAAGACCTAAAAGCACTTGAGGATCTACAGTAATTATAAACCGAATGCGTTCTCCATAATTTGGTTCTGCAATTTCCCAGCCTAGGTTAGAATATACAGGAAAATAGAGTTCAAAAAAATCTTCAACAAGGTTAAGCCTAACACCAGAATCGTAGACAAAGTGAGCGCTATCAAATTTATTTTTAACCAAACCAATATCACCATAGGCCTGTATATATCTCCAAATTGAGGTACTAAAGTTGGCAGTAGTCATCCATTGATTTGCAAAAGGCGTTTCTAACATAGATTTAAAACCACCTTCTGTAATAATTAATTGTTGGCTAAATAAGCCAGCAGCTTCAGAACGACCTAGATAGTTTAAATCGAATAAGTAATCGGTTGGTCTGTCTAAGGCAAAACTAAAATAGTTAGAATTTGGATCGGTATCGTTATTTAAGAATACACCAGCAAACAGTCTCAGATTGATATTTCTGTTACTCTTGGTTAATTTTCTAAACTCATAACTTGCTGAGAGTTTACTAAAATTACTTGCAAGTTGTAAATCTGTGCTGAAACTTGAGAAGTTGATTCGCCCAGGATTAAAGTGTGTGTATCTAAGGTTGAAAACACCGTAATCTGGTTCGTCAATCTCTACGATGGCATTCTCACCGACGTCTCGTGTTATACTAACATATCTTGCAGTTATATTATCTATCTGATCTGCTCTAAAATCTTTATCATTTCTAAACCTAAGTGTAAGAGAGGGTCTTATTGTAGTAAAGAAAGCATCTTCAGCAAAAGATTGATAACCAGCAGAAATTCCATAAGTGATGTCAAATAAGTTCTTGTTTTCTATGTTGTGAGTATAAAAAATAGAAGTAGAGCCTGTTAGTGATTTAGATTTTGTGGCATATTGGGGCGAAAATCTATAATTAAGACGTTTTCTTAATATGGTTTTGTTATAAACCTTGGTCCCAAGTGTTAAACCGTCATAAATGTTGTTGAATTCTACTAAGGGCATAAAGAACACTTGGTTGTAGTACGGATCCTCAATGTCTTTAAATAGCCTAAATTGTAGAGGTTTGTTGCTAAAAAATGAACCGTTAACCGTTTTGTAATTATCACGTTGATTAAACTCAGGTATTATATTATTATAATCCAACACAAATTTCTCTGTATCATCTTTAGGAAGACTTATGGTTTTTGTGCCTTTAATATTTTCTACCCATTGCTTACCAATAATAGAATCATTATTAATGCTAAATAATGAAATTGGCATACTATTATTACGCTTGTTTTTTACAGTAACTTTTATAGAGTCTTCTGTAGTTTCAACACGTTTAATTTTAAAATCGATTTTTTTACGTGTGCCAACGTAATCGGTAAAAAACCAATCAATATCTTTTGATGTTTTATTATTTAAATAATCTTCAAAATCAGCAATACTTATATCTTGTTTGAGTTTATTCTGTTTTAAAAACTCTGTAATTGTTTTAGATAAATCAATGTCGTCTGTAAACTTATCTAAATAGTTGAGCCCAACACCAGCTTTATACTTCCCAGCTATATTGGCATTAAACTTAATCAATGAATCTTTTGAAGTAGTCAATGGCTGATCTCTGTTCTTTCTCGCAATTTCCATTGAATATAAAAAATACTGAAAATTGAAGTCTACATCTGCGGCATGAAAAGCTCTAATCCCCCAAATATTAGCTAAAGTTCCAAGTAGTTTCGTATCTGGGTAATATTCTTCTACATACTTTAGCATAAAGTAAATTTGAAGACCTTCAGACAACCAATGTTCTTTTCTTGGGTTTAATAATAAAATATTCGCTAAGTATTTTTTTAAGGCAACTTTTAGTAATTTTAATTCATATTGGAATTGGTCTGGAAATGGTCTTAAAAAATCTGGTAATTGATTGAGTCCATACAAAGGATCTTTATTGTAGTCTATAGTGGTTATCAAAAGTTTTTTGTGAGGATACTTGCCTAAGTTCTCAGTTAGAAAACGCGAAATCTTATCAGTTAAAATTGCTTTTTCTGGGCCAGGTAAGCCTTTTTCGTTTATGTTAGATACTACTATTAAATCGTCGGTTTGAACGGATTTAAAAAATGGAAACTTCTGAAGTGCTAAATATGTATCTGTTCGCTCTTTGCCAAAATAAGTAGTGGTTTGTCTTTTTCTTTTTATATCTAGATCAGAAGTCAATATATCTAACTCAGAATTCGATCTATAATTCAAAGGATGCTCAATGGTAATTTTAATATCTGATTTAGGTACAAATAAATCGTCTAGGTTTTTGTTACTGTAATAATGCCATTTTCCATCAAACACCGCAGGTGTTATATACCAGTATTTAAGCTCAAAATCTCGATTTTTTGTAAAACCATAATCTGTAAATGTGGCATCTGGTAATACCAAAATATAGCTGAGGTTTATGTTGTAAGATTCTCCAGGCAAAACAGTTTTGCTTAAATCAACCTTTAAAACATCTGGATGCGCATCCAAATATTCAAAGTCAAGATCTGTTTTATCTGTATTATCTGTAATGCCTGTAATTAATGTAAAACCACGTTGTTCACTTTTGGCAAGGTGGAACTTAGTACTAAACTCTTCTTCAAATCTTTTAGCTAAGGGTGTAGATTTAGAAGAGTAACTATTATTCCAGTCGTGTAAAAATATTTTGTTAAGACTATCATTTGTTTCATTTTTATAAATGATAGTTTGGGATATAGTAATGGTCTTTGTTTCTACATCTACGTTTGCATTGATGTCCATAAAATTTTGGCCATACGCAAATACGTAGAAGAGCATAAATATAAACGATATGAGAAGTCTTTTAATCAATGCGAAACAACAAATTTTAAGGCTTTAAAGTTTGGTTTAGAGAACTTAAGGAAGTAAACACCTTCACTAAGGTTAACAATATTAAATGTTTGATTTTTATTGGAGTTAGTCTGAAGAATTTCAACTAATTGGCCTAAATTATTGTAAACATATAGAGGTTTGTTAAATAGTTGAGGTTGGCTGATGTAAACACTTAATTTACAATCAACTAATGTGTTACTAAGAACTATTTCTTGAGGTTTTAGTGAGTGATCGTTGGTTGAGAGTGTAACATCAGCTTCTAGCGACAAAGTCACAGGCAAATGATCACTGAAATTATGTAATGAATCTCTAATTTCTTGCGAAAATTCGGAGTTAACACCGCCACAGTTTGAAGAATTAATAGCGCTGTTATAACAGGAAGTTAGTCCATTATTACCGTATACCTGATAAGAATTGGGTACATAGATAATATCAGCAGTACTGATCATGTTTTCAGAGGTTAAAATAAAATCAAAACGATCATCAAAACCACCAGTTGTACCACCTAATCCAGTCTGTGTTCTTGTTGATTGGGTAAAGACATCCACATAGCTAGAATTGTTATGCCAACTTCCAATTCGGTTTGGTGGATCTACAAACGTAATATTGTCACCAGGATCTATAAGCTCTTGAAAAGCAGGCTCTGAAGATGTATATAAATTAAGGTCACCACCCAAAAGAATGTTAGAGTCTGATGGTAATGTTTCTAAGTATGCATCTAATTCAGTTACCATCTCAAAGCGTCTTTGAGCGTTTGTTGTACCGCTCGAAGCCTTTAGGTGGCAAATAATAATATAAACGTCAATTGGATTAATATCTTGGTCAACAGTATCTAAACGTACTCTATAGACATTAAAGTCTCTCAAGTCTGTAGGAACAATAATTTCTTCTTCAATACTAAACTTTGAACTATTGTAATACAATAAATTCTGAAGGTCGTTTTGATTTCCAAAATTGTCATCAGAAGTATTGGAAACATAAGTTGCCATCTCAAAATTTGGATTTATTGCCGATCTTGTAAGGCTAAGAACGTTATTGGCACCTGTAATGTTATTAAGTTCGCAAACTAAAAACAAGTCTGGTTGGTAATGTTCTAAAATAATAAACAAGTCTTGTTCGCGTCCTTGCACAGCATCTTCCAAGGGATAATTCAGTAAGTTGTAGAACATAACCTTGAAAGTTTCTTGTGCAGAAATATTAATAATGCTTAGTAATCCGAAGATTAAGAAACCTATTTTTTTCTTTTTCATAGACTATAAAAATAGGAAAAATTAGAAGTTTGGACTTAATCCGTATTCTTTATAGAATTTATTTAAGATATCTATAACATTATCAGCTGAGTCTACTAAGTGAATTAAGTCTAAATCTTTAGGGCTTATATTTCCTGCTTCTAGTAAAGTGGTCTTAACCCAATCAAACAATCCTCCCCAAAATTCTTTTCCGACCAAAATGATAGGAAACGTTTCAATTTTGTGAGTTTGTATAAGTGTGATTGCCTCAAAAAGTTCGTCTAGAGTGCCAAAACCTCCTGGCATTACAACAAACCCTTGAGAATATTTTACAAACATTACCTTACGCACAAAGAAATAGTCAAAGTCTAGACTCTTATCATTGTCTATATAAGGATTATCGTGCTGCTCAAAAGGTAAATCTATATTTAATCCAACAGAAGTTCCGCCTGCAATATGAGCACCTTTATTACCTGCTTCCATAATACCTGGTCCACCACCAGTAATAACACCGTAGCCATGTTCGACAATTTTTTGAGCCACATCCACAGCTAGTTGATAATATTTATGGTCTGGTTTTGTACGTGCAGATCCAAATATAGAGACACAAGGTCCAATTTTACTAAGCTTTTCGTAACCATTTACAAACTCTCCCATGATTTTGAAAATTGCCCATGAGTCATTGGTTTTTATTTCATTCCAGCCTTTATGCTTGCTTTCTTTTCTCATATTTATGTAGATGTCTTTTTATTAGTTTATTGAGGCACAATATAGTGTTATTTCAATTCCTTCTTCAAAAATTTTGCTGTGTAGCTGTTTTTGTCTTTTATAATTTGCTCTGGGGTGCCTTTTGCTACAACTTGTCCGCCGCCTTTTCCTCCTTCGTATCCAATATCGATGATGTAATCTACAGTTTTAATGACATCGAGGTTATGTTCAATAATTAAAACAGTATTTCCTTTATCTACCAGTTTATTCAGAACTTTCATTAACACTCTAATATCTTCAAAATGAAGTCCTGTTGTGGGCTCATCTAAGATGTAAAATGTATTACCAGTATCGCGCTTACTCAACTCGGTCGCCAATTTAATACGCTGGGCTTCGCCACCAGATAAGGTTGTACTTTGTTGTCCTAAGGTAATGTATCCTAAACCTACATCCTTAATGGTTTTTAGTTTTCGATATATTTTTGGAATGTGTTCAAAGAAATCTACAGCTTCGTCTATAGTCATATCTAAAACATCACTAATAGATTTACCTTTGTATCTAATTTCTAATGTTTCACGGTTGAAACGCTTGCCTTGACATGTTTCGCACTCTACATATACGTCTGGTAGAAAATTCATTTCTATAACACGCAATCCTCCGCCTTGGCATGTTTCGCAACGACCACCAGCTACGTTAAAACTAAAACGCCCTGGTTTATAACCACGAATCATAGCTTCTGGTATTTGCGAGAATAGCTTACGTATTTCATCAAACGTTTTAGTGTATGTTGCAGGATTACTTCTTGGTGTTCTTCCAATTGGCGATTGGTTAATGTCTATTACCTTATCGATGTGCTCTAAACCTTTAATGCTTTTGTATGGCATCGGTTTTTTAACTCCATTGAAGAAATGAGCATTTAGAATAGGGTAGAGGGTTTCGTTAATTAAAGTAGATTTACCACTACCGGAAACACCAGTAACTCCAATCATTTTTCCTAATGGAAATTCTACATTAACGTTTTTTAGGTTGTTACCTGTACAGCCTTTCAGAACAATTTTGTTGCCATTACCTTTGCGACGTTCTTTTGGGATTTCAATTTCTTTTTTTCCACTTAAATAGTCGGCAGTTAAGGTGTTATGAGATAATAACTCTTTTGGAGTTCCTTCACTAATAATCTCACCACCATGTTTACCAGCAAAAGGACCAATATCAATGACATGGTCAGCACGTTCTATCATGTCCTTATCGTGTTCAACCACAATTACGGAGTTACCTACATCACGAAGGGATTCTAAAGAGTTAATTAGTTTTTCGTTATCCCGTTGGTGCAATCCGATACTAGGTTCATCTAGGATATATAGGACGCCTACAAGTTGAGAACCAATTTGTGTTGCCAATCGAATACGTTGCGCTTCTCCACCAGAAAGTGATTTAGAGCTACGGTTGAGAGTTAAATACGTTAAGCCTACATCTAGTAAAAACTGCGTACGTGCTTTTATTTCTTTGATGATTTCTTCAGAAATTTTACGTTGTGTTTTAGAAAGTCTGTTTTCTAAGCCTTTTAACCATTTGGCTAATTCTACAACGTCCATTTTAACCAGGTCAGAAATACTTTTGCCATCAACCTTAAAATAGAGAGATTCTTTCCGTAAACGAGACCCTTCGCAAACGTCACACTCTACTTTATCCATATATTCTTTAGCCCAACGCACTAAGGATGTAGAATCTGATTTGTATTGATTTTCTATAAAATTAGCAACACCTTCAAAATCTATATTGTAATCTCTGGTCACCCCAAGCAGTTTACTTTCTACAGCAAATTTGTCCTTACCACCATAGAGAATCATGTGTTTGGCATCGTTGGGAATGTCTTTCCAAGGGTCGTTTAAAGTAAAGTCGAAACGTTGTGCTATGGTATGGAATTGCTTAAAAATCCAGCTTTTTTTCTCAGGGCCATGAGGTGCTAAGGCACCGTTTCTTATAGATAAGTTTTCATCTGGCACTAATTTTTTTTCATTAACTACATAAAGTTCTCCAATACCATTACAATTAGGACAAGCCCCTTTAGGTGAATTAAAAGAGAAGTTATTAGGCTCTGGGTTAGGATATGAAATTCCAGAAGATGGACACATTAAATTTCGGCTAAAATAACGTGGTTGATTGGTGTCTTGATCTATGACCATGAGTACATCGTCTCCATGATACATGGCTGTATTGATGGACTCCATAAGACGTTTTTCGTTGTCCTGCGTATCATCGATCTTTAAACGATCTATAACGATTTCTATATCGTGGGTTTTATAGCGATCTAGTTTCATGCCTTTTTCAAGGTCTACAATCTCACCATCGGTACGTACCTTAACAAACCCTTGCTTAGCAATTTGCTCAAACAATTCGCGATAGTGGCCTTTACGAGAACGAATAACAGGCGATAAGATATTGATACGCTTGCCACTGTAAGATTCCAGAATGAGGTCTTTAATCTGCTCGTCACTATAACTTACCATCTTTTCACCAGTTTCATAACTGTAGGCATCTGCGGCTCTGGCAAATAGTAGGCGCAAAAAGTCGTATATTTCTGTAATGGTGCCGACTGTAGAGCGCGGCGATTTGCTTGTTGTTTTTTGCTCTATGGCAATTACTGGTGACAGGCCATCGATCTTATCAACATCTGGACGTTCTAAATTACCTAGAAATTGACGTGCGTAAGCCGAAAAGGTTTCGATGTAACGACGTTGCCCTTCAGCATAAATAGTATCGAATGCTAAGGAAGATTTTCCACTACCCGAAAGCCCTGTAATTACCACCAATTTTTCTCTTGGTATGCTAATATCAATGTTTTTTAGGTTGTGGACACGTGCACCTTTTACTTCAATAGACTCGTCGAAATGGCTCATAGATGGTTATCGCTTCTTCTTTATTTCTAGCAAAGTTGCAAAGGTACAATTTTTAGATGTTAATTTAGTGTGAAGGTTTTGTCCTTAAGCTGTTAGTTTTTAGTTAAGCTTCATCTTTTATTGACTTACTGTCCTTTCTATTTTCCTGTAAGAAAAAACACCCCTTGACCCGAATATGACCCGCTTATGACCCGAATTAGACCCGAGATAGACTCGACTTTGATATGAGATCGTTATAAATTACATCCATATGGCCCCATTGGCAATACTAAAGGCAATTTTAAATTTAGATATCCCCTTTACTGGGTATAGTTTTACGCTGAAGCTATAACTAATTTAGCATTAGAGTGTTACCGTTTAAAGGAATTATAGTAATCTAAACGAAAAATAACAGTTTAGATATTTCATGCTATATATTTTTTTCTATTTTAACCCTTGATAATTAGCTATTAATCAATTATGAGTTTGAAAAAGTACGCCAGCTTTGGAATCATACTTTTTGTGATTTCAAGCGCCTTGGCTTTTAATAAAATTAGAGAATTACGACCATCTATTCAAGATCCTCCTACGGTTGATTTTACATTTACAAATAATTCTTGTTCTGGCGAACCTGTTTTATTTACCTCTACAGTGACTGGTGATCAACCTTTTGACTATACTTGGAATTTTGGAGATGGTGAAACCTCAACTTCGGCAAATCCAACGCATACCTTTTCCGCCGAGGGCTGTGGTACTCAAAATTTTGATGTATCGCTTACTGTTACAGATGATAATGGCGACTCAGCAACCTTGGTACAAACGATAACTATTCTTGAGGCACCAGATATCTCTTTTTTTGACACAAATCCTGGTGTTGCTGGTGAGTTTAACAACTGTGGGAATACTAGTACTAGTACTGAATTTTTAGTAGAGGTTGGTAACAACTCTAGTTCTTTAGCTTGTATCAGTTCTTACAATATTGAATGGGGAGACGGTAATACCGAAACTAATGTTACGTTTCCAATTTCTCATAACTATGTTGGTTTTGGGACATATAACATGGATATTACAGCAATTGGAGATAATGGTTGTAGTACAACGGAACGATACATTGTAAGAAATGCAACAAATCCTTCTGGAGGTATTTCTGGTCCAGGGAATACTCAAAATCTTTGTGCGCCTTCCGAACCCATTCAGTTTGAAATTACTAATTGGGGCAATAATACATCGGATACGACCTACGAAGTAGATTTTGGTGATGGTAATACCGTAACATACACTCAGGCAGACTTACTAGCTTTTGATCCTAGTGGAGTAGCGCCTTTCCCGGTAATACCGCATGCCTATGAAGAATCTAGCTGTCCTAACGAGTTTGTGGTGCGAATGTGGATCAGGAATGCTTGTGCACCCAATCCCAACCCAGCAACCTTGCCAAATATTTTAATTATTATTAGTCCGGAAGCAAACTTTGATGCTCCAGATATAGCATGTGTAAATAATGCGGTACAATTTGATAACACCTCAGAAGGAGGTTTCGGCTTTAATTGTGCTGAAAATGTTCGATTTACCTGGGATTTTGGTGATGGAAATACAATGATTACAAATGGTTATGAAAGTGTCAACCATACGTATACTTCACCAGGAAATTATACAGTAACACTTTTGGGAGATAATTTTTCTTGTGATGAGTCTCAGTATTCTCAGGATATATGTATTGAACCACCTCTTGCTCCTTCTTTTACTTCAAATACTATGGAGGGATGTGCACCATTCAGTATTGCTCTTAATAATACAACAGATGAAGCAAATCAATGTGGAGTACCAGAGTATGAATGGATAATAAATTATTCCCCAGATTTTTGTGGAGTAGGGAGTAATTATAGTTTTATAAATGGAACAAATGAAAATTCTTTAAATGCTGAAATACAATTTAATAATGCAGGGCTTTATGAGGTTATATTACAAGGTACAAACTCATGTGGTACCATTGATAGTGTTCCTGTAGAAATTATCGTAAAATCACCTCCAGTTGCTAGTATTGATCCTATCGCTGATGCCTGTGGTGCGGCTAGTTTTAATCCAACAGCTATGGTGACTACCTGTGCGCCAACCACCGATACCATAACCTATAGTTGGTCGTTTCCTGGCGGTACACCAGCCACATCTAATCTCTTAGATCCAGGAACGATTAGCTACGCCACACCAGGCGACTATACCGTGACGTTTAGTGTTACTAATGCTTGTGGTACTGCTACGGTTACTGAAGACTTTTCAGTCAATGAAAGCCCAACGCTAACCAATACCGATTTTGATCAAACGTTGTGTTCTGGTAATGATAGTAGTGCCATAGTTCTTACGTCAGATAATGTGAATACGACTTATACATGGACGTCTAACAATCCAGCAGGTCTTACAGGCTTCATTCCAAATGGCACAGGAGATACTATTCCGGCACAAACACTTATCAACACTTTGGGTACTCCAATAGATCTCATATACACTGTAACGCCAGATATCAATGGTTGTGTTGGGCCATCCGTGAATTTTACCATCACTGTAGAGCCAGCACCTTTTATAGATATGCAACCGCAACCCGAAGACATTTGTCTTAATGGTACACCAAATGATTTATCAGTAAGCTATCAAGGTACAGGTACTCCAAGTTACCAATGGTATGAAAATACAGTTAATGACAATACAAGTGGTACAGCCATAGCAGGAGCTAATGGACCAACATATACACCACCAACTGATAGTGTTGGTACACTATATTATTATGTGGTAATTACGTTTACTACAGGAGATTGTAATGAAATTATTTCCGATACTGCTGAAATTACAGTAGAAGCCATTGCGCAAATCGATACAGAGCCAATACCGACACAGTCTATTTGTGTAGGTGGAACATCAGAAGCGCTTACGGTTAATCTTACTGGAGGAGCAGGGACTATAACTTATCAATGGTACAGTAATACTGCCAATACTAATACAGGAGGTACTGCTATTGCAGGTGCAACATCAGCAAGTTATACTCCGCCTGTTTTTATGACTTCAGGGTCATTTTATTATTATGTTGAGGTGAGTTTTACAGGTAGTGGTTGTTCGGGCTTAGTGAGTGCAGTCTCCGAAGTTATTGTGGTAGACGATCCAGAGATTACAAGTCCTGATTTTGGAATGCAAAGTGTTTGTCAGAATACCAATGTCGATCCTTTAGACGTTCAGGTGTCTGGTGGCTTAGGGACTATTTCTTACCAATGGCATGTTAACACTGTTAATGATACAACGACTGGAACACCGATTGCAGGTGCGACAGCAGCGACGTATACACCACCTTCGGATGTGGTGGGTACATTTTTTTATTACTGTATTGTAACCCAAGATGTATCTGGTTGTGAGGTGACGAGTTCAGTCGCCACAGTTGAGGTCACTGCAGCTGCTCAATTTACAACACAACCACTTTCTGATGAGTTGTGTTTAGGCGATACCACAGCAGCGTTGAGTGCGGCTTACACTAATGGCACAGGTACACCGAGTTATCAATGGTATGCTAATACCGTGAATGATACAACCACAGGTACTGCTATTGCTGGTGCAACAACAGATACATATCAGCCTATAGTAGATACTGTAGGTACAACCTATTACTATGTTATCATCACGTTTAACACAGGTGGTTGTTCTGAAATTATATCAAATGTTTCTGAAATCATTGTAAACAATACACCAAGTATTGCTGATGGATCTGTCTTAATATGTAGTGGCAATACGTTTGAATTTTTGCCAGAAACTATTGCTACTAATGTGGTTCCGGTAGGGACAACGTACACTTGGTCTAATCCTGTTGTGAATCCTGCTGGTAGTATTACAGGTGCATCAGCACAACCCACAGCAAGTGCTACTATTTCTCAATTTTTAGAAAATACAACGGTTAATCCGGCAACAGTGACGTATACGGTTACACCAGATGCCAATGGTTGTATTGGTGCTGATTTTGAAGTTGTAGTAACAGTTAACCCTTCCATTTCGGTGGCTTCAACAGTGTTTAACAACAGTTGTTTCAATTCGGATGATGCCTCTATTGGTGTTACAATTACGGGTGGAGTGCCTTTTACATCAGGGAATCCCTATCAAGTGAGTTGGACTGGTCCTAACGGTTTTGTTAGTAGTGCGACAAACATTTCAAACCTAGAAGCAGGAACATATACTTTAGATATTCTTGATGATGGTGGTTGTCCATATAATGAAAGCTTTACAATTACCGAACCTGATGAACTTGTTTTTAGTGCCGTTAATTTCGATCCAGAAACCATATCTTGTTTTGGCGCCAATGATGGCGAGATTAGTATTGACGTCAGTGGAGGTACAGAACCTTATACCTATAATTGGACACGTAATGGTAATCCGTTTTCTAGTGATGAAGATTTAAGCGGTTTAGAACCTGGCACTTATGCTATTACGGTAACCGATGCCAATACTTGTGGACCTATCAGTTCAACTTTTGTAATTGAAGAACCGCCATTATTGGATGTGACTTTACAAAGTCAGACTAATGTTATTTGTTTTGGTGATGCTACAGGAGCCATTGAGGTTTCAACTGTTGGTGGTCGACCAGATTATACGTATAGTTGGACAGGGCCTAATGGATTTACAAGCACTACAGCTAATATCGCTAACTTGTTAGCAGGTACGTATGCATTAACGGTAACCGATAGTTCTGACTGTACAGATACGTTAAGTGTTACAATTATTCAGAATGATCAAATCACTATCGATGTCACGACTACAGAAATAGAATGTTATGGTGACAATGATGCGTCTATAACCATTAATAATATTTCAGGAGGTGTAGCACCTTATGATGTGGCTTGGAGTAATTTTGGTACAGGCATGAGTCAGACCAACCTTTCCGCAGGTACGTATACTATTACCATTACCGATGCTGAGGATTGCGTGCGTGCGTTTCCCATTGTTATAGATGAAGCGCCAATTTTTCTCATTGACCCTGTAGTGACACAGATATCCTGCGCTGGTGAAGATGATGCCAGTATCGTACTTAATTTTCAAGGCGGCTTAGATCCTATTACAGTGGTTTGGGACGATGATACTTCAGCAGGAGTAGAGCGTAATAACTTAGCACCAGGTACCTATAGTGTTACTATTACGGATGGTACTCCTTGTGTGATTCAGGAAAGTTTTACCATTTTTAACATCTTACCTTTACAATTGTCTGCCAATGTTACCGATGCTTTAGATTGTGATGATCCCAATAGTGGTGCTATCAACCTATTAATACAAGGCGGTACACCACCATTCTCAGTATCTTGGTCTAATGGAGCGACTACGGAAGATTTAACGGCTATACCACCAAACACCTATGTAGTTACGGTCACAGATGCTAATGCTTGTAGCATCGAGGGCAGTTGGGATGTTAACCGTTTTGAGCCTTTAACTTTGGATGTGGATACCCAATCTGAAGTGGATTGTGATACCAAAACCGTAAACCAAACCTTTGTGGCTATGGCCAGTGGTGGAGTACCACCATTTACTTATAACTGGTCTAGTGGTACTGTGAGTGGTGCTAATAATGAACTTATGACAACCGATGCTGATGGTTTGGTACTGCTTGAAGTCACCGACGCACAAGGTTGTACCACCAATTATAGTCTTAATGTAGATATTCCTGTACTTGGTGATCCTGATTTTGAGTTGTCTTCATTTGGGTTTAGCAATTTTGGTGTGTATTCAATTTCAGATCCTATTAGCTTTACCAATTTGGCTACAGGTGATTATCTCAGTGTTTTATGGGACTTTGGTGACGGTAGTTTTTCAGGAGAGGAAAATCCAACCCATACCTACAGTGCTGTAGGTTCGTATGTGGTTACACAAACCGTAACGTATCCTTTTGGATGTGTGTATGAGCGCGTCATTACTTTGTATATAGAGCAAGGTTATAAACTAATTATGCCAGATGCCTTTACACCAAACGAGGATGGCATTAATGATTTCTTTGGGCCTGTGTATGAAGGCCTCAATAGTTTAGAATTGAATATTTACGATACTTGGGGCAGTCTTATCTATACTGAAGACGATGCTAATTTTACGGGTTGGGACGGTAAGATTAATGATGAGGTTGCTGAAAACGGCAATTATTATTACACCTTTAGTGCCAAAACCTTTTATGGTAAAACCATCACAGCCCAAGGCGCCTTTGTATTTATAAAATAAACCTTATGACTTTAAGACCCATATTTACCTTTATTATACTTATATTCTGTTGGACCGTTAGCGCTCAAGATCCGGTTTTTACACAGTCTAATTATATACAAGAAACGTTAAATCCTGCCTTTTCTGGTTTTGAGGATAACGACCGTATTGCGGCTGGTATTTTGAGTCGTGTGCAATGGCCTAATCTCGATTTGCAAATACACACACAGTATGCCTATGTGAATAAGTCGTATGATTATGGTCCAAGTCTTGGCTTTGGTGTTGGTATCAATGCCGTTTGGCAATACGAATCGTTTAATAATTATAATTACGCCCAGGTTAACCTTAACTATGCCCATCGTATTAATCTTAATAATGGCTGGTATTTTAGACCAGCTATAGAGGTGGGAGTAGGGAATAAGAGTAACCGCTTTAGGAATCTTACCTTAGCCGATCAGATTAATATTAATTCAGGGTTTATCAATCCTGTTTCGGTTGATCCACTAGCAAGCCGATTGAATAGTATTTACTTTTTAGATATTAATGCAGGTTTTATTGTTGAACGCCAAACTTTTAATGATATCAGCTATTGGATTGGAGGTTCGGTAAGACACCTTAATCGTCCTAATATATCCATTGTTGAAGGTGAAAAGTTACCGCTTGATATTTTCTATTCGTTTCATGGAAATGTTCTGTTTCCGTTTTTACATGATAATACCATTATGATGACGACTAACCTTATGGTGCAAGGGCCTTATAACCGATTGGATGTTGGTACTATATTTCAGCTTGATGCTATTCTGTTAGGCCTCACGGCAGCAACGAATCCTGCGCGTAATGATGGTAATGCTCATTTATTGACTTCGGTTAATGCCTTTGTAGGTTTTGAGTATCAAACCTTTCGATTTGGTTTTTCCTATGATAAGAATACCTCAAATATTGGTCGTACTGATGGGGTGTATGAGTTGTCTATGACCTATTTGTCGCGTTGTAGACGTTGTAATACGGATCGTAGTCGGAAGAAGTAGTTAGTGGTTAGTTGTTAGGTATTAGGTATTAGGTGTTAGGTATTAGTAGTTAGATTATTAGATTTTTAGATGGTTAGATTGCCGTGTTCGTGCCTTGCTCGCTATGACACTTCGGTTTACGTTGTAAGATATCATTAATTAAAATGTATTCTGATTTTGATAGTTTCGCAAATCACTCGCTTCTCGATACAATTTGCTCATGCTTCGCAAATCACTCGAAGTGACGCTTTGGGTATTTAGGGTATTATCTTAAAATTATATTTTGGTTTTGATAGTTTCGTAAATCACTTGCTTCTCGATACGATTTGCTTGTCGCCTCGCAAATCACTCGCTTCTCGATACAATTTGCTTGTCGCCTCGCAAATCACTCGAAGTGACGGTTGGGGTGTTTAGGGTTTAGATTGCCAGATTATTAGATTATTAGATGGTTAGATTGCCGTGTTTGTTCCTTGCTCGCTATGACACTTCGGTTTACGTTGTAAGATATCATTAATTAAAATGTATTCTGATTTTGATAGTTTCGTAAATGACTTGCTTCTCGATACGATTTGCTTATGCTTTACAAATCACTCGCTTCTCGATACAATTTGCTTGTCGCCTCGCAAATCACTCGAAGTGACGGTTGGGGTGTTTAGGGTTTAGATTGCCAGATTATTAGATTTTTAGATGGTTAGATTGCCGTGTTTGTTCCTTGCTCGCAATTACATTTCATAAATATATAATCAACACCTCATCGCACTTGAACTTCCGACTAGGTCGGAAACCGCTGAAAGCAGAAATAACGAGCTGTAAAACCAAATTTGTAAGCAATATCAAGGATTGAAAGTTAGGGTTACAATTAACTCTATGCCTTACATGTACTAGAGCGAGTGGCACGCAGTGATTTCCTCTTGCAGCGAAGCACTTTTTGGTTCATTTTTGGTGCTTCAAAAATGAACGTAACGACATAGAGAGCAAAGCTATAAATTCAATGCTAGATTCCGTGTCACACTTCGACTGCGCTCAGTGGGACAGCACGGAATGACAAAAGCGTAATTGAGTTAATAACAAACAGATTGCCGCGTTGCTGCGCTTCTCGCAATGACACTTCGGTTTGCGTTGTAAGGTATCATTATTTAAAATGTATTCTGATTTTGATAGTTTTGCCAATGACTTGCTTCTCGATACGATTTGCTTAAGCTTCGCTTAGGTATCTTCAATCAAAATGTATTTTGATTTCGATAGTTTCGCAAATCACTCGAAGTGACGCTAGGCTTTTTTAGGGTATTATCTTAAAACTATATTTTGGTTTTGATAGTTTCGCTAATGACTCGCTTCTCGATACAATTTGCTCGTCGCCTCACAAATCACTCGAAGTGACGGTTTGGGTTAAGTTGTAAGGTATCTTCAATCAAAATGTATTTTGATTTTGATAGTTTCGCAAATCACTCGCTTCTCGATACAATTTGCTCATGCTTCGCAAATCACTCGAAGTGACGCTAAGGGGTGTTTAGGGTTTAGATTATTAGATGGTTAGATTGCCGTGTTCGTGCCTTGCTCGCAATGACGCTTTATGAGTATATTATCAAAATAGCATCGTACTTGCGATTCCGACAAGGTCGGAAACAACGATTTTAAGAAGTAATGAGCGCGAAGTATAATTGAGATTTATATCAAGTATTGAACATTATATTCTAATAAGGATAGATATATTCAATTATCAGCGAATGGTGCTTTAGCAACTTCCTACAAATCGTTTTGACTTTTTGGTTCGTTTTGTGTCAAGACAAAATGAACGTTAAGAAATAGATAGTAAAGCTATAAACTCAAAACCAGATTCCGTGTCACACTTCGACTGCGCTCAGTGGGACAGTACGGAATGACAAAAGCGTAATTGAGTTAATAAAAAACAGATTGCCGCGTCGCTGCGCTTCTCGTAATGACACTTCGGTTTACCTTGTAAGGTATTGTCAGTTAAAACTATACTTTGATTTTGATAGTTTTGTAAATCACTTGCTTCTCGATACTATTTGCTCATGCTTCGCAAATCACTCGAAGTGACGCTAGGGGTGTTTAGAGTGTTATCTTAAAATTATATTTTGATTTTGGTAGTTTCGTAGATCACTCGCTTCTCGATACAATTTACTCGTTGCCTCGCAAATCACTCGAAGTGACGGTAGGGGTGTTTAAGGTGTTATCATTAAAACTATATTTTGATTTTGATAGTTTAGCAAATGACTCGCTTCTCGATACAATTTGCTTAAGCTTCGCTTAGGTATCTTCAATCAAAATGTATTTTGATTTCGATAGTTTCGCAAATCACTCGAAGTGACGGTAGTTACTGAGCTATCCGTCCCTGTTTGAGTGCAGACAGGTGTTCCGACTACAAACCTTTGAATGTATTGAGAAGTAGTTTTGTTTTTGCCATAAAATAAATGCGTACAATAACTCATCAGTAATTGTGAAATACTCTAATGTTAACAAAACGCTAAATGTATTATTTCTAATGATTTAAGACGTCTAGATGTGCCTTTATAGCCGTATCTTTAGTATATTAAAAACAAGTGCTATGAACTCATTACAAAAATTAAGATTAAGACTGTTAAAGTCCAGGCCTCAGGCCGTAAATATACCAAAGCCAAAGGTGGAATTATCACCAAAAGCTAAAGACGCCAATAAGACGGTTAAGGACGATGATGCCTTTATGTTTATCTAGTATGTAACTAGAGCAACACTACAATTCTCTGAGCTTTACCGAAATAGGATAGTGATCACTAAACCCGTTAAGGTTCATCTTTTTACCCATACCACCAAAGTGAACAGGGACACCATAGGCACCAGGTTTTATCATTTCTGGAAAACGCTCAATGCTCACAGAATCTGGCACTACCTTAATAGTACTGTTGCTCTTTAGCATATTCTCGTTAGCCAAAAACTGATCTAGCATGTTAGGCTTATTTCCAAAATAAAAACTGGCAGTACCATAGTCCATCAACGACCACATAAGGTTTAAGAAATAAGGAATACGACCACGCACCACACGTGCTCTACTGCGTAAGGCAATTGCAAAACGTGTGAGCGATTCATTAAAAGGCTCATCGTTAAAGTCGCCCATAGCCATTACAGGCGTATCATCACCATGAATTTCCCTAATACGCTGATGGAAATAACTCAGCGTTTCACCAGCAATCTGTCGATACCCTTCAGATTCGTACTGTCCACCACTGCGTGAAGGCCAGTGGTTGGCTATCAATACCAAACGTTGTTGGCTTTGGCTATGGTGGGTTAAAAAGTTAACCTGAAGAATATCTCTGGTGGCTGTTCGACGTAGCACAAAATGGTCAAAAACTTTAGGCTCACCGTTTTCTTCTTCCACGCTAAAGAGATCCGCATCATAGATAAAGGCCACATCGATACCACGGCGATCATCCGAGTCAGCATGCACTAAGGCATAATTTCGATTTAACATACCCATTTTCTGAATCAACATATGAAGCACATGGGCATTTTCAACCTCACAAACCCCAAGAATATCAGGACCTTTGCCATCATTTAATTGTATAATAATACGGTTGAGTTGTTCCAACTTTTGATTCAGTTGGGTTGGTCCCCAACCTTTAACATCACTGCCGATGGCACGTTGCAATTTTTCTGTGCGCCTGGGAGAGTGTTCAATATCAAAGAGGTTTTCTAAATTCCAGAATGTAATGTGGTAGTCCATATCAGTTGTTGTTGCGGGATACGGCTAATAATTAGTTGGTTATAGCGGATGTTTAAAAGTAGTGGATTTTGGACTAAAAACAAAATGGGGATTGTAACGTAAGATTCAGTGATACAACGTGGAAATGTAATAGAGATTTAGTATACTTGTTGTACAAAATCATATGATGAACCCGTTGCATTTGATTTCAAAACTATAATCAAATATCAGTTCGCGTAATTTTGAGCCACGAAAAATTGTATCGAGAACCATTTTAAAGTGAACCATTCTATTCTCGATGCAGATTTTACGCTCTATCAATCATAAAATCCACTCGAATTGACGAGTTTTATCAAAATAAACAACGGATAAAAATAAAGTTGACTATGAAATTACTAGGAATAGGATCGCGTATTAATCATTCAGAACATGGCAAAGGAGTCGTAACCAATGTGACGTCAAAACACTATTGGGTGACGTTTATAGATAAAGGATTAGAAACCTTAGAGCTCGATGACGACTTTGAAGTTATTGAAGCTGCGGAAGATGATGTAGATACCGTAAGTTTTTATGAGGTTGAAAAAAGCCTGAAGTCTATTCTGAAAAAATGGTCTGATGTCTCTGAGTTGGTCTCTATTGCCGATAAATGGAAAGGTGGAAAGCTAATTCTTGAACCTGGTGACACTAATCTACAAGGTAAAGAACTGCCAATAGATACCTTTTTTCACAAGATTACCATGGTACGTGACCGCTTACGCGTGATGGAACAGAAAATCAATTCTAGTAGCCTTGATGAACAAGAGAAAATTGATTTGCAGCAATACATTACCAGAAGCTACGGAAGTTTAACGAGCTTTAATGTGTTGTTTAAACTGAAAAGCCAACAGTTTGTAGGGCAGCGGTCTAAGTAGGTGTTAGGTGTTGGATGCTGGGTGTTGGGTACTTGGTGTTGGGTAGCTAGTAATCCTTACATAAGTTGGTAGTCTCATTAATATGGTACAAGTATACAGTAGTACTAATGGGTTAAAACTTTAATCCTTTAACGTCTCCCATATCAAGGTCAAAGACTAAGAACTTGTGTGTTGTTGGTAATTTAGCACCGCTTTCTGTTGTAGTCCATTGGTTCCAAGACGCTTCAAGACCATCGATAGGTAGAATATCTACCCACATTTGAAAGCTTTGAGGTTGTCCGTTGTCATCCAAATGCCAAAGATAAGAATCGCCAGGAGTCGTGCCACCTTTTGTATAGGTAACCAGTAAGGACTGTTTGCCTTCTTCGGATGTTACCAATCTACGTTCAGTTCCTTTATCAAACACTTTGTATGGTGCCACCAACCAAAAGGAATCGTTATTAAAATAGTCCGTAGCTTTATTGATGTAATCTTGTTTTTCTACACCGTTATATTCTTGTTGGCCAGCAAAGACTTTTGAGTTGTCTGAATTATTAAAATCTAGAATTACCGTTATGGCATCCCATGATACTTCACAGGTATTATCTGTTTTGTACCATTTATAATGGTGTCCTCCCTTAAAAGTCCATTCTAAATAATCCGTATTAAGGTAAGCTTCCTCATTTAACGCATTGAGCATTGTTGTTGCCAATTGATCTGCTTTAGCCCCTTGTTGTCCTTGAGGCAGATCTTCGTTGTATTTGAGGTACATAAACCCAAAGAAAAGTAGGGTAGGTAATGTAAAGAACACGATGAGTCCTCCTATAATTTTAAAGATACGTTTGGACTTTGAGGATTTTGACATTTTAAGGTTTTTAGCATTACGAGTAATTGGTTTTTTTCAAAGTAGGTTGTTTTGAAAAAAACGGAATTACCCGTAATGTGTTGTACTATTAATTGTCAGATTTGTAACCATTAGGTCGTTTCCAGCGTACAGGAGCTTTTGGTTCTGGTTTTAGTTGAAACTCATTGCCTTTTAAAAGTTTTAAAGCTTCTTGTACTGCGCGTTCTAATTGTGGGTCATTTCCTTTAGAGGTTTCTTTAGGGTGTTGAATCACTTCAATATCTGGTGCCACGCCTTCACCTTCAACAGCCCATTCGCCATTTACATCATAGAAACCTCCACGAGGAGCCACCATGCGTCCACCATCAATAAATCGCGGAGTATCCCAAGTGCCAACAAGTCCACCCCAAGTTCTTGTGCCAATTAATGGCCCTAAGTTTCTCATTTTAAACATGTATGGTAATAAATCACCACCAGAGCCAGCACGCTCGTTAATTAGCATTACTTTTGGTCCCCAAATACCTGCAATGGGTGTGGTCCAAGGGCGTTTATCACCAGCTTTACTATTAAAGTAACCATATATTTCTCTAGACATAATGTCCATCATATAATCTGCAGCAGAACCACCACCATTGTTTCGTTCGTCTATAACCACCCCTTTTTTATCTTGCTGAGCGAAGTAGTATCTGTTGAACGCTGTAAAACCTCCGCCACCAGTGTTTGGTACATAGACGTAAGCGAGTTTACCATTAGATAGTTCATCAACTTTACGACGGTTGCCTTCAATCCAATCTATACTTCTTAAGCCGCGTTCATTACTTACAGGTTTTACAAGTACGCTACGAGCATTCGTCAATGTTGGTTCTGAATTGACCATTATAGTAATTTCTCGGCCTGCCGTTTGCTCTAGTAAGGCATAAGGATTCGTTTTACTGTCAAGTGTTTTTCCATTAATTGCTAATATGTAATCCCCTTCTTTAATAGCAATGCCTGGTTTTGCTAAAGGAGCATCAATATTAGGATTCCAACGTTCACCTGTATATATTTTAGAAATCTTGAAGTTGCCATTTGTTTTTTCAAAATCACAACCTAACAACCCAACAGCTACACGATCTACATCAGGGAAATCACCACCAGAAACATAAGAATGTCCAACGGCAACTTCACCACTCATTATATCCACAACGTAGTTTAAGTCTGTTCTGTGACGTACATGGTCTATCCAAGGTGCGTACCATTTGTATACTTCGTCCCAAGGTGCACCATGCACATTATCTACATAGAGGAAGTCTCTCATGTAGCGCCAGCCTTCTTTAAAAATTTGATGTGCCTCAGCTTTAGGATCTAACTTTATTTTGATATCAATTTTTAAATTGTCTTTTCCAGGTTTTGGTGGAGCTGATGTACCTGTTAATACCCAATTACCATTCTGAGAAAGCAAAATGGATTTTCTGTCGTTAGAGGCTACCATTTGAGACACGCTATCGGCAAAGTCCGAGGCTTTTTCTTTTTCAACATCATACTCATGTACTTTTAGTCCTCTAGCATTTGGAATAGCCTCAGCAATAAAAACCTTGTTTTCAGGTCCTTTAAGCAATGCTACATAGTTTCTATCAGATAAGCTTAATGCTACAGCTCTATCGAAAATGCCATCTTCATCAATTGTTACCGTAACACCATCAGATGATTTATTATCCTCTTTCTTATCATCATTTTCCTTCTTAGCTTCTTCCATATCATTTTTAGGAAGGTTAGGTGTCTTGTCATTTTTACTCAAAACAACGGCGTATAAACTTCTGGTAAGATTGGCTGCAGGATCGTAATTACTCATGTCTAACCAACCACTTTGCAATCCGTAATTGGTACTTGCCAGCGTGTAAAGGTACTTTCCAGATTCGTCCCAAACTGGTGTGATGGCATCCGCTATAGGATCTGTAATCTGAATCACTTTTTTAGAATCTATATTATAGGCAAAAATGGCTTTAAAATGATTGTCTTGCTGTTTTGCGTATGCTATCCACTTGCTGTCTGGAGACCAAACAGGATTCATAGAACGGTTAGGGTGTGCATATCGATCTGTATCAATCTTTTTCGCTTTTTTAGTATCTAAATTTATAATCCAAACGTTGTAATGTGTGTCTGTATAGGCGATGTGCTTACCATCTGGAGACCAATCTGGTTGAAAGTAGAATGTTGGATTTGGCAACGAAATCGCTTCAGTATTATCACCATTTTGATCTGCTAACATTAATTGGTATTCGCCACTTTTGTCCGAAAACCACGCAATTTTATCACCATTTGGCGACCAGATAGGATTACGATCAGCAACACCAGGAGAGTTGGTAATATTTTTCCACGTACCGTTTTCTTTTGGTACGGTAAAGATTTCACCACGATGCTCAAAAATAGCACGCTTTCCAGTCGGTGAAACATTTGGGTTTATTAATTGTCTGGCAGAAACATTATCCCATTTTGTTCTGTAAAAATTGAGATCTGCTTTAACATCAATATTTAATTGCTTTGTTTTGTTTGTTGAAGGATTGTAAACATGAAGATAACCACCTTGTTCGTAAATTAATTTATCGTTACTCGCGTCTAAACTTTTTACATCAAACTTTTTATGAAACGTTACTTGTTTTTCTTCTTTAGTTGAAGGATTAAAGGACCAGATGTTCATGGTATAATCGCGTTCGGACATAAAATATACCAGTCCGTTTAACCAAACAGGATCTAAATGACGCTCCTTTGTTGGCTGCGATGTTCTTACTAGGTCTTTTGTTTTTAAGTCTACAACCCAAATAGGCATTGCTTGTCCCCCACGATAGTTTCTCCACTCGGCATCCCAACCTGTAATAGGAGTATAAGCGAGATATTTGCCATCTGGGGACATTTCACCATAAGCTGCTCTTGTAATATCTAACGCTTCCGGTAAACCACCATCTGTAGAGACTGTGAAAAATTTATTGGTCATGGTTGGCTGGGCTTCTCTCCCTGAACGAAATAACACTTTACCATCAGGTGTCCATCCTTGCACAAAATCACCACCAGGATGATAGGTAAGACGTTTTGGTTCTCCACCTTCAGCAGGCATCACAAATACATCGACATTGCCGTCGTATTGCGCTGTAAAGGCAATTAGTTTTCCATCGTTAGAAAAATGAGGGTTGGATTCATAGCCTTCATCACTGGTTAATCGTATTGCTATGCCACCGTTTAGGGATGATTTCCAAAGATCGTTAGCATATACAAAGACGACATCATCTCCATGAAGTGTTGGTTGTCTTAATAATTGTGTGCCTTGAGAAAATGTAAATAATGAGAAGCAGAATGCCAGAGTAACGATAACGTGTTTCATTTTTGGTTGGTTTTTTATTGGTGTATTAACATGTAGTGATGGGGAAGCTTAAAGATACAATTTCAAATTGATTTTTTTCTTAAAGAACGTTAAAACGGTTTATGAAAATTCTAATATAAGTTTGAGACATTTTATCAGTTAAGTAATTAGCGGCCATCTTTTCGAAAATTTTAAGACAACAGAAATATAAATTTTTTGAAGCAAACGATATTAATGGAAATCTTTGAGTTGTGTTTTAAAAAAAAAGGAACTTCTCATCGAGAAGCTCCTTTTAATTTATAACGTAATTAAAACTAATTTACAGAACAATCTTTTTAGTTATAACGCCTTCCGTAGAAGTAATATTAACCAAATAAACACCCGTGCTTAAGCTGGTTAGGTCGATAATGGACGTAGTTTCAATATCTTTAAGGCTAATAACTTTTATTAATTTACCAGTGATATTATACACGCTAAAGCTATCTAGGTTCGTATTACCATTATATTCTAAATTATATGTACCATTGGTAGTACCTGGATATAATTTTACGGTATTACTTAACAAATTATTATCATTAGTACCAAGTGTATTACTGAAACTAAAGTTACTGATGGTAGCAATGCCTCTACCACAGCAATCGTCGTCAGTGTAGATTCTAAACGCAAAAGTATCACCAGAAGATACTGTAATGTCACTAACTGTACCAGTTTCAGTATTAACAGTTATTAGGGATTGCGTACCATTAATAACATAATAAAATTCTTCAATATCTGGATTTACAAAGTCGTAAGTAAATGAAATTAATCCATCAGAAGGCACGGTAACAGTGTAGTCGTCCTGTAAACCACAGCAGTCCCCAAAATCACTATCGTTTCCATTGAAAGTAATAGAGGTAGGTGCATTTGTGGTGTCAACAGAGGCATCACTAGCAGCAGAAGTACCTGTAAGTGTCCAATTAGCTGGGGCAAAATCCCCACTGAATTGTGCATTTGCATAAAATGCAAATACGAGTGCAAACGTTAAAAGGTAAAATTTTCTCATAAATAAGTAGGTTTTGTGTTGTATTAAGTATACAACTGTTAATATTTAAAATAGTTTGGGTTGAGCAATATTAATAATTTTATTTGAATGTTTACAAAAAAATGATCTGAGAAAAAAATTAAAATTTTTCACGTTAAGATTACTGGGTGACTACCAATTAAATTATGATTAGGTAGGCATTAAAATAGACACTTAGGTATGTCTTAAAATATGTATTTAAGAATGATAGAAGGACTAATAACCAACTGCAGTATCGTCGCCTCTATGATCTGCACCACCTTCTAGTGTGCCATCATCCAAAACTAAAATACCGTCCACTTTACCGATAACAGGGGAGCGCTTTAAGTTGACGGTATAGCCCAAGGCTTCTAATTCTTTAATGCGTTTGTCATCAAAAACATTTGGCTCCATTCGTATTTCATCTGGTAACCATTGATGATGAAAACGTGGAGCATCAACTGCATTTTGCATTGTAAGTCCAAATTCGTGCACATTAAGAATGGTTTGTAATACAGAGGTAATGATTGTAGATCCACCAGGTGTGCCCACCGTCATGTAGAGTTCTCCTTCCTTTTCTACAATAGTAGGTGTCATAGAGCTCAACATTCGTTTTTCTGGAGCAATGCTGTTTGCTTCTGCACCAATAAGCCCAAAGTAGTTAGGTTCGCCAGGCTTGCTGCTAAAGTCGTCCATTTCATTATTAAGAAAAAACCCTAATTCTTCGGCATACAATTTAGAACCATAAGCGCCATTTAGTGTCGTTGTTACAGCAATAGCATTACCGAATTGATCTACGATAGAGTAGTGCGTGGTTTCATCACTTTCATAACCGACAATACTACCATGCGATAAAGAGTCAGATGGAGTCGGTTTTTCAAATGAGAAATTATTCATTCTATCTTGAAGATAGACATCACTCAATAAGGTTTCTGTAGGAATGTCTACAAAATCTGGATCTCCTAAATAGTAACTTCGATCTGCATAGGCACGCTTTTCGGCTTCAACGATAACCTGAATGGTTTTTAAAGTGTTGTGACCATAATCGTTTAAATCGAAGGGTTCAATCATTTTCATGATTTGCCCTAAACAAATACCACCAGATGATGGCGGCGACATGGACGTCATGGTTAAATCGTCATACTCAAAAGTTACAGGATTTCGCCATTTGGCTTCATATTTCTTTAAATCTTCAAGTGTAATGATACTGCCTTCAGATTGAAGAAATGATACAAGTATTTCTGAAGTTTTTCCTAAGTAAAATTCATTTCTTCCATGATCAGAAATGCGCTGAAGTGTTTGCGCTAAAGCTTTATTTCTTATTGTATCTCCGGCTTTAATAGATTTATTGAATAGTATTTGTTTTTTGTTTACTTCAGTGAAAATGCTATCGTATGCAGCGAATCGCTTTGCTTGTTTTTGGGTAACAATGAAACCGTTATTTGCTAGTTCTATGATTGGTTTTAATATGGTTTTTACATCGAGCTTACCGTATTTTTGTTGGGCTTCAAAAATACCAGCAATTGTTCCTGGTACACCAATTGCCATGCTGCCAACAGTGCTTAGGTTTTTAATCACATTACCATTGTCATCGAGATACATATCTTTTGTTGCAACCAGTGGAGCTTTTTCTCTGTAATCTAGTGCACCTTTTGTGCCATCAGCTAATCTAAAAACCAAAAATCCACCACCACCAAGATTACCAGCATAAGGATAGGTTACCGCTAAAGCCATTTCTGTTGCCATCATAGCATCAAAAGCATTGCCGCCAATCTTTAGAACTTGCACACCAATCTCAGAAGCCTCTTTTCTGGCGCTAACAACCATTGCTTTTTCTGCAATAGTTCCGCGTGTATTAACCTCTGTTTTATGTTGATTTACTGCATCTTTACAAGCAATAAAACTGAATAAAATTAATAATGTTACTAAGCGGTTTTTCATAGTTGGAATTGCTTTTTTAGTTCAATTAGTTTTGAGTTGCTGTAGGCTCTTAATTCTTCAAAAAACAGGGTAAACTCATGTTCAAATTCTGAATAGTATTCTTTTAGCTCCTTAGTAGCTTCATTCATTTTAGATTTGCCTTTTGTGCGTCTGTTCATACCGTTTAGAACTTGTTGAATCCCTTCAATTTTAGCATAACTCAAAAGCCAGTTGCCTTCTATCATTAATGGTGCTAAATGTTTAAAGCGATCTGGTAAAATTTCAAAATTGTCATTAAGACTTTGGTAAAAATGGTCTATGTATTTTGCGAGAGGTATGTTGGAGTAGTGCCTCCAGTTTTTTGCTAAGAAGTGATCGTAGAAAATATCGACGATAACTCCACTATAATGCCCATAATTTTTGTGTAATCGCTTGGTGCTTTGCCTAAAGATTGGATGTGCATCTGTAAAGGTATCAATAGCTCTGTGCAATAAAATCCCAGCCTGAATCTTTTCTGGATACAATTTGTATTTACGACCTCTAATGCCGTCAGCAACAAAATTTCCGATGGTTAAGAGTTCGTCGTCTCCTGATAGATAAATGTGGGCTAGAAAATTCATAGGTCCGAATTTACAAATTCGTAATAACAAAATAGGATTAAGATATTATATTTGCTCAAAATCAAAAATCTATGACTTTAATTAAATCAATTTCAGGAATTCGTGGAACTATTGGAGGTGCTGTTGAGGACAATTTAACGCCAATTGATGCTGTAAAATTTGCAGCAGCTTACGGTACTTGGTTAAAGCAACAACGCAATAAAGACAACTACAGAGTTGTGGTTGGTAGAGATGCACGTATTTCTGGCGAAATGATTCAGAGTTTAGTAATGCATACCTTAGTTGGTATGGGAATTCATGTTATAGATTTAGGCTTATCAACCACACCAACTGTTGAGGTGGCTGTACCAATGGAACATGCAGATGGTGGTATTATTTTAACCGCAAGCCATAACCCAAAACAATGGAATGCTTTAAAATTATTGAATCATAAAGGTGAATTTTTAAATGGTGTAGAGGGCAAGAAGATTCTAGATATAGCTGCTTCTAATGATATGACTTTTGCTGAGGTGGATGACCTTGGTAAGATTACTAAAAATGATGCTTACATCGATTTACATATCGATGAGGTTTTAAACCTTCCATTAGTAAATAAAAAGGCAATTGAAGCCGCAAATTTTAAGGTTGTAGTTGATGGTGTAAATTCTACTGGTGGTATTGCGATTCCATTATTATTAGAGCGTTTAGGTGTTGAGCCTGTAAAGTTATATTGTGAGCCAACAGGTCATTTTCCACATAATCCAGAACCTTTAAAGGAGCATTTAGGTGATTTAGCAAAAGCTGTAGTAAAGGAGCATGCCGATTTTGGTATCGTGGTCGATCCAGATGTAGATCGTTTGGCGTTTATGGATGAAAAAGGCGAAATGTTTGGTGAAGAGTATACTTTAGTCGCTTGTGCAGACTATGTATTGAGTAAAAATCCAGGGAACACCGTAAGTAATATGAGTTCTACACGTGCCTTACGTGACGTTACCGAAAAGCATGGCGGAACCTATGAAGCCAGTGCTGTTGGTGAAGTAAATGTGGTAGAATTAATGAAAAAAAATAACGTAGTGATTGGTGGAGAAGGTAATGGTGGTATTATTTACCCAGAATTGCATTACGGTAGAGATGCTCTAGTAGGTGTGGCTTTATTTTTAAGCCTTTTAGCAGAGAAGAAAATTTCGGTAAGTGCATTGCGCGCCACGTATCCAAATTACTATATGAGTAAGAAGAAAATTCAATTAACACCACAATTAGATGTTGATGCCATTTTGAAGACTATGGAAACCAATTACAGTCATGAAACTTTAACAACCATAGATGGTGTGAAGATTGATTTTGCCGATAGTTGGGTACACCTCAGAAAGAGTAATACCGAACCAATAATTCGTATTTATACTGAAGCGCAGTCACAAGAGGCTGCAGATGATTTAGCAGATCGTTTTATTGCTGAAATAAAAGCTATCGCTAATATTTAGTATCTTTAAATTATGATTTCTGAAGCAACGACGCATAACACATCAACGCTTGAAGCTTATTTTGAGCAATTTAGAAAACATATTGTTGGTCAAGACCAAACCTTTGTGTCTCCTTTTGGTGAACAAAAAATAATCTATACAGATTGGACGGCTTCAGGACGTTTGTATAGACCAATCGAAGAAAAGTTACTCAATGAGTTTGGACCTTTTGTGGCCAACACGCATACCGAAACGACAGTTTCTGGTACAGCCATGACAAAAGCGTACCACAAAGCCAAACATATTATAAAAGACCATGTTAATGCCAACGAAGACGATGTGTTGATTGTTACTGGTAATGGAATGACAGGTGTGGTTAATAAATTTCAACGTATTTTGGGACTAAAAATCCCTGAAAACCTAAGAGATTATACAACTGTGCCAGATGAAATGCGACCTGTTGTTTTTATCTCACATATGGAGCACCATTCTAATCAAACCTCATGGCTAGAAACGATTGCCAAGGTAGAAGTAGTGCCACCAGACGATAACGGTTTATTCTGTTTAAATCATCTTGAAGTCTTACTAGAACAGTACAAAGACAGAACATTAAAAATTTGCTCTATTGTTGGTGGGTCTAATGTTACAGGCATACAAACACCATATCACAAAGCAGCTAAGCTTATGCATAAGCACGGAGGTGTATGTTTTGTTGATTTTGCATGTTCTGCACCTTATGTAGACATCAACATGCATCCAGAAGATGAAGACGAACAGCTTGATGCTATATTTTTCTCACCACATAAATTTTTAGGAGGACCAGGAACTTCTGGCGTGTTGGTTTTCAATAAAAAGTTATACCATAATATGGTACCAGATTGTCCGGGAGGAGGTACTGTGAGTTGGACAAATCCTTGGGGAGAACATAAATACATCGATAATATTGAAGACAGAGAAGATGGTGGTACACCAGGATTTCTTCAAACTATAAAAACAGCCTTATCTATTAAGCTGAAAGAACAAATGGGAGTTAGTAATATCCTTGAGCGCGAGCATGAGCTTATAGATATTATTTTTGATAAGCTTCAACCGATTTCAAACATAAACATACTAGCAGGACAGCATAAAGACCGCTTGGGAGTTATTTCGTTTTATATCGATGATTTGCATTACAACCTTGGTGTAAAATTACTGAACGATAGATTTGGTATACAAACTCGTGGAGGATGCAGTTGTGCTGGTACGTATGGACATTTTTTATTGCACGTAGACCAGCAAACCTCTAAAGAACTTACCGACGAGATTTCTATTGGAGATTTGGTACGTAAACCAGGTTGGATTCGTATGTCTATTCACCCAACTACTACTAATGAAGAGATTGAGTATGTTTGTAATAGTATTGTTGACTTAGCCAAAAATCACCAAGAATGGGCTAAAGATTATGAATACTCCCGATGTAATAATGAATTTATCCATAAGTCTTTAATCGACAAGCCATGTAATGCTACTAATGTAGATGGTTGGTTTAATTTAGATTAAACAATCTTTTAATCCTTAAACTTATCTGGAACTCTATTTCGATGTTTCCAGCGTTTGTGCGTCCACAGATAATATTGCGGTGCTTCATAAATTTGTTGTTCAACTAGTTTAAAGAAGATGTCTGTGATTTCGTAGTCCTTATATTCTTTTGGGTTTTCTATAATTGTCTGAAATGTGGTTTCATAGTATCCCCTTTTTAATCGTTTTACACTAAAGAATACCACAGCCATATCAAGCTTTTTAGCAAGCATTTCTGCACCAGTGTGCATCGGTACTTTTATACCCATAAATGTATTCCAGTGAAAGGCTTTATTTGCTTTTGGAGATTGATCTGAGGCAAATCCGTTAATGGTAAGTTCGCCTTTTTTCTTTGATTCTGCTAAAACAGTAAATGTTTCTTTGGTTGTAATTAAGTGTGAGTTGTATTTGGCTCTAATTCTCTTAACAAGTTTATCGAAGTGTTTATTTCTTAAGCGTTTATAGATAGCGTACCCTTTGTGTTTAATGTATGTTTGAAGTATAAAAATCCACTCCCAACTACCATAATGAGCACACATAAGCACAATACTTCTTTGTTTGTTCCCTAAATCATTTATTAATTCTACATTACTAAACTTGTAGCGTTTTTTCATTTCAGATTCAGATATTGTCATTGACTTAATTGACTCTACAATCATATCGCATAAATGATGATAAAATTGACTAGTAATAGTCACTATCTCCTTTTCGGATTTATTTGGAAATACTAGACGAAGGTTTTCTTTTACAGTAGACTTTCTATATCCGAAAATTTTATAAAGAAAAATATATAATACATCTGAGAGACCATAGAGTAATCTAAATGGTAAAATAGATATCAACCATAAAAAGGGATAAATAATAATGTAGGCAATAAGTTGCATAAAAGCGAGTTCATTCTGAAGCGCAAATATATTATATTTGATTCAATAGAAATTTTTTATGTACAATTTAGATTTTGTTACCATTATAATTATTGCAGCTAATGTTGTGATGTCTTTAAAAGGTTTTGATGATCGTTTATTTTTTGAAAAGTATAAGTTTAACGTTGGTAGTATAAAGCGTGGTGAGCAAATAAGAATGTTTAGTTCCGGTTTTTTGCATGTAGATACAACACATTTATTGTTTAATATGATAACGCTTTACTTTTTTGCAGGATATGTTATAGGTCCTCTAGGAACTTATAATTTTTTAATCATCTATTTTGCGAGTCTAATTTTTGGAAATTTATTGTCTTTATATTTTCATAAAGACGAATTTTGGTACACAGCTGTAGGTGCTAGTGGTGCTGTTACTGGAGTATTATATTCGGCAATTTTATTAGATCCAGGAATGAGTTTGTACATGTTTTTTATTCCTATTCCTATACCAGGTTATGTTTTTGGAGTTGGGTATCTATTATACTCTATCTACGGTATGAAAAACAGAATCGGAAATATTGGACACGATGCGCATTTCGGTGGTGCGGTAGGCGGCTATGCTGTTACGCTAATATTAATGCCAAGTTTATTTAAAACAGATTTGGGACACATTGGTTTGTTGGCAATACCAATTGTTATTCTTTATGTACTTTATAAAACAGGTAAATTACACTAAAATAAAAGCCTGCGATTTGCAGGCTTTAAAATCTTATTAATCATTATAAGTTTAAGGGTTGCCTAGCAACTGTCTTATTTTACGTTCTAATGCAAAGCCTCTAAGATTTTTAGCTACGATTTTACCTTCTTCATCTAATATATATGTTGCAGGTATGGACGTGATGTTATATTGTCTAGCAACAGGATCATTAAAGTACATCAAGCTTGAGACATGATTCCATTTTAAGCCATCTTTTTCAATAGCGGCTAACCAAGCTTTTTTGGGATCTTTTTGGTTTGGGGCACCATCTAATGATACACCAATGATTTCTAATCCTTTATCATGGTACTGCTCATATACCTTAACTACATTAGGATTTTCTCTTCTGCAAGGACCACACCACGCTGCCCAGAAGTCTATTATAGTTACTTTTCCTTTTAGATTATTTAAGCTTACAGTTTCACCATCTGGTGTTTGAGACTCAAAGTCTGGTGCAATTTTACCAATTTCTAGGTAAGCGGTTTTTTCATACTCCTTGTACAACTCATCTAGCTTTTGTTTTACAACTTGTCCTCGTTTAGACTCTTTTAAATCTTCTGGGAAACTTTCATATGCTTCTTTGTATTTTAGAATATCAAAACCAGCTCTACTAGATTCTAGTTGAATAAGGTTTAAACTAAAGAAACTATTACTGTTTTCTTGTACAAACTGAAGTGGATATGCTCTTTGTCTTTCCCTTAACGCTTCCATGACTTTACCAATGGAATCTCTTTGCTTTGGTGCAGGTTCTTGTCCAAGTTCTCTAAACTTGCTCATAATAGCTTCACCTTCTTCCTTAAATGCCATCATACCGTTTTGAAAGTCTTCATAACTCTTGTTAGACTCAGAACCTGTAACCTTGGACTCCATAGGAATATCTTTGTTAAAATCTATAGTTATATCACTATTCTCTAACATAAATACCACATTTCCTGGGCTTCCATCCGCAGATAAAAAATATATTCCAGGTTCCTCGACATTACCTTTGATAGTAAATTTTCCATCCATTACAACAGCAGAGTCTTTAATGATTTGCTGTCCTTTTTCATCAATTTGAGCAAGACGAATTCTTATACCATTATGTACACCTTCAGCATTACCATTTATAAGATATTCATTTGTGTTTCGTTGATTACAGCTTGCTATAGTAATTCCGATAACTAATAAAATCAGTATTCTTTTCATTTCAGTCATTTTCAATTTTTGCAATAGCAAATATAATAACATAGGGTAATTATTCTAGTATTTCAATGTGAATTAAATCTTAAATAGAACTTTTAACCTTTTAAGAATCCCATATTTTTGCAATACTTTTGTAACAAAGCAAATGACTATGCATAACGATACCATTGTGGCTTTGGCAACACCTTCTGGCAGTGGTGCCATTGCTGTTATAAGATTATCAGGTAAAGATGCTATTAAAATAGCTTCTTCATCATTTAAATCTGTTTCTGGTAAGAATCTTAGTAATCAATCTACTCATACAATTCATTTAGGACATATTGTTGATGGGAATAAAACTCTAGATGAAGTATTAGTTTCTGTATTTAAAAACCCTAATTCGTATACTGGTGAGGATGTTATCGAAGTGTCTTGTCATGGTTCGCAATATATTCAACAAGAAATCATTCAATTATTTTTGCGACAAGGATGTAGAATGGCAAATGCTGGTGAGTTTACCTTGCGTGCCTTTTTAAATGGTAAATTAGATTTAAGTCAGGCAGAGGCTGTAGCTGATTTAATAAGCAGTGATAATGAAGCATCACACCAAATTGCCATGCAACAAATGCGTGGTGGTTTTTCTTCTGAAATTGCTAAGCTACGCGAAGAACTTTTAAACTTTGCGTCTTTAATTGAATTAGAGTTAGACTTTGCCGAAGAAGATGTTGAGTTTGCAGACCGAACACAGTTTAAAGCACTTATTGAGCGTATCACTTTTGTATTGAAACGACTAATTGATTCTTTTGCAGTTGGTAACGTCATTAAAAATGGTATTCCTGTGGCGATTGTAGGCGAACCAAATGTTGGCAAATCTACATTGTTAAATGCACTTTTAAACGAAGATCGTGCTATTGTTTCTGAAATCGCAGGTACAACTAGAGATACTATTGAAGATGAAATCTCCATTGGAGGTATAGGTTTTCGTTTTATTGATACTGCAGGTATACGAGAAACAGAGGATATTGTTGAAAGTATAGGTATTAAAAAGACCTTTGAAAAGATAGAACAATCTCAAGTAACAATTTATCTTTTTGATGCAAGTAAGGCTATAGATACACTTGAGGATGTGAGGATAGAAATTGAAAAAATCAGAAATAAATATCCTCAAAAACCATTATTGGTTATTGCCAATAAGATTGATCGCTTGGATGACATACAATTGGCAAAGATTAATTCTACTATCGCAGATGTTTTATTACTTTCTGCAAAAACAGGGTTTGGTGTTGAGCAATTAACTAACTCTTTATTAAATTTAATTAATACAGGTGCTTTACGTAATAATGAAACCATAGTTACAAACACACGTCATTATGATGCCTTATTAAAAGCTTTTGAAGAAATTCAAAAAGTGCAACATGGTTTAGAAACAGGTTTGTCAGGTGATTTATTAGCCATTGATATAAGACAAGCCTTGTATCATTTTGGTGAAATTACGGGTGAGATAACCAATGATGACTTACTAGGCAATATTTTTGCAAATTTTTGTATCGGGAAGTAACTTACTTTCTTTTATTTGTTAATCCCTTATTATTGTTGACTTTATAGTGTTTTATCTTCTTTTATTTGTTGTTTATTTGCTCTTTTTTGATTAAATTTGTTGTATATCTGTTGCCTGAAATATAGAATTGTTGCCCATTTCTGTTGGCGAAGATATTGGCGAAATGATGCACCACGTTGCACCATTACGCTACATAAAGCACCATTTATGAGCAGTAATTTATTCATTCCTAAAACTTGTAAGCATTGCGGTAATGCATTTACAGCACGTACAACAGTTACTAAATACTGTGGCGATACTTGTGCAAAAAGAGCTTATAAGGCACGCAAACGTCAAGAAAAAATTCAAGCTACTCTTACTGAAGATATGCAACAGCAAAAACAAGTTGTTGAAGTTCGCAATCCTAATGCTGTAAATAACAAAGATTTTTTAAGCGTAACAGAAGCCTCACAACTGATTGGCGTGAGTAGATGGACCATTCAAAGAATGATTCAACAAGGACGTTTAAAAGCAGTTCCTTTTGGTAGAAAGCGTATTGTGGCCAGATGGCAAATAGAAAACCTTTTTAATTAATTCCATTATGAAAGTAACATTAAGACAACGCAAGAAGAACGACAAAATAAGTCTGTATTTAGATTACTATCATAAAGGCAAACGTAAAACAGAATACTTACGCTTATACCTTACACCTAATCCTAAAACCAAAACTGAAAGAGAGGTTAATAAGAAAACCAAACAATTGGCTGAAACTATATGTGCACAGCGACAAATAGAAATTCAAAATGGTATTTATGGCTTTCAAGATATTGAAAAGCTAAAAGGTAGTTTTATTACTTATATCACAGCTTTAGCAGAAAAGAAAAATACAAGCTCTGGCAATTATGGTAATTGGAATAGTATGCTAAAACATTTAAAAAAGTTTTGTCCAACAGATGTTAGTTTTCAAGATATAGACAAATCGTTTGTTGAGCGTTTCAAAGAGTATTTAGATAAAGAAGCAATAGGTAGAGCAGGTAAGCAATTGTCTCAAAATTCAAAATATTCGTATTATGGTAAATTTTCAGCGGCATTAAAACAGGCGGTCAAGGATGGAATTTTAAAAGTAAATCCTGCAAATGGTGTAGAGTATTTTAAACAAGGAGAACCTCAACGAGAATTTTTAACGCTTGATGAATTACAAAAAGCAGTTAATACAGAATGTGAACTGCCTATCTTAAAGAATGCTTTTATTTTTTCAGCTTTAACCGGATTACGTTGGTCAGATATTGAAAAACTGATATGGTCAGAAATCCAGCACTCAAAAGAAATGGGATATTATATCCGATTTAGACAAAAGAAAACTAAAGGTGTCGAAACCTTACCAATATCAGACCAAGCAAGAAATCTATTAGGAGAAAAAGGTAATCCAGACGATAAAGTATTTGATGGCTTACATTATAGTGCCTGGTCTAATTTAAAATTACAACAATGGATGATGAAGGCAGGTATTACTAAAACTATTACGTTTCATTGTGCGCGTCATACCTACGCTACCTTACAATTAACTTTGGGTACAGACATATATACTGTATCAAAATTATTAGGTCATAAAGAGTTACGAACTACACAGATATATGCCAAAGTAATTGACGATAAAAAGAAAGAAGCTGCTAACCGTATTCAACTGGATTTATAATGAAAGGAAGTATATTTTCAAGTTTGGTTTCTATAACCAATGGCTTACATAGAGATAATAGACAGGAAAAGGATTTTAAATACTTATTGTCTGATTTTAAATTGAACCAAAAAGCTAATAACGCAGTTTTTAAAGTAAACTTTAAAAAGCCTTTAAATGCGAAAAAAGAATACTATCAAAAGCTAATAATTAATGAAACAGAAAATACAGTAGCATCATTTGTAAAGGAATTTCCGAAAAATGCAACTACACCAGAAAATAAATACAGCTATACCATTCTACTTAATAAATTTGATAAGTACTTAAATGACATTGCAACTTATATCAATAAAAGAGGTATAACAACAGATTTAAATAATGATGACAATTATATCATAAACTACTTAAAAGTATCTGTAATAAGGTTGTATGCTGAACTACAAGAGCAATACGGACAATTTTCGGAAAATACAAAATTCTCAATTTCTGAAATTGCAGAAAAATACTTTAATGATGAAACTTTTGATGTTAGCTTAATAGAAAAGAACACCACTAAAAAAGTTGCTACCAAAAAAACATCAAAAACGAAAGCAACACCCAAGACTTCTTTTGGATATAAAAGTAATGACACTTCAACTTTGCTAACTGTACTTAAACAAGTAAATCTAAAAATCGATTTGTTAGATAACCGCACAACTGTTGAACATTTGCACCAATTGTTATTAGCAAAAGATTTTGCAAATACAGAATCGCAAATTTATCTTCAATGCGAAACTACACAGTTTAGTTACCTTGTAACAAAACTTAAACCATTTTTTAATGGTTTCAATCCTACCTCAATAGAACGTTCTGGAAAATTTATTACTAAAACAGGTACGCTATTAAAGGCGAATAATCTTCACAAAAACAAAATTCACAACCCAAAAGAAAAGGAAGAAATAGATAAAATCATCCAACAACTGCAATAAAAAACAGTAAGAATAGTAAGAAACCTTACTGTTGTCTTACCCTTGTTTTACACTCTTACTAAAATCGGGAAGCCAATTTTCAACCTTTGTCCTGTTCTTGAAAACCAAGAATGACATTTGGCCAGATGTCCTCATTTATTTAAAACAAAATAAACGATGGACACAAATATCATCGAAAAGTTAGACCGCATTGAAAAACTCTTATTAGAGCAACAAACAATGCAAAAGCAAGTATTAAACTTTAATGAAACTTGCAAGTATTTAGAATTATCCCAATCGCACTTGTATAAACTCACAAGTACGGGAACCATTCCACATTATAAACCGAATGGTAAAAAGATTTATTTCCAAAGAGAAGAGTTAGACCATTGGTTACTGCGTAACCGTATGAACTCAAGAGACGAAATCGAACAGCAAGCTGCCGATTACCTTATTAAGAAAGGAGCGGTGAAGTTATGACTGAAATAATCGATTTACTCTTAACGCTCTCTCAAGAAATAAAGGACATTAAAGCACGTATCGAATTGTTACGACAATCGAGAGCAGAAGTATTAAAAGATACGTGGATAGACAATCAAGATGTATTGCAGACCTTACATATAAGTAAGCGAACGCTACAAACTTTAAGAACCAATGGCACTTTGCCTTACAGCAAAGTAAAAGGTAAATTTTACTATAAAGTTGCTGACATAGAGCAATTGCTTCAAGACAACTACTACAACCATAATTTCAAGCAAGATGGAAATAAGTAGAGAAGCAATTTTAGACAAAACACATTATGGTTTAAAAATCTATGCCTATGTGTTGAGACAGTATTATCCTAATCAAACAGTCCTTTCTGTAAAAGGAAGGGACTGTGGGATAACTCGAAACCCTTTTAATGGTGGTAAAGAAACCTTACGGATTCATATTGATGGTATTATAGCAACACATCGAGATACAGAATTAGAAGCCTTTAAAGGTGATGTATTCGATTTTGCACAATATCATTTTAGAATAACCGATGAAGAAGATTTGTACCAGAAGATAAATCAAGAGCTACATCTAAATTTAGAAGTCAAGGAAAAAGACGAATTGGAATGGCTTAATGAACCAGACGATACGTGGTATGCCAACTGTAGCTTTTTTAAAGCACCTGTTCGCAATGTGTTTCCTTCGGAAACCTTGCGATTACATCAAGTATTTGCATTAATCACAAGTAATAAATACAAAAAGATTACTGAAGAATTAAGAGCAATTACCAATGTAAAAGAAGCACGTAAATTCAAAGCGAATCGCTTTGATTACGTAACACTTTCAGGAACATTTGAAAAACGAAGCGATAACAATTTGCTAAAGCATTCTAATTTATTAACCATTGATTTTGACCATTTAGAGAATCTACAAGAGTTAAGAACACAGCTCTTAAATGATGAATATTTTGAAACCGAAATGCTATTCATATCACCATCTGGCGATGGCCTAAAATGGATTATTAGAATAGATATTTCAGAAGTATCGCATTCAGAATATTTCACAGCAGTAGCAAATTACATTAAACACAATTATAACATTGAGGTTGACCAGTCAGGTAAAGACGTTTCCAGAGCGTGTTTTTTACCATATGACCCAACAGCCTTTTTACATAAAAGACATCAAGCATTATGACTAAAATATTTAACCCAAAAGATTGGTTAGAAGTTCCTAAAGAGCCAACAAAACCAAAAAGCAACACAGCAACAACTAATGTTGTTGCTGTTGCTGATAACGACATTGAATCCTACATTTCAGCAATCGAGCAATCAGGTACAGACATAACAGGAAGTTATGCCACTTGGAGAGATTTAGGCTTTGCTTTAGCAGAAGAATACAGAGAAACAGGAAGAGATTATTTCCACCGAATAAGTAAAAATTATGCAGGTTACGATGCTAAAGAGTGTGATGCACAATTCGATAAATGCTTAAACGCAAAAGGACACGGAATTACAATTGCTACCTTTTACCATTACACACATCAGTCAGGTATAAAACCGACTAAACAACAGTATAACAACGAAGTTGCAACAAACGTTGTAACTGTTGTCGATACACCCAACCAAGCAATGCCTACAATACCAGAAACGGTATATGAGAATTTGCCACAGTTTTTACAACAAGTTGTAAACCCTGCTAATGGACAGGAAGAAAAGGACATTTTATTGTTAGGCGCATTAACAGCATTTAGTGCGTGCTTTCCTAAACTCTTCGGAATCTATGACCAACGTAAAGTATTCAGCAACTTATATTTATTTGTAACCGCACCTGCTTCTGCAGGAAAAGGAAGGCTTAACCAAATTAAAAATTTGGTAGAGCCCGTTCACAAATTAAAACGAGAACAAGCCAAAGTATTAAAGCAGCAATTTCAATCAGAAACCGCTACTTACAATATGAACAAAGGCAAAGATGAAAACTTAGAAAAACCGAGTAAACCGCCAGAGCGAATGCTATTCATTCCTGCTAACAATAGTGTAACAGGCGTATATCAATTAATTTCTGATAATAAAGGCAGAGGATTAATTTTTGAAACCGAAGGCGATACGTTAGCACAAGCCTTTAAAAGCGATTATGGTAATTATTCCGATGGTTTTCGGAAAGCCTTTCATCACGAAACTATAAGCTATTATCGCAGAACGGATAGAGAATACGTAGATATTGAAAAACCCTGTTTATCAACAGTATTATCAGGTACACCTAAACAAGTGGCGACTCTAATACCCAATGCAGAAAATGGCTTATTTAGTCGCTTTATGTTTTACTATATGAATATAAAACCAACTTGGAAAAACGTGTTTCAAAATAGCAATAAAGTAGGTTTAGATGATTACTATAACCAATTAGGTAGTGAGTTTTTAGAACTGTACAAAACGCTAAAAAACAATCCAGAGATTGAAATACGATTAACCACAACTCAACAACAGCAATTCAATACCTTTTTTGAATCCTTACAGACCAAATACATCAACCTACAACCCGAAGAGTATATTGCAACAATAAGGAGATTAGGCTTAATTGCATTTAGGGTAATGATGCTATTCACAGCATTCCGCATTATGGAAGATGGTGATGTAAATGGAACTAAAGAATGTGAGGATATAGATTTTGAGAACGCTATAACCATAATTTCAATTTTAGTGAAGCACAGTAGTAAAGTATTTAATGATTTACCAATAGAGCAGAAAGCAACAAAACGTTCAAATAGAAAAGAACGCTTTTTAGAAAGTTTACCAAAACAATTTATCAGACAAGTGTATTTAGATTTAGCCACAAAACAGAACATCCCACATAAAACCGCAGAAGGATATATTACCAAATTTGTAGAAGCAGGATTAATACACAGAGAAGCACACAATAACTACTCAAATCCTGCAAAGCCGTAGTTAAGGATTTTAAGGATTTAGGGATATGATTAAATGACTTCCTCAAATCCTTAATATCCTCATTATCTGTTAATAACTACTAATATCTTTTTCTTTTCCTTTAGTTTCCTTTACTTAAATTAGACAAAATTTGACAAGTCTAAATAATTCTATTATGGAGTTTGGAGAGTACATACGCTCATTGCGTGAAAACCGCAATTTGCTATTAAGAGAAATGGCTGCAAACCTAAATATGGACGTTGCCTATTTAAGCAAAATAGAACGAGGAAATCGGATGGCAAGACGCGAACAAGTAGTTGCATTCGCTAAAGCATTAAAACAAGACGAAAACGAATTAATTAAGCTATGGATGTCCGAACAAATTGTACTAATGCTCAAAAATGAAAAAGAGAGTACGGAAATCCTCAAAATAGCTGAAGAAAAAATTAGTAAGATTGTTAAAAAGGGTAAGGATTTAAAGTAATTTATGTTTAAAGAGAATAAATATTATGGCGAGGTATGGTTTAAATCTGCAGAGGATAATAAGTGCTTTTGTGTATTAGAGTTAATTAATGATGAAGTGCACATAACGACCAATTTGTCAGAAAGATTACCTGCCTATCAAATAGAGTTAATTTATGGGGTTTTTACAGGTTTAGGCTATTTAACTTTTGTAAACTGCAAGATTAAAAACAGTAGCAATGGAATAGTAGAGACTAAAACTTATAAGCCTAAATATACGTTTGCTTGTGCATATCATTTAATTGAACCTATAGGTTTGAAAATTAATGAATTTCAAATTGACAATTTAGCAATAGTGAGTTGGGTTAGAAAAATGCATTGGTATAATTCTTTAGAAGACAAACTTGAAAAAGAGGATGACGTAGTCCACAATACGAATATTACTAAAGACTTATCTATTAAAATCACAAAATCAACATCATATACTTCTAACCACGACTTTTTTAGAATGGACAATGTTGGATATGTCGATTTTATATCAGAAAAAAAATTGAGTATTCTTGAGAGTATAGATTTATATAATTCATTTCAAAAATTATTTCATTTTTTATACGGTAAGTCTGTACAATTTAAATCTTTTAATTTTAAATGTTTAAGCTGTGGTAATTGGGCTTCGTTATATTACAAGGATGATTTCAACAAAGAAAACATATCTGGTTTTATAGCGCTTGACTATGATACTATTAAAGATGATTTGTCCAATATAATTAAGCATTGGTATAACAATGAAGGCATAAGTTATTGTGCTGATATTATTATCGAAAATTTACTCTCGGTTAAAACGAGTCATAGTAGGCGATTTACAAATTCCTATACAGCTTTCGAGGCTTATAGTTTGAAATTTGGTAATAAGATTAAGAACTCATCTTTTGCCAAAGATTTATTAGAACAAAAGCAATTATTAGTCGATATAACTAATATTCCAGAAGATGATATTAAAACATATGTATCAAAGATTGTTCGTCATCGAGATTATTTAATACATCGCACTAAAACAAAAAACAATATTTTTTCACAGTTTGAACTATTGTATATATCCTTTTTATTAGATTATTTGGTTGGTTTAGGCTTGGTGAAACAAATGGAAGTTTCTGATAAAATTATTGAAAAAATAATAGAGCGTGCTAAATCTACATACCAAGATATGCAGTCTGTAAATAGACTACTAAACAAAGATTTATTAGTTGATAACAATAATAAAGTTCAACCTTCTATGTAAAATTACAATATAATTTCATTTATGCAAGAACACCTCAAAACCAACATACTTAATTTTAAATGGCCTAATAGTGCGCCTACAATATTTTTATCATTAGAGGATATTGAAGGCAGTCATCCCATTCATAAATCTAAATTTTCAAGACAGATTAAAGAGGTGTTTCCAGACACAGACCTATCTAATACAGACCAAATATTTACAACATTTACAACAGAAACACCTAATGCACCAAGCATTAAGCTGAATTTAGTAAATGGTAGAGAATTGAGAATATATAAACAATACCTTAAACACCAATTAAGAAGCTATTTTCAATCAAAAGACTATATAGTAGTAAAAAACTTTGTTGGTGATGTACAAGTGTGGATGCCTTCTCTTAAAGGCAATACAGAACATTATAATTTGTATTACAAATTCTCATTTAAGGTACAATTTGCAAAACTCACAGACTTACCAGAGCTTATTGTATCGTATGATGGCACATCAAAAGTCCTTACAACATCTGTTAAGGATATAGAGGAAACAGAGAATATTAAGCGTTGTGTATATGGACAAAAGACTTTTAATTACCAAATGAAACTCGATACAGAGGAGAAAGAAGAATTTTATAATGCAATTGAGTTTGACCAAGCATTCCCAATATTTAGTTTACCATTAGCACGAGCATTAAATATACCTATTGAAGAACCTGTAAGACCAATTAATAAATACCAAAAATATGTAGCACTTATCAATAATTTTGCAACCAACTATCTGTTTACAGAAGATTTTAAAGCCATATTTCCATTTAAGAATGATGCTTTTATAGATGTGCCTCTCAATCGTATCAACCATATCGACCCACAAGTAGGTTTATTAGAATTTGGTAAAGACCAATATGGTAATAAAAAAACACATTTAGTGCCTAAATTGGCAATGAATAACCTCAACCCTTACAAAAGACCCAACAACCAAAACATTAAGTTTTTCTTTGTATACCATACCTCACATAAAGAAGCAATTAAAACCTTTTACAATAACCTCAAAACTGGTGTTACTGCGGATAAAAAGTATTTTAAAGGGATTGAGGCTTATGTAAATATTAAGGCTTCAACTTCTAAAGAACATTTTATTGAATTTACTAACGAAAACAACCCAATACCAGAAATAGTTGAAAAGTTAGAGAGTTTAACCTTCGACCACGATAATGTGCTTTACGCAGCTTTTTATTTAAGTCCTTTCGATAAGTTCACACAAAATCCCGAAGACCGCGAAATCTATATTCAAATCAAAGAACTGTTTTTAAATGAAGGCATTGTTACACAAGTGGTAGATTATGAAAAAATGGTGGTCAATATCGAGAATCAATACAACTTCCAATTTTCATTGCAAAATATGGCGTTAGCTATTCACGCCAAATTAGGTGGCGCACCTTGGAAACTTGCAGTAACCGATAAAAAAGAATTAGTAATAGGTGTTGGTGCATTTACCAATCAAGGCGAAAACAGACGTTATATAGCAAGTGCTTTTAGCTTTCAAAACAATGGCTTATTTAGAAAGTTCGAATATTTTGACCAAAGCGAAACAGACCTATTGGCAGGAAGTATATGTAAAGCCATTAGAGATTTTACATCGGTTGCAGAAGCAGATAAAGTAGTCATTCACTTCTATAAGGAAATGAGTTACGAGGAACTAAAACCAATTATTAGAGGGATGCATACATTAGGGTTAAAAATTCCGCTCTACATTCTAAATATCAATAAAACAGAAGCAGAAGATATTATTGCTTACGACCTTAATTGGAACAAAAAGTTAATGCCTGTAAGTGGTACATACATACGTATTAGCGAAAATCATTTTTTGTTGTTTAATAATGCACGTTACCCTAATTCACAGCGGTATGCAGATACAGATGGTTATCCGTTCCCAATAAAAATTAAGGTAAGCAGTCCAGATGAAGATGCTTTTGAAGATGCAGATGTAGTGTTAGAATTATTAACACAAGTGTATCAGTTTAGCAGATTATATTGGAAATCGCTTCGACAACAAAATGTACCAATCACAATAAAATATCCAGAAATGGTAGCACAAATAGCACCACATTTTAATAATGGCGTTCCAGACGATGCTAAAGATGCTCTATGGTTTTTGTAATTTACCAATCAATTTATTTGCAACACCATTGCATTCAATAATTTGTATATTTGTATAAATTATATGAAAATATTTGTTTCCATATCAATGTCTATTTTATTCTTTTTTCAAGGGATAAGCATAGATATGGACTTTTGTGGTCCAATTAAAGAAATTTCAAATGTAATTACCCATTATCAAGACCATAAAGTTTATGGAGACTCTTTCTTTGAATATGTAGTTGAAGATTACATTGAGAGCGATGCTAAAAATGAAGAGCATCATCATAACCCAGATAAGGAGAATACACCAGTCCATTCCCATAATCAATGTTGTCACCCTTTGGTATTAATTATTGCGAACAATAATTTGGCTTTAACCAATCTATTAAAGTTTGAAGAGAAAAAACAATATAATTTACATAAAGTAAACTTCACTTCCAGATATTTGGAATCACTTTTCCAGCCACCTAAAGTATAATTCAGTTTTTTAATGGATAGCTATATCCAATTTTGAGCCTAAAGGGTTCATTTCATTTTGTGTAATTCTATTTTCTTATATCAGAATTGTATCGAATAGTTTAACTGAATTAATACATTTTCTATGATTAATAAAATCATTGATTTTTCAATCAATAACAAATTCATTATTGGTTTGCTTACGCTTACCATAATCGGAACAGGTATTTGGAGTATGACCAAAGTGCCAATAGATGCTGTTCCAGATATTACCAATAACCAAGTACAGGTTATTACACAATCCCCCAATTTAGGTACTGAAGATATTGAGCAAATTGTTACTTATCCAATTGAAGTGGCAATGAGCAATCTTCCTGATGTTCAGGAAATAAGGTCAATTTCTCGTTTTGGCTTATCTGTGGTTACTATTGTATTTGATGATGATATGGGAACATATCTACCTCGCCAATTAGTAGCCGAAAAACTAAACAAAGTCAAAGAGCAAATACCTGCTGGATTTGGCGAACCTACAATGGGTCCTATTTCAACAGGTTTAGGAGAGATTTACCAATACACACTAAAAGTTGCACCAGAGTTTAAAGACAAATACAACATTGCAGATTTACGCTCAATGCAAGACTGGATTGTACAGCGTCAAATGGCAATGGTTCCTGGTGTGGTAGAAGTAAACGCTATTGGTGGAAAAATAAAACAATACGAAGTAGCGGTTGACCCAAACGATTTAAATGCTATTGGCCTTACCATTACAGATGTGTTTAATGCACTTGAAGCCAATAATCAAAATACAGGAGGTGCATATATTGAAAAGAACCATCAAGCCAATTTTATTCGTGGTGAAGGCTTGGTGAGAAGTTTAGAGGACATTAAAAAAATCACTGTCAAGAATATTAATAATATACCTGTCACTATTGGCGATATTGCTACGGTACAATTTGGCTCTGCAATTCGTTACGGTGCATTAACCCAAGATGGTGAAGGAGAAGTTGTAGGTGGATTGGTAATGATGCTAAAAGGAGCTAATTCCAATGATGTTATTGCCAATGTAAAAGAGCGAATGACTCAAATTGAAAAGTCGTTACCAGAAGGCGTAATTATTGAACCATTATTAGACCGAAGTAAATTAATTGGCGAAACAACTTCTACAGTAACAACTAATCTTATTGAAGGTGCATTAATCGTCATTTTTGTGTTGGTCTTTTTGTTAGGTAATTGGCGAGGAGGTTTAATAGTTGCCTCTACTATTCCATTATCCTTATTATTTGCTTTTATTTTAATGAATGTTTTTGATGTTTGGGTAAACCTAATGAGTTTAGGAGCAATTGATTTCGGAATCATTGTAGATGGTGCTGTAATTATTGTTGAAAGCACTGTTTTTCTTATAGCATCACAAGTTTTGAAAAAGAAACAACTTACATCTAAAGAAAGAGATAAAGTTGCTTCTAATGCTTCAAAAAAGATGATGAATGCTGCCTTCTTCGGTCAGTTGATTATCCTTATCGTTTTTCTACCCATTTTAGCCTTACAAGGTATTGAAGGAAAGATGTTTAAACCAATGGCTTTGACCTTTATTTTTGCTATGATTGGTGCAATGGTACTTTGTTTAACCTATGTGCCAATGATGTCAGCTTTAATATTAAGAGCACCTAAAAACGATAAAAAATCTTATGGAGATAGATTTGTGCATTGGGTTGAAGATAAATACCAACCTTTATTGGTTAGAGCCTTGCGAAAAGGGAAATGGGTAATTGGTATTGCAGTTGTGTTGTTCGGAATAACCGTTTTTATGTTTTCAAGAATGGGTGGCGAGTTCATTCCGCAACTCGATGAAGGTGATATTGCATTTCACGCTATTTTAAAACCAGGTAGTTCACTTACAGAAACTATTGAAACTACTACCAAAATAGAACAAATAGTAAAAGCAAAATTTCCAGAAGTTGATAAAATTGTGAGTCGTATTGGTGTTGCCGAAATTCCAACCGACCCGATGCCTATGGATATTGCCGATGTTTTTGTAATTCTGAAACCTAAAAGTGAATGGACTACTATAGAATCAAAAGATGAATTGATTGAAGCAATGAAAGAAGCAGTTGAAATGGTTCCTGGTGTTAATTATGAGTTTACACAACCTATTGAAATGCGTTTTAACGAGTTATTAGAAGGTGTTCGTGAAGATATTGCTATAAAACTTTATGGTGAAGACATTGATATTCTATCTCAAAAAGCCGAAGAAATATCTAAAATTATCGCAGGTACTGAAGGTATTGGTGATATGAAAGCGGAAGCCACAACAGGTTTGCCACAAATGACAATCAATTACAACAGGAATAAATTGGCGCAATATGGTCTTCAAATAAATACGCTTAATCAAACCGTACAATCTGCATTTGCAGGTGGTACAGCAGGTGTAATTTTTGAAGGTGAAAAACGCTTCGATTTAGTAGTACGATTAAGCGATCAAAACCGTAAGGATATTTCAGATGTTCAAAACCTGTATATCAATTTACCTTCGGGTGCTCAAATTCCTTTACGTGAAATTGCAGATGTAAGCTATAAAGCAGGACCAATGCAAATCAGTAGAGATAACACCAATAGAAGAACCTATGTAGGTGTTAATGTTAGAGGACGTGATGTAAAATCGTTAGTAACTGAAATTAAATCAAAATTAGATGCACAATTAGAATTACCATCAGGTTATTTTATTCGTTATGGTGGTGCATTTGAAAATTTAGAACGTGCCAGCAACCGATTACAAACCGTTGTGCCTATTGCATTGTTACTCATATTTATACTAATATATTTTGCATTAAAATCTTTACCACAGACCTTAATGATTTACATAGCTATTCCAATGGCAACTATTGGTGGTGTTGTGGCGTTGTGGTTACGTGATATGCCATTTAGTATTTCGGCAGGTGTTGGTTTTATTGTGCTGTTTGGTGTTGCAGTTTTAAATGGTTTGGTAATGATAAGCGGACTCAACGAATTAAAAGAAGAAGGTGTAACCAATCTAAAGGATAGAATAGTTGAAGGTACTAAACGAAGAATCAGACCTATTATGCTAACTGCTTTTACAGATGTATTAGGCTTTCTACCAATGGCTATTTCATCATCAGCTGGTGCAGAAGTACAACGTCCATTGGCAACGGTTGTTATTGGTGGATTATTAACTTCAACTTTGCTTACCTTATTTGTTTTACCAATTTTATATCATTGGGTAGAAAACAAATCTTTTACGTTTAAGCCAAATAAAAAGTTAGTAACAGCAACAGCAGTTGTATTATTACTATTTGGCTTTTCACCACAAAGTAATGCACAAGAGTTGAATGATACAATTCCCGAAATTTCATTACAGGAAGCTGTTAAACTCGCAAAAAGTAATTATCCATTATTGAAGCAAAAGCAGTTGGAAATTACAAAACAAGAACAATTAAAATCGACTGCCTATGATTTCGGAACGACTCAAATTTTTACAGGTGGAGAAGAAATTGATAATGGAAATGGCATCTATACAACCATTGGTATTGGTCAATCAAATATCGATGTATTTGGCATTGGTTCTAAAAAGAAGCTACAAGAACAACGCATTCAATTGGCACAAAAAGCCTTTCAACTTTCCGAGTTGGAATTAGAATTGGAAGTTAAAAAAGCTTGGTCTAATTGCTATCAAATGAAACAAAACTATGATTTGTATAAGGAATTGGATTCCATTTATTCCAAATTCGAGCAAGCAGTAGCTTTAAATTATGAAGTCGAAGCTATTTCTAAATTAGAATATTCGGCAGCAAAAAATCAAGCGTTTCAAATTCAGAATAAAAAAGCGCAAGCCTATAGTAATTATCTTATTGCCTTACAGCAATTCAATTTGTGGTTGGTATCAGAAGAAATTTTTACAGTTTCAGATGAATTTGAGGTAGCGATAGATAGTGATATGGAAACATTCAGTATTGAAAGTCATCCATTGTACAGTATGTCGCAGAACATTGTAGATGAAGCGGAAGCTAAATATAAAGCTGCAAAAGCAGATAATTTGCCAAAGTTCAATCTTCAAGGTGGTTTACAAAAAGTAAATGGCAATTCAGGATTTTACACCTATCAAGCAGGAATTTCAGTTCCGTTTTTATCAGGTTCTAGCAAAGCACAAGTTAGAAGTGCCAGAATTGATAAAGAAATAGCGGAAACCAATGTAGCGTTCAAAAAACAGGAAGTACAATCAAGGTTTGTTCAGGCTAAAGAAAATTATATGAAATGGAAAACATCTTGGGAGTTTTACAAAGACCAAGTTTTACCATTAACAAAAGAGCAAAAAACAGGTGCATTACTGGCATATAGAGAAGGCGAAATTGATTATACTGCATTTACGCAGTTGATAAAAGAAGCAATTCAATCGGAACTGGAAGCACAGACTGCATTAGTAAACTATTTAGAAAGCACATTTCAATTACAATATTTTAATAAATAAGACAATGAAAAACAAAATATATAAAATCCTTACCGTAATGGTGTTAGCCATATTTGTTTCAGCTTGCGGAAATAAAGAAAATCATAACGAGAATGATGGTCATTCCCACGATGAGGAAGAAAAAACAGAAGTTAACGAAGAGCATCACGATGAAGACGAAGTAATGCTTTCACAACAGCAATTCGATGCATTGAAAATGAAAATAGATACGTTAGCATTACGTAATATGAGCGGCTATGTAGAAGCAAACGGAACGTTAGAAGTACCACCACAAAACGAAGCAGCTATTACTACTGTTGTTGGTGCAAATGTCGTTTCAATTGAAGTGATTGAAGGTGATAAGGTTAATAAAGGTCAAGTTGTGGCTTATCTATCGCACCCAAATATCATACAAGCGCAAACGGATTATTTAAACGCTTATAGCAATAGCGAGCTTGCAAAGAAAAATTATGAACGTCAACAAAAATTATACGATGCTGGTGTTGGTTCTGGTGCTAATTTCCAGAAAGCAGAAGCAGAATATCAAGCATCAAAAGCAATGGTTAATGGTTTAGAAGCGCAATTAAGAATACTCAACGTTAACACTACATCAGTTCGCAATGGAACAATTGCACAGCGCATAGCATTGCGAAGTCCAATAGAAGGCTTTGTGCAAAAAGTTGAAGTAAAAACAGGTCAATATGTAGAGCCACAAACCGAATTATTTGAAATTGTAAATACGCATCACGTTCACGCCGATTTAATGGTTTTTGAAAAAGATGTTTATAAAGTACAGAAAGGTCAGAAAGTTAACTTTACGGTACAATCCATACCAGATGCAGAGCTTATCGCAGAAATCTATTCCGTAAGCAAAACCTTTGAGGACAACCCAAAAGCAGTCCACGTTCACGCAGAAATAGAAAACAAAAAAGGTAACTTAATTCCTGGTATGTATATTCAAGGTAAAATTCAAGTAGATAATACCCAAACAAAAGCTTTACCAGAAAGTGCAATTATAAAAGAAGGCGAAAGATATTATGTGTTTTCAGTAGAAAAAGAAAATGACGATTGGAGCTTTAAACCTATCGAAGTTGTGTTAGGCACTAAAGATGGTGATTGGGTATCGGTTCAATTTACTGAAAACATAGAAAGTAATACAAAATTTGCTTATAACAATGCTTATTATCTTAACGCAGAAATGAAAAAAGGAGAAGCAGAACACGCACATTAATTATGGAAACAATAGAACAAGTATTAGAGTCAAAAAATATTCGTGTTACAGCAATGCGTTTGCTTATATATAAGTTTCTTGCAGAAAAAGAGGTCGCTGTTACTTTAAGTGATATTGAAAATGCTTTCTCAAAAGCAGACAGAACCACTTTATACAGAACTATTAAAACCTTTGAAGAAAAGGCTATTGTGCATCAAATAGACGATGGTACAGGGATTACAAAATATGCATTATGTGAAAAGGGATGTAATTGTGAAATTGAAACCGATTTGCACTTACATTTCCATTGTAATAATTGCAATGAAACCATTTGCTTAACAGAACATAAAATACCTCAAATAAAAGTGCCAGATGGTTTTGTGTCAGAGAATGTAAATTTGGTGGTAAAAGGTATTTGCGACAAGTGTAGTGTCTAATTATTGCACTTCCATTGCACTTACTATTAAAGTACATTTATCCAAAATTAGAGGATATGAAGTTTAATACTAAAATACCTAAACATCTAAAACAGGCGTATAACCAAGAATTAAAACAATACAGTTTCTGTTTAGAAAATAAGCAGTTTGGTAATGCTTGGTATCATTTAGAACGTAGTCATATAATAGGACAATCTTATCCTATAGAACATACCTATTCACATTGGCTTATGCTAAAGTTTGGATTTAGACAAAAAGATACGAAAGAAGTAATAGGTCAAATAATTAGGTTGCTTGTGGGTGGCTGGAAATCATTTATAAATCACGTTCCACTTGGTAATACTGGTGGAGCAAACGTGCCACCATTAAAACGAATGCCTATTCCCAATGACATTGAAAAATTATTAGATATTAAATGAAAAAAAAGAAAGTCAATTTAAGAGATTTAAAACCAAATTCAGAAGTGCAACACACGCATAATGATGGTCATAATCACGGTAATGGAAGTGCATTCAAAACCTACGTGCCTGCAATAATAAGTTTTACAATGCTTATCATTGGTATAGGTTTAGATTATTTTGATGTTTCATTCTTTAAGGATTGGATTCGTATTGCTTGGTATGGTATTGCATATCTTCCTGTAGGGTTTCCTGTTGTAAAAGAGGGTTGGATTAGTATTAAAAAAGGTGATGTTTTTACAGAGTTCTTTTTAATGTCTATAGCAACCATTGGTGCATTTGTTATTGGTGAATATCCCGAAGGTGTTGCAGTAATGCTATTTTATGCAGTAGGCGAATTATTTCAAAGTGCTGCTGTAAATCGTGCAAAAGGAAATATAAAAGCATTATTAGATGTTAGACCTAAAGAAGCCAATGTATTTCGTGAGGGAGATTATAAAAGTGTTTCGCCTGAAGTTGTCAATATTGGAGAGAAAATTCAAATTCGTGTAGGTGAAAAAATTCCATTGGATGGCATTTTATTATCCGAAAAAGCATCTTTAAATACAGCTGCGTTAACAGGAGAAAGCAAACCAGATTCCATTCAAAAAGAAGCAAAGGTTTACGCAGGTAGTATTAATTTGGAAAGCGTTATTGAAGTTGAGGTAACCAATAAGTTTGAAGACAGTTCTATTGCGAGAATATTAGACTTGGTTCAAAATGCAACAGCACGTAAATCTAAAACAGAATTATTCATCAGACAGTTTGCTCGTATCTACACACCAATTGTAGTGTTTTTAGCTATTGGTGTTACTTTTATACCTTACTTTTTTGTAGATGATTATGTGTTTAGAGATTGGTTATACAGAGCATTAATTTTCTTGGTAATATCTTGTCCTTGTGCGTTAGTGATTTCAATTCCATTAGGATATTTCGGTGGATTGGGAGCAGCTTCAAAAAATGGAATCTTATTTAAAGGTGCTTCATTTTTAGATGCAATGACCAAGATAAATACTTTGGTAATGGACAAAACAGGAACCGTTACCAAAGGTGTTTTTAAAATCAAAGAAGTAAAAGCAATTGGTTGGAATGAAACCGAATTTATGCAATACTTAATGGCGATGGAAGAACAATCCACGCATCCAATTGCTAAAGCCATTTTAGAGTACAAAGCTGAAGGTGAAGATTTTGAAGCACAAGACGTTTCTGAAGTTGCAGGTAAAGGTTTAAAAGGCATTGTAAATGGTAAAACAGTTTTAGTAGGTAATAAAGCCTTAATGACTGCGAATAATATTAATGTTCCAACGGAAACGGAATCTATTGTAGAATCGATAGTGTTGGTAGCAATCGATAATCAATTTGCAGGTTTTGTAGTAATAGCAGATGAATTAAAGGAAGATGCAAAAGAAACAATTACTAATTTACATAAAGTAGGCATTAAAAATATTATGATGCTTTCCGGTGATAAAGATTCCATTACGCAACAAGTCGCTAAAGAGTTGAACATCGAAAATGCTAAAGGTGGTTTGCTACCAGAAGATAAATTAAACGAAGTTGAAATTTTAAAGAAAAATCCTGAAAACAAAGTAGCTTTTATAGGTGATGGTATTAATGACGCACCAGTTTTAGCAGCAAGTAACGTTGGTATTGCAATGGGTGGTTTAGGGAGCGATGTAGCTATTGAAACAGCAGATGTTATCATTCAAACAGACCAACCTTCAAAAGTAGTAAGAGCCATTAAAATAAGTCGTTCTACACGTAAAATTGTTTGGCAGAATATCATTTTAGCATTTGGTGTTAAAGTTATTGTCTTAATTTTAGGAGCAGGTGGTTTAGCTACAATGTGGGAAGCAGTTTTTGCAGATGTAGGAGTAGCATTATTAGCAATTTTAAATGCAGTTAGATTACAACGAATGAGTTGGGATTAAGCAGATTAGTCAATTAAACTTCTGTTAAACAAAATCAATAGTTGTTAAAATTTCGTAACTTCGCAATCAATATGAAGCAATTTTTCCATAAAATAATGTCTTTAGCAATGGTTTTTGTAGTGTTATTCTCTACAATGTCATTTACTGTGAATATGCATTATTGCGGAGATACTTTAGTAGAAACTGCTATTTTCCATAAAGCTAAAGGTTGCGGTATGGAAATGGAAAAGCCTTCAACCGAAGGATGTTCTATTACCAAGAAAAATTGTTGTGATGATGAACAATTAGCAATTGAAGGTCAAGACGAATTGCAATTGCAAGTTGACAAAATCACGTTTGAGCAACAAGTATTTATAGCTTCATTTGTTTACACTTACATTAACCTTTTTGAAGGTTTAGAAAATAACGTTTCTACTTACGAAGAATATAAACCGCCACTCGTCATAAGGCAACTCTACAAGATTGACGAAACATACTTAATTTGATTTTTAAACAATAGACTTTTTTATCCTATGACTGCAATGTCGTAAGGATAATTTGCTGTATTCGGTGTTTTTCTTACACCAATGTCTAACTGTTTAATAATCAAAGCCAATGCTCAATAAAAGCATCAAATTTTTAATAGAAAACAAACTCGTAGCAGTTCTGCTACTCGTCCTTTTTGTAGGATGGGGAACGGTTAATGCACCTTTCAATTGGGATACTGGTTTCTTACCAAGCAATCCTGTTGCTGTAGATGCCATACCAGATATAGGCGAAAACCAACAAATCGTTTTTACTAAATGGGATGGTCGCTCACCACAAGATATAGAAGACCAAATCACCTATCCACTCACAACATCTTTACTCGGTATTCCAGGTGTAAAAACCATTCGTAGTTCCTCTATGTTCGGTTTTTCAAGTATCTATATCATTTTTGAAGAAGACATAGAATTTTACTGGAGTAGAAGTCGTATTCTCGAAAAACTTAATTCCTTACCAAGTGGTTTATTGCCCGAAGGTGTTAATCCTGCTTTGGGTCCAGATGCCACAGGATTAGGACAAATATTTTGGTACACTTTAGAAGGTCGTGACGAAAACGGAAATGTAACTGGTGGATGGGATTTGCAAGAGTTACGCAGTATTCAGGATTACTATGTGAAGTATGCGTTGTCCTCTGCAAGTGGTGTTTCAGAGGTTGCTTCTATTGGTGGCTATGTTCAGGAGTATCAAGTGGACGTAAATCCAGAACTAATGCGTCAGTATAATATTGGATTGCATCACGTTGTAAAAGCGGTTAAGGAAAGTAATAAGGATATTGGTGCACAGACTTTGGAAATTAACCAAGCCGAATATTTAGTTCGTGGTTTGGGTTATGTGAAATCCATTTCAGACATCGAAAATGCAGTAGTCACTTCAGAAGATTATACTTCAATTAGGATAAAGGATATTGGTAAAGTTTCATTAGGTCCTGCAACAAGACGTGGTTTATTAGATAAAGAAGGTGCAGAGGTTGTTGGTGCTGTTGTGGTGGCTCGTTATGGCGCAAATCCAATGGAAGTCATTAATAATGTAAAAGAGAAAATTAACGAGTTAAGCGCAGGTTTACCTTCGAAAGTATTAGCGGATGGTAGAACCTCACAAGTAACCATAGTGCCTTTTTATGACAGAACAGAATTGATACAAGAAACATTAGGCACACTTAACGAAGCCTTAACTCTTGAAATATTGATTACCATTTTGGTTATAATCATTATGGTGTTTAATCTACGAGCTTCCGTATTAATTTCTGGACTATTACCTGTTGCAGTTTTAATGGTATTTATTGCAATGAAACTCTTTGGTGTAGATGCCAACATTGTCGCTTTATCAGGTATTGCTATTGCTATCGGTACAATGGTCGATGTTGGTGTCATACTATCAGAAAATATTATTCGGCATTTAGATGAAGATGATGGAACTCAATCCATTAATACGGTAGTTTATAACGCAACAGCTGAAGTGTCTGGCGCAATCGTAACCGCAGTTATGACAACTATTATCAGTTTCATTCCTGTATTTACAATGATTGGAGCGGAAGGAAAACTATTCAGACCATTAGCCTTCACCAAAACTTTTGCACTAACAGCTTCTATAATAGTAGCGTTGTTTTTAATTCCACCGTTTGCTGCATTTTTATTCAGAAAGAAAAACATCAAAAACACTTTTAAATATGTTTTAAATGTTGTTTTAATAGCATTGGGAATCGTAGCCACAGTCTATGGATATTGGTTAGGATTAATTTTAATTGCGTTTGGAATTACAGCACTTTTCAATCTTCAAAGTAAGATAACAGACAAGCAAGCTAACCTTATTAATATTATCATTTCTGTATCAGCTATTGTGTTCTTGTTAGCCGAATATTGGAGACCGTTAGGCGTTGATAAAAGCATTTTCTGGAATCTCATTTTTGTTAGTGTTATTTGCTTTGGTTTATTGGGTGTTTTCTCATTATTCATCAAATATTACACACGCATTTTAAAGTGGTGTTTAGATAATAAGTTGCTCTTTTTGTCTGTTCCAACAGCAATTGTGATTGCAGGTTTTTTCATTATGAAAAACACAGGTAAAGAGTTTATGCCATCATTAAATGAAGGCTCATTTTTACTAATGCCAACCTCGATGCCTCATTCTGGTATAGAAGAAAATAAAAGGGTTTTACAACAATTGGATATGGCTGTCGCCAGTATTCCAGAGATTGAAACCGTAGTTGGTAAAGCAGGTCGTACAGAATCAGCTTTAGACCCAGCACCTTTATCAATGTATGAAAATATCATTCAGTACAAACCAGAATATATGCTGAATGAAAACAGAGAGCGTCAACGCTATAAAGTCAATGATGATGGTGAATATGTGTTAAAAAATGGAATGTCATTGCGAGCGGAACAGAGTGAAGCGTGGCAATCTCTTAATGCAAAAGAACAACTCATTCCAGATGATGATGGCGAGTACTATCGTAATTGGCGACCAGAAATACAGTCACCAGACGATATTTGGAATGAAATCGTAAGAGTTACAAAGTTACCAGGTGTTACATCTGCACCAAAACTACAACCTATTGAAACCCGATTAGTAATGCTTCAAACAGGAATGCGAGCACCAATGGGAATTAAAGTTAAAGGTCAAGACTTAAAGCAAATAGAAGCGTTTGGAGTGCAATTAGAAAACATCATCAAGGAAGCTGAAGGTGTTAAAAAAGAAGCTGTTTTTGCAGACCGTATTGTTGGTAAACCCTATTTGTTAATTGATATTGATAGAGAGAAAATTGCACGTTATGGCATTTCGATACAAGATGTTCAAGATGTATTAAAAGTAGCAGTTGGCGGTATGGTATTAACGCAAACGGTAGAAGGTCGAGAGCGATATGGTGTTCGAGTACGATACCCAAGAGAATTACGTGCAAACCCAACAGACTTACAACAGATTTATGTACCAGTTGAAAAGGGTAGTCCTGTGCCATTAAGCGAATTGGCAACTATAAGATACGAACAAGGTCCACAAGTCATTAAAAGTGAAGATACTTTTTTAGTAGGCTATGTCTTGTTTGATAAAATGGATGGTTTTGCAGAAGTCAATGTCGTAGAAAATGCACAAGCACTAATCCAAGAAAAGATAGATTCTGGTGAATTGATAGTTCCAAAAGGAATCAACTATGCATTCACAGGAACGTATGAAAATCAGTTACGCGCAGAAAAAACCTTATCGGTTGTTGTACCGTTAGCATTAGCCATCATTTTCTTAATTCTGTATTTCCAATTCCGTTCTGTAGGGACATCACTAATGGTATTCACGGGTATCGCAGTAGCGTTTGCAGGTGGTTTTATAATGATTTGGCTCTATGGTCAAGGTTGGTTTTTAAACTTCAATTTCTTTGGTGAAAACCTACGCGATTTATTCCAAATGCACCCAATCAATTTAAGTGTTGCAGTTTGGGTTGGGTTTATTGCACTCTTCGGTATTGCAACCGATGATGGTGTGGTTATGGCAACTTACTTAACCCAAACATTCGATAGAAATACACCAGAGAATAAAAAGGAAATTAGAGCATCCATAGTGGAAGCAGGAGAAAAACGTATCAGACCCTGTTTAATGACTACAGCTACAACAATTTTGGCATTATTACCAGTATTAACCTCTACAGGACGAGGAAGCGATATAATGATACCAATGGCAATACCAAGTTTTGGTGGAATGCTTATAGCCTTAATAACCTTATTTGTTGTTCCAGTATTATATAGCTGGAAAGCGGAAGTTCAACTTAAAAGAACTATAAAATGAAACATAGAATAATACAAATAAAATTCGTCTTGGCTCTTGGTACTTGTTTCTTGGGTCTCATTGCAAATGCACAGCAATTAGAAACGTTAATCAATGAAGCAGTAGCGAACAACCCAGAGATTCAAAAGTTTGAGTTACAATACAAAAGAGCTTCTGAAAAAGTAAACGAAGTCAATACCATTCCTAATACCGAATTTGGTGTTGGTTACTTTGTAAGTGAACCAGAAACACGAACAGGAGCACAACGCTTTAAAGTATCTGCTAAACAAATGTTACCGTGGTTCGGAACCATTACATCGAGGGAAAATTATGTGAGTTCATTGGCAGATGCTAAATACGAGGACATTGTTATCGCAAAGCGAAAACTAATGGCTTCGGTATCACAATCCTATTATAATCTATACGCCAACAAAGCAAAGCAAGAGGTCATAACTGAAAACATTAAACTATTAGAAACTTATGAGACGTTGGCATTAACTTCTGTTGAGGTTGGTAAAGCATCCGCAGTAGATGTGTTGCGATTGCAAATGCGTCAAAACGAAATGCAACAACTAAAAGACGTATTGCAACAACAATTTTTAGCAGAACAAACTAACTTCAATAATCTATTGAATAGAGATAATGATGTTACCGTGAATGTGGTAGATAGTTTAATGATACCTTCTGAAGACTTTGATATTACTTCTGAAAATTTAGCATTACATCCTGAATTACTGAAATATGATAAACTCTATCAATCCATAGAGCAATCAGAATTATTAAATCAAAAAGAAAGCAGTCCAATGATTGGTTTTGGATTAGATTATATCAATGTTTCCGAAAGACCAAATATGGATTTCAGTGATAATGGAAAGGATATTGTAATGCCAATGGTTTCGGTATCTATCCCAATTTTCAATAAAAAATATAAATCGCAAACCAAACAAAATGATTTGCAACAGCAAGAAATAACAGCTCAAAAACAGGAACGTTTAAATTCTTTGGAAACGCTTTTAGATAAAGCGATTAACGAACGCATTTCTGCAAGAATAAGTTATGCTACCCAAACCAAAAACCTAAAGCAAGCTAAAGATGCAGAAGACATTTTAATCAAAAGCTACGAAACAGGAACGATTGATTTTAATGATGTTTTGGATATTCAAGAGTTGCAGCTAAAGTTTCAAATGAACCAAATAGAATCTGTGAAGACCTACTATGTGCAAAGTACAATCATTAATTATTTAACACAGCAATAATGAAACACACATATCACATACACGGAATGACTTGCAACGGTTGTCGCAGTCACGTTGAAGAAACGCTCTCTAAAATAGAAGGTGTTTTAAAAGCAACAGTCAATTTAGAAAAGGCAGAAGCTACCATCGAAATGGAACCGCATATTCCTATAGAAAAGTTTCAAGAAGCCTTAAAAAAGGATGGTGATAGATACAGTATTCATAAACAAGGTGAACAGCATCAACATTCAAAAGATAAAAAGAAAGAGCAACCCAAAGGTAAAGGCACAGGGACATTTTATTGTCCTATGCATTGCGAAGGCGATAAAACTTATGATGCACCAGGCGATTGTCCTGTTTGCGGAATGGATTTGGTGGAAGAACAAAATCTATCAGCAACTTCAAAGGAACAATGGACGTGTCCTATGCATCCTGAAATTGTCAAAGACGAAGCAGGTTCGTGTCCTATTTGTGGAATGGATTTAGTACCAATGGAAGCAGATAGTTCAGCAGAGGAAAAAACGTATAAAAAGCTATTAAAGAAATTTTGGATAGCATCTGTATTCACATTACCCATTTTCTTAATTGCAATGAGCGAAATGCTTAATAACAATCCATTGTATGATATAATGGAACAGAAAAATTGGAATTGGATTCAATTTGCATTATCCATTCCAGTTGTCTTTTACGCTACGTGGATGTTCTTTGAGCGTGCTTATAGTAGCATAAAAACGTGGAATCTCAATATGTTTACACTCATTGGAATCGGTGCAGGTGTGGCTTGGTTATTTAGTGTATTTGGGATGTTGTTTCCAGATGTATTTCCTGAACAATTTAAAACTGAATCAGGCGCAGTTCACGTCTATTTTGAAGCAGCAACAGTTATTCTAACGTTAGTGCTTTTAGGTCAATTGTTAGAAGCTCGTGCGCATAGTAAAACCAATTCGGCAGTAAAAGAGTTACTAAAGTTAGCGCCAAATAAGGCTATAAAAATTGTAGAAAGCGAAGAAGTTGAAGTCAGTATTGACGAGATAGAACTTAATGATATTCTAAAAGTAAAACCAGGAGATAAAATTCCTGTGGATGGTGTGATAACTGAAGGCGAAACAACTATTGACGAATCTATGATTACAGGAGAACCTATTCCTGTAAACAAATCTCAAGAAGATAAAGTAAGTAGCGGAACAATTAATGGGAATCAAACCTTTTTAATGAAAGCTGAAAAAGTAGGAAGTGACACGCTTTTATCACAAATCATTCATATGGTTAATGATGCCAGTAGAAGTCGTGCGCCAATTCAAAATTTAGCAGATAAAGTTTCGGGTTATTTCGTACCAGTTGTAGTTATCATTTCGGTAATCACTTTTATTATATGGTCAATTTGGGGTCCAGAACCTGCTTACGTCTATGCGTTGGTCAATGCAATTGCAGTTCTAATCATTGCTTGTCCTTGTGCTTTAGGTTTGGCAACGCCAATGTCTGTAATGGTTGGTGTGGGTAAAGGTGCTCAAAATGGTGTATTGATTAAAAATGCTGAAGCTCTTGAAAAAATGGATAAGGTAAATACGCTTATCGTTGACAAGACAGGAACAATTACCGAAGGAAAACCAACAGTTGAAACCGTTGGTGCTTTTAATGATGCTTTAAGCGAAAAAGAAGTGTTACAATACATCGTTTCATTAAATACCAATAGCGAACATCCTTTAGCAGAAGCGACAGTTAAATATGGCAAAGAACACAACGCAGAAATTTTAAAGTCCGAAGATTTTAGTGCAGTCACAGGAAAAGGTGTTGAAGCGACCATAAAAGATAAAAAAGTAGCATTAGGTAATCCTAAAATGATGGAATATGCCAAAGCAGATATTATCTCTAAAATGAAAGACGAAGCTAAATCTTACCAAAAACAGGGTAAAACAGTTTCTTATTTGTCAATAGATAAAACCGTAGTTGGATATGTAGTTATAGGCGATAAGATAAAAGAAACAAGTGCTAAAGCGATTAAAGCACTTCAAGATAAAGGGATAGATGTAATAATGCTAACAGGTGATAATCACGATACAGCACAAGCAGTAGCATCAGAACTAAATCTTGCAGATTTTAAAGCCAGTATGCTACCAGAAGACAAACTCAAAGAAGTAGAGAAACTACAAAAAAATGAAAAAGTAGTTGCTATGGCAGGTGATGGAATTAATGATGCACCAGCATTGGCAAAAAGTGATGTAGGTATTGCAATGGGAACAGGAACAGATGTAGCGATAGAAAGTGCTATGATAACTTTAGTAAAAGGCGATTTACACGGTATTGTAAAAGCAAAAAATTTGAGTAATGCTGTAATGAAGAACATTAAGCAAAACCTATTTTTTGCACTTATCTACAACACTTTAGGTGTACCTATTGCAGCAGGTGTGTTGTTTCCATTCTTCGGAATACTACTCTCGCCAATGATAGCAGCTTTAGCAATGAGTTTTAGTTCGGTTTCGGTAATAGGTAACGCACTACGATTAAGAACAATTAAAGTATAACTATAAAATCAAATAATTATGAAAAATCCAAAAGAACACTCAAACAAAGGAAATTACAAAACCTTCTTTATAATGTTGGCTTGCTCATTTGTAGCAATGTACATCACAATGTATTTAAACACCTATTCCATAGACCACGTATGGTTTAGTTTAACACGATTCTACATGACGTGTTTAGGAATTTCAACAATGGCAGTAATAATGTGGTTTTTTATGCGAAAAATGTATAATGATAAAAAGAAGAATATCGCCATACTCGCAGGTAGTTTTATTCTGTTTGTAGGTGCATTAGGGTTGGTAAGAACACAAGCACCAATTATTGGTGATGTCCTTTGGATGAAAGCAATGATACCACATCATTCTATCGCTATTTTAACAAGTGAAAGAGCAGATATTCAAGACCCAGAAGTTAAGAAATTAGCAGAAGACATTATAAAAGCACAACGTAAAGAAATAGGAGAAATGAAAGCAATGATAAAACGATTAGAGAATGAAAAATAATAAAATAGTCATATATATTGGCATACTCGTAGTAGGTGTGTTATTGGGTTGGTTGCTTTTTGGTGGTTCATCAAAAAAAGATACAGAACATAATCACGATGCCATTTCAGAAACCAATCAAATGTGGACGTGTTCTATGCATCCACAAATTATGCAACCAGAATCAGGCGATTGTCCTATTTGTGGTATGGATTTAATTCCTGCTGATGGTGGAAGTGATGGTTTATTAGCAGACCAATTCAAATTGACTGAAAACGCAATGGCTTTAGCTAATATTCAAACATCTATTGTTGGTAAAGGCAATGTTGAAGGCAATACTATCAAATTATCTGGTAAAATTGCTGAAAACGAAGAAGCTAATGCAGTACAAGTCAGTTACTTTTCAGGTAGAATTGAACGCTTGAATGTGAGTTTTACAGGTGAAGAAGTTCGTAAAGGTCAATTATTGGCAACCATTTATTCACCAGAACTCTATGCAGCACAACAAGAATTAATTACAGCAGCATCTTTAAAAGAATCACAACCTGCTTTATACAAAGCAGTCCGTAATAAATTGAAATTATGGAAGCTCTCTGAAAATCAAATCAATCAGATTGAAGAAACAGGGAAAGTAAAAGAAAACTTTCCTGTTTATGCAACCGTTTCGGGTACTGTTACAGAAAAATTGGTAGAGCAAGGCGATTACATTAAACAAGGACAACCCTTACTTAAAATTGCTAATCTAAACACGGTTTGGGGAAATTTTGATGTGTATGAAAATCAGATTGACCGCTTTAAAAAAGGACAGGAAGTGATGATAACAACCAATGCTTATCCTAATAAAGAGTTTAAAGGTAAAGTAGATTTCATTGACCCAGTTTTAAACACGAAAACAAGAACTGTAACCTTACGTGTTGTTTTAAGCAATAAGGACGATGTATTTAAACCAGGAATGTTTGTAACCGCAAATATTGAAGGCAGTACAGCTAATAATGATGACCTATTAACAATTCCTTCATCTTCTGTGTTATGGACAGGTGAACGTTCTGTGGTGTACCTTAAAACAAATCCAGACCAACCTATTTTTGAAATGCGTGAAATTAAATTAGGCAATCAAATTGGTAATGAATATGAAGTTGTAGAAGGATTATTTGTTGGAAATGAAATAGTGACTAACGGTACATTTACGGTTGATGCAGCAGCACAATTACAAGGGAAAAAGTCTATGATGAATAAAGATGGTGGTAAAGTAATGACTGGACACGAAGGTCATTTAGGTATGGATAACAATGCATCTAACAAAGAAAGTGACCACACTAATATGAATGAGCGTTTGGAAGTATCAGCGAAATTTCAAGAGCAGTTAAAAGCTGTTTTCAATGCGTATATCAATTTAAAAGATGCTTTAGTAAAAGAAGATTCAAAAAGTACTTCAACAAGCACAAAAACTTTATTAAATGAATTGAACAAAGTAGATATGAAATTGTTGTCAGATAATAAGGCGCATAACCATTGGATGTCATTAGAAGGCGAAATAAAATCTTCTGCAACTTCAATTTCTGAAACGTCCGATATAGAATCACAAAGAGACCATTTTAAACATTTATCATCACATCTAATCAATGCTGTACAACTATTTGGTGTCAATGAAAAGGTTTATGTGGAATTTTGTCCAATGGCAGATAACAATAATGGTGCATATTGGTTGAGCAAAGAAGAAAAAGTAATCAACCCATATTTTGGTGAAGCAATGCTAACCTGTGGAGAAGTAAAACAAGTAATAGAATAATAACAATTAAATTTTTAAACAATGAAAAAAGTAATTTTAAGTGTAGCTGTAATAGCAGCATTAGGTTTAACAAGTTGTAAAAACGAAACCAAAAAAGAAACAGAAACCACAACTACTGAAATGTCTAAAGATATGGCAATGACAGACCTGTCTTTTGGTGTAAGAGGAAATTGCGGAATGTGTAAAAACACTATCGAAAAAGCAGCTAACGGTGTTGAAGGTGTAGCAAGTGCTAATTGGGATGTCGATAAGAAGAAGATTGATGTGTCTTTTGATGATACAAAAACCGATGCAATGGCAATCCATAAAGCAATCGCAGCTTCAGGATATGATACCGAAAAAGTAGCAGGTGATGAAGAAGCATATGATGGTTTACCAGGTTGTTGTAAATACGACCACGAAATGATGATGAATCAATCTGGTGAAGAAAAAAGTGATGACCATTCAAATCACGACCATTAAACAAAAATGAAAGAGTCTTTTTCGGAAGGCTCTTTTTTTATTCCCCACAACCCAAAACCCAGTTTTTTCGTACCTCAAAATCCTCTGTCTTTTGTATTGTTCCGCGCGCCAATGCATAATTGGTTTTATGTCATAATACTTGTAGCCAACGCTATAATGGCACATTGCTTGTTTTATTTAAACGTCGTTATTTTATAAAATTGGTACAATAAAAAAGCAAAGAGCCATTGCCAACGCTCAAACAATTATTACGCCACAAAACCAATCCCAAGCTATGTTACATAATAGAAGTTATAGGAGCAAAAATCCTTTCAATGGTTGCCTACGGCGTTTTATTATATTTTCGTCGCTATAACTGCTATTATGTAAAATATCCGCTATTCCAACGCTCACATCCGAACTTCTAACTACATTTTCAACAAACATTAAACAGTCGAACATTCAAAAGGGTAACGTTAATTTATTATAATATTCGTTATCTCATTCAACTGCACAAAACCATCGTTAAGTCCAAGTATTCCTTACCTCAAGTCTTTGTTTGTTTCATTTCGTTAACAAATATTAATGTCCACTTTTCCCCACCACCCAAGAAATAGGATATAAAAAAATAGGTTTAGAATATGTAGTAATACGCCATAGCACATTACTTTTTATCGTGCCTCAAAAAAGCAATAAGCTATTGTCTAAAAGTCCTGTATAAGTAGCTTGTTTAAATGCTGTTTTATCAAACAACTATTTAAAACGCTACATATACAAACGCTTCATCCAACGCTCAAATACGAACTGAAACCTATTTTTTTAAGTGTTAATTCCCCAGAAAAGTTAAAAGTAAATTGAATCAAGTTTAAACCGATTTGAAATATTAAAATAAAAAAAAATGGCAAATATATGTGGCTACCTCTGCCAACCGCACAAGGCTATAAAGGTCAAGCCCTACGGGTTTTGAATAAAACTTTTTTTCAATACCCTTTTTCTTTTGATTTAGACATTCAACTCAAAAAACTTTTATCCAAAAACCTTGACAGCCTTACCCACGCCACAACAACTATGGCTATCTTTTTTCTTTTCAAAAAAAATAATGGCGCGAAGCGTAGCGAAGCAATTTTAAATTGGATAGCTATGTCAACTTTTGAACTAAAAACACACCAAGTCGGAAAGACTTACTCGAACCCTCATTTTTTCATTCTAAACAAAGGTCTAAACAGCGGAAAACCACTCTTAAAATCCTGTGCTAACTGTTTCGTTGTCACTACTACAACAGAAGAGGTAAAACACACACTTTTTCACTTATCTATGATGTTGCAAATAGGCGGTTTTTACGCTTACTATTTAAAAGGTAGTGTTATTCCGTTTATTTCAATAGATGATTGTAGGAACACTTTGAAAAACAGCTACAGCTCATTGTTTTATGATGCAATTCAGTTGCAAAAACATATTAATATTGTGTCAGCAATTAATAAAAAGGAAAAGGAGCTTCATAAAATTATTTCAAAAATGGCAGATTTGAAAGTATCATATATCCAAAGTTTATTTTCTAAAATGCAAAAAGAAGCAATCTAAAGCAACAAAATCCATATCAAAAGAATAGCATAAAACTTGCCATATATTTCAGCGGAAGGTACAACTTCGTGTTAAGTCCGTACCAAGTCCGAAGAAAATTATGTTTCATTTAAATTATTTATGTTATGGGTAAAATTGCTCAAGGTATTTTAGGAGGTCTTTCAGGTAAGGTTGGTAACGTTATCGGTGGAAGCTGGAAAGGAATTGATTACATTAGAATTAAGCCTTCAAGTGTAGCCAATCCAAGAACTGTTGGTCAAGTAAACCAAAGAACCAAGTTTACTGCCACTTTAGAATTTTTACAGGCTGTAAAGCCTTTTATTAAGTTAGGATATAAAGGGTTAGCTGTTAAGAAAACAGAATTTAATGCTGCAATGTCGTATGTATTGAATAATGCTATTACAGGTACTGAACCTAACTTTGTTGTTGACTATCCGAACGCTTTAGTAAGTCGAGGAGGTTTATCTGGTGTGCTAAACCCAACGACTGATTTAGCAACTGCTGGAGAAGTAACGTTTGGTTGGGATGATAACTCTGCTGAAGGTAACGCAAATGCTACTGACAAGGCGATGTTATTGGTTTACAATCCTTCAAAAAAGGAATCCATTTCTTTACTTGATGGAGCAGACAGAACAGTAGGTTCTCAAATTATTCCAATCCCAACAACTTATGCAGGAGATACAGTAGAGCTATTTATGGCTTTTATTTCTGCTGATGGTAGTCAAGTATCAAACAGTATTTATTTAGGCTCTGGTACAGCTAATTAATGCTTGGTGTTTTTATTTGGAAACCGCTCTAATCGAGCGGTTTTTTTTATGCTATATTTGTTGCTCTATTTATTAATAGTTGTTACTAATCTTCTCTTATTATCCATTTTTTGTATGCTATTTGTTGCCCAAATACAATAGCACCAATGAATACAAGGGTAGTTAAATATTGTATTGGGAAGTAATTACCTTTTTATTTACAATTAAAAGCTATTCTCAACTTCTGCTGCTTGTAGCATTAGATAATATAAATCTGTATTTTTAATAAATGGTTTTAACGATTCACTTCCAGGGCCGTACATAGCCAACTCTACATAATCTGCTGAATGATGCATACTAATCCAGCCTACGGAATTATGTTTTTTCTGTACGTTTCCCAAAACTTCAAAAGGTAAGTGCCTTGGGTTGTACAAACCATTTTCACTATTTAGACCATCATAATAACTTACAATAGATTTAGCTTCTTCGTCTGTTACTGCAAAGTTGTTGGCATAGGCAATTCGCTCTTTAACTTGCGAAACGGTTGAATCTTGGGTAAATCCATTTAAAATCCACTCATTAGAATGTTTGTACGTTTGAATGGAATCAAAATTGTCATTAGCACCTTTTCCATAAATAACACCAGGATTGGCATTACCGTGATCTGTAGTAATAATAACTAATGTGTTTTCATCTTTTTCGGCAAAATCTATTGCAGTTTTTACAGCGTCATCAAAAGCTATTTGATCATAAATTAATGCTGAAATATCATTCCCGTGTGCTGCCCAATCTACCTTGCCGGCTTCAACCATAAGTGTAAAACCATTAGAATGATTTTTTAAATTATCAATTGCTTTTTGGGTCATTTCTGCTAAAGTAGGGTAGGCCGTACTTAAATCACTATCATTATCTCTATCCACACTATAAGGCAAAGAATTTTCTCCAAAAACACCTAAAATGGGCTTATTATTACTTAGATTTTTTAATTGATTTCTATTTTTAGAAATTTGGTAACCAGTATTTTCATAAGCTGTGTACATGTCTTTATTGTCCTTTCGCTTTTGAGAAGAGAAGTATTTATTTCCAGATCCCATTACGACATCAATTTTTTGCTCTAAGTACATTTCTGCTATTTTTTCTTGAGCGTTTCTTGATTTGGAATTAATGCAAAAACCTGCTGATGTTGCATGTGTAGCTGGTACAGTAGTAACAATTCCTACCTTTTTTCCAGCTTTTTTAAATTTTTGCCACAACGGCATAAAATGTTCACCATTAGCACCAACGTTTAGAGAACCATTATTAACACGATGTCCTCCTCCCCAAGACGAGCTAGCAGCTGCAGAATCTGTAACAATAGAACTGGCAGAAGCTGTATCCATTAAGGCACGAGAGACTTTATTTTCGTTATATAAATTAAGCCAATTACTAGAGAAACCCATTTTTCTTCGAAGCATTAAATCTGCCATGTTTAGCGTGCCAATACTCATACCATCACTTACCAACAGTATGATATTTTTCGCCTTTTTATTCTTAAAATTAGTATCTAAACTAGGTGTACTATAAGATGCTAAAGGACTGAGGAACGAAATACCTAAAGCTGTTAAAGTACCGTTTTTGAAAAAATCTCTTCTTTTCATTTTGATTGATTTTTATTTTACTTTTTCAATCGTACAGTCCGACAGAATGTAGATAAGGTGGTTAACATCTTCGCTATTTAATTTTAGAGTACCGGTTACAGAGACAATATCATCAGTTTTTAATTTTGGATTATTTTTTAACTGTAGTTCAACCACTGTTTCTGGTCCTCCCATTCCGCAGAAAAAACACATTGCCATTGGTGCCTTAGATAAAATGTAAAGACCATCTTCTGGCGAAATGTTTAGAAAATAACCTTTCAATTGAACTTTTTTACCATCAAAAGTTTTTATTTCATCTCCAAAGTTTGGATACATAAAATATTCTTCAAATTCAGGAAAGTATTTATCAGTAAACTTTACATCTGCTAAATCTTGCCAAGTAATTTTCTCTTGTGCTATACAAAAGCTAGAACTTAATACCAATAGCACTAATATGAATTTATTTTTCATCAGTTAATATTTTTGAAACATTCATTTTTAAAATTGGAATTACAGCAAATAAAATAGCCACAACCACAACTAGCAATACCCACAAAATGATTTGAAATACATTATAAAATTCTAGAGTCGATGGAATGCTTTGTTGATATTGCTTGCCTAATACATTGAATATATAGAGCAAGCCTAATTGTGATAGCGATACCCCAAACACAATAGCTATAATGCTTGTAATAAAACCTTCTATTGCCACAATTTTTATAAGCTGAAAATTACTTGCTCCATAAGTTCTTAAAAGTGCCAAATCAAAAGCACGTTCTTTTACCATTTTATACAAATTGATAAAAATGATAATGCTAGAAATAAACAATATGATATAAGCAATCCACGAAATGGCTTTTACACCAATACCTGTAAAATTGAAAAGACGTTCCATTTCATATTTAGGAATTGCGGCTTGCATTGCTGTTTTTTCATTGACCTGTCTGGGAATAGTTATTAATCCTATCGGATTTCTAAACTTAACCAACATTGAGGTTATTTGTTTGTTATCCTCTTCTTCGTGGTGATGCTCTTCATCATGATGGTGCTCTTCATCATCGTGATGATGTCCTTCTTCAGCATGACCATCTTCCTCAGAGTGATGATTGTGTACATCCCAAATACTTTCTAATGGTGTTGTAATTAGTCTATCTATGACTTTATGAGTTTGTTCGAATATGCCAACAACAATAAAAGTTTCAGGATGTTCGTGCCCCATATCATCATTAAATCCATGAGAACTTAAAAATGTATCACCTAACTTTAATCTTGTCTTTTGGGCAACATCATAACCTAAAACAGCTTCCATAGGTTTGTTAAAATCTTTTCCTTTAGTGATTTTAACATCATAAAGTTTTACAAAAGCATCAGTTGTTCCTACAATTCTATAACCCTTATAATTATCTCCATACGAAATTGGGACTGCTGTTTTTATAAGTGGATTTCTGGCTAATTTCTTTGCGTCTTTGTATACAATGTTTCCTGTTGGATTATCAATATGAAGTACAGAAGCCAGTACCAACTGCAACGGACTACCTTTTGCACCAACAACCATATCAATATTTCCTAAATTATTTTCAAACTGTTGCTTAACAGACGTATCTAGTTGCTTAATGCTAATAAGCAACGCAATACTTATAGTGAGCGAGAGTATACTTAAAACCGTGTATAAAGGTTTGTGAAACAGATTTTTTATGGAAATTTTCCAAATGTTCATAGCTCAAGTATATTCTTAAACATTGGTTTTACTCTTTGGTCGTGCGTAATAACAATAAGGTTGGCATTATTTAACTTTGATTGTTGTAATAATAATTGCAAAACAATTTTGCAGTTATCATCATCTAAACTTGCTGTTGGTTCATCTGCCAAAATAACTTTTGGTTGATGCACAACAGATAAAGCAATGCCTAACCGCTGTAATTGACCTTCACTTAATTCATTAATTTTTTTGGTTTTACACTCTATTATATTTAACGTTTTTAAAAGATTTTCTATATGAGATTTGTTTTGTTTTTGCTTACTGAAATACAATCTTGCTTGCAGGTTTTCTATAACATTCAATGAACGATTTGCATAATTTTTCTGAAAAACCAAACCAATATGCTTACCAATAAATTGATCTAATTTTTTATTTTTTAAGGTTTGAAGACTAACATTATCAATAGTTACTGAACCTGATTTGGGTTGCAACAAACCTGCAATTAAATGCAGTAATGTGGTTTTTCCAATGCCAGATTTACCCAAAATTAAAAGAGATTCTTCATCTGGTAAATCTATATCTGGAAAATGAAATAGTTCACCATTACTATTATATTGAAATGTTAGATTTTTGGTTTTGATCATTAATTATTACTTTCTATTTTATTAAATGACTTGACTTCATAAGTGTTTTGAGCTTAAATATATTAATTAGCTATTGGCCAAGCATCAGAGATTTGAAAATTTCCACTTTCCCAATCGATTAATTCTTTATCATTTAAAAGACATTGTTCTAGTTGTTTTGTGATGTTCTCAACATCTAAGTATTGACCTATAAAAACCAGTTCAATCTTTCTATCTCCAAAAGGTGTTACCCAGTCAGACTCTATGTGCTGTTGGTTGTTTACAAAAGACGCATAATTAATACGCTCAGAAAATGGCATTGATGCCCACCATACACCAGCAGGATCTGCTTTAATAGATCCACCTGCTGTGCTCCAAATTAATGCTTGGTCAGGTCGTGATGCTAACCAGAATAACCCTTTACTTCTTATAATATTGCTAGGAAATTTGTTTTGAACAAAATCTAAAAAGCGATCTGGATGAAATGGTAGTTTTGTTCTAAACACAAACGATCCAATACCATATTCTTCAGTTTCTGGTATGTGCTCGTTTTCTAATTCTTTAATCCAACCGGCTGAAGCTTCAGCTTTTTCAAAATCAAATAAACCTGTGTCGATGACTTCATTTAAGTTTACTTTTGAATGATTGGTTGGTATTATTTTGGCTTCTGGATTTAGCTTGTGTATAATGTCGTAAAGATTTCTTAAATCAGATTCTTTGACCAAATCGGTCTTATTCAATAAGATGACATTGGCAAACTCTATTTGGTCTGTAAGCAAATTAACTATGGTGCGATCGTCTCCTTCAATATCAGTTAGGTTTCTATCTGTTAAATATTGTGGACTAGAAAAATCTTTCAAAAAATTAAAGGCATCTACTACAGTAACCATAGTATCTACATAGCTAAAGCCACTTAAATCTATTTGTCCGTCTTCACTTTCAAAACTAAAGGTTTGTGCTACTGGAATAGGTTCTGATATACCTGTGCTTTCAATTATTAAATAATCAAATTTTTGTTCTTTGGCCAGTTTTTCAACTTCTACCATAAGATCTTCACGAAGCGTACAACAGATACATCCGTTAGACATTTCTACTAATTTTTCCTCTGTACGAGAAAGTGTATTTTCGTTTTCAACAAGTTGGGCATCGATATTAACTTCACTCATATCATTAACGATAACTGCAACCTTTAATCCTTCTTTATTATGAAGGATATGATTAAGTAACGTTGTTTTACCAGCCCCTAAAAAGCCGCTGAGTACATTTACAGGTAGTTTTTTCATGTGAGTTTTTATTTTATTAAATTAATGTTGATGCGTTGTGTCTTTGGTCTTTAAAAGTCTCCAATTAAAAAAATGTGCAGCAGATACTAATAATGCTCCAACTACAGTAGTAATTACTTCCCAAAGCTCTGTAATTTCAATTCTACCAAGAGCTATAAAAATAAAACCGATGAGCGCTAAAAAGAGAGGTTTAGTTTTACCATGACTATTTTTGTAGCTAGGCCATAGTGATACCAATACAAAGATAATGGCTAGACTAATAAATGACCTTTCTACATATGGATTAGTTAAAAAATGCAAACTACTTAGTGATGAAAATGATATTACTATTGGTATAGCTGCGCAATGAATTGCACAAATTATGGAGCTTGTGATTGCTACAATATCTAAAGTTTTGGACTTAATATTCATACTAAGAATTATTAATATTAATGCAAAAATGTTGCATTAGAAAATTTAATTAAAAATAGTTTCATAGCATTTATATTTTATTTGTAAGATTAAAAAATAAAAAAAGCAGCCTTAAATAGCTGCTTTTCAAATTTTATAATAATTAATTATTAGTTTTCTACGATGCTTAGTTCATCAACAATATGAGTTGCGCCAGCATATTTATCTATAAGCCATAGTACATATCTGATATCTACATTAATAGTTCGCTGTAAATTAGAATCGAAGATTACGTCACCAGCCATAGCTTCTATGTTACCATCAAAAGCTAAACCAATTAATTCTCCTTTACCATTTAAAACAGGTGAACCAGAATTTCCGCCTGTAATATCATTATCTGATAAAAAGTTTACAGGTAATTCTCCCTTGCTATTGGCATATCTACCATAATCTTTCTTTTTGTATATGTCTAACATATCTTGAGATAAATCAAACTCACTATCATTTGGTTTGTACTTTTTAACCATACCTTTTAAGGTTGTGTAGTTATTAATACTTGCATCATTTGTAGGATCTTTAGGTAGAGCTCTTACTTTACCATATGTTAAACGTAATGTTGAGTTTGCATCTGGATATCTGATATCACTTAATCCAGATTTGCGTAACCCATCTACTAATAATCTAAATGATTTCTGAAAATCATTTTCTGGTTGAACTAAATCTTCTGGTTGTTCTCTGTATTTGTCTAAAAGTTGTGATGATAATAAAAACAAAGGATCATTAACTAAGAGCTCTTTGTTAGGATATTTTAAGAAGGCTTCGGCACGTTCTTTTGAAGTGAAAATGCTTAATTCGAAAATTGAATTTACATAATCTGTAAAATCACCGTCTTTGGCAATATTAGCAACTATTTCTGGTAATTGATAATTAGATTTTGAAGCATACAGTTTTAGTTGTTCTGCTAAAACTTCTTTTTCTAAAGGCAAGTGGTAATTGGTGTAACTGCTTTCGATAAACGCGTTTAATCTTGGCATTAAATTTTTACGAGCAGCCTCGTTAGCATCGACGTAAGATTCTAATCCTTTACCAATTCTATAAGGTAAAATAGTAAATTTACTAGAGCGTAACAATGTCATTAAGTAATTATCGTGCTGTGCTTTATTATTTGTAAGGCTATAATAGTTATTGATGTTAGAAATAACGTTGCCATAAGTTGCTTTATTAGCTTTTTTATTGGCCCATTTGTTAAATTTATTTTCTACCTTACGTTTGGTTTCAGCAGTTTTATGAGCTGTTAGTGCATCTATCATGCCTTGTCTATTTTTCCAATAATTGGCAATTCCAGCATATTTTGAAGCATACATTAGGTTGATTGAAGCATCTTCATCCATGTACTTTTTCATTACATCCATACTCAATTTAGAGGCTTCTACCCAAGCAGGATAAGCATAATTGACATTTTGCTCTATACCTTCAGCAGGCATCCAACGGTTTGTTCTACCAGGATAACCTAAAATCATAGCAAAATCATTTTCCTCAACACCGCCAATATTTACAGGTAAGTGATACTTAGCTTTTAGCGGTACATTGTTTTCTGAGTATTCTGCAGGATTGCCATCAGCATCTGCATAAACTCTAAATAAAGAGAAATCACCTGTATGTCTTGGCCATTCCCAGTTATCTGTGTCTCCTCCATATTTTCCAACCTTATCTGATGGTGTTCCGACTAATCTTACATCTTTGTAATCTTCGTAAACAAAGTAGTAAAACTCATTCCCTTGATAAAACGAGCGTACAGAAACCGTATATTTACCACCTTCGTTATTTTCTTGTTCTATTTTAGCTATTTCTTTGTTAATGGCAGCTTCTCTTTCTTTTTCTGTCATTGTATCATTAACTTGAGATAAAATACGCTCAGATACATCATCCATTCTTACAAAGAATCTTACGTATAAACTTTCTGGTTTAAGTTCGTCTTGTAAAGTTTTAGCCCAATAACCGTTTTTCAGATGGTTTTTTTCTTCTGTAGAAAGTTCTGCGATTGCATCGTAACCACAGTGGTGATTAGTTAATACAAGTCCGTTTTCTGAAATAATACTTGCTGTACAACCTCCATTGAATTGTACAATGGCATCTTTAAGACTTTGATTATTAATGCTGTATATTTCTTCAGCAGTTAATTGAAGTCCCATTTTTTGCATATCGCGCTCATTTAAGCGTTTAATATGCATTAAAAACCACATGCCTTCGTTAGCAAATAATGTTGCTGGAAGTGTCATTAAAAAAGCAAATAGTAGTAAGCTTGTTTTTTTCATAAAATAGTTAGATTAATGATAATAAGTTTTGTTAGATTTAAATTCAAAATTCTATTTTGGATAGCTGCTGAGAAGACTAATTTTTAAATTAGGTTAGCTTTTATCTCTATGTGATTATCGAATTAAAAAATCAAATTTGTTTGTAAAAATAATTAAATATTAATTATTGCAACATAGTTGCGGTTAAAAATCTTTAACCAGTTCTACTTCACAAGTTCATTTTTGATTACTACATACCATTACCATTTATGAATCAGAGTAATATATCAAGACTTAACATTACTTAAATTCTTTTAATATTCTCCAAATTAGGTACTTTTTATTATTAAACACACCACTGCTAATATTAGTAGATTTAGCATATTTCATTTTTCCCAAGCCATCTATTTTCATCAACAAAAACATTTATTAAAAGGTAAAAAGTTGAATTAAAAATCTATGGGATAAATTATGAATATTCTGTAGTACAGAAAAAATAAATAAAAATAGATGGGCATCATCTGTTTGTTTGTAATGCAATTACTACATTGTAACAATTGTTACGCATATAAGGGGAGTTCTCTATTAGTTTTGAGATCTCACTAACTAAATTATTTATGGATTTAAATCAAATTTTAGGCTATATCGGAGCTTTATTTATTGGAGTTGTTCTTGGGCTTATAGGTGGTGGAGGCTCTATTTTAACCGTTCCTATCTTGGTCTATTTACTATTTGTAAATCCTGTTACTGCAACAGCCTACTCCCTTTTTGTAGTTGGTGTTTCTTCTTTGGTTGGTGCCATTAGAAATATACAAAAAGGCTTAGTGGATTTTAGAACAGCCATTGTTTTTGCTATTCCAGCCTTTATTGCAGTATACATTACCAGAAAATATTTGATGCCTGCAATCCCTGATGAACTGTTTAGTGTTGGAGACTTTTTAGTAACAAAGAATATAGGTATAATGATATTTTTTGCTATCGTTATGCTTGTTGCATCTGTATCCATGATTAAGAACAAAAAGGCTAAAGCAGTTTCTGATTCCGTAATAGTTTTTAACTATCCTTTAATTGTTACTGAAGGTGTAATCGTTGGTGTTATAACAGGAATCGTAGGTGCTGGAGGTGGATTTTTAATTATTCCAGCTTTGGTGTTATTGGCCAAACTACCAATGAAAAAAGCTGTAGCCACATCGTTACTTATTATTGCCATTAAATCATTGATTGGTTTTATTGGTGATGTTGAAAATTTAGACATTGACTGGATATTCCTTTTAATTTTTACATCAATATCTGTAGTCGGTATATTTTTAGGGATTTACCTTTCTAATTTTATTGAAGGTAAAAAGCTAAAAAAGGGCTTCGGATGGTTTGTGTTGGTAATGGGTATTTACATTATTTATAAGGAATTAACAATGTAACTTTTGTTACAACTCAATTTTTTAAATATTAGTAATTTAAGTGAAATTTATTCACATTAACCAAAATAATTATGAAAATAGAACAGATTTATACAGGATGCTTAGCTCACGCAGCATATTACATTGAAAGCAATGGTGAAGCTGCAATTTTTGATCCATTACGTGAGGTTCAACCTTACATTAATAGAGCCAAAATGGATGATGCAAAAATCAAATACATTTTTGAGACGCATTTCCATGCGGATTTTGTTTCTGGTCACTTAGATCTAAAAGAAAAAACAGGTGCTAAAATTGTATTTGGTCCAACTGCAAAGCCTAATTATGAAGCTATAGTTGCAGAAGACAATCAGATTTTTGAAGTAGGAGATTACAAGGTAAAGGTTATTCACACGCCAGGTCACACAATGGAAAGTACGACTTACTTACTCATAGATGAAAACGGTAAAGAGCATGGTATTGTTACAGGAGATACCTTATTTATTGGTGATGTAGGTAGGCCAGACTTAGCACAAAAGGTCATTGCTGAACTTACTCAGGATAAGTTAGCATCTTTGCTATACGATTCCTTGCGCAATAAAATAATGCCGTTGAGTGACGATTTAATAGTGTATCCTAATCACGGTGCAGGTTCTGCTTGTGGTAAAAACATGAGTAAAGAAACTACTGACACACTTGGTAACCAGAAGAAAACTAATTACGCACTTAGAGCAGACATGACCAGAGAAGAGTTCATAGAAGAACTTTTAGACGGTTTAACAGAACCGCCAGGATACTTTCCTCAGAATGTACTAATGAATATTAAGGGTTACGAGAGCTTTGATAAGGTTATGGATAAGGCTCAAAATCCGTTATCACCAAAAGCTTTTGAAGCTGCTGCAAACGAAACCGAAGCTATTGTATTGGATGTTCGACATCAATCAGAGTTTGTTATAGGACACATTCCACGTTCTGTTTTCATTGGTATCGATGGTAATTTTGCACCATGGGTAGGAGCATTGATCGTAGATGTTACCCAGCCCATATTATTAGTTGCACCAAAGGGCAGAGAAGAAGAGGTGATTACCAGATTATCTAGAGTTGGATTTGATAATGTTGTAGGCTACTTGGATGGAGGTTTCGAAGCTTGGAAAAATGCTAATATGGAAATCGACACCATAACTTCAATTCCTGCTGAAGAATTTGCAAAAGATTTTGAGGATAAAAAAGATGTTGTTTTTGACGTTAGAAGGGAAGGTGAGTATATTGCCGAACATGTAGATGGAGCTAAAAACACTCAACTAGATTATTTAAATAATTACCTAAGCGAATTCCCAGAAGATAAAACCTTCTATGTGCATTGTGCTGGCGGATATCGCTCAGTAATTGCCGCTTCAATATTAAAAAGTAGAGGAATTCATAATTTGGTGGATATAGCAGGCGGTTATGGCGCCATTAAAAAAACAGACATCCCAAGAACGGATTATGTTTGCCCTTCAACTTTAAAATAAATCCATAGTTTAATTAGTTAAGCATGTGCTATATATAGCACATGCTTTTTTTGTGTAACATAGGTTACCCTTTGCCAAAAATTTAACTACTAATTTTATAATGTTTATTAAATTAATTCTTAAAACTATTCTTATGTCATTTTTCGCTTCATTATTTGGTTCTAAAACATCACAAAGCGATGTTATAAAGTTATTATTACCAGAAGAATTTAAAGCGCAGGTTGAAAACAAAAATGTGCAATTGATAGATGTCAGAACACCAGCTGAGTTTAAAGGTGGTCATATAAAGGGTGCAAAAAACATAGATTTTTTCTCTGGAAAGTTCAACGTTGAGTTTAATAAATTGAATAAGGATAAAGCAGTCTATGTATACTGCCGAAGTGGAAGTAGAAGTAGACAAACGTCTAAAAAGTTAGAAGCTATGGGGTTTACTGAAATTTATGATTTAAAAGGCGGAATAATTAATTATTAATGAGTCACTTATGAAATATACTGTAGTACTTTTGGCATCTATTTTTATTTTGAGTTGTAATAACTCTGATAAAAAAGAATTATCGGCATTTGAAAAATCTAAGTTGGCTAATAGTCATCCAGGCAAAAAATTGATGGAAACCAATTGTTACGTTTGCCATAGTCCAACAGCTAGCCACGACGATAGAATTGGGCCGCCAATGGTAGCCATAAAAAGACATTATATTGATGATTCAACTACAAAAGAGCAATTTATTGCAGACATGCAAGCTTGGATAAAGAATCCAAACGAAACCGATGCTAAGATGCGTGGCGCTGTAAGACGCTTTGGAGTTATGCCAAAACAAGCTTTTCCAGAAGAAACCATTGAGAAAATTGCAGATTATATGTATGATTTTGAGATCGATCAACCAGAATGGTTTGAAGAGCATTTTAATGAAGAAAAAGGGAAACACAACGGAAATGGTCAAGGTAAAGGTAAAGGCATGGGACATGGTAAAAGAAAACATAAGCAACAAGCACAAACCAACTACCAAGATTTACCTTATGGTGAAAGAGGTCTAAAGTATGCTTTAACCACAAAAGCTGTGTTGGGTAAAAACCTTATGGGTACAATTCAAAAAAAAGGAACATTAGAAGCCTTAGAGTTTTGTAATGTTAGAGCATATCCATTAACCGATAGCATGGCAGTGGTTCATAATGCAAGCATAAAACGTGTAAGCGACAAACCTCGAAACCCAAAAAACAAAGCCAATTCAGAAGAGTTAGAATACATCAAAACATTTAAAACATTGGTTGAAGATAAAAAAGAAATTAGTCCAATAGTAAAAGAAACAGAGGACGATGTTCGTGTATATTACCCAATTGTAACAAATACAATGTGTCTTCAATGTCATGGCAAGCCAGAAACTAATATTAAACCAGATGTTTTAAAATCATTATCTTTACTATATCCCGAAGATAAAGCCAAAGGGTATTCCGAAAATCAGGTAAGAGGTATCTGGAATGTATCTTTCAAAAAGAATTAAAATAGTAATGAGCAAGTTTTCAGAATTAATCAATAAAGACAAATTGGTCCTTGTAGATTTTTTTGCAGAGTGGTGCGGACCATGTAAAATGATGACACCTATCTTAAAGCAAGTAAAAGATAATCTTGGTAACAGAGTCTCTATTATAAAAATTGATGTTGATAAAAATCAATCTTTAGCTGCTAAGTATCAGGTTAGAGGAGTGCCAACCCTAATGTTGTTCAAAAATGGTGAGCAAGTATGGCGACAATCTGGTCTGCTTCAAAAAGACGACCTTATAAATATTATTACCGGTAACGACTAAAATTCAACTAAGTCGCCTAAAAAAAAGCCTACTTCTTTTTTCGATTTAATAGGCTAAACATTACAATAGATAATATTTTTTTCTAATCATTAATCAAAGAGGTAATATTTTGCGTTTAACGTAAAAAACTAATTAAATTTTTAATCATTAATCGATTAAGAGAGTGTTTGTGTAACAATAGTTACATTTTTTAAGTTAAAACCCTTTAATTTTAAACGGATTGATATTTAACTAACACTAACTAAATCTAGTACATTTCATGAAATCTCATTATCAAATATTAGTAATTGGTGGAGGTACAGGAGGCATTATGACTTCTGCCAACTTATTAGCCAAAGATAAATCATTAGACATCGGTTTAATAGAGCCAGCTGAGTGGCATTATTACCAACCAGCATGGACGCTTGTAGGTGGTGGAGCCTACGATTTTGAAAACACAAAACGACCAATGTCTACTGTTATGCCAAAAGGTGTGGATTGGATTAAAGATTATGCAACAGGTTTTAATCCTGAACAAAATTCGGTATCGACAAAAGAAAGTGGTGATATTACTTACGATTATTTAATTGTATCTCCTGGATTGGTAATGGATACATCACTCATAGAAGGTTTAACAGAATCTTTAGGAAAAGGTGTAGTGTGTAGTAATTATACGAACCCAAAACATACATGGGAAGTTTTAAGAAATTTTAAAGGCGGTAATGCAGTTTTTACACAACCTACAACACCAATTAAATGTGGTGGAGCACCACAAAAAATAGCATATTTAGCAGCTGACTATTTTAAAAAGAATGGTCTTAAAAATAAGAGTAATGTGGTTTTTGCAACACCTGGTTCTGTAATTTTTGGAGTTAAGGAAATTAGAGAGAGTTTAATGCAGGTTATTAGTAAATATGGCATTCATTTTAAACCATTTTACACACCAGTAAAAATTGATGGCGAAAACCAAATGGTAACTTTTAAAGGTGTTGGTACTGGTGAAAATAAATGCGTAATTAATGAAGATAATGAACTAAGAGAAGTGATGTCTGGTGAGCAAATTATTGAAATGCCATTCGATATGCTTCACTTAGCGCCACCTCAAACTTCACCAAAATTTGTAAAAGAATCATCGTTAGTTAATGATGCAGATTGGTTAGATGTAGATATACATACATTACAGCATAACAAATATCCAAACATATTTGGTTTAGGTGATGTGGCAGCATTACCAACTGCAAAAACAGGTGCAGCCATACGCAAACAAGTGCCTGTAGTTTCTGATAATATTCGTCAGTTAATTGCTTACGATAAAAAAGGAAACAAATCTTATAATGGCTATTCTTCTTGTCCGTTAGTGACAGGTTATGGTAAAATGATCTTAGCCGAATTTGATTATGACAATAATTTTATTCCAGATCCTAAATTAAAACAAATGTTAGTCTTTAACAGTGAGAAAGAGCACTGGAGATTATGGATGCTAAAAAAATATGGATTACCTTATTTATACTGGAATAAAATGATGAAGGGAAAAGAGGTGTAGCCATCCTCTTTAAGTTTGATGAATAGCCACTGATAGCATCTTTTTTTTTGAGATGCTTTTTTTATTTACTGACAAAAGTCATCTTTAGTTTAAAATTTTGAAGCTACTTTAGCTTTTGTAAATGATAAATAGTATAACCAATGAACAACTCTTTACTAATATACGATCACAGCAACGGAGTAATAATGATTGCAGTGTTTGCTTTAGTCTGCGTAATTTTAGTAGGCGTACTTATTAATTTTATGACAAGCGGAAAAAAGAAAAGCGACAGCAACGAAACTAACTAAACTAATTTAACTTTATGTATTGCATGGTTTTTAAGCTGTGTAATATTTTGAAATTCTTCTTGAATTTTGGGCTAAAAAAAGAGGCTTGATTATAAAAATCGAGCCTCTTTTTATTGTTATAACTAGGTTAAGTTTAGAATCTATATTGTAGAAATGCTGAAAAATTACGACCAGGTTCAGTAATTGGTACTCGACCAAAATCAGCCTGATTGGTAAATGAGAAATTGAGATGATTATTATAAGCTTCATCAAAAACATTCAATACTGCAACTCCTAAAGTAAAATTCTTAAAAGCATTAATACCAATACGTGCATCTAAAGTTTGATAGCCATTAGTAGTAGTTTCACCAAAACTTTCTGAAATATTATTTTGCTGAGATACTAAGTTGTATTGTAGGTTTGCCCAATACTTTTCTTTTTTAACACCAGCTGAAAAACGCGTTGTAAAAGGAGGTGTAAGAGGTAAAGACTCATTTAAATCTTTGTTTTTTGCATACACATACGCAAATTCACCTTTTACAAAATAGTCATTAAGAAAATCTAATTCGGCTTTAGCTTCAAAACCTGTTTTATATGCCTCATCGAGATTTCTAAACACTTTAGCATTTTGAGGTAGTGCCATTGGCATAAACTTACGATCTAAAGTTTCATCTACAACAGCAGCAATATAGTTTTCAAAAAATGAATAGTAAAATGATGCTTCATACTTAAAACCATCAAAGCCATTTTTTAGAGGTTCATAGCCTTTAAAACCGATTTCAAATTGGTTATTAACTTCAGCGTTCAAGTTAGGGTTTCCAACATACTCAAAAGGATCTTGACCAACATTGAAATGATTAATAAAACGCTCTATCATATTTGCAGACCGTACACCACGACCATAAGCTGCTTCTAGTGTAAAGTTATCCGAAACGATTTTCTTAACAGAAACGGTAGCACTTATGTTATGCTCTGTCCGTTTCTCTAAATCATACATGGCTTCAAAATCGGCTTCAGGATCTTTAATGTCTGAAACAACGTTGTCATATCTAATACCAGCTGTTAGAATTGTACTTGGACTAACACTGTATTTAGCTTCAGTAAAAACACCTAAATCATTGATGTATGAATCTTGCCATACCTTGTCTGTAAATAGCATTGGTTCTGGTAGCATATTTCCATTCATCATTTTTACTAAACGTTCTCTATTACCATCTCTGGCAACATTAAGCACATCGATACCAGAAAAAATGTTTAAACTCTCTACAGGTTGCCAATGTAATTCTACTTTACCACCAGTCGTAACAGCATCAACATTAGACGCTGCTTCCATCATATTAAAAGATGGCCTGTTTGTATTTGTCATTAAATGATCTACATAGCTGTAGTAGGCCTTTGCATTTACAGATTTAATGATTTTACCAATATTATCTAGTTTATAGTCTAGCGAGATAATACTACTGTTGTCATAGTCTGTATCCATAGGTAAGGCAGCATGCAAAACATCTCTACCAAAAGACTGTCTCCAGTGAGCCTGCAAACGTTGGTTATCAGAAAAGTTATAACCAACTTTTACACCATAATCGGTACTTCTAAAAGACGATGGAATTTCTGTACCATCACCATCTTCATAATTACCAAAATCTCTGTATCCAGCATTAGCGACAATATCATATTTTTCTTGTATGTATTGAAATTGAGCCATATTCACTAAAGAATTACCGTTGCTTTCGTAGCCTCCAGAAATTTTGCCATGTAAGCCATAATCTAAATAATTTGGTTTTTCGGTCACCATGTTAATGACTCCGCCAAACGTAGCACCGTATCTAACAGTGTAAGGTCCTTTTATGATTTCAATTTTTGAAATTTCTTCAGGAATAATATGTGTTGTAATAGGATCCATTCGGTTTGGACAAGCATGCATCGCTTTAGTTCCACCATCATATTGAATATTAAGCTGTTCGTATTGAGACGCTCTAAACGATGGGTCAATGGCATAATTACCTCGTTTTATAGAAGAAAATCCAATAATATTATTGAATAAATCTGCTACATTTTTGGGCTGTACAATATTCTCTACATATTTGTTGGACACTATTGTTAGCACAGGATCTGTATTTTTATTTCCTGTAACTATAACCTCATTTAGCTTTGTTGTTTTTTTATTTAAGGTGTCTTTCTCTGTTTCTTTTTGAGCATAAGACACAGCAGTGAGTAGTACACATAACAGTGTACTATACAATGTTTTCATTTATGGTATAATTATAATTTTTAAAAAAAATAAGGGTAGATATCATCTACGTTTAAAAAAGGAAATTATACTCGTGGTGGATGAAACCAATCTTCAGTATCTAAATAAGAATATAGATTGTTATAACAATTTGGTGCGTGTTTTTTAAGAACAAACTCATTAAGCTGCTTAATATCTTCTTTAGGATAAGAAACTAACATAAGCTCTTTAAAATCTACAATACTTTCTGGTGTTTTTTCATTGCTATCTTGCGATTCAGCTACTTTTTTAAGGTGACATTTACCATTACATTGTAACTCTGGTTTGTTCTTATTTTCACAAAGCGCTTCTATAAACCCAATAGGATCAAGTTTATAGTAAGCATAGGTAATAGACACTCTTAAACTATTTGATAGTATAAGAGTAGCAAGTAGTATAGAAAGAAAGTACGTACCTATTTTCATGCGCTGCAAAAGTATGCTTATTGTAAAATTATCATACTGACTTTAGTCATAAATTTTACAAAATATCATGATAAAGTTCTTTATTACATTTTACTCTTAAAGTAACATTCGTTACATAGCTTTAGGCTATTGTTTTTTATTTTTGAATAAATTATCTAAATAACAATTTATCATGAGTGAAGAAACAATAGAAAAAGTTTATGCAATGCCAAGAATTGGCGATCAAGCACCAGATTTTGAAGCAGTAACAACAAAAGGAAAAATTAAGTTTTCAGATTTTGCAAAAGACAAATGGGTAGTAATGTTCTCGCACCCAGCAGATTTTACACCAGTTTGCACAACAGAAATGAGTGGTTTTGCAACGCGAAAAGCAGAGTTTGATGCGCTTAATACTGAACTTATGGGTCTAAGTATAGATAGTATACATGCACATTTAGGTTGGGTGCAAAACGTAAGAGAAAATACAGGTGTTTACTTTGATTTTCCAATTATTGCCGATTTAGACATGAAAGTATCTAAGTTATACGGAATGCTTCAACCTAACGAAAGTGAAACGGCTGCTGTACGTGCTGTGTTCTTTATAGATCCAAGTAAAAAAATACGTCTTATAATGTACTATCCATTAAATGTAGGTCGTAACATGGATGAAATTTTAAGAGCTTTAGAAGCACTTCAAACTTCAGATAAATACAAAGTTGCAATGCCTTTAGATTGGAAAAGAGGTGATAAAGTTATCGTTGGACCACCAAAAACTTTAGATGAGTTAAATGAAAGAATTAATGATGATACTCTAGAAAAAGTAGATTGGTATTTGGCTAAGAAAAACTTATAAAATACTCTTAAAAAATCGGTCTTTTCTAGCAGTTAAGACCGTTTTTTTTATTTTAAAAAGTAACTATAAAAAGAAAATAAAATGACAATAATTCAATACAACGATAAACCCTTAGCACATTATTCTTACGCTATAATTAGTGATAATATGATGGCTTTAGTAGATCCATCTCGCGATCCAAAACCATATTATAAATTAGCCGAACAGCATAATGCTAAAATCGTAGCGGTTTTCGAAACGCATCCACACGCAGACTTTGTAAGTAGCCATTTGCAAATTCATAAGGAAACAGGAGCAGATATTTTTGTTAGTAAATTGGTTGGTGCTAATTATCCTCACATAACTTTTGATGATGGCGATACATATCATTTAGGAACAACTGTGTTTTCCGCCATTAATACACCAGGACATTCACCAGATAGTATTACAATTATCGCTCAGAAGAATGATGATTATGTAATGTTTTCTGGCGATACCTTATTTATTGGTGATGTAGGTAGACCAGATCTGCGCGAAAAAGCTGGTAATATGAGAGCTAAACGAGAAGAGTTGGCCAAAAGCATGTATCAGACCATGCAAACAAAATTCAGCCATTTGCCAGATAGTACCATAGTCTATCCTGCTCATGGTGCAGGTTCATTATGTGGAAAGAATATGAGTACTGATGCTTCAAGTACCTTAGGTAGAGAACGACAAGAAAATTGGGCATTCAAAAATTTATCTGAGGATGAATTCGTAGAACATATTTTAAAAGATCAACCATTTATTCCTTCGTACTTTGGTTTTAATGTAGATATTAATAAAACTGGAGCAGATAACTATGAAGCTAATATCGCACAACCAGATTTCCATTTTAGAGTAGAAGATTTTGATAGCGATACTTTAATTATTGATGTTAGAAATCAAGACGATTTTAAAAAGAATCACATTGCTGGAAGTATAAATATTATAGCTCAAACCGAAAATGATAAACTAGAAACTTGGTTAGGTTCTATAGTACAACCCGAAGAACAATTCTACGTAGTTTTAAATTCAGTAGAAGATAAAGACGAAATTCTCCACAGAATAGCAAAAATTGGTTATGAAAAACAACTTCTAGGTTTAATAACTTTGGGTAATTCAACTTTTGAATCTACATATGAAATTGATTTAGATGATTTTAAAAGTCATCCAGGCCATTACAGCATAATAGACATTAGAAATAAAAGTGAAGTAGAAGAGGGTAAAATCTTTGATAGTGCCATTTCTATCCCATTAAATGAATTAAGAGATTCGGAGAAGGATATTCCGACAGATAAGCCAATAGTAGTGCATTGTGCAGGAGGATATCGAAGTGCTGCCGGAAGTAGCATTATTTCTAAATTAAAAAAAGATATTAAGGTTTACGATTTAAGTGAAGCAGTTTCTAATTTTAAATAGTATAATTAACCAAATAATGTTAAAGTTTTAGTTGTGTAATATTTATTACAAATAAGGACTAAACTGAATCGTATTTTTGCTACAAATTCATAATCATGGATACCGAAATCTTAGCCAGAATTCAATTTGCCTTCACAGTCGCGTTCCATTATATCTACCCTCCTTTAAGCATTGGTATAGGTTTAATTATGGTGATTTTTGAAGGTTTATATCTAAAAACAGGTCAAAAGCAGTATGAAATTTTAACGCGTTTTTGGTTGAAAATATTCGCCATAACTTTTGGTATTGGTGTTGCAACTGGAATCATAATGGAGTTTGAATTTGGTACCAATTGGTCTGTATATTCCAAATATGTCGGAGATATTTTTGGTAGTGCTTTAGCCGCTGAAGGTTTATTTGCTTTTGGCCTCGAAAGTACCTTTTTAGGGATTTTAATTTTCGGTTGGAATCGCGTTTCTCCAAAAGTACATTTCATTTCAACTATAGGTGTATTTCTGGGATCTATGTTCTCTGCAGTTTGGATTGTGCTAGCTAACAGCTGGCAACAAACACCAGCTGGATACCATATTGTTGGTGAAGGATTAACTGCTAGGGCAGAAGTCACTGATTTTTGGGAAATGGTCTTTAATCCTTCGAGTGTAGATCGAATCATTCATGTATGGCAAGGAGCATTTTTAGCTGGTGCATTTATGGTATTGAGTGTGCATGCGTATTATTTATTGAAAGGACGATATGTAGAAATCTCTAAAAAAGCCTTTAAAATCTCATTGTTGGTAGCAACAATTATTTCACTAACACAATTAGTTTCAGGACATAGTTCTGCTGATGGTGTAGCTGTTAACCAACCTGCAAAATTAGCGGCTATGGAAGGCCATTATGATGAATCTTCAGCAGCTGATTTGTATTTATTTGGTTGGGTAGATGACGAATCGCAAAAAGTTACCGGATTAGGTATTCCTGGTGGTTTATCATTTTTGGTTCATCAAGATTTTGAAGAACCAATTCAAGGTTTAAATGCATTTCCAAAAGATGAAATCCCAACACAAGTAAATGCTGTATTTCAGTTTTATCATATCATGATTTCTATTGGTATGTTTTTAATTGGATTAACGCTTTATGCTTCTTATTTATGGTGGCGTGGAAAGTTATTTGATAAAAAATGGTTACTTAAAATATTTGCATTTTCGGTGTTATTACCTCAAATAGCAAATCAAGTTGGTTGGTTTGCTGCCGAAATGGGTAGACAACCTTGGGTGGTTTATGGTCACTTAAAAACAAGTGAGGCCTTTTCGCAAGAAGTTTCTGCTAATCAAATTTTATTTTCCTTAATCTTATTTTTCGTGGTTTATACAATATTGTTTTTGCTTTTTATGTATTCACTAAATAAAAAAATAAAACATGGACCGTATAATGAAGCCGAAAACCCAGACGAATTTTTAAAATACACTTAAAAGCAGTACTATGGAAACATTTTTAGGTATAGATTATCCAACATTATGGTATTTGGTTGTAGGACTTTTGTTTTCGGGTTACGCTATTTTAGAAGGTTTTGATTATGGTGCTGGTGCATGGCATCTGTTTTTAAGAAAAGACTTAAGCAGACGTATTGCCATTAATGCCATTGGTCCGCTTTGGGACGCCAACCAAGTGTGGTTAATTATTGGTGGAGGTGCATTATTTGCAGGGTTTCCAGTAATGTATGCAACAATGTTATCAGCTATGTATATTCCATTCATGCTGTTTTTAATGTTACTGGTGTTACGTTCTGCTGCCATAAAATTTAGAAGTGCGGAAGAAATGAAATGGTGGAGAAAAACTTGGGATATTACCTATTTTGTATCTAATACTTTAATAGGATTCTTGTTAGGTGTTGTTTTAGGTAATGTGTTACAAGGTTTTGAACTTCATGAAAATTTTCAATATAAAGGTGGTATATTCTTAACATTCTTAAATCCTTACGCCTTAATGACAGGGTTTACAACATTATCTATTTTTATGACCCAAGGTGCTATTTTCTTAATGCTTAAAACTGAAGGTAGACTGCACGACAGGTTATCTTTTTTACTAAAAAAGGGGATGATATTCTTCATCATAAGTTTTGCCATTACAACTTTATATACTTTAACTTTCTTACCAGGAGTAACCGATAAATTTAAAGAACAACCTGTTTTTTTTGTATTACCTGTTTTAGCGTTTTTAGCAGTAGCAAATGTGCCACGCTTAGTCTCTAAGAAGAAGTATTCACACGCGTTAATTTTTTCTTCATTGATTATGGCTTTTTTATTAATGCTGGTAGCATTTCAATTATATCCAGTATTGTTACCTTCTACAATCAGTTCTGAGTATAGTGTTACTATTTACAATGCTGCGTCTTCACAGAAATCTTTGGGAATTATGCTAACCATTGTACTCATTGGAGCACCACTTTTGGCAGGGTACTTTTTATTTTTATATAAAACATTTCACGGTAAAGTGAAGCTAGACGATACCAGTTATTAAGGTGTGAGCAATAACTGTTTGTATGAAAAGAGCACCTATTAAGGTGCTTTTTTTATGTAACAATTGTAACCATTTAAAAGTTGAATTGGCTTTAACTTTGATTTATATAGAGAAATATCATGTCAAAAATAGTTGTTTTAGGAGCCGGAATTTCAGGGCATGTAGCAGCGTCTCACTTAAGACGAAAGCTATCAAAAGAGCACGAAGTTGTTGTAGTGTCTCCTAACAGTAATTACCAATGGATACCCTCTAACATTTGGGTTGGTATAGGTAGAATGAAATCTAAACAAGTACTTTTTCCTTTAGCACCTTTATACAAGAAAAAAGGAATTACCTACAAACAAGCTAAAGCGGTAACATTTCATCCGGAAGGTGATGCCATAGAATCAAAACCCTATGTGCTTTCAGAGTACGTATTTGGTGATAAAAAAGGAACAACAGAGAAAATAACTTATGATTATTTAATAAATGCTACCGGTCCTAAACTCGCTTTTGAAGCGACCGAAGGATTAATTCCAGGAGAAAATAAAGTGTATTCTGTTTGTACTTATGGTCATGCAGAGCATGCATGGGAAGGTTTAAACGCAGTAATTCAAAAACTAAAATCAGGAGAAAAAGCTAAAATTCTTATTGGTACTGGTCATGGAAAAGCAACATGCCAAGGAGCTGCTTTTGAATATATTCTTAATGTAGAGCAAGAACTAAGACGCCATGGTGTACGAGATAATGCTGAAATTACATGGATATCTAATGAATATCATTTAGGCGATTTTGGTATGGATGGTATGCTAATGAGTTACAACGGCATGACCATGAAGTCTAGTGAAATGATAGAAATGATTTTTGAGGATAGAGACATAAAATGGATTTTAGGTGCAGGCGTTAATAAAATTGAAGATGGAATTGCACATTACGAAAATCTTGATGGTGAGTTTAAGACCGAAACCTATGATTTTGCAATGTTAATTCCAGCATTTTCCGGTCATGGTTTTAAAGCTTATGATAAAAATGATAATGACATCACAGATAAGTTGTTCAAAGGCTTTATGATTGTGGATGCTGATTATTCGTCAAAACCATATGAAGAATGGACTGTACAAGATTGGCCAGAAACGTATCAAAATCCAAGTTATAAAAACATCTTTGCGCCTGGTATAGCATTTGCACCTCCACATGCCATTTCTAAACCAAGACAGAGTAAAAATGGAACAGTAATTTCGCCTGCACCACCAAGAACAGGAATGCCATCTGGTATTACTGCAAAATTAGTGGCAGATAACATTATTGACAGTATAAAATCTGGTAAAGAGTCACTACATCACAAAGGCAGTTTAGGAAATATGGGAGCAGCTTGTATCGCTTCTGCAGGTTATGGAATGACACAAGGTAGCGGAGTAAGTATTACAACCTATCCGATTGTACCAGATTATAAGAAATATCCAAAAACACAAGGGCGACAATTAGGTAAAACTTTTGGCGAGATTGGCTTAGCAGGTCATTGGCTAAAATTAGCATTGCATTATGCCTTTATATACAAAGCAAAAATGCGTCCATTTTGGTGGTTAATTCCAGAATAAAAAATTAAAAATATGACACAAAGAATTTCAAAATATCAGCGTTTTAAAATGATGAATCCAATTCTACAGTTTTTTAAGTTCATCTATTTAAGCATTAAAATAATGATTGTTGTTGCGGGAGGCCATGGAGGCACTCGAAAGGTTGACTAGTGTAGTTAACTAGTTTTTTTTTGGTTAGTGTCAAGAAGCATCTTTATCTAAAGGTGCTTCTTGCTTTAGTAACCTTTGTTACTAAGTAAAAGTTGAACGCAACTTAATTTTGAATCAAATTAAATGCGACATGTATAAACTAAAATATCTTATCACATTCACTTTAATAGGTTTCATATCTATCAGTTATGCTCAAGGCATAAAACCTATTTCTAAAGATGAAGTATTAAGTAAGGTTTCTGAATCGAATCAGCAAATAAAGATTTCGGTTGAAGCATTAAATGAAGCCAAAGCAGATTACAGACAAACCAATGCTGTGTTTTTCCCAAATATTAGTGTGTCTCACACTGCAATAGCCACAACAAATCCATTAATGGCTTTTGGGTCTAAGCTAAATCAAGAGATTGTAACTCAAGCAGATTTTAATCCAGATGCATTAAATGATCCAAGTCAGATTGAAAACTATGCTACGGTTTTTGAGTTTCAGCAACCATTAATCAATATGGATGGGTTTTACCAACGTAAAGCTGCAAAGTATAAAATGGAAGCTATGGCTTTGCAAACAGACAGAGTTAAGGATTATGTGAATTTTGAAGTCGAAAACGCTTATATGCAATTGCAATTAGCATATAAGGCGGTTACTGTTTTAGAAAAAGCGTTGGAGGCAACTGAGGCAAATTTACAACTGGCACAAAATAGTTACGATCAAGGCTATTTACAACAATCTGATGTGCTCTTGGTTAAAGTAAGAGTTACAGAGGTAAAAAACCAATTGCAAACGGCAAGGAGTAATGTGAAAAATGCTTCAAACTATTTATCATTTTTAATGAACGATGTTTCAGATGTTGTTTTAAAACCACAGGATTCTCTTCAGCTGGAAACTACAGTTTTAAAAACTGATGAAAAGCTTAGTGAAGAACGTGCAGATATAAAAGCAATGCAATTAGCTGCCAATGCCAGAGAGACCATGTACAAGTTAGATAAAATGACATTTCTACCAACTTTAAATGCATTTGGTAGCTACCAATTGTACGACGATAGTTTATTTCAGTTTGGTGCTGATGGTTATTTGATTGGTGCCGAATTAAAATGGAACATTCTTCAAGGTACCAAGCGATTTGGTAAAGCAAAAAAATCTAAGGCAACTCTAGAAAAGTCAAAATTAGAGTATGAGCAATATGTTTCTAAAAGTCAATTAGAACTCAATAAAACCAAACGCCTTATTCAAGATATGGAAAGCAAATTGCAATTGTCAAGATTAGCAATGGAACAATCTAAAGAGGCTTTAAGAATTAGAACAAATCGATTTAAAGAAGGCTTAGAAAAAACAACAGATTTGCTTATGGCAGAAACACAATTTGCACAAAAAGAACTCGAATATTATCAAACCATTTTTGAATATAATAGTACTAAAGCATATTTAAAATTTTTAACCGTAAACTAAAATGAAGACATTATCTATACATAAATTATTTACCATAGTTACTTTATTCGCATTACTAAGTTGCGGACAAGACGAAAAAAAAGGTGTAAAAAACACGTCAAATCCTGTTTCGGTTGTTGTGGCAAAAGTAACTGCCAATGATGACAATTCACCATTGGTAGTTAGTGGTACCATTGAAGCTATAAATAGCGCAAACCTGAGTACGCGTCTAATGGGTTATGTAGAACGAATTAATGTAAAAGTAGGTGATAAAGTATCTAAAGGTCAGACTTTAATTGTTATAAACAATACCGATTTACAGGCTAAAAGAGCTCAAGTAAATGCAGGTATTGCTGAAGCCAAAGCAGCTTTCACCATCGCTGAAAAGGATTACAACCGTTACAAAAACCTTTTTGATCAAAATTCTGCTTCACAAAAGGAATTAGATGATATGACAGCGCATTATAATATGGCAAAAGCAAGACTAGAAGCTGCGCAACAGATGAAGAATGAAATCAATGCGCAATTTGCTTATACCAATGTAAAAGCACCTTTTAGTGGTGTTGTTACAGGAAAATTTATAGATGAAGGCGCTTTGGCAAACCCAGGGATCCCGTTATTGGCTGTAGAATCACCACAAAATTTTGAAGTGATTGCCAGAGTTCCAGAAGCTATCATATCAAACATTAAAGAAGGTGAAGCTGTTAATGTTGTAGTGTCTTCCATTGATGCTGAACTAAAAGGAAAAGTTTCAGAAGTGAGTACGTCTTCGGCAAATTCTGGAGGACAGTATTTGGTAAAGGTAAGTTTAGATTCAAAAAATGATAAAGTACGTTCTGGCATGTTTGCTTCGGTACAATTTCCGAATTTAAAACATCAAACATCAAATTCTACTACAACAATCATGATTCCAAAGGACGCTATAATTATTAATGGTCAACTATCTGGAATTTATACCGTAAGTCAGCAAAACACAGCGGTTTTACGTTGGTTACGATTAGGGAAAACTTTTGGAGATAAAGTAGAAGTATTATCTGGTCTGTCGGCAGATGAATCGTACATATTGTCTTCAGAAGAGAAACTTTATAATGGAGCACCTTTAAGTATTCAGTAGTCAGTTGATGGTAAACAGTATTTAATAATTTAAAGAATGTGCGTTAGGGATAGAAGCGACATCCTTTTTATGTCAGTTCGAGTGAATTTGTGAACATTGAGCGCAGTGGAAAATGAAACAAATTTGTATCGAGAACTAGTAAAAAGATACAGCGCATAGCCCGTTAAAACGCCAAAAAATATAAAACATGAAAGAAGGTTTAGCAGGAAAGATTGCCAAAGGCTTTATAAGTTCTAAACTTACAGTGCTTTTAATGATTGTTTTTATGGTCATTGGAGTGTACAGTTCGTTTTTAATTCCTCGTGAAGAAGAGCCACAGATAGATGTGCCAATGGCAGACATTTTTGTGGGTTATCCAGGAGCAAGTCCTACAGAAGTAGAATCTAGAGTTATAAAACCCTTAGAAAAGCTTATTTCTAACATTAAAGGAGTAGAGTATGTGTATTCTACATCTATGCAAGAGCAAGGTATGGTCATTGTTCAGTTTTATGTGGGAGAAGATATTGAGCGCTCGTTTGTAAAATTATACAACGAAATCAATAAACACATGGACCAAATGCCACAAGGTATAACGTTTCCTTTGGTAAAAACACGTGCTATTGATGATGTACCAATGCTTGGTCTTACATTGTGGAGTGAAAATTATGACGACTACCAATTAAAGCAAATTGCACAAGAGTTAACAGACGAAATTGAAAAGGTTAACGATGTGTCGGCAACGCATAAAATTGGTGGAAGAAACAGAGAACTACGCGTAGTTTTAGATAAGAATAAACTAGCGTCTAGTGGCTTAGATTTTTTATCTGTTGCCGAAATGATTAAAGCTAACAATCAACAATTAAGTGCTGGTAGTTTTGATAAAAATGATACCGAATTCCTTGTAAAAACTGGAGAATTTATACAAACCAAAGAAGATGTAGAAAATTTGGTTGTTGGTGTTTTTAAAAATCAGCCTATTTATTTAAGTCAGGTTGCAACTGTGCTAGATGGACCACAAGTGCCAGTTAATTATGTAAGTCTTGGATTTGGTTCTGCCAGTGAAAAGATTAAAGATTACAAGTCGGAATATCCTGCAGTTACCATTTCTGTCGCAAAGCGAAAAGGTGCAGATGCTATGAAAATTTCCGATGTTATTATAGACAAGGTAGAGCACCTGAGAGCGACTTTAATTCCAGATGATGTTCATGTAGAAATAACACGTAATTATGGTGAAACAGCTTCACAAAAGGTATCTGAATTATTAATGCACCTTATCGGAGCTATTATAGCTGTAACGATTGTGGTAATGCTAGCTATGGGCTGGAGAGGTGGATTGGTGGTGTTTTTGTCTGTACCTATTACATTCGCTTTAACCTTATTAAGTTATTACTTACTCGATTACACGTTAAACCGTATTACGCTTTTCGCTTTAGTATTTGTTACAGGTATTGTGGTAGATGACTCGATCATTATTGCAGAAAATATGCATAGGCATTTCAAAATGAAACATCTACCATTTAAACAAGCCGCTTTATATGCTATTAACGAAGTGGGTAACCCAACTATTTTAGCGACATTTACGGTAATAGCATCAGTTTTACCTATGGCATTTGTATCTGGCTTAATGGGACCTTATATGAGTCCGATGCCTATTGGTGCATCAATTGCTATGTTGTTGTCTTTATTTGTGGCGTTAACGATTACACCTTATTTGGGATATATTTTCCTTAGAGAAAAAGACAAGAAAGCAGATGCTTCGGTTGAAGATGAAACTTCAGGAATTTCGGATTCAAAAATATTTAAGATTTATTCAAAATTTGAAACACCACTTATTGAAAATAAAACCAAACGTTGGGCATTTTTAGGTATAACATTTTTCTTATTGATTGGGTCTGTTGGATTATTTTTTACCAAAACAGTTGCTGTAAAAATGTTACCATTTGATAATAAGAATGAATTTCAAGTAGTTATCGATATGCCTGAAGGTACAACCTTAGAGCGTACAGCTTTAGTGGCTAAAGAAATAGGGCAGTACCTTGCTACTAGACCAGAAGTGGTAAACTACCAAAGTTATGTTGGTACTTCTGCACCAATTACATTTAACGGATTAGTACGTCATTACGATTTACGTGGTGGTAGTAATATGGCAGATATTCAGGTAAATCTAACCGATAAGGACGATAGATCTGCACAGAGCCATGATATTGCCAAACTATTACGACCAGATATTCAGAATATAGCATCGAAGTATAACGCAAACGTAAAGCTTGTTGAAGTCCCACCAGGACCACCAGTATTATCTACCATCGTGGCAGAAGTTTATGGACCAGATTATGAGGAACAAATCCGTGTAGCAGATTCAGTGCAATCTATTTTAAAACGTACAACCGATGTTGTAGATATCGATTGGATGGTTGAAGCTGATCAGAAAGAATTCAGTTTTATTATAAACAAAGAAAAAGCGATGCTAAATGGTGTAGCACCACAGCAAATTGCTTACACCATGAATATGGCTTTGTCTAACAGACCTGTAACGACTTTATATGATGAAGATGCTTCAAATCAGGTAGGATTGATTTTGGCTTTAGATGAAAATGAAAAATCAACACTACAGGATATTGCCAATTTAAAAGTAAAATCTCAACATGGTAATTTGGTGCCAATAATAGATTTGGTAACTATAGAAGAAGGAACAAAACCAAAGAGTATTTACCGTAAAAACCAAAAGAGAGTGGTCTATGTTATGGCAGATATGGCAGGCGAATTAGAAAGTCCGGTTTATGCTATTTTAGGCATGTCAGATAAGTTACAAGAGATTAACCTACCAAAAGGTTACAGTATGGATGAATTGTACATAAATCAACCAGAATATGAGGATGATTATACTGTAAAATGGGATGGAGAATGGCAAATTACTCTAGAAGTATTTAGGGATTTAGGAATTGCCTTTTTGGGTGTCATTATTATCATTTACATACTAATTGTAGGATGGTTCCAAAATTTTAAAGCACCAGTAGTAATGATGGTCGCTATTCCATTATCACTGATAGGTATTGTTTTAGGGCATTGGCTGCTTGGAGCATTCTTTACCGCAACGTCTTTTATTGGTATGATTGCCTTAGCTGGAATTATGGTACGTAATTCGGTATTGCTCATTGACTTTGTGAATTTAAGATTAGCAGAAGGCATTCCATTAAAGCAAGCTGTAATTGAAGCGGGAGCAGTACGAACAACACCGATTTTGCTAACAGCAGGTACTGTTGTTATTGGTGCATTTGTTATTCTTTTCGATCCAATTTTCCAAGGTTTGGCTATTTCATTAATGGGAGGAACTATTGTGTCAACGTTCTTAACATTATTGGTAGTGCCATTAGTATACTATATGATAGAACGTAAAAAATATAAATAATATGAAAAACAGAATAGTTAGAGGTATCGCAGGAACATTTATTTTAATCAGTTTGTTGTTGGCTATATACGTCCATCAAAACTGGTTATGGTTTACTGCTTTTGTAGGTGCTAATTTATTACAGTCGTCTTTAACCAAATGGTGTTTAATGGACACTATATTAGAGAAGTTAGGTGTGAAAAGTTAGTTAAAATTTGTAACATATGAGTATTGTTTGCGTCATATAGTGGTAAACAAATAAAATCATGGAATCTAATTATCACACATTGAAACGTACAGACAATCAGTTGTTGGTTATCACCCACCTTACACAGATGTTAACTTATATTACAGGTTTTGGTGGTTTAATAGTACCATTAATCCTCTGGGCAACTCAAAAAGATAAAGTAGAGGGTATGGATGATCATGGCAAGGCTATAGTTAATTTTCAATTGAGTATTATAATATACTGTTTACTCAGTATACCTTTAATCTTCCTGTTTGGTTTAGGAATATTACTTTTGATATTAATAGGAATTTTAGCATTTGTAATGCCAATAATAAACGCAATAAAAGCTAGTAATGGCGAATTACCTAGCTATCCATTATCTCTTAGTTTTATTAGTTAGTTAGCATTTCTGAAATAATTCAGAGACAAAGAGATGGTAGAAAAACGCTCACAGAAATGTGGGCGTTTTTGTTTGTTTAGAAAAAAAAGTAACACTTACAGAAAAATACATTAGAGATTATGTGCTTTAATTTTAAGTTTGTCAATTGATAGATATGTATTCATATTTTAAATATTTAATCTTTTTCTGTTTTGGATTTTTGTTGAAAGCACAAAATCCAGTTACTGTAGCTATGTCTGAAGTTTCAAATCTTCCAGATGTTGAGTTTTATGATATTGCCGAAGACAATCAAAACTACATTTGGCTTGCTGCAAACAAAGGTTTATACCGTTACAACGGAAAAAACTACAAACACTTTAGTCATCCTCAACAAAGAGGAAATTCTCTTTTTCAATTAAAACTTGATGCTAAAAATCAACTTTGGTGCAACAATATTTACGGGCAATTATTTTATGTTGAAAACGATAGCTTAAAGCTATTTTATGACGCTAGTAAATTAGTAAATGGACAATTAGCAAATTTTGAAATATTAGAAAATAGCATACGTTTATTCACTGTTATTGGCATTTTTGATATTGATAAAAAAACAAAACAAGTAACCGAAGTGTTTAAAGGCATGTGTATTACAAATGCTAAGGATGGTAACAATAACTACACATTTATAATTAATCTTGAAGGCGATTTAGAGCGTCATCGATTATATAAATTTGATGGCAATGCAAATAGAAAAATACTTGAAATTACAAGTAGTAACCGTATACAATCACCAAAAATTTTTGCCTTTAAAAACACTGTTTTTTTTATGCACAAAAGTGCTAATGAAAATGTCATTTATAGAATAGATAAAACAAAAAACACATCAAAAAAAGTAATAACGCCTGTTAATTTAAAAAACGAAACTTTTTATAATGTTTTAAATATTGAAAACAACTATTGGTTTTTAACTAGTTCTGGCGTGTTTATTTATGGTTTTGAAAATGAAATTTTCACGTTTAAAGAACAACTTTTTAAAACAGAATCAATTACCGATGTTCAAGTAGATTTTAATAAAAACTACTGGTTTACAACTTTAGATAATGGTGTGTTTGTATCACCAAATTTAAATATTCGTCGTGTTGAATTATCAAATATAGACTCTAAAATCACAGCGTCTGTTGCCTTACAAAACAATCAATTTGTTTTAGGAACCAATGACGGTAAATTACTGTTTTACAATCACAATCAGCTCACAAAAACACTGCAATTACCAGGGAAAAAGATTATCGGGAAACTTTTTTTTGATGCGCAAAGCGATAAACTAATAGTTAGTATTAATGCATCAGAATCGTTTGTAGTTAATCTTAAAAATGACAAAATTTTAGATGTAAATAACCGATTTTCAGTTGCCAAAACCTTTTCAAAAGTTGATGATAACACCTTGTTTTATGGTAATTATCGTCAGGGTATTGTATATAAAAACCCGTTTAATCATCCTGAACAACAAATTTTAAAAGAAAGTCGTGTAAAAGCTTCGGTGGTTTCTAATAATCATTTATTTGTATCGTACATCGACGGACTTTATAAATACAATTCCCAAACATTTAATGCAGAAGAAATCACGTTCAACGCTAATAGTTTGCTAGTTAATGCCTTAACAAAAACCAACGGGACGGTTTGGATTGCAACCCAACACAACGGGTTATTAAAGTACGAGAATAATATTCTAAAACCTTCGGGAATAAAACTTCCTGAAAATCTTCAAATTAACGCTATTCATGCTGATGGTTTAGTGCTTTGGATTTCAACCGATGCTGGATTATTTCAATATCATACAAAAACACATCAGCTTAAATCGTTAAGTGCGCAAGATGGTTTAAATACAGCGGTTAATGATTTTTTAATTCTTGAAAATCAAATTATTGTAAGCTTGCCTAAAGCTTTTTATGGGCTACCGAAGTCTGAAACATTGTTCAAAGATTTTAAAACTGCCAAGGTTAGGGTAGAAGCTGTAAAAATTAACGACCGCGACACGTTAGTTGCAACTAACTACAAACTACCATATAATTTAAATAAAATTGATATTTCGTTTAACTCAAACGGATTTCAATCTAACCAACATGTAAGCTACCAATACCGCGTTAAACAAATTGATACAAGTTGGCAAAACATACCGCTAAACACACATTTTGTTACTTTTAATAGTTTGTCTAGCGGCAAGTATACTTTTGAATTAAAAGCCCAAAATTTAAGTGCAAAACAAGCTGTTTTTGCAGCACCAATTACCTTTATAATTGCTAAACCCTTTTGGGAAACCTATTGGTTTTATGGTTTGGTTGTAGCAACAATTATTTGTTTAGTTTGGTTGTATTTTAGATGGCGATTACAACAAAAAGAAGCACAACGTATTGATGAAGTTGATAAAATTTTAATAGATAAAAAAATCACGAATTTAAGGTTGGAAAATCTGCGTTCGCAAATGAATCCGCATTTCATTTTCAATGCCTTAAATTCTATTCAAGATTATATTATTTCAAACGAAAAGGAATTGGCAAGCTCGTATTTAGTGAAGTTTAGCCGGTTAATCCGCATGTATTTAGATTACAGTCAGCAAAACGAAATTACTTTAGAAGAAGAATTAAACGCCTTAAAACTGTATTTAGAATTAGAAAAAGTGCGTTTTGAAGATGAATTGGAATATACTATTTCGGTTGATAATCAATTGAAGACAAAACAAATAAAAGTACCGTCATTATTCATTCAACCGTACGTTGAAAATGCTTTAAAACACGGATTACTACACAAATTAAACGACCGAAAATTACATATTGAAGCGAAAATTATTCAGCAAAACAAATTAAAAATTACGGTTGAAGATAACGGAATTGGTCGCGCACAATCGGAAAAATTAAAACGACCAAACCAACAGCACAAACCCTTTGCTACTAAAGCTAATGAGGAACGTGTGCATCTTTATAAAAACAAATTAAAACGTGATATAGCCATAACTACCAACGATTTGTATGACGAAAATGACGTTGCTGCAGGTACAAAAGTGGTAATCACCATGCCAATACATTAAGATATGAAAGCGATAATTATAGACGACGAAAAACGCGCCAGACATTTACTATCCAACTTGCTAACCGAACATTGCGCAAGTATTACTAGCATTGAAGAAGCGCAAGATTTAGCATCTGGTGTCGATTTGATTAAAACCAGTAAACCAGATGTTGTCTTTTTAGATATTGAAATGCCAAATCAGTCTGGATTAGACATTTTAGAATACTTCCCAAATCACATAGATTTTAAAATCATTTTCGTAACGGCATACAACCAATATGCAATTGAAGCTTTCAAATTATCGGCTGTAGATTATCTATTAAAACCAGTGGACACAACCGAGTTAAAAGAAGCTGTAGCAAAAGCTGAAGAAGCGATAAAAGCCAACAATTTAAACGACCAATTAAACAAGTTACGCGACTCGTTAAAGCAACTTTCAATGGATAAAATTGCTTTAGAAATACCAAAAGGAATTATGTTCGCCTCACATAATGATATCGTCTATTTTGAAGCCGATGGTATGTACACTAACGTGCAACTTATGGATGGTAAACAAAAAACCATTTGTAAACCATTAAAGCATTTTGTTGAGCAATTAGAACGTAATGCGATGTTTTTTAAATGTCATCGTTCGTATTTAATCAACTTAAAATATGTAGACGAACTGGTTAAAGATGATGGCGATTATTTGCTAATGAACAATCAAAAACGCATCCCAATTTCAAAATCTAAACGCGATCAGTTTCTAGAAGTAATCAAGGAAACGTTTATGTGATTTATGTGAAATTTCTGAAATTCCTTCAGAAAAAAAATCATCATTTTCAGAAAAAACCAAATTAAGAATAGTGCTTAAGTGCTTTATTTTGAAGTCTATTAAACACAATTCTTATGAAAAAAATAGTTCTATTATTCGTTTTGGCATTATGCTATAACGTCTCTCATGCTCAATTTGGTAAAATGCTTAAAAAGAAAGCCAAAGAAGCAGTAGAGAAGAAGTTAGATAAAAAAGAAACTAGCAATTCATCTTCAAAATCTGAAAACGCTTCAGGAATGGTTGGCAGTTCTTCAACTGAAAATTCATCAAAAACAGAATATACCGATGAAGAATTTAAAGCGGAATTAGCCAAAAAATACCCAAACGACCAGGCAAAGCAAGACTTATACTATCAAAAATATCTTGAAAAAAAGCAACAAGAAGCAGACGCTAATAAGCCTAAATCTGCAAATTCAGTTAGTGATGAGTTTTTATACATGTCGTATCCATTTGCAATGACAAAAGGTATGAGCGTAGTTGGTGTTGATCGTGTAAAAATAAGACGCCAAATGACAGACATGGGTGATAATGTAGATTTATTGCCTGCACAAGATCCAGATTATGCTTGGTTGAGATTTTTAACAACACCAGAACTAGAAATGATGTCACCAGAAGGGTACATTGGTTATGAGTTAGTTTCTGGCATGTTTACAACAAAAGTAGGAGCAGACAGATCACAAACTTTAGAGCTTGGAACAGGTATGCCAATTTTAGTGAGAGGAATGTTAATCTCAGAAGATGTATTTGTAATTTATGCAGGCTCTCATCAAGGAGGTCACGCATTTAATGTGCCGTCTTATATGCACCAAAATGATATTACAATTTTAAATATTATAGGAAAGGGTGAACAACAATTTCATGTAGAGTGGTTAGAAAAAGCGAAACCAATTGTAAAAGCGTTTGAAGCCACGTTAAAAGCCAATTACGATGCTGCTGCAAAATCGACTATGGATGCTATAAAAATGCCAAAAGCAGGTAGCATGAATAGTGATGCTTCATTAGTGAGTTTTGCTAAAGAAAATGTATCTAAAACCATTGCAAAAGATGGTGCAAAACTTCTAAAGTTAAACATAGAATCTAACGACTGGAGTATTGTAAAAAACAAATATACAGGTCGTATTTTATACCGTTGGATTAAAGGCGCATTCACAGAAAAAAATAAAAATAACGACTGCTATTTACAAGGTTTTTTAATCAAGCAACAGTACAATGGAAGTGGTTATGGTAGCTCACAATTTGGAGGTGTTATCCACGGACAAATGCCTTACGGACAAAAAATGAATTGCGAATAATTAATATACGCTATTAATCATAATTTTTAAAGTCTGCTTATTTAAGCAGGCTTTTTTATTTGATTTAAAATGTAAGAATAATCTTTATTATTTATTCAGAAAGAAATTAGACCTATTCAGAAAAAAGCACATTGAAAACCTTTAAAAGTGAAGTTATTTTGTTGTTGAATATTAATCTCAACTACAATGAAAAAAACATTACTCTTATTAACCTTTTTAATAGCGACTGTATCGTATAGTATACATGCGCAAAATGTTAACATTCCCGATGCTAATTTTAAAGCTTATCTTGTTGGAGATCCAGCTATTAATACTAATAGTGATAGCGAAATTTCGGTTGCAGAAGCACAAGATTTTACAGGAGAATTATTAATTAATGGTTTGTCAATTTCAGACTTAACAGGAATTGAAGCTTTCATAAATATTACGCGTCTAGATTGTTACAGTAATAATCTAACGTCTATCGATGTAAGCAATAATCTAGCATTAACACGTTTGCACTGTGCTGATAATCAAATTGAAACGTTGGATATTAGTGCAAACACATCAATTACAGATATACAATGTCATAACAATGGTGTTTTATATGAATTAAACATTGCTAATGGTAATAACAGTAACTTTAGCTATATGAAAGCTTATGGAAATAGTTTATCATGCATTCAAATAGATGCTGGTTTTACACCACCAGCAGATGCCGGAATATATAGCCAAGGTTGGACTAAAGGTAACTCAGCATTTTATAGTGAAGACTGTGCAGGATTAAATCAAATAGTAAACATTCCAGATGCTAATTTCAAAAGTTATTTAGTAAACAATAATAGTATCAATTTAAATGGTGATACTGAAATTACAGTGGCTGAAGCACAAGCTACAACAGAGCTATTTATTAATGGTTTGTCAATTTCAGATTTAACCGGTATTGAAGCCTTTACCAATCTAACACGTTTAGATTGTTACACAAATAATTTAACGACTATAGATGTTAGTAATAACTTATCATTAACACGTTTACATTGTGCAGATAATCAAATTGAAACTTTAGATATTAGTGCCAATACGCTAATTACAGACATACAATGTCATAATAATGGTGTTTTATACCAATTAAATATAGCTAATGGTAATAACAGCAATATAAACTGGATGAAAGCTTATGGTAATCCAAGTTTAACTTGTATTCAAGTTGATGCAGGCTTTTCGCCACCAGCAAATAGTGGTCAGTATGTTGTAGGTTGGACTAAAGATAATCAAACAAGTTATAGTGAAAATTGTATTCCTTCAGTGTATTATGTAGATGCAAATGCAACAGGAGCCAACGATGGAAGCTCATGGACAGATGCTTTTACAAACGTAACAGACGCTTTAGCACTTACCAATTTAAATGATGCTGTTTGGGTAGCAAAAGGAACCTATACATTAGCAGATAAAAACACACCAATAGCTGTTAATACAGATGAAGTGGATATTATTGGAGGTTTTGCAGGAACCGAAACGACTCTAGCCGAAAGAGATTTAACAGCTATTCATACTACAAATGCTACCATTTTTACGGGCGATATAAATGGTGATGATATTGATGGAGATTTCTCATTGAACAAAACAGATAATGCAGAACGATTATTTGAATTAAGAACAAGCAACGCCACTTTTGATGGTATTATTTTTGAAAACATTTACGATACTTCACAATCTGGTGGCGTAGAAGAAAACGGTGTGATTTTTATACCAAATAGTTTGAATGCTAATAATTTAAAAATTAAAAATTCGGTATTCAGAAGTAATTATTCTAATGGGTATTTACTAAAAATGAGAAAGTTTAATCAAGGATTACTTATTGAAAACACCAAGTTTATAAATAACACCATTGTTAATATGGGATTGGTTTATGTGCAATCTGATAGTACAAACGGCTATATTTTTACACGTTGGGCAAACGTTTTGGTAGCAGATAACGATATTAATCTTTCAGCATTACATATTTTCAGATCAGATTGGAATAACGGAAGCACTTTAGATGTTGTAATTAATAATAGTACGTTTGTTAATAATGATTATAACGGTACTTATGGTAATTCTATTACGGCATCAGGTAATGGTAGTGTAAACCTAAATGTTAATAATTCTATCTTTTGGCAGAATACTGTTAATGGTACATCAGCAACTAGAGATATTTCTAATGGATTAGACGAGCATTACGATGTGTTTATTAGAAATTCTATTGCAAATGTATCATCAAACGCCGGAACTTACGGGACATTTAGTGCAACAAACGTAACAACTTTAGATCCAGCAACAGATAATTTAAATTTAGATACTGAATATAAGCCAACATCAGCTTCAAATTATATTGTTGATCAAGGAGATAACGCTTACTACGATGAAGCTTTATTTGGTGATTTAGATTTATCAGGTAATACAAGATTTTTTAACACCACTATAGATTTAGGAGCTTACGAGTACAATTCTACATTAGGAATTGATGCTGTGTCGTTAAATGCAAATTCAGTAAAATTATATCCAAATCCTGTAAGTGACAGGTTATTTATTAAATCTACAGAGCAAGTTAAAAACATATCTATTTATAACATTAATGGTCAGCTTGTAAAGCAAGCTATTGAGACTTCAAACGGTATTGATGTATCTGTATTACCTTCAGGATTATACATGATTCAAATCAACACCTCTAACAATTCTATTAATCAGAAGTTCCTTAAGGGCTAAGTTGATGCGATATCAACTTGATTTAGCGCTCACTCTTGTGAGCGCTTTTTTTATGACTAAAAAAAGCTTACCATTACGGTAAGCCTTTTCATAAGTAAATGCTGAAATAGCAATATTATTATAAGCTTAGTTATTTAGTATTACAGGCATTACAGGCATAACAAGCATAACAAGCATTGTAATAGCTCACCGTCGTTTAATCCATCAACTGGAGTTAAATACCAGCTCCGTTTCATAAACTCAATTCCTGCGAAAGCAGGAATCTAATTCTTGTTAAATCATAAAGTTATTCGTTTAGAAAAATCAGAAAAACATCAAAGATAAAAACCGTAGTTTTTGGGCTACGGTTTAGTGTTGTATTTTAATTATCTAATAAGAGATTCCTGCTTTCTCAGGAATTTTGTCAGTTGTTCAACATTACAGGCATAACAAGCATTGTAATGTGCTCACCTTCATCTAATCCGTCAACTGGAGTTAAAATACCAGCCCTGTTTGGTAAGCTCATTTCTAACTGAACATCATCAGAGCTTAAGTTATTAATCATTTCTGTTAAGAAGCGAGAGTTAAAACCAATTTGCATATCGTCACCTTGGTAGTCACAAGTTAAACGCTCTTCTGCTTTGTTACTGTAATCTACATCTTCAGCAGAAATATTAAGTTCTGCACCAGCAATTTTTAAACGGATTTGATGTGTTGTTTTGTTAGAGAAAATACTAACACGACGAACAGAGTTCAAAAACTGTGTTCTAGCAATTACTAGTTTATTAGGATTCTCTTTAGGAATTACCGCTTCATAATTAGGATATTTACCATCAATTAATCGGCAAATTAATACTGAGTTGTCAAAAGTGAACTTAGCGTTAGATTCGTTATACTCTACTAAAACGTCTTCTTCATTTCCTGCTAAAATTCCCTTTAAAAGATTTAAAGGTTTTTTAGGCATAATAAATTCAGCAGATTCTGTTGCGCTGACGTCATCTCTAGTATATTTTACCAATTTATGAGCATCTGTAGCTACAAAAGTTAGATTGTCTTGAGAGAACTGAAAAAACACACCACTCATTACAGGTCTTAAATCGTCGTTACCTGCAGCAAAAATAGTTTTGCTAATTGCGGTAGCTAAAATATCACCCATTATGGTTGTTTTGCTGGCATCTTCAACAGAAACAGCATTTGGGAACTCAGCACCATCAGCATAAGCTAAAGCATATTTACCATGATTAGAACTGATTTCTACAGTGTTGTTTTCTTCTACAACAAACGTTAATGGTTGCTCAGGAAACGTTTTTAACGTATCTAATAATAAACGAGCAGGTAAAGCAATACTGCCTTCAGAATCACTCTCTACATCAATTGTAGAAGACATTGTTGTTTCTAAATCACTAGCCGAAATCGTAAGTTTCGATTGGCTTAATTCAAATAAGAAATTATCTAAAATAGGAAGAGTGTTACTGTTATTTATAACACCTCCTAATACCTGAAGTTGTTTGAGTAAATATGTACTTGAAACTATAAATTTCATGCTAATAATTTAAAATTTTATCAATTATAACGTATCCTACAAATATATCTTAATCGTATAGATTTGTAAAACAAACTTATTAACAAATTCTAGGTGTATTTCTTCTTTCTAAAGAAGTTAAAAGCCAAACCAAAAACAGCAAGTAGTGCCAATGGTAATGCAATGTTTAGGAGTTGCCAAGTACTGCTTTCTTCCTTTATTTTATCTTCATCAAGGTAAGCAACGCTAATTTCTTTGGCTCTAATGTTTATAAGTCCGGTATCGTCTAAAAGGTAATTGACGGTATTAAGTAAGAATTCTTTATTACCATATAGAAAACCTCTGTAATCTACACCTAGTTCTAAAGGTCTTCTTTGTCTAACATCATTTTTTATAACATCACCATCAGAAATAACCACCATTTTGGTTGGTGCACTTTTAGATTGAAAATTTTTCACCTTAAAAGGAAGAACACGCTGGTCATAAACCGAGGTAAATTCACCCTCTAATAAAACAGCTAAGTTTTGTGGGCCAGAATTATATAAACTCTCATCAGGAGATTTTGTAACATCATTTAGAGATATGCTAGTTGGTACTCCTTCTAATCTAGATTTAGGGGAACTTTGAAGCAATATTGTTTTGTCTATACTATTTTTTAATGTGTCTATAGGACTTGCAAAATCAAATCTAACAAGCTCTAAATTTTTGGTAATAGGATGCTTTTGGTTAGACGAAGCTAAAGGTGCATATTGCCATTGAATAGGTTGTAATTGTGCTTGGCTTCCTTCACCAATTGCCAGCATAATTGGTGCAGAGTAGAGGTCTTTTACCAAACTAGGATTTACTCTAACTCCGTATTTGAAAAAGAAATCATTGAGGTTAAGGTCTCTCATAATGGAAACACTAGAGTTTGTGGCATTTCGTAAGCTATCCTCGTCCATAATAACGGACTCAGTAAGCCAAAGACTTTTTCCTCCTCTCATGGTATACTGATCGAGTACCAGTTTCTCTTCTTCTGAAAACGCTTGGGTTGGCTTAGCAACAACTACTAAATCGTATTGCTTAAGCTTATCTAAAGTACCTTGTGGGTTTGTAGCAACACTATCTAAAGTAAACGGTGCAATTTTATAGTAAGACTGTGCTGTTTGTAGAAAATCTGCAATATTTAAATCAGCGAGTTCACCATTACCTTTTAAAACCGCTATAGTTTTAGATTTTGAATTTACCAGCTTATTAAAAGCGTCAGCAAACACATACTCAAGCCCTTGTACAGAGTTATTGATTTGATCTGATAAATTTTGAGTAATGCTTCGCTTCAATAGTGGAATTTTGACTGTTTGATCCCTATAGCTAGCAAATGCCCACGGAAAAATTATTTCTTGAGTAACTTTCCCTGTGCTGTTATCTGTATTGATATATGGCTCTAATCCAGAGCGCGTAAGTTCATCAATAATTTGTTCTCTTGTAGATTCATCTTCAATAGGGTCGATGTAATTAACCCTAATATTACTGGTTTTAAGATGAAATTCTTCAATGATTTGTTTTGTCTCGGTTTGAAGTAATCTAAATTCTGAAGGAAATTCACCTTCTAAAAAGACATCAATTATTAACGGAGAATCTATATGATCTATAATAGTATTTGTGGCATCAGATAATGTATAGCGTTTGTCCTTGGTTAAATCAAAACGACCATAAACCGAACTCGATATAGCGTTTACTATTACGAGTGCAGCCAATACAATGAGTATGTATATTAGATTTTTATTCTTCTTCATTACTCTCATATGTAATTTCTTCTTGATAATGCCTTAATTCTGAGACTTTATCATTCTTAAAAATGATTTCTACACATTCTTTTTCGGCGTTAAAGGCTCCTGGTTCTATGCCTAAGCCGTAATTCCATTTATTGTTATCATGATCTTTTATACTGTCATTCCATGTTAACCATTCGTATTTTCCTAAAAGGGAAGTAATTTTGGTTTTAGAAGCACCAATCAGTGTATCCGATTCTATAGTATTATCGATCATTTCGTAACGTAAGGCTGGTTTTTCAATCCATGCTTCACTATCAAAATACTTTTGATGATGGTAATTGCTAATAATATTTACAAAAGGATAAAACATATAGAAATACACAAAAGGTGTTAAAACCAAGCTGATTAATCCTGTTAACCATTTACGTTTATCTACTGTATTCAAAAACAAAAAGAGTAGTGTAAAGACTACTATCATGGATATGACTAAAAAGGGTGTTATAATCATTGTTTCTGAATTCTAAGTTTTGTGAATATTAAAAACGCTAAAGCTATACTTATAAAATATACCAAATCTCTGGTGTCTATAACTCCACGACTCATACTGTTATAATGCGCAGACATCCCAAGATTTTCCATATACACTAAATCACCAAATACATTATAGTTTGAAAGCCCTTCAAACCCAAAGTACATAAAGAAGCAGATAAATACTGCAATAATAAATGCAACAATCTGGTTGTCTGAAAGCGTAGAAGCAAACACTCCTATTGCAGTGTAAGCAGCAACTAGGAAGAGTAGGCCAAAATAAGACCCAATGGTGCTACCCATATCTAAATTACCTTCTGGACTACCTAATTGATAAACAGAATAAACATAAAGCAGTGTTGGTATTAAGGCTAAGATGATAAGGATAAGAGCACCAAAATATTTACCTAGTACAATCTGAAAAAGTGAAATAGGCTTGGTAACCAATAACTCTAAAGTACCTTGTTTTTTTTCATCACTAAAACTACGCATTGTTACAGCAGGAACTAAAAAGATAAGGATCCAAGGTGCTAATAAAAAGAAAGATGATAGGCTTGCGATACCATTATTAAAAATGTTGAAATCGCCTTTAAACAACCATAAAAACAAACCGTTTAATAATAAAAACACACCAATAACCAAATACCCAATTGGTGAGGCAAAGAAGGTATTTATTTCTTTTTTTAGTATTGCTAGCATATTTTCTAGTTTTCAGTTTCAGTTTTCAGTCTCAGTAAATCTGTTTACTGTTACTGCCAACTGTTTACTTGAGCGAAGCGACTTTACTCACACTCCAAGCTTCAGGTTTAGCATTAAATAAAGGTTTGGTTTTAGCCCAAACACTTTTAAATAAATCAGAATGTCTGTAATTATTTAAATCATCTTCAGAGTTCCAATAACTATACGTAAAAAAGATATTGGTATTGTTCTGATCGCGATATAATTCTAAAAAATTACAACCTTCAAACCCTCTAATTTTAGATTTATTCGCTTCAAAATTAGCCAAGAATTCTTTAATCTTAGACGGTTCAAAACTCATTTTTACAATTCTTACTAACATAACTTTAAAAGCCTTTCCTAAATCCTTTCCAAAGGAAAGGACTTTCTTACTGTTGTGAAACTATTTTTTTGGTTTTTGCGTCATCTTGGGCTTCATTCCCACTGGGAAGGACTTAGGATGGGCAGGAAGTTTACCGTCACTGTGTCCATTGTTTTTAAACCCATAAGGGTAGAGGCACTACCAACAGTACTGCAATTACTTTTATAGACTGCGATTTCCAGATAACCAGATGAATTAAAGACAACTAAACCCTTTCCTTCGTCATTACGTTTAGCTTCTTCAATTTCAAAATTTACAATGTCGCTGTATCTGTTGTAAATTTTTCTAAACTTGTGATTACGAGCTGAGATTTCGTATTGCCGTGTTTTTTGCAGGTCCTCAAAAAACTTCCTTTTAATGTTAGTAACAACATTACCATAATTATCTATGTATATAACACTTCCTATTATTTGATTTTTGTCATCATTAACAAAAGGATTTAAATTTTTTATAGGCTTAATAGTGTTAATAACTTTTCCTATAACCTCAAGCGTGCCTCCTCTTGCAATATGGCAAGCTACTTTTACAAAAACATCAAGAACAGGAAAATTGGTTTCAATTTTATCATGTATATTAATTTCAACAATTTTCTCTGGCGCAATCTCAGAGCAAATCATACTCATTATACCATTGTTGGCGCATATAAAGTAATGGTCATCTAACTTAACTGCAATGTGCTTATTTTCAGGGCTTAACTCAGAATCAATTCCTATGATATGAATTGTTCCTTTTGGAAAACTGCTATAGGCGTTAAGTATAATATATGCTGCTTCAGAAATGTTGAAAGGAGACACAGAATGTGAAACATCAACAATTCTAACTTCAGGTAATTCGCTATAAATAGCTCCTTTAATCGCACCAGCAAAGTGATCTTTTTCTCCAAAATCAGTGGTTAAAGTGATTATTGCCATGGATTAATTGTTGATATTTTTTTTAGAATTGAGGTTGTAAAATTGTTAGATTTGTTTGTACACAATCGTTACACAAAAGTACATGAATTTTTTCATTTGAAAATTCTTAAAAACCAAATGAAATAAATTTTTGGACTAACGAAGTGGTTCCTGAATTAGAACAAAATTTTGTTCTTTTTTTGATAAAAAATTTTGTTCTTAAAGAAGAAAACTAAGAAAAGAAAACAGATTAACACACTAAATTAATTAGCCTTTTGAACGAACTCATTCTAGAATTAGAAGAAATTACTCCAAAAGAATTCTTCGGTGCCCAAAATGCCAACATTGAACTATTAAAAAAATACTTTCCTAAACTAAAAATTGTTGCTCGAGGTAATAAAATCAAAGCCTATGGTGATGAAGATTTACTTGAGGAATTTGATATGCGAATGATGATGCTTATGAAGCATTTTGGTAAGTACAACAAGCTAGACGAAAATGTCATTGAGCGAATCTTGACAAGCAACAGTAGCGAAGATTATTCAACCTCTGCAACAAGTGGCGAAGTTATAGTGCATGGAGTAGGAGGCAAATTAATAAAGGCACAAACGGTTAATCAGCGAAAACTGGTAGAGAGCATACGTAAAAATGATATGGTTTTTGCCATTGGTCCGGCAGGTACAGGTAAAACTTACACAGGTGTAGCATTGGCCGTACAAGCTTTAAAAAGTAAGGAAGTAAAACGCATTATACTAACCAGACCAGCTGTTGAGGCAGGTGAAAATCTTGGGTTTTTACCAGGTGATCTAAAAGAAAAATTAGATCCGTACATGCAACCGTTATACGACGCGTTGCGCGATATGATTCCGCATGAAAAGTTAGAAAGCTACATAGAAAAAGGCGTAATACAAATAGCACCATTGGCTTTTATGCGTGGTCGTACATTAGATAATGCATTTGTAATCCTAGACGAAGGCCAAAATACGACACATGCACAAATGAAAATGTTCTTAACACGTATGGGTAAAAATGCCAAGTTTTTATTAACAGGAGATCCTGGTCAGGTAGATTTACCACGTCGTACTATTTCTGGTTTAAAGGAAGCTTTACTTGTTCTTAAAAATGTTGAAGGGATTGGCATGGTTTATTTGGATGACAAAGACGTCATTCGTCATAAATTAGTTAAGAAAGTCATCGCAGCCTATAAAAGTATAGAAAACAGAGATTAATTTTTTTAGGAGCTATTTCCAGCTTTCCGCTATATCTTTTTATTTGCTGACTTCGTCTACGCTCAGCCACCAAATAAAAAGGATGCCGCTTCAATCTGGGCTAGGGCTCAAACTAAAAGTAATAAGCACAACAAACTAATAGCTAATACCCAAAAGCTAAAAGCTAAATAAAATGAGTAACACAATAACAGACACAAACTTTAATTTTCCGAATCAAAAAAGTGTTTATAAAGGAAAAGTAAGAGAGGTTTATAATATAAGTGATGAGCAATTAGTAATGATTGCCACCGATAGATTAAGCGCTTTTGATGTGGTAATGCCAAAAGGAATTCCTTATAAAGGGCAAATTCTTAATCAGATTGCAACCAAAATGATGGCAGCTACCGAAGATTTGGTACCAAACTGGTTGGTGGCTACACCAGACCCAAATGTGGCTGTTGGTCATTTGTGTGAACCTTTTAAGGTAGAGATGGTAATTCGTGGCTATATGTCAGGTCATGCAGCTAGAGAATATAAAGCAGGTAAACGTTTACTTTGTGGCGTGCCAATGCCAGAAGGTATGAAAGAGAATGATAAATTTCCAGAGCCGATTATAACTCCAGCTACAAAAGCAGAAATGGGCAACCATGATGAAGATATCTCTCGAGAAGATATTTTAAAACGTGGTATAGTGTCTGATGAAGATTATATAGTGTTAGAAGATTACACTAGAAAATTATTTCAACGAGGCACTGAAATTGCTGAGAAGCGAGGCTTAATTCTTGTGGATACAAAATACGAATTTGGAAAAACCAAGGATGGAAAAATTGTATTGATTGATGAAATCCATACACCAGATTCTTCACGTTATTTTTATGCTGATGGTTACCAAGAACGTCAAGATAGAGGTGAAGCTCAAAAGCAGCTATCTAAAGAGTTTGTACGTCAGTGGTTAATTTCTAACGGTTTTCAAGGTAAGGGAGGTCAGGAAGTCCCATTTATGAGTGATACATATATAGAATCCGTAAGTGAGCGTTATATTGAGTTATACGAAAATATTACAGGTGAAACTTTTGTAAAAGCTGATGTATCTGATATTCAAAGTAGGATAGAGGCTAATGTTTTGGGTTATTTGGAAAGGGCTTAGTTGTTTAATTGTTGTCATTCTGAACTTGTTTCAGAATCTAGTATGACTTCAGATTAGAGATGCTGAAATAAATTCAGCATAACAAAACTTAATATTTTTCTTTCAAAGTCGCAGTATGATGCTCTACATGGTAGGCCGTCCACATTATAATCTCGCGTATTGGCATTTTGCCCATTAGTGGATGTGGTAAAACTAGTTTATCTAAGTTTTTATCACTGATTCTTTTTGTCTTGTATTGGAGTTTTTTACTTTCGGTTTGTAATCGGTTTAGGATATATTGTTTTTCATCAATCTCAGGAATCTTCATGTTTTGAGAGCCTTTGAACGTTTTTCCTTTTGCATCTTTTAAACGCTCATGATATCGTTTAACAATAGTGTTGTAATCTCTAACTGGTCTGTTGGATTTTCCAAATTTATAGCGGATTAGAAATTTAGGAAGGCTTAAGGCATTATTGAGTGGAATGATACTCTGTAATAGATGCAGTGCTTGTTGCCCTTGCGTCCACTTTCCTGTAGGACCTTGTAACCAGGTTTCATTAGGTTGTTGCTCTAACCAATTGATTAACTCAGAGTGCTTTGCATCGATGAGATTAGCGATTTCTTCTTTATCCATGAGAACTGTTTCTTAGATAAAGAAAAGATAGAAAAAAAAGTTTAGCAATTAACTATTACTATTCTTTTTCCTTTTCTTGAACAACTACTTTATCTTTTTTGAATATTGGAACCAAGTAAGATAGGTTAAAACCAAAGCCAACTCCAAAACGACCACTATCGTAAGTACGATTAAAACCAGGTATGTAAAGGTTTTCATAATCATTCGGTGCAGTTTCAGTGATCAAACCTTTGAGTTGTGCATTAATACCAGCATAGAAATTATTAAATAATTCTGCCTTTATACCAATAATTATTTCTGCCCAAATTGCAGTAAGACCAGAGTATTCAGTACCTTCTTCTACAGTGAATTGCTGATCCCAATATTGATTATAAACATTATAAATTTCGTAACTATTTAATGTTTGGCTGAATGTACTGGCAGCACCTCTAAAACCAACATAGATCATATTTTCCATATCTAGCCAGTTTTTATAAAAGTTAAGGTCTATACCTCCTCTAAAGTAACTACCTTTAGTGGTGTTACTTAGAACCTCATTTTCTAAAGTATATTCTTCATTTCCTATTTCTCCAGCTAAGTAGATGCGTTTTGTAAGGCGATAGTCACCCATAACCTCAAAACCAGTATAGTTATCATCAAAAAATGTGCGTGCTAATTTACTAATATCTGCACCTAAACGTAGTCCGTATTTTTGTTTGTATATTAAAGTGTCCTTAACCGTTTTCTTTTCTTCTTGTGCCATTACCATTGTAGAAAATAATAGCAACAGAATACTACTTTTAATGAAAGATGTGTACATGTACTGTGTTTTCATTTTCTACTAAAATTTCAATAATTTCTTCACTTTCTATCCATAAATCATCATCATCACCATCCGGATTTATTTCTACATCAATTAAATTAAATACACTTTTATAGCCACATGCTCTAGAGACGTACTTAAATTCTGTTGTATACTCAATTTCAATAATGTCAATGTTTGAATTATTATTGGGATTATCGTTCAACCTCAGATTTGTATCCTTTTCTAATATAAAACGCGATATTGTTGTTTCTCCTTCAACACCAATAAAAAGAGGTAATTCTATTGCTCTGGCATTGGTGTTAAAAATTAATGTGCCCTCAGTGTTCTCATCTGTAGGATTATCGGCAAGATCTTCACCATATGCCGTTAAGCGTGTTACAGATTTTAATTCATCTTGTTCAGTAGCGTCATAAAATTCTACTAAAAGTCTAGGTGTAGTTGGGGTACTCTCTGCACAAATATCGTCGCGTTCGCAGTTGTATGATATTAGAGTAGAAATAAGAATGAACGTCAGAAAAATTATAGATTTTATTCTTTTAGATTTATTCATAAATTATGTTGATGCGTTTATTTGTTTATTTGATAATTACGTAACGCATTTAGCATGTTAGTTATTTTTTCGATTTTAGTCCTTGCTAAGATATAATCATTCTCAGATATAAAGCCTAAATCTTTCCCAATTATTAATTGATTAAGAACTTCCATTGCAGAACTAAACGATATAGTAGTGAAATGAGCTTTATCTTTTTGAGTTTTCCTTGAGGTACCTTCAGCTAAATTTGATGAAATTGATATTGAAGCTCTTCTAAGTTGACTTATTAAGCCAAATTTTTCTTCAGTAGGAAAGGATTCAGTAATTGAATACATTAATTTAACTAGAGAAACGGATTCTTGCCAAACTTCTAACTTTTCAAATGAATATATTTTCATCCCTCAAATAAACTAATCAACGAATAAACAGTTTAACCTTTTTCAAACAATACTACAGTTTCAATATGAGCAGTATGCGGAAATTGATCAACCAAACTTAACTTTTTTATTTGATATCCTGCATGTAATAATTGCTCTGTATCTCTAGCTTGTGTAGCAGGATTACAAGATACATAAACCAAACGGTCTGCATTAAGGTTTATTATTTTTTTTAGGGTTTTTGGCGCAATACCAGCTCTTGCAGGATCTAAAATTATAGTACGTATCTTATTTTGATATTCTGGATGCTCCGATAAAAATTTACCAACATCAGCAGCATAGAATTCTAAGCCTTTTATATTGTTTCGCTTAGCATTTTCAATTGCATCTTCTATAGCCGAAGCTACAATATCTACACCAACAATTTTAGTGTTATTTGCTTCACTTGCTACAATTTGTCCGATAGTTCCTGTTCCACAGAAAAGATCTAAAACTACCGTATTGTCTATAGCTTCTTTATTTTCTAAAGCATAGTCAACTACTTTAGAATATAGTTTTTCGGCACATTTAGGATTGGTTTGAAAAAAGCTTTTCATGCTAATTTCAAAATTGAGGCCTAATAATTCTTCAACTATTTTATCTTCTCCATAAACTAATTGAATACTTCCTGTAGTAGCTATAGTTCTGTCTCCAACCTCATCATTAATTGTGTGAAGTAAACCAGCAATTCTATCACCAAATAGTTGTGCTAAATAGTTTGCAAAGGCATCTAAATCAAATTGGTCTAAGTCGTAAGAAGTTGTTACAAGATTAAAAAGTAATTTATTTGTCTTGTAAGATTTTCTAACCACAAAATATCTAAAGAACCCTTCCTTTTTTGGGCCATGCCATGGTGCTAAGCCCGTGTGCTTACAGTATGCTCTAATATCTTTCAGGTGGTTTTCAACTTCAGCATCAAAAAGGCCAGAATCACTATTTAGATTATCTCCACACCACCAAAGTCCTCTGCGTTTAAAACCTAGCGTAAACTCATCCACATCTGTATTTGCTTCACGATCAAAACCAATAGCAGAAAACCCATATTCCATTTTATTACGATAGTGAAAGGTATTTGGTGAACTCACAAATTCATCAAACTTAGAGTCAATATCTTTTACTTTACCAATACGTTTAAAAAGTTCTAAAGTACTTTGCTTCTTATACCTATGTTGTTTTTCTATGGGTAAATTAATGTAAGGTGCGCCAGGAATATCTTGGTAAGGCATTTCTACTTCATCTTCCGAAGGTTTTAAAATCTCTAAAAGCTTGCACTCTGCATATTTTTTACTCGACTTTTTTACCTGAGCCTTGACTAACTGTCCTGGTAAAGTGTTGGGTACAAAGACTACAAATTCACCATGTTCATTTCTAATTCGGCCAATACCTTTACCTCCAAAAGCATAGTCTTCTATTAAGATATTTAAAGTTTCTCCGCGTTTTACAAACTTGTTTCGTTCTCGTCTTGGCATTAATCGTAAATTAGTCTGCAAATATAGTCGCATTTTAGTAATTGCCTCAAAGAATTTGGAGTCAACTTTAGTCCAAATAATTCGTAAATATTTATTAATTTGCACACCTCTAGGGATGATTTCTCTCCCACGCTGCTTTTTCGAGACTTCACCATTACTTCTAAACATGGTACGCAAAGTCTTTGAAAGAATAAAGGTAGAGTAGGAAATCGCTAAACGAGGTTTGACAATTCATAATACTCGTTTGGTTTTGTTTAATTTTTTTAAATATTTTGAAGATGGCTGTTTTAGACCACATTTCGTCGCAAGAAGCGATGGCACTAGAGAATAAATATGGTGCACAGAATTATCATCCCTTACCCGTAGTACTTAGCAAAGGTGAGGGTGTTTATGTTTGGGATGTAGAGGGTAAAAAGTATTATGACTTTTTATCTGCGTATTCCTCATTAAATCAAGGGCATTGTCACCCAAAAATTGTGAATGCCATGACAGAGCAAGCACAACGGCTTACATTAACTTCTAGAGCATTTTATAATGATATGCTCGGACGCTATGAAAAGTACGCAACTGAGTATTTTAAGTTTGACAAAATGTTGCCTATGAACTCTGGTGCAGAGGCTGTAGAAACAGCTTTAAAGCTTTGCAGAAAATGGGCTTATGAGGTAAAAGGCATTGATTTAAATAAAGCAGAAATCGTAGTCTGTAAGAACAATTTTCATGGAAGAACAACAACCATTATATCATTTTCTAACGATCCTGTAGCCCGTAAAAACTTTGGACCATATACAGGCGGATTTATAAAAGTTGAATATGATAATTTGAAAGAATTAGAAGAGGTACTCAGCACTAATCCTAATGTAGCAGGTTTTATGGTCGAGCCAATTCAGGGTGAAGCTGGTGTATATGTACCAAGTGAAAACTACTTAAAAGAGGCTAAAGCACTTTGCGAAAAGTATAATGTTCTTTTTATTGCAGATGAAGTACAAACAGGAATCGCACGTACAGGTAGATTATTAGCGACGTGTGGGAATTGCACATGTCCAAACAAAGATTGTTCTGGTACACCAGATGTAAAACCAGATATTTTAGTTTTGGGTAAGGCATTAAGTGGTGGATTGTACCCTGTTTCTGCTGTTATGGCTAGTAATGAGATTATGAATGTTATTCAGCCAGGAAACCATGGAAGTACTTTTGGTGGTAACCCAATTGCTGCTGCAGTAGCAATTGCTGCTTTAGAGGTAGTGAAAGAAGAAAATTTAGCTGAAAATGCAGATTACCTTGGAAAGATTTTTAGAGCAGAAATGAATAAGTATATTCAAGAAAGCACTATAGTAAGTTCCGTAAGAGGGAAAGGGTTACTAAATGCTATCGTTATAAATGATGATGAAGATAGTGATACAGCATGGAATATTTGTCTTAAGCTCAGGGACAATGGGCTATTGGCAAAACCAACTCATGGTAATATTATAAGATTTGCACCACCTTTGGTAATGACTGAAGAAGAACTGTTAGACTGTGTGTCTATAATTATTAAGACACTAAAAGAATTTGAATAATCAATAAAGTCAAAAAAAATACCACGATAATATTATCGTGGTATTTTTTTATTCATAATTACGTATTATCTACATCCAGCATTCTCAGCGGCTTCGTAGATTTGTTGCATGGATTCTGCAGGTACATTAGGGTTGTTTTCAAACATACCTATATACCAATCAAAGAATGCACAAGGGCTAACCATTACCCAGATAATAAAAGCGAGGCCAATGAAAGATATGAACAATGATACAATGGCAAATGTTCTTGCGCTTTTCATTGCTGGTCCATTGCTATAGGCTTCTGGTGTAGCGTTAAATTTTTTAAGCTCTTGATTAGCAATCACAATTGCTATTATAGCTGTAACTGTACCAAGTCCATAGGCACAACAGCATATTATTCCAATTACAGATAAGATGTAAACTAGTGTAGTGTTGAGTTTTTGCATAAATAAAGTTAATTAGTTAATAAATAGTTTTAAAGTATAATTAATAACAGCTGCTAAAAGTGTTAAGCTTGCCAGTCCCAATTTAATTTTTTCACTATGTCTTATTTTTATAACCATATCGAAAATAAGAAATACAAAAAATAGTATCATAGGATAAAGAGCAGGATACATTGTAAATGACGCTACCAAATCACCCTTAAGCAAAAGTGCTACTGAGCGCTGAAAACCACAGCCTATGCACTCAAAACCAAAGTGTTTTTTACTCGCACATGATAGCATGTAGTCGTCTAAGCCTTTCAAAAGTATAAACATAAAGCTAATTTAATAATTTACATTTACTTTAAATAGTATTAGAATAATTGTCTTATACCTTATTTTTGCTTAGAATTATTATAATACATATGAATATTTCTAGAGTTATTAATCTTATTTGTGTAGTTGTTGGTGGTATAGTTGCTATATACGCTCAAGCTGGAGAAAAACAGAACACTTACCTTTTAATGGGCGGTATTATTCTCTTAATGTTTGGTATTTACAGAACATCGCGAAATATTCCAAGTAAATACGAAAAGCAGGAAGAAGAATCTTTTGTGAAATCTGAACCTATAGAAGATGATAAAGAGAGGTGATGTAGTTGAAACAATAGATGATGCTATAAAAGGAACTGTTAAACGAGTTTCAGGCACAGTCGTTATTATTGAAGACGTTGATGGTTTTGAGTTTCAGTTTGACGAAAACGAACTGATGCTTGTGCACACCAACAGATCATTAGATAATGCTATTTACGATACTGATTTTGAGTCTGTGAAAAAAGAAAAAGAGACTTCAAAACGAAAAACTGTACCAACGTTTAAGCCAAAAGAGCGTCATGCTCCAAAATTTGAAGTCGATTTACACATACACCAACTTACCGACTCCACAAAAGGCATGACTAATTTTGATATGATGAATCTACAGTTGGATACTGCAAGAAGACAATTAGAGTTTGCCATCCGAAAGCGTATTCCAAAAATGGTATTTATCCATGGCGTAGGAGAAGGCGTTCTACGACAGGAGCTCGAAACCCTTTTAGGACGTTACAACAATGTTCAGTTTTACGATGCTGACTATAAAACTTATGGTATAGGTGCTACTGAAGTTAGGATTTTTCAGAATTTAGAGCCATAAATTGTGTTGTTATTCTTCTATAACAATATCGTAAGTTAATGTTCCAAAATCTATATCTGTACCAGATAATATTTCTAGATTAGCACCAGTAACTAAAAAATTAACCGTCACGGTTCTAGTATATGTGTTACCTCCAATATGTTCTATTGGACCATAATTGGTGTTTTCTAAAGGATTAAGATAATGATACTCTAATTCACCGTTTTCGTCATTGTTACGGTTTGACAAATTTCTAGGGCTTTGGGTATCCGTACTATCTTCATCTATCGTTGGCACTCCATCACCATCGTCATCAGTATCTAAATAATCAGGTGTACCATCATTATCAGTGTCAAGAGGGTTTGTTGTCGGGTCATCGTCATCGTCATTATCGTTTAATTCATCTACAGTCAAAACATTGTCATTATCATCATCTTGGTCTTGGTAATCTGGTATACCGTCTAAATCAAAATCATCATCCGTTAAATCTCCGTTGCCATTTCTATCTTCGAAAATGTTAGGTATACCGTCGTTATCATCATCCATAACAGTCACAGTAGCTAATACTGTACCTCCATTTTCAGCTTCGTAGTCTTCAATAATGGTCAAGTCTCCAGAAGGTACTAATTCACAGAGTTCGTTATTGCCCAAACTTCTGTTGTAAGTCCTATATAAAAATCTAACGGATGACTCATTGATGTTAAATTCAGTAGGATCATCAACAGGTGTAGCTTCCGTAAATGGAAATTCTTCATTAGCACCTCTTGGTATAATTAATGATAAGGACTCATTAGGATCCTCTCTTGTATCGTAAATAAGAAAAGAATTAGTGTTGTTGGTACATAAATCTAATTCTTTATCAAATTCCAAATCTACCGTAATAATATCACCATCATCACAGGCAGTTAAAAGTAGAAGGACAAAAATTATAAAAAAGTGGCGCATCATAAGCTTACATTTTGAACAAAAATAATGGATTTGTAAAATTATAACGTTGCATTATCTAAATAATTTTATTTGCGATATTTTTGCACTATGAAGCAAGTATATTTAGATAATGCGGCTACTACAGCTTTGCGACCAGAAGTTATAAAACGTATGGCAGAAGTCCTTGCCAATACTTACGGTAATGCCTCTTCTACACATAGTTTTGGACGCTCGTCTAAAGCTTTATTAGAGCAATGTCGCAAGAATATTGCTGGCTATTTTAATGTATCTGCTTCTGAGATTGTTTTTACCTCAGGTGGTACAGAAGCAGATAATTTAGCTTTGCGTAGTGCTGTTAGAGATTTAGGTGTCACAGAAATTATTACTTCAAAAATAGAGCATCATGCTGTATTACATACAGCGGAACAACTGCAAAAGGAATATAATGTTAAGCTCAATTTTGTTAATCTTGATGCCTGCGGAATGGTAGATTACATGCATCTTGAAAACTTGTTAAAATCTTCTAATAAAGCTATTGTGAGCTTAATGCATGTAAATAATGAAATAGGGAATATCCTAGATATAGAGCGTGTAGCTAAGTTATGTAAGGATAACGATGCTTTGTTTCATTCTGATTGTGTGCAGTCTGTAGGGCATTTTAAATTAGATTTACAAGACATACCAATCGATTTTTTTGCAGCTAGTGCTCATAAATTTCATGGACCTAAAGGTGTAGGATTCTGTTTTGTTAGAAAAGAGTCTGGATTAAAACCTCTGATTTTTGGTGGTGAGCAAGAGAGAGGTCATAGAGCAGGTACAGAGTCTATTCATAATATCGTAGGTATGGACGAAGCTCTTAGAATAGCATATAACAATATTGAAATTGAAAGAGAAAAAATTACTTCAATTAAGAGCTACTTCATTAATCAGCTAAAAAAAGTAATTCCGTCAGTAAGTTTTAATGGAGGTTGTGAGGATAATGTAAAAAGTACATATACTTTAGTTAATGTCTGCTTACCTTTGGAGCCATCAAAGGCACCGATGCTTCAATTTCAATTAGACCTTAAAGGTATTGCTTGCTCAAAAGGAAGTGCATGCCAAAGTGGTAGCAGTCAACAATCTCATGTGCTTTCAGAAATTCTTGATGAAGAAAAATTAAAGTACCCTTCTGTGCGATTTTCCTTTAGTGCTTTCACGACTAAAAAAGACATTGATTATACCGTTAATGTTCTTAAAGAAATCATCAGTGCTTAATGATAATCTTATCAGATTTTACTGTGTTAGCTTTTGAAGTTACATTAACAATATACACACCTTCACTCAAACCTTCGGTTGACAATTGGTAACGGTTAGATACAGAGTCGTAGATTTGATTCAACATTCGTTTTCCAGCTACATCAAAAACTTCAATAGTTTTTACATCTAAACCATTTGGGTTAATTACAGATAATTGTTGAATATTATTATCCTGACGAATTGTTAAATCACTAAACTCAAGGTCATCAATACTTAATGCTTGTCCTGGTATAAATACAATTTCAAAACGGTCTGTATAGTTACCTGGCTCTATGTTTAAGTCATAGTGCTGGATTCTCAAATCCACATATAAGTTTTCTTCAATGTCATGAATATAAATCCCTTGACTGTCATCAAAATTCTGAATATCAAAAATTCTAAAACGTAGTGGTTGTTGTGCTTCAATATCTACTACTAATGGGATAGTAAGCGTTTCATCAAAAGGGTAAGCCAGGCCAGAAAATGCTCTGTCATTTTGTGTAAAATAAGCGTCAGAAGCATAATTATCTGATCTATGTAGTTCTAAACCTCTATCATGTCCAAAGGTTGCCGTATCATGAAAATTTAAAAGCATCTGTCTAACATACTTAGACTCATTTACCGTGAATTCAACATTAACCCTAAATCGTTTATAGTCTGGTGGAATAATGGGTAGTCCATTATCTTGAAATTGAATCTCTTCCGAATCAGAATCATCATTAGTTACACCTCTAAAGAAGTAGCTCTGGGCACCCTCTTTTTCGTAAACACGATGAGCGTTTTTAGCTCTTACAGTACCTGTTGTAGTTGCACTACCTTCAACCATAAACCCTTGTCCTATAGGTATGTATCGTTGAGCCATTTTAGTTCCATTTGCTGGCGGTCCAGGTGGTAAAGGCAACACATTATCCTGTTCATCATATTTAAAAAATACAGCAGGTGTATTGGATATAATAACACCTGAAGCATCTATAGAAAATTCAGAATAACCACCTACATAATCTTGTAAAACATGCGATTGTGTAGCCGGTAAACTAGCATCTTGTTCCCAATAAAAAAGTGTCCCTTCAATAGCATTTAAATTATCAGCATCATGAATAAAAGCGGCTGAATCAATAGCGCTAGGATAAGGATTTCCCACTAAAGTAAATTGACCTGCCGCAACTGGACTTCCTATGGTACCATTATTCGGTTTACCTCTAAAATCATAATCAGTATTACCTATAACTCCTGTTCCGGAACCTTTCATTGTAAATCCTAATCCTGGAGCGATATCTATGTTGGCATTACCTGGAGTAGCTGCTGGGATCCATTCACTATATTCATCAGAACTCACAAACATCCATAACCAACGTGTCGAAATCAATAATGGATTTGCTGCCCCATTATATGCTGTGGAAAATGCACTGTCATTACTATCAATTAAATTTGGAGTCCCAAGGAGAGGGTCGTCTAATTGATTCACTCTAAAATCATTGTTTACTGAGGTATTGGATAAAATTCCACCTACGGGAGAACACCAATAGTTATAAGCCCATTGGTTTACTGTACCATTTTGGTATACACTTAACTCACCTGTACCAGAGTTACCTACATTATTTCCTTGCAGTAATTGGGCTTCGTTACGAAGATAAATGTGGCTGTTGGCATCTAGATTAACATGATCTGTTACAAATAACGGCGCAACATCAGGTGCTGGTGTAAATCCGTTTCCATCTACATAGATGTAGCTTCCGTTGCTTACAAATAAATCTGATTGTGCTGAGGCCACACTAAAACATAGCAATAGGCATGCGATGAGGGTATTTTTCATGCTTAATAAAATTTACAACTATAGCTTAGTAGGGTAACCTAAAGTGAATTAGACTATTACAAATTTAAAAATTTTAAGGGATCTAAGGGAGCAATACAACGAGGATTTGAGCAGTTTCGCTAATAATTTAGAATATTTTAAAATCTTGCCGATAATCTCAAGTTAAATACTCTTGGTGTCAAGAAATTAGGAATAGCAAACTGTCGTTTGGTATACACGTCTCTAACCCATGTATTGGTAATTGAGTTTTGATTGTTAAACATGTTGTAGATTTCAAAACCGAGAGAGAGCTCTCTAAAGGTTTTTTTCCAGTTGGCTTTATATGTTTTTGTTGGATTAACTAATTCTAACTGAATACCTAAATCTGCACGTCTGTAATCTCTAAGTCGTATCTGAAAATCGTAAGGATCTGCATAACTTGGAGAACCACCAGGAACACCTGTGTTATAGACCAAATTAAGGTACATTTTTAGATTAGGCATATTTGGTACATAATCCTGAAATAGTGCACCAAACTTTAATCGTTGGTCTGTTGGTCTGGCTATGTAGCCACGGTTATTAATGTTTTCTTCGGTTTTTAGATAACCAAAACTAAACCATGATTCGGTACCTGGAACAAACTCTCCATTTAATCGCATATCTAATCCGTAGGCATAAGCTTTGGCATTATTATCTGCTCTATATCGAATTCTTACGTTTTCTACAGTATAGGTATTCACATTAGACAAGCCTTTATAATAAGCTTCCGTAACCAATTTAAAAGGTCTGTCCCACATCTTAAAACTGTACTCATTTCCTAATACAACATGAAACGACTTTTGTGCTTTTACATTAGGTTGCACAACGCCAGAGGAATCTCGCAATTCTCTGTAAAAAGGTGGTTGGTAATACAAACCGCCAGCAACCCTAAAAAGCATATCCTTTTCCCAGTCTGGTTTTATAGCTAACTGCATTCTTGGGCTAAATACAGTTTGCGTATTGCTCTCTAAGTTTTCGCCACTAACAGTCCAATTATGCATTCTAACACCAGCATTGAAGAATACATCATTGTTTTTCCATTCTGTACGTTTGCTATACTGTGCAAAGGCTTGTATTCTATCTATTTTAACTCTGTTAAGAGCTCTTATATCTTCAAATGCTGTTAATGGTCCTTCAAATGGTTCATAGGGTTGAAGGTTAGGAATGCTAAAGTTTGGTGGTCGTATAGAAAAACCTGCTGAGTCTATAATTTCATATTCTACCAAACGATCCCTTATATCTTCATGTGTATATTTTACGGACCATTCTACTGTAGATTCTTCATCTATTTTATAATCGCCTCTATGTTCGGCATTTATAATAAAAGCATCTAAATCGTTACGTGCATGCGTTAGTTGAGACCCAATACCTTCACTAAATTCAACTTCACCTAAATTCTCATCACCTATATTAGTATTTACTTCTCCTAAACGATATTGTGCAAAAATGTCGAAGTATTCTTGTTCTAAAGTGTGGTAGGCAGAACCAATAAATTTTAAAGTTAAATCGTCGTTTATAAAGTAATTAGCTTTTAAAGCTCCAAAATAGGTTTGGTACTCGTCTTCTTCGTTACCATCATAAAAGACCAATAATGCCACTGGTTCTTGTAATGTTCCGAAGTTGGTTTGTCTATTTTCAGGTTGAAAGTTATATCTGTTTAGAGAAATATTTCCAAGAAAATTTAAATGAAATTTGTCAGAAAAGCGATACGTCAAATATGTCTGAGCATCAGCAAAAATAGGCTCTACATTACCTTCTGTTTCAAGATTATTAAGAATTAAACTATTATCTCTGTAGCGTATCCCGGCAATCCCAGAAAACTTACCATTTTTAGAAACGGTTTCAGCCGCAACACTTCCACCAAGTAAACTTAAATCTGCACGCACTCCAAAAGCTACAGGATTGCGATACGTAATATCTAAAACAGATGACAGCTTATCTCCATATTTAGCTTGAAAACCACCAGCCGAAAAATCTACATTAGACACTAAATCCGTATTAACAAAACTTAATCCTTCTTGATTACCTGAACGAATTAAGAATGGCCTGTAGACTTCAATCTCGTTAACATAAACAAGATTTTCGTCAAAATTCCCACCTCGTACAGAATATTGTGTACTTAATTCGTTAGAAATATTTACACCAGGAAGCGTTTTCAGTATGTTTTCTATACCTGGTTGCGCACCTTTTATGGTCCGTAAGGTTTTTGGTGCAATAGTAACCACACCATCTTCGTTTTGTCTAGTATTGGTAGAAATTACAACCTCTGCAATTTGTTCTGCTTCTACCTTCATTACAGGATTATATTCTAGTTCCTGCCCGTTTTTTAGATTAAATTTCTGAAAGATACGCTTATGGCCTAAATGAGTAAATTCTATGGTTATTTCGACATCAGATGGTATTCTCAGTTCATAAAAACCGTTTTGGTTGGTTGCTGCACCTTCGCCAGTTGAGGCTTTAATGTTTACGTTCTCAATGGGATTGTTTATTTCATCTAGGATAACTCCTCTTATAACTGCTGTTTGAGAAAAAGAAAGCATGCTAAAGAGCAGGCCAAGAAGAAGGGTAAAATGTAAGCGTTTCAATTAGTTTAGTTTTATTTTCTAAAAAAGGTTGCTTCAAATGTAGAACTATTTCCAACATTATCGGTAACAATTATTTTTAAATCATTCTTAGTGTCTTTAACGATATTATCATTAAAATCGTGTACCAACATTTTTGTCTTATAATCATACTCCATTAAAATCCATTGGCCGTTAACTGTTGCTCTGTACTTGCTTATTCCAGATAAATCATCGTCTATTTTTACTTTTAGGTAGCGGTATTTACTCAGCCATTTTTTGTCTTTAAAGTTAACAGGCTTAATGATAGGTGCTACAGTATCCATTGCTAAAGTATAGGTGCCAAAAGTCTTACTGCCAGCACTGAGTATATTTCCTTTTCGTTTTGTACTTACATAACTTGGTCTTTTGTAATAACCATATAATCTCGCAATAAAGATTTTGTCGAGGTGTTCGGCTTTGTAATTGCTTAAATCATAATTGATATAAAAATTCTTTTGCAAAGGAATCTTGTCTTCGTGGAGGTGAAGCGTATCGGAACTTACACTAAAATCTATATCTACATCTTCATAAACAGTGTTTTTATAAAAGTTAACTGTAATAAGACCAGATTTTAATTCTGTCGCTTGATCAGAATAAATAGTGGTTTTATTAGAAAAGTCATCTTCTAATGGTTTTAATATTTCGTATTTACCTCTAATAGGAATATTTATCCAAGTTTCATTGCCCTTATAATCTCTAATCCTTGCTTTAAATACAGATGATGTACTGTCTTCAACGTTAATATAACCATTGTCATAAGCATCTTTGTAGAGGCTTAAAGGATTATTTTCCTCAATAAATAATTTCTGAATTCTAGACTTTTTGGTTTTAAAGTATTCGTAATCTATAAGACGTTTTATATGTTTTGTTTCATCAAAGCTAAAACGCTTAAAGTCTATTTCGAGACTTTTGTTACCGTTAAAAAAGGTTTGTATGTTACTAACACCATTATTATTGGGTGCTAAATCTTGCTTGTCATATGAGGTAACACCAAATCCAATATTACCATATGCTGTAATTTTTTCAACTTCGTAATCCCCATTTTGTTTGGGAATTAAACGTAGAGGAACACGCTCATTTTTGCCATTAATTACAGCATTTTTATCTTTAGGATAGGCATACACAGCAGACACAAATGGACTTTTAGAGTCCTTTATATCAATACCAAACATCATAGGGTTTATAGGACGTTCTTGATTGTCTCTAATTTCAAAGTGCAAATGTGGTCCGCCAGAACCACCAGTATTACCAGAATATGCAATAACTTCATTTGGCGCAACTATTAACTCTTCTGTACTAGGAAAAACTTCAACCTCAAAGCTTTCCTTTTCGTATTGGCATTCCTTTATATATTTTTCTATACGATCAGAAAATTTCTGAAGATGGGCATACACAGTGGTATATCCATTAGGATGCGTAACATAAAGTGCTTTGCCATAGCCATAATGTGAGATTTTTATTCTGCTCACATAGCCTTCTGCTGCAGTATAAACCTTTAAGCCTATCTTACGTTGCGTTTTAATATCTAATCCAGAATGAAAATGGGCAGATCTCAATTCTGCAAAAGTTCCAGAAAGTACCAAAGTGATGTCTAGTGGATTTCTAAAATAGTCTTGAGGATATTCTGATTGTGAAAACAATGAACTCGAAACTAAAAGTAAAAGCAAAAATTTTTTCATAAAGAGCACTATTACAGCTAAAATATCAAATTGAACAAGAATTGCAAACCAGAAAACTGTATTATTTTTCTGAACGTTTTAATTTTTAAGTTGTTATCTCAATTAAAAATAATTGTAAAAGAATTGTGTTTTTTAAATAGGTATGTTAAATTTGTTTCAACAGTATTGAATTACTTAAATGAGTAAAATAGAAGAAATTGTTGATGCTTTAGAGAATAAAATCAGCAAGGTTTTACATAAGCAAGAAGTCTTAAAGCAAACCAATGCAAGATTATCTCAACAGCTTGAAGAGCAGCAGCAGAAACTTCTAGAACAGCAAGAAGAGATTGCTTCTTGGGCAGATAAGTATGAAACACTCAAAATAGCAAATTCAATGCTTGGTAGTGACGAAAATAAACGAGAAACAAAGCTCAAAATAAATGCACTTATAAGAGAAATTGACCATTGTATAGGTCAACTCTCAGAATAAAGTTGTAAATTTAGACTAAATGTCAGATCAATTAAAAATTAAACTTTCAATTGCCAATAGGGTATATCCGTTGACAATTAATCCAAAGCAGGAAGAAGGTTTACGTAAGGCCACAAAAAAGATTGAGGCAATGATTGGTCAGTTTGAGCAGAATTACTCTGTTAGAGATAAGCAAGATGTTTTGGCAATGTGTGCCTTACAGTTTGCAGCTCAGGTAGAGCAAAAATCGATAGATAAAGAATATGTTAACGAAGAGGTACAAGAAAAGTTAGAAGCTTTAAATGACCTGTTAAATCAGCATATTTAACTCGTACGTTCTTTAAAATACAAAAAGGTTACTGCCTACATTAGTTATATTTTTTGATAAACTCAACGTTAATTCTTTAAAAAGGGTGAGTTTAAATTGTAAAAGCATGCTGCTAATACGTTATGTATTTGGGCAGATCCTTGATCAGTTTGTTAGCCCTAAACTTGTTTTTAAGGAGTTTATACAAAATCCAAAACTGATGTAGGCTTTTTTTATATACTAAACTAAACACAAATCATGGACACTAACACGATACTATTTATAGTTGGAGGAGTGGTATTAGGATTAGTAATTGGCTACGTAATTGCAAAATCTTTGGAAAAAGGTAAAGCATCTAAGTTAATTGCTAATGCCGAGAGCGAATCCAAATCAATTTTAAAACAAGCTAAAGCAGATGCAGAAGCTTTAAAAAAGGATAAAATCCTTCAAGCTAAAGAGAAATTTATAGAGCTTAAAGCAGAACACGAAAAAGTAATCTTATCAAGAGATAAGAAAATGGCAGAAGCCGAAAAGCGCATTAGAGATAAAGAATCTCAAGTTTCTAATGAACTTTCAAAAGCTAAAAAGTCTAATCAGTCTTTAGACGATAAAATAAAGGACTATAACTTTAGATTAGAATTCTTAGAAAAGAAGAAAGATGAAATAGAGAAAGCCCATAAAAGTCAAATAAAGCAGCTTGAGGTTATTTCTCAACTATCTGCTGAAGAAGCAAAATCACAATTAGTAGAATCTTTAAAAGAAGAAGCTAAAACTGATGCCATGGCTTTTGTACAAGATAGAATAGAAGAAGCTAAGCTAACAGCTCAGCAAGAAGCTAAAAAAATTATCATTAACACTATTCAAAGAATAGGCACTGAAGAAGCTGTTGATAACTGTGTATCTGTCTTTAATATAGAATCCGATGATGTTAAAGGTAGAATTATTGGTAGAGAAGGTCGTAACATTAGAGCTATTGAAGCTGCAACTGGTGTAGAAATCATTGTAGATGATACGCCAGAAGCGATTATATTATCTTGTTTTGATTCTGTAAGACGTGAAATAGCACGTTTGTCATTACACAAACTAGTAACTGATGGTAGAATTCATCCAGCTCGAATTGAAGAAGTTGTCAAAAAAACAACTAAACAAATAGAGCAGGAAATTATAGAAGTTGGTAAACGTACTGTAATAGATTTAGGCATTCACGGTCTTCATCCAGAATTGATAAAGATGGTAGGTCGAATGAAATATCGTTCGTCGTATGGGCAGAACTTATTACAGCACTCTAGAGAAGTTGCTAAGCTATGTGGCGTTATGGCTGCCGAATTAGGATTAAATCCTAAGCTTGCGAAACGTGCAGGATTACTTCACGATATTGGAAAAGTACCATCATCTGAAACAGATGTTGAAACTCCTCACGCTATATTAGGTATGCAATGGGCAGAAAAGCATGGCGAGAAACCAGAAGTTTGTAATGCTATTGGAGCGCACCACGACGAGATAGAAATGACAACGTTGTTATCTCCAATCATTCAGGTATGTGATGCTATTTCTGGTGCTAGACCAGGAGCAAGACGCCAAGTTTTAGATTCTTACATACAGCGTCTTAAAGATTTAGAAGACGTAGCATTTGGTTTCACAGGTGTTAAAAAAGCGTACGCAATACAGGCTGGTAGAGAATTACGTGTTATTGTAGAGAGCGAAAAAGTATCAGACGAGAAAGCAGCAAGTTTGTCTTTTGAAATATCTCAAAAAATTCAAACTGATATGACGTATCCAGGACAGGTAAAAGTTACTGTAATAAGAGAAACAAGAGCAGTAAATATTGCAAAATAAAGATAACTAACTCAAGTAATGTAAAGGGGTGTTCTATTAATTTTAGAGCGCCTTTTTATTTTCTAGGATGAAACTTGTTTAAAACATCACTTAAGTGCGATCGGTCTACGTGCATATATACTTCTGTTGTGGTAATACTTTCGTGACCCAACATCATTTGTATGGCTCTGAGATCTGCACCATTTTCTAATAAGTGGGTAGCAAACGAATGTCTAAAGGTATGAGGGGACACTGTTTTCTTTAAGCCAGACTTTTTAACCAGATTCTTAATTATTGTAAAAATCATAGCACGTGTAAGTTTGTTACCTTTATAATTAAGGAATAAAATATCTTTAGATTCTGGGTTTACATCAATATGGTTTCTAATACCTTTCCATATTTCAATATATTTTTGTGTAGACTCACCGATAGGAACAAAACGTTGTTTATCACCTTTTCCTGTTACCTTAATAAACCCTTCATCAAAAAACAAATCAGAAATTTTTAATTCTATGAGTTCACTAACTCGTAGGCCACAACTATATAATGTTTCTAAAATAGCTCTATTACGTTCACCAAGATTAACACTTTGGTATTGGTAGCCTAGGTCAATAGTATTAATTAATAGATCTATATCCTCTACAGATAAAGTGTCTGGCAGTTTTCTACCAATCTTTGGTGACTCAATTAAATCCATAGGATTAGAATCTCTGTAATTTTCAAAAACCAGATAATCAAAAAAGTTCCTTAACCCAGAGATTAACCGTCCTTGAGATCTTGGATTAATAGTTTTAGATGTGCTATAAACAAACTGTTTGATATGTTCTTGGGTAATTTTATCTGGTGCTATATCTATCTGATTATCTTCTAGGTAGTTTGTAAGTTTCTTTATATCATAGTTATAATTCTCAATAGAGTTTAGAGATAAACCACGTTCAATCTGTAAATAATGTTTATAATCTTTAACTGCTTGAGGCCATTTCATGGTGTAAAAAAGAGATTTTAGGGCTAAAAAGTAGTGAAAATCATACGTAATTCATCGTATTTTTATAAATTTTGTTAATAACGTAAAAATTAAATAATTAATTATCAATGGTTTATATAAAAATGTTTGTAATGTTGTTAATAACTCTACCTTAAAATTTTAATATTATAAAAAAAAGGCTTTAGTTTGTATTAATCAATTCTAAAACTTAAAAGATTATGAAAAAATTATTTTTAGCTGCTTTCGCAGTATTTGCTTTTGCAAGTGTTAATGCACAAGAGGTAAAATTCGGTGCCAAAGCTGGTGTTAACTTAGCTTCAATTGGTGGTGATGCAGAAGATGTAGATGCAAGAACTTCATTTCATATTGGTGGTGTAGCCGAGATTGTTATTTCAGATAAGTTTTCTGTTCAGCCAGAATTATTATTCTCTTCTCAAGGTGCTAAGAGTGAATACACTGAAGATTTTGGTGAATTTGGAAGCTTTGATGTAGAAGAAAAAATCAAGCTAAACTATTTAAACTTACCAGTTATGGCTAAGTATTATGTAGCAGAAGGTTTCAGTTTAGAAGCTGGACCGCAAATTGGATTTTTATTATCTGCTGATGCTGAAGTTGAAGTAGATGGTGAGTCAGAAGAAGAAGATGTAAAAGATGAATTTAAAGGTATTGACTTTGGATTAGGGTTTGGAGCTGGTTATAAGCTTGATAATGGTCTTAATTTTAGCGCAAGATATACATTAGGTCTTGCTAATATCGCTGAAGATGCAGGAGATGATTTTTCAATCCAAAATAATGTTTTCCAAATTTCTGTAGGATACATGTTCTAATTTAGAAACATAAATCAGAGAAAAACCGAAGTATAATGTGCTTCGGTTTTTTTTATTCTGATTTAGAATTACTCTAAATAGCTGGAACATTGATAATTTAGATTTTTTTTTGTTTTTTACAATATCGATGAAAAGCTTCTTTTGTTAACATTTTTTTGAGAAATTGAAGTAGTTAATAATTTACATTTGCAGATCAAATCAATTTTAAAACTTAAAAGATTATGAAAAAATTACTTTTTACTGCTTTAGCAGTTTTTGCTTTTGTAAGTGTTAATGCACAAGAAGATGCCTCTACTGGTGGTTTTTCGAACGGTGATGTATTTATTACAGGTTCTTTAACTTTTGGATCAGAAAAACTCGATGATGATAAGGCGAATACTTTTGAAATTGCTCCTAGAGTAGGGTTTTTTGTATCAGACAACATTGCAGTTGGTGCTGAGTTAGCGTTCGGATCTGCTAAAGCAGAATCAGGAAGTACAGACGTAGTAGATATGAGTACTTTCGGTGTTGGTGCTTTTGGTCGTTATTATTTTACGCCAGCTAACCAATTCTCACTTTTTGGTCAATTGGGTCTAGGTTATGAGTCTATGGACAATAAACTAGCTGATGTTAAAACTGACGTAATCTCTGCTTCTTTTGCAGGAGGTCTTAACTATTTTGTTTCAGATAATTTTTCTATTGAAGCTTTAGTAGGTGTATTAGGTTATTCTTCTTCTAAGCCAGATTTTGATGGTGCTGAAGCTACTAATTCATTCGCTTTTGGTGGTGATTGGACCAATGTATCATTTGGTGTTAACTACAAGTTCTAAAAAGTTTAGAAATAATTTAAAAAAAACCGAAGCAAGTGCTTCGGTTTTTTTTATGCCCTTATCCGTCTAGTCGAAGTAGGTTTTACTATATTTACTTTATGAAGCAACTTATAATAATTAATGGACCCAATTTAAATCTTCTAGGAAAAAGAGAGCCTGAGATTTATGGTAGCCAAACTTTTGAAGATTATCTAAAAGTACTTCAGTCTAAGTACAGCAATATTGAGTTAGATTATTATCAATCTAATATTGAAGGTGAACTCATAGATAAGTTACAAGAAGTTGGTTTTAGTTATGACGGCATTATTTTAAATGCTGGTGCTTATACACATACTTCTGTTGGTATAGGTGATGCGGTAAAAGCAATTACAGTACCTGTAGTAGAGGTTCATATCTCTAATACCTTTTCTCGTGAAGAAATTAGACACCAATCTTATATTTCACCTTATACCAAAGGAGTTATTCTTGGTTTTGGTCTAAAAAGCTATGATTTGGCAATAGAAAGTTTTATCTTATAATCATGAAAAAATGTATCCTATCCTTAGTAGTCGTTGCTTTTAGTTTTGTGGCTTTTGCACAAACAGAACTTGGAATTAAAGGTGGATTAAATTTTACCTTTTTTAAAGTTAACGAAGGTGATTTTGGTACTAATCCAGATATTGAAACAGGTTATTATGGTGGTGTTTTTGTAGATTTTTCTATAGACAATGGGTTTCATATTCAACCAGAGTTACTTTATAAAGGCATTGGTGATTTTAGATTTTTAAATGCTCCGATTTACTTAAAGTATGATATTTACGATACGGTTCATATTTTGGTAGGACCTAGTTTAAATTACTTTTTTGATTTTTTCTCTAATAAACTTAAGATAAGAGCAGATCTTAGTTTAGATTATGATTTTTCTTCAGATTTGAGTATACACATGAAATATACTATTGGTTTTGAAGAATTATCTCCCAACGTACTTTTCCTTGGACTTGGATATAGATTATAAAAAAAGCGATTCAGTACGAATCGCTTTTTTGTGTATTGTGGATGTTTTATTACAAATGTATCACTTCATCATAAGCATCTGCTACAGCTTCCATAACGGCTTCACTCATTGTTGGGTGAGGATGAACCGCTTTTAATACTTCATGACCAGTTGTTTCTAATTTACGACCTAATACAGCTTCTGCGATCATATCTGTAACACCAGCACCAATCATGTGACAACCTAACCATTCACCATATTTAGCATCAAAAATCACTTTTACAAAACCATCTTTGTTTCCACCTGCACTTGCTTTACCCGAAGCTGAGAATGGGAACTTACCAACTTTGATATCATAACCTTGCTCCTTAGCTTGAGCTTCAGTAAGACCTACACTAGCAACTTCTGGTGAACAATACGTACAACCAGGTATGTTTCCATAATCTAAAGCTTCAACATGCATTCCTGCAATTTTTTCAACACAAAGTATGCCTTCAGCAGAAGCAACGTGGGCTAAAGCTTGTCCAGGTGTAACATCTCCAATAGCATAGTAACCAGGTATGTTAGTTTGGTAGTAGTCGTTTACTAAAATTTTATCTCTGTCAACTGCAATACCAACATCTTCTAATCCAATATTTTCGATGTTAGATTTAATGCCTACTGCAGATAATACCATATCAGCTTCTAAAACTTCTTCACCTTTTTTAGTTTTTACAGTAGCCTTTACACCTTCACCAGATGTATCCACAGAAGTAACTTCTGCAGAAGTCATGATTTTAATTCCAGATTTTTTGAAGCTACGCTCTAGTTGCTTGGAAACTTCATCATCTTCAACAGGAACAATTTTTGGCATATATTCTACGATAGTAACTTCCGTTCCCATTGAGTTGTAGAAGTAAGCAAACTCAACGCCAATAGCTCCAGAGCCAACCACAATCATTTTTTTAGGTTGTTTATCTAACGTCATTGCTTTTCTGTAACCTATTACTTTCTTACCATCTTGTGGCAGGCTAGGCAACTCGCGAGAACGAGCACCTGTTGCAATTATGATATGATCAGCCGAATACTCTTTACCATCAACATCAACTTTCTTTCCTGGCTTAACTTTTCCGAAGCCCTCAATAACATCAATTTTATTCTTTTTCATTAGGAACTTTACACCATTACTCATGCCATCTGCAACACCACGGCTTCGCTTTACAACGGCATCAAAATCGTGTTCTGCATCTTTAACTTTTAAACCGTAATCTTCAGCGTGTTTTAGATATTCAAAAACCTGAGCAGACTTTAAAAGTGCTTTTGTAGGTATACAGCCCCAATTTAAACATACACCTCCAAGACTTTCTTTCTCTACAACAGCGGTTTTAAAACCTAATTGAGATGCTCTAATTGCTGTTACGTAGCCACCAGGACCACTTCCTAATACTATGATATCGTATTTACTCATGAGTAATTTTTTAATTGAATTTTTGAGAGTACGAATTTACGAAACCAAAATGTAATATTAAAGGTCTTCTGTAAAATGTCTTTTGCCTTTGTCTTTAGAAAATTTTTCTTTGTTGTAATCTTTCGATTTTCCTTTTGGTATGGATAAGGATTGCCAATTATTTCCTTTAGTAAGTTTTCCTAAAAATACAATTTGACCAACATGATAGGCATAATGCATCATTTGTCGATTTACAGCTTCAACAACTGTGTGGCCTTGATTTCTTATGTAGATTATACGCTCTAAATCTTCATTCTTTAAAGACTTTATAGCGCCAAACAGACAATCCCAACCTTTATTCCATGTGGATAGAAGTTCTTCTTTAGAGTGAAATGTATCAATAAATTCTTCATCGCGTTGTCTCCATTCTTTTTCGCCATCTTCGGTTAGAAAATTTGTCCAGCGACTTAGCATGTTGCCAACAATATGCTTTACTATTATAGATATAGAATTTGAATCTTCAGCAAACTCTCTTTTTAATTCATCAAAAGTTAAGTTTGCAAAAGTTTTATCGCCAAGACTTTTGTAATATTCAAATTGCTTAATACTGCTCTCAATGTAATTATTCATCTTTTTTAGTGTCCTCTGGTACAAAATTTAATGCCACGCCATTAATACAATGACGTTTTCCTGTGGTGTCTTTTGGGCCATCATTAAACACATGGCCTAGATGTCCTCCACAAGTTGCGCAATGTTCTTCAGTACGAGCATAACCAATTTTGTAGTCTGTGGAAAAAGCAACATTACCTTCTATTTCTCTGTCAAAGCTTGGCCAGCCAGTACCAGAATCAAATTTATGTTCACTTTTAAATAACGGTGTATCACAAGCAGCACAATGGTAAACTCCTTTTTCGTAATTTTTGTTCAATGGACTTGAGAAAGCACGTTCGGTACCTGCCTCTCTAAGAACATAGTATTCCATTTCGGTTAATTCAGCTTTCCATTCAGCTTCGGTTTTTGTAATTGGAAACTCTTCCGACTCCTCATTTTCTTTTTTTTGAGCAGAGCCATTACAATTGAATAAAAGAGCGGTTAAGGAAAATAATAAGATCTTTTTCATAGCTTAAATTTACGATTTTAAATAAACCTTTTGTCGTATTAAGTTTTAAAAAATTACAAAGCTTTCAGTATAATTTTTATTATTAAGTAATTGGATTAAAGAGTTGATAAAATCATAATATTTAAGTAAATTACATTGATATTTTTTTAAATACCTTTTTCCATCGTATTAGTTATGCCTAGTGACTATTATAATGTGTTGTAAACATTCATTGTGTAAATAAGTAATTTAGATCTTACAACTAACAAGTATTAAATAAATTTAGATGAAAGTATTGTTTCTTACCAGAGAATTTCCTCCTTACGTTTATGGTGGTGCAGGTGTGCACGTAGAATATTTAGCAAAGGAATTGTCTGAATTAATGGAAGTAGAAGTAAGAACTTTTGGAGACCAAGATAAAAAAACTAACAATCTCAGTATTAAAGGTTATCCTTTTGAAGATGGTTTTTTTAAAGATAGTGATAGTAAGCTTAAGTCTATTTTTAAGACCTTAAGTACAGGACTTCATATGAATGCTGATACCATAGACGCAGATATTGTACACTGCCACACTTGGTACTCGCATTTTGCAGGTATTATGGCAAAGTTGTGTTATGGAAAACCTTTAGTGGTAACTACACATTCCTTAGAGCCTTTGAGACCATGGAAAAGTGAGCAATTAGGTAGAGGCTATGATGCGTCTTCTTGGGTAGAAAAAACCGCTATAGAAATGGCAGATTGTTTAATTGCTGTATCAGAAGAAACGAAACAAGACATTATCAAACATTTTGATGTTGATAAAAATAAAATTGAAGTCGTATATAATGGCATTGATTTAAAAGAGTATAGCATTGTAAACGAAACCGATGTACTAGAAGCTTACGGCATCGACAAAAGCAAACCATATGTCCTTTTTGTTGGAAGAATAACACGACAAAAAGGAATAGTTCATTTAGTTAATGCCATTAAGTATATTGATGCTGATACTCAAATTGTATTATGTGCTGGCGCTCCAGATACAGAAGCGATTGCCAAAGAAATGGAAGATGCTGTAGCAAAAGCTTCTAAAACACGTGATAACATTTTTTGGATTGATAAAATGTTAGATAAAAAAGATGTTATTCAATTATATTCTCATGCAGATGTGTTTTGTTGTCCATCAATCTATGAGCCATTTGGAATTATAAATATAGAGGCTATGGCATGCGAAACAGCCGTAGTAGCTAGTGCAGTTGGTGGTATAAAAGAAGTAGTTATTGAAGGTGAAACAGGTTTACTAGTAAATCTAGAGCAGCAAAATGTTGCACCTTTTGAGCCTGTAAATCCAGACCAATTTTCTAGAGATTTAGCTAATGGTATCAATAAAGTTATTGGGAATAAGGAACTAAGAGAAAAAATGGCCAAGAATGGACGACAGCGTGTAGAAGAGTTTTTCGACTGGAAAGCCATTGCAAAGCAAACCAAAAGCATATATCAATCCTTAAGCGTTAAGTAAATGATAAACGACAAAGTATTAAGTATAATATTAGGAGGAGGACAAGGCTCTCGTCTTTATCCATTAACAGAAAGCAGGTCTAAACCTGCTGTACCCATTGCCGGAAAGTATAGATTGGTAGATATACCTATTTCAAATTGCATCAATTCTGATATTAAACGTATGTATGTTTTAACACAGTTTAATTCAGCGTCCTTAAACAGGCATATAAAAAATACTTACCACTTTAGCTTTTTTAGTTCGGCATTTGTAGATGTTTTGGCAGCAGAACAAACTATTGCTAGTGATAAATGGTTTCAGGGTACTGCAGATGCAGTTAGGCAGAGTTTGCATCACTTTTTAAGGCATGATTTTGAATATGCCTTAATACTTTCAGGTGATCAACTTTACCAAATGGATTTTAACAAAATGATTGATGCTCATGAAGCGAGTGGCGCAGAAATTTCAATAGCAACTCAACCCGTAAACGCTAAGGATGCAACTTCTTTTGGTATATTAAAAACCGATGATAATAATTTTATTTCTTCGTTTGTAGAAAAACCAGATGCTTCATTATTGCCCGATTGGTCCTCACCCGTAAGTGAAGACATGCAGAAAGCAGGAAGAAATTATTTGGCATCAATGGGTATTTATATTTTCAATAAAGAGTTATTGGTTGAATTATTAAAAAATCCTGATACAGTTGACTTTGGAAGAGAAATAATTCCTGAGGCAATTAAAAACCATAAAACGTTAAGCTACCAATTTGAAGGCTATTGGACAGATATAGGAAATATTGATAGCTTTTTTGAAGCAAATCTTGGATTGACTGACGATATACCGAAGTTTAACCTGTACGATAATGAAAGACGTATCTATACCAATGCTAGGATTTTACCAACTTCAAAAATATCAGGTACGCTTCTAGACAGAACTGTAATTTCTGAAGGTTCTATTATACATGCTGCAAAAATTGAACGCTCGGTTATTGGAATTCGTTCTAGAATTGGTGCAGAATCTACAGTTATTAACTGCTACATGATGGGTTGTGATCGCTATGAGTCTTTAGAGGAAGTAGAATCAAAAAAGATTAAAATTTTTATGGGTATTGGTGAACGTTGTTTTATAAAAAATGCAATTCTCGATAAAAACTGCAGAATAGGTGATGATGTTAGGATTAACGGCGGAAAGCAATTAAAAGATGTTGAAACTGACAGTTATTTTGTTAAAGATGGCATTGTGGTTGTGAAAAAAAACGCAGTTATTCCACCAAGAACCATTATTCAATAATCAATAAATTTAGTAATACTTAATTAATTCAAACGTTGTAGTTTGCACCTCTTTATTTATTCCTTTTATATGTCGAGTTTGTATATTACTTTCGTTATGTAATCAACAATCAATTAGCAAGATGCAGAACCAAAAACGTGTTGTCATAGACGCAGTAAAACCACAAATAAATTGTGGTAAATTTTTTATAAAACGTATTGTAAACGAAATTGTAAATGTAGAAGCTCATGTACTGGTAGATGGACACGACGTTATTGCAGCTTCGGTCTTGTTTAAACACGAAAACGCTAAAAAGTGGAGCGAGGTAAGAATGCATCATGTAGTTAATGATGAATGGAAAGCCTCGTTTACTGTAGAAAAACAAGGTTTTTACGTATATAAGGTTGAAGGTTGGGTAGACTATGCATTGAATTGGCAACATGGTATTGAACGAAAAATTGACGATAATCAACATGTAAAGTCAGAACTTTTAGAAGGAGTAACCTATCTTAAACCGTTACTAAAAAAAGCCTCAAAAAAAGAAAAAGAATACTTAGACCACTGCATAGATTGTTTTGAAAATGAAAGTAAATATGATGAGGCAATCAAAGAAGCAACATCTCATAAGCTACACGATATCTTTGTAAAATATCCAGAAAAGCATTTGGTTAATGAATCTAAAGAGTTACAAATCTATGTAGATAGAAAAAAAGCGCTTTTTAGTACCTGGTATGAATTCTTCCCTAGATCTTCTTCTCAGATAGAAGGTCAGCACGGCACATTTAAAGATTGTGAACGCTTGTTGCCTCGTATTGCCGAAATGGGTTTTGATACCTTGTATTTTCCGCCAGTTCATCCTATAGGGGAAGTTAATCGTAAAGGAAAAAACAATACAACTAATGCCAATGAAGGAGATGTAGGATCTGCTTGGGGAATTGGCTCGCAATATGGCGGACATAACGATATACACCCACAACTAGGAACTGTTGAGGATTTTAAAGCTTTGGTTAAAAAAGCTAAAGATTTGGGTATTGAAGTTGCAATGGATTACGCATTGCAAGCTGCTCCTGATCATCCTTGGGTAAAAGAGCATCCAGATTGGTTTAAATGGCGACCAGACGGAACCGTCCAGTATGCCGAGAATCCACCAAAAAAATATCAAGATATTTTACCAATTTATTGGGAAAGTAAAGACTATAAAAACCTTTGGAAAGAATGTTTAGATATTTTAATCTATTGGATAGATTGCGACATCAAAGTATTTAGGGTAGACAACCCACATACTAAACCTTACTATTTCTGGAATTGGATTATTACTGAAGTAAAAAAACAACATCCAGATGTCCTTTTCTTAGCAGAAGCATTTACAAAACCAAAGGTTATGCAGCAATTAGCTAAACAAGGTTATACGCAATCATATACCTATTTTACTTGGAGGAATAATAAACAAGAGCTTATTGAGTATATGACTGAGCTTACTCAAACCGATCAGCGTGAGTATATGAGACCGAATTTTTGGCCAAATACACCAGATATCAACCCATATCACTTGCAAGGCGCTAACGAGTCTAAATATATACAACGCTATGTATTAGCTGCAACATTAAGTTCTAATATTGGTATCTATGGCCCTGTATTTGAACAACAGTTAGATAATGCTATTCCTGGAAAGGAAGAGTATTATATGTCTGAAAAGTTTGAAGTGAAGCACTACAATTGGGATGTGCAAAATAAACTGACGTCTATAATATCAAAGGTAAATGCTATCCGTCATCAACATGAAGCATTGCAACAAACAAATAACATTAAATTCTGTCATGTAGAGAATGATAATCTATTGGCTTATTATAAATGGAATGATTCAAAAACAGACGAGTTATTAATCATTGTTAGTTTAGAACAATACTATGCACAACAGGGAACAGTTCAATTGCCTTTGCAAGATTTAGAAATTCATTCTGGCCAGCAAGTAACTGTAAATGATTTAGTTACAGGAAGCAGTTATAATTGGCATAACGAATGGAATTTCATTGAGTTGCATCCCACCTTACCATTTCATATATTTAAAATAAATAAATAGAAATGTCTAAAAAGAAATCTACAACAGTCAATCTAAAAACTCCTTACAATTTTGATGTAGAGTGGGAAGATTTGATGGAAAATAAAGATTTTGTAAAAACATTTCTTTCAGACGTTTTAGAAAAGTATATTATTAAGCAACGTTGGTATGGTGGTAAATCGAGTAAACTAAAATATATTGAATTAGCTGAATATTTCAGAATTCAGCAAAATGAAGAAGTATATTATGGACTTATTTTAGAAGTTAATTTCACCGAAGCTTTTTACCAACACTATTTTTTGCCTATAGCGTTTGTGTCAGACGAAAGCTTCGCAAAAGACGACCGCATACTTCCCATAAGTATTCAAAACCAAGAAGGATTTATAATAGATGCCATAAATCTAGAAGCCTTTAGAAAAGTGGTTTTTGAGCGCATACTAAATGCTGTGCCAAAAGACAGAACTCGAGTACAGTATAAAAAAAGCTCAAATTTTTCAGATTGCCATTACGAGTCGTCAAGATTCATGGGTATGGAGCAGAGTAATACTTCTATTGTATACAATGATAAGTATGTTTTAAAGTTTTTTAGACGCATCTATGCAGACCGCAATCCAGATTACGAGATGAGTCGTTTTTTGTCCGAAAAGAAAGACTTTAAGAACACACCTGCTTATTTGGGCAGTATGCAAATTAAAGACCATGAAAACACCAATATAACCATAGCTTTAATGAATGAATTGGTGCCAAATGAAGGCGATGCTTGGGATTATATGTTAAAAGAACTTCATAAGGTGTTTTCAAATTTAGAGTATAAAAACATTAACATAAATCGTCTGCCTCACACAGAACCTTTTGAGCGGTTGACCATTAGAGATATTCCTGCGCAAATTATTGATTGGGCAGGTTTAAATGTTTTTACAAAAATACAGACACTTGCCAAGCGTACTGCCGAGATGCACATCGCTCTGGGCTCTGAGTTTGAAGATACATCCTTTACTCCAGAAAGATTTAATGGCGATTACACAGTATGGCTAAAAAACAGATTGCTTTACCAGTTCCAAAACCGTTTAAATGCGGTTGAAAACAATCTACATAAGTTAGATGGCTTAGCATTAGAACTAGCCAATGAATTTTTAGAACGTAAAAATGAAATTAGAAAACGATTCTTAAATTTTGATTGGACCAAGCTAAAAGGGGAGCGTTTGAGAGTACACGGAGATTACCACTTAGGTCAAGTTCTCGTTAAGAACGATGATTTCTACATTCTCGATTTTGAAGGTGAGCCTGAAAGTACCATTAGAGATAGAAAAGTAAAGCAGCCACCATTAAAGGACGTTGCAGGTTTATTTAGATCATTTCATTATGCTATATATGCGACAATCTTTAATAATCAAGATAAATATAAACAAAGTCAAGAAGAACTTTTTAAAGCTGGTGAAATCTTGTATCAATATTTTATTGGTTTGTTTTTAGGAACTTATGTTGTCGAAATTCAAAATGCTAATATTAATATCGGCTATCAGCAAGAACGTATCTTTTTATTAAAATATTCACTATTAGAAAAAGCAGTTTACGAATTAGGTTACGAGCTTAATTCTCGACCACTTTGGGCAGTTATTCCTTTAAAAGGAATTTCAAATATTATCAACCACTAAATTTATGGCAGAAGTAATTGCACACAGTTTATTTACAGATTTCGATATCAATTTGTTTAAATCTGGTAAACATTACCGTCTTTACGAAAAATTCGGTTCTCATATTACAACCGTTAATGGTGTAGAAGGCACCTATTTTGCGGTTTGGGCACCAAGTGCTAAATCAGTTTCCGTTGTTGGTGATTTTAACTTTTGGTTAGAAGGAGATCATAAACTCAACGTGCGTTGGGACGAAAGTGGTATTTGGGAAGGTTTTATACCTGGAGTTGGTAAAGGCAACATTTACAAGTATAAAATTCATAGTCATCATAGCGATATAAAAACTGAGAAAGCAGATCCGTATGCCAGACGTTGTGAACATCCGCCAAATACAGCCTCTATTGTTTGGGATGATGATTACAAGTGGAAGGATAACAAATGGATGAAAAAACGTAAGGAACATAACGCTTTAGATGCTCCTTTTTCGGTTTACGAAGTTCATTTAGGATCTTGGAAAAAGAAAGTTGAAGAAAATAGATTTTTAACCTATGAAGAACTTGCGGAAGATCTTGTAACTTACGTAAAGGATATGAACTTTACACACGTAGAGCTTATGCCAATTATGGAATATCCTTATGACCCATCTTGGGGTTATCAGTTAACAGGTTATTTTGCGCCAACATCACGTTTTGGTTATCCTGAAGATTTTAAACTACTAGTAGATAAACTACATCAAAACGATATAGGAATCATTTTAGATTGGGTACCATCGCATTTCCCAGAAGATGCTCATGGGCTTGGATTTTTTGATGGCTCAGCTTTATATGAGCATCCAGACAGGCGTAAAGGCTACCATCCAGATTGGAAAAGTTTGATCTTTAATTATGGTAGAAATGAAGTGAAATCATTTCTAATTAGTAATGCTATTTTTTGGCTAGATCAATATCATGCGGACGGTCTAAGGGTCGATGCTGTAGCCTCGATGTTGTTTTTAGATTACAGTAGGGAAGAAGGTGAGTGGGAACCAAATATGTTTGGAGGTAGAGAAAATCTTGAAGCCATTTCCTTTATGCGCGAAATGAATGAAGCAGTATATAGTTCGTTTCCAGATGTACAAACAATCGCAGAAGAATCGACATCGTTTCCAATGGTTTCTAAGCCAACTTATCTAGGTGGGTTAGGTTTTGGAATGAAATGGATGATGGGCTGGATGCACGATACCTTACAATATTTTGCAAAAGAACCAATCTATAGAAAGCATCATCAAAACGATTTAACCTTTAGTATGACTTATGCATTTACCGAGAATTTTATGTTGCCTCTAAGCCATGACGAAGTTGTTTATGGCAAGCACTCTATTTTGGGTAGAATGCCTGGTGATGAGTGGCAGCGATTTGCAAATCTTAGATTGTTGTATTCATATATGTTTACACATCCAGGGACAAAGTTATTATTTCAAGGTGCTGAATTTGGGCAAAGTGAAGAATGGAACTTTCAACAAAGTTTAGATTGGCATCTGCTGCAATATGCACCACACAAAGGTGTGCAAGCATTAATTAAAGATTTAAATAGTTTATACAGAAAAGAACCGGCTTTGCACCAAAAGCAATTTATGGGAGAAGGTTTTGAATGGATAGATTATAACGATGCTGAGAATTCAGTATTAGTTTACATCCGCAAAGGGGACAATACTAAAGATGATTTGGTTGTAGCTTGCAATATGACACCAATACCTAGAGAAAACTACAAGATGGGTGTACCAAAAAAAGGAAAGCTTAAAGAGGTGTTTAATAGTGATTTAAAAAAATATTTTGGATCGGGTTCTTACAAAAATAAGACACAGAGTTCCGAAACTGAACCATGGCAATTTAGGGATAACTCAATCGCTATTACAATTCCACCATTAGGCATGGTAGTATTTAAGTACACGCAATAAAGACAAGATTTAAAGACATAAAATTTAAATTTTATCTATACTACGCTCTCGAAAACGATGTAGTTCATAAAACTGTATAAATACACGCATTTAAGCTTTTTAAAGTTCTTAATTTTCCGTTTTTTTACGCGCCCTTACATATTAAATCGAGCTATGATTACAAATACAGAATTAGAAAATAAAGGAAATCAATTTCCTTCAAATATAATAGGCTTTGAGAAAGATGTTGATAAACTTTATTTCTCAACCGATAACGATGTTATTCTACAATTAACTGTTGTTCGCGATAGTCTTTTAAGATTTAGATACACAACCGTAGGTACTTTTGATAATGATTTCTCCTACGCCATAACCAAATATGCAAGTATTGGCTATAATAAACTTGAAATTGAAGAAAATGATGATTGTTACATTGTTATAACTTCTAAGTTGCGATGCGAAATTTCTAAAGAAAGTCTCCGTGTTTCAATATATGATGCTAAAGATGGCATTTTAATCAACCAAGACGAAATTGGTTTTCATTGGGAGGAAAGCTACGAATTTGGCGGTAATATCGTAAAAATGAGCAAAGTCTCTAACGATGGTGAAAGTTATTATGGACTCGGTGATAAGCCTAACCATCTGAACCTAAAAGGAAAGCGTTACGATAATTGGGTTACCGATTCTTACGCATACGGAAAAGATACAGACCCTATTTACAAAACCATTCCATTTTACACAGGCCTTCATCATGGCAAAGCTTATGGGATTTTCTTTGATAATACTTTTAGGAGTTCTTTTGATTTTTCTCAAGAGCGACGAAATGTTACCAGTTTTTGGGCACAAGGCGGTGAAATGAACTATTACTTTTTCTATGGCCCAAATATGAGTGACGTGGTTGAAAGCTATACAGATTTAACAGGAAAACCACACCACTTACCACCATTATGGGCACTTGGGTTTCATCAATGCAAATGGAGTTATTATCCCGAGAGTAAAGTAAAGGAAATAACAACAACCTTTAGAGAGCTTAAAATTCCATGCGATGCTATTTATTTAGATATCGATTATATGGACGGGTTTCGTTGCTTTACTTGGAATAAAGACTATTTTCCAGACCCAAAACGTATGGTTAAAGAATTGCAAGATCAAGGTTTTAAAACAGTAGCTATAATAGACCCAGGTATTAAAATCGATAAAGACTATTCGGTTTTTAAAGACGCATTAGAGAATGATTATTTCTGTAAGCGTGCCGATGGGCCTTACATGAAAGGTAAGGTTTGGCCTGGCGAATGCTATTTTCCAGATTTTACAAATCCTGAAGTGAGAGAATGGTGGTCAGGACTTTTTAAGGAGTTAATCGAAGAGATTGGAATTAAAGGGGTTTGGAATGATATGAATGAACCTGCCGTAATGGAGGTGCCAAACAAAACCTTTCCAGATGATGTTAGGCACGATTACGATGGTAACCCTTGTAGCCATAGAAAAGCACATAACATTTATGGAATGCAAATGGCGCGAGCAACCTATCAAGGTTTAAAGAAATACTCGTTTCCAAAACGACCTTTTGTAATTACAAGGGCTGCATACTCAGGGACACAGCGATATACATCTACATGGACAGGCGATAATGTAGCCACTTGGGAGCATTTATGGATAGCGAATATTCAGGCACAACGTTTGGCCATGTCTGGCTTTTCATTTGCTGGTAGTGATATAGGTGGTTTTGCAGAACAACCTCAAGGTGAATTGTTTACACGTTGGATTCAACTTGGTGTTTTTCATCCATTCTTCAGAGTACATTCATCTGGTGATCATGGAGACCAAGAACCATGGGCTTTCGATGAGGATGTTACAGCCATAGTACGTAAGTTTATTGAACTTCGTTACCAATTATTACCATACTTGTATACTGCTTTTTGGAATTATACCGATCATGGAACACCTTTGTTAAAATCTTTAGTTTTGTTCGATCAAGATGATGTTCAAACGCATTATAGAACTGATGAATTTATTTTTGGAGAACAGATTTTAGCTTGTCCTATTTTAGAACCAAACGCTAAAGGACGTAGAATGTATATCCCTAGAGGAAGTTGGTATAATTTCTGGACTGATGAAATTATAAGAGGTGGAAAAGAGATGTGGGTAGATGCAGATATAGATAGTATGCCAATTTTTGTAAAAGAAGGTGCAATTATCCCTAAATTCCCTGTACAACAATATGTTGGTGAAAAAGAGATTACAGAGATAGCACTAGATGTTTATTATAAAGACGGAAAAGAAGTTAGCGAATTATTTAGCGATGCCAATGATGGCTATGATTACACTAAAGGACGCTATAGTTTAAGAAGCTTTAGTCTTACAGGAAGAAAGAATGAACTTATTATAAATCAGCATAAAGAAGGTAAGTTTATAACAACTTATGAAACCTTTAAGATTATAATTCATGGATTGCCTTTTGACATTTCTGAAATCCAAATAGACAACCAAGTTATTTCATTAACGCATTTAAAATCTAATGGGACAAATTCTTTTGTGGTAGATAAAAACTTTTCTGAACTTCATGTTATTGGAAAAGAAGGAAATTCTAAGTGACCATCTAATAAAAGAAGTGTCTTATAATTACGAATAGATTTTTGTATTTTAGTGATTATGTAAATTAAACCATTAGCTATGACATTTAAAAAAGGAATATCAATACTAGGAATAATAGCAATTATTGTTTCTTGTGCTACAAATCCATTTACAGGAAAAAAAACAATGGCGTTTGTCTCTAATGACCAATTATTCCCTTCTTCTTTTGCACAGTATAACCAAGTATTAAGTGAAAGTAAAGTAATTACAGGAACAAAAGATGCCGAAATGATTACCAGAGTAGGACAACGCATTGCTGTTGCTGCAGAACGCTGGTTAAATGCTAATGGACATCAAGGTTACTTAGATGATTATAAATGGGAATATAAATTGATAGAATCAGAACAAGTTAATGCATGGTGTATGCCAGGTGGTAAAATAGCGTTTTATACAGGTATTTTACCAATAGCTCAAAATGAAACTGGTGTTGCTGCTATTATGGGACACGAAGTGGCTCATGCATTGGCAAATCATGGCCAACAACGAATGAGTTCTGGGATGTTACAACAATTAGGCGGTATTGGTGTTGCAGTAGCTACAGGAAATGAAAGCCCAGAAAAACAACAAATGTGGATGCAAGCTTATGGCTTAGCAAGTAATGTTGGGGGAATGTTACCATTTAGTAGGTCTCACGAAACTGAGGCAGATAAAATTGGTGTAATTTTAATGGCAATTGCTGGTTATAATCCTGATGAAGCAGCGGAATTATGGAAACGTATGAAAGCTAATAGTGGAGGACAAGCACCACCAGAGTTCTTGAGTACGCACCCAAGTAACGACTCTAGAATTGAAACTTTACAAGCATTATCCTCAAAAGCTAAAGCTGAGGCTAAAAAGTTCGGTGTTACTTCGTTTAGACCAATAAATTAATATTGGCTTAAAAAATAAATGATTACTTTAGAAGCTGCTCAAGAGAGCAGCTTTTTTATTGTAACCTCTATGAACGAACTTAAAAAAGGAAGTAAAAAACTTCTTAACGCATGGGCATTTTATGATTGGGCAAATTCTGTATATACCCTTACAATTGCATCATCTATTTTTCCAATTTTTTATTCAGCATTATTTCTTTCAGATAAGAAGGTAGTAACAGCGTTTGGTTATGATTTTAAAAGCACTGCGCTTATTACTTTTGTTACAGCATTTACATTTTTAGTTGTTGCTTTTTTATCGCCAATTTTATCTGGTATTGCTGATTATATTGGTAATAAGAAGAATTTTATGAAGTTTTTCTGCTATGTTGGTTCAGCAGGTTGTATAGGCTTATATTGGTTTAGTTTAGATAGAATTCATCTTAGTTTGTTATTCTATTTTATGGGACTTATCGGTTATTGGGGAAGTTTAGTGTTTTACAACTCATATTTGCCAGATATAGCATATGAAGACCAACAAGATAGCATAAGTGCAAAAGGTTTTAGTTTAGGGTATATAGGTAGTGTTATTCTATTGATAATTAATCTTGCTATGGTAATGTATCCGAGTGTATTCTTTATTGAGGACAATATAGACGAAAATGGCAAAGTCATCGAGACCGCAGCACAGGTTGCTATGAGATATTCTTTTATTATGGTTGGTATATGGTGGGCAGGCTTTAGCCAATATACATTTTATGTGTTGCCAAAAGGTGCGTCATCAGGACATAAGGTGACTAAGGATGTTATATTCAATGGCTTTAAAGAATTAAAAGGCGTTTGGAGAGAACTGAAAGAAAACTTAAGGCTTAAGCGTTATTTATATGCATTTTTTGTCTTTAGTATGGCAGTACAAACCATAATGCTAGTCGCTGTATATTTTGGTGAAGAAGAAATTGCTTGGGGAAGTGATGAAGCAAAAACAACAGGACTCATATTGAGTATATTAGTCATTCAACTTGTTGCAATTATTGGAGCAGTGTTAACTTCAAAAGCATCTTCTAGATTTGGAAATATATCTACTTTAATTGCTGTCAATTTTATTTGGATGTGCTTATGCTTCTATGCATATTTTATGAAAACTCCAGTTCAATTTTACGTAGCTGCTTCATTAGTTGGCTTGGTCATGGGTGGTATACAATCATTAGCTAGATCTACATATTCAAAATTTTTACCAGAGACAGAAGATACAACATCATATTTTAGTTTTTATGATGTAGCTGAAAAAATTGGTATAGTAATAGGGATGCTTATTTATGGTTTTATTGATCAGATTACTGGTAGTATGCGTAACTCTATATTGTTTCTTTTTATTTTCTTTTTAATAGGTATCGTTTTACTCTTTAGAGTTCCTAAAAAATAATTCAAAAATAATTCTTAACTTTAGCATGCTATGGTTAAGAAAATATTTATGTTAGGGTTGTTTGCCACACTCTTTATGGCAATTAACTGTGATAATGAGCCTTATGAAGGTGAAATTATCGTTGAAGACACCTCTTGTGTAGAAGCTATTGAAGCTACCGAAATAGCTGCTCAGAATTTCTTAAATGGAACACAAGAAGATTTTAGTGACCTGTGCCTTATCTATAAAGAAGCTTTATTAAATCAGATTGAAGCTTGTGGAGATGAAGATGGTAGCTTACAATTACTTGCAGATGACTTAGGTACTTGTACAGAAGAAATTGATGCTTGTGAAGAAGCCATAGTCGCAACAGAAATTGCATTAAATGATTTTAATAATACAACGGATAATGATTATGAGGAAACATGCAATACGTATAAGAATGCACTAATGAATCAAATAGAGATTTGTGGTGATGAAGACGGATTGTTAAACACTTTAATAGAAGACCTAGGGGATTGTGAGCTTACTTATGTAGAGACTTTAGGCACATGGAAGCTAATTGCGTGGGAACCCAACCCAATAACTGATTTAGATTTAGATAATGACGGTATATCATCCAGTAATTTCCTAGATGAAATAAATTGTTACGATAATGAAACAATTGATTTTTATTCTGATGGTACTGGCAGATTGTATCTTAGGTCAATAGCTAATATCACCTTTACACCGATTGTTGGCACAGATATGGTTGAATTTTCCACAGTATGTAGCGAAATAGATCAAACTATATTCTTCACTTGGTTTCAAGATGGCAATACAGTTACTTTCAACTTTTTAGATGGGACAGTATTATATTATTTCAGAAATGCAAATCGTCTATATGTTGTCATTAATGATGGTTTAGTTGCAACTAGCTCAGTTGACAATACCTCTACAATTACTCACTCTATTACGTATATTTATGAAAAACTATAAATTTACTTATCAACTGAGTATATATTAATAAATAATCCATTAATATTCTTATATTGCCAGTAACTAAACACTCAATAATGAAAAAGCTATTAATACTTTCAATCTTATCCTTAACTGTATTTTCATCATGTAGTAGTAAAGTAGACCTTGCTATTGATAATCCAACAGATGCTCCTGTAGAAATCGTAGTAGATACTTTACGGGTTTTAGTTCCGCCAAAAGACGTTATTTGGGTAGAAATGGGACCTGGGGAACACCAGTTAACCTTAGAGAATGATAGTATTATAAAATATAATTTTACTGAGTCTGTATATATGATTAATCCTTCATTATCGGAATATTTAGTAGCTGACGAATATTACGGACCACCAGCTTTTCAAAATTCCTATGCATCTACATTACCAAGTAAAGAAGTTACTTTTTTAGGTTTTCCTATGGAAGGTAACTACGACGTTTTAACTAATGTTATTAATAAAGTAACTTGGGACTATGGCCCAAGGGAAACACTACCAGAAATGGTTGAAGTAGATGCTGACGAATCTTATACAACGCTTGTAAAGGTCTATGATTCTTACGAGTTTATAGAAATGATGCAGAGCGCATACGACTCTTATTCTGAAGAAGAATAAATACCACTAAACTTGAAAACCTCTCTCGGCACTCATATCACTTGGGATGTGTATAACTGTAATGCAGATACACTATCGTTTATACCTACGGTAAAAACGGTATTAAATGTTATAGTTGAAGAATTACAGCTTACCAAGGTTAATGAGTCTTACAAACAATTTAAGCCCATTGGTGTTACCGGCTTTATTCTATTAGAAGAAAGCCATGTAAGTATTCATTCATGGCCAGAACATCAATTTGCTGCAGTAGATATATTTTCTTGTAGACCTTTTGACGCTAAAAAAATTCAGGAATTACTAATGAAATCTTTTAGTTCGGATAAAGTTGTTATCAAGAAGATTGAAAGGGGAGAGGCTATCTCTATTATTTCATCAGATCCTTATATAATAAAATGAGACATAAACTCACAATCATCGGTAATAATTTTAGATTCTTGTGTTCTTAAGTTTATGGCAGACGCTCTTGATGTGTAGAACATTCCTATTTGATAAAAATAATCTTCTTCATCTTTATTTAATGGGTAAAATTTTTGAAACACCATATCCTGATGTCCAAAATCACCTTTAGATCTAGCTTCAGAATTACCCATAGCTTCAATAGAAATATTTTCACCCAAACGACCATAAACAGGTTTTTGTACATAATTGTATAAGCTAGGCTCTTTGCTTAAATATGTTTCAGCCAAAATATTATTCGGGAAGTTCTGTGTGATGTAAGCCAAAAACTTTTTATTCTGCCAAATAGCAGTGTATGGTGGATTTAAAACCACCACTTTATCATTTAGTATTAAGTCTGAAAGTGTGTGTGCTAATTCAGGCTCGTCATTGAACATCCAATCCCAAGGGATCATTTTAAAAAGCACATCAACATCTTCGTATTCATCACCAATTTGATGAAATATACCTTCATCCGAAAAAATAACATGCTCCAAGTCCGAATAAAACGGTTTATAGCCAGCTTGGTAAGCTATATCTATAATACAGTTAACGTTTTCTTTGTCTTCAATATATCCAAAAGAAGTTCCCAGAAAAACAGGGTTGTCTTTACCTAAATAAGATTTTAGGTTAGACAAAGTATCTTTTATATCAAATTTTAAAGTATTAAAGCTTTGGGGATTACCTTTTAATTGTTCTAATTGAAGAGGTTGCCACAATAATGTCTCAGGTAAAGTGCTACATGTGTCTGCATTAAACTCAATAATGCGACCATAATCAGATTTTAAACCTCCATTAATATCAAAACGACCATAAAGAAAAGGGTGTCTATTCTTGTTCTTCCAGCTATGTTCAATACATTTTTGAAATGATGACGGAATGCCAAGCTCTCCTAATTTATGTTCGGCTATGATTTTGTCTGTTGCACGTTGAAATAAGTAAAACGCTTCGTCAGAAATACGACGTAGTTGCTCTACTTCAGAACGGTAAATACCGAGTAGTTCTTCAGAAAAATAGTCTTCTTCTAAATACCAGTGTAAGCGATGTGGAACGTGTTTCTTTTTAAGACGTTTTATCTCTTTAAAACGACTATCCTCCAAACGATCTAAACGACTTTCCGCTGCCATATCCTCTAGATGATTTTCCTGGTACACTTACTCTTCGAGATGTTGCAGAGCTTCTTAAATCGTTTTTTAATCCTGTAGATTTATTATAAGCAGAAGCATTTTTGTAGTTACTTTGGTTTGGTGTAACGTTACGTAAACTTCTATTAAAATAAGAAGCTGCTAACGAGTAGAATAGTATGCTTCTTAAACCAGAATGACGACTGTAAGATGACTCGTCATTTTTCATTTTTCTTAAAGATAGTGTATCTGTTGTTCCTTCTAATGTGTGTACAATAGCAATAGATTTATCTTTATCGTCAATTAAACGCTCATCAATGATTTTATAATCATTTCCTGGCTCTACTTCTTCAACCTCAGTGATAACACCTTGAGTAGATTCGTAAACCGTTTCTTGCTGTGCATCTTTAATGCGTGGACTTGGATCGTTATCGCCACAACTTTGAAATGTTAATGCAGCAGCTACAGCGGCCATTAACGTTATTTTTTTAGTTAAAGCAAGACCAGTTATAATTTTTTTATTCATCTTTGACAGGTTAATTTCCTCAAACATAATCAATTTTTAATGAATAAAAAAGCACTAATTCCATTTGCTGTATTTATTGCAGGTTTATGTTCAATCATCTACGAATTGCTAATAAGCACAACTGCAACTTATTTTTTAGGAGATGGTGTAAGACAGTTTTCCATAATCATTGGTGTGTATTTGTTTTCTATGGGAATAGGTGCCTTTTTATCTAAGTTCTTAAAAGAAAAACCACTCACATTTTTTATCAATGTTGAATATCTACTTGGGTTTATTGGTGGTGTTTCTGTGCCACTACTTTATATGCTGTTTGTGTATGTGTCGCCAATGATATTACAAATGAGTTGTTTGGCTATCATATTTGTAATAGGTTTACTTACAGGTATGGAAGTGCCTTTATTGACTTTTGCCTTAGAAGAGAGCAACATTAAAAACAATCTTTCTAACGTGTTGTCGTTAGATTATATAGGTGGACTTATTGCGACCTTGATTTTTCCATTTATCATACTTCCATTTGTTGGCTTGTACTATTCGTCGCTGATCTTCGGAATTGTAAATATTGTTTTAGGTATTCTTTTGAATTACACTTTGCTCAAAGACAAAAAACGAAACAGTATTTTTGGCTTTTTGGCTGTTATTGGTTTAGTCGTTTTAGTGTTGTTTGGAGGTAAACTTTTAAAGGTTTGGGATCAGAAAATATACAAGCGTCCTATTGTGTTGAATGAGCAAACACCGTATCAAAAAATTGTAATGACCAAAACGCAAGGAGATGTTCGTTTGTATCTTAATAGAGTGATACAGTTTTCATCTTCAGATGAGCATCGTTATCATGAATCTTTGGTACATATTCCTTTAGCAATGCATTACAATCCAAAGCGTATTTTAATTCTCGGAGGTGGTGAAAATTTAGCGAGTAGAGAAGTGCTAAAGCATAGCTCTGTACAGCGTGTTGATGTTGTAGATATTGATAGTACCATGTTTTATCTCGCAAAAGAGAACAAATATCTAAAGGACATTAACGCTAACGCTGCAAAAAATGAAAAAGTAAACCTTATACCAGAAGATGCGTTTACTTATCTGTTTAATAATACTGAAAAGTACGATGTAATCATTGCAGATTTGCCAGACCCAACTAATCAGGCCTTGGCAAGATTGTATAGCAAGCAGTTCTTTTTAATGGCAAAGCGAAACCTTAAAAAGGATGGTGTTTTTGTAACACAATCTGGTGAAATTTATTTCTCAAACAAAGTCTTTAGTTGTATTAATAATACACTAGCATCAGTTTTTGAAGACGTACAACCTTATCATACCTACATACCATCGTTTGGCGATTGGGGATTTATTATTGCCAGACATGATGGCAACAACAGTAAAGTAGATATTAGAGCTTTGCCAGAAGATTTAAAATATCTCAACCCAAACCAAATAGAACAAGCCTTTATTTTTCCTAAGGATATTACCATTGCCGACACTAAACAAAATACTTTAGACAACCCAATTATCCTTAACTATTTCTTAGACGAATGGGAAAAATGGAAAGTAGATTTTGAAGCTGGTACGAAATGATTTAATACAAGCTCTGTTTTCTTAATTATAGTCTAAACTTATCTGATTAACACAAATATAACAGTTTCTATTATGCTGAAAATCAATTAACTATTATTTTTGTGTTATAAGGAGAATAGTAATGGCAAAATTCCTTACTGCAATTACTAATGCATAAACTCCGTGCTCATCCTTATTGTATTTTAATTGACTTTTTAACTTAAAACAAATTTGCTATGAAAACAACTTTAAGATTTTTTTCGATTCTAGCACTACTTATTTTTATGGGTTGTGCATCTAATGTTAAATCAAAAAAATATACTGATGACGATTTCAATAGTTTTAAAACATTTGCATATTTGCCGAACACCTCGTTTAAAATAGATGAGTTTAATGTAGACATGGATAAATCTATCGAAGAATCTTTAATTACAACTATGAATGAAAAAATGGTTGAAAAAGGGTTTTCCGTAGATATTAAAAATCCAGATTTGCTGGTATTGTTAAGTACATCTAATGCGATTAGAAGTAACTTAAGAGGTAGAAGTAACAACTATTACGAGCAAGCACCTATTGATGGTGGTTCTACTTCAGTCAATAGTCCAAACTATGCTTCTGTTACTGATACAGATTATAAACGTTATTTTAGAAATAGTGAAAATGCACTTAATAATCAACCTTATAAAGAAGGAACTTTAATAGTGCAGGTATTTAACAAAACTACCAAACAATTGGTGTGGTCTGGCATGGCAGAAAATTTTAAAGCCCATATTTCAGATCCTACGCTTATGACCCGAATGATAAATGAGATCTTTAAAAAATTCCCCGTTTAAGAAATAAAAACTCTGATTAAACTAAAAAAGGACAAGTATTAGCTTGTCCTTTCTTATTTTTAGTTGATTGATTGCGCACTAGTTGCTAACGCTACCAGAACCTGTTACTTTAGTGTCTTTGTTGGTTGGGTTTCCAGAATATTTCACATCGCCAGAACCTGTAATTCTTACTTTAAGTTCACCATTACAAACCACATTAGCACCACCAGAACCAGTGATTTTTGCAGTTACATTTGTACTGTCTAGATCGCTACCATCAAAATCGCCAGAGCCTGTTACTTTTGTCGTCAAATCTTTTGTTGAGCCACTTAATTCTATATCACCAGATCCCGAAATACTACTTTCAACAGAATTAGAGCTAATCTTTAGATCTATGTCACCAGAGCCTGCTAAGGACACATCAAAATCGTTAGCTTTAATTGTGCCTGAATTTTCAATATCACCTGAGCCAGCCAAGGAGACAGAATTGATAGATTCGTAAGGTACGGTAACTACAATAGTTTTTGTAGGTTTCAGATTAATACCATTTTCAACTTTTACAACAAGTTTACTACCTTTTACCTCAGTAATGATGTATTGCATTAAATTGGCATCACCTTCAATAGTAATAGTTCCTTCATTACCTTGGACTAATTTAAAATCCATTGGTCCTGCAGCCTCAAGACCATCATAATTTCCGGTTGATCGGTTTTCTGTAATAATATTACCATCTCCTTTTTGTTTTTTCCATTTTCCCCATTGTGCACAAGATGTTGTAACACTAAAAAGGAATGCGACTAACGTAATTGATTTTAATAATTTCATGATTTTGAATTGTTTGGTTACTGTTCGTTTATTGATTTCTTATGTCAGTTCGAGTGATCGCGAGAATCGGAATTGTATCGAGAACACTTTTATTTGTCTTCTCGATACAAATTCATTAGATAAAATCTACTGAATTTACTCGAAGTGACGATAAATTATTGTTGTTTAAAGCTTACGCTTCCATACTGTGATTTTATTTTTACATAATTGCCAGACCCTTTTGTGCCATGGTAACCATTGTACTTTTTCTCAAAAGAATCGACTTCTTTATTTGTAAAATTAAATGTGTCTGAATCTCTTAGTGAGGCATATTCTAAATCGATATCAAAATCAAAGCTGTAATTACTATCATAACTAATAGTAATACCCATAAACTCAGAATCGATTTCTACATTATTTGCTTTTGAGGCGATGCGATCTATCTTTAAAGATCCATAATCGGCTTTTAAATTAATACTTTTATATAGGTTAACAATACGTAGGGTAAGATAATCTGCATTTCCTTTAAGACTGTTAATATTATCCACTCTTAACGAACCGTAGTCGCAGTTGAATTCTACATCTTCCGAATTTTCAATTATAGAATTTGTATACCCAGTGTTTAAGTAAAGGGATTTTGTCTTGGCTATGGTAAATTCGCTATAATCTGCATATAATTTACCACTTTTAATAAATTCAAAATAACAACCTTTACTGTAATCAAAATTAATGTAGTTGCCATCTGCCATAAGCTCTTTGGTCGTTACTTTCCCGTAGCTACAGTGAATTTTGGCTTTGCCTTTTAGTCTATCTAAATTAATGGAGCCATAATTATTATCTAAATCTACGTTATTGGTTATTGGCATTTTTACACGGTAGTGCACTTCGATCTTTAATTTTTTGTTGTTATTCCAACTCCACCAATTTTTGTCTTTATTTTCAAAATTTGTTTTGGCCGTTACTAAATCTTTAGTGTTATTAAAACTAACTGAAATTTCATTAAGTCGCTCTTCAACTTTATTGGCATTATTACCAGTCACTTCAATAGTAATATCAAACTCAATACGATTCTGGTCCCAAGTTACAATGTCTAAGTTGCCATAGCTATTATCTATTTTTAATGTAGCATCAGCAGATACATCAAATGACTTTTTGATGTTACGCTCTTTCGTTGTTTTTCCAATTTCAGCGTTTGTGTTTGCCAACGTTATAAATGGCATTAGCAATAGAAGAATTGCTATTCTAAAATGTATTTTTTGGTTCATCACTGTTGGTTTTTAATTCTTTAATTGTTTCAATTTGTTCTAAAACTGTATTCAAAATGTCTATCCTGTTCTGAAAGTTGCTAATCATAGCGTAGATAACACGCTGGTCTTTGTCACTTTCTGTTAAATCTGTTTTTAGTTTTTGATAGTCTTTTTCTAACAGTTCAATTCTGTTAAGCGCATCTCTTATAACTTGTTTAGTTAAAGGCGAGCGTTCATTGTTAAGCTTTTTTAATTCTGCATTAATTGTTGCTGTAAAGAAATCTTGTGTTTCGGACATTTCTGGTGATACGCTTGCCAAATCCATAACTTCTGGCTGTGCATTTGATGTTGTAAATACCGCTAAGCAAATGACTAAAGAAGCTGCTATGGCTAAAAATGGTTTCCAATTAAAGCCAGAAGACTTTTTTTCTTCTGTAGAAGCTATTGTATTGGTATTGAGCTTTTCTAAAAAGCGATCTTGATGACCTGCATTTGGTTCGTTGATATCAAATTCACCTTTAAGGTTATCAAATAATTCGTCTAAAGTATCTTTTTCCATGCATCAATAATTTAAGCTGTTAGCTCTAATTTCTTTCTTAAACTTTCTTTAGCTCTGGATATCATGGTTCTGCAATTTGCATAAGAAATATCCATAATATCACAGATTTCTTCGTAATCATAACCTTCAATAAGATGTAAGGTTAGCCCCAAGTTGTAATTGGGTTTTAGTGTTTTCATAACACTAATAATTTGTTTCACCTTATCATTATTTTGGTTATGACTTTCAATGCCGTTATCATCTTCAACTTTGTACATAACTGGTTCTAGAGGTACTTCGTTTTGTTTTACGGTTTTGTTGTAATGTGCTATACTATTATTCACTACAATACGTTTTAACCATGCGCCAAATAGTTTGGCGTCCTCTAATGTTTCAAGTTTTGTAAAAGCCGTTAAAAATGACTCTTGCATTATGTCTTCAGCCTTAAAAGAATCTTTTACAATTCTCAATGCTGTGTTATACATGGCTTTGTTGTATCTGTTGTAAACTTCTAACTGCGCACGTTGGTTACAAGATTTGCAAAGCACTAATAACTGTTCGATATTTTGATTGGTTGATGTCAAAAAAACAATTGCTTTATTCTATAGATGAAGGTGTTTTGGCATTGTTACACTTTTGATAAAAAAACTTTTAATAAAGTCTAAAGGTAATGGCATAACAATTGAAATTATATAGATGTGAATAACTTTGAATATCTTATAATGTATTGATATTCAGTGTAAAGTTAATTTTTAATACATTTAATTAAATGCTTTTCTATCATTTTTTAATGACAGAATGGCTTAAATATATTTATGAAGAAATCAAATTTTTTAAGTCTTGACAGTTTGTCATTTCAAGATTTTGACGAAAATTCAGAATTAATTCCGTTGATGACACCAGAGGATGAGGAATTAATTAACAACGAATCTTTACCAGAGTCTCTATCCATTCTACCGTTACGAAATACAGTATTATTTCCAGGTGTTGTAATTCCTATAACAGCAGGTAGAGATACCTCTATAAAACTTATAAACGACGCCAATAAAGGCGGAAAAGTTATAGGTGTGGTAGCTCAAAAAGATGAATCTGTTGAAAAACCTGCGGCCAAAGACATTTATAAAACGGGTACTGTAGCTCGAATCCTTAAAGTGCTAAAAATGCCAGATGGTAATACTACGGTTATTATTCAGGGGAAAAAGCGTTTTCAGATTAATGAAATTATTTCTGAAAAACCTTACTTAACGGCAACAATTTCTGATATTCCTGAGGCTAAACCAGCTGCGGATAACGAAGAGTTTAATGCTATAATAGATTCTATTAAGGATCTTTCTTTGGAGATTATAAAGGAAAGCCCTAATATTCCTACCGAAGCCTCTTTTGCTATTAAGAACATAGAAAGTAACTCGTTCTTAGTAAATTTTGTGTCTTCCAACATGAATCTTAAAGTTGAGGAAAAGCAAGAACTTTTAAAAATTAACGATTTAAAAGAACGTGCGCTTCAGACTTTAAAATATATGAATTTAGAATATCAAAAACTTGAATTAAAGAATGATATTCAGAACAAGGTTCAGAGTGATATGAACCAGCAGCAGCGTGAGTATTTCTTACACCAACAGATGAAAACCATCCAAGAAGAATTAGGTGGTGGTGTATCTTCTGGCCAAGAAATAGAAGACATGAAAGCACGTGCCAAAGAAAAGAATTGGGACGATAAAGTAAAAGAGCACTTTGATAAGGAATTAGCCAAAATGCAGCGCATGAATCCTCAGGTGGCAGAGTATTCTATACAACGTAATTATTTAGATCTGTTTTTGGACTTACCTTGGAATGAGTTTAGCGATGATCAATTTGACCTTAAACGTGCCATGGAAATCCTAGATCGCGACCATTTTGGATTAGACGATGTTAAAAAGCGAATCATTGAATATTTGGCAGTTTTAAAACTTCGTAATGATATGAAGTCGCCAATACTGTGTTTATATGGACCTCCAGGGGTTGGTAAAACATCTTTAGGAAAGTCTATAGCCGAAGCTTTAGGAAGGGAATATGTAAGAATTTCACTTGGAGGTTTACGTGATGAAGCTGAGATACGCGGACATAGGAAAACCTACATTGGTGCTATGCCAGGACGAATTATCCAGAGTTTAAAGAAAGCAGGCACGTCAAACCCAGTATTTGTTTTAGATGAGATTGATAAGTTATCTACAGGTAGCCAAGGAGACCCATCTTCTGCAATGTTAGAGGTTTTAGATCCTGAACAAAACAATGAGTTTTACGATAACTTCTTAGAAATGGGTTACGACTTATCTAAGGTAATGTTTATTGCAACGTCTAATAGTCTTAACACCATTCAGCCTGCATTAAGAGACCGTATGGAAATCATTAACGTAACAGGTTATACTATTGAAGAAAAAGTAGAAATTGCTAAACGCCATTTATTGCCGAAACAATTAAAAGAGCATGGGCTAGATAGCAAAGCGTTAAAAATTGGAAAACCACAACTAGAAAAAATCGTTGAAGGTTATACAAGAGAATCTGGAGTAAGAGGTCTTGAAAAGCAAATTGCAAAAATGGTACGTTACGCTGCCAAAAATATTGCAATGGAAGAGGACTATAACGTGAAGATATCTAACGACGATGTTATTGAAGTGTTAGGTTCGCCAAGACTAGAACGCGATAAATACGAAAACAATAATGTAGCAGGAGTTGTAACTGGTTTAGCTTGGACTAGAGTGGGTGGCGATATCCTATTTATAGAGTCTATTTTATCTAAAGGAAAAGGTAATCTTACCATTACAGGAAACTTGGGAAAAGTTATGCGTGAGTCAGCCACTATCGCAATGGAATACATAAAAGCCAATGCAGATACGTTTGAAATAAACCCAGAAGTTTTCGACAAGTACAATGTACACATACACGTGCCAGAAGGTGCAACACCAAAAGATGGTCCAAGTGCAGGTGTTACCATGTTAACATCTTTAGTATCCTTATTTACGCAACGTAAAGTAAAGAAAAGTATAGCGATGACAGGTGAGATTACACTGCGTGGAAAAGTACTTCCTGTAGGTGGTATTAAAGAGAAGATTTTAGCGGCTAAACGCGCAAAAATTAAAGAGATTCTTTTATGTGAAGATAATAAGCGCGATATTAACGAAATAAAACCAGAATATCTCAAAGGTCTAACATTTCATTATGTGAAAGATATGAGCGAGGTTTTAGATATTGCCATTACTAATCAAAAAGTAAGGAATGCTAAAAAACTCTAAGTTAGTTTTTACTTTGTGTATTGCCCTTTTATCATGGCTCAATAGTTTTAGTCAAGAAGAAGGGCAATATAAAGATGTAGTTTTAGACGGTAAACCCGCAAAGCTTAATGTAGTTACAGGGGAAATTATATTAGTAAATTCTGAAGACAAAAAGAGCCCAATAAAGTTTGATGATTTTGTAGAAAAATCAGAAAGTAATACCAAAGATTCACTGGTAATTGATGCAGATTCTGATTATCATACTGTAAAAGAAAACGAAACGCTCTTGGATATTGCTAATCGTTACAAAACAACTTTAACAGCTTTAAAAGAAGCTAATAATTTAGAGACTACTTTGATTGATCCTGGTCAAAAACTTAGAGTTGGTAATTTTGATAAGCAATCAGTAAGTACTATAAATGTTTCAAGTGAAGAATCACCTGTTATAGTTACTGTTTCAGAAAACACATCTGGTACTCATATAGTAGAAAATGGCGATACTTTATATAGTCTGAGTAGGCGTTTTGGCTTTACTGTTGATGAATTAAAAAGTAAAAATGGGCTGACTTCAAACTTGATAAAAGTTGGTCAGGAATTAAAAGTATCCCACTCCGAATACAGAAAAGTATCATCAAACAATTCAATTTGGACGGTATCTAAAGGTGATACGTTATACAATATTGCCAAGCGAAATGGGCTTTCTGTAGATGAGCTAAAATCAATTAATAATCTTTCAGATAATCTCATTTTAGTAGGTCAAAAATTGAAGTTAAAATAGAAATAAAACACCTCGAAAAAATAAAAAAATCATATCATCGTTTTAAGATAGATTTGTTTATTTTGCACAATCTATGATAAAGAGGGTTACCCAATTCTGTTTTATGCTTTTAGCGTTACCGTTGTTTGCACAATTGGGTGGAGAATCTACTTATCAATTTCTCAATCTTGTATCATCTCCACGACAGGCTGCATTAGGCGGTAAAATTATCACCAATTTTGATCATGATGTTACTGAGGCCTTATACAATCCAGCATCTTTAAACTGGCAAATGCACAATCAACTTGCTGTAAATGTATCTAGTTATTTAGGTGGTATTACATACGGAACAGCTGCTTATGCTTATACTTGGGACAGACACGTACAAACATTTCATTTTGGTGTAACATATATTAATTACGGAACGTTTGATGGTTACGACGTTAATGGTAATTCCACAGGAACTTTTAGTGGAAACGAAGCAGCTATTTCGGCAGGTTATAATTACAATATTCCTTTTACCGATTTCTATGTAGGAGCCAATGTAAAGGTTATTACTTCTCTTTTAGAACAATACAATTCAGTTGGTGGAGCAGTAGATTTGGGTATAATGTATATCAATGAAAAGTTAGATTTTCATGCAGCTTTAACGGTTAGAAATATAGGAACACAGTTTACAACATATGCAGGCCAGAATGAACCTTTACCTTTTGAAGTCAATTTTGGGATGTCCCAGACATTAGAGAACGTTCCTATCAGATGGCACCTAACGATGGAAAATCTACAGGAATGGCCAATAGGTGTATCTAATCCTGCTAGAGCCACGACAGATTTAGATGGTAATCAGACCCAAGAAACGGTTGGTTTTTTCAATAATGCTTTACGCCATTTAATTTTGGGAGCCGAGTTATGGCCAGAACGTGGGTTTAATCTAAGATTTGGTTATAACTTTAGACGTGCAGAAGAATTAAGAATAGTAGATCAAAGAAATTTTTCAGGTTTATCAGTTGGTGTAGGTATTCGATTAAACTCAATGCGATTTAGTTATACACATGCCAGATACACAAGTGCTTCTAATACTAGTTTTTTTGGACTTCAAATAGATTTAGATGGCAGAAGACGATAAGGATACAACTATGAATAAGATTGTAATAGCTATAGATGGATTTTCTTCAACCGGTAAGAGTACTATTGCAAAGCAATTAGCAAAGCAACTCAACTATATTTATGTTGATACTGGAGCAATGTATAGAGCAGTGACCTATTTTGCTATGAAAAATGAATTGATAGGTGAAGACTTCTTTCATTCTGAAAAACTCATTGAACGACTTAATGAAATACATATAACCTTTAAGTTTAATGAAGTGTTAGGATTTGCCGAAGTATACTTAAATGGTGAAAACATTGAGAAGCAGATTAGAACTTTAGAAGTATCACGATATGTGAGTCCAGTAGCTACAATTTCTGAAGTACGACAAAAACTGGTAGAACAACAACAGTTAATGGGTAAAGACAAAGGCATCGTAATGGACGGTAGAGATATTGGTACGGTAGTATTTCCTGATGCTGAATTGAAAATATTTATGACAGCTTCTGCTGAAACCAGAGCCCAAAGACGTTATAAAGAATTATTAGAACGCGGACATAACCTAAGTTATGACGAAGTTTTAGAAAATGTTACTACAAGAGATCGTATTGACTCAACAAGAGAAGATTCACCTTTGGTAAAAGCAGATGATGCTATTGAGATTGATAATTCAGATTTAACCATAGAGGAGCAGTTAAAAACAATTTTAGAACTGGCAAAGTCTAAAGCATAAAAAAAAAGCGACCTTTCGGTTACTGAGCGTAGTCGAAGTAGGTCGCTTAATTTTTATAAATTTATTCTAATTATAGATTAGGAATTACTAATTCTTGGTCAGGATGAATTAAATCCGGATTTTTAAGAATATTAGTATTTGCTTCAAAAATTTCTTTATACTTCATTGCATCACCATAATAGTGCTTAGCAATTTTCCCTAAAGTTTCACCAGACTTTACAGTATGTCTCGCATAAACTGATTCATCAGCAACTTTAATGTCTGCCATAATATCAGAAGGTTCATCACCACCGATTTCTTTTATCTTATCCCAAAGTAAATTTTTCTCGTACTGTGTAGCTGCAGTTCCCCAAACTTTAAGTTGACCGTTTGCTTCTTCAACTTTACCGTCTTGGATGTTTAATTGTTCCCCTAAGTCTAGAACGTCTTGGTATTTTGCTTTAACCATGATTGTTTTGATTTATAAGTATTAATAGTAATGTAAATATACCAATTTATATGCCAAAAATTAGCTTTTTTGAGCATCAAATTTGTATTCAATTGTAAGACACTCAAAATGTATTTAAGTCACATTTTTAATCATAATTCTTAATTTTGTTTAACATATGTGGTCCAGTTTCTGTTGGAATTGTCAAAATACCAAACTTCTAAAACAGAATTATTGATTGTAAATTTTAAAGTACTCGTATCACTGTTTTCTGTGGTATAGTTAATGGTGTTTTCGTCTAAGTTAATAGTAAAAGAACCATTAGTGATAATACCATGTTCGTCAAAAATATATAAACCGTTTAAATCCCGTTTATTGTCATCGTCCAGAAAACTTAAGGTTTCACAGCAAAGTGCTTCTAAAGAGGATATATTGTTAATACCACGTCCATTAATTTCCCATTCTCCAATAAGCCCAGTTTCAATCAAAGGATTTAAAGTGTTGTTGTCATCAGTATCACAACTCGTAATTAATAGTAAGAATAATAATAATAATGAAAGTGATATTCTTAAATTTTTCATTGCAAATAGTTTCAAATAAATTTAGTTCAATGATTGATTTATAAGATTAATAGAATATTATCTTTTAGTTAATTGAGCTATAGGCTAATTAAATAAGTTATTTCGTTTGTTAATTAATTGAAAATGATTAATTTTGCGCTCCTTTTTAGCGGACTTGAGAAAGTAGGAAAGGAAAAACAAAATAAATTTTAATTAGCTTCTGTAAATTTATCCGCTATACTTTCTGAAAATACAGAATACAAATTTTTAATCAGCAATGGCTGAAAACAAAACAAAACAAGCTGAGGTTGAAGCAACTGAAGCAAAAACAGTTGAAGCTCCAGTAGTTTCTGAAGCTCAGGCAAATCCAGAAAAATTCTTAAAAGAGTTCGATTGGCACAATTACGAAGAAGGAATTGAGCAGGTAGAGGACAAGAAACTTGCAGAATTTGAAAAATTAGTATCTGAAAATTTCGTTGACACTTTAGATGACGAGGTTGTTGAAGGTGAAGTAATCCACATCACAGACAGAGATGCTATTATTGACATTAACGCTAAGTCTGAAGGTGTAATTTCTCTTAACGAGTTTCGTTACAACCCAGATTTAAAAGTTGGTGATAAAGTAGAGGTATTAATTGATGTTCGCGAAGACGCTACAGGTCAGTTAGTATTATCTCACAGAAAAGCTAGAGTAATCAAGGCTTGGGATCGTGTAAATAATGCACATGATACAGGTGAAATCGTAAATGGTTTCGTTAAGTGCAGAACTAAAGGTGGTATGATCGTTGACGTTTTCGGAATCGAAGCATTCTTACCAGGTTCTCAAATTGACGTTAAGCCAATTAGAGATTACGACCAGTACGTAAATAAAACTATGGAATTCAAAGTTGTTAAAATCAACCACGAATTTAAGAACATAGTAGTTTCTCATAAAGCACTTATTGAGGCTGATATTGAGGAGCAAAAGAAAGAAATCATTGGCCAGTTAGAAAAAGGACAAGTATTAGAAGGTGTTGTTAAAAACATTACGTCTTACGGTGTATTTATCGATTTAGGTGGTGTAGATGGTTTAATTCACATTACAGATTTATCATGGTCTCGTATCAACCATCCAAACGAGATTGTTGAGTTAGATCAGAAATTGAATGTTGTAATTCTTGATTTTGATGAAAACAAGTCTAGAATTCAGTTAGGTCTTAAGCAATTATCTAAGCACCCTTGGGAAGCTTTAGGTGAAGATCTTAAAGTTGGTGACAAAGTAAAAGGTAAAGTAGTGGTTATCGCTGATTACGGTGCTTTTGTAGAAGTTGCAGATGGTGTAGAAGGATTAGTACACGTTAGTGAAATGTCTTGGTCTACACACTTACGTTCTGCACAAGACTTCGTTTCTGTAGGTGACGAAATCGAGGCACAAGTATTAACTCTAGATAGAGAAGACAGAAAAATGTCTCTTGGTATTAAGCAATTAACACCAGATCCATGGACTGATATTACGTCTAAGTATCCTGTAGGTTCTAGACATACAGGTATAGTACGTAACTTTACTAACTTCGGCGTGTTTGTTGAGTTAGAAGAAGGTATCGATGGTCTTATCTATATCTCTGACTTATCTTGGACTAAGAAAATTAAGCATCCGTCTGAGTTCTGTAACGTTGGCGATAAGTTAGACGTTGTAGTTTTAGAACTAGATGTTGAAGGACGTAAATTATCTTTAGGTCACAAACAAACCGAAGAGAATCCTTGGGACAAATACGAAACTGAGTTTGCTGTTGGTACATCTCACACTGCTGCTATTACTGAAATAGTAGACAAAGGCGCTACAATAGAATTTAACGAAGATATTGTTGCTTTTGTACCACAACGTCACTTAGAAAAAGAAGATGGTTCTAAACTTAAGAAAGGTGAAGAAGCAGAATTCAAAATTATTGAGTTCAATAAAGAATTCAAAAGAGTTGTAGCATCTCACACTGCAGTATTTAGAGAAGAAGAAGCTAAAATCGTTAAGCAGGCAGTTAAGAAAGCAGAAGCACAAGCGGCAGAAGCTAAACCTACTTTAGGTGATGCAAACGATGCTTTACAAGCACTTAAAGATAAAATGGACGGAAAGAAGTAATTCAATCCTAAATATATTTTAAAGCCTCTCAAAAATTGAGAGGCTTTTTTTTGGTAAGAAAATATATGTTAAAATGTTAAAAATTTTTATGTTTTTGTTAAATAAGTTAAATAATTAAGCAAATCATCTAATTCTTACAATTATTCTCCGTTTATATTTTTAACTTCTAGGTACTAGTAGTTAGTATATTAATGCTAACGAGCACATATTTTGAGGCCTCATAATAAAAAAGTTTAACCAAATTTTAATATTATGAAAAGAATCTTACTCAGTATAGGCTTTTTGGTCTATTCGTTATCGTATTCTCAAAGCGGAAACACAATTGAAAATGCAATTGAAGTTAATGGTACTAATTTAAGTGTAAACCTTTTGGATTACACTTCAGCAACAGCATCTGGATTATCGCCTGCATGTAATCCTTATGAGGATATTTTTTATAAACATACTATAAGTTCTGGTGATAATAAACTAGAGATTGGCATGGCCAGTGCAGGACTAACTTTAATAGCTAATATAAATTACCAAATCTTGAAGGCACCAAACGGTGACTTAGGTCTTCTTCAAGAAATAAAATGTGATTCTTATACGGTAGTTGCTTTAGCTGGTGGTAGTTTTGAACTCATATTTGATGAGATTAATGCTTCGGATGTGTACTACCTCAGGGTTTTTAAAAATAATGAAGCACTCATAGACCTTAGCTCGTTGTTAAGTGGCACCTCTATAACAATGAATAGTAGCTTTGATCCCACGTTGTCTCTAGGGAGTTCAGATGAAAATCCAAATGCAGTTACTATTTTAAAAAACAGCATAAAACTTTCAGATGACTTTAGTACTTCAATAGTTAAAATTTATGCCATAGATGGACGCCTTATAGACGTATATACCGATGTAAATAGTACAATTGATATTTCTAAATTAACAAGAGGTGTTTACATTATGAATATGATGAATGATATTAGTTCATACTCCACTAAGTTTATAAAACGTTAATCTAAAAACATGTAATACCATTTTACAAAAAAGTCCATGTAGAACATGGACTTTTTTAATGCTTTTATATTTGTTTGAAACTCTAAGAAATTAACTTAACTTTGCGAATCAATAACGTTTGGATACTACATGAGTCAAAAAGTATTACTCAATTCTAAGGAAGTCAATATTATACTACACAGATTGGCTTGCCAACTTATTGAAAACCATGATGATTTTTCGGAAACCGTCTTAATAGGTATACAACCAAGAGGTAAATTTTTGGCTGACCGTTTGGCACAGATGCTAAAAGAAGACTATAGGATTAAGAATATTCAAATAGGACATCTCGATATTACTTTTTTTAGAGACGATTTTAGGAGAGGCGACAAACCTCTTGAAGCTAATACAACAGAGATAGATTTTATTGTTGAAGGAAAAAATGTAGTTTTTATAGATGATGTACTGTATACAGGTCGTAGTATAAGATCTGCGCTTACTGCAATACAATCTTTTGGAAGACCAAATAACATTGAATTACTGACTTTAATAGACAGAAGATTTAGTAGGCATTTACCTATTCAACCTAATTATAGAGGACGACAAGTAGATGCTATAGATAACCAGAAAGTTAAGGTAAACTGGATTGAGAATGGAGGAGAAGATGCAGTGTATTTGATTGATAAATAGAAAATTAACTAGCAATGAGTGAACTAAGTGTTAAACACTTATTAGGTATAAAATATCTCACAAAAGAAGATATAGATTTAATTTTTGAAACTGCAGATCAGTTTAAGGAGGTTATTAATAGACCTATTAAAAAAGTTCCTTCGCTTAGAGATATTACTATCGCTAATTTATTTTTTGAAAATTCTACGCGTACCAAATTATCTTTCGAATTAGCAGAAAAACGGCTCTCAGCTGATGTTATAAATTTTTCGGCTTCACAATCCTCGGTAAAAAAAGGCGAAACCTTAATAGACACAGTTAATAACATCCTTTCCATGAAAGTAGATATGGTAGTAATGCGTCATCCCAATCCTGGTGCAGGTGTGTTTTTATCCAAGCATGTTAACGCAAGTATTATTAATGCAGGAGATGGGGCACATGAGCATCCTACACAAGCCTTATTAGACTCATATTCAATAAGAGAAAGATTAGGCTCTGTTAAAGGTAAAAACGTTGTTATTGTGGGTGATATTTTACACAGTAGAGTAGCACTTTCAAATATTTATGCTTTACAATTACAATGTGCTAATGTTATGGTTTGCGGTCCTAAGACTTTATTGCCAAAATATATAAAAGACCTCGGTGTTAAAGTAGAGACTAACTTAAGAAAAGCTTTAGAGTGGTGTGATGTTGCTAATATGTTGCGTGTACAGAACGAGCGTATGGATATTAGCTATTTTCCAACAACACGTGAATACACACAGCAATTTGGAGTTAATAAAGAGTTGCTCGATAGCTTAAATAAGGACATTGTAATAATGCATCCAGGACCTATAAATAGAGGTGTAGAGATTACAAGTGATGTCGCGGATTCTAAGCAAGCCATAATCTTAGATCAGGTAGAGAATGGTGTAGCAGTAAGAATGGCTGTAATTTATTTATTAGCGTCTAAAATAAAACAGTAGGTTATGATTGTAGATAGAGACGGAAATATTACGATTATTACTCAAGAAAAAGCATCAGTAAAAACTTTGGTTAATAATATTGAGCAGGCTTACGATAAGTACAAGAATTATCATATCATAGTTAATTTATCTAGTTTAGATCAAATTAGCTTAGAAGATATTATTGAATTTCTTCGCCTAAGTAATAACCATAGAAGCGATAAAAAATCTTTTGTAATAGTTACAGACAAAGCAGATTTAGATCAAATGCCAGATGAAATTGTAGTTGTACCAACAATTCATGAAGCCTACGATATCATAGAAATGGAAGATATTGAACGCGATTTAGGGTTTTAATCTATGCAACTCACTATCCTAGGCTGTCATAGCGCAACACCACGCACCAATACAAATCCTACATCTCAGGTTTTAGAAATTAAAAACCACATGTTTCTCATTGATTGTGGCGAAGGTACTCAGGTAGAATTACGCAGAAATAAGGTGAAGTTTTCAAGAATAAAACACATTTTTATTTCTCATCTTCATGGTGATCATTATTTTGGATTAATAGGTTTGGTAAGCACGTTTCGCTTGTTAACTCGCGAAACTGAGCTTCATATATACGGTCCAAAAGGTATTAAGGAGGTCATAACATTACAATTAAAACTTTCAGATTCCTGGACAAATTTTCCTTTGATTTTTCATGAGTTAACATCTAAAAAATCCGAGTTAATTTTTGAAGACGATAAAGTAGAAGTTTATACCATTCCTCTAAAACATCGTGTTTATACAAATGGATTTTTATTCAAGGAAAAAGAAAACGAGCGTAAATTAGATATTAATGCCGTTTTAAACGCAAATATTAACAAGGCCTATTACCGAAAATTAAAGCAAGGTGCAGATGTCGTTAACGAAGATGGAGTATTAATTAAAAATGCTTCAGTTACAAAAGACCCAATTCCGTCAAAAAGTTATGCCTATTGTAGTGATACGGTTTATAATGAAGAAATCATTCCTATAATAGAAAAAGCAACTGTTTTGTATCATGAATCTACATTCCTAGACAAGAATGAAAATCTATGTGAGCGCACTAAGCACAGTACTGCACGACAAGCAGGAATAATTGCAAAAAAAGCCAATGTAGAGACATTAATTCTCGGACATTTTTCTACACGTTACAATGGTTATGAAGAATTTAAATCTGAAGCCAAAGAAGAATTTGAAAATGTTCTTTTAGCAAAAGATGGTAGATCTTTTGAGTTTTAATTCAATTCCTTTAATTGCTGTACCCAATTGATAGCTTCACCTAAGCTGTGAGCTCTCTTTAAAGGAATTTTAGCTAGTTGTTTCTCAATATTTGCATTCATAAATGAAGAATCTCTGTAACTAACAATAGAGGCGGCAACTAAAATACTATCATCCTTATCAAAATAAGACCAAAGCACAGGGTCAATTGAGTACGAATTAACACGGTTTGCAATGTAAGCTAGTGCTTTATGATTGCCATAGTGGTCTCGCAGAGAATCTAAGAGTATATTAAGCTTATCCCAATTAAAATGCTCACCTTCATTAACTTCCATGACAAAAAAATCATCAAGTAAATAGTAAGTGGCAAACTTGGATACAACTTTATCATAGCGTAAAGTTTTTGAAAAATCAGAGTCTTCAAAGTACATGTTAGGGTTGTTATTTGAATTAAGGGTACCCAAAACTACACTTTTTTTGATAGAAACAAAATATTGATTTAACTTCGTAAAACTATGGAGAAAGACTTAAGCAATTACAGAAAAACATACGAAAAAGGGGAGTTGTTACTAAACAATGTCTCAGATAATCCTATGGAATTATTTAGAGATTGGTTTGTAGAAGTAGATAACCATTTTAATATCGATGAAGCTAATGCTATGACTATATCTACCTTGGGATTAGATGGTTACCCAAAGAGTAGAGTAGTGCTATTAAAAAAGTATACGTTCGAAGGTTTTATATTCTATACCAACTATAATAGTGAGAAGGGTAAGGCTATTGAAGCTAATCCTAATGTTTGCTTGTCTTTTTTCTGGCATGCTGCAGAGCGACAAGTTATAATTAAAGGAAAAGCTGAAAAAATAGCCGAAAATATGAGCGATGGTTATTTTGAGTTGCGTCCTAGAGGTAGCCAATTAGGAGCAATAGTATCTAACCAGAGTGAAGTTGTTGTAAATAGAGATGTGCTTGAAAAAAAATTAAAAGCGCTGGAACAAGAATATGAAGGAAAAGATATTGAACGACCAAAACATTGGGGAGGCTATATGGTAAGACCTGTTGAAATGGAATTTTGGCAGGGAAGGCCCAACAGATTGCACGATAGAATACGTTACCAATTGCAAGAAGATTACAATTGGAAAATAGAACGCCTTTCACCTTGATTTTTTATCGATTAAAGGTAATTAACATCGTTTAAGTACCTGATTTTTCTTACACAAAGTGTATTTCATCGATATTTTGCATAAAAAATCGACAAAATGCATGTTTTTAATCGATTTTAACATTTATTTAACAAATAGACGTAAGTAGGCTTTTAAATTAGTAATCCCAAACCTAAATTTAACCTACTTATGAAAGCTAAAAAGCTATTGCCATTATTGGCTATCGTTGCCCTCTTAGGCTTTACATCTTGTTCTACAGATAGTGCTGCCGAAGATAAAATCAATTCTATTGAAGTACCTGTAGCACCTCAGGCTAAACAAATTGAAATTGAAATTATGGAACTTATCAATGCTCACAGAATCAATCAAGGCCTTAACCCATTACATGATCATAGTACAGTTAAAGCTGTTGCTTATACACATACCGATTATATGGTAGAAGTAGACAATGTATCTCATGATAATTTCTTTCAAAGAAAGCAAAGTTTACAGCTTAATGCTAACGCTAATATAGTATCAGAAAACGTTGCTTACGGCTTTAGCTCTGCTGAGTCGGTAGTAAATGCTTGGTTAAACAGTCCAAGCCATAGAGAAAATATAGAAGGCAATTTTACAGATTTTGATATTTCTGCCGAAAAAAATAATGAAGGCAAATGGTACTTTACTAATATCTTCATTAAGCGTTAGACCGCAATAAAAGTTGATTAATAGCCCCTAAGAGCCATGACGATAGTTGTGGCTTTTTTAGTTTGTATTTACCTTACTATCTTGTCAAATTTAATTTTAGAATTCGAGTTGTTATTCAATACAACATTTTTAATATTAGTTTTTGGAACCTTAATATCATCTAATCTATTATAATAACTAAACTTAAAACTCATATTAAATAAACAATTGCAAGAGCATTGAGATCCATAAGCATTATAGATCACATTTAAGGTAGCGTCATTAATAACTTCTGCTTCGCATAAAAATTCAGAACAACAATTTTCAACAGCTTTAAAATTAATTGTAAAAGAATCATTAGTAAATGTTATACTATCTATTTTTTTATCAAATTTGTATATGCCTTCATCCGTGTTTGAGTTATCACATTCTGATATATTTATTGCTTTAAGTATATAACCATTTTCCCATTTAAGTTTATATAGTTTTTCACTATTCTCAAATATTTGATTTCCTTTAGGAGCAATAATCTTGTGTTTTTTTATTTCGTGAACAGTATCAATTATTACTTCTTCACTAGGCTTCTGAGAATTACCTTTTGATTTACTATTACAATTGAATACTAATATAATTCCTATTAAAAGAGAAAGGTGTTTTTGAATATATCTAGGCCTAATCATTATCATTTTATAATAAAATAAAAAAGCAAGCCCAATTAAGCTTGCTTTTTGGGTATAATTTTGAGGGTAAAATTATTCGTTTACAATATAAAAGTAAGATCGTCTATTTAATTGGTGTTCTTCTTCTGTACATTTTACACCATTAGAGCATTTGTTAAGGAGTTGAGATTCCCCATAACCAATGGCACTTACAATTCTATTTGCATCAATACCTCTAGATATTATGTAATCTCTTGTAGACTTTGCACGTCTATCAGATAATTTCATGTTATATCTATCACCACCACGACTGTCTGTGTGAGATTCAATTTTTATAATCATAGTAGGATGCTTGCGCATTACATCTACAATGTTCTCTAGTTCATATTGTGCATCTGTTCTAATATTCCATTTGTCAAAATCAAAGAATATTGGGTTTATGACAATTTGATTATCAATAATCAAAGGTTCTAAACTTAAATCTAAAGTATTGACTTTTTCATCTTCTGTACTTGTAGTAATGGTCTTCTGATCGTCTTTGTAATCTGGTTTATTACCAACAACAGTATATGTTTTATTGCAATCTACAGTAAATGTATATTCTCCACCATCTTTAGTAAATAGCTCTTCTATTATTTTCCCGGTTTCATCAATTAAACGTACAGTAACACCAGAAAGTATAATATTTATTTTACTATCTCTGGCAACTCCAGAAATTACTTCTTTACACGCTTTAGCGTTAAAGCTGTAGATATCGTCACTTCCTTTTCCGCCTGGTCGATTAGAAGAGAAGTAGCCTTGTTCTGTTTCAGAATTAATAAAAAAAGCAAAATCGTCATAACCACTATTATAAGGTGAACCCATATTTTCTGGATCATTACGTAATCCTTTTAATATATCTGATTTAAAAATATCAAGAAGCCCTAAGTTTAAATGCCCATCTGAAGAAAAGTAAAGTGTACTGTCTTTAGCTACATATGGAAACATTTCGCGTCCTTCTGTGTTTACCTTTTCACCTAAATTTTCTGGTGTTCCATATGAACCATTTTCATTAATTGAAACAGCGTAGATGTCTGACTGACCTAAGCCACCTTCGCGATCTGATACAAAATATAATATTTTGTTATCTGGACTCAATGCTGGATGACCAGTTGAAAAAACTTCATCATTAAAAGGTAACTCTACAACATTTGTCCATTCGTCATTTACTAAAGTAGCCTTATAAAGTTTTAAATGTGTAGTACCCTTTTTGTCGTATTTTATGCGGTTACGTTTGTTAACGTTATCTCTTGTAAAATACATCGTTTTACCATCGTTTGTTATAGCTACAGATGCTTCATGATATTCTGTATTTATATTTTCAGGTAATTCAGTTGTCGATCCATAAGTAACAACACCATCGTTATGAGTCAAAGCGACTTCATATAAATCTAAAAAAGGTTCTTTATTCCAACTGTAGATTTTACCATCACCATCTCGTGCAGAGGCAAAGTAGAGTTTGTCATCGAAAATATAAGATCCAAAATCAGAATTTTCAGAATTGAAGTCTAAGTTTTCAACCTTAACAACGACTTCATTTTTTGACGTTAATTTTGCATATAAATCTACTTCATCAGGGTTATAGCCTTTAAGTCTACTGTCGCCTTGTTGTGCGGCACTTAGCTCTTTAAACCATTTGTCTGCTTCTTCATAATTACCGATACTTCTAAGTGACTGTATGTACTTGTATAAATATTCGGCATCTATTTTTTTGTGTTCTTTTAAAGCTTCACCATACCAATATGCAGCTTTCTCAGAGTTAGAATTATTATAATAGGCATCTCCAAGACGTGTAAGTACATGGGAACTGTTATCTCCATTTTCTACAGCCTTTTCATAAAGCTCAATAGCTTTTATGTAGCCATAATTTTTGAAGAATTTATCAGCTAACTTCGTTTGCGCATACGATAACGAACAGCTAAGTATAAGAGTTAGAACTAATATTCTTGTTTTCATAATGCGATTCTTTTAGAAGTATCTAGGAGATTTTATACGTTTACTTTTAAATACTTCAAACATCAATAATACTTCGTGTGTACCACTAGTATATGGTCTTAAATCTGAAATTGGATATTCGTAAGCATAACCAATTCGTAATTGTTTTGATACCTGAAAGTCAGCTATACCACCAATGGCAGCTGCATTTTCATTAATTCTGTAACCACCACCAATCCAAAATGTTTCATTGAATAAGAAATTAGCAGAAATATCAAATGATAACGGTGCTCCGTTAGTAGCTTTAAGTAAAACAGAAGGCTTTAGTTTTGTTGTTTCACTTAAATCAAACACGTAGCCACCAGTAATGTAATAGCTTACGCGTTCTAATGCGATATAGTCTAATTGACCTTGGCGTCCGTTATTATAGTCTGTATTTAAAATTCTAGGTGCTGAAAGTCCAACATACCATCGTTGCGAGTGCCAGTATAGGCCAGCACCAACATTAGGACTCCATCGATTAGAAATTTCATTGAAAAAGGGATCATTAACAACTGACGGATCATTTAATAGTTCCTCGTCTAAATTGTAATGTGTAAAACCACCTTTAATACCAAAAGCTAACTTAGTATTAACACCAGTTTGAATTGTATATGAAAAGTCAGCATAGATATATGAAAAGTTCTCGTATCCTAATTTATCATTTATGAATGATAGCCCTAAACCAATCTTCTCATTCCTTAGCGGAGTATGAACAGATAATGTTTGGGTTTCTGGTCCACCTTCTAATCCAACCCATTGACTTCTATGTAAGCCAACAGCACTGAATGTTTCTCTACTACCTGCATAAGCAGGATTAATAGAAATAGTGTTAAACATGTATTGTGTAAATTGAGGTAACTGTTGTGCAAAGGCAGTAGAAATACCTAATATAAATATTACAATACTTAATGATTTAGATAACTTCATCTCGGTTAAGTTTATTTATCAGTTGCTACGTAGATAGGGCCAGCAAATGGCTTTAATCCACTATTTCTTAAATTAATAACATAATAGTAAGTTCCGGTAGGGACTTTTCCAGAGCTTCCTACAGACGAGCCATGAGCATCGCCATTCCAATCGTTTTGATAATTATTATTCTTGTAAATTTCTGCTCCCCAACGATTGAATATCTGTAATTCAATTACAAATCCACAATCTTCTACACCAGTTATGGTAAAGAATTCATTATAACTATCACCATTTGCTGTCACAGTTTTTGATATAACAACATCTTCAGCACCACATGGTAATACAACACAGTCATCATCAATAGTCACATTTACTTCTACCTCGGTAGGACAAGGTCCATCAGTAATAGAGTACATAAAGGTATATATACCAACTTCTACTGTTGATGGATCGAATAAACTTCCATCTATAGTGGCATCACCAGACACAACATTCCATGTTCCATCCATACTAAAATCACCTGACAGTAAATCGAATAAATCAAACTCAGCATCCAGTACACAACGACTCGCATCAAATGCATTAATAACGTTGCTAATTTCTACATCGATATTTTGTGTAAATGTTGCTACATTACCACAATCATCTGTTACAGTCCAAGTTCTTATAATTGAATAATCTTCAAAATCGTTGGCTTGAGTTGAATCTTCATCAAAGGATACACTAATATTATTTGAACAAGCATCTTCAAAGACTAAATTTGGTACTTCAGGAATATCATCACATGAAGCCATAATATTCTCATCAAGAGGTGTAACTAAAGTTGGAGCTGTTGTGTCTTGTACCGTAATGATTTGTATATGAATACTATCATTTCCACAAGCATCTGTTGCAGTCCAAGTTCTTTCTATTATATAATCACCCATACAAGCTCCATTTGTAATTTCCTCTTCAAAAGTTACCGTAGCATCACCACAGTTGTCATTAGCCGTTAAGGTTTCAGCAGTAGGCACCGCATCACACTCAACCGTTACATCAACAGGCAATGCTTCATTAAACGTTGGTACCGTTGTATCCTGAACTGTTATGATTTGAGTATGCACAGTTTCATTACCACAAGCATCAGAAGCTGTCCAAGTTCGTGTTAATGTATATTCATTATCACAAGTACCAGCCGCAGTAGCTTCTTCAAAAGTTACTGTAGCATTACCACAGTTGTCATTCGCCGTTAACGTTTCTGCTGTAGGAACAGCATCACACTCCACAGTTATATCCGCAGGAAGCGTTTCGTTAAACGTTGGTGCCGTTGTATCCTGAACTGTAATCACTTGAGTATGCACAGTTTCATTGCCACAAGCATCAGAAGCCGTCCAAGTGCGCGTTAATGTATATTCATTATCACAAGTACTAGCCGTCGTTGTTTCTTCAAAAGTTACCGTAGCATCACCACAGTTGTCATTAGCCGTTAAGGTTTCAGCTGCGGGAACAGCATCACATTCAACTGTTATATCCGCAGGAAGCGTTTCGTTAAACGTTGGTGCAGTAGTGTCTATCACAGTAATAGTCTGATCAGCAGACACGCTATTACCACACTCATCCGTTACCGTCCAAGTTCTAACAATAGTTTTCGTATTACCACAAGCCGCAGTTTCAACGTCTGACTCAGTAATGGTTACTGTACCACAAGTGTCTGCACCAGTAGCAACACCAGTATTAGCAGAAGACTCATCTTCAGTACACTCTATAGTCACATCTGCAGGAATATTGATTGTAGGATCAGTAGTATCAACAACCGTAATGGTTTGATCAGCAGACACTGAATTACCACACTCATCAGTTACCGTCCAAGTTCTAACAATAGTTTTAGTATTACCACAAGCTGCAGTCTCAACGTCTGATTCAGTAATGGTAACTGTACCACAAGTATCTGCACCAGTAGCAACACCAGTATTAGCAGAAGACTCATCTTCAGTACACTCTATAGTCACATCTGCAGGAATATTGATTGTAGGATCAGTAGTATCAACAACCGTAATCGTTTGGTCAGCAGATACGCTGTTACCACATGCATCAGTAGCTGTCCAGGTTCTTGTTATGGTCTTAGTATTTCCACAGTCTGCTACTTCAACATCACTAAAAGTTACATTTGGAGTTGCACAATCGTCAGTTGCAGTTGCAGTACCAGTACTTGCAGGTGATGTATCTTCAGTACATTCTACCGTAGCATCAGCAGGTATTGTTAATACAGGGTCAACTGTATCAATAATAGAATATGTAGCCGTAGTATTTGCAGTGTTACCACACTCATCAGTAGCAGTAAATGTTACAGTAATAGCTCCATTTGCACAATCTACGTCAGTATTAGCACCATAGTCATTAGACCATGTCACACTACCACAAGTATCATTAGCCGTTGCAC
>NZ_SZQF01000008.1 GCF_005869935.1 Winogradskyella algicola
CCTATGTCATCGGGCAGGACGCGGTAGATGCCGGCGGCTTTAGCAACAGTGTTTTAGCTGATGGCGATAGTCCAGCGGACACGAATGTCGATGACACGAGTGATGATGGTGATGACACGGATGGCAACACCGAAGACGATCCAACGGAAACAGTTATATCTCAAGATCCAATGTTGGCTATAGAAAAAACAAGTAGTTTAGATTTAGGTACTGATGGTATAGCAACTGTAGGAGATATTATAACATATACATACACAGTTACTAACACAGGTAACGTTACAATTTTTGATGTAAGTGTTACAGAGGAGGCTGCAGACTTCACGGGAGCAGGAGTATTACCAACACCTACTTATGTGAGTGGTGGTAGTGATGAAGATGGTGAAGCAGATCTTGAGGATATGGTTGTAGGTTCTGGAACGATAGTTTACACAGCAACTTATGCATTAACTCAAGCTGATATTGATGCAGGTATAGTGACTAATCAAGCTGTTGCTACTGGAACAGGTCCTTTAGGTGATGGTGTTACTGATGATAGTGATGATCCAACGGATCCGACAAGTAATGATGATCCGACAGATACTGTAATTCCACAATTACCAACATTGTCTATAGAAAAAACGAGTAGTTTAGATTTAGGTGCTGATGGTATTGCAACAGTAGGAGATATTATAACATATACATACACAGTTACTAATACAGGTAATGTTACAGTTTTTGATGTAAGTGTTGCAGAGGATGCTGTAGACTTCACAGGAACAGGATTATTACCAACACCAACTTATGTGAGTGGAGGTAGTGATGAAGATGGTGAAGCTGATCTTGAGGATATGATTGTAGGTTCAGGAACGATAGTTTACACAGCAACTTATGCATTAACTCAGGAGGATATTGATGCTGGTATCGTAACTAACCAAGCTGTTGCTAGTGGAACAGATCCATTAGGTGGTGGAGTTACTGATGATAGTGATGATCCAACCGATCCAACAAGTACGGACGATCCAACAGATACTAGTATTCCACAATCTCCAAGTATAAATATTGAGAAGACAAGTAGTTTAGATACTGGAGCAGATGGAGTTGCTGATGCAGGTGATATTATCACTTATACATATGTAGTTACTAACACAGGTAATGTAACATTATTTGATGTTAGTGTTACAGAGGATGCTGCAGACTTCACAGGAACAGGAATTTTACCAACACCAACTTATGTGAGTGGAGGTAGTGATGAAGATGGTGAAGCAGATCTAGAAGATATGATAGTAGGTTCAGGAACGATAGTTTACACAGCAACTTATGCATTAACTCAAGCTGATATCGATGCAGGAATTGTTACTAATCAAGCTGTTACTAATGGAACAGATCCTTTAGGAGGTAGCGTATCTGATGATAGTGATGATGGTGATGATACAGATGGTAATACAGAAGATGATGTAACAGATACTGAAATAACTCAAGTACCAATGATAAGTCTTATTAAGACAACATTACCTCTTGAAGATACAAATGGTGATGGTATTGAAGGTAGTCTAGGAGATATAATTTCTTATGTATTTGTTGTTGAAAATACAGGTAATGTTACATTAACTAACATTGAAGTTGAAGATTTGTTACCAGGTATTAATCTAGTTGGTGGACCAATTGCACAGTTGCTTCCAGGTGAAGTTGATAGTACAACATTTACTGCAACTTATGAAATTACACAAATTGATTTAGATATTGGTTTTGTAACAAACTCTGCTAATGTAACGGCTGAAGGACCAGGTGGTGATTTAGGCGATCCATCAGATGATGTAAGGGATACAAGTGATGACCCTAACGATACCAATGATAATGATGATAACGGTGACGGTGAACCAGATGATCCAACAGTAACACCTGTTAATTCAATCTTTGATTTAGAAGTAACTAAAATTGTTGACGAAATAAGACCAGTTGTAGGCGATGAAGTAACATTTACCATTGAAGTTGCCAACATTGGTAACGTTACTGCAACTAACGTGGTTATAAGTGAAGAAATACCAACAGGTTATGTATTTGTATCAGCAATAACTACAGCAGGAACATATTCAGAGTTTGATGGTGAATGGACAGTAGGGCAGTTAGATCCTGATCAAGTCGAAATTTTAGAAATAACGGTGGAAGTATTAGGCTTTGGTGACTATACTAATACCGCATTTGTTGATAGTGCTGATGGAGGTATAGATATAGATCCTGTAAATGATGAAGGAACAGCGTCTGTAGATCCGATATGTTTAACCATCTATAATGAATTCTCACCAAATGGGGATGGAATAAATGAAACATTCGTAATAGACTGTATAGAACGTTTCCCGAATAATAAGTTAGAAGTCTACAACAGATGGGGTAACATCGTGTACTCTGAAAAAGGATATCTAAATGATTGGGATGGAAGTTCTAACGGTAGAGCAGTAATTAATCAATCTGATAAGTTACCTGTAGGTACATACTATTATGTTCTTAATCTCGGTGACGGATCAGAACCAAGAGTAGGATGGTTATATATAAATAGATAAGTAAACAACTTTAGAAAAAAGACAGAAAGATGATACGTATATTATCAAAAGCAAGTTTAATTTTAATGGTGTTTACTACACTATTAGCAACTGATTTAAATGCGCAGCAAGATCCTCAATACACCCATTATATGTATAATACATTGAGTGTGAACCCAGCTTATGCTGGTCAGAGAGAAACGTTAAGTGTTGTAGGTTTACATAGATCTCAATGGGTTGGTATTGATGGAGCTCCACAGACACAATCTTTAGGTATTCATTCACCACTACGAAATGAGCGTATAGGTTTGGGACTAAATATTGTAAGCGATGCTCTAGGTCCAGTAAGAGAAACTTACTTAGATGCTAATTTTTCTTACACTATTCCATTAAATGCTAATGATCTAAAATTATCGTTTGGAGTGAAAGGAGGTTTCCATAACTTACAATCAGATTGGTCTTTAGGTGTCATTAGAGAAGTTGGTGACCCTACATTTGCAGATAATTTAAGCACATGGTCTCCAACTATTGGAGCAGGTTTATACATGCATACTAGAAAGTGGTATTTAGGATTAGCAGTTCCAAATTTTTTAGAAACAGAGCATTATGATGATGTTCAGGTTTCTTTAGCTAATGAGCGAATGCATTTTTATGCAATTGGTGGATATGTGTTTAATCTGAGTGAAACTCTAGAGTTAAAGCCAGCATTTTTAGTTAAAGGGGTTTCAGGTGCACCATTAATCGCAGATGTTTCAGCAAACTTTTGGTACAAGAAAAACCTTACTGCTGGTTTAGCATGGAGATGGGATGATTCAGTTAGTGCTCTTGTAGGTTTTCAGGCCACACCAGGAATGTTTATTGGTTATGGATATGATTTAACCACAACTGGATTAAATAATTATAATGGTGGAACTCACGAGATAACTTTAAGATTTGAAGTGAAGCGATTAGGTCGAATTTTATCACCACGTTTCTTCTAAAAACAAGACTATGAGAACAATTTCAAGATATACAAGTTTAGTTTGCGCAGGTATGTTTGCCTTAGCTGCCTATGCGCAAAACGGTAAAATAAAAAGTGTAGAAGATGACTACAGAGATTTTGCTTATGTAAAAACAAGTGAAGTCCTGCTTGAAGTAGCCAATAAAGGCTATAAGTCTGCAGAGCTTTTTCAGAAGTTGGCAAATTCCTATTATTTTAGAAATGATATGGAAAATGCGGCTAAATGGTATGGTGAGTTATTTACTATGAACGAAGTAATTGATCCCGAATATTATTTTAGGTATGCCTTAGCACTCAAAGGGATTGAAAATTATGAAGAGTCTGACAAGTGGATGAAGAAATTCAATGAGCTTAAGCCAGACGATATGAGAGGTAGAGCATTTCTTTCTAGAGTAGATTACAGAACTAATATTCAAGAACAGAGTCGTGATGATATTGAGATTCAGAATTTAGAAATCAATACAGAACTTTCAGATTTTGGTACTACAGAATACGAAAATGGAATTGTGTTTGCTTCAGCCAGAGGAGGAGGTCGTAAATATCGTTGGAATGAAGAACCATATTTAGATTTATATACGGCAGAGAAAACTGAAAATGGCTTTGGAGAAGCTAAAGCAATCGAAGGTAAAGTGAATACTAAGTACCACGAGTCTAGTGCAGTATTTTCACCAAATGGAAAATACATGTTCTTTACAAGAAATAACTTCTATAGATTAAAGTATAAAGAAGATGGGACAGGAGTTAACAGACTGCAATTGTATAGAGCTACTTTGAGTGAAGATGGTACTTGGGACGAAATTCATAAAGTACATTTTAACAGTGAAGATTACAGTGTTGCTCATCCAACATTAAATGTAACAGGAACACGTTTATATTTTGCTTCAGATATGGCAGGTACATTTGGACAGTCTGATATTTTTGTAGTAGACGTTAATGATGATGGTACGCTCGGTAAACCAGAAAACTTAGGGCCATCAATAAATACTGAAGGACAAGAATCATTTCCATTTATGGATACAAGCGGTAATCTGTTCTTTTCGTCTACTGGTTTTCCAGGTTTAGGTGGCTTAGATGTTTTTAAATCTGAAGAATTAGACCAAAAAGTTGAAGGTGGTTCTAATAGGAATTTTCCTATTCAAAATGTAGGCGAACCAGTGAATAGTTCTGCAGACGATTTTGGTTATTACGAGAATTTAGTAACAAAACGTGTTTATTTCAGTTCTAACAGAGAAGGTGGTAAAGGTAGTGATGATATCTACACCTTTGAAGTACCAGAATGCGAGCAATTAGTTTTTGGAACAGTTCAGGACAAAAAAACAGACGAGCTTATACCTAATGCTACAGTTATTTTATTTGATAGTGAAGGAAAAGAAATAGAGCGTAAAACTGTAGGCGAAGACGCAGCTTTTGAGTTTGAGTTAGATTGTGAAATGGAATATCTTATCAGAGGTGAAAAAGAGACTTATATTTCTGACGAGAAGCGTTTCACCACACCTAAGAAAAAGCAAGAATTGCAGTTGCAATTGCTTTTAGAAAAGGATGTACAAGAAATCAACCCTTGTGATGATTTAGCTAAGATTTTAGACATTCCTATCATTTATTTTGACTTCGATAAATCAAACATCAGATACGATGCAGAAATAGAATTACAGAAAGTATTAGCTGTACTGAATAAATATCCAACAATGAATATAGATATTCGTTCGCATACAGACTGTAGAGGACTAGCAGACTATAATGAGAGACTATCTGATAGAAGAGCAAAATCTACACGTCAGTATTTAATAGATAACGGTATTGCGGCAGAGCGCTTAACAGCTAAAGGTTATGGAGAATCTCAATTAGTTAATGACTGTGGTTGTGAGCCAACCAACGCGTCTAGTTGTTCAGAAGAAGAACATCAACTTAATAGACGAAGTGAGTTTATTATTACAAGTATTAATGGTAAATCTTGTGACGATAAAGAATAAGACTTCAAGTATATAGAAATAAAAAATAGCCGTTTAAGTAATTAAACGGCTATTTTTTATGAAATCCTTTACCTTTTTTAGACCTTTAGGAGTTAATTTTGCTTTATGGTAGAAGAACAAGTCATCCTTGTAGATGAAAACGATAATCAAATTGGCTTAATGCCAAAGATGGAAGCACATGAAAAGGCATTACTTCATAGAGCTTTCTCAGTCTTTATTTTTAATGATAATAATGAATTGATGCTTCAGCAGCGTGCTCGGCATAAGTATCATTCACCTGGTTTATGGACCAATACGTGTTGTAGTCATCAAAGAGATGGAGAAACTAATTTAAAAGCGGGTAAAAGACGATTGCAAGAGGAAATGGGATTTGTAACTGAATTAAAAGAGACAACCTCATTTATTTATAAAGCACCTTTTGATAATGGGTTAACTGAGCACGAGTACGATCATATTATGATTGGATATTATAATGGTGAGCCCAATATAAATGAAGATGAAGTAGCAGATTGGAAATGGATGCCATTAGAAGATGTAAAAGAAGATATGGCTCTACATCCAGAACATTATACAGCTTGGTTTAAAATCATTTTCGATAAGTTTTATGAATTTATAAACGTAAAAAAATTATGAAAGTAACAGTACACAGAAAGGCACATTTTAATGCAGCACATAGACTTTACAGAAAAGACTGGAGCTTTGAAAAAAACGATGAAGTTTTCGGACTGTGCAATAATCCTAACTTTCATGGTCATAATTACGAACTTATTGCTAGTGTAACAGGGGAAATAGATCCTGAAACAGGTTACGTTATAGATGTAAAGATTTTAAAGGACATTATTAAATCTGAAGTAGAGGATGCTTTTGACCATAAGAATCTTAATATTGAAGTTCCAGAGTTTCAAGATTTAAATCCTACTGCGGAAAATATAGCTGTGGTTATCTATAACAAAGTAAAAGCCAAATTAGATCCTAAATTTCACTTGGAAATTACTTTGTACGAAACTCCACGTAATTTTGTGACATACTCTGGAGAATAATTAATGAAGAATAACCTTTATCCTTTAAGATTTAAGCCCATATTAAAAGATAAAATTTGGGGCGGTACCAAACTTGCAGCACAGTTTAATAAACCATCTAATTCTAATCAATTAGGAGAAAGTTGGGAAATTAGCACAGTAGCAGGTTATGTTTCAAAAGTTATTAATGGAAAGCTTAGTTCTCAAAACCTACAAGATTTATTAGAATTATATAAAGGAGAATTAATAGGTGAGAAGAACTATGAAAGATTTGGTAATGATTTTCCATTATTAATTAAGTTTATAGATGCCAAACAAGATTTAAGTATTCAATTACATCCAGATGATAAATTGGCAAAAACCAGACACAATTCTTTCGGTAAAACCGAAATGTGGTATGTTATGCAGGCCGATGATGATGCTAATTTAATAGTTGGGTTTAATCAAAAAATGGATAGGGAAACTTATCTCAAGCACCTTAAAGAAAAGACTCTCACAAATATTCTAAATTTTGATAAAGTAAAAGCAGGCGATACATATTTTATTGAAGCAGGTCGTGTGCATGCTATTGGTGCAGGTGTTTTATTGGCAGAAATACAGCAGACAAGTGATGTTACCTACCGTGTTTATGATTGGGATAGAGTTGACGAACACGGTAACAAACGCGAATTGCATAATGACATAGCTATAGATGCTTTTAAATTTGATTTAAAAGATGATTTCAGAGTTAATTACAGTAAAGAAAAGAATTTACCAAATAACATGATAAGTTGTCCTTTTTTTACAACTAATTATTTGGAATTAGATAGTGAATTGGTTGTCAAAAACACACATGATTCATTTCTAATATATATGTGTGTAGATGGAGAAGTGGAAGTTATAGCAGATAATACAAGAGAGGTAATTTCAAAAGGTGAAACTATCCTCATTCCTGCGGTAGTTAAAGATTTCAAGTTGTCTACCAAGAGTGCAAAACTACTCGAAGTTTACGTTTAAATATTAATAAAGTATATCAAGTATTCCGTACATTTGTATCCAAATTAACATAGATTATTATGGCAAATAAAAGAGATTTAAAAAAAGATATTAATTACGTTTTTGGAGATATCATTGAGGCGGTTTATTATTGGGAATTAGAAAACACCGAGAAACCAACTAAGGAGAGTAATGCTATTATTGACGAGGCCATTGCGTCTTTTGATGAATTAATTGCTCGCGTAAACGATAGAAGTGTAGACGATGCAAAATCACATTTTAAAGCAATTAATAATGACCTTGAATCTAAAGGCAGAGCATTAATCGAAAGAATAAACAAATTAAAATAAAAGCACTTGCAAAATTGAATTTAAGGTTTAATTTTGCATCCGCTTTTCGCCGATATAGCTCAGCTGGCTAGAGCAGCTGATTTGTAATCAGCAGGTCGTGGGTTCGAGTCCCTCTATCGGCTCTAAAATTGAAACTCTAATTACGATTTTCATGGTTAGGGTTTTTTACTTTCTAAAATTAAAAAGGACGAGAAGTTTATCCTGAGCGTAGTCGAAGGGAGTCCCTCTATCGGCTCTAAAATTGAAACTCTAATTACGATTTTCGTGGTTAGGGTTTTTTATTTTCTAAAATTAAAAAGGACGAGAAGTTTATCCTGAGCGTAGTCGAAGGGAGTCCCTCTATCGGCTCTAAATTGAAACTCTAATTACAATTTACGTAGTTAGGGTTTTTTGTTTTCTAAAATTAAAAAGGACGAGAAGTTTATCCTGAGCGTAGTCGAAGGGAGTCCCTCTAACGACTCTAAAATTGAAACTCTAATTACGATATTCGTAGTTTGGTTTTTTGTTTTCTAAAACTCAAAAGGACGAGAAGTTTATCCTTAGCGTAGTCAAAGGGTGTCCTCTATCGACTTTTAAATAAAAAAGCTCTAATTACAATCTGTAGTTAGAGCTTTGTTTTTCAATAAACTAGTGTTCATTTATTGTTCAGAGGTTCTTTCAGCAATGAAATCTCCAAGTTTTTTGCCGTAAAATGAGTTTTTAATATTTTCAGTTAAACCATTATAGATAGAATCTACATAAACAGGATTAGCAGAAGGAACTTCATACAAAGCCAAATAAGGCGCTATAATATTGTCTCTGTTATTTAGAGCAAACTGAATTGTATACGAGTACTTACGTTTGTATAATACTTCTGAGGCTTTATTCAATGAGTCTACCGCTATACTGTCATTATTCTTTTGAGCTAAGAAATTAGCTTCTATAATATCTAAATTCTGATTATTAAATTTTGACATTACTTTGGTATATTCATTAAGCAAATCTTGTGGTTTAGAACCTTTTATTTCAGCATCAAAATTAAAGTTCTTAAGTGTAGTTTTTATTTCAGTAACGCCCTCATCAGCAAAAAACGGAATGTAATGTTCTTCTCCATCATTTTTAAAGAGCTTAAGGTATAAAAGCATTGGCTCTTCTAAATTTGTTTTTAACGTAAATTCTGGTTGACCAGAGATAACCATAGAATCTAAATCTATTACGGTAGAGTCAACTTCTTTTTGAAGATATACAACGCCTTTTTTAAGGCCTTTAATACTGCCATTTAAGGTGAAGTTAGTATTGTTATCTTCTCCGCAAGAGCATACCATTAATAGTAAAGCTAAAAGGCTCAGTGTTTTATAGAAATTTGTCATAGATAGATAGAAATTTAGCAGCGCAAATATCTTATTTTGAAATTAAAAATACTAGCCACCAGCTGCTAATTGCATTAAAATTGTACAGCCAATCGCTGCAATGGTTCCTACAGCATAACCAAAAACAGCAAGTAAAACACCAACCGTTGCTAATGAAGGATGAAAAGCAGAAGCCACAATTGGAGCAGAAGCGGCACCACCAACATTAGCTTGGCTTCCTACAGCCAAGAAGAAGTATGGTGCTTTAATAAGCTTTGCCACAAGAATTAATAACAAGGCATGAATCGTCATCCAAACTACACCTATAGCAATCAGTCCTAGATTGTCAAATATTAGGGTTAGATCCATTTTCATTCCAATGGTAGCAACAAGGATATAGATAAATACACTACCAAATTTACTGGCACCTGCACCTTCATAATTCTTGGCTTTAGTAAAGGATAGCAGAATTGCTATTACTGTTGATATACTAATCATCCAGAAGAATGAAGAATCGAGAAATGTAAATACGTTTCTGGTTGTTTCAGATTGAATATTATTTACTACACCTTTAAAAAATGGTGCCAAATACCCAGCACATAAGTGCGCAATACTAACGGTTCCAAAAGCGATAGCAACAATAATCATAAGATCGGTAAGTGATGGATTTCTTTTTACTTTTTCTGAAAACTGAGTCACTTTTTCTTTTAAACTTTCTATGGAAGATGTATCAGCTTTTAACCACTTGTTAATACCGTTGCGTTTGCCAATGCCAAATAGAATGATAGCCATCCAGATGTTGGCGACAACGATATCCACGAAAACCATACCTCCATATAGTTTTTGGTTATAACCATAAATTTCTAGCATGGCTGTTTGGTTAGCTCCACCACCAATCCAGCTTCCAGCAAGTGTAGATAGGCCTCTCCATACAGCATCAGGACCCACACCACCAACAGTTTCTGGAGAAACTAGCGAGATTAATAAGATTGCTATAGGACCACCAATTACAATACCAATTGTACCAGTAAAAAACATGGCAAGTGCTTTCCAGCCCAAATTAAAAACAGCTTTTAAGTCAATGCTAAGTATCATTAAAACTAAAGCTGCGGGTAATAAATAACGACTGGCAACATAATATAAATTAGAGCTGTGTTCTGTTTCCACACCAGTTTCAGAAATTGTTGTCCATTCAGGTGCAATAAGTCCTGTTGTTGTTAAAACAGCCGGTAACATATATGCCATAAATAAGCCTGGCACTATTTTGTAGAATTTTGCCCAAAAACCAGTTTTAATAGATTCTGTAATAAAGACTAAACCTAAGGCGAGCATTAGGAGACCAAATACAATTGTATCGTTGGTGAAAATAGGAGAGTTGTCCATAGTTAGGATTATTAGTTATGCGCAAAATACCAAAATAAAGGGCAATAAAAAAGTGACTGTTTCCAATCACTTTTCTTCATCTGGTTTATCTTTCTTTTTGGGCTGTCTGTTGTGTTCTTTTAGATGTTGCATTAGCATCCATTCTATTTGTCCGTTGGTACTACGAAACTCATCTGCTGCCCATTTTTCAATGGCTTTTAGCATATCTTCATTTATTCGTAATGCAAAGGCTTTTTTCTTAGACATCAGTATTTAATTTTATTTTGTAAGCTTCTAATACTCGTATGGCTTCTTCTTTTTTCTGAGTGCCAATTAATAATTTTTTACCGTTTTTTAGTTGGAGTTGGATACCTATATCTCCTGATACATTGATAGCTCTTCCTTTAGATTTATTCCAAAGCGCACCACCTTTCAGTCCCCAACCACCATACTCTGTAATGGCATCGTAATTTCTAACGTAGGCTTTATTGATCTCTTGCCATTCTATTAGCTTGGGTTTAAATTGAAAGGGGAAGAATTTATAGTAAATTCCTTTTTCATCAATTCTGGTAGATAATTTAAAGAAGAAAATTAATCCTGTTGCAATTACAACAATAGATAGCGTGCCAATAAATTCTGCTGTAGATAATGACTCTGAATTTTCTAGATACCTATTGGTAATTATGACTGAAGGGATTATTGCGCTGAGTACTAAAAGCACAATAATCCATGTTTGGTTAAAACGTTGTTCTTCTTTAAAAATTCGCATTATCTATTTTTATCGCGTTCAAAAACTATAAACGATATCATATGTTGGTTTGGTGTTATTTCGACCAATCGCCAACCTTCTTTTGCATACTTGTTTAGAATGTCTTCCAATCTGTCAGTATGATTTTTCCAGCCTAGTTTTGGCTTTATTACTTTGTATTCTTTCATTTTTCCTTATCTGCTTTGAATATGACCAATGCTAATACTACACCTACTATAAAGCCTATTACAGAACCGTAGACAGTGCCCATAGCTACGGTACCAGTAACAGCTCCGATAGACGTTCCTATACTTGTTCCGAAAGCGCTACCTAAAGCAATGCTATATGTTTGATTTTTGTTCATGATTAATGACTTAATGTTCCGGTATTAACTACTGGTGCAGCTTCTTTATCTCCACAAAGAACAACCATAAGATTACTTACCATTGCTGCTTTACGTTCCTCATCTAGTTCAACAACTTGGTTTTTATTAAGTTCTTCTATAGCCATTTCTACCATGCTTACAGCACCTTCAACAATTTTATGTCTCGCAGCAACAATAGCAGTAGCTTGCTGACGCTTTAACATGGCATTTGCGATTTCTTGAGCATAGGCTAAGTAACCAATCCGTGCTTCTAAAACTTCAATTCCGGCAATAGATAAGCGCTCGTCAATTTCTTTTTCTAAGGCCTCGCTAACTTCGTTTACACTAGAGCGAAGTGTAATATCTTCATCATGCCCTTCGTCCGCAAAATTATCGTAAGGATACATACTTGCCAATTTACGCACTGCAGCATCGGTTTGCACACGCACAAAGTTTTCGTAGTTGTCTACATCAAAAGCAGCTTTGTAGGTGTCTTGTACACGCCATACCAAAATGGTGCTTATCATCACGGGATTACCAAGTTTGTCGTTTACTTTAAGACGCTCACTATCAAAGTTACTTGCTCTAAGTGAGATTTTCTTTTTGGTATAAAATGGATTTACCCAATAAAAACCGTTTTTTTTAATAGTACCTACATACTTACCAAATAAAAGCAGTACTCTAGAGCCGTTTGGTTGTACCATTACAAACCCAAAAGCCATAACAAGAGATAAAACTATAGTAATAATTGGCCATGGTGTTTTTAAAGTAATCATAGTAACAATACTTCCAAAGAATAATACTAAAAAGACAAATAACATAAAGTAGCCATTTGCTGGGATGATGATTTTCTCTTCTTTCATAATTAAAAATTTAATTGGTTAATCATTTAAAATTCAATATGATATTAAAATGATATCATAAAGATATATAATATTAGTGTGACAAACCAAATATTTGTTACAATTTTTATGAAAAAAATTAAAAATTTGAGTTTGGCACGCAGTTTGTTACATATTAAGTGTAATGGATATAGCGAGAGTTACAAGCGTAACAACACTACAAAATCGCGACATTACATTTTGGTTGGTTAGTTAGTAAAAAAGCATCTCAAATTTGAGATGCTTTTTTGATTTTAGTAATGTTATAAATGTTTTCAAGAACCTATAAACTCTACAATACTATCAACAAGTTTAGTTGAAATTTCCCTAAATGCTTCATTGTAAGATTTAGAATTTTCTAAATCATCTCCTTCAATTTCAAAAAGAACATGGTTCATGTTTTCAATAATCTGTAATTGAGCTTTTTCGTTTGCTTCTTTAAGTAGTTTTGCCTCATTTTGTGATACTTGAAGATCTTTTGTGCCATTTACAATTAATACAGGAATCTTCAATTCGCTAATAACTTCTGTTGGATTGTATTGCATCCAATTCATCATGAAAGGTTGAATATCTATATTGAAAACAGAAACTAATGCCTGAGGATAATCAGTTGTAGTTTCACCTTTTTTTAGTTTATCGACTACTTTTTGCGCTTCTTCACCAAGTTTGGGTGCCATGTTTGTAACCTGGTCTACGATAACATCTCCAATGTTTTGGCCTGCACCGGCTAATGATATAAAGCCGTCTACATTTTCCTTTGAAGCTAGCATGCCAACTAGACTTCCTTGACTATGACCAATAACATAGATTTTTGAGTATGTTTCTTTCTCATTAAAATAATCTATGACATCTTTTGCATCATTTACAAAATCATCAAACATCATATCCTTATCTACATTACCTTGACGTATTTGTTTTACCACACGCTTGTCGTATCTAAAAGTGGCTATACCGCTGTTAGTTAAATTCTCAGCAAGTTTTTTTAGTGAATTATTTTTTAAAAAGTTCTGATTTCCGTTTCTATCTGTTGGGCCAGAACCCGCTATAATAATAGCTAAAGCTGATTTTTGGTTATCGTTAGGGATTAGTAAAGTCCCATCAATAAATTTAGAAATTGATACTTCTTCTTCTGTAAATGTTTTTTCTTGACTAAAAGAAACGGAAAAAATCAATATTAAAACTATTGCTATATAATGCTTCATTGTTAACAAGGTTTTGTTTTGTAAAGTTAACGGATAATGTTTTTAATAATTTAGTTTTTCAACTTTTTTGCAATGATTTTATTATCATTTTTAATACAATTTTATTTTTTAGGTGTATGCATTTTATCGACGAAACGCACGTTTTTATCTTTAAATGTTAAAATTAAATGTATTTCATCGATTAATAGTGTTTTTGAGCGACTAAATTAAAACCTAATTATATATTTGAAGTGTACTAAAATTTAGTTTTTAGTTCAATGGATTAATTAATTAATATTTGCATTATGTTATGTTGACTTAGAGACCCTAAATCTACTTACATAATAAAAAAAGCAAATTAGAAAAACCGGGTTTGAGGGAACCCGGTTTTTTGTTTTTACACTTGTACAAGTCTTCTAAATGTTAAGTTTATTCTCGGTTGTATATGTCGCTTAGTCTTGGCAATTTGATGCAACCAATAATGTTGCATTTCGCCTTTCATTAGTAGTAAACTGCCGTGTTCTAATATTATTTTGTGACGCTCGTCTTTGATGGTTCTATGTTTAAAATGAAATGGTCGTTCTTCACCAAAACTAACTGATGCGATAATTGGATTTTTTCCTAATTCTTTTTCGTTATCTGCATGCCAACCGTTACTGTCACTACCATCGCGATACAAATTGATTAACAACGTATTGAATGTTTCATCTGAGAATTTTTCAACCTTAGATTTAATATCCAACAAGTCTTTAGTGAAAGCTTCAGTATGCATTGTGATGTTAGAGTAACTGTAAGTTTGGTTTGTTTCTCCAAAAAGTGCTGTTAACCTAGGCTGTTTATACGTTTTTCCAAAAACCGTAATATCATCATGTTGCCAGTTGGTTTCGTCTTTTATAATTCTATAATAGTTATCGGATTCCTGAGAATTGAAAAACTCTGGTACATAGATAAGCTCGGCATTTGGTAAATTAAAATGTTGTTTCTCTTTCGAAAACAAGTTCATAGCATAATTTTTCTCTAAATTAGTGCATCGCCATGAAAAATAAAATTCTCATATCAATAATTACTTTAGGTTTTTTGTGCTTTGGTTTTTACCAGAAACAAGAGTTACCTGAAGGATTTGTGTACGTTAAGTCGGTAATACCAGATCTCGATGTAGCGTTAAAATATTATACCACAAACAATTTTGTTGGTGATACCATTTATGGTTACAAATCTAATCGTTTAATTTTAACTCTAGCAGCAGCAGAAAAGCTGAAGTTAGTGCAAGAAGAACTGCAAGAGCAAAATTTATGTTTGCTGGTTCATGATGGTTACAGACCACAGCGTGCTGTAAACCATTTTGTGCGTTGGGCAAAAGTATTGAATGACACAGTGAATAAGTCTGTTTTTTATCCTGATGTAAAAAAACGGAATTTATTTAAGGCTGGTTACATAGCCTCAAAATCTGGTCATAGTAGAGGAAGCACTGTTGATCTTACGATTATAGATGGCAATACTGGTAAACCCTTAGATATGGGAAGTCCTTTTGATTTTTTTGGTGAACAATCTTGGGTAGACTATCCTAATATTACAGAGCAACAAAAAGAGAATCGTCAGATATTGCAACGCATCATGTTAAAACACAATTTTAGAAATTACCCAAAAGAATGGTGGCATTTTACCTTGCGTTGGGAGCCTTTCCCAAAGACTTATTTTGATTTTGAGGTTGAGTAGATTTATAATATTTACATTTTAGACCAGCTTAAACGCAACCTTTTTGATTTTTACCATTTAATTAAAAAATAAAATTGAGAAAAAAGCTTAGCATAATATTATTTATTTATTATTCATTAATGATAATAACTTCTTGTGGTAAATGTGAAAATTATGATACAGAAATAATAGATGATATTTTTTCACCTAATAGTACCTTTATATCTACTAATGACATATTAGAATTTGACCTTATAACTGAAGAGACTGTTGTTGCTCAGTTGTTCAAATTTGACCTAAGGCTCATTCACTCAGCCTATGCTTTTGGTTGTGATGACACCTACAATCCAATTAAATGGATAAACAATATAGTAGTGACTTCTAATCAAGACTTTTCTTCAGAATATCTATCAGGTACACCTCTAAATGAGTTAATTAGCGTTAATTACTTTAATGGAAGTGATATGACTTCTGTAACTACTGATTTAAACAATTATATTACCTATATAAATCAAATAGGAGATGGTGGTAAATCAAATTTTGATTTTGAAAAATTTTCATTAATTACAAGACCAGAAATAAATCAACAATTATCGTTCAGTTTCGAGTTTACTTTTACTGATGGTTCTAATTATATTTTAGAAACAGAAACTATTACATGGTAATAGTTATCGAAGGATTAAAACGAGAGAAATAGACCTTTCCTCCTAACTTAAATAAACCCAAGCCCAATACATCAATAAAAATTGAAGTGGAATTCTTAAAATTAATATCCATTTTGGAATGCCTGCAGAAGCTTTTTCGCTAGATAACATATAAAAATGAACTAACAGAAATACAACTAGCATTGCTATGATACCATAAATGGCAAATGCCTTAGTTTCTGAGAATAACAAAGCTGCTCCCAAAATAATTTCGGCAATACCACTCAGCAGCACAAGAAATTTGTGGTTTGGTAAGTATCTTGGCATAATACGCATATACATTTTGGGTTTAACAAAGTGCATAAGGCCTGCCAAAATGTACATGCCAGCCATAATGTATAGTCCAATTGGGTTATTCATCTTTAAATGTTTTATAGGTTATGCCAATGCCGTAATTAAAAAGATTTTTGTCGAGTAAGCTAGATTTAAAACCGTTGCCTTTATCAAATTTTACCCAATTATTACCATTTATAAAAATACGTTTTATGTAAGTATTTTTACTTTCAATCTCATCAGTAAAGGGTAGAAGTGGTCTAAAATTGGTCGGAATTTTTACTGTACCACTTTTAGTTTTTATTTCCTTGTATTTCTTGTTCGGCAAAAGTTTGCCTTCTTTATTGGTGTAGCCCATCACTTGAATGGATACAAAAAAACCATCTTTTGGAATATAAATATCGTAGTCTTCAACATTCAACTCATAAGCATCTCCGTTTTTTTCTGTAGCTCTAAAAACTATAGTTTCATAAGTAAGTACTTTACCAGGTCTACCATTGTCATTGGCATAAAATTGTACCTTAAATAAGGTTGAAAATTTCTTTTTATCGCTATTAGCACGTTTTCGCTTTTTCCAATCTTTAGACTCTAAAGCAATAGGAAATGTAACACTAGTCAATTTTTGGTCTTGGTCTGAAGATTTAGAAAAATATACTGCAATCTCAGACTCTATAGTTGGTAGCCAACAGTTGTAATAATCATCGTCGAGATATGGTTTTAAAGTTTCTTCTTTAAACTTTCTGTTCAGCTTAGTGCTAAGTACTACTTCATCTAAGGCATCGGCTTGAGGCTGTAATAACAACTGGTTAGATAAATTTTCTGTAGCAATATTGAGGTTTTTAAAGCCTATTGCAGAAATATAAAGCGAGTCTACATCTGGATATATTTTTTTGTTGAAATAAAACATACCATCATCATCTGCAAAAATACCTTGGCCATTTCCAAATGATATGGTTGCATAGCTAACAGGAGTTTGCGAAATACTATCCAAGACTTTGATTTGAGAAAAGCTGGTACACCAGCCTAAAATGATAAAAAATAAAGTTATGTAAAATTTGGAATTCATAGATTATAAAGATGCTGAAATAAATTCAGCACTACAAATAATTAAATGAATTGTATTAAAAGAGGCTGTCTAAAAAGTCAGTGTTTTGTCAATCTGAACTCGTTTCAGATTCTAAAACAAACTAAAAATCTGCTTATTAAGATTCTGAAATAAATTCAGAATGACAGATTTTAGACTTTTTAGATAGCCTCTATCGATTGGTTGATTGATTGATGAATTTTATTCTGAATCCAAAGCTTTCTTAGTTTGTGTATAGCCTACATACAAACCAATACCAGCCATTAAGAATATCATTGAAGGATATACTGCATCATCATCAAGCACAGTATAAGTGTCTAAAATGTTGGCAATAAATACGCCTAAACCTATACCCATTAATAGAAATGCTAAGTTTAGTACTATAACTTTCCATGAAGACCCAGAGCGTTTGCCAATATTGAAGATACTGGCATCTGCACCTTTTTCAATAAGGGCTAAACGTTCTTTGTTTCTGGTAGAAAAGTATAAATATACCATTCCAAAGATTGCTGCAAAAAGACTGATAGGTATTAATATTTCTTCGTCCATGATGTTTGTTTTTTAATTGATTAATTTTATTTGTTTCTAAGCTTATGACGACATGGTTTTGATTTAGGTTACAGTTTTTACAAAAATTTTTTTTAGAAATATATGTAACCTATTATATCTAAGCGTCGTCTTAATTACAAAATGGCCACCAACGACGAAAACATATTAATTACTGCTATTAAAAATGGCGATACTAAGGCATATGCACAATTAGTAGATCGTTATAAGGATTTGGTGTACACATTAGCCTTGCGCATGTTAAAGCATAGAGAAGAGGCAGAGGAAGTGGCGCAAGATACGTTCATTAAGGTATTTAAGTCTTTAGACAAGTTTAAAGGAGATTCAAAATTCTCTACATGGATATATAGAGTTGCCTATAATACATGCTTGGATACAATTAAAAAGAATAAAAAGCATCTTAATAATGTTGCTATAGATGAGTTTACATTTAATAAATTAGATACTATAGATAATGCATTAGACAATATTATTAAAGAGGAAAAAAGTGATTTGATAAAGAAATGCATTAACAAACTACCAGAAGACAGTAGTGCCTTATTAACGTTATTTTATTTTGAAGAGTTATCTTTAGAAGAAATATCAAAAATTATAAATATTGAAGCCAATACGGTAAAAGTGAAGCTTTTTAGAGCTCGAAAGAAATTGGCCGTAATTTTAGAACAGTATTTTCAACCCAAAACAGCTTGAAAGATGGAAAATGAAGATAAAAGAATAGAAGATTTAGTCAATAAGTTAATGGCGAATGACAGTTTAGAAAAAGCTCCGGCTGATTTTACCAATGATGTAATGTCTAAAATTGAAACACTTTCTGAAACTAAAAATATTGTTTATAAACCGCTGATTCCTAAATATGTATGGTGGTTATTAGGTTTAGGTTTTGTGGCTTTAATTTATAATGTCATTTTTAATAAATCAGCCGATTCATCGACCTTGTCAGAGCGCTATAATTTACCAGAAGTATCGTTTGATTTATTTAGTAACCTATCTGTAGATTTTTCAAATACGTTAATGTACGCTACAGTATTATTGGCTGTAATGGTAGCGATTCAAATTCCATTGTTAAAACAGTATTTTAATCAAAGATTCTCGTATTAATCTGGGTAGTACCAAAACGGAATAGTAGCATAACGCACGGTTTGAGTATCATTTTTTTTAATGCGTTTTCGTATTACACTTAGAATATGTTTGCCTTCGCTTAGGTTTTTGATGCCTATATAACTTTCGAACCCTTTTTGGTTTTTGTTTCTTTTGCTCAAAACAAATTCACTATTAAAGTATAGCGAATCAATTTTTACAGTAAAAACCTCGTTGAGAGTATTAATATAAGCTTTGCGGAGACTATCTCTTTTGCGCCAAGACATATTATTCACTACCACAATGTCAGTATCTAAACCTCTAACATCCTTTTCAGGCTTCAGACTTTTGTTATAAGAAAATATATAGTCATCGATATCATCATCAAAGACCATAAAAATCTTTAAAAATTTTTTAGTTACTACCTTAGATGAAATGGCTACTTCTTCAATAAATCGTCATCTTCCAGCTCATCTTCATAATGTTTATTGTCAGTAATGATACTGCTAGAGTATAAATCTTTATTAAAGTAATTAGACGTATTGTAACTTAGACTAGTGCCGACCAAGATTAAAATATAAATAGGTACTAGAGCAAAACTAATACGTCTTCCAAATTTGTTGTCTAAAAAGTTATATACCAACGGACGATACAAAAAAGCTAAGGTAATTTTACTAAATACCCAATAGATCGGAAAGTAAAGCTTACTTATCCATTTCTTTTTTTTGAGCCATCCTTGGGTAACAAAATCAATAAAAGTAAAGAACATACCAAATACTATAAATAATATTAGAGGTACGCCTATCCACAAACCAACGGTTTCGTTTATACTATCGTTATCAAGGAATAACTTAACTACCAAAACAATTGAGATTATGGTAAATGTAAATGCCAGAACATAGAAAATTAAAAGAAATGAAATAGCAAAGATAATGCTGCAATAATTCTCTAGTCTAGCGATGTATCTGTCAAAGGAACCAACCTTCTTTTTTAGATATTTAGTGAATTTAGGGCTGTAATTTAGCTCATCATAGTCTATATCACCCGAGACATATCTTAGACCTAAGGCACCAATCCAAAGTCCACGTAAAACAACATGAAGCAATAAGTTAAAAATTAAAATGGCACAGGATACTAAGATTACAGAGAGCACAATCCAAGAGTAAATTTTGCCATCATTATATGCGGCTTTAACCTCTATACTTAAGTACGGAAACGCAGTAAACAAACCAAATATGGTAAAACCAGATATTAGTAACTCTAACTGCCAGCTCTCTTCCTGCAACTTTTGGAGTAGTTTTTTAAATGCAGGATTGTTATAATCTTGACTCATTGGTATTTAGTTGGTGTTAATGAAGTCTAAAGTTAATTATATTCAATTAATTTTTACTTTTTTAATCAAAATTTGAAACCCATATCATTTTTCTTCGTTTTTAATAATAGAGATGCTAACCAAACTTAATGCAACAGCAAACAAATAGTTTAATACAAGCTTGTAAAAAAGGAAACCAAGTCGCACAAATACAGGTTTACGACATGTACTGTGATGCTATGTTTACCGTTGCAAGTAGATATCTCAATAATGATGAAGACGCCAAAGATGCTATGCAAGAAGGGTTTTTAAAAGCATTTACGAATTTAGATAATTATAAGCCTGAATACACTTTTGGAGCATGGCTAAAGCGGATTGTCATCAATCAGTGCTTAGATGTTTTAAGGAAAAGAAAGATTGAATTTTCAGAAGTAGTAGTTTCAGAATTACAAATAACTAATGAAGATAATTGGGATTTTGATAGCAACATCAATAAAACTGACATTCTAAATGCTATAGAACAACTAAATGAAAAACATAAAATAGTTATAAAGCTTTATCTCATTGAAGGATATGACCATACCGAAATTTCAGAGATATTAGATATACCAGTAAAAACATCCAGAACGCATCTTAGAAGAGGTAAACTAAAATTACAAGAATTCTTAAAACCAAAGTATAATGAAGCAAGATATTAGAGATTTATTTAGGGAGGAAGAGGACTTAAAAACACCTCCAGAAAATCACAGAAGTGAGTTTTTAGATAAGTTGAAAAAACAGAGCCAATCTAAAAAAGTGGGTTATACATGGTTAAAAATTACAGCAGTCGTCATTATAGCATTAGCTGTAGGTTTAACAATACTTTACAGACAGCCAACAGAAAATGTGGCACCAATAGTAGCACAAGTAGAAGCCGTGGAAGCTGAGTATTTAAAAGAAATTAATGCCGAGTGGAAAAACTTTGTAGCCATAGCAGAAGATGAGGTTTTGGTAGAACGTTTTAAGAAAAAACTAGATGAGTTAGATGCAGATTATAAGAATATTTCAATTCAATTTAGAGCCAATCCTAATAACCTTGAAATCGTAGAACTTTTAATTGACAATCTACAAACACGATCTCAGATACTTAAAGATATTCAAGAACATATCAAAATTTTAAATCAGAAAAACGAACAGTATGAACAATCAATTTAAGTTCTTAATGCTGATGCTCATCACATCAGTAATGGGACGGGCACAGGTCAAGGAAATTTTTAAAAAAAGCTATGAACAAGCAGATGTAGAATCGATTTATCTTCATCTTAATGGCACGTATGTAGAGTTTTCAGAATCAGAAGACGATAAAGTACATTTTGATTATACACTAGAATTTGAAAACTATTCAAAAAAAGAGGTAGAAAGTAAGCTTAATGAGATTAAAACTGAGGCATCAATAAAAGATGGTGTGTTAGAGTTTAAAACAGGAGGAAGTGAAGCAAAAAGTGATGTTTCTTACAGTTTAGAGACACTTTACGGTATTACTTTTGAAGGCGATTTTATAAATTTCAAAGAAAAATCTAACCGAGTTTTTAGAAAATCTAAGCAGTATTTTTTAGCAATAAATAGTAGTTCTAGAGGGAAAAGCCTTAAGGAGTATTTAAAGAATTTACGAGAGGTAGATAAAAAAGGAAACAAGAAAAAAATCAATACCAAAAATGTAAAGATTTTAAGAACAAAGTTTTCTATAAAACTACCTCCAGAAATTAAGCTTCGAGTAATGGCAGAAAATTCTAACCTAATTTTTAAGAATGATATAAATAACCAACTGGTTGTTAATGCCAGAACTACAAAATTGAAGTTTCAGAATATTCAAAACCCATTCAATGTTTTTGATGTGGTAAATGGAAGTTTTAGAGCAAATTTTTTAGAAGGAGGAAACTATAAATTTACACATGTTGATGAGGTACAAGTAGCGCAGTTAAAAAAAGTAGATGTTGATACCGAGTTTAGTAATATTAAAGTTGGCGAAATAGCGGAAAAGGTTAGGATAGTAGATTTTAATAGTAAGTTTCGGTTCCATAATTTTTCTCAAAATTTTAGAGAGTTTCAGATGGCATCAGATTATTCTGAAATCAATCTGTTTTTTCCTGAAAAATCAGAATACTTCATCGAGACGTATGGCTACAATACAGTGCATTATTGGGCTAAACTAATCACGGAGATTCCTCCAAGCCGAAAAAAAGAGCATTCTATAATGATGGTTATTGGTGAGGAAGACAATCCTAATCAAATAAAAATTCATGTTACAAACGGTATTATTCGTTTTGGAGAAGATTTTATTGATGTTAAAAAGTAAAGTTTAACATATCTGTCAATCTGAATTTATTTCAGAATCAGAGAAACAAGTTCAGATTGACAGTTCATTATATTTATTAATCAATACCAGCGTTTTTTCTTCTTTTTAGACGCTTCACTTTTACGACCTTTTTTGTACTTACTACCTTTCTTTTTATGAACAGTAGGTTTTGCATTTGGGTCTAAAGGATAAGGATGTTCTTTTTCTACAGGAATCTGAACGTTAATATAATTTTCTATGGTTTTTATATAGTTCTTTTCATCTGCAGAACACATAGAATATGCTGTGCCAATATTACCTGCTCTACCTGTTCTACCAATACGATGCACGTACGTTTCAGCTTGGTTTGGTATGTCAAAATTAAACACATTTTCTAGTTCATTAATATCAATACCTCGAGCAGCCACGTCTGTAGCAATTAAAATTTTAGCATAGCCATTTTTGAATTTGTTTAAGGCTGTTTGTCGGTCATTCTGATTTTTATCACCGTGAATACTATCTACGCGATAGCCTTTTTCTGCCAAGCGTTCCTCTAGTTTTTTTACACCAAATTTGGTGCGTCTAAAGATGATAACATTTCCTTTTATGGTATTTCGTAGTAAATGCAAGCACAATTCTATTTTTCTGCGTTTTGGCACGTAGTACAATACCTGACTCACATCTTGAGCCACAGATTGCGTTGGAGTAACATCAATTCTTTCAGGATTTTTTAAAATAGAATTTGCAAGCGCTTCTATTTTGGAAGGTATAGTAGCAGAAAATAATAAGGTCTGTTTTTCCTCAGGGCAAAGGCGTTCTATTTTTTTTACATCATCTATAAAACCCATTGCAAGCATTAAATCTGCCTCGTCTAAAACAAAATTTTCAACCTTATCTAAGTTGATATAATCTTGTTTGTGTAAGTCTAAAAGACGACCAGGAGTTGCAATAAGGATATCAACACCTTTTTTAAGAACATCAACCTGAGGTTCAATTGCAGCACCACCAAAAATAACTAGCGATCTAAGGTTAGAAAACTGCGCATAGTTTTTAAAATTCTGTTGAATTTGTAGCGCCAGTTCTCGTGTAGGACTAATAATTAATGCTTTTATTTTTTTTCCACGTTTTGGAGCATCTTGTTTATCAAACAACCGCTGTAATATTGGTAGTGCAAAAGCTGCTGTTTTTCCTGTTCCGGTTTGGGCAGAAACAATAACATCTTTACCTCCTAAAATTACAGGAATAGTACGTTCTTGCACTAAAGTAGGTTCCGTGTAGCCAGAAGCTTCAATAGCTTTTAGAAGTGGTTTAATGAGTTTTAGATCCTTGAATGACATTTGTTTGAATTAGGTTTAAAGTGGCTATATAATTCCACACTTGATGCTGCATGACAATGGTGAAACAAAGGTAGAATAAAATCTTACCAACGGTTTTTTATCCATTGTTTTTGTTCGTGTTCCGTCAAAAATGTCCAAGCTATAAAACGACTTGTTTTTTGACCTTGTCCCATTTCTACAGTTTTTATAGCAGTTGCTTCAACCTTTTCAAGGATTTTATGAGTAGGTTTTAAAGTAGCCTCTTTAGACACTAATGTTGTAAACCACAAACACTGTTTGCTAAAATTTCTGCTTTCAAAAATCATATCTTTTATAAAACGAGCTTCACCACCTTTGGTCCACAATTCGTTTTGTTGCCCACCAAAATTCAATTTGGTTTTACCTTTAGCTTTTCCTTTGAGGTTTTTGACCTTTCGTAAGTTTGCTTTTTCAGCTTCTTCTTTAGACCCATGAAAAGGCGGATTACAAATGCTAAAATCTATTTTCTCATCTTCAGAAAGAATACCATTAAAAAACGATTTACGTTGTTTTTGAAGTCTTAGTTCTATGTAAGAAGAAAGATTTTTGTTTTGTTCAACAATTTGCTTAGCAGACTTAATTGCGTTTTCACTAACGTCTGAAGCAATAAACGACCAACCGTATTCTTGGTGTCCAATAATTGGATAAATACAATTAGCACCAACACCAATATCTAAAACTTTAATGTTTGCACCTTTTGGGATTTCTGAAAAGGTCTCAGCAAGTAAATCGGCGATGTAATGTATGTAATCTGCTCTTCCAGGAATTGGCGGACATAGATAATGTTTCGGGATTTCCCAGAAATCAATATCATAATGGTGTTTTAACAAGGCTTTATTAAGTGTTAAAACCGCATTAGGATTAAAAAAATCAACAGAGTCATCTCCATATTTGTTTTTAGAAACATATTTTGATAACTCTGGTAAACTCTCAATGAGTTTAGAAAAATCATAACGTGTATTATGCTTGTTTCTTGGATGCAGTCGCGATTTTATTTTTGAAAGGGACTTCTCTGGTTTCAATTTTAATTCTATTGTACAACAAATATAAATGAAAGCATATAGAATCTTTAAGCTATGAATGTGATAAAAAAAGCGCAGATTTCTTTAACCTGCGCTTTTTAGCTATTAATCCTTAGGGATCACTTAAATGTGTCGTTATGTATTGCAATGATAATATTAATACACCAATTAAAAATTGATGTATGTTAAGAAATGCGAAATTATTATATTTCTTTTCTAATTCTGCTGAGGCTTTCAGTGGTAATTCCTAAAAATGAAGCGATCTGGTAGTTTTTTAAACGCTTTTCAATATCAGGATAGGTAGACAAGAAGTCTAGATAACGTTCTTTAGCAGATTTAGAAATGCCAGACAATATTCGTTTTTGAAAAGCAGCTAGCGCGCGCTCTAGTTTAATTCTAAAAAATCGATCTATCTTTGGGATTTGATTGTGTAAATATTCCTTATCGTCTTTGTTTATCGCATAAATGATAGAGTCTTCCAGAGCCTCTAAAGTTAATATTGCGCTCTCACCAGAAGTAAAAGCTGTAAAATCTGTCATCCACCAATCTTTTATTCCAAAATGGATAGTGTATTCTTTTCCTTGTTTATCCGTGTGAAAAGCTCTTAAACAGCCTTCTAAAATGTAGTACTGTGAATCAACTTTATCTCCCGTTTGAATTAGAATGTCACCCTTTTTGATAATAATCTTATAAAAGACGGACGCTATGAGCTTTAGTTCATCTTCAGAGAAAACAAGCCCTTTAAAGATTTCTTTGATTTCTAAATTATCCGATTTCACTTTTTTTTATTGATCGAAGTTTTAAATTAAATAAAAGAATAACTAAGAGGTGTAAAGTTCGATATTGGAAAATAAAAAAAGTTAAAGTGTCGCTATTTATAAGAAAAAACCATCTTAAACGCTAAGATGGTTTTTTACTTACTTCATTTTTTATAATCTTTAATTTTTGATAATTCTAAATACATTACGCTTATTGATACCGTCCTTCGTAGCTTTGACAATAAATAAGTACATGCCATTTTCGTAATGACTCATGTCTAAATTACCATTACCAGTATCTTGTTCTATTATTGTAATCAGTTGACCTAAGGTGCTGTAAACTTCGATAGTAATATCCAACTCAGTTAAAATCTGTAATTGATTTTTTGTAGGATTTGGATATAGTTTTACCATAGTCTTTAGATTAAAGTCCTCACTAGAGAGGTTACTCATGGTAACACATTCTGAGGTTACGGTACATCCGTTTACAGTGATTTCTACAGCATAGTCACCATAAACTGTAGGTGCAAAACTTTGGTTTGTTTCACCAACAATAGCGATATTTCCGTTACTACAATCTATCCACTGGTATGATGCACCAGCTAAACTGGCTGTTATTGTTGTGGCGTCGGAAGAAACGTTAGCATCTATTTCAAGACTAAAAGTAATATTGATACTATTTGAAGTAACAGAACATAGTGTTGTATTAGGATTACTTATCTCAACACTATATTCGCCTTCTGCTGTAACCTCAATGCTTTGTGTTGTTGCACCATTGGACCATAAATAAGTTCCATTCTCATAATCTGCAGTAAGCGTTACTATTTCTCCAAAACACGCTGGTAAACTTGTAGAAGTGGTAATTGTATTTGTTGGTGTTTCATAAACTTCAATAGTTTGAGACGCAACATCTGTTAAACCAGTGCTTGTATCCTCAATAGAAAGACTTACATCGTATGTTCCAGGTGTATTAAAGGTGTGTGAAGCATTTACCATATTGCTTGTGTTTCCATCATCAAAATCCCAAAGTTGATCATCAAAATCAATACTGGTATTAGTGAAATTCACGGTAGTTCCAGTACAAATTTCGAGAACATCTGCAGTGAATTGTGCAAGAGGTAGAATAGCTTTATTTATAGTATCCGTCATAACTACACTATAGTTACCATATGTGTCTTTAAACTGAGTATTAAGTCTGTATTCACCTGCCCAAAGTTGACTCACATCAATTTCTACTAAAGTATAATTAGCTTGTGCAGGTTCAATAGTAGTTGTAACAACAGAAGCTGTATTATCATTAAACCAATAGTCGTATGATACCAATACATTATTAGGTAATGTTGCTGGTTCTGGTGATTTAACAAATACCTTGCTCAACATACTACTCCATTGGCCAAGATCATCTTTAAATCTTATATGAAGTGTATTAATGTTATTTGTTAAACCGTTCACATCTATATCAGTGACAAGATTAAAACTTGCGGTTGGTGAAATGGATATATATTGAAGGTTTTCACCATCATTAAACGCATACTCATAACCAACGATACTGCTTGCAGATGCAAATGTATCTGGTGGTTTTATGAAAATTTTACTAACAATTGGACTCCACTGACCTAAGTCATCCTGAAATCTGATATGAAAAATATTTACGTCGTTAGACAAGCTGCTAACATCAAAATCTGAAACTAGATTGTAGCTCCCTGTTGGTGAAACAGGGACATAAACAGGTGGGTTATCATCATCAAATCCGTACTCATAACCTATGATATTACTAGCATTGGTGAAAGTTTTAGGTGGTTTTACAAATACCTTACTAATTATTGGACTCCATTGTCCGAGATCATCCTGAAATCTTATATGGAAGATATTCACATCATTGGGCATACTGCTAACATCAAGATCCGAAATCAGGTTATAACTAGCCGTTGGTGATATGGATACATAAGTTGGTGGATTATCATCACTAAAAGCATATTCGTAGCCAACAATCGTACTTGCATTTACAAATGTTTCAGGAGGTTTTACAAATACTTTACTTACAATTGGGCTCCATAAGCCATTATCATCATTGAAACGTATATGAACAGTATTAATAGCATTAGTTAAGGTGCTCACATCGATATCTGTAACCAAATTGAAATTTGATGTTGGTGGTACCGCAACAAACTGCAGACCTTCACCATTGTTAAACGCATATTCATAGCCAACAATAGCATTCTGTGCTGTATTGTGGATTGTAAAAAGCAAGCTTAATAACATCCACAATTGTGGAATTAATTTAAGTGCTTTCATAACTAATTATCTTGAGCTTCTACGGTAATATTTACTTGTATGTTGCCACTAGCATCTGAAGATCCAGAAATAGCTTTACTTACAATATGTGGATTTGTTGGTATAGAAAAATCTTTCCAAGGATAAACACCACCATAAATACCTGTCTCGGTACCATCATCTCCTAAATTAGCTGCTGCTCCTGGTTGTAGGTGATAATCATGAGCATAGTTAAAATTATCTCCACTTTGATCGACTAACACTTCCGCACGAGACATGTGGTAGTTGTTAGTTAGTATTGGGTCTAAACCTAAATTGGTATTTGTACTAGGTGAACAAAAAATGTTATTAATCCATTCACTTTGTCCGTTGCCCTCACTTACGTAGGCTGATTCATTGAGAAATATATTATTTCTAAAAACACAATTATTGGCATAATTTTCAATAGTCCAGTGATTACTGCTAAAACTTTGATAATTAAAAACATTATTTACAAATAGCAAATCGGTAAAATTATAATTACGATTTTGAAAAATATTATTGTAAAACGTACTACTTCTTAAGTTTGATACCGAAGTAGAAAAAATAATATTTTCTACAAATAAATTATTGTTGCTTGTGTTGGTTTCGGATGTGCCACCAGCAATGAGTGTGCCTAGTCTACAGCGTTTTATAACTATATCATTTACCGATATATCGTTAGCGTCACCTAAATTAAGATTGCCGTTTATGACTACACCTTCTAGGTAAAAACCATCAGCATTATCGCCGAGAGTTACATGCGTAGAGATGATCGTTGCCTGTGTTGCTGTGGTAGCATTAGGATGGTGACCAGCGCCAAAAATGGTGAGTTGTTTGTCAAATAAAGCGGGAGGTATAAAGGTACCACCTGTTAAATAAATTGTATCTGTAGCTACTGCTGCAGTATACGCATCTTGTAATGCAGAAGTGCCGTCAAAATATTGAACTCCATTGGCGTCGCTATGTAAAGCGACAACTTTCTGGGCGTTAGTTGCAAGAGTGCTGCATAGGACTAATAAAATGAATGTATAAAATGATTTCATGATAAAAAAATTGGTTAAACATAGTTTTATAAAATTATTGTTTAAGCTATTTTCCTACAATGATAACGGTCAGTATAATAAAAAAACCACCTAGTATTATTCTAAGTGGTTTTTTAAGTTACAATGTGTTGAAGCTATTCTATTTTTTTGGCAATGGTTTCTTGTCCTCCTTGATACAGTGTAAAACTTTCTACTTTTCCAGAGGCATCTTTATTGAACACAACCTTTAAAGCTGTGACTTTAGCAAAAAACGTGGTTTCATTTTCAGCAAAAAGCTGAAATTGACCTTGTCCTGTAGCTTGCGCATAAATTTCATTTCCTTTTACAGTAATAACAACATTAAAGTTTGGTGCTAATTCATAAGTACCTGTATATGTATTTAAAATATCTACGTCTAATGTAATCTCTTCTTTTTCTTTTGGCATTGGTTTATCTGTTTCAATACCTTTATTTTCATCACCTGCTCTAAAAACCGCTTCTTTTTTGCCATTTTTGTTAACAGAAAATATGTATTCAATAGCACCATCAGGGAACATAAATCGGTTTTCAGACAATGGGAAAATATCAAAAACAGTATTTGTTTCAGATTCTCTCATACTTTTTAATGCTCCATCTTTAAAGAATACATGTCTTATGGCACCATCTTCAAACTCATAAGCACCAACCCATTTTTTTAGTTGATCTTCGTTTAATTGTACTACATCCTTCATCGTAGGGAATGGTTTACCAATGGCAGCTGCCGCCAATTGTGTAGTTACTGAGCCAATATCATTACAGCTACAATTACTTAATCCAATGACATATACATCTTCATCTATCAAGTAAATACCGTCTGTTGAGGTTCCAAAAATACCACCACTGTGCGTATAACCTTTAGAACCCTTAAGTGTTAGTTCGCCTAATCCGTAGCCATAATCAATGTGTTCACCATTGTTTAACTTAGAACCATTAATTGCTTTTTCTAATGTAGATGCTTTTATCAATGTGTTATTTGCTAAGGCATTTTGCCATTTTAGCATATCGTCGATAGTTGAGGTAAGCGCACCTGCTGCATGTGGTAAAGACATGCTGAGGTAACTTGCATTAACATAGCCATTGTCTGCTTCTTCATAAGGCATGGCTCTGTTTTTAATGAGTTTGCTGTGACTGCCATATTGCGAGGCTGTCATACCTAAAGGTTGAAAAATGTGATTATCAATAAAATCTGCATAAGTTTCGCCAGATACTACTTCTATAATTTTACCGAGTAATACATACCCAGAGTTATTATAACGATAATCTTCACCTGGATCAAAATCCATAGGTTCATTTTTAAAGAAATCTATAAGTTCATCTAAGGTTTTGTCTTGCCTGGCAACTTGTCTTAAATCTCCGATACTAGTATAGCTTTTAATACCAGAAGTGTGATTAAGAAGGTGGTGCACAGTTATGGTTTTGCCCTGGGTAGGGTAATCTGGAATAAACTTAGTAATGGGATCGTTTAAGTTTAGCTTTCCTTGTTCTTCTAACATTAAAATTGAAACTGCTGTAAACTGTTTTGTGATAGAAGCCAGCATAAATACGTTTTCTGGAATCATATCTACGTCGAGTTCCAAATTAGATTTACCCACAGCCTTTCTATAAATAGCTTTTCCATTTTTTGCAACTAAAACCGTTGCTCCAGGTGCATTAGCATCATTGTAGTATTGAGTTACAATGTCATCGAATTTTTGGGTTAAATTTTGGTCTTGGGCTGTTGTAAAAAGAAAGCTAAATACAACAACAATGAGTGAAATCTTTGTTTTCATTGGTTTTTTTGATTGATTGTTACTTTAATAAGACAGCGTCTCAGATTTAAAGTTACAAAAAAACCACTTAGAAAGTTCTAAGTGGTTTTATAATTAGTCTTAACATTCCTGCTTTTGCAGGAATTAATTACTTTATCATTTCGTAGCTTCGCTTAATGAAGTTAGTCAGTTCTTCACCTTTAAGAAGTCCTTGAGATAAACGCGCCAAATCCAAACTTTGATTTATTAAACGCTCTTGTTTTTTGCGTGTTTTTGTATTAAGAATTTCATTGACTAAATCGTGATTCGTGTTTACAACTAGGTTGTACATCTCTGGCATATTGCCCATGCCGAACATGCCACCACCTGTTTGTTGCATTTCTTTCATACGACGCATAAACTCTGGTTGTGTAATCATAAATGGCGACGCATTGCTATCCATAGCTTCTAATTGTACCATGAATTTTTCTGATGGCACCACTTCCTTTAAAAGCTCATCTAGCTTCGTTTTTTCGTCTTCTGATAACTTAGAAATTGTAGTGTCATCTTTTTTGATAAGGTTATCAATATGATCTGCATCTACACGTGCAAAAGAAATATTCTCTTTTGTGGTTTCTAACTTTTGCATTAAGTGACTTACGATTGGTGAATCTAATAATAACACTTCGTAATCTTTATCTTTAGCTGCTTGTATGTAAGCATGCTGCTCATCTTTATTAGACGCGTAAAGAATCACCATTTTATCATCCTTATCAGTCTGCTTAGCTTTAATAGCATTGGTTAATTCTTCAAATGTGAAGTATTTACCATCAACCGTTGGATATAAAGCAAAAGCATCAGCTTTCTCAAAGAACTTTTCTTCAGATAACATTCCGTATTCAATAACAATTTTAATGTCGTCCCATTTCTTTTCGAAATCTTCACGGTTACTATTGAACAATGATTTTAACTTATCAGCAACCTTACGTGTTATGTAAGATGAAATCTTTTTTACTGCACCATCAGCCTGTAAATAACTGCGCGAAACGTTTAATGGAATGTCTGGCGAATCGATAACACCTCTCAACATAGTTAAGAATTCGGGTACGATACCTTCTACATTATCGGTAACAAAAACTTGGTTTTGATACAGTTGAATTTTATCTTTTTGAATATTAAGATCATTCGTCATCTTTGGGAAATACAAGATTCCTGTTAAGTTAAACGGATAATCTACATTAAGATGAATGTGGAAAAGAGGTTCTTCAAACTGCATTGGGTACAGCTCTCTGTAGAAGTTTTTGTAATCTTGATCCTCTAAATCTGAAGGTTGTTTTGTCCATGCAGGATTTGGATTGTTGATAATATCATCAACAGTTATTTTTTTGTGAGGCTCAGTCGTTTCTTTTCCGTCTTTGTCTTTGGTTGTTTTTGGTGTAAAATCAGGATCGTTTACTTCCTTAGTTCCGAATTTAATCGGAATTGGCATAAACTTGTTGTACTTGGTTAACAGCTCACGGATTCTTCCGTCTTCCAAAAACTCTTCTTCACCTTCAGCAATATGAAGGATAATTTCTGTACCTCTATCGGTTTTATCCGCTTCTTCTAGAGTAAATTCAGGAGAACCGTCACACGTCCAATGCGCAGCAGGAGCATCTGTGTGCGATTTTGTAATAATTTCTACTTTGTCTGCTACCATAAACGCAGAGTAGAAGCCAAGACCAAAATGTCCAATAATACCAGCATCTTTTGCCGAATCTTCATATTTGTTTAAGAATTCTTCGGCACCAGAAAAAGCCACTTGGTTAATGTATTTTTCAACCTCCTCGGCTGTCATACCCAAACCTTGGTCTATAATATGAAGCTTTTTACCTTCCTTATCAATTTTAACTTCGATTTTTGGCTCTCCGTAATCAACTTTAGATTCGCCAATACTAGTTAGGTGCTTTAGTTTTAAGGTTGCATCAGTTGCGTTACTGATGAGCTCACGTAAAAAGATTTCGTGATCTGAGTACAAGAATTTTTTAATTAACGGAAAGATATTTTCTACCGATACATTAATACTTCCTTTTGCCATTGTATTTTAAGTTTAATGTCAGTTCGAGTTGAGACGAAGTCGAAGCACTTCGACAAGCTCAGCAGAGCTATTGAGAACTTCTCGATACATTTCAAAATATATTCGAAACACTCGAAGTGACGTTATTAGTCAATTTATTCTGAACAGCAATGTTCAAATAAAATACCAATTGAAGAATTATGACAAGATGGCATAAAAAAAATGTTGCATGAGAAGTAAAACGTTATGTCATTCCGAACTTGTTTAAGAATCTTTAATGATTGACGTTCAAATAATAATTAAACGCTGAAATACATTCAGCGCGACAAATCGAGTTTTTCACGCAAACTCTTTAAGGTATAAAAAAAGCCGTTCTATCTAGAACGGCTTTTTATGTAGCTATAAGAAGATTTTTAGTCTTTAATCATTTCTGCTTTTTCAATTTTTTCTTCTTTCTTTTTTCTGTTTTTTACGTGCTTTTCTAACCATTGGTCTTGTTCCCAAAGCATATGCATTATAGACTCTTTTGCTCTGTATCCATGACTTTCTTTTGGTAACATTACCAATCTTACTGGAGCACCTAAGCCTTTTAAGGCATTGAAGTAACGCTCACTTTGTAATGGGTATGTACCAGAATTGTTATCAGCTACACCATGAATCAATAGGAGCGGAGTCTTCATTTTATCGGCATGCATAAAAGGTGACATGTTATAATAGATTTCTGGTGCTTCCCAGTAGCTTCGCTCTTCACTTTGAAAGCCAAATGGTGTTAAGGTTCTGTTATAGGCGCCACTTCTGGCAATTCCTGCTGCAAACAAATCAGAATGTGATAAAAGATTGGCTGTCATAAAAGCTCCATAGCTATGACCACCTACGGCAACTTTATCTCTATCTATATATCCTAGATTGTCTACCGCGTCAATGGCGGCTTTTCCGTTTGCCACTAATTGCGTTCTAAACGAATCGTTTGGCTCTTCCTCTCCTTCGCCTACAATAGGGAAGGCGGCATCATCTAAAACAACATAGCCTTTGGTTACCCAATAAATCGGTGAGCCCCAATATGGATATACAAACTCATTTGGGTTTGAAGTGCTTTGTGAAGCACTTGCTTTGTCCTTGTATTCACGTGGATAAGCCCATAAAATCATAGGATATTTTTCACCTTCTTTATAATCTAAAGGTAAGTAGAGCGTTCCTTCTAAATCTAATCCATCATCGCGTTTGTAACTAATAACACGTTTGTCAACATTTTCGAGACTCTTAAACGGATTTTCAAAAGCTGTGATTGGAGTTAAATTGTCCTTTTTAATGTTTCTGATGTAATAATTTGGGTATTCAGTTTTAGATTCAATGCGCACAAGGATTTCTCCTTTTTTCATGTCTATAGCATCATACAAGCTTTCTAATTTATCGGTGTATTCAGATTGGTAAAGACGATTTGTTTTTCCTGAATTGATATTATACTCATCAATAAACGGAAACTGACCTTTTTCGGAATAACCATCTCCCATTAAATAGAGTTTATTACCATTCATGGTTAAGGTGTAACGACCATATTCATTTTTTGAAGTGATAAAATTTCCTGGATCACTGTAAACATCTTGATAGTTGCGATCTGAAATAATTTTTGAATCTCCATTAGAAGGATTAAATAAATAGGTCTTTAAGTTTCTTGTATTCCACCAATAATCAAAAGCAATTGCATTATTTTCATTTCCCCATTGTATACCAGAAAAACGCTGCTTAGTCTTTAGAATTTCTTTTGGTTTGCCATTAAATGGTGCATCTAACTGGTACACCACATCTCTGTAATCTACTTTTATTTCAGGATCACCATTATCTAGTGCTTCTGCCCAAACTAAAGTTGCTGGTTTATCTCCACGCCATTGCATACTCCGCTTACCCATTCTTGTAGCCATAAAACCTTTTGGTCTTACTTCGTCTAACGGAACGTCGTTTACACTTTTTATCATTTTACCATTAACGTCGTAAATAATGCTTTCATAAGGAAACCTGGTGTAGGTAACAATATAAGAGAATGGACGCTTTACTTTAGTAACCATTATATAATTACCATCTGGCGAAAAACTTACACCACGATACATATCTGCTCCTAAAAAATCCTCTACAGTACCTGTAATGGACACCTTTTTAATTTCAGATCGTGCTAACTGTTCAAAATTAAACTCGTCATTAGGAGTTTTTAATAAATCTTGGTAGGTTCTGTTTTGTGCTTTAGCGCCATCGCTTATAGAAACTGTTGGTCCTGTTGGTACAGCAGTTGCAGTGTCTATGAGATCTTTTCTGTCACTTGGTAACATTTTAACTAAAAGATGTTTGTTGTCTTTAAACCAGCTTATAGTGCTTCTCATATTGGCATTAACGTTGGCGTCTGTTAGTTTGGTAACCTTAGCCTGTGCTATATCAAGTACCCAGACTTCTACGCCTTTGGTTGTAGTATTAAGACAAGCAATCATGGTTTCGTCTGGTGACCAGCTAAAACCAGAAAGACGAGCATTTTTTGGTAATCCTGAAACTTGTGTAGCTTCTTTGTCCTTAATTTTTTTAACCTTAAGATTGGTGTAATAATTGGTTCTACTGCCAATATTAGTTACCGGATTAATCCTTAAACCAGCAAGTCTCAATTCGGTTTCTGACAATTCTTCTATTGATTTGTATTGGTTACGATAAAGCAAAACCATATGTTCACCTTTACTGTCTATTTGTACTCCTGGTGCTAATTCTACATCAGCTAATTCCAAAATTTCTTCTGAGGGTTGTTGGTAGGTAAGACTTTGTTGTGCATTACCACTTACTAAAAAGCAGCATACTAATACTTTGATTAAAAATTTCATGTTTTTGATAATTGATTAGAGCTTTCAAGATACTTAAAATCGGTTTTGATGAATGTAATAGGATTGTTAAATTTAAGTGGATTGGTACAGATTCGATTGGTTTATTATGCATGCATAACGAATAGACGTTAGTTTCTTTAGAAATGGGTTAAATTTGCAATTCTAATTTATAAGCAAACATGTATAATTCGAAAATAACAGGTTTAGGCAAGTATGTTCCTGAAAACGTAGTGACCAATGACGATTTAAAACAATGGATGGATACCAGTGACGAGTGGATACAAGAGCGTACTGGAATACAAGAGCGTCGATGGATAGACCCAAAAACAAGTGATGATACCACATCAATAATGGGAGCTAAAGCCGCCAAAATAGCTATAGAACGCGCAGGATTAACTAAAGATGATATTGATTTTATCATTTTTGCAACTTTAAGTCCAGATATGTATTTTCCTGGTGGTGGAGTACGTGTACAAGAATTGTTAGAAATGGATACTATAGGTGCTTTAGATGTCCGTAATCAATGTTCTGGTTTTATTTATGGCCTGTCTGTTGCAGATCAATTTATTAAAACAGGTATGTATAAAAATGTACTTGTAATTGGTAGTGAAAATCATTCTGGTGGTTTGGAGCGTTCAACACGAGGTAGAGGAGTTACGGTTATTTTTGGAGATGGCGCAGGTGCAGTTGTACTAAGTAGAGAAGAAGATAACAGCAAAGGTGTTTTATCTACACACTTACATTCTGAAGGCAAACATGCTAAAGAGCTTGCTTTAGAAGGTCCCAGTACTGGCCGTTGGGTTGATGCTATTATGGAAGAAAACGACCCAGACGATGTGTCTTATTATCCTTATATGAATGGCCAATTTGTATTTAAGCATGCAGTGGTACGTTTTAGTGAAGCGATTATTGAAGGCTTAACGGCTAATAATTTGCAAAAGGAAGATATAGATATGTTGATCCCACACCAAGCTAACTTAAGAATCTCTCAGTTTATACAAAAGAAGTTTGGTCTTAGTGACGACCAAGTTTATAATAATATTATGCGCTACGGAAACACCACAGCAGCCTCCATACCAATAGCTTTAACTGAAGCATGGGAAGAAGGCAAAATAAAAGAAGGTGATAACGTCGTCTTAGCTGCCTTTGGTAGTGGTTTTACTTGGGGAAGCGCTATTATAAAATGGTAAAACTTGACTTTTTATCAAACTATTACAATAGAGTATTCATAAAAAAAGCCCAAACAACCTAAAGTTGTCTGGGCTTTTCAGCTATTAACCAATTTAACTAACACTCAATTATAAAATTTAAAAAAATCTTATAACAACTATTACTTAAAACTTATCTCATATACTTAGACGTAATAGGTTTAGATTTATTTCAAAGATTAACATATTTAACGTGTATTTAACAAAAACCCTGACTAGTATTAAACCGTCAGGGTTTTCTATCTAATAGTTAAACATTAACACTAACCATCAACTATTTATGTCAACTATTAAATTTGTTTTAAGTCTTTCTATTATAAAGACTGTATAATTCAAGTGTTGTGACACTTTTGAATGTTAATTTTTATATGAAACCTCCACTGTCAGATTTCACATCGTTATCTCGTCGTTTACGAGATTTTGCTCTATACTTACCACCTCCAAAGCGGTATGATAATCCTGCAAAAATGGTTCGGCTTTCCCAGTTAAAATCCCCAAACTGAGGGAATGGTCTATCGCCTTCAAACTTAAACTGCATGGTATTAAAAATATCATTAAAATTAAGACTAAAGGTTGCTCTGTTGTCTTCTAGGAAATTATAGCGCATCCCAACATTGACAAAGGCAAATACATCTTGTGTAAACTGCACTCCTTTATTTCGCCCTCTGTAAAGACCAAATAATGAAAATGAAAGTGATTCGTTAACTCTAAAATTGTTGAACAATCTAAAATTCCAAATGACGTTATCTACTTTAACTTCTTCTCTTATAATATCATTTACTGTTGCAACATCTGTTGGTACGTCTAAGCGTTCAGTAATACTTCTCTGAGTTTGACCAAATAAATCGAAACTACCATTAACACTCCACCATTTAAAGAATTTGTAATTTCCATTAACTTCTATACCGTAAGCTGAGGTATTATCAAAATTATCGAATGTTAAAATAATACGGTTTAAATCTGCAGGATCTATAAAAACCGCTCGGTTTATTTCGTCATTTATAATACGATAAAATACACCTCCGGTTAGACTGCCCTTTTCTAGATTTCTGGTATAATTTAGCTCAAACGAATTTGTAAACTGAGGTAAAAGTTCTTGATTTCCAAAAGAAGAAATTAATGGTGTATTCCACTCTGGTAAGGGATTGACTTGCCCTATTCCTGGTCGGTCAATACGTCTGCTGTAACTAAACTGAAAGGTGTTTTTTTCTGATGCATTATATGTAATAAAGGCTGAAGGATAAAACTCTGTATAATCGTTTTCAAAAGGGATAAATAAACTTGAGTTATCACTTAGATTAGTTTGTAAAGCTTCAGACTCTACATTTACAGTCTCGGCGCGCAGACCTAGTTGCATGGACCATTTTTCGAAAGATTTGCTATAAGTAGCATAGGCAGAGTAAATGTTTCGGGAATAATCAAAGTTAATGTCTGCCGGAAAAGAGTTACCATTTTGATCTCTTAATCTGGCATCAGAAAAATAATCGATTTTATTGTCAAAAAGACGTGTTTGTAAACCAAGTTCTAACTTTGATTTTTCAGACAATGGATTAACGTAATCTAAATTGATTGTTGTACGTGTGCGTTCAATAAGGTTGTCTTCAATAAAATCGGTTTGTAAAACAAAATTATTGTCGTTAAAGGATTCTCCATCAAAAATGTTATAATCAACCTCGAGTTCTATGTTGTGTCCTTCTTTATCAAAATCTAATTTATAGTTAAAATTATATTGCTGCGAATCATTTTCGTTTTCGTTTAAATTATCTTGAAATTCATTATTGGCTGCATCAACAAAACGTATAGCGGTAGTGCCAAAAGTGTCACCTTCAAAGATGTTTTGATTAGTAAAAAGGGAAAGCGTGTTTTTCTCATTGATATAATAATCAAAACCTACTTTGTATAAATGAGAAGTACCTCGACTTAAAAAATTAAATCGTTGTATTGAGCCGTCGTTGGTACGGTTTATATTTCCGTAATTCTCATTTCGGTTTATGTTATTGCCGTAATTGCCAAAAAAATTAAGTTTTCCGTTTCGGTAATTCATATCAATAGAACTATTGAATTTTGGTGTTTCCTGATATGCTAAACCAAACGTTAGATTACCGTTAAAACCTACATTAACATTTTTGTGTAAAATAATATTGATGATACCGCTTAAACCATCAGGGTTATATTTTGCTGATGGGTTAGTGATTAATTCAATTTGTTTTATTGAAGTAGAAGGTATTTGGCGCAACAATTGTGCTGCCGATATGTTAGTGAGCTTGCCATCTACCATAACTTGCACGTTTTGGTTACCGCGTAGACTTATGTCTCCTGTTTGCTGATCTACATTAACAGATGGTAAGTTGTTCATAATGTCACTAGCTGTTGGTCCAGAGGTTGTTAGATCTTTGCCAACGGTAATTACTTTTCTATCTACTTTTTGTTGAATGGTAGAGGTTTCTGCAACTACTGTAACTTCATCTAGACTTTCAGAATCTTCTTCTAAAAGAATGTCTCCCATCTTAATATTGTAGTTACCTTTTCCGATAGTTTCATTTTTTAAGATGGTTTTATATCCTATAAATGTAATTTCTACTTGTATAGAACCTTCCGGAATTTTCTCGATAGTGAAGTTTCCTTCATTATCGGTAATACCACCTGTAAGAATTTTACTTGTAGCATCTTTTATAACAATGTTTACATAAGGTAATGGTTCGTTAAGACTGGCATCTAGTACACGACCAGATATAGAACCGTTTTTAATATCTTTGCTGGAATTGGGTTGAGCGCTTAAAATGGCTGATGAGGCCAAAATAAGCAATAGTAAGAACTGCTTCATTTTTTGATTGAAATTTTGATTGATTGATAGTTTCTTTATGTCTAGACGACTATTTTTACATCATGTTACTTTAATTAACACTACTTAACATCTTTTTAACATATGAGTAAAAAAACATTGGTTCTTGGTGCGTCTTTAAAAGCAGACCGATATTCTAATATTGCAGTTAATAGGTTGAGGCAGAAAAACCACGACGTTGTGGCTTTTGGTCTAAAGCAAGGAGAGGTAAAAGATGTTGTGATAGACACTAATTTAAAAGCTTATGAAGACTTAGATACTATTACATTATACCTTAATCCTAAACATCAAGAGGCTTATTACGACTATATTTTAGATCTAAGACCTAAGCGCGTAATTTTTAATCCGGGAACTGAAAATCCAGAACTTTATAAAATTCTAAGAGCGAATAATATTGAATTTGAAGTGGCTTGTACTTTGGTTTTATTAGCTACTAATCAGTACTAGTTATTTTAAAAAGCTGACTTTGTCGTTAACTAATGTGCCTACTTTGATTCCTTGATCGATTCCGACCTCTATAGCTGCTCTGTAGTGAATACTACCGTACATTCTGCTCATAGCTGCTTCTTGTGCTGCTAATCTAAAGGACTGAAATTGACGAATGGGTAATCCGTATGGAAGCTCTGTTGTATCATCAAAAGCAAAGTCATCGCCAAAAATGGATGTTAATACTTCAGAAGAAGCGCCTGATACTACCGAATGTCCGCTAGTATATTCAGGAAAAGGCGGTGTTTGTAAAATAGGTGTCCATTCGGTGTCGATGTATTTGTTTATCAGTGTTTCGGGTCTAATAAGATTACTTCTGTATTTTTCATCCCAACAGCTTATAAAAGCATCAGCGATAGCAATAGATGTTTTGGTGTATGCATATACTGTTTTTTCGAAGTCTGCGTTGGTTTCTTTACAAGCAATTTTGCAGATACCTATCCAATGTGCACCTGGTGTTATTTTCTTTTCAGCAAACATAAAATGACCTTTGTTTACAGAAACAAAAGGATTGCAATCCCAAAAACGAGCAATTTGAATTTCTTCGCTTTCATCACCTTTTTCTCTTATATTATTAGTGATATTATAGACTTCCATTAACTCATTATGAAACGCTGAACCTTCTTCTAGAGAAAATTCTGGATGTGGTGTGGGTTTAAATTGAGCTGCTGAGTCTAGTGCAAATGTTCTAAGCTTGTTCCAATGTGGTTCTATACCTTTCATGTAGGCAGGTGGAGTAGGTTCCCATTGCGAAGGATCTTTTGTGTAGATATTGTAATCTGGCATTGTACGTGTTTCAGCATAATTATCAGAGTTCATCCATCTAATTATCTGGTCTGAGATTGCAATACCGTAATCTTTTGCATTATTAAACTCTTTAGGGTTTTTAGTTTCCCAAATCGTATATAAACTGTCTCTATATATTGTGATTTTTTCTTTTGTAAACACTAACTCTTTGGCCACATTAATGTACGCGATAATAGCAGATAATCTTAAGTTAGAACTTTCAGCTTTATTAGATTCTATATGGTCTAATCCATTCAGTTGATTAACAAGTGACTTATAGGTTTTACCGTTTTGGTTTAAGGTTTCATAGGCTGCTATATTTGGGTACACATATATTCTACTCGCTACTGGTGGCGAAAATATATCGTGTACCATTACTTCTGTAAGTTTGTCTATTGTAGTATGGTAATCTTCACTAGAAATAGCAATAGGTGTCGCTTCTTGTTGACATGAAAAAAAACAAGAAAACAAGACGATTAATAAGGGAAGCAGTTTAATTTTCATAATTTACTTCTGATATGAATAAACTTTTAGAGCATCATTGTTTGAAACTATTAAAACCAGATTTTTAGTTTTCATTTCTACAGTTTCAATGTGTTTAATTTGACCATTAAACGGATCTAAGCCATAATCTGAAATACTACCATAATTAGTTTCGTCCTTAAGCCAAAGGCCTTTTAGAGCCGTGTAAGAGCCATGATATGTGTTGACTTTATAAGAATTGCCGCCAATTAATAATTGAGGGCTTCCATCTATTGAAACTTTAGAAAACACATTGATTGGTGCCATTTGAAAATCGTCTTCAAAAGTTACAAATTCATTAAAACTTCCGTTATCATTTTTTAAATAGCCTGATGCTAAAATATCAACTTGATACTTATTAGAATTTTCTAAATACTCAGGGCCAATAATTTCATTAATAGTCTTGCCTGCAAAACTTTTATGATTTGTATAGAACTTATTGACAACATTCATTTGTCCTGCGAGTTCGTCCTTAGAATTTAGAGGATAATATTTTCCTTTTTTATTATATGTTAATAAGGTTTCGGGTCTTTTGTTTTGGTCAAAATCGTTGTGATACATAATTAATGGTCCATCAAAGTTGAGACTAAACTTAGTGTTAGTTCCCCAATTTCCTAGTAATATATCCTCATCTCCATCTTTATCAATGTCATAAGTGGTTACAGTTTGCCAAAGTCCATTGATGCTTTCTGGTAAACTAATAGGTTTTAGGGTTCCATTACCATCGTTCATATAAATCATTGGCTTGTTCCATTCAGAAGTAATAAGTAAATCATCACTACCATCATTATCAATATCTTTCCATAACGCATGTGTTACTTTTGAACTTACTTTAAAATTTGGTGCTTTTGAAAAGTTACCTTCACCATCATTAACTAGTAGATATGAAGAAACAGGTTTACCAAAATCAGTAACATCTGCTAGATTTCCTACAAATAAATCGATATCTCCATCTTTATCATAATCGTTTGCGGCAATGGTTGAGGTCACCAAATCATTATTTGGGATTTTGTTTTTAGACTTTATGAATGTTCCTTGGTCGTTAATGTATAACCTGTCGTTCTGCAATTCTGTAAATTTTACTTCATTGACACCAGAAGCAACATAGAGATCTAAATCACCATCGTTGTCTGTATCAAAAAACACAGCATCATTATCTTCAAAAGGTGCATCTTCTTTGAAGGCGTTTTGTTGCGATAATTTAAAATTAGTACCAGTGTTAAGATATAATGCAGCTGGTTTCCCAGAAGCATTTCCAATATAAATATCTTCAAATCCATTACCGTCTACGTCAGCTTTGGCAACTGCGGGACCTTGCATTGAGACTTTATAAGGAATTAGCTTTTCTTGTGCAAAGTCGTTATAACTATCTTCTTTGTGTATATAATTTAATAAGGATTCTTTTTTGAAATATGATGGTCTAGAAGAAAGATCTTTGTAATTGTATGTAATATTGGTAGGTGTATATTTAATCTTTAATAATTTATTAGGCTCAGGGTTTACTATTGTTTGCAATTCGTTGTTTGGCCAGATTACCTGTATAGAGTCTATTTTAGTTTTATCACCTAAACCAAAATGTATTTTGCTTTCTATAGATGATAAAAAGCCTCTAGATTTAAAAAGTTGTTTAAGTTGCGATTTAGCATCATTAAAAACTAAGACCTTGGTGCCGATACCTTCTTTATTTGAGCCTTTATACTCAAAATCTAAACTAACATAGTTATTGGTAGTGTTTGTTGTGTTTTTGAAAAGACAGGCGCTTTCACCAAAGTTATTGGTTACAAGATCTAAATCCCCATCCAAATCTAAGTCTACATAAATAGAGCCATTAGATAGGTTGGGCTGATTCTCTATCCAATTACCAGTTTTATTTTCAAAGGTTTTAGAATTTCCTTTAAAGATTTGGTTTGCTACTTTACCACTTCCCATATCGTTGATAGAATTGTAAAGCCATGCTTGTCCTTCCGCTTCAGAACGTCCTTTAAAAGCACTTGATATGTATTTTTTAAAATCTAAACCGTTAGGTCGTCTTAAAATTCCGTTAGAGATAAATAAATCTTGGTGGCCATCATTATTATAATCCGCGAATAATGGCGACCAGCTCCAATCTGTATCTGCTACATTATTCATAAAAGCAGTTTCTTTGAAATAATCTCCATTGTGACTAATCTGAAGCATGTTGCGAGAGTACTGATCTTTGTATCCTAATTTATTTAGACGTGTTTGTAGATTAAACATAGAGTCATCACCTTCTGTTTCTTTTATAACTTTTTCATCAAAGGGAAGCATATCTAGAGTTATGAGGTCTTGATAACCATCACCATTAATATCTGCAGCATCACTTCCCATGGAAAATCGGCTTATAGTTGTAAATGAATTCCCTAATTGCTCTGTAAAAGTTCCGTTTTGGTTATTGATATAATAATAGTCGTCTTCATGAAAATCATTACAAACGTAGATATCATCCCAACCATCATTGTTAAAATCTGCTATGGAAGCACTTAGTCCATAACCGTTTCCGCCACCATAAATATTAGCTTCTTCACTAACATCAATAAATTTGTTATTGTCGTTTCTAAATAGAACGTCCCCAACCAAAGGTTCTCGTTTATTTCTCATATCAGCTTTACCATGAGAAAGAGAGGTGTGCACAGCATGGTTTACAAGATAAAGGTCTAAATCATCATCTTTGTCATAATCAAAAAAATAGGCTTGAGTAGAATAGCCTTTAAAGTCTAATCCAAATTCTCTAGAGCGTTCGGTAAATGTGTTGTCACCATTGTTGATGTAGAGTTCGTTGTGTCCTTCAAAGTCCAATAGCTGAGAAACTGCACACACGTATATATCCAAATAACCATCATTATTAATATCTACCATTGATACACCAGTTTGCCAACTGGCTTTACCAGAAATATTCGCTTTTTCTGAAATATCTTCAAACTGTAAATCTCCTTTGTTAAGATAGAGTTTGTTGTCTTGGGTATTTGCCACAAAGTAAAGATCAGGGAGCCCATCATTGTTTATGTCTCCGGTAGCAATTCCACCACCATTGTAATAATAAATATAACTTACGATATTGTGCTGTGGATCTTCACTAACTAGATTAACAAAATCTAAACCAGTTTCTTCAGATTGTATTTTTGAGAAAAGATAGGACTCCTTGGTCTTTTCATCTTTTTCTTTGTTGTTATTACAGTTATAAATTAACAATAAAGCTAAGAAAGCGATGTAATATTTTTTCATTAAGGGTGGAGGATTAGTCAACTTAACAAAAATACTAATAATTTAACAATTAATTAACAACTAAAGCTGCTTGTAAAAAGTTTTGTTAATCAGTAAGTTAGATTTTTTTGTCTTAGTAATAACAACCCAAAGAACATTATGAGACCATTGATAATTAAAATTTCAAAGCCAATTTCATATCCATTGAAAAGTTTTTTAGAGTAAAGATTTAAGACATAAGACAGCATAGGAGCGATAATGGCAATAACCCAAACAAGTTTATCTTTTATCTGGTATTTAGTGAATAGTCCAAATGCAAAAAGACCTAATAAAGGACCGTAAGTGTAACCTGCGGCTTTAAAAAGTTCCCATATTACAGAGACATCTTTAAAAATTAAATCGAAAAGTATTATAACAACAACCAATAACACACTAAAGCCAATATGAGTTTTTTTACGGATACCCTTTTTAGATGTTTCAGGTTTGTTCTCAATATCTAAAATATCAAAGCAAAAAGACGTGGTTAAGGATGTTAATGCAGAATCTGCACTAGAGTAAGCTGCAGCGATTAATCCCAATAAAAAGAAAGCAGATGTAATGATACCAATTTCAGGGAGCATGGCAATGGTAGGGAATAGGTCGTCTTTGGTTGCTGTTATGCCGTTTTTAGCTGCGTATTCAGTTAGCATTAACCCTAAAACAAGAAATAATATATTCACAAAAATAAGCACCACACTAAAGGATAGCATATTTTTTTGGGCGTCTTTCAAACTCTTACAAGTCAGATTTTTTTGCATCATGTCTTGGTCTAAGCCTGTCATTGTTATTGTAATAAATATTCCAGATAAAAAGCTTTTCCAAAAGTATTGCGGATCGTTATTGTCGTTGAAAAAGAAAACCTTACTCAGGTTGCTTTCTTTAGTGTAATCAACGATTTCTCTTACACTGTTTAAATCTAGAGCAGAAGCCAAAAATATAATTGTTATTACAACCGAAATCAGCATAAATAGAGTTTGCAATGTATCGGTAAAAATTATGGTTTTAATACCACCTCTAAAAGTATAAAGCCAAATTAGCGCAATAGTAATAATTACTGTAATAACAAATGGAATATCGAATAAATCAAAAACCAAAAGTTGGAGAACTTTAGCAACTAGAAACAGTCTAAATGCCGCTCCTACAGTTCTTGAGATGAGGAAGGCTACTGATCCTGTTTTATAACTTGTCTTTCCGAACCGATCTCTAAGATAGGTGTAAATAGAAGTTAAGTTTAATTTGTAATAAAGCGGAAGTAGGATATACGCTATGATCAAATAACCGAAAAAATAGCCGAAAACTACTTGAAGATACCCAAACTGTTTAGCCTCTACAGCACCTGGTACTGATATAAAGGTAACACCAGATAAAGAGGCACCAATCATCCCAAAAGCTACAAGATACCATGGTGCAGATTTATTAGCCTTAAAAAAGGCTGCGTTAGAATCTTCTCTTCCTGTGAAATAAGAAATCAAAACCAATATTGTAAAATAACAAGCTATTAAAATTAAAATCGAAGTTGGGCTCATAAATGATTTTCTTTGCTCAAAAATTTATGAAAAATAGTACATTTGAAAAAAATAGCTATTTAATTTCAATTTTTTATGAAAAAGACATTTTTACTAGTAGTGTTAGGACTCTTTGTTTTTAATGCTTCTGGGCAAGACTATCGTAAACTCATCACAGAAGGAAACCATACTGTACAATACATTTCTGAAGTTGCCGAACGCCATTTTGATTCTGTAGGAACTGGAAGAGGTACAGGTTTTAAGATTTTTAAGAGATGGCAGTATTTTGCAGAACGCGCTATGGACGAAACAGGTAAATTAAAATCACCTGAATTTTATTATAAAGAAATAGAGAATTACAATGCAAGTACTAACAATGAAGGTTTATCAGCCAGAACTACGGTTGGTACATGGGAAGAAATGGGCCCAACTTACTGGGACGCTACTTCAGGATGGAATCCTGGCGTTGGAAGAATTACCTCTTTAGCTGTAGATGAATCTAATTTAGATCATATTATTGCAGGAAGTGAAACAGGTGGTGTATGGAAAAGTATTGATGGAGGTTCCACTTGGATCGTACTTTCTGACAATCTCTCTAATATAGACGTATATGCGCTTGCCATTGATCCTGCAGATAGTAACACCTATTATTGGGGCTCAACAAGTGGCACGATTTTAAAATCTAATGATGCAGGTTTAACTTGGTCACCATTAGGTAGTCTAGTCTATGGTGTTGTAAATAAAATATTGGTAGATCCAACAAATTCTATGAAAATATACGCCAGTGTTCAAGGTAATGGTTTATACAAGTCAACAGATGGTGGTATTACATGGAGTTCTATATACTTTGTGTCAACTGGAACTGGCTATGATTTTGAATTCAAACCAAACGATCCTAATGTAGTATATGCTTCAGGGAATGCTTTTTATGTATCCACTAATGGTGGAGCAAGCTTTGCTCAGATAACAGGTTCTGATGGTAATCAATTTTCTAATGGCCCGAAAATGATTGGGGTCTCATCTGATGATCCAAATGTAGTTTACGTTGTAGAGGCAAATAGTGGTGTTTTTGGGGCTTTGTATATTTCTAATAATAGTGGGAGTAGTTTTTCAAAACTAACTCATACCCAGAATTTTTTTGGTTATGATTCCAATGGTAGTGATAACCTAGGGCAAGCACCTAGAGATATGGATATTGTAATTAATCCTAATGATGTTAATGACGTGCATATTGCAGGTATTAATACATGGCGCTCTACAGATGGTGGTGTTAATTTCAATATTACGTCTCAATGGGTACCAGGTGTTGCTAACGGTTCTGGTATTGGTTATTGTCATGCAGATGTGGATATTTTACATTTTGCAGGTACAGGAACAGATGCAAAACTGTATGCAGGAACAGATGGTGGTATTTTTAGAGCAGATGACCCAGTCAATGTTAGCACCAACTATTATACCGATTTAACTCCAGGACTAGGTATACGACAATTCTATAAAATAGGAGTGAGTCAAACAGATTCTGTTGTTGTTACTGGTGGCTCACAAGATAATGGTACATCAACATTAAGAGAAGATGGACTTTGGACAGATTGGTTAGGTGCTGACGGTATGGAGGGGTTTGTAGATAAAAATGATCCCTCTATAATGTATGGAACAACGCAGTTTGGTGCCTTATATAGAACGCAATATGATTTAGTAGGTAATAGTAATCTTGCAAGCCTTGCACAACCAGATAACAAAGGCGGTCAAAGTAATTGGAATTGGGTAGTGCCTTTTGAGCAAGATCCAATAGTTCAAAACACTGTTTATGTAGCTTTTGACCAGGTTTATAAATCTATGGATAGTGGAAATAACTGGACACCAATATCGCCAAATTTTGGTTCTAATATAGATCATTTTAAAATTTCGCCTAGCAATAATCAAATTATGTATTGTGCTATCAATGGTCTTTTGAGATATACAACTGACGGAGGTGTAAATTGGGCGTTTTCACCTTTAAATCTTGGTCCTTCAATAATTAATGAGATAGCGGTACACCCTTCAGATCCTAATAAAGTTGCCGTTGCCACTACAGATAGCCAGAAGGTCTATGTTAGTTTAGATGGTGGTTTAACTTGGGCTTCAAAGCTTATGAATCTGCCTGGTTTTGTAGCGCAGGCTTTAGTATGGCAAGACAATGGCGACGATGGCTTATATGTTGGTATGAATTATGGTGTCTTTTACACAGATAACACATTGACCCAATGGGAACCATTTAATAATGGTTTACCTAACGTTAGAATCAATGAATTAGAAATTAATACAGCTGATAATAAAATTTATGCAGCAACCTATGGTAGAGGTTTGTGGAGATCAGATGTTTTTGATGCCTCTCTGAGTGTTGAAGATTTTGAGTTCAGTGATTTTACATTGTTTCCAAATCCAGCTAAAGATGAGATTAACTTAAAATGGAATAAAACAGAAGATGTCAGTATTAGAATTTTTGATACTCAGGGTAAAATTATGTTTTATAGTAAAAAAGTAAATCTGTATAATGGATTTAAAGTGGATGTGTCATCGTTTAGTAATGGTATTTACTTTGTGAAACTTAATAGTAATAATGGTGAAATTACCAAAAAGTTGATTCTAAACTAAACAATTAAGTAAACTGAAAAGAGCCCAATTGTTACACTTATCAATTGGGCTTTTTTTAGCTTTAAAATCTGTACCTTAGCACCCATGGAATTTTCTTCTAAACTTTTGCAAAATGCAGTAAACGAAATGTCGCAATTACCAGGTGTCGGTAAGCGTACTGCATTGCGCTTGGTTTTACATTTGTTGAGACAGCCAGAGCATCAAACGTTTCAGTTGGCTGAAGCACTCTCTAAAGTTAGAGCAGAAATAAAGTTTTGTAAATCTTGTCATAATATTAGTGATAAAGAGCTCTGTGAAATCTGCGAAAACCCAAATCGCAATGAACAGTTGATTTGTGTTGTTGAGGATATACGAGATGTCATGGCAATAGAAAACACAAGTTCATTTAGAGGACTGTACCATGTTTTGGGAGGAAAAATATCACCAATGGATGGCATTGGCCCTCAAGATTTAAATATTACTTCTCTGGTCGAAAAAGTAAAATCTGGTAAAGTAAAGGAACTCATTTTTGCAATGAGTCCTACAATGGAAGGAGATACAACTAACTTCTATATTTTCAAACAAATACAAGGTTATAATATTCAGACCTCTACTATAGCTAGAGGTGTTGCTGCTGGTAATGAATTAGAATATACAGACGAAATTACATTGGGTAGAAGTATTGTAGATCGTATTCCGTTTGAAGCGTCTTTAAAATCATAATCACATTTTGAAGCTTTCCGTAGTCATACTCAATTATAATGTACGTTACTTTTTAGAACTTTGCCTAAGAAGTGTAGAAGCTGCAATAAAAAGTATTGACGCCGAAATTATAGTAGTAGATAATGATTCATCCGATGATAGTTGTACTATGGTAAAGCTACAGTTTCCTAATGTGAAACTGATAGAGAATAAGGAAAATCACGGTTTCTCAAAAGGTAATAATATTGGTGTTGCACAAGCTAAAGGAAAATATTTATGTATTCTTAATCCAGATACTGTAGTAGCAGAAGATACGTTTACAAAAGCTTTAAATTTTGCTGAAAACCAAACTAATGTTGGAATTGTAGGATGTCAGCTAATTGATGGAAGAGGTAATTTTTTACCAGAAAGCAAACGTCACATTCCCACTCCAAAGGTGGCACTTCAAAAATTAACAGGAAACTCAAAAAATTATTATACTAATAATCTAAAGCCAAATGATGTTGGAAAAACTGAGGTGTTAGTTGGTGCTTTTATGTTTTTAAAACGAGATGTTTATAATGCAGTAGGTGGCTTTGATGAAGATTATTTTATGTATGGTGAGGATATTGATTTATCTTATAAAGTTTTAAAGGCAGGTTACAGCAATTATTACTTTGGGGAAACTTCTGTAATACATTATAAAGGCGAGAGCACATTTAAAGACAAAGTATATGCTAAACGTTTTTATGGTGCCATGGAAATTTTTTACGAAAAACATTTTAAAAAGAATATACTTATATCTGCTCTTGTAAAAACTGTATTGACTTTAGCATCTAAGAGAATTCCTGTAAAGGAGTCAGAAGTGTTACATTCAAAAGAATCTACAGTAATATCAGAATCTGTCGATGAGCAACTTAAATATAAAATCGGTAATGCTGTTACGATTTCAGATAAGTTAGAGGATATACCAAGTGAGACACAAATTGTTTTCGATACAGAATTTTTGAGTTACAAAACTATTATTGAGTTTATGAAAACACATAATATAACAAAACAAAACACCTATAGAATATGGGTAAAAAGTAGTAATTTTATGCTCGGAAGCGATAGTAGTACAGGTAGAGGAGAAGTTGTAAGCTTCTAATTTTAATTGAATAAAAATCAGTAAAACAGACTGTTTTTTATTAATTTTGCATTCGATTTTAAAATAAAGACCTTCAAATTATAGATATGGCAAAGTTTGAACTTAAGTTACCTAAAATGGGAGAGAGTGTTGCAGAAGCAACCATAACGTCTTGGTTAAAAGAGGTTGGCGATACAATTGAAGCTGATGAGGCCGTTTTAGAAATTGCAACCGATAAGGTAGATAGTGAGGTACCAAGTGAAGTTGATGGTGTACTACTAGAAAAACTTTTTGATGTTGACGATGTTGTACAAGTAGGTCAAACCATTGCCGTAATAGAAACTGAAGGAGGTGATACTGTTGAAGTAAAAGCACAAGCTACTGATCCTAAACAAGAGGAAGCTCCTAAGGCAGTAGCAGAAGTATCCCAAACTGTTGTAGCTGCAAAAGAAACTACACAGCCAGTAACTTCATCAGGCGATCGTTTTTATTCTCCTTTAGTTAAAAATATAGCTAAGGAAGAAGGAATTTCTCAAGCAGAATTAGATACCATACCAGGAACAGGTAAGGATGGTCGTGTAACTAAAAATGATATTAAATCTTATTTGGAATCGCGTAGTTCTGCACCTGTAGAGGAAGTAAAATCTCAACCAGTTGTAGAACAAAAAGCAGCGGTTAAAACAGAAGCTCCAAGTCAACCAAAACAAAAACCAGCTTCAACACCAGTTGTCGCTTCTGGTGACGATGAAATTATAGAAATGACTAGAATGGGTAAACTCATTTCTAAGCATATGGTAGAATCTGTACAGACATCTGCACACGTTCAGTCTTTTATTGAAGCAGACGTAACAGATATTTGGAACTGGAGAAACAAACATAAAAATAGCTTTAAGAAACGCGAGGGTGAAAACCTAACGTTTACACCGATATTTATGGAAGCCGTTGCAAAAGCGTTACGCGACTATCCTATGATGAATATTTCCGTTCAAGGTGATAGTATCATTAAAAAGAAGCATATAAATTTAGGTATGGCAGCAGCCTTACCAGATGGTAACCTTATTGTACCTGTTATAAAAGATGCAGATCAATTAAATCTTTTAGGTATGGCTAAAAAGGTTAACGATTTAGCTAATAGAGCCAGAGAAAATAAACTGAATCCAGACGATATACAAGGGGGAACATATACAGTGACAAATGTTGGTACATTTGGTAGTATTATGGGTACGCCAATCATCAATCAACCACAAGTTGGTATTTTAGCGTTGGGTGCTATACGAAAAGTACCAGCAGTTATAGAAACTCCTCAAGGAGATTTTATAGGTATTAGATACAAAATGTTTATGTCGCATTCGTACGATCATCGTGTGGTCAATGGAGCATTAGGTGGGCAATTTGTTAAAGCAGTTAAATATTATCTTGAAGCTTGGGATTCTAATAGAGAAATCTAGTCTAATTTTGTCATGCTGAACTGTCACACTGAGTGTGTCGAAGTGTTGATTCAGCATCTCACATAAATAAAAAAAGCACAGTTTTATAACTGTGCTTTCCTTTTTATGTTTTTAAAGTTTTTTTAACGGTTTAGGCTACTACTTTGTTACAGGAAATGTCCAACGGAATTTTACGTAGTAGAACTACAGATAGCAAAATTGTAATGAATTATAGCTATCATTGTGCTTAGTTTATTATATAATCTAATATTTCTTTATCTATAAGCTTATTATTCTTGTTGTACTTTTTAATTATAGTTTTTTTATTCCTTATGATTCTTAGTTCATATTCCAAAAGGTTATTTTCAATGTCATATCTTTCAATTTTATAGGGTTCGAAACTGCCGTTTTGGAACAACTCAATCATTTTTATATTACCATTTTCATAATAATGTTTTATTTTAAGAGGTATACCATTATCAAAGTTTCCCTGTAGTTTCTTATTACCATTGTCAAAATATTCAATTTCAATTCCGTTGCATATTTTGTTGCAATTAAAATAGTAACGTTCATTAGAATGTAGTGCCATTGAATATCCTAATCTAATCTTAGGCATTACGATAGTATCACTATATATTTCAGAATCCAAAATGTCAATTTTTAAAGAATTTGAGATGTGAAAATAATCAGTATCTTCAATTTCAAAACTGTAAAACACATAGTAAGTTCCCTTTGGCAGAAATATTGGTTTTGAGAAGAATTCTTGATATTCTTTTACGTCCAGTGAATCTATACTAGGGTAGAGATTAAAATTTGAATCAGCCAGTTCAAAATTCAATTTACCTATTTCATTACTACACTTATCTAGTGAATACAATTTCAATTCTGTCTGAGAGAATGAAAGGAATGAAAATCCATAAATTAATATTGTAAAAAACTTTTTCATCAAATTAAGCACATCTTTAATGATATAAGGCCATTTAAATGCTCCATGTCAGACCTTACTGATGCAAATTCAGCACTCGTAAACGAAGTTAGTCTTTTAAATTTACAAAGTCAAGCCAGCTTTTTTAATCATTTAAAGTCTTTTATGCTAAATCTCATTACCTTTGTTTTAAAGAATACATAAATGCAACTCAACCTTAACAAACCCATTTGTTTTTTCGATTTAGAAACTACAGGAATCAATATTTCAAAAGACAGAATTGTTGAAATTTCAATATTAAAAGTTCATCCTAACGGAAAGGAAGAAACCTATACCAAATTGGTAAATCCAACCATTCCAATTCCGCCAGAAGTAACCAAAGTTCACGGAATTTCGGATGCAGATGTTACAGACGCACCAACCTTTAAAGAAATTTCTAAAGAAGTCCATAACTTAATAAAAGATTCAGATTTAGGTGGTTTCAATTCTAACCGATTCGATATTCCACTTTTAGCAGAAGAAATGTTACGTGCTGAGGTAGATTTTGATATGAAAAACCGATTAGCAGTAGATGTACAAACCATTTTTCACAAAATGGAGCAACGCACACTAAGCGCAGCCTATAAGTTTTATTGCGATAAAAATTTAGACGACGCGCACAGTGCAGAAGCAGATACCAAGGCAACGTATGAGGTTTTAAAAGCGCAGCTAGAGCGTTATGAAGAACTAGAAAATGACACCAAGTTTTTAGCAGAATTTAGCTCTCGCAAAAAGTTTGCAGATTTTGCAGGATTTTTAATTTTCAACAAAGAAGGTGAAGAGTGCTTCTCTTTTGGTAAGCACAAAGGTAAACGTGTGGTAGATGTTATGGAGCAAGAGCCAGGCTATTTTGGTTGGTTGTTAAATGCAGATTTTCCGTTATATACTAAAAAAGTGTTAACTGCAATTAAGTTACGTCAGTTTAATAATAAATTGTCTTAGTTATCATTAAGAGCTGTCAGACTGAGCTTGTCGAAGTCAAAGCGAAGAATCTCATAATTATTACAATGAAATTTCTATTCATGCTTATCCCATTTTTAACTTTTTCACAACAGCAAGTTGCAAAAGGTGTTGTTAAAGACAAGGACACAAATACACCCATTCCGTATGTAAACATTTCTATTCTAGAATCTACAGTTGGCACATCTAGTGATGATGACGGAAGCTTTCGTTTGGAAATTAACGAAGATGATACAAATAAAGTGGTCAGTTTATCATCATTAGGCTATGCAAGTAGCAAAATACCAGTTTCTTTATTTCTAAAGTCTGAAAAGATTTTTTTGAAACCTAAAACAGAGGTTTTAGAAGAAGTGGTCATTAAGGATAAGTTTGAGGAGAAAACTAATGTTGTAAACAAAATTGAAGATTCAGATTTATGTCACGGATATGGTTCATTAGCAGAAAACCCATGGATAATGGCTTTGTATTTTCCATACAACGAAGATTATCAAGAAACAGAATTTCTGAAGTCGGTTAAATTTCACTTTGGAAATTTTAAAAATAAAAATGCGAAGTTTAGATTAAGGCTATTTACCATAGGAAAAGACAGTCTTCCGCATGAAGATATTTTAAAAGAGAGTGTCGTTGTAGAATTAAAAAAGAAACAAAAGGAAGCTGTTGTTGATATTTCAAACTACGATATTCTCTTTCCAAGAGAAGGTTTTTACGTTGCTTTTGAATGGTTGTATATCCCTTATAATGCTGAAGAAGTAACTTTTCATTTTACCGATAAAAAAAAGAAGAAAGAAAAGCGTATCAAATATCAACCTACATTTTCAGCAACTTGTGAAAATGAAGGAGAGTATATGGTAGCATCGTATATTTCTGGTGAATGGCGTTTTTATGCGGCTAATACTTATAAAAGTGAAAAGAAGGCAGTACCAGCAATATCCTTAACTTTATCTAACTAAATCTAACCAGTCTAACAATCTAATTTTCATGAAACTCATTTGCATAGGTCGCAATTACACAGACCACATCAAAGAATTAGAAAACGAAAAACCTACAGATCCTGTAGTGTTTTTAAAGCCAGATACGTCGATTTTATTAAAAAAACAGCCTTTTTTTATTCCAGATTTTTCTGATGAAGTCCATCACGAAGTTGAAGTTTTGGTAAAAATTAAAAAAGTAGGCAAGTACATTGATAAGAAATTTGCTCATAAATATTATGATGAAATGGGACTGGGAATTGACTTTACGGCAAGAGATCTTCAAGCCCAATTAAAAGCAAAAGGCTTACCATGGGAAAAAGCAAAAGCCTTTGATGGTGCTGCTGTAATAGGGAAATGGTTGCCAAAGTCAAACTTCAAAAATGTAGATAACATCAATTTTAGTTTAAAAAAAAATAATGAAGTCGTACAATCTGGTAATACAGAGCTTATGCTCTGGAAGATTGACGAACTCATAGAATATGTGTCAAAATATTTTACTTTAAAAATTGGAGACGTTATCTTTACCGGAACACCTTCCGGAGTTGGTAAGGTTTTTGCAAACGACGAATTAAAAGGATATATTGAAGACCAAGAAATGTTTTCAATCAAAATAAAATAAATGGCAGAACATTATAAATTAAATCGCGTACGCGAAATGGCTGATAACGACGAAGACTTCGTTATGGCTTTAGCAGCGGCCTTTATAGAAGAGGTTCCAGAAGATGCGGAACGCTTACGAAAAGCTGTTCCAGAAAGTGATTATTACGAAACATATCAGGCTGCTCACAAAATGAAACCAACCATAGAGTTGTTTGAATTAGGTGTTTATGATGAATTAATCGAGGTACAAGATTGGGGAAAATTTGAACAAGCAGATAAAAATATTGATGCTCAGCTACAAATGGTTCTCACTGCAGTAGAGAATGCTACAAACGAAATAAAAGCGGACTTCGGATTATAAATGCAAGCAGAAATAATAACAATTGGCGATGAAATTCTCATAGGTCAGATTGTAGATACAAATTCAGCATTTTTAGGTAAGGAATTTAATAAGATAGGCATTTCAGTCTATCAAATTACTTCTGTACAAGACGATAAGGAACATATCCTTAAATCTTTAAAAGAAGCAGAAGAAAATGCAGATATCATAATTATTACAGGTGGCTTAGGACCTACCAAGGATGATATTACCAAGCATACCATTTGCGAATACTTTGATGATACTTTGGTTGAAAATGAAGAAGTACTGAAACATGTAGAGCATTTATTTTCTAAGTATATCAGTACGCCAATTTCAGATTTAAATCGCCAACAAGCCTTAGTGCCTTCAAAAGCAAAAGTGCTTAAAAACGAATTTGGGACAGCACCTGGAATGTGGTTAGAAAAGAATGGGAAAGTTTTTGTTTCTCTTCCTGGCGTGCCTTATGAGATGAAGGCATTAATAAAAACAGAAGTGCTTCCTGCTTTACGAGCAAAATTCAAGTTTCCATACATAAAACATAAAACCTTATTAACCTATGGGCTAGGTGAAAGTGCTATTGCTAATAGAATAGAGGCTTGGGAAGATAATCTACCAAATTTTATTAAACTGGCTTATTTACCAAATTTAGGTAAAGTTCGCTTGCGTTTGTCTGGTAAAGCGATGGATAAGAGTGTTGTTGAAACTGAATTAGAAAAACAAATTGAATTATTAATTTCACAAATTGAAGATATTTTTGTTGGTTTTGAAGACGATTTATCCTTGGAGGCTATTATTGGTAAGCAATTAAGTCATTTAGGAAAAACAATCTCAATTGCCGAAAGTTGTACAGGAGGGCAAATCGCAAAAGCAATTACTGCAAATGAAGGCGCTTCAGAATATTTTAAAGGTAGTGTGGTAAGTTATGCCACAGATTCTAAAGTAAATATTCTAAATGTTTCAGAAGAGGATATTTCTTCAAAATCTGTAGTAAGTAAAGAAGTTGCGGAATCTATGGCTATCAATGTACGTCAATTATTTAATTCTGATTACGGAATAAGTACCACAGGAAATGCAGGTCCTACAAAAGGCGATTCTGATGCAGAAGTTGGCACAGTGTGGATTGCTATTGCTTCTAAGGAAAGTGTTAAGTCAGAAGTTTTTAATTTTGGTAACCATCGAGATAAGGTAATAATGAAGGCGACAAACAAAGCTTTTGAGATGCTACAGAAAGAAATATTAAAAAAGTAGAACTTTATGTTTGTTGAAACATAAAGTTTTACTAAATTTGCACCCTGTTAAAAATTAACATACCTAAAGAAAGAATACAATGTCAAGAGTTTGTGAACTTACTGGGAAGAAAGCGATGGTAGGAAACAATGTTTCTCACGCGATGAATAAAACAAAACGCAAGTTTAACGCAAACTTGATTAAGAAGCGTTTTTACATTCCTGAAGAAGATAAGTGGGTAACATTAAAAGTTTCTACATCTGCATTAAAGACTATCAATAAAATTGGTATTACTGCTGCATTAAAAGAAGCTAGAGCAAAAGGATTTTACAAATAAAAGCATACGCTAAAGTCAATTTACAATGGCAAAGAAAGGAAATAGAATACAAGTTATCTTAGAGTGCACAGAGCACAAAGCTTCTGGTATGCCAGGAACTTCAAGATATATTACAACAAAGAATAAGAAAAATACGCCAGACCGTATGGAGATTAAGAAATTTAATCCAATACTTAAGCGTATGACAGTTCATAAAGAGATAAAATAATAAATCATGGCAAAGAAATCAGTAGCGTCTTTACAGACAGGATCAAAAAGATTGACAAAAGCTATTAAGATGGTGAAATCACCAAAAACTGGCGCATACATGTTTGTAGAATCAGTAATGGCACCAGAATTTGTCAATGACTTTTTAAACAAAAAATAATCTTTATTATATATAGATTTATAGAACTGCTTTCATATTCGAAAGCAGTTTTTTTATGTCTATATTTGGGAAAATCTGACAACTTTGCAGTTAGTTGGTAAAGGCAAGGTTGTTGCTATTAGCTAAGCAAATAGAAATTAAATGAGTTTTTTTAAAAAAATATTTTCTTCTGAAAAGAAGGAAACCTTAGATAAAGGTTTAGAAAAATCTAAATCCTCTTTCTTTACAAAGTTAAATAAAGCTGTTGCTGGTAAATCTAAAGTAGATGACGACGTTTTAGATAACCTTGAAGAAGTTTTAGTAACTAGTGATGTAGGTGTAAATACCACGCTTAAAGTCATTGAGAGAATTGAAGAGCGTGTGGCAAGAGATAAGTACTTAGGAACATCAGAGCTTAATAAAATTCTTAGGGAGGAAATAGCAGGCTTATTATCCGAAACCAACTCTGGTGAAGAAACCGATTATACTATTCCAGAATTACCAGTTCAAGAGAATGGTAAAAAAACGCCTTATGTTTTAATGGTTGTAGGTGTTAATGGTGTGGGTAAAACAACAACTATTGGTAAGTTAGCGTACCAGTTTAAGAAAAAAGGATTAAAAGTGGTTCTTGGTGCTGCTGATACATTTAGAGCTGCTGCGATAGACCAATTACAAGTTTGGGCAGACAGAGTAGAAGTGCCAATGATAAAGCAAGAAATGGGTTCAGATCCTGCTTCTGTTGCTTTTGATGCTTTACAATCTGGTGTAAATCAAGATGCAGATGTTATTATTATTGATACTGCTGGTCGTTTGCATAACAAAGTTAACTTAATGAACGAGCTTTCTAAAGTAAAACGTGTGATGCAAAAGGTAGTTGGTGATGCACCACATGATGTACTTTTGGTCTTAGATGGCTCAACTGGCCAAAATGCGTTTGAACAAGCGAAACAGTTTACAGCAGCAACAGAGGTAACATCTTTGGCAGTTACTAAGTTAGACGGTACTGCAAAAGGTGGTGTTGTTATTGGTATTAGCGATCAATTTAAAATTCCTGTAAAGTATATTGGTGTAGGTGAAGGCATTGAAGACTTACAAGTCTTTAATAAGTACGAGTTTGTAGATTCGTTTTTTAAGTAACAAATAAGGTTCGTTATGCTGAACTTATTTCAGCATCTCATATAATTAGACCTCATAGGTTTTTGAAACCTGTGAGGTCTTTTCGTATTTTTATAAAAAATACTTCCAATGCGTCATTTCCTATTCATTTTTGTTTTTCTATTTACAATTTCATGTAAAGATGAAAAGGCTCGCGAAGCCAGAGAGCCAATTTCAAAATCAGAAACTGTAGAAACTACAAAAGCAACTGATGATGATTCAGGATTAAGTGCCATTTCTACCAAAGACTTTAGAGAATTTAAAGTACTCGACTCTAAAAATTTAACTAAAGCTGAAATTTGGGCAGAAATCAATCCACAGATGGAAGATTTTACTGAAGCTGATTACAATCGTTTAAAGCCTTTGGTTTTAGAAAAAGATATTCAGTTTTTACAGGAACAAATTGCAAAGGAAAAACTTACCTATTCAGAATTAACCGCATTCTACTTGTATCGTATCCGCAAGTTTGATCGTGAAAATAAGTTATCACTTAATTCAGTAATTTCTATTAATCCAAACGTCTTGAAAGAAGCACAGATTTTAGATGATCGTCAAGATTGGGATGTACACCCTATTTATGGCATACCAATCCTATTAAAAGACAACATTAATGCTTCAGATATGGCAACAACAGCAGGAGCAGTTGCACTAAAAGATAATATTACTGATGATGCGTTTATTGTAGAGCAATTAAAATCAAAAGGTGCTTTAATCTTAGGTAAAGCAAACCTAAGTGAGTGGGCTTATTTCTTTTGTGGTGAGTGTCCCAGTGGATATTCCGCGATTGGAGGCCAAACCTTAAATCCTTATGGAAGACGCACTATAGATACTGGTGGCTCAAGTTCTGGTAGTGGAGTAGCAGCTTCTGCAAATTTTGCTGCAGCAACCATTGGTAGTGAAACTGCAGGTTCAATATTGTCGCCAGCAAGTCAGAATTCTGTAGTAGGTTTAAAACCTACAGTTGGTTTAGTAAGTCGTAGTGGTATTGTGCCAATTTCTTCAACTTTAGATACAGCAGGTCCAATTACCAGAACGGTAACAGATAATGCCATAGTTTTAGATGCAATATATGGTGAGGACAAGTCTGATTCTAAGTCAATCTATGCGTTACGGGAGCCTGGTTTTTACACTAAAGGTTTAAAGAATGCAAGTATAAGAGGTAAGCGCTTTGGCGCACCAAAACGTTTGTTAGAGGATTCGTTATTTGTAAGGGCTCTTGATGTTTTAAAGCAACAAGGTGCCGAAATTGTTGAGATAGATGAAGAACAAATAGGATTACCAAACTTTATAAACCTTCTTAATCTAGATATGAAAAAGGATTTGCCAGCTTATGTGGATGCTCATGCAAATAAAAATAGTCCAATTAGAACAGTTTCTGATGTCATAGAATTCAATCTAAAAGATTCTATTAAAACCATGCCTTATGGACAAAGTTTATTTAAAGGCATTGTTACAGATAATGGTGATACTGAATACTTAGCGCGAATTAAAGACACTTTAAGTCGAAATGGTAAACAGTATTTTGATGTACCAATGCAGAAACACAACCTAGATGGATTCTTATCGATAAACAATTACCACGCTGCTTTTGCAGCCGTAGCAGAGTATCCTGCTATTACTGTACCCATGGGTTATGCTGATAATGGTGTGCCAAAGGGATTAACGTTTATAGCCAAACGACTACAGGAAAAAAAATTACTAGAGTGGGCTTATGTGTATGAGCAAGCTTCAAAAGCTAGAGTAGCTCCAAAAAACTATAATTAATTGATTAGAGCACTTAGTTTTTCCCAAAGGAGATTATCATAACCAGATGGTCCAAGTTCACCAGCGCCTCCATCATTTCCCATACGTATAACCACTAGTTTCTTGCTAGGTACTACATAGAGTTTTTGATCTACGGCTCCTAGGCCTGCAATTAAATCGTCTGGTGCATTAGGGATTAATTTTCCACTATATGAACTCTCCGAAGACGGCAATCTATATGATGATTTTCCGTTGAGCCACCACAGATAACCATAAGCAGGATTCATATTTTGAGATGTATTGGTCATTTCATTAAAATAATTGCTGTCACCTAGAACAATATCATCATCCCAAATTCCTTTATTTAAGCACAATAATCCAAAACGTGCCATACTACGTGCATTACTAAAAAAGAATTTATTGTAACCAACTTGTATCCAGCTTCCTTGCATTCCAATTTTATCTCGCAGTTTAAGGTTAAAATATGAGTCAAAATCTGAATTTAAAGCGCCTGAAATTATCGATTGTGTTAAGGTGTAAGGCGCGTTGTGATAATACCAATAGGTGACAGGTGGATTTAAATAGGTTAGGCATTCAGGATCTGTACACGTAAAATCTACGTTGTAATCTAATCCTGTAGTCATCGAAATATGGTGTTTAATGGTTATAGCATTTTCTTGCTCAGTTGTAAGACTAGACCATCCAGTTCCTAAATAATTAGATGAAGAATCGTTTAAGTCTAAAAATCCTTCCTCTTGTGCAACACCAACCATAAATGCAGTTAATGTCTTACCAGCTGAAAACCAAGGATTATTAGATGTACTAGTAGTATTTCCGAAGTAGGATTCATTAACAATACGTCCATTATGTAAAATCATAAACGACTTGGTGTCTGTAGTTTCTAAAAAGTCCAAAAGAGGTTGAAGCGCGTCTTCATTCCAGCCGATATCTGCGATAGAAGTAGTTTCCCAGGTATCAGAATTTAAAGGCGGAAAATATAGGTCTTCGTTTAATGGTGGATTAGAAGAGCTTGAATCGTCAGAAGAACAGGACAAACCAACTAAAAAAGTCAATAAAACCAGAAGTACGTTAATTTTTCTCATAGGGCAAATTTCAAATATGACTTGTAAATATACTAAAGGTTTAATTTACGTTGTATCTTTGCGCACTGATTTGGTAATGGTATGAGAACAAAGACTCTAAAAAAGAATAGAATTAATGTTGTAACACTTGGATGCAGTAAAAATGTTTACGATAGCGAAGTGTTAATGGGACAGCTAAAAGCGAGTGGTAAAGATGTGGTACACGAGCAAGACGGCAATGTTGTGGTGATTAACACCTGTGGTTTTATTAATAATGCAAAGGAAGAAAGCGTAAACACTATTTTAGAGTTTATGCAAAAAAAGGAAGCTGGTGAAGTTGATAAGGTGTTTGTAACAGGCTGTTTAAGCGAGCGCTATAAACCCGATTTGCAAAAAGAAATCCCAAACGTGGATCAGTACTTTGGTACTACAGAACTCCCAAGTTTGCTTAAGGCCTTGGGTGCCGATTACAAGCACGAACTTATTGGCGAACGCTTAACCACAACTCCAAAAAACTACGCGTATTTAAAAATTGCCGAAGGTTGTGACAGACCATGTAGTTTTTGTGCTATTCCGTTAATGCGTGGTAAACACAAAAGTACACCAATAGAAGATTTGGTAGTTGAAGCCGAAAAATTGGCTGCCAATGGTGTGAAAGAACTGATTCTTATTGCACAAGATTTAACCTACTACGGCCTAGATTTATACAAAAAACGAAATCTAGCCGAATTACTTGAAAATCTTGTAAAAGTTGATGGTATTGAGTGGATTCGTTTGCATTATGCCTTCCCAACAGGGTTTCCGATGGATGTGTTAGATATTATGAAACGCGAACCTAAGATTTGTAATTATCTCGATATTCCGTTGCAACACATTTCAGATGCAATTTTGAAAAGTATGCGTCGTGGCACAACCCAAGAGAAAACAACAAAACTGTTGAAAGCATTTAGGGCAAAAGTGCCTGAAATGACCATAAGAACCACTTTAATTGTTGGCTATCCTGGTGAAACCGAAGAAGATTTCCAAACATTAAAGCAATGGGTTAAGGAAATGCGTTTTGAGCGTTTGGGCTGCTTTACCTATTCGCACGAGGAAAATACACATGCATTCAATCTAGAGGATGATGTACCCGAAGATGTGAAAATGCAGCGCGCCAATGAAATTATGGAAATTCAGTCGCAAATTTCGTGGGAACTCAACCAAGCCAAAATAGGCCAAGAATTTAAAGTAGTAATAGATCGAAAGGAAGGCAATTATTTTGTGGGTCGTACAGAATTTGATTCGCCAGATGTGGATAACGAGGTGTTGATTGATGCTACCAATACATATCTTAAAACAGGTGAATTTACAACTGTTAAGGTTATTGAAGCCGAGGATTTTGATTTGTATGGTGAGGTTATTAGCTAACCTATCATGTAATTGTTTTTTTATTTCCTTTCAGTTGAGTTTGAATGCAGTAACGAATATGGATTGAAACCTCACGGATATGGCTTCAAACCATTCAAAATTTCGATTCTTTTTTCTTTTCGTTCATTATTTACCATCTTTATAACTTCTAGCTAACAGTTCTTTTTGAAACTGTTGTTAATCATGGTAAAATTATGCGAACGCACCTCGTTAAGTCACTTTTTTTTCTTTTTATAATGGGCTATTGTTCTGTTGCTATTTCTCAGAACAAGATTATTGATAGTCTAAAGCTAGAATTACGCAATCATAAAACAAAAGATACAACACATGTTAATTTGCTGTATAGTTTGGCTTTTTCAAGTTTTCAAAGTGATTTAAAACTAACCCTATCTTGCTTAGAAGATGTGGTTGAATTAAGTGATAGTCTCAATTATACCAAAGGAAAGGCAAAGTCTAGTTATCTCTATGGGATTTTAGAAAACCGTAAATCTAATTATGCAAAAAGTTTAGAGCTATTTAAAAAATCACAAGAGTATTATGAATCAATAGGTGATAAAAATGGTATCGCAGCTACATACACAGCATTTGGCATCACTCATTTTGATTTGGCACAATATGATGAAGCTATAGAAGATTACAAGAAGGCCACAGAAATATACGAGAAACTTGGAAATGAACAAGAATTGATTCAAGGTTTAAATAGGGTAGCAAACATTTACACCAAGTTAGGTAACTATGATGAGGCCATTAATCAATATAAGCAAGTTATTGCAAGAGCTGATATTGTTGATGAACAAACGCTAAACATAACCTATTCCAATCTAGGTGTAGTGTATAGATATCAAGGTAAATACGCTAAAGCCATTGAATATTATAATAAATATCTCGATTCTAGGAAAAAAGATAATGACAAACTAGCCATAGCAAGAACATTAGGTAATTTAGGTGAATTATACATAGAATTAAATAAGGATGATATCGCATTAGATTATTTACAAGAGGCACTAGTTTATGCTACAGAAATGGATAACAAACCATCAATGGCTATCATTAACATGAATTTAGGTAATCTATATTTACGTAAGAAAGACTATGATAAGGCTTTAGTGTTTTTCAACAGGTCATTAGAAGTAAGCTTAGAAATCAATAAATTAGATACGGTTACCTTTTGTTACCATAACATAGGCGAAGCATATTTTTTCTTGGACAAACCTATAATTGCTCGAAATTATTTTGAAAAAGCTGTGGAACTTAATCAAAGAATAGGACACAAATTGGGATTGGCCCATAACTATTTGGGAATGTCACAAACTTTTATCAAACAAAAAGAATTTAGAAAAGGATTGGAATATGCTCTAAAAAGCAAAAAAAATGGTAATGAATTAGAGTCACTCGAAATTGAAAAAAAAGCTGAATATTTACAATCTCTAGCTTATGAAGGCTTGGGCAATTACAAAAAGGCTCTTTCTAGCCATCAACAGTATAAAGTATTGCATGATAGTCTGTTTAGCATTGAAAGCCTAGAAAAAATAGCGCGACTTGAAGCTGAATATAAATACAAACAAGCCTTAGACTCAGCAAACATTAGGGAGTTAAAACTCACAAAAACGGTTCAGGCAACATCCCAAGATTTACAAAAATCGCAGCGCAATTACCTTTGGGCAATTATCGGAGTATTGCTACTTTCCATTTTATTGGGAGCGATTATGTTTAATCAGAAATTGAAAAATGCAAAATCCAAGACGCAAACTGCAATTATAGAGCAAAAGCTATTGCGCTCTCAAATGACACCACATTTTATTTTTAATTCACTATCAGTGTTGCAGGGCATGATTTTAAATAAAGAAGATAAGAAATCTGTGCAATACCTTTCTAAATTCTCTAAACTCTTACGTATTACTTTAGAGAATTCTAGAGACAAAACGGTGTTGTTGTCTCAGGAACTTACTGCTGTCCAAGATTACTTAACACTTCAAAATTTAGAAAACGATACTTACGAGTGTACGATTCTGGTAGATAATTCTATCGATACTGAATTATTTCAAATACCACCAATGCTCATTCAGCCTTTTGTAGAAAATGCCATAGAACATGCTTTTGTTAATATGGATACTAACCCAAGAATAGATATAAAGTTGCGTTATGTAGATAAGAAATTGGTGTGTACAATAGCAGATAATGGAGTTGGCATTGATTATGAAAACGGTTCTAAGCGAAAAGATAAAAAGTCGTTAGCAACAACGATAACCTCGGAGCGATTAAAAATGTTGTCTAAAGATTTAGATATTAATGGTTCTGTACATATTGAAGACAGAAAACACTATAATGAACAAGGTACCATAGTAACATTGGTAATCCCTTATAAAAAAGAAGTCGCCTAATGCAATCAATCATAGTAGAAGATAAAGCCTATATAAGAAAAGGATTACTTAATCTTTTAGAACTCGTTGATACAGATGTAAAAGTAGTAGGCGAGTGCGAATCTGTAAAAGAAGCGGTTATTGTAGCCAATGCTTGCAAGCCAGAACTGATTTTCTTGGATATTAACCTAATTGATGGCGATGCATTTGAATTTTTAGAACAAACACAACACCTTAATTTTAAAGTCATTTTTATTACGGCTTATGAAGCGTTTGCTTTAAAGGCTCTAAAAATGGGTGCTGTGGATTACCTTTTAAAACCTGTTGATATTGAAGAGTTAAAAGTAGCGCTCAATAAAGTGAAACAGTTAACCGTTATTGAACAAAAGGAGCAGATTAATGTTGCAAAACAAGTTTGGAACACAAAGGGTAATCAACTAATATTATCACTTCAAGATAGTTTTCAGGTCGTGGATTTAGATGCGTTAATGTATTGCGAGTCCGATAAAGGATATACCACGTTTTATTGCAATAATGGTAAAAAGTATTTGGTTTCAAAAACATTAAAAGTATTTGAAGCGCGTTTAAACGATGCTAATTTTATAAGGTCACACCAATCGTTTATGGTGAATCTAAAATTCATAGATAAATATGATAAATCTGGTGTGATTCATCTTAAGAACGGTAAAAAAATTCCTGTGTCTTCCCGTAAAAAAGATCAGTTTGTTTCCGCTTTTCTAAATCGAAATTCAGACTAAAATAACAGCTCTTTTTGAGTATTCAATTGATTTGTAACATCAGTTTGAGTGTTCCGTCAGTAAATGTTGGGATATATCAAGAACTAGTTGACATGCGAAATACATAGTTTCACGAATATTTTCTATACTATCACGCTTATTGATTAATAAGTATTGGAAATAGTTTTGGTATTTTTTTCTTCACAATTGTAACATACATTTATTCTATAAACCTAAAGTAGAATGAATTACAATGTCCCAAAACATAACAAGATGAGCTTGTTTTTAGCCATTATCGTTACTTCAACATTATTAGTGTCCTGTAGCGATTCTATAAGCAACCTTCCTGCAACCAAAGAAGGCTTTACAGAAATTGAAAACAAACTGAAAAGTAAATTTGGCGATGACGCCTATTACACCGATTTAACAATTAGCTATAATAAATCTATAGGCAATATTATAGGTGTTACCGTTACAGAAAACCCAGAATCGTTAAAAATGGGTCAATGGAATCTTACTCAAGATACATGGCAACAAAATTCTGATATTATAGTAGAAGTACCGAATGGTACAAAAGCAAGTGATTATATGTTTCAATTAGGTAAAACTATTAGTCTATCTAAACTAGGTGAGCTCGTGGAAGCATCTGTTCAGAAGCTTAAGGACGAAAAACAACTTAACAATCCAACCTTGAGTATTGCCGCTTTAAATTTTCCAGATACAGGTGATATCTCAAAAGCCAAGTACATGATTAACCTTAAACCAGAAAACGGAGGCACCACCTTTAGTTTTTACTATACCTTAAATGGCGACCTTATTAAAATGGATTAATAATCCGATAAAATAACAACAAATTTACTTGAACCTTAAAATCAAAATAAAATGAAAAAACAACTACTTATTTTAATAACACTTTGTGTTTCCACAATTGGTTTTTCCCAATCTGTTGGCGACCAATTCATAGATAATTTTATAACCTATGAGATTACTTCATTAACACCTAATACTGTAATGACAAGAGATTATGATTTTAGTGGAGGCGGCAGTGAAGTAATTATTCCAGCTACGGTTGACTATAGTAATACAACTTTTGATGTAACTATAATTCACACTAATTCATTTAATATTTTAAATAACGAATTAACTAAAGTAGTAATTCCAAACTCTGTTGTTGAAATTAGATCTGGGGCATTTTTTGGTAACTCATTTACAAGTATAGTCATTCCTAGCAGTGTCACATTTATTCAGTCTCAAGCCTTTGCAGGTAATAACGCTTTAACTTGCGTGGTTTCAGAAGCTACCACACCACCAACAATATTTACTGGAGGTAATTCAGATACTTTTGGTGATCTCAGTTTTGGAACACGTAGCAATATAAATGTAGTCGTGCCTAGTGGAACAAGTACTACCTATGCGAATGCAACATGGACGGGTTTTCAATCACTAACAGAAGGATTGAGTGTTAACGATACTTTTATAACGGATTCCATAACGTTTAGAGTAACCTCTACATCGCCTGCTACTGTTGAGGTTACTGATTATGATACCACTGGAGGTACTATTGTAAATATTCCAGAAACAGTTACAGCAAGTTGTAGCAAAGTATTCACAGTTACTGCTATTGGAAATCAGGCATTTCAAGGTAATGGTCTAATAGATGTGACAATTCCTGATAGTGTAACTACAATTGGTGTTTATGCTTTTTTTCAAAATTCAATAACTAATGTTGTGTTATCCAATAGTATTACAGATATTGGTTTAGGTGTTTTTGAAAATAACAACCTAACTGATGTAACTATACCTAATGGTGTTACTAATATAGGTTTAGGAGCTTTTAAAAATAATGACCTAACAGATATTACCTTACCTAGCAGTATAACTAGTATCAGTAATCAAGCTTTTAGAGGAAATCCTCTAAATAATATTATTTCTATAAGTGCAGTACCACCATCAATTACCACAGGAGGTAGTAATGATTCTTTCTCAAGCAACCGAAGTAATATTAACTTAGTTATAACAAATAATTCAACAGAAGAGTATGTTACAGATTCTGGTGCATTATGGACAGGTTTTAAAATGGTTTTTGAAGCTACGTCTCCAACAACAGTTGAAGTTTCACATTACGACCCAGCTAATGGCACCAATGTAGTCATACCCTCAACAGTTACGGCAGGTTCTAACATTTTTGATGTAAATAGGATTGATGATTCTGCATTTGAAAACATAGGTCTTACAAGTGTAATTATTCCTGATAGTGTTATTGAAATAGGAATTTCGGCATTTAATACAAATAACTTAACCAGTGTAACCATATCAGATAGTGTTACACTTATTGGTACCACTGCTTTTGCAACTAATTCTATTACAAATCTTTCCTTAGGAGCTAATGTCACTGATATAGGTATTGGTGCTTTTGTAGATAATAATTTGTCAAATGTTACCATCCCTAGTAATGTTACATTTATTGGGTTGTTGGCTTTTGGTAATAACCCATTAGCTAGCGTAACCTCATTAGCCACAACACCGCCAACAATCACAACTGGTACTAATGATACATTTGCTTTTGATCGTAGTAATATTGCTTTACACATTCCACCAGGCACTATGGGTGCTTACGTTACAGATCCAGGGGCTTTATGGACAGGTTTTAACCCTGTTACCGAAGATGCTTTAAGTATTGATGAGTTTGAGTTAAGCAATACGGTAAAGATAATTACCCAACAAAGCAGATTAGAAATAGTTACAAATGAAGTTTTACAATTAAACCGTTATGAAGTCTATGCGCTCACTGGTGCTAAAATAGCTACTGGTAATACCTTCAATATTTCAACTGAAACTTGGGCGAAAGGCATTTATATCCTAAAGTTGAATTTTGATAGAGGTACTGTAGTAAAAAAGGTTATTGTTAAATAACTATTTATCGATGACAAAGCTGATAAATAAATATAAGTTAGAGTTATTTTTGACTTTATTCTATGTGCTTATAGTAGTTTTTATTATTGGCCTGTAACTACATCATAAAAAAGTCACAATTTTAAAGAATTGATTATCGAGGGATTATTAATTTTATAATTGTGGCTTTTTTACTTTTGAAGGTCTTTTTTAATAACCAACAATCATTAAAACTCAAGAAATTACTAATGATTAATTATAACAACCGAACCTTTGTTCCAATTCAAAATTCAGAAAACGGAGAAACATCAAATGAAACTATTTTTCTGTACAAGCAAGTTGGAAACATATTGACCTCAGAATACTCTGACGGAAGAATAAAGAAAGGCCATTTAATCGGAATTGTTGATGAAAACGGCAACATTGATATGCGTTACCATCAAATCAATGAAAAAGGCGAGTTGATGACAGGCATTTGTAAATCAAAACCAGAGATTCTAGAGAATGGTAAAATACGACTACATGAAAGTTGGCAATGGACGTCTGGACACAAATCTAAAGGCAAATCGATATTAGAAGAACAATAGAACCTTTTGAGAATTTTGACAAAATTCGTCACTTCGAGTGAATTTTTCGATTGAAATGAGAAAAATTTGTATCGAGAAGCGGTATTTAAAACATCAGTTTGTTCTTAATACAATTTGTCAGCTTCAATGAGGTGGCTTCGATTAAAATGAGTAAATAAGTGATAAAAAAACAAAAATATGATAACCTATCAAACTGAAAACAATTTATCTGCACTTGAGTTTAAAGCACTACTCATCAAATCAACCCTTGGCGAAAGACGACCAGTAGATGATTTTGAAAGAGTTGAAGCCATGGTCAATAATGCCAACCTAATCATTACTGCAAGAGATAAAGATAAACTCGTTGGTGTGGCAAGATCTGTAACCGATGTTGTGTATTGTACATACCTGTCAGATTTGGCAGTGGATTCAGCCTATCAAAAACAAGGCATAGGCAAGGAGTTGATTAGATTAACTAAACAAGCCACACCACAAGCCACAACTATTCTTTTAGCTGCACCAAAAGCAGTTGACTATTATCCGCATATTGGGATGACGCAACACAATGCCTGTTTTTTACTAACCGATGAAACCGATTTAAAGTAATGGAAGTACTCATAAATACTAATCTAGACACCATAAATTGGAAAGACATTTCAGAACTGTTCCAACTTGTAAATTGGGGAACGCGAGACCCTAAAGACATAGAAAAAGCATTCAAAAAAAGTGCGGTCACCTGTTTTATAAAAGACAAAGATGTTATTGTTGGCTTTGGCAGAACAGTAGATGATGGTCAATACTATGCGTTGCTCGTTGATGTCGTTGTGCATCCAAAATACCAATCTAAAGGCATAGGAACACAAATCGTTAATGCATTAAAAAACAGATTAAAAGGTTATAATTTTATCACATTGACGGCTGCACCAAACAAAGAAGGCTTTTATGAAAAAATCGGTTGGAAAAAGCAAACATCGGCTTACATATTCCCTAAAGACGATAAACAGTTTAAAGAGCATTGTGAGTCCTAAAAAATCTAAGAATGAAAAATGAAACCATAATTATAATAGCGCTATTAGCATTTTTTTCGGCTTGCAAAAATAGCTCAAAAGAAAGTGTGAGGAGTGATAATGTTGTTACTACCGATGTCACAAACTTCTGGAAAGCGTATGACCAAATCATAACTACCCAAGATTCTGTATTACAATATAAGTACTTAGATAGTTTGTATTTAGATAAAGGCACTGCAGGTTTAGAAGGTATTATAGAAGCAAGAAAATATACAGCAGAAGAATACATAAATGCCATTAATACCTATCCAAAATTTTGGAATTCAATTAGACAAAACACATTACAAATAGCTAAGGTTGGCACTCAACTAGAAGAGGGTATTGAAAAACTGAAAACCATCTATCCAGAACTAAAATCCGCAAAAATCTATTTCTCTATTGGTGCCTTTCGTACACCAGGCACAACGATTGATAGTTTGGTGCTGATTGGTTCAGAATTGGCAATGGCAGATACAAATACCAATACAAGTGAATTGCCTGAAAACCTATCGTATGTAAAATCATATTTTGCTACCAACCCCAAAAAAAATCTAGTGTTTTTAAACATCCACGAGTACGTGCATACACAACAAAAACCTAGGGTTTATAATTTATTATCTTCTGTTATATATGAAGGCGTTGCCGAATTTGTCACCGTAAAAGCACTAAACCAACCATCGCCAAATCCGCAAATTAAATTCGGAAAAAATAATGCCAACCGCATTAGAGAAGTCTTTGAAAATGAAATGTTTTACGTCGCTAATTTTGATAAATGGTTAAATGGAGATGCACCCAACGAATTTGGTATGCGAGATTTAGGCTATTATGTAGGCTATCAGATTTGTGAAAATTATTATAACCAAGCAGAAGATAAACAAGCAGCTATTAAAACAATGATAGAGCTCGATTACGAAAACGAGTCAGAAATTGAAGCGTTTGTTCAAAAAGCAGACTATTTTTCTGCTACTTTAGATGCGCTGGAACAAAATTTTGAAAGCAAACGACCAACAGTCGTAGGTATTGAGCAGTTTGAGAACAAGAGCCAAAATGTTAATCCAAAACTAAAAACCGTAACCATAAAATTTTCAGAAGCTTTAGATGGTTATCGCACTAGCGTTGATTTAGGGCCTTTGGGAAGAGATGCCTTCCCTAATGGAACATTAAACGGAAGAAAATGGACAAAGGACAACAAATCTTGGACAATTCCGGTTGATTTAGAGCCTAATAAAACCTATCAAATCTACATTACAAACAATTTTAGAACGTCAGACAACAGGCCTTTAAAGCCTTATTTAATAGAGTTTAAAACAGAAAATGAATAAATGTTACAGATGAAAAGAGTTATCATATTTTTTTGCTGTATAAGCATTGGTTGCAGTAATGTCGAAAACAATTCTAAATTAGAAAGCGATGAGGCGCGTACAATTTGGAATCAACAAAAAAGAGAACAGTATTTAAACAACCGAAACGATACGACAACTTGGGACAACCAAATGCTTGAAAACGATAAGCAACTCATTGGTATTGGTGAATTTGGCCCATTTGAGATTGGTGTGTTCCCAGTGCCTAAGTATGAGCTTTTAGGGAAAAATAGCTTTAAAGGCCTAGGCAATAAAACTGAGGATTTTAAAGTTGGCAACAAAACAGTGGTAATGAATAGTTTTTTTGTGGCAAAAAATGAAATCAATAAAAAACGACTAGGCGATAAGCATAACGACGTGTTTTTTCAACTTTTGGTGCTAACCGATACCTTAGATACTGAAAATTACAACCTCAATAAAAACATAGCCATATCTCGAAATCATCCCGATTATCTGGCTCAGGGATTTGTAAAAACAAAAACGACCACCATTGATTATGTAGCTTTTAAAACTGCTGAAGGCGATGACTACGCTATTATAAATACGCGATTATTCCATCTCAATTTTGGTAAAACCATAGGTATTGCACCACAAAAAGATGGTACATTCAGGTCTTTTCAAATTAAAAGCCCACAATTAACTTCTGAAACTATTATAAACTTTACGGAAAGTCTAACCAAAGATGATGATGTGGTTACCTTTTTCAATCAAAAAGGAGCTATTTAAAAAGTAAAAATGACTCGAGTGAAAAGCCATCTTAAACAAATAAATAACACATTCTTTATTTTTTTGTTCCTATTAATTACTGCCAATACAATTTATTGTCAAAATTATAGCGTTTACAAATCAAAAATAGATACCGCTTTTGTATCTACACGTTTGGGTTACGAAAAAAAGATATCCGTTCTTCTACCTAACGATTGGCAAAAAAATAACCCAAAGCAATATCCACTAATTATAATTTTTGATCAACAAAATAAAAGAAGCCACAACCAGATCATTAACACCATAGATTATTTAACGGCTTCGGAACAAATGCCTCGCGCAATTATAATCAGTATTGAGTCCGACAATTCCAGAAGAATAAGTGAAGCAAAAAGCCCCAAATCATCTACAAGCGGAAAAGCACATCTAAATGAAAAATTCCTCTTTGAGGAAGTTATTGCTCTAGCAGAATCAAAATACAAGGCAAATTCGTTTAGGTTGTTAATTGGCCACTCATGGTATGGACATTTTACCACAGCGATGTTTACAAAATATAGTGATAGCCTTTCCGCAGTTATAGCTCTAGATCCTTTTTTTAACCAAAAAAATGTATCTTTAATGGATTCCATATCTGCATTAAAAACCCATAACATAATCCATACGAAATATTATCGCTATGCCATTGGTAAGGATTATCCCGAGGACTACGCATCTATTAAAACAGCTGAAAAACAATTCAAAAATTCAAAAATAGATATCAAAGGCACCTATTTTCCCAGAGCTTTTCATCACGCAGTGCCAGGATTGGGCATTGCAGAGGCACTATACGACATATTTGAGTATTGGTCCATAGAACAATTTGCTTTTTTTGAACCTTTAAACTCTAGCATCGATGTGTTTTTTCAATCAAAACAAAATGTCAAAAATCATTATGGTACTAACTTAGATTTTTCATTAGGCATATTAAACGGAAAAGGGTGGTTTTTTTATAACAATAACGATTATAAAAATGCTATTGAAGCATGGGAGTTATTACTGTTATCTTATCCCAATTTTTCTGAAGGTTATTTGTACATTATGGATGCACAAATGGTATTGAATCAAGATATTACGGATACTATAGAACGCTTTAATGCATCATTGGCAAACTCTCAATTCTATTCTGAAAAAGAAAAAAATGACTTAATAAAAGAACTCGAAAGTCTAAAAAAATAAACCAGATGAAAATCTGCATCGCATAAACCCAATCCATAAAAGGAAACATTCAAAAAAATATTGAAAATCATTTACGATTTGTAGAACGTGCAATAAAATTAAATGCAGATATTATCATATTTCCAAAATTATCTATAACCAATTACGAACCTCAATTAGCCAAAGCACTGGCCACAAAAGTAGAGGATAAGCTATTTAATCCCTTTCAGGAGCTATCTAACAAAAATGAAATCGTCATTGGTGTTGGTATGCCAATAATGGCGACTGGTGGAATTCAAATCAGTTTGCTCATATTTCAACCTAACAAAGCACGTTCGGTCTATTCTAAACAAATATTACACGCAGATGAATTGCCCTACTTTGTAAATGGCGATAAGCAAACTATTTTTACTATTAAAGAAAAGAAGATTGCTTTCGGTATTTGCTATGAAACACTTCAAGAAGCGCATTTTGTAAATGCTATAAAAAAACAGGCTGATGTTTATATCGCTAGTGTTGCTAAGCCTCAAACAGGCATAGACAAAGCCAATCAGTTCTTTTCTAAAATGACAAAAACCTATAGCATACCCATCATAATGGCTAATTGTGTTGGTCCCTGCGATAATTTTATAAGTGCAGGTCAAAGTACAGTTTGGAATGCAAAAGGCGAGCGAGTTTCTCAATTAGATACCACACATCAAGGTATTCTTATTTATGATACTGAAACAGGACATTCAGAAAAAGAACAGCTCACTATTGAAAAAGGCACTCTTGCAGATTTAGATGTTCTATTTCAAATGTATAACAAAGCAAAAGACCGGTTAGAAAATGACAAAATTTATCAATGGACAAACAATTACCCCAAAAGCTCGATTATTAAAAATGACCTTGAAAGTAAGGTATTATATGTCCTGAAAAATAATGACAGAATCATTGGTGCCATAAACATTAGTGAACTTCAAGAGCCTGAATACAAAACGATAGATTGGCAATTTAATGATGCTAAGGTATTGGTAATTCACAGACTCGTTGTTCATCCTAACAGTCAAAATAAAGGTTTTGCTAAACTATTGATGGATTTTGCAGAAGCATTCGGAAGGCAAAACAACTACACGTCTATTCGATTAGATGCATATACCCAGAACAAACCCGTTGTTACGTTTTATAAAAATCGAGATTACGTTGTTAGAGGTCATATTTATTTCCCAGAGCGAAAGTATCCATTTTATGCTATGGAAAAAGCCCTAACTTAAATATGCTGGTCTACCAAAATGGCATTACCATCAGGATCTAAGATTACAAAACTTGCAGGTCCGGACTCTGGAGCGTCAATTTCACTGGCAAAGGTGATACCTTTAGCTTTTAAATGTTTTTGAATGTCCCTAACATCATCAAAGCTGTCTAAGGTATTAGCCTCCTGATCCCAGCCAGGATTAAACGTAAGGATATTATTTTCAAACATACCTTGAAACAAACCAATCAATGTGGACTCATTTTTCATGATGAGGTAATTTTTGTCCAGATCACCTGCAAATACAGTAAAGCCTAAGGTTTCGTAAAAAGCTTTTGAAGCGTTAAGGTCTTTAACCGCGAGACTGATTGAGAATGCACCGAGTTTCATAGTGTTTTGATTTTAGTTAGTTCTTGTCTTACAAGGTATGAAATGTTATTGTCAATACGTTAGTTCTCGATACTATTTGCTCGCACACTCACAAATCACTCGAACTGACGATTTAAGTTTGATTGTTATGCGTTTCGTCACTTCGAGTGATTCCGAAGCATGAGGAATTGTATCGAGAAGCATTATAGCAAATAGTTTTCGATAGCTCTACTGAGCTTGAAGAAATACAAATTTTATTATTCTAATCGAACAATCTACACAAAGTTGCTAATTGCCATTTAGTAACACTGGCTTTCCAAAACCTAAAGCCTCCAATTTATCCAATTGTGTGGCAGCATCGCCAACAATTAAATATACCATTTGGTTGGGTTTAATGTATTTTTCAATTAGCATTTTAACATCATCAACGGTCAGTGCTTTTACCATGTTTTCTTGTGCTTTAGCGTAGTCATCTGCATAGCCATAGTTACTAATATTGCTGAGCATGTTAAGTTTGGCACCAAGTGTTTCAAAAGCTCTGGCCGTACTTTTTATGGTATAGCCTTTAGTGATGTCTAAGTCTTCCTCGTTATAATTTTTTCCGTAGTCTTCTAAAATTTGTTTTACGAGATCGGTTGCTTCATAAGTGACATTAGTACGTATACCACTACTTATGGTAAACTCACCAATATATTCTGAACCAGAAAAGCCAGATCGGATACCATAGGTGTACCCTTTACCTTCGCGTAATTGCTGTGTGAGCTGTGAGGCGAAACTACCTCCACCTAAGCGATAATTCATAACATTGGCAAGGTAATAGTCGTTGTGCGTGGCTTTTAACGATGGATAGCCAAAACGAATTACAGATTGCTTGGCACCAGGTACATCATAGAAGTAAACCGTTGATTGTTCTGGATACAATGGCATTGGTAATTCCGGAATTTCAATGGCTTTGGATTCCCACTGCGTATTGATGTTGTCCAAAGCGTTTATAACCTCGGTTTCTGATATGGCACCAACAACATGCACATTGGTTAATTGCGGTGACAAGTTTTTATTGTAATACGATTTTAAATCGAAAATGTCAATGCTATGCACTGAGGCTTCGGTACCTCTGTTATTGTATGCTAAAATGTTATGATCTCCATACAATAGTTTTGAAAATTCATCTGCAGCAATGCTGTTAGGATTGGCTTTACTGCGTTGAATGCTACTTATGGTACTTTGCTTTAAAAGTTCAAATTCGGTCTCGTCCCAACGCGGTTCTAATAAGATTTCAGTAACCAAGTCCATGGTTTTATCAAAGTGCTTAGAAAGCGTTGTACCAGCAATGGTGATGTTATCTTCTGTGGCATAGGTATAGATACTTGCTCCAATGCTTTCAATGGCGTTTTCAAGTTCTTCGGTAGTCTTGTTTTTGGTGCCCTTTGTCATAAGGTCGGCTAATAGGTTAGAGACACCTACTTTGTCTTTGTTTTCTAATAATAAACCACCTGTTATTTGTATTTCAAATTGTACCAGAGGCACTTCGCTATTTTCGATGCCATACACTGAAATACCAGAGTCTAATTCTTTTTTCCAAACTTTTGGAATATTCAATTCTGGACTTGGTCCATAAGGCGGCTCAATACTTCTATCAAAACTACTTGGTGTTTTTTCGTAAGTAGCTGCTACACTCGGATCGAATGTGTCCTCTGCGCCTTCAATAATGTTTTCTTCTTTAATATCTGCCAATTGCGAATTGTCTAATACCAAATTCTTTTGACCTTTTGGTACAAAACTTGTTGCTACAAAATTCTTGTTTTTAATATACTTATTGTAAACGCGCATCACATCTTTAGGTGTTACAGCAAGTATGTTTTTTACATCTTGATTTATGAAATCTGGGTCACCTGCAAAGATTTCGTATTGTGCCAACTGAAACCCTTTGCCTAAAACGCTCGATAGGCCTTGGTAGAAATCCGTTTCTTGTCCTGCTTTAATACGATTAAGATCGTCTTCTGAAATACCATTAAGCTCAAAATCCTTAAAACCGTCTTTTATGGCAGATGCAACTGCGTTTAAATCCTTTTGGTCGAAGGCTGTAACACTGAGCATTAATTGGCCTGCCAATTCTGAATTGTTTTGATAAAATACAACATTATCTGTTAGCTTTTCGTCGTCGATAAGTACTTTGTTTAAAGGTGCTTTTTTCCCGTTAGATAAATAGTTAGTAAGCACACTTAGAGCATATGAATCTTTATGGTATTGAGGCACACCAGGCCAAGCCATAGTTAGTCGTGGAGCTCTAGCAAAATTGTCTTCGTAAAATAAGCGTTTGGTAGATTTTAAAGTTACGGGTTGCTTTTCTAATGCAGGAATGTCTTCGCCTCTGGGAATTTCGTCAAAATATTTTTTTACCCAAGCCTTGGTTTGTTCTACGTCAATATCGCCTGCAATGGTTAATGTAACGTTATTTGGTACATACCAACGTCTAAAAAATTCCTTGACGTCCTCTAAGGTGGCATTTTGTAAATCTTCGAGAGAGCCTATAACTTCCCAACTGTAAGGGTGGCCTTCAGGATATAAATTACTGTTAATCACAGCAGAATTATGTCCGTAAGGCTGATTGTCTACGCGCTGACGTTTTTCATTTTTAACGACTTCTTTTTCTTTTGCTAATACCGGTTCGGTAACCGTATTGATAAACCAACCTAATTTGTCTGCTTCTGCCCAGATCATTTTTTCTAAGGCATCTTTTGGTACGGTTTGAAAGTAATTGGTGCGATCTCTACTTGTAGAGCCATTGGCACCAGAACCACCTATACGTGCACTCATCTGGTCGAGGCCTCCTTTACCTAAATTTTCAGATTCTAAAAATAATAAGTGTTCAAAAAGGTGAGCAAAACCTGTTCTGCCTTCTTTTTCTCTTGCAGAACCTACGTGTGCGGTTAATGCCACTGCCGCAACAGGATCTGATCGGTCTACATGTAGTATAACTTGTAAGCCGTTGTCTAAAGTGAATTTTTCAAAATCGACTTTAAATTCTGGCGAAGTCTCTTTGGTGTCGTTCTGTTTGCAAGCAGATAGAGTTATTAAGACAAATAGACTTAGACATAAAGATTTGATTGGTTTCATAATGTATTTTGATTGATGATTGTTATAATTCGTACGCATTATTATTCACAAAGAAAACGGCATTCACCAAGAATAATTTTCCGTTTTCCCAAAAACTTCTAAACAAGGTGTTATCTACAAAATAGATGAAGCTGCCACTGCCTTTTCGTTCTTCACCAAAAACTAAAGTGTTTTCTAAATTTGGTAGTGCATCTTTACCAGCAAAACCAGAATACACTTTGGTGTCTGCTAAATGCCCAACGTTATAGCCGCTACCTAATAAATCATAAGCGGAACTGCCTAGTTTTAAGGTGAAATAATCTTTACTATAACCAAAAGCCATTGGATGTGTATTGTCTATTTTAGTTTTAAAGATAGCACCAGTAATAAGGTTGTTGGTATATTCGCGCTCGCGTTCAGCATAAGGTGTTAGATTGTCATTACTATTATTGTTGTCTGACGATTTGTACTTTAAACTAAAACCATCTTTACCAGCAAAACTTCTAAGTGCACCATCAATGGCAATAACTTTTCCGCCTGCTTGTACCCAATCCTTAATTTTCTGCATGTTAGTATCATTTAGCACACTTCCGTAATAGCCATTCGGAATGATAAGCACATTGTATTTGCTGAGGTTGGTTCTGCTTAAATTGTCTGTATTGATAGAAGTTAAAGGATAATGTAATTGTTGCTCAAAGAAATGCCAGATTTCACCATAACTCAAAGAAGAAGTGCCTTCGCCAGATAATACAGCAACGTTCTGCTTATTCACTAACTTAATGTCTGGCGAACCAATATCTGGTGTGGTTTGAGAAAATCCTGAGTTAATTTGAGTTAAATCTTGTTTATGTTTTTGTTTTAACTGGTTTAATAAGCCAAGAAAATCTTCAAGTTGTTTATTATCGCCTTGTGTGATAATTAATGAACCTCTATCAAATTTTTCACCATTAGAAGAGAATGGTTTTTCTGTAAATCTTACTTTAAAATCATGCTTTAGTAAATCTGCCAAAAACTGTGCGTCTTTTAGTGAATTCCATTTACTAACGTAGCCATAAGCCTTTGAAAGTACAGTAGGCATTTTACCTTCGTAAGTTTTAGTGCTACTGACTTTAGATGTACTGGCTAGAGCATCGAGACCGTAAGCATACGGGACAGACCAAGCCGTAATATCATAAGTTAGTGAGTCGTTTAATTTTGCGTTAGGCTCAAACAAAACTTTAATCATTTTGCCTTTTGGTTGATTGGTATGGATTACGAGAGAATTATTATCAACCGACATAGTACCTTGTTTGCCATTGGTATAGTCATAACCTGAAACTTTCCCATTATTAGCATTTTCAAATTTAATCTCGTGCTTATTTAGTAAGTTTTTTAGACTATTTATTTTGTCTTGGTTGCCTTTTACGACGTAGCTTTTATATTTTAAATCACTATTGTCAAAGAATTTTGCAAATTCAGTATTTAGTTGTTTTGCATTTTTTGAAGCCATTTCAACCGTTGAAAGTCCTGTAACCGTGTGATGCGTTAAACGTTCTACTAACGTTAGTACATGTCCTTCATCATTCAAAATGCCTAAGCCAGACATACCATGGCCACCTTGTTCATAAGTCATGCCAATAGCTCCCATGTATGTAGGGTAGGTGTCACCATAACTTGGATAAAACAAATCGAAACGTTCTCTGGTAAAGAATAACCAACCTTCTGCATCAAAATATTTAGCGTGGTTTTTTCCTATTAGCGTTTGAAAATCGCGTTGCCAATCGCTAATAATTTCATGGAAAGGTTCTGCCGCAGGTGCAAAATAATAGGGTTCATTTGGGCCTTGCTCATGAAAATCGACATGGATATGTGGCATCCATTTATTGTAAACTTTTAAGCGTTCTTGAGTTTCAATTTGTGTGACCCAAGCCCAATCTCTATTCAAATCAAATAGGTAATGATTTGGTCGTCCACCTGGCCAAGGTTCTTTGTGTTCGCTGGCTTGTTGATCAATGTCGTATGGTGTGCTTTTAGTTTCGTTGTACCAGTTTACATAACGATCGCGACCATCTGGATTAATACCTGGATCTATAATAACTACAGTGTTTTCTAACAAGTCTTTTCGTTCAGTGAGTAATTTGTACAGTGTTAACATTGCAGCTTCAGAACTCGATGCTTCGTTACCATGCACGTTGTAGCTTAACCAAACAATAGCAACATCAGTGTTGGTTGGGTTGCCTTCTAAAAGTCCAGTATTTTTTAAGTTATTCTCACAAATTGTTTCGAGATTTTTTATGTTTTCTTCAGAAGAAATATAAGCTAATATTAGCGCTCTGCGCTCATTTGTAGTTCCGTACTGTTCAATTTTTACATTATTGGGAACAGCCTCAGCAACAGACTTAAAATAATCTACAACTTGATGGTGACGACTAAATTGTGTGCCAATGTCGTATCCTAAAAATGTGCTAGGTGATTGAAGATTTTGTGCTGATGTTAAGGTTAAGCATCCAAAAGCGACCAATACGACTAAAAGAAGTTTTTGCATTAAATATGATATTTTTATTTCAAAGCTAGTAAAGATAGTTCGTGAAATTGAATTAACTAAAAATTAGCAGTTAAAAAATAGAAGTACCTTATATTTATGCCATAATAGTAATCTTTATGCCAACTGACTGTATTCCGTTTAGAGCAACCGGATATTTTTCTGATTTTATTTGTGATTATTTAGATCAAAAACCAGAATTAAAACCTCTGTATAACCGTTTCCCGACTTTAGAAAACTTTAAAGCTCAGATTGAAGAAAAGTGCCATTCTGAATTTGTTTCTGAATCTCATCGAAAGATTCTTTCTGAAACTTTAAAAAATCAATATTCAAACGTTAAGACTTCAGAATTAACTTTGAATAATATTGAAAGCTTAAAATCTGACAACACATTTACCATTACAACGGGTCATCAGTTAAACTTGTTTACAGGACCGTTGTATTTTTTATATAAGATTATTTCAACCATCAATTTAACTGAAGCATTAAAATCAGCATATCCTGATTATAATTTTGTGCCTGTGTATTGGATGGCTTCCGAAGATCATGATTTTGACGAAATCAATTATTTCAATTACAAAGGGAAAAAGATTCAGTGGAATTCTAAGCAAACAGGTGCTGTTGGTCATTTTAATACCAAAGGTTTAGAGGATGTCTATGAGGTTGTTGCGGCGGAATTTGGTTCTGGGACATTTGCAGAGCAATTAAAAACTTGGTTTAAGAATGCTTATCTCAATTATGATAATCTAGCAGATGCCACTCGGTATTTAGCAAATGCGTTGTTTGGTGCATATGGATTGGTAATTATTGATGCAGACGATAGAGAATTAAAGCGTTTGTTTATTCCGCAAATGCAAACGGAATTGGTTGAGCAGTCAGCTTTTAGAACAGTTTCTGAAACTAATAAAAAATTAGAGGATTTAGGTTTGAAAATTCAAGTAAATCCTAGGGAAATCAATTTGTTCTATATCTATGAAGGTTTGCGTGAGCGTATTGTCTTTGAAGATGATACATTTAAAGTCTTAGAAACCGAAATTACTTGGAATAAAGACGAACTTTTAGATCACTTACATGAATATCCTGAACGTTTTTCACCAAATGTCATTATGCGTCCTCTATACCAAGAAGTTATTCTTCCAAATTTGTGCTACATAGGCGGAGGCGGAGAAATGATTTACTGGTTACAGTTGAAATCTAATTTTGAAGCGCAAAACGTTACATTTCCGATGTTATTGCTGAGAAATTCAGCTTTAGTAAAAACAAAAAAACAAGCCGAAAAATTGGAGAAACTCAATATTTCCGATGCTGATTTGTTTTTGAATAGAAGTTCCTTTATTAATAAGAAGGTAAGACAGATTTCTAATATTGATGTTGATTTTTCAGATCAGATAACACATTTAGAACAGCAATTTAAGGACTTGTACCAATTAGCTGAACAAACAGATAAATCCTTTCTAGGAGCTGTAAAAGCTCAAGAAGTAAAGCAAATCAATGGATTGCAACATCTTGAAAAACGTCTGCTTAAAGCACAAAAACGAAAGTTGAAAGATCAAATAGAGCGTTGTACGGACTTACAAGAACAATTATTTCCAAGACAAAGCCTCCAAGAGCGTAATATTAATTTTTCTGAATTGTATCTTGAGTTTGGCGATGTTTTAATCCCAGAATTAAAGAAACATCTACAGCCTTTAAAAGGTGAGTTTACTATTATTACAATGTAGGCTTGTTATAATGTCAATATTAATTCTTGTAGCGAATCTTCACTGGTTAGATTCAGTTTTTTACGTAACCTATAACGTGCTTTTTTTACACCTTCAGTTGAAATATTGAGGATATTGGCGATTTCTTTAGAAGATAAATTCATTTTTAAAAGAGACATCAATCGTAAATCGTTATTACTCACTTCTGGGTAACTGTTTATTACTTTAGAGTTAAAATCGGTATGCACATCTTCAAAATAGGTTCTAAATTGTTCCCAATTATTATCGTTGTTAATGTCTAGGTTTATGGTGTTAATGACTTTCTGGTAGTTTCTAGAATTTGGACTTTCAGATTTTAGTTCCTTTAATTGAGCTTTTAAATCTAATAGTACTTCATTTTTGTGTGCCAGATGTAATGCATGCGTGGTTAGCTCCTTTTCTTTAAAGGCTAAGTCATTATCTAATTTTTCACGTTCAATTTTGTTACGTTTCATTTTTTGACGTAAACCATAGACAATAGCAAATGCAAGAGATAATATTCCAAAGAGCGATATAATTAAGAATAGTTGCGTGGTTTCTGCACGCTGTCTTTGTTCTTCTATAAGTTTAATTTTGTTTTCTTTGATGATGAGTTCTTTTTCTTTTTTTTCAGCTTGGTATTGAATTTCTAGCTCATTCATTTTTTTTATGTTCTCTTCACCTAAAATCTCATCATGAAGTTTGTGGTAATCGACATGATATTCATACGCCTTTTTGTAACGACCCAACCCAGCATAGGCTTTAGAAATTTCTAATAAGTCTCCAATCTTTTTTTTGCGAGTACCAGTTTCTTCTGCGTTTTGAAGTGCATCTTTCATGTATCTAAGTGCTTTTCTGTACTCACCTTTTTTGTTGTAAAGTTCGCCAAGATGTCTATAGTTTAAGCCTATTAATGATTTTTCACCATACTGTTTACTAATTTCTAAGGCTTTGTTATAGTATTTTTCTGCACGATCTAAGCTATCTTGCTGAGTAAGAATCCAACCTAAATTGTCATATAGTCCTGCTAGATCATTATTGTAATTTTTTTCTTTATAATAAGGTTCTACCTCTAGCAACACAGATTTAGATTTCTCGTATGCTTTCATACCTTTAAGGTTGATTGCCATGAGGGATTTTATATTGATTAAATCACCTGTTGCCCCCAATTTTTCATAGATTTCTTTTGCTTTTGTGTAATAGGAATTTGAAATTTCATAGTTTTCAATATCTCCTTGTATGTTTCCAATATTCCAATAACTTGCAGCGATACTTTCTTGTGTATCACCGATTTTCTCTTTTAGTTTTAAGCTTTGCATATGGGTCTCTAGGCACTCATTATAACGACCTAAGCTTCGCAAAGAGTTTGCCTTGTTATTCATTGCGGCACAGACTTGTGTTGTGTCACCAAGTTCAGTATATAGTCTTATAACTTCGTCATATATAGGAAGTGATTTTTCGTATTGAGACGTCATATTATGATACACACCTAAATAGTTTGTGGTACGTGCTATAAACTCTTTATTGCCAAGTTTTTTAGACAATACTATGGTGCTATCTAAATAGGGCTTTGATGCTAATGGATCTACATAAAGATATTCTGCCCAAAGCATTGCATAAGTAATAATTTGAGTCGTATCCTTTTGCGTTGATGCAACTTTTAATAAACTATCGACTTTTTTCTGATTTTGACTGAAACCAAACTGTGTAATTATCCCAAAGGTGATAATTAATAGAGTGGGACATTTGTCCACCTTAAAGAATTTATTAGTCACTTTTTTTAAAAAAGGGACATCAGAGGGAGTAGTTAAATTATTCATAGTTTTTGGCTGTTAGGTTATCTAAGATAACTGTATTTATTTTTAAATTGTAAATATCTGTAAATCAATTTTTTAAGTTTTTAGGTTTTTGCGTTGTCCATCAATAATAAATATCTCTAATTTTTTAAATAAGAACTTTTTTTAAGGGTGGACAAAAGGTGGACATGACCTATTTTGTTGAAAATCAGACTGTTTTTTATCTAATATTGTTTCAACAAAACTGGTCTCATGACTAAAAATTTTATCACTCTAGCCATTGCTTTGCTCGTTAGCCTTTCGAGTTTTTGCCAGCAATTATATTTTGAGTTCGGTACAGTGGTCTCTTCTTTTGATTATGAAAATTCCCAAGGACGGCCACTCGATAATTTGTTGTCGAAATCAAAAACATACTATGGCATGGGTTATCGCCAAAAAATTAATGCTGGCAATACCTTGTTTTTATCCTTAGGCGCTTCATACAATAATTATGGCGCCATAGGCAGCGAAAGTAGCGTAGATAATTATTTTGAATGGGATGTCAGCTATTTGGGTTTGAAAGCCGGACTGGGAGTTAAACTTTTTGAGCTAAGAGATCTAACATTTTTGGCTAATGCATCAATAGCCTCAGAGTTTTTAATTAGAGGAACACAAACTATTAACAATAATGTCTTTAATCTGGTTGGTGAAGATGAGTTCAATAATAACATCCTATTCTTTAGAGGAGGTATAGAAATGCAATATCCTATATCCAGAAGTACAGCAATTTTTGTTGGCTATAGTTATGGAAAATCAGTGTTGATTAATAGTGATGAAAATGCCGAAAAGCTAAAATTAAATGCACACCAATTTGGTTTAGGTTTTATAATAAATCTACCAAAATGTTACTGCAGTCATTAGAAAAATTGAATTAGAGGGGACAAATGGTGGACACAAAAATCATTTTCCGAAACTATAAAGTATTTGATATAATTTTTGACTTATTTGAAAATCAAATAGGCTATAAACATAAATAAACTAACACCAAAAATGAAAAATTACATCCAACTTTTATTGCTTGTAGGTTTAATTCAGATTTCATTTGCTCAAGACAATGGTCGATATAGAATTAAAAGTTCAAATCTAGGAAGTAGTGGCTCATCACAAACAATACAAACTGCCAATGGAAATTATAAAGTGAGCCAAAGTATCGGTCAGTCTAGTGTTATAGGTACTTATTATAATAACGGTTATTATTTAAGGCAAGGGTATCAACAACCCACAAGTAAGCTTAAAGCGGTTAAAGATTTAACTCTTGAGCTAAGAGCTAAAGTATATCCCAACCCTTTTAGCCAAATGCTTTTCGTAAGCTTTAGCGATTTTGTGCAGCGTGATATCTCTGTAAGAATTTTTGATGTAAAATCAAGAGCTATTTACACTAAAGTCTTCCTTCCTGCACAACGAATTGAATTACAAATAGAAGATATTTCAACAGGGACTTATTTTTTAAAAGTCTCATCTGGTGAAAAATACTTCAATACAAAACTTATAAAGATTTAAAACCAAAAACCTCCAATTATGAAAAAAATACTTACCCTAACATTTTTTGTTTGTGCTGTTTTTCAGGCTGTTGCACAGACTGATGGTATTACTTATCAAGCTGTAATTATTGGTCCTGATGATTTAGAATTACCAGGAGTAGATGCTGAAGGTAATTATTTACCAAATACCACTATTACCATAAGATTTACAATCTACGATAGTGGAAATCAAGTAGAATTTGAAGAAGTTCAAGTCACAGAAACTGATGATTTTGGAAGAATTAATCTTTTAATTGGTGAAGCTGAACACGATTACTTTAAAGAAATAAATTGGGATGGTACACCAAAAGATTTAAAGGTAGAAATCGATTTTGAAGCTGGAAGTAATTTTGAAGAAATGAGCAGAGAGCGTTTAACATTTTTACCATTTGCTTATCATAGAAACATAACAGCAACAGGAACTTTAACTGTCGATGACCGAACGTATTTAAATGGAGAACTAGAAGTTCATGGTCCAACAAATTTATTCAGCTCTTTTACGGTTTATGATAATAATTCAATATTAGGTGGTGACTTAACTGTAGATGGTGAAACAAACCTTAATGGTGCGCTTACGGTTAACAATACAAGTCCAACAAATCTAACAGGTACGCTAAATGTAGATGGTTTAACTAATCTTAACGATGATTTAGATGTATTAAGTGGGCACACCACGTTAAATACACTTACAGTTAACGGCGAAGCAGCTTTTGGTGATTTGGTTGCAGAAACCTTAAAAGTTACTGATTCTACGACGCTTCAAGGAGGACTATATGTTAATACGCAATCTCAGGTTAGAGTAAATAGAATATTTCAAGATAATTTTCAGTTAGACACTAATATAAATCACCATGTAATGCTTATTGAAGGTGGTCGACAAGGATTAGCTATAAAGGTTAATGGAGGAAGAGATAACACCACAAATTTCATCACCTTTTTTGATGATTTAAGTGATCAGTCTTGGGGAAGAATTGAAGGTGAGCGTGTAGAAGACTTTGTAAATAATGCCGATTATCAATTTGGTCTAGAGACGCTAGAGTATGATTCCTACGATGCTATTTTCGACACAGGTGTTGCAGCTTATGAATTTGCTAAGTCTTTAGGTACAATAGGTATTGCATCTACATCATCTACTGGTTGTGTTGGCTTTGGTGCTTGTGTTACAGCTCCTATACCATCTTGGATAATTGGTAGTACAGCTCAATCTATTGTTGCTGGTCTTCAGATTGTAGTTGCTGGTGTTGGGATTGGCATTACACAAGGAAACCTCAATTATTATCAAGATTATAAAGCAATGCTAGAAGGAGTGACCTATGCTTCTGGAGCAGGTGATTATGCCGAATATTTATTAAGAGAAGATTTAAACGAAAAAATGGTCTTTGGTGATATAGTTGGTGTAAAAGGTGGGAAGATTACTAAGAATCTTTTAGGTGCTGATAGAATGATGGTGGTATCCTATAAGCCGATTGTTCTTGGAAATATGCCAGAACCTAACCGAGAATCTGAATACGAAAAAGTAGCCTTTATGGGACAAGTGCCAGTAAAAGTGTTTGGTAAGGTTAATATTGGCGATTATATAATACCTAGTGGTAAAAATGACGGTATTGGTATGGCAATTAAGCCAGAGTATATCTCATCTAGTCAACTTAAAAATATTGTAGGTGTTGCATGGGCAGAGAGTAATGATCCTATGGGAATGCGATTAATTAACACAGCTGTAGGTGTTAATAGAAATGATAGTCAATTTATTATTCAAAGATTAGAAGATAAAGTAGATCAGCAAGCAAAAGAAATCACTTATTTAAAAGGTCAAATAGAAAGCATTTTAGATAGAATAAATAATGTTGAAAATGGAACATACACAGGACAAATAGTGGAAAATGAAAAAGAGAGCCATTCTAAATATGAAGTCATTGAATCTCCAGAAAGCGATATTATATACCACGAAATTACAAGAGACGATTTTGAAAAAGGATTAATCCTTGCTGAGCAGATGATACTTAACTCTAATAAAAATGGCGAAAACGAAAAATTAGTTGAGGCTTTAAACAAGCTTAAAACAGATGAGGAATTTAAAACAAAGTTTTTCAATATGATTCAAGAAGAATTAAGCAAGCAAATTCACTTTCATCAAGAGATTGATATCAAAGGAAGACATTAAAACTCAATGTAGTTGTAGTTGAAAACTAAAACATTATGAAAAAACTGGTTTTAATAACGTCATTCTTATCAATTGTTTTATGGTCTGGTTTGATTGCACAGACAACTGTTATACCAGATGCAAACTTTGAGAATTACTTAGAAACACATACGGCAGATGGAACTGAAGTTGCAGTTGGTGATGATGCAAGCATGGGAGATGGTATTAGTAATAATGGATTGGTTTTTACTAATAGAATCAATACCGTTGTGCTTCTTGATGTTAGTAATTTAGATATTGAAGATCTTACTGGTATTGAAGCTTTTATAGATTTAGAAAATTTACTTTGCAGTAATAATGACCTGTCTTTTTTAGATGTTTCAAACAATACCAATTTAGTGTCATTAATCTGTGGCTCTAACAGTCTTACTGATTTAGTAGTTGATAGCAACCTAAATTTAGAATTCTTAAACTGTTCTGATAACCAAATTCAAAATTTAGTACTAGCAAATAATACAGCTTTAAAGAGTCTTACTGTTTCTGGTAATCAGTTACAAAGTATTGATGTTTCTGCTAATACAGAGTTATCATTGTTAAATGTGTCTAATAATAGAATAGCAGGTGAGTTAACAGTAAGTAATAATGCAAATTTAGAAAGTCTGTTTTGCGCATCAAACCGAATTACGATGCTAGACCTTTCGGCAAATGCGCTGTTAAGAAATCTTGATGTTTCTGATAATGCTTTAACTAACTTAGATTTAAGCGCTATTAACTCTGTGGTTTGCCCAGATCCTCAAACAGATCCTGTAACGGTTTGTCAAGGTTTTTCATCAATTAACGTATCCCGAAATCAATTGTCATCATTGGTTGTAGCTAATGGATTTAATGATTTGGTTTCAATTTTCGATGCTTCAAACAATCCTAATTTATTCTGTATACAAATAGACAATGGTTTTATACCAAACGGATGGGTAAAAGACGATTGGACCTACTTTACAGATGCTAATTGTGTAGATATTTACACCTATGTGCCAGATGATAATTTTGAGCAAGCACTAATTAATCTTGGTTACGATGATGTGTTAGATAATCTAGTGCTCACCGCAAATATTGAAACAGTTATCGATTTAAATATTTCTAATGCTTCTATAACGAGCTTAATAGGTATAGAAGATTTTACTGCACTCGAAGTTTTAGATTGTAATAATAATACAATCGAAACTATTGACATTTCTAATAATCTAACATTGCAAGAAATAGATATATCAAATAACAATTTATCAGCTTTAGACTTAAGTGTAAATACGTCTTTGGTTACAGTTAATTGTTCAGGGAATTCAGTTGAAGAACTCAATATAGAAACGAATACAGCTTTAACGGTACTGAATTGTTCTGGTAATGCATTGACTGCTTTGGATTCAAGCAACAATTTGTTGTTAACTGATTTAGACTGTTCCATGAATGAGATGGAAAATTTGAATGTTAGCTTTAATACTGCATTAACAAGTCTGTTGTGTAACAACAATAACTTATTTGCTCTAAATATTAACAATGGTAATAACAATGTAATCACCAATTTTAATGCAACAAATAATCCCAATTTATTCTGTATAAAAGTTGATGATGTTGCTTTTGCAAATGCAGCAGTAGGTTGGCAAAAAGATGCAATAGCTACTTATAATTTAGATTGCGGAACTTATGTGCCAGATGATAACTTTGAGCAAGCACTTATAGACCAAGGTATAGATTCTGATGGGACACTAAACAACTTTGTGCCAACTGCAGATGTTAGTGGTGTAACGATTTTAGATGTGTCTAGTTTGGCGATTGAAGACTTAACCGGAATTGAAGATTTTGTCGCTCTACAAGATTTAAATTGTTCTAACAATAGCCTTATCAGTCTAGATTTGAGTAATAATACTGCACTACAAATTTTAGATTGTTCTATTAACCAGATAGAAGCTTTAGACCTCACAGTCAATATTGCTTTAACTTCAGTCCTTTGTAGTAACAATTCCCTAAGAACTTTAAATATCGAAAATGGTAATAACGCTTCGCTAGTAGTGTTTAATACTACAATAAATCCCTATTTATTCTGTATAAATATAGATGATGCTGTTGTTGGTAATATTCCTGCAAACTGGCAAAAAGATGATTTTACGGTCTACGATGGAGACTGCTTTAACAATAGAATTACACTGATACCTGATACTTTTTTTGAACAAGCCTTAATCGATTTTGGATATGATGATGTTATTGATGGGCAAGTACTAACTGCTAACATAGAGCATATACAAACTATAGATGTTAGTGACAACGGAATTTCAGATCTTACAGGAATACAAGATTTTCAATCTTTGATTGAGTTAGATTGTAGTGGGAATTTTTTAGATGCTTTAGATCTTAGCGATATGATAAATTTAGAGCGTTTAAACTGTAGTTCTAATTATTTACTTACCAATGATATTAATGATGCAAATGGGTTGCTCAATACTACAGGTACTTTAAATTTAGTAGAACTCTATTGCGCAAACAACAATCTAAATAATCTTGATACTTCACAGAACGTCAATTTACAATTATTAGACTGTGCCGATAATAACTTAGAAATGCTCAATGTTTCTGGCAATATTGTATTGAGAGAGTTAAACTGTTCTAATAACAACTTATCAGATTTAGATATTAGTAGTAATACGGTTTTAGAAAGCCTTAATTGTGATAGTAATGCATTAAATAATTTGCAAACAGTAACAGTAAATAACAATACATTAATAAGTCTAAGCTGTGTTAATAATAACCTACAGAATTTATGGGTTGATAATTATTTAGAATTGGTAAGGTTAAATTGTGCATCTAATGAATTAACACAACTTAACACTACCAATAACACTTCATTAGAGTTTTTATCAATAGGTAACAACCAAGTTTCTGATGTAGATCTAACAAGTAATGTTAACTTGGTTGAGGCTTTATTATCGCAAAATAATTTAACGACACTTAATAGTAATGCTAATACGCAATTAGAGTTTTTAAACTGTGCTTTTAATGAAATTGTAAATCTCGATTTAAGCTCAAATACATTACTTAAATCTATAAAGTGTTCTGGAAACCAATTAAGCACCTTAGACTTAAATAACAATACTAATCTAATAGAAGTTGATGCCAGTGCCAATATGTTAACGAGTGTAAATTTGGGCACAGATTTAAGCTTACTAAAAACATTAAATTTAAGTAACAATCAACTCGAAAATGATTTAGATTTAACTACAATTGCTGTTTCGGCTTGTGTTTTTCAGACAAATCAAACTGAATTTTGTCCAGAGAGTATTGCTATAAATGTATCCAATAATCTATTTAGTTTTATCAATATTCAAAACGGAATCAATCAAGATGTTGTAAACTTTAGCGCATCTAATAATCCTAATCTAGAATGTATACAAGTAGATGATGTTAATAATGTTCCTGCAGGATGGATAAAAGATGAAGCAACATCTTATAGCGAAGATTGTAACTTTGGCGAAACCTATGTGCCAGATGATAATTTTGAGCAAGCACTCATAGACTTAGGGTACGATTCAGGACCTTTAAACGACTATGTGCTTACTGCAAATATTGAAGGTGTTTTAGCCTTAGATGTAAGCGGTAACAATATTGCAGAGTTAACTGGACTAGAAGACTTTTTAGCTTTAGAAAATTTTAACTGTTCGTCTAATACCATTTCAGAAATAGATTTAAGCTCTAATACTAATTTGTTAGTTCTAGATTGTTCTAACAATCAACTATCAAGTTTAGATGTAATGAGTAATACAGCTTTAGTAAATTTAAATTGCTCAAATAATACAATTAGCAATCTAGATTTAAACAATAATACAAACCTTACAGACTTAAATATTGCATCGAATGATTTTACTGATTTTCTTCCAAGTGAAGTGCTAACACTTCAGGTTTTTAATTGCGATGATAATGCTATACTAGATTTAGATTTTCAGCAAAATCAAGCGCTAACAAGTCTTAGTTGTCAGTCCAATGTATTGGAAACGCTTAATGTAAGAAACACTCAAAATGCAATCTTATTAAATCTAAATGCGCAAAACAACCCTAATCTTACTTGTATAGAAACAGATACAGGTGCAATACCAGTTGGTGCAACTTGGACTATAGATACTACAACGCAGTTGGCAATAGAATGTTTCTTTGGTGAAACTTATGTGCCAGACGATAATTTTGAACAAGCTTTAATAGATTTTGGATACGATTCTGGACCACTAGATGATTATGTTACCACAGAAGCTATAGAAGAAATTGAATTTTTAAATATAAGCTCAAGAGAAATATCAGACCTAACAGGAATTGAAGATTTTATTGGTTTGCTGAGTTTAGATATTGAAGACAATCTTATTGAAGCTGTTGATTTTAGTAATAATGTGTTATTGGCTAGTCTTGACGCTTCAGATAATTTATTAGATGAAATAGATATTTCGGTCTTACCAAACCTCACAACTTTAAATGTTTCAAATAATAATCTTTCACAACTTAATGTTAGTGGCAATACGAGTCTAATCAACCTCGATATATCTAATAATTCTATTACAGAGGTAGAAGTATCTACATTATTTGGTTTAGAAGATTTTAACTGTGCATTCAATATGTTAAGTAGTTTAGATCTTACACAGAATCCAAACCTAAATATCTTGTTTTGTCAATCTAACGCTTTGGCTGGTGATCAACTCAATCTTCAGAATGGTAATAATGAAAACCTACAGATTTTTAATGCTACAAACAACCCTAGTTTAGGATGTATTTTGGTGGATGATCCTGTGGCAGTAATTAATAATGAAGATGGTACTTACGATAATTGGAGTAAGGATGCTTCAGCTAGTTATCAAATTATTTGCGAAGATGCAGATAATGATGGAGTACCAAATGAAGATGACCTTTGTCCTAGTACAACGTTTGGTGCACCTGTAGATTTATTTGGTTGTGAAGTAATCAATTTACCAGTTGATAATTTCTCGGTAACCATAACTGGCGAAACCTGTCTTAATAGTAATAATGGTAAAGTAACTATTATTGCACAAGAGTTATATAATTATACAGTATCGCTTTTTAGTGAAGATATTATTGAACCAACAGGTGAAGATTTTTACCAAGAATACGATTTTACCAACGATGTAGAAATTTTTAATCTTTTGGCAGCCACTTACCAAATGTGCATTACTATAGAAGAATGGCCAAACTATGAGTCTTGTTACACTATTGTTATAACAGAGCCAAATCCAATTGAAGTTTTTGCCAGTAGACCAGCTTCGAACGGTAAAATTGAGGTTGATTTGTCTGGTGGTAATGTTTACAACGTCGATTTTAATGGTGAAGGATTTACTACCCATAACACAAATTTAGAATTACAATTACAACAAGGTGAGAACATTTTAAAAATAGAAACAGATTTAGATTGTCAGGGCAGTTATGAAAAACGATTCTTTTATGATAATCAATATCTAATATACCCAAATCCCTTTCAAGATGAAATAAAGATGTATAACGGTATAGAAGAGAATGAGATAAGTATTAATGTTTACAATACTTTAGGGCAGATGGTTTTAAGTAAAGTCATGGAAAACAAAGGTACTGATATGACACTCAATACGGACAAGCTTAGGGATGGAGTGTATTTACTCAAAATCAGATCAACATCTGGAGTGTCATCCTATAAAATCATTAAAAAATGAAAAAGATAGTATTTATAATTTGTGTTACAATACTCACTGTGTCTTGTAGCGACACCACCAATGATGGCAATCCAAACGGCAACGGAAATGGACAAGATTTACCAACGGGAGTTAATCTTGTTTTTCCGCATCAGGATGATTTGTGTAATGAAGGCACTAATATTACGGAGACAGAGAGTACCGTGTTTTTTGAATGGGAACCAAATAGTTATGCAGAAACATATACACTTACTTTAGAGAATTTATCTTCGGGTAATACAACACAATATGAGACAAGTGATTTTATATTGCCAATAACTATTCAGCGAGCGGTTGCGTATAGGTGGTTTGTGGAGTATAATCACCAAGATGAAGCTAAAGTAAGTGCTATTTGGAATTTTTATAACGCAGGTCCTGGTATTGTTACATATCCACCATTTCCAGCAGATTTAATAGCTCCAATGATGGCGCAAAATATCCCAAGTGCTAATTCGGTGGTATTACACTGGGAAGGAAGTGATGTAGAGAATGATATTGTTGGTTACGATGTATACGTCTCTACTAATAATCCACCAGAACTTAATACGAATGATATTACAGCAAATCAGCTGACAGTAGCTGTAGCGCCAAACAACATTTATTATTGGAAAGTTGTAACAAAAGATGCTGAAGGAAACACCTCTGAATCTAACATTTTTCAGTTTAGAATTTTAGAATAATTGTTGTTAAAAAAATATCTAAAAAAGTTGACAACTCAAATCTTCAATGTGAGCACATTTGTTATTTTTGCACATGCAACACAACAAAGTCCTTATTTTAGATTTCGGATCGCAGTACACGCAGCTTATTGCGCGCCGAGTTAGAGAGTTGAATATCTATTGTGAGATTCATCCATTCAATAAAATTCCTTCAGATTCAGATAGCTTTAAGGCCGTAATTTTATCAGGAAGTCCAAATTCAGTTAGAGGAGAAGATGTACTTCATCCAGACCTTTCAAAAATTAGAGGTAAAAAGCCAATGTTAGCCGTGTGCTATGGTGCGCAGTATTTGGCACATTTTTCAGGTGGTGAGGTCGCGGAATCTAACACCAGAGAATATGGAAGAGCAAATCTGGCTTTTATAAAACCTAACGAAGATTTTTTCGAAAACATTCATGAAGGTAGCCAAGTGTGGATGAGCCATAGTGACACCATTAAAAAACTACCAAAAGGAGGAGTTTTACTGGCAAGTACTGAAGATGTAGAAAATGCAGCATTCAAAATTGAAGGCGAAGATACGTATGCTATCCAATTTCATCCAGAGGTATATCACTCAACAGATGGACACCAATTACTTCAAAATTTCTTAGTAAAAATTGCTAAGGTCAATCAAGATTGGACACCTAATGCATTTGTGGAAGAAACTGTTGAAGAGCTTAAAGAAAAACTTGGTAACGATAAAGTTGTATTAGGTTTATCAGGTGGTGTAGATTCTTCAGTAGCTGCCATGCTGTTGCATAAAGCTATAGGTAAAAATCTGTATTGCATATTTGTGAATAACGGTTTACTTCGTAAAAATGAATTCGAAGATGTATTGCATCAATACGAAGGCATGGGATTAAACGTTAAAGGAGTAGATGCTTCGGCACGCTTTTTGGATGCCTTAGCTGGTAAGAGTGACCCAGAGGAAAAACGTAAAACCATTGGTCGTGTGTTCATTGAGGTTTTTGATGATGAAGCGCATCTTATACAAGATGTAAAATGGCTGGCACAAGGAACCATTTATCCAGATGTTATAGAAAGTATTTCTGCAACAGGTGGACCAAGCGCGACTATAAAAAGCCATCATAATGTTGGTGGTTTGCCAGACTTTATGAAATTAAAAGTTGTTGAGCCTTTAAAGGCATTGTTTAAAGATGAGGTAAGACGCGTTGGTGCTTCTATGAATATGGATTCGCACCTATTAGGTCGTCATCCATTTCCTGGTCCAGGATTGGCAATTCGTATTCTTGGAGATCTAACTCGTGAGAAAGTTCGTATATTACAAGAGGTAGATGCTATTTTTATTAATAACCTGCGTTCTTGGAATTTATACGATAAGGTATGGCAAGCAGGAGCAATGTTATTACCAGTTAATAGTGTTGGTGTAATGGGAGATGAGCGCACTTATGAAAAATGTGTGGCATTAAGAGCTGTTGAGAGTACAGATGGAATGACGGCAGACTGGGTAAATTTACCATATGAGTTTCTGCAAAAGACCTCAAATGAAATTATAAATAAAGTAAAAGGGGTTAACAGAGTTGTTTACGATATCAGTTCTAAGCCACCTGCAACGATAGAATGGGAATAAAATAGTGACGACAGCGTTGATTTTGTTTCTAAAAATCAGGATAAGGTAAATCAAAATACATGAAGAAATTATTAGCCGTTATAGTAATCATTTTAGGTCTTAATCTTAATGCTCAAAACTATATTGAACATAAGATAAAAGAAGGCGAAACGATTGAGAGTATTGCAAAAAAGTACTTGGTAACACCTTTTGATATTTTGGCATTAAACCCTGATGTAAAAACTAAATTTCAACCTAATACGGTTTTAATTATTCCAAATTCAAAAATTAAAAATGAACCTTTTAATGAGGAATCAAAAGAGTTAATAGGCTATAAAAACCATAAAGTAAAGCGAAAAGAGACACTCTACGGCTTATCTAAAAAATATGGAGTTTCAGAAGATGAAATAAAAAAAGCCAATCGTTTTTTGTATTCCGAAAACCTTAAGAAGGGTGATAAAATTAGAATACCTAGATACAAGACTTTTATTTCAAAAGTTAGCCTTAAAAATACGGTTAAAAAGTATAAAGTTCAGCCTAAAGAAGGGAAGTGGAGAATTGCATATAAATTTGGAATTACTGTTGAAGAACTAGAAGCTCTAAATCCTGATATGAAACCTATCCTTCAACCAGGAGATGAACTCAACGTACCAAATATTGAAGACAAGGACGAGAAGCCAATTGAGTCTCAATACAATTACTACGAAGTATTGCCTAAAGAAGGCTTTTACAGATTAAAAATAAAAACAGGGCTTACACAAGAAGAGTTAGAAGGCCTAAATCCTGAGCTAAAAGAGAGTGGATTAAAGGCAGGTATGGTTTTAAAAATTCCAGCAACTGCAGAAACCGCTATGGGTTTATCAGATGTTGAAACTACTAATCTTGAGTCAAAAATTAAAAACTTTAAGGTTAAGAAATTAGCTTTAATGCTACCTTACCGACTTAATAGAATTGATGTGGATTCTGTAGAAGAAGCAAAAGAAGAGATAAAGAAAAATAAACTGTTGTCTACCGTTTTAGATTTTCATGTTGGTGTAAGGATGGCATTAGATTCTGCTAAACAACTTGGTATTTCTACAGATTTAAAAGTATTTGATACAGAATATCAACCTTCAACAGTAAGTAGGATACTAGCTGATAATGATTTTTCAGATTACGATGCGGTAATAGGACCAATACAAGAAAAGAATTTTGATAGAGTTGCAAATGGCTTAAAAGGCGATAGAGTCCCAGTAATAGCAGCATTAAATAAGCCTAAAGAAGTTTATGCTAACGTTTTTCAAACTATTCCTGAGGATAAATTATTGCAGAAAGCAATGATAGACTTTGTAAAGGCTGACAGTTTAAAAACTAAAGTAGTAGTAATTGCAGACCAATCTCACAAAGCCGTTAGCGAAATGATTAAAAGAGAATTTCCTACAGCAACTCAGATTTATTCACAAAAAGATAAAAAGACAGGTAAGGATGCACATTTTATATATCCAGTTCAGTTAGAAAATGTTTTTAAACCAGGAAAGACTATAGTGTTTTTGGAGACTAATAATGATGCTTTCGCATCAAGTGTTATAAGTATGCTTAATGCTCTAATCGTTGATAAAACTGAGATAGTTTTAGTTACACTAGATATAAATAAGGCATTTGAAGGTAAGGATGTTGATAATAATAATTTGTCTAACCTAAAATTCCATTATCCTTCTATTCATAAAAACTTTGATGAGTACAAGTCAAATGGTTTTGTAAAAGCTTATAAAAGAGAATTTGGTGTGTCACCAAGTAAGTACGCGGCAAGAGGATTTGATATTACATTAGACATATTATTGCGTTTGGCAACAGAAGATAATTTATATGAAGCTTCAAAAGACCTTATCGAAACTGAATACATAGAAAACAAGTTTAGGTACAATAAATCATTATTTGGCGGTTATGTTAACGAAGCCATATATATAGTAAAGTATGATAATTTAAGAATTGTCGAAGCCAATTAATTATGACCTCAAAAGTAACTTACATAGGTAATCTTAGAACAGAAAGTGAGCATATAAAATCTGGTAACAGCTACATAACAGATGCACCTGTAGACAATAACGGCAAAGGAGAAGCGTTTTCTCCTACAGATACTGTTGCTACAGGATTAGCAAGTTGTATGCTAACGGTTATGGGAATTAAAGCCAGAGACATGGATGTTGATATGTCCGGAACAACAGCTGATGTTACTAAAACTATGGCGAGTAATCCAAGACGAATTTCTAAAATAGAAGTTGTACTTAATTTTCCGTTTGAAGCAGATGCTAAAACAAAAAAAATATTAGAGCATACAGCAAATACTTGTCCTGTGCATTACAGTTTACATCCAGATATCGAAAAGGATATCACGTTTAACTGGAAATAAATGCAAATTAAATATCTTATAATTTCAATTTTGTTTTTGTTCGTTGCATCTTCTAATGAAGAAACCATAACATGGAACGATACACATAAATTGACTTGGGAAGATTTTAAAGGCAGTCCAAACCCAAATTCAGATGCAGTGGCTTTAACAGCTTCAGGTATTACTTTTGGATACTCAGTAAAAACAACAGGAAAACGTATTATTGATTATTCAACCTCTGTAGAAGCACATTTTTATCCAAATAAGTCTTGGTACCTCTCAGAAAAGGCAGATGATTACATTCTTGCGCACGAGCAATTGCACTTTGATATTACAGAGTTATATGTACGAAAGTTTAGGGAACAGTTAGAGCGTTTAGTTGTTAATCAAAATATAAAGATTCAAATGAATCAAATTCATGTGGCTATAAATGAGGCTCTAGACAAAACCCAAAAAACATACGACCAGCAAACCAATCACTCCATAAATGTTGATGCTCAAAATTACTGGGAAAACTACATCAAAGAGGAGCTCAAAAAATTAGACACATTCAAATCCTAGTACCTTTGGAAGGAAGTAAAGAAGCTTTAATTGAGTTAGCACACTATAAAATGCCTTTTGTCATTCCTGCGAAAGCAGGAATCTATTTTTAATAATGATATAGTTATGGAGCCTAATAAAGAAGCATTAATAGAGTTAGCAAATTATAGAATGCCTTTTGGAAAATACAAAGGTGAATTTTTGGTTGACATCCCAGAGTATTATTATACATGGTTTAAGCAAAAAGGATTTCCGGACGGTAAACTAGGTAAAATGATGATTCAAATGCACGAGATAAAAATCAATGGTCTCGAAGAATTGATTTATACCATTAAACGTGATTATAAAAAGTAGTTATTTTATTCCTTTTTTATAATAATAAGCTGCGGAAATAAAAAGTGCCACAATCAAAACCCATTTAGAAATCAAAACGCTTAAATCTACGTTTTCAAAAATTTCATTCACATTTCTATTGCTGAGGTATCTTGTTAATTCATAGTCATTGTACATGCTCATGAATTTTTGGTTTGAAATACGGTTAACAACAGGAATAAAGATCAATACAGTTATAAAAACCACAAACCAAAGCTTGGAATGTTTTGGTAAACTAAAATCTTTAGACCTGTTTTTTTTTACAAATAATTCAACAACTAAAATTGCCAACGACAAAGCAAGAACAACGCCAACAATAAGCGAATAGTACTTAAAATGTATTTCCCTAAAATCATTATTAAGACCATAATGCATGTAAGTCACCAAGATAATCTCAATGAAAGCTTGAGCAGAAGCTATTAAAAGAAATCCAAATAGGATGTTTAGAATGAGTTTGTTTGGTGTCATTTTTAGTTCTGTTGATTAGGGAATTTTGAATCTTTAAAAATTAACGATGCTAACCAAATGTCTCATATTTACTTAAGTATTTAAAATAAAATCGTGAAAATGCAAGTAATGGCAGATTTGTATCATATAAGGTGTTTATAAATGGATAAAACTTATTTTGAGATTGCAACTTTATAATTGCTCTTAAGCGAATTTTTATTGTAAATTTGCCTGCGTTTAACAACGTAACATGACCACAAACCCTAAGTATATTTTTGTAACAGGCGGAGTGTCTTCCTCACTAGGAAAAGGCATTATCGCGGCATCTCTTGCCAAATTATTACAAGCCCAAGGTTACAGAACTACCATCCAAAAGTTAGATCCGTATATTAACATAGATCCAGGCACATTAAATCCCTATGAACATGGTGAATGCTATGTTACAGATGATGGTGCAGAAACCGATTTAGATCTTGGACATTACGAACGTTTCCTTAATGTAGCCACATCGCAAGCCAATAATGTAACAACAGGAAGAATTTACCAAAGTGTTATAGACAAGGAGCGTCGCGGTGAGTTTTTGGGAAAAACAGTTCAGGTGATTCCTCATATTACAGATGAAATTAAGCATAGAATCCAAATTCTTGGTAACTCAGGCGATTATGATATTGTGATTACAGAAATTGGAGGTACGGTAGGTGATATAGAATCTTTACCTTACATTGAAGCTGTACGTCAGTTACAATGGGAATTAGGTGAGCATAATGCTTTAGTTATTCACTTAACGTTAATACCTTATTTGTCTGCTGCTGGCGAATTAAAAACAAAACCAACACAGCACAGTGTAAAGACTTTAATGGAAAGTGGTGTGCATGCTGATATTTTAGTGTGTAGAACAGAGCACGAATTACAAGAAGGCTTAAAGGAAAAATTAGCACGTTTTTGTAATGTAAAAAAAGAAGCTGTCATTCAGTCTATTGATGCTTCAACCATTTATGACGTACCCAATTTAATGTTAGACGAAGGTTTGGACAAGGTTGTTTTACAAAAACTGGATCTTAAAAGTGATACACCAAACCTAGAACGTTGGAACGAGTTTTTAAAGCGCCATAAAAATCCGAAAAGCGAAGTTACTATTGGTTTAATTGGTAAATATGTAGAACTTCAAGATTCCTATAAATCAATCTTAGAAGCCTTTATTCATGCAGGAGCAGAGAATGAAGTAAAGGTTAATGTAGAGCCAATTCATTCAGAGTTTTTAAATGAAGATAATATAGATTTCAAGCTTGGTCATTTAGATGGTGTATTAGTAGCACCTGGTTTTGGAGAGCGTGGAATAGAAGGAAAAATTGATGCAGTTAAATTTGTAAGAGAAAACAATATTCCATTTTTAGGGATTTGTTTAGGGATGCAAATGGCAGTTATAGAATATGCCAGAAACGTTCTTAATCTAAACAATGCTAACTCTTTAGAGATGGATGAGCATACACCGCATCCTGTAATTAACCTTATGGAATCTCAAAAAGATGTCATTAATAAAGGCGGTACAATGCGTTTAGGTGCTTGGGATTGTGATATTGTAGAAGGGAGTATAGCACATAAAGTTTATAGTAAAACAAGTATAAAAGAACGTCATAGGCATCGTTTTGAATTTAATGACGATTATAAAGAGCAGATTGAAGCTGCAGGAATGAAAGCTACAGGATTAAATCCAGATACTGGACTTGTAGAAATCATTGAAATACCAGAACACAATTGGTTTGTTGGTGTACAATACCATCCGGAATATAAAAGTACAGTTGCTAATCCACATCCTTTGTTTGTGGAATTTGTAAAAGCAGCTTTAAAATACAAGAAGAAGAAACCGACAAGTTTAAAATAATCTTTAGCCTTAAAGAGCAGAGATTAGTTTTAAACCTCAAAGTTTATATGCCACAATATAAAAACAATAATAACCATCGCATGAAATAATATGCCACTTTGGCGTAAAATGAATTTTGGACAACTTTTTGGGATAGCCAAAATAGTAATCATTCAATCGTAGCGTACGAACTAAATTATGGAAGAAAAGAAACTCGATATTAACTCAATCATTGGTTTTGTTCTCATTTTTGGGATTTTGGTGTACATGATGTACCAGAACGCACCAACTGAAGAAGAGATTGAAGCTCAGAAAAAAGCAGAGCAAGAGCAAGTAGAAGCAGAGAAGAAGAACAGTGAACAAAATGAAGCTGTTGTAACAACTGCATCGGATTATAGCAATACAAAAGATTTAGATTCTACGCAATTAGCATCACTTCAAAGCAAAGAAGGATCTTTAGCTTATGCCTTGACAGTACCAGGTGAAGACTTTACAACTGTAGAAACTGATGTGTTTCAGTTAAAGTTTAACAGAATGGGAGGCCATTTGGCTGAAGTAAAACTTAAAAAGTTTGTAACCTTCGACTCAATGCCAATATATATGGTTAAAGACCAAAACAGTGCCTTTAATATTACATTTGGTACGTCAGATAATCGTATACGTAATACAAAAGATTACCCATTTCAACCAAGTGTAAGCAAGAGTGGTGAAAATACTATTGTGTCTATGAAACTCAAGTTTTCTGAAACAGAATATTTAGAGTATAGATACGAGTTAAAACCAGATGATTACATGATTGATTTTTCAATCAAGTCACAAGGTTTAAACGGAGAGTTTAACACATCGCAACCAATTACATTAGATTGGAAGCAAAAAGGTATTAGACATGCTAAGAGTATTAGCTACGAAAACCGTTACACAAGATTAACCTATATGCACGATGATGATCGTGTAGAAAAGTTATCTCAAATGGGCGACGATGACGAAACAGTTGAGGATGTTGAGTGGTTATCGTACAGACAACATTTCTTTAGCTCTATATTGGTAGCAAAAGACAATCCGTTTTCAAAAGCAGAGCTCACCTCTGAAAATTTAGTTGAAGATGAAGAAGTAGATACCTTATTTACCAAACTATATACTTCAAAAATACCATTAGCCTATAATGGAGGTGAGGTAAATAAAAATCTAGGTTTATACTATGGGCCTACAGATGCTAAAGTTTTAAAAGCATACGACAAGAGTTTAGAGGAAAGTATTCCTTTCGGTTGGGGAATTTTTGGTTGGATAAACAAAGCATTATTCATCCCGTTATTTGGTTGGTTAAGTAGTATCTTACCTTATGGTATTGCAATAATTGTAATGACGGTTTTAGTAAAACTTATGCTGTCTTTTGTACAGTACAAACAGTTCTTATCTCAGGCAAAGATGAAAATATTAAAGCCAGAGCTAGATGCTATAAGAGAAAAATATAAAGACAATAAGTTAAAGGCACAACAAGAAACTATGGCATTACAGAGCAAAGCTGGTGCTAGTCCGCTTAGTGGCTGTCTGCCTGGTTTAATGCAAATTCCTGTGTTCTATGCGCTGTTTATGTTCTTCCCAACAGCTTTCGATTTAAGGCAAAAAAGCTTCCTTTGGGCAGACGATTTGAGTTCATATGATTCCATTGCAGATTTACCTTTTAATATACCATTTTATGGAGATCACGTAGCCCTGTTCCCAATATTAGCAGCTATTGCTATTTTCTTCTATATGAAAATGACAACAGGTCAGCAGACAGCAATGCAAGCACCACCACAAGAAGGTATGCCAGATATGAGTAAAATGATGAAGTATATGATTTACTTCTCACCATTATTAATGCTGATCTTCTTTAATAACTATGCTTCTGGTTTAAGTTTATATTACTTCATTTCTAACCTAATTAGTATCGGTATTATGTTGGTAATTAAAAACTATATTATTGATGAAGATAAGGTGTTGGCTAAAATAGAAGTAAGCAAGAGTAAGCCTAAGAAAGAAAATCGTTTTCAACGTAAAATGAAAGAGATGATGGAGCAAGCTGAGCAGCAAAAGCAAGCACAACAAAAAAGAAAAAAGTAAAACAAAAAAACCAGATAAATTTATCTGGTTTTTTTTATGCAAGTTGTTGTTACTCTATAGTAGGAATTAGTACTGATTCAATAATATGAATAACACCATTATCTGCTTGTATATTAATTTGTGAAATATCAATACCTGTATTACCACTACCATCTTCTAAGCTTATTTGATCATTGTCGTCATTGACTGATGAGCTCACGATAATAGAGTCTCCTTCTAAAGTTTCTATAGAAATACCGTTAGACAGATCGGATGCTCTCATATTTGATTCTACAACAACATGGTGTTGCAATATCTTATTTAAAGTATCAGCATCAATATCATCAATACTGTTAATTTCTGGATTGCTGTTAATAAACCCTAAAAAAGCTGAATTTTCGGGAGCAAATAGTGTAAATGGAGCTGGCAAGACTAAATCAGGAAGCATAAGTGTTTCTGAAAGTTGTTCTTGTTCATCTTGTGTCAATACATTATTAAGAGAACTTAGATTGGAGTCTGCCTTAATGAATGTCATTATTGTGGGTAGTGGTATAACGTTAGATACGATATGAATTATTCCGTTAGATGCAACGATATCCGCTTCAATAACAGAAGATTCATCATTTAGTCGTAAATTATTACCGTTTGCTTCGTAGTATAAATTAATATCATTGCCACCGACACCATCAGCTTCGGTTTTCAAATATCCCATTCCCAATGAGGTAATCTCAGAAGAGGATAATATGTTTTCCGCAACTACATGGTTGAGCAGTACATTCCTCAAAAATACAATTTGTGAGGCATTCATATTTGTAAGATCTATATTGGATGTTACCAAAAACTCTGTAAAGGCATTATCATTCGGTGCAAAAATTGTATAAGAACCAGAATTCTCAAGTGTAGATTTTAGTTCTGTAAGTTCTAAAGCCAACACGAATGAGTTTAGATCATTATCTATAGCAACATTGACAATGTTATTCTGCATATCGTCATTGTTATCATCATCATTGCTACAAGCTTGCACTAATAGAAGCATTATAAGCATTAAAATATGTGTTTTAATTTTGTTTAAGTGTAAGATTTTCATTTATAGTGTTTTAAAGAATTAATGTTTATATATAAAATATCAAAAAAATCTTTTTTATGAGTTAAATAAATGCTAAGATCTGGCACAAAAAAAAGCCCAGACAGTCGTCTGGGCTTTTCTACTAACTAAATCAATCAATATAAAAATGAGGTAATCAGCCTCGATTCTTCTTTTTTAATCTGCAGATGGTAGCATTACTTTATTCAATACGTGAATAACTCCGTTACCAGCTTGTACGTCAACAGCTACTATGCCCACATCAGTGTTTCCTGCTCCATCCTCTACATCAGCAATGTTTTCATTTGTACCTGGCAGCGTAATTATTATATCATCGCCTTGGAGTGTTGGTATAGTAGTTGTAGCATTTGGGTTGAGATCACCTGAAACTGCATTTCCAGCAGTAGAAACATGATGAGCTAAGACACTATTCAAGAGTGTATCATCTAAATCAGCTACAGTAGCACCATCTAATAAGTCAGCAAATGCTTGGTTGTTTGGTGCAAATACAGTGAAAGGTCCATCACCTTGAAGTGTAGGTATGTACATAGGATTAGCACTACTTCCGTCTGCTTCTGATAAAGCTGCGACTAAATTACTAAAATTAGGATCTGCCAAAGCAAAAGTAACAACTGTTGGTATATCAATAACAGCATCTACAACATGTATAACGCCATTTGTTCCAACGATATCAGTAGCTGCTACTTTTGGACCTCCATTGATAACCACATCATCACCAACGTTAAAATATAGACTTAAGTTTGTCGCATCATCATCAACTAGATCTGTTGGACCATTAGCTAAGGTTTTCTGGTATCCTGCAACTGCATTTACTAAATCAGCAGCAACAATAAAGTCATCTATTACATGATTTAAAAGAATGCTAGATAGTGCATTAGAATTTGGATTTGTAAAATTACCAAAGGCAGTATTGTCTGGGGCAAATACAGTAAACGGACCATCAGCCTGTAATGCACCAACTAAATTTTCTGATCCTAAGGCACCAGTTAGTGATGTAAAATTATTATTGTTTAACGCATGGTCTACAATGTTTGGTAATCCAATAACAGCATCTACTACATGAATAATACCGTTAGATGCCATTACGTCTGGAGTAGTTACATCAGCACCAATACCATCAACAACATCGGAACCACCATTAAGTTCAACAACACCATTGTCTACATTATAATAAAGACTAATAGTAGAACCATTAACTGGTCCAGGTGAGGCTGTTGAAGCATATCCAGAACCAGCGCTTATTAGAGTGGAAGCAGGAATTTCTTGTCCAACTATTACGTGGTTCAACAAGATATTAGTCACAAGTTCTTCTTGTTCTGGTGTTAAACTGCTAAGATCTAAACCAGTAGCACTTAATAAATCATCAAACGCCTCGTTTGTAGGGGCAAACACTGTAAAAGGACCAGTACCTTGTAAAGTGGTCACTAGGTCTGTAGCCTCTAATGCAGCAGCTAAAGAAGTAAAACCGTTAGCTAAGGCAACATCTACGATAGTATTAGATTGTACACCTGGACTATTGTTGTCGTCGTCGTCACTACATCCAGTTACACCTAAAACCAATAGAAATACTGTCAGTAATTTGAAAGTTTTTGAAATAATTTTCATTTTTTTGAGTTTTTAAAATTGTTCAACATTACACAAACCTGATTAGTTTGTCTAACAAAAATATAAAATGATTAAACAAAAAGTTTATTTCACACTTTTTTTTACAATAACTTTAACAATCGCTTTTGCTCAAAAGCCAGTAAATCAATTCGATAAGGATGGGAAACGTCACGGTATGTGGACAAAGAACTACCATAAAACCAATCAAAAACGTTACGAAGGTCAGTTTGTTCATGGTAAAGAGGTAGATACTTTTAAATACTACACACTCTCTAAAGGTAAAAGTGTATTGAGTGCCACCAAAGTCTTTAATTTAAAAGATAGTTTATCTGATGTAAAATTCTTCACTTCTAAGGGGAAAGTTATAAGCGAAGGCAAAATGAACGGTAAGCGTTACATTGGTCAGTGGGTTTTTTTTCATAAAGATTCTTCCGCAAAAATGATTGTAGAACATTACAACGATGAAGGCAAGCTGGAAGGCGTTAGAACGGTCTATTATAAAAATGGACTAGTAGCCGAAGAAACAAATTACAAGGATGGAAAATTAGAAGGTGAGTCTAAATGGTTTTCAGAAAATAAAATGCTTCTTCGCCAATCTGTATATAGAGAAGGTGAATTAAATGGTAAAACGATTAACTACGATTCCGATGGTAATAAAACTTCTGAAGGCAATTACACCAACGATAAAAAGTCTGGTATTTGGTTTTATTATGAATCTGGAAAGCTTAAAAAAGAAATAGACCATACTAACAATAAGGTCATCAAAAAATATTAATAGCTTTAAGCTATAAATAACATAGTTTTTAGGAATAGCAGTCTACATTAGATTGCTATTTTTATTTGTAATTTTGCCGAAGTTTTTCAGACGATATAGTAAGAGACTAAAATTAAGTTTATAATTTTAATTCATAACGTCACTTCGAGTAAAATTCCATTTTAAGGAATTTTGTATCGAGAAGTTTTTGAACTAAAGAAGGTTCTTGATATAATTCCGATTCCCAGATTTACTCTAATTGAAATATGAATAAATAAGTTAATTAAAGAGATTCCTGCTTAGGCAGGAAGGTGATATGAAAAGAGTAATAGTAGGACTTTCAGGTGGTGTAGACTCTAGCGTTGCAGCTTATATTTTAAAAGAGCAAGGCTACGAAGTTATTGGCTTGTTTATGAAAAACTGGCACGATGATTCTGTAACCATTTCAGATGAATGTCCTTGGTTAGAAGACAGCAACGATGCTATGTTGGTAGCCGATAAATTAGGTATTCCTTTTCAAACGGTAGATTTAAGCGTACAGTACAAAGAGCGTATTGTAGACTATATGTTTAACGAATACGAAAAAGGACGCACACCAAATCCTGATGTGTTGTGTAATCGCGAAATTAAGTTCGATGTTTTTATGGACATTGCTATGGACTTGGGGGCAGATTATGTGGCTACAGGACATTATTGTCGTAAATCTACAATCGAAAAAGATGATAAAGAAATTCATCAGCTTTTAGCCGGAAAAGATAACAATAAAGACCAGTCTTACTTTTTGTGTCAGTTGTCGCAAGATCAACTGGCAAAAGCGTTATTCCCAATTGGTGAATTAACCAAGCCAGAGGTTAGGGAAATAGCCAAAGCTCAAGATTTAATAACTGCCGAGAAAAAGGATTCTCAAGGCTTATGTTTTATTGGTAAAGTAAGGCTTCCAGACTTTTTACAACAACAATTAAAGCCAAAAGAAGGAGTTATTGTTGAGGTAGAAGATTCCCTTGAAGTTTATAACCAAAAGCAACCAGAGTTTACTTCAAAAGAAGGTGAATTGGCATATTTAGCCAAAAAGCCAGAGTACGCCTTATCTGATGGAAAAGTTGTTGGCAAGCATCAAGGTGCACATTATTTTACCAAAGGGCAGCGAAAAGGTTTAGCAGTTGGTGGTACCAAAGAGCCATTATTTGTCATTGAAACTGACGTTGAAGAAAACGTGATTTACACTGGTCAAGGAAAGAATCATCCTGGCTTACTTCGTAATGTGTTATTTGTGTCTAATGACGAATTGCATTGGATTCGGGAAGATTTAGCCCTAAACGATGACGAAACTATGGATGTGATGGCAAGAATACGTTACAGACAACCTTTAGAAAAGGCAACACTTCATAAAGTCGCTTCAGGATTGTATGTGGAATTCGAGAATAAACAATCTGCAATTACCGAAGGTCAATTTGTGGCTTGGTACAACAATGATGAATTGTTAGGCTCTGGTGTGATTTCTTAATAAAATATAACGTCACTTCGAGTGATTCTGAGGTACGAAGAATTGTATCGAGAAGTCTTTTTACCTGAACATTTCTCGATATTTCTGCTGAGCTTGTTGAAGTAAAGCAGGAAATTGAAGATTCAACGTAGTTAATCTCACTTAAATAAATTGTGTTGAATCGTCACTTCGAGTGATTCTGAAGTTTGAAGAATTAAGGATTGTATCGAGAAGTTTTGTTGGATAAAATAATTCTCGATACGATTTGCTCGCAAACTCGCAAATCACTCGAACTGACGGCTAAAGTTTTATTTTAAGTGTTACGTCAGTTCGAGTGTTTTAAATCGATTGTAATGAGATTAAAAATGTATCGAGAATCTTAGTTTGTTTTAGATTTTGAATTAAGTTCAGAATGGCAAGTTTTTATATTCGTCACTTCGAGTGATCCCGAAGTATGAAGGATTATATCGAGAAGTTTTATATTTATAAAATGAAACAATCTTATGTTTACATTCTAAAATGTTCTGATGATTCTTATTATACAGGAATCACTTCTAATCTTCAAAAACGAATTAATGAACACAAAATAGGTTTGCATAAAGATAGTTATACTAACAGTCGTCGGCCTCTTAAAATGGTATTTTATGCAGAGTTCACAGACATTAACTTAGCAATTAAAACTGAGAAACAAATTAAGAATTGGTCTAGAGCTAAAAAAGAAGCTCTAATTAATGGCGAATTTGATAAACTACCTAATCTAGCAAAGAAGAATTTTAACTCCTGATGTGTTCTCGATACGATTTGCTCGCACACTCACAAATCACTCGAACTGACGGCTAAAGTTTTATTTTAAGTGTTACGTCAGTTCGAGTATTTTTAATCGATTGCAATGAGATTAAAAATGTATCGAGAACTAATAGTAGTTAAATTATTATTCTCAATGGTTGTGCTGAGCTTATCGAAGTACAAATTTCACGAATAGAAATGAGTGAAATTCACTCGAATTGACGAATTTTATCAAAACAATTCATTGTCATGCTGAACTTGATTCAGCATCTTTTTGCATAACTTTACCCTATAAATTTTAAAATTCATGGCAAACAGAATCACAGAATTATTCAATATACAATACCCAATCGTACAAGCAGGCATGATCTGGAATAGCGGTTGGAGACTCGCGTCAGCAGCAAGTAATGCAGGCATTTTAGGCTTAATAGGCGCAGGCTCAATGTATCCAGATGTGTTGCGCGAGCATATTCAAAAATGCAAAGCTGCAACGGATAAACCTTTTGGAGTGAATGTGCCGATGCTATACCCAAACATTGAAGAGATTATGGATATCATTGTTGAAGAAGGAGTAAAGATTGTATTCACCTCTGCCGGAAATCCGAAAACATGGACCAGTTGGTTACAAGAGCGAGGCATTACTGTGGTGCATGTGGTGAGTAGTGTAAAGTTTGCGCTCAAAGCCCAAGACGCAGGTGTGGATGCTGTTGTGGCTGAAGGTTTTGAAGCAGGAGGACACAATGGTAGAGACGAAACTACCACGCTCACTTTAATCCCAATGGTAAAAGAACAATTGCAAATTCCATTAATTGCTGCAGGTGGTATCGCCACCGGAAAAGCCATGTTAGCCTGTATGGTTTTGGGAGCTGATGGAGTACAGGTTGGCAGCCGTTTTGTGGCGAGTGAAGAATCCTCAGCGCACCAAGCTTTTAAACAAGTAGTGGTGGATGCTAAAGAAGGAGATACACAATTGACCTTAAAAGAACTAGCACCAGTGCGTCTCATTAAAAATAAGTTTTACAATGAGGTGCAAGAACTTTATAAAACCGCACCAACACCAGAGCAGCTTAAAGAACTACTTGGACGCGCCAGAGCCAAACGAGGTATGTTTGAAGGTGACTTGGATGATGGCGAACTCGAAATTGGTCAAATCGCAGGTCTTATCCACGACATTAAACCCGTTACAGACATTGTAAATGAAATGGTAAAAGAGTTTGAGGAAGCCAAACAAAATATTATAGCACTTTGATAATTCATAACAACTATAGCAATGAAACTTAATAAAACAAAACTAACAGCGTTAATAACTAGTAAACTTTTCAAGCCTTTTTATTTTTTGGCTGCGCTTGTCTTATTCTGCAGTCATGATTTGTATATAAAATTAGAAACCTATTTTTTAGAGCCGAATCAAGAAGCGGTTTTAAACCTATATAACGGTACTTTTGAGAAAAGTGACAATACTATTGCTCGCGATCGAATGTTGGATGCGTCCATAGTTTCGCATGGAAATCGAGTACCTATTGATCCAGAGCAATGGCAAGACCAAGATAGTACGATTACAAAATTAACCTTTAATACAGGTGATGCAGGAACTTATGTAGCAGGTGTTTCTACTAAAGCCAGAAATATTGAACTTACAGCAGAGAAATTCAATAAATATCTTAAAAGCGATGGTGTTTTGGATATGCTCAAACAACGTACTGCGGATAGCTTGTTAGACCAAGATGTGGTTGAGAATTACCAAAAGCACGTTAAGGCTATTTATCAAGTCGGTGATGTAAAGACTGATGATTGGAAAACAGTTTTGGGTTATCCTATTGAGTTTGTTCCCATGGCAAACCCTTATGAGAAACACACAGGTGAGCAACTCGATGTTCAATTGCTGTTGGATGGAAAGCCTTTAGCCAATCAACTTGTTTTTGTAGACGCTGTTAAAGGTGCTCACGCGCATTCTCACGATGAAAATACTCACAAACATAGTCAAGAGGATAAAACCCATTCACATGAACACTCACATGATGATGGCGACCACAGCCACGAGCATAGTTCTAGTACAAGTGAAGCCCACAGTCATGAGCATAAACACGATGGTGAAGTTCATTCACATAAACATGCACATGATACTAATGAACATAAGCATTCGCATAATGCCGAAGAAGAAAAGCCACATTCCCATACCAGTGGACAGCAATTACGCACTAATGACAAAGGTATTGTTACCGTAGATTTACCAGAAGATGGCATTTACTACCTTAGAACTATTCATATGACTAGAGTTGCAGACAGCGATGAATTAACACATCGGTCTAAATGGGCAACTTTAACTTTTGAGGTAAGCCATGCACATAATGCTGATACACATACACACAACCATGACCACGATCATGAAGACGGCATCCCAATTTGGATGTTCATTTTAGGCAGTGTAGCGTTCATTGGTGTGTTATTTTTCATCTTTAGAAAAAAGGACAGCTAATGGTTTTGAGCTTAAGGCGGCTTTTACCGCTATTAGTAGTGTTGCTTCCACTTTTTGGATTTGCACATGGTGTTACAAACGCAGATCAAGAGCTTTTGCGCAATGGTGGTTTATGGGCATATATTCAAGTAGGAGCAACGCATATGCTTACCGGTTACGATCACCTGCTTTTTTTGGCTGGTGTGGTATTTTATCTAAGTAGCTTTAAAGACATTCTAAAATTTATAACAGTATTTACAATTGGCCATTGTATCACTCTAATAGGAGCTACGTATTCTGGTATTACGGCAAATGAACACTTAGTAGATGCTGTTATTGCTTTAAGTGTTTTGTATAAGGGATTTGAAAACTTAGGTGGCTTTCAAAAACTGAAATTAAAAGTACCAAACCTACTGCTTATGGTAGGTCTTTTTGGACTGATTCATGGTTTTGGCTTATCAACCCGATTACAATCTTTTGAAATTGGTGAAGAACAGGTGTTGGCAAAAATTTTGTGTTTTAACTTAGGAGTAGAAATTGGTCAGGTATTAGCTTTAATACCAATTGTGTTTATCATTACACAGTCTCGAAAACGCAAACAGTTCCCTGCGTTTTATAAAGCTGTCAATTGGTACTTGGTATTGGCAGGAATAGCGCTGTTTATATACCAACTTTTTGGTTATTTTAATGGACATGGGTAAATTATTAGGCAAATTTGACTTTGTTTTAATACTATTACAATGCTTTGGATTACAGTTTGTATTTACAGGAATATACAGGTTGTATGTGGCCTACAATGCCGAAGAATGGGATGCTCTTTTAGGTAAATCCACTAATACTTATCAAACCATAACAGAAGCACGTTTGGGTGAGTTTCTAGCCAATCATTTATATAGCAAGATTCTGATTGCGCTTGTGTTTATAATTTTAGTTCTGCTTTTAAATAGAAAGTACAAAGTTGGTATCATAAATAATTTAGTCATCTTAATATTGACATTGATTTTTACACGTACCTTGTTTTTTGTGTCACCTTATTTAACTTGGAAGATAGAATATTTCAGCCAACTACTTGGTGAAAGTACTAAGTCTACTTTTTTAATTAGTGGCCTCTTTTTTTTAATTTTAGGTTTTGCTGTAATATGGAAATCTCTCGTTTTAAACGTAACAAGTAGACAGAATACATAATAAAATTAAATTGAAAAATACGTAACGTTACGTATTGACTTGTTGACTTAAAACAACGAACTTCGCTTATCGGTGGATATAAATCATTGAAAGAAACTTAATAAATCAACTGAACTCATTAAAAAAAATCAATTGAGATACGAAATACCTTTTGACTTAGAACTTTATTATCTGCAAACCAAAATAACATTTCCTTATGTTTTCTCTGATTCTTATAGGAAAAGTAAAGAGGCACTATTTTGGTTTATAATTTTTATATGCTTAGGTATTTTCATAATTATTGGAAAAGGTAATTTAGGTTTTTTATTCCTTGCTTTCTCTCTTTTTTCATTCTACAATTTTTACACTTATAATAAGAAGTATCATAATTTAAAAAACGACTATATGAGTCGTATAAAGGCATTAATAGATAAAGAAAATGAAATTCCAAAATACGGCATTTTTGAATTTAACAAGGACTGTTTAGTTTTTACTGATGACTTTTCCGAAACCAAAACTGAATGGAATGATTTCCAAGAATATAAAATCGTAAAATCAAATTTGCTTTTAATGAGAAACAAAGAACAAGGTGATATTGTGGTTATTGGAAAATCAGAGATTGGAGAAATAGAGTTTAAAAATGTAATATCATTTGTGAAAGAAAAAATTAAATAAAAACCCTTGCTAGCGCTCGTTTGTAACTAGTTATTTAATTTCTATTCGAGTAAAAAATAAACTCTAAAACCTAAACCCAAAACCACTACCTTCGCGGCATGGTTTTAAGCAACTACACCAAAGAATTTCAATACAACCTAAAACTGGCATCACCAGTAATGTTAGGCATGCTTGGGCATACCTTTGTGAGCTTTGTAGATAATGTGATGGTTGGGCAATTGGGCTCGGCTGAGTTGGCAGCTGTGTCTTTGGGTAATAGCTTTATTTTTATTGCCATGTCTTTGGGTATTGGCTTTTCTACAGCCATAACACCTTTGGTGGCTGAGGCAGATACAGAGCAAAACTTCGTGAAAGGGAAATCGGCTTTTAAGCATGGATTTTTCCTGTGTACGGTTTTGGGTATCCTTCTGTTTTTATTAGAGTTGCTCGCCAAACCGCTTATGCATGTTATGGATCAGCCAGAAGAAGTGGTAGAGCTCGCTATTCCGTATTTAGATTTGGTAGCCTTTTCATTGGTGCCGCTTATCGTGTTTCAGGCGTTTAAGCAGTTTAGCGATGGTATGTCCTTGACCAAATATCCAATGTATGCTACGTTGGTGGCTAACATTCTCAACGTCGCTATTAACTATGTGCTTATTTTTGGGAAATTTGGGTTTCCACAAATGGGTATTGTTGGTGCGGCTGTTGGTACCTTGGTGTCACGATTTGCCATGTTGTTTTTCTTGTGGTGGTTATTGGCAAAACGTCACAGATCTAGAGCGTACGTGACCAATATAAAATTCTTTAAACTCAGTAAACAACCATTAAAAAAGCTCACCAACTTAGGGTTGCCTAGTGCGATGCAGATGTTTTTTGAGGTGGCCATTTTTACAGCTGCGATTTGGCTAAGTGGATTGTTGGGAAAAAATGCACAGGCTGCCAATCAGATTGCGCTTAACTTATCATCCATGACCTTTATGGTGGCTATGGGACTGAGTGTTGCGGCTATGGTGCGTGTTGGTAATCAAAAAGGATTAAAGGATTATAAAAACCTAAAACGTATTGCAGAATCCATCTTTTTTGTTGGGTTTATATTCGCTGTCATTTTTGCCTTGTTGTTTGTGATTTTTCATAAAGCGTTACCAGAGTTGTATGTCGATTTAGACGATCCAGCCAATGCCATGGACACCGCTGAAGTGATTAAAATTGCAGCGACTTTATTATTGGCTTCGGCAGTGTTTCAGATTAGTGATAGTCTGCAAGTTATTGCACTTGGAGCACTTCGTGGTTTGCAAGATGTTAAGATTCCGACTATCATCACTTTTATTTCGTATTGGATGATTGGGTTTCCGATTAGTTACTATTTAGGCAAAGAAGACGCCTATGGCAGTTTGGGAATTTGGCTAGGCTTATTGGCTGGATTAAGTGCTGCGGCTTTGTTGCTGTTTATACGTTTTCATTTTTTGACGAAGAAGTTGATTTCACAACAAGCTGAATAACTCGGATACGTCACTTCGAGTGATTGTATAGTCTTGTTATCTAAAAGGTTCTCGATAGTTCTGCTGAGCTTGTCGAAGTACTAATTTTATTCGCTAACGCAACTAAAATTCACTCGAACTGACGATAGAGGTTCAATTTTGTTGTTTACGTCACTTCGAGTGATCCTGAAGTATGAAGGATTGTATCGAGAAGTTTTGTTGTCTAAATAGTTCTCGATACTATTTGCTCGCACACTCGCAAATCACTCGAACTGACGGTTAAGGTTTCATTTTTAAATGTTACGTCAGTTCGAGTGTTTTTAATCGATTGTAATGAGATTAAAAATGTATCGAGAACCTTTCTAACCAAGAAGCATAATAAACTATCCAGAAGGTCTATATTTATAAAATGAAGCAATCTTATGTTTACATACTCAAATGTGCTGATGATACATACTATACAGGAATCACTTCTAATCTTCCAAAACGCATTAATGAACATACGATAGGATTACATAAAGATAGTTATACTTACAGTCGTAGACCTTTTAAAATGGTATTTTATGCTGAGTTTACAGACATTAATTTAGCTATTAAAACTGAGAAACAAATTAAGAATTGGTCGAGAGCTAAAAAGGAAGCGCTTATTAATGGTGACTTTGAGAAATTGCCTAATCTAGCAAAAAAGAATTTTAACTCTTGATTAGTTCTCGATACTATTTGCTCGCATACTCACAAATCACTCGAACTGACGATTGAGGTTCAATTTTGTTGTTTACGTCACTTCGAGTGATCCTGAAGTATGAAGGATTGTATCGAGAAGTTGAGTTACCAAAATAGTTCTCGATAGTTCTGCTGAGCTTGTCGAAGTACTAATTTTTATTCCTATCGTCATAAAATTCACACGAACTGACGGCTGAGGTTTTATTTTTATGCATTGCGTCACTTCGAGTGGTCCTGAAGTATGAAGGATTGTATCCAGAAGTCATAAGCGTAATAAGTTACTAGAAATGACAAAGCAAAAAATAGTATAAGAACTCATCACTAAATTTGTATTTTTGTCCTTCAAAATTCAAACTATACAAATGGAATTACCAAAATTCATCTTAGGCGATAACACAGATTATCAAGATGCTATATTCGTTATTCATACTGAATTTCCAAGATTTATCATCAATCTTGAAAATGATGAGGTAGAGTGGTTTGAAGAATTCGATCAGCACGATCAAAAAGAACTCGAAACCGAAATGGAAAATTATATAATGCAGGCTACTGAGTTCTACGATAGGGAAGTAGCACGTTACGACGACAACTAATGCTAGACAAACTTTTAGACTTAGATACCGAACTTTTTGTATATCTCAATGGCCTAGGTTCACCTACTTGGGATGGCATGTGGTTGGCCATAACGCACGAATTTACTTTTGCGCCTCTATATGCCTTACTACTGTTTTTAATCTATAGAAAATTAGGGTGGAAGGCCTTGTTGTTTATCATAGTAACTATTGCCTTAATGATATTATTTACAGATCAGACTACTAATTTGGTAAAACGTACAGTATTGCGATTTAGACCTTGTGCTTGCGACGAAATAAAGGATAGCATACGGTTTATAGCAGAACGATGCAGTAGCAATCGTAGTTTTTTCTCTGGTCATGCATCTAACTCCATGGCAGCAGCTGTTTTTGGTGGCTTAGTTTTGCGACCTTACTTTAAAAACCTCATATTTATTCTGTTGTTTTGGGCTTTTTTAGTGGCTTACAGTCGTATTTATGTTGGAGTGCACTTTCCGATAGATATTTTAGCAGGAATGACTTTTGGTGCTTTAGCTGGCTTTGGTTTTTATAAGCTGAATACCTATATCCTTAAGCGATTGAATTAAATTATTAAACCTTGTTCTTGATATTTTTTCTAAAGAAAAACTCGAACTGACGATTGAATAATAATTTATCAGTTCAAGTGGTTTTTTATGACTGCGCTTGTCAAAGTTAAAAAAAAACTGTATCGAGAATAGAGAATTATTATTTCAGAGTAAGTTTGTATAACTGATTAACCAATCGCTTATTATAGGCTCTCGAGTCCTTGGAAGCACGATTAAGGTCATACGTATCTATAAATTCCATTTTATATAATTTTGAAAGGACTTCAATCGTATCTGGTTGATGGGTTCTTGTTAATAAATAAAATGTTTTTTCAATTGGTATGTGATAGCCTTCTTCTGCTTTAATACTCGGAATTTTATCACCATAATTATAAATCATTTCAGGAGCAACATAGTCTAAATGATATAATTCAATGGCCTTGTCTTGTAATTCTGAAATAGGTTTGTTGTCGGATTGAGCTTGAATTTCAGTTAATGGTAATCCTATAAACCCTAAGCTAAGCATAAACGCAAGGAGACAATAAAAAGCAGTTTTAATATCTTTAACTATTAATTTTTTGAATATTATGATTCCAATAATCAGCAAAAAGCATGATAGTACTATGAATCTTAGTAAAATAGTTCCTGTTAAAAATGGTCCAATTAAAAAGCCAGACATCCAAAACAAAATACCAATTAATCCTATCAGTCCAAAGTGAAAGTACACAGGATAGGTTTCGCGTTTATCCTTTAGGTTTTTAAACTCTCTGATTAAATACGCAATATAAAATCCAATATTAATAGCCAGAGGAATTAAAACTGGCATAAGGTAGCGTGATTTTTTTTCAGGAATTACGGACAATAAAATCACAGCAATAATCGTCCATAAAAAACTAAAACGATAGGCTTTGAGATGAGATACGCGCGACTTTAAATAAGGATATAGTAAACTTATAAATGCAGGAACAGTCCACAGTCCACTTTGTACAAAAAAGCTCCAGTAATAATAAAAGGGTCTTACATTATAACTGCTCCAATTAGAGGTTTCTTTTGAGGCAATGGCAGCAAATGTTTCAGGATCTGCAATACGAACATGCATGTACCACCAGCCACCAATGACAATTCCAAAAATTAAAAGGCTAATAAGCTTTAAAAAGTGTAAAATATTTCCTTTTAATTTAAATGCTATACCATAAGCAACCACAAAAGATAAAAACAACACATATAACGAAACTGGACCTTTAGAGAGTACAGAACCAGCTATAAACAACACAAACAGAAGGCTATTTATAATGTTTGTTTTTTGATGCTTCAGCATAATAAAGAGTTGGAATAAAGCCATAAGCATAAAACCATGAGCGTAAATATCCCAAGGTGCTTCAACGGTAATACCAATAACATAGAATGAGCTCAACACAATAAAACCATTGATAAGACTATGTGATTTGGTAAGTTCTAATTGTTTTGAAATCAGATAGGTAGAAATACCAATGCTAGCCATGAATAAAAGGGCTGGCCAACGTAAAGCGAGGACAGATTTTATACCGAAGAGCATACCAAAAAAAGCCGTTATCCAAGTTGGTAAAGGTGGTTTTTGGTAGCGTGCTTCGCCATTCATGGTGGTTAAAATCCAATTGTTATCCGTAAGCATTTCTCTTGCCGAAATAAAGTTTCGAGCTTCCATTATCGTCACAGGAATTGCATCTATGGTAAAGCCAAGCATAACTACCACAAAGAGTAAAAGGCTAACAATAGGATATTTTTCTATGAGCTTAATCATTGTTTTGTCTAATAAGATAAGCGTTTCTTGCATAAATGATCATACCAAAGAGATGACCAACAAATAAGACAGGATCTTGTCTTATAATAGCATAAGTTAAAATTAAAGAAGCGCCGATTAAACTCAGTACCCAAAATCCCATGGGTAAAGATGATTCTTTATGTCGTTCTGCATGAATCCATTGGTATACAAAACGCAGCGTAAAAATCACTTGAGCTACAATACCTAAAATAAGCAACCATGTTGGTATGGCTTCGTTTTTAAATAGAAGCTCAATATCAATCTTATTGTTATTGTAATAGAAAATTACAATAAGAACCGGAACAATAAATAATAATATCTGAACCAGCTTAGGAAACTTTTGCCATTGACCTTGCAGCTGTAAATTTCTGATATAAATAAAGTATGTTAAACTCTGACCAAGCATTATAGCAAAATCTAAGCGTAAGTATCCATAAATAAATAACAAGAATGACGCCACTAGGCTTAATGTCCAGAACGTCGTAGGAGTAATAACCTTGCGTTGTTTTTCTGAAGTTACCCATTGAATGAGCAATCTAGACGAGAACAGTATCTGCGCAAAAAATCCTATGCTATAAATGATCCAGTCTTTCATGTATTAATATCTATTGCCTTTTAATGGACACATGGAACATCTTATTATCATTTCTATTAGTGATTAATAATTAATTGTTGATGTTTCATTTGCTGGTTTTAGCAACATCATAATTAATGTACTTTTTCTTCATCCATAAATAGGCAAAGCAATCCATTAATGGTCCAAGAAGACGATTCCAAAGCCCAAATTTTGCGGTACCAGCTATTCTTGGAAAATGACGTACAGGTATTTGGGTTGCTCTGCCATTTTGCAGCATAATCATTGCAGGTAAAAAACGATGCAAACCTCTAAACATTGGAATACGCTTGGCATAGTCTGTCTTAATGATTTTAAGAGGACAACCTGTATCATCCATACCATCTTTGGTAAACGCACGTCTAATGCCATTGGCAATCTTGGAAGACATATTCTTAACAAAAGAATCCTTGCGATCGGCACGTACACCAGTTACTAATTCGTTGTCATTAATATGATCTAATAATAAATTAAAATCCTCAGGAGAGGTTTGTAAGTCTGAGTCAATGTAGCCAACAAGTTCAGTATCAGCATAATCAAAGCCAGCTTTTATAGCAGCACTTAAACCGCGATTTTCTTTAAAAAGTACATAGTCAAAGGCGTCGTTACGATTGCAAATAGCTTCAATCATAGCTTGGCTTTTATCTTTAGAACCATCATTTACAAATAAAATACAAGTTGGTACAGAAGCAATCTTTAAATAGTTTGAAAGCTCTGTTTCAACACGCTCTAGATTATCCTCTTCATTATAAACAGGTACTATGATGGTTAATTTGTAATTCATGTATTGATACAATTTCTGGCACAAAAGTATGCTTTTTTAGTATTACGGAGAAAACCTTGATGGTTTAAGGTAAATTCAACTAAATTGACAGATTGAGCAAATACTCAGCAGCAGCAAAAGGTGTTGTTTTTCCTTCCTCTACGAGTTTAATCTGAACAGGAAGTTCCTTTTTGATAATTTCAGATTTGTAGAAGTCAGATTTAAGACGTTCCTCGATGGTTTGAAGTAACCAGAATTTGTTTTGATTATTTCTGTTGTGTTCAAAATAATGATTGGTAGACGTGGTTTTCAAGTACTCTTGTATTAATTCCCAAACTTCAGAAATGCCTTCTTGTTTTAGAGCGCTGCAAAGTGATACTTTTGGTGACCAACCAGACGCTTTTTCAGGATACAAACGCAAGGCTCTATTAAATTCTACTTTAGCAGATTTAGCTGCCTTTAAGTTATCTCCATCCGCTTTATTAATAACAATAGCATCAGCCATTTCTATTATGCCTCGTTTTATACCTTGTAGTTCATCACCAGCACCAGCAAGCTTTAATAACAAAAAGAAATCGACCATACTGTGCACAGCAGTTTCGCTTTGTCCAACACCAACAGTTTCTATAATAATAGTATCAAATCCAGCGGCTTCACAGAGGATAATGGTCTCTCTGGTTTTTCTGGCCACACCACCAAGTGAATCTCCAGAAGGAGAAGGCCTAATGAAAGCGTTTTTGTCTTTTACCAAATCTTCCATTCTGGTTTTATCACCAAGGATACTACCTTTACTTAGACTACTACTTGGGTCAACAGCGAGTACAGCTACCTTTCTGCCAATGCTTGTTAGATAACTGCCAAAAGCTTCAATAAATGTACTCTTACCAACACCAGGAACTCCAGTAATACCAATTCTTACAGATTGGTTAGCATAAGGTAAACAAGCAGTAATAATGTTGTGAGCCTTTTGGGTATGCATCTGGTTAGTACTTTCTACCAAAGTAATGGCTCTACTTAAATCTGTAATATTTCCTGAGGTAATTCCTTTTACTAAATCCTCAACCGACGGTTGCTTTTTGCGTTTGGCTTTTATAAAGTTTGCAGAATTGGTACTTAGAATTTCAGGTGGTTCTATACCATCTTGCTCGTGTAAAGCAGATTTATATGTTTCATCCTTTTTAGCCACAGTCTAGCATTGTTAGTGTTTGTGTGGATAGATCTGCATCGGAATTTCAATCAATGTCTGATCCCAAGCCATGGTAAGCTTTAAGTTACCAGTTTTATTATCAAAAGCAATAGTGAATTTTTCTACAGTTTCATCAATACTTTGCTTAGGGACTTCAATTTCAATGGCATCATAATTAGGGTCCCACATTGGTTCCATTTTTTCATTAACTCCCCATTGATACTGTTTGGTGTTGAACATTACCTTCCAAGAATTTTCCATTGGTACAGTCCAAAGCGTATATTTACCTTTTTTTAGTAACATACCATCAATCATTAAATCCTCATTGGTTTCAAATGTAGTGGCCTCGTTGGCACCAGTTCTCCAAACCTTGTTAAAAGGGACAAGGGCACCAAAAATATCACGTTCGCGTTTTGATGGCCTGTTGTACTCTACTTGAAGTTTTAAGTCGTTTAGGGTTATTTTTGCGGTATCCTTTGGGCTGAGCCTTGGAGAAAAAATATTTTCAACAAAAACAGAATACAATAGTAGACCCAAAGCTATTATTGACAGAACAATAAGAATGCGTTTTAGCATAGTGAATTTTCTTAAGCAGTTTTTAGCTAATTTATTTGTGCTGAATGTGCTTCAACTTGTTTTAAAAAATAAAGATAATTCAATTCCCTAAATTTATAGAACAGAACGCAGAATTTTAAGCAAATCTTATAAAATCAAACTTTTTTTGAAATTTTTTGCAACACTCAAAAATTTGTGTCGTCTTTAAAGTGAGATCAACCAAAAACAATTAATCATCAATACGTTTCAGATTCATATTGTTGAAAAATGCAAACAGAATGACAGGCAAGCGCAAATGCAATTGTACAAGCAATATTGTGATGGCATGCTTATCGTGGCACTTCGATTTGTGAAAGATACCATGGAGGCCGAAGATATTGTGCAGGAAGCTTTTATAAAAGCATTTTCTAGATTAGATCAATATAGAGCCGAAGTAAGTTTTGGTGCTTGGCTAAAACGCATCGTTGTGAATAGATGTATTGATGTTTTAAAATCTAAAAAACAACGATTGATAGAATTGGAAGAACATCATCTTAATGTGGTTGATGCAAAAGATGAAAAAGAGTGGTTGGTTGATGATGATATTACTATTGAAGATGTAAAAACAGCAATTGAAGAATTGCCCGAAAAATATAGATATGTCGTCATGCTCTATTTAATTGAAGGTTATGATCACAGTGAAATCTCAGAGATATTAAATATTTCTGAAGTGGCTTCGCGGACACAATTATCCAGAGGAAAACAAAAGTTACAAACCGTATTAAAAACAGAAAAAAATGGCACAAGATCTTAGAAATTTATTTGAGAAAGATAGGTTGGCACAGCGCGCAAAAATGTCTCAAGATCATGAAGCACGCTTTTTTGAGAAGCTAGATAAAGAATTGCCAATAGAGAAGAAATCGAGTGGATTTAGTTTTTTAAATATCGCGGCAAGTGTAGTTGTGCTACTAGGATTGAGTTTTGGCGCTTACAAGTATTTTCAAACACCTAATGTTGTAGAGCCAAAGCAAGAAATTGTAGATACAGATTTAAAGACGCTTGGCGATGTATCACCAGACCTAAAAAAAGTGGAGGATTACTATTTGGCTAGTATCAATTTAGAATTGTCTAAAGTAGAGTTAACACCACAAAACAAAGAATTGTTTGATGGCTATGTGTTGAGACTTCAAGAGTTAAATAAAGAATACGATAAATTATTAGAAGAACTTAACGAAAACGGTCCAAACTCTGTAACCTTAGATGCGCTTATAGAAAATTTAAAGCTGAGATTAAACCTTGTAATGCGTCTAAAAGATAAGCTAGAAGAGTTTAATGACGATGCCTTTGAACAAGAAATTACGTAATCAAATCAAAAATTCATAAATCAAAAAACGAACAGTTAAATCAAAAAAATCATGAACACAATTAGAGTTTTAGTGTTGTGCTTGTTAACCACATTTGGTTATGCACAAAAAAAGTTAAGTAAAATATCACAGTCTATTAAGGTAGATAAAGATGTTGTGGTAGACTTAAACACCAGTTATGCCGAAATTGAAATCGATACATGGAACAGAGATGTCGTAGAAATTGAAGCGTATTTAGAAAGCGATAAACTATCTGACGCAGAGTTAGAAAAAGCTCTTGAAGGATGGAATCTCAAAGTTGATGGTTCTAATAATAAGGTTGTGATTTCTTCTCATGGTGGACGAGCATTAGCCTTTATGGGAGAAGGAGACTATTCTGCATTATTGAAGGACTTAGAGTTTGAGTTGGCAGATTTTCCAGAAATTCCTGAAGTCATTGTACTACCTGAAATTCCAGAATTAGCTGCTATGCCGAAGATGCCAGAATTACCAGAGATGCCAGAATTTCCTGAGTTACCTGAATTGCCAGAAGGTATAAAAACTATTAAGTTTGATTACGATAGATACCAGAAGGACGGGCAAAAATACCTTGAGGAATGGAGCAAGCGTTACGAAAAAGAAGGTGGTAAGGAGCTTCAGAAACGTATGGAAGAATGGGCAAAAAAGTTTGCTGAGTCTGGATACCAGGAAAAAATGGAAAAATGGGGAGAAGAATTTGGTGAAAAGTATGCCAAAGAGATGGAAAAATGGGGAGAAGAATTTGGTGAGAAGTTTGGCAAGGAATGGGAAGAGAAAATGGAAGCTTGGGGAGAACGCTTTGGCCAACAAATGGAACGACAAGCAGAATTAATGGAGCGACAAGCTGAGTTAAATAATCGAATTTCCGAACGAACAGCGAAAAAAATTGAGCGTGAAGCATTTTTAGATGCTAAAAGGGAAATTCGTAAGAAAGCTTTGGAAAGACGCATTGAAGAACGAAAAAAGGGTGTGCAAAAACAAAAAAAACCAAGTTTGGTTAGATATCTAACGCCTAGCCAAAGTAACAGTCTAAGAAAAGTAATTAAAATAAAAATCCCTAAAAAAGCGAAATTAAAAACCAATATAAGACATGGTAAGTTAAAAATATCTTCGGTTATTTATAACCTACAAGGAGATATTTCTCACGCCTTTTTGGTAGCAGACAACATTGATGGAGGAGATACCTCCATCAATGTATCTTATTCGCCAGTAGTTATTAATTCTTGGAATTTAGGTACTTTAAATCTTAATTATGTCGATAAAGCTCAGATTAAAAATGCAAAGAACTTGGTGTTAAATGCTAAATCTTCTAATATTAATATTGAAACCTTAACCGAAACTGGTATCATTGATGGTAGTTTTGGTGATCTTACCATTTCTAATCTAGAAGAGACGTTTAAAAATCTCAATTTAGTTTTAGAGAATAGTGATGCTTTTATCAACTTACCGCAAAATATAGATTATAGTATGTATTTCAAGGGTAATCGCTCAAAATTCAATAATAAAGCTACGACACAAAAAACGATTAGAAATTATCCTGATGGCCAAAGTTCTGACAGAAGCATCGTCGTTAATGCTAAGTTTAGTAATGTTATTATGAATTAACCATTAAAAAGTTAAATCTGCCATTCTGAATTTATTTCAGAATCTTTATTAGTTACATTCTTGGCTTAGTAACATTTCTTCCTGTTTTCCATTAAAATAGATTCTTATTTTTGTGGAAATTTTGTTTTTTTATGACCTTATCTTCTTTTGAAGAATTTCTAAAATCGCTTCAAGCACATCCTTTGATTCACCCTAAGATTTCTAAGAATGCTTATGTGCCACTGGATTTATCTATTCATAATAAAGAATTAGATAGTGTTGACGTATCATCTTCTAAAGCTTTAGAAGCATATATCTGGAATCATTTAAAAAGCAATAATGCTAAAGTGGCCTTTGGTGGTTATTTAGAACAAAGAGGTATTTATAATCGTAGTGATTATTTTAATACAAATAAACCAGAAGAAGAACGCAATATTCATTTAGGATTAGATCTATGGATAGAAGCAGGTACAGCTGTTTATGCACCTTTAGAAGGAAAGGTTCATAGTTTTAACAACAATACTAATTATGGTGATTATGGACCAACACTAATTTTGGAGCATCATATTGAAAACGAAACGTTTTTTACACTATACGGTCATTTAAGTTTAACGTCTATTCAAAGTTTAAAAGTTGGAGTAGAAGTGAAGCAAGGACAACGAATAGCAACTTTAGGCACTGCTGAGGTTAATGGAGACTATGCGCCACATTTACATTTTCAGATTATAAGGGATATTCAAAATTATAAGGGAGATTATCCAGGAGTAAGTAATCGATTGGATTTAGAATTTTATAAAACGAATTGTCCAGACCCAAATCTACTTCTTAAGTTAGATTGATGATATAAATGTGTCAGTTCGAGTGTCTCGACGACATGTCGAGATGTATCGAGAACTAGTTAGACGTGAATTTTTCAAAATCATCAATAGCAAAAGCCTCTTGGTATTGGTCTTCATCTATTGTTCCGCCTTCAGAAGAATCATAATCCATTGTTATTTTCCAAGTGCCTTTACTCTTTTTTAAGAGTACATGAAATTGTCCGTAGTAGGCTTTTTCATTGTCCGTACCTTTATTTCTAACTAGTTTATAAATACCTCTCTCGCTAGCATTAGTATCATTGTTTATGCGTTCAAAAAAGCGGAGAGAAATAGTGCTTGTTTGTCCTGCTGCTTTATCACGTTCAAAACCGGCTTTATAATTGTTTATGTAAGTGTCGTAATCTAAAATACGCTTTCCGCCAGAAACTCTAACCAAATCTTCAGAATGGATTTCTGCCATTAGCGTATAATCAAGGGTTTCAAAAGCTGTATAAAATTTTTCCCAAGTAGTATTGATGTCTTCTAAATTTGTTTTGGTTTGAGAGAAACCAAAAACAACAGTCAAACAAACAAAAAATATAGTAATGAGTGTTTTCATGATGCCATATTAATTTGTTTCTCGGCTAAATGCTTGCCAATTAAGAAAGCTACTATTACAAGGATACCATCAGAAGCTGAAAACCAAAGTTCTTTTGGAAGCATAATAATGTTAGAAAAGGTAGCTAATAGCATCAATCCACCAATAATATAAGATGGAATCATACTCGTTTTAGAGATTAAGGCTGCAATGTACATGCCAACAATTGGCCCAGCAAAATGCGCTATAACAACCATAATTTTAGATCCTGTAGGTATTTTGTCCATATTGGCTTTTAGCCATTCCATATCCATAGCATTTGCTCCTTCTGGAAGCGGAAAAAGTGTGTGACCTAAAAGTGTTTCGATAATAAAAACAGTAGCTGATGCAGCTACAAACCCAGCAATTGTTGCTAATACATTTCTCATGATAGTTTTAGTTTAGTTAGTGGGTTTAAGTTAGTCAAAAAAAACAAAAATGCTTTTAATGCACTAAACCTAATCGTGTCTATACTTTAGATTCTGAGCATAAAAGACAAATCGTATTCTTATTTATAAGTCATAAACAAGGAATTTTATTTAATCGTCTAAAAACTATAGTTTAATAAGTTTTTTGGTTGTTTCTCTATTGTTAGAGCCAATTTTCACAAAATAGAGTCCAGAATATAAATGTGAAATATCATAGACGTCTTGTGTTGTGTACTTAGTAATTGTTTTTCCGGAAATATCAATGATCTCAATGTAATCGATACTAATGTTATTAAATGTTTTAATATTAAAATAGCTGTTAGTAGGATTAGGATATAGTTTTATGGAATTGGATTCATCAAAGTCTTTGAGGCTTAGATTATTTTCAACTATTGTGGTTTCGTTATTAGTTACAATAGGGAAATTATAATCGAAATAAATCTCAGCTTCATTACTAAAACTATCACCAAGTACTAAAGAATTCAATGTTTTTATTTTGAATAATACATAGCCATCATTATTAGCATCGTCAAAAGGCAAGTTTATATTCTCGAATATAAATTCAACAGTATTACCATTTGTTATTCTGGTTGAGAAGTTGTGGCTAGCATTCATTGGCACTAATGAACTTATATCATATTTAGACAAATCAATATTGTCTTTTACAACAATATTAATGGCATCTGCAGTTCCTGTGTTTTCAAACCGTATTAAATAATATACATCATCACCAACGTTTTCAGGCAAAATACTATTGCCTTCTAAGCAAGTAATATCATTAGGATCAAATGAATTAACAGCCTCTTGGTTGAGTGTAAAAATATTATCTTCTGGTGTTTCGTCAGTGTCTAAAGGAAGAATAGAGGCGTTAAATTCTAGTATATCTCCACTATTTACTGGGTAATTAGGATCTATTGGCTCGTTTATGTTTAAAACAAAGTCAATCTCACGATTTTCAAAAGGTAAAAGGTCAGTGAAATTCCAAGATAAATTTCCTTGGTTTTGTAAATCGATATTAGGTACTGCAGAAACAAAGTCCATGTAATCATTATCAAAGCTAAAATCAACACTACCAGAAAGTGTTGTATTTCCTTTGTTGCTGTAAATAAGTTTGTAAGGCACATCAAAACCTGGTCTAGCTGGTTCTATGGGTACAATAATAACGTCTAAATCGTTATGAACACCATTTGCCGAAATGCAAAAATCCTGTACTACTGGCGAACCATCATCAGGAAAATTTAAATTTATTACTGAAGGACTAACAGTCAAAAAATCTGAATTAACCAATAGGCTACTCAGTGTATGGTTACCTTCTGGTAATGTATAAGAATAAGTGTTAGAGGTATTGCCATAAAAGATATCGGAATTTGTATTATCTGTAACTGTAAACTGAACATCAAATAGTGGTCCATTTGGCACTGCGCAACCATTACCTAAATCTACTGAAATATCACCAGTTACTTCATAATAATCACCACCCAAAACAAACGTACAGTAAGGATGTATAACAGCAGGAAAGTCTGTGTTGTTATAACCATTCTCAACTACACTAAGTTCACCGCTATCAACACATATAAACTGAATGTTACTGTCATAGCCATTACTAAAATACTGAAGGTCATTACCATTTTTTAGGTTGAGTTCAGTAAGGCTAGAGTTATTCAACGTAACACGCTCAGATATTGTTGTAGATAAATCTAAAGGTACATTTGTTGTTAAATTGCTAAGTTGAAAAAACCGTAGTCCTTCAATATTATCAAAGATGATATCATCGGAGGTAATACTGTTTAATTGAAAAGAGGCATCTAACGAACTATCGATATAAGCAAAATTACTGTTTGTAAGGCTAAAGGATTCATCAATAAAATATGCCCCAATTTCGCCAATATTAACCGTGTTATTTGCAATTGATACCGAATTAGCTCCACGTATAGTCACATCAACCAATGCTTGATTATTAAATGCTAAATCAAGGTTTGAAGGATCGCTAGAAGCATTATCTTGCTGAAAATCTAATGTTCCCAAAGCACCAGAAGCATCACTGCCAGTTAGCGATGTTAAATTATCTGTATATCTAAAAATAAATTCTTCTAGAATTGTGTTGTTAGAAATATTTAAAGTAGAACCTGTAAAATCTGCTATTGTGAGATATTTTAAATTTGGCATACCAGATAAGTTAAGTGAACTGTACTCGCCCGCAAGGATTCTTAATTCCTCAAGATTATTGTGCGTTCCAAAAACTAGATTGTCTGTTAAATGGTAACTCTGAACTCTTACATATTCTAAGTTGGGTAAATTTGTTAAATCAAAAAGTGGATCATTAAAACCAGTATTTTGTAAACGAAATTCGGTTAGATTTGGGTTGTTAAACACATAAGTTTCAATATCTGTAGAAGATAATCTTACCGATTCTAAAGTTGGCCAAACACTTAAGTCTAAATACGTAATGTCTATAGTTGTAACTTCGAGATGGAGGAGGTTACTAAAATTTTCAAAACCTCCAATATCGTCTATACTATGGGCTAGAGTAGTAAAACTAAAATACAGCACTTGTTCAGCTTCCGTTAACTGAATTTCACCATCATTATTAAAATCAGCTGTAGAATCTACAGAGCCGTCACCATCTGTATCTACACAATTTCTGGAAGTTAGGTAAAAGAGTAAATCAGGATCATTAAATTGAATATTTTGAGTAAAACCAAACGATGTGATTAACAAGATAATGAAAGTAATTTTGCGCATATATAAGTTTAATAGCTTCTAATTCAACAATTAGAATGTTACTCTCAAATCTAATGATAATAAATCTATTTTTTGTTTTGAACTATTTTATTTGCCTTAAAACAATAAATCCTGATGTCAGACATCAGGATTTATCATTTAATTGTTTGGATTGTTAATTAGGCATAAAGTAATTACCATCGTAGCTGCCAGAGATTACTTGTCCATCGTTTCTGGTAAAAGTGAATGTAAAAGCAATATTGAATTCCGTAAAATTGGTAACAGTAACTAATGCGGATTGAGCATACACATCTGATTGCGGATCGTTATTATCAAGTAGAACAGTACCAGGTGTAAATTCACTATTTGTAATGGTTCCGTCAATTGAGATGTCATAGTCTTCTATCTGACTGTATGTGGTATTCTGAATAGTAGTATCTTCAAAATCAAAGTACACATAACTAATATCACTCAAATCATTATTGCCTGTAATCTCAGCACTGGTTTTATTAAAAAGGCTAATACTGATTTCGCTTGGATCATTATTTGCAGTATTTTCATCAACAATGATTGCCGAAACTAAATTGTATGTCGTTCCATTAAAAATAAACTCATTATTTGTTTCATCTGGAACTGAACTCGTATCGTCCGAAGAACATGATACTAAAGCTATACTTAGCATTAACGCTAGTATGCGTAATAGATTTGGGTTCATAATAAATTAATTATAAGTAGGTTATAGTGTAAATATAGGATAAAAAGTTGAAAAGGTATTCTCGAAGTTTCAATTAATGGCTTCTAGATACAATCACGCTCCTGCGTGATCACTCGAAGTGCCACCACGGACTATACTAAAACTCACACGTCAGTCGAGTGAATTTTATGACTGACATGAATAAAATTAGCACTTCGACAAGCTCAGCAGAACTATCGAGAACTATTAAATACATCACTCACATTCAGCCTGAGTAATTTTATTTTTCCATTGTATCCAATACTCTTGTAAGCCTTCTTTTGTGGTTTTTAGGTCGCTAATATTGAGTTGATGACCTTTCATCAATGCACCTTTGAGTTGTTCCTTTCTTTGCGAAAGGGCAGGAGCGTGGTTCCAACCGCCAACATGGTCAAAAGAGGTGTAAGCATCACATTTTTTGGCAACATTCACAAACGGAATTTTTAAATAATAGGTTACTGTACCAGAACCCATACCTTCCGTGGTCATTTCTATTTTTGAAAAGTCCACTTTACTATACTTACCATCTTTGTATAATGCTTTTAGTTGGTCTCCAACTTTGGCAGACATGGTATTAGAGAATTGATGTGCTACATCACTGCCATTTATAAATTCTTTGCCTAGGTAGGTGCCTTGGCAGTTGTTGTCTGTGCAAAAAATGTTGTTGTTTTTATAAGCAATATCAGCAGTACCTTTTTTAGAATCCTTACAATTGAAAAATAAAGCTAAACAAATAAATAAAGCTATGGTATTCTTCATTTAGCTAGTTGATTTTTAAGTGTTTTTTCTTTTAGAAATTGATTAATTTTTGGTTGTATATACCAAATACCTACAAAATAAAATAGCAATAAAAAAAACTCGTTTGAGAAATCGCTGAACGACACTTCTTTGTCTAGTTCGACAGTTTTTATTGTTTTGGCAATGAAATACATGCAGTAGATTATGCAGCACATTGAAAATAAATGTAAAGGAATAAAGAATGGCTGAAATTTTTCAAAATCTTTAACCCAAATACCATCTGAAAAAAAATGGTCTTTAGCAAATGATGCCAAGAACAATATAGAATAAGCAAAAGAGATGAGAAATGAAACTTTAAACTGTTGAACCTTCATTTTTAAATTGTGTGGTATGAATTTTTGTAAACCTATACCCATAGACCAAAACCAAGAAAAGAAAAGAATAGCAAAAACAATCATGATGATGGGAAAGAAATAGTATAAATTAAAAAAGTAAAATAAATGTGATGTGTCTTGAGATTTTTTTAATGAAAACAATTCTTAAAAGATTGAAAACTGAAATATGAGAGGTAGCCCAAGCATTAATAGGAATAACTGCCAGTGTTTCAATTTTAGAAAAAAGTTTATCATTATGGACTTACATATTGATTAAGTTACAAATTAAACTATTATTTACGGCAAAAGACCTTAGACAAAAAAATCCTGATGTAAACCATCAGGATTTTAGATCCTGAAATAAATTCAGGATGACAATATTTTATTTTTTGTCAGTTCGAGTGTTTCGAGTTTACGAGAAATGTATCGAGAACTATTTTAGTTACTAAGCTTCTCGATACAAAATTCTTTTAGAATTTCACTCGAAGTGACGTTAGGTTTAGTCATTCACCAAAACCCATTCTCCTTTATCTATTAATGGAATGGCTTGCTTGTATTTTACGACTTTACTTTCGCCACTCATTACATGCTTGATGGTTACTTTGTCATTACGACCAATTTTTGGTTGCTCTCTAACAATAGTTTCTACCACTTGTTGCTGTTGGCGAGATGCTCCTTGTCCTGCAGCTCTGCTTTGTGCAGCACGCTCGTCCATATTAGGGATTTCCTCTTTCTGCGTTTCAAGCTTTTCTTGCTTACGCTTTTTAGCTTCTTGGATGGTGTTTGCAGTTTCTTGAGGAATTTCACCTTTAAATAAGAACGAAATTACATCTTTATTCACCTGATCTATCATCGCTTTAAATAACTCAAAAGCTTCAAACTTATAAATCAATAACGGATCTTTTTGCTCGTGTACCGCTAACTGTACAGACTGCTTTAACTCATCCATTTTACGTAAATGTGTTTTCCAAGCGTCATCTACAATGGCAAGTGTAATGTTCTTTTCAAAATCATTAATCAATTGCTTACCTTTTGTTTCGTAAGCTTTTTCTAAGTCTGTTACAACCTGTAAATTCTTAACACCATCTGTAAATGGCACAACGATACGCTTAAATCTGTCGCGTTGCGTGTTATACACATTTTCAATTACAGGATAGGCTAAGTCAGCCGCACGTTGCATTTTTTCGCGATAGTGCTTAAAGGCTTCTTTATAGATAACTCCAGCTATTTCTTGCTCACCCATTTTAGCAAAATCTGCTTCAGAAATTGGTGATGCCATTGAGAAGTAACGGATTAATTCGAACTCAAAGTTTTTGAAATCGTTAGCAGCTTTGTTACTTATTGCAATACCTTCTGAAGTATCAAAAATCATGTTTGCTAAATCTACACGAAGACGTTCTCCATGTAAAGCATGACGACGACGTTTGTAAACCACTTCACGTTGCGCGTTCATAACATCATCATACTCTAATAAACGCTTACGAACACCAAAGTTGTTTTCTTCAACTTTTTTCTGAGCACGCTCAATAGACTTAGAAATCATAGAATGCTGAATAACTTCACCTTCTTTAAGTCCCATTCTATCCATCATCTTAGCGATACGCTCAGAACCGAATAAACGCATTAAGTTATCTTCTAGAGATACATAGAATTGCGAACTTCCTGGATCTCCTTGACGACCAGCTCTACCACGCAACTGTCTGTCTACACGACGCGAATCGTGACGCTCTGTGCCAACAATGGCTAGACCACCAGCGTCTTTAACTTCGTCACTCAACTTAATATCTGTACCACGGCCAGCCATGTTAGTAGCAATCGTTACCTGACCAGCATTACCAGCTTCGGCAACAATCTCTGCCTCACGTTTATGCTGCTTCGCGTTAAGTACATTATGTGGAATCTTACGAATGCTCAGCATTTTTCCTAAAAGCTCAGAAATCTCAACGTTGGTTGTACCAATTAGTACTGGTCTTCCTGCGTTGGATAATTCTACAACTTCATCGATTACAGCATTATATTTTTCACGCTTTGTTTTATAAACTAAATCCTCTCTATCGTCTCTAGCAATTGGTCTGTTGGTAGGGATTTCAACCACATCTAACTTGTAGATTTCCCAGAACTCACCAGCTTCAGTAACCGCAGTACCTGTCATACCAGAGAGTTTGCGGTACATTCTAAAGTAATTTTGAAGTGTAACCGTTGCAAACGTTTGTGTGGCGGCTTCAATCTTTACGTTTTCTTTGGCTTCAATAGCCTGGTGAAGTCCGTCTGAGTAACGACGACCATCCATAATACGTCCAGTCTGTTCATCTACTATCATTACCTTATTATCCATTACCACATACTGTACATCTTTTTCGAAAAGCGCATAGGCTTTTAGTAATTGGCTAAGGGTATGGATACGTTCCGATTTAATACCGAAGTCTCTAAATAATTCTTCCTTAAGAACTGCTTCTTCTTCTGATGAAAGCCCTTTGTTTTCAATCTTTGCAATTTCAGTTCCCATTTCTGGCATTACGAAGAAATTAGGATCGTCCTTGCCAGAAAGATAGTCAACACCTTTATCGGTTAATTCAACCTGATTGTTCTTTTCATCTATAACATAGTAGAGTTCTGCATCAACTTTTGGCATCTCTCTATTGTTATCTTGCATGTAGAAGTTTTCGGTTTTTTGAAGTAATTGTTTCACACCTTCTTCACTCAGAAACTTGATTAAGGCTTTATTCTTAGGAATACCTCTGTAAACACGTAATAACTGGAAACCACCTTCTTTGGTATCTCCTGATGCAATTAGTTTTTTAGCTTCGGCCAATACACCTACTAAATACTTACGTTGTACATCAACGATTTGACTTACTTTTGGTTTAAGTACATCAAATTCGTGTTCGTCTCCTTTTGGGATTGGACCAGATATAATCAATGGTGTACGCGCATCATCAATCAATACAGAGTCTACCTCATCGACGATAGCGTAGTGGTGTGGACGTTGTACTAAATCTTCAGGCGAATGCGCCATATTATCACGCAGGTAATCGAAACCAAATTCGTTGTTAGTACCGTAAGTGATGTCTGCGTTATAGGCTTTGCGACGTGCGTCTGAGTTTGGTGTGTGATAATCTATACAATCTACACTCATACCATGAAACTCAAAAATTGGTGCCATCCAAGCGCTATCACGTTTTGCCAAGTAATCGTTTACCGTTACAAGGTGTACACCTTTTCCAGCAAGTGCATTAAGATAAACAGGTAATGTGGCTACTAAGGTTTTACCTTCACCTGTTTGCATTTCAGCAATTTTTCCTTGGTGCATTGCAATACCACCAATGAGCTGTACGTCATAGTGAATCATATCCCAAGTAATGGGTTTGCCAGCTGCATCCCAAGAGTTGGCCCAAATGGCTTGGTCACCATCTAGAGTAACGTAGTCTTTTGCGCCAGACACTTCTCTGTCGAACGCATTAGCAGTTACTGAAATCTCAGTATTATGTACAAAACGCTTAGCAGTTTCTTTAACTACAGCAAAGGCTTCTGGTAAAATATCGTTGAGTACACCTTCTGTTACTTCATAAATTTCGTCTTCTATTTTATCAGCTTCTTGGTAGATATCTTCGCGCTCGTCGATATCTTCTGTGTCTTCAGCTTTTGCTAAAAGCTCGTTTTGTCTTTCTAGAAGAGGTTTACGTGCATCTGCTATTTTTTGTTTGAACTCCGTAGTTTTAGCTCTTAATTCATCGTGTGATAAGGCTTCAAGTGCTTGCTCAAAGGTTTTTATTTTGTCTACGATTGGTTTAATGGCACTAACGTCTTGTTTAGATTTATCTCCTACAAATACCTTTAGTACTTTATCTAATATGCCCATTTTATGTGTTTTTTCAGCTTTTTAACAAGCTGTTTTAATTGCTTAATTTTGAATATACACCAACAAAGTCCCTAAATTATAGAAACGATAATTTTGATGTAAATTTTCGAACTTTCGAAAATAAAAAAAGTCTCTCAGTTAAGTTAACGCAAGAGACTTTTTTTATAATAATATTATATGTTAATATTCATCCTCGTTCCAGAGGTAATCTTCATCTGTTGGATAGTCTGGCCAAATTTCTTCAATAGAATCGTAGGAATCTCCTTCGTCTTCAATTGATTGTAAATTTTCTACAACTTCTAGAGGTGCTCCGGTTCTAATCGCATAGTCTATAAGCTCATCTTTTGTTGCTGGCCAAGGTGCATCACTTAAATACGATGCTAATTCTAATGTCCAATACATTTGCGTTGTGTGTTTTAATTTTTTGCAAAAATAATTTTTTAGCTGAATTATTCAAGAAAAAAATAAATTATTTATTCATTAATAAAAAGAACGTGTAATCTTTAACTTCATTAAACCTAAATATAGTATTATTAAGGTTGAATAACTGAATGTTATAAGATTACGATTCTTTTTGAGGAATCCACTTAATTTCTTCAGCTTTTAAATCATGTGACAACTTCCGTGCCAACACAAAAAGGTAGTCAGAAAGACGGTTGATGTACATTAAAGTTTCTGGTTGAAAAGGCTCTAAGTCATTAAGATGCGAAGCTAAGCGTTCTGCTCTGCGGCACACTGTACGTGCTATATGACAGAATGACACGGTTTGATGGCCACCAGGTAACACAAAATGCGTCATTGGTGGCAGACTCGCTTCCATAGTATCCATTTCCTTTTCTAAACGCTCTATATCTTCGTTGGATATTTTTGGAATTTTTAAGCGTTGCTCACCATTTTTTAAAGTGGCTTTTTCGGGATCGGTTGCTAAAATAGCACCAATAGTAAATAACCGATCTTGAATATGCATTAAAGTGTTTTTGTACAACTGGTCAATGTCTTGATCTCTTATAAGGCCTATGTGTGAGTTAAGCTCATCAATAGTGCCGTAACTTTCTATGCGAATATGATGTTTAGGAACACGTGTACCTCCAAATAGAGCAGTTGTTCCTTTGTCACCTGTTTTTGTGTATACTTTCATAAAGACAAATTTACGAGTTAAAAGTTGTAAAGTAAAAAGTTAGCGGAATTGATTAACCGTTTATTTAACTAGTTGTTTATTGGTTAGGTGTTGAGATGTTTATGGATTTATTCGATTTTTTAGTTTCACTACTCACTACTCACTACTCACTAATTATAAGTGTCACTTTCAATCATGCCATCACGTAAACGAATAACACGTTTGGCGTGGGCTGCGATATCTTCTTCGTGAGTCACCATAATTACAGTATTGCCAGAAGCATGGATTTGATCAAATAATTCCATGATTTCTAAAGAAGTTTTTGAGTCTAAATTACCTGTAGGCTCATCGGCTAAGATGATGGAAGGTTTGTTTACAAGGGCACGACCTACAGCAACGCGTTGTCTTTGTCCTCCCGAAAGCTGATTTGGTTTATGATCCATACGATCAGCCAAACCAACATCAGTCAATACTTCAGAGGCTCTATCCACACGTTCTTTTTTAGAAGCACCTGCATAAACCATTGGTAAAGCAACGTTTTCTAAAGCTGTGGTTCTTGGCAATAGATTAAAGGTTTGAAAAACAAAACCTATTTCAGTATTTCTAATATCTGCGAGTTCATCATCTGTCATTTGGCTAACGTCTTTGCCATTAAGATTGTAAGAGCCAGCAGTGGGTGTGTCCAAGCAACCGAGTAGATTCATTAGTGTAGATTTACCAGAACCAGAAGGTCCCATAATGGCAACATATTCGCCTCGTTTTATATCTAGATCTATGCCTTTTAGAACATGAACAGTTTCTTGTCCTAATTTAAAATCTCTTATTATGCCTCTTATCTCAATGACGTTGTCGCTCATATAAAAACTCTGTTGGTTGCTTAAATCCTCTGCAAGATAAAGAATTTAAAAATCAGTTTGTCAATAAGACGTTAAAGTTGTCGGCTTGTTACAATCTTATTCTAAAATGTTCTTTCGCTTGTTCTTTTCTAAAAAATACGAAGCCTAAATAGAAACAATCTACAGTGACAATAACAGCATTGTGAGACTTAATATATTCCCAAGCTTCTGTCATTCCTTTAGACCAATAGATGTCGTCAAAAATAAATACCGAATCGTTATGTGCTTTAGGTAAAAGCGCTTCAAAATATTGAATAGTTGCTTCTTTGTTATGATGGCCGTCAAAATAGATGCAATCGAATTCAGTTTCTTCGATTTTTTTAATTTCAGAAGTAAACGCACCAACTTTAAAACTAATATTGTTTATAGATCGATTTTGAAATTGGGATTTGGTAAAATCGGATGTGTTTTTGCAACCTTCAATTGTTAAGATTTTTGAATCTTTGTTAGCAAAAGCAAAAGCAAAAGCACCCATTCCTAGACTTGTACCCAATTCTAAAACAGAATTTAATTTGAAATACTGAGCAACTCTAAATAGTAGTTTTGCTTCTTTTTTTGAACTACTAGACGTATTGACCATTTTGCTGACCTTGCGGAAACTACTGTCTAAGGTTTTTGAGCCTTCACCTAAATCCGTTATTTGAAGTATAACGTTTGAAGTTTTGAGAGCTTTTCTATAATGCTGAAGCTTTTTATATGCATCGTATGTCTTATTGTCGTATAAACATTTGGTAACAAACTGATATACAAAAGGCGAATGCACACCGTGTTGGTTGGTGGCTTTAAACAGGAATTTTATATATGCTATTATTTGATACATTATATGAGATTGCCATAGCAGACAAATGTGTCTGCTTCGCAAAGACTTTAACCTTCTAGTTTTTCTGCCAATTCAAACCAACGTAGTTCTTTTTCTTCAATACTATCAATTATAACTTGTAGTTCTTCGGACAGTTTGTTGATATCTTCTTGTGATAAATTAGGATTATTAAACTTGGCCTCTAAAGCTTTTTTGTCTAATTCCAATGAGCGAATTTTGGATTCTAAATTCTTGTATTCCTTTTGTTCGTTGTATGATAGTTTTGCAGCTTCGTTTTGTTTAACAGCTTCAGTATTGTCTGTTTTTTCAGTGTTTTCTATTTGTTTTGGTTGGCTACTGTCGTAAGCTCTAAAATCTGAATAATTTCCTGGAAAATCTTCAATAACGCCTTCGCCTCTAAATACAAAAAGATGGTCTACAATTTTATCCATAAAGTAGCGGTCGTGTGATACAACTAAAAGCACACCTGGGAAATCCATAAGGAAATCTTCGAGGACATTTAGTGTTACAATATCTAAATCATTGGTTGGCTCATCTAAAATTAAAACATTTGGATTCTGAATTAAAACCGTACATAAGTACAGACGTTTTTGCTCGCCACCACTTAGTTTTTCAACAAAATCATATTGTTTTTTTCTGTCGAAAAGAAAGCGTTCTAAAAGTTGTTGCGCACTTATTTGCCTCCCTTTTGCTAGTGGAATGTAATCCCCAAATTGTCTAATGACATCAATTACTTTTTGTTCAGGCTTTACTGTGATACCACCTTGGGTGTAATAACCGATTTTTACAGTTTCGCCAATAACGATTTTTCCACCATCGGCGTTAAGACTTCCGGTTAATAAATTTAAAAAGGTTGATTTTCCTGTTCCGTTTTTACCAATAATACCGATACGTTCGCCTTTTTTAAACGTGTAATCAAATCCATCTAAAATTTTCTTGTCTTTAAACGCTTTAGATACATTATGAAACTCAATGATTTTGCTACCAAGACGTTCCATATTAATTTCTAGCTGCACTTGATGGTCCTTTCTACGTTGATGCGCTTTCTTTTTTATTTCAAAAAAGTCATCAATTCTACTTTTAGATTTTGTCGTACGTGCTTTGGGTTGGCGACGCATCCAGTCGAGTTCCTTTTTGTATAGTTGTTTGGCTTTACCGGTTTCAATAGCTTCATTTTCAATTCGAGCTTCCTTCTTTTCAAGATAATACGAGTAGTTACCCTTATAAGTGTAAAGTTGTCCTTGGTCTAATTCAATTATTTCATTACATACACGCTCTAAAAAGTAACGGTCGTGCGTAACCATAAAAAGCGTTTGTTGGGTTTTGGCAAAGTAATCTTCAAGCCATTCTATCATTTCTAAATCGAGATGATTCGTAGGCTCATCTAAAATTAAGATGTCTGGTTTGCTTAATAGTGCCTGTGCCAATGCCAAACGCTTTTTTTGACCACCTGAAAGTGTATTTACTTTTATTGACAAATCGTCTAGCTTTAATTGCGATAGGATTTGTTGGTATTGTGTTTCAAATTCCCAAGCATTATTTCTATCCATAGCCTCAAAAGCGAGCTGATAGGCTTCTGTGTCTTCTGGATGTTTAAGTGCTTTTTCGTAGGCTTCAATGACTTTTAAAACAGGAATGTCGGATGCAAAAATGGTTTCTTCAATAGTGAGTTTAGGATCTAAATCTGGTTCTTGATCCAAGAATGCCAAACGCAGTTCTTTTCTAACAACAACTTGCCCTTCATCTGGTGTGTCTTTTCCAGAGAGGATATTGAGAATTGAGGTTTTTCCACTTCCGTTTTTAGCAACAAAAGCAATCTTTTGGTCTTTATGTATGCTAAATGATAAATCTTGAAAGAGGACTAATTCTCCGTAAGATTTTGATATATTTTCTACGTTGAGGTAATTCAAACTTTGTTATATTTTATGCAAAGAACGGAAATAAACCAAAAAGAAACCTAATAGTTTTGTTATTGGTGGTGATACATTATATTTGTCAGTAAACATCTATAATACTTATGAGAAGCATCAAGCTCTTGATTATTGTTCTTAGCAGCATTTTTATCTCGTCATGTATTCCACATAAAGACATCGTTTATTTACAAAATAAAGAGGGAGCTATTAATGATACAATACCTTATGATTTATCCGAAGTACAGAAGCCTTATCGAATTCAGATTGATGATATTTTAAATATTAGGATTAAAGTTTTAGACCAAAACAATACTCAGATTTTTAACCCTATTGGTGAGGCTAATTTAAATGCAGATAGTGCTGAGCGCGCCTATTTTGATGGCTTTACTGTAGATATACATGGTAATATTAGAATTCCTAATCTAGGTACTTTAAATGTACTTGGTTACACTGCAGATGAAATTGAAAAAATGATTGAGCAAAAGTTGCTAGATGAACAATTTAAAGAAACTGCTAATGTTTTTGTTACAGTTAAATTGGCTGGGTTGCGATATACTGCAACAGGTGAAATAAATAGCCCAGGGACAGTTACTCTTTTTAAAGAGCGTGTTAATATTTTTGAAGCTATTGCTAATGCTGGTGAAATTCCTATAACTGGTAATAGAAAAGAAGTGATGATTATTAGGCAATATCCGCAAGGGCAAAAAATACATCATTTAGATTTAACAGATATCAATGTTATGAAATCACCATACTATTATATACAGCCCAATGATATGATTTACGTAAAACCATTGAAACAAAAATCGACTGGTACGGGAGAAACAGCTGTATCAAGTTTAGCCACAATAGCCACCGTAGTATCATTGATTACTTCTGGTGTGTTAATTTTTACAAGACTTTAATAGATGGACTATAAAGATTTTGAAGATATTGAATCGTTGGAATCTCAACGTGTAGGCTTTGATTTTAAAGGGTTTTTGTTTAAGGCTCTCAATTTATGGAAGTTAGTTTTGTTTTGTATAGGCATAGCATTGATAATTGCTTACTTTATTAATGTTAGAAAACAGAACATTTATAGGCTAGATTCCTTAATAACAGTTGAGAATGACCAAAATCCTTTTTTCACAGCAAATACTAGTATATCATTTAATTGGGGAGGGGTTTCTGGTAAAGTAAGTAGTGTAATTACAGAAGTAAAAACGAGAACTCATAACGAACTTGTGGTAGATTCTTTAGAGTACTACAAGGAATATTTGAAGCAGGGCAAGTATCATTTGATAGATATTTATAAAGAATCTCCGTTTGAGGTTATTACTAATAAATCTCAACCACAGATTATTAATGTTCCTATTAAAATAAAAAATATTGATGGCAGGTCTTTTGAATTATCATGTGAGGTTGAAAATGGAAAAGGGATAACCCAGAATTTTGATTCAAAGGAAAAAGAGTCAATACGTTTAAAATCTAATTTTTTTAAAAATACATTTAAGTATAATGATACAATTTCACTTCCGTTTTTTAATGGTATTGTGAAGTTAAAATCAGATAAAAAACTAAATGGAGAGATAGACTATTTCGTAAGATATTTAAATTTTGACTCGGTAGTTGATAGCTATAAAAACACTATTAACATAGCTGCTGCATCGGGCGATGCATCTTCAGTTTTGAGACTTTCTCTTAAAGGAAAAAACAAATCTAAAATTGTTGATTTTTTAAACGCAACATCTGCTATACTTAGCAAGACAGAGCTAGCTCGAAAGAACCTTTATGCCACTAATACCATAAAATTTATTGATAGTAGTTTAGGCGATGTTAATGCAGATTTAAAGCTTGTTACTGACGAAATGAATGATTTCAGAAAGAAAAACAAGGTCTTCAATGTTGAAGGGGATATTCTTCAAACATCTGATCAATTGAGGACATATGAACAGCAAGAACTTCAAGAAGAATCAAAACTCAATTATTTAAATTCATTAGAAAACTATTTGAGAAATAAAAAGGATTATACACAGATAGCTGCTCCATCATCTGCCGGTATAACAGAATCTAATATTCTATCTAGTGTTAGTCGTATAATTGGCTTATCTGTAGAAAGAAAGAACCTAGAATATAGTACCAAAGAAGGATCGATTTTATTTGACGATTTGGATCGGAAAATAGATACAGAGAAAAATGTTTTACTTGAAGCCATTAATTCTACAAGAAATACCATTAGCGTACAACTTAATACATTGGCGAGAAAAATTGCAGGTTTAGAGGGAAAACTTATTGATTTACCAGAAGATCAACAAGAGTACTTAAAGATTCAGCGAAAGCTGGACTTGAGTAGAGAAGCATATGATATCTACCAGGCAAAAAGAAGTGAAGCGGCAATTGTTAAGGCAGCAAATGTTTCTGATATAACAGTTATTGACGAGGCAAAAGACATAGGTAATCCGCCAATTGGTCCTAAGAAATCCCTGAATTACATGCTTGCATTAATGATAGGTTTCTTTACACCTATGTTTTTAATATTCATAATTTATCTTTTGGATAGTACTATACATGGTTCTGATGAAATCGAAAAGATGTCCAAAATACCAATCTTAGGTGTTGTGGGTAAATATCGCTACAAAAACAACCTTGTTGCTTTTGAAAAACCAAAATCCGCTGTGGCAGAGTCTTTTAGAGCTATTAGGTCTAGTTTGCAATTTATTTTTAAAAACAATCCTTCAAAAACAAAAGCTAGCACTTTAATGGTTACTTCTTCTGTAAGTGGTGAAGGAAAAACATTCACTTCTATAAATATAGCGACTGTTTATGCACTTTCAGGGAAAAAAACAATCTTACTAGGGTTAGACTTGCGTAAACCTAAAATCTTCGATGATTTTAATATTACAAATGAAAAAGGAATAGTAAATTATTTAATTGACGATAGTGATTTAGCTGAAATTATAACAAATACTCATATTGATAATTTAGATCTCATTACTTCTGGGCCAATTCCTCCTAACCCTTCAGAATTATTAATGAGTGATAGACTAAAGCAGTTGATTTCATCTTTAAAGGATCAATATGATATTATTGTTTTAGACACACCACCATTGGGTTTAGTAACAGATGCTTTGGAGTTAACCCAATATGCCGATGCCACAATATTTATGGTTAGGTTAGATTATACCAAAAAAGGCATGTTACAGTTGGTAAATGCAAAATACAGAACAGGAGAGTTGAAAAATATAAGTTTTGTTCTAAATTTCTATAAGCACAAGAGTAACCATAATTATGGTTATGGTTATGGCTATGGTTACGGCTATGGTTATGGGGTTTATGGCAATGCATATCATGAAAGTGATAATCAATCTTTTTTAAAGAAGGCTAAAAATTTCTTCAGACGATTATAAATTTTTTAGGATTTAGATTTTGATTACTAAAAAACAACTTAGAACAAAACGATTATTTGACGTTCTCTTAGTTTTGTTTTTGTTGCCATTTTTAATGGTTCCAATTATTGTTTTAATAGTTATTGCCACAATAGATACAAAAAAATACGGTGTTTTTGTTCAGAAACGAGTAGGGCAGCATGGTAAACCTTTTAAAATCTATAAGATAAGAACCCTTAAAGAAGGTACACATCGACTGGGTCATTTAGACAAAAGCGCAACATCATTTGGTAAATTCCTAAGAAAAACCAAATTAGACGAACTTCCTCAATTATTTAATGTGCTTAGGGGTGATATGAGTTTTGTTGGTCCTCGCCCTGATATTCAGGGTTTTGCTGATGAATTAGTAGGCGATGACCGAATTATTTTGCTAGTTAAACCAGGCGTAACTGGTGAGGCAACTCTAAAATATAAAGATGAAGAAAAGGTATTAGAACGTCAAAAAGATCCCGAACACTACAATAGAACGATTATTTGGGTAGATAAAGTGAAAATCAATAAAAACTACGTTAAAAATTACAGTTTTTATTTAGATTTGAAACTCATTTTAAAATCCATTTTTAACAGATGATACATTCTGAAGATAAAATTGCAATTATTGGATTAGGTTATGTTGGTTTACCACTTGCTGTAGAGTTTGCAAAGCAATTTTTTGTTATTGGTTTTGATATTAATAATCAGCGAATCAATGAGTTAAATTCTGGTGTAGACAAAACACTAGAAGTTGACAACGATAACCTTAAATCAGTTTTAACAACCGATTTAAATGCCAATAATGGATTATATATAACTGATAATATTGAAGCACTTTCAGTAGCAAATATATATATAGTAACTGTACCTACACCTACAGACGAACTTAAAAGACCGGTTTTCACACCGCTTATTAAAGCCAGTGAGACTGTGGGTAAGGTTCTTAAAAAGGAAGATATTGTAATTTATGAATCCACCGTTTACCCTGGTGCTACAGAAGATATCTGTATTCCGGTTCTAGAAAAAATGTCAGGCCTTATATTCAATAAAGATTTTTATGCTGGTTATTCGCCTGAGCGTATCAACCCAGGAGACAAAAACCATACAGTTACTAAGATTTTAAAAGTTACGTCTGGCTCAACACCAGAAATTGCAGAAAAAATAGATCAACTTTACAAGAAGGTGATTACTGCAGGCACACATTTAGCTCCTTCAATAAAAGTAGCAGAAGCAGCAAAAGTGATAGAGAATTCCCAACGCGATATTAATATTGCTTTTGTAAACGAGCTATCTAAAATCTTTAGATTATTGGATATCGATACCAAAGCTGTTTTAGAAGCAGCAGGTACTAAGTGGAATTTCTTAAAGTTTTCCCCAGGTTTAGTAGGTGGGCACTGTATTGGAGTAGATCCTTATTATTTAGCTCAAAAAGCAATAGAATCTGGTTATAATCCAGAAATTATTTTAGCAGGTCGTAAAATGAACGATAGTATGGGGAGCTATGTGGCTACAGAAACTGTTAAGATGATGATTAATAAAGGCGCAACTATAAAAGGCTCTAATGCATTAGTTTTGGGTATAACCTTTAAAGAAAACTGTCCAGATATTAGAAACTCTAGGGTTATTGATATTATTGAAGAATTACAATCCTATCATGTTAACGTAGACGTTTATGATCCTTGGGCTTCAGCAGAAGAAGTAAAGCATGAATACGATTTAGACTTGAAATCCTCTATCGACAATTTACAATCTAATTACGATGCTATTATTTTGGCAGTATCTCACAATGAATTTTTAGAATTGTCTATTGATAATCTTAAGTCAGATAAATGTGTCGTTTTTGATGTCAAGTCTCTATTGCCAGTCGATACAGTAGATGCTCGTCTGTAATATTAAATACTAATCTTATAATGTACTCAAATCAATATCACAATCAAGATTTATCATCATTAAGTTTTTTAGTTACAGGTGGTGCTGGCTTTATAGGCTCTAATATTGTACAATATTTATTAAAATATGATGCAAAAAAAGTTCGAGTACTGGATAACTTTTCTAACGGTTATCGCGAAAACTTAACCGAATTTATGGATAACCCTTCTTTTGAATTACTAGAAGGCGATATCAGAGATTTGGATACTTGTAAGAAAGCCATGAAAGGTATTGATTATGTTACGCATCAGGCAGCCTTAGGATCTGTACCACGTTCTATTAATGATCCTGCAACCTCAAATGAGGTAAATATTTCAGGATTTTTAAATATGCTCATAGCTTTAAAAGAAAGTAAGACCGTAAAGCGAATGATGTATGCTGCATCAAGTTCTACCTACGGTGATAGTAAAGCCTTACCAAAAGTTGAAGATACTATAGGAAAACCTTTATCTCCTTATGCAGTAACAAAATATGTTAATGAGCTTTATGCTGACGTTTTTGGAAAAACATATGGTACTGACGTTATTGGTTTAAGATATTTTAATGTTTTTGGTCCTAAACAAAGCCCAAATGGAGCCTATGCCGCAGTTATCCCATTATTTATGCAAGCACTTAAGGATAATAAGCCATCTAAAATTAATGGTGATGGAGAGCAAACTAGAGATTTTACATTTGTAGATAACGCTGTTCAAGCCAATATCAAAGGATTCTTTGCTCCTAAAGAAGCAGCAAACGAAGTTTTTAATGTTGCTTGTGGCGAGCGTATTACAGTAAATTACCTTTGGGATTCACTAAAAGTTGCAGCAGGTTCTGACTTAGAAGCAGTCTATGGACCACCTAGACAAGGAGATGTAAGAGATTCTTTGGCAGATATTTCTAAGGCAGAAAAACTGTTGGACTACAAGCCTCAATATACGGTTAGAGAAGGCTTAAAAATTACTTGGGATTACTTTAATTAGCATGGGAAATACTTCTATCTTTATTATAGAAATTCTAAATAAATAGTATATTAGTAAGACTAATAAAAACACGCTAAATTGTTGAGCAATAAGGAAGATGAATGGCTATATACCATCTCTGCAAAGAGAAAACTCATCGACTTTAATTTTAAAGAAATTTGGCGTTATAGAGACTTACTGTTTTTGTTTGTAAAACGTGATATTGTCACGCTTTACAAGCAAACCATTTTAGGGCCTCTTTGGTACCTCATCCAGCCTTTATTTACTTCCATAATTTTCACTTTAATATTTAATAATTTAGGTCAAATACAAACAGGAAGTGTGCCACCGTTTTTATTCAATCTAGCAGGAATTACAGCATGGAACTATTTTAGAGATTGTCTTAATAACACGTCGAGTACCTTTACAAAAAACCAGAATATATTTGGTAAGGTTTATTTTCCAAGAGTAATATTACCAATGTCTATTACTATTTCTAACCTTTTAAAATTTGGTATTCAGTTTCTGATTTTTATTGGTTTTTTTGTGTATTACTCAGTAATAGGTTTTGAGTTAAGCATTAATTCTAATATAATTTTGTTTCCTATTTATATTGTCATTATGGCAATGCTAGGGCTAGGTTTGGGTATGATTTTTTCGTCGCTCACTACAAAATATCGAGACTTAACGGTGTTACTGACTTTTGCAGTACAATTGCTTATGTATGTATCTGCAGTGCCCTATCCTATGTCCGAGGCAAAAGCTAAATTTCCACCGTTGGTAGCTAGAATCGTAGAGTATAATCCTTTAACTCAAATTATGGAAGGATTTAGATATATGCTGCTTGATATTGGCGAATTTAATCTTGCCAGGTTTTTATATACATTTTGTATAAGCTTGTTTATATTTTTATTAGGATTGGTTATTTTTAATCGTACAGAAAAAACCTTTATAGATACTGTGTAGAAGATGTCTGATGTAATTCTTAAAGTAGAGCATATAAGTAAACAATATCGACTAGGTCTTGTAGGTACTGGTACACTAAGCCATGATCTAAAGCGATGGTTATATAAGATACGAGGAAAAGATGACCCTTATTTAAAAGTTGGGGATACTAATGATAGGAGTAAAACTGCTGAGAGTGATTATGTTTGGGCAATTAAGGATATTAATTTTGAAGTTAAGCGAGGAGAGGTTCTTGGTATCATAGGAAAAAACGGCGCAGGTAAATCTACATTGCTCAAAATACTCTCTAGAGTTACTAGTCCAACGACCGGTCAAATAAAAACCAAAGGGCGTATTGCTTCTTTGTTAGAAGTAGGTACAGGCTTCCATCCAGAGCTTACAGGAAAAGAGAATATTTATCTCAATGGTGCTATTTTAGGAATGACCAAAACCGAAATAAAAGCTAAAGAACAGGAGATTGTAGAATTTTCTGGATGCCAACGTTACATAGATACACCAGTGAAAAGATACAGTTCTGGTATGCGTGTACGTTTGGCATTTGCAGTAGCAGCGTTTTTGGAGCCAGATATTTTAGTAGTAGATGAGGTTTTAGCTGTCGGTGATGCTGAGTTTCAAAAAAAAGCCGTCGGTAAAATGCAAGATATATCTAGAGGTGATGGTCGAACAGTTCTTTTTGTGAGTCATAATATGGCAGCAGTTAAGAGTTTATGTACAAGAGCTATTGTACTAGAGCATGGAAAAGTAGCATACAATGGTAGTACTCAAGATGCTGTAAGTTTTTATTTATCTGATGGTAACAGAGAAATCATAGATAATCTTTTAGAACGAAAAGACAGAAAGGGTATAGGTGATTTTCTATTTAAAGGGATCTCTATACTTAATGAAGCAAATGAAAAGCACCTTAATTTACTTTCTGGTGAGTTGTATCGTTTTAGAATTGAATTTTCCACTAAAAAAACTATTATTGACGCTAAAATAAGGGCACGGTTCATAGATAGTAAAGGACAAATTCGTTTTTTGCTGAATAATTATTTTATTGATACAGTTACTTTAAATTTAGAAAAAACAGATAAAGGTATTGTTGAATATACGATAGAAAAACTACCGCTACCAAATGGAAATTATACCATACAACTTACATGTTTTTCAGAAAATGGATTAGAAGACGATCTTGAGAACACAGTAGATTTTAACTTAATTGGTGGCGATTTTTTTAATTCTGGTAGAGAACAGTTTTCTAAAGAAGGCGTACTTGTAGAACATAAATTTAAAGTCCTTAAATAATATTTAATGTTAGTTTGCCATAAATACAAATTTATTTTTTTTAAGACACAGAAGACTGCAAGCACTTCAATAGAAATTGCACTTTCATCTTTATGTACTGAGGAAGATATTATTACGCCAATATCAAAAAACGATGAAAAGGTAAGACAAGCTTTAGGATATTTAGGACCGAGAAATTATAAAGTGCCTTTAAAAAAATATTCTAAGGATGATGTTATAGATTTTATTTTTAAAGGTAAACGAAGGGAGCTTTATAATCATATATCATGTGAAGAACTTATGACTGTAATAGGAGATAAAGTTTTTAAGGATTATTATAAATTTTGTTTTGAAAGAAATCCTTATGAAAAAGCGTTATCCTTATTTTTTCACGAAGGTGGATATGAAAAATGGACATCGCTTAAAAATTTTATTGAACAAGGAGGATTAAAGGTCATAAAGGGTTATGACCAATATACGGTAAACAATGTTGTAGCTGTTGATGACGTTTTTAAATATGAAAATATTCCGACAGCATTAGATGTAATAGCAAAAAAAATAAATCTTCAACAAAAAATAGAATTACCTAAAACAAAACTTAAATCGCAATTTAGAAAAGATAAACGACCTTATGATGAGGTTCTTTCACAGGAAGAAAAAGATTTAATAGCTACTATTTGGGCACGCGAAATTAAACTAATGGGATACTAATACGATTATGAGTTCTATATCTAAAAAAGTAAAGCGCCTTTTCTATAAAGAAAAACCGTTAGTAAAAGTCTATTCTCACCCAAGGTCTGGCACACATTTTTTAGAGGCGTTTTTAGCTAAGAATTTTTATAAAACTAAAGATTTATCCATTGATAAGGTGACTTGGGGACATTGGTCTGATAGAAGAATTAAAGCAGATGGTAACCCATACGGAAAGCTATTTGGTAACCATTATTTGGGGTTCGAAAATCAAAATAGTACACCAAAAATATACATTTACAGAGATGGTAGAGCTGTAGCATATTCTATTTGGAAAACACCAAACTTTATTTCTAAAGAAGAGGCTGGAATAACATTCAACGATTTTTTAAATAAAAAAATAGATTGGAGCGGTACACCAGCTAGAAAATCTGAGTCAGAGTATACCATTTTTCAACATTGGGCAAAACATGTAAGTAGTTGGAAAAAACTAGCTGAAAGTGATGAAAATTTATTAATGATTAAATACGAGGATTTAGTTGACGATCCATACAGTATTTACCAGAAAATTCATAATAAGTTTTTTAGTGAACAGCTTATCCTTAAAACCAATAAGATAGATGTTATAAAAAAACCATTAGGATTATTACCAAATAAGGGAGTAAAGGATGAATGGACTAAACATATAAATGATCAAAACTCAAGAGCTTATAAGGGCATTGAAAACATTACGGTTTAATATTTGAAATTATGAAGAATAAAATAATCAAGCTTCTGGTAAAACTTCGATTAATTAAAGACCCTAAACGAAAAGAAAAAAGACACGCATTGGTTGGTTCTTCTAAAAGATGGAAAATAAAACAGGATTTTCAAATAAAATTTTTGAAAGATCAAGGGCTTAAAGAGGACGATGTCTTTCTGGATATTGGTTGCGGTACATTAAGGGGAGGTATACCAATAATGAAATTTTTAAATGTAGGTAATTATTATGGCGTTGATATAAGGGAAAATGCTATTGAAGAGGCAAAGAATGAGCTAAGAGAAGAAAAGCTAACACAAAAGATTGGCGATCTTATTCTGTTTGATAAATTTGAAAACTTACAAATTAATACACGATTTAATAAGATGTTAGCCTTTTCTGTATTAATTCATTTAAGTGATGATATTCTTTATGAATGTTTGAAGTTTGTAAAGAATAATTTGACCGATGGAGGTGTTTTATATGCAAATGTAAATATAGGTGATAATGACCAAGGAAGCTGGTTAGAGTTTCCTGTAATGTTTAAAACACTAGATTTTTATAAATCCACATGCGATAAGCTCGGCTTAAAATTTGATGTACTTGGTGAGTTGAGAGAACTTGGTCATATAAGTGGTGATGAATTATCAGATAAACAGTTAATGCTAAAAATATATAAAGCCTAATTGTAAATTGATGAGAAAAGTAACCTACATAACGAGAAGTTTTCCGGTACACTCTCAGACTTTTGTTGTAAATCAAATAGTCAGTACTATAAACAAAGGTTATGATGTAGGTGTATTAACTTATAAGTTAAAAAACTTTGACAAATCTTCACAACCATCAAATCTGTCTAACAACGGCATAAAAGATGTCACCGAGATTATAGATTACAAAATACCTAAGAATAGATTTTTTCGTTATATAAAAGGGCTTATTCTCTATTTTAAATATTTTAAATATAACCGATTATCTGCATATGCTTCCAAAAAAGAGCATTGGTTTTTTCAGCCCTATTTGGTCAATTTTTTTATAAAGTATTCAGATGCAGATATATTTCATATACATTTTGCAAATGCAGGTTTAGATATTGCTGCTATGAAGAAGTTAGGTGTAGTTAAAGCAGAGCTTATACTAACGCTTCATGGATTCTCGGTACATTACAAAAACGAATTAGAAAAAGAAAGGTTAGTTACGACCTATCAAAATTTGTTTCAACAGGTAAAGTATATCACAGTTAACTCGCAATATCTACTCAATAAAATAATAAATTTACAATGCGATGAAGTAAAGCTGCGTATCATACCAATGGGAGTAGATACGGATTTTTTTACGAGTACTAATAAAAAGTCGATTATCGATAAACCTGTAAAACTTCTCTCAGTGGGTAGGCTAATAGAGTTAAAAGGCCATAAATATGGTATTAAATCTGTAAAATACCTTGTAGATAATGGGTTGTTGGTTCATTACACTATTATTGGTGTTGGTAGAGAAGAAAAAAATTTAAAACAGTTGGTAAAAGATCTAAGTTTAGAGTCTTATGTTACATTTTTAGGTTTAAAAAACCAGCAAGAGTTGAAAGAGCAGTACGATAAGCATCACATCTTTTTAATGACATCGATTACAGACAACCAAAACCGTGCAGAAGCACAAGGGCTAGTAACATTAGAAGCACAGTCTATGGGTTTGCCTGTAGTAGCCTTTAATTCTGGTGGTGTTAAAAGTACGCTTACATCAAGTACAGGTTTTTTAGTTCAAGAAAAATCCATTCGAGATTTTTGTGATGCAATTACAAAATTATACAACGATGACAAGCTTTATTCTAAGATGAGTATTAATGCACAAAAGTTTGTGCACAATAATTTTTCTTTGAGAGAATTAACCAAAAGTGTTGTAGCGCTTTATGAATAAAAACCAACAAAAGAACTGGCTAAAATGAATATAGAAGAACAAAAATCATTTTACGATAAGTATTGGAGTACAAATAAGTTAATAAACAGTTTGCAACTTAGGCGATGTGTGAAAATCTTAGAATATTTTACGGTTGTAAAAAGAAAAATACGAAAGCCATTAATTTTAGATTTAGGTTCTGGCGATGGACGATTAACTGCATTTCTTGGTCAGTTTGGTATGACAGATGCTGTTGAACTCTCTCAACAGGCTGTTGATAAGGCTAATGAGTTATATCCTCATGTTAATTTTCAGCAAGGTGATGCTTTAACTTTCGATTTTAGGGATAAAACGTTTGATGTTATTGTTTCTCAAGAAGTATTAGAACACATTGAGGATAAGGATAAATACGTTAGTGTTTGCCATAAAGTATTAAAACCAAGTGGCTATTTAATTCTTACCACACCTAATAAAAATGTGTTGGACCATATGACTGATGGCAAAACATGGTCAGATCAACCCATAGAACTACCCATAAGTAAGGGAGAATTAATAAGGCTTCTAAAACACCAAAATTTTAAAGTTTTGAAATACGAAAGTATTATAATGAATTTTGGCAATAAAGGATACTACAAGTTAATTAATAATAAGTATGTTGTTACATTATTCAAAAAAATAGGACTGGCTAAATTTAGAGAGTCTGTTTTATCTAGTTTAGGCTATGGTCTCCATCATTGTATTTTGGCACAAAAGCAATAGAGGCATTGGTTTTATAAATTGTTAAGTCAGAAGATAATGAAGATTGCTATTGTAATTACCGCCAAAAATGAAGCTCGTATTTTACGAAGTAACATATTGTACCATAAAGCAATTGGTGTTTGCAAAGCCTTTGTTTATTTTGATAATACAACCGATAATGGTAAGTCAAGTATTTCAGATGTAGATATTGTAGAAATGTCTCATTCTGTTGTTGATAAATACCGTAATATAAAAGCCTTGGAAAAGTTTAGTCAAAAGGCTAAGAATCATCATACCGCCAGGCAATGCCTTAATACCTATGATGCCCTTCAAAAAAGTAAAGCATTGGGTATAGATTGGCTTATATCATTAGATGCAGATGAGCTTGTAATTACAGATAAAATTGAAGTTTCAGATTTAAAACGTTTTTTTGGTGAGTTAGACGATTCGGTAGATTTGGTGAATTTTGAGCCTTATGAAATCTTACAAGATAGACATAGCTACAATAATGTATTTGCCGAGGCTTTATATTTTAAGACTACTCATAAATTTAGCAGAAGAATAGATCAAATTTATAAATCCTTTTATAACCCATTTGATAAGCGCTATATAAAATTTTCTTTTTGGTACGGACAACATCTAGGGAAAGCAGCCTTAAAAGTGAATTCTAAACAAGAAATAATACCAAAAAATGTACATCGCTATACCTATATTGATGGTAATCGAATAAATTCAGTTTCAAATAAAGGTATGTTACATTACCATATGTTCGATGCTAAAGATTTTATTAAAAAGTTTAAAAACTTTAAGGATAGACCAAATCACTTCCTCTCAGGAAATAAAGTTGACTCTTTAAAGCTATTGTGCAGAGATATAGTAAATTCAGAAGATTTCACAGAGGAAACGTTAATAGCATATTACAAATCTAATATTATGTTTTCCAAAGGTGAAGTTAAAAAGATGCTAGCTAACAAAAATAGATTTTTTCTTAAACGAAAAGAGAAAGCAATAATAAAAATTACCAGTGTAAATAAAGTATTTTCTAAATTAATAGCTAAATAGAAATTGAAACCAAAGCTTAAAATAGTAATATTTGATGGTAGCTTTAAAACCAGACCTTTTATTAATAATGTGATAAAAAGTTTGGGTAAAAAGCATAAGCTATATGTTTTAGGTTTTGATAACAGCGTAATTAATAAAATAGAAGGAGTTACCTATGTAGATTTAGGTACTCAAAGTAATAAATTGAATTTATTGAAGAGAAGCCTAGTTTTTGTTTTTAATAATCTATTTAAAAAAAGTGGAATCAAAGATTTTCAAACCTTTATAAAATTAATGCTCCGTTTTGATTCTTCAGGTTTAAAACACTTCAATTTTAATAAGGCTTTAGCACAAATTAAACCAGATATAGTGCATGTTCAATGGCTATCGTTATTGCCATACTGTGAAACTATTCTAAATAGTAAGAGTTATAACATAGTTTTAAGTCAGCTTGGATACCAATTAAATGTAAGACCATTTGTAGATGCAGAAAACGAAATATACCTAAAGCGCCAGTATCCAAAAATCAGAGGTTTTCATTCAGTTAGCCATGCCATAAAAGAAAAAAGTAACCTTATATATACATCACTTTCAAAAATAGATAAGGTTATTTATTCAGGTTTTAATTTTAGTCGTTTTCCAAGTATTTGTCTTTACGAAAAACAAGAAACACTACAACTACTATCTGTAGGGAGACCACATTGGATTAAGGGCTACGACTATATGATAAAAGCTTGTGAGGATTTAAAAAAGAATCAAATTGATTTCCACTATACCATTGTAGGTGCTAGAGGTAATGAGGAGTTGATATACATGATTAATGATTTAAATCTTCAGGACTATATTACAATTACACATTCACTGCCGCAAAAAGAAGTTTATCAATTAATGATTAATTCAAGTCTTCTTGTGTTACCAAGTTTGGCAGAAGGAATAGCAAATGTAGTAATTGAAGCAATGGCAATAGGGCTACCTGTTTTAAGTACGCGTTGTGGAGGTGTTATAGAATTAGTTACAGATAACGAAACAGGACTTTTAGTTCCTATAAGAGACGCAAATTCTTTAAGCAAAAAGATTCAAGATTTTCACACATTACCTTTAGATAAAATTAATGCGCTTAGAGTTAGTGCTAGAGAAAAAGTTGAGAAAAATCACAATATAGAAAAAATGACAACTGATTTTGAAGATCTATATTATAAATGTCTGCAAAATGATTAGTTAGATTTTTTAATGAAAATTATCAAAACAAATATAATTCCAGCGCGTCAGTCCTTCGCAAAAGCTAAAGGCGATCATGTCTTAAACTACGAAGCCATCTGTGTCTTTACAGCAATTGGTTTTTTTCTAGATCAAGATACATATTATAAAGATGAAGTTTGTCTAAGGGCAGGAACAATTAATACCATTGATGAATCTGGTTATTTAATAAAAAGTGAACCTTGGTTTCAGTGGCATCATTCTCCTAGAGATATAAGTTTTAATGATGCTCTCACTGAGTTTACTGTACTTTTTGAATCAATTATAGATAAGCAAGTGGTGGACAAAAAAGTGATTTTGCCCTTATCAGGTGGTTTAGACTCTAGAACGCAAGCAGCAGCTTTAAACTATCTCAACAAGGATGTTGAGTCTTACAGTTATTCATTTGAAAATGGATACAATGAGGCCAGAATATCAAAGCAAATTGCTGATGCTTGTAATTTTCCATATGAATCTTTTAAAATTCCAAGAGGATATCTTTGGAATTGCATTGAAGAATTATCTAAAATAAATCAATGTTACGCAGAGTTTACACATGCTAGGCAAATGGCAGTAGTGGATACGTTAAAGCCGAAAGGCGATATGTTTTTACTCGGTCATTGGGGCGACGTACTTTTTGATGCTACAACAAAGCAGCAACTTTCAATAGAAGAAGAAGTTAATTTAATCATTAAAAAAATAGCGAAGCCTGGTGGGTTACAATTAGCAAATGCACTTTGGAAATCTTGGGATTTAGAAGATAATTTTGAATGGTATTTGAGAGATAGAGTTAAGAGTTTGCTATCCCAAATACATATTAAGAATTCAAGCGCAAAGATCAGAGCGTTCAAATCTATGTATTGGGCACCAAGGTGGACAACCGCTAATTTATCTGTTTTTGAAAGTGTACATCCTATCTCATTGCCATATTATGATAATAAAATGTGTGAATTTATATGTTCACTTCCCGAAGAGTATTTAGCCGATAGACGACTTCAGATAGCCTACATACAAAAGAGAAATAAAAAACTTTCAGAAATTGTTTGGCAAGAACAAAAACCTTTTAACCTAAATAATTTTAATCTCAATAAGTCGCCTTATAATTTACCATATAGAATTAGCAATAAATTGTATAGAATACTTAATAATATTATGGGCAAACCTTATGTTCAGCGTAATTGGGAATTGCAATTTTTAGGTAAAGCCAATAATGATAATTTAAAAACTCATATTTATAATGATAGCTTTTATACACTAGTCGAGAAACAAATAGTTGATGGTATTTATCAAAGTTTTAAAGAAGAGGATAATGTACAATTTTCACATCCTTTAAGTATGTTATTAACCTTGTCTTTATGGCAAAAGAATAATAGTTGAGTTTGAAGCGAATTAAAATACTATATACCATTCCAAATTTTAAAACAGCAGGAAGTCAAAATGTTTTACTTTCTATAGTAAGAGGTTTAGATTCGGAAAAATTTGAGGTCTTTATAGCTGTAGAAAAATTTCCAGAACTTATCCCAAATGATATTTCGGTTTCTAACCAAATACATATTCAATACATTGGTAAGCTTTTAAATGATGTTAAACAGTTTTCAAGACTATTAAAAACGTATCAAATAGATGTGTGTCATTCTTGGGATTATAAATCCAATTTTGTTGAGGTGATAGGATGTCGATTAAGAGGAGTTAAATATTTATATACAAAAAAGAATAATGCCTGGTCTAAGCGATGGTTTTTAAAAAGTATATTGGCCAGTCACATTGCTTATGATAATCCAGAGATGAAATCTCGATTTTTTAGTTCATCTTATCTAAAAACTAAAATTAGTTTTATCCCTCACGGAGTTAACTTGGTTAAGTTTAGCTGTGAAGAAAACAAGCCTAAAAAAACTTTTAACCTTTGTTGTATAGGTAATATAGTAGAAAACAAAAATCAAGCACAAGTCATAGAAGCCTTAATTGAGTTGCCCGATTTTGTTCATTTAAATCTATACGGAAAAGAAGATGGAGTTTATAAAACCAATCTCATACAATTTATTGAGAAAAATCACCTTCAAAACCGAGTGTCATTCAATGGCTTTGTAGAGAATGACAATATTCCAAAAGTACTCTCTCAACAACATCTTTTTGTTTTAGCATCAAAACAAGAGGGTTTGCCAGTAAGTATTCTTGAAGCTTTGGCATGTGGCGTACCAGTGCTAAGTTCTAATTCTGGTGGTGGCGCAGCATATATTCTAAATGAAGGACGAGGTGGTTTCATATTTAATTCTACAACAGATTTAGTAGAGAAGATTAAATTATTACTTAATGACAAGATGCTTTACCAACAATTAAGACAACAAGGAATAGAAAATGTAAAATTACGTTTCTCCTTAACAAAAGAGATTAATGCTTACAAAAATTTATATTTAAAACTTCTTTCAAGATAGAATATTGAAAACGTTTAACAAACATATTATAGTTGCAGGATCAGCAAGAAGTGGCACTAGTTGGCTTGCCGAAATTATTGGCTTACAGCACCGCTATAGACTTTTGTTCGAACCAGAGCACGAGTTTCAGACCCAAGAAGGTTATTTGATTTGCGATAAGTTTATTTCCCAAGATATTTTACAAAAAGATCAGGAGGAATATTTTAGAAGAGTATTTAGTAACAAAGTAGATAGTGATTGGATTGCACAGATAAGTAACAGAAAATTGAAGATGCACTTATGGCCGATTATTCCTAAAAAGTATGTCATAAAATTTGTACGTTGTAACTTAAGTGTTCATTTTATTAATACCTATTTTAAAATACCAGTATTGTTTATAATGAGAAATCCTTATGATGTTGTGCTGTCTCAAAATAGGGTGCAATTTAGTTGGTTGTATAACCTTAATCATTTTAAACATCAAAAACCTATTACCAAAGTTTTAAAAACTAACTATAATTTTAATTGGGAAGAAGCTAATAATTACACAGCCATAGAAAAGTTAACGTTAAGGTGGTGTATAGAAAACAAAGTCGTTTTTGATTTAAACCCTCTAAATACATCAAAAATTAAAATTGTAAGGTACGAAACCTTAATAGCAGATATTAACTTGTTTTATGACATCTGTAGATCCTATAATTTAAAACCACTTTCTAATATAGAAGACGTATATCGTAGACCATCTTCTAAAACGCATCCTAAAAGCCCTATTAAAAATGGTAAACAATTCAAAACTAATGGAGATAATCAAGCCTTAGAGCAAATTCAAAATATTCTTAACAGGTTTGAGGTAGCCGAATATAATTATCTAAAATAAGTGTTTATGCGTATAGGCCTTGTAATACCAACTACTCCAAAGTATTCCGAAACCTTTTTTAATAGTAAGATTAAAGGCCTTCTAGAGAATGGATTTGAGGTTATCATTTTTACCCAAACGATTGCTTCAGATTTTAATCTATGCAAAACAGTAAAAAGTCCAAGAGTGAGTGGCAGCAGATTTTTGGTTGCGTTAAATATGATTAAAGTCGGTTTTAAATTGTTGTTTCATCTAAACAATGTTATAAAATATTATAAGCTCTTAAAGTCGTCTGGGTTTGCATTAACAACAATCTTCAAAAGGATGTACCTAAACAGTCATATATTAAGTCATTCCGTAGATTGGTTGCATTTTGGGTTTGCCACCCAAGCCATAGGAAGCGAGTATGTTGCCAAGGCCATTGGCGCAAAAATGGCTGTGAGTTTTAGAGGGTTTGACATTAATGTTTATCCGCTAAAATATGAAAACTGTTATCTCGATGTCTGGAAAAACGTGGATAAGGTACATTCTATATCTCAGTATCTGGTAGAGCAAGCTTACGGTTTAGGATTAAAAAAAGTAATACCCTTCTCTATTATTACACCAGCAGTAGATGATCAAATTTTTAAAACCATTACATCTAAACAAAACTCAGTAGGTCAAAACCAACTAACAATATGCTCTGTAGCAAGATTAAACTGGATTAAAGACCTAACAACAGCTCTAGAAACCATACAGCTTTTAAAAAAGACCTATCCTAATTTACAATACCACATTATAGGAGATGGCGATATTAAAGAAAGAGAGCGCTATCTGTTTTTGGTAAACCAACTTGGTTTAGAAGATAATGTTGTTTTTCATAGAAAGTTAAGTCATAACGATACTTTAGAACTTGTTGGTAAATCCGATATTTATCTACAAACTAGTTTAAATGAAGGGTTTTGTAATGCTGTTTTAGAGGCTCAAGCTTTAGGAAGGTTATGTGTAGCCTCTGATGTAGGAGGACTTAAAGAAAACATTATTGATGGAAAAACAGGATGGTTGGTTAGGTCTCAACAGCCAAACGTTTTTGCCAATAAAATAATAGAAGTTGTACAACTTCCAGAGGCAAAAAAAATAGCTGTTTCAAATAATGCAGTTAGTAGAGTTCAAAAAAACTTTACGCTTAGTTATCAAAACTTTAAATTTCTTCAATTTTACAATTGCAAAGAATAAAATTAAATAGTTAGAAATCATTCACTAATGATTAATTTTACATCAAAGCACATTACTATTTGTTTATGAAATTGTTTTTCCCTAAAAAACACTACGACAGTAATTATAGAAGACATTTATTCGCTTTACTTAAACCATTTATAAAACAAGAGGGATTTACTGATAAAGACAGAATTTTAGGCTATGGTATTTCAGAAGAAGATGTTCATTTTACAAGTGAAATACAAAACGCTGATTTTGTAATCTTAACCATGTCTTGGATGTATTATAAAATAACCAAGCAAATTCAAAAGGCCATAGCATTTATTCAAGAAGCTAATAAATTAGGTAAGAGCGTGATTGTATCTTTACCTAGTGATTTTGGGATTGACATTCCAAAAGATTTGAATGTTATTGTAATAAGAGAACAGGGTTATAAATCTAAGTTAAATATTAATCATTACTGTGTGCCAGTATTTATCGAAGATCCTCTAAGGAAATATTATAACCAAGCAACCATATTCAAAAGACAATATTATACTCAGCCGACAGTCGGTTTTTGTGGGCAAACAGACAGTAGTAAAATTGAAGCATTAAAAGAGTTGGCTAAAATAGCTGCTAGAAATATCCTTTATAATTTTGGTATAAGATACCAAAACCCTCATCAGCTAATAGCAACTAAATATTTAAGGTCACAACTTTTAGAATTATTACAAAATGGCACTTGGGTAAAAAGTAATTTTATAATACGTAAGCAACACAGAGCAGGTGTAGAGGCCTTAAAAAACAGAGACATTCATAAAACTACATATGAATTTTTTGATAACATAAAAAATTCAGACTACGTCTTATGCGTAAGAGGGGTAGGCAATTTTTCAGTGCGATTATATGAAACTTTGGCTATGGGTAGAATACCTATTTTTGTGAACACAGATTGTATTCTTCCTCTTGATAATTTTTTAAATTGGAAAGATCATGTAGTCTGGGTAGAGTATAAAGACCGATATCGGGTAGCGGAAAAAGTGGTAGAATTTCATAGTAAATTGGATAATGAAAAATTAAATGATTTATTTGAAGCTAATAGAAAACTATGGGAAGACAAATTAAAGTTAAGGACTTACTTTCAAAATTTATTTCAAAATTTATAATGTTTGTACTTTTGAAAACAAAGTAAGCTGAATATTGAAACAGTTAATATATTTCATAGCAGATATTAAAAGAGCAATCGGAAGAAAAAAACTTCGGATTTTTACTGTTCTTTTTACCAGATCATTTTGGGGACTTTTTAACTATCGTTTAGAACGTAGTTGCTATGGTTTGTTTGGTCGTTTATATCCTGTTATCAGAATAGTCTATCTTCCTTTTTCATTTTTATTTCAAATAATATCCAATGTAGATATACATTATAAAGCTGATATAAAAGGTGGTCTGTTAATTCATCATCCTGCTTTAGGTATTGTAATTAATGGTGTGTGTGTTATTGGCGCTAACTTAACGATGACAGGTGGCAATGTACTAGGTGTAAATAAGTCTTGTAACAAAGGAGATTTTATAATTGGTGATAATTGTAATATTGGAGCCAATGCAACTGTAATAGGACCTTTAAAACTGGGTGATGAAATTAGAGTTGGTGCAAATGCATGTGTTGTAAATTCCTATATCGATTCTAGAATTGTACTTGTTGGCATACCTGCAAAACCTTTAGAAAATGTTTGAGTTTCTTAAGTACATACAGCCTACACATTACTTTGCATTGCCTTCAAAAACAGCATATGTTTTTCCTAAATATACAAAATTGCCTGTTGAAGTAAAAAATCAGTTACAATCTGATGAAAACTATACTTCAGAAAATGCAAAGTTATACGATTTATCTTGGCAAGCGCTACAGTTGGGTTATATAGGTAAAGCTGAAACCTACAGTAGCTTTGAGAATATTTCTGTAAATGATAATTATTATTTTTTAAGAAAGTATTTTAGTGCATTCTGGAGTGTTTATGTTTTAATGATTAGAGTATTGAGTTTTAAAAATCCAATAAAGGAGTTTAAAGGATTTTATAAAAGTAAAAACATTAAGCGTACTCAATACCTTAAGAAACCTATTTCTTATGATGATTGGGATACTTTTGAGTCTTCTTTAATTGAGAATAACCCCAAGGTTAGCGTCATAATCCCAACACTAAATAGATACAAGTATTTACATGATGTTTTAAAGGATTTAGAGCAACAGATTTACTCTAACTTTGAAGTAATTGTAATAGATCAATCAGACGTATTTAAAGCCTCTTTCTACGATACTTATGATTTAGATATTACTGTAGAATACCAACAAGAAAAGGCACTTTGATTAGCACGAAATAGAGCGATTCAATTAAGTAAGGGTGATTTTATTTTATTGTTTGACGATGATAGCAGAGTAGAACCTAATTGGATTTCTAACCATTTAAAATGTATCGATTTTTTTAATGCAGACATATCATCTGGTGTTTCGTTGTCCGTTGTTGGGGATAAAATCCCAGAGAACTATTCATTTTTTAGACGGTCAGATCAATTAGATACGGGAAATGTTCTCGTAAAAAAGGAAGTTTTTAAAGACATAGGACTTTTTGATAGACAATTTGAAAAACAGCGAATGGGAGACGGTGAATTTGGCTTAAGAGCTCATAAAAATGGGTTTCTAAATGTTTCTAATCCTTACGCTAAACGAGTACACTTAAAAGTAGGCTCTGGTGGATTGAGAGAAATGGGAAGTTGGGATGCCTTTAGGCCAAGAAACGTTTTCGCACCAAGACCAATTCCAAGTGTTTTGTACTTGTATCGCAAATACTATGGTAACAATAGAGCAAAATTAGAGTTGATGAGGACTGTGCCTTCTTCTGTAATGCCCTATAAATTTAAGGGAAATAAAGCACTTAAGGTTGTTGGTGTATTCTTTTCAATTTTAATTTTACCACTGATTTTGTTTCAGGTTTTAAAATCTTGGAGACTGGCTTCTGTTAAACTTAATCAAGGTTCAAAAATAGAGCAGTTATAGTAATGAGAATTGTTCAGGTAATAGATCGGTTAGAGGTTGGTGGGGCAGAGCGTGTCCTAGTAGACCTTACAAACTTATTACACGAAAGTGAATATAATGTTAGTGTAATTTGTCTTTTACAAGAAGGACAGCTGGACGCTCAGTTAGCTTCTGAAATACCAATAACTTACATAAGAAGGAAGCATAAATTTAATCCTATTTACCTCTTTAAGCTTTACAAAGAACTAGTAAAGTACGATATTATTCATATTCATTTAAGGCAAGTCTTAAGGTATGTGTCGCTACTCTTTTATTTTACTAGATTGAATAATAATAAGGTTATCATTTTTCACGATCACTTTGGGAAAATTGCTCAAAACAAATCTATTAGTTATAGTCTAAAGCTAGCTATTAAGAAATGCACTGCCTACATAGGTGTTAGTAGAGAGCTTGTGTCTTGGGCAAAAGAAACAAGGTTAAATGCTAACATTTATAAATTAGCTAATGTTATAAGAAAGAAGGAAACTAGAGTAAATAGCCTAAGAAGTCATAATGACAATATAGAAGTTGTAGCGGTTGGTAATTTTAGACCTCAAAAAAATTATGAGTATTTGTTAGATGTTATAAAAGATAGTCCAAGTAATTATAATTTTACAATCTATGGACAATCTGTTGATAATGCCTATTTTGAGAAGATTAAAGCACAGATTGAAAAATTCAATATCGTTGATAAAGTAACTATTATTACCGATTGTAAAGACATTAAAACCCAATTGCATAAGTACGATATAGGTATACACACCGCAAAATCTGAGACAGGTCCTTTGGTTGCGATAGAATATTTAAGTGAAAATTTGCCTTTTATAGCGTATAATACAGGTGAAGTTGCTGATAAGATAAAATTTGATTTTCAAGAATTTATTCAAAACGATTTCGAGGTAACCAATTGGTTAAAACAAATGGATAATCTTGTCAAAACTAAAAAGGAAATGGAAATTAAAATAGAATTGTTTTACAATCAAAATTTCTCTGAAGAATCTTACCTCAAATCCTGTATTTCTATTTATCAGGAATTGTTAAACCCAACCAAAAAACACAGTTAATTGAAACTTGCAATTATATCACATACCGAGCATTATAAATTATCAGATGGGACTATAGTTGGTTGGGGACCAACTATAACTGAAATCAATTTTTTAGCTCAGATTTTTGATGAAATATATCATATTGCTATGTTTCATAATGCCGAGGCACCAGAGAGCTCGTTACCATATACAAGTAATAAAATAAAATTTATACCTATTGATCCCTCAGGCGGTCATTCGTTATTAGATAAAATTAAAGTAGCCTTATCTGCGCCAAAAGTTATAAGGACAGTCAATTCAATTTTAAAAAAGACAGACTGTTTTCAATTACGAGCTCCTACGGGAATAGGTGTTTTTTTAATTCCTTATCTCACAATTTTTTCAAAAAAAAAGGGATGGTATAAATATGCAGGTAACTGGAATCAAAAATCTCCGCCATTGGGTTATGCTTTACAACGGTTTATGTTAAAACATCAAAATCGTAAAGTCACTATAAACGGTAGTTGGCCCAATCAAAATGAGCATTGCTTAAGTTTTGAAAACCCATGTCTTACAGAGAACGATTTAGAAAATGGTATAAGAGTAAGATCAAATAAAAGGAAAGAAGGACTAGTCAATTTTTGTTATGCTGGTAGGTTAGAGCGACAAAAAGGGGTAGAACGTATTATCAGAGCTTTTAATAATTTAGATGAAGAAATGTCTGATAGAGTGGGTACTGTACACTTGGTTGGTAATGGTTCTGAGGTAGAATATTTTAAAAACCTTAGTGATGATAGCAAAATTAATTTTGTTTTTCATGGCTTTTTACCGACGGACAAATTATTTCAAATTTATGAAAGCTCACATTTTTTTATAATGCCAACTACAGCATCAGAAGGTTTTCCTAAAGTTATAGCAGAGGCTATGAATTTTGGCTGTCTCCCAATAGTCTCAAATATATCTTCTATAGGACAGTATGTCAAAGATGGTAAAAATGGATTTTTAATTTCACCTGTTAATGAAGGTAATGTTATTAAAGTCATTTCTAAAGCTCTTCTAATGCCGTCTGGTAATTTCAGATTATTTGTTATTGAAAACGAAGAAATAGTAAGAAAATTCTCATACATGTATTATGTTGAGCGAATAAAATTGTTATTAAGCGAATAATAGTTCATTTGCCTTAGTGAAGAGTTAATTCATTGACTGACAATATTATATTTGTTTAAAATTAGAGAGCCCTACCTTGATAATTTATGATATTGTGTAGTTAATATTAATAAATTCAATTTCTTTATTTTGGCATTAAAAAAAATTTCTTGGGCACTCCGCAGACATCCACTGCTATATTATACCAGATTTTGGCTACTTTCCAAAAACTCAACAATAAATAGGCTTGAAAAAGAATGTTATAATAGTGAGAATACAAAAGGTGTAATACCCAGTTTTTTTTACGAGATTAATGAGAAGATTTTTGAACACGAAAAACCAGACTCTGATTTAGATAAGGCAATTTATATTGCTTTGTGGCTTAGAAAACATATTAAAGGCGGTAAGGGGCTTAGCCTCGCATCCGACGTAGCTTTAAGAGCTATGATAAACGGAAATGGTGGGGTTTGTAGTGATATGTCTCAGATTTTCAATAATTTTTGTGTAATTAATGATATTAGGGTAAGAGAATGGGGAATTACAATAATGCCTTTCGATAAAAAGTATGGCGGACATGCTACCAACGAGATTTTTTCTAAAGAAATTGGAAAATGGATTTTGATAGATGTTTCTAAATGTATTCTATTCTATTATAATAATAAACATGAACCGCTTTCACTGTTTGAAGTCTTTACATCAAATCTTTCTCACAAGTATTATTCATTTCATAAAAAAATTGAAAGCGATACTCAAATAAAAAATTATTATTACAACAAAAGAGCAACTCCTTTTTTAATTAGTAAGTACAAAAATTCCGTTTACGATAAATATTTAAGAAAAAATAATTCTAAATATCCAATCTTCTTTGTTCATTTTTATATATACTTGATAGGTAAAAGTTATCAATATAAATTTCCTCTAAGAGATTATAGAAGAATGTTTAAATCAAGCTTTTCTTAGCTTAAACAATTATGAATAAATTTTGAACGACGATAGTAAATATATTTCTCTAATTCTAGTTCATGTTTTAATAGGCTTTCTTATTTATGCTTTTAAGCCATTATCAAAATTTTATTTTTTTATAGCAGTAATTTTTTTTGCTGGGAATATTATTGTAGCACCAAAGTCAAAAAAAACCATAGCGGTTATGACTGCTTGTGCCTACTTTGTTGGTGCTGAGGTATTATTTAGAATGACTAAAGGAAGTATAGCGTATGAAGCATCTAAATATCTTGTTATACTTTTTGTTTTGCTAGGTATGTTTTTTAAGGGAATTTCAGGTAGAGGCTACCCTTATTTTATCTATTTAATTTTATTGGTACCTTCAATTATTATTGCATCATTAGATTTAGATGTTGATGCCAACTTTAGAACCAATTTGGCTTTTGTGCTGAGTGGTCCTGTATGTTTAGGTCTTGGGTCATTATTCTTTTTGGATAGAAAGGTTAAGCACAAAGATATAATCGAGATGCTGGCTTATTTGTCTATGCCCATAATTACCATGGCAATTTATCTTATGGTTTTTAATCCTTCAATTAAAGATACGATTAAAAATACAGCTTCAAACTATGTGTCTTCGGGAGGTTTTGGGCCAAATCAAGTTTCAACAATACTTGGGCTAGGAGTATTTACTTTTACTGTAAGGTTGCTAATAAAGTCGCCTACAATTTTTCTTAAATTATTCAATTCATTTTTTTTAGTTTTAATAGCCTACAGGGCTATAATTACCTTTAGTAGAGGTGGTGTAGTTGCCGCCATAATTACAATTATAGCGTTTCTCGTTATTTTTTATGCAAAAGCATTACCAAAAGTTAAAACTAAAATAATTAGTTCGGTAATAGTATTGATAATTACAATGATTGTTTCTTGGTTTATAAGCTCTTCTACTACTATGGGTTTAATTGATAAGCGATATACAAACAGAGATTCTTTAGGTAGAGAAAAACAGGATTTAACAACAGGAAGAGCAGAATTAGTATTCAATGAATTGGAAGGTTTTATTGAAAACCCCTTTTTAGGTATTGGTGCTAGTAATACAAAATATCATAGAGAGGGCAGATCTGTTGTTACCCACAATGAGCTTACAAGATTGTTGTCCGAACACGGTATTTTAGGTGTTTTTATTTTGCTAATATTAATTTTTACTCCTTTATCCTATCGAAGTACAAATAGAAAAAACATCTTTTTCTATGCTTTTTTAGCTTTTTGGTTTGCCACAATTAATCATTCAGCTATGCGAATTGCAGCGCCGGCTTTTTTTTATGCATTAGCATTATTAGATATAGAATATGAAAAACGTCCTATACGTAGGAAACGCATTGTCGCAAAGGAGTAAGAATTTAACTTCTGTTGAAATTTTAAGTGTTAGGTTAAAACAGTTCAGCAAAGTGAAAATTGCATCTAGTAAGCAAAATAAGTTGTTACGAATACTAGATATGGTGTTGTTGCTACTAAAAAACGTAAGCAACACAGATTATGTGCTTATTGACACCTACAGTACCGTAAATTTTTACTACGCACTTATAGTCAGTCAGATTTCCAGAATGTTAAGGATAAATTATATCCCAATTCTGCATGGTGGTAATCTAGAGAAGCGGTTGATACAAAATCCAAGGATGAGTAAGATGATTTTTAACAATGCATATAGGTTGGTCTCACCCTCACATTTCTTAAAAGAGACATTTAAAAACTATGGATACCAGAATGTAGAATATATACCAAATACTATTGAAATAGGTGATTTCGAGTTTTTAAACAGAGATGTGGACATTATAAAATTATTTTGGTTAAGATCTTTTTCTAAAATTTATAATCCAACGTTAGCTGTTTTAATATTAGATAGTCTTATCAAAAAAGGATATAATACAGAATTATGTATGGTTGGTCCAGATAATGATGGTAGCTTAAAGGAAGTCAAAAAATTGGTTAAACAGTTAGACCTTAATGTGAGGTTTACAGGTAAGCTATCAAAAAAAGAATGGATTGAGCTCTCTAAAGACTACAATGTTTTTATTAATACAACAGATTTTGATAATACACCAGTTAGTGTTATTGAAGCAATGGCATTAGGCTTACCAATTGTATCAACTGACGTGGGCGGTTTACCTTATTTAATTTCTCATAATGAAGATGGCCTTTTAGTACCTCCAAATGATGTAGATGCAATGTTAAATGCTATTATAAAACTAAAAGAAGACCAAAACCTTAAAAATAAATTAGTGATTAACGCACGTAAAAAAGTAGAAAAGTTCGATTGGAAACAAGTAAAAGTAAAATGGGAAACCCTTTTGTCTTAATGAGAAGATAAAAATCAATTGATGTTACTATATTTACGGCGTAGCTAACCAACTATGACACACAAAAAAGGCATCCACTTTGAGGTATCAGAACGAAAGATTCTATTACGAATCATGGACTTGGTTATGGTGTTTTTGGCCGTTTATTTTCTAAACCTGTATCCAAAGTTCGAATATCTGCGTTTCGATGGTGAGAATATAGTCTCCCTAATTTTGCTTGCGATGTATATTTTAATTTTCGGTACTATTTTCGAAATCTATGATTTACAGAAAGCCAGTAAGTTAGACTCAACGTTTAGGAATATTGTAATTACAACATCTACCGTTGTGTTATTTTATCTATTAACACCTTTCTTATCGCCTTACTTACCTGAAGAGCGTATACAGATTGTATATTTTTATGTAGCCATAATTGTATCAATTTTACTTTGGCGTTTAGTCTATATAAATCTTATAGAATCGCCTAGATTTTACAAGCGCGTACTTTTAGTTGGAGAAATTTCTAATATTGATGGTTTGGTTAGAGCGCTCAATACTTCAGATCCTAACTATAAAATTGTTGGTTTTATAAATAGTGAAGCATCTACTCCAGAGTCTGTAAAATTTAAGGGACTAAAAGAGTTTCAAGCCAAAGATTTTTTGAACGTTATCGAGAAAGAAAGAATATCAGAAGTACTGGTGGCTAGTTTTAATTCTGAAGCTATTATCGCTGAGGTCTATCACGATCTAATGATGTTATTAGAGCGAGGTTTTAAAATAAGAGAATATACTCAGGTATATGAAGAGTTACTACATAGAGTTCCTATTCAATTTGTAGGTAAAGATTTCTATAAATACTTTCCTTTTAGTAGAAGTAATGAGAACAAACTTTATATATTTTTCCAAAGAGCTTTTGATATTCTATTAGCAATTATCGGGCTAACCGTAGGTGCATTAATTTTACCATTAATAGTTTTAGGAAACCTTTTAGGTAATAAAGGGCCATTATTTTACATACAAGAGCGTATTGGGCGAAATGGAAAACCTTTTCAAATCATCAAACTTAGAACTATGGTGGTAAATGCAGAGAAAGATGGTGTTAAGTGGGCAAAGAAGGATGATAAGCGTATTACCAAGTTTGGTAAATTTTTAAGAAGGTCGCGGTTAGATGAAATTCCTCAGTTTTATAATGTTTTAAAAGGTGATATGAGCGTTATTGGTCCAAGACCTGAGCGTCCGTTTTTTGTTAATGAATTAGCGAGAATTATACCGTTTTATGAAACACGACATATCATTAAACCAGGACTAACGGGTTGGGCCCAAGTAAAGACCAGATATGGCTCTTCAATAGACGATAGTCTAACAAAATTACAATACGATTTGTATTACATAAAACACAGAAGTGTGTTTCTAGACTTTAATATTGCTATAAAAACTCTAAGTACAATTTTGTATTACAGAGGCCAGTAAACTTAGCTCTTAAAGAACTTTACCAAATAAATATATCGTACTGCCAATGCTATAAGAATGGGAACTAATGCAATCGCAAAGACTTGTACTCCAATAGTCCAGTGTAAAGCCATAAGACAAAGCATAATAATTAAAAATTTAAGGTAACTCCTTACCCAGTTCTTAACATCATTTTTTAGTAACTGCCTTATCACTAAAATATTTAAAGGAAAAGCCCAAAGCAGATTGTAATTTTGCCAAGTTGCGGTATGATCGGTACCAAACCACAAGAACAATAAAAGAATACCTATTATTCCAGATAATGAAAAAAGAGTAATATCTAACCACTTCGTTCTCTTTTGTGTTTTGTAATCTTTATAAGTAATGTAAAGAATAAAAGAAGCAATTAAACCAAGCAGCACCAAAGGGCTAAAAAGAAAATTAGATGATTCGTTTTCATTTCGTGTTTCATAAAGCGTTGAGGACGACTTCACCAAATCACTACTTCCATTTATTTTAGAAACCTCAAAAAATGAGTTAATATATTTAGGTAAAAACATATACTCATTAGCCGAAGCTTCTCTGTCTACAACAGAACCTAAAGCAATGTCTATTCCTAAGCTTCCCCAAGAATTCTTATCAACATGTTCATAAATAAGCGCTCTAAATGTCTTTTGTTCAAAGTTATTTGGCTTTTCAAAACTTATAGTATTATTGCTAACGGTAGATAAGACATCTCTAATCTTGGTGGCACAATTATCATAGAAAAAGTCGTAAAGATATTTTCTGTTTTCAGGTTTGTAGTTGTTTTCTAAATAATTGAAGAGCTTTTGTTTTTGCTCAGTAGATAGATTTAAAACCTGTTCCTCTATCGTTCTGTTTTGTCTTGAATAGTAATTGAAGATGTCACCAAAAAAATGTCTGCTTATGAGGTAGTTAAGTTTACCTCTTGCAAATTTTAGGTAAAAGTTTGGAGCATCAAAGTCATACTGACCGTAGCCATAAACGATATCAATTCCTTTTGCTTTATCTTTAATTCTGAAGGCATTATGTCCAAATGCATCATTTAAACTTTTACCTGGCCCAAAAGTTAAAACTGAAACTTCGGCATCTGGAGATAACTGAATTTGAAATGCAAAGGAAATTGAAAGAAAGAAAAATGCTAAAAGCGATAGTTTTATTTTCATCTGTTGAGCTTAACTATCTAAAAATACTAAAATCTATTTTCAATGAAAAAACATTGGAATACAGCGCAGCACTCTGGTCTCCAATATCAGTAAAAGCGTAATCAAGTTGAATACCCTTGTATTTAAAACCAACACCAAAATTGGGTTGAAAGGTTAAATCTTCAGAATTATCTATTTGTCTTTCATTCTGAAAATTACCAACTCCACCTCTTAGAAAAACCAAATCTGTATATCCAAACTCAAAGCCTACTGCAGGATTTATACTTGCAAAAGATGTAGAAATAACATCATTATTTTCTTCAAAGCGTACATTAAGATTTGCGGCTGCTAATAAGGAATAATCATAGTTAAAAATCCATTTTTTAGACATCCCAACTTCTAATTTTGGAATTGTAATCTCTGTGGTTTCAGGTAATTCTTGGTTTTGGCCTTCAACAGCACCACTAATTTGTTCAAATTTTTCTTCATCAATAGACCAAGTATTGTAGGTGGTTGTAATATCTCTTGCCATAAGTCCAAACTTCCAACCAGAATCATTTTCAAATTGAATACCAGCATCCAAGCCAAATCCCCAAGATGATGCAAAATCACCAATAATTCGTCTAATTACTTTCGCATTTACGCCAAAATTCAATCCATCTAAAGGAAGTTTCCTGGCATACGAAAAGGTTAATCCATAGTCTGCTGTAGAAAAGGTACTTATTCTGTCGTAGTTGATATTGCCTTCATCATCTATTAATTGTGTAGTATCTAAAATATCGTCAACGCCAAATCTTATAAGCGAAATACCAACAGCACTGCGATCATCTATAGGCATACCATAACCAATATAGTTGTAGTTGGCAATATTAGCAAAATAGCTAGAGTGCATTAAGGCGAGTTGGTTATCTTCAAGATGTACCAAGCCAGCCGGATTCCAATAACCAGAATTAACATCCGAAGTTTGAGAGACCACGGCATTACTCATCCCTAAAGCAGCAGCATCTACACCAATATTCATAAATTCATTAGAATATTTCCTAGTAGATTGCGCAAAAGCGATAGAGGTAACAAGTGTTAAGAGAATTACGATGTAATTTTTCAACAGCAAAATTTTTTACAAAGATGCACAATTTTTCTATGTATTTAACTTTAAAAAGACCTTCTTATTGTTTAACAATATTCACAATTTGAAAAAAATAATAAGCTAAGCACAAATACTTTTATATTTTTACAAAAATTATATTTATGAGTTTTAAGCGACACATTCCCAATATAGTTACACTTCTCAATTTATTTTCAGGATGTATCGCTCTAATATTTGCAGTACACGGTAATTTTATTGTAGCTGCTTTTTTTGTGTTTTTAGGTATCTTTTTCGATTTTTTTGATGGTCTTTTAGCAAGAAAGCTTAACGTGCAGAGCCCTTTAGGTATACAGTTAGATTCATTAGCGGATTTGGTGACGAGTGGAGTAGTGCCAGGAATTGTAATGTTGAAATTAATAGCATGGTCAGTAGGTGTTAATGATGTTTTAACTTATGAAGAAAGTTGGACTGAAACAATGTACTGGAAATCGTTTAACATCTCCTATACGCCTTTAATGGGTCTTTTAATTCCATTAGCATCAGCATATAGATTAGCCAAGTTTAATTTAGACGAAGACCAACAAACGTATTTTAAGGGATTACCAGTACCAGCTAATACATTACTGATCTTATCGTTACCGCTTATTTTAGAATATCAGAATAATGATTTGATGAATTCTATCATTATTAACAAGTGGTTTTTAATTGGTTTGACACTTATAAGTTGCTATCTCCTAAATTCTAATATAAAATTGTTTGCGTTAAAATTTAAAGATTGGAGTTTTAAGAATAACGCAATACGATATATCTTGTTAATTACAAGTTTGGTAATGTTAGTAGTACTGCACTTTGCTGCAATACCTATCATTATTATTCTCTATATTATTTTGTCCCTAATCGATAAGAAGAATATAAACTAATAAACACAACATTTTAAAAAATGGCCCAAGTTATTTTTACGCTTTTAATGCTGGTAATGCTTCAGGCGGTACTAGGATTTGATAACTTATTATATATCTCCTTAGAATCTAAAAAAGCACCTGTAAGTGAACAAAAACGAGTGCGAAGGGTAGGCATATTAATAGCTATTGCGTTGAGAATTGTTTTGCTGTTTGTGTTGGTGTCATTGATAAAATATTTTCAGGAGCCATTTTCATTTTTAACAGGTCATGTAGAAGATGTTGTAGACTTTGCATTTAATGGCCATAGTTTAATAGTCTTAGCAGGAGGCGGATTTATCATTTACACGGCAATTAAAGAGATTTGGCATATGATCTCTACAAAAAACCTTACTGTAGATCAAATGGTAACAGGTAAGGGATCTAAGTCAGCTAATGCCGTTGTGGTAAGTATAGTTGTTATGAATTTGGTTTTCTCTTTTGACTCCATATTAGCTGCAATTGGCTTAACTCGCGAAATTGAAAATTCAACAACTGCTTTTATTGTTATGGCTATAGCTATTGTATTAAGCGGTCTTTTGATGTTGGTTTTTGCTAATAAGATCTCTACGTTTTTATCTAAAAATAGAATGTATGAGGTGCTAGGTTTATTTATTCTATTTATTGTGGGTATTATGCTAGTTACCGAAGGAGGACATTTGGCACACCTTAAAATTTTTGGAAATGAGATTGTGCCAATGAGCAAGACAACATTTTATTTTGTAATTGCGGTATTGATTATCGTAGATGTTGTACAAGGACGTTATCAGAAAAAATTAATAAAACAAGAAATCACGGAAAAATGAAAAAACTAAAACTTAGACCGTTTCTCATCGTTTTTTTTACACTAATGGTGATTCAATTTTTAATTGTCTTTTTGGATGTTCAATTAACTAAAAGCAAGAGTGATTTAACCTCGGTAACAAATCCGATTATTGCTATTTTTAGTCTACCCATAAGTGCCATACACAGAGGGTTGCCATTTTACGTTAACGAAAGTTTGTCCGTAAGGGCAGTGTATTGGATTGTGAATTTATTTATACAATCTGCACTAGTGTATTTGGGTATTTTGGGTTTAAAAAGAGTAAGAAGAAAGTTAAAGAAGTTATCTTAAACTAAAATTCTAACTTCTTTTTGCGAAGCTCAAAGTTCTGACCAAGGTAAACTTTACGAACCATTTCATCACTGGCAAGTTCTTCTGGTTTGCCAGCTTTTAAGATACCACCTTCAAACATCAGGTATGTTCTATCGGTAATGGCAAGTGTTTCTTGTACGTTATGGTCTGTAATAAGAATACCAATATTCTTTTTGGTAAGTTTCGCCACAATACGCTGAATATCCTCTACCGCAACAGGATCTACACCAGCAAAAGGCTCATCTAATAATATAAAGTTGGGATCGGTAGCAAGTGCACGAGCAATTTCTGTACGACGACGCTCACCACCAGATAGTAAATCACCACGGTTGGTTCTAATATGACCTAGACCAAACTCCTCTATCAAAGATTCCATTTTTTCGTGTTGTTCTTTTTTACTCAATTTGGTAAGCTGAAGCACACTCAAAATATTATCTTCAATACTTAATTTTCTAAATACAGAAGCTTCCTGTGCTAAATATCCAATACCGTTTTGGGCACGCTTGTACATTGGATATTTTGTAATGTCAGTATTATCTAGATAAATGTTTCCACCATTAGGTTTAATAATGCCAACAATCATATAGAACGAAGTCGTTTTACCAGCACCATTAGGACCAAGTAAACCTACAATCTCGCCTTGATTGACTTCAAGAGAAACGTCTTTTACAACTTTTCGTCCGCTGTAGGACTTCATTAAATGTTCTGCACGTAACTTCATATTATTTCTAAGAACGCTAAAAATAACAAATTCATATAGAACCGATTATCTTAAGTCTATATTTATAAAAAGTTTAACCTTGATTTTCTAGCGCTTCCCAGTATTCATGCGCTCTTCTCAAATGCGGAATAACAATAGTACCACCAATTAAAGTAGCGATACCAAGCGCTTCACTAACTTCGGCTTTTGTTAAACCTTCATTATATGAAGATTCTAAATGATACTTCACACAATCATCACAACGCAATACAGTCGAAGCTACCAGACCAAGTAGTTCTTTGGTTTTTTTATCTAAAGCACCTTCTGCAAAAGCATTAGTGTCTAGATTAAAAATACGCTTTACAATTTTGTTATTATCAGCTAAGATTTTATCATTCATTTTAGAACGATAATCATTAAATTCTTTTACAAGATCAGACATGTTTTCTTTTTCTATTTTGGTTTCTAACTACGATAGCAGAAATATAAATACTTGCTTGGTATAATACTAAAATTGGGATAGCCACAATCACCTGACTTGCAATATCTGGTGGAGTAATTATGGCAGATAATATAAGTACAAGCACCAAAGCGTACTTTCTGTACTTTTTCAAAAATTGCGGTGTTACCAAACCAACTTTCGTTAAAAAATAAATGATAATTGGTAACTCAAACACAAAACCAGATGCCAATGAAGAAGACCTCACAATGGCAATCACAGAGCTAATATCAAACTCATTAGAAATCTGTTCACTAATCTGATAGTTAGCCAAGAAGTTAATCGATAAAGGTGTAATAATGTAATACCCGAATAAGACACCAAGGAAAAACAAAAACGAAGCCACAACTATAAATCCTCTTGAGTTTTTACGCTCATTAGGTTTTAACCCAGGACTTATAAAACTCCATAATTGATACAGTACGTAAGGAAAGGCTACAATAAAACCTGCGTAAATCGATGTCCAGATATGTGCTGAAAATTGACCTGCAACGGTTCTGTTTTGAATAATAAACGGAAACTTATCGGCACAAAACGTGGTGTCTTCAATACCCAAGAATTGTGACATTTTACACAAACCTTCATACGTAGGGAAATTCATTTGAGTAGGCCCAAAAATGATAACATCAAAAATGAACTTTTTGAATATAAAAGCAAGTGTAGCAGCAATAACTACTCCTAAGGTTGCTCTAATTAAATGCCATCTTAAATCTTCAAGATGGTCTAGAAAAGACATTTCGTCTACACGCTTCTTCGCCATTATATAATGCCTTCTTTTATTAAATCGTGTAAGTGAACTACTCCAGCGTATTTACCATCATGCTCAACCAATAATTGCGAAATACCAAATTCTTCCATCAATTCTTTAGCATCAACAGCCATAGCGTCTTCAGCAATACGTCTTGGGTTAGTGCTCATTATATCTTTAGCAGTAAGGTTTGTGATATCATCACTCTTGCTTAGCATACGACGTAAATCGCCATCTGTAATTATACCTACAATGTTGTCATCTTCCACAACAGCAGTAACTCCAAGCATCTTTTCGGTAATTTCTACAATCACTTCTTTAAGACTAGCGTCTAAATGTACTTCTGGTTTTTGGTTTAGAGATGATAAATCATTAACCCTTAAATATAAACGTTTGCCTAAGGCACCACCAGGATGGTATTTTGCAAAATCCTTGCTCGAAAACCCTCTCAATTCTAATAAACAAATCGCTAAAGCATCACCCATAACAAGCTGTGCAGTAGTACTTGTAGTAGGAGCCAAATTATTAGGACAAGCCTCTTGCTCCACATAAGCATTCAAAACGTAGTCTGCCTGTTGTCCTAAAAACGATTCTTTGTTACCGGTAATAGCAATCATTTTATTTTTGGCATTCTTTATAAGTGGCACCAAAACTTTAATTTCAGGAGTGTTTCCGCTCTTAGAAATACAAATAACTACATCGTCTTTTAAAATCAACCCTAGATCGCCATGTATTGCATCTGCAGCATGCATAAAAACAGCAGGTGTTCCTGTAGAATTTAAAGTCGCAACAATCTTGTTAGCTATAATGGCACTTTTACCAATACCAGTTATAATAACGCGTCCTTTAGAATTATAGATGAGTTCTACAGCATTGGCAAAATCGTCTGTAAGTAAATCTGACAAATTCCCGATAGCTTTGCTTTCTAATGCTATTGTGCTTTTGGCAGTCTTTAAAATGGATGACACAGTGTTCAAAACTAATCTTTTAATGTGTTTTTTAGATATAAAGATTTTGTTATCTTTAAGGTTATGCAAAAGTACGTGAATTTTTTCATTCAAATATTCCAAAATTACTTTGAAAAAATTATAAGTACTTAACAACGTAATTACAGATGCAAAGCTAAGTTCTAGATGTTATATTTGTAGTAGAGTTTAGTTTTTTAAAGAAGAAATAAATACGAAAAGGGATTAATGAGTATTGCAGAAATTGACTTACACTCCTCACTAAAAAAATACTTTGGTTTTTCTGGGTTTAAAGGTCTACAAGAAGAAGTTATTAAAAATGTAGTAGAAGGTAATAACACGTTTGTTATTATGCCAACAGGTGGTGGGAAATCACTTTGTTATCAGCTACCAGCTTTAATAAAAGATGGTACAGCAATAGTGGTATCGCCACTTATTGCTTTAATGAAAAATCAGGTCGATGCTATACGCGCAGTATCTGAAAATGAAGGAGTCGCACACGTTTTAAATTCGTCATTGAATAAAACAGAAGTTAAACGTGTAAAAGATGATATTATTAACGGTATCACAAAACTGTTATATGTAGCGCCAGAATCGTTAACTAAAGAAGAATATGTAGATTTTTTGAAGTCTCAGAAAATCTCTTTTATGGCTGTGGACGAAGCCCACTGTATTAGTGAATGGGGACACGATTTTAGACCAGAATATAGAAACCTGCGTCATATTATAAAACGCATTGGTGATGATATTCCTATTGTTGGACTTACAGCAACAGCAACACCTAAAGTGCAGGAAGATATCCTGAAAAGTTTAGGTATGACAGATGCTGTTACTTTCAAAGCATCGTTTAACAGACCAAACCTTTTTTATGAAGTACGTCCTAAAACAAAGAATGTAGATGCCGATATTATTCGCTTTATAAAGCAAAACGAAGGCAAATCTGGTATCGTTTATTGTTTGAGCAGAAAACGTGTAGAAGAGTTGGCGCAAGTACTTCAGGTTAATGGTATAAAAGCTGTGCCATATCATGCAGGTTTAGATGCCAAAACCAGAGTAAAGCATCAAGATATGTTCTTAATGGAAGATACAGATGTGGTTGTGGCAACCATAGCTTTTGGTATGGGAATAGACAAGCCAGATGTGCGTTTTGTGATTCATCACGATATACCAAAAAGTATCGAAAGCTATTACCAGGAAACTGGTAGAGCAGGACGCGATGGTGGCGAAGGTCATTGTTTAGCATTCTATGCGTATAAAGACATAGAAAAGCTTGAAAAGTTTATGTCTGGTAAGCCTGTTGCAGAACAGGAAATTGGTCATGCCTTATTGCAAGAAGTAGTCGCATTTGCAGAGACTTCCATGTCTAGACGAAAATTCATTCTACATTATTTTGGTGAAGAGTTTGATAATGAAACTGGCGAAGGTGGCGATATGGACGATAATGTTCGTAATCCTAAAAAGCAGGTAGAAGCTCAAGATGAGGTAAAAATATTGTTGGATACGGTTGATAAGACCAACGAAAAGTACAAAGCTAAAGATTTGGTACAAGTGATTATTGGAAAATCTAACGCCTTAATCTCTTCTCATAAAACGGATACCCAACCATTTTTTGGTATTGGTAAAGACAAGGAAGATCGTTTTTGGATGGCGCTTATTCGCCAAGTGATTGTTGCAGGGCTTTTAAAGAAAGATATCGAAACCTATGGCGTTTTGCGACTTAGCGATGAAGGTAAAGACTTTTTAAAGAACCCTCAGTCGTTTATGATGGCAGAAGACCATGTCTACGATGAAGCATCTAACGATGGTATTATTACCAACGCTAAAGGTGGTGGAGCAGTTGCAGACGAGCAGTTAATGAAGATGCTTAAAGATTTACGTAAGCGTAATGCTAAGAAACTTGGTGTGCCACCATTTGTTATTTTCCAGGATCCCTCCTTAGAAGATATGGCATTAAAATATCCTGTTACTATAGAAGAACTGTCTAATGTACATGGTGTAGGAGAAAGTAAGGCCAAAAAGTACGGTAAAGATTTTGTAAATCTTATAGCTGATTACGTAGAAGAGAATGATATTACCAGACCAGATGATATGGTCGTAAAATCTACAGGAACAAACTCAGCGCTAAAGTTATACATCATCCAAAATGTGGATAGAAAATTACCATTAGATGATATCGCTTCTGCAAAAGGTATGGAAATGCCAGAGTTTATTAAAGAAATGGAATCTATCGTATACTCTGGTACTAAGCTTAATATTAGTTACTATATCGACGATTTATTGGACGAAGATCAGCAAGAAGAAATCCATGACTACTTTATGGACTCAGAAAGCGACAAAATCTCTGATGCTATTGAAGAGTTTGATGGTGATTATGACGATGAAGAATTACGTCTCTACCGCATTAAGTTTATTAGTGAAGTAGCGAATTAAAACATATATTTTGTAAATGAACAAGGTTCCTTTTATCTCATGAATTTTGTGTGATAAGAGGAATTTTTGTTATTGTATAACTAGTCATTCAACATTAAAGATAGAATTGAAAATATTAGGAAATTATATAAAGAATCAAAATATAGCGGAACTAGAGGAGCTAATTGGAAAAAGAATTTGGTTTGCGAGAACATCAAATCTTGGAGCAAATCTTATTGAAAAAACATATACAGCAACTCATATTCAAATTCCTTTCTTTTGGAAAGATGTGTTTGGTAATGAAAAATCACGAAATTTTAATTTGAGTGCTCAATGGACAGAGGATAATGAAACTCTTTTAGATTATTATGACTTGAAATTAACTGTAACCGACCATGAAAGGTCAATTGGTGACTTTGAAAAAGACGTCAATAGAAGAATAAAAAAAGGGCTGAACTCAAACATCAATTTTAATGAGTTTGAGATTGAACAAATACAGATACTTTCAAGAAACGAAATTGTGGATAATGAAGGTGAATTGAGATATGACGAAGGGATTTTACTAATTAATAAAGACAAGGATAGAATCCTATTTTCAGCCGAACTTAAATGTATCGACCAAGTGGAATTTATTATAGACCCGAATGCTATTGAAAAAAGAATAACCGAATTGAAAAAAAGAAAAACGTTGGGTAATAATCTATAACCACAATTACGACGGTTTCGACTACCCTTCGACCACATTCTGGGCAAGCTCTAGTGAGTCCACTTGGAATTGCTAACTCCAGTTCCTAACCAAAAATTATTAACTTTATATAGTTAACTGACGGTTATACGATACCGTTGTAAAACATTTATAAATATGAAAACTCTAAATATTCTATTTGTCATCTTTATAAGTATCAATTGTTATTCGCAAGACTCTAGACTTTTTGAACATACATGGTACCTTCATGATTTAATAATTAATGGCAATAGTAACGTTCCTCCTGTCAATGAGGAAATAGAATATGTTCCTTTAAACTTTGAAGAAGCCAGTAACACTTTTGGTACAGGAGTATGCGCTAGTGGAGGTGGTGAGTTGTCATTTAACGGTATGACTGAATTTAGTTGTGAGTCTATAGTATTTCTGGCTACAGGTTGCAATACAAACTTCCCTCAAAACCCAGATTATGACTTGCTATATAAAGATTTCTGGTGGGATGGAGAACAAGACCCATTCCAATATGAAATTATTGAAATTGATGATACAAGAACACTCATTATAACCTCTATACTTGGTGATCAAGCAATTTATGGTAATAACTTGTTATCATTATCCGAGTTTTCGGAGGATTCAATTCAGATTCAACCCAATCCAACGGCTAAGTATATTAATATCAGTTTATCTGCTAATATAATATAAAAGAATATTTCTGTATTTGATCTGAGTGGCAGAAGAGTGCTAAAGATTACAAATAATAAAAGAAGAATAGATGTTAACGATTTGTCCAATGGTATTTATATTCTTTCATTAACTGATACTAGCGGCAAAACGGTTAATACTAAGTTTATCAAAACTGAATAAAAACTGCGTACAACAAGAACTGAGTTAAAAAACCAAGCTTCTTTAGATTAATCTTGATACAGAATATATCATTCAACCATATCGCACTTTCAGTAAAAGACGTCAATCAATCCGTAGCGTTTTATCAAAAGGTTTTGCAGTTAAAAGAAATCGAAAATACAGCCTCAAGCTCTAAAACCAGATGGCTTCAGCTCACAGAGAGTACACAGCTACATTTAATTTCAAGACCAAATGCAGAAATAAAAATTAATAAAGCCGTGCATTTTGCATTAGCAACAACACATCTCAACGAATTTATAAACCATTTAGAAACCTTAAATATTGAGTATTCCGACTGGAAAGATACGCCCAACAAAGATTACATAAGAGACGATGGCGTAAAACAAATTTACTTCCAAGATCCAGATGGGTATTGGATAGAGGTTAATAATGATGAGTAATCTATTTCGGGCTATTTTGTAGACTTCTCAGAAGTGTACTTTGTAAATAAAAGTTCCTGCTTTTTAACCTTCAAAATAATCTCAGATAAAGTAGCATTTTGTAACTTTTTAATATCACTCTCTTCAATCTGAAAATCAATATTAGTAACATAACGCCCTTTTACTTCGGTATGATGCGATTCAAACTCTAGGGAATCAGAGTCTAAGGACAATTCAAAATTCTTTCCTTTAAATGTAAGCGTAGCGCCATTTTTACATTTAACGTTTAGCGCACCTACAACTATCGTCTGAAAAAAGAAATAGCCGCCCAATTCGTTAAGTCCAGAAAAAAGAACGTTACTTTCAGAAACACCATAAGCTTCATGTTCTACAGAAGCAATAATAGCATCAATAGTATCTTCGGTAGTTTCAGTTTTATTAAATAGTTTAGAAAGTGAAAAACCCATAAAATTAAATTTTGGCAAAACTACACAAAAAATTCTGTTGAGATCAGGGATAAAATTTGTCACTTCAAGTGAGCTTTTCAACTGAAATGAGAAAAATTTGTATCGAGAAGCAGGATCTTTACTATAAAAAGTTCTCGATATCTAACCGAACATGCTCAAGTACAATAGTAATACCTTAAAACTAGCCATACTAATTGCACATTACATCCGCACACCGAGAACAAAACCATTCAGCACAGCAATAAATAGACAAGGTAAAATACATACAAAATTAATATATATGCCAAGTATATGCCGACTTTATGTCGTGTATAAGCCATATTATATGTGGTATTTACTTAGTCTAAGAGTTATAAAAATGCTATATAGATTCATAGATTTCAAGAAAAAACACTTCAATACACAAGCTTCTCTCTTCCAACTTAACTTTGTATCTTTGCAGCCTTAAACAAAAGAAAAAACAATGCAAGACGGATTATACGCAAAATTCAACACTTCAAAAGGTGAAATCTTAGTCAATTTAGAATTCGAAAAAACACCAGGTACGGTAGGTAACTTTGTAGCTTTGGCAGAAGGTAACTTAGAAAACTCTGCAAAACCTCAAGGTACACCTTACTATGATGGTTTAAACTTTCATAGAGTTATACCAGATTTTATGATTCAGGGTGGTTGCCCACAAGGAACAGGAACAGGAAATCCTGGTTATAAATTTGATGACGAAATTCATCCAGATTTAAAACACGATGCACCTGGTAAACTATCAATGGCAAATGCTGGTCCTGGTACCAACGGTAGCCAGTTTTTTATCACGCATGTAGAAACTCCTTGGTTAGATGGTAAGCATACTGTTTTTGGCAACGTAGTAGAAGGTCAAGACGTTGTCGATGCTGTAGCGCAAGGTGATAAAATTGAAAGCTTAGAGATTGTAAGAGTAGGCGATGCCGCTAAAGAGTTTAACGCTATTGAAGCGTTTAGAACTTTCGAAGGTGAGCGCGAAAAGCGTATTGCTGCAGAGCGTGAAGCTGCAAGAGCAGAGTTAGATAAATTAGCTGCAGGTTTTGAAGAAACAGCTTCAGGATTGCGTTATAAGATTATTCAAAAAGGTAATGGTAAAAAAGCTGAAAAGGGCAATATGGTATCTGTACACTACAAAGGTCAGTTAGCAGATGGTACTGTGTTCGATTCTTCATACAAGAGAAATTCTCCTCTAGATTTCCAAGTTGGTGTAGGTCAGGTAATTCCTGGTTGGGACGAAGGGATCTGTTTACTCAATGTAGGAGATAAAGCGCGTTTGGTAATTCCTAGCGACTTAGGTTATGGTGCTGCAGGTGCAGGAGGTGTAATTCCACCAAACGCTACTTTGGTTTTTGATGTGGAATTAATGGATACGAAATAAGACGTATTTTCTAATTTTAAATAATTAAAAGTCTCACTTAAATGGTGGGACTTTTTTATAAATGTGTTTCTATTTCAGCATTAATTTTTTTAATCCATTCATCGTTTTCTACTACAAGTTGACCATGTTGAGTTTCTGAGTCGTATTGACTTTGTACTTCTCTACATTTTGCCCATAGATTTTGATAAATATCAAAATAAGAATCAAAATTTGCATCTTTCTGGGCAATTAGTTTTTTGAACTCTTTGTTGATTTTTAAAGCATATAAGCCTGCAATATCAAAATGCAACTGCTCATGTTTTAATAAATAATCGCTTTCTCTGTAGACCCAAGAGTGATTGGTGTAAAAATTCGCAACAACATGAAGACTTTCATAATTCTGAATGTTATTATTTTCATCAACATTTACTTCAGTAGGTAAAATATCTATTTTGTAGGATGTTTGTGCATAAGCTAGGACATCGGTATTTGGGGAACCATTAAAATCTACCCACTTTAGTTTTACATCTTTCTTCCATGGAATTACTGTTTTTATAGTCAAGCTGTCCTGAGCTAAGCTAAATTGTAATGTAAAAATAATGAGTATATGTAGAGTTGATTTCATAAAGTTTAATTAAAAAATATTTCAAGATAATTAAATTTTAGAAAGATAAGTGTAATTAACCTTATCTTCGCTAGAGCTTAAATTTTATTAATGACAAACTACGATTATATCATTTTAGGTGCGGGTGCCTCTGGTCTTATGCTGGCATACCGCATGGCATTAGATGATTTTTTTAATGATAAATCGATTTTAATTATTGATAAAGAAAAGCAAAAAGGTAATGATAGAACTTGGTGCTTTTGGGAAAATGGTGAAGGTGAGTGGGATGACATGCTAACTAAAACCTGGTCTAAAATCTATTTTGGAAGTGATAGTTATAAAGGCGACATAGAAATATTACCATATCAATATAAAATGATAAGAAGTGAAGATTTTTATGATTCACTTTGGCAAAAAATTGAAGAAAAAGCCAACATTACTTTCCTTAATGCTGAGGTTGTTAATTTCACTGAACTTAATGATTATGTGCAAATTATAACCAATAACGGAAGCTACGTAGCTTCTAAACTTTATAATAGCATACATGACGCCAATCTGTATGTTAATCAAAAAAAGTATCCTGTGCTACAGCAACATTTTGTAGGCTGGTTTATAAAAACTGAAGACGCAGTTTTTGATGACACTATGGCAACTTTTATGGATTTTACAGTGCCGCAAAACGGTAATACACGTTTTATGTACGTGTTACCTATAGATAAAAAAACAGCATTATTTGAGTATACGTTATTTTCTAAAGATTTATTGCAACTTAATGAATACGAAACTGCTATAATTGATTGTTTAAAGAAAAATAACATTACTGATTATAAAATTGTAGAAAAAGAAAAGGGATCTATCCCAATGACATCTTTTGAGTTTGCTAAGTTAAACTCTAAACATATACTCAATATTGGCACGGCTGGTGGTTGGACTAAAGCTAGCACTGGATACACTTTTAGAAATACAACCAAAAAAACTAAAGCATTAGTTGATTTTTTAAAAACTGAAAATGATTTGAGTAAGTTTCAAAAAAAATCAAAATTTTGGTTTTATGATTTGCTCTTTTTAGATGTGTTGGCCAATCACAATAGTGAAGGTGCAGCCTTGTTTGCTTCTATGTTTAAAAAAGCAGATCTAAAAACGATCTTTAAATTTCTAGATGAAGAATCTACCTTCCTAGAAGATCTTAAAGTAATTTTATCTGTTCCGCCAAAACGATTTATTCAATCTCTTTTAAAGCGTTTGTTTTAACTACCAGAATAGACTTGTCCTCTATGTGGTTTTAGCGCATCTCTAATTGGTTTCATTTCTGACTCATCAACCACTATAAATGCTATATGATGCATTTCGCTTATAATTTCAACACCAGTTATAATAATATCTAAGTTATTCATCATAATATACTCTTTAAGGTGTATCAAATGATGCTCGGCAGTTTTTTTACTTGCAGGACCTCTAAAATCCCATATCAATTTTAATTTACGCATTAGAAACTGAAGTACCTTTTTCGGTAAAGTTTTTAAAGTTGGTCATGTATTTTTTAGTTTGTTTCTTAAAAGCGCCTGGCATTAAGAAGAGCATAGCATTCATCATAAAGTTAGTTGGTTGAAACTCATTTTTGCTAATCCACTTTGTGTGGCCTTCAGGTGTACCTTCAAAGTAATTTTGCTGAATATTTCTAACTCCTTTGGTGGTATATGTAGCATGAAATTCATTTGGGAAATCTTGTTTTGTAATAGTTTCAATGAGTTCCATTTTACGCTTTCCAAAATCGTAGTTTAATTTCATTTTGGCACCAAATTTACCTGGTGTTCCAGAAATATGTTCGGTGCTAATCAAACCTTCTTGCCAATGTTTCATATTCTCGGCAGAGTCCATTTTTTTGACTACTTCCTCTAAAGGTTTTTCAATGATAATTTCAGTTGTATATTTCATCTAGAAATTTAAAATGAATTTAAAGATAGATAAAAGCAGTAATACTAAGTTTAATTTATCGACGTTTCTACCTATTTACAAGATATAATTAACTTTTTTCAAACAGGTGATATTAAATAAATTAAGATATTGCTATAACTTGTAAAATAAGCGATTTATGTTATTTTTGCTCAACCTCTAAATTGAGGCATTTATAGAATGTAAATGTGAAAATTTAACGAAGAAAATTTAATAAACATGAAACCTAGATTTAAATGCTTGCTCTTAGTTTTACTAGCACTAAATGTATCGTTTGCTCAAGAAAAAGATGAAGTGTTACTAAAAGTAGATGGTGAACCTGTGATGACTTCAGAATTTTTAAGAGTTTACAATAAGAATTTAGATTTAGTAAAAGATGAAAGTCAAAAAGATGTTGATGGCTATTTAACGTTGTTTACTGAGTACCAACTAAAGCTCAAAGAAGCAAAACGTCTTAAACTAGATGAGGATACCAAGTATCAACGAGAGTTTTTGAGGTACAAGAAACAATTGACCAAAAATTATCTTTCTGAGAATAAAGTTACAGATGCTTTAGTAAAAGAAGCATACGAGCGTAATAGTTTTGATGTTAATGCATCTCATGTATTGGTACGATTAGATGGCAATGCAAAAGATACGTTAGGTGCCTACAATCAGGTTTTAAAGTTAAGAGAGCGTGTGCTAAAAGAAGGTTTTGATGCTGTAAAAGCCGATGTGCATAACGGACAAACCATCTTTCTCGAGGATTTGGGTTACTTCTCTGCATTTAAAATGGTTTACGATTTTGAAACAGCAGCTTATAATACTCCGATAGGAGAAATCTCAATGCCTTTTAGAACACAGTTTGGTTATCATGTTGTAAAGGTTAATGATAAGCGTCCTTCAAGAGGAACTATTACTGCAGCTCATATAATGATTGCCTTACAGCAAAAAGATTCGCTTTTAGACCCAGAAGAGCGCATTAATGATATTTATAAAAAATTGCAGCAAGGCGAAAAGTTTGAGTCTTTGGCGAAGCAATTCTCAGATGATAAAAGTTCTGCAAGAAATGGTGGTAAGTTATCTCCTTTTAAAAGCGGTCAGTTAAGTTCAACAATTTTTGAAGATGAGGCTTTTGCTTTACCGAACGATGGTGATGTTAGTAAGCCTTTTAAATCAGAATATGGTTGGCACATAGTAAAGCGTATAGAACATAAGCCAATCCAATCTTTTGAAGAACTAAAACCAGCAATAGAGTCGAAGGTGAAAAGAGATTCTAGATCTCAGCTTATTAATGAATCAATGGTAGATGAGTTAAAGAAACGCTATCAAATTTCATACAATCCTGAAGCTAAAAAATATTTTGAAGCACTTTTAGACGGTAATTATTTTACACGCTCTTGGAGATTGCCAGAGGAATTTGAAACTGATAAGACAGTCTTTACAATTGGTAACCGATCATTTACGTATAATGAGTTTGGTCGTCACCTCATGTCTGCTCAGCAAGCTTACGCTAATAAAAAGGGTGATTTTTCTGTAATTATAGATAAAGAATTTGATAAATTTTTTGAAACTTCAATCCTTCAATACAGAGAAGATAATCTAGAGCTAGAAAATAAAGACTTTGCAAATATTCTAAAAGAATATAGAGATGGATTATTGTTGTTTGATTTAATGGAAAAAGAAATCTGGAACAAAGCATCAAAAGATTCTGTTGGTTTAGAAGCGTATTATCAAAAGCACAAAGCTAAATACCAATGGGATGAAAGAGTTGAGGTGGTAATAGCAACTGCTGCGAACGAGGACGTTGCTAAAAAAGCATTAAAGATGATGAAAAAAGGGAAGTCTGAGGAAGCTATTAGAAAAGCTTTAGATACAGATTCTCAGAAAAATATCATATTCACTAAAGGTGTTTTTAATACAAACGATCCAAAGCTTCCGGCTAATCTTAAGGTGGAACAAGGTGTTTCCGAAATATATGAGCATAATGACGCGTTTCATGTTATAGATATTAAGTCTGTATTACCAGCAGGAAATAAAACGCTAGATGAAGCTATGGGTAATGTTATTAACGATTATCAGGCAGAAATTGAGGCTAATTGGATTAATGGTCTTCATGAGCGTTTTAAAGTTGAGGTTAACGAAAAGGCTCTAGAAAGAGTAAAAGCAAAAATTAATAATCAATAAATTTTCTTGAAAAAAACGTTCTTTATATTAACTGTTTGTTTGTTTTCTTTCAGCTGTGATTTTTTTAAAAAGGCAGATGATAGAGAACCTATTGCAAGAGTTAATGAGACGTATTTGTACAAAGAAGATATTGAAGATCTAGTTCCTGAAGGTACCAGTAAGGAAGATAGTTTAGTCATCGTTAACGGTTATATAAATCGTTGGGCAAGACAGCTGTTGTTAATGGATGGAGCATTGCTGAATCTATCTGAAGAAAAACAAAATGAGTTTTCCAAACTAGTAAATCAGTACAAAAGTGATTTATATACTAAAGCCTATTTAGAAGCTTTGGTGAAAAAGAATATAGACACTTTAGTTAATGCCGATGAAGCAGAGGTTTTTTATGAAGCTAATAAGGAGTCGTTCAAGCTTAATGATGATTTACTACAATTACGATATATTAGTCTTCCGCTCAATCCAATAGATTTAGATACGATTAAGAAAAGGTTCAGACGATATGAAGCTAAGGATAAACGTTACTTAGATTCAATATCTATGCAGTTTAAGTCGTTTTCTCTCAATGACTCTATTTGGGTTAAATTTAGTCAAGTAGTAGACAAAGTTCCTGTAGTAACTCAAGAAAGTAAAGATCAACTGTTAAAAAAATCTAATTTCTTACAGCTCAAAGATTCAATAAACCTATATTTGATGCACGTTAGTGACATACGCCTGCAGAATGATTATGCACCATTAGAGTACGTAAACAAATCAATAAAACAAATTGTAATTAATAAGCGTAAACTAGAGCTTATTAAACAACTAGAAAATGATATTTCAAAAGATGCAATTAAGAATAATAAATTTCAAATCTATAACTAAGGCTATAAGTCTTTGTTGTTTTCTGTGCTTTGGCACTATTGGTGCGCAAGAGATAATTCCTGATGAGGTTGAGACTGTTAAGGAAAAAGCACAAGACTCGGTAGTTAATACTACTAGAATAAAAGCAGATGGTGTAGCCGCTGTTGTTGGTGATTTTGTCGTTTTAGAATCTGACTTAGATCGTGAAATCGCTCAGCTAGAAGCACAAGGAGCCGACTTAAGTGGTGTAACGCGTTGCGAACTTTTTGGTCTACTTTTAGAGAAAAAGTTATACGCGCACCAAGCTATTCAAGATAGCATTATGGTCAATGGGTTGTATATCAAATCGCTTGTCGATCAGCAGATAGAGGGTATTCTAGCGCAATCTAGACAAGATATGGATTGGTTAATAAAATACTACAAAAAAGACTCTGAACAGGCTTTAAGAGATGAGATGTATGAGATTAACAAAAATGGTTATCTCGAACAAGAAATGCGAAAAAAAGTTATTGGTGAAGTTGAGGTAACACCAGAAGAAGTTAGAACGTTTTTTAATGAAATCCCAAAAGATGAAAGACCAACTTTTGGTACAGAGTTAAAAGTGGCTCAAATTGTTGTAGTACCAGAAGTAACCGAAGAAGCTAAACAAGCTGTAATAGATAGGCTAAAAGGATTTAAAAAAGATGTAGAAGAAAATGGTGCTAAGTTTGCCACCAAAGCACTTTTTTATTCGGAGGACTCTGGGTCTAAAAACAATGGTGGTTTATTGCCAGCTATGAATAGAAAACAACCTAGAATGGTAAAAGAATTTAGAGATGTCGCCTTTAATCTTCAAGAAGGTGAAATCTCTGAGCCATTTGAAACGGATTTTGGATTCCACATTATTTATTTAGAAAAAATTAGAGGTCAGGAATATCAGGTTAGACATATCTTATTGCGACCAGAGTTAACACCTGAAACTGTTGAGAAAGCGCAAGAAAAAATTGAGAAGGTTAGAGATTTAATTGTTAGTGGTAAACTGTCTTTTGCAGATGCGGCTTTAGAATTTAGCGACGAAGAGGAAACAAAATACGAAGGAGGTCGATTGACAAATCCTACTACTCAAGATTTTAATTTTGAGTTGACAAAAATGGATACAGAAATGTACACCCAAATACAAGGTCTAAAAGATGGTGAGGTTAGTGAAGTGATTCAAGACGAAGACCGTATAAATAATATTAAGTTCAAAATAATGACTGTAACTGACCGTATAGACGATCACGAGGCAGACTTTGCGAGAGATTATTTGAAGATTAAAGAATTAGCACTTCAGGATAAACAAGTACGAGCAATCGAAAAGTGGCAGAAAGAAGTCATTGAACAAACCTATGTAAAGATTAACGGAGAATATAGAGACTGTGAGTATCAGAGTAATTGGTTAAAAATTCAATAGTATATGTCTGATGTTGCTGTAATCGAAAACTTCGTGAATAAATACAAATCATTAAAGCAGGAAATAGCTAAAGTGATTATTGGCCAAGAAGATGTTGTAGACCAAATTTTAATATCTATTTTCTCTGGTGGACATTCATTATTAATAGGTGTGCCTGGTTTGGCAAAAACCTTAATGGTTAATACCATTGCACAAGCACTTGGTTTAGATTTTAAACGTATTCAGTTTACACCAGATTTAATGCCTAGTGATATACTTGGTAGTGAAATTCTAGATGAAGATCGACGTTTTAAATTCATTAAAGGACCAATTTTTGCTAATATTATTTTAGCAGACGAGATTAACAGAACACCACCAAAAACGCAAGCTGCACTTTTAGAGGCTATGCAAGAGCGTGCTGTAACTGTTGCTGGTCATCAATACAAGTTAAGCTTACCTTACTTTGTGTTAGCAACACAAAATCCAATAGAGCAAGAAGGTACGTATCCTTTGCCAGAAGCACAGTTAGACCGTTTTATGTTTGCAATCAGATTACAGTATCCTTCTTTTAAAGAAGAAGTTGAGGTCGTAAAAGCAACAACTACAGATGTGCAAACTACCGTTAATGCTTTGTTTTCTGCTCAGGAAATCATAGATTTTCAAAACGTAATACGTCGTATTCCTGTAGCTGATAACGTTATTGAATACGCTGTTTCCTTAGTGGCAAAGACAAGGCCAAATGAAAATACAGCTGCAAATATCGTAAAAGAGTTTGTGGATTGGGGAGCAGGTCCTCGTGCATCTCAAAATTTAATTCTAGCAGCTAAAACGCATGCAGCTACTAAAGGGAAGTTTTCACCAGATATTGAAGACATTCAAGCTGTGGCCATTGGTATTTTAAGACATAGAATTATTAAAAACTACAAAGCAGAAGCAGAGGGTGTAAGTGATGAAAAAATCATAGAGAGCCTTTTTTAATAATCAATTCAGCTAAGAAAAAACTAATTCTAGCAATTGTAGTTTTTCCTCGGTTTAATTATCACTATAATAGTTGTCTTGTTTAAAACACAACATCGACTATACGGAAGTGAAATTTTAGTACAAGGAATCTTATTGAAGTCATTTAAATTTTATTTTTATAATCACCTTAATAAAGATTTATAAATCTAAGTCTTAAATTCAGAATTATTCTAAATAAGTTTAATTGTTAATTTTTTAAATAATTAGTAATTAATATGTTAATATTTTAATTAATACATATAAAAAACGACTTTATGTGATTTATTTTCAGTGTTTTGAGGTTTTCTTTACATATTTTCAAAAACCACTACTATTTTGTAATTTTGTGACACTTAAATTAAAATAATAATCAACCTTTAAATATACTTTATGGCTTTTGACATTGATATGATAAAAAAGGTTTATGCTAACATGACAGATCGCGTAGATGCGGCTAGAGAGATTGTTGGAAAACCATTAACACTTTCAGAAAAAATATTATACGCTCATCTTTGGGATGGTAAACCTACAAAAGCGTTCACTAGAGGTAAGGACTATGTAGATTTTGCTCCAGATAGAGTAGCTTGTCAAGATGCAACTGCACAAATGGCGTTACTTCAATTTATGCAAGCAGGTAAGCCAAAAGTTGCTGTTCCAACGACTGTACATTGCGACCACTTAATTCAAGCTAAAGATGGTGCAGCTACAGACTTAAAACACGCAAATGATACTAGTAGTGAAGTATTTAATTTCTTAGAATCTGTATCTAATAAATATGGAATTGGCTTTTGGAAACCAGGAGCAGGTATCATCCATCAAGTAGTATTAGAAAATTACGCTTTTCCAGGTGGTATGATGATTGGTACAGACTCGCATACTGTTAATGCAGGTGGTTTAGGTATGGTTGCTATTGGTGTTGGTGGTGCAGATGCTGTAGATGTTATGGCTGGCATGGCTTGGGAGCTTAAGTTTCCAAAATTAATAGGTGTAAGATTAACAGGAAAACTTTCAGGTTGGACAGCGCCAAAAGATGTTATCTTAAAAGTTGCTGAGATTTTAACAGTTAAAGGAGGAACTGGTGCAATCGTTGAATATTTCGGCCCAGGTGCATTATCTATGTCGTGTACAGGTAAAGGAACTATTTGTAACATGGGTGCAGAGATAGGTGCTACTACATCTACTTTTGGATATGATGATTCTATGGAGCGTTACTTACGTGCCACAGATAGAGAAGATGTAGCTGACGAAGCTAATAAGATTAAAGATTATCTTACTGCAGATGCTGAAGTATATGCAAATCCTGAGCAGTATTTTGACCAAGTTATAGATATTAACCTTTCAGAGTTAGGGCCTTTGTTAAATGGTCCGTTCACACCAGACTTATCTACCGAAGTAGGTAAGGATATGACCAAGAAGGCTACTGAGAATGAATGGCCGATGCAAGTTGAATGGGGACTCATAGGTTCTTGTACTAACTCATCATATGAAGATTTGTCTAGAGCATCTTCTATTGCACAACAAGCTTTAGACAAAGGTCTTAAAACAAAAGCAGAGTTTGGTATTAATCCAGGGTCTGAACAAGTGCGCTACACTGCTGAGCGTGATGGAATTCTTGAAGTCTTTGAAAAATTAGACGCTAAGATCTTTACAAACGCTTGTGGCCCTTGTATTGGGCAGTGGGCTAGGTATAGCGATCCTAAGAATGCACCCAAAAATAGTATTGTACATTCATTTAATAGAAACTTTGCAAAGCGTGCAGATGGTAATCCAAATACACACGCTTTTGTAGCATCACCAGAAATTACAGCTGCTATTGCTATTGCTGGTCGATTAGATTTCAATCCTATGACTGATACTTTGATCAATGAGAATGGTGAAGAAGTGATGTTAGATGAACCAACAGGGTGGGAATTACCACCTAAAGGTTTTGATGTAAAAGAAAACGGATACTTAGCGCCTGTTGCAGATGGTAGCGGAGTAGAAGTTACTGTGAAGTCAGATTCAGAAAGATTACAATTATTAACACCTTTTGAGCCTATAGGTGATTCTATAACAGGTGCCAAATTATTGATTAAGGCATTTGGTAAATGTACTACAGACCATATTTCTATGGCAGGTCCATGGTTACGTTTTAGAGGGCATTTAGATAACATTGCTAATAATACTTTAATTGGAGCTGTAAATGCCTTTAACAAAAAAACTAACTTTGTTAAGAATCAATTGACAGGTGAGTTTGGTGGAGTTCCTGACACACAACGAGAATACAAGAAGAATGGTATTTGGTCTGTGGTTGTAGGAGACCATAATTACGGTGAGGGATCTTCTAGAGAGCATGCTGCGATGCAACCTAGACATTTAGGTGTTGCCGCTGTAATTGTAAAGTCTTTTGCTCGTATCCACGAAACAAACCTTAAGAAGCAAGGTATGTTAGGTCTTACTTTTGCTAATGAGTCAGACTACGATTTAATTCAAGAGGATGATACATTTAACTTCTTAGATTTAAATGAGTTTGCACCAGATAAGCAATTACACGTAGAGGTTGTACATGCAGATGGTTCTAAAGATGTAATTGCTTTAAACCATACCTATAATGATGCGCAGATTGAATGGTATAAAGAAGGTTCTGCTCTTAATTTAATTAAAAAACAAAACGCTTAACTAAGTTAAGTTTAATTGATAAATTAAAAACTCTCAGTTATTTGCTGAGAGTTTTTTTGTTTTACAATGAAAGGTTTAAAAAAAATGATCGACTTTAACTTTAACTCAATTAAATCTTTCTTTAGTCATGAATTCTATTTGGATCCTTGAAGATGTAAATTTATTTAATTTACTCTGCCCTCATAAGTTTAAAAAATATAAGTCATGTCACGATTTTGATGCCTATAAAAAGAGTGATTACATTTATTTTGAAGACGATGCAGCAAACAAAGTTTATCTTATAGAGAAGGGTAAAGTTAAGATTGGATATTACAACGAAGATGGTACTGAGGTTGTAAAGGCAATTTTAAGAAAGGGTGAGTTGTTTGGTGAAAAAGCCATTTTAGGAGAGGAAAAAAGAGATGAGTTTGCACAATCCTTAGACAATAATACGTCTATCTGTCCTGTAGGTGTTGACACCATGCACGATTTAATGCGAGATAATAAAACTTTCAGCTTGAGAGTCTATAAATTTATAGGCTTTAAATTTAAAAAACTAGAACGAAGACTTCAATTGTTATTATTTAAAGATTCAAAAACAAGATTACTAGAATTCTTAAACGAACTATGTACAGATTATGGTTACGGTTGTGAAAAAACAGGTGATCATATTATAAACCATCCATATACACAGAAAGATATAGCCTCATTAATAGGTATTTCTCGTCCGACATTAAATATTTTAATGAACGAACTTAAAGAAGCAGATGTTATTGATTTTAACCGCCGACAAATTAGAATTTTCAGTACTTCAGCTTAACTTTGATGATGATGAAAAAGCATTTTAAAAAAAGCAATATTGTCTTTATAATAGTAATCTTGCTACTGATAATTCCACAAACAAGACAGCTTATTCAAGTTTGGTTACACAGAGGGTTAAGTTATATTAATCAATCAACGATTATAGATAATGACCAAAGAGTTAAAGTGACCTATAATAAATGGAAATTACAATCTGATAATAATACAATCCTCGATTTTCGATCTACAAAAGGAGACGTCGTGTTTATTAATTTTTGGGCAACATGGTGTCCGCCATGTATAGCCGAGATGCCAAGTCTTCAAGCGTTATATGACGATTATAATAATAAAGTAGAATTCCTTTTTGTAACGAATGATAAAATTAATGTTGTTAACAATTTTAAGTCAAAAAATGGATTCAACTTCAAAGTTTACAACCCTATTAATGAGGTGCCAGATGTATTAGCGACAAATTCAATTCCTCGTACGTTTATAATTAACAAAAACCATGAAATTGTAGTAGATGAATCCGGTGCCTTAGATTGGAATAGTGAAAAAATTAGACAATTACTCGATGATTTATTAATTGAATAATTATTGCACTATCTTTGATTTTCGTTTTTAATTGGCTGAATTAAAATATTTATTAATTGTCTCAAATCACTACATTAACGTTTTTTAGATACAACACCATTGCTAGTAAAATATGGGCTTTTGGTATGATGCAGTTTGCACATAATCCATTGTCAAAAATTAAAGGTCAGGTTTTATATAAATTAATGGGAAGTGGAAAGAATGGATTTAGTCCATCACCAGATTGGTCTGTATATGCGTTGTTGCAAGTATGGGATAATGAAGCATCAGCTGATGCTTTTTATAAACATTCAGAACTAAATAAACGTTTTAAAAGTAAATCCAAGGAACACATTATTTTTTATTTAAAACACATAAAATCTCACGGTGCTTGGTCTGGTAAGAATCCGTTTGTAAAAAGTGACACCCTTAATGAGAATAATCCTCTAATTGCCGTGATTACAAGAGCTACAATAAAGAAGCGCCATTTGCTAAAATTTTGGCGGTATGTACCCACATCTCAGAAGCCTCTTAGTGATAATAGAGGTCTCATTTATGCTAAAGGAATCGGTGAAGTACCTTTTCTTCAGATGGCTACATTTAGTATTTGGAAATCAAAAGATGATTTGACGACTTATGCTTACGGAAGTGAGGAACACAAAAAAGCAGTCATGGACACAAAAAAAATACAGTGGTATAAAGAAGAACTTTTTTCAAGATTTCAGCCTTATAAATCTTATGGTAGTTGGTCTGGCATAGATGGACTAGAGTTTTAAAAAATAAAAATAAGCAAACAAGAAAAACACCAGTTGCGCTAAGTAGAGATGTAATGAGAACAACTTATTGCCTTTTATTTTTAAAACTCTTAATATAATTTGTAATAAGAGCCCAAGAAAAAACCAAGTTAGATAATTATTCAAATGTGGCATTCCACCTTCAAAATGCCAAAAATCGAACGTTGGTGCATTAAATTCCATAAGATAATCCAAAAATACCATTAAAACAGCTGCTGTAATAACCTTAGCAACGACGTGCCATTTTGTATAGTCAGTTATGGCAGCAGTTATAAAAGTCAGTAGAGCCCAATAGGCACCAATTAAATATGGAACTCCGTCTAATTTAGGTCCAAAGTTCTCACCATAATAATAGGAACCAAATAGTAATTGATAATTGACACCTAACCATTCTGCAAACATACCGGCAATCATAAAAGCGATAAATGCAAAAGCTTTTTTAGCATCATTTACAGGGTAAACTAAAAGAAATAAAATAAGAGATACACTTAAGTTAAGTGGTGTTTTTTGAATAAACCAATCGTTATAACCTAAACCAATTCCAATTATTGCCGAAGCATGAAATAACCACACCAAAAATATACTAAGCTTTAATTTATTTTTAAATAGTAAATTATTCATTAGATGCTTCCGGAATTAAATCAGCTACAATTTTAGCAGAAAGTAGACAAAGAGGAATGCCACCACCAGGATGGACGGAACCACCACAAAAGAATAGATTTTTGATTCTATTCGAAAAATTTGGATGACGTAAAAAAGCAGCAAATTTGTTGTTGCTTGCAGTCCCGTAAAGGGAGCCTCTATAAGAACTAGTTGCTTTCTCAATACCTACGGGATCAAGTATATGTTCAGTGGTAATGAGTGGTGCTATATCTATTTTTAGTATTCGCTTTAATTTTTCTAAAATATTCTTTTTTGAGTTTGCGATTAATTCAGACCAATTTTGTCCATAATCGGCAGGTGCGTTAATCATAACAAACCAATTTTCATGACCTTTTGGTGCATCTAAAGGGTTTTCTTTTGAAGTTATATTAATGTATATCGTAGGGTCGTCAAAAAGTGTCTTTTCGTTAAAAAGTGCATTGAATTCAGACTGGTAATCATTGCTAAAAAAAATATTGTGAAGATCTAACTTTTTAAATTCTCTACTTATGCCCCAGTAAAAGATAAGGGCAGAACTAGACCGTTCTTGTTTTAGTACTTTCTTTGGCTCTCGCTGGTGCGATAATAAGTTTTTAAACGTTGGGTAGACATCTGAGTTTGATACTACAATATCACTCAAATATTTTTGTTTCTGGGTCTCAATGCCAATCGCTTTTGAGTTTTTAACAATAATGTTTTTAACATTTTCATTAAACTTAAATTGAATACCTACACGCAGCGCAAGTTCATATAAACTTTTACTTATCTCGTGCATACCACCGACCGGAAAGAAAGTGCCCATTCCCATTTCTAAATGAGGAATCATAGACATAATTCCTGGTGTTTTATAAGGTGACGAACCATTATATGTAGCATATCTGTTAAATAATTGAACGAGTTTATCGTTTGTAAAATATTTTTTGTTCGTATTATTTAGGGTAGTATTAATGTCTAAGATCCCTAAATTAATTAATGCCTTTAAAGTTTTAGTAGTTAAGTAAGTATTTAATCGATGCAAAGATTTCTCTAAAAACAATTCAGCGGTAAGGTCATATTTTTTTTTACTGGCATCGATATAATTGGTTATGTTTTGTTGGGGCTCATCAAATACTTTAGATGCCTCATTAATAAATGTATCTTTATCTGCATTAGCTTCAAAACTAGTGCCATCTTCCCAGTAATAATTGCAGATGTTATCTTTTTGGTAGTAATTAAAATAATCAGTGCTAGTTTGTCCGTGCAGAGCAAATAGTTCGGTAACAAGGTGTGGCATGGTGAACAAGGATGGACCAAGGTCAAAGCGATAAGAGTCTTTGTTTATACTATGTAGCTTGCCTCCGAAGTATGGATTTTTCTCAAAAACACTTACTTGGTAACCCTTTTTTTGTAACCTTAGCGCTACAGCAATACCTGCTATACCAGCTCCAATAACCGTAGCTTTTGGCATTTCTAATTCTTGAAATATTTAAATGGTACTATAAGCATTCCAAAGTTTTCACCATCTTTTTTACCTAAGTGCTTGTGGTGTATTTTATGAGCTCTTCTTATGCCACGCGCATATTTATTATCTATGTTTCTTAGCCACTTAAATCGCTGATGAATAAAGATATCATGAACGATGAAATATGCAATACCATACATTAATATACCGAGCCCTATTGGTAATGTAAACCATATGCCTTTTGCACTCCAAAAGTAAAAGCAAGACATACTAACAACTGCGTAAAAAATAAAGAAAGCATCGTTACGCTCAAACCAACTGTCGTGATCTTTATGATGATGATCTTTGTGTAAACTCCATAAGAATCCGTGCATAATATATTTATGAGTAAACCATGCATTGAATTCCATTATAAAAAATGTTCCTAAAAAGATTAGTATCCAATAAAAAGTTTGCATTTTTTATGTTTTAAATTACAATAAATTTAATTGATATTTTACGTAACTACGGGTTAATAACTCTATTTTTTTATAATTAGGAACTCGTATTCTTGTTGATTTAATCTCTAAAGCAGGTGTGTTTTTAAGTTTTTGCAATAGCTTGTTGTAATAACGGTAAGCCATAAACACACCAAAACGAGCTTCTAGAGGTAGGCGTTTTATACCTTGTAAACCTTTAGAAAAGTCATTTTCTATATCGTCTATAATAGCTTTTTTAGATGCTTCATCTAGATGGTTTAAATCGGTGTTTGGGAAGTATGTTCGGCTCAAGTCTTCAAAATCTGCTTTTAAATCTCTTAAGAAATTAACCTTTTGAAACGCCGAACCTAAGCTCATAGCAGAATCCTTTAAATCTTCATATTTTTCATTATCACCTTTAACAAAAACTTTCAAACACATTAACCCTACAACATCTGCAGAACCATAAATGTAGGCTTTGTATTCTTTCTCAGTTAGATAGTCTTTTTTATGTAAATCTAATCGCATACTACTCATAAAAGCATCTACTAACTTCTTGTCAATATTATATTTATGGTAGGTCTCTTGAAATGAGTTTAAGATAGGGTTTAAGCTAATTTTATCAGATAAGGCAGCTTCTAAATCAGCTTCAAAATTATTAAAGAGTTTTTCTTTATCATAATCATGGAATGAGTCTACAATTTCATCAGCAAAACGGACAAACCCATAGATGTTATAGATATCTTGTCTTATACTGTCAGATAGCATTTTTGTCGCCATAGAGAACGACGTGCTGTAAGCATTGGTAACTAGCTTGCTGCAGCTTTTAGAAACGTTGTCAAAAATTGATTTCATGATAATAATGTCTTTTTCTTAGCGGTTAAATTTCATTTTTTTGGATTAGTTCTGAAACTAATTTTCCCGATATTAGAGATGGCGGTACACCTGGACCAGGTACAGTTAGTTGTCCTGTAAAGTACAATCCATCTACTTTTTTGCTTTTTAACTTTGGTCTTAAAAATGCAGTTTGTCTTAAGGTATTTGCCATACCGTAGGCATTACCTTTATATGAGTTATATTCTCGGATAAAGTCCTTTACACAAAACGATTCTTTAAACAAGATATTCTTTTTTACTTTTTGAAGTGTTAGGTTTTCAAACCGATTTATGATTATATCAAAATACTGTGCTCTTAATTCTGGTGTATCCTCTAGTCCTGGGGCAATTGGTATAAGAAAAAAACCTGTCTCACAACCATTAGGAGCCATACTTTTATCAGTAACTGAAGGGAAGTTAACATAAAATAATGGATTTTCAGGCCATTTGGGGTCATCATAAATATCCTCTGCATGATTTTCAAAATTAGTGTCAAAGAATAAATTATGATGTTCGATGTCTTTTAACTTTTTATCAAAACCTACGTAAAAGAGCAACGAAGAGGGAGCGAAAGTGCGTTTATCCCAGTAGTTCTCGGAGTATTGCCTGTAGGTTTTATCTAATAAAGTCTCGGAATGATGATAATCAGCACCACTTAATACAATGTCTGAAGCGATAAAGTTGCCATTAACTGTTATTCCTTTAGTTTTTCCGTCTTCAACATTTATCTTTTCAATAGTACTATTTGTATTTATTTTAACTCCTAAACTTTCAGCTAGGCTTTTCATAGCTTTAATAATCTGGTACATACCACCTCTAGGGTGCCAAGTACCCAAACCAAAATCTGCAAAATTCATGAAACTGTAAAACGAAGGAGTCTGACTAGGTTTTGCACCTAAAAACAGAACAGGAAATTCTAATGTAGAAATGAGTTTTGGATTTTTAAAGTTTTTCCTAACCTCTGAGCTTATTGTTTTAAAAAAACGATCAACTCTTGTTACAGTATCTTTAGTTACCAATTCAAATGGTGAAATACCTGGTTTTAAAACCACCTTGTTAATTGCAATATTGTAATGGTCTTGTGCTTGAGCAATAAATTTCCGAAGAGGTTTAGAACTCCCAGATTCTATACGCTCAAATTCTTCACAGATTTGATCCATATGATCGCCTATTGTGATGACTTCATCCGAAAAGAAAATCTTATAAGCTGGACTTAATTTATCAAGCACATAATAATCGGTTGTGCTTTTGCCAAAATCGTTAAAAAACTTTTCAAAAATGTCTGGCATCCAATACCAACTAGGTCCAATGTCGAAAGTAAAACCATCCTTGATGAGTTGCCTTGCTCTTCCGCCTACGGTATCATTCTTCTCAAAAACAGATACATTGTAACCAGCTTTTGCTAAATAGCATGAAGCTGATAGCGATGAAAAACCTGAACCTATTATAGATATTGTTTTGCTCATTACTTGAGGTTTTTTGTTAGGGATTTGATACTTTTAAATGCTGATACGCCATTAGGTAGCTTATTTATGTCTAAGGCGTTCAGCATTTGACCTAAAATCCAAAGTTTTGTATTGGAGTTTTTAATCAATAATTTGTCAAAATCCTCTATGTATTGCTCTATATCATTTTTTTCAGGTTTTACGGTGAAATATGAAATATAAATGAGCTCATCATAATAATTTTTGAGGTCAGCTAAGCTTTGTAACGGCACACTCATACCTAATAAAATAGATTGGTAACCTTTATTGACCAGCTGGTGATTAATAAATAGGAGACCCAATTCATGGATTTCATTTTCCGGTAAGTACAGCACAAATGTTTTATTAGACTTATTGACTTGTTTGGATTGGGCTTTTTCTGTATTTATTAATATTTTTTGACGTATCAATGACGTTAAAAAATGCTCGTGAGCTGGTGTAATTGTATCAGTTTGCCATAATAAGCCTATTTCGGTTAGCAGAGGAATAAAAATATCATAGAAAACTGTTTCAAAATCTTTTTCGGTTAAAAGTGAATTGTAAGTTTTATAAAATAGTGCCTGATCAAAATTTAACATAGAAAGCTTAAATGCATTGATGGCATGGCTTTCTAAATTATTCTCTGCAGCAATTTCTCTTACTAATACAGGAATCTGTTCTTCTGCAAGTGTTGCAATTTTAGAAATTTTGAAACCGTTGTTATTTAGATAACTTACATTTAATAATTTTTGAAAGCTGGCCAAATCGTAATACCTTATATTAGTATCAGTACGTTTTGGTTGTAACAAATTGTAGCGCTTTTCCCATATTCTGATTGTGTGCGCTTTTATTCCTGTAAGATTTTCTAAGTCTTTAATACTGAATTGACTTTTAATATTGTTCATTTTTTGATAAAAATGTTTAAACAAAAATAACATTTAAACTGATAGTTTAATCAGAATTAACATAAATTAAGTAAAAAATTGTTGTTAATAGTTAGCTTGCTAAAAAAACAGTTAACAAATTGTAAGAATAAAGAGAAGTTGTGCGCACGAGAAGATTCGAACTTCCACGACCTAAACGGTCACTGGCCCCTCAAGCCAGCGCGTCTACCAATTCCGCCACGTGCGCAATAAAAATTGTAAAGAGTTACCTCTTTGGCTAAGCTAACTGATTCAAAAAGATAAACATTAATTACTAAAAAACTCTATTATCGAGTAAAAAAAAAGTTAAGCATTATTGCTTAACTTTTGTGACCGGGCTGGGGCTCGAACCCAGGACCCTCTCCTTAAAAGGGAGATGCTCTACCAACTGAGCTACCCGGTCATTAAGATGTTCTCTTAAATGAGGGTGCAAATATAAAAGGTTTAATTAATAAAACAATACTTTTTTTATTTAAATTTTTGTTTTTTTATTTTGATTAAGTTTGGTGTCTAATTTTTAATTATTTAAGTCTTATGATAGTTGTATTAATGGGCTATATGGGTTCTGGTAAGTCTACAATTGGTAGGAATTTAGCTACTGTGTTGAATTACAATTTTTTAGACTTAGATGAGTATATTTCTAGTAATGAAAATGCTACGATTAGTGAGTTATTTAAGACTAAGGGTGAGATTTATTTTAGAAAGAAAGAGGCATTCTACTTAAATGATATTTTAAATTCAAAAGATAATATAGTTTTAGCTTTAGGTGGCGGAACACCTTGTTATGGAAACAATCTAAACGTACTTTTAAACGAATCTAAAGTTTGTTTGTTTTATTTAAAATTGTCTTTACCAACTCTTAATGAAAGATTGTTTAAAGAGAAGGAGAATAGACCCTTGATTAGTCATTTACAAAGAGAGGAAGCTCTTCTAGAATTTATAGGCAAACATCTTTTTGAACGCACTCAATACTATAATCAAGCCTCAAACATAATTGTTGCTGACAATAAATCTAAAAAAGATATTGTTGAAGAAATTTTAATGTCTTTAATCTAAGTAAGCTTCGTACGGTTGCTTAGAAAGGTTCACGTGTACATGTTCAAATAACGAAGTAGACAAAGAAATACCTTTAAAATCCGCCTTTACTGGGAATTTTTTATGGTTCCGGTTTACCAATACAGCAGTTTTAAATTGCTTTAATGGTACATCTAAAAAATGCTTGATACCATATATTAATGTACTTCCTGAGTTTAAAACATCGTCAATTAAAACAATAGACTTATTTGCATAGTCTTCACTTTTGATTGAAGTTTTTATTGGATTAGTTGGTGTCTTCTTGTCTATTGTAACCTTACAAAGCGTAGATGTGATATCTGAAATCTTATCAAGCTGCGATTTAATTTTCTTAGCTAAAATATAACCACTACTTTCAATACCAGCAATTATAATTTCAGATTCGTTTACATTGCTTTCATAAATCTGGTAAGCAATACGTCTAATTTTGTGCTCAATTTCCTTATGACTTAGAATGGTATTTTTAGTAAGCGCCATAGTGTGCCGTTTAAAGTTTTGATTTGAAAAATGCAAAAAATTAACAAGTGGTTGCATTAAAGCCGCTCAAAGATAAAAAACAGTTCTTTACCTTGTCTTTCTTTTATTGAATTTGTTGCACGCTCAAGTGTTTTAATTTTAAAATATTTGCCAAAGATAGATTTGTATTCTTCTATACTTCCACCAAAAGGTGGACCTGATTCTGTTAATGGAAAATCGAAAAACAGACCAACTAATTTTCCATTAGGTTTTAATAATTGGTACATTTTTTCTGCATATTGATTTCTTAAATCAGTATTTAGTGCACAGAAAAAAGTTTGCTCAATAATAAGGTCAAAGGTTTTGTTGAGTTCAAAAAAATCCTGATGTAGCAATTGGTTATTAGGAAAAGTTTCAACTCTGTTTTTTAAATTCTCTAATGGTTGTTTGGCAATATCTAAAACAAAAGTGTTAATAAATCCATTGTTCCATAAAAGTTGGGCTTCATAACTATTACCTGCACCTGGGATTAATATAGTTGCGGATTTATCTTCTAATTGTTCAATATATTCTTTTATTGGCAGGGATGCGTATCCAATATTCCAACCGGTTTTATTTTCTTCGTACCTAAGTTCCCAATATGATCTGTCAAACTTATTCTTCATCATCTTCATAAAAACTATCTATATCTCGTCTATCTTTTTTAGTTGGTCTTCCTGTTCCTTTTTTGCGATAATAATCTTTACTAAATTTTAATAGATCTTTAGCCGCAAAAGCTTCTTTTGGGGTAGTGTCTGTTCTATATATATTTACAAGTTTAGCACCAACACGATTTGGCGGTAGATCGTTAACTGTTAACTTGTAGCTGATTTGATCCTTTCTTAGTTCTATTTCGTCAGTTGGGTAAACCTCTCTAGATGGTTTTGCTACAGCACCATTTAGTTTTACTTGGCCTTTTTTACAAGCTTGAGTTGCTGTACTTCGTGTTTTATAATAGCGTACACACCAAAGATATTTGTCTATTCGCATATATTTTAACTAAAATCTACGTTATGGTTTTGACGTAAAAATATTAATTTAATGTATCTTGCGCCACGTATTAATGCAATAATGAACACTTGGTAAGATTTGTGGTTAATTTTATCAAAATAACAATTATATTATGAAATCAATAAAATATATTCTTTATTTTCTTTTAGTGTTAATTATAGTTGTCTCTTGTAAAGACGATGATGATACTACTGTGCCAAACATAGAGTTAAGGGATAGAGGTGAGCAACAAATGGCTGATAACGATTCGCTCATAGATTATCTCTCTACGCATTATTATAACTCAAGTTTTTTTCAAGAAGGTGAAGACTATAGGTATGGAGATTTGATAATTACAGAGTTGCCAATAGATGAAAATACTGGAGAATATTTAGATATGCCAGACCCAGAAAACAATACATTACTTATTGATGCTGTAGAAATATTAACAACTGAATATTTTGATGTGCAATACGAGTATTATGTTCTAAGAATTAATAATGGAGAAGGACAATCACCAAACTTCACAGATCGTGTAGAAGTGCGCTATGAAGGAAAAGAGGTAGGGTCTGGAAATGTGTTTGACTCTAGGATTACACCAATAAATTTGGCACTCCAAGGCAACCTAATTAACTCATTTGGCTCTATAAGAGCATGGCAATTGGTTCTGCCTGGCTTTAAAGCATCTACAGGATTTACTCTTAACAATGGTATAGTTGAATATGAAGATTATGGTTTTGGAGTTATGTTTGTACCTTCTGGTCTAGGTTTTTTCTCTGGCACGGATTCAGGATCCTCCTATGCTAATTTGATTTTTAAATTCGAATTATTGCGTACACAAGTAGAAGATCATGATGGTGATGGAATACCATCCTACATTGAAGATTTAGATAGTGATATGGATGTTTCTAATGATGACACAGACGAGGATAATTTTCCTAATTTCATAGATCTAGACGATGATGGTGATGGTGTGAATACTATAGATGAATTAATGTCAAATACTTATACAGTAGATACAAATGTTAATGAGGAAGAACCCGTTTTAGGTGAAGGTGAGTATGAAGTAAGTAGATCTGAAACAGATGGTGTTATTACAATCAATACGGTAGAGATTGTAGACTCTGACAGTAATGGTGTTGCTGATTATTTACAAGAAGATATCGCAATAAATTATAATGAAGAAGAAGGTTAATTTGCCTAACAATAAGACAGTTATATAACAAAAAAAAGCCGCTAATTTGCGGCTTTTTAATTTAAAAATATTATTGTCAATTTTACAAAGCTATAGATAAACTTAATATCAATTGATCTGGTCTCGTGTCGATTCTGCTAAATACACCATCGCCTAAGTTATTATTTATAAATGTGGCCTCATTATCATTAAAGCCACGTTCGTATCTAAGGTCTATTCCAATTTTATTAAAGTTAAGACCAATGCCGAAGTTAAGACCTACAGAAAAGTCATCTTCAACGTTGTCTATATCTATACCTTCAAATTCGGTGTCTAGTATATATTGTAAAGATGGACCACCAAAGACACTTACTGGTCCTAAAACCTTAATCCCTACTAAAAGTGGTGCGTCGATCTTTTTAACGTTAAAGGCATTACTATCGTAATCACTTTTAGTAGCAGTGTAAACGAGTTCTGGTCTAAAATATAATTGATCACCAATTTTTCCAAAAAGCCCTATATGATAACCAATGTTTCGGTCTGGATTTTTAGCATTATCACCAATAGACTCAAAATAATCTCCGTTGGCACTATAATTTAAACCACCTTTAAATCCGAAGGCGCTTCCTTTTTGAGCATTAGCACTAAAACCAATAAATGCCAGAACTACAGCAAAAAATGCTGTTTTTTTCAAATTTTTCATAATGTTCGTTTTTAAGATTAGGTATCTAATATCAAAAACGTTGCCAAAATGAAGTTATTTTCTTTTTAAAGCTTTTTTCGCAGCTTTGTGGATTGCAGAACTGTTTAGTCCATACTTATCCATAAGTTGAGCAGGAGTACCAGACTCGCCAAAGGTATCTTGAGTGGCAACAAATTCTTGAGGAGTAGGGTTATGTTGGACTAAAACTCTTGCAACGCTTTCACCAAGGCCACCTAAATAATTATGTTCTTCAGCAGTTACGATACAAGCTGTTTTAGTTACAGATTCTAAAATAGCCTTATCATCTAAAGGTTTTATGGTGTGAATATTTATAACTTCTGCAGATATACCTTCTTCATTTAGTGCTTTAGCAGCTTCTAAAGCTTCCCAAACTAAATGCCCTGTTGCTACGATGGTAACATCATTTCCTTCAATCAGCTTTACAGCTTTTCCAATTTCAAATTCACCATTTTCTGGTGTAAAATTTGGTACTTTAGGACGGCCAAACCTTAAATATACAGGACCATCATGTTTTGCTATAGCTAATGTTGCTGCCTTGGTTTGGTTGTAATCACAAGTATTAATTACTGTCATACCTGGCAACATTTTCATTAATCCAATATCTTCTAGAATTTGATGTGTAGCACCATCCTCACCTAGTGTAACGCCTGCATGTGAAGCACAAATTTTCACGTTTTTTCCAGAGTAGGCCACACTTTGACGTATCTGGTCATAAACTCTACCTGTAGAAAAGTTTGCAAAGGTTCCTGTAAATGGAATTTTACCACCAATGGTCATTCCTGCAGCTATACCAATCATATTGGCTTCAGCAATGCCCACTTGAAAAAAACGTTCAGGATGATTAGCTTTAAACTCATCCATTTTAAGAGAACCAGTTAAGTCAGCACATAATGCTACTACATTTTCGTTTGTTTTACCTAATTCTGTTAATCCAGCTCCAAAACCAGAGCGTGTATCTTTATTTCCTGTATTTGTATATGTTTTCATTCTGTGTTTTGATTGCTGATTAATAATCTCCTAAAGTTTCTGCATTTTGAGCTAAGCCTACAGCTAATTGTTCGTCGTTTGGCGCTTTACCATGCCAAGCATGTGTATGCATCATAAAATCTACACCATTACCCATTACTGTTTTAAGCAGTACACAAATAGGTTTGCCGTTTCCGGAAAGTGATTTGGCAGTTGCCATACCTTTTAAAATGGCTTCGATATTGTTACCTTCATTTATTTCCACAACGTCCCAACCAAAAGCTTCAAATTTAGCCTTTATGTTACCCATAGGTAAAACATTGTCTGTTGATCCATCAATCTGTTGACCGTTAAGATCAATCGCTGTAATGAGGTTGTCTACTTTGTTACCAGCAGCATACATAATAGCTTCCCAGTTTTGTCCTTCTTGTAACTCACCGTCACCATGAAGACTGTAAATAAGATGATTGTCATTGTTTAATTTCTTCGTTTCTGCGGCGCCAATTGCAACAGACATACCTTGTCCCAAAGAACCAGAAGCAATTCTTACACCTGGTAAACCTTCATGAGTTGTTGGGTGACCTTGTAATCTAGAGTCTATTAATCTAAACGTGTTTAATTCTTCAACAGGAAAGTATCCTGTTCTCGCAAGTACACTGTAATAAACAGGTGAGATATGACCATTGGATAGGAAAAATAAATCTTCACCAATACCATCCATATCAAAACCTTCTTTGGTTTCCATTAATTCTTTGTAAAGACAAACAAAAAATTCTGCGCAACCTAATGATCCGCCAGGGTGACCAGAATTTACTTTGTGTACCATACGTAGGATATCTCTACGAACTTGAGTAGTTAAATCTTCTAATTGTTGAATATTAGACATGTTTTTTAGGTTAAATTAATGCTGCAAAAATAACTTTTTATAAGTCGCATTCAAAAGTCGAATAGTGCCACTTATTAACGATTTTAATGAATTGCTAACAATTTTTGAATTTAATTAAGATGCCAATGTATTTGAGTTAATTATATTTGCCACCAGACTTACATTTATGGAATTTAATTGCTTAGCAAAAGATAAAGAATCAAAGGCAAGAGCTGGTGTTGTTACAACAGATCATGGAACAATTGAAACACCAATTTTTATGCCTGTTGGTACTGTTGGTACTGTGAAAGGTGTACATCAGCGCGAATTAAAAAATGATGTTAACCCAGATATCATTTTAGGAAATACCTACCATTTATACCTACGTCCTCAAACACCTATTTTAGAACAAGTAGGTGGACTACATAAGTTTATGAATTGGGATAGAAATATTTTGACTGATTCTGGAGGTTACCAAGTGTATTCTTTATCTGCAAATAGAAAAATTAAAGAAGAAGGTGTTAAGTTTAAATCCCATATTGATGGTAGCTACCATGTGTTTACACCTGAAAATGTAATGGAAATTCAACGATCTATAGGTGCTGACATCATTATGGCGTTTGATGAATGTACACCTTATCCATGTGACTATAATTATGCAAAACGTTCTATGCATATGACGCATCGTTGGCTAGAACGATGTCTAACACATTTGGATAAAGTACCTTTTAAGTATGGTTATGAGCAAACGTTTTTTCCAATAGTACAAGGCAGTACTTATAAAGATCTAAGAATTCAATCAGCAGAATATATTGCGAATGCAGGTGCACAAGGAAATGCAATAGGTGGATTATCAGTTGGTGAACCAGCAGAAGAAATGTATGCCATGACCGAAGTAGTTTGCGATATCTTACCAGAGGATAAGCCACGTTATTTGATGGGAGTTGGTACACCAATCAATATTTTAGAAAATATCGCGTTAAGTGTAGATATGTTTGACTGTGTAATGCCTACCAGAAATGCCAGAAATGGGATGCTATTTACAGCCCATGGTACCATAAATATTAAAAATAAAAAATGGGCTGAAGATTTTTCGCCAATTGATGAAATGGGAATCACCTTTGTAGATACCGAGTACAGTAAGGCATATCTAAAACATTTATTCTCTGTTAATGAATTATTAGGAAAGCAAATAGCTACTATTCATAATTTAGGCTTTTATTTATGGTTGGTAAGAGAAGCCAGAAAGCATATTATTGAAGGTGATTTTAAAACATGGAAAGAAAAAATGGTTAAACAAATGGATAAAAGATTATAGTAAGTGAAAATCCTAGATTGGTACATACTTAAGCGTTATTTGTTAACATTTTTAATGATGTTGTTGCTGTTTATTCCTATTGGTATTACAGTAGACTTAGCAGAAAAGGTCGGGAAAATAATAGAAAATAAAGCACCATTTGGTGAAGTTACAGCGTATTACGTAGATTTTACAGTTTACTTTGCTAATCTTTTATTTCCTCTTTTCTTATTTTTATCTGTTATTTGGTTTACTTCAAAGTTGGCCAACAATACAGAGATTGTTGCTTTTTTAAGTTCTGGGGTGTCATTTACCAGATTCTTAAGACCTTATTTAATAGGAGCCACTATTATTTCTGGTGTAGCTTTAGTTTTGGGTATGTATTTGGCTCCAATAGCTAGTCAAGGCTTTAACCAGTTTAAATATAAGTACCTTAAAAAGAATAAAAAAATACAAGAAACCAGAGATGTATATCAACAAATTAACGATAACGATTATATCTATGTAAGTAGCTTCTCACCAAAGAGTAAGACAGGAAATAATTTTACTTACGAGCATTTTGAAGGCAATGAATTAAAATATAAAATCTTTGCAGATAATATTAGATTTATTGAAAAAGATAGTAGCTATAGGTTAACAAACTACTTAAAACGTACTTTTGAAAATAATAGTGAAATCATAGAAAAAGTAAGACGAAAGGATACTATTTTTTCTTTTGAACTCGAAGATTTAACACCCTTAGAGTATGCAGCCGAAACAAAATCTTATGCAGAACTTCTAAGATTTATTGAATCAGAAAAAAAGAAAGGGTCAAAAAATATCGGCAGATATGAGGTGGTTAAATTAAAAAAATGGAGTTTACCTGTTTCAATATTTATATTAACTATTATTGCAGTTGCAGTATCATCTGTTAAACGTAGAGGTGGTATGGGTGTAAATTTGGCTTTTGGTATTGCTATTGCTATGATTTATGTCTTTTTTGATAAGATTTTCGGTGTTATGGCTGAGCAATCAAATTTTTCACCTGTAATAGCTGTATGGTTTCCTAACTTTATATTTGGTATTTTAGCTGTATACCTTCTACAGAATGCCAAACGCTAGATTTAAGGATTATCTTCATTTACACTTTCTGGTTTTTATAGCTGGTTTTACGGCAATTCTGGGTAAAGAAATATCTGCTGGTGCAACTGCAATAGTTTGGTACAGAATGGTAATTGCTGCTATATTAATGTTTGTCTACATAAAAATAATAAAACTTAATATAACGGTAAGTAGAAAAACCATTCTTAAATTTTCTGCAGCAGGTGTAATTATAGCCTTACATTGGATTACTTTTTTTGAATCTATAAAACAATCAAATGTTTCAATTGCTTTGGCAATGTTTTCATCAGGTGCTTTTTTCGCATCTTTTATTGAGCCTATTTTTTTTAAGAGGCGCATTTTAGTTTATGAAATAGGTTTTGGATTGATAGTAATTCTAGGAGTCTTTTTGATTACTAGTAGCGAACTAAAATATATTAACGGAATCATTTTAGGATTACTTTCTGCACTTTTTTCAACATTATTCGCCGTTATCAATGGACGTTTTATAGAGCGATATAACGCAACCGTTATTTCATTTTACGAATTTATTAGTGGTGTCATTTTTTTAAGTCTATTTATTCATTTTTCGGGAATTCACTTCAACGAACAATTCTTTAAACTCTCACAAAGCGATTGGATTTATATTTTTATATTAGCCTCAATATGTACAGCGTATGCCTTTATTGGTGCAGTAGAAGTTATGAGACATATTAGCCCATTCACTGTAATTTTGACCTATAATTTAGAGCCAATCTACGGCATAATTTTAGCCTTGTTCCTTTTTCCAGAGACCGAAAAGATGTCACCTCAATTTTATTTAGGTGCTGCCTTAATAATATCTATGGTACTTCTAGATGCTTTATTAAAAAACTATAAAACACGAAAACAAAAAAAAGATGCCAATTAACAATTAAAGTTAGTATGTTACCTTTGCAATAATATATTTTATAACTAACTATAAAAGGAGCCTACTTAATATTAATTTTTTTATAAAAAGTGAATTAGAATACGTAGGTTTGTAAACTTTACTAACTTAAAACTAACTTCAAATTGTATGGAATATTTAGAGTTTGAATTACCGATAAAAGAACTAGAAGAGCAGCTAGATAAATGCCAGATTATAGGAAAAGAAAGTGATGTAGACGTAACTGAAACTTGTAAGCAGATTGAAAAGAAACTTGCTGAAACAAAAAAAGAGATTTATAAAAATCTAACAGCATGGCAACGTGTACAACTGTCTCGTCATCCTAATAGACCTTACACCTTAGACCATATCAGAGCACTTTGTGGTGACTCTTTTTTAGAATTGCATGGAGATCGCAACGTTAAAGACGACAAAGCTATGATTGGCGGTTTGGGTAAAATAGGCGACCAAACATATATGTTTATTGGTCAGCAAAAAGGATATAATACCAAGACCAGACAATATAGAAATTTTGGAATGTCAAATCCAGAAGGTTACCGTAAGGCACTGCGTCTTATGAAATCTGCGGAAAAGTTTGGAATTCCTGTAGTGACATTAATAGATACTCCTGGCGCTTATCCTGGCTTAGAAGCTGAGGAAAGAGGACAGGGTGAAGCAATAGCAAGAAATATTTTAGAAATGTCTCGTTTAAAAGTTCCTATTATAACCATTATTATTGGTGAAGGAGCTTCCGGTGGAGCTTTAGGGATTGGAGTAGGTGATAAGGTGATGATGCTAGAAAACACTTGGTATTCTGTAATTTCACCAGAATCTTGTTCTTCAATTTTATGGCGAAGTTGGGAGTACAAAGAGCAAGCAGCTGAAGCTTTAAAGCTAACTGCTAAAGATATGAAGCGTATGAAGCTTGTAGACCAAATCATTAAAGAACCTCTTGGCGGTGCACATACAGATAGAGAAAAAACATTTTTGGCAGTTAGCGATGCTATTGTAAAATCGTACAACGAGTTAAAAAACTTATCACCAAAAGAATTAGTCAAAAAACGTATGGATAAATACGATAAAATGGGTGTCTATAAAGACTAATATCAACAAACATAAGCAACTAAAAAAAACTGAAGTTGAATCTTCGGTTTTTTTTGGCGCTATTAACAATATAATCAAGTTATTAACAGTTAAATTGTTGAAGAACTGTTAAGATTGAAGCTGACATTAATCATAGTTCGTCAGTACTATTTAACTACTTTTGTTATTTATGAAACAACCCAACCCAATACAAGGTTACAAAGTCGATAAAAGCACAATCATAAGCTTAGAGAAGGGGAAAATACCTCCTCAAGCTACTGATTTAGAGGAAGTTGTTCTCGGAGCAATGATGATTGACAAAAAAGGTGTTGATGAGGTTATTGATATTTTAAGTCCAGATGCTTTTTATAAAGATGCTCATAAATACATCTTCGAAGCTATTTTCAAATTATTTGAAAACAGCGAACCAATAGACTTATTAACCGTTTCTTCTCAATTAAAGAAAGATGAAAAATTAGATTTGGTTGGTGGTGATTTTTATCTTATTTCTTTAACACAAAGAGTGTCTTCTTCAGCTCATATCGAGTTTCATGCACGCATCATACTTCAAAAGTATATTCAACGTAGTTTAATTAAGATTTCTAACGAAATTATCGAAGAAGCTTATGACGAAACTAAAGATGTTTTTGATCTTTTAGATAATGCAGAAGCTAAACTTTATGAAGTTACTCAAGGTAACGTTAAAAAATCGACAGAGACAGCACAGAGCTTAGTAATTCAAGCAAAAAAGAAGATTGAAGAGATATCAAATAAGGAAGGATTAAGTGGTATACCAACAGGTTTTGATAAGTTAGATAAATTGACTTCTGGTTGGCAACCAAGTGATTTAATTATTGTTGCAGCTCGTCCAGGTATGGGTAAAACAGCATTGACGCTAACCATGGCGCGTAATATAGCTGTAGATTTTAATACACCTGTAGCTTTTTTTTCCTTAGAGATGTCTTCCGTACAGTTAATAACTCGTTTAATTTCTAGTGAAACAGGGTTGTCTTCAGAAAAATTAAGAACTGGTAAGTTAGAAAAGCACGAGTGGGAACAGCTTAACGTTAAAGTGAAAACCCTAGAAAAGGCACCTTTATATATAGATGACACTCCTTCTTTATCAATCTTCGATTTAAGAGCAAAGGCACGTCGTCTAGCATCACAGTATGGTATCAAAATGATAATGATAGATTATCTACAGTTAATGACTGCTGGTGGTAGCCAAAAAGGTGGTAACCGTGAGCAGGAAATTTCTATGATTTCTCGTAACCTTAAGGCATTGGCAAAAGAACTTAATGTTCCAGTAATTGCATTGTCTCAGTTATCTCGTGCTGTTGAGACACGTGGTGGAAGCAAAAGACCCTTACTGTCAGACTTGCGTGAGTCTGGTGCTATTGAACAAGATGCAGATATTGTATCATTCATTTACAGACCAGAATATTACAAAATTGATGAGTGGGATGATGAAGAACGTTCACCAACTGAAGGCCAAGGCGAATTTATTGTAGCAAAACACAGAAATGGTGGCTTGGAAAATATAAGACTTAAGTTTATCGGTCATCTTGGTAAGTTTGATAACTTGGATGATTTTGATACACCTTTTGAGTTTCAATCAAAGTTAAATGCGGCTGCTAATGATGACACCTTTAAACCAGATAGTTTCCCTTCGGCATCTGATGCGTTTGATGATCCAGAAGATGATGGAGTACCTTTTTAACATCATTTTATAATTACTAAGCCTCTTTTTTAACCTATCTTTACCTCTGTTATTTAAGAAGAAAATTGCCTCATGTTAGATCAAAGACGCACAACAAATATTCTGTTGTTAATCATTGCTATTCCTTTAGTATTTTATTTGCTTAAAGTACTATCTTTCATATTCATTCCGTTAATATTTTCAATGTTTATTGCGTTATTGTTTCTACCTCTAATGCGTCAATTAGGAAGAAGGAAAGTTCCAAAATTTTTAAGCATCATTGTTGTTCTACTTTTAGTATCTGCCTGTGTCTATTTAGGTGTAGAATTGATACAGCTATCTAGTAAGGAAATTTTGGCAACTAAATCAGATTTTTTTCCAAAGGCAGAAGAAAAACTAGCAGACTTAAAAGTTTATTTATCAAATAGTTTTGGCATTGAATTCCAACAAGATAAAAATATACTAGCACAGTTTTTTGAAAAAGAAAATCTCGGCAGTACATTCGGTTTTTTGCGAACCTTTTTTACAACATTATTAATGACAGCGTTCTTTGTTGTACTTTGGTTAGGTGAATCTATTAATGTGCATAATCTCCTTAATAACACACTGTTAAAACAAAAACATACTTCAATTAAAGCTTTTATGAAGATTGAAAAAGACTTGATTAAATTTATAAAAGTGAAATTTTTGGTTAGTGCTTTAACTGGTTTGTTTACGGGTTTAATGTGTGTAATGTTTGATGTGAGTTTTCCGATTTTTTGGGGCTTATTTGCCTTTGCTATTAACTTTGTGCAAATGGTAGGTTCTTTTATTTCGGTGATTTTACTTTCAATTTTTGCATTTGTAGAATTAGATCCGACAAGTACATTGCTCTTCTTTATAATTTCAATTTCAATGGTTCAGGTAGTTTTTGGTGCTATTTTAGAACCTATTTTTATGGGAAAATCTTTCTCAATAAATATCATAGCCGTATTAGTTATGTTGATGTTTTGGGGATTTCTCTGGGGAATTCCTGGACTAATAATGGCTATTCCTATAACTGTTTTTATCAAGATTATTTTAGAACAATTTCCAAGTACTAAGGTCATTGCGAGTCTTCTTTCTGGCAATGAGACAAAATTAGATTAAGACTTTTAAGCGTTTTTAGCGTTGTAATTTTTAAGTATCTTCATGCCATAAACAAAACATTATGGTTCACGGCACGCACAATGCACAAGAAGACTCCAGAAACGATACTATTCTTATTTCCATTAATGACGAGCTATTTCCTCGAAACGAAGCAAAAATTTCTGTTTTTGATAGTGGTTATTTAGTAGGTGATGGTGTGTGGGAAGCCTTACGGTTACACAATGGCGTTCTAGTATTTATCGAAGACCATTTTAATCGTTTGTGGCAATCTGCTAAAACGGTTGGTATGGTACTGCCATTTACCAAAAAAGAGTTAACCCAAAAAGTATGGGATACTCTTAATGCTAATGGTATGAAAGATGACGTACACGTAAGAATAATGGTAACGCGTGGCATTAAAAAAACACCATCCCAAGACCCAAGGTTAACCATTTCCGGACCAAATGTGGTGATTATTCCAGAGTATAAAAAAGCTTCAAAAGTATCTAAAGAAAAAGGGATTACCTTGTTTACGAGTACCATAAGAAGAGGTTCGCCAGATTATCTAGACCCAAGGTTGAATTGCCATAGTAAGCTTCATGAAGTTCAGGCGCTTATTCAAGCGATTGAAGCTGGAGCTGATGAAGCTTTAATGCTAGACGTTAATGGATTTGTAGCCACTTGTAATGCTACTAATTTTTTTATTGTTAAAAATGGCGAAGTGTGGACATCTACAAGCAAGTATTGTATGAATGGTATTACTAGAGCTAAGGTTATAGAAGTTTGCAATACTAACAATATACCTTGTTTTCAAAAAGATTTTTCTTTGTTTGATGTATATGGAGCAGACGAGGCTTTTGTTACAGGAACTTTCGGAGGTTTAACACCTGTTACAAAAATCGATGGGCGACAAATAGGCGAGGGTAAGTGTGGAAAAATGACTAGAGAGCTTAGCGATTTGTACGAAAAGTTAATCGAAAAAACAGTTGCCAATGGATAATATTAAACGTGTATGTTTATGGTCTGGACCAAGAAATATATCAACTGCATTGATGTATTCTTTTGCACAACGTAAGGATACAAAAGTGTTTGATGAACCACTTTATGCCTATTACTTAAAGCATCATCCAGATGCGAATAGTTATCATCCAGGCGCAGAAGAGATTATGAATACTATGGAATCTGATGGAGAAAAGGTGGTAGAAATGATGTTGAACAATACTGAAAAGCAAGTTTTGTTTTTCAAACAAATGACGCATCATCTCTTAGATTTAGATCGTTCATTCATGAAGGATACCATCAATATTATTTTAACTAGAAATCCTGTAGATATGTTACCATCTTTTGATAAAGTGATTCATAATCCTACAATTGATGATGTAGGTTATCAACTTCATATCGATCTTTTAAATTATTTTGAAAATCAAAGTATTCCTTTCAAGGTTATAAATTCTAAGCAAGTCCTTAAAAACCCTGAAGCTACACTACTCAAGTTATGTGAATTTGCAAACATTCCATTTGAAAAGTCTATGTTATCCTGGAAACCACAAAAACGAGAGGAAGATGGTATTTGGGCAGATTATTGGTATCATAACGTTCATAAATCGAGTGGATTTCGAGAATATAAACCAAAAACAGAAGCTTTTCCAACACACCTAAATACCCTTTTAGAACAATGTTTACCTCATTATAATAGACTGATGGAGTATGCCATTTAGCTCTTAAAAGAATGATAAAATAAGACTAGAAAGACTAAAAATTGGTTATATTTCGTTATAAATCTATGAACTTGAAAAAATTAACTTTCATATTATTTGCACTCTTTCTCAGTGTTAATGCATACGCTTCATATATATTAATTCCAATGGATGCTGAATCTCAAGAAAATCATCTCAAGGCTTATGGAGTTACCTATTGGACTTTAGAGCGCGAACTCAAAGTAAATTGGCTTTTAAATTATAGAGGAGGTTCGTTTTTGTTGCCTGATGCAGAAATCATTCAACGTGAATGTCAGATAAGAGGTGTATCTTTTGAAGTGATTTCAGACAGTAAAGCTAAAGAGATATTAGATGAAATTGCAAGTCCTGCAGTAAATCAAGAAGCGGTTGTATTAGAAAAAGCACCAAAGATTGCAGTCTACACACCTTATGGAAAACAACCTTGGGACGATGCAGTAACTATGGTTTTGACCTATGCTGAAATTCCGTATGAAACTATTTACGATGAAGAAGTTCTTAACGATGAATTGTTACTTTATGATTGGTTACATCTTCATCACGAAGATTTTACAGGCCAGTATGGGAAATTTTACAGAACCTACCGTTCTGCAGCTTGGTATATTGAAGAAAAAAAGAATGCCGAAGAATTGGCAGAAAAACTAGGTTACGATAAGGTTTCAGAAGCAAAATTAGCAGTAGCCTTAAAAATTAGAGATTACGTAGTAGGTGGAGGTTTTATGTTTGCAATGTGCTCGGCAACCGATAGTTTTGATATTGCCTTATCGGCAGAAGGAGTAGATATTTGCGAACCTATGTTTGATGGTGATGTAAGTGACCCAGGATATCAAAACAAAATAGATTACTCAAAAACATTTGCGTTTAAGGACTATGTCTTAGAAAGAAGCCCTAATGTTTATGAGTTTTCTTCAATTGATATGACGTCTAAACGTCAGATACCTTTTAAAACTGATTATTTTTCGTTGATGGAATACTCTGCTAAGTGGGATCCGATTCCTACGATGTTAACACAAAATCATACATCTCTAGTAAAAGGATTTATGGGACAAACGACATCTTTTACAAGAGATGAAATAAAATCCAATGTATTAGTAATGGGCGAAAATAGAACTAATGGAGAAGCAAAATACATTCATGGAATTAAGGGTAAAGGCTTTTTTACATTCTATGGAGGTCACGATCCAGAAGATTATACACATAGAGTGGGAGACCCAAAGACAGAACTCGATTTACACCCAACATCGCCAGGTTATAGACTTATTTTAAATAATGTATTGTTTCCAGCAGCGAAGAAGAAAAAGCAGAAGACTTAATAGGTAGTTTTATTATAAATGAAATTCTTTCAAAAAGAGATTAGACTAGAAGCTTACCCAAGAGGTTTTCATCTCATTACTTCTAAAATAAAAAATGCAATTCCTGAAATAAAAGAGATAAGAATAGGTCAGTTACAAGTTTTTATTAAGCATACATCAGCAAGTTTAACCATAAATGAAAATGCAGACCCAACGGTAAGATTAGACTTTGAAAGTCATATTAATAAAATGGTGCCAGAAAATCAACCGTATTATAAACATACCTATGAAGGACCAGATGATTTGCCAGCACATATAAAAGCTTCTTTGTTAGGAACTTCGCTACAAGTACCAATTACTAATGGTAAACTAAATATGGGTATTTGGCAAGGCATATACCTCTGTGAGCATAGAAATAATGCTTCAGGAAGACTGTTAGTCTTGACTGCTTTCGGCAATTAATAATTCTATTACTTTCTCTACACCAAAGTTATCATTTGTGTCGGTTTCAAAATTCGCTGTAGCTTTAACAGCTTTATGTGCATTTGCCATTGCATAACTATATTTAGATAGCTTCAGCATTTCTAAATCGTTATTAAAGTCGCCAAAAACCATAGTTTCAGAAGGTTTTATGTTATATCTGTTTTGCAGAAAAGAAAGCGCATTTCCTTTATCTGTGATAGATTCTGAAATATCAACCCAATTGTTCCCAGACACAACAACATTAAATTCTGGGCTCAAATGTTTTACGTGTGGGTAAATATAGCTTTCTGAATTTTTAGAATGATATAGCGCTATTTTTATAACGTCATCTTCTATTTCTTTTAACGAACTAATGGTTTTATTCATTGAATAATATTCAGAAAAAGTATTTACTATTTCTAAGGGTGTATTAAGAAAGTAAGCACGATGCTTAGTGCAAAATATAGGATATACATCTTTTATTTTAGAGACTAAATTATAAAGCTTATTTAATTTATTTGAATGGATATTGTTGCTAAGTAAGATTTCCTTGTTTTCTATAACAAGCCCTCCGTTTTCTGCTACAATTATTATGTCTTTTGTTATAGGGTGAAGTTTTTCTGTAATGCTATAATATGGTCTGCCACTAGCTGCAACAAATTTTATATTTAAAGACAGCATCTTTTTAAACAAATTAAAAAATCGCTGACTTACTTCGTGATTAGAATTTAGTAGTGTGCCATCCATATCGGAAACAACCAGTTTTACATGTTTCATTTTTTGATTAGAGTATAAATTGATTCAATAAAAAAATCCGATTCAAATACATGAATCGGATTTTATATAAGCGAAATGTTGTTATTAATTTGGCTAAAAGCCTTACTTTACTTTGTTTACTATTGCTTCAAAAGCTTCTGGGTGATTCATAGCTAAATCTGCAAGAACCTTACGGTTCAATTCAATGTTGTTAGCTTTTAGTTTACCCATAAACTTAGAATAGCTCATTCCGTGTTGTCTTGCACCTGCATTTATACGCATAATCCATAACGCGCGGAATGTTCTTTTTTTGTTTCTACGGTCTCTGTACGAGTATTGCATCGCTTTGTCAACCGCATTTTTAGCTACTGTCCAAACGTTTTTACGTCTTCCCCAGTATCCTTTTGCTTGCTTAAGAACTTTTTTTCTTCTAGCTCTTTTTGCAACTGAATTTACTGATCTTGGCATTTCTTTAATTGTTTTTTGTAGTAGGCGACCAAATCGTGGTACTTGCTAAATAATTTTGCCTAACTCCAGGGTTTATAAATTGTTTTAACCGATTAAAACGTTGTTACTTTAAACGTAACATTGTTTTAATATTATCTTCGTCAGCCTTATGTACTAATGTATCATGAGTTAACGCAAGCTTACGCTTTTTAGACTTCTTTGTTAAGATATGACTTTTAAAAGCGTGCTTTCTTTTAATCTTACCAGTGCCAGTTAGTTTGAAACGTTTCTTAGCACTCGATTTTGTTTTCATTTTAGGCATTTTGTCCTAGTTTTAATTTTACGTTTCGCTTATTTTTAATACACCACGACCTTAGTGACGGTGTATTTATTTGACTTTTTTAGGTGCAATGAACATAATCATTCGCTTACCTTCGAGTTTTGGCATTTGTTCAACTTTACCATATTCCTCAAGATCTTGCGCTAATCTTAATAATAAGATTTGTCCTTGCTCCTTAAATACTATTGATCGTCCTTTAAAAAATACAAAGGCTTTTAATTTTGCCCCGTCTTGTAAGAACTTTATAGCATGTTTCTTTTTAAATTCGTAATCATGGTCATCAGTTTGAGGGCCAAAACGAATTTCTTTTACAACAACTTTAGAAGCTTTTGCTTTTAAAGCTTTTTCTCGTTTCTTTTGTTCGTAAAGAAACTTCTTATAATCCATAATCTTACAAACAGGAGGGTTTGCATTTGGCGAAATCTCAACAAGATCTAACCCTTGTTCGTCAGCCATGGATAATGCTTTTTTGATAGGATAAATGCCTACTTCAACATTTTCTCCTACAACTCGAACTTCTTCAGTTCTAATTTTAGAATTTATACGATGTTTGTCCTCTTGGGCTTCTCGTCTATTGTAACTCCTTCTGTTTCTACGTATTGCTATGGCTTATATTTTTTAATTAAACTTTATTATCTAAAAGCTTTTTAGGCTTTCCTTTATTTTTTTATTGATCATTTCGGTAAATTCAATAACACTTATTGTGCCAAGATCTTCTCCTCCATGTTGTCTAACAGTAATAGTGTTATCATTTTGTTCTTGCTCGCCAACAACTATAATGTAAGGAAATTTTTGCATTTCTGCTTCTCTAATTTTCTTCCCCACGGTTTCATTTCTATTATCAACGAGGGCGCGAATTTCGTTATTTTCTAGCAAATTTAAAACTTTTTCGGCGTATTTTTCATATTTCTCACTAACAGACAGTATCATAACCTGCTCTGGCATAAGCCAAAGTGGGAAGTTTCCACCTGTATGTTCCAGTAAAATTGCAACAAATCTTTCCATACTACCAAATGGTGCTCTATGTATCATTACTGGTCTATGAAGCTCATTATCACTACCTTTATATGTTAAGTCAAAACGCTCAGGGAGGTTATAATCCACTTGGATAGTACCCAGTTGCCATTGACGACCTAAAGCATCTTTAACCATAAAGTCTAATTTTGGACCATAAAAAGCGGCTTCACCAGTTTCAACAACATAATTCAAACCTTTATCTTTAGCTGCATTAAGTATGGCCTGTTCAGCTTTTTCCCAATTTTCTTCACTACCAATATATTTTTCAGGTTTTTCAGGATCTCTTAATGATACTTGGGCAGTAAAGTTTTCAAATCCCAGAGAGCCAAATACGTATAGAACCAAATCTATAACTTCTTTAAATTCTGCATCTAGTTGATCTGGTGTACAAAAAATATGTGCATCATCTTGAGTAAATCCTCTTACACGGGTTAAACCATGAAGCTCACCACTTTGCTCATATCTGTATACTGTGCCAAATTCAGCGAATCTTTTAGGTAATTCCTTATATGAATAAGGTCTATTATTATAAATCTCACAATGGTGTGGGCAATTCATTGGTTTTAAAAGAAATTCTTCACCTTCGGCAGGAGTATTTATGGGCTGAAAACTATCTTCGCCATATTTAGCAAAATGACCAGAAGTTACGTATAAGTCTTTATTACCAATATGTGGGGTAACAACCATTTCATAACCAGCTTTTTTCTGAGCGGCCTTTAGAAAGTTCTCTAATCTTTCACGTAAAGCAGCACCCTTAGGAAGCCATAGCGGAAGACCTTGACCTACTTTTTGAGAAAAAGTGAAAAGTTCTAGTTCTTTTCCAAGTTTTCTATGATCTCTTTTCTTTGCTTCTTCTAATAAGTGAAGGTATTCGGTTAATTCTTTTTGTTTAGGGAAGGAAATACCATAAACTCTTGTTAATTGTTTTTCGTTTTCATCACCTTTATAATATGCACCTGCAACACTTAATATTTTCACAGCCTTAATAATACCAGTATTTGGAATATGTCCACCACGACACAAATCTGTAAAATTAGAGTGATCACAGAAACTTATAGAGCCATCATCAAGGTTTTCGATGAGGTCTACTTTATATTCATTTTTTCCTTTATAATATGATAGAGCTTCAGCTTTAGAAACGTTACGCATTTTAAAATCATGTTTTCCGCGAGCTATTTCTATCATTTTGTTCTCAATGCTCTTAAAATCTTTTTCTGAAATTGAATCCTCACCTAGATCTACATCGTAATAAAATCCATTCTCAATAGCTGGCCCAACCCAAAGTTTTATATTAGGATAAAGTTCTTCTAGCGCTTGTGCCAAAACATGAGCCGAAGAATGCCAAAAAGCTTTCTTGCCTTCATCATCTCTCCATGTATATAGAGTAAGACTACCATCAGTAGTTAATGGAGTGGTGGTTTCAACAATATTATCATTGAATTTTGCTGAAATAACATTACGCGCAAAACCTTCGCTAATATCTACAGCCACTTCATAAGGAGTTACATCTTTATCAAAAGATCTAACTGAACCATCAGGTAGAGTGATTTTAATCATTATTAATTTATATGAATTTAGCCCACAAAGATATACCTATATATATAAAGGACAAAGTGAAGTTTTTAATAAAATTAAACTTGATGTAATGTGCTGAAATCCAATTCACTAAAAATTTCTTCAATAAAAGTTTAAAAAGAATTTGGTGGTAATGAAAAGGGTTTTATATTTGCAGCCCCTAAACGGACACAATGTGGCAGGTTTGGGTAAGTTCATTCACACAAAGCGGCATTAAA
>NZ_SZQF01000009.1 GCF_005869935.1 Winogradskyella algicola
CATCGCGGTCGCTCAGATCAAACTCCACAAAACCGTCGGTGTCGTCGTCGCATTCCTCCAAGGCCATTGGCATGTTCGCAACTGGATTGCCCAATACCTCTAGTTCTAAGGTGGTGACTGCATAACAATTTGTAGCAGCGTCCTCCAAACGAACATAAATTGTTTGGTTATTTTGAGTTGTATTTACATAACCATCAAATATTTCTGCAGTGTCAGTATCTGCTCCAAGCATTGATTCGTGAAAAGACACATCAACTCCTGTTTGTCCATTTAAAATTTCAGTAATCTTAGTTGTAATGTTAAATGGTGCAAAACCATCAGTATCATCATCACAAACCTGAAGTGGAGTTACAGCAACAACATTTGGTAAAGGATTAACTATTACATCGAAAGTAGTAGTACCATAACAATCTGGATTTGCAGGATCTTGGACTCTAACAAATATTGTTTCTGTATTTGGAGTAACATTAGTGTAAATTGTAGGTAAACCACCTACATTATTATCAGCATCGTCTTGGCTAATATGAAAGGATACGTCATAAATGGCTGGATCTTGACCACCTAAAATAGCCGCTTCCTGAGTGCTTAAATCAAATGTTTCAAAACCATCGTTAGTTGGATCATCACATGCCACCATATTATTAGGTTGGTTAGCCAAGGCACTAGGAATAACAATTAAGTTAAACACCGGATTAGCTGAAGCATTGTAACAATTAGAATCCCCAACACTTTCAACTCTCACATATATTGGCTCTGGATTTCCACCGTTGGTATACAGAATTGGTAAAACACCTGTACCTGCATCAGCATCAGCAAAACTTGTATGATAGGTTACAGTAAAATCTGTATCTGGCTGAGGACCTAGTATTCCAAGAGTTTGTGCGCCTAGGTTAAACTCTTCAATTCCATCATTAGACACATCATCACATAATTCTAAATCTGGAACAGGATTTATATCTGGTTGACCTGAAACATTCAATGTAAATGGTAGCACCTCATAACACCCAGAATCTAAATACTCAACCCTAATGTAAATAACTTCGCCATCTGTACCTGAATAGTTATTTAAGTCTACGATTGCTCCAACATCAGTATCTGCATCTGCTTGTGAATTATGGTAAGTAACCACCAAATCGCCAGCATTAGCAGCACTTGCCAGAACAACTGCCGTATTTGTTTCTAAATCAAAAATGTAAGGAGGAACACCTGTATCACAAATAAATAAGTTGTTTGGCGCTTCTGTTACTATTTCTGGTAACACATCGATACATACTTCTTCTGTGTACTCACAACCAAAGTCATCCATCGCTCTATAAGTGTAACAATACTGGCCAGAATTAGGAGGTGTTACTGTAATAATATTTCCGTTAGTGTTTGTTATTGTAGGATCTGCGTCCCAAGCCTCTGAGGTAATAACAGGTGTAAAAGATAATTCTGGTGGTTGAATCGCTGGATCGAAATTCAAATACCACTCAAATATATATCCATTATCAATCGATAAATTGTCTACAACTCTAATTGTCCAAGTTCCATTTAATTGTGTACCAAGTAAACCATTAAAACTCTCAAATGGTAAATATGTACCAGGCACCCAAGAATTATTAGGTGGATTTGTACCATTAATCTCTGTTGGTGCATCCTCTAATAACACAGAAGCACTCATTGAAAAACAGTATGTCTCGCCTGTTCCTGGTACTAGCGAGTTATCATCATTGGCTCCACCAAAATAAGTACCTCCACCTGCTTGATCAAATAATCTAATTTCTTGTCCACTAGGTCCTTCTATAAATATATCTAAATCACCTGAATAAGAATGTTCCATATTCAAACAAACCTCTATTAATTGGTTAGGGTCTGTTAATGTTTGTGAAGACTCAAAACAATCAACAACTATTGAAGATGTATATTGTTGACCCGATCCGTCAGGTAAAAATGTTTGTTCAGCTACAGGCGGAGTACAGTCATTAATAAACTGAACTGGGTTGACAACACCTGTTATATCTGTACTTTCCCCGAAACATATGGTGTTTTCGGCAGCACCTGTACCAGTAAAATCTGCTTCTGTACCTACTTGAATGACTTGATTTATAAGATTAGTATTGGAACAACCTTCTGGATCTTCAGATGTATTGGTATCTCTAATATTTAAGTTTACAATATAAACACCTGGGTCTGGATATGAAAAAACGGCTGTTTGACCTGTAACTGTATTACCATCGCCTAAATCCCATTCGTATGTGGCACCTGTGCCATCAACTTCAAAAACTCCACTACCATTTAATGTAATTTCTTCATCGGGACACACTCTAATATAACCATCTCCATTTGGCGCCGGAACAGAAGAATCTATTTGAGAATTAATGGACTGGCAAGGAGTTAAACAAGATATATTTGCTGCCCAACCACTTCCACTACCCGAAGCATTGGATATAAATTCAATTGTTATACAACCTCCTGTATTTTCCTCTGTTGCAGAAACTACACCAGGTGAATCACCACCTGAGAATTGACCAAAGGCGTCGGCAGCTGTAGAATCACCATTATATATAGTCATCACATCTGCATTCAACTGAGTGGTAAACTCCGTAAAATCCAATATCACTCTTTGCCCTGGATTTTCAGGACATATTGTTAATACAAAACTTTCGTCATTTCCATAATTTCCAAACTCACCACCAGAATCGTAAAAAACTCCACCACATTGGCTAACTGTCCCATTCTGCATATTAACATCTTGAGCAATCAAAACCGATGAAAATACTATTGTTATTAAAGTTAATAAATACTTCATTGTGTAATTTTTTTAGTGATGTTGAGATTTTATGGTTATAAAATAATTGGTGTTGTCTACCTGATACATCTTGTCTCCTCTAGCATGAAAAGCAAAATTATATTTTAAAGGATTGAAGTTCTTTGGGTCAAACGTTTTATCTCTCTCTAAATCTGAAACAAAACTATTTAGAAGAGGAATCTCTGATAGCTTCTGACAATCTTTTTTATCACTCTCTTTAGAGATGTACTCAATTACTATTCTATTTCTTAACAAATCTTTAACACTCTTTAAACGGAAAGCGTTACTGTAAATGTATTTTTCTGCGTACTCACCATAAACCTCATCTATTTGAAGTCGCTCCTTAGTTGTTAATGGTAAATCTACATTGTCTTTAAACTCAATAACCTTAAGAGGAACTTTGTTATTTTTTTCTTGACCAGATGAACACAACGGCAAGAGTATTAAAATGAAAATTGTAAGAAATTTATTCATAGCTTAACCTTATTTTAAAGTTTGGAAAATTAAGAAAATTTTATAAAAACCATTGTTAATTCGTCAATGATATTAACATTTTAACGGTTTTAGATATATAACAAGTATAATTGTAAAACTCCTACCACTCCTATCCTATTTTTATTACGTATCTTTGCAATTTCTTTTTAAAGATTGATTAATAATTATTTAACTATGAAAATCGATAACGATTTTAACGATATAGACGCTTTGGGCGATAACCACATAGGTTCATCTAGCGATACGCCAATGAGAGATGATGCTTTTGAATTATCAAAAGAAGAAAAAATAGACATTATTAAAGATGATGTAAGACACATCATGGAAACCCTAGGACTAGATCTTACCGATGATAGCCTAAAAGGCACACCAAACCGAGTTGCAAAAATGTTTGTAAATGAAATTTTTGGTGGACTTAACCCTAATAAAAAACCTAGTGCATCTACTTTTGACAATAAGTATAAGTATGGTGAAATGCTAGTAGAAAAAAATATTACCGTTTATTCTACTTGCGAGCATCACTTGTTGCCTATCGTAGGAAGAGCTCATGTTGCTTATATTTCTAATGGTACTGTAGTTGGCCTTTCTAAAATGAATAGAATTGTAGATTACTATGCCAAACGTCCTCAGGTGCAAGAGCGCCTTACCATACAAATTGTAAAAGAACTTCAAAACGTATTGAACACCGAAGATGTTGCCTGTGTCATTGACGCTAAACATTTGTGCGTTAACTCTCGCGGCATAAGAGATATTGAAAGTAGTACTGTGACTTCTGAATTTGGTGGAAAATTTAAAGAAAAAGAAACGCGAAGAGAGTTCCTTGACTACATTCAATTAGACACAAAGTTTTAATTTGTTTCCTCTTACTTTGTTCTTTAGTTTTGTTTAAACATTTTTTGAATTTTACAACATGCCTTTGTACGATACCCAAACTATAAAAATTTACAATTCCTTTTCTGGCGAAAAAGAAGTCTTTAAACCTATAAATGATGGATATGTTGGTATGTATGTTTGTGGTCCGACAGTATATAGCAACGTACATTTAGGAAATGTAAGAACCTTTATGTCCTTTGATGTTATCTTTAGATATTTAAAACATCTAGGATATAAAATAAGGTATGTTAGAAATATCACTGACGCTGGTCATTTAGAAAATGATGCAGATGAAGGTGAAGACCGAATTGCTAAAAAGGCAAGACTAGAAGCTATTGAACCAATGGAAGTGGTGCAACGCTACACTGTAGATTTTCATAACATCTTAAACAAATTCAACTTTTTACCTCCTAGTATAGAACCAACCGCAACTGGTCATATCATTGAGCAAATAGAACTCATTAAAACCATTATAGATAATGGCATGGCATATGTAGTTAATGGTTCTGTTTACTTTGATGTACATAAATACAATGAGACTAAACCTTACGGAATCTTAAGCAAGCGTAAACTCGAAGATTTAATTCATAACACCAGAGCACTTGATGGTCAATCAGACAAGAAAAACCCTCAAGATTTTGCGCTTTGGAAAAAAGCCGAGCCACAACACATAATGCGTTGGCCTTCTCCTTGGAGTGATGGTTTCCCAGGATGGCATTTAGAGTGTACAGCTATGAGTACCAAGTATCTTGGTGAGCAGTTTGATATTCATGGTGGTGGAATGGATTTAAAATTTCCGCATCACGAATGTGAAATTGCTCAGGCTGAAGCTTGTAATAATCATTCACCAGTAAATTATTGGATGCATGCCAATATGCTTATAATGAATGGCAAAAAAATGGCGAAATCTACAGGTAATTTTATTCTGCCTAATGAAATTTTTTCTGGAGACAATCCTCACATCACTAAAGCATATGCACCAAGCGTAGCTAGATTTTTTATGCTTCAGGCGCACTATAGAAGTATTTTAGATTTCACTAATAATGGTTTATTAGCTAGTGAAAAAGGGTTTTATAGATTAATGGATGCTATTAATTTAATTGAAGATTTAAAAACTAGTGAATCATCATCATTTAATATTTCTGAATGGAAACAAAAATGTTATGATGCAATGAATGATGACTTTAATACTCCTATTTTAATAGCAACCTTATTTGACGCTGCAAAGTTTATCAATCAAGTTAAAGATGGTAGCGCAACAATAACTAAAGAAGATTTGGGCTTATTGAAAGAAACACTAGAAAACTTCACTTTTGATATTTTAGGCTTAGTTAATGTTTCTAAAGAAAATACAGGTTCTGACAAGTTATCTGGTGCTGTTGAAATTTTAATTAACCTTAGAAAAGAAGCGAGACAAAATAAAGATTTTGCATTGTCTGATAAAATCAGGGATGAACTCGCAGAAGTTGGTATTCAACTAAATGATAGTAGGGAAGGCACTACATTTACGACTAATTAAAGCCTATCCTAAATCCTTTCCAAAGGAAAGGACTTTACTAAGAATATGAAAAAAGTTCTGATTGCACCGTTTATTTTTTTAATCAAAGTCTATCAAACTTTTATATCGCCAATAACTCCAGCAACTTGCAGGTATCAACCAACGTGTTCTCATTATGCCAAGGAAGCTTTAGAGGTGCATGGTTTTTTTAAAGGAGGTAAATTGGCATTAAAACGGATTTTTAGTTGTCATCCTTGGGGAGGTAAAGGATTTGACCCAGTACCTAAAAAGGATGACAACTAAAAATTTTGCTATCGCGCCAGCTCGCCCATTGACTACGTCGAATCTTCGATTTCGTTAAAAATGTACACTGTACATTTTCTTAACACTCTGTCGCCTTGGGGCGGTAAAGGTTATGACCCTGTACCTCCAAAAGAAGATTAATATTACGTTAATCCTATTTTCTCTCCCTAACAAAATCTTATATTTACAGCGAAAAGATTATAAATATGCATGCATTAAAAATATATTGGGATCCTATAAAATCTATTGATTTAGGCTTTTTTGAACTTCATTTCTACAGCCTTATGTGGATAATAGCCTTTATCTTAGGGTTTCAAATCACCAAGCGTATCTGGAAAAATGAAAATCAATCTAACGAGTCTTTAGATTCTTTGTTTATATATTCCGTTTTAGGAATAATGATTGGTGCGAGATTAGGCCATGTCATTTTTTACCAACCAGAATTATTTGGAGAAGACTTTTTCAGCATCTTTTTACCATTTAAGTTTAAAGGTGGTTTTGAGTTTACCGGTTTTCAAGGCCTAGCTAGCCATGGTGCTGCTATTGGTATGATAATCTCAATGTATCTATTTAATAAAAAAGTATTAAAAAAATCCATCTTATGGATACTAGACCGTGTAGTTATTGCCACGGCACTTGGTGCAGTGTTTGTAAGAATAGGGAATTTTATTAATTCAGAAATTATAGGAAAATACACTAACAGTGATTTTGGTGTCGTATTTAGACAACTTGGCGAAACAGAACCAAGACATCCTGCGCAGTTATACGAAGCATTTTGCTACATATTTGTATTTATCACTTTACTTTATTTCTACTGGAAAACCAATAAATCTAAACAAGAAGGTTTCTTATTCGGATTATTTTTAGTCTTCCTTTGGACTATACGATTCTTTGTTGAATTTGTTAAAGAAGCTCAGGTTGATGAACGCGCAGAATGGGCTTTAAATACCGGACAGTGGTTAAGCATACCTTTTATGTTAATTGGGTTATACTTTATGTTTGTCTACAAACCAAAAAACAAGATTGCTTAATGAGTTATAATCGTTTTATAAGATTTTTAATCCTTATTTTTTCTTTGGTTATGTTTTTCAATTGTAAAAATGAAAAGCATGCTACTTCGGGTGATAAAGTAGAAGTTAGTTTTAAAAAGGAAGGTATTTTACATCTCAAAAAAGCAAGTTCAGATTCTGTTATAAAAACTTTAGATATAGAACTTGCAGATGATGACTACGAAACGCAGACAGGTTTAATGTATCGAAATAAGCTTGGTATTAACCAAGGTATGCTGTTTGTATTTCATAATGAGCAAATCCGAAGCTTTTATATGAAGAACACTAAAATCCCTCTAGATATTATTTACATAAATGAGGCACAAGAGATTGTAAGCTTTCAGAAGAATGCTAAACCATTTGATGAAACATCCTTACCTTCTGAAGCGCCTGCCAAGTACGTTCTAGAAATTAATGCTGGTCTGTCGGATGAATGGGAGTTAGAAGTTAGTGATAAGATTGTTTTTGAAGTAACAAACTAATGATACCCTAGCTTAGTCACCATTAAAGTTACACATCCTAAGACTATTAGGACGTAACTCAACTTTAGCTTAAAATTACTACATAAAAATAATCCACAACTTGCAAGCATTGCCATAAAAGCCGTTTCGAGCCTAGTAATTAATATACCTAGAATCATTAAGACCAATAGTATGTGTACCCATGCTCTTTTTGGTTTCCAAAGTATGGCCATGGCAACTATAAATTCAAAAGCAATAGTTATTTTGGCAAAGAGTAAACTTACATAACCAATATTTGGAGTTATATTTTTAAAAACAATGGTTTGCCCATCATTGGGATTGGTTTCCCATAGATTCAAATAACTTTCAGAATTACTTTGCACAATATCTAAACTTTCAGGGAAAAATTTCATTATAAACTGAAATAACGCACCCTTATTAATCATGAAGTAGTAAAAATTACCACTTGTAAACTGATCTGACATTAGTTTTTGCACTATCGAAGTTAGAATAACAATTACTAGTATTATTTGAATGTTTTTTTGAAGAACTCCTTTATGCTGATGATACATATAAGCTATTACCGAAAGCACTACAAATGTTATCATAAAATGATGATTAGCAACCCAGAAATAAGAATGCCAAAAATCACACAAAAGAAGTGCTAAAAAAACCAGCCAAATGATAGGGTGTTTTGTTTTATCACGTAAAAAAAACCAAATGAGCAACCCTAAAAAAAGTATAGGCACTTTCCATATACTATTGAATTGAGACATAATAAAAACATAAACACCAAGTATTAAAAGTAACATTTGTATTGCCACCTTGTTACCTTCATAGAGTTTGGACTTTATATCTTCTAAATATCTCATGGATTTATGTTTTTTAAATAAACCTCATCAATCAAAACCCTAGTATAAAGACCACTTTTTGAATCTATCTTTGGCTTCCATATCTGCATGTGAATACTGTCTCTCTGTGTTTTTTTTAAGACTAGTTTAGCGACTTTCTCTAGATGATTATTATTAGGCATTAATCTGAGAAGCTTAAAAGCTTCTTTTATATCCATGTCTTTCTCTAGTGAGTCTACAGATATACCATCCTGAATATAAATTTGGTTATGGGAGTAATGAATCTCCGTATACATTCCATATCCACCACCTTTCCATCTGCTTAGCTGCTTGGTATGTACTAAAAAAAGCTGTACTATAATTACAATAACCATAAAAGCTGGTATGGTATAATTAAGCAATTGTCTTTTAATAGTATCGTTCATTTCTTATGATTCTTTTACTAAAATAAGGAAACTACATTCATTTTTCTATAGGTTTTAATTGTTAAGCCACCAAAAAATGATATATCTTAGAGAACAATTTTTAATCATTAACTGCATGAAATCATTTAAAAATCTTTCAATTTTAATTCTATCCTTAGTTTTATTCTGTTCTTTTTCACTTAAAGATTCACCTTCTTATGTAGGCAAATGGAAAGGGGAAGACAAAGGTGATATAGGCTATATAACACTTACAAAAGACGGTTATGCTTTGTTTGAATTTGATGGCCAAGTAATGGGCGGAAAATCTTTTGTGAGAGACGGTGTTGAAGCATCTATGCAATACGAAGTAGAGAAAAAAGACAATTATTACAACCTGGATATCATAGTTAAAAAAATTGAAGATGATGAAACTATGGGAACACTACAAGGCATTTTTAGGATGAATTCTGATACAGAAATGATTTTGGCTCTTGGTTTTGATGGATCTTCACGACCAACTAATTTTGAAACCGATCAAATCACCTTGAAAAAGGTGGACTAAAAAAAAACAAAAAGCCTTTCTTTTCAGAAAGGCTTTTTCGTAAATAAATTAATATTAAACTATTTCTTCATTATTTTCCTTACTTCTTTTAAACCAATTGTTTTGTTAGATATTTCTATAAAATATTGCGCCTTCACGAGATTATTTAAATATTCTATCTTGATTTCTTTTTCATCACAATCATGAACTTGACGATAAACTTGTCGACCACTTAAATCATAAATAACGACATCTACCTTAGATCCAACCATTTGTTCTGGCAAACTCAAAACAATAACGTCCTTGAATGGGTTTTGCAAAATTTCTATAGTTTCTAATCTAAAATCATCTAAGCTTAATAGATTACCATCAACACCATCACAATTTTCATCAACACCATTCCCTTCGGAGTCATCAGCATCAGGATTTACCGTATTGTTTGTATCATTACAATCTAAACCGTTTACCACATATCCAAAAGGAGGAGTATCCGAACAGTCTTCAATTGTGCTATTAGGATCTCCGTAACCATCGCCATCTAAATCCTCATAGAACGTTGTTGGTGGTTGACCTTCAGCTGTCATAGTCACACAGACTTCTTCAGTATACTCACAACCAAATTCATCTACAGTTCTAAAGGTGTAACAATGCTCACCCTCAGATTCTGGTGCAACAGTAATAATGTTACCGTTTATTTCTGTAATACTAGAATCAGTATCCCATGATTGAGAAATTATCTGAGGCGTATATTCATAATCTTGTAATTCTAAACTTGGGTCAAAATTAAGTTCCCAAGAAAAAATATAGCCATTATCTATTGAGAGGTTATCTACAATTCTAATGCACCATTCTCCATTTAATGGACTACCTAATAGCGCATCAAAATTTTCGTAAGGTAAATAAGTACCTGGCACCCATGAATTATTTGGAGGATTAGTTCCGTTAATTTCAGTTGGTGCATCAGCTAATAAGGTAGTTGCACTCATTGAGAAGCAATAATCTTCACCAGTGCCAGGGTCTAATGTCTGATCATCATTTGCACCACCAAAATATGTACCACCACCTGCTTGATCAAACAATCTAATTTCCTGACCATTTGGACTTTGAATAAAAATATCTAAATCACCTGAGTAAGAATGCTCAATATTCATGCAAATATCAATAATTTGAGAGACATCTGTTAGCACAGCATCGTCAGCAAAACATGTAACATTGATACATGTACTATAAGCAACACCACTACCATCTGGCAAAAAGGTTTCCACGCTCTCTGGTGGAGGACAATTATAGAACAATAATAAAGGATCAGCTACACCCTCAATTGTCGTTGCACCACCAAAACACAAAGTACTATCATCTGCCTCTGTACCTGTAAAGTCTGGAGCTCCAGAAACCCTAATTACTTGATTAATTGAATTTGTATTTGGACATCCATCCATAAAATTATCCATGTTTGTATCTCGGATATCTAAATTCACCAAATAAACACCTGGTTGGTCGTAAGAGAAATTAATATTTTGGCCGTTTAATAAATTTCCATCTCCCAAATCCCATGTATAAGTTGCTCCCGTTCCATCATTTTCAAATATTCCACTTCCACTTAGGCTAATTAAATCACCTGAACAAACTTCTATTATACCTTCTGCATTTACTATTGGATTGGTTGAGTCTAAAACTGCAGTAATATCCTGACAAGGATTGGCACAAGAAATTTCTGCTTGCCAACCTGAACCGTTTCCAGCGTTGTCAGAAGAAAATTCAATAGTTAAACAACCACTTGTATTATTAAAACTTGCAAAAACTAATCCAGGTGAAGAAGGCCCAGAATAGGAGTTTATGATATCTGATGTTACATCTGGTCCATCATAAATGGTCATTACATCAGAATTAAGTTGTGTAACAAAATCATAAAAATCTAATCTAGTACGCTGTCCGTCTTCTTCAGGACATATTGTCAATACGAAATTTTCGTTATTACTATAATTGGAAAATTCCCCTCCAGAGTCATAAAATATTCCTGAACATGAAGTGACAGTTCCGTTTTGCATAAGTACATCTTGACTAAAAACTGAAAATGAAATCCCTAATAAGAGGATGGATACTATTTTTTTCATAGGATTGATTGGATTAGTGATTCTAGTAGATAATATAAGACTTTTATACCTTACTCTCCATTTAGATAGATAAAGTGTAAAATGGTTGCGTCTAAAAACAAAAAAAGCCTTTCTGAAAAGAAAGGCTTTTTGTTTTAATATATAAGAAATCAGAGATTTACTCTTCGTCTTCTTCTTTTACTTTTTTCTTTAAAGATTCTGCAGCGTCACCTTTTTTAGCTGTGTCATACATTAAAGGTGTTGCTATAAACATAGAAGAATATGTACCTACTAGCACACCTATAATTAATGCAAACAATAATCCTCTTAATGATTCTGCACCAAAAATGAACATTGCCAATAACACTACCAAAGTAGTTACAGAGGTGTTTAATGTTCTGCTTAATGTACTGTTAAGAGATGCGTTTATTGTCTTGTCAAACTTCCAAGATGTATGTTCATTTAAGAACTCTCTAATTCTATCAAACACAACTACGGTATCATTTAGCGAGTAACCAATTACTGTTAAGATTGCCGCAATAAATGCTTGGTCAATTTCCATACTAAATGGCATAAACTTCCATGTTAATGAGAAGATACCCAACACAATTAAAACGTCATGGAATACTGCTGCAACTGCACCAAGTGAGAATTGCCATCTCTTAAATCTAAATAAGATATAAAGGAATACGACTACTAAAGATCCTAAAACTGCCCAGAAAGATGACTTCTTAATGTCATCTGCAATTGTAGGACTTACTTTACTAGAAAGCATTTTACCAATTTTAGCTTCACCTGAGCCATCTTGGAACTCCGAATAAGTCATACCATCTGGTAGGTAAGGCTTAAGTGCTTCGAACAATTTAGTTTGCACTTCTTCATCAGCTTCAACCGAATTATCTTCCACTTTATATTTAGTGGAAATCTTTAATTGGTTTGCTGCACCAATAGTTTTAACTTCTGCACTACTGAAAACGTTAGGATCATTAAGAACACTTGTTATTTCCTCTGTACTTACAGGTTGCTCAAAGCGCACTTGGTATGTTCTACCACCAACAAAATCGATACCTTGATCTAATCCTGTTGTGAATAAAGACCCTAAACTAGCTAGAATTAATACGCCAGAAATAACATAAGCAATCTTACGTTTCTTTAAGAAATCAATATTTACATTCTTAAATAAACCTTTAGTCATTGCTGTTGAGAAATCTAAGGTACCACCTCTATTTACCCACCAGTCTATTAATAAACGCGTGATGAAAATTGCGGTAAATAACGATGTTAAAATACCAATGATTAACGTTGTTGCGAAACCTTTAATAGGTCCTGTACCAAATACAAATAAGATTAATGCTGTTAAACCAGTAGTGATGTTAGCATCTAAAATTGAAGATAAAGCATTTGAGAAACCGTCTTTAATAGACTCTTTTTGTGACTTCCCTTTTGCCAATTCTTCTCGTATACGCTCAAAGATAAGTACGTTAGCGTCTACCGAAATACCAATGGTTAAAACGATACCTGCAATACCTGGTAAGGTAAGCACAGCACCTAAACTTGCTAAAACACCAAAGATTAATAAAATGTTTAACAATAATGCAACATCTGCAGCAAGACCTGCTTTACCGTAATAGAATACCATCCATAATAAGACAAACACTAATGCTATGATAAAAGATTTCATTCCACTATCAATAGCCTCTTGTCCTAAAGAAGGGCCTACTTCATCTGCCTGAACAATCTCAGCAGATGCTGGTAATTTACCAGCTCTAAGTACGTTAGCTAAATCCACTGCTTCATTCAGCGAGAATGCACCTGAAATTTGAGATCTACCACCAGCAATACCTTCTGGTTGGTTTCTTACACTTGGTGCAGAATACACTATGTCATCTAGTACTATAGCTATGAATCCATTTTCTTGATTGGCTCTTTTAGTTATTTCTTGCCATTCTCTTGCCCCTTTAGGATTCATTTGCATGCTTACCGCAGGTCTGCTTAGTTCGTCATAATCTTGTCTTGCATCTGTAATAACAGCACCACTCAATGGTGGTACACCATCTCTGTTACTCTTTATAGCATAAAGCTCAGAGAACTCAGAATCTTTAGACTGTATACCCCAAACAAATTTTGCATAACGCATCTCTGCTGGTAAAAGTGCTCTATTTTTTGGGTCATTAAGTGCTTCTAATACTTTCTTTTTATCCTTTGCTAAAAATGTTGCAATCATTGGTCCACCACCTGGACCTTGAATACCTAACGGATTAACATCTGCAACATTAGTAGTGTCTGTTTCTATTTGCCCTGTTAACTCGTCAATAGTACTTGTTGTTGTATCTTGCTCTACTTCTTCTGTAGCTTCAGCAACTTCGTCTTCGTTTTCTTTTTCTTTAGCTGCTTCTACCAATGCTTGGTTTACCTGAAATACATAAGGCAACATTTCTTCTGCTTTGTAAGTATCCCAAAACTGTAATTGTGCTGTTTTAGTAATAATATCTACGACACGCTTCTTATCTCTTGCACCTGGCAATTCTATCAATATACGACCAGAGTTTCCTAAACGTTGAATGTTTGGAGATGATACACCAAAACCATCAATACGATTACGCAATACCTCAAATGCAGAAACTATTGACTCATCTATTTTCTTTTCTAAAATGGTTTTAACCTCATCGTCTGACATATCAAATTTGATGTCATCACTTAAGTCTCTGTTTGCAAAAATATCTGGAGATGCTAATTTAGTATCACCTTTAATAGCATCAAATGCTCTAAAAAATGACTCTAAATACGACTCTTGTGCGTCTTTTTGTAACTCTTCTGCATCAGCTAGTGCTTTATTAAAAACAGGGTCTTTACTATTGTTCGCCAATCCTTTCAAGATGTCTTTTACAGAAATCTGAATAATAGCATTAATACCACCTTTAAGGTCTAAACCTAATTTCATGGCATTACTTTCAACTTCATTATAAGTATATTGCTGCACGCCTAACATATTGTAAACTTCTATAGACTCATAATTGTCTCCAACCTGAACTTTAGAAGTTTTTAAAGAATCTAAGTAATTAATCTCTGCTTGAGTTCTTAAATCCTGATAACCATCTACTGTTTCATCGTACTTTGCTATGGCTGCTTGCTTTGCCTCATCTTCAATTTGGTTGGCCTTAAATGTAAAAGACAATTGGTAAATACTTACCAAACCAAATAGTAGTGCAAACAGTTTAATTATTCCTTTGTTTTGCATTTTGTTTTGTTTTACGTCTAATTTTTAACGCGCAAATATAGAATTTACCGTATAATCAGACAATTGATTTTTTATGTTATAAATTATTTTTTTGTGTCTTTTGATTGATTCAAAAGTGAAATGGAAAGTGCTGGAATTACTTTATTTTAATTCCTTAAGCTAAAGGTCCTGCTCTAACTTCTGGTATGCAATACGTTTTTTTACCACTTATGCCATATACAGAATCATTAATTTTAAAAGCTGTTTGTGTGAGTTGATTTATAGCATCAACTTGGTTTAAATAGCCTGAAACAACTTTTTTTATTGTATTAAATCGATCTGTTTTTTGATTGTGTTCTGTAATTTGAACTCTATCAAAATCCCAGTCGTTAGTTTGACTATCCTTTTTTATTTCAGACACATTAAGTTTGTAGTCCTTTACAATTTTAGTGTCGGAATTTTTATTCGAAGTGTTTGAATCTATTCCGAACAAAAGGTTAAAATCACTATTGTCGGACAGAATTTGTTCTATACTTTGAGCATCAGTAGCGCTGTAGTATGCGATTTTAAAACTTCCTGAATCGTCATAACGTATTACAAAATTTTCGGCACCTATTTTATGTAGTTTTTGCTGAATATCCTGAAGCGCATTTTGCACTTCAATTTTGGTAACGTTTACATCAGAAAACTGAACAGTAATCTCTTGATTAGGAGTAGCAGGAGTTTCTATAAACCTTCCTAAAAAAGCTAATAGAACTATTATAATACCAAAATGTAATTTGGTGCGCATTCGGCAAATATAACAAAAAATAAAGACCGCATTTCTGCAGTCTTTATTTATATATAATTTAATGACCTAAGTCTTATAATTCTAAAAGACCATTTGTCTTTTTAACACCTTCAGCGCTTTCTGCTAAATGTTGCTTTTCTGCATCGCTTAACAGCACATCTACTATTTTTCGATAGATACCATTAACAGATATATCACTAACAAATAATACTCTTCTATTTATAAAATATATTTTTTAAGTAATTTAAATACAATATTTAGCATAAATAATAATGCAACCAAAATAAAGATGTATGAATAACTTATTAAGTAGTATGTTTCGTAAATATTTACATTAAAAAAATAATTTCTTAATAAAAAACCTAACAGAAGTAAAGTAATGATTATAGCTATTTTTTTTGTCATAAAAACAATGATTTTTCGTCTGAAAAAAGCTTATTCACAATTTTGAACAATCATCTTATTTAAACTAGAATTAAAAATTGTCATGCTTGTTCTGTTTATTTCTTCAATAGGAAACACATATTGTAACAATTCGTCAATATAAATAGCAAGAAAATACGTTTCGTTTATTTTTTCAATGCTGAATCCTTTATATGTTATATCCTCTAACGTCTTGGAATCTGAATTAGAAGATTGCTTTATTTTTAATTCTTTATTCTCATCAACATATAATTCTAAACAAGATATTTTCATTTTAATGTCATCTTCATTTAAATCGGTATCAGTTTCCTCTATTTTAAAATACTTCATCATTAAACTCTTATCTGGATTAGTATTTAATAGAATGACATTGTCACTAAGGAATTCAAAATTAGCTTTAACTCCGGAAGGATAAGTAATAAAATTGTTAGATACCACAATTGAAGTCGAATCAATAGGTCGATTAAAATCATAACTAATCATCTTGCCTTCTTTGAACTCAATCACAGGAATAGTAGGTTTTGACATTACGTTTATTCCTTTCATATGTATCCATTTTCCTTCTAATTCTTGTGCATTTAATAATATGTTTGCTATTACAAATACTGAGAATATGATTTTCTTTATTATGTTCATTTTAATTTGTCTATTTTATAGTTTTCATTTCCAACTATCTGAGGAATTTCATTTATCATATAATTATAAGGAAGAAATTTTGAAAAAAATACACCTCCTAGACGGCAATTGAAATTATTAAAACCACTCATTGTAACTTTTAACTTATCAATATCCATAGCATCCAATGCAAAAGGTAAAAATAAAACACCATTAAATTTATTATTTATTAGATTTTCAATAAATTTAAATTCTTCATCAAAAAATCCATCAGTAGGTGAAACTACTAAAACATCTATTTTTCGATTGATATAATTTTTAGGGCTATTGTTTTTCACCTGTATTTTTGGCTCTTCACTAATATATGCAATATGAATAGAGAAAACATTAAGTATTAAGCTTACATAAAAATGTAGTTCAATAACTTGGTTACCTTTCTTTCCTAACTGAACATATCCTCCATAATTTGGTGTCGTCCCAAACGTTGCACCAACAACTGGTAACTTTAATTCTTCTTCAACTGCTTTGCAAAAGCCTTGAACCCAAACATGGTTAAAAACTTTTTTATTAACAATATATTTTTGTATCAGCTTATTATTTATCTCTTTTTTTTCCTTATGGAGAAATCCATCCTCAAGATTATAATTTATGTTTAGTATACTATAAATCTTTGGTGCAATAGATTTAAGTTTCTCTATATTACTTTCAAATCTTTTTCCCATTAATCATCATTTATACAATAAACAGCCTCGTTTGTAGGAACGTTATCACATGGTGCTGAACTAAAAGAAGAACCTGATTGCTCAATTATTAATTCTTCGAGTAAAAATTCTTTAAACAAAAGAGTTGCTGTAATACTATTATATTGTAAAGGGTTTCCTCCAACTTCGTCAAAAAGCCTAACCTTAGAGTCTTCCCACGCACTATTAAATGCATTAGAAGCTCCAATGGTAGAAAGATATGGGATGCTTACACAAATTTCATTCAGATTAATATCAATAACATCATAAGTACTCACACTAGTTTGGACATAAAATTCAATGTGTAAATTTGAAATATTAGCATATTGAGAATTTCCTATTTGAGTAAAGTTATAATTGCCACATATTACAGTTAAACTTTGTTCTTCATTAATACACTCTTCAAGATCATTCCCTTCAGCCACACACTCACAGACTTCTTGGCTGTTGCCACCTAATTGGCAATCTATAGCATCTACATCACAATCTCCATCTTTATCTTGGTCAATTATATCTTCAGGTAATTCACACTCTTCACTACCGCCAACAATAACAGTTATAGATTCTTAGTCGGATGGTGAGCCAGTATCAGATGGATTTTGCCCAAGATCATCATCAGGATCTGTATTTACAGGATCGTTTGGGTCATTGCCAGACCAGCCGTCATCCATGGTCATACAACTGTAATAAGGGATCTGTACGTCTCTAAAACCATCAGAACAACCTTGCGGACTACAATTGCCAGGCAAATGATCCATACAGTAACAAAGTGACAGGGTTTCGTAGGTAACAAGTACTATACCATCACAGTCCCAAGGGTATTCTGGACTAAATTCTGATGGTAAACTCTCTTCGCCTGCACCACCTTCGTGGTCAAACACCCAAGTAAGGTCTGTTACACTATTTGTAGGATTGTTGAAATCACCATCTCCAAAGGAAGTAATGGTGCCCTCAAAAGGTTGCTTTTTATCGTTCAGCCAATTTTGGGTTGGACTGTATTTGGTAACGAGCATTTTAGATTGTCCATTTTTATCCTCTATGGTAAGGTTGTAAAATGCTGTTGTATCGACCTCTTGTATTATTTTCATGGATTAAGAGGTGTAATCGTCTAGTGTAACTTGTTTTATGACATCAGTATCAATTTTAATGCCTAAAGTATCGAGTGTGTTTCTTCCCTGTAGGTGAGAATCATGAGGCAGTTGCAGATAGTTTTCGATATGCAGGTCGCTTACTAGTCTGTTAAAAGTTTGATTGACTTGGTCATAGGATACGGTTTCTATTTTTGGTATTTTTTGTTTAGAACTTTGTTCTAGAGTAATAGCGTCATCTTTTTGGCAAGCAAAGTAAAGCGTTAGCAATCCTAATAATAGGATTGGAATTAGAAATTTGTTTTTCATTTTTATATTTGATTTATAAGTTACATAATGTAGCTATAAATCAGTTCTAAGAGGGTTGCTAAATTTAGTATATATAAGTTTTCTATCAAAATATAGGACAATAAGTGTTTATATAGTTAAATAAGTGGGAAATAAGTATATTTATAAAATAACATATTTAGTTACTGCCAATATATCAGACGGTTTTTAGATAAAACTACCTTAGCTTTTATCTAATTGATACAAATCATATTGTTAAAGTATGACACTTAAAAATATTGGAAAGATAGAAACTCTAAAAAATTAATTAAATTCAAAAGAAAAGGTGTAAAATCGTAAAAACCTTAAATTTACAATAATTATAACGAGAATGTAATAAAAAATAAAGACCGCATTTCTGCAGTCTTTATTTATATATAATTTAATGACCTAAGTCTTATAATTCTAAAAGACCATTTGTCTTTTTAACACCTTCAGCGCTTTCTGCTAAATGTTGCTTTTCTGCATCGCTTAATGGTACATCTACTATTTTTTCGATACCATTTTTGCCTAAGATTACTGGCACACCAATACAAAGATCGCTCAATCCATACTCACCTTCTAACAATGTAGAACATGGGAACATTTTCTTTTGATCGCAAGCAATTGCTTGTACCAATCCACTAACAGCAGCACCTGGCGCATACCACGCAGAGGTTCCTAACAATTTTGTTAAGGTTGCTCCACCCACCTTAGTATCTTCTTTTACTTGATTTAAGCGTTCTTCTGATAAAAACTCAGAGACTTTAATACTATTTCTTGTGGCATGTGATGTTAATGGCACCATACCTTTATCGCTATGACCACCTATTACCATACCATCTACATCGCTGATTGGAGCTTCTAAAGCTTCAGCTAATCTGTACTTAAAACGAGCAGAATCTAAAGCTCCACCCATTCCTATAATTCTATGTTTTGGCAAGTCTGTAGTTTTGTGAGCTAAATACGTCATTGTATCCATAGGGTTACTCACTACAATTAAAATCGTATTTGGCGAATGCTCAACTAAGTTGGCAGAAACTGTTTTTACAATACCAGCGTTAATACCTATTAACTCTTCGCGAGTCATACCTGGCTTACGAGGAATACCAGAAGTAATAACACAAATATCACTATTTGCAGTTTTTGAATAATCATTTGTACTTCCTGTAATTTTAGTATCAAAACCATTTAAAGAAGCTGTTTGCATTAAGTCCATTGCTTTACCTTCTGCATAACCTTCTTTGATGTCTAATAGAACAACTTCAGATGCAAAATTTTTAATCGCGATGTATTCTGCACAACTTGCGCCAACTGCACCAGCGCCAACTACGGTTACTTTCATTTTATTTTTTATTTAAATCGTTAAAAATGTGACACAAATTTACGGTTTTACAATCTAAATTCCATGATTTATGTCATGTATCTAAAATAAAAAAGCAGCCTTTTCAGACTGCTTTAAGATATATCTAATTTGATTTTATCTGAACCCAAAATTAACACCTACTGAGAAGGCATCAAACTCTGATATGTGATATTCTCCGTTAAGTCTAAAAAATCCTAATTTCAGTTTAAAACCTACTGTACCTCTAACTGCCGAAACATCACTTGATACTGAAAACGGATCTACTATAGTTTGAGAAGTTAAAATACCATCTGTTACCCTATAACTCCCCAATAAATCTGACTCAGATGTACCTTTTAAGTAACCTAAACCTCCGTAAAGATTAAACACAGGCAATTTTGTAGACACTATCATCTGAAACAACCATGTATTTGTCTTGTTTTCTAATCTTTGATTTTCACCTTCTATACCAGAAGATTCCGTAAGATTATATGAACCATCTATATGATTATAAGCCACTAATGCAGATAATGCAACTGGCCAAATCTTATCTGCTGGCAACCATTCTGTAAATTCTAACTGTAGTGCAGCACCATACATATTAAAAGTTACTTCATCTGTATCTATTTTTGGCAAGTAACGTGCTTTGACCTCTATGCCACTTCCTAAACCTACTGCACCTTGTAAAGCCGCAGAAGGAATTAAATTATAACTGTCTTCTCCTATACCTTGAGGCAATTCAAACTCTGCGGTTTGAGATCCAAAAATAGGGTCGTCGTACTCAACTTCAACAAAAATTGAAGGGTCGTTTTCGCCTAAAACAGTTGCTACATTTTGTACACTAGGCCCTGTAACAAACTGAACATTATTATAATCGGCTGCGTTCATACCAAAGCTCTTATCATCATCACCAACTAAAGATGCATTAGCTACTAGCGAAATCTCAAAACCTCCTAATGGTTTGACTTTAGCTGAATTAAACCAATTGGTATTCATACTATGCATAACACCATTGGTTCCAGGCGCTAAATAATCATTAGCAAAACGCTGGGCATCATCTACACCTGCTGCTAAAAGTACATCTATGTCATTTTGAGCTTTTAGAGAAAAAACACATACAAACAAGACCAGAGATAAAACAATTTTTTTCATTTAGGTTAAGTTTATCATTAGTTACAAATATATTAAAATAACGCAAAAAAATGCATTTTGTCGTTATTAATTGCTTTTTATCGTTGTTTTAATTCTATTTTAATAGAATTTAAACCTTATTTAATGTAACTACGTATATAATCGTAATAACTTATTACAATAACCAAATCTTAAAAAAATTAAAATCAAACTATTTACAAGTTCAATACTCCTATTAATTTTTTTCAATTTTGGTGTGTATGCACAAAGCGATGATACAACAAAAACTTCAAACTTTGGAATTAAAGGTGGTTACAATTTAGCTGCTGTAAGTTTTGATGAAGATAGCGAAACTGGTCAACGACATAGCTTTCATGTTGGTTTCTATGGTGAGTCATTCTTTACAGAAAGCATAGCTTTACAAGTAGAGCTTATATACTCACAACAAGGTTACGAGATTGAAAATAATGGAGGTACATTTACACAAAAGCTAGACTACATCAATGTACCATTAATGTTTAAAATGTATCCAGACAAAAACTTTTTCTTAGAAGTTGGTCCTCAGATAGGTTTAGCAATTTCTCACAAAGAAGAATTTGACAGTAGTTTTAATCTATTTGACACTTCACAAGAGTTTGACCCTAATAGTTTTGATTGGGGAGTTAATTTTGGTGGTGGCATTAAAACCAATTCTGGCATTAACTTAGGTGTAAGATACCACCTTGGACTTGGAGATATCTATGAAGAAGGTAACCCTAAAAACAGAGTCTGGCAATTTTCTATAGGATTCGATTTCTAACAGAAACATTAAAGCATAAAAAAAACCGCATAGGAGATTATGCGGTTTTTATTTTTGTATACTGTTGTTAATTATGCATCGATATTTGCATATATAGCATTCTTTTCAATAAACTCTCTACGTGGTGGCACTTCATCTCCCATTAGCATAGAGAATATACGATCTGCTTCTGTACCATTATCAATCTGAACTTGACGCATAGTTCTAAATTCTGGATCCATTGTGGTGTCCCAAAGTTGCTCTGCATTCATTTCACCAAGACCTTTATATCTTTGAATTTTTGAATTCTCCCCAAATTCTGAAATAATAGCATCTCGTTCTTTATCTGACCATGCATATTGTTTTTTAGCACCTTTTTTAACTAAATACAATGGTGGAGTAGCAATATAAACGTGCCCATTTTCTACCAATTCTCTCATATATCTGAAGAAAAATGTTAGAATTAAGGTTGCAATATGACTACCATCAATATCAGCATCACACATAATGACAATTTTGTGGTATCTTAATTTTGAAAGATTTAATGCTCTCGGATCTTCTTCGGTACCAATAGTAACACCCAATGCTGTAAAGATATTTTTGATTTCCTCATTCTCAAACACCTTGTGCTGCATTGCTTTTTCAACATTAAGAATCTTACCCCTTAATGGCAGAATTGCTTGAAAGTTTCTATCTCGTCCAGCCTTAGCTGTTCCACCTGCAGAATCTCCCTCTACAAGATACAATTCACATTTTTCTGGGTCTTGTTCTGAACAGTCAGATAATTTTCCTGGTAATCCGCCAATACTCATCACTGTTTTACGCTGCACCATTTCGCGAGCTTTCTGTGCTGCATGACGTGCTTGCGCTGCTAAGATTACTTTTTGCACAATAGTTTTAGCGTCATCAGGATGTTCCTCTAAGTAATCGGTTAGCATCTCGGAGACTGCTTGTGAAACAGATGCCGAAACTTCACGGTTACCAAGTTTGGTCTTGGTCTGACCTTCAAACTGAGGCTCTGCTACTTTTACAGAAACAATAGCTGTTAACCCTTCACGAAAATCATCACCAGAAATATCAAACTTCAATTTATCTAGCATACCTGATCCATCAGCATACTTTTTAAGTGTATGTGTTAAACCTCTGCGAAAACCAGAAAGGTGTGTACCTCCTTCGTGGGTGTTAATATTGTTTACATAAGAATGTAAATTCTCAGCGTAAGATGTGTTGTAGACCATTGCTACCTCAACAGGAACTCCGTTCTTTTCTCCTTCAAATGAAATAACATCGTTCATTAGAGGCTCTCTATTGCCATCTAAAAACCTCACAAATTCTGAAAGCCCTTCTTCGGAATAGAATGTTTCACCTTCAAAAGAGCCATCTTCCTTCTTGTTACGACGATCTATCAAATGAACAGTAATACCTTTATTAAGATATGCCAACTCGCGCATACGGCTAGCTAGCGTATCGTAGTTGTACTCTAATGTTTGTTGAAAAATTTGTGGATCTGGTTTAAAGGTTACAATAGTTCCTGTTTTGTCAGATTCACCAACTACTTTTACAGGATACATAGTTTTACCACGTTCGTATTCTTGCTCCCATATCTTACCTTCTCTGTAAACGGTAGCCTTTAAATGCTCTGATAATGCATTAACACAACTTACACCTACACCATGCAGACCACCTGATACTTTATATGAGTCTTTATCGAACTTACCACCTGCACCAATCTTAGTCATAACAACTTCTAATGCAGATACTCCTTCTTTTTTGTGAAGACCAACCGGAATACCACGACCATCATCTTCTGTAGTTATAGAATTATCTTCATTTATAGTTACAGTAATATTATCACAATGGCCAGCTAAAGCTTCATCAATAGAGTTATCTACAACTTCATATACCAAATGGTGTAATCCTCTTGTACCTACATCACCAATATACATTGACGGACGCATACGCACGTGCTCCATCCCTTCTAGGGCTTGGATACTGTCTGCGCCATACTGTTTTTTGTTTTCTTCGCTCATTTTATTATTAATAAGATTTAGTTCTAACTTTACAGCAAAAAAGACGCTTGTCGCGTCTCTTTTGAGTACTTTCAAAGATACAAAAAATTAAAGCCTAAACATAGCTTTTTATCGACTTTAAGCAATAATTATCAACAATTGTTAAAAACTTAAAAATGTCTTAAAACGCTTAAAAAGTGCCTTAAATTGGATTTTAATGATTTTTGAACCTAACTAAAAATTGAAATTTAAAAAAGCAGCTTAGAAGTGAAGTTTTGGATGAACCATAATATAAATCGAAATGAAATTTAGGTCATTTTTTTTCAATAAATCTTCAAAATCGACATAGTTTTCATTTTAAACAATATCCTTTAATTTGAAAAACTTTAATTGCATCAAATAAAGTATTGAAGCCAATGTTATTACCGAAGGAAACAATCCTTTGAAAGGACTAAAATAAAGCCAGTCCCAATCCCTTAATTCTACCTTAGATATAGCTTCAAAAATGAGTTCACCATAAGGCTGAGATTCAAAAAAGAATGAATTTGTAATATTTATACCTAGATGAAAACCAAAACCCATCATTATAGATTTAGTTTTATAAAAACTGTATGCCCAAACATATCCTGTAAACCCAGTCACCAAAATGACATATAGAATAGGGATAAGTCGTTCATTCATCATACCATAAGAAAATACATGATACACACCAAAAAATAAAGCAGAAATAAAAATGGCCCATTTCGCACCAATTCTTCTTATGAGAATATAAAGAATGGCTCCTCTAAATATTAAATCTTCGGTTAATGCAGACTTTAAATGATACCATAAAGCGTTAAAAATAGTCCTGTAACTTACTGTTTTTAATTCCCAGTCTATATTTAAAATTCTAGTTTCAACATAGATGTTAATCAATGCTATAAGCGAGATAATAATGAAACCTACAAAAAATTGAAAAGCCCTATTGACACTTGGCATAATACCAAGCGCATCAATACTTTTCTGTTCAAAAAAATGCAATAGTAACCAAGAGATTACTATTATGATTAATAATCCTAGCATATTCTATAAATGTGATTAGTGTTAGTCTTTTTTAGGTTTTAAAAAAGGGATTGATAAAGGGTATTTACAAGTTTGTTTGTTTAAGGCCGAAGAAACATTAATAATACTTACAATTATTCCGAAAAGAAAAATACCGCCAGTAAAGAAAAAGTTAAACCCAGGTATTATGAAAAATGTAAGTAATGAAATTAACAAGAGTACATTTAAGGTAATGTGAAAGTTGACCACTGCTCTCCCATGTTCGTCATAAATTTTATTGCCATTGGCCTTACTTATCCAGATGAATAATGGAAATAACACATTTGCTAGAGGAATAATAAGACCGAAAAAAGGCGAGCCATGTATTAATAACATCCATTTACGTTGAATAGTTTCTTCCTTTGGATCATCTAACACCAATAAATCGTCTACTTCAATACCCAACCCAGTGGCCAACAATCTTACCGTTTGTAAATGTGGCTGCACATCTCCTTTTTCTATGCGCTGAATCGTTCGTACGGTTACTGTAGTTTTATCAGAAAGTTCTTCTTGCGTGAATCCTTTTAACTTTCTTTGGTAGATTAAATTCTCACTTAATGTTTGATTCTTCATTTTGTGTATTTTGATGACACAAATCTAGAACTAAGAATTGGTTTTTTACACGACATTTAATGTCATCTATCTGTCATTTACAGTAAATATAAGGGTTTCAAACTACATAATACGACCTTATAAAACACAGAGATTGTTTAAAAACAAAAAGGTTGGTATAAAAACCAACCTTTAAAAAACTCAAACTAAATATATTAATATGCATCATCGTGAACATTGGCAATAGCTCTACCAGAAGGCTCATTCATATTCTTAAACGCTTCGTCCCATTCTAGTGCTGTGGCAGTACTACAAGCTACGCTTGCTTCTTGCGGTACACTTAATGCTGCTGCATCACTTGGAAAATGCGACTCAAAAATAGAGCGATAATAATATTCCTCTTTATTTAATGGTGTGTTTATTGGAAATCTAAATTTAGCATTTGTCAATTGCTCGTCCGTGACTTCTTTTTCTACAATTTCTTTTAAAGTATCAATCCAGCTATAACCCACACCATCACTAAATTGTTCTTTCTGCCTCCACGCTACACTTTCAGGTAAATAATCCTCAAAGGCTTTACGAATTACCCATTTCTCCATTCGCTCGCCATTAATCATTTTGTTTTTTGGGTTGATGCGCATTGCCACATCAATAAACTCTTTATCTAAAAATGGTACGCGACCTTCTATTCCCCAAGCCATTAAACTTTTGTTAGCACGCAAGCAATCATACATATGCAATTTGTCTAACTTACGAACCGTTTCTTCATGAAATTCTTTTGCATTTGGCGCTTTGTGAAAGTAAAGATAACCACCAAAAATCTCATCTGCCCCTTCGCCAGATAGCACCATTTTTATTCCCATAGATTTAATAACACGAGCCATTAAATACATTGGTGTAGAGGAACGTATTGTAGTTATATCATACGTTTCAATATTGTATATAACATCTTTAATAGCGTCTAAGCCTTCTTGTATAGTAAATTTTATTTCATGATGAATGGTCCCAATATGATCTGCAACTTTTTGTGCTGCAGCCAAATCTGGTGACCCTTCCAATCCTACAGAAAAGCTATGCAATTGTGGCCACCAAGCTTGTTCTTTATCATCAGCTTCTATACGTCGTTGAGAATATTTTTTTGCTATTGCTGATGTTACAGAAGAATCTAAACCACCTGATAATAAAACACCATATGGCACATCGCTCATAAGCTGTCTGTGTACCGCATCTTCTAATGCTTGTTTTACTTCTTCAATACTAGTTTCGTTATCTTTAACAGCATCATAGTCTTCCCAATCGCGCTTATACCATTTTACAAACTCGCCATTTGTACTAGACATGTAATGCCCTGGAGGGAATAATTCAATTTTTGTACACACACCTTCAAGAGCTTTTAATTCTGAAGCCACATAGAATGTTCCGTGCTTATCCCAGCCCATATATAATGGAATGATTCCCATGTGATCCCTTGCTATGAAGTACTCATCTTTATCAACATCGTAAATGGCAAAGCCGAAAATGCCGTTCATTTCATCTACAAAGTCAACACCTTTCGCCTTATAGAGTGCAAGAATAACTTCACAGTCACTTTTAGTTTGAAACTTATAATCTGGAAATTGAGCACGTAAGGCTTTATGGTTATAGATTTCTCCATTTGCTGCTAAAATCAACTTTTTATCTCCACTAAATAGTGGCTGTTTTCCTGATGCAGGATCAACAATGGCCAAACGCTCGTGAGCCAAAATTGCTTTTTCATTACTGTAAATACCACTCCAGTCTGGCCCTCTATGACGAATCGTCTTTGCCATTTCTAACACCTGAGGTCTTAAATCTTCTGATTTTTGTTTTATATCAAACGCACATACTATTCCGCACATAACTCTTTCTTTTATTATTAATTATGAAACAAATATGAAATTAAACTTTCATTTTTTAAACATAAACAGCCATAATGATTTCAATATAAAACACAACTCATTTAATTTTAAAATTATTAAAAGTTAAAACAACCCAAATCACCTGTTTAACTTTTAATCTGTAAACTTTAGGATTTCTTTTCGACCATTTGATTTATCAAAACCTAATTTTATTAAAACTAAAAAACCAAAAACATGAAAACAACACGACTAATTGCAACCATTGCCTTTGCATTTGCTCTACTCCTATCTTTTAATGCTGAGGCTCAAAAATTTTCAGGATTAGATAAAAGCCCTATGGATGCGGCATCTTACCCAAGTGATTACAAAGTATCTGACAAACTGATAAAAATAGTTTACAGCAGACCTCAGTTAAAGGACAGAGAGGTATATGATTTAGCTAAGCCTGGAAAAGTATGGAGACTAGGAGCCAATGAAGCAGCCGAACTCCATGTATATTCCGATATGAAACTGAATGGAGCAGATGTGAAAGAAGGCACCTATACTGTATATGCGATTCCTGGAGAAAAAGAATGGACCGTTATTCTTAGTACAGATTTAAATGTTTGGGGAAGCTATTTTTACAATGAAGAAAATGATGTAGCCAGAATTACTGTACCTACTAGTAAAGATGATGAATCTCTAGAGGCTTTTTCTATAGCTTTTGAGGCATCTGATAATGGTGTACACATGCACATGGGTTGGGACACTGTTAGAGTTGTGGTACCCTTTACTAAATAAGTATTTAAGAATTAAAAATACAAATCGATTGAAATGCTTTGGTTTCAATCGATTTTTTATTTAAAAATAAAAAAAACAGTACCTATTTTAAGGCAGGAACATGCGCCCAATTTTCTCCTGTTTTAATCCTTTGTAATTGCATTGTACTTACACCAAACTGTTTAGCAATAATCTTTAACCGTGTTTTTCTGTTTGGGTTATTTAGCATTTTTTTTATTCTCATAACATCAATTTCAGTAAGCTTCGCTGATGTTAATTTTTTGGGCTTTTTGTAATTAGGATTGCTAAACTGATGTATTTCTTTTTCTCGTTTTGTAGCCCATTTAAGATTATCGATATGATTATTTAACTTATCATAATCTAAATGTATAACGTAAATACCATCATTTTGCACTAAGAAATGTTGCGCCATGAGCTTATGGACATAGTAGGTTTTGAATTTTCCTTTTTGCTTTTTTTTTACTCTAAAATAGAGGTAGCCATGCATATTATAAGGATTAAAAAGTTTCTCTTCACCATCTCTAATTCGAATTAGACGGCCATAATTAGAAACTTTAAATTGTTCATCTGGATGAACAAAATCATCAAAAACTACGATTTTCCATTCCTCGTTCCAGAAATTTCGAATCATTGCGTATTTATTATTAATTAAGGGTTCTGTAAAAATACAAAAAAAATAAGAAAGCTTAATTCTTACTAGTATTTACGGTATGTTTAGGTATTTGTGTGTTTGTAGAGACACCTTCCATTTTGGGTTAGCCATTACATAATCTACAATCTGTGGCATCATTTTTTCGCGCTTACTCCACTCTGGTTGCAAGTACAGAATACAATCCCTATTTACTTTGGCTGCTTGTTGTTCTGCAAATTTAAAATCGTCTTTATTGTAGATTATACATTTTAACTCGTGTGCCTTATCGTAAATTTCTTCGGTAGGTAATTTTACTTTTTTAGGAGATAAACAAATCCAATCCCATTGACCCGTTAATTTATATGCTCCAGAAGTTTCAATATGTGTTTGCACACCTTTGGCTTTTAACTGCTCAGTTAGTGGTCCCATATCCCAAGTTAGTGGTTCACCTCCTGTAACAACAATTGTATTACTATACTTTACAGCATTGGCTACAATTTTTTCCGTTTCAGTAGGTGGATGCAACTCTGCTAGCCAACTTTCCTTTACATCGCACCAGTGGCAACCTACATCGCAACCACCAATTCTTACAAAATATGCAGCAGTACCTTTATGATATCCTTCACCTTGAATAGTATAAAACTCTTCCATTAAAGGTAACAGATGTCCTTTATCTATTAATTCTTGTCGTTCTCTTCTCGTCATAGTCGGCAAATATATCAATAAGTCTTCAGTATTCTGTTGTTGATAGTACTAAAGTACTAGACAGATTGGTGTTTTAGCGATGAATTCAATTTTATACTTGATTAAAATTACACTATTTTTATGCAAATTTTCTGATCAATGCGTAATTCTGAAAAATTCATAAACGATATTAATTCTGGCAACACTTTTAAAGGAGATTACATCACCTTAGGTGCTGCTATGTTAGATGGCGAAACTAAAACAAATGCCTTTGTTAATATTCCTTTAAAAACAATGAACCGTCATGGTCTCATTGCTGGAGCAACAGGTACAGGAAAAACAAAGACACTTCAGGTGTTGGCGGAAAATCTTTCTGAAAAAGGTGTACCGGTTTTATTAATGGATATAAAAGGTGATTTAAGTGGATTAGCAAAGGCAAGTCCAGGTCATCCAAAAATTGACGAGCGTCATAAAAAAATAGGACTTCCGTTTGACCCTAAATCTTTTCCTGTTGAAATTTTAACCTTATCCGAACAAGATGGTGTTAGACTTAGAGCTACTATTAGTGAATTTGGACCAGTTCTTATTTCGAGAATATTAGGTGTTACCGAAACACAAGCCGGAATTATATCTGTTATCTTTAAATATTGTGACGATCATAAATTGCCGCTTTTAGATCTAAAAGATTTTAAGAAAATTTTACAATACGCAACAGGCGAAGGCAAAAAAGAATTCGAAGAAGCCTATGGTCGTATCTCTACAGCATCAACAGGTGCAATTCTGAGAAAAATTATTGAAATAGAACAACAAGGTGGTGATTTATTCTTTGGAGAAACCTCTTTTGATACACAAGATTTATTAAGAATAGATGAGAATGGTCTTGGTTATATCAACATTATCAGACTAACAGATATTCAGGATAAACCAAAGTTGTTTTCAACATTTATGTTGAGTCTTTTGGCTGAGATTTATTCTACCTTCCCAGAACAAGGAGATAGCGGAAGACCAGAATTGATTATGTTTATTGATGAAGCACATTTGATTTTTAATGAGGCTTCAGATGCTCTTTTAAACCAGATTGAAAGTGTAGTAAAACTCATACGTAGTAAAGGAGTTGGCTTGTATTTTGTAACTCAAAATCCTACAGATGTTCCGGAAGCTGTGCTTGGACAATTAGGCTTAAAAGTGCAACATGCCTTACGTGCTTTTACTGCTAAAGATCGAAAAGCAATAAAGTTAACTGCACAGAACTACCCAGACACAGAATATTACGATACTGCAGAAGTTTTAACTTCCTTAGGAATTGGTGAAGCTTTAGTTTCGGCATTAAACGAAAAAGGAAAACCAACACCACTTGCCGCTACAATGATGCGCGCACCAATGAGCCGTATGGATATCTTAACAGAAAGTGAACTTGTTAGTTTATTAGCACAATCTAAATTAGCTCAAAAATATAATAAAGAGGTCGATAGAGAGAGTGCCTATGAAATGCTAAACGAAAAAATAAAACAAGCAGAAGCTGAAGAAGCCAAACATAAAGCTGAAGCCGAAAAAGCGGCTTTAAAAAAGGCAGAAAGTAAACGCAAAGCCAGTACAAGCAGAAGACGAAGCACAAGACAAAACCCAATAGTAAAAGTACTCTCTAGTCCAACAGTAATTAGAAGTGTACTAGGAATTTTAACCAAAATGCTAAAATAATAAACCCTCAATCTTTGATATGAAAGCCCATAATGGGCATTTGGCAAACAATGACCATTATCTAACCAAATAATTAGATAACAAAATCATAAGTTTTTGAAAAATTTAAATTAGATGAAGAAAACAATTTTTATAATTTTAATTGTAACTATACTTTTTACAAGTTGCTCTAATGACAGACCAGTAGATCCTTTTTTAGTTAAAAAGTATAATATAGGGTTGCTAACAGACTCTACAACCGTAAAAGATTTAGATGCTGTTTTCAGCAATGACTCTGTTGTAAAATATGTTTCTGGTGATGAATTTGCAGGTACTGTTAATGTTATTGAAATATTTGATAAAAACGGTAAAAAGCTTTTAGACTTATCGCCGAAAGAAGCCCTAGACTCTACTTCTGTAATTTCTAGCGTACGCATTAACGATGAGCGCTACAGAACAGAAAAAAACATCTCAACATTAAGTACGTTTAAGGATATAAAAGACAATTATAAAATTTCTAAAGTTGATAACCTTATCAATACTGTCGTTGTTTCTGTTAATGAGATAAATGCTTCATTTACTATTGACAAAAAGGAATTACCAAGTAGTCTCAGATTTGACATGGACGCAACTATTGATCCTATTCAAATACCAGAGAAGGCAAAGATTAAGTATTTTATGATTCATTGGTGATTAAGGTTTAAGTAAACAGTATTCAGTCACAGTAAACAGTAAACAGTAGCACAAACATTGAAGAAAGAGAAAAAATATACCATCCAAAATTCACCATTTGTTGTACCAACTGATGACGGTAAAATTATTAAGGAACATTTTGGAAATGCAACTGATGGCAATTCAGAAATAAGTATTGCTCACATGGTTGCACCTCCTGGCTGGAGTGAACCTTTTCAAACACCAGAATTTGACGAATACACCTTTATCATAAAAGGAAAAAAACAGTTTATAATAGAAGGTGAAACTATAGTTTTAGAAGCAGGGCAATCTATTAAAGTTGAGAAGAATACAAGACTTCAATATTCTAATCCTTTTGATCAACCTTGTGAATATATTGCTATTTGCTTACCTGCATTTTCAATAGAAGCCGTAAACAGAGAAAACGAGTAAAATGAGCAGTTTTGTTATAAAATCTATCGGTAACGCTTTAAATGCTACAAGCTTAATCTCTTCTAAATACGCTTCAAAAAAGGCATTACATCTATTCGCTTCACCTCGTAAAGGTCGCTATACAGACAACCAAAAAACATTAGTTGCTTCTGCTAAATTTGAAACCTTGTCCCGCAACGGACATAACATTGCAACGTACCATTGGCAAGGTAATGGACCAACAATTTTACTAGCTCACGGATGGGAAAGTAATGCGTCACGTTGGAGTTATATTCTCAATGACTTAAAAGCTCAAGAGTACAACATTATTGCTTTAGATGCACCTGCGCATGGAAAATCCAGTGGTCGTCAATTTAATGCTGTTTTATATGCCGATTGTATTTCTGTAGTGGCAAAAAAGTTTGAACCTGAAGTTATTCTTGGTCACTCCGTAGGTGGCATGGCAACAATTTTTAGTTTACACAACTATCATTTACCTTTTGTAAACAAGATTGTTTCGCTTGGTGCACCAGCCCATTTCAGTGGAGTATTCTCTAGATACAAATCTATGATGGGCTATAACAGACGAATTTCTAAAGGCCTCGACAATATCGTTTATGAACGTTTTGGAAAACCTGTTGATTATTTTTCTGCAGCCAACTTCACAAAGACTATTGAAGCTGAAGGATTAATCATTCATGATAAAAAGGATAAAATTATTCCTTTTGAAGATGCACTCTTATTTGCCAATCGCTATAAAAACTCTGAGCTTATAGAAACCGAAGGTTTTGGCCATGGCCTTAAAGACGCATCGCTCACACCAAAAATTATAGGATTTATAAATCGTTAGTTCTTTATTATGCTGAATAATAAAACACTTTTCATTCTTTTAATATCGCTTTGTTTTAACTGCAAACCAAACACCAAAGCGCAACAAAACAATACTTATGCAGATGTTGTTAGTGTTGCAGCCATGAAAGATGTCATGTGGAAAGGTGAACTATTTAGTAAAATACAATTAGACACCATTAATCCAAAAAATGGACTTTACGGTCTTGGTCCTGAAGCCTTTTTGCGTGGTGAAATCCTCATCAATAATGGTAAAACTTATGTGTCGAAGGTACTTACAGACACTACAATGACTGTTAAAAAAATGCCTGATGCTGAAGCTCCATTTTTTGTTTATGCTAACGTTAATGAATGGAATAAAATTAGATTACCTAGCACTGTAAAATCTATTAAAGATTTAGAAACATTCATCGATAGTAAAACAAAAGACAAAAAGAGGCCTTTCACTTTTAAACTAGAAGGTGGTATTTCAAAAGCTACAATTCATATTCAAAATTTACCTGAAGGTACTAAAGTCTCTTCTCCAAAAGAAGCACATCAAGGCCAGACCAACTATGAATTAGATAATGAGAGTGTTGAAATCATTGGTTTCTTCTCTACCGAACACCAAGGTATTTTTACACATCATGATTCTTTTTTACACATGCATCTTATCACCACAGATGAAACTAAAATGGGACACTTAGATAGCGTTATTTTTGACGAAATGCTATTGTTATTACCTAAGTCCTAAAAGACTTTATTGTATTTTTGCGACATGTCTGATGATTTAAAACGCCTTAACAAATACCTCAGCGAAGCAGGTTATTGCTCTCGTCGTGAAGCGGATCGATTAATCGATGCTGGCAGAGTAACGATTAATGATGTTGTACCAGAAATGGGAACTAAAGTTGCACCTGACGATGTGGTAAAAGTAGATGGAGACGTTATTGGCGAACGCAAACAAGACTTCGTCTACTTAGCATTTAACAAGCCTGTTGGTATTGTTTGTACTACAGATACACGTGTTGAAAAAGATAATATTATAGATTACATCAATTACCCTAAACGCATTTTTCCAATAGGTCGATTAGATAAGCCGAGCGAAGGGTTAATTCTACTCACAGACGATGGTGATATCGTTAATAAAATTCTACGTGCTAGCAACAATCACGAAAAAGAGTATGTTGTCACAGTAGATAAGCCTATTTCGCAAACATTTATTCAACGTATGGCAGGCGGCATCTATATTGAAGAACTTAAACAGCGTACCAAAAAATGCGTCGTTAAAAAAATAGATAAATACACGTTTAGTATCATACTAACCCAAGGTTTAAACCGACAAATACGTAGAATGTGCGAGTACTTAAACTACGAAGTACAAACCTTAAAACGGGTAAGAATAATGAATATAAAGCTCGATATACCCATAGGAAAATATCGAGAACTTACTAAGGAAGAGTTTAAAACTTTGAGTGAATTAATAAGCGACTCTAAGAAAACGTTTCAACCAAACCAACGTCGAACCAGAAAAAATTGATATTTAATTAAACTATGGCTTTATCTCCGTTTCACCTAGCAATTCCTGTTCATAACCTTTCGGAATGCAGAAATTTTTATACTAATACTTTAAATTTTGAAGAAGGCAGAAGTAGCGACCATTGGGTAGATTACAACTTTTTTGGACATCAATTAGTGATCCATCTGAAACCAAAAACCAAGGAGGACGCACATACTAATTCTGTAGATGGTAAAGATGTACCTGTGCCACATTTTGGTGTGGTCTTACAGTGGCAAGCCTTTCAGGATTTTGCAGAATTGCTAAAAAGCAAAAACATTAAATTTATTATTGAACCTTATATCCGTTTTAAAGAACAAGTAGGCGAACAAGCTACAATGTTTTTTAAAGATCCTTCAGGAAATGCCTTAGAGTTTAAAGCATTTAGAGATATGAGTCAATTATTTGCTAAGTAGCTATTTTTCTTTCTGCTAAATAGAATGGTAAATAAATCAATAAAAACAAAGGAACAACTATCAGTTGCGCTACTATAATGTAATAAGGCCAATCACCAAAATAATCTAATAATGACGCTGACTTTGGCTTTTCATTGAGATAAAAATAATTAGCATCAAGCGCATAATTAATCATTACCATCAGAACAACATACAATTGCAGGGCAAAAAAAGACTTAAAAACACTTTTTAATCTTGGTTTCATCTCTAAGACAAAAATGAAATAGAAGATTATTGACAATAAACCTAAGTGAACTATCCAATACCTAAAATAATCGAAACTTGGTATTCCTACTGCAATATCTGGTGTAATAACACCTTGAAGCGTTCCTCCAATAATCCAGAAGACTAATACTTCGAACATCCAGTATTTTCTATAATGAGTAAATATGGGAATTATTAGAGCCATTAAACTACAGAGGTATAAAGGTAGATCCGTTTTAAAGTTATAATTATCAAAACCTATCCTATACAAGTGGAAACTAATAATTGTAATAGATACAAAACAAGCTAATACATGTATTGTATTTTCTTTCTGTTTTTGGGTTAAATGCTTTTTGGAGTATTTGATGAGCCAAGTTGTAAAACCTAAAGCAAAAACTATTGGAAAGACATGCTGCAAACTTCCTATCGTAACTTTACTAAAACCGACAAGAACCTGCACTAAAAACATAGCATAGAATTACTTATGATTAGCTCTATGCTGCTCTCTGGCTAAAAGGGTGTTTTTAAGTAACATAGCAATAGTCATTGGTCCTACTCCACCTGGAACAGGTGTTATGAAACTTGCCTTTTTACTAACATTTTCAAAATCTACATCTCCCGTTATGTAGTAGCCTTTTTCTGAGTCGTCCGGAACACGCGTAATACCAACATCAATAATAACAGCATCATCTTTTACCATTTCGGCTTTTAAGAAATTAGGAATACCTAAAGCTGAAATAACTATATCTGCTTGTGATGTTATTTGGGTAATATTTTTAGTATGGCTATGAGTTAATGTTACCGTAGAATTTCCAGGAAAACCTTTACGTCCCATTAATATACTCATTGGACGACCAACAATATGAGAGCGACCAATAACAACGGTATGTTTTCCTTTAGTCTCTACTCCATAACGGTCTATCAATTCTAATATACCAAAAGGTGTAGCAGGAATAAATGTAGACATATCTAATGCCATTTTACCAAAGTTTGTTGGGTGGAAACCATCGACATCCTTATCTGGATTTACAGCCATTAATACTTTTTGGGTATTTATTTGTGGTGGTAATGGTAATTGAATGATAAAACCATCGATATCATCATTGTTATTTAATTCCTCGATTTTATCCAATAATTCTATCTCACTGGTCGTACTAGACAAACGCACCATAGTAGACTCAAAACCAACACGCTCGCATGCTCTTACTTTACTACCAACATAGGTTAAACTTGCACCATCATTACCAACAATCACTGCGGCAAGGTGAGGCACCTTTTCACCATTAGCCTTCATTTTATCAACTTCAGCTTTTATTTCGTTTTTAATGTCGTTACTGGTTTTTCTTCCGTCTAGTATGGTCATTTTTTATTGTTTTCTTGCTAAGACGCCAAGGCGCAAGAGCTAATTGAAAATATATTCATAACTTCTCGACTACGCTCGAAGTGACTGTTTACTGTATACTACTTACTGCCAACTATCTCGGCATATTTTTCATCATCTGCATCATGCGTTTTCCGCCACCACCTTGCATCATCTTCATCATTTTACTCATTTGCGTAAATTGCTTAAGCAACTGATTAACCTCTTGTACTGATGTACCAGAACCTTTGCCAATTCTCTTTTTTCTACTTGAATTTATAATTGAAGGATTAGCACGTTCTGCTGGTGTCATAGAATGAATAATGGCTTCAATACCTTTAAAAGCATCATCGTCAATATCTATATCTTTCATCATTTTTCCAGCTCCAGGTATCATACCGATTAAATCTTTCATGTTACCCATTTTTTTGATTTGCTGAATCTGTTTTAAGAAATCATCAAACCCAAACTGGTTTTTGGCTATTTTCTTTTGAAGTTTACGTGCCTCTTCTTCATCAAATTGTTCCTGGGCACGCTCTACAAGAGACACAACATCACCCATCCCAAGAATTCTGTCTGCCATACGTGAAGGATAGAAGACATCAATTGCTTCCATCTTCTCACCAGTACCAATAAATTTAATTGGTTTGTTTACAACAGACTTAATTGAAATTGCCGCACCACCACGTGTATCACCATCTAACTTGGTAAGAATAACACCATCAAAATTTAAAATATCGTTGAAGGCTTTTGCTGTATTTACAGCATCCTGACCTGTCATAGAATCTACCACAAACAGCGTTTCTTGTGGCTGAATAGCTTTGTGGATGTTAGAAATCTCGGTCATCATTGCTTCATCAACCGCTAAACGACCTGCGGTATCTATAATTACCACATTATGGCCATTAGCCTTTGCATGAGCAATACCTGCTTGTGCAATAGCAACCGGATCAATATTTCCTTTGTCGCTATAAACCTCAACATTGATTTGATCTCCAACCACATGAAGCTGATCTATCGCTGCAGGACGGTAAACATCACAGGCAACTAATAAAGGCTTCTTTGTTTTTTTATTTTTAAGATAGTTAGCAAGCTTACCAGAAAAAGTCGTTTTACCAGAACCTTGCAAACCAGACATTAAAATCACACTTGGGTTTCCAGAAAGGTTAATGCCTTCTGCATCGCCTCCCATAAGTTCGGTTAACTCGTCTTTGACGATTTTAACCATTAACTGACCTGGTTGAAGTGTCGTTAATACATTTTGGCCAAGTGCTTTTTCTTTAACCTTATTGGTAAATTCTTTAGCGATTTTAAAGTTAACATCGGCATCTAAAAGCGCACGTCTTACTTCTTTTAAAGTTTCGGCAACATTAACTTCGGTAATGCTTCCGTGTCCTTTTAATACGTGTAACGCTTTATCTAACTTATCACTTAAATTATTGAACATAATCTTTATCTCTTTTTGAAGTTGCAAATTTAAGAATTTACAAGAGATAAACGAATGGCATATCTATAATTCTAAAATTCAATATTTAAGAATACAACAAAAAAAAAGAGCTGCCTAGCGGTTGGCAACTCCTTTCCTCAACTTAAACTTACTAAAATTACTAACTAAGCGGTTCTTTTATATATTATTCACATGCTCTCTCAAGAACTAAAATATCATCTCCACTGTGCAACTGTAAACGATCTTCTTCACATTCTACAACCAACCACTCACCGTTTATTGCTTGAATATTTGGTCCTGCAACATTAGAAAATGTAAGGATTACACCATCTTCTGATTGTGATGTTGTCCATGTGGCATCTATTGTAGTGTCGTTATTATAAATTACTACAGTTTGGCTATTTGGTTCAAAATCAAAATTCCAGTTCATAAGATTATCACTGCCATTATAATTTACGGCATTCCAAATACACTCCACTAAAAAGCCGTCTACATCTTCTTCTGAACAGCCTGATGGATTACAGTCTTGAACAACTAGAACAATAGGAAACACCTCAAACTGATCTTCGATTACAACTCGAGTATATAAAATAGCTTCTACTCCAATGATTGTATATGATTCTGGATTTGAAATTGGATTAACATCAGTTTCAGCATCTACCAAAGTTTCATGATAAGTCACAACATCAGCACTAGGATTACAGTTTGAAAATGCAATGGTTAGGTCAAAACTATATGGTCCATCAGTACCATTGTCACATTGTTCTATAACAGCATCAAAACTTTCAAAACATTCAAAATAGTTACATTCTTCTGTATTGAGATAAATAGTAAACACTTCATATTCTCCATTCTCTGCCTCAATTCTTAAGTACACTTCACCAGTACCAGACCAATATGATTCTGTTTCTACAATAGCACTAACTCCTGCTTCAGCATCGGCTTCAGTTTCATGGAAACTAGCTTCAAAAGCATACTGACAATCTATTAAACCAATGGTATCTGCACTTAGATTAAACTCAGCCTCATTATTTGGGCCTAAACATTCTTCGAGTTCAAAATCACCGAAACATTCAAAAACTTCGTCATAAGTTTCACAATCTTGTTCGAGCACCAGTTCATTTTCATCTGCAACAACTACTAGCCTATCATCCTCACACTCAACAATCCTCCAATCATAAGACAATACTCCGTAATCGCCTGGTAAATCTAAAATTAAAAATATACCTGTATTACCAACTAAAACCTCCCACGATCCTGTAAGCGCTTCGTTGTTACCAATGGCAACGGTTCCACCTTCGTAGAAATTTAATGGTCCGTTATAGTTAGGGCTTAATAAGTCTGTTCCTAAATACCATAAACACTCTTTTAACTCTTCTACAATTTCTTGAGCATCACAGTCTTCAACATCATCGCAATCTAGTTCTAATTCCATAGTAACAATACCGTCCTCAGTTTCTTTTTCAAACTCAAGCTCATCATCGTCGTCGCAATCGGTTAATAACCATAAGCCATTAGCAGTACCGAAAGTTTCTAATCCTTCAATAACAAGTTTATATCCTAAATCTGTTTCTATGACATTCCATTCACCTGTTTCAACAACTGTTGGATCTCCAGTTACTGTTACTTCACCATTTTCATTAAAATAAAGGTGGAATGTGTCGCTTAAATCTCCACTTTCGTTATAAAATTCAGCTTCAAGCCCACATTCTAGTAATAGATTTTCAATACCTTCAATATTAAGATCACAATCTTCGTCATCGTCATCACAATCGTCTTCAGCGGCTTCAATAGCATCAGATAATTCCTGATTTGAATTTACCTCAACAGTAGCTCCATTTGCATAAACGAGTGTTACAGGATAGTTGAGACTAACAATAAGTGCATTATCATCATCTTCTAAATCTTCTAGAAAATTATATAGTGCTTCATCATTAGCTATGGTTACCGTATCTACAATATTAAAGTCACCATTAAACACGGAGAACGTTATTGGATACACAAAATCCACACATTCAATAACATCATCATCTTCGAGGTCGCAATCTTCGATAAAATCTTCTAATTGCTCTTCGTTTTCTATTATAACTTGGTTGTAATCGTTAAAAATTATTGTAATTGGAAACACAAAATCGAAGAAATCATCTTCATCTTCATATTGAGAAAATATATCTTCTAGTTCTTCTAAATCGTTTAAAGTTTCTATAACAATTGTAATATCACCAACTATTATTGTCACTGGTAATTCCACAGAAAAACAGCTAGAGTCATCTAAAATATTATCGTATTCGCCATAGTTGGCGGTTACATTACCCATAAATCTTGCCAACTCTGAGTTAGGCTGAATCATCTCCTGTTCTTCAGGATTATTGACATCTATAGTTTCGTCTTGACAAGACGTAAATACCAAAAGGGCAAAAAAGGCATAAACGATTAGATAATTAAATTTAATTTTCATCTTTTGGAGCATTATGATTTTAATATATAACATTTAAGGTTTTAAATCTCCTACCATTGCTTTAGAAAAATTAATTTATAATTTGTAGGCGAAATTATGAGCCAACCAATTAAAGATAATATCTGCGAGGAACAGTTATTTGAGCGTATCTATAAAAAACACTCAAAAAACCTGCATGATTTTTTGTACTATAAGTTTGGTGATCACTTAAATCCTAGTGATAAAGTACAAGAAGCTTTTATTAAGCTATGGCAAAATTGTGGTAAGGTAACACCAGATAAAGCCAAAAGTTTTTTATTTACCACTGCAAACAACCTAATGCTTAATGCTGTTGCACATCGTAAAGTAGTTTTAAAATTTGAGAAAATACCTCAAAAAAAATCCACAAATGAAACTCCTGAGTTTGTTTTACAGGAAAAAGAATATCACGAAAAGCTACAAAAAGCACTTGGTAAATTAACAGAAGCACAACGTGTAGCTTTTTTAATGAACAGAGTTGAGGGTAAAAAATTCAAAGAAATCGCAGTGCTTTTAGATATCTCAACCAAGGCTGTAGAAAAACGCATTTATGGTGCGCTAAAAAAGCTTCGAGAAGATATAGATGGATTATAAAATAATTTGTGGGTAGGAAATTTAATAAGTTAACTGTTCTATAACTGAATTGAAATTTATGACAAGAGAAGAACTCATACAAAAATGGCTAGACCATAGCCTTAACTCAGAAGAGCAAAAAGCTTTTGAGCAGTTAGAGGACTATAAAGATTTAATGCAGTTAAACAATGCTTTACACTCTTTTAAGTCTCCAGAGTTCTCTGTTGATAAAAACTACCAAGCATTACGACCTAGTTTAAAGAAAAAGTCTACACAATCTTGGCATAAACCATTACTTAAAGTTGCTGCAGTACTAGCAATATGCTTTAGCGTCTATTATTACACAACTACTTTAGACAGCACATTTAACACTGAAATTGCACAGCAAACCACTATAGATTTACCAGACACCTCTGAAGTTATTCTAAATGCAAATTCTAATTTGGTTTTTAACAAAAGTAGTTGGGACGACCAACGTAACGTAAAACTTAATGGTGAAGCATTTTTTAAAGTTGCTAAGGGAGAGAAATTTAATGTGGTAACAGACAAAGGTATTGTTAGTGTCCTTGGAACTCAATTTAATGTAAAACACCGTGAAAACTACTTTGAAGTAAAATGCTATGAAGGTTTGGTTGGCGTAAAAACAAAAGATAATTACACTGAGTTAACGCCAGGAAATGGACTAAAAATAATTGATGGGAAGTTATTTGCCAATGAAAAAGAAATCACTACGCAACCCAATTGGTTGCGTGGTGAAAGTACTTATGTTAATACTCCCTTTAAACACGTTATTACTGAGTTAGAAAATTATTATGATATAAAAATAGTTGTAGATAAAGCTGATGCTGACCGACTATATACTGGTGGTTTTACACATAAAAATCTAGAATTGGCATTGAAATCTGTAACAATACCATTAAATTTAAGCTATAGTAAGTCCGGAACTTCTATTGTATTAAAGCGTGAATAAACTTATACATCGTATTGTTTTATTTCTACTAATTTTTACCTTCTCTAATCTTGCATTCAGCCAAAAAGAGGAACCACAACAACTCGTTCAAATACTAGAGCGTTTAGAAAAACGCTATGAAGTAAAGTTTTCTTTTGAAACTAAAACTATTCTGAATATTGAGCTTTACCCATTAAAGGAAGAACTTTCATTAGAAGAAGCGTTAAACCAACTCAAATCTATTACCAACCTTAATTTTGAAGTTTTAAGTCGACGTTTTATTGCTATTACACCAAGCGATAAAACAGTGCACACATTAGAAGAAGTCGTCGTTAACAACTATTTATCTAGAGGTATTTCTAAAACCAACAATGGTACCATTACTGTAGACGCCAATGCCTTTGATATTTTACCTGGATTAATAGAACCAGATGTTTTGCAAATAGTACAAAATCTACCTGGTATTGTGAGTGTAGACGAACGTATATCTAACATCAATGTAAGAGGTGGTACCAACGATCAAAACCTTATACTTTACGAAGGTATTCGTATGTACCAATCTGGTCATTTCTTTGGGCTAATTTCAGCATTTAATCCTTATTTGTCAGATGATATTCGTATTTCAAAAAATGGTACAAGTGCACTTTATGGTGATGCTGTTTCTGGTACAATATCCATTAAAAATTTAGATAAAATAGACCAGACCTTTAATGCAGGCTTAGGCAGTAATTTACTTAATTTAGATGGTTATGCAAAAGTACCTTTAAGTAAAAAAACAGAATTACAACTTTCTGCCAGACGCTCTTTTACAGATATATTGGTGTCTCAAACTTACGACGCTTATTTTGACAGAATTTTTAGAGACTCAGAACTTAACATTGCCAACAATGTTAATACACTTTTGGCATTAGACGAGCGCTTTTTATTTTATGATGTCAATGCCAAGTTTCTTTACGATATTAACGACACATCTAAACTTAGAGTAAGTCTATTAAATATCTATAACAATCTCGATTACAACCAAACCTTTGCCAACTCAGATAATAATATTCAAGAAACAAGAAGTGCACTCAACCAAGTAAGCTATGGCGCAAGTGCAACGTACTCTAAAGTTTTTAAAAATGACATACAGGCTTCCGCACAGGTATATTATTCTCATTATGATTTAGATGCTCAAAATAATGATATAACCAATAGTCAATTACTTATACAGGAAAATAAAGTTGAAGATTACGGCTTACGTTTCGATATAAATAAAACAATAGATAATAATGTTGAGGTAAGAGGTGGATATCAATTTAATGAAGTGGGAGTTACTAATTTTGAAGATGTATCTAACCCTGACTTTACACGTTTAGTAAAAGAAATTGTAAGAACACATGCTATTTTTGGTGAAACAGAGCGTTATTCAAAATCCCGAAACACATATATACGGCTAGGTGCTCGTATCAGTTATTTTGAAAAATTAAAAGAACTTGTATTAGAGCCAAGATTTGCTTTTAATCAAAAAATCTCTGATGATATCAGATTAGAAATTTTAGGCGAACTAAAGAGTCAAACTATTTCTCAAGTAATAGATCTACAGCAAGACTTTTTTGGTATCGAAAAACGTCGTTGGCAATTATCTAATCTAGAAAATGTTCCGCTTGTAAAGAGTCAACAAGTTTCCCTTGGATTAAGTTACAACCAAAACAACTTATTGGTTTCGCTTGAAGGGTATTACAAAAATGTTGAAGGTATTACTGCTCAAAACCAAGGGTTTCAAAATCAATTTCAATTTGTAAATGATATAGGTGCGTATACCATTACTGGCTTGGATTTTTTAGTAAATAAACGTTTTAATAATTTTAGTACTTGGATGAGCTATACCTTAAGTAACAACGATTATAAGTTTGATGTTATAAATGAAGGCAGTTCATTTCCTAACAGTGTAGATTTAACACATGTTGCCAACGCATCGTTGACTTATAGCTTAAAAAACCTTAAAATAGGTTTGGGTGTTAATTGGCACTCTGGGAGAGCTTATACAAAGCCATTACAAATACAAGATAACAGCAATTCTTCTATAGAATACCAAAGCCCAAATAGTGCCCGATTAGAAGATTATTTTAGAGCTGATGTATCTGCAATCTATAAATTTCACATTTCAAAAGGCATAAAAGCAGAAGCCGCTGCTGCTGTTTGGAATATGTTTAACCAAGATAATATTATAAATCGTTATTACACCTTAGACACAGACAATACTATTGTTGAAATTGACAATCGCTCATTAAAATTTACACCCAATCTAAGCTTTAGAGTCAGTTTTTGATTAATTATGCTTAATTTACATATTGCATAAAATCTGAACTAATTTTTTCATAAATGCAATTATGATACAGATAAATATAATTACCAAAGACAGAGAGCAAGCAGAGGAAATAACCACGCTTTTATTCGAAGAGAGATTAGTTGTTAACGAGTTTATAATCAACGATATGACTGGCAGGAATCCTAACGAGCGAGGTAATTTAACCAGTGAGAAAGAAGTCCTTATTGTAGGTACTACCAAGGCTCTATTATTTAATGCGATTGACGAATTATTACAGCTAAAGTATGGTGAGCATATGCCTGTAATTTACGCAATACCAATAGTCTACATGAATTCTAAGCAGAGTGATTATTTAAGGCAAAATACCGCAAAAGTTTAATACCCTTAGATAATGACTGAACAAGAATTATATAAACTAAGGTTTCCGATTGGCGAATTTGAAAAACCCAAACAAATTACTAAAAACCATATCAATAGTTGGATTTCTATTATTGAGGATTTTCCTCAAAAAATAGAAAATATTACAAAGAATCTTAGCGAAGAACAACTCAATTATAAATACAGACCTAATGGTTGGACAATTAAACAAGTAGTGCATCATTGTGCTGACAGCCATATAAATAGTATTATTAGATTTAAGCTTGCAATTACTGAAAATACGCCAACTATAAGACCCTATTTTGAAGACAGATTTGCCACACTTATAGATTACTCTCAACCTCTTGATGCTTCACTATTTATTTTAAAAGGTGTACATCACAAGCTTGGTGTACTGTTAAATAATTTTTCTGAAGACGATCTAAAACGAACATTTATCCACCCAGAACATGGCAAACAATTTTCGATTGAAGAAACCATTGGTGTTTATGCGTGGCATAGTAATCATCATTTTGCTCATATAGAGCAAGCTTTAAAATACAATGGATCGTTTAACTAAAAAAAGAGCCTGTCTGAAAGGTACAAGAATCTGTCATTCTGAATTGTCCCACAGAGTGCAGTCGAAGTGTATTTCAGAATCTCAACAAACCGATTTTCAATTTTATATTAGAATCTGAAACGAGTTCAGATTGACAAAATTTTAACTATTTCAAATAGCCTCTAATGTATTGGTATGTCTTTAAGGTCTACCATTTGCAGCACGCTCTGCCTTTTGTTTTTGTTTCTCAATACTTTTTTTAATTTTTTCTATAGCAGACTCAATAGATTTATCTGGTTCTATAAGATTATATTTTCCCCAGAAATCTGGATCTGAAAAACCTGAAATTGCATCTGTAATAATAACAGAAGGTCTTAATTTATCTTTACTTTTTATTCTTCTATCTGTTGAGTTTATTTCCCAATCGGTTACAGCCATCTCACTTGATAACGAATAAACCTTATTAAAAATTTCTCGCTTTTTATTAACCTTGAATTCTAAAAATAAATTAGAATAACTATAATACCACTTACCACCTTTCTCCTTATAGTTAACTTTATAGTTAGCTTCTAATGGATAAACGATAACATTACTAGGCTTCTTTTTAACTAAAAGGTTTTTACTCTTGTTTTTATTACTAAGATCTAATGAGTAATCTGCACTTACAAGAGCCAAGGACTCAACATCTATAAATAACTTGCCATTGTAACTATAGTTTAAAGCATTATTCTTAGGACTAAAATTAACAACATAAACATTTCTGTTATTTATGTTAGACGGATTGTCAAAAGAAAAATTATAACTATTTATGGTAGCATCTGTAAAAATGTATTCAGGGTATTTCATAATGTCCAAATAAATAGTTGAAAACGGGCCACCTTGTAATTTTACGGAAACTGTATCTAGTCGCTTATAATCTGTACTTTTTCTGGCTTTATTTAATTCAATTGCATCTGCAACAGAAGATCTGTTAGGATACTTTAGAATATTAACTACAGCCTCTGTTAGTGATACATTTCTATTACGCCTTTTAATGGTTTCCCTATAAAAAGCAGTCATATAAACTGATTCGTCTTGATGATTTTTGCTTTTGTTTTCAAATACTTTCCTAATTAGGCTTTCGGCATTTTTAAAGGCAGAAATACTTACCTCAGATAACTCAGTAACTGTTCTATACAATTCAATCTTATTGTCCTTAGCAGACAATTCTGATAATGGAATAACCCTAGTACTATAACCCAATAAACTTATAATAACTTTAGAGTCTAAATATTCATTTGAAACTTTTAACACAAATTCACCTTCTGAATTTGTAATCGTTCCAACATTAGTTTCATTGACGTTAAGACTTGCAGCTTCTAGTGCATTATTTGTTTTACCGTCTACCACCTTACCACTAAATTCTGAGAAATTCTCTTGAGCACTTAGGGTAAAAGTCACCAACAAAATAGCTAGGAATGTGTTGGCTAAAGATTTAAAATACCGTGTAGTTTTCATCTGTTAGTTTTTATTGCTTTTTTTATTTGTCAGATGGAATTCGCTATAAAATTTAAGTCTATTTAAAATTTATTATCATTGCTCATTTCATAGCATAGTTCCTTAATTTAACATTATCTAAGATACTAAAAAACGAACATATTACTACACAGCAATCTGTTAAAACTACTGTAAACACTACACTTAGTAAGATATTTCTTAATAAACCTACATACGTTCTGGCACGTCAATACCTAGAACACTAAACGCATTTTTTATAGTTTGCCCTACAGTTTTAGACAACTGTACTCTAAAGACTTTCTCTTCTTCCTTATCAGCACCAAGAATAGATACATTTTGATAGAACGAATTAAAATCTTTGACCAAATCGTAAGTATAATTTGCAACTAAAGCTGGACTATGGTTTTCTGCTGCATTTTGAATAACTTCAGGAAATTGCTCTAGCTGTTTAAGAAGCTCTCTTTCTTTTTCATGAAGTGTCACTTTGGATCCGCTCAGTGTGACATTTTGATCAATATTAGACTTTCTTAAGATAGATTGAATTCTTGCATAAGTGTACTGAATAAAAGGCCCTGTATTTCCTTGAAAATCTATTGATTCTTTAGGGTCGAATAAAATTCGCTTTTTAGGATCTACTTTTAAGATGTAATATTTAAGCGCACCTAAACCAATGGTTTTGTACAGTGCCTTTTTATCAGCTTCAGAATAATCATCTAGCTTTCCTAATTCTTTAGAAATCTCCTCTGCAGTATCTGCCATTTCTTGTATAAGATCGTCTGCATCTACTACAGTACCTTCTCTACTCTTCATTTTACCACTTGGTAAATCTACCATACCATAACTTAGGTGGTATAGATTTTTTGCCCAATCAAAGCCTAGTTTTTTAAGAATTAAAAACAGCACTTTAAAATGATAATCTTGCTCATTTCCAACCGTATAAACCATACCATCAACATCTGGATAATCTTTTATACGCTGAATAGCAGTACCAATATCTTGAGTCATATAAACTGCTGTACCATCTGAACGAAGTACTATTTTTTCATCGAGACCATCTTCGGTTAAATCGCACCAAACAGAGCCATCCTCTTTTTTAAAGAACACACCACTTCTTAAACCTTCAGCAACAAATTCTTTTCCTAAAAGATAGGTTTGGCTTTCATAATAATATTTATCAAAATCTACACCTATAGCTTTATAAGTCTCTTCAAAACCTTCATAGACCCAACCGTTCATTTTTTCCCAAAGTGCCACGACGTCTTTATCTCCTGCTTCCCATTGTCTTAGCATTTCTTGAGCCTCTAAAAGAATCGGTGCATTTTTTTTGGCATCTTCATCGTTTTGTCCTTGTGCCACCAATTCTGCAATTTCTGCTTTGTAGGCTTTATCAAATTCAACATAGTAATTCCCAACAAGTTTATCACCTTTTAATCCAGTAGATTCAGGTGTTTCTCCATTGCCAAAACGTTGCCAAGCTAACATACTTTTACAAATATGAATGCCTCTATCATTGATGATTTGCGTTTTATAAACTTTCTTTCCAGAAGCTTTTAAAATCTCAGAAACCGAGTAGCCCAAAAGCACATTTCTAACATGTCCTAAATGCAATGGCTTGTTGGTATTAGGTGAAGAGTACTCAACCATTACAGCTTTATCGTCTTTAAGACTCGCAAAACCATAGTTTTTTTGATCTTTTATGGTGTTGAAGAAATCTATATAATACGAATCATCAATTTCTATGTTCAAAAAGCCTTTTACAACATTAAACCCTTTAACCAGAGTAACATTATCCTGAAGATATTGCCCTATCTGCTCGCCAATAACCACAGGATTTCCTTTTACCACGCGTAACATAGGAAAAACAACAACAGTGATGTCGCCGGCAAACTCTTTGCGAGTGGCCTGAAATTCAACAGATTCTAAATCTGCCTGAAATAATTCCTTTACAGCTGCTTTTACGTGTAATTCTAAAGTATCCTGAAGCTTCATATTAATTTTAATTTAGGCTTTTAAAACGCCTGCAAAGATAGCAGTTTTATTATTCTATTAAGACAACAGCGCATCATTATTCCCTATTTTTAAAGACATACAAAAACATCAATTAAAAATGGAACGAAAATCGCGCCTCCTAAGAGGCATTCCTGTTTTAGCTTCTTTAAACATCAAAAAGACTGTAGAGTTCTATAAAACTAAACTCGGTTTTAATAAAATTGGTTATCTAGACGACAATTATGCAGTAATTGCACGCGACAATTTTGTGGTTCATTTTTGGAAATGTAATGACAAAATTCACCCAGAAAACACAAGTTGTTATGTAGATGTAGAGGATATCGACGCGCTCTACGAAGAATTAAAAACTTTTGGTGTTATTCACCCAAACGGCACCTTAAAAAATCATCCTTATGGAATGCGAGAATTTGCAATTTTAGATCGCGACGGAAATATGATTAAATTTGGTCAGGAAATTTCATGAAAATAGTTTTTAAACTTAATAAGTTATAAATACACATTTAAGAAAATCAGAATGAAAAAGTATTGGATTATTAGCCTAATCATTTTAGCATCTTGTTCTAGTGATGATGACTCAAATGGAGAAACTACAAATCAATTTTACAGAGGCATGGATTTATCTTTTCAAAGCGAGCTGGAAAACTACAATGTAGATTATAAAGATGAAGATGGCAACTCAGTTGAGTTATTAGATTTTGTAAGATCTAAAGGTACCAACTTAGTACGTTTAAAACTATGGCACACACCACAAGATGGGCAAAACGGACTTGAAGACGTAAAGGCTTATGCACAAAAGATTAAAGCCCAAAACATTGACTTTTTGCTCAATTTTCATTACAGCGATTATTGGGCAGATCCTGGTACACAAACTCCGCCAGCTGCTTGGCAAAATTTGAATATTGACCAATTAAAAGTGGCAATCTATAATTATACAAAAGATGTTGTACAACAGTTAAAATCTCAAAATACATTACCAGACATTGTACAAATTGGCAATGAAACTGACAGTGGATTTTTATGGGATTTTGGCAGAGTTTGGGGTAGTTTTAACAATAATTGGGGAAATTATACAGACTTAGTATCTGAAGCTATACGCGCCGTAAGAGATGTTGATACCGAAGGTAAAACAAGAATAATGCTGCACCACTCTAGCGTAGAAAATGCTATTTTCTTTTTTAATGAACTAGTGCCCTATAACATTGATTTTGATATCATTGGTTTATCCTATTATCCTCAATTTCAAATCAAAGATTTAGATCTTGTTGCTTCAAAATTAAATGAACTCGCCAACAATTTCAGCAAAGATATTTTAATGGTAGAAGTAGCCTATCCCTTTACTTTACTGTGGAATGATAACCAAACAAATTATATCGGTAGCTTAGACCAAACATTAGTTGAATTTTCACCTACTCCACAAGGACAAAAAGCATACTTTGAATGGTTGATACAAACCATAAAAAACATACCTAACGACCATGGGATTGGTTTTTGTTATTGGGCACCAGATTGGGTAGCATTTGATGGCAACGAAGCAACCTCAACAAATGGCACATCCTGGGAAAATCAATGTCTTTTTGATTTCGAGCTAAAGGCATTACCAGCGCTAGAAACATATAGTACTAATTAACTAAATATCAATACATTATAACTTATGTGCATTTTATCGATAAAATGGTCGTTTTCCTATGATATTTGCCGTTAATCGATACATCATTTTTTTTATGAATTTCATCTGTCATTTCATCTAATTTATTAGCATTAAATCCCAATAATTAGCGTATTTAAGTGCATTATGGCATTTTTGGTAGGCTATTAACAAATGTCCCAAACATTAAATGAGGCTTTATAATCGAACATTAACCGCGTTGTTATTGTTTAGTGTTGACTTACTTTTTACACCTCACTATAAAAGTTACGTAAACCAAAACATAACACTTCGTCTATCAACCGCTAAATGATGAAGCAGTTAATGACATTAACTGTTTGTCTGCTAACTTTCATTGGCTTTTCTCAAAATGAAAGAATAGACGACCTTACGGTAAAATTGGCATACCAAGAAGCTGATTCTACAAAGGTCGACCTCTCGTTAATGCTTATAGATGAACTATATGCTGTTAAAGATTTTGATAAAGCTTTGCTCTATGTAAATCAGACTGCAAAACTTTCAGAAAAATTAAATTACACCAAAGGACTTGCGGAAAGCACATACTACAGAGCGCTAATTTACACCCAACGCAATGACTACTTTAATGCAATTGATAACTACGACAAATCCAGAAAGTACTATCTACAAATTAGCGACACGCTTGGCATAGCAAAAGTGAGTAATAGTATTGGACTCATTGAAATAAAGCGAGGAAACTATTCGGTTGGACTTCAAAACTCGCTTTCGGCAATTGACATTTTTGAAAAACAAAATCTTTTTGATGAACTCAGTACGGCTTATAACAATTTGGCAGAAGCATACTTTAAAACCAACCAGATTGACAAGGCTATAGACTTTAACTTTAAGGCGCTTGATGTTAGAAAAAAGATAGATGATCGTACTGGTATTATCATCTCTACAAAAAACATTGCAAACCTTTACTCACTAAGAAAAGAGCATCGTAAGTCTATTGAATACTACGAAAAGGTCTTAGAAATGCTAAACCCTACCAAAGACCAAAACTTACGTGGTGAGATACTACCAAAACTTGGTAGTGAATATTTAGAATTTAAAGAATATGATAAAGCTTCAGAATATTTAGTTGAAGGATTAAAATATAACCGCAAACAAAATAACGATGAAGGTATTTTACTAGCACTTAATGCCATTGGCAATCTAAACCTTCAAAAACGTAAAGTTAAGTTAGCAGAAATTCAACTTAATGAAGCTTACAGCATTGCTCAAAAAATTAACAATAAACCAGCACTTTTAGAAAATTACAAGCTTCATATTGCCTTAGACTCTACTCGAGGTTATTTTCAGAATGCCTTTTTCTGGCAAAACAAATATTACGATTTAAAGGATGAATTATCAAAAATAGATCAACCTGTTTTTCCTGTTGATACTGAACCTCTGGATCTCATTAACGCTAACCCAATCGAAGAAGAAATAGATAATTTTGAAGGAGAAGAAAACAATAATAAAACCATAAAAACATGGTTAAATAATCCTATAGTTGTGTATGGTGCGCTTGCCGCTACTGCTGTTCTGCTTACGTTATTATTACTTAATTACTTAAAAAATAAAAAGTACAGAGAAACCATTGTTGAACAGAGAGAAAAACTAAAACAAGAGCAAATACGAAGTGAAGCTATATTAGAGCAAACCCATCATCTCGAAGAGGTTAACCAAGTTAAAGACAAATTATTCTCAATAGTCTCGCACGATTTAAAAGATTCCATTTCATCCATAAAAGCTTTTTTAGACTTATTGAAAGAAGACAGTATATCTAAAGAAGAATTTAGAGAGTTAATACCAGAGCTGAGTGAAAATGCAAATAATGCGTCTTCACTATTGTTTAATTTACTAAACTGGTCTAAATCTCAAATGCAGAATTTAGAGCCAAATCCAGAACTATTTAATATTCAGGAAGTATTTCATACAAAAATGGCATTGGTAGAACAAAAGGTTGAAGATAAACGCATAGTTCTAATTGATGAGTCTCAACGCGACTTTGTTTATGCCGACAGAAGCATGGTGGAAATTGTAATTCAAAATTTAATTACTAATGCTGTAAAATTCAGTAGAACTGGCGATGTTATTACGGTATCTAATCAAGATGTAAATGGTAAAGCTTTAATTTGTGTTGAAGATACTGGTGTCGGTATTTCTGAAGAAAACATTAATAAACTTTTTAATGCCAATAAAAACTTTACTACTATTGGGACTAAAAATGAAAAAGGAACAGGTCTTGGTTTAACTATTGCTAAAGACTTAGTAGAATTAAATAATGGACGCATTTGGGTGGAAAGCACACTAAATGTTGGTAGTAAATTCTTTATAGAGCTTCCTAAGACTGCACCAAAAGCTTAACTTATTTTATATATTTGAGCTTTAATCATATACTTACATGAAACGTTTTCTCCCAATACTTTTAGTTTTTTTTATAGTTCTTAATTGTAAAAACAGAGATAAATCAAAATCAGATACAAAAGTCAAAGAAGACACAGAACTTGAGGAACTCTTCGCTTTAATGCAAGGTTCTTTTAATTCCGAAATACAATCTCAAGTAGACTCTACGTATTACAATATTTCATTACACATGTATCCTATTTGGGAAGACAAGGGAAATTATCTTTATGTTGAACAAGCCTTAAACAGTAGGCAGAACAAACCTTACAGACAACGTATTTATGAGGTAAAGCGTTTAACAGATAGCACATTTAGTTCTGCTGTATACAACCTTAACATAGACTCGCTTTGGATTGGCAAATGGAAAAACCCAAAAGTTTTCGACTCTATTTCACTCAACGAGATCGCACTTAAAGAAAGTTGTGAGGTAATCTTAAAACGAATTTCTAAAAACCATTACATGGGAAAAACAGGAGATACTACTTGTGTTAGCACCATGCGAGGGGCTTCTTTTGCCAGAAGCGAAGTTGAGATACTTGAAGACAAAATATTATCTTGGGATAGAGGTTTTGACAATGATGGCAACTACGTTTGGGGAGCTGAAAAAGGACCTTATATCTTTAATAAACTAGATTAGCTGCTATAGTAGTAACCAACAAACAAGTAGTTTATACTAAACATGCTTTGGCAAAAACACCTCTGCCATCATACAACGCGCACTACCACCACCACATGTTTCTATGGTTTCTAAAGAACTTGAAATTATAGGACAGTGCTTTTCAATTTTATTAATCTGATCATTAGTTAAGCTATTATGTGCAGCTTTACTCATAATTAAATAACGCTGATTATCCTTCCCTCTAAGCTGTAACATATTACCAGCAAACTGGTGCATTTGCGCTTCCGAAATTGATATAATTTCTTTATCATCTTCTTTTAGATGCTTAATTATATTTTTGCGCTCTTTTTTGTCATCAATTGTTTCTAAACAAATCACTGCGAAAGTTTCTGCCAAACACATCATTACATTGGTATGATAGATTGGTAAACGCTTTCCTTCTACGGTTTGATTGGCTACAAAAACTATTGGTGTATATTCAAAATCTTCGCAAAACTCAATAAACAAATCTTCGTCAGCTCTAGGTGATAATGCACAGTAAGCCTTTCTATTAACACGGTCTAAAATAAGACTACCTGTGCCTTCTAAAAATACACCTTCATCTTCAGCAGCAGTATAGTCTACAATATTTTCAATTTTAAAACCCTCATTTTCTAGCCTAATAAATACTTCATCTCGTCTTTCTTTACGTCTATTTTCTGCAAACATTGGATACAAAGCTATGTCACCATTACTATGAAAGCTCACCCAATTATTTGGAAAAATAGAGTCTGGCGTATCCATTAACTCATCATCACTTTCTACAACAACATTAATACCAACTGCCTTTAATTTTTCGACAAAAGCATCAAACTCTTCTTGAGCTTTAGCATTGATTTCTGCATTTTTTAAATCAATATCCTCTTGAAAATAATTGTTAACAGCAGTCTGCTCATTCATCCTAAAATTCACAGGACGAATCATTAAAATAGTGTCTGTAGTTTGTTGCATTATCCAGTTTTTAAAAGTGATGCAAAATTAGTCTTTTTTCTATTTTGAAATTTATGATGTTAACATTTTTTAGATTAAAAATCTGTAAGTTTGAAAGCCCATAATGGGCACTTGGCATACAATGCGATTTATCAACTATATAATTAAATTACTGAACCAAAAGCTCTTGAAAATTTTCAACTATATGAAAAAACTTATACTTCTTCTGTTATTTCTTGTATCATGCACCGAAAAAAGTAACCACACTGAAACTATAGATTTTACAACAGTTTTTGAAAAAAGTAATGGAACCGAAACAGCAACATACCAAGAGACTATTCAGTTTTATTCAGATTTAGCAGATAATTACAGAGAAATTTCAATCCGAGAAATGGGTGAGACAGATTCTGGTGAACCTCTACATATTGTAATTTACAATCCAACGCAAGTTCATAATGATTTTAGACTATTAAGAGATAAAAATAGAATCATGTTAATTAACAATGGAATTCACCCAGGCGAATCTGATGGCATAGATGCTACTATGATGCTTTATAGAGATATCGTACAAGGTAAAGTTAAAGCTCCTAAGCACACCATTTTAGTTACAATTCCTATTTACAATATTGGTGGAAGCCTTAATAGAAATTCTGGCACACGCACCAACCAAAATGGACCTAAAGAATATGGCTTTAGAGGTAACGCACGCAACTACGATTTAAACAGAGATTTTATAAAATGTGATACCAAAAATGCTAAGGCTTTTGCGGAAATATTTCATACAGTACAGCCAGATGTATTCATAGATAACCATGTAAGCAACGGTGCAGATTACCAATACACACTAACGCATTTATTTACCCAACATAATAAATTAGGTGGTAATTTGGGAGCTTATCTTCACTTGGAAATGATGCCAAAACTAGAGCAAAAATTGGCTCAAAAAGAGTGGGACATCACTCCATATGTCAATGTTTTTAATCGTACACCTGAGTCTGGTTTTTCTCAATTTTTGGACTCACCACGTTATTCCACAGGTTACACCACTTTATTTAACACCCTTGGTATGATGGTCGAAACACATATGCTTAAACCATATAAACAACGTGTTGAAGGCACATACGAACTAATGAAAAGCATGATGGAGATTACAGAAGAAGATGCTGAAAAAATAAAAGACTTACGCAGTGCTCATCAAAACAATTGGAAACCAGGTAAAGAATACCCAATTGTATGGACAATCGATACGACACAATCTACAACGCTTCAGTTTAAAGGTTACGAAGGTAAAATGATAGAGAGTGATCTAACAGGTGCTCAGCGATTAAAATACGACAAGTCTAAACCGTTTACAAAGCCTGTGGAATACCAAAATTTCTTTGTACCAACAAGCAAGGTTACTATACCTAAGGCTTATATAATTCCTCAAGGCTGGCATAACGTAGTAGAATTATTAAAGTTGAATAAAGTAGATTTAAAACCTTTTGAAAAAGATACCACTTTAACTGTAGAATCTTATAAAATTGAGGATTACAAAACCAGAACATCTCCATACGAAGGACATTACCCACACTACAATACTAAAGTAAAAACAACAAAAGAAAACTTAACTTTTAAAGAAGGAGATTATTTGGTAAAAACAGACCAAAAAGCCTTACGTTACCTCATTGAAACCCTAGAACCAACAGCACCAGATTCGTTTTTTAATTGGAATTTCTTTGATACCATATTACAGCAAAAAGAAGGTTTTTCACCTTATGTTTGGGAAGACAGAGCAAAACAGGTGCTTAGGGAAAACCCAACCTTACAAATAGAGTACAATGTTAAAATAAGTTACGATGAGGAGTTTGCAAATAACTGGTTTGCCCAATTAGATTGGCTTCATAAAAAAAGTAAACACTACGAAAAAACGCATTTACAGTATCCTATTTATAGACTAGATTAAAAAACTAAAAAGCCACCATTTACTGGTGGCTTTAAAGGCTCATTTCCCGTAATTTTAATGCTATTAATTTACATGAACCTTGGTCGTGAAGTTTCTAAATTCTGAGTTAAGTTGAACAATGTATGTCCCAATACTTAGATTACTCATTTCAATCTGGTGTTTGTCAGATGATAATGTAGTGATTACTCCACGTTTTAAAAGTCGTCCTTGCATATCAACAATAGTATAGTTAACGATTTCATCTTGCAATAAAAGTGTGTTGATATTTAATGTTGTTCTTACCGGGTTTGGATATACTGTAGTTTTAGTATACTCGGCAAGCATGGCATCTTCAAAACTTTGATAGCTATCATAATCATTTAAAAAAGCATTTACAGCGTCAACCTCTATATTTCTACCATATCCAAAGTAATAATTGAAGAAATTACAAAACCAACCTGGAAGAACTAAACTAACTGGTGCCTTAACTTCTAACGATGCACATATATCACCACCACTTTGTTGTAATAAAGGTAAAATATCAAATGCGGTAGTGGCACCAAATTCAACAATACTTAAATCTAAGGTACTCGGATCATAAACTAAGCTGTGAATTCTATAAAATCCAACTTGAGATATATCAAATTGAGGTGTGTTTGAAACGTTTAAAATTGTTAGATTGAATGCATTTGTAAGAACATAAAGCTGAGAATAACCTTCTGGAATTATTGGTGCTTCATTCACATCTGCATAAATAGTAGCAACACCTTTTTCAAGACATTGTATTGGTTGTTCTGAATACAAAGTTCCTGCAAAAGCAATACATTCTTCAGAGCCTTCGATCACATGAATCGGTGCACCTGCAACATCCAAGGATGCACACAAATCACCACCACCTTGCACTAACAGACCGTTAACATCAAAGCCTGTGGTAACTCCCGGTACAACAACACTTAAATCCAAACCTGTTGGATATACCAAGGTATGGATCGTGTAATCCCCTGCCTCATTTACCATGAACTCTGGCGTACCGCCTACCTGCTCGATTACCAAGTCTTCTCCTCTGGTCAGTACAAATAAAGTACTGTAACCAGCCGGCACATTGGCATCACCATTTGGTGTTGCAGAGATCATCGCTTCACCGCCTGATAACTCAACGCTGTTATTATTTGCGGTCAAGGTTCCTGCATCTGGATTTGTTATATGTACTGGTGCTCCAGCTACGTCTAAGGACGCACACAACTCACCGCCTCCCTGTATCAATAAACCATTGACATCAAAGCCCGTGGTAACGTTCGGTACTACTCCACTCAAATCCAAACCTGTCGGATATACGAACGTGTGGATGGTATAATCTCCTCCTCCTGAAACCGTAAACTCCGGTGTACCGCCTACTTGACGAATCACTAATCCTTCACCCTCTGTCAGTACATATAATACACTATAGCCTTCAGGTACGAATGCATCACCGTTCGCGTGTGCGGAAATCATCACCTCGCCTGTACTACAAACCGAACTATCAGTAGCGGTAAGCGTGCCTGCATCTGCTAGGCATGGCTCTTCTCCTACATGAATCGGTGCACCTGCTACATCCAAGGATGCACATAAATCACCACCACCTTGTACTAACAGACCGTTAACATCAAAGCCTGTGGTAACTCCAGGAACAACAACACTCAAATCCAAACCTGTTGGATATACCAAGGTATGGATCGTGTAATCTCCTGCCTCATTTACCGTAAACTCTGGCGTACCGCCTACCTGTTCAATTATCAAGTCCTCTCCTCTAGTCAGTACAAATAAAGTACTGTAACCAGCTGGCTCATTGGCATCACCATTTGGTGTTGCTGAGATCATGGCTTCACCACCTGATAATTCAACACTGTCATTATTTGCAGTCAAAGTTCCTGCATCTGGATTTGTTATATGCACTGGTGCTCCAGCTACATCTAAGGATGCGCATAACTCTCCGCCTCCTTGTATTAATAAACCATTAACATCAAAGCCTGTGGTAACATTCGGCACTACTCCGCTCAAATCCAAACCTGTAGGATATACAAACGTATGGATAGTATAATCTCCACCTCCTGAAACCGTGAATTCTGGTGTACCGCCTACTTGACGAATCACTAATCCTTCACCCTCTGTCAGTACGTATAATACACTATAGCCTTCAGGCACGAATGCGTCACCGTTCGCATGAGCGGAAATCATCACCTCACCTGTACTACAAACCGAACTATCAGTAGCGGTAAGCGTACCTGCATCTGCTAAACATTGCTCTTCTCCATCATTAATTGATATGGTAATCGTTTCTCTATCACAAATCCAGCCTCTTCCACCATTAAAATTATAAAGTGACGCTGTTATTCTAAATGTACCATTACCTAAATCCCATGAATTTCCTCCATTAGGATATGTGTAAGGTAGATAATTCTCAATAATCTGATATATCTCACCAGTTTCGAGATTTTTAACTTTATACCGCAAACTTTGTGAGTAGCCTTCTACATGAGCATTGACGTAAAAGTTTTCCGGAAGTTGGGAAGCTTCATAAGTATCATTATTACTTATTTGGATTGACTCTTGACCATTAGTAAATTCAAACCCTTCAATGTGCCCACACCATCGGGATTGAGTTTGGGAGAAAGCGGTCATTAAAAAACTAAAGAATAAAACAAATAGGTTGATTTTCAGATTTGGGGATCCGAAGAGTAGTTTGTTTTTCATTGCTTTTGTTTAATTATTTTTACTTAAAGTTAAACAAAACAGTTGTTGTAATGATTTAGTCTTTCAAAATTTAAGATAAGTTAACAAGAAATCGGATTAAAGGTTGATTTTTAAGGTTAAAATGCTACACCAACAACTTAATATTAGCACAACTATTTTTTAAAGCTTTTTGAACAGCTTTTTATTTAGTCATCTTCTTTGGCTATGTGACTGTTTTTGAGGAAAAAAAAACACTGGTATATAGTTTTAACACTTCAAACCAAAGGAAACTTTTTATTTTCATGTAGATGTAAAACTAATTAAAAAATACTATAATTTTGTATTAAATTTTAATAGCGTATTGCGCTCTAAATGAATAAATACATTGTCGTAAATCAGCCTGAAAACTGGAATTTTTCAACTGGTAACACCAACGTCATTTCCTCTCAAGATTACCTTACCAACCCAAAATATGCTCTTTTAAAAAATGCACGTATTTTTAATTTGTGTAAGGATTATTCGTACCAATCCAAGGGCTATTACGTATCCCTCTTGGCGGAGGCGAGAGGGCACTTGCCAATCCCAACGACCAAAAACATAGTAGATTTAAAAACACTAAAACTTGTTAGAATTGTTTCCGATGAGTTCAACGATGAAATTCAAAAAAGTCTTAAAAATATTAAATCTAGAGAATTTACGCTAAGTATTTACTTTGGGCAAAATGTAGCTCAAAAGTATAAAGTGTTGAGCTCCCTATTCTACAAACACTTTCAGGTACCATTTTTGCGTGTTAAATTCAATTATAACAATAAATGGAACGTACAGAGCATAAAAGCAATTTCAGAATCTGAAATTCCAGTAGAACATATTGCTAGTGTTAGAGAATTTGCTAATCAGTATTTTTCAAAAAAGCGTTATGATACTGCAAAAGTAAGCAACTACGATTTTGACTTAGCAATATTGGTTAACCCAAATGATCCTGCTCCTCCAAGCAATTCTAAAGCTCTAAAAAAGTTTGTGGATATTGCCGAAAAGATGAATATCTATGCAGAAATCATTGAGCCAAAAGATTTGTCTCGCCTATCTTCTTTTGATGCCCTATTCTTAAGGCAAAGCACCGAAGTAAACAATGAAGCGTACACTTTTTCTAGAAAGGCACAGCAAGAAGGTTTAGCAATCATTGACTACCCTGATGCTATTTTAAAATGCTGTAATAAGGTTTATATGGCTGAAGCTTTACAAAATGCCAATATTGATACTCCAAAAACAGTCATAGTCCATAACAACAATAGAAATTCAGTACTAAAGGAAACAGGACTACCTTGCATACTAAAGGCGCCAGACTCTACATTTTCTTTTGGAGTAAAAAAAGCTAACACCAAAGAGGAATTTGATACTTTGGTAACAGAAATGCTCAAAGAATCAGAACTTATTATTGCTCAAAAATTCTGTCCTTCGGATTATGATTGGCGCATTGGCGTTATTGACAATAAACCTTTTTATGCCTGTCGTTATTACATGGCTAAAGGTCATTGGCAAATTTATAATTGGAAAGCTAAAAAGAAAACCGAACAAGATGGTAATGCCGATTGTATGGCCATTGAAGATGTGCAAAAAAATGTCATAGATATGGCGTTAAAATCTGCAAAACTTATGGGCGAAGGTCTTTTTGGCATTGATATTAAAGTAGTGGAAGAAAAACCAATGGTTATTGAGATTAATGATAATCCTAACATTGACTTTGGAGTTGAAGATTTACACTATGGAGATTTGGTATATACCGAAATACTCTACGCACTAAAAAAACGATTAAATTAAAAAATGGCAAAAAAATATCATTTATTCGAGGTTTATGGAATAGAACTCGAATATATGTTGGTAAATAAAAATACGTTTAAAGTTGCACCACAAGTAGATGAGCTTTTAACAAAAAAGGCAGGAAAAATAAGCTCTGACATTGATAATGGTGATATAGCTTGGAGCAACGAACTTGTGGCTCATGTTGTGGAATTGAAAACTAATGGCCCAACCTCTAACATCGACGATTTAGCTTCAAAATTTCATGCTAATGTTTTAGAGATGGATGCTCTATTGAGCGATCTTCAATTAAAATTATTAGGATCAGCCGCCCATCCATTAATGAATCCTGATTTAGATACGCAACTATGGAAACATAGCTACAATGAAGTCTATGCACTTTACAATACGATTTTTAACTGTAAAGGTCATGGATGGAGCAACGTACAAAGTACACATTTAAATCTACCATTTAATGACGATAAAGAATTTGAAAAACTGCACGCAGCAATAAGAATTATTCTCCCTTTACTTCCGGGAATCTGTGCAAGTTCACCAATCTTAGAAGGCGAAATTACCGGCTTCATGGATACCCGTTTGGAGTTCTACAAAACCAATCAAAAAGAAATACCAGATTTAACTGGTATGGTTATTCCTGAGAGGGTATTTTCAAAATTAGATTACCATGCCTCTATTTTTGAACCTATTAAGCGCGCTATAAGACCTTATGACAAGAATAAAATTTTAGATCATCATTTTTTAAACTCTCGTGGTGCTATAGCACGTTTTGATAGAAGTGCAATTGAAATACGATTAATGGACATTCAAGAATGTCCAATGGCTGATGTAGCTATCTGTGCTTTGGTAATTGAAATATTAAAAGCCATTATTGATAAGCAATTTTGCACATTGCAAGCTCAAAAAATTTGGACAAAACAAGAACTATTTTTGATTTTAGATGAAGGCATCAAAAACGGTGAAAATAGTATCATTGGGAATATACCATATTTAAAGCTATTTGGCTTGAACAAAGTTTCTACAATGAACGACGTTTGGAAACACCTCTATAAAAAAGTAAGATCACAAATTCATAAAAATCATCAAGAATCTATTGAACTGATCTTAGAAGAGGGCACTTTATCTACAAGACTTTTAAAAGCCATAGGAAACGATATTTCTGAAGCGCACATCATTGAAGTTTATCAAAAACTTCAAAGTTGCTTAATAAAAAATAAAATGTTTCAACCTTGAAACTTGTCTTAACCTGTGAGCATGGTGGTAATGTTATACCAAAAGCTTACGCAAAACAGTTTACTGATAGAGAGATTTTAAAAACCCATCGTGGGTTTGATCTAGGTGCTTTAGATCTGTTCGAATATTTAGAACCTTTGGCTGAAGCATCATTTTATAATATAAATTCGCGTTTATTGATAGAATTGAATCGATCATTGATTCATAAACAGTTATTTTCGGAATTTACTACACCTTTATCTAGAGCTGAAAAAAATAATATTATTAAAACCTATTATTTGCCCTACAGAACAGCTGTTGAACATAAAATAGCTAATCTAATAGCTTCAAATAATAAGGTAGTACACCTGTCTATTCATAGTTTTACACCAAAGTTAAATGGAGACATTCGTAACTGTGATGTAGGTTTATTGTACGACTCACGGAAAAAAGAGGAACAAGAGTTTTGCAGCCACTTTAAAACAGAAATTTTAAACTATAATTCGGATTTAAATGTACGCTTTAATTATCCGTATTTAGGTAAGGCAGATGGTTTCACTACATTTTTAAGAAAACAATTTCCAAAAAACTATTTGGGTATTGAAATTGAAGTGAACCAAAAGTTTTGCAAAAACAACAAAATGAATATTCAAATAAAGCATAACTTATTTAAAACTATTGACAAGCTGAGTAGGTAGCTATAATCTAAAATGATTAAATCAAAATCTTAATATTAGCATAACTATTTTCTAAAGCTTTTTGAGCTGTTTTCATGTCTAACCATTCTACCTTAGTGATACCCTCCTTTTCTTGAGGATAAAGCTTACCATTAAATTTAGTTTTCATTTCAAACCAATAGGTAATCTTAATTTTATGTTTACCGTTGCGCTTAAAAATGTGGTAAGTCGTCGGTAAAGCTTTGGTAATTTTAAGCCCTTCTACTCCAGTCTCCTCTTCAACTTCCCTGATAGCGGTTTCTTCAATAGATTCTTTACCTTCTATCTTACCCTTGGGTAAATCCCATTTATTATTTCTATATATAAACAACACTTCATTGTTTTCATTATATACTTTACCACCACCTGCAACAACATTTGGTAATAGTTTTAGAAAATGTTTTAAAAGCTTATCTGGATTGTTGTGTATTAAATGTACAGCTTTTAAATCTGTACTATTAAGTATTTTTATAACCTTACCAATATTAACAGATTTAAGAAGGAAGGATTTAAAATCTGTTTCCTTTTCAACTTTAGTAGTTAAAATTATAGGCTTATCACCTACATAAATAGTGTACATAGATTGGGTTAGTTATAACTTATCAATTGTAAATGTATTATTTTTTATTAAACCACTTTTAAACTTAGAATTAAATTAGTTTAAAATTTAAAAACTTATAAAATTCATTAATTTTGCAATTATGATTTTTAATAAAGAAACCGCAAAAAAAACCGCAGAAGTTTTACTGCAGATTAATGCAATAAAACTACAACCAAAAGAGCCTTTTACTTGGGCTTCTGGCTGGAAATCACCAATATACTGCGACAATAGAATTGTACTCTCATATCCATTGATAAGAAATTATATAAGAGAGACATTAGCTAGAGAGATTGAAGAACTATACGGAAAACCAGATGTAATAGCCGGTGTTGCAACTGGTGCAATTGGTATTGGAGCCTTAGTAGCAGATTATCTTAATCTTCCGTTTGTTTATGTAAGACCAGAGGCTAAAAAACATGGTCGCCAAAACCAAGTTGAAGGTCATATAGAAAAAGGACAAACTGTAGTAGTAGTAGAAGATTTAATAAGTACAGGAAAAAGTAGCCTTAACGCTGTTGCTGCCTTAGAAGAGGCTGAAGTTAATATAAAAGGCATGGTTGCTATTTTTTCTTACGGATTTGATGTTGCGAAAAAAAACTTTAGTGATGCCAATATAGAATTACACACTCTTGGCAACTACGAAAATCTTTTAGAACAAGCCTTAGACACCAACTACATAACCAAAGCAGAACAAGACATTTTAGCACAATGGAATGCTAATCCTAGCGAATGGAACGCTAATTGATATATTATCGTTGAGCCGTTTAGTTGTTGATTCGTTTAAATTCATTAAAATTAAAACGACATCAATTAAACGCATTAACTAATTAACATTATTAAACATGAATTTAGAATCACCAAAGGTAACCTTAGATAAAACACCAGAAGAAACGTTCAATTTCTTATCAGACGTTAAAAATTTTGAAAGCTTAATGCCAGAGAACATTAGCAAATTTGAAGTTCTTGACAATGACAAATTTCTTTTTGCTTTAAAAGGTATGCCAGAAATAGTACTTAAGAAAAAAGATGAGGTTCCGCACAACAAAATTGTTCTAGGAGCAGCTGGCGGAAAGTTAGATTTCTCACTCATAGGTCATATCACAGAAGTTGAAACTAATAAAAGTGAGGTGCAGTTAACTTTTAACGGAGAGTTCAACGCTATGATGGCTATGATGATAAAAGGACCAATCAATAAATTTATTGAAACCCTTGCTACTAAAATGAAAACTGCGATCTAATAAAGCAAGGTCACTTGTTTTAAATCAAAAGTTTTTATTACATCATCTTCGGTCCAAACGTTAAGTTTACCTGATTCAGTTACACCTTTTATAATTCCAGAAAAGATAGTACCATCTTCATTTTTAAATGTTGAAGGTTTGTCTTTTCGGAATAAAAGCGCTTCATATTGCTTTTTGATTTCAGCATAATCTTTAGATTCTAATAACTTAAAATAGAATTGGAGTTGCGTTAAAACAGCTGATAAAACTTCATCTTTATTATATACAACACCAGTAAGTAAATTCATTGATGAAGCCATAGGTAAATCCTCAAAATTCTTTTGATTTACATTTAACCCAAATCCAATAATAGAACCTTTGAGTTGGTTTTGCTTTATCACATTTTCTATTAGCGTGCCACAAATCTTTTTATTTGCTGACAAAATGTCGTTAGGCCATTTTATTGAGAGTTGGGGTATTTTTAATTGTCTGAGTGTCTTACAAATTGCTAAAGCCACAACCATGCTAATGTAAAATTGCTTCTCTACATTAAGTGCGCTAACCTCTTTAAATACACTAGCCGTGAGGTTTTTACCCTCTTCTGTTTGCCATACTGTACCCATCTGTCCTCTTCCTTTTGTCTGATGGTTAGCCAAAACAACAGTAAAATCTTTAGGTAAATTAATTGCAGCCATAGCCTTTAGGTAACTGTTTGTTGAGTCAATGGCATCAAGTTTGATAATGTACATAGCAAATAACGGTCTATTTTTTATGGTTTTCTTATGACATTTAGGGTCTACAAGAACTAAAAAAATAATAACTTTGCATAAATTTAATTCAATTTAATGACGAAAGAAAAAACTAGTGCAGACCAACTCATTACAACAATCATTGCTGGAATAGAAGAGGTTAAAGGAAAAGAAATTACAATTTTAGATTTAAGAGATATTGAAAATACGGTTTGCGATTATTTCATAGTTTGTGAGGGTACTTCTAATACACAGGTTAACGCAATCGTCAATTCCATACAAAAGTTAGTTAGTAAAACCACTAAAGACAAGCCTTGGCATATAGAAGGTACTGACAATGCCGAGTGGGTTCTAATGGATTATGTAAATGTAGTTGTACATGTTTTTCAAAAACATATCAGAGAATATTACGACATAGAAAGTCTTTGGGGAGACGCTAAAATGACACAAATAGAAACAAGTTACTAAAAAGAGAAAAGGCTAATAATGGCAAAAGACAATAAAAATTCAAATAAAAAACCTAAAGTAAATCCGTATTGGATTTACGGAGTAATCATTGCTATATTCTTATCAATTCAATTATTTTCCGGTGGGTTTGGAGGATCTACTGGCAAGCAGATTAATCCATCACAATTTATAGATTATCTAGATAGAGGTGATGTTGCCAAGGTAGAAATAGTAAACAAACGTGAAGCTAGAGTTTATTTAACTAAAGAAGCCCAGCAACAAGAAGTTCATAAAAACTCTAAGCCTCAAACTATTTTACCATCGGTAACCCCAATTCCTAATTATAAGTTTGAATTTGGTGATCTTCAAAATTTTGAAAAAGATATAAGAAAAAGCATAGAAGATAATAGCCTTGAAACTGTTGTAGAGTATGAAACTGAACAAAACGTTTGGGGAGATTTCTTACTTACACTTTTACCATTCATCCTTATCATTGGTGTTTGGATTTTTATAATGAGACGTATGTCATCTGGTGGTGGTGGCGGAGCTGGTGGGCAGATTTTCAACATAGGAAAATCTAAAGCCAAGCTTTTTGATGAGAAATCTGACACAAAAACTTCATTTAAAGATGTAGCAGGTTTAGAAGGTGCTAAAGAAGAGGTTCAAGAAATAGTGGATTTCTTAAAGTTTCCTGAAAAATATACTTCTCTTGGTGGTAAGATTCCTAAAGGTGCATTGCTTGTAGGACCTCCAGGTACGGGTAAAACCTTATTAGCAAAAGCTGTTGCAGGTGAAGCTAAAGTACCTTTCTTTTCATTATCTGGTTCTGATTTCGTGGAGATGTTTGTTGGTGTTGGTGCTTCTCGTGTAAGAGATTTGTTTAAACAAGCTAAGGAAAAATCACCATCAATTATTTTTATTGATGAGATCGATGCCATTGGTAGAGCAAGAGGAAAAAACAATTTCTCTGGTTCTAATGACGAAAGAGAAAACACGTTGAACCAGTTATTAACTGAAATGGACGGTTTTGGTACTAATACAAACGTTATTGTACTCGCGGCAACCAACAGAGCAGATGTCTTAGATAGCGCATTAATGCGTGCTGGTCGTTTTGACAGACAGATTTACGTAGATCTTCCTGATGTTAGAGAGCGAAAAGAAATTTTTGAAGTACACCTTCGTCCGCTTAAAAAAGAAGAAACTCTAGACGTAGATTTCTTAGCAAAGCAAACTCCTGGTTTCTCTGGAGCAGATATAGCAAATGTTTGTAATGAGGCGGCTTTAATTGCAGCCAGAAAAGGAAAAAAAGCAGTTAATAAACAAGATTTCTTAGATGCTGTAGATAGAATTATTGGTGGTTTAGAAAAGAAAAACAAAATTATAACACCAGAAGAAAAACGAGCAGTTGCTTTCCACGAAGCTGGTCATGCCACTGTAAGTTGGATGCTAGAACACGCTGCACCATTGGTAAAGGTTACCATTGTTCCTAGAGGTCGTTCTCTTGGTGCTGCTTGGTATTTACCAGAAGAACGCCTTATCGTAAGACCTGAGCAAATGCTAGATGAAATGTGTGCCGCTTTAGGTGGTAGAGCTGCTGAGCAAGTAATTTTTGGTAAAATATCAACTGGAGCATTAAGTGATTTAGAAAAAGTAACCAAGCAAGCAAGAGCCATGGTTACAATTTATGGCTTAAGCAATAAGGTTGGAAACCTAACCTACTATGATTCTTCAGGACAATCTGAATATGGGTTTACAAAACCATATAGTGAAGAAACTGCTGTTTTAATCGACAAAGAAATTTCTAGCATTATAGAAACACAATACAAGAGAGCAGTAAAACTTTTAGAAGAAAACAAAGACAAACTTACTGAACTTGCTGAAGTGCTATTAGATAAAGAAGTGATTTTCAAGGATAACTTAGAAAAAATCTTCGGAAAACGTGCTTTTGATAAAGAAGAAATAGTTGTAGACGAAGAAGAATAAACTACACTGCAATCATATAAAAAACTTAAATTGACATCTAGTTAGTTTAAGTTTTTTTATATTTGAGAAATGCACTAACCTAGGATTAATAGTAGCAGTTGAATGAGCTTATTTCGTAAACTCTTCGGAAAAAAATCAAATCAGTCCGAAGAACAAATACCAAATCAAGAGCGTGGCAAATATATGCCTGAAATTAAGTTGCCTGCCGATGAACGTTTTACAATAAACTTCAAGGCAAACGGAGGTAAGTTCTTGTATTGTGAAAATATGGATGAGGTTAAAGAAAGTTTCAATGCTATTCTTCATGAGAACCAATGGCACAATGATAAAGTATTTGTTATTGACGAACGTTTATTAGATCTATTCAAGGATTTTAAACTTAACAGTACCAATAAAATTTCTGAGAGTAAATACTTTTTATCAACTTGTGAATATTTAATTTCTGATGATGGTTCTTTACTAATATCATCTAATCAAATAGCAGAGAAAAAATTAAAAGAGTTACCAGAGCATTTTATTATTTATGCTACTACAAGTCAATTTGCAGAAAATATTGGTGAGGGGCTAAAAGGTATTAAGGCAAAAAGCAAATCTAAAATCCCAACCAACATTACTACTATAAAGCATTTTAAAACTGCAGACGACAAAGATTTTCTCACCTATGGAAGTAGTGCAAAAAATCTATACCTACTTCTTTTAGAAGATTTGTAATGAAAGAATTCTATATACGAGCCATATCTGGCATTATCTATGTTTTATTACTTATTGGATCTTTGTATATGCAAAATACGCTAACTGCGTTGCTAGCCTTATTTGGGATGCTAAGCTTGGTAGAGTTTAGTAAACTCATTAAGCTAAAATCAATTGCTCAGTACATCGTATTTATTCTATTATTTGGAGGTTTTTGGTATTTGTGTCTATTAAATAAAAATGTAAATGGTAGTGATGAGGCTATTCAAATTCTATTAGTCACTACTATTTTTGTCAATCTCATCCTCATAAAAGATTTGTTTACAACAAAGCGTATTCCAATATTCAGTTCAAAAAGTTTTATTGTAACTACTTTCTATTTAACAAGTGGTTTTGTTTTTATGCTTCTAATTGCTAATTATAAAAATGTTTTTACACCCTTATTACTATTAGGGAGTTTTATACTCATTTGGGTTAATGATAGTGCAGCTTATTTAGTTGGCAAGAACTTCGGTAAACAAAAATTGTTTCCTAGTATATCACCTAAAAAAACAGTCGAAGGATTTCTTGGCGGGTTGTTTTTTGCTTGTATTTCTAGTTATTTCATTGCAAAGTATACTGAGACTTTAGGTTTTACAAGCTGGTTAATTATGGGTATCATTGTAAGTGTATTTGGTACTTTGGGTGATTTAATAGAGTCGAAATTTAAACGTCAAGCTGGTGTAAAAGATAGCGGAGTTATAATGCCTGGTCATGGAGGTCTTTTAGACCGACTAGATAGTATTATCTTTGCATCACCATTTATTTATTTATTTTTAAGAATACTAAGCTATGTTTCATAAAGAAGGTCATAAAATTATATTTATCACATTAGTCCTTGTAGTAGGCTCGTTTTTTACAATAGATGAGTTTATAACCAACGAATGGCTTAGAAAAGGTTTGATGATAGCCATACTTATCTTCTTTATCCTTATTCTTCAATTTTTTAGAAATCCAAAACGCCACACTCATGCCAATGAAAAGCATGCTTTATCACCAGTAGATGGAAAAGTTGTGGTAATTGAAGAAGTGATGGAAAATGAGGTTTTTAAGGATAAACGCATTCAGGTGTCTGTGTTTATGTCGCCTATTAACGTACATGTTACAAGATATCCTATCAGTGGTAATGTAAGTTTTAGCAAATATCATCCCGGAAAATACTTAGTGGCTTGGCATCCAAAAGCAAGCGAAGAAAACGAACGTACTACAGTAGTAGTTGAGAATGAAAGTTTTGGCAAAGTGCTTTATCGCCAAATTGCAGGAGCGCTTGCCAAGCGTATTGTAAACTACGCTACTATAAATTCTAAGGCTATACAAGGTGAAGACTCTGGTTTTATAAAATTTGGCTCTAGAGTAGATTTATTTTTACCTTTAGATGCCGAGATTAAAGTAAAACTCAATCAGAAAGTAAGAGGCGGTGAAAGTATTATTGCAGAAATGAACTAAATGACTTCAGAAGAACTACATAAAGAGTTTGAAAATGCTGTAGATCGTATTAATGCTCATACAGATCCGTTTCCTGCAGACTTTTTGCTTCGTCTTTATGCCTATTACAAAAAAGCAACCAATGACTACGGACGGCCAAGTAGCCGCAAGCCTATAATTAATGCTTTTAAGACCAATGCACTTTTTCAGGTACAAGACATAAGTCCGGACGAAGCTAAGAGAGAATATATAAACCTAGTGAATGATTACTTTTTGTACAGAAAATAGAGTAATAACACCTAAGATAATATCCTTTTATTTTGTTATGATTCTAAATTAAAGCCGACAGATTTTATACTCTTTAATTATTATAATAGTTTATAGAAGGTGATTATATCTAACAAAAATGGAAAAGTATTTAGACGCATTTTTTAACGCATTTGAAGGCACATTAAACTGGACTTGGAAATCAATCATTTTTGAAGTACCATGGTACACTAACTATTTTTGGGGACTTATAGCTATCTCTGTTTTTGTATGGCTATTAGAAATTGCCTTTCCGTGGCGAAAGAATCAATCTATTTTTAGACGCGACTTTTGGTTAGACGCATTCTATATGTTTTTTAATTTCTTCATGTTTTCTATTGTTATCAGTGGTTTTTATAAGATTTTAGAATTGTTATTTGCTGAAGTAAATATTAATGCTAAAAGTTTGGCGTTGATAGATATGTCTAATTGGTCTACTGGAATGCAGTTACTAGTATTTTTTATAATTCTAGATTTTGTGCAATGGTTTACACACGTACTTCTTCATAGGTATAAATTTTTATGGAATTTCCATAAAGTGCATCATAGTGTAAAAGAAATGGGATTTGCAGCGCACTTAAGATTCCATTGGATGGAAAACATCTTATATAAGCCATTAAAAACATTTGGTGTTATGATTATTGGAGGTTTTGAACCAGAACAAGCTTTTATAGTCCACTTTATAGCTATAGCTATTGGTCACTTTAACCACTCCAATATTAAAATAACTTGGGGACCGTTGAAATACATTTTTAATAATCCTGTAATGCATTTATATCATCATGCCTATCATTTACCAGAAGGTAAACATGGTGTTAATTATGGGATTAGTTTAAGTCTGTGGGATTACATTTTCAAAACAAACTATGTTCCTGAAGATAGTGGAACTATAGAAATAGGTTTTAAAGGCGATGATAAATTTCCTCAAGATTTTATTGGGCAAAACACCTACGGCTTTGGAAAAAACAAAAGTTGATTTTTATATAGACTAGTCTCTTATTAATGGTAAAGTGGAGCAACGCAATAACCCTTCTTGTTTTGCTATTTCTGTATAAGGCACTTCTTCAACTGTAAAGCCATTATTACGCAACCAAGTATTTAATCTTGTGAAATTCTTTTCTGAAATGATTACATCTTCAGAAATTGAAAACACATTACTGTTCATATGGTACATTTCTTCTTTTGTAATTTCAAAAATATTATCCTTACCAAAGAAATCTACTAGCCACTGGTATTCTTCTTCTTGTAAAAATCCATTTTTATGTAGTATGGCTTTATCTTTTCCTATGGGTTGAAAACAACAATCTAAGTGCAGCGCATTTTCCATAGCGTTTGTCTGTGACTTCCTAAGGTTGAAACTCTTAACGGTTTTATGAGGAAATTTTTCTGCAATGTAATCTACACCTGCCTTATTGGTACGAGCTACAATAAAATCTGCATAATCGTCCCCTCTATATGTACCTATAAATATATGATCGTTCCATACAATAACATCACCTCCCTCTATATGTGCTTCTACTGGTGGACGCATTACTTTTTTCGGGTCGATTTGATCTATAATGTATTGAATAGCATCTAACTCTTCTTCCCTATCTGGTAATATGTTTGCTTTTATAAAAATATCATCAATTACAAAACCTATATCTCTTGTAAAAATCTGATTACAGTCTGTAATAATTTGTGGTCTGTAAACTTTTACATCGTACTTTTCAAATACCTTAGCTACGGCTTCCATTTCTTTAACCATGTCTTCTTCTATAGGATATGTGCCTGCCTTGATGTGCTCTAAGGATTTTGGGTCGTAAGCATCCTCTTCTGATGGTGTAGGGCCATTACTTTTTGCTGTTCCTAAAATAACAGCTCTTAATCGAGACGTCTCGTTTGGTATATTAAGTTTCATCTGTAAATACTTGTTGTAATTTATCTAATGACTTTGACTATTTACTTTCTATTTAGTTTTGACTAAATTTGATAATTATTATTCCTGTAGGCATAAAAAAAGCCTCATAGTTTTATGAAGCTTTTTTGCTTTTCAATATTATAAATTATCTCTTATCAATAGTTTTAAATTCTCTGTAAGTTTCGCCAATATATAATTGTCTCGGACGACCTATTGGCTCTTTGCGCATGCGCATTTCTCTCCATTGTGCAATCCAACCTGGCAAACGACCTAATGCGAACATTACAGTAAACATTTCTACAGGTATACCCATTGCTCTATAAATAATACCTGAATAAAAATCTACGTTGGGATATAATTTTCTATCTACAAAGTACTGATCTTCTAAAGCTTCTTTTTCAAGTCCCTTAGCAATATCTAAAATAGGATCTTCAACACCTAAATCGCCCAATACTTCATCTGCTGCCTTTTTAATGATTCTTGCTCGTGGATCAAAATTCTTGTACACTCGGTGACCAAAGCCCATTAAACGGAAGGGATCTTCCTTATCTTTAGCTTTTGCCATATATTTCTTAGTATCACCACCATCTTCCTTAATTGCTTCTAACATTTCTAACACAGCTTGATTTGCTCCACCATGTAATGGTCCCCAAAGTGCTGAGATACCAGATGCCAAGGACACAAATAGTCCTGCGTGAGAAGAACCTGCAATTCTAACAGTTGAAGCAGAACAGTTTTGTTCGTGATCTGCATGTAGAATTAAAAGTTTATCTAAAGCATTAACTAAAATTGGGTTTTGCTCATACTCGCTATCTGGTCTTTTGAACATCATCTTAAGTACGTTTTCTACGTAACCTAAATTTTTGTCACCATAATCTAATGGTAAGCCGTGTTTTTTGCGCATTGTCCAAGCCACAAGAATTGGAAACTTAGCTAATATTCTAACGATGGCATTATACATGGCCTCCTCTGAATTTACATCAACGGAAGATGGATAAAATGCTGTTAAGGCACTTGTTAAAGAAGATAATACACCCATCGGATGTGCAGACTTAGGAAAAGCATCTAATATCTTTTTTATATCATCGTCTACCACTGACTTATCCTTAATATCTGCTTCGAACTTATCAAGTTGAGATTGTGTTGGTAATTCACCAAAAATCAATAAGTATACAACTTCTAAAAAGTTAGCTTTCTCAGCAAGTTCTTCAATTGAATATCCTCTATACCTTAGTATTCCTTTTTCACCATCTAAGAAGGTGATTGCACTTTCGCAACTTCCTGTATTTTTGTAACCAGGATCAATAGTAATTACACCTCCTGTTGCACTTCTTAAGGTTTTTATATCGATGGCAACTTCATTTTCTGTTCCTACTTTAATCGGTAGTTCGTATTTTTCTCCATTAATTTCTAAGGTAGCTTTATCTGACATCTTTTTTACTTGTTTTTGTGAATTTTTAAGGTTCGCTAATTTACAAAATATCAAACGATTTCGGAAGTCAATTTATCAATGATTTAACACTTAATACATTGTAAAAAAGAAGAGCGATTATCGCATTGATAACCGCTCTAAAAATTTATCCTTAAAGGTATTCTACTTTATCTTAAAAGCTTTTTCCTGTGGAAAGTAAGCAACATCACCTAGTTCTTCCTCAATACGCAATAATTGGTTGTATTTTGCCATACGATCGCTACGCGACGCTGAACCCGTTTTAATCTGGCCTGTGTTTAATGCTACCGCTAAGTCTGCAATAGTATTATCTTCGGTTTCACCTGATCTGTGAGACATAACAGAAGTATAACCTGCATTGTGTGCCATATTTACTGCAGAAATAGTTTCTGTTAAAGTACCGATTTGATTTACTTTAATTAAGATAGAATTAGCAATACCGTTTTCTATACCACGAGATAGACGCTCTACATTTGTTACAAATAAATCGTCACCTACTAATTGTACCTTATCTCCTATTTTATCCGTCAGTACTTTCCAACCGTCCCAATCGTTTTCATCCATACCATCTTCAATAGAGATGATTGGGTATTTTGCTGCTAGTTCTGCTAAGTATTGTGCTTGTTCTTCAGAAGTTCTTACTACTCCAGAGTCACCTTCAAACTTTGTATAGTCATATTTACCATCGACATAAAACTCTGCTGCCGCACAGTCTAAAGCAATCTTAACATCCTCACCAAATTTATATCCTGCCTTTTCTACAGCCAATTTTATAGAATCTAAGGCGTCTTCTGTTCCACCTTCTAAATTAGGAGCAAAACCACCTTCATCACCTACAGCTGTGCTAAGACCTCTGTCGTGTAATACTTTTTTAAGATTATGGAAAATTTCAGTTCCCATTTGCATCGCATGTGTGAAGTTTTTGGCTTTAACAGGCATAATCATAAATTCTTGAAATGCGATTGGAGCATCACTATGAGAGCCACCATTAATGATATTCATCATAGGTAATGGTAGGGTATTTGCAGATACACCACCAACATAGCGATATAATGGCATTCCTAATTCATTAGCTGCAGCTTTTGCAACTGCAAGTGAAACCCCTAAAATTGCGTTGGCGCCTAAGTTGCCTTTATTTTTTGTTCCATCAATCTCAATCATTAATTGATCTATCATGTTTTGTTCAAAAACAGATATCCCAAGTAATTCTTGTGCAATTGTTGAATTCACATTTTCTACAGCCTTTAACACGCCTTTACCCATGTAAGTATCTCCACCGTCTCTTAATTCTACAGCCTCATGCTCACCAGTTGAAGCACCAGAAGGCACTGCTGCTCTTCCCATAATACCATTTTCTGTTACAACATCTACTTCTACAGTTGGATTACCTCTAGAGTCTAAAATTTGTCTTGCGTGTACATTAACTATAATGCTCATTTCGTTATCTTTTTAATTGTTGATAATTTCAAAATTACGAAAATATAGACCGTAAAACAGAACAAAAATCATATTTACGATTAATATTTACTATAATGTTTTCGAAACTAAAAAAACGCAACAAATCTGAAATTTTGTTGCGTTTTTTATATTAGTTGTTTTTGATATTCTCTATAAACTGATCAAATAGATATACTGAATCGTTAGGTCCAGGACTTGCTTCTGGATGATACTGTACTGAGAAACAATTTTTATCCTTTATTTTAATACCTGCTACTGTATTATCATTAAGGTGCACGTGTGTTATTTCTACATTCTCATTGGCTTCTGTTTCTTCTCTATTAATAGCAAAGCCATGATTTTGAGACGTAATTTCACCTTTACCTGTTATTAGATTTTTTACAGGATGATTTATTCCTCTATGACCATTATGCATTTTATAAGTTGAAATACCATTGGCCAAGGCAATAACCTGATGTCCTAAACATATACCAAATAATGGTTTGTTTCTTGCAATAATTTCTTTTGCTACTGCTTGAGCTTCTACCAATGGTTCTGGATCACCTGGTCCGTTTGATAAAAAGTATCCATCTGGATTAAACGCTTCTAAATCTTCAAATTTAGAATTGTATGGAAAGACTTTTATGTAAGCATCTCTTTTGGCAAGATTTCTTAAGATGTTTTTCTTAATTCCTATATCTAATGCAGCAATTTTATAAGTGGCATTTTCATCACCAAAATAATATGGTTCTTTTGTCGAAACTTTTGAGGCCAACTCTAAACCCTTCATATTTGGTTGTTCTGCTAATTGCTTTTTTAGGCTATTTATATCTTCTACTTCAGTAGAAATAACAGCATTCATAGCTCCACTATCTCTTATATAGCTTACCAAGGCTCTTGTATCTACATCTGCAATAGCTAGTGTATTATACCTTTCAAAAAAGTTTTCTAAAGAATCATCTGCTGCTGGACGAGAGTATTCAAAACTGAAGTTTTTACAAATTAAACCTGCAATTTTTACATTATCAGATTCCATCTCATCTTCCTTGGTTCCATAGTTGCCAATATGAGCGTTTGTAGTTACCATAAGTTGACCATAGTAAGAAGGATCGGTGAAAATTTCTTGATAGCCAGTTGTACCAGTGTTAAAACATACTTCACCGAATGCTGTACCGTCTTTCCCTATGGACTTACCATAAAAAATTGTACCATCCTCTAATAGAATCAGTGCTTTTTTTCTTTGTTTATATTTCATGTGCAGTGTTTATGAGATTTCTGCTTTAGCAGAAAAGTTTTACAAAATTCCAAAAAAAAAGGATAAACTTAAAAAGTCTATCCTTTATATTTATCAATGATTATTAACATCGATTATTCTTCTTCGTTTGAAGCTTGAGTTTCTACTGGCGGAACAGCAGTTGTGCTCTTCTTACCACCTCTTCTACTTCTACGAGTAGATTTCTTAGCAGGCTTACCAGCATTATAAAGCTCGTTGTAATCTACTAATTCAATCATAGCCATATCAGCGTTGTCACCTAAACGGTTACCTAACTTAATGATACGTGTGTAACCACCAGGACGATCGCCTACTTTAGCTGCTACATCTCTAAACAATTCTGCAACTGCCTCTTTTTGTCTTAGCCTAGACATCACAATTCTTCTATTGTGAGTAGTGTCTTCTTTAGACTTAGTAATTAATGGCTCTACAAACTGTTTTAATGCTTTTGCCTTTGCAGTCGTTGTATTAATACGCTTATGCTCTATTAAAGAACAAGCCATATTAGCTAACATTGACTTTCTGTGCGCCGATTTTCTACCTAAGTGATTGAATTTTTTTCCGTGTCTCATGACTCTTGTTTTATCATCTTGCTACCAAACTCATTTTTTGAGGAGCAAAATATGATTAATAATTAATTATAATTAGTCTTTATCTAATTTGTATTTACTTAAATCCATACCAAAGTTAAGACCTTTAACGCTTACTAATTCTTCAAGCTCAGTTAAAGACTTCTTACCAAAGTTTCTGAATTTCATTAAATCATTTTTGTTGAATGATACTAAATCCCCTAAAGTATCTACCTCTGCAGCTTTTAAACAGTTAAGCGCACGTACAGAAAGGTCCATATCAACTAATTTAGTCTTCAATAGTTGTCTCATGTGAAGTGATTCTTCATCATAAGTTTCTGTTTGCGCAATCTCATCAGCCTCTAATGTAATACGCTCATCAGAGAATAACATGAAGTGGTGGATTAATATTTTAGCTGCTTCAGTTAAAGCATCCTTAGGATGGATAGAACCATCTGTTAAGATTTCGAAAACTAATTTTTCATAATCCGTTTTTTGCTCAACACGGAAGTTTTCGATACTGTACTTAACATTTTTTATTGGAGTATAGATAGAATCTGTAAAGATTGTTCCCATTGGTGCAGAAGCTTTTTTATTTTCTTCAGCAGGAACATATCCTCTACCTTTTTCAATCGTTAACTCCATGTTGATATTTACTTTAGGATCTAAGTTACAGATTACTAAATCTGTATTTAAAACTTGGAAACCAGAAATAAACTTTTGGAAATCACCAGCAGTGATTTGCTCTTGTCCAGAGATAGAAATAGTAACAGTTTCGTTATCTACTTCGTCAATCTGACGCTTAAAGTTTACTTGCTTTAAGTTTAATATCATTTCAGTTACATCTTCTACTACTCCAGAAATTGTAGAAAACTCATGATCTACACCTTCTATTCTAACAGAAGTGATTGCGAAACCTTCTAAAGAAGATAATAATACACGTCTTAATGCATTACCAACTGTTAAACCATATCCTGGCTCTAATGGTCTGAATTCGAATTTACCTTCGAAATCAGTAGAGTCAATCATGATTACTTTGTCTGGTTTTTGGAAATTTAATATTGCCATTTTGTTGTCTTCGTTTTAATTGTTATTTGGTTGCGCGGTTTATAAGTTTGAAGAAGACAAATAAACCCTTTGGCCAAATACCAATGTGATTAATTTATTATTTAGAGTAAAGTTCGACGATGAACTGCTCATTGATTTGCTCAGGAATTTGGATTCTCGCTGGTACAGAAACATAAGTTCCTTCCATTTTATCATTATTCCAAGTTATCCACTCATAAACATTGCTAGAGTTAGATAATGAAGCTTGAATAGTTTCTAAAGATTTAGATTTTTCTCTTACACCTACAACATCACCAGACTTTAATTGGTAAGATGGAATGTTTACCTTTTGACCATTAACTGTAATGTGTCTGTGAGATACTAATTGTCTTGCAGCACTTCTAGTTGGAGCAATACCCATTCTGAAAACCACGTTATCTAAACGAGACTCACATAATTGTAATAATACTTCACCTGTAATACCTTGAGCGGCAGTTGCTCTTTTGAACATATTTCTGAATTGCTTTTCTAAAATACCGTAAGTATATTTAGCTTTTTGCTTTTCCATTAATTGGATAGCATATTCAGATTTTTTTCCACGTCTTCTGTTGTTACCATGTTGACCTGGAGGATAGTTTCTTTTTTCGAAGGCTTTATCGTCTCCGAAGATAGCTTGTCCGAATTTACGAGCTATTTTAGTTTTAGGACCAGTATATCTTGCCATTTTAAATTAATTTTGAGAGTGATTATAAAATTAAGGTCTTAAGCTTATCCTTCTATAACCGTTAATCTCTCGTTGATACTTGTTTTAAATTTTTCAGTTTGCAAATGTACATAAAAAAAGTTAATATCAACCGAATAATCGACTGATATTAACCTTACTGTGTGTACGTTATTATACGCGACGTCTCTTAGGAGGACGACAACCGTTATGTGGCATTGGAGTTACATCAACAATTTCTGATACTTCAATACCTGAGTTGTGAATAGATCTGATAGCAGATTCTCTACCGTTACCAGGACCTTTAACGTATACTTTTACTTTCTTTAAACCAGCTTCTTTAGCTACACCTGCAGCATCTTCTGCAGCTAATTGCGCTGCATAAGGAGTATTCTTTTTAGAACCTCTAAAGCCCATTTTACCAGCAGATGACCAAGAGATTACATCACCCTTTTTATTTGTTAAAGAAACAATGATGTTGTTAAATGAAGCAGTGATGTGTGCTTCACCAATAGCATCTACTATTACTTTACGTTTTTTTGAACTTGACTTTGCCATATTTTTTAGTTTCTAGTTGTTAGCTTTTAGTTGTTAGAATCCTAAACCTTCCGATTTCGAACAGATTCATCTAACGTCTAATTACTAATGACTAATGTCTGTTATTATTTAGTTACTTTTTTCTTGTTAGCAACTGTTTTTCTTCTACCTTTTCTTGTACGAGAGTTGTTCTTAGTACGCTGCCCTCTTAATGGAAGACCAGCTCTATGACGAATACCTCTGTAACATCCAATATCCATTAAACGCTTAATGTTTAATTGTGTTTCAGAACGTAATTCACCTTCTATTTTGTAAGAACCAACTGCTTCACGGATTGCTCCGATTTCATCGTCAGTCCAATCTTGTACTTTAGTGCTCTCGTCAACTTTAGCAGTCTCTAAAATTTCCTTAGCTCTACTTCTACCTATTCCATAGATATAAGTTAAAGAGATAACTCCTCTTTTTTGTTTTGGTATGTCTACACCTGCAATTCTTGCCATATAATTTAGTTTTTAGCTGTTAGCTTTTAGTTGTTAGAATCCTAAACCTTTCGATTTCGAACAGATTCATCTAACTACTAATTACTAATTGACTTTTTTATCCTTGTCTTTGCTTGAATCTTGGATTCTTTTTGTTAATAACGTAAAGTCTTCCTTTACGACGTACTAATTTACAATCAGCACTTCTCTTTTTAACTGATGCTCTTACTTTCATCTTGTTAGTATCTATAGGTTATACGAGCCTTAGTTAAATCGTATGGGCTCATTTCTAATTTTACTTTATCACCTGGTAACAACTTAATGTAATGCATACGCATTTTACCAGATATGTGTGCCGTCACAATGTGACCATTCTCTAATTCAACTCGAAACATTGCATTAGATAATGCTTCTATTATTGTTCCGTCTTGTTCTATTGCTGCTTGTTTCGCCATAATTTATTTTTAATGTTCAATGCTCAATTAACAAATACCTTGCCTAATTTTTAGTTGAACATTTTTATTGATTTTATAATTATGCGGTAACAGATTTTCTGTTTTTACCGGTTTTCATCAAGCCATCATAATGCTTATTCAATAAATAAGAATTAATCTGCTGCATAGTATCAATAGCCACACCAACCATAATTAATAATGATGTACCACCAAAAAATAAGGCCCATCCTTGTTGCACACCTACTAATTGATAAACAAACGCAGGGAATATTGCTACTAAGGCGAGGAAAATAGATCCTGGTAATGTAATCTGAGACATGATCTTATCTAAGTACTCAGCTGTTTCTGTACCTGGTCTAATACCAGGAATAAACCCACCACTACGTTTTAAATCATCAGCCATTTTGTTAGTAGGTACTGTAATTGCAGTATAGAAATATGTAAATATTATAATTAATAATGCAAAAACAAGGTTGTACCAAAATCCAAAAATATCTTGAAAATTAGTTTGCATCCATTGTCCTACTCCACTTTCAGGTCCGAATAATTTACCAATGTATGCCGGCGCAAACATTATTGCTTGTGCAAATATAATAGGCATAACACCTGAAGCATTTAACTTTAATGGTAAAAACTGACGTGATCCAAATACATTTTTCTCATAGCCACCAGACGCAGTTCTTCTTGCGTATTGAACAGCAATTTTACGCACAGCCATTACTAAGAATACTGAACCTAAGATAATTAAGAACCAGATAACTAATTCTATTAAAATCATCATAAATCCACCATTTCCACCTTCTAATCTTGAGAACATGTTTTGAGCAAATGACTGTGGCATGGTTGCTATAATACCAACCATAATCAATAATGAAATACCATTACCTATGCCTTTATCAGTAATTTTTTCACCTAACCACATTGCGAAAACACAACCTGTAACTAGAATAATCACTGAGGAGAAATAGAAAATGTTTTCTGAAAATCCTGGTATTAACATTTGGTTAATTGACTGTAGCCCAGATAAAGACGGAATAGTACCTAAATAAGCAGGTGCCTGTACCAAACAAATTCCAATAGTTAACCATCGTGTAATTTGAGTAATTTTCTTTTGTCCACTCGCTCCTTCTTTTTGGAGTTTCTGTAGATAAGGAATTGCAATACCCATAAGCTGTACAACGATAGATGCAGAGATGTATGGCATAATACCAAGTGCAAAAACAGAAGCTTTAGAAAAGCCACCACCTGTAAATGCATTAATTAACCATAATAAACCACCTTCTGCAGCAGAACTTTGAAGCTCTGACAACTTTGGAAAATCTACACCTGGTAAAACCACCTGAGCACCAAAACGGTACACCAATAATAAGCCTAAGGTTAGAATAATTCTATCCTTAAGCTCAGTGATTTTCCAGACGTTTTTTAATGTTTCTATTATCTTCATCTTTTAAATCTTATAAAGTTACAGCTTCACCACCAGCAGCCTCAATAGCAGCTTTTGCTGTTGCAGTAAATTTATGTGCAGTTACTGTTAATTTTGCTTTTAATTCACCTCTACCTAGGATTTTAACTAGATCGTTCTTTCCAGCTTTTCCTAATGACACAAGTGTTTCAAAATCTACAGTATCCTTAATTTTCTTTTCATCTACTAACTCTTGTAAAGTATCTAGGTTCACACCTTGATATTCTACTCTATTAATGTTAGTAAATCCAAACTTAGGAACTCGTCTTTGTAAAGGCATTTGACCACCTTCGAAACCTAATTTCTTAGAGTATCCTGAACGTGACTTAGCACCTTTGTGTCCTCTTGTCGCAGTACCACCTTTACCAGATCCTTGACCACGTCCAACACGTTTTCCTTGATTTTTAACTGAACCTTCTGCAGGTTTTAAATTACTTAAATCCATTGTTAAGTTTATATTTTTAAGCTTCTTCTACAGAAACTAAATGTTCAACTTTCTTCACCATACCAAGGATATTTGGTGTGGCATCGTGCTCTACTACTTGTCCAATCTTTCTAAGACCTAAAGCTTCTAATGTTTGCTTTTGTCTTTTAGTACGATTGATTGCACTTTTTACTTTAGTTACTTTAATCTTTGCCATCTTGTCCTAGATTATCCTTTATATACTTTTTCAAGTGAAATTCCACGTTCTCTTGCTACAGCTTTTGCGTCTCTTAATTGTAATAAAGCATCAAAAGTTGCTTTTACAACGTTATGAGGATTTGAAGATCCTTGAGATTTTGATAATACATCATGTACACCAACGGCTTCAAGTACCGTTCTTACAGCACCACCAGCAATAACTCCTGTACCAGGTGCAGCTGGAATAATGTTTACTCTAGCACCACCGTACTTACCTTTTTGTTCATGAGGTAAAGTACCTTTTACGATAGGAATTCTTACTAAGTTCTTTTTCGCGTCTTCTACAGCTTTTGAAATTGCCGTTGCCACGTCTTTAGATTTACCTAATCCATGACCTACAACACCTGCTTCATCACCTACAACTACAATAGCAGAAAAACCAAATGCTCTACCACCCTTTGTTACTTTAGTTACACGCTGTACACCTACTAAACGGTCTTTTAAATCTAATCCGCCTGGTTTTACTAATTCTGCGTTTTTATATTTTTGATACATAATGTCTTAAAATTTAAGTCCTGCTTCTCTAGCACCTTCTGCTAATGATTTTACTCTACCATGATATAAGTAACCACCTCTATCAAAAGAAATAGTTTCTACACCAGCTTTCATAGCTTTTTCTGCAACAGCTTTTCCTACTAAAGCAGCAATCTCAGTCTTATTTCCTTTAGACGTTGCTATATCTTTATCTCTTGAAGATGCAGCAGCTATAGTTTTACCAGTTACATCATCTACGACTTGAGCATAAATTTCTTTATTACTTCTAAAAACAGCTAATCTAGGTCTAGCTTCTGTCCCAGATACTACCTTACGGATTCTGTTTTTTATTCTTAATCTTCTTTCGTTCTTTGTCAATGCCATAACTTACTTATTAAGCTGATTTACCTGCTTTTCTTCTAATTATTTCACCAACAAACTTAATACCTTTTCCTTTGTAAGGCTCTGGCTTACGGAAACCACGGATTTTAGCTGCTACTTGACCAACTAATTGTTTGTCGTGAGATGTTAATTTAACGATTGGGTTTTTACCTTTTTCTGAGATAGTCTCAACTTTTACTTCTGGAGCTATGTCCATAACAATATTGTGAGAAAAACCAATTGCTAAATCTAATTTCTGTCCTTGATTTGATGCTCTATAACCTACACCTACTAATTCTAATTCCTTAGTAAATCCGTTAGATACACCTTCTATCATATTGGCAATTAACGCTCTATAAAGACCGTGTTTTGCTCTGTGATCTTTCTTGTCTGAAGGACGGTTCAATGTTATTGTCCCGTCTTCTATAGTAATTTCAACATCAGAGTAAGTTTGAGTTAACTCTCCCAACTTACCTTTTGCCGTAATTACGTTGTCTTTAATCTCTACAGTTACACCTTCAGGAACTGTGATTGGGCTTTTACCTATTCTTGACATAATTTCCTGTTTTTAGTATACGTAACATAATACTTCGCCACCAACGTTTTCTCTTTGCGCTTGCTTACCAGTCATCACTCCGTGAGATGTAGAAACAATTGCAATACCTAAACCATTTAAGATTCTTGGCATTTCGTTAGCACCAGCATATTTACGTAAACCTGGTTTACTGATTCTTTGAATTTTTTTGATGACAGACTCTTTTGTCTCTTTGTTGTACTTTAAGGCAATCTTAATTGTACCTTGTACAGTTGAGTCATCAAACTTGTAACTTAAAATATATCCTTGATCGAATAATATTTTAGTTATCTCCTTTTTTAAGTTAGATGCAGGAATTTCTACCACTCTGTGGTTAGCTTTCACAGCATTTCTAACTCGCGTTAAATAATCCGCTATTGGATCTGTGTACATAGTTTAAAATTTTGGAAAATGGTTTTCGAACTTCTCGAACCTAGATTCCGATTATACAATAGTTATATTGATAATTGTACAGAAGCTAATTCGCTTCCTCAATGTTACCAACTTGCTTTTTTCACACCAGGAATTAACCCTTTGTTAGCCATTTCTCTAAACATTACACGAGAGATACCAAACTGTCTCATATAACCTTTTGGTCTTCCTGTAAGTTTACAACGGTTATGCATACGTATTGGTGATGCATTTTTTGGCAGCTTTTGTAACGCTTCGTAATCTCCAGCTTCTTTTAAAGCTTTTCTTTTCTCAGCATATTTAGCTACTGTCTTTGCACGCTTCACCTCACGAGCTTTCATTGATTCTTTAGCCATACTTAATTCTTTTTAAATGGTAATCCTAGTTCTGTTAATAAAGACTTTGCTTCCTTATCTGTTTCAGCAGAAGTCACAAATGTAATATCCATTCCTGAGATTTTATTGATTTTATCAATATCAATTTCAGGAAAAATGATTTGCTCTGTAATACCTAAGTTATAGTTTCCACGACCATCAAAACCTGTAGCTTTGATACCGTTAAAATCTCTTACTCGTGGTAATGCAGTTGTTACTAATCTATCTAAGAACTCGTACATTTGCTCACCACGTAAAGTTACTTTTGCTCCAATTGGCATTCCTTTACGTAACTTAAATGAAGCAACGTCTTTCTTAGAAATTGTAGCTACGGCTTTTTGCCCAGATATCTTCGTTAATTCATCAACAGCGTGATCAATCAACTTCTTATCAGCAACAGCAGCACCAACACCTCTAGATAAAACTATCTTTTCAAGTTTAGGTACTTGCATTACATTTTTATATCCAAATTCTTCTGTAAGAGCAGGAATTACTTTTTCCTTGTACTCTTTTTTTAATCTTGCAACGTAAGCCATAATTAAATTACTTCATTAGATTTTTTAGAAAATCTTACTTTATTGTCGCCATCCATTCTGTAACCTACTCTTGTAGTTTCTCCCTTGCTTGTTAATAAAGACAAGTTTGAAATATGAATTGATGCTTCTTTCTCTACAATACCACCTTGTGGGTTTTGCGCACTTGGTTTTGTATGTTTCTTAACCATATTTACACCTTCCACAATGGCTTTGTTCTTATCTTTTAATACTTTAAGTACCTTACCTTCTGATCCTTTGTGGTCTCCAGCAATTACTTTTACAGTATCTCCTGATTTTATTTTAAGCTTTGTCATCTTATTTATCAATTAAAGCACTTCTGGTGCTAATGATACAATTTTCATGAATTGTTTATCACGAAGTTCTCTTGCTACTGGACCAAATACACGCGTACCTCTCATTTCACCTTGTGGGTTTAATAATACACATGCATTATCATCAAATCTAATGTAAGAGCCATCCGGACGTCTTACCTCTTTAGCTGTGCGTACAACAACAGCAGTAGAAACTGCTTTTTTCTTTACACTTCCATTGGGAGTAGCATCTTTAACAGAAACTACTACCTTATCTCCAACAGAAGCATATCTTCTTTTTGTACCACCTAAAACACGAATTACTAAAACTTCTTTAGCACCTGTGTTATCTGCTACTTTTAATCTTGATTCTTGTTGTACCATAATTACTTCGCTCTTTCAATTATTTCTACTAATCTCCAACACTTAGATTTACTCATAGGTCTTGTTTCCATGATCTTTACAGTATCTCCTTCGTTGCAGTCGTTTTTCTCATCGTGCGCAACATATTTCTTTGTTTTTAACACGAACTTTCCATACATAGGATGTTTTACTTTTTTTACTTCTGAAACAACTATAGATTTCTCCATTTTGTTACTAGTAACAACTCCTATACGTTCTTTTCTTAAATTTCTTTTTTCCATCTTTCAGCAGAATACAATTATTGTCCGTCTCTTTTAGTTAATTCTGTTGCTAATCTTGCTACAGTTCTTCTTACAGTACGTAACTGTATAGGGTTATCTAAAGGAGATATTGTGTGAGCCATTTTTAGGTCTGAATAACTCTTTTTAGTCTCACTAAGTTTTTCTTGTAACTCAGCTGTTGAAAGCTGTTTAATTTCTGATTGCTTCATAATTTCTTTTTATTATGCTTCGTAATCTCTAGCAATGATAAACTTAGTTTTTACTGGAAGTTTTTGTGCTGCTAAACGCAAGGCTTCTTGAGCTGTTTCTAACGGCACTCCACTTACTTCAAATAATACGCGTCCTGGTTTTACAACAGCTGCCCAATATTCTACACTACCTTTACCTTTACCCATACGTACTTCAAGAGGCTTTTTTGTAATAGGCTTGTCTGGAAATATTTTAATCCATAACGATCCTTCTCTTTTCATATAACGAGTAGCGGCAATACGCGCTGCTTCTATTTGACGTGCAGTTATAAATGACGAGTCTAAAGATTTTATACCAAAAGTACCATTTGATAACAAATGACCTCTTCCGGCATTACCTTTCATACGACCTTTTTGCTGCTTACGAAATTTTGTTCTTTTAGGCTGTAACATTTTGTCTTTTCTTTAAAAAATTACTTTCTACGACGTTGGTTTTTGTTTCCTCCACGTCCACCTTTTCCTTTTTGCTTAGAAAGACCTACTAATGGAGAAAGTTCTCTTTTTCCATAAACTTCGCCTTTCATAATCCACACTTTTACACCTAATCTACCATAAGTAGTATGTGCTTCAACAAGAGCGTAATCAATATCAGCTCTAAATGTAGATAAAGGAATACGTCCTTCTTTGTAGTGCTCAGAACGTGCCATTTCAGCACCGTTTAAACGACCACTAATTTGAACTTTAATTCCTTCAGCATTCATACGCATAGCTGCAGCGATAGCCATTTTGATTGCTCTTCTGTAAGAAATACGACTTTCTATCTGACGAGCGATACTTGCTGCTACTAAATGTGCATCTAGTTCAGGTCTTTTAATTTCAAAGATGTTCAATTGAACTTCTTTACCAGTAATTTTCTTAAGCTCTTCTTTTAGCTTGTCTACCTCTTGACCACCTTTACCAATAATAATACCAGGTCTAGCAGTAGTGATAGTAACGGTTACAAGTTTAAGCGTACGCTCAATAATTACTCTACTCACACTAGCTTTAGATAAACGAGCATGGATATACTTACGGATTTTATCATCCTCTGCAAGTTTATCTCCATAATCATTTCCGCCATACCAGTTAGATTCCCACCCTCTGATAATTCCTAAGCGATTTCCGATTGGATTTGTCTTCTGTCCCATATCTCTATCTTAGCTTTGTGTTTTATTTAATGAATCTACCACTACAGTAACGTGGTTAGATCTTTTTCTAATTCTGTGTGCTCTACCTTGAGGTGCAGGACGTAAACGCTTAAGCATTGTACCTCCATCTACTCTAATCTCTTTAATAAATAGATTAGCCTCCTCAACATCAGCATCTTCGTTTTTAGCTTGCCAGTTTGCAATTGCAGACATAACCAATTTTTCTAAACGACGAGAAGCTTCCTTAGGACTAAATCTAAGAATCTGAAGAGCTTTCTCAGCCTTTTCACCTCTAACTAAATCTGCAACTAAACGCATCTTTCTTGGAGATGTAGGACAGTTATTTAGCTTAGCAAAAGCAACCTGCTTCTTCTCAGCCTTAATAGCTTCCGCCATTTGTTTTTTACGACTTCCCATGATTCTTATTTTTTACCTTTATTCTTAGCACCTGCATGACCTCTAAATGATCTTGTTGGTGAAAATTCTCCTAATTTATGACCTACCATATTCTCAGTTACATATACTGGAACAAATTGACGACCATTGTGTACTGCTATAGTCTGACCTACGAAATCTGGAGAAATCATAGACGCTCTTGACCAAGTCTTGATAACAGTCTTCTTGTTTGAAGCCACATTTTCTGCAACTTTCTTTTCTAACTTATAATGAATATAAGGTCCTTTTTTTAATGAACGTGCCATACTATCTTACTTATTTCTTTCTACGTTCTACAATATACTTATTACTCGCTTTCGTCTTAGAACGTGTTCTATAACCTTTAGCAGGAATACCATTCTTAGATCTTGGGTGACCACCTGAAGATTTACCTTCACCACCACCCATTGGATGGTCTACTGGGTTCATTACTACTGGCCTTACTCTTGGACGTCTACCTAACCATCTACTTCTACCTGCTTTACCAGATACTAATAATTGATGATCTGAGTTTGAAACAACACCTATAGTAGCCATACAAGTAGCTAACACCATTCTAGTCTCACCAGATGGTAACTTAATAGTTGCGAACTTACCATCTCTTGCCATTAACTGAGCAAAAGCACCAGCACTACGTGCCATAACAGCACCTTGTCCAGGACGTAACTCTATACAAGAAATAATAGTACCTAAAGGTATTTCACTTAATGGCATTGCGTTTCCAATTTCTGGAGCTACTCCGCTTTCACCAGACACAACATTTTGACCTACTCGTAAACCATTTTGGGCGATGATATATCTCTTCTCACCATCTTGATAGTTTAACAAAGCAATAAATGCTGTTCTGTTTGGATCGTATTCTATTGACTTAACTTCAGCTGGAATTCCAGTTTTGTTACGTTTAAAATCAATAATACGATACTTCTTCTTATGACCTCCACCCATGTGGCGCATGGTCATTTTTCCTTGACTGTTTCTACCACCAGATCTTTTTTTCGGAGCTAATAAACTTTTCTCCGGCTTATCAGTAGTTATGGCGTCAAATCCATTTACTACTCTAAAACGCTGAGCTGATGTGATCGGTTTTAATTTTCTAACTGACATTTGTGTCTAATTACATGTTAGCGTATAAATCTATTGTTTCACCTTCCGCCAGTTGTACAATTGCTTTTTTAATAGCATTTGTTTTACCATGTTGAATACCTGTTTTTGTATAACGCGTTCTTCTATCTGGACGGACATTTATCGTACGAACTTTTTCTACAGAAACACCATAAGCAGCCTCAACCGCTTTTTTGATTTCTACCTTGTTCGCCTTTGTGTTCACTTCGAATGCGTAAGCATTTAACAACTCACTTTGAGTGGTTGCTTTTTCTGTGATGATAGGTTTAATTAAGATACTCATCTGTGTTCTATTTACTTAAATTCGATTCAATTCCTTCTAATGCACCTTCTAAAAGAACAACCTTATTAGCGTTCATTATTTTATAAGTGCTTAATTCTGAGCTTGTTACAACTTCAGAGCCTTTCAAATTGCGCGACGACAAATATACATTATTATTTGAGTCACCCAACACAAACAAGGACTTTTTGTTGTCTATCTCTAAGGCCTTCAATACATTCACGAAATTTTTAGTCTTTGGAGCATCGAAATTAAAGTCTTCTAATACTACAATTGCTTTATCGTTTGCCTTGATGCTTAATGCTGATTTACGTGCTAATCGCTTTACGTTTTTGTTTAATTTAAAACCGTAATTTCTTGGTCTAGGACCAAACATACGACCACCACCTTTAAATACACCAGACTTAATAGAACCTGCACGCGCTGTACCTGTTCCTTTTTGTTTTTTAATCTTACGTGTACTACCAGTAATCTCACCTCTTTCTTTAGCCTTATGTGTACCCTGTCTTTGGTTTGCTAAGTATTGCTTAACATCTAAATAAACAGCGTGATTATTAGGCTCAATAGCGAATACGTCCTTAGAAAGCTCAGCTTTTCTACCCGTATCTTTTCCGTTTATATCTAAAACTGCTACCTTCATTACTTCTCAATAATTACATAAGAATTTTTGTGACCAGGAACACATCCTTTTACAACAAGTAAGTTCTTTTCTGGAACAACTTTATAAACTCTTAAATTTTGAACTTTTACTGTTTCGCCCCCCATTCTTCCGGCCATTCTCATTCCTTTGAATACTCTCGCAGGATAAGAAGCTGCACCAATAGAACCAGGAGCTCTTAAACGGTTGTGTTGACCATGCGTTGCTTGACCTACACCACCAAAACCGTGACGCTTTACAACACCTTGAAAACCTTTACCTTTTGAAGTTCCTGAAATATCCACAAACTCACCTTCAGTAAATTGTTCAACTGTGATAGCATCACCTAATTTGTACTCCTCGCCAAAACCTTTAAATTCTACGACTTTGCGTTTAACAGAAGTACCCGCTTTTTTAGCGTGCCCTTGAGCAGCTTTTGTAGCGTTCTTTTCTGTCGCGTCATCGAAACCTAATTGAAGTGCGTTATAACCGTCTACTTCTTCAGTTCTGACTTGGGTAACGATACATGGACCTGCTTCGATTACTGTACATGGAACGTTTTTTCCATTTTCATCAAAGATGCTGGTCATACCGATTTTTTTTCCAATTAACCCAGACATATTTATTATTTATTAATTATTATTCTTTATTTAAAACTCAAGGCTGAAAAATACATTTCAGCCTTGAATTGTATTTTTTCCGTTTTTCCCGCGACCGCATCGGTGGGACATTTTATAATTCTGTTTTTACAGAAATTTGTAATTACACCTTAATTTCAACTTCAACTCCACTTGGTAATTCAAGTTTCATTAAAGCGTCAATTGTTTTAGAAGATGAAGAGTAGATATCTAATAATCTCTTGTAAGAGCTTAACTGAAACTGCTCTCTTGACTTCTTATTAACGTGTGGTGAACGTAACACAGTGAAAATTTTCTTGTGTGTTGGTAATGGAATTGGACCTGTTACTACAGCACCTGTGCTTTTTACAGTTTTTACAATCTTATCAGCAGACTTGTCAACTAAATTATGATCGTAAGACTTTAATTTTATTCTAATTTTCTGACTCATTTTCTTTTAGTTTTAAGCTTCTACGCCTTTAGCTGCTTTGATTACTTCTTCTGATATGTTTGATGGAGTCTCTGCGTAGTGAGAGAATTCCATTGTAGATGTTGCTCTACCTGAAGATAATGTTCTTAATGATGTTACATAACCGAACATTTCAGATAATGGTACATTTGCCTTAACAACTTTAGAACCTGCTCTATCGCTCATGTCATTAACCTGACCACGACGACGGTTTAAGTCACCAACAATGTCACCCATACTTTCTTCTGGTGTTAACACTTCTAACTTCATGATTGGCTCCATGATTACAGCTTTTGCAGCTTTTGCAGCAGCTTTAAATCCTAACTTAGCAGCTAATTCGAATGATAACTGGTCAGAATCCACATCATGGTAAGAACCGTCAGTTAAAGTAACTTTCATTGCATCTACTTCGTAACCTGCTAATGGACCATTAACCATTGCCATTTTGAATCCTTTCTCAACAGAAGGGATAAACTCCTTAGGAACGTTACCACCTTTAATTTCTGAAACGAATTCTAGACCTTGCTTACCTTCTTCAGCTGGCTCAATCGTAAATACAATATCAGCAAATTTACCACGTCCACCAGATTGTTTCTTATAAACTTCTCTGTGCTCTGCACGCTGTGTAATAGCTTCTTTGTACTCTACTTGAGGTTGACCTTGGTTAACTTCTACCTTAAACTCACGCTTAAGACGGTCTACAATAATATCTAAGTGAAGCTCACCCATACCAGAAATAATAGTCTGGCCAGATGCTTCATCTGTTCTAACAGTAAATGTTGGATCTTCTTCAGCTAATTTAGCTAAAGCCATACCTAACTTATCTACATCTGCTTTAGTTTTTGGCTCAACCGCAATACCAATTACTGGATCTGGGAAGTCCATAGATTCTAAAACGATAGGTGCTTTTTCATCAGAAAGTGTATCACCAGTTTTAATATCTTTAAAACCTACAGCTGCACCAATATCACCTGCTTCGATATATTCGATTGCATTTTGCTTATTAGAGTGCATCTGATAGATACGTGAAATACGTTCTTTTTTACCAGATCTGTTATTTAAAACATAAGAACCAGCATCTAAACGACCTGAATAAGCTCTAAAGAATGCTAAACGACCTACGAAAGGATCTGTTGCAATCTTAAATGCTAATGCAGAGAAAGGTTCTTTTACGTCTGGCTTACGAGAAATTTCTTTATCAGAATCTGGATCTGTACCTACAATTGCTTCCTTATCTACAGGAGAAGGTAAGTAACGACATACAGCATCTAATAAGAATTGTACACCTTTATTTTTGAATGCAGAACCACAAATCATAGGAATGATAGACATATCCATTACCGCAGCTCTTAAAGCAGCATGTACTTCTTCTTCAGTAATTGAATCCTCATCTTCCATGAATTTCTCAAGAAGATTTTCATCGTAACTCGCTACTTCTTCAATTAACTGAGCTCTTAACTCAGCAGCTTCAGCTTTTAATTCCTCAGGAATATCGATGACATCAAAAGTAGACCCTTGAGTTTCATCGTGCCATACGATAGCACGGTTTTTCACTAAGTCAACTATACCTTTAAAATCAGCTTCGTCACCAATGTTCATTACGATTGGCACTGCATTAGACCCTAACATATCCTTAACTTGCTGACAAACAGCCATAAAGTTAGATCCTTGACGGTCCATTTTGTTAACGAAACCAATACGTGGTACTTTGTAGTTATCAGCAAGTCTCCAGTTAGTTTCAGACTGAGGCTCAACACCATCAACCGCACTAAATAAGAAAACTAAACCATCTAGTACACGCAAAGAACGGTTCACCTCAACTGTAAAGTCAACGTGACCAGGAGTATCGATAATATTAAAATGATATCCTTTTGTATCTGGAGTTGGCTGACCATTCTCTAATGGAAAGTTCCATGTACAAGTAGTTGCAGCAGAAGTAATTGTAATACCTCTTTCTTGCTCTTGTTCCATCCAGTCCATTGTTGCAGCACCATCATGTACCTCACCTATTTTGTGAGAAACACCAGTGTAGTAAAGGATACGCTCTGTAGTAGTTGTTTTTCCAGCATCAATATGTGCTGCAATACCTATATTTCTTGTAAATTTTAAATCTCTTTGTGCCATTCTAATTAAAATCTAAAGTGTGAGAATGCTTTGTTTGCTTCTGCCATTTTATGAGTATCTACTCTCTTTTTAACGGCTGCACCTTCTTCTTTAGCTGCAGCTAAAATCTCTGCTGCTAAACGTTGTGCCATAGATTTTTCGTTTCTTTTACGTGCGTAGCCAATTAACCACTTCATCGCTGTAGAAACTTTACGATCTGGACGAATTTGCATTGGAATCTGGAATGTAGCACCACCAACACGACGGCTACGTACTTCTACGTGAGGCATCACATTAGATAAAGCATCTTTCCATACTTCTAAAGCTGTTTTTTCTTCGTCGTTCTTTTTCTCCTCAACAATATCAATTGCATCGTAGAATACTTTAAAAGCTACAGACTTCTTACCATCCCACATCATGTTGTTAACAAAACGTGTTACCAACTGGTCGTTAAACCTTGGGTCTGGTAAAAGCGGTCTCTTTTTTGCTGCTCTTTTTCTCATGTCTTCTTCTTAAAGTTTTTTAAATTACTTTTTAGGGCGTTTTGCACCATACTTAGATCTACGTTGGGTACGACCAGCAACACCTGCTGTGTCTAATGCACCACGAACGATGTGATATCTAACACCTGGTAAATCTTTTACCCTTCCACCTCTAACTAATACTATCGAGTGCTCTTGTAAGTTGTGACCCTCACCACCAATGTATGCATTAACCTCGTTTCCGTTTGTTAAACGAACCCTTGCCACCTTACGCATTGCTGAGTTAGGTTTTTTAGGTGTCGTTGTATAAACACGAGTACATACACCACGTCTTTGAGGACACGAATCTAAAGCAGCCGATTTACTCTTCTTAGTTATTTTGGCTCTTCCTTTTCGTACTAATTGTGAAATTGTTGGCATATATTACTATATAAATATTTGTTTAACCCTCACTTTTGAGGGCTGCAAAGGTAGAAATATATATTTATAATTCAAATAGTTGAGAATTTATTTTTCAAAGAATTATATTAATTCATTTTATACATATATATAATGATCTATTTTTACGTTATCTTTTCAGTTATTTCATTTTAATTTAATGCCAAACATTCGTCATTATATTTTACTTCTCCTATTGGCTTTGTCTCATCAGGTTTTTAGTCAATCGTTACGCTTAAATATTCAAGGTGAGAATGAAATAAAAACAAAAACCATAGACTCTATTAACTATTCTAAAACCTTTGATAATTACAATGGTCTTGAAAATGAATTAAATAAATTAAAAGACAAACTTGCCAGATCAGGTTACATTGATACAACTATTGATAGTATCATCAGAAAAAGCGATACTCTTTTTAAAGCATTTTTATTCTTAGGCAAAAAAATTGAGCAAATTAAGATTAAATACGATGAGAATTTTAATGATGACTTTCTAAATTTTATTAACCATAAGCTTACCGAAGATTCCTTTGAAATTAATATAGCGGAATTAGAAAACTCTTTGCACACGCTTAACTCTAAAATTGCCGAACAGGGCGATCCCTTTTCCACAATACAACTTGTTAACATCATCAAAGAGCGTCCTGATTTAATTTCTGCAGAACTCAAAATTGTCACCAATCAAAAAAGACGGATTGATAAGATTGTTGTTAAAGGCTATGAGAAGTTTCCAAAATCCTACATTAAACGTTTTTTAAGACTAAAAAAAGGAAATACTTTCAACTTAAATGAAATAAAAGAAAAGGTAGAACTAATAGAAGATTTACGCTTTGCTAATATAATAAGAGAGCCTGAAGTTTTATTTACAAAAGATTCAACTACTTTATATTTATACATAGAAAAAACGCGTACTAATAACTTTGATGGATTCCTTGGGTTTGGCACCAATGAAAACACTAACAAAATTGAATTTGATGGTTATCTAGACTTGCGTTTAATAAACAACCTTAATTATGGAGAGACCATAAACTTATTCTATAAAAGCGATGAGATAGACCAACAAACTTTTAGAGTTGATACAGATTTACCTTATCTATTTGGTTCGCCAATTGGCTTACAAGCTGGTCTCAATATTTTTAGAAAGGACACTACTTTTTCTAATGCCAAGCAGTATGTAAAAATTAATTATCAGATTAATTCCCAGCATCGTATTGCAGCTGGCATTTCTTCAACTAAATCCACTAACCTATTAGATTCTGACACAACAATCTTAAATGATTATACAACCAATTATTATACTTTAGGTTACAATTTTACAAAGCCTCAATTTTACGACCCACTTTTCCCCATAAACTTTTGGTTAGATTTTTCAACAGGTTTTGGAGATAGAGAGAATAATTTAGGCAATCAAAACCAGACCGTCATTAATATAGACTCCTATAAAATATTTAATCTAAACCCTAAAAATAGTATCTACACAAGGATTAATGGCGCCATCTTAACTTCTGATGATTATTTAGATAATGAACTTTTTAGATTTGGCGGTATAAATTCTATTAGAGGGTTTGAAGAAAACAGTCTTGTTGCAAATCTTTATGGTGTAGTGAATACCGAATATAGGTATAGATTAAGTAACAGCATTTATGTTCACTCCGTTTTAGATGCTGCTTATTTTGAAAATCAAATTACAGATACCAAGGAAAAACTATTTGGTTTTGGATTTGGTTTAGGGCTTCTTACAAACGCTGGTCTTTTTAGATTAAACTATTCTAGCGGAAAATCTGAAAACAGACAATTTAGGTTATCAGACTCTAAAGTTCATGTGAGTTTAACTGCTACTTTTTAAAATCTATTATCTACCTTTACACCGATGAAAAACGAAACAACCATATTCGGCATTAGAGCTATTATTGAAGCTATAAAGTCTAACGAAACTATAGATAAAATATTTGTTCAAAAAGGTTTAAAGGGTGAACTCTTTCAAGAATTTGAAGCTTTACTTCGCTCTGAAGGTATTAATTCATCTTACGTACCTGTTGAAAAACTAAACCGACTGAGCAAAGGAGGAAATCACCAAGGAGCGGTTGCCAACATCTCTCCAATTGAGTTTCATGATATAGACGACTTAGTTATAAATGTTATAGAATCTGGAAAAACACCTCTATTTCTACTTCTAGATCAACTTAGTGATGTTAGAAATTTTGGCGCTATTGTAAGGACAGCAGAATGCACAGGTGTTTCGGGAATCATCATTCAGAAAAAAGGTGGTGCTCCTATTAATGGAGATACCATTAAAACTAGTGCAGGCGCTATTTTTAAAATTCCGATTTGCAAGGTAGACCATATTAAAGATGCTGTTTTTCACATGCAGTCTTCTGGAATAAAAGTTATTGCTGCCACCGAAAAGGCCAATGATTTTATTTACGATGTTTCCTTCAAAGAACCTTGTGCCATTATTATGGGTTCTGAAGGAAAAGGTATAAATCCTTCAGTATTAAAGGTGGTTGATGAGCAAGCAAAGCTTCCTATTTTGGGAGAAATTGAATCCCTAAATGTCTCTGTAGCTTGTGGTGCATTTTTGTATGAAGCTGTAAGGCAACGTAGTTAGTAGTTAGTAGTTAGTAGTTAGTAGTTAGTAGTTAGTGAAACTCATTTTTTCTACTGAAAAAACTAATCATCTTTCTTCTTAAAAATATAATTTATCTGAGTCGACTGTTCAGTTTCTATCTCTTGATCAATAGCTTCTTCTGGTAAGGATTCTATAAAATTTCCATTTTCATCAAAATGCTTCATAAAAGGATCATCTTCTTCATTATATTCTGGTTGTTGCCATGCGTAACGTTCAGGTTTTGCAATCTTATTTTTAAAGAGTAATGCAAATAACAATCCGGTTATAAGACCGCCTAAATGTCCTTCCCAAGACATTCCCTGTTTTATAGGAAACACATACCAAATCATGCTTCCGTATATAAAAATCACAACTAAAGATAAAGCAATCAGCCTGTAGTGTTTAGCAAAAATGCCTTTAAAAAAGATAAAACTAAACAACACGTAGATAAGTCCACTTGCTCCTATATGATTTCCTGAACTCCCAATAAGCCAAGTTAAAAATCCTGAAAGCAAAACTCCAAAACCTAACACCTTCCATGCTATTTTGTTGTAGAAATAAAACAAAGCAAGTGATAAAATCAATAACGGAAATGAGTTGTTATACAAATGATTTAAATCTCCATGCAAAAACGGACTTGTAAAAACACCCAGTAAGCCTTCAACTTTTTGCGGTCTTATACCATACGACTTTATACCATAATCAACAGTTGTCTGATACCAAAATACCAACCACACAGCAAGCAACATCAAAACCGGATAGATAATGACACCATTTGAAAATTTGAATTGTTGCTTAGACATTGTATTATTTTCTAATACCTTCTTCAAATTTAAAACCAAAAAAGCATTGTATGAAATATTGTCATAATCACCATCGTTAAGTTCTCATTTTGTAATTTTGATTTATGAATATTCCATTAGCAGAACGCTTAAGGCCAAAGACCCTAAACGACTATCTAAGCCAACAACATTTGGTAGGTAAAAACGGTATGCTCTACAACCAAATAAAGAGTGGTGTTATACCTTCGCTGATACTTTGGGGACCACCAGGAATTGGAAAAACTACTTTGGCTAATATTATTGCTAATGAGTCTGAGCGACCATTTTTTAAGCTGAGCGCCATAAACTCTGGAGTTAAGGATATTAGAGATGTTATTGATAGAGCTAAAAAAAGCGGAGGACTATTCACGGCTAAAAATCCTATTTTATTTATTGATGAGATTCACAGGTTTAGCAAATCGCAACAAGATTCTTTATTAGAAGCTGTAGAAAAAGGTTGGGTAACCTTAATTGGAGCCACTACAGAGAACCCAAGTTTTGAAGTTATTTCCGCATTACTTTCACGTTGTCAGGTATATACTTTAAATGCTTTTAGCAAAGACGATTTAGAAGCGCTGCTTAAACGTGCCATGTCTGAAGATGAAGTTTTATCTAAATTAAAGATAGAACTAAAAGAAACACAAGCACTACTAAGGTTTTCTGGTGGAGATGCCAGAAAACTGCTTAATATTTTTGAATTATTAGTTACCTCTTTTGAAAAGGAACCAATTGTAATTACCAACGAACTGGTTACAAAACAAGTGCAAAGCAAAGCAGCTCGATACGACAAAACCGGAGAACAACATTATGATATCATTTCAGCGTTTATAAAGTCCATTAGAGGTAGTGACCCAAATGCTGCTGTTTACTATTTAGCGCGTATGATTGAAGGTGGTGAAGATGTAAAATTTATTGCCAGACGCTTATTAATTTTAGCAAGTGAAGATATTGGTAATGCCAACCCAACAGCTTTGGTTATTGCAAACAATACCTTTCAGGCGGTTTCTGTAATTGGTAATCCAGAATCTCGAATTATCTTGAGCCAATGTGCCACGTATCTAGCAAGCTCTCCTAAGAGCAATGCTGCTTACGACGCTATTAATAAAGCACTACACCTCGTTAAAGAAACCGGTGATTTATCAGTGCCTTTATCTATTAGAAATGCTCCAACAAAACTGATGAAAGAACTCGGTTATGGCGATGAATACAAGTATGCTCACAATTACGAAAATAATTTTGCTGAGCATGAATTTTTACCAGACGAAATAAAAAACACTCAACTCTACAATCCAGGAAATAATACTCGTGAAAACGCCCAACGTCAATTTTTAAAAGCACGTTGGAAAGAGAAATATGGTTATTAGTATTGGGTTGTTAGAACTTGATATTTATAGGGTAACTATCGTAATCTTTTTCTGTGGCTTCTGAATAAATCCATTTTCCGTTTTCTGGGTAAACTATTGCATCTTTACCTTTAACAATAAATAAATTAGACTTAGCAGTTTTTAACAAAACCATTATTTTATTTGAGACATCATCAACTAATTGAAATCCATTTTCTATTTCTTGAGCATAAAAGATTATATCTATATTTTCTGATTGCTCTTCATTTTTGTATTTATTACTTTCTTCAGTATTAGAATCGGCACTTAATTCTGAATCCATCAATGTTACCTCAGTTTTTTCTGATGTTTCTTCAATTTTTTCTTCATTCAAAACCTTCTCTGAAGATTTAGGCTTTTCGCTAATGCTCACAACATTATTATTTTGCTCATAATCATTACTATTTTTCTCTATCTCAGGTTTATAGTTGTAGTTTAAACTTTCAATAGAAGTAAATGCTTCTCTTAATGCTTCATGATATCTTTTTTCATGGTTGTTTTCACCAGAGTCACCTACAACAGATTCAAATATGATATTATCCTTGCAATCCTTTAGTAAGATTTTCAACCTTGTCATTCTAAATCCTTCCTTTAACTCAACTATTTGTGCATAACTCGCCAAACAGCGATCCTTAAATAAGTCATCTGGAAGTTTATCACCTTCATAATAAGTTGTAAACCCCTCCTTATTGAACAAATAACGTGTTAATGTACTTAACTTAAGTGGGTTTTTACCTTTTTTAAATTCAAATTGAACAGGTATTATTAAATATTTGTAGTTATTGATATCTGTCTGTGCAAAAGTAATTTTGATTGAACAAATTATAATGACAAAAAAAATAATTCTTTTCATGTTGCTATTTAAAATTTAATTTTAAGTTCCTTCTCAATAATCTTTCCGTTATCATTCTCATAATAAAACCATTTATTATCCTCTTTAAAAACTATCGCTTTATTCTCTTTTACAAGAAAAATGTCTTTTGCACTTGTATTTAAAAGTTGCATCACTATTTTAGGCGATGCATCTACAAGCTGATAACCATGAGGTTTTTTTTGTGCATAGAGGGTTAAATCCATAGACTCATCAGACTCATTGTCTGAAATTGAATTCTCAATATCTTTTGTTTTAGTTTCCACTTTGTCAATATCCGCATTATTTTCAATTACTTTTTCATTTTTTTCTTCTACTTCAGCATCCACTGGTTGATATTCATAATCCATATTTTCTATTGAAGAAAAAGCATTTCTTACCGCTTCATTGTATGCTTTTTGAAAATCTTTTTCTCGGCTAGAACCAGTTTCGGTTCTAAACACTTCTTTACCAAAACAATCTTTTAAAACAATTTCTAACTTTGTTGCAAAAAGACCTCCTTTGATTTTTTCAACGTTTGCATACAGTGCTTCACATCTATCTTTGTTAATCTCTTCTGGAAATTCTTCTGCATCAAACAAAGCAATAAAACCTTTTTCTTTAAACAAATACCTAGTTAATGTGTTTAAACGATATTGGTCTTTTTCACTTAAAAAATCATACTTCAATGGTATAATTACATACTGATAATTATCGATTGTCTTTTGCGCTATTGCGGTAAATACAATACTAAGAAATAGCACAAACGTGATTATAAATTTTTTCATTATATACTATTAAAGATAATTCTTAATCGAATTTAGGGTTGTTACTCTTTTATATCCATTAGAATCATTCAAATTTTTGTAGTCAAAATAAATGGTTTCCATTCCTACATTATTAGCGCCTTCGATATCCGCTTCAAGACTATCTCCAATCATTACACTATTTGATGAACTGGCATTTGCGATGTTTAATGCAAAATTAAAAATCTTAGGATTAGGCTTCTTTACACCAACCATTTCAGAGTTGGTTACGGTCTTAAAATAATCTCTTATGTTCGCATTATTCATCTTTCGTTCTTGAGCCTCTTCAAAACCATTGGTAATAATATGTAGGTGGTACTTATCTTTTAAATAATTAAGAATTTCTAATGTACCTTCAAACAAATTATTGAATGTTGTTAAATAATCTATGTAGGCAACAGATAGATGATTTATCATGTCATCTTCCACCTCAACATTTATAGCATTAAATGCTTCTCTCAACCTACCATAGCGCAATGCTGACTTAGTTACTTTTTCTTCTCTGTAGAGTTTCCAATATTGTAGGTTTATGGGTTCATAAACTTCTAAAAAAGCTGTAAGATTAACATCTAAGCTATTGAGTTTAAAAATCTTCTCGAATGTTAATCCAGAGTTCTTATCAAAATCCCAAAGGGTATGATCTAAATCAAAAAAAACATGCTTTATTTTATCCCTCATCTACCGAATCTAATATTAATGTAAAAAGCGATCTAAAACCTTCCCAACGTTCTAGATTACTAAATGTATAGTTATGAAATACTGGTGTAAATGTACCATTAACTTCTTTAACTTCTTTGATTAGCTTTTGTAAATGTTCTTTTTTATCTAACTCTGATTGATACTTTAATAACGCAAAATCTAAGCAATGATAAGGATTGATCTGTAATGGTGTTTGCACTTCGAAATCGAGATCATAAAACTGAAATGGTGTGCATGTGCCTGCCCTAAAACCAAGCGTATCTATATAACCCATTGTATAATCTTGATGAATTTCTAATTCAACCAAATTTCTATAAGACTGCGGTAGGTTTAGTTTTGAAAAGGAATGCCTAACAGCTTGCAAATCTCTATTGGTTACTGCTTCCATTTTCAACTTTTCTTTCTTTAAAATCGAAATGTCTTCTAAAGCAAAATAAGAGGCTTTTAATCCTACATTACAATAATCCGCAACAGACTTTATGAGCGACACAAATTCCTTTTTATTAATACTGATGTTTTTATCGTAGGTAGAATAATCTCCTATTAAAAACAAAACCATGAACTTAAAATCGCATTGTTTTTGCTTGGTAATAATCCACTTAAATGTATCGTAAGGATCGCGTTTAAAACCCATAAGCACAGAGTAACGTTGATACAATTGCTTAAATCTAAATCTGCCTATATCTGCTAAAGTACCTCCAATAGTACGCAACAACCCTTTTTTTCGAAAGTAATACGTCATTGGTACATCTATAACTGGCTGCACTTTATAGTTGCGATCAGGAAAAACAAATTCTGGAAAACGCTCTTGCAGTACATCTTTAAGCTTATATGCCCAAATATCTATGACTGGCTGGCTTAAAAACCGATGTTTGTATGCCAGACTTTCTTTTGCCGTAAATCTTCCAAAGTCATCCTTTACATGTGGTAAATACTCTTCATATCGACTTAGTAAGTAGAATGAAGCTGCAAATATGTCGAAAGCTAAATCGCTACGTTCTCCTGTTGGAAAAAAGCCTTTGGTATTTTCCCATTGCTGTACGCTAATATCTAAATCTGAAATACCACTTTCGTACAATAAATAATGACTACGAACAAACAACTCATTACTCAATGGCTGCTTAGTGTAAGACATCTTAAGGCTATCATGCGCTATAAAATCTTCTACCTTAGAGGTAAACTTTACATCTAAGCCCAAAATACGTTTACAAATATGCTTAAAGGTATACGTAAGACGTGGCGTAATTTTATGTGTGTAAACTAATAGCATGAAGCGCAGCAAATTCCAAAAAAATAAAAGTAACAAATTCCAAAGCCAATAATCAAAATATTAGCTCTGATTTTAAAATCTGGGAATTTAGTATTTGATTTTTGAATTTAATCTTCACAGAATACTCTCATCTGCAAAACTAAAATAGGTGTTCTCTGTTATAATTAAGTGATCTAAAACTTTTATATCCAAACTCTGGGCAGCTGTCTTTAATTTATGTGTTACATCCTTATCAGCCTGACTTGGCTTTAAAGTACCCGAAGGGTGATTGTGACATAGTATTAAAGCTGTTGCTCCTACTTCTAAAGCAGATTTTAACACCAGTCTCACATCTACTAAAGTACCTGTTATACCACCTTTACTCAACTGATTTTTTTGAATGACCTTATTAGAATTATTCAAATAAAGAATCCAGAATTCTTCATGAGGCAATTCGCCAATTATAGGTTGCATTAAATCAAACACAGAACGGCTCGATGTTATTTTATCTAACTGTACAGCATCTTCTAATCGTCTTCTTCTACCCAATTCCATAGCCGCAGCTATGGTTATGGCTTTAGCCTCTCCTATACCTTTAAATTCCATTAATTGTTTAATCGATAATTTCCCTAAAGCATTTAGATTATTATCTACGCTGGCTAATATGCGCTTACACAGATCAACTGCACTTTCTTCTCTGCTTCCAGAACCAATTAAGATGGCAACCAGTTCGGCATCCGAAAGTACAGACTTACCCTTATCTCTTAATTTTTCTCTGGGCTGATCGTCTTGAGACCAGTTTTTTATAGAGAATGAACTTGAATTTTCAGACATGCTCTAAAGATAAAAAATTGTAACTTTAAGCGTCTATTTAAATCAATAATTATGCAATCTATTTTTGAAGAAAACGCTTATAACGACATAAAAAGCCGACTAGAAAACCTTAACGAAAATGCCGAAGCGAATTGGGGAAAAATGAATGTTGGCCAGATGGTTTGGCATTGTCAAGGACCATTAAATATCATATTGGAAAAAGAGAACTATGGCATGAAGCCAAGTTGGCTTGCAAAAGTGTTTTTTAAAAAATCATTGTACAATGACAAACCCTGGAAAAAGGGACTACCGACAGCTAAATTTCTTAAAACCAAGGACACTAAAGACTTTAGCATAGAAAAAGCCAAACTCGAAGCTTTATTGGATGAAACCTACGCTCATAAAGATAAATCGGAATGGAATCCGCATCCTGCTTTTGGGTATTTTACGGCTCAACAATGGGGACAAATGCAGTACAAACATTTAGATCATCATTTAAAGCAATTTGGTGTATAAATCAGTAGACAGTAAGCAGTAGGCAGTAGGCAAAAATCGTAATTCTTAAATCAATAATTGTAAATCGTAAATCGTTTGTACCCTCCAAAGCACCACCAAGATTCAGATAAAGATCACATCATAGAAGTTATTAAAGCCTACCCTTTAGCAACCATCATTTCGGTTGTGGATAATACACCTTTAATAACACATCTTCCTTTAATTTATGAAAACGGGAAACTAATTGGACATATTGATATTTACAATCCACAAACCGAATATTTAAAAGACAACAACGATATCATAGTACTATTTTACGGACCGCAATGCTACATTTCGCCAAGTATGTATTCCACTACACAATTACCAACATACAATTATATCAGAGTTCACCTCAAAGGGAAAGTAACTGCAATTGAAGATAAAGACTCCTTAAAACAGTCTTTAATTACAATGACTGAGTTTTTAGAAAATCCAAACCCAAAATACATTTTAGATCCAGATAATCCTCGCCTACACGCTAATCTCAATTACATTAAAATGTTTGAAATAGACATTACACATTGGGAAGGAAAATTTAAACTCTCTCAAGACAAAAAAACGAGTGATATGGTAGCAGCTCGTGAAGAATTAATCAGAGCTAATCAAGAAAGTATTCGCGAGTTTTTGAATAAAGTTTTTAACACAAACTAATCTAAGTAAGCTTTTGAAGAACTCTCGACTAATGTATCTTTGTAAGCCAAAAGAAAAAGGAATACATGAAAGATTTTCAAATGCTGAATTACATAAAAAACACTGTAGAAAATATACCTAGCGATTGGTTAAATTTAACAACTCATCGCTTAGACATTTACAACGAAAAATTAGCAAAAACGCAATTTATAGCGCAATTTGAAAATCTTTATAAATCTAAAGATTCCAGTACCGAATCCTTAAGCCAATTACCAACAGCTTATGATTATATAAGACTCGGCCATCCGCTGTCTTCGGTTTTAGAATGGACTATTGCCAAACTTAATGGTCTCAATGCAGAACATGTGATTAGTTTTTCTTCGGAAACCATGCCTATTTTAGCCATCTTACGCACTAATCTTTTAGAACGAAGAGCCACACGCATTTTGTATACTGAAGATTTACCAAAACGCTTTAACCCAGACGCTTTAAAATCGGTATACAACTACAATTTTGAAGTTGAATACATTGAAAATCTTGATTCTATTGAAGCCTTTGATGGTTCAACAATTCTAATTTCTAAACATCAAACTGTTGCTGCTAATCTTCAAAATAATGCTATTGATTTTTATGTCAATCTTTATGAAGATTTAGGTAGTGTATTGTTAATTTCTGGTGAAGCAAAAACGAGTTTTATTTCAGAAATTCAACATGTAAGACGTCGCGAAACTATTGCTATGACTCCAGCTAATTGTTTGGTGGCTTTAAAAGCCTACACTACTGAAACTTCTTTTTCACCTCAGCAATTAGATACAGCTACTCACAAAGCCAAAGTAAAATCTATTATTAATGAAATTAACGCGACTTCTGGCGAAGCTTTAGTAGCTTCTAGCGGATTGTCTATGCAGTATGCCATTATGATGGGATTGATAGACAACGCTCAAAAAGAGCATCCTGGCAAAGCCATAAAATTTGTGGTACCACCAAACTGTTATGGAGGTACAAACGACCAAGCCAGACGTGTTGCTGCTTGTCTAGATAATGTGGAAATTGTTGACTTGCCAGTTGATGGTGACAACGATATGGTAAATAGCGTAGAAAAAGTATTAACGCAACTGGCTGAAGCCGATGCTATACCATACATAATTGCCGAAATACCAACAAATCCTCGTGTCGAAGTTCCGGATTTAGAGCAACTCAATGCAGCAATAAGCAAAGTGCGCCAAACTTCAAATGGCTCAACTGCCATTGCACCTGTGTTTATTTTAGATCAAACATTTTGTCCTAACGTGCAGTTTTTGGGTGATGACAGCATACTCTCTAATGTAAAAACCATTGCTTACGTTAGTGGCTCAAAGTTTCCTAGTGGTGGAAAATGTACTGCTGGTTATGCAGTTGCCAATGCAAAAGCTGAATATTTAATTCAATCAATAGCCAGACATTTAGAACTTTGCGATAACGAAGCTACAGCTTTGCAATACCAAATTTTGGCTACCCAAATGCCATCAATGTTAACACGTATTGCAAACGCTTATATAAATACAAGAGCTTTTGTTAGTTATATTCACGAGGTATTACCAGATGCTAAAATTAACTTTGTTTCAGAAGCATTAGCTGCTGAAGGCTTTACACCATCCGTTTTTTCGTTAGACTTACCAACAAAAGGTAATACAGAAGAAGAACGCGAAACTTACAAACGTGCTTTAAATCTTAGATTAATCAATTTGATGATTACTGAAATTCCTACCGAAAGCAAATACTGTGTAAGTTATGGACAACTAAAGGGTTGTTATTGGACGATTCCTGCGACCTCAACACAAGGTACAACCAAGGAAGGAGACAAAGATTATATTGCCAGAGTTGCGGTTTCACCAGATTTAGATTTAGAAAAGCATAAGGCTGTGTTTTTAGATTTTGTTGAGAGTTTGTAGTTTGCCTTTCTCAAAAATTTAAACGAACTTGGCTATCGTCTGATAAAAGTCATTGAAATAGACTCATATCATTAAAGTTGTAGGCAATACCGAAAAAACTTAGAAAAATTAATGAGACCAAATAGTTCAACCAATCTTAGAAATAGAGTTAAGAAGCTATACTTGCCGAAAACCAAAGCTCTTTATCCACTATTTGAAATAATAAGTAATTCTATTCACGCAATAGACGAAAAAAAGGTTGAATTAAATGACCCTAACTTCAAAGGAAGAATTGAAATAAAGATAATCCGAAACGGAAGTGAAGAGGTTTTAAAGCAATTAGAAGACATTGAAAAATATCCTATTAATTCATTCTCAGTAACCGACAATGGAATTGGACTAAATGATGAAAATATCCAGTCATTTGCAGAATTTGACTCAGAGAAAAAAGCAGAAATTGGTGGTAAAGGAGTTGGAAGATTAGTTTGTCTCAAAGCATTCGACAAAATTATTGCAGACAGCACTTATCAAAGTAACGGTTCATTAAAAGTTAGAAAATTTAACTATCGAAAATCTAAGGAAGGTTTTGATAAGTATGAAGAAAATCTTGACACTAAAAACAAAAAAACAGGCACAAACATAATTTTATCGAATTACGAACTTAAATACCAAAAGCACGTAACCAAAGAAATGATGGAAATTGGAAGACAAGTAATTACTCATTTCCAATTGTACTTTATCCAAAAAATTGAGCCTGAGATTATAATTAGAAATCAGGACGATACTGAAATAAATTTGACATCATTATTCAATAGAGAATTTCAAACTCAAATATTGAATGATGAATTTACTCTAGCCAATCAATCATTTCAAGTTTTTATATCTAAATCCTTAAAAGCATTAAGCCACAAAATACATTATTGTGCACATCAACGCACAGTTAAAGATGAATACGTTGCCAAATATTTAGAGGATTTGAAATATAAAATACGGCAAGAAAATGAAGATGGTTTCTATTTTCAAATATTCGTTGTCGGAGACTTTCTTGACAAAAACGTTAACGAAGCAAGAACAGGCTTTTATTTTGCAACGGAAGAAGATGATGAGAACGAGGATTTAGAAGAAATAACTCTCTCAAAAATTCGTAAAAACACCATTAGTTCTATAGAAAAATTATTAAGCAATTTCTTGACCGAACTAAGAAAAGAAAAGTTGGATAAATATTTACCAATAATAAAAGAGGAATTCCCTAATTACACTAATGTCATTAGCAATAACTTAGAGAAAGTAAAAAAACTTCCTGTTGGTTTATCTAAGCAAGAATTAGATATAAAACTTTACGAAATTGAAACTGAATGGAAACTAAACGTTCGAAAAGAAGGAGTTGAACTTATTGACAAAGAAAAGGACATCACTCAGCTTGAGGATTACAAAAAGCTATATGACAAATTCCTGTCTCAATTCAATGATATTGGACAGTCTGACTTAGCAAGATATGTAGTTCATAGACGTTCAGTTATTGACCTTTTAGACAAATTGATTGAATTGAATCAAAACGAAAAATTTGCGAATGAAGATATAGTTCATAGCTTATTTTTTCCTATTCGAGAAACCAACGAAACTATTTCATCGGACAAACAAAACCTTTGGTTATTAGATGAACGTTTGACTTTTAATTCCTTATTAGCATCTGACAAGCTATTCAAACAAGTGGACCAACTTAATTCTGATTCTAAAAAGAGAATGGATTTAATAATTCAACAAGGCGAAGTCTTTGAGAATGCTACACTATTTTCAGAAGATAAGTTTCCATTTGAGTCATTCACAATCGTAGAATTTAAAAAACCTGAACGAGATGATTATAAGCAAGGCGATATCAAGAAAGACCCAGTAAAACAAGTAAGAAAATATGTTGAGGAAATAATAGCAGGAAAGGAAAAGAAAAACGGAAAGCCTATTAGAGCGGATAGAAATACACCTTTCTACTGTTATATAGTTGCAGACATAACACCAACACTTGAGAATATTTTAGACTACGAAAGTTTTGACCCTACGCCAGATGGCTTAGGTTATTTTAGGTTTTATGAAACCAGAACTTCTCGAGCTTATGTAGAAGTAATGCCTTTTCAAAAAATAATAAAGGATGCGAAACAGAGAAATAAAATACTATTTGACAAATTAAACCTAATTTAAATAGATTACAAACTTAGGATGGTTATGAGTAATTCCTTGATTTGCTTACTTCTAAAAATCTACTAAAACCCACATCATCAAACCAACTTTCAGCAAGATTTTGTCTTTTTCAAAAAATTAAACGACCTTTTACAAAAATTGACTAATCAATACAGATGAAAAAGAAATTTTCAATTCATGGTAGCTATCAAGTAAATGGTGGTGAAGAAAAAGCGTTTGAAATAGAATACAACAACCTTCCGGAAAACGAAGAAAACAACAACAAACTTCTGCAACTACTCAATCATCCATGGCGATTGATAAAAGAAGGGGGAAAACTAGGTGTGAATGGTGTAAAGCGTTTTTTTACCGTGTTATTTCTTTTTGCCATATCTAATACCATTTTGTTTTTTTATGCTATAAAGCGGCTTTTCTCTACGGACTTTGAGTTCGGCAAACTTATGTTTGTTATTCTGGTTTTTATACTTGGTCTTGCCGTAACTATTTATGCCTCTTACAGAGCATACCAGTACGTTATTATTGACACCATGAGAGTTATTTATGAAAATCTATCATCGCTCTTTCACAAAATAAGCGAACTCATTATTGATAAAACCGAGCACGTATTTAAAGGTAAAGGCAAGGTATCTGACAATCAATTGCAGAAAACTTTAGACTTCGGTAAAATGGTAAATTCCAGATACAAAAAAACACCTAAGTTTTTGCGAAAAGGAATCGTCCTTATTCTCAGTAAAATTCCTTTTGCTGGTATGTTGATAGATCTAAAAGAAGAAATTACAAGCGGTAATAAAGTTGAAGCCAGCTCAAAACTTTACAACAAGATGGATGGTTTTATATCTAACAACATATTTGGAAACAACAACACCAAATGGGTTTGGTGGTTATTACCTCTTAATATTTTGATATTATTGTTTTTAATAAAATCTAAGATTGGGTGAGTGTATTATAAATCTCCAATAGATTCCTACCTTTGCAGGAATAACAGCGAACTTCTGAAACAACACTTCGACAAGCTCAGTGTGACAGTTCAGGGTGACAAAAATCATTAAAACAGTTTTGTCACCGCATCAAAATCCAATCCACCATAATTACCAGAGCTCATTAACAACAAGGATTTGTTATCAAAATTCTGTGAGAATAAGAAGGCTTTAAATTCTTCTGGATTGGTATAGATAATTAAATCATCGCGCTCAAAGGCATTGGCTATTTGCTCGTGAGTCACTTCCTGTAATTTCTTAATTTCCACAGCATGTGGTGAATAAAAAACTACAGCAACATCGGCAGCATCTAACGCTCCTTTGTATTCTTTTAAAAATTCGGCATTAAGGCTACTGTAGGTGTGCAACTCCAAACAAGCTACTAAAGTTCTGTCGCTGTATTGTGCCTTTACTGCTTTGGTCGTGGCCTCAACTTTACTTGGCGAATGTGCAAAATCCTTATAAACCACACTTTGTGAAGTTTCGGCTATTTTCTCTAAGCGCTTGCTCGCGCCTTTGAAGGTAGAAATCGCTTCGTAGAAATCATCTTCATCAATTCCCATATGCTGGCAAATCCATTTGGCACCTGCAAGGTTATTCAAATTATGAGCACCAAATATTTCAATTGGCATTGGACCTTCTGGTGTTTCCAATATGGTTTCACCATCTTCCACAGTATATTCTGGTGTTTGGTAGGGAATTTTACGTATTTGGTTTTCTGAAGCTTCAACCACACGTTTTACTTCTTCATCTTCCTCATTGTAATTAATGCTTCCACCCAAAACAATAGAATCTACAAAGGTTTTAAACTGCTCCACATAATTCTCGTACGTAGGAAATACATTGATATGGTCCCAAGCAATACCACTTAACAATGCAATATTCGGTTTATACAAGTGAAATTTTGGGCGTCTATCTATTGGTGAGCTTAAATACTCGTCACCTTCCAAAACTATAAAATCATTGTCTTCCGTGAGTTTTACCATGACATCAAAACCTTCCAGCTGTGCACCAACCATATAATCTACATCTCTATCGTGGTAATGCATTACATGCAAAATCATAGAGGTTATCGTTGTTTTTCCATGGCTTCCACCAATAACAACTCTGGTTTTGTTTTTAGATTGCTCGTACAAAAACTCTGGATAGCTATAGATTTTGAGACCTAATTCCTGGGCTTTTAACAGCTCAGGATTATCGGCTTTGGCATGCATACCCAATACCACAGCATCTAAATCTGTTGTGATTTTTTCAGGAAACCAACCGAAAGCTTCTGGCAACAAGCCTTTAGCTTCTAATCGTGATTTTGATGGGTCAAAAATGGTATCATCACTTCCTGTAATGTTGTATCCTTTATTGTGTAGTGCTAATGCCAAATTGTGCATTGCAGCACCACCTATAGCTATAAAATGTACATTCATAAAACAAATATAAATTATAGAAAAGAGATATTAGAGATGAGAGATGAGAAAAAATTAAGAGTACACTATTTTCCTCAAAAGTCTAGCCTTTAACCTTCAAAAAACAAACTAATGTAAACTATTTTGTAAGGTGAATTCTATGATGAGTTCTCGATACAATTTGTTCATTCTTCACAAATCACTCGAACTGACGTACTACTACTGAGACTGAAAACTGAAAACTGAAAACTAAAGATCTGGATTTACCGCTAAACTATTAAACAGCTTTGCCTTAGTGCTAAAAAACTTGTATTGTACTTCAATAGCTTTTAGCTGTCCATCAATAAGTTTAGATTCACGTGAGTTAACCAAAAATAATGAACTTTCCCCAAGTTGAAATTTGCGCTCTTCAGCTTCGAGCATTCTAGAATAATCCGTAACCATATCTGCAGCAAGTGTATTCTGAATTACGTAAGAATCTAACTCCTGTCTAATGGCATTTATTTTATTCTGAAGATTAACACGTGTGGCGTCAATTTCAAACTCAGTATCTTGCTGTTTTAATTTTGCCAATCTTAAATCTCCGCGTTCTTTTCTTAGAAACAATGGAAAACTAATATTTAAACCTCCTTTATACTCAGCTGTGTTGAATGTACGTGCAACTTCTGGTACTTCTGTAATAAAGTTATACTCAACATCTACTTTTGGCAAGAGCTTATTAGCTTTTAACCTTGTATCAACCTCTAGACTTTGCAATTTATAGTCTAAAGAAATCATTTTAGGATGCGTATCTATGATAGTTTCATTATCTCGTAACTGACTAATATTAAACGCAGTATCTACAATTGGTTCAGAATTCACATCTGGAATAACATTAGGTTGCAACTCAACAGGAATATTATTATCTAACCACAAAAACGTTGACAACTCTAATGATGCTTTCATCAACTTCACCTTGGATTGTTCTAAACTTAATCGACGTTGATTAATAGCAATTCTTGCTTCAACAACATCAATATCTGCACGCTCACCTACCTCTGCACCGCGTTCTATACCTCTAAATCGTAATTGGGCATTGGTTAAGAAATTTTCGAATAATTTAAGCTCATTATATGCTTGTAACCATTTGAAATATGCCAATGAGGCATCAAACAAAATATTATTGACAAAGATATCTCTGTCTGCTTTTGCTTGCTCTCTAAAAAGCTTGGCTTGTTTTAACGATGCCATTCTATCGTTAATTAATAGTCCTTGGGCAACAGGTACTTTTACACCTGCGGAATACAAACCGTCTTCTGGCACAAAGGATTCTCTCCCTAAGAATTCACCTGAATTTTCTTCAAACGTGGCTTTAAGTTCTATACCATACCACGTCGGAATTTTAAACATACCGTTAAGTTTGTCGAAATACTCAGTGCCTTTAAACTTTTTGCGATCGTAGTCTACTTCAAACTTGGGGTCAAATGCACCACGTGATTTTAAAAGTTTAGCTTGGCTCTCGTCAATCACCAGTTCGGCTTGCTTTACGATAGGATGAAATTTTTTCACATAGCCTAAGTATTCATCAAATCTTAAAACCTCAGCAATACTGTCTGTCTGTGCAAAACCAGATAAACCTATGCAAATAAAAAGTGCTGTACGTATTAAATACTTCATGACTTATTTCTTCGCTTTTTTGGACGCTCCGCCATCTTGTGGCTGGTAATAATTTGGCGGAAAACCATTAAGTTGACGCCATAATTCAAACCAAATTGGCACATCATCTAACAATGCCATGGTAAAGGCACCAGAGCCTGCGCGTACATCCTCTGGCCAAGGGTGATCTTCTGGATCTGGTTTAAGTAATACTCTAAATTTACCATTATCGCTAATAAAACGTTCTACAGCAACTACTTCTGCTCCATATGTACCATAAGATACATTTGGCCAACCACTAAAAACAATAGCTGGCCAACCATCGAACTGTACACGAACTTTTTCACCTTTATGGATTAGAGGCAAATCTATAGGCTCCACAAAGGTTTCTACAGCTAAATCTACCTTATCAGGAATAATACCAACAAGCTCTTCACCTTCCTTAAAAGTAACACCAACACCACCTCGAAGTGCTTTATTAATAAAACCGTCATAAGGTGCTGTAACGAATAATAAGCTGTTTCTAATTTTGTAGTTAGAATATTGATTTTCTAGCTTTTGAACATCAGCCTCAGTACTAAACTGATTTGATTGTGCAGAAAATTTTTCGCTCTGCGCTTTAGATATCTTATCTGAAAATTCTTGTTTTACTCTATTAATTTCTAGCCTAGCATTGATAACTTCAGTTTTACTCTCCAAGAGTTTATTTTTTTGCGATACTAGTTTAGCTTGGGTTTCTTGCAACTTTAACCGTGCATCTTCAACATTTTTTAAGGCTGTAAAACCATCTTGATAAAGTGTATCTGCACGATTATACTTGGTTTGAGCAATTCTAAGATTGGTTTCGGCTGCCTCAAGATCTATACTATCTGCCTCAACCTTAAATTTTGCCTGTAATAGTTTGTTTTGAGCTTGCTCTAGCTTTAGTTTTCGCTCATTTGTGAGTGCACCTATTCTAACATCTTCAGATCGTGCTTTCTCCTCATAGGATTTTGCAGAAAATGCTTTTGCATCGCGTTGCTGCGCTGTACGTTCTACCAAATTTGGATCAAAGTACTCACTTTTTACTTCGGAGATCTGCATTATGGTATCTCCTTTTTTGACCTGATCACCTTCTCTAACGTACCATTTTTCGATTCTTCCTGGTATTTGAGATTGAATGGTTTGTGGTCTTTGATCTGGCGTAAGCGTAGTTACATTACCTCTGCCTGTTATATTTTGAGTCCAAGGCAAAAACAATATGATAATACCAATGATTGCAAAAGCCGCAAGGAATCTATTAAAGTATTTGTAGTAAGATTTATCAAAAACACGCTTTCCTGAATTATAATCAGATAAGTCAACGGTCTTATTTAATGGATTTTTTGAAATATTCAACATAGCGTTTTGTTTTAGATAATTTCACCATTATTTAAATTAATAACATCTGTACAGTCTTCTCGCCAATCGTTGTTAAAACTAGCAACAATAATTGCCCAAGGATGTTCTGGTGCAGTTAATGCTTTGATGATTCGTTTTGCTTCAGTGGCCTCAAAATGCTCTAAAGGCTCTTCAAGAATTAATACTTTTGGTTTTTTAAGTATCGCTCTTGCCAAAATTATCTTTTTGGCTACTGTAAACGACATCTGTTTTCCTTCAGGATAAATGATAGTTTCTAATCCTCTTTCTGTTTCTTTCAGATACTCTTTAAGACCAACGATTTCAACAGCTTTTTTAATTTCTTGATCTGTTATATCCTTATTGGTTAAAGTTAAATTATCTCTAATGCTACCTTCAAATGGAGTTTCTTCAGCCAATGACAAACCTAAACAAGACCTATAATTATTGAGATGGATATTTTGAAGCGACTCATCATTAACAAAAATTCTCCCTTTGGTTGGCTCTATAATTCCAGAAATCAATCTTAACAAGCTAGACTTGCCAGACCCACTAGGCCCTTGTACCAAAATTCTACTAGATGGGTTTATTGCCATGCTTATATTGTTAAGAATTGGTACTGCTCTATTAGGGACTTTGTAAGCAATTTTATCTAATTCTATTTTTAAGGTTTCGGCAGTATCTATCTTTATTCCATCTTGTGGTTCTAACTTTTTATCTACTACCTGACCCATTTTTTCTAAAGAGGTTAAAACATCATAAAAGGACTCTAAACCAAGAATCAATTTTTCTACTGAACCTATAACTAAAAGAATGATGATTTCTGCAGCTACAAATTGACCAATATTCATTTCTTGAGTCAATACTAAAAGTCCACCTATGAGTAATAATCCTGCTGTAACAATAACCTTAAAACCAACCATTTGAATAAATTGGATTACTAAAATTTTAAAGTGACTTTCTCTAGCTTCTAAATAACCATCTACCAATTTATCATTTTTCTCTAAAGCAAGTGATGTTCTTCCTGAAATCTTAAAACTTGTAATGGCCCTTGCAACTTCTTGTATCCAATGCGCAACCATATATTTTTTTTTAGATTCCTTTAAACTTGTATCCATACCTTTTTGAATGGTAAACTTAAACACTACATAGATCAGTATGATTAATAAAATACCGAATGCTATAAAAAACGGATGATAAAACGACAAGAGAATTAATGCAAAAACAATCTGTAATACAGCTGCTGGCACATCGATTAACAACTTTGCCAAACCTTTTTGTACAGTTAATACATCAAAAAAACGATTTGCCAACTCTGGCGGATAGTAATTGCGCAGTTCATTCATTTTTATTTTTGGAAACCTATAAGTAAACTCAAACGAAGCACGCATAAAAATACGCTGCTGAACAGTTTCTATAATTCGCATTTGCATGAGTTGAAGCACACCAACAAACGCAACACCCAAGGTTACTAATACAACAAGAACAACCCATGATGTACTAACTTGTGCTCCTTGAATTAAATTAATAATGGCCTGGATTCCTAGTGGTAAAGTTAAACTGATAAGTCCTGAAAAAACTGCATAGTAAATGACCTGTAGCAAATCCTTTTTTTCGAGTCTTAAAATCCCAACAAAACGTTGCCACGGAGTTAAAATAGGTTTATTTTGTTCCATCTGATGCTGTCTTTAATACTTTTTGGGTTAGGTTAAGAAAAAATTCTGTTGGTGTTACATCACTACCACAATCTGTAATGGAGCGAAAATGTTCTTTTAAAAAATGTTGATGCAAAGCTCCCTCCACTACAGTACTAGCAAGACTCGAAGGAAACTCATAATCTGAATTTACATTACTTATTATCTCACTTAGGCGTGTAACTACGCGTTTGTAAGCTACAAAATAGCCTTCCTTATTTTCGCTATCAACTTCTTTGGTTAAATAAGACTTAGAATATTCGTTAATGATAATTCTGTTTAAAACTATTTCGTTAATATGTGTGTAAGTGACATCTTCTTTTATTTCTCTAGTTACAACCTCAATTGCTTTTGATAACTGGTCATTATGATCGGGAACATTGTGCGTTGCAAATACCATTTGATATTCTATCCAAGCCCAGTACCAAGATGTGAGGTATAGAAGTAACTTATGTTTGCTCTCAAAATAGCGATAAATAGAACTTTCATTGGAACCGATTTTGTTACCCAACTTTTTGAAAGTAAAATTATCGAATCCTATTTCGTCAATAAGGAGAATACCATGTTCAATAATACGTTTTCCTAGGTCTGAAGACTCTGGGTCCTTGATAAAAATCTTATCAGGAACAGCAATCTTTATATTTGATAATAAATTGATCATGCCTAAATATTTAATTGCAAATATAATAGTATCACTATTAATATTGCGATTTTAACAAATATTTAAGCTATTGATATTTTAAATAAAACATATAAGTAAAATTTATGTGTTTTTGTTTAAAGTTTGGTAATGAGTGTCTTTTCTTCTTTAAAGACCTTGATATCAGGCAAACCAGCAATAGCTTTATCAATCCACTTTAAGGCTTCGGATTTGTTTTTTTTATGCTTGTAGATTTGTGCCAAACGGTAATAGGCCCAAGCTTTTGGCACACCATCCTTAGCAGAATGATTGGATAAATATGCCTTAAGGCATTTCTCTCCTTTCTCTAATTGAACGTTGTAATCTGCACAAACTTTACCAATCTGATAATGCATGGCGTTGCGTTGGTGCTTTTGTTGTGCTTCCTCAAGGTTTCCTATGGCTTTTTCAGGTTGATGATTAGACTCATAAAAATTGGTTAGCTTGTCATAACAGGTTACTGAGCCACCGACTTTAATAGCCAATTTATAATACTTTTCTGCCAATTCAGGTTCGCCATCATACTCATAAACATAACCTTTTGCCAAATAACCATCAACCTTAGAAAGGTTTTGAAGTTCATTAGCATACTTAAGAGCCTTAGAGTTACTTCCGCCAATAATTCCTGGCAATGATACATATAACTCTACCAAAGCCCAACGTGTGTCAATATGGTTAGGGTCTAGTTCTGCTGCTTTTAAAAAAGCACGTTTTACATCACCAATAATCCCAAGTGCTTTTATCTTACTTATGCTAAGAGCCTTCATCCCTAAAGCACCACCATACTTATAATGATAATTAGCATTTTTAGGGTAATTGTCCTTTAACTTTTCATATTGCTCTATAGCATCATCCCACTTTTTTTGGTAACCATAAGCATCTCCCAATAGCTCGATAGCTTCAATATCGCTAGGATTAGCCTCTATAAAGCTGGTAAGTTCTTGCTGTGCCTTTTCGTAATTCTTTTCTGTCAGATATGTCTTTGCCTTTTCTTTAGAAGATTGAGAAAAGCAAAACGTTGACAAAAAGAAAATCAATAGAAATTTATTCATAGCTCAATTCTATTTTTTTACAAAAATACAATTTAATAACGAGCGCGTTCACTCGCAAATTGTTTAACTTAACTCACCCAAATGAGCGTTTAACGCTTTATCGCTTTTTTTGGAATGCCTTTTGAAGCTACTTTGTAGAAAAATAAAATACTCATGAAAAACTATATATCAATACTAATGCTTATTTGTTTTGCTTCTTTTTCTCAAGCCCAAAATAACTTTGATGACCAGTGGAGAAAGGTTATGCAACTAGAAAATGAAGGTCTAACCAAAAGTGCCGCAGAACTTGTTGACACAATATACCAAAGTGCAAAATCTGCTAAAAACAAACAGCAACAGATAAAAGCATTATTGCACAAGGGCAAATACATGTTGATTCTTCAAGAGGATGCTCAGCTCAACATCGTCAACCTATTTAAATCTGAAATTGAAAGCGCTAAAGATATTCCAACACAACGCTTATTAGAAAACATGTTGGCAACGATGTATTGGCAGTACTTTCAACAAAATAGATATAAGTTTTACAATAGATCTAAAACCGAAGACAAAGTTAGCGATGACTTTAGAACTTGGGATTTAGAAACCTTGTTCAATGAAATTCATGTGTATTATCAACGTTCTTTAGAGAATGGTTTATTGCTCCAACAAGAGTCTTTAGAAAATTACAGTGTGCTTTTGAATGAAGCCAAAAATTCTAAAATCTACAGACCTACGTTGTTTGATTTATTGAGTCATAACGCGCTTGAGTTTTATAAAACCAGTGAAAATAGCATTACCAAACCTGCGTATCAATTTAAGATTGATAATCCTTCCTTTTTAGATGATAGTGAGGTTTTTATCAATTTAAAATTGAACTCAAAAGATTCCACAAGCCTAGAGCTAAATGCACTTAAGGTTTATCAGAATCTTTTAAAATTTCATCGTAATGATAAACAAAGTAAAGCCTTTGTAAATGTAGATATTGAGCGACTAAACTTTGTTTTACAACATGCCACTTTTGATAATAAAAAAGATGAACTAATGAAGACTTTAGCAACCAACGCAGAAGCCTTAAAGAACTCACCATTATCTGCACTCTACAATTACGAAATAGCAAGCCTTTATCAACAACAAGGTTTTGAATATGATTCAGAGATATTAAACACTGAAGCGAACAAAAAAAACAGATGGAAACTAAAAGAAGCTTTAGAACTATGTAACGATGTAATATCTGCATTTCCAGATAGCGATGGTGCTAAAAAATGTGAAATTCTTAAACAGCAAATTCTTCAACCATCTTTAGGACTTCAAGCTGAAGAATTTATTTCTGTAAATACTCCATCAAGAATTTTAGTGAATTATAAAAACCTCGCTGAGCTAGATTTTAATATTTACAAAGTTGATATTAACCAACTTGAAACTTTCAACAAGAAAAACAATACTGAGCAAAGGCTTGAATTTTTCAGCAAACTAAAACCTGCTCATACGTTCACAAGTACTTTAAAATCTGTAGAAGATTTTCAATCACACACTACAGAAATTGTAATTCCAAAATTGGCCAACGGATTTTACCTCGTCAAAGCAGACACCAATAAGGACAATGTGTTTGCCGTTACACACATTCAGATTACAGATTTAGCGCTTTTAGAGCGCAACGAAAATGACGTTGTTACTTATCAACTCATTAACCGAAATAACGGCAATCCTATTGAGGATGCTGTTATTAGTATGTCTTATAAAAACAATAAAAATCAGCATTTTAATAAAATGCGATCAACAGACCGTTTCGGAAAATTTAAATTTAAAAAAGACCGTAACTATTACAGACAGCTAGAAATTAGAGCGGATTATAAAGACGAAGTTGCCTTTTTTGGAGATTACTATATCAGTAGAGATTATAAACCTCGCAAAAATACAGATACTCAATACAACGTCTTTTTATTTACAGATCGTAGCATCTACAGACCTGGGCAAATAGCCTATTTTAAAGGCATTGTTACAGCTACCAAAGATGACAAAACCGAAGTGTATGCCAACGAAAAAGCGACTGTAAAATTAAAAAATGTTAATGGTGAAGTTGTAAGCGAACTAGAACTTGAAACTAACGAATTTGGTTCTGTTGCTGGCGAATTTATTTTACCTAACAATGGACTGACAGGAAGCTTTACAATTGAAATGGTTTGTGGTGGCAGAAAAGGCTACACGTACTTCTCTGTTGAAGAATATAAACGCCCAAAGTTTAAACCAGAGTTTCAACCTATTACTGAAACGTTTAAAGTTAACGACAGTATTACCGTAAAAGGAAAAGCTGTTGCTTTTGCTGGTAGCAATATTACTGATGCTAAGGTTGTGTATCGTGTAAAACGCCAAGTACAATATCCAACTTGGTGGTATTGGAGACGACCAGGTTATTACAGTTCTGAAGCACAAGAAATCACTTTTGGAGAAGGCACAACAAACGACAAAGGCGAATTTGAAATTACATTTAAAGCTTTACCAGATAAAAGTGCCTCTAAAGACAACCTTCCTATTTTTAATTATGAAGTTACTGCTGATATTACAGATCTTAATGGAGAAACACGCTCTACAGCAACGGTTATAAATATTGGCTATCATGCCATGACTTTGGAGATTTCTGCTCCAGAGCAGGTAGATAAATCAAAAAAAGAGGTTGAAATCTCCCTCAACTCAAAAAATTTGAATGGTCAAGAAGTGCCAGCAAAAGGAACCTTAAAAATTTATAAACTCCAAGCTCCTGATTATGTTCTGAGAGCCAGACCTTGGAATGCACCAGATTTTCAAGTGATTTCTAAAGAAGAATTTAAACGTCTATTTCCTCACGATCCATACAACGACGAGCATTTACCAACTAATTGGGACAAAGGTGAGGAAGTGTTCTCAACAAATTTCGATACTGAAAAAGAAAAAACCATCACATTAAAAAAACTAAAAAAATGGAACTCTGGTCAGTACATTATTATTGCAGAAAGCAAGGATAAATTTGGAGAAGACGTAAAAGCTGAAGCATTCACAAAACTATTTAATGATAAAGATAAAACCGTTGCAGACCATCAACTTTTTGAAGCCTCTCTAGATAAAGACAGCTACAAAGCTGGTGACGTTGCAAAACTCACCATTGGCTCAGCAGCAAAAGACATCACTGTAACTGTAGAGGTTGAAAAAGACAATAAAATTATCTCTATGCAACTAGTAACATTAAACAACTCTAAACAAACCATTAGCATTCCTGTATTAGAAAGCGACTTAGGCGGTTTTGAAGTCCACATCAGTTTTGCCGCTTACAACAATTATATTTCTCAAAGCTTTAGTATAAATGTTCCTTATCCTAAAACAGATTTAGAGATTGAAACCACAACCTTTAGAGACAAGTTACAACCAGGACAAGATGAAACCTGGAGTTTTAAAATAAAAGGCTCAAAAGGCGATAAAGTTTCTGCTGAACTTTTAGCAAGCATGTACGATGCGTCTTTAGATGAATTTAGAGGGCACAACTGGCACTTCAACCCTATTAACAAACCATCTTACTACGGAAAAATAAGCAAAAATGGCAGAAGCAGTTTTGGTACAATTAACTTTAGATTGTTTAACCGTTTTGCATATCTTCAAAATTATGATTACAGAATTTATGACCAGTTAAATTGGTATGGATTTTATTTTAGTTTAAATGAATATAAAATAATTAGAACACGAGAAGTTGCTGGTAATGTTGTATATGAAGTTGAAGAAACTGATTCAGGCATTGATTATATGTCATCACCTCAAGCAAAATTAAGTGGAGTTGTTAGAGGTGATAATGACACAAAAATTGAAGGAGGTTTTCTTAACCCAAATGATGATCTCACAATTGAAGAAGATTCATTGGCAAGTAACAAAGAATTAAACTTAGACAACATCCAAATCCGAAAAACCCTCAACGAAACAGCTTTTTTCTTTCCACAATTACAAACTGATGAAGAAGGTAATGTAAGTTTTAACTTTAAAGCACCAGAGGCATTAACCAAATGGAAACTTCAATTATTAGCACATACCAAAACTTTAGAAAGTTCGGTAAAGCAACTAGAGGCTGTGACTCAAAAAGAGTTGATGGTGATACCAAATGCACCACGTTTTTTACGAGAAAGTGATCAAATTACTATCAGTACTAAAATTGCTAATCTTACGGAAAAACAACTATCAGGTGTAGCCCAACTCATATTAACCGATCCGATTACTGGTGAAGATATATCCGCAAACTTGTTCAGTTCTTCCCCTTTGGGGAAGTTAGAAGGGGCTTCTTTTTCTGTTGATGGAAAAGACAACACCCAAGTGTCTTGGAAACTAAACATTCCAGAAGGTTTGCAAGCTGTACAATACCAAATCATAGCCAAAGCGGGAGATTTTAGCGATGGTGAACAAAACGCTTTACCTGTCTTATCCAACAGAATGTTGGTAACCGAAACACTACCAATGTGGGTGAAATCTAATGATACGAAGACGTTTACGTTAGACAAACTCGCTTCGACTTCGCTCAGCGACCCAAATAATACGCTTAGTCATCATAAGTTGACTTTAGAAATGACGTCTAATCCTGCGTGGTATGCTGTACAGGCTTTACCATATTTAATGGAATACCCATACGATTGCAACGAACAGACGTTTTCAAGATATTATGCGAATGCTTTAGCACAACATATTGTGACCTCTAATCCTAAGATTGAGGCGGTTTTCAATCAATGGAAATCCTCAGATGCATTACTTTCTAACCTTGAGAAAAATCAAGAATTAAAATCGCTTTTAATTCAGGAAACACCTTGGTTACGAGATGCACAATCTGAAACGGATCAGAAAAAGCGTATTGGTTTGCTATTCGATCTTAATAAAATGAATAACGAACTAAGTTCAGCTTTAAATAAACTAAAACAAAACCAACTACCATCTGGTGCTTGGCCTTGGTTCAATGGTGGCTATGCTAATCGTTTTATAACGCAACACATTATTTCTGGGTTTGGGCATCTGAACAAATTGGGTGTCAGCCTGAACGCAGTCGAAGGCTCTTCTGAAAACAGAATGATTCAAAACGCCATTCAATATCTAGATACAGAATTCGTAAAAGAATATAAAGACATCAAAAAATATAATAAGGATGCAGATTTAAGCAAAGATCATTTGTCTTACACACAACTGCATTATATGTATGTACGTAGTTTTTACCATGAAGTAAAAGCTTCAAAAGAAGTGGAAAGCATAATGGATTACTACAAATCTCAGATGCAGAAATATTGGTTAAAACGTTCGTTATATGCCAAAGGTTTAATGACTTTAACGCTTCACAGAATGAATGATGATGCTACAGCAGGAAAGATTTTAAAATCACTAAAAGAAAACAGCATTACCTCAGACGAATTAGGTATGTACTGGAAATCCAATACCAATTCTTGGTACTGGCACCAAGCACCAATTGAAACCCAAGCACTTTTAATTGAAGCATTTTCTGAAGTTGGAACTGTGATTCAAAGTGAAACAAAGAATATTGAAGACATTGACAACCTAAAAATCTGGTTGCTCAAAAACAAACAAACCAACAAATGGGAAACCACAAAAGCAACTACAGAAGCTGTATATGCATTATTGCTTCAAGGCAGTTCTTGGTTAGAGGTTACTGAAATGGTTGATGTAAAAGTTGGAAACGAAACTATAAACCCTTCAACATTAGATAATGTAAAAGTTGAAGCAGGTACAGGCTACTATAAAACTTCTTGGACAGGTGAAGAAATTAAAGCAGAACAAGCCAATGTTACTATTTCAAAAAAAGGAGATGGCATTGCTTGGGGAGCACTTTACTGGCAATATTTTGAAGATTTAGATAAAATTACATCTGCAGAAACACCTTTAAAGTTGAGTAAAAAACTCTTCTTAAAATCGAATACTGATAAAGGTGAAGAAATTTCAGAAATAACTAAAAACACTAAACTAAACGTTGGTGATTTGGTTCGCGTTCGTATTGAATTACGTTCCGACAGAGATATGGAATTTGTGCATTTAAAAGATATGCGTGCTGCAGGTTTTGAACCTATCAACGTATTATCGCAATTTAAATGGCAAGATGGCTTAGGCTATTACGAAAGCACTAAAGATGCAGCGACAAATTTCTTTATAGATTATTTACCAAAAGGTATCTACGTGTTTGAATATGATTTACGTGTCAACAATGCTGGAGATATGAGTAATGGTATTAGCACAATTCAGTCAATGTATGCACCTGAGTTTAGTAGTCATAGTGAAGGAGTGAGAGTGAGTGTGGAAAACAATTAAACTCAAGAAATCGTCAGTTCGAGTGATTTTGAAGTATGAAAAATTGTATCGAGAACTTTTGTTTATGACTAAATTCTTATTCTTGCTAAGATGCAAAGGAAAAAGCTAAAAACTGTCTGGAAATTTCTGTTTTGTCAATCTGAACTTGATTCAGATTCTAAAACAATATGAAATCTATCTAATGAGATTCTGAAATAAATTCAGAATGACAAATTAAGAAAAATAAAAATGTCATTGCGAGGACGAAAGACTATGCAAACTTTTTATTTGAAGAGATTGCCACGCTTCGCTCGCAATGACATTAACATTTACTTACTACTAGGAGGAGTCGTTGGTCTTACTTCAATCTTACTTGGCAAGGTTCTTGGATTCATTTTTAATAAATCTACAACCAATTCGCCTATATCTTCAATTTGAATTTTCCAAGCACCAGCTTCACTTGGTTCGTTACCATTAAAATGTGTAGACACTGAACCTGGCATTATCGTACTGACTTTGATACCGTATTTGCGCAAGTCTAACATTACAGCTTGTGTAAATCCTGTAACACCAAACTTACTAGCATTGTATGCAGAACCTCCTGCGAAGAAATTGGTTCCTGCTAAACTTGAAATTGTGATGTAATAGCCTTTGCTTTCTTTTAAAGCATCAACACTTGCTTTTATAGAATTGAAAACACCTGTTAAGTTGGTATCTATAACTGCGTTCCATTGCTCTACCGTTAAATCTTCGATACTTCCGAAGTGTCCTAAACCTGCATTAGCAACAACAAGATCTAACTGACCAAAAGCATCAAGCGTTGCTTTTACTGCTTTTTCCTGACTTTCTAATTGTCTTACATCGGCTTCAAGTCCGATTACATGGTTTTCTGAATTGGTTTTAGATGCTAGTTCTTTCGCCACTGCTTCCGTAGATTCTTGATCTCTTCCTGTTATAGCAACTTTGAATCCTTGGTTAAGTAATGCCTCGGCAATACCATAACCAATACCTTTAGTTCCACCTGTTATCAGTGCTACTTTACCTTCTAATATGCTCATCGTTTTATTTGTTTTTTGAATTCAATCAAAATTACAAAACCGAATGACCATGATGAAGTTTATAATGTTAGGAAAATGATAAAGTTCTGACAATACTTTGAATCACTTCGACTTCGCTCAGCGACCAATACATTCTGAGACGATAATGAGTAATATTATTTTTTAGGAGGATACTTAGCAAAAACTTTTTCAACCAAAGAATCAAAATAGGCTTGACGTTTTTCTGGTGAAGCATTTTCTCTGTAACTGCTTTCACTAACAGCTTGCCAGAATAAGCGCTCGTTTTGTTTTTTATCTACAAAATCGATAATGATCTGTCGTGTATTTTGGTTGCCACCAATAGGAATTCCTACAGAGACACCACCAAAACCGCCTCCGCCTCCACCACCTGCACCAACGCCAACAGTAGAGTTATTTCTATTCATTACATCTTCACTTTGTATATCGATATAAAAATCTGGATTTTCTGAGCGCGACATACCCATTGTTGCCAATTTTGCATCTATAGCACGCATCATACGTTTAGTATCTAACTGACTTAATCCTGTTTGCATGTCACTGAAATAGTCATACGTTTTGTACTTTGTAAAGTCTGTAGATTTCTCGTAATCATAGTTCACCACAGTACCACATGACGACACTAAGAGCAATAAGAATAGGTATTTTATAGTCTTCATTTTTTATTTTAAAGATACTTAAAAAATACCTTCTATATCAAGCTTGAAGTTATAGTAGGAAAATTTTAACTATTCTTCCTCAGAATCTGGCTCAACAACTTTAGTGAGTGAAGAAGAAATAATTCCGGTTGGTATGGCTACAATACCTAAACCTATTAAAAGTATAAAAAAGGTGAAAATTCTGCCACCAACTGTAATAGGATACACATCTCCATAACCTACAGTTGTTAAAGTAACGATAGACCACCAAAGGCTATCGAAAATTGAAGAAAAATGCTCTGGTTGCGCTTCGTTTTCAAAATAGTAAATGCCTATTGCTGCAAAATAAATAAGTACTAAAGTAACTCCCATAAAGAGAATTATTTGCTCTTTTGCCAATAGCATAGCTTTGGCAAAATGTCGCATTGCTCTGTTGTACCTTACCAACTTTAAAAGCCTAAAAAGTCTAAACATCCTCAACACTCTGAGAGAACGAAGATCTAAACCAAAAGACAAGTAAAAAGGTAGAATAGCGAACAAATCTATGAGCCCAAAAAAGCTAAAAATGAATTTTGGCTTGTTGTCTGCAACATAGATTCTAGCTAAATATTCTAATGTAAAGACTACCACACAAAATACCTCAATAGAATTGAGAATTACTTGGGTTTGCGGTTTTAAATTTGGAAGTGTTTCTACTGAAAATGTAATGACAGATAAGACAATTAAAAACTGAATAAACAACGCAAAACTCTTACTGAGCATATTGTCGTTATATTCTACAATGTTTTTAATAGTATCCTTCATAAACGCTTTATGAATTCAGCATTTTCCAAAGTTTGTCTTTCAGTTCAGTAAGTCCTTGCTGCGCTACAGATGAAATAAACATATACTCACATTCTAAATCCTTGTCTAAAATGGTAGACATTTCAGATTTTAATTCGTCATCGAGCATATCAGATTTAGAGATACAAACAAAACGCTCTTTATCTAACATTTCTGGATTGTAGCGTCTTAACTCATCTACTAAAATTTCGTACTGCTCAACAATATCTTTTGCGTCTGCAGGAATTAAAAATAATAAGATTGAATTACGCTCTATATGTCTTAGAAAGTAATAGCCAAGTCCTTTTCCTTCGGCTGCTCCTTCAATAATACCAGGAATATCTGCCATTACAAACGACTGAAAATCGCGATATTTCACAATACCCAAATTAGGCTTGAGCGTTGTAAACTCGTAATCTGCAATTTTTGGTTTTGCAGACGTTAACACAGACAGCAACGTTGATTTCCCTGTATTAGGAAAACCAACCAAACCAACATCTGCTAATACTTTTAACTCTAAAGTAATATCTCTTTCTTCCAGAGGAATACCAGGTTGCGCATAACGCGGAGTCTGATTTGTAGAACTCTTAAAATGCCAGTTACCACGACCACCTTTACCGCCTTCAGCAACGATTTTTTCTTCACCAGCTTCAGTGATTTCAAAGAGGATATTATTTGTTTCTGTATCTCGAACAACAGTTCCTAAAGGCACTTCAATAATAGCATCTTCTCCATCAGCTCCTGTACTTCTGCCAGAACTACCATGCTCACCATGACCTGCTCTAATGTGTCGCTTAAACTTAAGATGCAAAAGCGTCCATAGGTTTTCATTTCCTCTAATAATCACGTGACCTCCACGACCACCATCACCACCATCAGGTCCACCTTTGGCTATGTATTTTTCGCGATGTAAATGCGCAGAACCTTTACCTCCATTACCGGAAGAAACGTGCATTTTTACGTAGTCTACAAAATTTCCTTCTGTCATCTAAAGTTGAATGGTTTATTTGTTTAAGCGTTTATTTGATATTTTCTCAATGAATTAATCTTATTAGAAATTTTCAAAATATTACTTCTAAGATTATCATATTGAACTTCATCTATAAAGGCTAAACGTTTACAAATTTCAGTTTGACATAGAAGTTCCATTGTAGAACTAAATGCCATAGTAGAAAAATGTGCTTTATCTTTCTTTGTTATTCTTGATGTTCCTTCTGCTAAATTTGAAGAGATAGACACTGCTGATCTTTTCATTTGGCTAATTAATCCAAACTTCTCTTCTTTAGGAAATGAGCTAACTGTTTTGTAAATCAATTCAACCAAATCAATTGAGTCTTGCCAAACAGTTAATTTCTCAAATGAATGTTGATACATGTTGAACTTGTTTCAATTAAACCAATAAACAGTTAAACGAATAAACTTCTATAATTTATCAATCACAGCACTCAAACGCTCTGTGATATCTTCAATGCTACCTACACCATCAACACCGTAATATTTGTCTTGTGCAGAATAGTAATCTTTTAATATCGCTGTTTTGTCGTAGTATTCTTTTATACGGTTTCTTATGATACTTTCGTCTGCATCGTCAGCTCTTCCACTAGTTTCACCACGTTTTAGTAAACGCTCCACCAACACCTCATCATCAACTTCTAAGGCTACCATTGCATTAATTTGAGAATCTTTACTATCCATTAATTCATCTAGTGCTTTGGCTTGTGCATTTGTTCTCGGAAAACCATCAAAAATAAAACCGTTAGCATCGGCATTTTTTTCAACCTCTTTATTCAACATGTCAATTGTTACTTGATCTGGCACTAGCTCACCCTTGTCCATGTAAGACTTTGCCAACATACCTAAGGCAGTTTCGTTTTTAATGTTGTACCTAAATACATCTCCAGTTGAGATATGTACGAGATCGTATTTTTCTTTTAAGAAGTTTGCTTGTGTTCCTTTGCCTGCTCCTGGAGGGCCAAATAGCACGATGTTTGTCATGTGTTGTGTTGTTTTTAATTGGTATACATCTGGTAAATCTCTTCCTAAACCATCGTAATCTAATCCATAACCCACGATGAATTTATTCGGAATTTCTTTACCTATATAATGAAGTTTAAAATCTTTGTTATAAGCTTCAGGCTTGTAAAACAATGTCGCAATAAGAAGCTGCTTAACATTTTCGTTCTTAAAAATGCGATGCACCTCTTCAAGCGTATTACCTGAGTCTATAATATCTTCTAAAATAACAACCGTTCTACCTGTTAAATCTTGTGTTAACCCAATCAGTCTCTGAATGTCTTCGGTAGATTTAACTCCTTCGTAAGAAGCCAATTTTATAAACGTAACTTCACAAGGGTTTGGATATTTTTTTACGAAGTCACTCACAAACATAAACGACCCATTCATAATCCCAACAAACACAGGGATTTCATCTCCTATATCTGCAGCGATTTCATTGACCATTCGCTGTACTACACCATCAAGTTCATTTGCATTAACAAAAGGTTTGAAATATAAATCGTGAAGCTTAACAACCATGGCATTATTTTAGAAATGCAAAGATAATGAATTGATTGCCGTTTGCCGATTTTTTGAATTACGAATTTAACAGTATCTGCTATAATTAGCTTATTTTTGCATTGAATTAATGTTGAATCTTTAAAAATTTCCCTTTTACTTGGGAAGTAAACATGAACTACTTTTCTTCAAACTTTAAACTCGGCATTCTTGGTGGTGGACAATTAGGCAAAATGATGTTGTATCATACGCGAAAATACGACATACACACTTGCGTCTTAGACCCTAGCAAAGATGCACCTGCAAGATTAGCTTGTGATGAATTTTCGGTAGGCGATTTATTAGATTACAAAACGGTTGTTAACTTTGGAAAACAAGTTGATATCCTTACTATTGAAATTGAAAACGTAAACGTTGAAGCGCTTGAAACACTTGAAAAGGAAGGCGTAAAAGTTTATCCTTCTGCAAAGACCTTACGCACCATTCAAAATAAAGCAACTCAAAAACTATTTTATCGCGACCACGATATCCCAACGGCTGATTTTTCGAGATTTGCACATACATCTCAAATTGATGAAGCAGTAGATAATGGTGGATTAGAGTATCCGTTTGTTTGGAAAAGCGCACGATTTGGATACGATGGTCAAGGTGTAAAAGTTGTTAGACGTTACACAGACTTGGCAGATTTACCAAATGTTGAATGCATTGCAGAAGACTTAATCCCGTTTAAAAACGAACTGGCAGTCATTGTTGCAAGAAATAGCAAAGGCCATTTAAAAACATATCCTGTGGTTGAAATGGAGTTTCATCCTGAGGCCAATCAAGTTGAGTATGTAATTTGTCCGGCAAGAATTCCTGATAATATTGCTAAAAAGGCAGAACTTGTGGCCTTAAAAACTGCAGCCGCTTTTGAACATGTAGGACTTTTGGCTGTAGAAATGTTTCAAACTGAAAATGATGATATTATTGTAAACGAAGTAGCACCGAGACCACACAATTCTGGTCATTACAGCATAGAAGCAAGTTATACAGATCAATTTGAGCAGCACTTAAGATGTATTTTAGGATTACCACTCGGTAACACCGAAAGTAAAGTAGCTGGTGTTATGGTGAATTTGGTTGGTGCTGAAGACCACACAGGAAACGTACTTTACAAAAACATTGAAGACATTATGGCAATGGATGGTGTAACACCACACATTTATGGTAAAAAGCAAACTCGTCCGTTCCGTAAAATGGGGCATGTAACCATTGTAAATAAAGACATCAATAAGGCTAGAGCAATTGCCGAAAATGTAAAACAAACTATAGAAGTAATAAGTGAATAAAAATGTCACCTCGAGCGCAGTCGAGAGGTCATTCTAAAAAATTTATTTTCTATCTAAGAGGTCTCGACTGCGCTCGACCTCACATAAAATATATTATAAGCATGAGTAAAGTAGGAGTAATAATGGGAAGCAAAAGCGATTTGCCAGTAATGCAAGACGCTATAGATATATTAAAGGGATTTGATATCGAAGTAGAAGTTGATATCGTATCCGCACACCGCACACCTGAAAAATTATTCGATTATAGTAAAAATGCCCATACCAGAGGCATTAAGGTAATTGTTGCTGGTGCTGGTGGCGCTGCACATTTACCTGGCATGGTAGCTTCGCTATCGCCATTACCAGTAATTGGTGTACCTGTAAAAAGTAGTAATTCTATTGATGGTTGGGATTCTGTACTCTCTATTTTACAAATGCCAGGTGGAGTTCCTGTGGCGACTGTGGCATTAAATGGTGCTAAAAATGCTGGCATCTTAGCAGCTCAAATTTTAGGCAGTTCTGACCAGTGTATTTTAGATAAGGTAATCGTTTACAAAGAAGGCCTAAAAGCTAAGGTTATCGAGTCTGCAAAAGACCTATAAAAAAGCCTCAACTTTCGTCAAGGCTTTTTTCGCTATTAACCAATCCTTAAGAACAAAAAGTTCTTGTTCGTCAAAGATGGCACAAAGGTAATTAAACTTATTTAACTGATAAAAACGAACATCATAAAATAGCGTTAAAATTCACATTATCAACAATATACGTAAGAAAAATTAGACGATAAGACAATGACTATTCTAAATAAAACTTTTGATACTCAATACAATACAGCACCATTCTCAAAAATAAAAAATGAAGATTTTCTTCCGGCTTTTAAAATAGCTATTGAGAATGCTAAAAATGAGATTGATACGATTGTAAATAATACTGAATTACCAACTTTTAAAAACACTATTGAGGCTCTAGATTTTTCAGGTGAAGAATTAGATAGAATCTCCAGTATTTTCTTCAATTTAAATTCAGCTGAAACAAATGATGAGATTCAAAAAATCGCTCAAAAAGTCTCGCCAATTTTATCTGAATTCAGCAATGATATTACATTGAATGAAGATTTATTCAAGCGTGTAAAAGCTGTTTACGATTCTAAAAGCGACTTAGAATTAACAACAGAACAAGAAACACTTCTGGATAAAAAATATAAAAGTTTCTCTAGAAATGGTGCTAATTTACCTGAAGACAAAAAAGAAAAATTACGTGCTATTGACAAAGAATTAAGTCAGCTAAAACTAAAATTTGGTGAACACATTTTAGCAGAAACTAATAAGTTTGAAATGCTTCTTACCGATGAAAATGATCTTTCGGGATTACCAGAAGGAGCAAAAGAAGCAGCAAAACAACTGGCTGAAAGCAAAGGTAAAGATGGCTGGCTAATCACTTTAGATTATCCTAGTTACATCCCTTTTATGACTTATGCCGATAATCGTGAACTTCGTGAAAAACTATCCAAAGCTTTTGGCAGCAAAGGATTTCATAACGACGACTTAGACAACCAAGATATTGTTTTAAAAATTGCTAATCTTCGTTTTGAGCGTGCTCAACTTTTAGGTTATAATACCCATGCTCACTTTGTTTTAGAAGAGCGCATGGCAGAAACACCTGAGAAAGTTAATGCTTTTTTAAACGAGTTACTAGATAAAGCAAAACCAGCGGCACAAGAAGAGTTTGAAAAACTTGAAGCTTTTGCAAAAGAAATTGATAATATAGATCGATTACAAAAATGGGATTCGGCTTACTACTCAGAAAAATTGAAACAAAAATTATTTGATTTGGATGATGAAAAACTAAAGCCATATTTCAAATTAGAAAATGTTATTAATGGTGCTTTTACTGTTGCCAATAAATTATTCGGACTTCAGTTTGAAGAAATTAATACCATAGATAAATATCATGAAGATGTTTTAACCTATAAAGTTACAGATAGTGAAGGCGAATTGGTTTCTATATTTTATGCCGACTTTTTCCCAAGATCCGGAAAACGTAATGGTGCCTGGATGACCTCTTACAAACCGCAAATGATAAAAAATGGTGTTAACGAGAGACCTCACGTATCTATCGTTTGTAATTTCACCAAACCAACAAAGAGTAAACCTTCGTTATTAACCTTCAATGAAGTTACGACTTTGTTTCACGAATTTGGACACGCACTACATGGTATGCTAGCCAATACCACCTATCCTAGCCTTTCTGGCACAAGCGTGTATTGGGACTTTGTAGAATTACCAAGTCAGGTTTTAGAAAATTGGTGTTACGAAGAAGAATCTCTAAAACTCTTTGCTACGCATTACGAAACCGGAGAAGTGATTCCGATGGAACTCGTTGAAAAGATAAAAGCATCAGCAACTTTCCATGAAGGTATGCAAACCTTACGCCAGCTGAGTTTTGGAATGCTAGATATGAGCTGGCATGGTATAGATCCAACAGCAATTACAAACGTAAAAGCACATGAAGTTGAAGCTTTTGGCGCAACAAAACTATATCCTGATGTCGAGGAAAACTGCATGAGTACAGCTTTTGCTCATATTTTTCAAGGAGGTTATTCTTCTGGCTACTACAGCTACAAATGGGCTGAAGTTTTAGATGCAGATGCGTTTGAATATTTTAAACAAGAAGGCATTTTCAATAAAACGGTTGCCAATAAATTTAAAATCTTTGTATTGTCTCAAGGTGGTACAGAAAACCCAATGACATTATATAAAAAGTTTAGAGGGCAAGAACCTCAACCTGAAGCGTTGTTACGACGTGCTGGGTTGATAAAATAAGCACAAACTTATTTCGTTTTAGTACTTCATGAAGTTTCTAAAACTCATAGGGCACATCTCATTTATAGCACTCTTAACCTTACTAACCCAAGTTGGAGGATTATTATGGTTAATGAGTGTTTTTATTGCTGTAAAACTTCAAAAAAGAAAACGGTATGTTTTCCCGATAGTATATCTTGCCTATAATCTAATTATTGTTCCAAGTGTAGCTCCTTATTTTGGAAGAACAAAACTCCCTGTTATAAAAAGTGCACTTAAGCCTCAAAACCTTATTTATCCGTTATTGTTTAGAAATTACGTAGACAATGAGCTTTATGATGTTTTACAACAATCAACAGCAGATTTGGCTCACTTCGGTATTAAAACAACTTACTTAGATGCTAATTTCCCTTTTTTAAATGGGTTTCCGCTATTTCCTCATCTTAGTCATAATGACGGAAAGAAAATAGATATCGCATTTATGTATTTAGAAAATAACAACAAAACAGACCAAAAACCCTCGTTTATGGGTTATGGCGCTTTTATAGATGATACAAACCCTACTACTAATCAGTGTAAAAAACAAGGCTATTGGCAATATGACTTAACAAAATACTTATCGCCAGATAAAAATGATGCACTCCAATTAGATAAAGAAAACACTAAAACGCTTATTCAAGGGTTGTTTTACAGAAATAAAAACTCAAAAATTTTCATAGAACCTTATCTAAAAAAAGAATTAGGACTTAGCAAATATGACAAAATCAGATTTCATGGATGCCAAGCTGTAAGGCATGACGACCATATACATTTTGAAATTAAATAGCTAAGCTAATATTTCAACATCTTAACCGTTCGGCTGTAACTACCAGAACTAATTTTTACAAGATAAACACCTGTGTTTCTTAACTGGAGATTGTGAGTGGTTTGAGAAGTAATATTTAAGGTTTTATCAACTACTTTTTTACCAAGCACATCGTAAACTGCGATCTCATATTGTGCCGCACTGTTAAAGGTGATTGTTCCATTTCCGACGCTTACTTCATTAGTTTTATTAAACGTATAAACTGATAAAACTGCCGAACCAAAACCATAATCACTACCCTTTAAATCACCTGATTGACGTGACTGGTCAGAGTTGGTGATTAAAAAATACCAATCAAAAACTTCAGTACCCGAAGGAATTGTAGTTGTGTTTAACATAGGCTCTTCTAAATACGTCCTAGTGGCTGGGTTAAAAGTCGCCACATAATACCCTAAAACGGCATCGTAAGTTAAAGGAATCAGTGTGGACACATCAGAAAAATCATCATGATAATCCCAAGTCAATGGATCTGCATCGGTTTGCAAACCTGTATATAAATACAAATTAGGGTCACTTAAAGGGTCAAAAACTGAATAGTCACCCAACTCACCATATTTAAAGGTAATAGTACCAGAATTTATATCACATGGATTTGGAACAAGCTCTATTTGGGCTTGGCTTATTCCGAACACAAGTAACATTAGAAATAGTAGTTTTGTTTTCATATTTAAGGCTATTTTAATCTAAGATAATAAATTCTTTTCAAAATAAACTTTCAATAATTATTGAAAGTTTAAAATTTACTATATCTTTGTGATATGGAATATGTAGAAGCAAAAGAAAAATTTATTAGTACTTGGGGAAGTTTAGGCACACTTTGGGGCATCAATAAAGCGATGGCTCAGATACAAGCTTTGCTTTTTATTTCTACGAAGCCATTATCTATGGAAGAGATTATGGAAGAACTTAAAATCTCTCGTGGTAACACCAGCATGAACTTGAGACAACTTATAGATTGGGGAATTGTAACTAAGGTTTTAGTAAGTGGTGAACGTAAAGAGTTTTTCACAACAGAAAAGGATGTACAAGAACTCGCTCGCATTATTACCAAAGAACGTAGCCGTAGAGAAATAAAACCTGTAATCAAAGTTTTAGAGGAGGTCTCCTCTATTAACGATGATGGCACGGAAAAAACAAAGGAATTGATTAAACAAACAAAAGCTTTAAAGGAACTGACAGACGATTTGGATACATTAATGAACAAATTAGTAAACCAAAAACAAAACTGGTTAACAAAGTCTGTTTTAAAACTAATGAAGTAGACTATTTTTTTAAACCATACTTTCAATATTTTTTGAAAGTTTTAAAACAACAGAATTATGAAAAAATTATATAACATTAACAAATGGTTAGTCATAATTACGCTTCTCCTCTACTTAACTATTTATTTAGGGATGTTATTTCAGATGGTTTTAGGTGTTGGTCAGGTGCTCATGAGTTTATACATGCTTTATAATTACAATAAGCTTGAAAAGCAGATAAAATTTCTTTTCAACATTTATTTAGTATCAGTCGTAACTATACTTTCAGTTATTGCCTTTGGAAAAATTATAAGCACAGGCTTTATAACCATACATCTCGTAATACCAATGCTCATTGCTTTTTTCCATTTATATATCACCTATAAAATTCAAAAATCATGAACAAAAATCTAAAGACACCTTTTGGAAAAATTGATTTTTCATGGAGAAAAACGCTTTGGTTATACACAATGATATTCCCAATCTTATTTATTGATTTCTCATCGATTGAATGGCAAGATTTAGCTTTAAACATTTTAATCTTGTTCTTAACTATAGGTATAGGTCACTCTGTCGGTTTACATAGAGGCATCATTCATAAATCCTACAAAACAAGTAACACATTTAGAAAAATCAGCCTCTATCTTTTTGTATTAACAGGATTGGGAAGTCCATTGAATTGGTTAAAACAGCATTATTTTAGAGACTATTGGCAAAACAGAAATGATTGCCCTAGATATTTTCAATATAAACATTCTTTGTTCACAGATTACTACTGGAATCTTCATCTAACTTTTATTCCAAAAGATTTAGCACGTTATCAAATTCCAGAAGAGGATTTAAACGATTCAACTATACTTTGGCTGCATAAAACATGGCAATTACATTATATAATCCTTATGCTCCTACTATATTTTCTTGTTGGTTTTAACAGCATGCTTATTGCAACATGTTTACGAACATCAATCATAATTCTTGGCCACTGGTATATTGGCTACGCATCACATAAATACGGTTACTCTAGACATAAAATAAACGGTGCAGACGAGAGTGGTTATAATGACATATTCCTTGGTCTAATATCTTTTGGAGAAGGTTTTCACAACAACCATCACTCTTATCCTGCGTCAGCTAAATTTTCTTCAAAATGGTATGAAATCGATTTTGGATGGATGATAGTGTGGCTATTAAAAAAGTTAAAAATAATTACATCCGTAAAAACACAAAAAGGGAATTTAAAATCTACTGCTATAGCTTACGATTCTACAAATTGGAAATTACCAAAACTATAACATCATGAAAACACAAACCATACCTTACACAAATTACGCAGAACAAAATCGAATAGAAATGGTAGACTTCTATAACGAAGCTACCGAAGATTACGAGTTTTGGAGTAGTGATTATAATATGCATTTTGGGTATTTCATTCCGTTTAAAACAAATCCTTTTAAGCGCGATTCCATGCTAAATGAAATGAACAACCAAGTCACAAAAAGACTAAACATAGATAAAACTAAAAACAGACTTATAGACTTAGGCTGTGGTATGGGAGCTACAATGCGGTATGCATTAAAACACTACAAAAACGTAATAGCTTACGGAGTAACGTTATCTGATTTTCAGGTCAAAAAAGGAAATGAATTATTAAAAGGTAAAAACTGCATCATACTCAAAGAAAATTATAACAACACCTCTTTTCAATCTGGCTCATTTGACTCTGCTATAGCGATTGAAAGCTTCTGTCATTCTGGTCACAACCTTAATTCGCTTAAAGAAATGCATAGACTTTTAAAACCAGGCGGACGCTTTGTTATGGCTGATGCTTTTCTTAAAAAAGACAGATCTCAACTTTGTAAAGGCGGTAAATTTGCCTACAATAAACTTTGTAATCATTGGAGTCTAGAAAAATTGGAAACTCATCACTTCATCAAACAAAGCTTAGAACACATAGGTTTTACAGACATAAAAATTGAAGATGTGTCATTTAAAGTTGCTCCATCTGTACTTCATGTGCCTTTTGCCATTGCTGGTTTTATTTTAAAAAAGTTATTGAGATTTAAAAGTCTTAAAAGAGAAAGCCTTCATAATTTAAAAGGTTCTTTCTACGCACTTTTGTCTGGTTTACACCTGAAAAGTTTTGGATATTATATCATTAGTGCTACTAAACGTTAGGAAAATGTGCAGACATATTTTAGGTCTTAATTTTTTAACCTATTTTTGACTTAGCAATGAGAATGAAAAATGGCTAAGCATCAATTAAATCCAAATAACTGGATTGATTTGTATTCAGATTACCTATTCAATTATACCATCTCTAGAGTTAACGATAGAGTCATGGCCCAAGACTTGGTTTCTGAAACTTTTTTAGCTGGTCTAAAATCCATGAAAAATTTTAAAGGAGAAGCAAGTGAGCGCACCTGGTTGGTCTCTATTCTCAAACGAAAAATCATAGATTATTATAGAAAAATTAATTCTAACAAAGGTAAAGCTGAAGTTAGAATGACCTACAACAATGATTCTGAATCTGAAGGCGATTGGCTAGAAGAACGTGTAGCCGACCCATTTGATAAAACCGCTGAGGATAAAATTGAGAATACTGAACTAGGTAATGCTATCTATGATTGTTTATCAAAACTACCTGAAAAGCAAGCTGAGGTTTTTAAGATGAAAACGATTTTGGGTTATGACACCGAAACGATTTGTAATGAATTAAACATTACTGCGTCTAACCTTTGGGTACTAATACACAGAGCAAGAACAGCATTAGCAGATTGCATGGAAGAAAACTGGTTTTAAGGATAAAATGAAAAAAAGTTTTTTATTTATAAGTTGCGAAGAAGCTAAACACATTTGTGATAAAACACAATATGGTGAAGCAACTGGTTGGGAGCGTATTAAGTTGGCTTTAAGACTTTCTTGGTGTCGAATTACAAAAGCCTATTCTAATAAAAACAACAAATTAACAGACGCTATAGAACATTCTGAAATTGATTGTTTAAAGAATGATGAACGTAGTAAAATAAAACAACAATTCGAAAAAGAATTAGCTAAGCGCCAATAAAACTAACAGCCATATTATTGGCAGGCTTTCTACCCAAAGTGCACTGTAATATTTAGATTGATTTTTGTGAGCAAACAATACAAAAATTAGCGTTACACTCGTTATCACTGCATTTGCAATTACATTCTCACTACTTATTTCATCTTTAATATATTCTAAGAAGAAAAATACTAGCAGTAATAAAACCCCTATTATTTTAGTGTTCTTTACACCTATGCGCTGAGGGATTGTAGCTAGTTTCAAACTATCATACATAAGGTCTCTAATCTCAAAAGGGAGCATCAGTACAATCACAAGAAGGAAACGTTGTACACCAGTTGTTGCCACATTCGTATTTATGTGATAATCCTTTTCAATTAATGGTAAAAAAACCGTTGTAAATACCCAAACAAAAGCAATGACATAGATTTTCAAACCACTTATTTGTCTCAAATTTTTATGATTATCCCTAAAATATCGCATGGGTAATAGAGGTACAGCATAAAGAAAAGTTACAAGCCCAAAAATCGAAAGATATATTAAAGAATCGGTATTCAGTTTTATGGCATAATAACACATTCCTACAAAAGCAATAAATGAAAATATCTGAATTGTCTTTAGCCATGTAGCCAAACTTCTATGATGAAATTTTGCAACACCAAAATATTTCACAAAATTATAGCCAGTAATCGTTGCATAAAAAACAAAAGAAAGTATGACTTTGTCGTTATGTATTTCAAATTGAATAAGCGTTACCCAAGTCATAGCTACTACGGCAAAGGCCACATGAATACTACTATTGATGTAAAAATTTAATATATGCTTAAGTATACGCATTAAACAAAAATAACTAATGTGTTAATAACCCAGCTTTTCAGTTAAAAACTTTAAGTCTTAGTACAGAATAAAATAGTCGTTTTCCGTATTTTTGCATATCAAAAAAATTAGCAGAATAAAGAATGGACACAACCGCTTTTGCACTTAGACACATTGGCCCAAACCAAGACGAACAAAAAGCTATGCTAAACACCATTGGTGCTACAAGTATAGAGCAACTAGTTTCAGAAACTATACCTGCAGGTATTAGACTAAAAAAAGACTTAGATCTAGAGCCTGCAATGAGCGAGCAAGAATATCTTAGCCACATTTACAAACTATCTCAGCTAAACAAAGTTTTTAAGTCTTACATTGGTCTAGGATACCACCCTTCTAATTTACCTGCTGTTATTCAACGCAATATTTTAGAAAATCCAGGTTGGTATACAGCATACACACCATACCAGGCAGAAATTGCCCAAGGACGTTTAGAAGCATTATTGAATTTCCAAACCATGGTTATTGACCTAACAGGCATGGAAATTGCAAATGCATCACTTTTAGATGAAAGTACTGCCGCAGCTGAAGCTATGAGTTTACTGTTTGCGGTTAGAGATCGTGCTCAGAAGAAAGCTGGTGTCAACAAATTCTTTGTTTCAGATTTAGTACTACCACAAACAATTGCCTTACTAGAAACAAGAGCCAATCCAATTGGTATTGAGCTAGAAATAGGTAATGAAGCAGAGTACAACTTATCCGAAGATTATTTTGGTGCACTTCTGCAATATCCTGGTAAAAATGGACAAATCACTGACATAAAATCTTTTATAGAAAAAGCCAATTCGCAAAATATAAAAGTTGCTGTTGCCGCTGACATCTTAAGTTTAGTTAAATTAGAAGCACCAGGGAAGTTTGGTGCTGATGTTGTTGTTGGTACTACACAACGTTTTGGTATACCTATGGGGTATGGTGGTCCACACGCAGCTTATTTTGCTACTAATGAGGCGTATAAACGTGATGTTCCTGGGCGTATTATAGGGGTAACAAGAGACACTGATGGCAATAGAGCCTTACGTATGGCGTTACAAACCAGAGAGCAACATATTAAAAGAGACAAAGCAACCTCTAACATTTGTACAGCTCAGGTATTACTAGCAGTTATGGCAGGAATGTATGCAGTGTATCATGGACCAAAAGGCCTAGAGTTTATAGCAAATAAAGTTCAGAACACAACAGCAACATTAGCCTCTGCTTTAGAAAAATTGGGCTTAGAACAAGTGAACTCTCACTTTTTTGATACACTTCAAATAAAGGCAGATCCTGTAAAGGTAAAGTACGAAGCAGAAAAGAAAGAAGTCAATTTCTACTATCCAGATAACAACACTGTTACAATAGCTATAAACGAGACGACAACAATTTCAGACTTAAATGAAATTATTTCAATTTTTGAAGCTGTAACAGAAACAACTACAGAAGAGATTGTATCAATTTCTGAAGCTGATACAGTTCCAGATCACTTAAAGCGCCAATCAGAATTTTTAACTTTTGACATTTTCAATACTTACCATTCTGAAACAGAATTAATGCGCTACATCAAAAAATTAGAGCGTAAAGATTTGGCATTAAATCACTCTATGATTTCACTAGGTTCTTGTACTATGAAGCTTAACGCTGCTTCAGAAATGTTACCACTTAGTTGGCCAAGTTGGGGCAATATGCACCCATTTGCACCAAAAGAACAAGCTGCCGGTTATCAACTTATGCTAAACACATTAGAAAACCAGCTTACAGAAATCACTGGCTTTGCCGCAACATCCTTACAACCAAACTCTGGTGCTCAAGGTGAATTTGCGGGACTTATGGTGATAAAAGCCTATCACGAATCTCGTGGAGATCACCATAGAAATATTTGCTTAATTCCATCGTCTGCTCACGGAACAAACCCTGCAAGTGCTGTTATGGCAGGCATGAAAGTTGTTGTAACAAAAGCATCTGAAGATGGTAATATTGATGTAGATGATTTAAGAGAAAAAGCTGAATTGCATAAGGATAATCTTTCTGCATTAATGGTAACTTACCCATCAACTCACGGCGTTTACGAATCTGCAATTAAAGAGATTACACAGATTATTCATGATAATGGCGGACAAGTGTATATGGATGGTGCCAATATGAATGCACAAGTTGGTTTAACCAATCCTGGTAATATCGGTGCAGATGTATGTCACCTTAACTTACATAAGACCTTTGCTATTCCTCACGGTGGTGGTGGACCTGGTGTTGGCCCAATTTGTGTTGCAGAACAATTGGTACCATTTTTACCAGGAAATCCTATCATAAAAACAGGAGGTCATCAAGCAATCTCAGCCATATCAGCTTCACCTTTTGGATCTTCATTGGCTTGCATCATTTCTTATGGATACATTACAATGCTAGGCGCCAAAGGCTTAAAGGAAGCAACGGAAGTAGCCATTCTTAATGCCAATTACATTAAAGAGCGTTTAGAAGGCTATTACCCAACGCTATATACAGGTGAAAACGGAAGAGCGGCACATGAGATGATTATTGACTGCCGTGACTTTAAGTCCAAAGGCATTGAAGTTACTGACATCGCAAAGCGTTTGATGGATTATGGTTTCCATGCACCAACAGTGTCATTTCCAGTTGCAGGTACTATGATGATAGAACCTACAGAAAGTGAAAGTAAAGCGGAAATGGATCGTTTTTGTGATGCTATGATTTCTATTAGACAAGAAATTGACCTAGCATCTAAAGACGAACCTAATAACGTGCTGAAAAACGCACCACATACATTAGAAATGCTAACTTCAGATGAATGGTTATTACCTTACAGTCGTGAGGCTGCAGCTTTCCCACTAGAATTTATTAGAGACAATAAATTCTGGCCAAGTGTAAGACGTGTGGACGATGCTTATGGAGACAGAAACTTAATTTGTAGCTGTGCACCAATTGAAGATTTTGTTGAAGCTTAGTTTTTATAAACATAAATTAAAAAAGTGCTCGTATTGAGCACTTTTTTTATGGTATTTACAATAGAATTTAGGATAATTGAGAATTTAAAAAAAATATCGTTTTTACTCAGTTAATTTATTCTCATGTATGAGAGTTTAACTAGTTTAGTAAATTAATAGCAAATTTTGAGGTATGGGAATTAAAATCACAGGTACAGGAAGCTATATTCCTAAAGGGATTGAAAAAAATGAAGATTTTCATCAACATGAATTTTTAAATACTGACGGATCAAAAATTAATCATCCAAACGAAGTTATTGTAGAAAAATTCAAAGCCATTACTGGTATTGTTGAACGTCGTTATGCAGATAATCAATTAGTAGCTTCGGACATTGGTTTTCTAGCAGCTCAAAAAGCTATTGATGATGCCAACATCAATCCTGAAACAATAGATTATATTATTTGTGCTCATAATTTTGGAGACGTAAAAGCCAATACCATTCAGAGTGATATTTTACCATGTTTAGCTTCACGTATTAAACACAGACTTCGCATCAAGAATCCTAAGTGCGTTGCTTACGATATTTTATTTGGTTGTCCTGGTTGGGTAGAAGGAGTTATACAAGCACAAGCATACATTAAGGCTGGTATGGCAAAACGCTGTCTTGTTGTTGGTGCAGAAACGCTTTCTCGCGTGGTCGATAAACACGACAGAGATTCTATGATATACTCTGATGGTGCTGGTGCTAGTATTGTTGAAGCTACAGAAGATGATGGCGGAATTTTAGCTCACGAATCTGCCTCATTTACTTACGATGAAGCTTACTATTTATTCTTCGGAAATTCTAACAATAAAGATCTTTGTCCAGATACACGCTATATAAAAATGCATGGACGCAAAATCTATGAATTTGCATTAACCAACGTAGCTCAAGCTATGAAAGATTGCTTAGAAAAAAGTGGTGTTGACGTTTCTGAAGTAAAGAAAGTACTCATCCATCAGGCAAATGAAAAAATGGATGAAGCTATTATAAAACGTTTCTACAGACTTTTTAAAGCGAAGGCTCCAGAGGGTATTATGCCTATGAGCATTCATAAATTAGGAAATAGTTCTGTGGCAACTGTCCCTACCCTTTTCGATTTAATACGAAATAATAAACTCGAAGACCACCAAATCAATAAAGGAGATGTTATTATATTTGCAAGTGTTGGCGCAGGTATGCATATTAATGCCGTTGTTTACAGATATTAATAAAACTATTACCGCTGTTGCGGAAATGTAATGTACGAAAAAACATATCCTAACAAGCGATTTAAACTCACTCTTCTGTTTTTAAAAAAACATATTTCAACATCTGAAACGATTTTAGATTTAGGTGTTAAAAATCCATTTTCAAAAGTTATGCTTTCTGAAGGCTATACTGTTGAAAACACCAAAGGCGAAGACCTTGACGAAGACCGTTCTACAATAGAAAATTCTTCTGCCGATGTTGTTACTGCGTTCGAAATTTTTGAACACTTACTTTCTCCTTACGAGGTTTTAAAATCTATTAAGTCTAAAAAACTTGTCATTAGCGTTCCTCTAAGATTATGGTTTGCTTCAGCGTACAGAAGTAAAACCGATAAATGGGACAGACACTACCATGAGTTTGAAGATTGGCAACTCGATTGGTTATTAGAAAAAACAGGCTGGAAAATTATTGACCGACAACAATGGACCAATCCTGTAAAAAAATTCGGTATTAGACCGCTTTTAAGACACTTTACAAATCGGTATTATATTATCTACGCTGAAAGAATTTCCGGATAGAATTCTTTAGATTTGAAATTTAGAATTTAGATATTGAATTTCTACATCGTCATACCAGCTCATAACGAAGAGGCCTTTATTAGCAAAACACTAGAGTCATTAGTAAAGCAAACACTTTTGCCTAAAAAGTTGGTTGTGGTTAATGATAATTCTACTGACGAAACAGAAGCAATAGTAGAAAGTTTTACAAAAATGCATCCTTGGATTTCTCAGGTAATTTCAAAATCGTCAGATCAGCATTTACCTGGTTCTAAAATTATAAATGCCTTTTATAAGGGCTTTGAAACTTTAGATGACAACTATGATGTGATTTGTAAGTTTGATGCAGACCTTATTTTTCCGGATAATTATTTAGAAACGCTGGCTAATCATTTTAGTAAAAACCCCAAACTTGGTATGGCTTCTGGTTTTTGTTACATCGAAAAAGACAACCAATGGATTCTTGAAAACCTTACCAATAAAGATCATATTAGAGGTGCTTTAAAAGCTTATCGTAAAACCTGTTTTAATCAAATTGGGCAACTAAAACCTTCTATGGGTTGGGATACTGTAGATGAGTTATTAGCAAAATTTCATGGTTGGGACATTCTAACAGACGAATCACTTCATGTAAAACACCTGAAACCTACAGGACAATCTTACAACAAGGCTTCTAAATACCTGCAAGGGGGTGCGATGTATAAAATGCGCTATGGTTTCTGGATTACTTTAATTTCTGCTATAAAATTAGCGTCGAAGAAAGACAGCTTTAGATTATTCAAAGATTATATGGCTGGTTATTTTAAAGCTAAATCCTCAAAAACTGAATTTCTGGTTTCTAAAGATGAAGGTAAGTTTATTAGAGATTTGCGCTGGGAAGGGATAAAATCAAAATTCAAACTATAGCTAAACTTTAAGCATTCTCTAGACTGACATTTTATTAAAAACTCCACTTTTTATAACTGCTTGATGCTTCTATTTTGTTTTCGATAGTATCATCTAATTCTGGGAAGAAATCTATTCCTGTTAATTTTTCAACCTCATCTACAGATACCACAAACTTATACAATGGCAAATCTGAGTCTTTATGATTCAGCAGAAAAGCCAATACTTTGGGGTTTCCGTTGGTATTATCCAAAACAATTTTATAAAACTGATTTGGCACAGCAACACGCTCTTCGCCTATTGTTTTTAGACCGTCTTTTAAAATTCCTCCAGTAACCACAAAAACACCATCGTACTTTTTAGCCCAATACCTTACTTTCTGTTCTAATCTGTTCCATACACCAGCATTAAATTGATGTTCTTGCGGACTAATATTACTGGTTAAAAAAGTTTCATCATGTGCAGTTTTACTAAACCTACGATCTCCTGCTGGACAAAGGTGTCCTCTATCGTAACCCGATTGCTTATAATTTCTCCAATGTGCTGCTCCACTTTTTACAGCGTTATCAATTTCAAAATATGGCCGTTTGTGATTTGTAGAACTCAAATGAGAGGACTTAAGTTCATATGCTACCCACTCTGCTTGTTCGTATGGCTCATTATACGATAATGAATAATTTTGATGATGTACAATTTGTCCTGTAGTACTAGTCGGTAAAAAGTATTCGTTGGTTTCTGTTTTGGGTTGTTTACCTTCTTCTATTACAGCCGATTTTTCTTCAGAATTAAGGTAATGCTCAAAAACATAAATAGCCACCACTATCGTAATGGCTATTATGGAATATAATCGTTTTTTGTTCAAAATAAAGCTTAATCTATTACAAAACCTAAAGGCTGACCTGTAGCACCATTAGGAAAACTTATACCTAACAATGCAGAAATCGTAGGTGCAATATCTGGTATCACTGTTTTATCAAAGGTTTCACCTTTCTTAATACCTGCACCAAAAAAGATTAACGGTACATGTGTGTCGTAGTTTAAACCACTACCGTGTGTAGAACCTGTTCTACTGTAAGCTATATGGGCAATATCATCAACTACAATAACATCACCAGAACGTTTTTGGTTAAATCCGTTTTGCAACAAGGCTTCAATACCAGTAGTAAAGTTTGTGCTGTTCATTGCTGTTGCAGTATACACCTTTGCAATGTTAGAATAACTGATTTGCTCATCTACCAAGGCTTGCTCAACATCATGAAAATTTAAGTTTAACTCTTTAAGCTTTGCTTTATTTAAAAACACTTGGTTATTACTTATGTTTTCTACAATATCTGTTGTGCCGTAAGTATTGGTTAAAAACTTATTGAACTTCTCTTTTCTAGAATTATAATCTAAGTAACCTGCTGGAATTTTTACTGATTGCAAATACGCAGGTACATCTACTGCTCCATGATCTGCTGTGAGAAAAACAGTGTACTCGCCTTCGCCTACATTCTCATCTAAATAATTAAAGAAACGTTCTAAATCTCTATCTAGTCTTATGTATGTATCTTCTACTTCTTTTGAATTTACACCAAAATTATGACCTACATAATCTGTTGAAGAGAAACTTACGGCTAAAACATCTGTATCATTGTCTTGTCCTAATGCTTCTCCTTCTATTGCTGCTATCGCAAAGTCCATAGTTAAACTATTACCATAGGCTGTTGCCTTTAAAATATCGTAACCACCATTTTCTTCTTTTAACGCTGCTAAGTCGTATGGAAAGGTCGCGGTTTCCTTTCCTTTAAAACCGCCTTCAAAATTGTTGAGATCTGATCCACTTTCTATATAAGTTTCTATTGGCTCATATGTATCCCAAACTTTAAGATAAGATTCAACAGCATCAGAGTCGTTAAAATCTTTTACCCATTCTGGTAAATTAGTTCTATAAAATGTACTTGTAATCCATACGCCTTCATTCTTTCCATAAAACCAATAAGCTGCATTTGCTGTATGGCCTGCTGGCAATATTGCACCTCTATCTTTTATAGCTATGCCTATTGTTTTTCCTCGCATTTGTGTAAACAGTCTATTCTCGTCTGCAACACTTGTGGTTAACATTCTGTGTGGAGACATTTTACCTGCCCAACTATCCGTACCTACAGATTCTACGTCATCATCTTGAGCACAATAGACAGACTTTTTAATATCTTTATCATACCAATTGTTTGATATTATACCATGGTATTTTGGTGTTGTACCTGTATAAACAGAAGCGTGCCCAGGCCCAGTGTATGTTGGCACATAATTAAAATGATTGTTTTTACAATTAAAACCTTCATTTATCATCCGGATGAAACCACCTTCTCCAAACTTAGATTCAAAACGTGTGAGATAATCATAACGCATTTGATCTACAACAATACCAACAACTAATTTTGGTCTCGAGGAAGAAACTTTATCTGTATTTAGAATTGAATTATTATTAGACTCTTGTTGGGCGCCACATGAGTAAATTAACGCTGCGAATAGGAATAAAGTAAGGTATTTTTTCATGATTAATATACAGTTATTCTAGTGTTCAAAAATACGGTTTTCTGTGTATCTTAATTTAAATTAACATTAATAAACTCATCTTTTTTCATACTTTAGCACTAAGAAATTCTTGCATGAAGTACCTTCATAATATTGGCACTTATTTTATAATGATAAAGGATATGTTTCGAAGACCTACCAAATGGTCTGTATTAAAAACATTAATCCTTAAAGATATTGATGACCTTATCATTGGTTCGCTAGGTATTGTAGCTTTCATTGCATTTTTTGTTGGTGGCGTTGTAGCTATTCAGACCTCATTGAATATAAGCAATCCCTTAATCCCAAAATACCTAGTAGGTTTTGCGACTCGGCAATCTATAATTTTAGAGTTTGCACCCACTTTTATTTCCATAATTATGGCCGGAAAAGTAGGTTCTTTTATTACTTCTAGTATCGGAACCATGCGTGTTACAGAACAGATTGATGCTTTAGAAGTAATGGGTATTAATGCTATTAACTATTTGGTATTTCCCAAGTTTATAGCCTTAACTTTATATCCTTTTGTGATTTCAATTGCTATGTTTTTGGGAATCCTTGGTGGTTTAGCTGCTTGTGTTTACGGTGGTTATGGAACTTTAGAAGATTATATTGAAGGTGTTCAAAATGACTTTATACCCTTTCATATGGCATATGCCTTCATAAAAACTATGGTTTTTGCTTTTATATTGGCGACAATTCCTTCGTTTTATGGCTATTTTATGAAAGGTGGTGCTTTAGAAGTTGGAAAGGCAAGTACAACCTCTTTTGTGTGGACTAGTGTCGTCATCATTCTACTCAACTTTTTATTAACCAGTTTACTTTTAGGCTAATGATAGAAGTTAAAGACTTACATAAATCGTTTGGTGATGCTCATATTTTAAAGGGTATTTCTACGACGTTTGATAAAGGCAAAACCAATCTCATCATTGGGCAAAGTGGGTCTGGTAAAACTGTATTTTTAAAATGTCTACTTGGTCTTTTTGAATACGAAAAAGGAAGCATTTCTTACGATGGTAAGGTTTTTAGTAATTTAAGTAGAGACGAACGAACAGAGTTACGTTCTGAGATTGGCATGGTGTTTCAAGGCAGTGCACTTTTTGATTCTATGACAATCGCAGAAAATGTGATGTTTCCTTTACGAATGTTTACCAAGCAGAATAAAAGTGAAATGGAAGACAGAGTAGATTTTGTTTTAAAACGTGTAAACCTTGACAATGCACATCATAAAATGCCAAGCGAAGCTTCTGGTGGTATGCAAAAACGTGTCGCTATTGCGAGAGCTATTGTAAATAATCCGAAATATTTATTCTGTGACGAACCAAACTCTGGATTAGACCCAAAAACTGCTATTGTTATTGACAACCTCATCCAAGAAATTACTGACGAATACCAAATAACTACAGTTATTAACTCTCACGATATGAATTCTGTTATGGAAATTGGTGAGAAAATTGTCTTTCTTAAAGATGGGCATAAAGAATGGGAAGGCTCTAAAGACACTATCTTTAGAACAGATAATGAAGCTGTTACCAACTTTGTCTATTCCTCGGAGCTCTTTAAAAAAGTGCGAAAAATGTACCTTGATGGAAATCAGTAGCACAATTTTACCTATCTCTTTTTATTTTTATCTTTTCTGTTTTCAACTCGTTTTTTAACCAAGCTAACAGTTCAGTATCTTTAGCTAACATTAAACTGTCATTGATACTTTCCTTCCACCTTATATTAGCGATCGTCATTGTATCAATATTTTTAAAATCGTTAGACTCTAACATTTTAGCATAACCAAAATACTCTAAATCGTTAAATCTAATTTTGGCGTCCTTTGCAAGTAGCATAAAGGAATTGTTGTCTAATAAGTTACTTTTTTTACTAAAAATTGCTTTTAAGGTATCAAGTTCAGATTGCCTAACCAGTAAAAGGCTATCGCGTTGCTCAATTGAAATTAGTGCTTTGTTATAGAGATCCATTAAGCGCTCCGTACTTACGTTTTTGTTTCCATTGATAACCAAATCAAAATCACTTATGTTTTTATAACCACTAAGCTCTTTTCTTAAATCACTCTCAGTTGCATCAGTTATTTCACCATTAAAATAAAGAGTTATTCTCTTTTTTTCAGGTTCTATTTTTTGTCGTTGTAACCATAGTGACTCATTTTCTTCAATTTCATACTTTAAAAACTGCTCATAATCACTACCCATTTGACTCTCTCTAAGTACAATAACAAAAGTATAAATAGGCCATGCCATTACTATAATTGCTATTAACAGTGCTAGTTGGGAAATTCGCTTACGCTTTTTGGAATTGGCATACTTTAACATTGGAAAACGAAGCACCTTCAAAACAATAAATGTTGCAAGTGCAATAAATATAGTATTGATACCAAAAAGATACATCGCCCCACCAAAATAATCCCAATTACTTTTGGCTAGACCATAACCTGCAGTGCATAATGGAGGCATTAAGGCAGTGGCTATTGCAACACCAAAAATTACTGAAGCTATTGTTCCTTTTTTTGTTCGTGCAATAATTAATGCCAAACCACCAAAAAAGGCTATTAGAACATCCCTTATATCTGGTTTTGTCCTTCCTAATAGTTCAGAGGTATCCTCACTTAAAGGAAAAAATTTAAAGAATAGCCAAGCCGTCAACAAACTCAAAATAATCATTACAGCAAGGTTTATCATAGATTTTTTGAGAGTATCAATATCGTTTATTGCAATTGATAAACCAACACCCAAAATTGGACCCATTAGAGGAGAAATTAACATGGCACCAATCACTACAGCTGTAGAATTGGCATTTAGCCCAACCGAAGCCACCATAATGGAACATACTAAAATCCAAGCTGTGGCACCTTTAAATGGTATATCAGCTTTAATAGCTGCAATAGTAGCATCCCTATCTGTATCGTCTCTAAAATCTAGAAGCTCGCTCAAAAAATTTGAAATACTCGCAAATAAACCTTGTGCGTCCTTCTTTACGGCTTCCTTTTTTTCTTCAACGGCAGCCTCTTTATTCATTTCGTTTGTTACTCTTGAGTTTTCTTCCTCAGAAAAATTGAATTTATTTTCGTTACTCATATGTTAACCATATTCTTCTCCAAAATTAGCTTTAACATTCTGGAGTACTTTTTTAATATCTTGTTCTTTAGCCTTAGGAAAGATAAGCAAAACTTCGTCTTTATCAACAATGATGTAATCTTTTAATCCGTCTACAACCACAATTTTATCTTTTTTGGATCTGATCATATTCCCGGAAGCGTCATCGGCTAAAACTCTTGCGTTTACGACTGCGTTAGCATCAGAATCTTTCTCTAATTTATCGTATAAACTTCCCCAAGTACCAAGATCATTCCAATCGAAAGTTGCAGGAATCACGTAGACATTGTTACTTTTCTCCATAAGGGCGTAATCTACAGATATGTTTTCTGCTTTTGGGTAGTTATCTTTTATAAAGTCGTCTTCAAACTCTGTGTTATACACATTATACCCACTTTCAAAAAGTTGATATAACTCTGGTTGATTTCTTTGAAACGCAGCAACCACGGATTTTACACTCCACATAAAAATACCTGCATTCCATAGAAAATTACCTTGTGCTAAAAAAGACTTAGCGGTTTCGTAATCTGGTTTTTCTCTAAATTGATTTACAGGTTTCACTTCGGCTACGCTTAGTGACCGTTCTTTGTCAAACTCTATATAACCATAGCCTGTATTTGGGAAGGTTGGTTTAATACCTAAAGTCATTAAAGCATCATTAGATTCGCAATAATCAAAGGCTGTTTTCACATTATTTGAAAAGGCATCTTCATCCTCAATCCAGTGGTCACTCGGAGCCACAATCATTACTGCATTTTCATTTTCCTTTTGAATTTTTAAAGACGCATATAAAATACATGGCGCTGTGTTACGCATTGCTGGCTCTAATACAACCTGACGTTTTGTAACACTTGGCAATTGCTCAAAAACCAAATCATTATAACGCTCATTGGTAAGAATAAAAATATTTTCTTGGGGAATAAGTTTTGCTAGGCGATTAAAGGTTTTTTGGATTAAAGTATCTCCTGTTCCTAACATATCATGAAATTGTTTAGGAAAGTTCTGTGTACTTACTGGCCAAAATCGTGAGCCTACTCCACCTGCCATTAAAATGGCGTAATAATTTTTGTTTTTCATCAGTCTAAAATTTCTACCTCTGCATTAGGGTTAAACAAATATAGTTTACCGGTTTTTACCTCAACACATTCTATTCGTTTTCTTCTTTTATTTCCTTTTTTAAACACTCTACCGTTATAAAGCTTAAAGGTTTTGCCCAAAGGTACTTCAAAAACGTAAGTTTTATTTTCACCTTCGTCGAATTGCTTCAATGCTAAGGCGAGTTGCGTATCTGTGTCGCTAGATGCTTTAGGGTTTTTAAAGTGTTTGGCAAGTAATGGCAGTAATTCTAACGGAAAGACTTCTGGTCTTAAAAATGGGAGCATTAAGTGTTGAAAAGTTAGTTTCCACTCTTTGCCATGTGGTTTTATAAATCGTCCAAATTTGGTGAATGCTTCGAAGTGAGCAATTTCATGAACGAGTGTAATCAAAAAACGATACGCATTTAAATTCGCATTTACAGTAATCTGATGCTTACCATTCGGCAATTGTCTGTAATCACCATGTTTGGTCTTACGTTCTTGTTTTACTTTAACCACCAAATTATCCTTTGCCAGTAAGGCTTTAACCTGAACTTGTGCTTGCTCTGGAATAAACTCTAAAAGTTGATCTTGCATTAAAACAAAAGTAGTGGATTTGAGTTATTAATCCTTAACTATAATCATTTTAGAAGTGCTATTCACTTTGAGGAGGTATAAACCTAAAGTGTCCACCTTAAATTTTATTGTAGTTGTACCATTTAAGGTATCATAAGCCTTAATTAAACCTTGTATTTTCCTTCCTGTTATATCATAAATATCAATAGTCTCTGTACCATCAGTATTAGCAATAAAAACTTCACCATGAATTATAGGATTAGGATAGATATTAAGTGAAACCTCATGCTCATCAAAACCAAGAGATCCATTAAAATAAGGTACTGCAAAATCAAACGTATCTTCCGCCACTTCTTGACCAATAAATCGACCAGGTATGTCATCAGCTGGAGGATGAATACCTCCCCAAATTCTACTTAAACTTGTTTGATCTGATGCATCTCTATATGTTGCCCATTGCAGCACAACATCAACTGAAGGCCCTTCTTCAAACTCTAAAAACTCGTTAGCTTTTGCAACAAATTCTCCTAAACCACCAGGAAAGAATTCACTACCTGTCATCATGGTCATTAACTCTGATGCTGTTCTAGAAAATGTAGAATGACCAGACACATAGCCTGCAAATGGAGGTGTTACAAAAGTTGGTCTTTGGTATGGGTACCAATCCTCAGCTAAAATCCAGCCAACTCCGGCCTGATCTGTTTCAGTATCGTCTATAAAATCATGACCTTTCCATGTGTATAGTTTTATTTTTCCAACATGTTGATTGGCAAAACCTGCTAATGGATCACCAGCTTCAACCACTTCTATATAACCATCTATCAATTCTATGCCGCCAACATGATAGTTATCTAATGTGTTATCTGTACTTTGCCCGCGTTCTGCCATAGATCGTATAGCTGAAATTGGTCTTATATAATCATACCAACCTTTAACACTCCACGCAGAAATAGCTGCATCATGCATACCACCTCCTAAAATAAAATAAGCTTTAACATCCCATTCTAATGGATCCAGAATATCTCCTTGACCTTCAAATCGTCTTTCAAACAAGGGATGGTCATTTACATAGTTTAAAATAGAGAACCAGTGTCCTGGCGGAGTCTCAGAGTCCGGACCATCTGCCCAAAACTCAGCTAGAACTCTAGCATAGTCACCTCTAGGTACCATATTTACTTCATACGGATTGCCTGTTATTGGATTAATTGTATGTCCGTTACTGTTTGTACCACCATTAAAAACGTCATAAAAAGCAGGATAGTCTGCATAATTAGTCGGAAAAGTACTTATGTCAACATTACCTATTGAATTCGGAGAAATATCCCACATAACTCCATCTGTTTGGTCTAAATGTGACTGCCATACAGACACCATAGAAAATCCCCATTTATAAGCATCACTTGAAGGATTCTCTTCAGTCATACTGATATATGGAGGGTCGGAAGGATCATGAAATACATGATAATTATTTCCGTCGCGTTGGTAAGTAACTTTGTCTTCTTCTTTGAGAGCAAAGCTATAAACATTTCCCCATTCTGGACTTAAAAACGGTGGCACATTACTGTCTATAATATTTCCACCTTGATCAATAAACGAATCTAAACCAAGCGGTTGCCAACGATTAGGATCTTGAATTGGTGGATTATCATTATCATCTAATGCATAAGCCTGATTTGCTGGCTCATAATAGGCATTGTCGTAACCTGTTGCTTCTCTCGAACCATCTTGTAACCCATAATCTATAACAGACTGAGCAATAAAATTACCTAGAGCCGCAGCATCACCATCTTCGTACAGTAAAGAGGTATTATTAATATCATAACCTAATTTCTCCATCAGCAAGTCAAATCTTGCTTGAGTTTCTTCTAATCCTGGGGAATTTTGAAATCGATGCGTCAACAAACGGTACATAGCATAGCTAATCGTCTTATTTACAGAAGTGTCTAAATCTTCATTTGGTATGAATTCTTCTAATACTGTAGTAAAGTCGTTGACTGTATTTCCTATTAAATAAGGTGTTGCTGTATCATCATAAATTGCCCAAGCATCGTACATTGCAACACTGGTGTGAAATAAGTTTCTTGCGTGTACTGTCGGTCTTGCAAAATCGTCTCTAATAGCTTCTAATAATGCTTCATTCCATAGTCTTGCAATCGAAATATTTTCTGGAAGATTATCTACGCCTAACTCAATGTCTATTGACACTTCTTGACTAGAACATTGATCATCCGTTTCAGTAATAGCTACTCTTCCAGAATCTTCTAAATGCCATCTTACAGTAATTGAATTTGTGCCTTGACCACTTACTAATTCACCACCTGAAACTACCCAATTTGCTGTTGAACCTGCGGCAACATTATAGGTATAAGTCTCTGTTCTTAAAAAAGAGGAACTCGTATTACCTACTATATTTTGAGAAGGCAGATACACGCAAGAACCATCATCTAATGTAGCATCTGGATTATAATTACAGGATGTTGGATCTGTGCAACCATAAATTTTTTGGCTTGGTTCAATATTTAGAATCTCTAGACCAATTCCTTCGGTTAACTTTATTGTAGTGTTTGAAGATATATTTGAATAATTCTCAACTAATCCTGAAGTCCATTTTACTTCTAAAGTAAGAACTTCCGTTGCGTCATCTAACCCAAAATGTACTGCTTGTAGACTTTGACCTAAAAAACCAACTCCTGTGTAGTAACGTTTTTGTGTTCCGTTGGTTGTTGTTATTGTTAAAGTTGTACCAATTGCGTTTCTATTAGATGTGGTGCCTTGTAGATGAACCTTAAACCAATTTAATGTTGTCTCGGTGTCATCAAAATTAAGAAGTTTATTTTCATAAAAAATTGCAGAACCATCACCATTTGTAATCAACACATCTATATCACCATCATTATCATAATCAAAATCTAGAACCTCTACGCTTTCTGTATTATCATTTACACCTAATTCTACTGAAGCATCTTCAAAAATCGGCTGTCCTTGACTATGAAGATTTCTGTAATATACATTTTGTTCTGGCCCTCTGGCTTCAAAATCGTAACCGTTAACAATAAATAAATCCTCATCACCATCTAAATCAAAGTCTGAAAATCGTGCTCCCCAAGCCCAACCTGTTCCTGAAATTCCATAAGAGGCAGAAGCATCAGAAAAACTATTTGATCCATTATTGTGTAGGAGCGTATTTTCATCAATTCCAGTATGAAAAAAATCAAAATCACCATCATTATCAAAGTCACTAATAGCGAGCCCCATATCATCTATCATATTATCTAATCCATAGGTTGCTGCATCCTCTGTAAAAGAAGTACCATTCTGATTGATGTATAAATAATTTGGATCCTCTAAGTCGTTTGTGACTATTAGATCCATCCAACCATCGTTATTTACATCAAAAGGAAATGGTGTATAGCTGTAATTTGATTCAACTTCTGTAAGTCCTAATTCTGCTGTTACATCAGTAAAAGTATTATTGCCATTGTTTCTATACATAGAATTAGAATCGCACCTACTCCAATCAGTGATGTAGACATCTAATAAACCGTCATTATTATAATCTAACCATGTTGCTCCAATGTTTAAACAATCGTTTGTTGCTCCAAATCCAGATATTTCAGTAACATTGGCGAATGTACCATTACCAAGGTTTCTCCATAATTGAACCTTTAAAGAATATGTTAGAAATAAATCTGGAAAACCATCATTATTATAGTCTCCCCAAGATGCACTAAACTTATAACCCTGTTGCGCTAGAGTGAGCTGAACATCTTCTTCTGCTGTTAGCAATTCAACCAAACCAGATGCTTCGGTAACATCTGTAAAATAACCATCATTATTATTTTGGTACAGACGACTGTAACTAGTAATATCGTTTGGGTTTTCAATCGCGTTCGCTACAACAAAAATGTCTAGATCATTATCGCCATCATAATCTGCAACAGCAACTCCATTATTGTGAGCTAAGTTTTGTAAACCAACAACGGTTTCAACGCGCTCAAAGTTTTGAGCACCCAAGTAGCCATTAATAAGAAAAATAAGAAAGAATAGCTTATAGTTGCGTAAATTTATAACCATAAGTTTTTTTTCTAAAGATAGAAAATACGTTAGAATTTTAACAATTCTTTTAGATTTTTCAAATGGTCAAAGGTTTTAGTCGCTTTTTTGTGCAATTCATCTTTATAATCATGAGCAGTAAATCCAAAAACATCAAAACCTCCGCTTATCGCTGCTTCAATTCCTATCGAACTATCTTCTATAACTAAGCACTCATCATTTTTAAAACCCATGGTTTCGGCGGCCCATAAAAAAACAGCTGGGTCTGGTTTCCACTTTTTAATAGCATAACAACTAAATATTGTTTTATCCTGAAAAAAAGATGATAGACCTGTAAGTTCTAAATTGAGTTTTATTTTTTTTACCGGACCACTAGAAGCTACACAAAACGGAATTTTTAAATCTTGAAGAACATCTTTTACACCATCAATAGGCTTAATCTCTTTTTGAAATCTCTGGTAAGATTCTTTTCGGTATTGCTCTTCAAAATCAATAGGTAGTTTTTGCGTAATTAGTTTTGAAATTTTATTAGCACACTCATTAAAACTATTGCCTTTAAAATGCTGATATGCATAATCTAAATCTATATTCGCACCAAGTGCATTTGCCAAGTCTACCATAACTTGATTGCTTATAGGCTCACTATCTACTAGAACACCATCACAATCAAAAATAATGCACTTGTATTTAGACATATTAAGGTGTAGAGTTAGAAACCTGTAAAACCTTACCGTTATAGTATTTATTTCCGCTGAGCGAAAAGTTAAAAATATATTCTGCCATTTCCATAGCAGTTGTTGGTGCCTGATAGTCCGGAAAAGCTTCTTTTAACATCTCTGTTTGTACAGCACCCAGAGCTAAAACATTAAATTGCGGCCCTGTATCTTTATATTCTTCGGCGAGTAACTCTGTTAATGTGATTACCGCTCCTTTGCTGGAACTATAAGCGGAAAGTCCTGGGAATTTCATGCTTCCTTGTATACCTCCCATACTACTTATGGTTACCACATGTCCATCTTGTTTCATAAAAGGAAGAACTATTCTGGTCATTTCTGATACTCCAAAAACATTTGTTCTATATACGTTTTCAAAATCTTGGAATGTGGTTTCTGCAAAAGGTTTATTTAGCAACATACCAGCATTATTAATGAGAATATCTACATGTTTCCACTCAGCACTAATAAAGTCTTCTACTTTTTTGTAGTCTTCATCTTTACACAAATCAAAAGCAAAAGATGTTATATTTTCAAAATGCAAGTTGTTAACCGGTTGGGCGTTTCTTGATAATGCCAATACATTGTGCCCTTGACTGGCAAAAAGATGTACTAACTCAAAACCTATACCTCTACTCGTTCCTGTTATAATAATATTCTTACTCTTCATTTAATACGACTTCTTTTGTGTTGGAATTCATCATACCTTCTAAAGCAGGTATCATTTTATTGATAAAATTTACCATATGCTCATAATCCATTTTATCAGCTTCATCATCTACATGGTGATAATAATCAAAATTTGTAAAATCGAATGTAGAGATGGCATGCGCAGGAACATTAAATTCTTTAAAAAACGGAAAATTATCCGATCTGTAAAACAATTGAAATTCTTTAGCCTTTGGAAAAAAACCAACGATCTCTTCACCTGCATACTTATTGAGTGTAGGTGCAAAATTAGAACGGTTATAGCCACTCATATAAGCCATAGACTTATCCTCTGCCCTTGGCACTCCGATCATCTCAAAGTTTAACATGGTATAGACATTTAATCCAGCTTCTTTAAGTTTAGCTGCCAAGTGCGCTGAGCCCTTTAAACCCATTTCTTCAGCGTCATATAACGTAATAAGTATACTGCGTTTATTACTTTTAGATTTTGAAAAATATCTACCAAACTCCATAGCGGCTATAGTACCAGAGGCATCGTCATTGGCTCCGTTGGCAATACTGTCTCCTTCTACTATTTTACCTTTTCCTATATGGTCGTAATGACCACCAAGTATTATGAATTCATTTTTAAGTTTATCATCAGTTCCTTCAATCATTCCAACTACATTATAACCATCAATTTCACCTAGCTTAAAGCTATCTCTATAGGTTTCAAAATATGGTTTTATTCCATTCTCTTCAAAGTAGTTTTCAATAAAGACAGCGGCTTTTTCAATACCTTCGCTTCCTGTTGCTCTACCTCCTAACTCATCTGAAGCTAAATATTCCATGCTCATTTTTATATCTTGAGCTGTGATGGTAATTTTTTCTGAAATGCTTTGGTTGCCAACAGAATTATTTTGCTTTGTACCACAAGCCGTTACTAATAACAAACCAAGTACGGTCAATACATATTTCATACTAATTTTTGATTTGAGTTTAAAGATAAAAAAACCTGATTTGAAATATCTCCAAATCAGGATTTAAAATTATTATTAGACTCTGAAACAACACTTCGACTTGGCTCAGTGAACAACGCTCAGTGTGACGATTCAGAATAACAATCCGACTTATACTAACATCGTTACAGGATTTTCTATGTATCCTTTTAATGTTTGCAAGAATTGCGCACCAGTAGCACCGTCTACGGTTCTATGATCGCACGCCATAGTTAACTTCATTGTGTTGCCTGGCACAACTTGTCCGTTTTTAACAACCGGTTTAGAAACTATTGCACCCACAGATAATATTGCTGAGTTAGGCTGGTTGATGATAGATGTAAAACTCTCAATTCCAAACATGCCTAAGTTAGAAATAGTAAAAGTACTACCTTCCATCTCATCTAAAGATAGCTTCTTATTTCTTGCTTTGCCCGCAAAATCTTTTACAGCTACGCCAATTTGAGTTAAGCTTTGCTCGTTAGCAAACTTAACAACTGGCACCACCAAACCATCTGGTACCGCTACAGCTACACCAATGTGCACATGGTTATTTAACTTCATTCTATCATCAAACCATTGAGAATTAACTTGTGGATGCTGCTTTAATGCTAGAGCACAAGCTTTAACAATCATATCATTGTAAGATATCTTCGTGTCTGGTAAAGAATTATACTGAGCTCTAAACGCAATTGCATTTTCCATATCAAACTCCACATTTAAATAATAATGTGGTGCTGTAAATTTAGATTTTGCTAAATTCTTAGCGATTGCTTTACGCATGTTAGAGTTTGGTACTTCATCAAAGTCTTCTGTACCAGTCGGTACAAATTTCCCAACAGATGCAGACGCTTGTGATGGTGTAAAACTCTCAATATCTCTTTTTACAATTCTACCGTTTTCACCTGAACCTTTTACCTGAGATAAATTAATACCTTTTTCTTCAGCCATTTTTTTAGCTAAAGGTGAAGCAAAAATTCTTCCACCTGATTCAGAAACATTTGCTGTTGGTTTACTCGTTGGTGTTGACTTCTCCTCTTCTTTCTTAGACTCTTCTTTCTTTTCTTCTTTTGGAGCTGCTTTACTTTCAGTCTTAGGCTCTGATTTAGATTCTGAACCACCAGCTTTAAAGTTTTTTGCAATACCAGATACATCAGTTCCAGAAGGACCAATAATTGCTAGTAATGCATCTACTTTTGCAGATTCACCTTCTTCTAAGCCAATATGCAGCAAGGTACCAGACTGAAAAGATTCAAATTCCATCGTAGCTTTATCTGTTTCAATTTCAGCAAGAATATCACCTTCTTCTACCTCATCACCAACTTTCTTTAACCATGTTGCCACGGTTCCTTCTTCCATTGTATCACTTAAACGAGGCATAGTTACAACAGTAACTCCCTCTGGCAATTCTTCTGGGCTTTCAGCTTCTGTTGTGTCTTCTTTTTTATCTTCAATTTTTTCTTCAGTTTCTTCAGACCTGGTTTCTTCTTCTGATGAAGAGCTTCCATTTAATAATTCTGAAATGTCCTCCCCTTCTTCACCAATGATAGCTAAAAGCGCATCTACTTTAGCTGTCTCTCCTTCTTGAATTCCAATATGAAGCAATGTGCCTTCATTAAAAGACTCAAACTCCATTGTAGCCTTGTCGGTTTCAATTTCAGCTAAAATATCTCCTTCTTCAACCTTGTCACCAACTTTCTTTAACCAAGTGGCAACAGTTCCTTCTTCCATTGTATCGCTTAAACGCGGCATATTTATTACTTCTGCCATAGCTTATAGTTTGTGTTGAATAAATGGGTAATCTTCTTGCTCATATACAGCATCATACATTACATTCTTGTCTGGATATGGTGATTCTTCAGCAAATTTTTCGCATTCAGAAACATGTTTTTTAACACGCTTATCAATGGCTTTAATCTCGTCTTCAGTTGCGTAATTATTTTCTAAAATAACCTCTTTCACCTGAGTGATTGGATCTATTTTCTTATACTCTTCAACTTCATCCTTTGTTCTATAATGTTGTGCGTCTGACATTGAATGCCCTCTATATCTATATGTCTTAACCTCTAAAAACGAAGGTCCACCCCCTTTTCTTGCACGCTGAATAGCTTCGTCAAATGCTTCAGCTACTTTAACAGGATTCATACCGTCTACTGGTCCTGACGGCATTTCGTATCCTAAACCTAGTTTCCAGATATCTGTATGGTTTGCAGAACGTTCCACTGAGGTTCCCATAGCGTAACCATTATTCTCACAAACAAATACTACCGGCAAATTCCACAGCATTGCAAGATTAAACGTTTCGTGCAATGAGCCTTGTCTTGCAGCACCATCACCAAAACAACATAAAGTTACGGCATCACTGCTGTGATATTTATCACCAAAAGCTATACCTGCTCCTAATGGGATTTGTCCACCTACAATACCATGACCTCCATAAAATCTGTGCTCTTTAGAGAATATATGCATAGAACCACCTAAACCTTGCGAGGTTCCTGTTGCTTTACCATATAGCTCTGCCATAACACGTTTAGGATCCACTCCCATCCCTATAGGCTGAACGTGATTACGATAAGCAGTAATCATTTTATCTTTGGTTAGATCCATAGCATGCAAAGCTCCTGCTAAAACTGCTTCTTGACCATTATATAAGTGAAGAAATCCTCTTACTTTTTGTTGAATATATACTGCGGCAAGTTTATCCTCAAACTTTCGCCAAAACAACATATCCTCGTACCACTTAAGGTAAACTTCTTTGGTTATTTTTTGCATTTTTTGATTCGTTCTTTTAATCAGAATAACAAAAATAACACATTAGTTAGTAACCAAAAAGCTCAAAATTGTAAAATTTGTTACGAAAACGTTATAGGAAACTTCTATCGAAACCAAGAGGCAATAAATTTGCTAAAGAGTTTGATTTTACAACCTTACCTGTAGCTCCCATAAAGTAAATCTCTATAGGTTTATCTTGTTTTATTTCATATTCTGAAATAGCTTGCCTACATGCGCCACAAGGTGGAATTGGAGAATCTGTAATTTGATTTTGGGATGAAGCTGTTAGAGCCATTTTTAAAATCTTAGCTGTAGGGTATTTTGCACCTGCATAATAAATGGCAGTGCGCTCAGCACACAGACCAGAAGGATAAGATGCATTTTCTTGATTACTACCAACGACAACTTCATTATTGTCTAATAAAATAGCAGCACCTACTTTAAATTTAGAGTAAGGAGCATAAGCATTTTCTCTAGTTTCAATAGCAGATTGCATTAAATGTTGAATATCGTCCGGAAGCTCACTGAAGCCTTCATAAACTTTAAATGTTGATTCAATCTTAACTTCCTTCATATTCAAATTCTTTATTAGACAAAAAAACTATTGCTTTTAGACAATAGTTTTGAAAGATCTTTTTAATTGTATATTCTAATATTCGTCATACTCACCATCACCAAAATTAAATGTCAGTGAGAAACGTAGAGTATTTTCTAATGGGCTTTGTACTCTTGATGCTGAAAACAAATATGATAAATCAATGTTTATAGTGGTATATTTAAAACCAGCACCTAGGGCAAAAAACTTACGAGCACCTTTATCTTCTGCCTCATTAAAGTAACCTGCTCTGAAAGCAAAGTTTTCTTGATAAGTGTACTCAGCACCTAAGGCCCACGTAAATTCACGAAGCTCTTCACTGAAACCACCAGGGGCATCACCAAAAGATTGAAAAATTCCGTTGATAAAACTAACATTAGGATCTTGCCCTTCTATTATGACGTTTTCTTGTGATGCATCTTCTTGCTCTTGTGTTTGAAAATCTCCATCTGCTTCATTAAAGACCCCATCTCCATTAGTATCTGTAAAGACTATTCTATCACCAAGTCTTGGTGGTGTTGGCACTAATAATTTAGAAACCTCCGCAGTAATGCCTAGTGTACTATATTCGTCAAAAATAAAATCAAAACCAGCACCTAATCTTAAGGTTGTTGGTTGAAAATTTTCTCTACCACCATCATCATATTTAAATTTTGGTCCTAAGTTTTGTATAGCAAAACCTGCTCTCCAGCGCCCATTAAAGTCATTATAAGCTTCCTCTTCACTCTGATAATACCCTGTGATGTCCGCACCAAAAGTATTAGCGGCATCTGCTACAGGATCTATTTGATCTATTCTTAGGTCTGATCTCATAAAACGTAATGCAACAGCCATAGCAAATTGATCTGCAAGTCTTAAAGTATAAGCTACATCTGCGGTAAATTCATTTGGTTTTACATTAAAACCAGGATCATCTGCGCTTTGGGTCAAAAGGATATCACCATAACTAAAATATTTAAAACTTGCTGAGACAGCACTATATTCATTTAACCTATTGAAATAAGTAATGTAGCCTAGAGAAATATCATTAACAAGTTTACTTAGATAAGGTGTATAACTGAGACTTATACCTGATTTAGCTTCAGAAAATGCATATTTTGCGGGATTCCATTGTTGTGAATATGCATCCATTGATGTGGCTACTCCCACATCTCCCATAGCTGCCGATCTTGCGTCTGGGGCTATGAGCATAAATGGTAAACCAGTTGTTATTACTCTACTATCCGTAGAATTAGGTATAATTTGAGTGGTTTCTTGCGCAAACGTGAAACTTAATGTTACTAAAGCGATAAGGGTTATTGCGTATTTCTTCATGTTCATAATTGGGTTATTAGCACTAAGCGCTTGGTACTAATTCGTTAGCAAATATAATTTATTATTAGAGTATGACAAGTTTTTGAATTTTTTCAACTTGTTTATTTAAACGGTTAGATCTTACTTTTAGTTTATAAACGTACACTCCTTTTCCAATTTTATCACCGAAATCGTCTCTACCATCCCAAATAATATCTTTGGATAAGGAACTTACAGACTTACTTCCGCCTGATGTTTGACCGTTTAATGTTCTTACAAGTTTACCTGAGACAGTAAAAATTTGCACAGAAACATCTAATGGCTCTACACTATTGTGATTAAACCAAAACTCGGTATAATTAACAAAAGGATTAGGATAATTAAGAACGTTATCTATAACCAATTCTTCATCCTTATCGTATACAACAAATTGAATTTCGGCAGTAGATGAATTATTATAGGTGTCCCAAGCTTTTAAGGTGAGTGTATGCGGACCGGGTTCTAAATCTCTAAAGGGATACGTAACCGTACCGTTTGTATAATCATCAACATTAGCTTGGTAATAATCGTTTAGCACTATAGGGTTTGTCTCATCTCCATCAATTATGGCTGTAATGTCATGTCCTATACCACTTGCTGTGTTTATTCCATTATCGTCTTGTAGTTTTGCCAAAAGATTAGGGGATTCATTAGTAATGCCTCCTGACACGAAGTTTTCATCATTCATGAAAAGATTAATTACTGGACCAATATTGTCCTCAGGAGCGTCTTCATTAATACCGCCTACTTTTATATCAAAATTAGCACCTGCCTGATCTGATAATGGACTATTAGTTTGCGCATAAAAACTAACTTTTCCATTGCCTACAGGTATACCAATATCTCTAGGCACAATAAAATCAAATTCGAATTGACCATTTTCAACTGTTGCCTGTCCTTTAAATAAAACTTCACCTAAAGTCGTAAAGTTCAAATAAATTGTACCTCCATTATCACTGGTACCATCATTAGCTAAAGTTTGACGCTCAATTCTTTTATCAAAAACGGTTGCCGTTAAAGTACCATTATAATTAGATAGCAAATTACCATTGACATCTGTAACTTCACCAGCTAATTTAGTATAACTTAAAGCCTTAAGCGTATCTATTGGTTGTGTAATTTCAATGTCATTAACTTTGGTTAGCCTAACGTCTGGTTGTGGAAAAGCTAATTTCATAGCCGGATCACCAATTAAAAATACAAGTCGCTTTTGTGATATACCCGCAATATTATTATCCGTCTTTGTTAATCTTAAAACTTCACCCATAGGTTGGTAATCATTAGAACCGTAAGCAAACAAATAATCATCTAATACCTCATTAAAACTTTCTCCTACGGTAACAAAAATTTGTCTTGTTGTTGTCATTAAGGCAATGGATCCACCCGTTTTGTTCCAATAAGTGAATTCCCCTGCAGTTGGTCTACCAGGATCATCAAACTTAGTGTATTCACAAGTAACCGTAATGAATAAATTGTACTTGCATATGTTATTAATTTCCTGTGCATCAAATTTATCGAAAATACGTTCTTTCGCTAATCCATCTTCACCACCATGACCAAAGTAATTTACAACTAAAGCACCAACTTCTATAGCATCCTTAAAAGCTTCGTTTACTTGAGGATACCGATTACCTGCAGCTGAAGATTCTTGCTCAAAAGCATCAGTATGAATCTTTATAACATTAAAAAAGGGTTTGTCCGTCTCTATGTTAGTGCCTAATTCGTCAGTTGTTTCTTGTAATGTTCTTTCCCAACCTACATCAACATCATCAGATACTAACAGTATGTTATTTCGCCAGCTTCCGTATGCTTCTGGTTGATAGTAAGCTTCAATTTTATCTACTAGTTCTTTTGCTCGCTGAATATCTTCGGCTAATATTCTACCAACAGCAACATCCATTCTATCACTACTTCCCATACCTCCTTCGGTATCATCTAACATCGCGTAAAAATCGTCCGACACAAATGAATTGGTAAGGCTAAAACTCGGCATAGAGTACCATGAAGGCACCAAATTAGTGTTATTATTTACTCTGTCTTTATAATCATAAGAACCTTCTCCAAATAAGCATACGTATTTTAGCCTTTCACTAGGAACACTTGCATTATCGTAAACATATTTTATGAAGTTTCTTATGGCTGCTATATCTTGACTACCTGTACTAAACTCATTATAAATAGTCTGAAGATCTACAACCTTAACATTAAGATTATATTGATTTCTATTAATTTGAGCCAAGCGTTCTGCTTGAGACCTAAGTTCTGCAGGTGTTAGTATAATGTAATCCACATCTTCAGAAGCACCCTGACTGTTTAGGAATATTGTTCCTTTTAAATTCTGGTTTGCTAAAGTAGACCTAGATTCTTTTTTAGGCTGTAATATATTTGAAGAAGAAAAAGCTAAGTAAGTACGTTCTTCACCAGATACAGCTTTAAAACTTAAATTACTTAACCCCTCAGAATTTAAAATATTTGAAACATTAAACCTATCTGTTACATCCCAAACCTCTTGTATTCCTGAAGCGTTAGCAAGATTATACTCAGCAATTCCAGGTGTAGTAACTACATCTTTATTCTTAAAAACTAATTGATCCCCTTCATATATTAAATCTCTTGTTGCTTCAATATTAATATAATCTAAATAGGCATTTGCTGACGGATTACCATTGTTATTGTAATCTAACGTTACTGTTATTTCATCTGAAGAAATAGTAATATCATCTCCATAAGCATTTGCAGTTCCTAAAACCGAACCAGGACTAATAACACCTAAGCCAAGACTAGAAACAAAATTTCCATTAATGGTAATACCCATAGTGGTGCCGTCAGTTTCAGAAACCGAGCCCACAGCAATATCAAATCTAACAGTCTCACTTGTTACTAAATTTGGAAACTGAAAGTTATAAACGCGTTCATTTTCAATTGCAAAATCATCACCAAACCACCGTCGTCCTAGTTTCGCTAAATTAAACTCATCAACTTCATAAAATTGGTAATCCTGAAATGTATTAACCTGAATATCAGCAGCCGCATCTATGGTAGGCATTTGCTGAATTCTTTTACCATTACCAGAACTAATATTTACGTAGTAATATGTTCTATCTGTATATAAATTTAAATTTGTTTCGCTTTCTTCACTATAAGTTTTTGGACCCTCACCATAAAACAAAATATAATCTCCATTATCAAAACTTCCATCTTCTTCACCTACAAATCTTACTGCATTCTCAACAACATCAAAAGGGTAATTCTCAGAATTTAGCAAGGGCAACATTCTACCTCCATTACCATAAATTTTTATAGTGCGTGGATCTACAGAATTTGTATTAACACCTAAACTGCTCAAGAATCCTTTAGTGAGTTGAAAAACACCAGATTCTTCAATATAAAATTTGTACCACTCCCCAGAGCTAAGTACTGAATTGGTAATTTCTGTCCTTGCTGCTGTTTGGGATCTATTTGCTGAAAAATTATAATTTATCGTAAAAGATTTTATCTTCTTAAAAACGCCTCTATCATTGATAATTGGGCTTATTTCAAAATAGTACCCACGTTTATCTCTAGCAGTGGTATTATGAAAATTGAACTTTGGAGATTTTGGGATGAGATTTGTATTTAAGTTTCTTAGACCACTTTGAGTAATAGTTTCGTAGGTTACATTAGATAAGGTTACCGAATTTTCATCAACATACCCACCATTACTATCCCATTGAGAAAAAAACTTCAGACCATTTTTATTATCATAGCTAAAATGTTGCTCACTAAAACCTGGAACAATTATTTTTCCATATTCTGTTTCTAAAACCTTATCGCCATTCCATTCAATATTGAATTGTTTTTGTTGTCCAAAAGCAAACAAACCAATTATCATTAGAATAAAAACAGAGCAATTTTTCATTTAGTTTTCTATGATTTAAAAGCCTTAGCTTTGTAAGTGCGAATATCACTAACCTGATATAGTATAAAATACAGTTGAATAACGGTTAAATTATAGGCTTATTATAGTACTTCAATTTTTATTTCAAAAATACAACAATAATTTATTTTAGTGGTCGTTATTAAAGAGCAAAATACATCGTTAAATCGACCAAAAATCCGTTATTGTGTTCAAAAAAAAGGATGAAATGCATATTTTTTTGAATTTTCAGGCGAAAAAAAGTTGTTGGTTTACCTTTAATTGTTATATTGCGGAACTAAAATTCAACGAGCTTACTTAAACATATGGATATGAAAAATGTCTCAAACCTAAAATTTTTAATTGCACTGACGCTTTGCGCTAGTATTGTTAGCTGTAAACGCAACTCTAATTCAGGCAATGTAGATAGTGCAACTGGATGGAAAATCAACGACAAAAATGGTGGTTTTCAGTACAATACCAGTTTTAAAGAACAAGAAACACCTCCTGGAACAGCGTTTATAGAAGGTGGAACTTTTACAATGGGTAAGGTACAAGATGACCCAATGCACGATTGGAACAATACACCAAATCAGCAACATATTCAGTCCTTTTATATGGACGAAGCAGAGGTTACTAACGTAAACTACCTGTACTACCTTCACTATTTAAAGAGTGTATATCCTCCAGACGATCCAAATTATGCGCTTATATATAAAGGAGCACTTCCGGATACTTTGGTTTGGAGAAATCGTTTAGGTTACAATGAAATGATGACAGAAAACTACTTACGTCATCCTGGTTATGCAAATTACCCAGTTGTAGGAGTAAGTTGGATTCAAGCTGTTGAATATGCTAATTGGAGATCTAACCGTGTAGCTGAAATGTCGTTACAAGATGCTGGTTACATTAAAAGAGATGCTCATTTAACAGACTTAAATGCAGAAAGCACTTTTGATGTAGATACATATATTAACGCACCAACTGAAACATATGGTGGTAATTCTGAAGTTTTAGAAGGTGGTAAAAGAAGACAACAAACTGATGCTGACGGAAATCCAATTAACGTTTACGCAAATAGAGAAACTGGATTAATTCCTGTAAAATACAGACTCCCAACTGAAGCAGAGTGGGAATATGCAGCTTTAGGAATGAGTGAGTTAAGAAGCTATAACGTTTATAGAGGACGTAAAAAATATCCTTGGGATGGACAATATACAAGATCTGGTAAGCGAGTAAATCGTGGTGATCAGTTAGCAAACTTTAAGCAAGGTAAAGGTGATTACGGTGGAATTGCAGGATGGTCTGATGATGGTGCTGACATTACTGCCGAAGTAAAATCTTACCAACCAAACGACTACGGTCTTTATGACATGGCTGGTAACGTTGCTGAGTGGGTAGCTGACGTTTATCGTCCTATTGTAGATGATGAATTTAATGACTTTAACTACTACAGAGGTAACGTATATACTAAGAATGCCTTAAATGAAGATGGTACTGTAAAGATTGTTACTGCAGATGAGATAGTATACGATACATTAAGTAACGGTAAAATCATAGCTCGTAATCTTCCAGGTGAAATTGCAAAAATCCCAGTTGATGACGAAGATACTTATCTAAGAACTCAGTTTGACAAGAGTGACAACAGAAACTTTAGAGATGGTGACAAGCGTTCTTCGCGTTACTACAGAGAAAGTTTTGACGAAGGTGATGATAGAATTGATGCTACTGGCAAGATGTATAACTCACCTAAACATAGAGTTGAAGTAGATTCTGCTGGTGGTAAGTTAATTAGAGAATACGATAAATCTAATAACAGAACGTCATTAATTAACGATGAAGTAAGAGTTTATAAAGGTGGTTCTTGGAGAGACAGAGCATACTGGATAGATCCTGCTCAACGTCGTTACTTCCCACAAGATATGGCTACAGACTATATAGGGTTTAGATGTGCAGTTTCTAGAGTAGGTTCAAAATCTGTAAAATCTCAAAAGAAGCGTAACTAATAAGACGTTAAATAATATTAAAAAAGTCCTGATAAAATATCAGGACTTTTTTATTTTTAGGCTTATGGAAATAGCATCTATTTATAAAAGGTTTGAAGCCTGTACTAATGTCTCTACCGACACAAGAAAAATTAACAAGGACGATATGTACTTTGCCCTAAAAGGCGATAATTTTGATGGTAATAAATTTGTAAAGCAAGCATTTGACAACGGAGCAAAATATTGTGTCGTTGACGATAAAACCGCAGTAATAAATGATCATTGTTTATTAGTAAATGATGTGCTGACTACACTTCAGAATTTAGCTACTTACCATCGCAAAGAAATTAAGGTCCCAATAATTTCTCTAACAGGAAGTAATGGTAAAACCACCACAAAAGAACTTATTAAAGCTGTGCTTTCAACAACATACAAGGTAAATGCAACCAAAGGTAATCTTAACAACCATATTGGTGTACCGCTTACATTATTGTCCTTTACCAAAGATTTAGATTTTGGTATTGTTGAAATGGGTGCCAACCATCAAAAAGAAATAGAATTTCTTTGCAGTATTGCCGAGCCCGATTTTGGATTAATCACAAATTTTGGAAAAGCCCACCTTGAAGGTTTTGGCGGTGTGGAAGGTGTAATAAAAGGCAAGTCTGAATTGTATGATTTTATAAAAACAAATAAAAAAATCGCATTCATAAGCGCAGACGATCCAAAACAGTTGAAACAAATTAGTGGTTATCGGAACATTGTGAGTTTTGGTAAAGATCAAAAAAACGACTGTACTGTTGAGTTTAAAAGTGCTGACCCATTTGTAATCTTAAACTACAAAAATATTGAAATTGAAAGTCAACTGATAGGAGACTATAATTATGGTAACATCGCAGTAGCAGTTGCCATTGGCCAATATTTTAAAGTAAAACCTGATGTTATTAAAAAAGCCATTGAAGGGTACCAACCTAATAATAATCGCTCAGAGATAATTGAAAAAGGTTCTATGAAAATTATTTTAGACGCCTATAATGCCAACCCAACGAGCATGTTGGCTGCACTTAAAAATCTAAAGCAGCTCAACGCAGAACTCAAGTATCTTTTTCTTGGTGACATGTTTGAGCTTGGCGATGAAGCTGAAATGGAACATCAGGCAATAACCAATTTTGCGGAAGATAGTTTTGATGAAAATATTATTCTAATAGGTGAGAATTTTTACAAAACAACCACCAAATCAAAGACTAAAAAATATAAAACTTTTGAAGACTTAAAGCCTTATCTAAAAAATCTAGACATAGAAAACGCTACAATTTTAATTAAAGGATCTAGAGGAATGGCTTTAGAACGAATTTTAGAATTTCTATAAAAATAAAAATCCAAACTTATGTTTGGATTTAATTTTTAAAGTGGGTCATACTGGATTCGAACCAGTGACTTCTACCCTGTCAAGGTAACACTCTGAACCAACTGAGTTAATGACCCTTATACGAACAAAAAAAGTTCACATTTCTGTGAACTTTTGTGGGCGCGAAGGGATTCGAACCCCTGACCCCTTGGGTGTAAACCAAGTGCTCTGAACCAACTGAGCTACGCGCCCTAATTATTAGGACTGCAAAGATAGACTAGTTTTTAATATCTCAAAATATTTTTTAGAAAATTTTTCTTTATTCCACAATCCAAAAAAATGAAAAACATTTTTCTACTTAATTAATTTAACTACTTTTAAAACTGATAAGATTTTAGACTTGAAATACACCTCTTTAACAGACCTTCTTGACCTCAACTTAGACCAAATCTCTGAGCTTAATGCCAATAGTATTATTAGGCTCCAAAAACAACTGAAGGCTAAAGCAATGTTAGAGGATAATAACAACCTTGGTGAAATAACTAAAATTATAGATGATCTTAAAAGTGATAGTCTAAGAGCATGCTATATTTTTGTTGAAAAGCATGCTTGGCTTAAACATTTAATTTCAGGAAATTTTGAAGACATAAAGTTAAAAGACATTGAGGTTGATGAGTCTTCCATACAAGACTTAGAAACGCTTAAATATTTTCTCAACGACTATTTAAAAGAGAACTTAATTGTATTTATAAGTAATGCATTAAGCAAAGGTAAATACGAGCATATACAGAAGGTACTTCAACATAACTATCTATTTACTGAAGCTATCAATCAATTAGTTATCAACTTCTTCAAAGCAAGGCTAAATTACGCGATTGCATATCTTCAAGAAGGTAAACTAAGCGAAAAACAATTTCCTGTGGCTTTTATTAGCAACAAAATATTTATAAAAAGTTTAAATGCTTATCCAGATGCTTTTAATGAAGAAATACAGGATTTAAACTCTGAGGTTATTGACATCTATAACCGTTTAAGGAGAAATACTAGTAGAGATAACTTTAGGTTTTGTGCTAAGGTGATGGTTGCTTTTGCAGACTTAGATACCTCAAAAGCCTTTTTAAAAGAAACTTTAGAATCTAACGCAGAGATAGCAAAAGAATATGCATATTCATCTAATCGTGAAAAAGAAAAATCTGGATCTGGCCCAAATAGCTGGAGTGTTATTTTTGTTGTTTTTATAGTTATAAGGCTTATTTTTTGGATAGGTAAGAGTGTTTCTAACGATTCTCGTCCTGATTATAACCCAATAAATTTTGATAGTTACGACTTTAATTCTTCAGGTATTAAAGACCATCGTCTAAAAAGTATCGATAGTATCATTAAAGAAATGCAAAAGGGAAATGCAGGTGAAGACGATTTAAAAGATGTTCTTAGTGGAAATTCTATATCGTCTACTAAAGACACTTCAGACGATGAGATTGAAGAAACTGTAATTGAATCTACAGAAGACATTGAGGAGACTGTTATTGAATCTGCAGAGTTAATAGACGAAGAACCTCTTTCTAAAGCAGATAAAAGAAAGTTAGTGAGTCATATTCGTTTTTTATATTCATTAAAATATAAGTATTATAAAAAACCTAAAGACAATGCTATATTTTCATCATTGTACCCTAACACAAATCCTTACCCTAAAACATTTAACCTTATGCCAGGAAAATCAAGGGTCAGCAGCATTGACAACATTACATTAATAAGTAATAAAAGTAATGAAGATCTTGTTGTTTTTAGATTAAAAAGTGGAGTTGACCAATCTGTTTATATACCCAGAGACACTGACAAATATGTTTATCTAAGAGAAAGAGATTGCCTTGCGTTTTATACAGGAACAGATTTTATAAAGTCTAAATTCTCTCATTTTAAAAATGATGGAAGACTTTCAGAATTATATAAAATAAAAAAACTCGAAAGAGGAAATAGTACAATAATTGTTTATCCACCAAAGAAAGGCAATACTGATACGTCAAAAAAAAGAGTACAACATAATGCTTATGACACAGATAATTTAAGCTTCTATGATCTAAGTATGAAGCCTCTATATATTGATGAACTTTATAAACAATATTATAATAACTACTACAACAAAAATTAATTTAAACCTGTTTTACTATCATCATTAAAGTCTTTGCGTTTTTGTCTATCACTTTCAGGTACCAATGCCGAAAGTCCGTAAACTACATGACGTATTACCTTATAATCTTTTTGTTCTAAAGCTTTATCACCTTGCTCGAATAATCTTTCGGCTTTGCGCTTATTAATAAAATTATCATAAAATTTTAATCCTAAATAATAGGATATAAAATTCTCATCACTAGATTGTATAATAGCATTATATAGCTCCTCTAGCTCCTTAATTTTTGAGCGAATCAGGTATTTATCTAAAGAGTTGATAACCTCTTTTTCGTTTTGTATAATACGTTGATACTTAGTTTTAAAACGTTCGTTTTCATCTTGATTAAGATGATATTCTAAATCTGCTTTAATGTCATTATACTCTTCTATTTCTTTTGCTACTAGTTCATTTCTAGTTAAATCATCAAACTCTTGTATAAGCTTTCGCTTCTTATCATCGAGTTGAAATTTAGTGTCAGAAATATCATCGTCTTGCAACATTGAAGCTTCAATCTGAATCTCTATAAGACCTACTCTTATAGACTCAAGTTTATTAGAATATTCAAAATTTTCAAGAGAATTTGCTGTTTTAATTACTGCTTCAACATCACCTAAAACTGTATTAATCTCTGTGTTGATTTTATTAATACTTATAGAGCGTTCAGACTCACTAAACACATTCTCAAATTCTTGATCGCATGACTGCAAATAGACATTAATCTTTAATTCTCTAGATTCTGATATTTCTAACTCAATCTCAATATCAGTTCCTTTTATTAAATCATCTTCTAAATCCTCACCAAAAATTTCGATATAGCCGATACTTAAACCAGAGCTTGGCAAACCATTAGATTTACCTTCAATGACGTTGATAGTAAGGTTTGATTTCGATTTTTTTAATATCGTTTTAGAAGCTGTCTTGTATATTTTTTTCTTTAATGGCAGTATACTTCCCTTAGCAAATATGCGCTCTAACCGAGTGGCAGAAGCATCTAAATCATCAACTTCCATACAAATATCATTTGGTAAAGGCTGCCCATTTACACTATAACTACCATGATTAATAGAAAGCGGATCGATGGTTTTTAAAACTTCTAAATCTGTATTAAGTAACTGTACTTTAAACAGATTCAGCCTCCCTTCTAGAAGTGGTACAAATTCTGAAAATGAATTATTCTTTAGAGCTTTTACACCAGAATCGTAACCTCCATCTTTTCTAATTATTCTAAAATTAGCAATATCTACACCTGAAAATTTTGCTGTAATTAACTCTTCAGAATCTCTGGTATTCTGTTCATAAAAGAACTTATAATCTATTATTGATTCCTCTTGAGTTTTTTCCTCTTCAACATTCTCTTCTTCTTTTAACTCGCTAGGTTTAGAGCCTGCATAATAGGCTGCACCTTCTACAACAGCAGAAGTTGGGTCTATTGAAGCGTTAACTTCAACACCAATTGCATTTGCAATAGACTTCTTTATTAAAGGTATATACGTGGTTCCTCCAATTAAGATTACGCGTTTTATATCTGAATTTAGTAGCTGGTTATCTTTTATAATATCTTTAATAATAGTGACCGTATTCTCTACATTTGAAAGAATTAAATTCTCAAACATTTCGCGTTTAATGATCAAATGATCGTATAAATCTTCGCTATTAATTGTTATATCAAGCTCTATTTCTGTCTCTTCAAAATTTGACAACTCTTTTTTTGCTTCTTCGGCCTTCTTCAATAATTCGAAATAAAGTCCTTTATGAGCTGAAGATTTTGATTTTAATGATTTCCATAAATCCGACTGTCCGGTTTTTTCCTCAATAAAAGGCACTATTAAATTCTTGACTATTAAGTTGTCAAAATCGGCACCACCCAAATAATTATCGCCTTGATGGTCTATAACCTTTAGTTCTCTCTCATCGACTTCAACCAAAGCCACATCAAACGTTCCTCCACCAAAATCATAAACAATCCAATATTCTTTTTCTTTTACTGCGATGTTTGATGTATTGGCAAATGCTAAACAAGCAGCTATTGGCTCTTGTAGCAAAACCACTTCTTTAAATCCTGCCAAATAACCTGCTTTTTTGGTAGCATTAGATTGAATGGTATCAAAGGCTGCAGGTATGGTAATTACCACACTATTTGCAGTTTCATCATCTGGTAAAAAGTTTTTTAGCTCTTTTAAAACCAATGATGAAAGTTCTATAGGCTGCTTTTCTTGATCTAAAGAAGGTACATGATAAGTATCTTGCGTGCCCATTTTTCTTTTAAAAAGCATGCAAACATTCTCTGCATCTTTTTCTAAATAATCTAAGGCCTTATCTCCAATTACTATTCTGTTACCTCTAAAAGCTATGCAAGATGGCAACGTTTGTTTTAAACCAAGAGGGTTATTGTATATCTTAATTTTACCGTTATCATATTTAGCAATTAAGCTATTTGTTGTTCCTAAATCTATAGCAAAATTTATAGTCTTCATTAATCTTATTCTACAATTACAATTCCTTTTTGTACAAGCTTAGTTTCATTATCATCTATTTGGTAAATGATGGGTTTTAAAACTTTAGTGATTTTAGAATTTTTATTTAAATCCCCTGAAATACTTGCTTCAACATCTGTCATTTCGTTTCTATAAGGCTTTCCTATCGGATTAATGACATGGTAGTTTAGATTTTCAAATTCTGAAGCAATACGATCAAAGTTTCTGGTATAATCGTTACTCCCTGTTTTGATAAGTTTAGATTCTAATGCAAATATTTGGTTGATAATTTCTATCATCGATTAAAAAATTTGATTTTGAAATATACATATTTTTAGACTCTAAAGAACCTCTGCCACAACAAAAGTACTTCCACCTACGTAAATTAAATCATCATTTGTAGCCACATACTTAGCATGACTGAATGCTTTACCTACACTTGGATAAGCATTTCCGTACAGACCGTTTTTAGCAAATGTCTGTTTTAAAATTTCGGCATCTAATCCACGTTGTACATTTGGTTTACAGAAATAGTAAGTTGCTGTTTTTGGTAATAATGGCAGTATGGCTTCTAAGTCTTTATCGCTTACAACACCAAAAACAATATGTAAATTATTATAAGTTTCCGATTGTAATTGCTTCATAGTATAACTTAAGCCTTCTTTGTTGTGCGCTGTATCGCAAATTACTTTTGGGTTCTTTTGTAATACTTGCCATCGTCCTTGTAAACCAGAATTTTTGACAACGTTTAATAATCCATTTTTTAAGTTTGAATTTGAAATATTATAACCCAATTGTGTTAGGACTTTAACTGACTGAATGACGGTTTTGATATTATGGCTTTGGTACGACCCTTTTAAGTCACTTTCAAAAATTTCTTTAACTAATTGATCTGCAAAATATATTTCAGAATTTGTAGACTTAGCCTTTACTTTAAAAACTGCTTGAGTTTCAGGCTGTGTTTCACCAATTACAACCGGAATATTTTGCTTAATAATTCCTGCTTTTTCACCTGCAATTTTTTCGAGTGTATCACCTAAAAACTGCATATGGTCAAAACCAATATTGGTAATTACAGAAAGTTCTGGGGTAATAATATTTGTCGAGTCTAAACGACCACCTAAACCTACTTCTATAACAGCTATATCAACTTTTTGCTTCGAAAAATAATCGAAAGCCATACCAACAGTCATTTCAAAAAAAGATAAGTTGTTAGATTCTAAAAAAGCTTTGTTCCGCTTTATAAAACCAATGACAAATTGTTTTGAAACAACCTTTCCGTTAATCCTTATGCGTTCTCTAAAATCTTTTAAATGTGGTGATGTATAAAGTCCAACCTTGTAACCTGCTTCCTGAAGTATAGAAGCCAACATGTGGCTTGTAGAGCCTTTTCCGTTAGTACCGCCAACATGAATAGATTTGAATTTTTTTTCGGGATGATTAAGGTGTGCTGAAAGTTTTAGTGTGTTAGATAAATCCTTTTTAAAAGCAGATTTCCCCTTGTTTTGATACATTGGCAGTTGTTGAAACATCCAATTGACTGTATCGGTATAGTTCATTTGCTATTGACCTATATCGAAATTAATACTTACAAATCCCACTTGAATAGTTGGCGCATCAGAATCTGCTGGCCATTTATGACTGAGTGCTATTTTCTTAGCTGGTTCTAATAAGCAAGGATGCGTATTGGTTGTTCCTCTAATTCCAGGAGTAGCCTTAACAACTTTTCCTTGTCGGTTTACTTCTATCTTTACAACAACCAAACCATATTCATTACAATCTTGCTTATAAATCTCTCTTGATGGTCTACCTCTTCCACCAAGACCATAACCTACACCACCTTTTCCTGGTCCTGAACCACCAAAATAACTTGGTGCATATGGATCACCATCTAACTGTCCTTTATTACCTCCTTTGTTATCTGGCCCTTCACCTCCATCGTCATTTCCGCTTGAGTTTTTTACACCACCAATTAGGTTATCTAATTTCTTTCTTTTTTCTTCTTCCTCTTGCTTTTTGCGTTCTTCAGCCTCACGCTTTTCTCGTGCAATACGATCTGCTTTTGCTTTTGCTTTTGCCTCAGCCTCCTTTTGCTTTTTAATAGCGATGGCTTCTGCGTCTTCCTGAGTCATTACATCCTCAGTCTTTTGAATAGCTTCAGTAGGTTCAGATACTGATGGCTCTGGCTGAGATTCTTCAACTACTTTTTCTTCTACTGCTTCTCTTGGTTGTGATAATGGTTTGTTTCCACTCCCAAAATCTGTGGTTCCAAAATTAACAGCAACACCATATTCTTCTGGTGGATCCATATACATCAAACCAAATCGAAATAAAAGAAATAAAACCACCAATGTTAAAATCGTAGTTAGTCCCCTAGATCTATTCTTAGGAGATAATCCTTTAACGTTCCATACTATCAAAAAAAGTACGAATACTGCCAAAAAGATTCTAACACTTACGCTAAACATACTATTCTGTTTTATTAATATTCATTTTCAAAACTCAGTTTCAAAAACGATGCCGTTTTAATTTGGCTGCACTGCCAAAATCACTTTAAATTTATTTCTATTAGCTATGTCCATAACCTTAACAACATTCTCAACAGGTACAGACTTCTCGGCACGCAACACAATTGTTGGTTGCTCTTGAGTTGAGAGCGCTTTCACCAATTCATTTTCTAAAACACTTTCACCAACACGCTTCTGATCTATGTAATAGGTTAAATCTTTTTTGATACTTACTGCTGTCGATTTTTTATTTTCGGTTTTACCGCTGGCTTTTGGTAAAATAATATCTATTGCATTAGTAGTTACCAAGGTTGAAGCAATCATAAAAAAGATCAATAACAAGAATACAATATCGGTCATTGATGCCATATTGAATTCTGGTGTTACTTTATTTCGTCCTCTAATATTCATAAATTAGATAGGTTCGTTTAAGTGATCTAAAAACTCTACAGAGTTGGCTTCCATCTGGTAAACAACCTTATTTGTTTTTACAACTATGTGGTTATAGGCAACATAAGCTATAATACCCACTATAAGTCCGCCAACAGTAGTTGTCATTGCAGTATAAAGTCCGCTGGCTAAAACATCCATTTGTATTGTTCCGCCAGCATTAGCTAGTTCAAAAATAGAAAGTATCATACCAACTACAGTTCCTAAGAAACCAATCATTGGAGCCACACCAGAGATCGTTGCAAGTACACTTACATTCTTTTCTAAGCTATAAATCTCTAATCTACCAGCGTTTTCAATTGCAGTATTAATATCTTCTAATGGTTTACCGATGCGAGTAATGCCCTTGGCAATCAATCTTGATACCGGTGAATTTTGTTGTGCACATAACATCTGAGCAGAATCTATTTTACCATTGCTTACATGATCTTTAATCTGATTCATAAAATTAGAATCTACTTTAGAAGCTGCCTTGATAGCAAAAATTCTTTCAAAATAAATATAGGTTGCTACAATAAGAAGTAGGAATAGGATAAGAATTATTACCATTCCTGAAGTTCCACCACTAGTGATCAACTCGATAATGGAAAGTGTTTTTTCTACTTGCTCTCCTTCTGCTAATACTTCTGCACCATCTTGAATATTACTTAGTAATATCATATAAAAAGTTTTAAGTTTAAAAGTTTCTGTAAGTTATAACGTTTAGTTTTTAACTTAAGTATGTTAGAAAATTGCTCTGGTAACCATGAAAGCAATTGCTCCAGCTATAAATCCTAAAAGTGCCAACCAAGCTATTTTCTTTAAGTACCAGAAAAAATCTATTTTTTCCATACCCATTGCAACTACACCTGCAGCAGAACCAATAATTAACATGCTACCACCTGTTCCTGCTGAATATGCTATAAAGTGCCATAATTCGTTATCCATTGGCTCAGAAAACATTCCTAAACTTGCTGCTACTAGAGGCACATTGTCAATTACCGCAGAACCGACACCTAGTAGTAGCACTACTAAATCTGAAACGCCTTCTCCGTGTAACTCAGTACCCATCATTGGCATAGACGTCTGTAATGAATTTGCGAAACCGAATAAAATACCTAAAGATTCTAATGCTGCTACAGCCATTAAAATACCTAAAAAGAATAGTATACTTGGTAATTCAATTTTTGATAACGAATAATGTACAGGGCTGTGACTAGCATGTGCCTCATGCTCTCCATGTTCAGCAGCAGAAATTGCAAATTTTGAATTACTATAAACCTCCGCAAAAATAGCAACTACACCAAGAGATAACATCATACCTACATAAGGTGGTAAATGTGTTATTACTTTAAAAATTGGGACAAATATAATGGCGCCTAACCCTAAAAATAACATGGTAGAACTAAATTTGCTTTTAGGTTTGTCATCCGCTTTTTGTAATTCTACTGTTCCCTTAAATGCTGGTAATAATGAAGCAATAAAAGTTGGTACTGCCATACAAATCACTGAAGGAATAAATAAGTATGAGAATAACTTTCCTGTAGACACTTTATCTCCTATCCAAAGCATTGTCGTTGTAACATCACCAATTGGTGACCATGCTCCCCCTGCATTTGCCGCAATAATGATTAAACCAGCAAACCATATTCTTACATCTCTATCTTTAACAATTTTTTGAAGTATAGATATTAAAACAATAGTTGCTGTAAGGTTATCTATTATTGCTGAAAGAATGAAAGCTAATATTGAAAACATCCATAGTAACTTTTTTCTACTATTAAATTTTACTGCTGATTTAATAGTTGAAAAACCATCAAAATAATCTATTATCTCTACAATGGTCATAGCACCAAGTAAGAAAACTAATATTTCAGCAGTCTTACCTAAATGATGCAAAAGGGTTTCTTCCATTAGGTGCATTTTTTCTTCATGAGGCAACAACCCAAAATTTTCCATGAGGTTGTGCTTAGCAGAATCAAACCATTGTGTGAAATCATCTATACCTAATGATATTAATGCCCAACTTATAGCCATCATTACCAAAGCTGGAATAAGCTTATCTATTTTAATATTATGTTCGAGAGTAATGGCTAAGTAACCAAATACAAATACGAGAATTATTACGGTTTCCATAAATTAAGGGATCTATTTTTTTAAATTAATTGTCTTAGTGCAATCTCAAATGCAGTTTCGCTTATGCCAACAGTTGATGGATTGTTGTTTTTAACTTCTTTTAGAGCCTTTTTTATGACATCTGATGTGTCATTAAAAATTGCTTCATCTGTCATCTGCACTTTACGTTCCATAAAATAAGCAAAAACTCTTGCCATTCCGCAATTGGAAATAAAATCTGGTATTAAACTTACCTTTTGATCTGTATGTTCCATTATGGGTCCAAAGAAAATTTCTTTATCTGCAAAAGGCACGTTTGCACCACAGGTAATAACTTCTAGACCAGTAGCAATCATCTGATCGATTTGATTTTTAGTGACTAATCGAGATGCAGCACAAGGCGCAAATACTTCGGTCTCTAAAGACCATATTTTTTCGTTTATTTCGTCAAATGGAATAAGATTATCCGCTACTAATGTATTTCCGTTTTTATTAAGATATAAATCAGTAATTTCTTTAAAAGAAAATCCTTCAGGTCTAATTAAACCTCCCACGCGATCTATAATACCAACGACTTTAGCACCCATTTGGGCAAAATAAAATGCTGCAGCTGCACCAACATTGCCAAAACCTTGCACAACAACACGTTTTCCTTTTATTGAGCTTTCGTTTAACTCATAAAAATGTTTTGCCGCAACAGCTACTCCAAAACCAGTAATCATGTCTGCCACAGTATATTTTCTAGATACATCTGGTGAATATTCTGGGTTTTCAATAACCTTTATTACACCTTGCCTTAACTGACCGATTCTATTAATCTTATCAGCTTGCGTAGGTTTAAAATGACCTTCAAAAACACCTTCCTGAGGATGCCAAACACCACTTTCTTCAGTAATAGGAATCACTTCATGTATTTCATCAACATTGAGATCTCCTCCTGTTCCGTAGTAACTTTTTAACAATGGTGAAACTGCTGCATACCAACGTTCTAGCACACCTTTTTTTCTAGGGTCTTGAGGATCGAAATTAATACCAGATTTAGCACCACCAATTGCAGGACCAGACACAGTAAACTTCACTTCCATTGTTTTTGCCAATGAAAGTACTTCATTCATATCTAAGCCTTTACGCATTCTGGTTCCGCCTCCGGCAGCACCACCTCTTAAAGAATTTATAACTGTCCAACCTTCTGCCTCGGTCTCTGGATCGTTCCAATGGAACACTATTTCTGGGGATTTATCTTCGTATGTTTGAAGTAATTGCTTTATCAATTTCGATGATTTAGTTAATGGTAACAAATATAAAAAACTCCAATGCCTAAAAAGTGAATTAAATATTAATTTTAAGCCTTTGGAATTAAAATTTTTCCTGAAGAATGATCTTTGGTTGCACCTGTAACACTTTTAAGACAATTAACTTCATTTCTATCTCTAAGAATGCCCAATAAACCGAATACTAGAGCCTCCTTAAATTCTATTATTTGATTATCAGGAATTATGATCTTAGACTGGGTTTTTAATTTAAGCTGTTCTATTAAAAAATCATTGTAAGCTCCTCCGCCAGTAATTAATGTTTTCGACACTTTATCTTTTAAAACTTTAGCTATCTGTGTTGCAATATGTTCTGTAAAAGTTCTTAATATATCTTCGGTTTTAAGTTCAAATCTATCTATAGTTGGAAAGATGTGCGTTTTAACCCATTCTAAACCTAGTGATTTTGGTGCAGATTGTTTATAAAATTCAAGTTGATTTAATTGGTCTAATAAACCTTTATGTACTGTTCCTTTCGAAGCTATCTTTCCTCTGTCATCATACTCTAAATTAATTCTAGAAGCATAATGATTAATTACAATATTAACTGGGCAAATATCGAAAGCAATACGTCTTTTATTTTTTTCAAACGAAACATTGGCAAACCCACCTAAATTCAAACAATAATCATAGTCATAAAAAAGTAACCTATCGCCTATTGGTACTAATGGAGCGCCTTGCCCACCATACTTAACATCTTGCACTCTAAAATCGCAAATTAGTTTTCTATTAAGCATATCTGCTAAAATCTGTTGATTACCTATTTGATAGGTTAGCCCTTTATCTGGTTGATGCAATGCTGTATGTCCATGGGAAGATACAAAGTCTATTTCACTGAGATTGTGCTTAGTTATGAAACATTTTATCGCGTTAGCCAAATACTCAGAATAGGCAAAATCTAATTCCTTTAATTCTTCAAGAGAATTGTCTACAAGATTGCTGAGGATAGTCTTCCATTCGGTTGAATATTTTAGAGTTTCCGCATGATAAATTTTAAAGCTCCAATCCTCATGAAAATTAAAACTTGCATAGATAACATCTATACCATCCAAAGACGTTCCAGACATTACTGCAACAACTTTATATTCAGTTTTTATCATATTAGTAAAAATAATATTACTTATTGAAAATACAGCAAGAAAGCGTTATCTTTGCATGAATTTTTTAACAAATCAATAATTAATTTACTATATGGATTTTAGCTTAACTGAAGAACATTTAATGATTCGTGATGCGGCCAGAGATTTTGCTCAAACAGAATTACTTCCTGGTGTTATTGAACGTGATAATACACAAACTTTTCCGGACGAATTAGTTCGTAAAATGGGCGAATTAGGGTTTATGGGCATTATGGTAGACCCAAAGTATGGTGGTAGCGGTATGGATACAATTTCGTACGTGCTTATTATGGAGGAGCTTTCTAAAATTGATGCGTCTGCTTCTGTAATGGTTTCTGTAAATAATTCGTTGGTTTGTTATGGTCTTGAGGCTTATGGTACTGAAGAACAAAAACAAAAGTATTTAACAAAATTAGCTACTGGTGAGCAGATTGGTGCATTTTGCTTAAGTGAACCTGAGGCTGGTAGTGATGCAACATCACAAACAACAACTGCAATTGATAAAGGTGACCATTATGTAATTAATGGAACAAAAAATTGGATTACTAATGGAGGTAGATCTGATGTTTATTTAGTAATTGCACAAACAGACAGAGAAAAAGGACACAGAGGAATCAATGCTTTTATAGTTGAAAAAGGTATGGAAGGTTTTGATATTGGTCCTAAAGAAGATAAATTAGGCATTAGAGGAAGTGATACACACACACTTCAATTTAACGATGTTAAAGTACCAAAAGAAAACAGAATTGGTGAAGACGGATTTGGTTTTAAATTCGCAATGAAAACACTTTCAGGTGGACGTATTGGTATTGCTGCACAAGCTTTAGGTATTGCTTCTGGTGCTTACGAGCTTGCTTTAAAATATAGTAAAGAGCGTAAAGCTTTTGGTACTGAAATTTGCAACCATCAAGCTATTGCTTTTAAACTTGCAGACATGTATACTGAAGTTGAAGCTGCACGTATGTTAGTAATGAAAGCGGCTTGGGATAAAGACCAAGGTAACAATTATGACATGGCAAGTGCTATGGCAAAATTATACGCCAGTAAAGTTGCAATGGAACAAACAGTTGAAGCCGTACAAATACACGGTGGAAATGGTTTTGTGAAAGAATACCACGTAGAACGCTTAATGCGTGATGCAAAAATCACTCAAATTTATGAAGGCACTTCTGAAATCCAAAAAATTGTAATTTCTAGAGGTGTTATAAAAGGGTAACATCTCAATTTTAAAAATTGAAAAGGCTTCGCATGTAATATTGAAGCCTTTTTTTATGAATTTAATTCGTCTAAAACCAACCTGATTTCACCATAACTATATTTATCATCTAGTTGATGTTTTAAATCTGAAAGTGTATCAAATGTATGTTTTGGTATCAATTTTTTTAATTCTTGATAATGCGCGTTAGGAATTAAGTCGGAAATTTTAATTTCACCAGATTTAATAAATTTAGCCAAATGACCAAAGATTGTATTTTCATTTAATTCTCTAAGGTGAGCTATTTCTTCTATAGTTTTACCGTCTTTAAAAAGTGCTAAAGATTCTTTTTGTGTATCACCTTTTTTACGTTTAGGCTTTTTTTCTTCTACAAATTCAAATTGACTATCATCTGAAACATTAATATCATTGTCCTCACAGTAATCTTTGATCACCGATAGAATATCGTTTCCATACTTTTCAACTCGCACTTTACCAAAACCATTAACTTGTAACAGTTCCTTTTTGGTCGTTGGTAAAGTCTCACACATTTGGTATAGTGCTTTTTGGGTGAATATTTGATAGTGAATTAAATCGTGTTCTTGCGCTAGTGTGTTTCTTAAGGCTCTTAACAGTTCAAATAACTCGATATTTGTTGTACCATCAATCACTGTTTTTCTTAACTTTTTAGGTTTGTCTTTAGTTAAAAAAACCGATTTTGCTCTTAATCCTAAAAACTTGTTGACTTCAAAACCTTCTTTTAACTCAAAAAAATAGAGTTTTTTAGTCACTATAAGTTCTTCAATAGTATCTAATTGTTTACTAATATCTTTATCTAAAGCTTTGTTATCTGTGCTAAAACTAAAGTTTTGATAAGCATCGATAATCTTACTTTTAGTTTCTTCAGTGAAATAAGTAATAGCTTTTTTAAAACGTTCTTGTATTACTTTATCATTTTCTGGCAACATATCTTGGGCTAATTCTTTTAGTTGAATTTTAAATGAATTAGCTACTTTCAGTAAGTTTGTAGCACAATCCTTTATACTGGTTAAAGGTTGTTCTAGGTTACCTTCAATACTACCTCTGTTTTTATAATAGATATCTAAAATTCTATTAACAGGATATATAAATTGAAAAAAATCAAAAACTTCTGAAATTAATTGAAGCTGAAATGTAGATTTTGATTGTTCTAATTCTGAATCATCTGGTTGGTTTTCTTCTGCTTGTTTGGTAAAATTAAGAACATTGGTATCACTTATAATATGTCTTGAATCAATCTTACTCTTTAAGACTAAACCTTCTAAAGATTTACATCTACTCAAGGCTACGTAAGTTTGTCCATGGGCAAAAGCACCTTCTGCATCAATTACAGCTTTTTCAAAGGTTAAGCCTTGACTTTTATGGATAGTAATTGACCAAGCTAAGCGCAAAGGCATCTGCCTATAGCTACCAATCTTTTCTTCGGTTATAGCGTCTGTTATTTTGTCAACATTATAGGTAATGTTTTCCCAAGTCTCAGGTTTTGTGATAATATTAAAATCGTCATCAGGACATTTAACAACAACTTCGTCTTTATCTAAATGAATAACTTTCCCTATTTTACCATTAAAATAACGTTTTTCTGGTGAACTATCGTTTTTAATAAACATCACTTGTGCACCTAGTTTCAATACTAATTTATCCTCATTAGGAAAAGAATGTTCAGGATATTTACCTTCTACTTTAGCTGAATAGCTTACTTTTTTTGTTGAAAGTTTATCTAATTCTGAATTATTAACTTGATCTGCTTTACTATTATGAGTCGTTAAAAATATATAGCCTTCATTTTCAGGAGGTGAAAAATTTGGATCAAAACGTTTATTAAGTTCTTCTATTGAATTTTGAGATAGTCTATTAGATCTTATTTCATTTAAAATCTCGATAAATTTGGGATTGTCTTGCCTATAAATATATTTTAACTCAACAGTTATTGGGTTACAATATTGATAAGCATGACTACTGAAGAAATAAGGATTGTTATAAAATGGTTTTAGCAATTCCCATTCATTATCTCTTACAACTGGTGATAATTGTTGCAAATCACCAATCATAAGAACTTGGACACCACCAAAAACTTGATTTCTATCTTTATATCGTCTCAGAATTTTATCAATAGCATCTAATAAATCAGCTCTAACCATACTAATCTCATCAATAACTAATAAGTCTAACGATTTAATAATATTGATTTTGGTTTTACTGAACTTATTTTTGAATCCATTTCCACTTGAACGCGTATCATCAGGTAGTATTGGCCCAAAAGGCAATTGAAAAAATGAATGAATAGTTACACCTTTAGCATTAATTGCAGCTACACCTGTAGGAGCAACAATAACCATTCTTTTAAGTGAATTTAATTTTAACTTATGAAGAAAAGTTGTCTTTCCTGTACCAGCTTTACCTGTTAAAAAAATATTTCGACTGCTTTTATTTACGAAATCCCAAGCTAACTGTAACTCTTTGTTATTATTCATTAGTGGCAAAATTAAGAATATAATAAAGAAAAGGAATCAAAAAAGATATTAGCTATGAAAATATCTAAAAAACAAAAGACCCTTACTGTAACAGTAAGGGTCTTCAAAAAAGGCGGCGACCTACTCTTCCACAAGTGCAGTACCATCGGCGCAAACGGGCTTAACTTCTCTGTTCGGAAAGGTAAGAGGTGAGC